>NZ_JABBGF010000001.1:370501-2336728 GCF_012927265.1 Chryseobacterium cheonjiense | reverse complement strand
CTGAGAAATATTTTTCCCAAACGGTCTCTCCCTGCTGGTTAAGCTTCATCAAACGAAGGTCATACCCCCTGTTTTGTCCGTTTCCAGAATCTTTAGAAGGAACAATAGAACTTCCCGAAATTAAATACTGCTGATCAATGGTTGGGGTAATTTGCGAGAGAAACTCCTGCGTGGAAGAGGGAATGTCTTTCTGCCAGACTACTTCTTGGGCAGAAATTCCCAAAACGGAGCATAAGAAAATTGCCCCTGAGTAGAATTTATTCATACAAAGTGTTTAGTGATAAGTATTATTATTGTTTAAAATTAAAAAGGTCTGAGAATACAGAATTCCGGTATTAGAATTTGAAGCGTTATGGAGAAATGGTCCGATAAGGATATGTTTTCATCATGTTTTTGTTTTTTTATTGACTTCGGTTCTTAGGAAATTTTTTCCATTGCTGCAAAACGAATGCTTACACACGACAAAAGATGTCGTATTATTTTAAAGATGCATTTTCCTGTTTTCAGGTTGGAAGTTTTCTAAAATCCGATGCGAAATTAGAAAAAATATATCTCCGGACAAAGAAAATGAAATGAATTTAATATGATGAAAAAAATGCTGGAAACAGCTTCTATGAATAATATTTACAGCTTAGTATTAGCAGATTGTTTTTATTCCTGTCTCAATTGATTTTAAGAAAAATTAATCTTCCATAAAACCATTTTAATAAAAATAAATTGATGAAAAAAAATGGAATTTTTAAGAGATAATCAAATGTCTTCGATAATCCTTCGGGTGTTGTTCGGGAACTCCTCGGAAAAAGTACCGTTTTTCCGAAGCCGACCCGAAGATGATCCGAAGAAAACCCGAAAAAGTTAATGTGTTAAAATTTTTGGTTCTTTATGGTAAAATTTTCTTGCTAAACACTAATTTAGCAAAAACGAAAACTTCATGTTCATCAGGCTAAAAACTAAAACCGTATTTCTTTCCGCATTCATTACCTCATCCGTATTTTTTTCACAGGCCCACAATGTTTCAGAAGGATATCAGAAACCGGACGATCCCTTGGTGGTACAAAATCTCGAAAACTGGCAGGATCTGAAATTTGGTCTTTTCATGCACTGGGGAACATACAGCCAGTGGGGAATTGTTGAAAGCTGGAGCCTTTGCCCAGAAGATGAATCCTGGACCCAAAGAAAACCCGAACACGGGAAATCATATTACGAATACGTAAAAAATTATGAAAATCTTCAGACGACTTTCAACCCGACTCAATTCAATCCTCAAAAATGGGCGGATGCCGTAAAAAAAGCAGGAATGAGATATGTGGTATTCACTACAAAACATCATGATGGCTTCGCCATGTTCGATACACAACAGTCGGATTATAAAATAACCTCTCCAAAAACGCCTTTTTCCAAAAATCCGAAAGCAGATGTTACCAGAGAAATTTTCAACACGTTCCGGAAAGAAGGGTTTAAGATCGGAGCATACTTTTCAAAACCCGACTGGCATTCCGATGACTACTGGTGGTCCTACTTTCCGCCAAAAGACCGTAATGTGAATTATGATCCGAAAAAATATCCTGAGAAATGGAACAGTTTTAAGAATTTTACCTTTAATCAGTTGAATGAAATCACTTCAAATTACGGAAAAATAGACATTCTGTGGCTGGACGGAGGCTGGGTGCGCCCATTCTACACCATTGATCCCAATGTCGAATGGCAGCGAACCATCAAAGTGGAACAGGATATCGATATGGATAAAATAGGGACGATGGCCCGGAAAAATCAGCCCGGAATCATCATCGTAGATCGCACCGTTCCCGGAAAGTGGGAAAATTATGTAACACCCGAACAGGCAGTTCCGGAAAAACCGCTCCCGATTCCCTGGGAAAGCTGCATTACGATGGGTGATTCATTTTCGTATGTCCCGAACGATAAATACAAATCTTCTCAGAAAATCATTGAAACACTGGTGAAAATCATTTCAAGAGGTGGAAATTACCTGATGAATATTGCTCCCGGGCCAAACGGTGATTACGATCCTGTTGTTTATGAAAGATTAAAAGAAATTTCATCATGGATGGAGAAAAACCAATCGGCTGTTTTTGCAACACGGAGTGTCGCTCCTTATCACGAAGGCAATGTTTATTACACCCAAAGTAAAGACGGAAGAACAATAAATATTTTTCACCTCGATGAAAAAACAAATTATGAAGCTCCATCAACATTAAATTTTACCATTCCGGAGAATTTTAAACCAAAATCAATGAAAGTTTTAGGATTAAAAAATAAAATTCAATGGAAACAATCAGGAAATGTAATTAAAGTTGATTTGCCGGAAGAAAGAACTCAGCTAAAATATTCAACAGTAATTCAAATTACACAATAGTTCAAATTGTAGACTATTTGATATCAAAAACGACATAGGAAATCGGAGCGTTAAAAAGAAATCTGATAACATTGAGAATTTCAGTTTATTAAGCTAGATGAAATTAAGAAATCAATAAATTAATTTTTTTATTAAGTTTTTAAGCTAATATTTTTTAGAATAATCAGAGTTCTAAAAAGAACAAAATCGAAGATTTTTTAAAGCTATTGTGGTCCTTTTCATTTCTAGTCATCAACTTTAAAATAAATTTGAATTCATCTTTTGTGACTTTTGCGGTTATATAAAGTTTAAACATTCTACAACTAAAATTATTTTACAATGCGATTTAAAATTATAGGAATATTCTTATTAAGCTCTGTAATTATTTCTGCTCAAAAACCTTTATATAAAGACCCTAAGCAACCGGTAGAAGCCAGAGTTCAGGATTTATTAAAAAGAATGACTCCTGAAGAAAAATTCTGGCAATGCTTTATGATTCCCGGAGATTTGGATCATGTTCCTAAAGATCAATATTCCCACGGAATTTTCGGGTTACAGGTGAGCGCAGGGAATCAGGGAGGCGGAGCGGCAGGACAATTGTTAACCTATAATGCCAATGAAGATGCAGGAAAGCTGGCCGGGAAAATCAATGCCATTCAAAAATATTTTGTCGAAGAATCCAGACTGGGAATTCCTATTATCCCTTTTGATGAGGCATTGCACGGATTGATGCGTGAGGGTGCTACGGCTTTTCCACAGGCTATCGGACTCGCAGCAACCTTTAATCCTGAATTGATGAAGGAAGTTTCTGCAGCTATCGCCAAAGAATCAAAACTGAGAGGAATTCGACAAATTTTAACACCGGTTGTCAATTTGGCAAGTGATGTTAGATGGGGCAGGACGGAAGAAACCTATGGTGAAGATCCCTTTCTTACCTCGGTAATGGGAGTAAGCTTTATAAGCTCTTTTGAAAAGCAGGGAATTGTTACCACTCCGAAACATTTTTTAGCAAATGTAGGAGAAGGAGGAAGGGATTCGTATCCGATCCATTGGAGCAGAAGATATCTGGAAGAAACGCATCTCATACCATTTGAAAAAGCCTTTCAACAGGGAAAAAGCCGTTCGGTAATGACTTCCTACAATCTGCTGGACGGAAGGCCTTCCACCGCCAACCATTGGCTTTTAACGGAAAAATTAAAAAAAGATTGGAATTTTAAAGGTTTTGTCATCAGTGACGCCAGTGCAGTAGGCGGGGCAAATGTCCTGCATTTTACAGCCAAAGATTACGACGATGCCTCTGCACAAGCCATCAACGCTGGACTGGATGTTATTTTCCAGACAGAATATAAACATTACAAATTGTTCATTCCGCCATTTTTAGACGGAAGAATTTCTCAGGAGAGAATTGATGATGCCGTAGCAAGGGTTTTAAGGGCAAAATTTGAATTGGGATTGTTTGAAAATCCTTATGTTTCCGATAAAGACATTCAGGAATTAAAGAAAATCAACCATAAACCTTTAGCTGAAAAAGCGGCTGCTGAATCTTTTGTGCTGCTGCAGAATACCAATAAAACACTTCCCGTTCCGGAAACGATAAAAAAGATTCTGATTGTCGGGACTGATGCGGTGGATGCAAGATTGGGTGGATATTCGGGACCGGGAAATAATAAAGTGAGTATTGTTGAGGGAATTAAAGATTTTGTTAAAAATAAAAATATTGAAATCACTTATTCAAAAGGTATCGACTGGAATCTGAAAAAGTTTGTCACCGTTCCTGCTGATTTTTTATCTTTTGAAAATCAGAAAGGATTAAAAGGAATGTATTTTTCCAATCCTGATTTGAAAGGAAATCCCGCTTTTGAAAAACAGGATGAACAATTGAATTTCAAATGGACGCTGTATTCGCCAAACCCTGAAAAGCTTCAGCCTGATAATTACAGCATTCGCTGGACTGGAAAATTGGAAGCTCCGGAATCCGGAAAGTATCAGTTGGGACTTCGTGGAAATGATGGTTTCCGTTTGTTTCTGAATGGAAAACTGTTGATTGACAATTGGGAAAAGCTCAGTTATTCGACCAAAACAGCTGAAATAGATTTTGAAAAAGATGAAAAGTATGATATAACCGTGGAATTTCGTGAAAATAGAGGTGAAGCCAATATAGAGCTTATCTGGAATTACGGACTGCCGGATTATCAGAAAGACTTTAAAAATGCTTTACAACTCGCTGAGCAAGCGGATTATATCATCGTAACTGCAGGAATCCATGAAGGTGAATTTCAGGATCGTTCTTCATTGGCGCTTCCCGGAAATCAGGAACCATTTATTGATGAAGTTTCAAAATTAAATAAACCGGTCACGGTTGTGCTGGTGGGTGGTTCTGCGATTAAAACGACCAATTGGAAAGATAAAGTCGGAGCTATTTTAGACGTCTGGTATCCCGGAGAAGAGGGCGGAAGAGCCGTGGCTAAAGTTTTATTCGGTGAAGAAAATCCATCCGGAAAATTACCAATTACTTTTCCGGTAGAAGAGGGACAACTTCCGTTATCTTACAATCATCATCCGACCGGACGTGGAAATGATTATTACGATCTGAGTGGCGAACCGCTGTATCCTTTTGGTTTCGGATTGAGTTATACGACTTTTGAAGTTTCGGATTTACAGTTAAACAAACTACAGTTTACAACAAAAGATACGATTACTGCCACAGTCAATGTAAAGAATACAGGTTCGAAAGCAGGTAGTGAAGTTTTACAGCTTTATGTGAAAGATTTACTCGCCTCAGTTTCAAGACCGATTATTGAACTGAAAGGTTTTCAAAAAGTATATTTAAAACCAGGTGAAGCAAAACAGGTTTCGATTGAAGTTCCGGTGAAAGAATTACAGTTTTTAGACGAGAAAATGAACTGGATTGTTGAAAAAGGAACATACAGAATTTTTGTCGGGAATTCTTCAAAAAACCTTCCGCTGAAACAGAATATTGAGGTGGAGTAATAATATGATTGTATTTGCTTATTTAATTATATTTGCTGCATTAATAAGGATTATAAATAATGATAAAACGATTACTTTTAATAATTTGTAGTTTACATACATTTCAGTTATTATATTCACAGAAATTTGACGATTCTGCATGTTGGGAGTATTTCAGGATTACGGATAAATTAAGAAAAGACCAGCCGGTTGATCCTGTGGAATGGAAGCATTTCATAAAAAATGAAGCCATACAGGTTTACCTTAAAGATCAGGGAGTAGACAGTATTTATATCGATAATTACAGGAAAATTATGGAAACAGTCTACATGCCAAAGAATGAAGCAAAACTACAGCAAAGGCTCAAAGATCCCTATAACAACTGGTGGACCTACATCATCAACGAATATAAGATTAATGAAGATAAGATGAAAGCTTATCTTAAGAACATTGAACAACAGCCGGAAAAATATCTTGATCTTTCTTATCAGTATAGTTATCAGATGCTTCCTAAAAAAGATCATAAAAGAGCTCCGGAATATAAAATTACGATTATCCCTGTTCATAATGATGCCCATGTGGAAAATGGCTGGATGATTTACACTTTACTGGCTGCTTATTTCAATGACTATAATAAAATGGGGATACTGGGTGGCCATGAGTTTCAGCATGTGTTGCGGCCGAGAATGGATTTTGATGTTGATCAGGAAGATCTTGTCATCGTAAGTATGCTACAAAGAATTCTGAATGAAGGGTCGGCCGATCTTATAGACAAAAGATATCAGGGAGAAGATGCTAAAAATTTGCTGGAATTTCAGCGCGGATATCCCGAGAGTTTTTTATCTGACGGTTACAAAACGTTAAAAAATATTGATTCCTTACTTTCTGCAAAACCTTTGGAGAAATCACAGTTAAAATTAAATAAACTGTTTAAAGGATGGAATACAAGCGGGCATATACCGGGATATTATATGGCTAATATTATTGAAAAGGCAGGGTATAAGAAACAATTGATCAAACATATTGAAGATCCGTTTAATTTTGTATATCTCTATAATAAGTCAGCAAATAAGACTAAAGATGCCTATGTAATTTCTGATCAGACCATTGCCATAATAGAAGATCTTGATAAAAAATACAGGCCTAAATCGCATATTGTGCGACATCAGTGAGAAAAATATTTTCTTAAACCTTTCATCAATATTATCAGAAAATAATCAAACATATTGTTCCTGATATAGTAAATAGGATTCAAACAAATTTAAATTGAACAGTGCAGGTAATTACTTGTACTGTTTTTTTTAGATATTGTTATTCTAAATCTGTTTCAAAAATAAGGATTTAGTCTTTATCCATTTGTTTAAATGAAAAACCAATCGATTCCTAAGGAATGGTTTTTGCAAGTCTCTTATCAACCATTATCACTAAAATTTATGAAAAAATATCTTTTACCAGCTTTGGCGCTGACTTTCTTCAGCTGTAAAGAAAATAAAAACGAAAAAACCTCAACTCAGAAAGAAGTCGTCACAGAAACGGATACGCTGAAGTTGCCTGCACCTGACGAGAAGAACTCCAAAAACAAATTCAGTAATGTCATCGGATGGCCCAAAGGAAAATCGCCTGTTGCTCCGGAAGGTTTTACCGTAACCCGGTTTGCAGATAATATAAAAAGCCCGAGAAATATGATTCAGGCTGAAAACGGCGACATTTTTGTCGTTCTTTCCAACTCGGAGCGTTCCACAACAGAGAAAATTAAAAACGATATCAGCGGTAAAAGTGATGCTGAAGTCGGAGGCAAATCTGCCAACAGGATCATCTTATATCGTGATGCCAATAAGGATGGCTTTCCCGAATCGTCTTCCGTATTTCTTGATAAGCTCAATCAGCCTTACGGAATGCTTATTATTAAAGATAAATTTTACGTAGCCAATACCGATGGACTTTGGGTATATCCCTATAAATCGGGAGATACAAAAATTACCCAGCCTGGTAAAAAGATTGTAAATCTTCCCGCCGGAGGATATAATAACCACTGGACAAGAAATTTAATCGCCAATAAAGACCAGTCTAAAATTTACATCAGTGTAGGTTCAGGAAGTAACGTAGGCGAAAACGGAATGGAAAATGAAGTACGGAGAGCCAACATTCTTGAAGTAAATCCTGACGGAAGCGGAGAGAAAATTTTTGCAGCGGGTCTGAGAAATCCAGTTGGAATGAGCTGGAATCCCCTTACCGGCGAACTCTGGACGGTTGTCAACGAACGGGATGAACTTGGTGACGAACTGGTTCCGGATTATCTTACTAGTGTAAAGCAGAATGCATTTTATGGATGGCCTTATGCTTATTTCGGGAAAAATGAAGATCCGAGAAGAAAAGGAGAAAAACCTGATCTCGTTGCTAAGACCATTGTCCCGGATGTTCCGCTGGGAAGTCATACCGCCTCTTTAGGACTCGCTTTCTATACCGGAAGTCAGTTTCCGGAGAAATATAAAAACGGAGCATTTATCGGACAACACGGATCATGGAACCGATCTTCTCTCGCAGGGTATCAGGTAGCATTCGTACCTTTTGCGAACGGTAAGGCTTCAGGTCCGTATCAGCCTTTTCTTACAGGATTTATTGCCAATGAAGCAAAAGGAGACGTCTACGGAAGACCTGTAGGGGTACTTCAGCTTGCTGACGGATCTATACTTGTTGCCGACGATGTAAGCGGAGTAGTATGGAGGGTTTCCTATAATAAAAATAAGTAAACAATTCTTATTGAATTGTGGTATGATATATGCAAATATTCCGTTATAAACCTGAATGATATAAGGCTAAAATTAAGATCATTCAAAAAATAAAAAGTTATGAAAAAGTTTTTAATACCAACACTTTTACTTTTAGGTTTGTCAGGTGGAGCTTTTGCACAGAAACATCCTTTACGTCCTCCCGCACCTCCGCATCCTTCCAGAAGCGAACTGTACAACAGTAAGGCGAGGGAATTAGACAAAAAATATAACACTGAAAAAAGGTTGATTCTTAATCATCCGCTGGCGACCAAGAAAATGAAAAGCGATCAGCTGAAAGCCCTTAATCTCAGATATCAGAATGAAAAAAAGCTGTTAAGAGCTACCAGATAGAGTAAGCATAACAGAGAACTTATCCTCTTAACGGAAATAAAAAAGAGAATGCATTAGCGTTCTCTTTTCTTTTTTTAAATACAAGATAATGTCTTTCATTCCATCTATGTTGTAAGCTAAGAAAGGCTGAACATCCAATATTTTTCCTTAAATTCGCATAAAATTTTAAACTAATGAATTACGATATTATTGTCATCGGTAGTGGTCCCGGTGGATATGTTACTGCAATCAGAGCGGCGCAATTGGGTTTCAAAACTGCAATTATCGAAAAAGAAAGTTTGGGAGGGATATGCCTTAACTGGGGATGTATTCCTACAAAAGCTTTGCTAAAGTCTGCTCAGGTTTTTCATTATATTAATCACGCTGAAGATTATGGCTTAAATAAAGTGGAAGGTAGTTTTGAATTTCCTAACGTAATTCAGAGAAGCCGTGGCGTAGCCAATAAAATGAGCAAAGGAATCGAATTCTTAATGAAAAAGAATAAGATCGATGTAATTTTAGGGACCGCCAAAGTACAGAAAGGTAAAAAAGTTTCTGTTACCGATAAAGACGGAAAAGTAACCGAATATACAGGAACACATATTATAATCGCTACTGGTGCGCGTTCAAGAGAATTGCCGAACCTTCCTCAGGATGGTAAAAAAGTAATAGGATACAGACAGGCATTATCTCTTCCTGAACAGCCGAAATCGATGATCGTTGTAGGTTCAGGAGCAATCGGGGTAGAATTTGCCGACTTCTATAATACAATGGGAACAAAAGTTACGGTGGTGGAATTTATGCCGAATATCGTTCCTGTAGAAGATGAAGAAATCTCTAAGCACTTAGAAAAATCTCTGAAAAAATCAGGGATTGAGATCATGACCAACGCTTCTGTGGAAAGTGTTGACACCAGCGGAGAAGGCGTAAAAGCTAACGTAAAAACAGCTAAAGGAAACATTACGCTTGAAGCTGATATTTTATTATCTGCTGTCGGTATTGCTGCAAACATCGAGAATATTGGTCTTGAAGAAGTAGGAATCCAGACGGATAAGGGAAGAGTTTTGGTAAATGAATGGTACGAAACTTCAGTTCCCGGATATTATGCAATCGGAGATATCATTCCGACTCAGGCATTGGCACACGTTGCTTCTGCAGAAGGAATTACCTGCGTTGAAAAAATCAAAGGAATGCACGTCGAAAAAATCGACTATGGCAATATTCCGGGATGTACGTACTGCCACCCTGAAGTTGCTTCTGTTGGTCTTACTGAAAAGCAGGCTAAAGAGAAAGGGTATGAAATCAAAGTGGGTAAATTCCCTCTTTCTGCAAGCGGAAAAGCAACAGCAAACGGCAATACAGACGGTTTCATCAAAGTTATTTTCGATGCTAAATACGGAGAATGGTTAGGCTGTCATATGATTGGAGATGGCGTTACCGAT
Organism: Chryseobacterium cheonjiense; assembly: GCF_012927265.1. GTDB lineage: Bacteria > Bacteroidota > Bacteroidia > Flavobacteriales > Weeksellaceae > Chryseobacterium > Chryseobacterium cheonjiense. The sequence goes on along the minus strand of NZ_JABBGF010000001.1, from coordinate 2,326,862 downwards.
ATGGTTGCTGAAGCGGTTGTTGCCAGAAAGCTGGAAACTACCGGTCACGAGATCATCAAATCGATTCACCCGCACCCAACAGTATCCGAAGCGATTATGGAAGCTGCTGCTGCTGCTTATGGAGAAGTGATCCATATTTAATTTGATAATTAAATTATAAATATAGTAAACCACAGATTTTGTCTGTGGTTTTTCTTTTTGAAAGAGCCTGTTTAAATTTGACATTTAAAGTTTTTAAATTCTATTATTTTTAAACGCAAAGATTTAATTCAACTTTACACATTACTTTTAGAAAGCAAAGGCAAATAAAATTGCTTCACGAAGCTTGAAGAAATAGCTTCATCAAATCAACCTGTTGATCCTCCTTTGCTTACTTAAATAATTAAGTCTTTAAATTAAATCTTTGCGTCAAAAAATGAATGAAATTTTTGAATAATTAATCAAATTTAAACGAGCTTTAGGATAATTTTTTTGATTTTATCTAAGTTATTTTCTTAATTTTATTCACTAAACAAAATACAAATTAAAATAAAGTATGTTCAAAAAATTAGCTGCAGAAGCGTTAGGATTAGGAGATATTGGCAAAATTATTCCTTCCCAGGATTATGATAAGGTAGATTCTGATGATTATATCTTGTCAGAAGACAATGAGAAAATTTTCTTTCTTATTAAATCCAAAAGAGATGAATACTGCTTTACCAACAGAGCACTGATTCATATTGACGGAGCAAGTGCTTTGGATAAAAAAAGAGTGTTGAGAAGATATGAATATTACGAATTCCCTTTCTCCAATATTGCCCTGCAGACGGCAGGAACCATTGATCTCGATGTCGAAATATCTTTTAATATCGGAAATGTTCCGCTGATGATCAGTGTAACGAAAAGCCAGATCGATCAGCTTAAAGATTTGTATAAAGCCCTATTGGCAATCCAGCAGGCTGTTCATCACAATCAGGCACTGTTGAATTTTTCAAATGACAGTTTACAGAAAGCCATCACTACGGTAGCCTCCGGTAAACAGGAAAATGTATCGAAAAGTCAGGAATTAAGAACAATCAACGAATATATTTTTGCCTGGAATACTACAAGTTTTGATAAATATATTCAGAAGGATTTCTCAAAAATATTTGAAAAGTATATTAATAACTAATAACATATAAATGAGCCTGGAATTTTCCGGGCTTTATTATTTTGTTCATATAACAGTAGACTGTCTTACGTCATTTGGTAAGCGATACAATATTATTTAGAGCTACCTAATAAAAAATTAGATAGTGCTGTCTTTATTCTGTGGTATTTTCTTAAATTTATTCAATGAATTTTGAAAAGGTAGGTCTTGTTTTATCGGGCGGCGGTACAAAAGGAATTGCACACGCAGGAGTTTTAAAATTTCTGAGGGAAAAAGATATTGATGTTCATGTTCTGTCATGCTGCAGTGCAGGTTCTATCGTAGGTTCCATGTATGCTGTAGGAAAAAGTCCGGAAGAAATTCTGGAGTTCTTCAATTCGGTATATTTTTTCAACTGGAAACATTTTGCGTTTAATCAGCCCGGACTTGTATCTTCGGTGATTTTCAGGAATTACCTGAATCCTATTTTCGGAGATATGAAGCTGAAAGATTTAGGAAAAGAGGTTAAAATCGTTGCTACAGAACTTGTAACAGGGACAGAAAAGATCTTTGATCAGGATTTTAAAGTAGTTGATGCTATTATCGCTTCATGTTCCATACCGGGAATTACTACTCCTTACATTATTAACGAAGAAATGTATTGTGACGGGGGAGTGCTCAATAATTTTCCTGCAGATATCATCAGGGATGAATGTGATAAATTGATCGGCGTTTTCGTTTCTCCTCCTCATGATATTAAAATTAATGATCTTAAATCCATTAAAGCTATTGTTTCCCGTTCTTACGATTTATTGTCTTACAGGATTGAAAAGATAAAATTCGACTATTGCGACTGGTTTATCTCTTCGCAGGAGCTTTCCACTTACGGAACTTTCGAAAGAAGAAAGGACCGCCTTGAGAAAATATTTCAGATAGGCTATGAGGCAGCAAAGGAAAGCTTTAACGAAAGTAATTTTTATCTGGTTAAAGAATCCCGTGCATAAAAAAGCCCACCTTGGTGAGCATTTTTTAATATTTTACAACAAATCCATCCTGACTTACAATTGTTTTCCCATTCTGATCTTCTACAGTAAGCGTGTAAGGTGCTTTTTTAGCAGAGTCGGTAAGATAATTTCTCCAGACCTGGTAGGTGTATCCTTCATTGCTGAATTCAAAGTAATAATTTCCTCCAGATCCGTCAGGAATTAATTCTCCGCCACTGATGATCATACTTGGTTTGGACGTGATTTTTCCATTGGCCGGCCAGGACTGGTAAAGGTATTTTCCATCCGGCTGCTGATCGATTTTAATTTTAAATTTTTTAGTTTTAATGATTACGGATTTCGGTAATTTTTCCTGCGAATAGTGGATTTTTGGAATCGGATTTTCAGTAACAGCTGTTGCCTGCAGCAATGAAATCTGAACGATACAGAAGGTTCCCAACAAAATTTTTCTGAACATTTTAAAGTATTTTTTAGGCAAAAAATTAATCAAATTTAAAGCCAATGCATAGATTGTTGATTAGGTTTAATGATAATTTCCTGTCAAAAATTTTTAGATTTTTAATAAATACCAACATCAAATAAAAAATAATTGGATTGATTTTCAAGGGATTGAAAACTATTTGTGAAAATATTTAAGTTTTTCGAAACAAGTGAATATTTTTCTTGCGTACATTTGTATGGTCAAAGGGATCTTGTTCCTTTCTTATCAAAATGAAACTAATTAACTTTAAGTTTTTTCTTTTAAAAGTATCAGAAATCATCTTCACGATTTTTAATACTTCTCCTCCTGTAATTTCTTAATTTTTTTTGAAAGAATTATCACATAATTCGTACTCTGTTTTTCTTTTCTGAAAAAATAGAGCACCACTCCTGTTTTCAAATTTAATCAAACAAAAAAACAAACAAACTATGGAATTAGGTTTTCATGGCTGGATGATTCCGGTCGTAATGGCATTATTATGCATTATTTTTTACAAATTTATATTAAGAATTTTCTTTGGGTTGGTCATAGTTCCGCAAGACAGAATAGGATTGGTTACCAAAAAATTTGTACTCGTAGGTAAGCAGGAACTTCCAGAAGGAAGAATCATTGCAACCAACGGAGAAGCAGGTTTTCAGGCCCAGACTCTGGCTCCCGGAGTGTATTTCGGAAAATGGATATGGCAATATTCTATTGACTTTCAGCCTTTCATTGTAATTCCGACCGGAAAAATAGGTTTGCTTCTTGCGAAAGATGGTATGGAGCTGGAAACCGGAAGAATTTTAGGAAGAAAAGTAGACTGCGATTCTTTTCAGGATGCTGAAGCTTTTTTAAAAAACGGAGGGAGAAAAGGCCGTCAAACCGCTATTATTGCCCCGGGATCTTACAGAATCAACACATTATTATTTGAAATTGAACTTACGGATATGACCCAGATTCCGGATAATGCGGTAGGAATTATCACAACAATGGAAGGAAGTCCTTTGGAAGAAGGACAGATTGCAGGGAAAATCATCAAGGATCATAACAAGTTTCAGGATGTCGACACTTTTTTAAATAATGGCGGCTACAAAGGTCTTCAGGAACAGGTGATTCTGGCGGGTTCATATTTCTTAAACCCTTGGTTTACAAAAGTTGAAATGGTAAAAATGACGGAAATTCCCATTGGTCATGTTGGGGTGATTATAAGCTATGTAGGTGAGGAAGGGCAGGATTTAAGCGGCGTAGATTTTAAACACGGAAATATTGTGGAAAAAGGACATAAAGGTGTTTGGGCAGAACCAATTGGTCCCGGAAAATATCCGATCAATCCTTATATTATGAAAGTGGAACTGGTTCCTACAACAAACCTTGTCTTAAACTGGGCCTATGAAAGAAGCGAATCCCATCAGCTGGATAAAAATCTTTCCACAATTACCGTACGAAGTAAAGACGGGTTCCCTTTCAATCTGGATGTTTCACAGATTATTCATATTCCAACCTATGAAGCACCGAAAGTGATTGCCCGTTTCGGAAATATGATCAATCTTGTAAGCCAGGTTCTGGAACCTACGATTGGGAATTATTTCAGAAATTCTGCACAGGACAGCGATGTTATTGCCTTCCTGGGAACCCGTAAAGAAAGACAGCAGTCTGCAAAAGATCATATCAGCAGCGTTCTGGAACAATACAATGTGAATGCAGTGGATACTTTGATCGGCGCCATCGTTCCTCCTGAAAGTCTTATGAAAACTTTGACGGACAGAAAGCTGGCGGAAGAGCAGAAAATCACTTATGAAACAGAAATGCTTGCTCAGGAAACGCGTCAGGCTCTGGAAAAAGAAACTGCCGTTGCAGATATGCAGAAAGAAATCGTAAAAGCTGATCAGGGTGTCGTGATTGCAGAAAGAATTGCTGATGCATCCGTGAAAAAGGCAACCGGAGATGCAAATTCTGTAAGATTGCAGGCAACTGCAGAAGGAGACAGGCTGAAACTTTTGGCAAACGGTGAAGCTGAAAAGACAAGACTCCTCGCAAAGGCCGAAGCCGAAAAAATAGAATTGCTGGCCAAAGCAAGTGCAGAGCAAATCTCTTTGACAGGTAATGCTGAAGCTGAAAAAATCCTGGCCATCGGTAAATCTAATGCGGAATCTTATAAACTGTCTGTAGAAGCAATGGGAGGAAATAATTTTACACAATTAAAGATCATGGAAAATATTGCCAGTCAGAATGTTAGAATTATGCCTGAAGTTTTGATCGGAGGCAGCGGAGATTCTGCGAACGGAGGAATCAGCGGACTTTTGGGACTGCAGCTTTTGGAACAGGTTCAGAAGAAAAATCTGGAAACAGTTCCGGCAATAGAAGAGAAAAGTGATAATAATTCTTAAATATTTTGCTTAAAGAATAAAAAATTCGTTTCCACTTTAAAAACTTTTAACCATCTATATATATCTTTTGCCAAAGTTTGGTGCAAAAGAGAAAAGCTCCAAAATCTGGAGCTTTTCGTTTATGCGGTATAACTTGCAAATGCTTCTTCAAGACTGGCGAACTTTCCTTTAAATTCGTCTATCGGGCAATCCTGCAGGATATTTCCTTTATGAATAAGAATTACCCGTGAGCAAAGCGCCTCTACTTCCTGCATGATATGGGTGGAAAGCAAAACCGTTTTTTGCTGACCGATTTCTTTCACTACATTTCGGATTTCGATGATTTGGTTAGGATCCAGTCCGTTGGTAGGTTCATCCAGTATCAATAGATCCGGCTGATGAATGATGGCTTGTGCAAGACCCACTCTTTGTTTATATCCTTTTGAAAGCTGTCCTATTTTCTTAGATTTTTCAGGCGTAATTCCTACAAGTTCTATTACCTCATCTACTCTTGCTGAAGGAATATGGTGGATGTTTGCAACAAACTGCAGGTATTCTTTCACAAACATCTCAAGATAAAGCGGATTGTTTTCCGGAAGAAAACCTATATTTTTTTTGCTTTCTATCTCGTCTTCGGTAATGCTTTTACCGTTAAAAATTATTTCTCCTTCATCAATTTTTAAGGCTCCGACAATAGATTTCATTAATGTGGATTTTCCGGCGCCGTTCGGGCCCAAAAGTCCGATAATCTCATTTTTGTCGATGGAAATATTAATACTGTTCAGCGCGGTTTGTTCACCAAACTTTTTGGTAAGATTGTTTATATGAAGAGACATACTCGTAATGATCTTTTTGCAAAAATAAAAATAAAAAAGCTCATTCTGATGAATGAGCCTCGTTAATATTTCTGTAATCGATTATTTCTTTGTTTTTCTGTCTTTATTACTGCCGGTATTTGCAGCGGAGCCTGAATTAACAGGACGATTCGCCGGATTTCCCATGGCAGCTGTTTCCGGTTTTTCATACAGTGAAGATTTCCCATTTAACCTTCCGAAAATTTTGTCGACCTGTTTTTTATTCAGAATCTGAGATTTTCCGACATATTTCCTGTTTTTGTTAATGTACTGAATAAACTGAACGGTGGGCTGTCCGAAATTTTTTTCAAAGTGAAGCTCAATAATATCGTTGGGAAGTTCCAAAACAATATTGCTTACCGGTATGTCAATAAATCCATTGCTAATAAGCTCATACAGACCCGAAACATCTTTATTGAGGTTCTCAAAAGAAAATGATCGGAAGGTATTAAGGTTAGCGGTATTTAGATCCTGATAATTGATTGTAAATTTATTGTCTTTTTTATATAAACCTACGGAATTATCTTTACCTACTTCTACCACAGTTTCATTTTTCAACACTTTTATTTGTGAGAAAGCCGAAAAACCTAACACACATGCAAACAGTAGAATAATTTTTTTCATTAGTTGATTTTTAATGCTTTTATAAACTTGGTATAATATATAAGGAATACAAACATCAAATGTTTTTGTACTCTTCTTAAGCAAATGTAAAAAAAAAATTCCATATCCGTTCCGTAGGATGGCTGTCTGTGGACCATCCGCACTTGTATTTCTATAAATAATTGTCGCAAAAATTAATTTTACATCTTTATTATAAACAAGTTTTTTTACTATTGAATATCAGGTAGATGGTGTGATTTACGCTATTGGCAATTGGGAAATATTCATCATAATCAGGACGTGAAAGAGAGTAATAATAAGCTAATCCTAATATCCGAATTGGTTCTTTTTCTAATATACTTTTAAATCTTTTTGAGAGATTTAATTAAAATTTATCGTGTAAAAACATAAATCACAGTCAAATTTTAATGTTAAATAATATTAAAATTAAATGATTTAAAAATTAATATGCGAGACATATAAAACACTATAAATCCCTGATATATAACCTGATTTAGCTACCACATATTTTTATTTTACGGTTAAATACCCCCTCTGGTAGAGATTTCAGGGGGATGAATGGTATAATAATTGAATAATGAAGAGCACGAGCTGAAACTCTGATTTGAAATAATTCTGCTGAAGCAGCAGAAGTTATTTTTCTTAAAGAAACATTAAAAAAAATCATATGAAATCAAAACTATCAATCTTATCGTTGGCAATAGCATTACCCACATGCCTTTTTGCTCAGGATTCATTACAGGTTATGAACAATACACAGTATCCTAACACTTTCTCTTCAGGATCTGCCGATGTACAGCCATTCACCAACTCTTCAAAGAGATTTAACGACTGGTCAATCTCATTTGGTGCCGGAGTGCCTTTGGTACAATCTGCTGACCTTAACTCAATTAAAACAAGTGATAGATCTGGAAAAGATTTGTTTGGATATTCAGCATATGTAAGTATTGATAAGGCAATCACACATGCGTTTGGATTAAAGTTGCAATATGACCGTGGAGAAACCAGACAGGGGTATTTCAACACAAAGGATGCCGCACCAGCAAATGCTGCTGCTAATATGCAGGTAGGAGCAAGAACGCAATACGATGCAATCTCTATTTTGGGTGATATTAATTTTTCAAACCTTTTAAGAAGAGTAGATAACAAATCACCATTCAGATGGGCACTTCATGGATATGCAGGTATCGGTACCTTAGCATACAGAGCATATCTTAAGGATGAAATGGGACAAAGGTTAACAAGAGAAATCAAACCATTCAAATTCGGTTCACTATTCGGACAGGCGGGGGCCGGGCTGAAATATAAAATCAGCAACCGTCTTGATCTTGAAGGAAGAGTAATGTATGTGGTAACAACTGATGATTCATTTGATGGCGGAGGATCACAAAACAGCGCAATTAACAGGATAAATAATAAAAGTTCTGATAACTTCATCAACACAACTTTAGGTCTTACCGTTAATCTAGGCAAGCACGAATCTCACCTGATGTGGCATGACCCATTGCAGGAAGCTTACTACAAAATCAATGTGTTGGAATCTAAGATTACTGATGTTGTTGTTTGTAAAAACGGAGATGCAGATAACGACGGAGTTTGCGATGATTGGGACAGACAGCTTGACACTCCTGCAGGAGCAAGAGTGGATGGATCAGGGGTTGCTTTAGATGTAGATCTTGACGGAGTAATTGATCTTTACGACAAATGTGTAACAGTTCCCGGAAGCGTAGAAAATAACGGATGTCCTGACCAGACTCAAGGACAGGGAGCTGTTGCTGAAACAGAAACAAAACTGGAAGGTATCGAGTTTGATCTTAATTCAGACAGAATCTTACCTTCGAATACGCCAATCTTAAATAACGCCGTAAGCTATATCAATTCATCTGATGGTTCTTATACAGTTGTAGGCGCTACCGATACAAGAGGAACAGAGGCTTACAACAAAATGTTATCTGAAAGAAGAGCGAATAACGTAAAAAACTATCTTATTCAGAACGGAGTACAGTCGGGAAAACTTGGTGCTCAGGGAAACGGGAAAACCGACCTGAAATATCCTGAATGTGATCCTGCTTCAAAATGTCCTGAATGGAAAAACAGAGCGAATAGAAGAGTGTATTTTAAAGCAAAATAAATTATAATAACTTCTAATTTTGAGACTGCCGTTGTAACGGCAGTCTTTTTTTATTCCTGCTGGAATTGCTGAACTGTATTAATTATTAAATTATTTTAAAGCGTCAAGTTCTGTCGTTAGCCGTAATGATCTTTGCTGTACATAATAAAGAAATATTTTAATTCAATATAAAATTTATTCGTTTATATTAAAAAATTATTACACATTTCAAATTAATGTTAAAATTTAGAAAATTTAATAATTGATATAATATTTTTCTTAGATTTGTGAATTATAAAAACTAATAACCATGACGACTCATTTTCTTGCAACTTCACTATTGCAATATCTACAATATGTGGTATATAATTAAAATAGTGAGAGTATCTTTTACCATAAGTCTTATATTGTTTATTTGCAGCTGCTCTAAGCCTGAAATAAAAGAAATAACATATAAGGATCTTCCATCGGATGTTAGAAATAAATTCGAGAATATGTATCATTACAAAACACCGCCCGTCGTCAATGCAGAAGGTGATACTGTTGAATGGTATTCTCACCCTTTTGCCGAGTGTGCTAATCTGAAAAAAGATTGCAACTGCAATGTAGAGTCCAAAGGCGGAATCATGTCGAACCCGTGTTTCGTAATAAATTCCTGCGGAAAAGAATCTGAAATTTCATGGGAAGTTCTGCAACGGGTATTCATCATTAAAAACGACAGCATCTATTTTCCCAGTGCTAAGAGTGCTGTTACAACCACCGGAGAGTCCAGAGCGTTTAATATTAGACTGGATACAGTTGGCTTTTATGTGCAGAAAATGGACTAAAGAAATTAAAAATTTTACCATAAGTAAGATACCCGGTGTAATCAGTATCGTTAGCACAAGTAAAGCGAATCATTATACATTTTTTTAGGATTATTTCAAAAATTATCCGCTAATACTGCTCACACCAGCTAAACTTTTCTTCAATAATCTCGGCTTTGGCTTGTTGCAGATACTGTAAATAAAGATCCGAAACCGGCGAATGTTTTTTGCCGCGCATCCAGATCAGACTCCACATCGTTTTTATGGGAAGTCCTTTAATCGGGATAATCTTCAGTTCCTCATTATACAGTTCGTTTTTGATGCCGATTAGTGGCATGATAGAATATCCTAATCCTGCCAGTAACGCCTGCTTCACAGCTTCATTGGAGGTCAGTTCCATCTTTTTTAATACGGATATATTTTTATGTTTGATAAACCCTTCCATTGTAGTGCGTGTTCCGGATCCCTTTTCCCTGAAAATCAAAGGTATTGTTTCAAAGTCTTCCAGTGAGATGTTGGGATGGCTGTTTTGCGTATTGCCGACAAGATACAGCTTATTCTGAAGCAAATCCATTCGTTCGATATTTAAAGCACTCGGTAAAATTGATACAAGTGCAAAATCCACCTCGTTGTTTTCCAGGCTTTCAATTACTTTTTCCTTATTTGTAACATCCATCACCAGCTCAATTCCGGGATGTTGGCTGATAAATCCCGAAAGAAAATAAGGCATCACATATTTACCCGTAGAGACAACGGAAATCTTCAGTCTCCCTGTAACCTGTCCCTGATAGGCCAACGTCTTGTAGTTGATGGAGTGAATCTGATTCACAATCTCTTCAGCAGCTTGTGCAATCTCTTTTCCGAATTCCGTTACGTATAGTTTCCTCCCGACAACTTCCGTTAAAGGAATATTAAACTGATCCTGAAAATTTTTAAGCTGAATAGACACTGCCGGCTGAGTGAGAAATAACGTTTCTGCCGCCTTTGTCACGCTTCCTGTCTGCACTACTTTCAGAAAAATCTGCAGCTGATTCAGAGTATAATTCATAAAATTATTTTATGGTATTGATTACAAATATAAATAAAAATAAATGAATTAAAATCTACAACTTTGTCATGTAAAAAAAATTAAATTATGACAAGAATTACAGTAGCTAAAGGTGACGGTATCGGTCCCGAAATCATGAACGCAACCCTGAAGATTATTTTAGCGGCAGGTGCTAAAATTGAAATTGATGAAATTGAGATCGGGGAAAAAATCTATCTGGCAGGACATACATCCGGGATCAGTGACGAATCATGGGATATTATCAGACGTAATAAAATATTTCTGAAAGCACCCATTACAACGCCACAGGGAGGCGGGTACAAAAGCCTGAACGTAAGTACGAGAAAATTCTTAGGTTTATATGCTAATGTAAGACCTTGCGCAAGTTTTTATCCCTTCATACAGACCAAACATCCTGTAATGGATATTGTTATCGTACGGGAGAACGAAGAAGACCTTTATGCCGGGATTGAGCATCAGCAGACCGATGAAGTAGTGCAGTGCCTTAAATTAATAAGCCGCCCTGGCTGCGAAAAAATCATCCGATATGCTTTCGAATATGCAAAACAACAAAACAGGAAAAAAGTAACCTGCTTTACCAAAGACAATATTATGAAGCAAACAGACGGATTATTTCATCAGGTCTTTAATGAAATTGCCGCTGAATATCCTGAAATAGAAAATGAACATTGGATTATCGATATCGGTGCGGCGAAGATGGCAGACACGCCCGAAATGTTTGATGTTGTAGTTATGCCAAATCTGTATGGAGACGTATTAAGTGACATTGCAGCACAGCTTACAGGTTCAGTCGGGCTCGCAGGTTCGGCAAATATAGGGGAAGAATGTGCGATGTTTGAAGCCATCCATGGCTCTGCTCCGCTCATAGCAGGACAGAATGTAGCAAATCCTTCCGGGCTGATTCAGGCTGCCATTATGATGCTGAACCATATCGGACAAAACCAGGTAGCGGAAAAAGTTCACAACGCCTGGCTGAAAACACTGGAAGACGGTATTCATACCGTAGACATATTTAAAGAAGGGGTGAGCAGAGAGAAGGTGGGAACACAGGAGTTTGCTCAGGCTGTAGTGCTTAATTTAGGCAAAAAACCATCCGTTCTAAAATCGGTTCAGCACCTGAATAACTATACGCTCAAGCTTCCGAAATACCGACGCAGAGCCAGAGCTAAAAAAGTTCTTGACGGGGTAGACCTGTTCGTGCACTGGAACGGTACTGATGCCAATGAGCTGGCCAATAAATTACAGCGCCTGGAAATAGGAGGCATAAAGCTCAACGTAATTACCAACAGGGGAATCAAAGTCTGGCCGGATGGTTTTAAAGAGACGTTCTGTACGGATCACTGGCGATGCAGATTCAGACCTCAGCAAAGTACGGAAATCAGCAAAATAGACATTGCTACCTTACTCACGAGAGCTATAGACGAGGATATCGATGTCATAAAAACAGAGAATTTGTATTCCTTCGACGGCAAAGTGGCATATTCACTGGCACAGGGTCAATAAAACCGAAATGTCAGAAGCATTTCTTGTATAGATTGATTTTAAAGAATCTTTATTCATATTAAACCTGTAACAAGATGAAACCAAGTACTATTAAAAATACCAAAACAAAAGCAAAGACAGACAATACTTTTTTTCTCATCAAAGGGGTGTTTTCTCCTGAAGATGCTAAAGAAATATTATCTAAGATTTACACTTTTAAGATAAACTATCACAATCTGAACAACTGGCGCTCTTTAGAACGCTTTGGGGTTGACGATGAAAATTCCCAGAAAAGAATCCCGAAGCTGAAAAGTGATAAAGCCACAATTGAAGAGTTAATAGACCAGGGTAAGGCAAAAGATCAGAAAATCAAGATCAATGCAGAAATTACCATATCATTCTTTTAATATCAATAGACAAAATTAGGGAAATAAAACATTTGACAATGAATGTATAATCCCTGATGCAAATCCTAAAAAAACACATTGAGTTGGGTCCGTACATTGTACGGATCTTTTTATTTATACTAAAAAACAAATTACGGTTTGGGGTTTAAAATTGATTACTTTATATGATCATTAATAAAAGCAGCCAGCATTTTCGTATTTCCCCCATAATGATGGTTTCCGGCAATATGCTTCATCTGGTAATTAGATCCCAGTTTAATATTTTCATATGGAAAGTGGGTAAATTCAAAATCGCTCAGAATGACCATCACAGGAATATGGGTTATTTTATTAATTTCAGGAATTACGGGAAGACTTCCTTTCGGTTCCTGTCCAAAATACTCCTCGAGATGTATTTTAAAATCGTTGCTTTTTGAAGGCCCGATGATAAATATTTTCTGAATTTTATCCTTTAAATCATCAGAAAACCGATTATAGGCAAAAGGCGTAACGTCTGCCCCAAACGAGAAACCAATCAAAATGACCTGTTGGTTTTGCCTTCCTCTTAATTGTTTATTAATATAATTTTCAATATCGGAAGCGGTTTCTGCCGGTGTTTTCTTTTCCCAGAAATAAACTTTTGTATTCAGTGCAAATACATCATAGCCGAACTTGTGAAGATTTTCTCCAAAACTTTTTGAAAAGGTATTGAAGCCCGCATCTCCACTGATGTAGAAAATAATTGGTTTTTCAGAATGCGAATTCCATTCGGTTACCTTAAAATCCTTACCGGCATCACATCCGGTAAAAAGTGACAAAAGAATTAACCAAACAAATACAATGTAAAATCTTTTCATGGCTTCATAATCTGGTTCAGTGCAGCGGGGATCTGTAAAAGATCAAGATCATTATTATAAACGAGATATTTATTTTCCCAGAGGTCAGCATATTTCTCTTTAAAATTTCTGAGCGTCTGATAGTGTTTAAAAATTCCGACACGGTGGTAGGCAAATTTTAACAGGTCTTCTGCTGTATTATTGGGTTCATCCAATCCTGCCATCGGCGTCATTCCTATATTTATAAATTTAAGATTCTTATCTTTAGCGTATTCTACAAGCTTTACAATCAGCGCATCTGTACAGCCATTCGGGGCATTTTCAGTTTTTCTGATCATATCGTAGCTGCACTCATCAGGAGCACAGTGAGGAATGATGTTGAGAAAAGCAACGCAGCTTCCTTCCTCATCAGATATCATAATTATATCCTGCTCTTTTACAACGGCTCTTTCAAACATTCCTTCTGCAAAAACTATTTCTTTCTTGTCAAATTTTTCCAGCCATTCATTCGAAACACGTTCAATCTGGTTCAAAATGTCATCAGACTGCGGTGCATATTTTATTTCCGTTCTGAATCCTGATTTTTCCAACGTGTTAATGCCGTTTCGGATGGATTTTCGCTCTTTACCGGTCAGGCTGAACTTTTCCGTATCAAGAATGGCGTCCTGACCGATAAACAGATGCTGTTTTCTTAACGATGAAAAATAATTCAGGCTGTTTTCGCCAACACGGTAATAGGTTGTTTTTAACCCGTTATTTTTACAATAGTCTTCAAATTCTTCAATCAGAGCAGTTTTATCTCTTTGGGCACAAACGGGTTCTTCCAGGATCACTGCAAAACCATTCGCTGTTCTGTATGACAGAAAACCTTCCCGGTCCGCAGCAAAGAAAAAAAGTTTATCAGAAGTCAGCTTAAAATAATCCAGAGAAGAGTCCCCATATTCTTCAACAAGATTTTCGGCTTCCAGATGGTTTTCAAGGTCGCTCTGTTCTTCCGGTTTATGGGTCCGGTAAAATGAAATAATAAGAACGAGCCAAGAAACGGTACCCAAAATATAATTCAGCTGCTGAAAATCCCTGGCAAAACCCGTAAGCGGTGTCAGCCCGGGATCCTTAAACAAAAGAAAAGTATGAAGCGTGTAATAAAGCGCTTCCTTTTTCGAAAAATCAATACCAAAATGGGAAGGATCTATAAAATAGAAGCTGAGGTAATTGAATATAAATATAGCCGTAAAAATTCCCACAAACCAGCTGAATCCCCTTTGAAATGACATTCTGTTGCCTTTAAACGTATACTCTCTGCGACTGTACATCAACAAACCCAACGTTGCTAATGCAAAAAGAGCTTCCTCGTAATCCAGAGCTTTAACAAGATTGAAAATTACGGAAACGACAGTAAGTGTTACGGCAAAATACCACGCCCGCCTGCTTCCTTTAAATAAATTTGCTGAAGTAATCAATAATAATACCCCCGACAAAAGCGTGAACATCTTGGAAATATGAATTAAATCCTGAGGAAGATAACTTTTTACAATAGATAAACGGTCAGCTAAAGCCGGTGTAATCACCGAAAGAATATTGATGATACCCAATAAGAATATCATAATAACAGGAAGGAGCCTGGCAAAAAGCTTTCTGCCACCCCAAAGATAAGCTGCGATTCCAAGCAGTAAAGGAAGCCAGAATTCAAAAAAACGGTAAAGCAGCGTGATACCCAGTGCTTCTGCATGATGGTACCCAAAGCCCGAGAGTAGGTAAGTCAGCGAAAATTCAACGGCTCCCAATCCTCTCAAAAAGGGAGAAACGATCATCAACAATATTGAAATAACATACGATATGGCGGCGGCCGTAAATGACGCTTCCACCCCTAAGGCATACATCGCGATGAGCAAATGGAAAACGCCGCAGAATTCAATAGCAACGGATATTAATACAGTATACCAGAAATATTTTTTATCAATTTCGTTATTGAATATCTCATCTATGGAACCGATCATTTTCGGAAATTTCTTTTCTATAAACCGATAAAGAAAATTCTTTTTTCTAAATGATATAAAAATACCGTATACAAGCAATAACAATACGGATAAAGAAATGATGCCGGTCCAGCTGTTATCAAATGCTTTATTTACAGACACTGCATACAGAATCAGCGGAACGCCCACAATAAGAACCGTCAGAAATCCTACAAAGCCGTAGATTGCGCTTGCCTGGTGCACTTTGGAAGATTTATAACCTTTAATTCTGATATTTCTGGGAAGATAGGCGAGAGAACTTACTCCTCCCGCAGGAAGAAAAATACTCAGAAGGTTGCGCTTCAGGAATAAGTTGACCGAATCGGACAGTTTAACATCCAGCTGAACACTTTTGAAGCTGGTAACGTACATCAGGCCCTGAAGGAAAATATAAATACCTCCCAAAATAATACCTATGAAAATCCATTCACTGTTTGAATTTTTCAACTGCGGGCCTATGGAAGCAAGCTCATGCCTTTCACTCCTGAAAAAAACAAAAGCCAACAGCAAAACCACTACTGCTAAAATTTCCTTCCATCGAGTTAATCTGAATATATTCGATAATTTGCCGATTTTCATATAGTTTTAATTAAAGAAAACGTAGAGTAGGATTCTTATCAAAAATAATTAAAAATCTTATGAATTTTTAGTAATCTTTATAAAAATATTATTTATTTGAGCTTTATAAGGAAGGCTACGATAAATATCATAGCCTTTATTTTTTAACAGCAATTATTTCAGGAATCTGTCAGGGTTTTAATAAAAATTCTTCTACAGCCTGTAATACCGCTTCAGGATTTTCTTCAAACATATAATGACCTGTATCTTTAAGGTGTACCAGTTCAAAATGTTCTGCAGCTGCAGGCAGGGCATACTGATAGAAACCGTAAGAAACATTACTGGCAATCCCTAACACAGGCATCTGTAATGGGGTGTATCTTTTGCTGTCCTCAATATCCTGATGAAAAGACTGATACCACGCATTGGAAGCACGGATGTTTTCCGGTCTGTTGTAAGCTTCGGCGTAGATCTGTTTTTCAAGTTCGGATATTTTACGATCATCAGTCATAACATACCGAAACAGCCAGTCCAGCAGGTAATAGTAACGGCCTTCCAGCAGTTTTTCAGGCAGATCTTTTACCTGGTTAAAACCCATCCACCACGTGTAAGGCTGATCGGTGTCAATTTTGTCGCCGAAAGTTCCGGCGGGAGGAATGAGCGGCATCTGAAGTATTCCTTCATTTGGATGCAGGCCGTCGGCAACAATGAGCCGCGAAACAAGCTGAGGATAATTATAGGCGAGGCTCATAGCTACCATTCCTCCGATATCATGTCCCAACACAAAAACACTTTGTATACCGAGATGACGAATAAGCTTTGCAATATCTGCGGCCATCGTTTTTTTATCGTATCCGGATAAAGGTGTTGAAGAACTTCCCATTCCTCTTAGATCTACTGCAATCACACGAAAATGTTTGGCAAGTTCAGGCGCAATGGTATGAAATGAATAAAAGGTCTGCGGCCACCCGGGAAGGCAGATCACCGGAAATCCTTTACCTCCTTCTGCATAATGCAGCTGTATGCCGTTCACGGTAACGATGTGGCTGGTGAATCCTTCCCAGTTTTGAATTAAGAATTCGTCTGTATATTGTTTTTCCATATTTTTCTGTTGAACATTACATTACCTTTTTGATAAAGCTTCTTCAGCACCAATCCATACAATGCCGGAATATCTTTCATTGTCGAGTTCCTGATGGTGGGCTGCAAACATGCTGTAGAGGTACTGCATCTGCTGCCATGCGGGATAGAGCTCGTTTTCTCCTTCAGGCTGTTCTCGTCGTAAAGTATATATTGTTTCCAGAAATCTCTCCATAGAACCCATATTCTCAAGCTGAAAAGAACTTTTGTACACTTTTTCAGCGACAGGCAGCAATGCTTCCGGACTTATACTAAAACCTGCAATACGGAGGTATCGTGGAGCATCACTGTCTAAAGCAGCAGATGCCGTAAAGGCAGCCGTATTTTCAAGCGTGGTAAAATCTATATTCCAGTCAGACTTATCTTCAAAAAAACCAATGGTTTTGTGATTGGTATTCAGCAAAGGGATGTCATAATGCAGTACATAAGAGAAGGCACCGTTGAAAACAGAAGTTGCGTGTATGGGACTGCTGTCAATAATTTCTGCAAAAGCCTTGCGGAGGTCAAAATTACGGTTGCAGCCTTCGGGCAGATTCGTATAATCGGTACAGAAATCGGAAGGTATAAAATGAGGAACTCCGGCACTGACAGCTGCATTAAGGAGCGCCGCCTGGGTATCTACGATCACATCTTTCAGTCCCGCCAAAGCAGAAACAACACATGATACTCCTGAACAGGCGTTTTCAAGCATTGAATGGCTGGTAAAGTCTACTTCAACTACCTCGATTCCTGCATCTTTCAAAAGCTTTATTTTGTTGTTGTCGCTTCCGAAACGCACCGCAGCTCTTACTGCAGCTCCTCTTTTCAATAGTTCGTAGCAGAGTTTCTCTCCCAGATTTCCTGTAGCACCGGCTACCAAAATTGTTTTTTCCATAGTCATGATCTTATTTGTAGATCAAAACTATGCATTATTCAAGGCTGAAAAACTACCATTTGGTAGATAATGAATTTACCGGTGTAAGTTCTTCCGGATCCGGCTTAACGCATTGGGGGTAATTCCCAGATAGGAAGCCAGCTGCTTAACCGATACGCGCTGCATAAATCCCGGTTTCTGTAAGAATTCAAGATACCGCTCTTCCACCGTCATTGTCTGAAACCGTATAATTTCATCAATCATTCTTATTGCCATAGACTCCCAGATTTCCCGTCCGAATTCCTGCCATGCCGGAAGGCTTCTGTATAATTGTTCCATATCCTGCCGTTCAATATAATACAGCTCGGTTTCTTCAATGGCTTCTACATTAAAGCGGGTAGGAGTACGGTGCTTGAAGCTGGAAATCTCGGTGAAAAATTCTTCTGGTAAAACGACCCAGGCTGTAAGCTCAGGATCTTCGCCGTATACAAAACGAAGGGCACCGTTTATGATAAAATAATACCGGTCCGCCACCTGACCTCTTTTCAGCACAAGCTGCCCTTTTCGTACAGTGCGAAGGTGAAATTTTGAAATAATTGTTTCCTGCTCATCTTCGTTAAAATGACCATTCCGGTTGATAAAATCTATAAGCAGTTTTCTCAAGATGAGGTTTTTAATCTAAAAATTAACGAAGAAGAGAATAAATGGCCACGCCAATACCGGTATAGGCAGCCACGGTAATGATATCCGCTATCGGTTGTGAAAATCTCTTTTCAGCAATTTTTTCAGCATTGATCTGGTTCTTATGGAATTTCAGTGTTTTTTTAGCATTGTGTACCGGATGGGCGATCAGGCTGTCTCTTTCCCATTTGTCCACGATTACTTTATATTTTTTGCCGTCAACATCAATTTTAACATTTTTACCGGCAGCAAGTTTCTCCTGCACATTGATTGGTGCTGGTACTGGTGTTTGCTGTGCATTCTGCGCAGGTGATATTTTATTGGCGGGACCAATGCCGTTTTTAGACTCCTGTGTATTGTCAGCCATCGGATCTTTCGGTTTTTTGACCTGGTACGTATAGCAGCTGGCAAGAGAAAATGATATGATGATGAGATAAAGATTCCTTTTCATGAGACTAATTTAAGAATTAAACGGAATATTCACGGATTTCTTTTAACTGTTTCTGTTTTCTGAAAATTTTTACGGTTAAATCTATTACTGCAAGAAATCTATTACCAATTGACAAACAGAAATTTTTCCTTCCACGGCAGTTTGATAAAACCAATTCCCCAGCCCAGTTTTTCCAGTAAAATATCCTGTGTTTTTCGTTCTATGGTAAGGGTATAATCATGATCGGTAACAACCAGTTTCCCTGACCGCTGAAAGAATTCATTCTGTAATAATGCTGCAGATGATTTTTGCATCGGGCTCCAGTTGTGCTGAACACTTTCGATGACATTTTTAGCCTGGATTTTTTGCTTTCGCGAAAGTTTGATATACCTGTCAATACTTTGATGCATGGGAATATTACACAGAAATTTTTCGAATGCCATTTCGTATTCAGGCGCATTGGTTGCTCCGGTAGCAATATAATGGAGCAAATGAGCTCCTAATTCTGGATTGGTGATTTCCTGGGTTTTCGGATCCAGAAGATCGCAATGTTCAAAAAATGTTTTAATGAACGGATGGATCAGGATAAGTCCCGCATTCTGTACATATTGTCCTCCATTCATGATGCCGTCATCATCAAGTTCTGTATGGTTACGATCGATTATCTCTGCAGATTTGTTTACGTTTTTAAGGTCGTCTTTCACTTGATCTGTAATGCGTTGCAGGACTTTACTTTCGGTATTATTAATAATGCTTTTACTGTTGGTATTTTCAATGCTTTCAGCAATTTCATCTTGTTTGATGAAAGAAAATATCTCTGCTATTGCTTTCCTGCTTTTATGGCTGATTTTTTTCCTTGAAGATCCTCCCGGATTTGCTTTTGAAATCTGTTCCAAAATATATTCCCGAAGATCTGCATTTGACGAATCAGAATATCTGTATAAAACACCTAATACAAGACTCCACACAAAAATTCTTTCATGATGACGGAGTTTTGATACATTCTGCAGGTCTCCATCTTCCAGATTGATTGTTATTTCTTTATTTTCCAGTAAGGCCATGCATAATTGACCAATCTGCCTGTCCGAAAGCTGGTTGATAATCCGGATTCGAATATGCTGTTTCGGTAAAACGGAAATGATACTTTTTTGAAAGGCTGGAACCGCAATAAGACTGTCGAAAACTGCTGTTTCCAAAAAGTTAATATTTTCATTATCTGAATTCCACCAGGGCATAGAGCCGTTCTCTAAAAAATGAATAAAGCTTTGCAAGAGTTTTTCCTTATTGCTGATCCAGCTTGCTTTAGAATTGTTTTCTGTTTGTTCGCTCATCATTTCCCGGGAATCGACGATTTCTGACAATTCTTCTTTAAAAAGCCGGGTAATTCGGTCTTTTAATTCAGTGTTCAGCGAGCTGTTGTCCACATCCAGATTCAGCTCTAAAAGGGGAATTTGCAAAGTATGACCTGCTAACTGATGCTCTATACCATTGATGTATTTTTCTATTTCCGGGAAAACATCAATTGCCAAAAAGCTGTTGAGATCATCTTTTATTCGATATGCCTTTTCTTTATTGTTGACGGTAATTTCAATAAAAACTTTCTGGATGATATGATTCTGCTTCACTTTAAATCGGTTTAATTTCAGTACTGACGGTTGTTGAATTATTATTTTCTGTCAAATTCGCCACCCCAGAAACCCGCCGGACAAAGGCTTAGTTTTGATCTCTGTTTTGCACTCAGTCTGCATCCGCAGCCTCTTATGAAGCCGTCTTTCGGAGAGTCTGCAACTTCCAGGGTTTCCGGATTCATCCATTTCATGGCGTTGCAATTGTTGCCGTTTTTTAAAGGACATGCATTGCAGATTTCTTCCCGTAAAGAGAAAATATCTTCTTCATTTTGATTGGCCATGCCGATTTTTGAACGTAATTCATTGAAATGGCCGCTAATGATTTCATTGCGCTTGCCAAAAATTTTTCTGATATTCATGATTTAAGTTTTAAGATTATTGGGGTCAAAATTAGAGGAAGAAATTCCATCCTGCTAATTATGAGACGTCTCTGTTCTGTCTTTGCAGTAAAAACAAAATTATTCCCAAGATGCGATGTGTAATTGCATGATTAGTAGGGTGTTGAACTTTAAAACCTGGAGCTCTACAAAATAGCATGTCTTTTATACATTAAAAAGTAGCTCAGTAATTAAAACAAATTAGCGGCTGATGTAAAATCAATATTTACGTTCTATTAAACCGCAAAAAAGGTTATATATGTTCTCTGTAGTTACATCTTCGAATCACTAATTTTTTTATTTCAAAATTACACCTCAAAAATTGTGTAATAACTTCACTGATACTGGATTTAGGCAATTTTTATTTTTTTAAATTAAATTATTTATTTTAATTAATTAATTGGTTTTTAGTTGTTTATAAAAGTGGGTTTTTCAGCTTTCTGTGAAAAAATATAAAAAGTATTTACTGCAAAGACAGGTTTAGGACCTCAAAATATTTGTCTTTTGATTAAGTGTAATTGTATGTTTGCATCATAATAATAAAGAGCAAAAATTATGATTAAAGAAGTATTGACAATTTTAAAAGATAAGCTCAATGATCCGGTGAACGGCTTAAAAGACGGACAGCACAGCGGCGATATTGCCGTAGTTGATGATATAGCAAAACATGATGATGATACCTCCGGGCTTGATGATAAAGTGGTTATCACTTTGCTGAACGTGGAGGAAGAATCAACATTAAAAAACAGGTCATGGTATACCAGAACAGCGGTAACTGAAAATCCGATTATCTATGATATGAAAAAGCAGAATCCGCCGGCTTATCTAAACTTATACCTGATGATTGCTGCAAACCGTAATGCCTATGATAAATCTTTAACCGACATCTCGAAGGTTATCGAAATTTTTCAGACCCATAATGTGCTGGAATATATTGATTCTGATGTGAAAAAAAATTTCAGGTTTAGAATGGAACTGCATTCGATTCCCTTTGAACAGCTTAGTTATATCTGGGGATTATTAGGAGGAAAAGTCATGCCTTCTGCTTTATACAAAGTAAGTGTTATAAAGATTGAATCTGTGGAAGCAACCAATATTAATTTAATTGATGAAGTAAGTATAAAAAGTATCAAAGTCGATTAATCAATGATTGTGCGAATTTATTATAATAATGGTAATGACGCATAATCAAACCAAAAACTAAAAACTAATAACCTTTAACTTAAATTTTTAAACATGCAAAATCCAACTACACCAGGTGTTTCAGTTGAAGAAATTACTAGGCTTCCCAATTCAGTTTCACTTATTGATACGGCTATTCCGGTATTTATCGGGTATACTGAGTTGACCCCTGCTGACCATACTGAGCCACTGAATATCAGCTCTCTTTTGGAATACGAAAAATACTTTGGAAAAGCGAAAAAAGAAAATATCCGGCTTAAAGATACGGAAGATAAAGGAGTAGAGCTTATAGCTCCTGAAGTACAGTTTTTAATGTACTATTCGCTTCAGGTATATTTTGCTAACGGAGGCGGCCCTTGTCAGATTTTTTCAGTTGGCAATTATACATCAGGACAAGTTGAACTAGCTGCCTTAAGTACTGGTCTGGAACTGATTGAAGATTCAGATGAACCCAGGCTCATTCTTTTTCCTGATGCAGTGTCTTTATCAGAAGCTGATTTTTATACTATTTATAATCAGGCTATTGCTAAGGTAGAATCAGGCGGGAGAAATTGGTTTGTTATAGTAGATACTTTTTACGGAAACTCTGTAACCCAATCCAATAATCTTAATACCCTCGCCAACCTTAGGAATAATGTAGCGCTTACCACTTATGCCGCAGCTTATTTTCCGCATTTAACCACCATTCTGAATTATACTTTTGATGAAACCGAAACACTTATCCAGCATACCGGTTTACAAAGACAAGGACAAACTACTGCAGACTTGTATGCAGGTGAAATTGCAGCATTGGACGAATTAAAAAGCCTGGCAAGTGAAGAAATTATCGGCGGATCTGCAGATCCTTTCGTATTGGCAGATTTACTGGGGCAGGCGATAGCCATTGCAGAGGAAATCAGTGAAACAGCAGATGAAGCAGGTGATGCAAAAGGTAATTTGATACACGCCATTGAAGAAGCGAACGCAGTATTAGAAGCCATTTACGACGGAACAATAGATGATTTTGTTATTCCTGATAACCTGGAAGATACCCCTGTTTTCAGTGAAGAGTTCGACACATTAAAAACTGCGATTCTTGCCGTAAAGGATGAAGTGGGAGCAGCAAACGGTAAAACATTGAAAAGTTTAGAATCATCTGATTCGGTTTTATATCATCAGATCAGAAAAGAGATCGCATCATTAAAGGTAGTTTTACCTCCTTCTTCAGCAATGGCGGGCGTTTATGGAAGAATAGACAGCACAAGAGGAGTCTGGAAAGCACCGGCTAATGTCAGCCTTAACTTTGTGGTGAGCCCTACGGAAAAGGTTTCCGATTCCGAACAGTCTGATATGAATGTAAATGATGCAGGATCAATCAATGCCATCAGAACTTTTACCGGAAAGGGAACATTAGTCTGGGGAGCCAGAACCCTGAATGCAAAAGAAAAGACAGAAGACCATCAAGAAAACATCTGGAGGTATATCAATGTACGCCGCTATTACGATATGATTGAACTGTCGATCAGAAAAGCATTAGCCGACGGAAAATTTATAAACCAGCCCAATATACCGTATACATGGTTAAGAGCAAAAACCATGATAGAAAATTTTCTTAATCAGCAGTGGATCGATGGCGGGTTGGCAGGAAGTACGCCGGAAGAAGCCTATAATGTAGAAGTCTCCGGTGACAAAGATAAATCGAAAACGATGAATGTAACGGTAAAGATAGCACTGGTACGCCCTGCTGAATTTATCGTACTGAATTTTTCCCACAAATTATAATAATTCTGAAAATATAATCAGTCACAACAAATATTCGAAGCTGTACTTCGAGATATATTAATCTTAATTTAAAAATTTTAACAAATGAATTACAAAACCCCTGGAGTTTACGTGGAGGAGCATGAAAAATTTCCGCCTTCCGTAGCGCAAGTTGAAACGGCTATTCCTGCTTTTATAGGATATACTGCGGAAGGCCCAAAGAATAAGCCAACAAGAATTACTTCAATGTTGGAGTACGAGCAGCTTTTCGGAAAAGCAAATCCGGAAACGTTTGCGGTAGCTTTCAAAGATGGCGTTGCAACGGCAACACAAACGAAAGTAAGCGATTTTAAAATGTACTATGCCATGCAGATGTATTTTGCCAATGGCGGAGGACCCTGTTATATTGTTTCAGTAGGATACTATGCTGATCAGGTCAGCGTAGGAACATCTACAACACAAGGAACATTACTATACGGTCTTGAACTGCTTAAAAAAGAAGATGAGCCCACCCTTATTGTTTTTCCGGATCTTCAAGGCCTGGTTCCTAATGCTGCTGATGTAGATACAGCTGCCGCAGCAGCACAGGCTGCAACAGATAATAAAACTGCAGCTACAGATGCCAAGGCCGCTGCTAAAGATGTGTCAGACGCTGTTCAGGCTGCTGCTAACCTTCAGGCTGCTGTGGATGTTGCTGCTACTAAAGTGACTGGCTATGTTACTGCTACTACCGTAAATCCTGCTAAAGTTGCTGCTGCTCAGGCTGTCGCTGCTGCTGTTCAGGCTGCTGCTAATCTTGCTGATGCCAAGGCTGTTGCTCAGGCTGTTACTGCTGCGTTCGATACTGATCTTACCACTGCAACCACAATTTCTGCGGCTGCCTCTGCAAATGCGAGTGCTGTTAGTGCTGCTAAAGCGAATGCTACCGCTATTACAAAAGTGTACTCGTTATACAACAGTGCCTTAGATCAGGCGGAACTTATGAAAGACAGATTCGTTATTATGGATGTTCTTGGCGATGATGATACTTTCAGAAGCAAAGTCAACGCCTCAGGTCTAAAATATGGAGCTGCTTATCACCCGAAATTAAAGACAGTTTTAAACTACGCTTTTGATGAGGCAAATGTTTTGGTAACCGGCGCATCAGGTATCGCAAATCTTGCTGATTTAAAAGCTGCAAGTTCAGAATTGTACAACCAGGCTAAAAAAGCAATTGAATCAAAACAGGTGATATTGGCTCCATCATCATCAATGGCTGGAGTATATGCTAAAGTAGACAGCACCGCAGGAGTGTGGAAATCGCCGGCAAACTTAGGCCTTAATTTCGTAGAGGCTCCTGTCGAAAAAATCTCTGCTAAAGATCAGGAAAAGCTGAATGTGGACCCGGATAGCGGAAAATCCATCAACGCAATCAGAACCTTTACCGGAAAAGGTACTTTGGTTTGGGGCGCAAGAACATTAGACGGAAACAGCAATGAATGGAGATACATCTCTGTACGCCGTTTCTTCAATATGGTGGAAGAATCTGTGATGAAGGCAACAGAACGTTTCGTTTTTGAAGCCAATACCGCCAACACATGGATCCGCGTACAGACCATGATCGAAAATTTCCTTAACCAGCAGTGGCAGGACGGAGCCTTGGCAGGAAGCAAGCCTGAGGAAGCCTATTACGTAAGCGTTGGCTTAAACAAAACCATGTCTGCCCAGGATATCCTTGAAGGAAGAATGAACATTGAGATCGGTATGGCAGCAGTACGTCCGGCTGAATTTATTGTGCTTCGTTTTTCCCACAAATTACAGGAATCATAAAAATCAAACTAAATAACAATTAAATATACATACAATTATGAGTACATATCCATTAGTAAAGTTTGCCTTTGAAGTAGATTGGGGCGGAACAAAATTAGGATTCACTGAGGTATCGGGAATGAATTTAGAAACGGCTGTCATTGAGTACAGACATGGAGCAAGCCCTGATTTCAGTAAAACGAAGATGACGGGGTTGAAGACGTTCAGTAATATCACCTTAAAAAGAGGGACTTTCCAGGGAGACAACGAGTTTTTTGAATGGTTCCAGTCTGTACAGCTTAATACGGTAGAGAGAAGATCTGTTACGATTTCTCTTTTGGATGAGAGCGGAAATCCGGCAGTAACCTGGAAGGTAAAAAATGCTTTCCCTGTGAAGCTTCAGTCAAGTGATTTGAAAGCAGATGGTAATGAGGTCGCTATCGAAACCCTTGAACTGGCGCACGAAGGATTAACTATTGAAAATAACTAATATTAACTTTAAAATTAAAAAAAATGAATTACAAAACACCAGGAGCATACATAGAGGAAATTGCAAAATTTCCGCCATCTGTAGCACAAGTAGAAACAGCGATCCCTGCTTTTATCGGGCATACGGATAAGGGGCCAAGAAATGAGCCTACAAGAATTTCTTCCATGTTGGAATACGAAACAATTTTCGGAAAAGCTAAAAATGAAGCGTTTACATTCAATATAGTGGCAGCCACTGCAAATACACCCAGAACAGTTACTGCTACTGTATCACCAAGCCCTTTCAAAATGTATTATGCCATGCAAATGTATTTTGCCAATGGTGGAGGCCCATGTTATATTGTTTCTGTAAATGGATATGGAACGAACCCGTCTTTAGGAAATGAAACTACTGCCGGCAGCTTGTTGTTCGGATTAAAAACATTGGAAAAAGAAGATGAACCAACACTTATCGTTTTCCCTGATGCTGAATTTTTAGCAGCAGATGCATACCAGTTGTATAACCAGGCCTTAGATCAGGCAGCAGAGCTAAAAGACAGATTCGTGATCATGGATGTAGTCGGAACTGTCGCTGAGTTTAGACTAGGCGTAACAAAAGCATTAAAATATGGAGCTGCGTACCATCCAAAATTAGAAACGGTTTTAACGTACAGCTATGATCCGGCTATTATGGTTGGAGGTCAGTCTTTGGAATACTGGAAAACGAATGATTCTGATCTCTACAACCTTGCAAAAAATGCGATGGAATCCAAAAAAGTAGTTATGGCTCCATCATCATCAATGGCTGGAGTATATGCTAAAGTAGACAGCACTGCAGGAGTATTTAAAGCACCTGCAAATGTAGGCCTGAACTATGTAGTGGCACCAACCGAAAAAATTTCACATGAAGATCAGGAAAGCCTGAACGTAGATCCTACAGCCGGAAAATCCATCAACGCAATCAGAACCTTTACCGGAAAAGGTACTTTGGTTTGGGGGGCAAGAACGTTAGACGGAAACAGCAATGAATGGAGATACATCTCTGTACGTCGTTTCTTCAACATGGTGGAAGAATCTGTGATGAAGGCAACAGAACGTTTCGTTTTTGAAGCCAATACCGCCAACACATGGATCCGTGTACAGACCATGATCGAAAATTTCCTTAACCAGCAGTGGCAGGACGGAGCCTTGGCAGGAAGCAAGCCTGAGGAAGCTTATTACGTAAGCGTTGGCTTAAACAAAACCATGTCTGCCCAGGATATCCTTGAAGGAAGAATGAATATCGAGATCGGTATGGCAGCCGTACGTCCGGCTGAATTTATTGTGCTTCGTTTTTCCCACAAATTACAGGAATCATAAAAATCAAACTAAATAACAATTAAATATACATACAATTATGAGTACATATCCATTAGTAAAGTTTGCCTTTGAAGTAGATTGGGGCGGAACAAAATTAGGATTCACTGAGGTATCGGGAATGAATTTAGAAACGGCTGTCATTGAGTACAGACATGGAGCAAGCCCTGATTTCAGTAAAACGAAGATGACGGGGTTGAAGACGTTCAGTAATATCACCTTAAAAAGGGGGACTTTCCAGGGAGACAACGAATTTTTTGAATGGTTCCAGTCTGTACAGCTTAACACGGTAGAGAGAAGATCTGTTACGATTTCTCTTTTGGATGAGAGCGGAAATCCGGCAGTAACCTGGAAGGTGAAAAATGCTTTCCCTGTGAAGCTTCAGTCAAGTGATTTGAAAGCAGATGGTAATGAGGTCGCTATCGAAACCCTTGAACTGGCGCACGAAGGATTAACTATTGAAAATAACTAATCATGGCTCTTTTATATCCTCCAACCAGTTTCTCTTTCATTGTTAACGGGATTTCGACTACAGAGGGTATTGATTCCAGATTTCAGTCAATATCTGGTTTATCAACGGACATTCCAACCGAAGAATATGCCGAAGGAGGCGAAAACAGGTTTCTTCATCAGCTTCCTTTACGGCCGAAATATCCCAACTTAGTGCTTAAGCGCGGCTTAATTGTAAGTTCTGGGTTGATCAGCTGGTGCAGAAATGCTATGGAAAACTTCGAGTTTGAACCCAGAAACCTTATCGTTACGCTGTCGGGAGGGCTTCAGTCTACAGCTCCTTTAATGGTCTGGAATGTTGTGGGAGCATATCCTGTAAGATGGGAAGTTTCCGAATTTAACGCAGAAGAAAGCAAATTGGCTATTGAAACAATAGAACTGAAATACAGATATTTCACGATACCTTCATCGTTAGCAAGCTTAGGCTTGTAATTTCTAAATTAATCTGAGCACCTGAAAGTGTGTTAGCCTCAGGATAACATTTAGCAAAAATATTTTCAAAAAACAAAAACAGATTGGTCTATCACAGGACTGAACGCACTCTTTATGTGCTTAGATTTTTAATAATAAAAACGTTAAATCATTGGTTTTTAATATATTATAATTAAAACCGATTAAAAACAAACGAAAATGCCAATAGAAATAAAAGAGCTTCACATTAAAATAAATGTGGACGAGAAAACAGCAGCATCAACTAATGCTACATCCATTGATGAGGCAAAAATTATGCGGGCAGTGAGCGAAAGCGTGGAACAGGCAGTACATATTGACAAACGTAAAAAAGAAAGATAATGAAAGGAGCACTTCAAAAACTGACAATCGGGACATATGAAGATTCTGACTATAAAAAAAGAGTTGACAGTGGAGCCTTTACCGCTTTTATAAATCCTACCGGGTATTCTGTTACTTACAAAACAGAACTTGAGCCTGGACAGGCATTGGGGACAGCTAAAACCGATTTAAAATATACCGCATCACCTTCAACAGATTTGCAGTTAGAATTTCTGTTTGATGGTACAGGTGTCACGGAAGCTTTTTCAGGCAACAAACTTATCAACATGATCAAAGGAAAAGCTTTTAAAAAAACATCCGTAAAAGATCAGGTAGATGCTTTTTATAAAGCTACAGGCAAGGTTGCAGGTCCTATACATAAACCTTATAACGTTATCCTCAACTGGGGCAGCTTTGAATTCAAAGGCGTGCTGGCAGAATTTACCGTAGAGTATAAGTTGTTTGATAATGAAGGACAGCCTTTAAGAGCAATAGGGAAAGCCAAATTTAGTGAATCAATCAGTCCCAAGCTGGAAGCTGCTGAAAAGAAAAATGAATCTCCTGATGTTACCCACAAAAGAACAGTACAGGCCGGAGACACCCTTCCCTTAATGACCGAAAGAATCTACGGTGATTCCAAATACTATCTGGAAGTCGCAAAAGTAAACGGTCTTGTCAATTTCAGACAATTAAAACCAGGGAGCGAACTTTACTTCCCGCCATTAGAAAAAGTTTCATAAAATGAATAACAGCGGATACATACAAACAGCAAAAAACCCGGATCTGATTACTTTTAAAGTAATGTCCGGAGGCACGGAATTGCCTGGTAAATACGGCGTTAAAAGTATTGTCGTAGAAAAAGAAGTCAACAGGATTCCTTATGCCCGCATTGTTATTCTGGATGGAAGCATACCGGAACAGGACTTCAAATTAAGCAATGAAGAATTATTAATTCCCGGAAAAGAAATTGAAATCACAGCTGGCTACCATTCCAAAGAAGAAACCATTTTTAAAGGGGTTGTGGTAAAACATAATATCAAGGTCAGAAACGGCTCATCGTACCTCATCATCGAATGCAGAGATAAAGCGGTAAAAATGACGTTGGGAAGAAAAAGCAAATATTTCTACGATAGTAAAGACAGCGATATCATCGAAGAACTTATCGGTAACGGCGGAGCTATTGCTGATGTGGAGGCTACTTCAAATACCCACAAAGAATTGGTACAGTACCAGGCTTCCGACTGGGATTTTATGTTAACCAGAGCACAGGCAAACGGAAAGCTTTGTTTTGTTGACGACGGAACTGTGAAAGTGGCGAAGCCTAATTTCAGTGGCGAAACAGTAGAAACCGTTGTCTACGGATCATCGGTACATGAATTTGACGGCGAAATTGACGCAAGAGATCAGTTCAGTAAAATTACTGTCAAAACATGGAGCTATACGGATCAGGAGCTTACGGAAGTCGAAGCGCAGGACCCGGCCATCAGTCTCAATGGCAATCTTTCTTCCGGCGATCTGGCAAAAGTCTTTGGAATTGAAGACCTCCAGCTGAAACACGGCGGAAATCTTACCCAGGGCGAATTGCAGGAATGGGGTGATGCCAAAGCAACGTTTCAGCAGCTGGCAAAAACAAGAGGCAGGGTAAAATTCCAGGGAATTCCGGCGGTAAAACCCGGAGTTACATTGACCTTACAGGGAGTTGGGAACCGCTTCAACGGAAAAATATACGTAACGGGAGTCCGTCACGAAATCATTAACGGAAACTGGCTCGTAGATGCGCAGTTCGGGCTTTCCCCAACCTGGTTCTCAGAAACCTATGATGTAAGTGAAATGCCGGGCTCGGGGATTATTCCTGCTATCAGCGGATTGCACATCGGGATCGTCTCCCAGCTGGAATCTGATCCGGATGGTGAAGATAGAATTCTGGTGCAGATACCGATCATCAATAATGAAGAAGAGGGAATCTGGGCGAGAGTAGCCACTCTTGATGCCGGAGAAAACAGAGGCTCTTTTTTCAGACCGGAAATCGGGGATGAGGTTATTATAGGGTTTATTAATGATGATCCTAATGACGCCGTCGTTCTGGGAATGCTGAACAGCAGTACAAAACCGGCTCCTATTGTGGCTTCGGATGATAACCACGAAAAAGGATTCGTAACCCGAAGCAAAATGAAAATGATCTTCAACGACGACAAGATTTCTTACACATTAGAAACTCCGAAAGGCAAGAAAGTGATCGTAGACGAAGATGCCGACATCATCAAAATTGAAGATGAACATGCCAATACATTTATCCTTAACAAAGACGGCATCAGCATGGAAAGTTCAAAAGACATCAAGATCAAAGCAAAAGGTGATATCAATATGGAAGGAGTAAACATCAATGTGAAAGCCAGTGCCCAGTTAAAGGCGGAAGGAAGCTCAGGTTCTGAACTTAAATCAGGAGCGGTAACCGTTGTCAAAGGATCTCAGGTAAAAATCAATTAAATCATGAAACCGGCAGCAAGAATTACAGATATGCATACCTGTCCCATGGTAACGGGAAATGTTCCGCATGTAGGCGGGCCAATCATTCCGGCGGGAGAGCCTACCGTTCTTATCGGCGGTAAGCCTGCAGCAAGAGTAGGCGACAAAGCAGTATGCACAGGTCCGATAGATACCATTGCATCAGGATCTTCAAGCGTAATGATCGGTGGGAAACCGGCCGCAAGAATGGGAGATTCCACAGCGCACGGTGGGGTAATAGCCGCAGGTGAAGCTACTGTTTTGATAGGAGGATGATAGTAAGACATCATGTTTTTGATTTAGTCAGGAACTGCTTTTAATCATATCTCCCTAAAACAACGGAATACATCAATAACAAAAGGTTACCGTACCTGAAACACTATGTTACAGTTGCAGATGTTACCATTAATATAACCAATAACGTATGAAAATAAATACAGATTTTTTAGGAATAGGCTGGAGCTTTCCGCCTGAATTTAATCAGACTGAAGGAAAACTGGCAATGACCACAGATGTGGAAGACATTAACAACAGCCTTATGATCCTGCTGTCTACACGCCCTGGTGAGCGTGTCATGTTCCCTGATTACGGATGTGACCTTCAGGAAATGCTCTTTAAGCCACTGGACTTAACGCTGATTACACAGATGAAAGGAATTGTTGAGCGTGCTATTTTATATCATGAACCACGAATCAACATTTTAAGTATTGAAATTGATACTCAGGACGAAATTGAAGGCGAAATTTTAATACAGATTAACTACGAAGTAAGAAATACGAATACAAGAAGCAATATGGTTTTTCCTTTTTATAAAGAAGAAGCTACCGAATTATAATGAATTACGGGATGTCTGTAGCCATTTTAAATACTACCAACACTACACAAGTATTGCATCTGACCATAGAAAGATAAATATAAACAAATGAAAAAAACAGATACATTTTCACATTATCGTGAAGGAAAATCACAAATGCAGCGCTTTTTAGCAGAATTAGACCCGGGCAATCTTGAATTACACGATTTCGATTTGTTTGACTGGCTATTATTCGCAAACAATTTTGCACAGCGTGTAAACTATTTCGATAAAGATGATAATACCACACCGAAAGGAAACTGGGGAAACTTTTTCCTGGGTGATGATGCCAATACTGTCCCACGCAGAGAAAGCGTGGAGTACAAAAGTATGAAAAAACAGGTTACAGATCTTATTTCCCAGTTTGAACAAGACAGCAACCTGACGCCCCACCTCACCTTATTCGTCTGCTTTCTGAAATTATTGGATTTCTCAAAAAATGCTTTTAATAATTTGACTAAAAGGCATCTGGATTTCTATTATAACGAAATTCTGCAGATTGAAAAAAATGAAGCCAAACCGGATAAGGTCTATGTGATTTTTGAATTGGCCAAAAAAGCCATGCAGGAAAGAATTCCGGGCGGAACACTGCTGGACGGTGATAAAGATGCCACCGGAAAAAAACGCATTTACAAAACAGACGAAGAACTTATTGCCAACCAGGCAAAAGTAGTTGAGATCAAAAGTTTCCTCAACGACGTTAAAAAAAGTGAGCTGAAGATGGCTCCGGTTGCCAATTCTGCCGACGGTTTAGGAGATAAGCTCCCGCAGGAAAGCAATTACTGGTGGCCGTTCGGATATAACACCGATGAAACCGCCTCCGATAAATCCATCTACAAGGAACTTCCGAAAGCGAAACTCGGTTTTGCCATCGCATCATCATTATTCGATCTGAAAGAAGGAGAAAGAACCGTTACCGTGAAAATCGATTTTATTAAAAATTCGACGCAAAAATTACAGGATTTAACAGACGGAGACATTGAAAATAACATCAAAGTCCTGTGCAGCGGAGAAAAAGAATGGCTCTCCGGAATGCCCTTGAAGTGTATAAGAAAAAGCGAAGACCAGCTGGTCCTTTCTTTTACATTAACCAAAGAGCTCCCTGCTGTCGTAAAATACAATAAAGAGGTCTTGTTGCAAACGTTTCAGACTGATTTTCCTGTAGTAAGATTCGTGATCGAAGGCGAAAAATATTACAAGATTTATGAAGCCCTTTCAGAAAAACTGATAAAAAATGTAGAAATTGCCGTTGATGTAAAAGGAGTGAAATCTCTTCAGATCGAAAACGACAGCAGTACACTGAATGCCGAAAAGCCTTATTATCCTTTCACCGCACAGCCTGTTAAAGGGTCTAATTTTTACATTAAATGTCCTGAAATGTTTTCCAAAAAATGGGAAAATGCAGACATTACCATCAACTGGAAAAACACACCCAATTCAATTACCGATTTATACAACGGCTATATCATTCAGCCGAATCAAAACATCAGTGTAAGAGATTTTGAAGCGCTGAAAACTCCGTCAATTGTTCGTTCGGATGCCTATTTTACAGCAGATACCGCATTGTTTGAAAAAGAAGTTTGGCGTGAACGAGGAAACGATATCCAGTTGTTTCTAAAAACAGAAAACGGTTATAAAACGCAGTTCTCTATTCATAACACGAATAGTGATCCGGCTACCAGCGAGGCAATCAGAGTAACGCTGAACCAGTCGGCATTACAGGATGTTTATCCTAAACTATATACCTTGGCGTTATCCAGCAATCCGGACAAACAAAAGCTTGTTCCGAATGAGCCTTATATTCCTTTTGCAGAAAATATAGAGCTGAATTACAGTGCGAAAGAAAATGCCTATTCTTATATAAGTAAAGATTCTACCGGAGAAGCTTCCAAAAGCAAAGGCATGCAGTTATACCATGAAGATGCATTCGGGCAGTACGAAAAAGAAATTGAAACCAAAAGCATTGTTCCCGTACACGAAAA
Organism: Chryseobacterium cheonjiense; assembly: GCF_012927265.1. Lineage (GTDB taxonomy): Bacteria > Bacteroidota > Bacteroidia > Flavobacteriales > Weeksellaceae > Chryseobacterium > Chryseobacterium cheonjiense. The sequence goes on along the minus strand of NZ_JABBGF010000001.1, from coordinate 2,292,920 downwards.
CGGAGGTGAATTATACATCGGTCTCGAAGCAACGCCGCAAACCACCATCTCTCTATTGATCCAGATGCTGGAAGGAAGCGAGAATCCTTTGGTAGATACTTTCGAGGAGAAAGAGTTTATCGAATGGCATATCCTCTCCAACAATACATGGATCGACCTGTCAGAAAACATGCTGAAAAATGAAACGAGAAAATTCATGGAATCAGGCGCTATAAAGTTCAAAATTCCTAAAGATATCAATACCAGCCATACAAGACTTACCGACGGACTGGTCTGGATCAGGGCCAAATCAAAAAGAAGCTATGATGCGGTATGCAAAATTCAGGGAATATATACACAGGCTGTTTTGGCAACATTCCAGAATCAGGACAATGATCTGGGGCATCTGAACAATGGTTTGCCGGCCGACACGATTTCGAAACTAATTACCAGAGTTCCACAGGTAAAATCGGTTAGCCAGCCGTATAATTCGTTCGACGGAAAATACAAAGAAGCCGATACGGAATTTTACAGAAGAGTAAGTGAACGGCTGAGACACAAACACAGAGCCATTACACAGTGGGATTATGAAAGCCTGGTATTGCAGGAGTTCCCGGAAGTTTTCAAAGTAAAATGCTTAAACCACACTTCCGAAAAATCATATATGGCACCGGGACATGTCACGCTAATGGTAGTGCCGAATATTAAAAATAAAAACGCTTTCGACGTCTATCAGCCAAGAGTCAGCAGAGCCAGTCTCAATAAAATTCAGAATTATGTAAATGAATTAAATACAATGCATGTTAAGGCTCAGGTAATTAATCCTAATTATAAAGAAGCGAAAATACAGGCCACGGTGAAAATTTTTGAAAAATTTGACGAGATTTTTTACATGAAGCAACTGGATGAAGATATTAAGAAATACATATCGCCATGGGCTTTTACAGACTCTAAAGACATTGATTTTAATGTGGAGCTGAATGTCAACCATCTCATTAACTATCTGGAACAGCTGTATTATGTAGATTATATTGATGAGATTAAAATACTGGTGAATAATGTTGTACAGAAAAAATCTTTAATAGAAGTAGATCCGAAATCAATTCTCGTATCTGCCAAACAGCACCAAATTATCATTGCAGAACAAGTATGTATTTAATAATAAATAAGAAGAAACATAACCATGTCAGAAAATAAGCACATCAGCATACCGAAAAATGTAGAAACCGGGGATCAGACCGATTTTCACTTTCTGCGCAGAACAGGTATTGAATACATAGAGAAATTGGGAGGGAAGCTTTGGACAGATTACAACTCTCACGATCCGGGGATTACAACGCTGGAGGTTTTAAGCTATGCCATCACCGATCTTGGGATGAGGGTAAACCTCAACATGGAGGATATCCTTACCGCTGAAGATCCCGATAAAGATATTCAGTCACAGTTTTTAAAAGCCACGGAAATTCTGCCTTCAAAACCTTTAACCGAACTTGATTACAGAAAACTCTTTTTAGACATCAGCTTTACATCCGGTCACAAAAGACCCATCAGAAACTGTTGGCTCGTTCCCAATAATGAAAAATTATATGTCGATTGCAAAACCGGCAATTTAGACTTTAAGCCTATCGGAGATAAAGTACAAAGTTTTGATATAAAAGGGCTCTATGATTTGTATGTAGACTACGCCGAGGATGTTAACGACGAAAATAACGGATGCGGAAAAATTGGGGTTAACCTTCAGATTTTAGACCGTTACCACGCCAATAGAAGCCTTTGCGAAGATCTGGCCGAAATTAAAGAAGTTGAAATTCAGAAAGTGGCTGTGTGTGCCCGTATCGGATTGGTCAATAAAGCCGATGAAGAGCTGGTGCATGCTAAAGTATTGAAAGCCATTAATAATTATCTCTCTCCGGAAGTGCATTTTTATTCATTAAAACAAATGCTGGATAAAGGTCTTACCACGGATCAGATTTTTGAAGGCCCGCTTTTGGAAAACGGTTTTATTGATACCGAAGAACTGAAAAACAGCCAGCTGAGAACAGAAGTACGCCTTTCTGATATCGTCAGCGAAATCATGAAAGTTGATGGGGTAAAAGAAATACATGAAATTTCCATTGCAGGCTGTGACAGCATTATAAAACAAAGTAACGACTGGCTGATCTGCATCGAAAAAGGAAGAAAGCCGGAACTTTGCGAACTGAGTTCATTCAGTTACAGTAAAGGTACCCTTCCTTTAAATATCAACGACCAAAAAGTTCAGGAATACCTGCAGACTCTTAAAAGAGAAGAAGAAGTACTGAGAGAAGATGCCAGACAGAACAAAGAACTGGCTTTACCTCGCGGAACATCCTATGATGTGGCAGAATATGCTACTATTCTCAATGAGTTTCCGGATACCTACGGAGTCGGAACTTCAGGAATCATAGGAAACAGAACTCCGGAAAGAGAAGCACTCGCAAAACAAATGAAGGCATATCTGTTGTTTTTTGACCAGATTCTTGCCGGTTATTTTAAACACCTTGAAAAAGTAAAGGAAGTATTAAGCGTAAACGGAGATTTAAAAAGGACGTTTTTCACACAAGCCCTTAAAAATATTAAAGGATTTGAAGAACTGGTTTCCGGGTATCCCACAGGAAATGATGACGAGCTTACCGATGTTCTGTATGAAGAACTCGACAACAGCGTAGAACGCCGTAACGAAATCCTGGATCACTTGATTTCCCGATTTGCAGAGACCTTCAGTGACTATACTTTTTTAATGAAATCATTATATGGGAAATCTGCTGATGAAATTGTCCTGAACAACAAACAAAATTTCCTTAATGAATATGCTTCATTAAGCAAAAACCGAGGATCAGGTTACAATTATACTTTATTTTCGGATTCAGATATCTGGAATACAGCCAATATTTCAGGTGCACAGAAAAGGATCGCCCGTTTATTGGGAATTAAAGACTATACTCAAAGAAATCTATCCCAGTCACCGGTATTGATTACCAAAACAGTAAATGGCAATAAAGAAACTTTTACATGGAAAATAAAAGATGCCATAGGCAATATTATTCTATCATCCGTGAAAAGCTATGAGATTGAATATGCGGCTACCAAAAACCTGAATGAAGCAATCTATCAGATTATTCAGATTGATGAAGAAGACCTTGAAAACGCACTGGAAGATTTAGGATCATGCGAAGATAATAAATGCTTCATCGGTAACATGAACATCAGATTTTCCGGCGGAGGTAATTATTATTTTGATGTCGTGGATGATTCTCCTGAGAAAAATGTAATTGCTACTCACAAAAGAACCAACCCATACCCTAATCTTAATGCATTGAAAACCGGAATCAGGGAGACGGTAAAATATTTCAGATATGATTTTACGGAAGAAGGTATTTTCCTTGTTGAGCATCTCTTATTAAAACCCAGCGTTAGAGATTATAAGCAGATGGGCGGCATCGGGTGTATGGAAATAGAAAGCACATTTAAAATAATGTACGATGCCGAAAGTGCTTCAGCTGAAGATCCGGTAGAATATTCCGAAACCTTCATGCATTCCTGTGAAGAAGAATGTGAAACAGATGTATTCGATCCTTATTCTTATCGGGTAAGCGTAGTGCTTCCGGGATATGCATACCGCTTCCAGGACCCTGATTTCAGACGCTATGCGGAAACCGTTATCAGACAGGAAATTCCGGCTCATGTATTAGCAAAAATCTGTTGGGTGGGAGACCGTTTCACGGAAACGCAGACGGCAAAAAGTGATCTCTCTGAATTTGAAGTGGCTTTTAAACAATATCTTTTGGATAAAGCTCAAAATAACACAGTGAATTTAGGGGAAAGCATCCACAAACTGCTGATTGCTCTTACCAACCTGAATAATATCTACAGGCCGGGAAGACTTCTGGACTGTGCAAAAGATGATAACGACAGTTTAGACGGAAAAATCATACTAGGACAATCAAACATATAAAAATTGATAAACAATGAATACCAAATTAGATAACGTAACAACCCAATATAGAAAGTTCAACGAAAATCAGGCGTTAACTGAGGGGCAATTAAACGAATTTATAGATTATTTTGAAGATCAGGACAGGATGTCAAGAACCCGGTTAAGCGGTGTAGGACTGGCTTGTGGTTTCGAATCGGTCTATCTTGCTCCCATTTCAATTCCCCGTGCAGAACTTTCTATGGAAGAACTTTCGCAGATCCAGAAGCTGGATCTTGTAGATTATGACGGCGTTGTGATCACACAGGGTGTCGGGGTCACTACAGACGGGGATATGATCACCTTGCGTAAAAAAGGAAGCGCCTCTTCAGAGGTTACCGTAAATTTTGATGCCAATAGCTATAAATATTTCAGGAATTATACTGATCAGGTTGAATACAAACACTTCCGGATCGGCGGCCAGCAAATACCTCTTCTGGAATTAATCACACAGGATGAATATGATAAGCTTCCGGCCGGAAATGGGTTTAAAAATATAAAAGAATTGGGAGCTGCCATCAGCAATAAGGTGATTATTCTTTACTTAGAAAGTTATTCTAATGATGAAACACCTTGTCAGGATGCAGATTGCGACCATAACGGTGCCGAGCAGGTGTCTGATCTTAAAGTGCTTTTGGCAGATTCGGAATCGGTTCTCGATCTTTTCTCTTCGGGGGATGCAAAAGACACTATCTATAAAGCGCATAATACTTACCAGGTGCTGTTTGATCAGTTGCCTAAATTAGAAGCTAAAAGAGTTATTCTCGATAAAAATATCGCAAGAGCAGCAGATTTAAAAACCAGATTTCAGAATGCCTTAACTCCTGTTACACAGTTAAGCAATGGTTTTAATGCAATCGCCGGTGCTTTTAATATAGGACTCAACTTTGGTGGCCAGAATCTCCTTGATAAACTGAATTCTTTATTATACCCTATAGGTACATTAAGGCTGGATGATTATCAATACCGGTATGATTTACTGAAAGATTTAATTGATACTTACAATGAAATAAAAGGGCTGATTCTTCATCTTAATGCAGAATGCTGTCCAAGCATAAATTCATTTCCGAAACACCTCATGCTGGGTCGGGTAGGAGCAACAATCGGATTAGGCGAAAATACGCTTTACCGTCACGGTTTTTATCATGCTCCGGTTACTACGGCAGATGATGAAAATTATGAAAGAGTGGTAATGCTAGCCAATCGTTTTGTGCAGAAAATCAACGGATTCCAGTCTTATATTGGACCTGTTAAAATCACTCCTTCCAATCAGTTTGTAAGATTAGGTGATAAAGCTATTCCGTATTATTATAATGTAGACAGAGTATTATTGAATAAATGGAATTATGAAAAAACAAAAACAGACCGGGAAACTTACAATTTAAGTTATCATACAGCCAATCTTGCGGGAGAAGACTTTATTCAGAACCCTTTGAATTACAATATTGATGACAATGATTTTTACAGAATCGAAGGCCATCTCGGCATGCCTTATAAAACGGCGCTGCAGAACATCAACGATCTTAAAGCTCAGTACGGACTGGCTTTTGACGTGATCGCTCTGGTTTTACAAAAAGGTGAAACACCGGTTGAACCGGGCAAGGAAACCGTATCAATTGATGATTTAAGAAAGCAGTTGGTATCGATTTCAAGTGACATCAGCAAACAGAAAGCCGATTCACAAACTACACTCTTCAATATTTCCAAACTCGACGAAAAATTAAGATTGCTCAACAAAGCAGATTTTTCCAAAGAAGGAGATGGCGTCACCGTTGTAAGGCAGGATCCTAAAAAAGATGACGTGGTAAGCGAGCTTTTAAGTGAATTTTTAGACAGGAAGTCTGGTCTGGAACACTTGGCTGGTGTAGAACGCGGAGGTACTTTTGTATTAATTTACCAGTCGGAAGCCAGCAACCAGGTTCTTGCAGATTTCTCATTGCCTTACCTGTGCTGTTCGAAAGAAAAACCGAACATTCCGCCTCTTGCTAAAGATGACAATGCTACGTGTCTGCTTGGTAAAACGGTAACAATTGCTGTGTTGGATAATGATTATGATGCAGACAATAATCCGTTAACAGTTATTAAAAAATCAAATCCGGCTTATGGATCGGTAGTATTAAACAGCAACAGCACATTCACTTATACGCATGATGGTTCGGCCAATCTTGAAGATTCATTCACGTATTGCGTTAATGACGGTAAGGATGACAGTAATATCGCTACGGTATTTGTTAAGGTTAAATCTGCTCCGGTAGCAGTAAACGACTATGTTTCCGTAGCAAACGAAGGATTTGTGGATATCGCGGTAAAAGATAACGATTACGATTTAGGAAATACACCGTTAAGCGTTATTATTAATACGCAGCCGGCACACGGAACAGCAACGTTGAGACCGGATGGTAAAATCAGGTATACCCACAACGGAACCAATACTCTTTCAGACTCGTTTACCTATCATATCAACGATGGCGAATTAGACAGTAACATCGCAACGGTTACCGTTAAAATTGGTCCGCCTCCATGTAATTCGGGTATGGACGTTGTTTTCATATTTGATTACACGGGAAGTATGGGTGGTCAGATTGAAGCTGCCAAAACCGGAGCCAACAATATCATAGATACAATTCAGGCACAATCAGGAACTAATCCGTACAGATTAGGTATTGTATTGGCGGATGAAAATACATCCGGAACCAATTCCAGCTATAGCTCGGCTGCAGCATACACAAGTCTGCCTGCCGCTCAGAGATTTATCAATACAGGAATCGGTTCAAAATTCCAGTGGATTACGGCAATGGAAGTAATGTCTAATAATAATAAGTCCTCATTTACCAGCCAGCTCGGTAAAATGAATAACCCGTCGGGCGGTTTAAGCATCGGAAACGGATCCGGAGCCCCTGAACCTACGGATATGGCATTGAGCAGAGTGGTGGAGTACGATTTTGCCGGAGCATTCAGAAGCGGTGTAGCTAAGTATGTAATCCTCATTACGGATATTACACCGGGTGGTAACGATGATATTGCCAACGGCCTTGACGTAGCTGAAATCACCAGACTGAAAAACATCTGTCTGTCCAAGTCCATCAAAGTGATAGTTCTGGGAGCCGGGGTCAATTATCAGATTCAAGAAAGATACATCTGGAAAGAACTGGCTGAAGGAACAGGGGGTTCATGGAACCCGAGCTATGATGCAATTGCTATTAGAACTGCAATTATAAACGGTTGTGGAGGTTAATATGATTAAGAAATCACAGATTTAGAACTTACATTCTATCATTATATACTTCTCAGGCAGAGACCTTCTGCCTGGGAAGCTTATAAGACTTCTTCAAAAATCATTAAAAAATTAATAATAATGAATAATCAATTAAATAATATATCAATCCAGTACCGTAAATTCAGTAAAGGGCAGTACGTAAAGCATACGCAGTTTAACGAGTTTTTAGATTTTTTTGAAGATCAGGATCGTTTATCCAGAGTAATGCTTCAGGGAGTAGGTATTGTATGCGGCTTTAAACCCGAACTTATTTATACCGATAAACTCCTGAGCAGTATACGGCTCTCTCAGGGTGTGGCGGTAACCACCGACGGTGATCTGCTTACCCTGAACAATACGAACAAGGTAAGTGAAGATTTGTATGTAAGTGACCTCAAAACCATTGATATACAAAATAAAGAATATACACATTTCAAAGTGTATGACGACTTCAGGGTGAAATACGAGCCCTTTCGCGAAGATAACGGTCTCGGTAAACAGGTTGAACTTTGGGAACTTGCCACTGCTAAGGAAGCGGATCTGGATTTTCAGCCCATAAATACTCTTGGCAATATACAGGATAAATATCTCCTGCTATATCTTGAAAGCTACGAAAAAGAAGTTAACCCCTGCAGAGGAGTCGACTGTGACAACCATGGGGTTCAGCAGATCCGCAATCTCAAAGTATTAGTAACTACGGCAGATGGAATCATGAATATTCTTGGAGAAGATGTTCTTGTAAAAGATCCGGTTAGCGGTGAACTCAAACCAGCTCCGATGGATCGTATTCAACCTCATCCTCTGTTTATAGAAGATATCCTGAAATATGGAAAGCAGGAGCGTGTTATTGTAGAAAAGCTTATTGCAGAACAGGGTACTGATGCATCTTTTTCGTCTGACGATATAAAAGATCTGTATTCCGATGTTTTGGAAAACAATGAATATGGTAAAGTTATTTTTGAGAAAATCAATGCTATTGCCCAGTTAATAGGACTTCCGACTGCGTATTATCAGGGCTTCAGAAATACACTGGAAAGCTTTCTTGCTCAGAAAGCAGGTTTTCAGTATGCCTATGATGTCGTAAAAGATTTAGCAGATACCTATTGTGAAGTGATAAAATTACTGCCAAAAGCATTTACGGTAAACCTTCCGGATCTTGATTCTTTCCCAAAACATATCATGCTGGGGAAATTGATTTCTGACAGACAGCTGGATTTTTCAAGACATCAGTTTTATAATTCATCAGTTTTAGATGAAGAAAAAACAACGCAGAGAGTAAGATTGCTGATCAGCTGTTTTCTTCAGCAGGTACAGAATTTCAGAAACTTTACGGTTGCTGATAACGGCAGTACGCAAATAAAAATTACCCCGTCCCAGGCATTAAATCCTCTCAGTAACAAAGCGGTTCCTTTTTATTACAACATAAGTGACGAATTTCTGAAGACGTGGAATTTTGACAAAACAGGCAACCGGTCATACAGAGATAATTTAGCATACAACAATTGGCTGTCGCCGGATGAACAGATTCTGCAGCCTTTACAATTTAATATAGACAGAAACTCATTCTATAATATTGAAGGCCATCAGGGAATGGATTATCAGAAGGTTTTTAAGCTTCTCAATCAGATTAAGGATGAAAAACAGCTGGGATTTGATGTGATGATTCTGTCTCTGGAAGAACTGGTGGATAATAAAGATATGTTTAAAGCATACTTTAATGAATATGTAGAAAAGCATCCGGGATTGGAGCATAGACGAGGTGTGCAGCGAGGAGGTACTTTTATCATTGTTTATGAGTCTTCGGAAAATCCTGTGGTTTTTGCAGATTTTTCACTGCCTTACATCTGTTGCACCCCGAAAGTTGATATTAAATTAAGCCTTCCCAATACTGTTATTTGTGCCAAAGCGGGCTCTATACCATTTACTGTATACCCGATGAACGGAGAAGTAAAGGCAGTCGTTGCCGCAGGATTAAAGGGAGGTGTGGAAATAGTTGACGGACAGTACGTTTTTAATCCGGTAAAGGTAAGTCCTGAATTATATGGGCAGACAATTGCTTTTACCGTTAATGGAAAACCTACAAGCTGTACCATTAAAGTAATAAAAGAATCTGATGTACATATAGAGGTGGCTTCAGTAGTTTATCCGGTCGGAGCTTCAAACGCAACAAAAGTGAACTTTAAGGTTTCCGGACAAAACTTTACAACTTATGATTATACTTGGGATTTCTGGCAGAACGGTAGTTTTGTTAATCTGAAACCGGATGGTGAAGGAAATATCAGCTATACGTACTACGATCTGAATCCTTCTGCAATTCCTGTGATAACTGCGAATGTGAATGGTAACGGATGTACGCAGACCATAGTAATCAGAGATTGGTATAATGGTCCTGTTACGGTAATTAATGATATCTCATTCCCGAAAGGAAATTGCTGTGAAGGAAGCGTACCTTCTATAACAGCATATGCCGGTGAATTCCAGAGATTCCCGTTCTCTAAAAACTCTTTTGTTCTGAACGGAACAGGTTCAGGAGCAGCAATTCTCTACTATTCATGGGAACAAACGGCCGGGCCGATAGTAAGTCTCACGAATATTAATACACCTTCTTTAACGGTACAAAACGTCGTCATCGGAGAGTATGAATTTAAACTGACAGTTATTGATAGTATTAGCGGGGCGTTTGCCAGTGATCTTGTGCAGATAAGTGTATATGAAGGATAATTACCATTATTAATATAGTATACCATAAGAAGTAAAAAGAACTGCCTCTCAAAGCAAATCTTTAGCATTGTAAAGGGGTGTTATTAATCTTCAGGATTCATTAGCACCTCTTTCATATCAAGAAAAATAACAAAAAAATAAAATATAATGGCAATAGCAACATGTAATATTTCATTTAACATAAATTATACATCTTCCGCTCCGGTAACGGTTGTAACTGCTTACTACAAAATTAAAGGTTCTGCAGATCCGTATACGGTGCAATCTGTATATCCGGTGCCGTCTAGTGGAAGTTTGGTAACGCTTCCTGAAATTCAGACACCGGGAGAATACGAGCTGGTTATAGAATTAACGGCTTCAGGAGTTGTTACCAGGAAAACGAGTTTTTTCAGGATCGGCAACTGCAGCGGTTCGGTATGCAAAGAGCCGACTATTAATAAAGTAGATGTGCTTGACGACGGTCAGATTGTGATGGATTATACAGTAGATACCACCAATCTTGCCACACCGGAATATCAGATCGCTACTGATATAGGCTTTAAAAATATTATTCATTTTAAAGTAGATTTCGACTATTCTCCGCAGGAATATGTTTATATGAATGGCGGAAATATTCCCGACAATACGGTGCTTTATATCAGGGCAAGAAGCCACTGTGAATCTCCTTCCGGAGTTTCAATATGGTCTAATGTAATTAGGTTTCAATCTAAACGTTGGATTGCTAAAAAGGCGCCTTACGCTTTTGATGATGCTTTTTGTGTTTCGGGGAAATTTAAGAGCCCTACCAATAGCAATGAAGTAGGAGCAAGCATCTGCTGGACAGAAAGTCCGTTGCAGAAAGCGATTAATCTCACAACGTCTGTCCCGCAAGTAGGAAGCTATATTTACCTGAGTGACGGTATAACTCCTGCAACTCCTGCAAATCTGGGGAGTTTTGAAACAGGTGCCGCAAGCAGCGGATTTAAAGATATGGGAATTAAATGGATAAGATTCGAAAGTTATAACAGAAGTAAAATTTATGATGTAAACCCATCAACAGGTTTAATAACAGGGGTTTCAACTTCGTTTAATTGTAATGCAGTATAAGCTGAAATTATCTGTCTGACTTAATAACATCTTCAAAGCAGAAGACTTTACTAAGTCAGACGGTTTCAGTTATCTTCTGTTGTTTTTACGTCTTGTACTGATGATATTGAACAGTTTGGCAACATCATCAAGATGGATTTCGAAATCATCGTAATATTCATTAAGAGAATGAAGCGTGATAATGCCTTTCTCAACATCATGGTTGATGATACGCTTTACCAGGATGCCTTTCTCTTTGTGAACGATTACAAAATCCCATTTATCATAATGCAGCTTGCTCATCCAGTAATCCTGCCGGATATTTCTGCATAAGATAATATCACCTTCAAGATAGCTTTCGTAGGACCCGTCGTCCATGCTGTCTCCTCTTACTTCAAAACACATGTATTCGCCACGGTGTTCTACATCATCGGTAAAAGGGATTGTAGGTAAGCTTTCTATATATTCTTCATCTGCAAATCTGCTCAGATAGCCAGCCTGTGCATATTGGTTGGCAAGCGGAACGTTCATTATTTTCAGATCTGAAAAAGCGAGTGGTGACGCGCTGTCTTCACTTTGTTTCTTTTCCTGGTCCAGAAGTAAATTGGTCACAAAATAAGCAGTAGTTTCCGGGATCTTTCGTTCGCCTTTTTCCCAGTATTGTACGGCCCTGGTGCCAACTCCAATAGATTTTGCGATCTCTGCCTGCTTCATATTGAGTTTTTTTCTAATCTCTTTGAATTCTAAATAGTTCATTTTGATGTGTTTATAGTTATTTAGTAAAATAATACAAAAATATTCACAAATAAATTTTGAAAAGCGAACATTGTTCGTATATTTGTCTCGCGGTTAAGATGGAACACTGCAAATATACAAAATAATATTGATGATTGAATTTTTATTTAATGTTTTAAAAACGTGGTATAAATTTGAAATCAATACATTAAATGCAGTTTTCAGGCTTAATAGCCATGATGGTTAGAATTTCTCATCTATTGTTTTATCTGGCGCTGATAAGAACAAATGAAATATTTCTAATCTTAAAAATGTAAAAAGTGCGTTTTTAAATCTATATTTTAAAAGATTTTGTGCATGTTGTGGTAGGTTATGCTGAATGGAATGCGTTTTATCTTTTATTCTCATAGAAATCAGGTAGCTGTCTTAATTGTTTCCGGTTGTTTATGATCAAAATAAGCCGGAAATCCTGACAAACATTACTGTTTAACATATAAAATATCGATTAATTACAGTTATCAGTAAAAATGTTGCGCTCTTTAAACAAATTTACTCTCAGTAAACGGAACTGTTGATTATTGATCTCTTCAGTCATCAATGAACGTTTACGATAAGTAAAATGTAGCAGAAATGTTGAATGGTATTTTTTAGTAAGAATATCAGATTATCAACTTTTCTAAAAATCAAAAACTAAATAATAATTACATCTGATCAAAGGCTTACAGTGGGTCTTTAGGATTTCTTATGGACTTAATCAACCGGAAAATAAGATTGAAGATGTACGTAATTCAAAAAAAAACTTTTAACATAAAAAACTTTAACCATGAAACGTAGCAAAGAATTAGTAGAAAAAAGAAAAGATTTTGTCATCGATTATGTAAAACGTAATCAGGATAAGCAGATGAAGGTGATTGTCACCGAATTAACAGAGATGCTGTTTTTGTCTGAAAGAACAATATACAACATTATTCTGCAGGGTTAGATTATAATCAACCGGCCAACAATAATCTTTTAAAACTGATAACAACCATCAATCAGACCTGAATTATTCTAGCATAGAAAGTACTGCACTGATTCAAATAGTTAACCTTACTATACTTACAGAAGGTTATCCGGAAAGTTTTCCCAAATTTATTTTAAAGGTAAATGCCGAGCTAAACGCTTTGCTTTATTACTGTTGTTTAAGCTGAAGAATGAGCTTAGGGAAGAAATTACTTGGATGAATCAGTTTTAAAAGATTAAAACAATGTTCAATTTAAAAATTTCAGAGACCATGAAAAAGAGAAGAAAAAAAATAAAGAAAAACAGAGAAATAGTAAAAAATCCCAGAAAAGACATTGGTGATCTTATCGATGAACTTGCATATACAGACGAAAACAAAAACATGCAGAAAAGCAAAAGGTTTTTGGATGATATGTACATACTGGACCTTGAATAGTGACACATTGAAAGTAGTGTCAAAATCAAAAATTTGAATCAATATATATAAGAGAAAAGATGAATTTAGATAGTTTAAAAGCCCTGTTAATCGGAACTGCCATTGCATTTTCGGGAGGATTATTAAGGGTCTTGATCTCAATACAGAACAAGGAAAAAAAAAAGCCGTGGGAACACATTATTACATTGATGATCGTTGTTATCGTCGGATTTACAATGAGTTACCTTATGAACAGGGCCGAGCTGCATGACAAATGGTATTCCACAGGAATCTTGTTTGTGTTGGGCTACGGTTATGATAAATATTTAAAGATGATCACTACCAATCTGCCCAACTGGATTGATAAAGCAGTAAATCTGTTTATCGAAACCCGATACGGCGTCAGAACGGATAGAACGGCTGATAAAAAAGAAGAACCGACAATCGGCCTTCCTGAAGATCAGATGAAAAGCAACCCATAAACGGAAGTTATGAAATGGATAGATCATGACAGTAATATTATTTTAAAACGATTACTGCAGCTACAGAATCCATTGTTCAAAAACTAAGGTTTTCTCATCGGAAAATATGATTTTTGAACCGGAATTGAAATCAAAATAAAAGATATAAAAACTTGGGGTGGCCTCATCATGACCTGTTTCTCATTATAGCTAATGCCACTTCTGATTACTTGCATTCTTTAATAAAAATCTCCCGCCCAGGGTATGATTTTTCACATTCAACAGGTATATAAAACGCAATTATTCCAATTGCGTTTTGTATGTCTTTTTACATCCAATTATGAAATTAAAAACTAAATCATGAAAGCACCAAAACCTGTGGAAGCAGTCAAAAAAGCCCATCATAACCAAAATATAAAACAAAAACCCAAAAATCCGATGGCCAGATTCCTTTCGGGAATAAAAGCTGCTGCAATGCAGTCCCAAAAGCCTGAAAGTCAGATTACCAAATCAGGGGCAAAAACGGATAAAAAACCGGTCGGTTCACATGGTACCGTGACAGCTGTTCACGGTTCACAAACCATTTATGATCAGGGTTCTGAAGTGATGTACGGGAGACTTCGGGAAAGCTTACAGCAAACCGGAAATATCAGCCATCCTGAAACGAAGAATATGGAAAAAGAATACATGGCCACCCTGAATGTTAATCAGGTGCAGGATTACCACAATCTGAAATCCGGAAACTATATTCCAAAAACTTTACAGGAGCAGGCTGCCGTTCATCAGGCGGTTAAAATACCTGTAAATACGGTAAAAACAACAGAGCAAAAAGAAATTGTAAAGGAGGCTGATCCAATTCCTGAAGCACCAAAACCTGTTGTAAATCAAAAGCCAAAAGAGAAGAAGGCTGAAATTAAAAAGACTGAGATTAAACCGGTTATCACTGATCTTAATAGCAACAATATACAAAAGACTGCGGATAAAAGTGTGGCTGCACCTTCTCGAAAAGATAATAAGAATGAAAGAAATTCCGACAATAAAAAATTAAATCCAAAAACCAAAGGAGAAAAAGAAACAAAAGTTGTCGTTCCGGCTAATATTAAACCTGTTGTTGCGCCAAGAATGGATAAGGCGGTTGACAGTGAGCAGGCTGAAGTTGCTCCGGATGCACAGACAACAGTTAATATCCTGGGACTTGTTGCTGCCGCACAGGAGTTCAGAGACCAGGGAGTAGAAGCAAAATCGCAGGTGAAATCCCAGAACGATGTAGCGAAAGGACTGAAAAGTAAAATAAAAGAAGTTGAAAAAGCGATCCGGAAATCAGACGATGACCTCCGGAAATCCGAAGACAGCGTACAGGCTAAAGAGAATCTGGTGAGCCAACTGGAAAAAGGATTGGATACTTCAGTAAAAAGACAGCAGAAAGTTGAACAGGAGGTAGGAACCTATCGGGAAGAATACCAGAAAAATAAAACCAAAGCAAGCGATTTAAATAAGGAAGCCAACGATTTATTGGGCGGATCGCAGAAGCATCAGGATCCTGAAAATGCCGATTCCGGAAAGCTGACTCAAAAATTAAAAGAACTAAACACCAATGCAGGAACGATAAATCAGGCGGTATCTCAATCAGGAAATACCGTTCAGAAATTGGCCCAGGATGCACAGCAGGCCAAAGCCAAAAATGCAGCCATGCACAAAGAAGCACTCTCTTCAAGAGCATCTCTGCGAAAATCAAAAGCAAAACTTGCAGCAGATACCAAAAAGAACACCGAGGCAAAAAATGACTTAACAAAGCTGAATCCAAAATTAAAAGAAGCAGAATCACAAAGCAAAAAATTAAATAAAGAAGCTGACGGATTATTGCAGGATTCGTACATCATTGAGAATGAGGTGACAAAAACTCAGAATGCTTACTATAAGAATATGGCGACTGTTGAGGGACGAAATAGCCTGACACAAAAAGAAAAAGAGAAAATTCAGCAGTCTCCAAAAGAGCTTGATCCTTCAG
Source organism: Chryseobacterium cheonjiense (assembly GCF_012927265.1). Lineage (GTDB taxonomy): Bacteria > Bacteroidota > Bacteroidia > Flavobacteriales > Weeksellaceae > Chryseobacterium > Chryseobacterium cheonjiense. Next base: position 2,277,287 of record NZ_JABBGF010000001.1, on the reverse strand, counting down.
AACGTCTGTTAATGGATTTTGCACAATTAAAAAGTCAGGATGAACAGGTCGCTTTTCTCCGGACATTAAGCCCGGGTGAACAGAATCTGTTAAAAGATAAATTTGAGCAGGTTACTGCCAATTATGATAATGACCAGTCTGAGCAGCAAAGCTCAATCAGCGAAAATGTTGAAAGTATCAGAAATGCCCAGATTGAAAACTTCAACAATAAACGAAAAGATGCCTTACAAAAACCAATGAATCTTGTGACCAAAAACCTGAACAGGATTACCGGTTTGAAAAGACTCTGGATGTCTATTACCCTCGCTTTTTCCGGTATTTGGAACGATATTACATCCATTACCTGGACCGATGTAGGCAAATTAATCAATTCTATTCTTAATCCTGCAGAGTGGTATCATACTGTTTCAGATTCAATACAGGGAATATGGGATGACCTCACAAATTGGAAAGGTTTCTCACAAGATCCGGTAGGAATGATTCTTCAGAAAGCTGCCGGAATTGCCAATAAAGTGCTGGGTATTGCAGGGGTAATCACCGGAATACTGGGTATTTTAACATTGGCAGCTGCCGTAGGATCTATTTTTACATTAGGTGGATTGGCTCCATTAGCGGCCTGGCTCGGAGGAGCAACCATCACTATGGGAACGATCACGTTCTGGATCGGGGCCATCGCATTAGGATTAAATGTACTCAATGGCATTAAAAACATTTATGATATCCATACGGCAAAAACGGCTGAAGTGTTATTTAAAAATTCCGGTGAGCTGAAAAGTGATATTACCAATTCCGGAATGGCTATTCTGGCGATGGTCGGTGGAAAAGCTTCTCAAAAAGGAGGGGCATCCGTAAAAAATCTGGCCAAAACAAATCCGAGAACTTTTGGCAAACGGATGTTCATTAATGCAAGAAACGGACTCAAAGCAAAAATTGTTTCCATCCCTCGAAAGATAACTTCTGTTTTCAAAAAAGAAACCTGGATAAAAGCGGCACAGAATTTCAAAGCGGCTTATAAAAAAGCACAGGACTGGGTGACTGAACCTTTCAGGAAAAAGAATACGGTACCACAAAAACGTAATTTTAACCAGCTTCCTTTTGAAGAGCAGACGGTTCCGGACAGAATGCATGACCAGCCTTTTGCCAGGGATAAAGGTAAAGGAAAATCTAACATTCAAGAGGAAAATGTGAAGTCGGCTCAGGCAAAAGAAAATACATTTGAAGAAAGCGTATTCAGACAGGACAACACTCCTTATTCTCCTAAAGGATCAAAAGAAGGAAGAATTAAATCTCATATTAATGAAGAAGGCAATCTAACGCCTGCTGATAAAAACGGGAGTGCTACTGTTTCGGACCATGTAAGAGGAAGTGAGCCGATGAAAAGCAAAAGTCCTTACACTTCTTTCTCCGAAGAAGGTCCGGGTATTGGCAAAACGTATGGCGACAATGTGATTGAAGTGGACATCAAAAGACTGGAAGCGGACATTGCTGCAGGTAAAATAAGTGAAGTAGAGGTTTTAAGACCTGAAAAAGTACAGGCAGAACTGCAAACCAAAATAGATCAGGCGATGAAAAGATTTGAGGAAAATCCAACGCCTAAAAATCAAAAAAGAGTAGATGATGCCGTAAGAGATCTTAACAATAGTGTTCGGGATAAGGAAATTTTAATTAAAGGCGAAATTCCTTCTGAGTATTTTAAGGTGAAAGCTACGAAAAGTGATATATTTGAAAACATTTCATCTCAAAATGGAGAAAGTATTAGAAAAAAATTATCACAATCTATTCAAGATGCTAATGAAGTACAGACTTTAAATAAAGAGAGAAATATTATTAATACATCTGATCGCAAAAAAGTTGGAGATTATTCATTAGAGCTTGTCAGTTCTTTAAAAAAGAGACAATTATCCATCTTGGAGAAATTGCCGAAGTCTGGAGATTATGCTTTTTTACCGAAAAAAGGTGTTTCGATGAAAGATCTGCTAAAGCTTACAAATGTAACAGGTGATGAGTTTAATATGTTTACTTTAGGATCAAGAAGATTAATTATGAGAGGTAAGAATAACGTAATAAAAGTTCCTAATCAGAAATTCTTAGATGAATTAACTCAAGGAAAATATGGCAAATTCTCCGGTCATACCCACCCACCTGGAAGCAGCATAACTCCGGGTCCTAAAGATAGGCCATTTTTGGACATGATGAATCAGAAAAGAAGTGCAATTTGGGGCAATACTGTGGATGAGCCTTACATTTTTGGTAGTTTACCTACAGACGATATATTAATTAGATCAGAAATTGATAGATTAAAATGGATCAAATACTATGAAAACAACTTGAACTATGAATAATAACGAAATAGATAAATTATTTAACGAAGCCAAAGATTTACATATTGGGAAATTTAAATCCTTTGTTGAAGAAAATAATATAAAAGAAATATATAAATACTGTTTTCCTGTTTTTTCTGTTAATATCAAAAAGAAAGTATTCACTTACATTGTTAATATTAATTTTGATATTGAATTAAATGAAAATCTTTATTGGGAAAATTCGATAAACGGTAAACAACTAATTAAAATTAATGAAGAAAATGGAGCTAAAGAAATAGTAATCAGTTATTCGTATGAGGGAGAACTTATTTACAAATCATATTCTGAATTTTCAAAAAGTGATTATGTAGTTTCTGATTATTCAATAGATATTAATTACTTAAATGATATTTTAAAGAATAAACAACTAGTTGTAAATGAAAATTGGATTTCAGAGTTTAAATTGTAAAGAAAAAACTTAAAAGATTATTATAAGAATATCTCTTAGCTATCAAAGAATAGAAGCATAAACAATATTATTTTTAATTAAAGCATGAAAATGTGCAATTCCTTAAAAATTGTGAAAAGCTGAAAAACTATAATAACCCTTAGAAGTTTGTTAAATAAACATGGAAATCTTTAAAATCAATGAATACAAAGGAAATAGATTTGGATATTTCATATAAAATTATAAATAATAATTTTATATTATATTTTAATATAACGAATTATAGTAGTGAAGAGCAAGAGTTTTACTTCGTAAATGACACCGGTGCATTGGCTAGAAATGGAATAAATATTCTCAATACAAAATATGAAAAATTAATTCCTTATGAGAGGGCTTTTATTTCTCCAGTCCACAGTAATCTTAAAACTAATCCTGATAAACTGCTTCCAAATGAGACAAAAAAATATGAATTATCAGCTTCGATTTTAAAAGAAAATAATAATCTGATTTTATTTTTTAAAGGAATTTCGTTTAAAATTCCTAAAGATGAAAAGTTTTATATCACTTTTGGCATTTTAGGTACAACATCTAATATGTTGGAAATAGTTATTTAATCAAATAATATTTTGAACTAATATATAACCTATTTGCTTAATATTAAATAATATGCACTTAATACCAAAATATAATTTTAATATTAGTTTTTTAGATGAAGTAGATAATGAAGTGTATCCTGAAGATTTAGTAATTGATATTTTCGATGTCATTATAAATTCTAAATTAGGAATTTATATAAAATTTATTCCTGAAATTGATAGAATTGATGAAAAATGGCCATTTGATTTTGAGTATGATGATTCTACGGTTCAAAATTTAAGAAAACTATTTCTCTTAGAATCAAAATATGTTGTCACTCCTTCAAATAAATGGAAAGGAGAAACAAAAATATTAAGCAAAGAATTTGTAGCAAAATGTTTTCAGGTTGAAGATATGGAAAATATACATGATGTTATTATTTTTTTCATTTCAAAAGAAGATTTTGAATTGTATAAAAATGAAAAAGAAAAGATGTCTGTTTATAATTTAGATGTAGACGATAAATTAAGCTACGGGTCTGTAGAAAATTTGGAAAAAGAATATAAGTTGCCCAAATTATTAAAAAATAGGATTATTAATTCTCGATATTTATCTGATCAGGATTTAGCGTCAGTAAGAAGAAAGAGAGATAAAAATGGTAACGTAATTCCAATGGAGGATTAAGTTTTATGATAAAAAATTATAAAAAAGAGTTTAATTATATCTTATATTATTCCGATAGTAAAAATGAACAGGATGATTTGCGTTATTATGCAGAAGATTTTGGACTCGAAAAAATGCAAGGTATTTTCAGATAGAATAAATCATTAGGTGTAAATGACAATTGGATTCGGAATTTACGTCGTAAGACAAAACTTAGAATTATTGTAAGAATATTCTTAATGACTGTTTATCAACTTACAAAAAACCAAACTGGAAATGGTTACTATTTAAAACATAATAAAATCTAATCACATGAAAAACGAAATACACGAGCTCCTGTACCACTACAACGAAGAAGGGGAGGAAGGATACAATCTCAAAGAAGTGCAGCTTCTTGAAAAAAGAGATGCTGAAAGAACTGAAAAGCTAAAATTGCTGCTTCACAATGAAGATCGGTATATTGCTTATCAGGCAATGCTTATTTTACTCGCCTGGGCAGAACCGGAAGGATTTAAACAGCTTGATCGCTTCATTTCCGAAAAATGGGCTGAAAAAGAAACTTTTGAACCCCACAGAATACACGGTGAAGATAATGTGTACGATGTCATTGCAAATGCCCTGTACATTGCCGCACTCAATGGAAAACCGGAGCAGGAACTTTATCCTTATATTAAACATTTCCTGGGAATTTACGGTACTCAATTTTTCGAATCAGGCCTGAAAGAATTTCTTCTGAAGAAAAATTGCAAGTCGCTTTTAAATGAAATACAGCAGGCCATGCAGGAAGCTTTGCAAAATAAAAGATACTATCAGGCAAGCCAGCTCTTTCCCGTAATTGTACATTATGATAAAAATAATTTCAATACATATAAAGAGACTTTTGAATTCCTCATCAACGAAGATGATAGAATTAAATTCAATATAGAAGAAGCAGAAAAATAGTAATAATATATCATCCATATTTGTTATTTTAAGAATTAAAAGCTAACTGAAACTAAAAACCTTAAATTATTACTGTGAGAAAAGAATTAGAAAAAAAAGATTGGCATTATTACATTTTTGAAGAAAACAATAGTATCACATTATCTGTGCCTATCCCAAAACCTGCTCCGGGATTTGATGTTATCCATATCTTGAACGAATTTGAAAAAGAAAAATATCTGCAGATCGGCATTAAGGCTCTTGAAGAAAGAATTAACGATATGAATATGAACTATTATAATTATCAAATGAATTCATGGCGATAATATTGCTGTCATTTTAAATTAAAATAATTATTTAGAAATAGGTTTTAAATATCGTGAAATAACATAGACATATGAAAAAAGAAATTTTAAAATTAAATAGCATTTTTAATATGTCTTTTGATGAAACATTTTTTACTGGTGAAGCTGAGAATATTAATACTTTTATTAATGACAAGTCACAATGGGATATTTTTATTAATGATATTTATTTCGATACAATTGAATTTGAAAATGAAAACTTACCTTTAGATAAATCTGAAATTAAAACTAAAAATAGATCTTTTTCTTATAAGGGTTTTTTTGATAAAAATTTGTTAGATTTTAAAAACCAAAATATAATATTAAGATTAAAGTAAAATTAAATATTAATCCAGATCTCTTTACAATAATTCATGCAAAAAATTGCAAAAGTAAAACCTAAAATGCCATAAAATATTACAAATAATTTGTATGAATAATATCGAAAACCTGATAAAAGAATTTAAATCGTTCCAGGAAAGTGATCCGATTAAAAATTACATGCAACTATTAAATATATCTGATACATTATTGCATGATTTTCCAAATAGCTTAAGACAGGAACCTTTTTACAGTTTCACCTTAGACGTAATCAATCAATTAATAGAATTAAGAATTGAAATTGGCTCAAGAAAAATATATGATGGATCTGATATAGATTTAGAAATCGTCATAAGAGAAATGAATCTATTAAAAAGCGTTGTTCCGGAAGATAAAAAAATGCAAAAGATTATCAATCGTCTTTTTAGGGGATAATCATAACTGTCGATCTAAATGACCATAGAACAGGCGATAAAAAAAATTAAAGAAATATTAAACAATTTTTAGAAATTATGATACTGGCACCCAGTTATTCCCGCTAAAATCAATTGAATTATTTAAAAATGTTGAAAAGAAAAAACCGACAACTCAAAATATATATGTCATGAAAATTACTGGTGTGAGGTTTTAAAAAGTTATCTTTTAAAATAAAGAAATATGACAATTAAAGACTATTGCCTGGAAATAAGCAAATTATTGAAAGAAGCAAACCACGAAAAGAGTAAAGCTTTTATACAGCTTGGAAATCTATATGTTACACACAAAGAGGATGCTGTTTCAAGTATAAAGGAATTATATGGAGGTATGGGTTCATTCAACGATTTGGTACTCTATAAGGACGGAAAAGTTGATACTGAAGCAAATGAAAAACTCACCGCATTAAGAGAAAATCTGTATAAAGCAGTGCTGTCAGAAATTATTGAGTTAAGAAGTTAAAAAACGAAAAAGCTGATATTTAATAAAACCAATAAAATAAAAATATGATTTTCGCTATAGATGACTTTGCATACATTAAAAATGAACTATCTGAATTCAAATTAAAATTACTATTAAACATTGAAGATTTAAATAATCTCATTTTTGATGAAGTCTTTAACAGTCTGAAACCTCATCAGCAAGAACAATATCTTGCTTACAAAACCTCTGAAGAAGCTAAAAAGTACCGGAATGAGAGAAATGAAACGTTGCCTTATGTAGATTTCAATAATTTACCCGAAGTCTTAGACGATGCTTTACTACAGAAAGTTATGCTGTACCAAAAAGAAGGAGAAGTGAGAAGAGCTATATTTGATGCCTTATCAGAAGACCACAACACCCAGCTAAGTCAGCTTAAATGGAAAGTAAGAGACGAGATGGAATCCCAAAGAAGAGCATCCTTAACCGAAGAGGAAAGAAAAAAAGAAGATGAGGATACAATAGGATTTTACGACTCAAAAAAGTTTAACGGTAATTTATTTGAACCTGCTACCGTATATGAGTATATACTAAAATATGGCGTAGACCCAAGAAACGGAAATCCTGAAACGGGAGAAAGTTTCCAAAAAAAATATACGTATAACTCTAGTGGTGAAATTATTCCTAGAGAAAATAAAGAATAATTTATTACAAAATAAAATTAATACTTTATGAAAAAATGACAACAATGCTGTCTTAAAAGTAAACTCAGGGCCGGAATACAAACCGGCCTGAGTTTTTGCATTTACAAGATAATTCCTCTCGGAGAAATCAATGTAAAAACCATTAATAAAAAAACAATGCTGTATTGTTCCCGAACCACACCAATCTATCAGCATCTTCATCCCGCTTCCGGCGTCACGCCTTATCCTTACTTACTGCAACTACAGAATCCATCGCTTAAAAAGTAATACATTCTCATCAAAAAATAAGATTTTTGAACCACAGAATTTAAAACTCAAAAAACACAGGAGGAAAAAAGAAGTGGTGCAGTCATTACCTGTTTCTTATTACAAAAATGCCACTTCTATTACATAAATTCTTAAAAAAATCACCCGCACCGGGTCAGATTTTACATTCAACAGGTGTATAAAACGCAATTGAAGAATTGCGTTTTGTATGACATTATACATCAATTATGAATAAAAAAAACTAAATCATGAAAGTAGCAAAACCTGTAGAAGCAGACAACAAAAACCACCAGAACCAGAATAAAAAGCAGAAAGATCCGGTGGTCGTATCTCAGTCAGAGATAGAAGTCGCTGCTATACAAACCCGAAAGTCTGAAAATCCATTCGGCAACCCAGGGCCCGCCACACCTGATGATAGCAAGGTTAGCCTAAATGGTACACCGGCGGCCGTTCACGGTTCGCAAAATATTTATGATCAGGGCTCGAAAATCTCTTACGGCAGATTTCAGGAAAATTTGCAGAAGACCGGCGATATCAACCATCCCGAAACCAAGGAGATGGAAAAAGACTATATGGCTACCCTGAACATTAACCAGATAGAAGATTATCAAAACCTTAAATCAGGTAATTATACTCCAAAAACATTACAGGAGCAGGCTGAAGTATATCAGGAAACCAAAAAAGTTGATGAAGGAAAAACAGCAAAGCCTGAAACATCTGCCAAACCTGAACAGAAGGCAGAAGGAAAACCTGCAGCCGAAACTAAAGATAAAGGAGAGGAGCAAAGCATTGAAGCGGCACCTTCCCCGAATGCCCATAACAATCCTGAATTTACACAGTTAAGTGGTAAAATAACCGCTACCGCAAAATCCCAGAAAAGCCATGAACCGGCACAAAAAGCAAGCGATGCTGCACAGGCCGCTGCTCCTTCACCTGCCAACGAACGCGAAAGTATGGCGCAGGCAGGTAAAGTAGATCATATGGATGCCCAAAAACCCGGAACATTCAGCAAAGAAGATTTTAAAGCTTTATTAAAGAAGAAAATTGAAGGAATCAGACTTCCAAAAGATGAAGCAGAAGCCGATGATTTCGAGAAAAACAACAATATCCAGCAGGTCAATAAAAATGCGGTTGCCGATGTTAAGAATGAAAAGAATGCAGCAACCAATGATATTGCTTCAGCTACCGCAGCAAAACCTAATATTGGGGCACAACCTGTTCGCTCCGTTGCCAAAATGCCGACACCTAATGCCGGAAAAGCTCCGGGTGTACCCAATGTAACAAAAGCAATGCCTCACAAAAGAGATGCTGCAAACGTGGAAAAACCGCTGCAGGAAGAAACCAATACCATTGACAGCGAGATGAAGACCCACGGAGTAACAGATAAAATGCTCGCCAACTCCAACGAACCTTCATTTACGGAAGCCTTAGACGAAAAAAATAAGGCTAAAACAGAAAGTACTGCTGCAACACAGAAATTCAGGAAAACAGAAAATACCGAACTGTCAAAAACCCGTGACCAGGCACAATCACAGGCTGTTCAACATATTGGCGGAATGCATAATGCCCGTAAAGGCGGATTGAATCATGCACACGGCGATCAAAAAAATACGGCAAACAAAGACAGCCAGAAACGAAAAGAAATAGCCGATCGCATCAACAGCATTTACAACAGCTCCAAAACAGAGGTTGATACCATTTTAAATAATCTCGATAAGAAAGTTGCAGAGATGTTCGACTACGGTAGCAAGATTGCCAAAAAAGCATTTGAAGATCATGTAGACAAGGGAATGAAAGAATACAAAAAGAAGCGTTACGGTGATGCTTATGCCAAATACGGCGCTTTAGCGACTGCCGGATTATGGCTATGGGATAAAGCTACCGGACTTCCCGATGAGGTCAATAAATATTTTGTAAGTGGTAAAGCATTATATGTTGAAACCATGGATCAGCATATCGACAAAATTGCAACCCATGTTACCGATCAGCTTAATGCTGCTAAGGCGAAAATTGCCAAAGGTAAAAAAGACGTACAGACCTACGTCAACAGCTTATCGCCAAGCCTGCGTAAAATAGGTAAAGATGCCATTGCTGAAATTCAGAATAAATTCAATGCGCTGGAAGAAAGCGTGAACAGTAAAAAAGATGCGCTCATCGATGTATTAGCTAAAAAATATGCCGAAAACGTAGCAAGTATCGATGCCAGAATTGAAGAGTTGAAAGCCCAAAACAGCGGCTTCATAAATAAAGCACTCAACGCTTTGAGCGGTGTATTTGCCTTTATCATTGAAATTAAGAATACGCTTACCAATTTATTGTCAGGAATTGCAGATGTTGTGATGGCCATTATAGCAGATCCTATAGGCTTCTTTAAAAATCTTATTGCAGGCGTCGGGCAGGGATTTGCCAATTTCGGGGCCAATATCTGGACCCACCTTAAAACCGGCTTCTTCACCTGGCTTACCGGTGCAACAAAAGGTATCGACCTTACCATGCCGGAAGATATATTTTCCCTCAAAGGAATTTTCTCAATCACCACACAGGTGCTTGGTTTGACCTGGAACGGAATCAGAGCTATCGGTTTGAGAGTTGTTGGTGAGCCGGTAATGAAAGCTCTGGAAACAGGAGTTGAAATGGTTCAGATTGTCCGTAAAGAAGGTGTTGCCGGACTTTGGGAACACCTCAAAGACCAGTTTGCCGACCTGAAAGCCACGATCATGGATACCATTATGGACATGATCCAGACCCAGGTAATCCAGGCGGGAATCAAATGGGTGATGGGCTTGCTGACTCCGGTAGGAGCATTTATAAAAGCTGCCATGGCGATTATTGATGTGGTGAAATTCTTCATCCAGCGTGCCGCACAGATTATGGAGCTGATTAAGGCCTTCATCGACAGCGTTGCAGCCATTGCCAGCGGAAATGTAAGTGCCGTGGCTAAATCCATAGAAAACGCATTAGGTAAAGCGGTTCCTGTTTTAATCGGCTTTTTAGCCTCTTTATTAGGAATTGGCGGATTGGCGGATAAGGTTTTGGGCGTAATTCGCAAAATCAGACAGCGTATTGAGAATGCCATTGTGAAGTTTTGGACTTTTGTGAAAGGGAAGGCTAAAGGATTGCTTGGAAAAATTGGTGTTGGCAAACTTAGGTCGGATAAAAAACAGTATGATACTATTCCCGATGGAAAAGAAAAATTATTTGCCAAACTTAGAAATAATGAAGAAAAAATAAACGTTGATGGGGGACATAAATTGAAATTTGAAAATGAAGGTGAGTTAGCGGTTTACAGTACAAGAATAGGTTTTAACGAATTATTAAGACAAAAGCAAGAAGAAATTCATGCAAATAAGATATCAAGTGATTATTCTAAGAAACAAGCAGCAATTAATAAATTAATTGCTGATAAAAGTAATTTTGGACAAGAACTTTCCAAGTATAAAGGTAAACAGGATAAAAAATATAGTGCTAATGTAAAAGATGAGTATAATGCAATGAAGACCATTTTGAGATCAATGGCAGCATCATTTAAAATTATTGGAGTAGAGCAGGCTAATACTTCATTAGTTACCACTAAAGTTGCTTATACAATGCATGGGAAAAAAGCTAAACGAGTTATTGCAGAGCCTTTAACCAAAATACCAGGAAATACTCATGGCTCTTCACCAGGAAGCAGTGTTCCTGTTGGATGGGAGAAAATAGAACCAGAAGCTCGTTCAAAATATTGGGTAAGAGCCCATTTGTTAAATCATCATTTACATGGACCGGGTGTTGAATGGAATTTATTCCCTGCACATAAAGATATTAACAAAGGTATGGAGTTGGCAGTTGAAAATCCAGCGAAAAAAGCTGTTGCAGGAAAAGACAATAAATCTTACTTTTATGAAACCAGCTTAACGTATGGTTCAGGCGATTTCCCAACACATATAAAAGTCGAATTTGGAGAGTATGATTTATCAAATGGTCAACGAAAAGGAGTATCTAATACTTATGTCCAGGCACTTGAAATACCGCAGACTTATACAGTAAACATCAATACAGAAAGCGCGGAACGTTTACAAGAAGTTGCTAAAGCAAATGGTGTTTCGGGAATGAGTAGTTTCTTTAAGGAGTTGGTAAATGAGCGCAATAAAAATGGAATGTTTGATAGAATTAGTGATGTTAAACAAAGAATGTCAGGGATTGCAAAAGATTCACATATTGAGAATTTAAGATTATTAACAATAGAAAATAAATTGAGGTTTATATGATAGATATTAACAAAGAACTCATAGATAAGCTATACTATAAGGAAATTGAAGGAAGTGACTCGTTATTATGTCCTGGTGCAGTAAGTAAACCTAGCCATATTATTTCTAAGGAAGGATTAGAATTAATGCTAAAAGAAAAGAGTTTGACTTTTCCTAAAAGCTTAATGGATTTTTATAGTCAAGCTGCAATGTTATCACTAACATGGATAATTGTTGATGAGCGATTTAGAAATGGTAAAGAAAGAGAAGCGCTATTTAAAGAAGATCCGTGGATAAAAAAAGAATATTTAGACAACGGTTACAGTTGGGAAGCAGTAAAAATATTGTTGAGTGGTAATTTAAATATTTCTGAGATACAAAACATCATTGATATTGAGGATGTAAAATCTACTGGTATGTACGATGCAGCAATAAGTTTAGGTTTAAATGGGGGAGATTTACGTCCCATAGATTTTAATGAATATGCTGTAGCCTGTATGAAAGTTGAAAACGGGAAGTTAATAGACAATGTGTATCTATATACAGGTTTCGGAGGCTTTCCGGAAGCATTGCACGATATGAAAGTTAATTTTGAACAATATTTAGAATTAGCCTATAAAGCAAAATGTTTTAATTACTGGAATTTAACTTACTGTTTAAAAGAAAAATCACCAAGTTACGAACTTATGAAGCGCTTTTTTCCGATAATTTTCCCGCAAATAGATCCCGATTTAAAAGAATTTGGAATAGAATATTAATGTTTTAATAAAATAAATGTAGAAGCGAAATTTCTAAATAGAAGTTTCGCTTCTACATTTGAAATCATTGCCAGCGGAAATGTAAGTGCCGTTGCCAAGTCCATAGAAAATGCATTGAGTAAAGCGGTTCCGGTTTTAATCGGCTTTTTAGCCTCTTTATTAGGAATTGGCGGATTGGCGGATAAGGTTTTGGGTGTTATCCGAAAAATCAGACAGCGTATTGAGAATGCGATTGTGAAGTTCTGGACTTTTGTGAAAGGGAAGGCTGGCAATTTATTAGGAAAGTAAGGAATTGGGAAGAGAGAGAAAAAATAAAGATAAGGAAAAAGAAGCTTATGGTTACCTGTATTGGAGTAATGATATCGATGATTTTAAATCTAAAGATGGTGGTAATCATGAAATGTATTATAAGAAAAAAGGGAATGATTTCCAATTATATGTTGCTAGTAAAAATCCTAAACCTATATTGGAAAAACTTGAAGAGCGTAAGATAGTTTCTAGGGAATCTAAAGATAGGGCTGAAGAAGCTAATATTTTGACAGCACAACAATATTATAATCAAGAAATATTACCATTAGAAAATGAACTGGAAAATTTAAAAGCTACTGAGAAAAACTCTATTCTTATGGATAAGAAGTTAAAGAGCTACGAAAAGCGCGCAAAAATATGGTGGATTTGTTTAAGCGAATAAGGTTAATCATAATGATAGGGATGAAATTCCAACTGTAGTTATGAAAAAAGGAAAAGGACATGTAATTGCTCATCCGTTAACTTGGTTAGAGGGAAATTTTGTTGGTTCTGATCCAGGAAATGCAAGTCCACCGGGTTGGAATTACGCTCAACAGTTGCGTTTGCATTCAACGAACAAAGATTGGGTCCGTGGGCATTTATTAAGTGAAGAATTACATGGTCCAGGTGAAAATTGGAACTTGGTTCCCATTCGTACGGGTGTGAATACAAGAATGGAAACTGAAATAGAAAGCAAAGCTAAAAATGCCATTAAAGATAAAAGTGCTATTTTAAAGTTATGAAACAAAAGTAACTGAATGGTGGAGCGGAGGGCATGAAGATATGCAGCATTTTCCGAAAAAAATGGATAGTTTCAATGGCATACTTAAAGTATGAAACGGAAAATTAGAAAAGTATTCTACTCCAGAAAATGTTCCTTCGGTCAAGGAAAAATTCCTATGTTAGGAGAAAACCCGGCGTTGTACATCAATGATATTGGCGGACCAACTATCAAACTGATGGAACCTGAATTAGATGATGTATTTATTGATGACATAAGAAATGCTAAAAATATTGGTGAAATAAAAGGGATAGAAGATCTTGAAAATAAAATAGAAATTATTTGATAGCAAAAAACATTAGTAGAAGATATGATTTAGATAAAAATATTAATATTTTGGCAAAAAGTAAAAAAATTAAGTTTTAAAATATGGAAAATTTATTTAAAAAACTGGTAACCCTTTTTAATGAATTAAGCTCAAATGATTTAATAGAATTACATAAAGAATCTCTTTTTCCTCAAGAATTTAATTTAACAGATAGATTTCTTCAAAAGTATCAAAAAAAAATTTCTGATGAAGCTGGTATTGAATTTAATGACGATGATATAAGAATATTAGGTTTAACTTCTCTTGCAATAAAATGGAATAATAAATTTATTCCTAAAGTAAAAGAAAACATCAATGGAGGAACATCTTTTCTGATATATAATTCTCTCTGTGGAATTCAAGATGAATGGCTAAAGGAAAATCCACTCAATCATGCACAAAAATTAGTGGAAAATTTATATTCATTTAATGACAGTGAAATGCGTAAGCATATGTCCCAGCGAGGAAGGGGTTGTTTCTATAGAGAGTATGCTAAGTGGCCGTTGGATATTTATTTTTTTGATGAAGGTATACGTATTAAAATGAATATATCGTTAGAAGACTATATTCAAGCTTTGATAGATAGTTGTGCGGTTAGTTACTGGCAGTATTTTTATGTGGATATAGATGAACTTATCAAACAAAATCAAGAAATGTTATTAAGGTCTGGCATATTAATCAACAATCCAATTGAAGACAAAGACTTAGACAGCCCAAGATTGAAGTATTTAATAGATGAATTGGAAATAATAACAAAAAATTTACCAATACTTTTTCCTGAAAAAGATTTTAGTTATCATCAAGATCGGCTTGAGCAGATAAAGGAAAGGGCAAGACCTTATTTGTTGTAATTACTACAAAGATAAAAGTGAAGTTCTATAACGAAGTGTTAAAATGAATGAGATGGCAAAATATAATAGGGTTCATATTAATTATGCACAAACTAGCTACATTTAGGTGAAGATGTTCCTAGCCAAACAAAATATGATGGAAAGGAAAAAGTTATAATATTCAATGCAATGGATGAAACGGTGGTAGCATATCAAATTACTCCTATTGAAAACACTACCACGAGGGACATTGTAATTGCATTAGGTAACGGGAAACTTAACGGGAAGCTGGAGGGCGTTTTATAAATAGTATATTTGATATCTTAAAAATAATATTATGGGAAAAATAATCATAGATTTAAACAATCCAAAATCAGAATATTTTATTACTCAGAACGAAGAAATAATAAATAACTATTTGTCGGGTATTCAAGATATTAATTTAGTCAATGAATTAATAAATAAAGTCGTATATGATGAATTAATATTATACGTGGAAGAAGAGTTTATGTATTTTAGTTTGTGTAAAACAAGTTATAATATCATATCTCAAAACACTTTTGTAAAACTACAAAACAATGCATTGTTACCACAATTTCTTCAATATTCAGAGAATATGTATGTAAATTTTGATTATGAAAATGATATATTTGTTAATTCTGAACTAGGAGAAAATTATCTAAAAAAAAATATTCCATGTTTAGTTCATTTAGATAAGAATAATTTAATTTTTTATATTTTGGATGAAACATCTTTCATTCTGCCTCAATAATCATATCAACAATATTATTGAACAATTAATAACTCAAAATAAAAAGCGAAATTTCCAAACGGAAATTTCGCTTTTGTATTTAAAAATTAGGCCGTTGCCAGCGGACACGTAAGTGCCGTCGCCAAGTCCATAGAAAATGCATTGGGTAAAGCGGTTCCTGTATTAATTGGCTTTTTAGCCTCTTTATTAGGAATTGGCGGCTTGGCGGATAAGGTTTTGGGTGTTATCCGAAAAATCAGACAGCGTATTGAGAATGCAATCGTCAAGTTTTGGACTTTTGTGAAAGGAAAGGCTGGAAAACTGTTGAATAGGTTAGGTGTTAGCAAAAAAAAGAAAGATGACGAAAAGTGTGAAAAAGGCTAAAAATAATGAAAAGCTTGAAGATAGTGAAGTAGGAACAGTAATAAACTTTTCTGCTGATGGGGAACAACATAAGCTTTGGATAACTACAAAAGGAAATAGTGTTGAGGTAATGGTGGCGAGTACAACAATGAGTGTAAGTGACAGGTTGAAAAAATGGGAAAGTGAAATGCATGCATTGCCGAAAGAAGAACAAGCAAGAGCAAAAGCATTATTGTCTGAAGCTAAAAGCCAATATCTAGAAACTAGTCAGGATGCAAGAGAAACAGATAAAGCATTGGATAAGGCTAAAAAGCAAAACGCATCCAATGATGAAGTTAAAAAAGCAGAACAATTAGATGATAAGGTAGAAGACAAAGAAAACGACTCTCTCATACTTATAACGAATGGTATTGCTGCCTTATTAAATAATAATGAATACCCTAATCTTAAAATCAAATTACATTCAATGCAAGAAACAATAGGAGAAAATGTAGATAACAGAAGAGATAGTGTTATAAATACCGTAAATAGTGAAATTGTAGATGTTGCAAATAAAGTAATATTGTATTTTAATAGAACTCGCTATATACTAGGAGAAGATTTAGGTGAACAATCGCTGTACAATCATCAGGAACCAGTAATTCTTTTTAAGGGTTTTGATGCTTCACTTGCAGCATATAGCATCATACCACAAGAAGGGACTTCTACCAGAAGTATTATTATAGGATTAGCCCAAGGCGAATTTAACGGAAAATTACCAGGAGTATTATAAATTTTAAAAAAATCATAAAAATATGATCATAGGAAAAATAGAAATTCAATTAAATGATTTATATTATCATTTAAATAATGATGAGCTAGCAGTAATTCATCAGTATTTAAATGGAAATAAAGAAATAGAAACTGTCAGACAAGTAATAGAAATAATAGCACGAACTGAAGTAACACTATCTGTGGATGAAGAATTTTCATACTATGCTTTATATGAAGAATGCGAATATAATCCAGTATCAGAAGAGCAGTTGAAAGAATTCATCAAACATAAAGTAATAGACCCTTTTAAAGAAGTATCACCAAACTACTACTCCAACTTTTGGTATGAGGAGGGTAAATGTATAGATATTGCCACAGGAAAAAATATACGCGAAGTAGAATTTTTTCTTCCTTGTTTAATAGAGTTTTCGTATGGTACTATGATAACTTATTATATTTTTGAATGGAATCCTGACGATGGGCATAATTTTGAGATAGAAGATTAATATAAAAAAGCGAAATTTCCAACCAGAAATTTCGCTTTTTTATATTCAAATCAAAGCCATTGCCAGCGGAAATGTAAGTGCCGTTGTGAATCCATAGAAAATGCATTGGGTAAAGCAGTTCCTATATTAATTGGCTTTTTAAACTCATTACTGGGAATTGGCGGATTGGCTGATAAGGTTTTGGGTGTTATCCGAAAAATACGCCAAAGTATTGAGAATGCGATTGTGAAGTTGTGGAATTTTGTGAAAGGTAAGGCAGGGAAACTGTTAAGCAAAATTTTGGTTGCTGACAAGAAAGATAAGAAAGCAAAAGAGCACGGAAAAATTAGTAAAGGTGTTGAATGGTGGAATGATAAAATCACTTTTGAAAATGTAGGAAATGCTAAACACACACTTCACTTTAAAGGTGAAGGCAAGAACGCTAAGCTCTATATGCAAAGTAAAGATGACCATGTTTTAAGCCCACTTAAGCAATGCTAAAAAAGCTGCTGAAACAAAGAGTGAAGAGGAAAGTGTAAATGCCGGGATAGCACACCACCAGAACAAAGTATTGCCTTTAAATAATAAATTTAACAAATTAGAGAATGATCGCATAAAGCTTACAAATGATAATAAAGATGGCAAAAATGATGCAAAACTTGAGGCTAATGAAAAAGCGGAATATCTTTGAGTTGATATTTAAAAACAATGATAAATATGACAATTAGTAAATTGAAAAAAGATTTGAAAAATCTTTTTTGGAATTTTTTTGATCAACAAAAACAAATAATCGATGAATTTTAAAGGGAAATAATGATCCTAATGTAGTTAATTCGTTTATTAAATTAATAGCTAAAACAGAGTTAGCATTACAACTGGAAGAAGATTTTGATTACATGGATTTAGAAGAGAAAAGAGGTAATATGATAAATAATAAAAAGTTGCTTAAAGATTTTTTCAATGAAGCAAACAGACTAGTAAATAAAGAGGGAAAAGTTATTTTAAGTCTTTCAACGGAAGATTATGTGAAGAGATGGAAACCTCAAGAACAAGCTGTTGGTTTTACTTTAGAATGTAAAAAAATGTTTGATAGTAAAAATTTTCAAGGATATGAGCATAAAATGACACAAAAAGATCTGCAGGCTCAATGGGAGATGGAAAAGGTGTAACTTTAATTTTTAAAAAATAAATAGAATATTTTATGATTATTGAAGTAGATAAGCTTATGCAGGATATAGGTGCAAAATATAAAGTTGAAACTGGAAATGATAAAAAGATAGAAAATTTTTGGGAAGAAGAAACAGTTGGTATCATTAAAGAAACCCCGTTTATACAAGATAATGCATATTTCTACTTTTTAAGCGAATATGGAGGATGTAACATTTATGGAAATAGTTTTAATATAGGGATTTTTGGTTTCGATGATTGGCTAAATCCCAGTCTTCTTACATCTCCGTTACTTAATGATGCAGATATATATCTATTAGCGGATCTTAGGTTTGATAATATTGATGAAACGATTTTTTATGGGTATCACGCGACAAAGAAAGATGAAAATTCAATATGGTCATCTAATGAATTAGAAGCCGGATATAAGCCTGTTTACAAAAATTTCACAAACTTTTTAAGATATATTTTAACCATTGAAGTTGAAGAATAATATGATAAATGGTCTTGTTTATCAGGATGACTTCTTAAGTATAGAAGAAGGGAAATTAATTTTATCAGAAATAGATCATGCGAAATGGGATACGAATTTAAAACGAAGAGTTCAGCATTATGGATATATTTATGATTATAAGAAAAAAAATATTGATCAAAATCTAAAAATCGGCAAATTACCTGATTGGCTTGTTTTATTGGAGCAAAAGATTAAAACAGATTTTAATCTTGAAAATTCTTTTGATCAGGTTATTATTAATGAATATCAACCCGGTCAAGGGATATCGAGCCATATAGATTGTATACCGTGTTTTGAAGATATAATAATTTCCATAAGTTTATTATCTCAATGTATTATGCAATTCTCAAAAGACCAAGAAAAATATGAATTACTGTTAAATCCTCGAAGTATTTTATTATTAAAGGGAGAGGCAAGGTATAATTGGAAACATGGTATAAAAGCTGTAAAAAATGACAAATGGTTAGACACTATAATTCCTCGAGAACGACGATTGTCTATAACGTTTAGAAAAATAAAAATAAAAAATTAATACTTACTAAGAATAATTGGGTTGATAGTAAGGAAAAAGAAATGCAAAGTCAAAAAAGAGAAAAAACCAGTAACCGGAGAAATGAAACATGACTTGCATAAGAATCATATAAATAATTTTAACGCTACTGAAACAATGATTACTATTAATAAAAATAATTTGGAACTTGGTTCGAAATATATTAAAGTATATTTGGATTAATATTAGATAATAACATGGCAATAGGAATCATACAAATGGATTTATATAACCCAAAATCAGAACTTTATTATGATGAAATACAAAAATTAATTGATAAATATTTCTTAGGAGATCATTCTCTGGAAACAATTAATGCATTAATAGCAGAGCTTGTAGATGATGAACTTGTGTATTATGCAGAAGAAGATTTTTATTATTCGGCAATATATAGGACTCCGTATAATATTATTTCTCAAAATACTTTTGTTAAGCTGCGACAAAATGAAATGTTACCATCTACATTAAATTATTCTTCAACTATGTTTGGGAATTTTAAATACGAAGATAAAAAGTTCACACATCCAGAAGGAAAAGAAGATTATTATGATTCAAATGTGCCATGTATGGTTTGTTTTGAGAAAAATATAGTTACATTTTTTATTCTTGATGAAAATGGAGATCTAGGAATAATTTAAATAATAATATGGCAATAGGAATCATACAAATAAACTTAACAAAACATTTTGGAATTTTGCTGATGAACAGAGGAAATAATTGGCGGATATTTAATTAATGATGTTATTCTTGGAAAAGAGGTTGATGCAAAGCTCATTACAACCATCCTGAGCTAGTGATCATATTTAAAGGTTCTGATATTACTTTGGCTACGTATAAAGGGAAAATTCTGTACGAATATCATTAGATTTGGCAAATAGTGAATTAATGATAAATTAGAGAGGGAATTGTAACTATAAATATTTAAGATGACAATAGGAAAAATAACTTTAGATTTAAATAAATTAGAAGGGGGGTTATACCGCGGATGAGTTAGAAATAGTTAATCAATACTTCAAAGATCCTAAAAGTTTACAGTCCGTAAAGGCCCTGATTCCATTAATAACAAATTGGGAGCTAATTTTATATTCAGAAGAAGATGTTTCTTTCAATTATATATATAGATATTCTGATTTTCTCCCCATAGCTAAAGAAGAATTTGAAGAATTTAAGAGACGTAAAGTATTTGATTATAATTCAACCGATATAAATAATTATTATGCGAATTTCCATTATGTGGATGGAAAGTGCATTGATTCTAAAACGAATAAAGATATTGGTGAAGGAGATTCTATTCCATGTCTGATACATTTAGACGGAAATATGATGACATATTATATTTTCCGTTGGAAATACTATGACAACCATAATTTTGAAATAGAAGATTAATATGAAAACGAACATTAAAAGGTTTTGCTTTTTATAATTATTCCAAGCTGAACAATCGTTTAATTATTAGTTATTTGTAATTATTGAATGAGGTTTTGGGGGTAATTCGCGAAATAAGCCAACGTATTGAAGAGAAAGTAGACGAAATGTATGCGCCAACAGCCGCTAATAGAAGATTATCCTTTTCCAAGTGAAGAATAGTAAGACAGCAGAACCCTTATACTAAAAATTATAAGATTATGTTTAAAATAAAATTTAATGTAACAAAAGCATTAGGCATAAAAGATAGTGAAGATATTTCAGTAAGTGAAGCTGTTTGGTCTACATACCCTACCTACGGTGAAGAAATAGTTATAACTTTTGGTGATTATCTTATTCATATAGATAAAAAAGGAGATATAAGCGGTATTTATAATGATATCATATACATGCTGAAAGATTTGAATGAAAATGAGAATGAATTTCAAACTGGTTTTTTAACGAGCGGTTTTACTGCATATTGGAATTTTAAAAAAGAAAAAAATTCAATTACTATTTCTCCTAAATGGATTTCTGCTGGACTAATGAGTAAAAAAACGAATTTATTTATACAAAATGTTAGAGAAGCTAATTTCCCCATAACTGTTAACACGGAAGTTTTTATATCTGAATGGCATAAATTATTAAAAAGTATAAAAGATGACTTATTAAAAGTAGGATATAATGAAAAATTAGAAAATTTTGAATATTTGAAAAACTTGTAATAATATAGAGTGAAATTTTGAGTTTGAAATTTCGCTTTTCAAAAAAAGCTATTAGCAGTATGCAGAATGTTGTATTGCAAAAATTTACAGCGAAAAAGAAAACTAATGATACATACCACTAAGGGATTAATAGGTGTTTTAAATAAAAACTCAATCACAATAACAAGCAAAAATATAATTAAATGGAGTTTAGAAGATGCTTCGATTATACAAACGTTAAACCATACTTTTGAAGAAAATCTGTATAACTATGATGTTAAAGAAAAAGATGGACGCTTATTTATTACCGATTTACAAACTTCAGATTTGTACTGTTTAGAAGATGATTTCAATATAAAAACTATTGTGTTTGAAGACCGGTATGAAGATAGAAAGCTGAGAACCAACTATCTTTTTAAAAATCTAAACTTTGAAGATTTAATTATAAATACAAGAGATAGTTATGGTTATTACTTATTAAATTTAAAAAATTATCAACTTACCAAATATTTATCTATTTTAGTTTCAAAGTACATGAGACCTTTTTCAATAATGGATAGTGACACTTTATTTATATCCTACAATATCTTATATTCTGCTAATGATAGCGAGGAGATATTATACCACTATCATTACGATGGAACAAAAAGCGAAATAGGGATATATATAACAGCAGAAGAAAAAAAGATTATCCAATTTGAAGCGCCAGAACCCATAGCTTGTATCAATTTTTTTACTAATTTGACTAATGAATACAACACCAAAACTTATAGCAACGTAAAAGGCTGTTTAATAAGAGATAAAATTGTGCTGTGTTATCAGCATATGCTGTATGTATTAGATTATGATGGTAAGGTACTAAAAACAAGGCCAGTTAAAGAGAACAGCCGGTATTGGGGATTGGAAAAACTAAATGAACATCAGGTGCTTGTAGCAGAGCTGGATCCGGAAGATCCGGAAAAAATGTTTGTTTTTGAGTATGATATATTGTAAAAAAAGCTATTACCAGTATGCAGAATGTTGTATTGCAAAAAAAAATTACAGCGAAAAAGAAAACTAATGATACATACCATTAAGGGATTAATAGGTGTTTTAAATAAAAATCCAATCACAATAACAAGCAAAGACATAATTAACTGGAGTTTGAAAGAGGACGTAATTGTAAAAGAAATAAATTATTCTTTTAAAGAAAATCTGGATAACTACGATGTTAGAGAAAAAGATGGGCGCTTATTTATTACCGATTTACAAACTGCCGATTTATATTGTGTAGAAGGTAATTTAAATATACACAAGATTGTATTTAAAGACCGATATGAGGATAGAAAAGTTCCTAAAATCTATCTTTTTAAAGCCCTTAACCTCGAGGAAATAATTATAGATACAACAGATAACTGTGGCTATTACTTATTGAATTTACAGAATTTTAAACTTGGTGAATATTCGTCTCTTTTAGTTTTAAAAAATATGCCTTCCTTTAGATCAACTTATGGTAATCTTACAGGATATAACAATATTTTATACACCACTAACGATTGTGAAATGATATTGTGCCACCATCATAATGGTGAAACAAAGAGCGATATTTGTATTTATGATTCGTCAGAAGAAAAAATGATTATTCAGTTTGAAGCACCACAAACTATAGATCGTGTTAATTTTTATAACAATTTAATAGATAAATATAATACAGGAGCATACAGTAACATAAAAGGATGTTTGGTAGCAGATAAAATTGTGCTGTGTTATCAGCATATGCTGTATGTATTAGATTATGAAGGTAAGGTACTAAAAACAAGGCCAGTTAAAGAGAACAGCCGGTATTGGGGATTGGAAAAACTAAATGAACATCAGGTGCTGATAGCAGAGCTGGATCCGGAAGATCCGGAGAAAATGTTTGTTTTTGAGTATGATATATTGTAAAAAAAAGCTATTAGCAGTATGCAGAATGTTAGTATTGCAAAAAAATTTACAGCGAAAAAGAAAACTAATGATACATACCACTAAGGGATTAATAGGTGTTTTAAATAAAAACTCAATCACAATAACAAGCAAAAACATAATTAAATGGAGTTTAGAAGATGCTTCGATTATACAAACGTTAAACCATACTTTTAAAGAAAATCTGGATAACTACGATGTTAGAGAAAAAGATGGGCGCTTATTTATTACCGATTTACAAACTGCCGATTTATATTGTGTAGAAGGTAATTTAAATATACACAAGATTGTATTTAAAGACCGATATGAGGATAGAAAAGTCCCTAAAACTTATCTCTTTAAAAATCTTAACTTTGAAGATATAATTATAGAAACTAGAGATGGAAATAGCTTTTATTTATTGAACTTAAAAGATTTTAAACTTACTGAATATTCTTCCATTTTGGTTTTAAAAAATATGCCTTCCTTTAGATCTGTTTATAGGAATCTTGCATTTAGTAATACTTTGTACATTACCAATGATAGTGAAATGATTTTGTGCCATTATCACAATTATGAAACAAAGAGTGATATTTGTATTTATGATTCGTCAGAAGAAAAAATGATTATTCAGTTTGAAGCACCAGAAACTATAGATCGTGTTAATTTTTATAACAATTTAATAGATAAATATAATACAGGAGCATACAGTAACATAAAAGGTTGTTTGGTGGCAGATAAAATTGTGCTGTGTTATCAGCATATGCTGTATGTATTAGATTATGAAGGCAATGTACTAAGAACAAGGCCAGTTAAAGAGAACAGCAGATATTGGGGATTGGAAAAACTAAACGAAAATCAAGTGCTTGTAGCTGAACTAGATCCCAATGATCCAGAGAAAATGTTTGTTTTTGAGTATGATATATTGTAAAAAATAAAAGCGAAATTTCCAACCGGAAATTTCGCCTTTATATTCAAATAAATCTTGCCCAAATAAATGCAGCTTTCAAATTAATTACTTTTTGCGTTAGTATAAAATGAATAATAGTAAAAAATAGGATATTTCTCAAAGGTTTCTGATTTAATCATCGTATAACCGTCACTTTCATATACTTTTGAAAAATCAAGAATAAGCGATTTCTTTTCTGGGAAGCTGAAGATCATCTTTATCAAACTGGTGGCTGCGGTTTCCGTTTCATAAGTGAATAAAAGCTGTTTGCCATCCGGACTATACACTTTCTTATTATAGATTCTTGCTCTTAGTTTGGTATCAACGCCCGTATCATTAGATTTTACTTTATACATCAACGTTTCCTTACCATTTTTCATGACGTAAACATCCGCATTTTTGTAACTTGTATCATACTTAAAAGTAACAGCTTCATTAACTTTTGTAATCATTCTATTAAAGTTCTCATCATTAGGTATTCCTTGGGTTTCCGTGTCTGCAGGCATTTCTATTGGCCCCGATTTCGAAGGAGTGGCCGGTTTCTTTTTCTGAGCATTTGCAGTAATTCCGAAGAATACCATTACAATAACAACTGAAATTAATTTGAAAATTTTCATGGAATTTTTTTTGCAATGTTATGTAAATTATTTTAAAATTCTCTTATTTTTAATAAAATTCAGTCATTATAAATTGTTGGCTCAAAATTCAAAATTATAATTCAAAACATAGACAGTATGTGTATTATTTCATATATTTAAATAAAATAAGATCATGAAAAAAGCACTATACATTTGTTTTCTTTTACTCAATATTTCCATACTGAGCGCACAGACCCTGGAATCCGAAAGCCACAATACGGCAGGATATATTAAAAATGACGGAACTATAGAAGACAGGAGCCACGCCACCGTAGGCTATATTAAAAATGACGGTACTGTTGAAAACAAAAGTCACGGAACCATTGGTTATATCAAAAGCGATGGAACGATCGAAAACAGAAGCCATTCTACAGTAGGGTACCTTAAAAAAGACGGAACAGTAGAAAACAGAAGTCATTCAACCATTGGGTACATCAAGGATGACGGAACGGTAAAAAACAGAAGCCACAGCACGATCGGCTATGCAAAAGGAGTGAAAAAAGAATGGGCAGCAGTCGTTTTTTTCTTTTTTAATCTCGATTAGCAGAAGATAATTTTTTAACAATTACCTGAAAATAAAAGGCTTGGATTTAATCTGAGCCTTTGTTGTTTTGATCTGAAGTGAGATGTAAGTTTGGACTGAAGTTATAGACAGTCCGAATGATAACTTTCTGCTTCCTGCATTTCCTAATTACTGCAACTATAGAATCTGAAAGGTAAAAAGTTTTAAAAAAAACAAAAAATAACTTGAGTTTTGAACTTTCAGGTAAAGAAATAATCTTTCAATTATTTTTAAATGAAAGCTACTGCAACTACAGAATCCACAAGGCAAAAAACTTTTACAGGAACAAAAAAAACATGAATTTTGACCTGTAAATCACAAGCAGCACAGAATACTAAAATACATGGAAACAAACGAAATAATCACGAAAGAAAAATTAAAAACCTATTTTGAAACAGGTAAATATCCAACGGAGCATCAGTTTGCAGAACTCATCGATTTTTTAAGCATTAGAGATGGTGTTCAGAGCAATAAAGAAATGGTAACCCTTGCCAATAACCTGGCCTCTCTTGATAATGGATATATTCTTTACAGTACCATTAGTATTGAAAATGGGAAGTTCCCTATTCTTGTAAGATCAAAAGAAGGAGAAGAACAAATTTTTACAGTCAGCAATACCGGCAAAGAAGAAAAAAGATTTTTTCAGGGTGAGGCTCCATACTCCGTCAGAACAAAAGAATTTCAGGTAGAAAAACTAGAAGGAAACAGGTATTATTACCTCTACAGCCTGATTGATGATAGCTATGCAACCAACAGGTTGTTCGGAAATAATCTGCCAGGAATTCCGGAAGGAATGGATCTGGGAACCGTGGAAAATAAAAAGCTGTATATACAGATAAGCAATCAGGATTTTGATCGGAAAATAAATAATTTACATACACGTTTTACTTTGGTTAACAAGACTGATGTACTTATTCAATATGCATTATATGGG
This sequence comes from Chryseobacterium cheonjiense, assembly GCF_012927265.1. Classification (GTDB taxonomy): domain Bacteria; phylum Bacteroidota; class Bacteroidia; order Flavobacteriales; family Weeksellaceae; genus Chryseobacterium; species Chryseobacterium cheonjiense. Next base: position 2,250,962 of record NZ_JABBGF010000001.1, on the reverse strand, counting down.
AATTATTGGTCCAATAGATATACCTCTGAAGATATGGTTACGGATCATTATGACCTGGGAGACTCTTTAGCATGCTTTTATAAAGCAGATCTTCGTGGAGTGGATAAATCTATAGCTTGCAGGCTTTATGATGAAGATAATGGAACTCTTTTAATGACAGCTTATTTATTGCCAAACCAAAAAAACCAGAATGTTATGGCAGGAGGTTTAATCAACCGCGTCAGAAATGTGAGAATAGAATGTGACTATGAAAATCTGGCAAAATAAAACAATAGATTCGGCCTGGACTAAATACCAGGTACTGCAACTACAGAACAGACAGTTCAAAAAACTTTGATAAGAATAAAAAAAGCTTCAACTTTGAACTTTCAAATAAAGCGATAAACCTTTCGTTTCCTGTAAAATAAAGGTTACTGCAACTACAGAACAGACAAGGTAAAAAACTTTGATAAGTATAAAAAAAGCCTCAATTTTGAACTTTAATTCACAGGCTTTATCAGCCATCCGGACAATATGAAAAGTTATCTGGAATCGCAGAATCAGCGAAATGTAAGCAATTATATCATCTTATAAAAAATAATTCTCAACCGGGTAAGATCCTCAATAACAGGAAACCTTTTACTCTTGAAATACCGGGATTTTCTGATATGCAGATGTCAGAATCTCCCCGGGAAATACAACAACACGTAATCCGTAACAAAAGGCTGTTGTTTTCTTTCAGGAGCAGATTGATTCTTTAAAAAACAGGAATTCCAATGACGGAGAAACTTTCAGCAAGCAATTGCTTCGGCAGTTGGGTAAACTTCTCAAATATGGGGTAGTTTCCGGTTGGGGAATTATTTTAATTAAAAAATTCAATTTAAATAAAATCAGATAAAATACAATTAATGCTCAACCACATTTATAAATAATCGACGGCTGAAAAGACATTACGAAGGACATAAGCATAAAAAAACATTAAGATATTATGGAAGAAATAAATAAATTAACCCAGAGAGAAGAACTCAAAACCTATTTTGAAACGGGAAAATATCCAACACAAAGCCAGTTTGGAAGATTCATAGATAATTATGTCCATCTGAATGAATTTAATTTCGGACTTGAAATAAAACCAACAGGAGACTGCAAAACAAAAAATTATCATTTCTACATCGCTGAAGACAGGAAGAGAACAAACAGAGGACATATAAATGTTGAAAATACCGGTAATGCACCGGAACCAATCGATGGCTATAAACATATTTTGTCAAGAGAAGTTGGCTACAAACGTTTAAACGTAAAATTATCAAGCGAACTGGACATTGATAAATATCAGCCGAAGATTATCATAAAACGGTATAAACAAAAGAAAAGACTCCAAAGCGGATTTCTGAAAAGTCCCGGTTTTTACCAGGAACTTCCCGGAGATGCAGAATCCTGGGGCAGACAATCGGAATATCCTGTCAAATCAAACGAGATGGTTTTGGATATCAATCCCATTAATTATTTCAGACCGGGTGAAAACTACAGGGATTTCTATCCTGCAGGCACTTTTAACAGACCGGGATCATTCAGATATTCAGTGCATCACAGGAAACCTTATTCTCTCATCCAAATGCTCTTGGAGATCGATGTCAACGGAACAAAATTCAGGTCTAATCCTGTTACGATAAAAATTATTTTAGGACGGGAAAAAAATGATGTAATTAATTATATCATTGGTTAATAACAAAAATATCACCTCAGCCCGGGTAAGAAGCTCCGTCTCAGGAAGCCTTTTGCTTTTGAAATACCGAGATTTTCTGATGGTAATAGTAAATATCAGAATCTTATCGGAATAAAATAAAAGATTGCAAAATCTCTTATTTCTTTCAGAAGTAAGATTGATTCTTTAAAAGTAGGAATTTCGTATTGTGAGAAGCTTTTTTAAAAACAACTGTCACTCACGGCAGTTGGGTAAGATTCTCTTATGGGAGTTGCTTTCCGGCTGAGGTTACTTTTTAATCTTAAAAACATTGCTCTTTTTAGATAATTAATGTAAGAGCATATAAACCCTTTACTTGTTTCGATAAATAAATTTCATTAATACTGTAAGATGCAGAAAAAATATCAGTAAAAGAAATGTAAAACATAAAAACAATAACCATGAAGACTGAGTATTACAACAATTATTCATACTCATTGGTGAGCTGCTTTTCGGCTGAGGTTTAGGATGCTAAACCAGAGAATACAATGTAACATCAGAAGATGGATCACAAGATATTTTAACAACCGAGTAAGATACTCTGTAGCAGGAAGCCTTTTTACCCTGAAATATTGGAATTTTTTGATATGCAGATATCAGAATCTCGTCCAAAATCCATAATAACCGGTCATCAGATCTTTTTATTGTCTTTCAGGAGCAGATATTTCATGAAAAACGGAATTGATGATAAAAAGTAGGAATTCCAGTAAAAGAGAAGACTTTCGAAAATAACTGCTGTGGCAGTTTCGGTAAGACTTTTCAATATGAGTTACATTTCTTTACACTGATCAAATGAATACGCACATTCATCCATTCTACATTAAAGATCTAACAATTACAATAAACAATTATTTCAGCAATCAGCAAAATCAGTCCTGATTAAAATAAAAGACTATAACCAATGAAGGCAGAACAAATACAAAAACTATTTACGCATTTGGAAAATGTTATTACCTGGCGTATTAATAATTCTTCCGAAGATTTTAACACGGGAGCACCTGAATTTATAATAGGTGACCATCAAGGGTCTCAGCTGGGAAATTACATTTCAGAAAAAAAGCTTGCCCATCAGGAAGTTATTATTCTTTTAATGGCTTTATTACCGGCATTGGAACCGGCATTGCTGAAGCGTATCTATCTGGAGTTTCCCAACAGTGCGCTGTTCGATTTTTGTTCGGTCAATGACAATGGAAGACTTTTTTTTCCTACCGTTCAGACGGTACAGTATATTTTAGGTGGCGACAGCATTGCAGACAGACTGAACGCACTGGATTATTTCTCTTCAGATTCTGTATTGGTAAGGAATGAGATGATTATGCTTCCCGGTTCAGGACAGAACCAAGCATTGATGAACGTCCAGATAACTGTTCCGCAGGAAACATTTAATATGATTATTTTCGGATCAGAATTACTGCCTAAAATGAGCAATGATTTTCCTGCAGAGCAAATTCACACCCGTCGCTCATGGGCAGATCTTATTCTCCCTCAGAATACGCTGGATGAACTTCAGAGTATTGAATCATGGTACAGCAGCAGCAGGATTCTGATGGAAGAATGGGACATGCAGAAAAAACTGAAGCCCGGTTTCAGGGTACTGTTTTACGGAGATCCGGGAACGGGAAAAACACTTGCAGCAAGCCTGTTGGGAAAATATACAAAACGGCCTGTATTCAGAGTAGATGTTTCGATGCTGGTTTCAAAATACATAGGGGAAACCGAAAAGCAGCTGGCTAAACTTTTTGATAAGGCAGAAAATAAAAACTGGATCTTATTTTTCGATGAGGCGGATGCTATCTTCGGAAAACGGACCAATGTACGGGATGCTCATGATAAATATGCCAATCAGGAAGTTTCTTATCTGTTACAGCGGATAGAAACATTCTCAGGCCTTATTATTCTGGCGTCCAATTTTAAGAATAATATGGATAAAGCGTTTACAAGGCGTTTTCACAGCTGTATAAAATTCAGTAATCCCAAGCACGAAGAGCGTCTGCGCATCTGGCAGCACAACCTGCCCGAACAGTTACAGCTTCAGGATATTGATCTTGAACAGATCGCCAGGAAATACGAACTTACAGGATCTAATATCATGAACGTAATCCAGGATGTAAGCTTAAAAACAATTGCTTTAAAAGATCCTGATTACAAAGTGAGCCTGGAGATGCTGCTGGAAAGCATCCGGAAAGAATACGCAAAAGAAGATAAAATTTTCCCGTAGAACAACAACGTCAGTTCGGGTGTTTTCGAAATAAAATGAAGAAAAATGTATCGAGAACCTAATCTGGTTATCTTAATCTAAATTAAAACAAACTTAAATTCAATTCGGTTTCAGTAAAACCATCAACTATAGCTCACAAACAATTAATTACTAAAAATTAAAGCCTATGAAAACAAAAATTCTGCTGCTGATAATCTTCAGTAGCCTTATACTTGGCTGCTGCAGAAGCAAACATAAAGTTACAACCGTTTCCCGTGAAAATACGCACGAAACTGAAAAAGTAAAAGCTGATTCCTTAGGCTTACGACATTCAGAAACTGTTCAGAATACTTCTGCAGATCTTTTATCCACCGAAAAAACCGATGAAATATCGGGAAACATTTCAATTACGGGAAAATCTGATAATTCCAATCCCCTTGTTTATCACAATATTATAGGAAAAGATACCCTCCAGAGTATTTCCATTCTGGGAAACGCGGAATATACTATCAGCAATCATTATGTGAAAACATCCCGTAAAAAAACAGAAAATATAAAAGAAAAATTTACAAATACTTTTCAGGAGAAGGCTCTACATGCGCTTTCAAAAGAAACAGACAGGCAGAAGAAATCGGTAATTTCTCAGGAAACAAAAAAAATAAAAGTAACAGGCTTTGAAATCGCAGCCTGGATTTTCCTGGCCATCATGGGCGTTACTTTGATACTTCTTTTTTTCACTTATAAATATTTTAAGAAATGAAAACATCACAAAATGGAATCAATTTAATTTTATTATTTGAAGGTTTCAGTCCCAGGCCTTATCTGGATTCTGCAGGGATTCCTACGATCGGCTATGGAAACACGTATTATCCCGGTGGTAAAAGAGTAACCATGAAAGACCCTGCAATCAGCAGAGAAAGGGGAGTAGAACTATTTTCATCAGTTTTACCGGCGTACGAGAAAATCGTGAACAGTAAAATTAACATTGCTCTTACCCAAAATCAATTCGATGCGCTTGTATCCCATACTTATAATACAGGAGGGTCTGATACCCTATTTTCTTTGATCAATAAAAAAGCAAGTCCGGAAGCTATTAAAGACTGGCTTACCACAAGATATATTACCGCAGGCGGTAAAGTATTAAATGGTTTGGTAAGGCGAAGAAAAACAGAAGCCGATTTGTTTTTCTCTAAATAAGACTTCTATACTTTTCCCGGTCAAAGCCAAAAGCTAACGAAGGGAATTAACTCAGCGAGTTTGTAAAATCACTTAAAAAGAAAATTAAAGCCAATGAAAAAATGTAGACATGAATGTAACCAAAAACAAAAATTTGTGATAAAAGAAAAACTCAAACCTAATTTCCGATCATCATGGCAGTACCATTAACGACAATATTCAGCTGGTTTGAAAAGGGTGATTTTCCTACGGAATATCAATTTAAGCAAACTTTTTCCTCATTCCGTCATACCGATGAAAGAATCAGGATGAATGAAGTAACGGGTTTACAGGACGCTTTTCAGAATACGCTGCCCATAGCAGTTTTTACCAGTCACCAGGAAGATGAAAATGCCCATAATTCAGTATTGGCAAAACTCAACGCCTCCAACCTCACTGAAGCCAACATTAATGAATGGAAAGAAAAATTAAAAATCAATTTAGCAGCTACCATAGACGGCGATGATGACACCGGAAATGTCTATACAAAAGCACAGATTGAGGGGATTTTAAATGTCTTCCAGACTCAGAATGATGCTTTGCTTGCACATGTTGATCAGATTAATAACATTCTGAGCTCTGATGATCCGAATCTTGATAAATTTCAGGAAATCATAAACTATACTAAAGAAAACAGAACACAGATAGAGCTGCTTGCCGATCGTATTGCCGGAAGCGGTTCGGATGATACAATCAGCCTTGTAGGCAGTTATTCAAACTGGGGCGCGGTCACTTATCAAAGTCAGTTTAACAGTTTGGTGTATAATAAAATTCAGCAGATCGAAAATGCAGTCGGTTCAGGAAAAATCAGGCATGAAGAAAAGGTAAGAGGAGATTCCAGAATAAAACATGATCTTGATACCTTAAATTTTGTAGTGGATGCCTATGACACCGTAACCATGTTTACCGTTCCCCTTAAAGTAAAAAGAATAGACAGCAATACAGTTGATGTACTATTTGATTCATTACCCCCAAATATAATTCAGTTAACAATAAAAAAAATATAATTTTATGGATATTAAATATGCTTATTATCGAAGTTCTGTCGGATATAAAATAGAAGGAAAAACTGACAGTGATATTTTAACAGCCGGTGGCGGTACAAAAGTATTGAGTTCTTTCTGGCATGACGGAAACTTCACCCCGTCAGACTATGTACCGAAAACAAGAACTTTAACCATTAACGGAACGAGCTATGATCTTTCCGCAAACAGATCCTTTACCACACCAGATACCATTACCCGTTTAAAAGGAGGTACATCCGGCTCTTTAGTATCCGGAGACATTACGCTTGCAGCGGGTGCCAACATGTCTGTAAGCCAATCCGGAAACACTATTAAATTAGATTCTACGGATACAACGTATGCGGCAGGTAATGGCTTGACCCTTACCGGAACTACATTTTCTTTGCCGGTTACAACTTCAGGAACCGGGAATGTGGTTACGGGAATTACCCAGACCGCCAGCGGAATAACGGTTTCTTTGGGATCTGTACCAACCATTACGGATTTGGCTAATTATATCCCTGTATCTCAGAAAGGTGCAGCAAATGGCGTTGCCAGCCTTGATGGATCTGGCCTGGTTCCTGCGTCTCAGCTACCTTCTTACGTAGATGATGTTTTAGAGGGATATTATAAGGTTGCCGATGGGAAATTCTATAAAGAAGCAGCCTATACCAACCTTATCAGCGGGGAAACAGGTAAAATCTATGTATCTCTTGACACCAACAAAACATACCGTTGGACCGGAACAACATTCGTTTACATCACCTCAGGAGCTGTAGATTCGGTAAATGGATTAACGGGTGTTGTCGTTTTAAACAAGTCTCATGTAGGCTTGGCTAACGTTGATAATACGGCTGACGCAGCGAAAAGTGTTCTTTCCGCTACAAAATGGACAGCAGCAAGGACCATTACACTTTCAGGAGTGACTGCAACAGCACAAACTATTGATGGTTCCGGAAACGTTGCAATACCTGTTACTGCTGTTCCTGCGACATTGCTTACAGGAACCGCAGCAATCAATACCACCGGATCAGCTGCAAAATTAACCACACCGAGAACAATCTCCGCATCAGGTGACGCAACCTGGAGCATTGCCTTTGATGGTTCGGCAAACGCAACTTCAGCACTCACATTAGCTCCGACAGGAGTAGCAGCAGGAACATACAGCCAGGTTACCGTAAACGCCAAAGGATTGGTAACAGCCGGAACTAATGTTGCAAAAACTTACGCTACCAATATTTCAGGAACTTCAACGATCGTACACAACCTAGGCACTCTGAATGTTGGTATTACGATGCGTGATACAGTTACTTCTTATAAAATTTACGGAAGAATAAAGCCGATTGATGATACAAGTGTAGCCATAGAATTTGATTCTACACCACCTAATCCGATTTCAGTTGTGATCACAAATTTAGATTTATAAGATGGATATTAACTATGCATATTACACCTCTGCCAAAGGCTACCGGCTTGTTAACGGTACAGCCTCTCAGTTTTTAAAGGCTGACGGTTCGGTAGATAATGCCTCATATATTCCGGCAGGTACAGAAATTAATATGGCTGATAAGAATATTAATTTTACGAAAGGAAGCCTTTCACGATTTGAAAATAATTGCAGAGTTTTTAATAAAGTTTTTCAAGGATTTACAAGCGCCGCCCAGACTGGAATTTTGAGTTTAAAATTCCCTCAGGCATCAACATCTGCAACGATGTTTGATGTTACTTTAAAAATTTATGGTTATCAGGCTAGATTTTTAGGAAATTTAAGAATTTCATTTTACAAACAAACAGGGACTATTATTCATCCAACCGGTTCAAAGGCGATTATTGAATGTTCCGATACTTTCCCAACCAATATTATCAATGTGGGAATAGATGCTGATGGTAAAATATGTATTAATATCGGTGATTCTGCAACCATCTGGAATACATATGTCGCCATTGAAGTGGAACGTGTCGCCACTTATTATACAGGATATAATAGCGACTGGTCAAAAGGCTGGTCACAAGGTATTGAAATTGATATTACGAACTATCAATCATTTTTGAATATAGTTCCCGATGTAGTTGCTTCCAGAAGTTGGGTTGATCAAAACAATATTGGTTCGATTCCTAAATCTGCCGCATTACTTGCTACTGCCGACTTGAATACAATCTTAACACCTGGTTTTTACTATCAGCATGCCTCCTCTAATGCAACTGCAGCAAGAAATTATCCGGTTGGTCTTGCTGGTTGTTTAAATATTTACAAAACTTCCAATACACGACTGGTGCAGGAGTACTCTGATTTACAATATGGTAAATCTTGGAAACGCATTTATGATGGTGTAAATTTCAGTGGATGGTTGAGAGTATGGTCTGAAACAGATTTTAATCAAGTTAATATTACCAACTGGAATAACTCCGTGCAGCAATCTGCTTTAAGCAATTACTATACAAAAAGCGAAGCTTTAAATCAGTTCGTGGGCAAAAATGGAGTAGAAACAATTAGCGACACAAAAACATTTACCCATAGTCCGGTTATTCCTGCCGGTACATTGAGTAACCATGCAGTTAATGTATCCCAGCTAAATAATTTAACGAACGGATTTATTAAGCTGAACGAAACATTCCCGGGATCACCAATTATGCTGATGAATGTAAACAATCTTGACACTGCAGGGTTATATGATAAAAGCAGGGATTATCATATTGCCGGGAAAGAAGGGGAATTTGTGAAAATAGCCAGTAAATATGGCGGTACCGACGGAATTGTTTTTGATTTATCAAATGGTCATATCGGCTACGGAGGTGTGGCTCCAACAGATTCTCATAATCATTATTTTAACGGAACAATAAGGATTCCTTATGGTATCTATTCAGAATCAAGCAATTATGATGATGTATATGGCGGAGACGGAAATTTGTACCGTTTATCCCATGAAGTGGTTATGGAAGATGAATTTATACGTTTCAGGCCGGATGATAAGGAGTTTGTAGGTTCTTCAAATTTCTATGCTTCTAAAAACAGAGTTGTAAAGCTTACGTTGCGGGAAGGAGGTAGTATCACCATAGACAAAATGTTTCAATATCAGGAAATAACCATTATGAACATCAGCGGAACTGAAGCTAAATTCATTGTTGGTAATATGAATTTGTACTTTACCATACCTCCGAGAAGTAGTGCAAAATATTACATGAATAGCGTAGGAAGAATAATTCAGGAAAGCATGAGCATAGGAAACTGCTTTAGTTCTTAAATTCTAGTGTTTATTATAATAACAGACATCATAAACAGCAATGACGTAAAAAATTATAAGTGATGTCTAATCAGCGTGTGCGGATATTCCTGCACGCTGATTTATTTTTATCATAAAATATCGGTCAAACAACTTTTCCGGATCTATATGCTTTTAAATAACACATTTTGTGAAAGTTAATACCCTTTCTAAAATACAGTTTTCTGATTCTAAAAATTCGTTGCAGCTACAGAATGCAATGACCAAAAAGCTTTCATAGGAGTTAAATAAACATGAAATTTGAAATCACAGGGATATAGATCATTATTGAATTCCAAAAAGGATCTGACCAAATTATTCAGATTATATTATCGGTAATTTTTTGAACGATCAAAAACAAGTCTGAAGTTAATCAGCATTATCTCAAACATGATGGGAACTTAAACAAGCTCTGAAGCTTTCCAATTATCACTTATATCAAGACTAATTTTTAATAATCAAATGAATACACCATTACATACAATCTTCAGCTGGTTTCAAAGTGGAGATTTTCCGACAGAAGCACAGTTTAAAGCAACATTTTCATCTTTTTATCACAAAGATTATCCTATCCCAATGGAGAGTATTGAAGGGTTTGAAGATCTTTCTCAATTTGTCAGTAAAAATACCTTTGAGGGACATATTACGGATTCCGGCGCTCATTCAGGATATCTTGCTTTGCTAAATGCTGCGAATCTGACCCAAACTGATGTTAAAAGCTGGAAAACTAAACTGGGAATTGGTAATGCGGGTACAGTAGATGCTGACAATCAATCAGGTAATGTGTATACTAAAACACAAACCAATAGCTTTATTGATGAATTAAAAGAATCTGACAGCGATTTAGCTTTAGAAATAGCAAATATCAGAAAGGTACTATTATCCAACGATCTTTCCCTGGATGAACTTCAGGAAATAGTTGATTTTATAAAAAAAAGCCGTACGGATATTGAAGCTTTAAAAGCAGTTTCCCTGGAGGAAACAAAAGAAGACAAAGTAAAGCTGCTGCTTGATTACAGCTGGCTGAACAGTCCAAAAAATCAGCAGGAATTTAATCAGAAGATCTATGATGAAGTTTTGTCCATCGCTCAGACTCCCACAAGTGCCGTTGTACAGATAACAGAAAGTACGGTATTCCCAAACCCTGTTGAAACGGAAAATGTAATCATCCAGGCCCGTGATAGTGTGACGGGTAAAAAAATAAATATCGACGATTACGCCACCAATCAGACTATAGAAATCAACATGCTGGGCGAAATCATTAACCCAATTAATATTCTCATTTTAAAAGTTAAACCATAAAAAAATAAAAACCATGAATAAAAACGCAGTAATAAGCAACAATGCAAATCAGGACAATTTTTTCGGAGAACTTCAACGTACACGTTTTCAGTATTTTGATTCGTTTCCAAGCACGGACGGTGTTCCCGCAGGTTGGATCATTGATCTTAAAGGGCAGCTCCACCAGTGGAACGGAGCCGAATGGATCAATCTGGCTCAAAATTACGTTCACCCCGATTATCCGCTTACCAATAACCCTTTCCAGACGGACCAGACAAGCGGACTTCTGTTGCTGAGCCAGATTCTCACCAATAGTTCAGGGCATGTGATCAAAGTGGCCGGACGAAACCTTACCAATGCAGATATCGTTTCCATTTTCCTCAATGATGCCATTCAGTCGGGGACCTTTACATGGTCATCCAATAAAATCAGAACTTATATTGAAAACCTTTTAGGTCAAAGTCTTACAGGCGCGTTAATCTATCAGCCGGGAGGGTATGTTCCTTCTTCTGTTGAAGGTTCGATGGCTGCTCCGTCACCTATTACATCAGCCAGCATTAAAACAGGGATGGTTTGGGTAATTACCGCAAATGGCTGGGTGGGAAGCAATCCCGTTTCTGTGGGAGATCATCTTATTGCCAATACCGATGGTGCTTCCAATGTTCCTGCAAATTATCAGATTATTGAAAAAGGAATTCCGGATATCGTAGATGCTACAGATTCGGTAAAAGGACTCATTCAGATCGCTACAGATGCTGAAGCTCTTGCGGGTATTAATACCAGCAAAGCAATGACTCCGAGATCGACAAAAGCAGTTTTAGATTCAAAAATAAAATCTAAAACATGGCAGATCGGAGACGGCTCTTCGGTCACTTTTGCCATTACTCACGGGTGGAATACCTGGGAGGTCGACTATATCTGTTACCGCAATACAGATAACAGAAGAATAAACGTAAGCTTCCTGCCTGTCTCTGCAAATGATGTTCAGATAGATGTACTGGCACCGCTTGCTCCGAACGAATACAGAATTACCATAACTGCAAGATTAGATTAATGATCGCACCAGAATATTTTAACAATCACATCGCTGTAGAAGGCGAAATAATCGTGAAAGGGGTTCCTAACGATACAGGATATGTATTGGTCTGGAATCCCGTAACGAAAAAAATAAGTAAAAGAACCCATGCGGAAATAATTTCGGATTTAAATGTTGTAACGACCAACACGCAACAGGAAATTAGCGGTAGGAAAATATTCTATGTCTCAGGAGACTCTAATCCGGAAGATACTACATTATGGACTTACGGAGTTGGTGGTGCAAAAGCCGGAATGGTATTCTACAGTTCCGGGATGGATGCAGGAAAGATCAATTTTGACGGATATTTTCATTTTAAAAATTTATACGATACCGGATATAAAAAAATCGTTTCTGCCGGACATATTCTTGCTGAGAACGGTTCCGTTTCCAAGCTGCAGAATGATACGAGAATTTTTCACAATGTATATCAGGGATATGAAGATAATGTAACCTTTAAAGGAGTTTTAGCCATAAAATTCCCACAGGTTAATACGGCTCAGACGATGTTTGTAGTGGATCTGAATCTGTATGGGTATAATCAGAGTTATTTAGGAAAAGTTCAGGTTTCTTTTTATAAATATTTTGGCGGTATAATAACAACCGGTTCAAGAGCTGTGCTCAATGTAAGCGATAATTTTCCAACAGACATCGTCAGAGTTGGGATCGACGGCTCAGGAATGGTTTCTATCTGCCTGGGAGACAGTACTACTTTTTGGGACGGGTATATCGGAATTGAGGTTGAAAGAGTTCAGACCCAATATGGGGTATATAATGAAGACTGGAGCCAGGGATGGAAGCATGCTTTGGAAGACGGACAGTTTGTGGGATATTCTGCTTTAACCAACATTATAGCGGACAGAGCTGCAACACGGGATTGGATGGGTAACAGTTTTTGGAAAAAAGAAGACATTGCAGGCGTATACTGGGGAATGAAATCTAATAGAGATATTGGTGTATTAACTCCCGACAATCAGGCACAGCGCATCCTTACAGGAGGGTTGTTGGTATCTTATGCCTATGATCATTCAAGTTTGATCCCTGCAAATGGAGCTTATATACATGGTGTAGTGAAAACCGGCAGCTACTTTGACGGTGTTGGCTTATATTCTCCTATCTTATCCGGATCACAGGTTTTTAATACCAATAACTCTCAGATTTACTTTGGTAATCCATCAGTGTCACAGGTCTATTTCGAATCAGGAAATGATGATTTATTCCATAACAGAACAGGTTGGGGCATTGCAAGAATTTGGGACCAGCACAATTTTAACCCCAATAATTATATCCCAACCTCACATCCCGTTTACGGAGTAAATGCTGCAGAAATAGGAAGCTGGAGACATTTTGCAGGATATTGGGATAACAGAAATATTCAGCCGGCACATATCCTTCCTCAAAACTTTCAGATAGGATTTACTGCATGGAACAATGACAATTCTTATCCCTGGGCAGATTATATGCATTTTGGAGGATATCATGATAGCTCAGGAGGAAGTCAGAACCTGATCGTGATTAAGAAAAACGGATTCGGTCTCCGGCAATGGCAGGGAAGCCCACAAGGTGTTTCTCCATATCAGTCATATGTCGATTATTGGAATACAGGTGATTTCACAAGTGCAGATGTTCAAAACTGGAAAAATAACGCAGGGAACATTGTAATTGTTAATGAACAGAATCCTTCCGATTTATTTACACAGGAAAATAAATTCATGTGGATAAACGGGGGTGTAACCGGCGCAGGAGGTATTAACTCGTGGGTGGGTAACTTTATTTCTATAGGAGGAAATAATTTAGGACACAAATCACAGTTATTAATTTCTAAAAATCAGCTATTATTCAGAGGAAACCATGGTAACGAAGACACTGCATTTAACGAAGTCTGGCACAACCTTAATTTAAGAAAAGACGAATTTGTACGATTAGATGATGGTAAATCTTCCGTAGCTATTATGGGGAAAGATCTTAATGATCTCCGGGAAACAGGCTTCTTCAGAGGAAGTAATTTAGGAAACGCTCCTATGGGCAGCCCCGAATGGTTCTTCATCACCAATGAATATCATTATACAGGTTGGGTAAGCCAGACTGCCTCTACCTACGGAACGGGAGCAAATAATGCACGGGCAAACAGAATATTTAAAAGAACACTCATCAGCGATTCCTATTGGACAGAGTGGGTGGAAATTACCACCTCGGCAAATTTTACAAATACACAAAACAAAAAGAGAACGTACTTTTGGCAGGGAGGAGCTTATTCAGGAACTATCATCAATAGAATATATCTTCCTACACAGAATGTTGCCAATGTTACCATCAAAGTAGGTTCATCATATTACGATGCTTACGCAATCGGTTTAATCGAACTTGAGCTTGTATACGGAATTAATGCCGGCGGTGGTCCCTGGGGTGCGGAAGCACAGATAAAACAAGCCTTTGGCGCAGTAGTAGAAAGGTTATATGTAGACCCTGTCATACACTATGATGCAGATAAAGACAGACCGTATATCAATGTTCATAAATTTCATTCAGCTCAAAATCCGATATTTATTGATGTTACGGTGAGAAGTTATTCTAATGATCTGAATAATGATTCCGTATTTTTTGAAGAAGATACCAAAACCCCTGTTTTAGATATAAAAAACGAGGACTTTATTCTTTCAAAACTATCATCTAAAGCTAATATTACAGGAGATAATGCCGTAGATACGTGGAGAAATGCTTCATTGGGAATGATTGTCAACCCTTCTATTCCCGGTAAAACTAAAAACGGCAATGGAGATACGGATTTATTTAACGCTACTCATGGTTCGGTCGCAGGATACCTGAATACTGCAGGTGCCCATAATGGAAATCCCAATAATAACTGGTGGTATCGGATTAAAATGCTGCACGACAATTCATCCGGATATTATGGCGAAATCGGCGTTCAGATGACGGGCGGATTCAATGCGCTGTCGTACAAAAGAGTTGAGAATGGAGCCGATTATGACTGGGTACAGGTTTGGGATAGCCAGAACTTTAATCCCAACATCTATGTTACACAATCTTCCGCAAATTCTCAGCTTGCAGGTTATGCCACACTTAACGGAGTTCAGACATTTAACAATACAAATACTTTTGCCCAAAGTCCGGTGATTCCGAATGGTACTTTAGGGTCACATGCAGTGAATGTCAATCAGCTTAATACAAAAGCAAATGCATGGGAAAATGCAACGGGAATAGGTTTTTCATCCGGTAATTATCCGTCTGCCAACGGTTCGCAATATCCTTATATTTACTTTAATAATGGCGGCACCCAGGCATCTATTGCATTGGCAACTCAGGCGTACACACAATCCGGTTTTTTAAATACTCCTGATGGTACATCTGTTCTCATTAGCGGCTCCGATTTAAACGGCTATCTTAAAACAGGCTTCTACAGAGGTGCCGGACTGGTCAATGCACCTATGAATAATGGCGGTTGGTGGTTCGTGGCAGTTGAAACCCATGACAGTACGTGGGTGAAGCAGACCGCAACTTCATTTGGCTCCGGAAATACGGCTAATGTAACGTATCAAAGGACGTTGAGTGGCGGATATTGGTCGGGCTGGATGCAGATCTGGACTACCGCAGATTTTAATATTACGAATATTCAGCAATGGAATTACGCCTATCAGTACGGCTTGAAAGTAAATGAAGAATTTACCCCCAATTTAAATACAGGCTTAGTATTGGCTGATGATTATTTTGGAGGAGAATCAGGGATTATCGATAACCAGATGACCAGGCTTCTCGCCGCAAAATATAATCGCTACTATTTTTATGGGTCCGAGTATGGTAAGTTTGATGGTTTGAATTTCGAGTATAAAAGTACTCTTTTCGGAATGGGAATGCCGTCTAACGGCATAGATAAGCTTGTCGTAAATGGATCTGTAAAAGCCCTTCGTAATTTTAAATCTGAGGAGGAAAGACCGGATACCGTGTTTATCCCCAATGGTGAAACCGCTGGCCTTAGAGATGAAATCATTAATGATGAATCAGAATATGCCATCAGATTAGATCCTCATGAATATGAAATTGATCTGTCAGGATATCTTGATGTAAATGACAGAAACAGATTGATTCACATTATTGGCGAACAGGCTAAGGGCGAAATGATTGTAAATTTTAGAGAAATCTATCCTAAACAGCAGATCGTTATTTATAATTTTGATCAAAATGGAAGAACAATGGAAGTCAGAATTCAGGGGAATAAAATATATTACGTTGAGAATCGCTGTTTCCTTAGACTGTACGTTACCAGTTCCTTAAGGGTAATTGCAGAAAGACAGCAGCCGTGCGACATGATTTGGTAAAGAATAAAGGAAAAATTACTTTTTAAGAGTAAATTTTCCGTAATCTTTAAATATTAATTAAAAACTCCACCACTTCGAAGAAGTGGTGGAGTTTTATTCTTCACAGCAGATCAAATATTTTGAATGATTTCATAAAAATTCAATCAATAAAATATAACCGATACAATCATTGTGATATGTATAGGTACCACACGTTAGCAGTATTCTGCCCACAATATGTCTAGTGGCATATGCTTTGTGTAGTATATGAGTATGATACCAAATCACGATTTACAAAATACAGACCATGCTCTGCAGGTAAAGCATGAATTCAGGTCGTTTATTGATGACAAACTTTTTCCGTGTGTTGCTGCGAAAGCTGCCCTCACAAAAGATCAGATGAAAATATTTGTAGCCGGACATCTTGCCTGCCCGAACGATGACCAGTCGATTCTTGACTTTATTTATAAATTTGTCGACGAGTATCGTCATGCAGAGACTCCTTTTCATACTGCATGCGTCATTTTTCCGAGTACGCATCCTATTGACGAAGAGACTTTTGAACGTTTGCTTTGGGCCAGGCTTCAGGCACTTTCAGACATTGATTCGCAGAAATATTCTTATGACAGCAGGGTAGATTCGGATCCCTCTTCACCGGAATTCAGTTTCAGCTTAAAAGAAGAAGCTTTTTTTGTGATAGGTCTTTCTCCAAACAGCAGCAGAGATGCAAGGCGATTCCGTTATCCGGTGATTGTATTTAATCCTCATGCGCAGTTCGAAGAATTAAGGTCTTTAAAAAGATTTGAAAAAATGAAAAATATAGTCCGCAAGAGAGATGTTGAGCTTAGCGGATCGATTAATCCTATGCTGCAGGATTTTGGAGCTGATTCTGAAGTATACCAGTATAGCGGAATGCAATATGATAGAAACTGGGAATGTCCTTATAAATATAATAGTAAATGAATACAATACCCCCAAGAAGCGGGACTGCCTTTGTCTTAAAAAAAGGAGAACGTCTTAAAATAACAGATATACAGGGCGAACAGGTTTCTGATTTTATCTGTTTCAATCTTAACGATACCAAAGAATATCTTTCATCCGGAAGGACCATTGACTATGCGGAAACAATCTTTTTAACTAAAGGAAATCCATTTTATTCCAACAGAAGCAATATCATGTTTGAAATTACCGAAGATACGGTTGGAAGACACGACTTTTTGCTTACGCCTTGCAGCGCAGATACGTTCCGTATCATTTATGGGGACGAAAATCCGCACCGAGGCTGTTTCGGCAACCTTTGTGAAGCCCTTGAACCCTATGGTATCGAGCCGGACGCCATTCCAATATGCTTTAATGTTTTTATGAATGTTTCAGTAGACGGAGATACCGGTAAGATCAGTGTTTTACCGCCAAAAAGCGGGCCCGGTGATTTCATTGAAATTGAAGCTAAAATGGATCTGATTGTAGGCATGACCGCCTGTTCTGCAGAAATGTCGAATAATTATTCTTTCAAACCCATCGGTTATTCAGTCGATAAAACCGGGATAGAATTGTAGTTTCATTCTTACTGATAAGAAACTGAAAATATTTGAAGGCGCTGTAAAAACTCATATTTGCAGCGTTTTTTTACCTAATCTAGTTAGAAATGTTTTGGCTAATTAATGATGAGAGGTCTCAGAAACTTTTCGAAGAACCTCACAGGGAGACTTTGATGTTTTTTTAGTTTTCGGATCCTGGGCAATTACCTTTTCTAAAAACTCCCGGTTTTTATCTCCCCAAACATTCATCGCATCAATAATGGGCATTAATGACCAGCCTATATCAGTAAGAGAATATTCGACTTTAGGAGGCAGTTGCGGATAGATTTTCTTTACTATAATTCCATGTTCTTCCAGTTCTTTCAGCTGTACATTCAGGACCCGGCGTGTAGCATCAGGCAGCATTCTTACAAATTCGCTCGGCCGCTTTATATCCATAGAAATCGCATTGAGGAGCGCAGGTTTCCATTTTCCGTTGAGAATTTCTCTCGTAAGATGTAAACCGCAATCAATCGTAAGAGGAATCTTTCTTTCGTACATAAGTTCAGATTTTTAAACAAAAATACATCATATTCTTTAAAATGTACATAGGGATAAAATTATCCCTATGATCTTAATTTCTCCCATATTGTTCTGCTGCTGTCATAAGACGAAATTTGTAGTGTAAACAAATTAGAAATGAAAAATACATCGCAACCTCTATTAGAAGAATATCAATTAGGAGACCTGAATCTAAAAAACAGAGTGATAATGGCTTCTCTAACCCGCGGCAGAGCCACTAATCCTGGTTTAATTCCTACCCCGATAATGGCAGAATATTATGCACAACGTGCCTCTGCCGGACTCATTATATCAGAAGGTACCTGGGTAAATACGCAATCCATTGGTTTTATTAATGTTCCGGGTATTTACACTCAGGAACAGGTAGAAGGATGGAAATCCGTAACCAAAGCTGTGCACGATAATGGAGGCTTAATTTTTTCACAGTTGGGACATATTGGTGCCGGAGCACACCCTGATCTGCAGAATGGCAGGCTTCCTGTCGGCCCGTCGGCCGTCAATATACAATCGCAATCTTTTACGCCGGAAGGCTTTAAAGATACCGTAACGCCTCATGAGATGACGGTTGCTGAAATTCAAGACACGATACAGGATTACAGACAAGCTGCTCAAAATGCAAAAGATGCAGGTTTTGACGGTGTTGAGGTACATGCCATAGTAGGAATGCTTATACCGCAATTCCTGAGTACCGCTACCAATAAGCGCAACGACAGATATGGTGGAAGCATTGAAAACCGTGCCCGTATTATTTTTGAAATATTAGATGCCATTTTCGAAGTTTGGGAAAGTAACCGTGTTTCCGTAAAATTTTCTCCTGTCATGCTTAGCAATGTTGGAATCGTTAAACCGGACGAAGAAACAATTGATTTATTTAAATATATTTTAAATACTTTAAATTCTTACAATTTAGCTTTTATACACATCGTAGGACCGGCCGAAGATTTATCGGGTACTCCTGTAGAAGACCTGCAAGATAATTATTTTGCCCATTTTCGTAATAATTATACAGGCAGAATCGTGGCCAATTTAGGTTTTACAAAAGAGAGCGGAAATGCAATCATACAGGAAGGAATTGCCGATTTAGTTTCTTTCGGTGAACCTTTCATTGCCAATCCTGATCTGGTTGAGCGTTTCAGAGATAACTTACCTTTGGCTGAAAGCGACAGGAATACTTATTATTCCGGAGAGGAAAACGGCTATACTACTTATCCTAAAGCTGTAATTGCCGGAGCCTAAGTATAAAAATAAAATACAAATTGCTGCTTATATTTAAAAATCAAGTATAACGGAAATTTCAGACATCTGAGATGAATATATCGCTTACGGTATCTGCTATTATAACAGTAATTTAGACCATAAAACCGACGTTTGAAGTATAACTTCTTATGTCGGTTTTCTGACCTGGACGAACATATCTTTAAATATTTTTATAAGGATTGGTTTGTTTGAGTCAATCGGAAAAGACTTGGTTATTTCAAACTTAGCATTTAACTTCAAATTAATTTAGATACATAAAATAATCAAAACAAATATAGCGGCTCTCGAAAAATTTTAATATAATTTCCACATCGTAATTCTGTGCTATTCTTCCGCTGATCTGAGCTACAAACACAGGTGCCATGCAGTATAACTTTGTCCTATCAAAATTAAATAATAAGACAAATAATTTTAAAATGGAAAAGACAATTTTTATCACAGGAGCATCAAGAGGATTCGGAAAACTTTGGACGGAAGCATTTCTTAAAAGAGGAGATAAAGTAGCTGCAACATCAAGAAATATTGAAGCATATCAGGATTTGGCAGAACAATATGGTGAGCAGTTTTTACCGATTGCATTGGATATTACAGACAGAGAAGCTGTTTTTAAAGCTGTACATGAAGCTAAAGATCATTTCGGAAAACTTGATGTTGTAATCAACAATGCCGGATATGGTGTTTTCGGAGCCGTAGAAGAAGTAGGAGAGAAGGCTGCAAGAGATGTATTTGAAGCCAATGTTTTTGGAACACTTTGGGTGACTCAGGCTGCTTTGCCGATTTTCAGAGCGCAGGGTAGTGGTCACGTAATTCAGTTATCAAGTGTTTTGGGGGTCTGGAGCTTACCAACACTAGGCATTTACAACGCCACAAAATTTGCGGTGGAAGGTTTCAGCGAAGCTTTGGCAAGTGAAGTGAAAGATTTTGGAATTCATGTTACCATGATTGAACCTAATGGTTATACTACAGATTTTGGAGGCAGCTCAGCAGTTCACGGTGATGTAATTCCGGCTTACGATGCTTTGAAATCAAGCTTGGGAGAAGCGGAAGGTTTACTGCCTGAAGATTATGGAAAACCGGAAGCAACGGTTCCTGCGATTTTGAAATTAATTGACAGTGAAAATCCGCCACTTCGTTTGTTCCTTGGAAAAGTAGGATTGAGAAAAACGGAAAAAGTATATGCAGAAAAAATTCAGGTTTGGAAAGAATGGAAAGACGTTTCTGAAGCCGCTCACGGTTAATATGCAGAATGAAAAAATTAGATAAATCCAATATAAAATTGGATTTTTTTTTGTTTAAAATCAAATATTCGTTCTTAAATCTTTCGAACTTAGATTTACCGGAGAAATCTTTTGGAAATTAAAGATTGCCGGACATTTGGTTATTTATCATTGCATCGCTATTATTTATCTCAGTTTAACTATTAATAAAAGCAATTGTCGGAAGTATAAAAGCTGTGTCTGCTTTATAAATCAAAACCGGAATTTAGAATATAAAACAACTTTATTTACTACATTTGATCATACCTAATTAAGATTCATAACCTCAATAACTATGAAAAAAATCAATCACTATAAAAACATCGCAGAATTGCACGAAAAAAGTGGTTTCGAACCGCCTAAAAATCCTCTTTTGAGTTTAATGACCTGCAAAGAACTGATGACTTATTCTGTTGGTGAAGACCGCTTTACGGGAGATTTTTATATGATTGCTTTAAAAAAAATCAAGTCAGGTTATGTATTATATGGTAAAACACAGTATGACCACAGCAACGGCTCTGCAGTTTTTATGAAACCCAGACAAATTATAGAAGTCAGTAATGTACAGTTTGCTGAAAAGGGATTTGTGATGTTTTTCCATGAGGATTATCTGTCGGGGCATCCACTTAATGAACAGATCAAAAAGTATGGCTATTTTGAATATGAAATCAATGAAGCGCTTCATATCTCGCCATCCGAAGAACTGATAATGTGGGAACTTTATGATAAAATAAGAAGCGAGTATGATGAAAATTCTGATGAGTTCAGTAGAGAAATCATCCTCTCTCATATTGATTCTATCCTGAAATATTCTGACCGTTTCTATAAAAGACAGTTTATAGACAGAAGTTCCAATGTTTCCGGAACAATGGTTAAAAGATTTCTGACGGTTCTGGATGAATATTTTAACGAAAATAAACATACTGAAGACGGGTTGCCAACTGTTGGCTTTATGGCAGATAAATTAGCTGTTTCTCCTCGCTACCTCAGTGATATTCTGAAGCAGGAAACCGGTAAAACCGCTTTGGAGCATGTTCACATTTATCTGATCAAAGAAGCTAAAAATCTTTTGATAGGCTCAGAAAATAATGTAGCAGGAATTGCTTACGATCTCGGTTTTGAAAGTCCTTCTTATTTTACCAGATTATTTAAAAAAGTAGTAGGCGTTACGCCTGGTCAATATAAAAAAGAAGCGGTCAAATAAAATTCATGAACACGGCCTGAACTTTTTTACAAACTGTATTTGAGCTTTTTTACAAACCATGTATTTCATTTCTCATCTAATTTTGTACTATAAAATTTAGAAATGAAAACAGTAAACAAAATTTATGTCAATGGCGAATTTGTAACGCCGCACGGAACACAGACTTTAGATGTAATTAATCCCTCAGATAATAGAAAAATTGGTGAAGTAATTCTTGCGGACGAATTTGATGCCAGAAATGCGGTCGAGGCGGCAAAACAAGCTTTCAAAACTTTTTCGAAATCTACGGTGGAAGAAAGAATAGGATATCTTGAAAGGCTGAAATCTGCCGTTGAAAAAAGAAAAAAGGAGTTCACGGATGTGATGATTGAAGAATATGGCGGAACTTTCCGGTTTTCATCCTTGAGTAATGAATTTACGGGAATGTGGTTCGATTCGATGATAGAATCTCTCCGGAATTTTAACTTTAACCCAATCATCAATTCTTCAAAAATTTTCTTGCAGCCGGTTGGCGTTGTAGGCATTATAACGCCGTGGAACGCAAGTAACAGTTCAATATGCAGCAAAGTGGCTACCGCTATTGCAGCGGGTTGTACGGTTGTTATCAAGCCCAGCGAAATGAGCAGCCTGCAGACTCAGGTGCTGATGGAAGCCTTTCACGAAGCCGGTTTGCCAAAAGGTGCCATCAACTTTGTAACAGGCTTGGGAAATGTAGTAGGATCTGAATTGGCTGCCAATCCTAATGTTTCCAAGATTTCGTTTACAGGCTCTACTGCAGTTGGAAAACTCATTGCTAAAACTGCGGCCGATACAATGAAAAGAGTTACTTTGGAGCTGGGCGGAAAATCACCAAATATCATCATGGATGACGCAAATTTTGAAGAAGTCATACCGACAGCCATTTTCGGAGCGTATATGAATAACGGGCAAGCCTGTATTGCTCCAACAAGACTTCTTGTTCCTGAAAATCAAATCGACAAAGTAAATGACATTGCCAGAGCAGCTGCTGAAAAAGTGGTTGTAGGCTTGCCTCAGAATGATGATACCATTGTAGGTCCGATGGTAAGTGTGAAACAATTTGAAAGGGTTCAAAATTATATCAGAATAGGATTGGAAGAAGGTGCTGAGCTACTTGCGGGAGGAGAAGGTAAACCTTCAGGACTGGAAGATGGAAACTTTGTAAAACCGACTATTTTTACTAATGTGAGTAATAAAATGAAAATCGCTCAGGACGAGATTTTCGGTCCTGTACTCTGCATTATACCTTACAAAACAGAAGAAGACGCCATCGATATTGCAAATGATACCCCTTACGGTTTGGCCGCTTACGTTAGTTCACCCAATATTGAAAGAGCTGAAAAAATAGCAGCACAGATTGATGCCGGAAGAGTTTGTATCAACGGATTCCGTCACGATCCGATGGTTCCGTTCGGCGGTTTCAAGCAATCCGGGGTCGGCAGGGAATATGGAGTCTATGGCCTGGAAGCCTATCTTGAGCCGAAAGCTGTACTGCAATAATATTTTGTAAATTTAATGAGGCGTTGTTTTTAAAAAATGACGCTTTATGTTTAAGCATTAAAACGAAATGGAAAAATCTGATATTGTCTATTCCTGCTATCACGAAGTAAGCCGAAAAGGCGAAAATTTCGTTCCTATGCATGTGCTTTCTTTCCAGTTATCGGGAAGTTTCGTATTGTCTGATGGTCAGGAGAAATACATCGCTCATGAAGGTGATTTTAATTTAATCAGAAAAAACCAGCTGGTAAAATTCGCCAAGCATCCGCCTGAAAACGGAATTTTTGAGAGCCTGAATATTTACCTGAATCAGGAAGTGCTACAGAATATGGCAAAAGAATATCATCTTGTTTCCAGCCGTTCTGAGATTTCAAAACCTTTGGTTTCAATTAAAGTGAGTGCTGTGCTTCAAAATTACATTACTTCGTTGCAAAGCATTCTTGAAAATAAGAAACTGCTGACCAGGGATTTTATAGATCTTAAAATTAAAGAATTGTTATTTATTTTACTTGAGATTCAGCCTGAACTCAAACATATCCTATTCGATTTTTCAGAGCCATTTAAAATTGATTTGGAATCTTTCATGATTCAGAATTACAAATACAATGTCAATTTAGAACGTCTTGCTTATCTCACAGGAAGAAGTTTAGCAACCTTTAAGCGTGATTTTGAGAAGATTTTTCACACCTCACCTCATAAGTGGATTTTGCAGAAACGTTTGGAGGAAGCTTATTTTTTAATTAAGGAAAAACAGCAGTCACCCTCCGAAATCTATGTTGATTTGGGCTTTGAAGACCTTTCTCATTTTTCTTATGCCTTTAAAAAGCAGTTTGGGCGCAGCCCGAAAAATACCGCAGCAATACTTAAAAATAATTAAATCAGTTCTGCGGAGAAAAATTGTTCTAAAAAAGCATGTATTTGAGATTCCTGCCCTGCTTTGAAATGTCTGATAAGGTGAAATTGATGCTCAAACCGAGCTGGCAGGCGATGTCACTCATAGAATTTCTTTTCCAGCATGCTATTTTTGCTTTATCCAAAGTTAAGACGGCTGTATTCTATCGTCTTTTGTCTATAATACTTTATTTAAATTTCTACAGTTTCGTTTAAGTAATTCTGTGCTATTCTTCCGCTGAAATGGGCTACGCTTTAGGTTAGAGGGCGAGCTAACTTTGTATCAACAAATGAAACAATTTAATAACATTTAAATCATAAAAAATGAAAACAATTTCAGTACCTGAAAAGGAACAGTTGGGTTTTGGATCACAAAGTATTTTAGAATCTGTAGAGAAAAAAATGGGAAAAATTCCCAATCTGTACGCCACCATAGGTTACTCATCATCAGCATTGAAAGCAATGTTGGAAACTGAAGCCGCACTTTCCCACGATTCATCGTTTACAGCAAAAGAAAGAGAAGCAATTAATCTTGTTGTTTCTCAGGTTAACGAATGTGATTACTGTCTGGCAGCACATACGGCTTTGGCTAAAATGAGAGGCTTTACGGAAGAAGAAACCATAGAAGTCAGAAAAGGGAATTCTGATAATGTTACATTGAATGCAATAATCAAATTAGCTCAGTCTATCGCAAATAATAAAGGAAACGCCGGAGACGGAGCTTTAGAAGATTTCTTTAATTCAGGTTACAATGAAAAAGCTTTAATTGAATTGACTGCTCTGGTTGCATTAAGAAGTTTTACAAACTATGTATTTGCCAATACCAGGATACCAATTGACTTTCCTTTAGCACAAGCTATTTAGTGAAGACTTTTTAAATAAATTTTAGTTTTTAAGGAAAAGCCTTTTGATGTATTCAAAAGGCTTTTATCAATTCATCATAAATTTATAAACTTTCTGTCATCGGGATGTACTTTATAATAAGCACTGAGTTAGTTCATGTATTTTGTGTTTATACCGAGTATTGGATGTTCTGATTTTTTTGAATTATTGAAGAAACGTCACAAACTCATCAAATGGCTTGCGCACTTTTTTCAGCTTAAGATTCCAATCTTTCACTTCGTCTCTGTATCCTAACGCCAGAAGCATTGAGCTTCTTAATCCTTTGGACGGAAGTTTCAGAAATTCATCGAGAGCTATCGGGTCAAAACCTTCCATTGGTGTAGAATCTATTCCTTCTGAAGCAGCCTCTACAATGGCTACTCCTAACGCAATATTTGCCTGCTTGGCAGCGTGATGAAAGTTTTCCTCAATGCTCATATTTCCGAAGAACTGTTTTGAAAAATTTCTTTGCTTATCATATTGAACAGAATCGACATTGCGTTTTTCTGCCAGATAATCAAACACTTTATCAATTCTTTCTTTAGAGTACTCATCCCAGACGGCAAAAACCAAAAGATGCGAAGATTCCACGATTGGAGCCTGATTCATTGCGATCGGCACAATTTGCTTTTTAATTTCAGGATTACTGATGACGATAATTTCGTAAGGCTGTAATCCGATTCCGGATGGAGCGAGATGGGCAGCTTTCAAAATAGCATTGATTTTTTCTTCCTCTATTATTTCGCCTGTCATCCTTTTGGTTGCGTATCGCCAATTTAGAAAATCTAATATATTTTTCATTATTTATAGCTGTTAAAAATCAGGGCAACAAAACATTATCACCCTGATTTTTTATTAAAGAATACCTAACTGACCTAAAAGTATAGTTGCCGCAGTGTAACAATGGAATGATTTTATTTTTCCGTTCTCGATTTTGAAAACATCACAACAAGGGGTTTGCATTGTTTTATTGGTAGCCGGAATCGTTCCCGAAGGTAACTGGAGCGGGCCTTTGTGGGTTCCGTTTAAAGATAATTCTACTACCACTGTATTCTCGTTTTCTAAAACATACAGATCGTATAATTCTCTGTGCATATCCGGAAAAGCTGTTGCATAAATATCTACTGTTTTACCGATATCCTGTCCATAATATTTGGTTCCTGCAGATACATCCCAAAAGTATCCGTCCTCTGCAAAGAGCTCAACAAAACCTTGGGTGTCCTGTTCTTCTGCGATTCTGTACAACTCACGGATTAATTTTTCGTTTTCTGAATTTTGATTGATTACTGAAGCTTTCATAATTGATTTTTAAAATTGTAAATGTTATTTTGATAATTTATAATGATTATTTGTTGTCCACAAAAACGTATAGTTTAACTGCTTTTCCATTTTCGAAAACAAAAAGATCCATTCCGGTTACGGCATCTGGTTTTTCGGGAGTGCCGTTTTGCCAATACAATCTTGCGATATTATGATTGACATCAATGGCTTTGATATGGGTGAATTTTGAGCTTGGGCTTTTCTTCTGCAAATCATCAACAAACCCATTGATCTCTTTGTGGCCTACTGCTATAAAATGACGGTCTACCATTTCAATATCATCAGCATAGATCTTTGCCATCAAAGCTTCACGTTTTTTTAGGTCTTTCTCATTCCAGATAGCCAAATGTCCTTCTACCAAAGAACGAATCTCTGCTTCCGAAAGCGCTTTTGAATCTGACTTTTCAATTGGGTTTTTCACAGCATCTTTAGGCGACCATAAAATCGTTGAAGGATTTTTTTTCTCATAGCCTTTTCCGTTTGGATAAGACACTAATTCCATTTTAGAACCCCAGGGTGTTACAAAATATACCCAGGTTTCGCCTTCTGTATCTCCCGATGGCATTAAAAAGGGCTCTCCCAGGAATTGTACACCTTTGCTTTTAAGATAAGCTACACTTTTACTGATATCATTGGTATAAAATGCAATGTGACTCGCTCCGATATCGTCTCCTCCAGGTTGCTGGGAACTTCCTTTATTGTCCTGATATTCGAATAACTCAATGTTGGCACCTGTTCCTGCTTTTACCATTTTGAATGATACCGGACCAGTTTTGGGATTCATACGATTATTCTTTTTCCACGCATCATCCAAAGGAATCGGACCTAAGCTTGTTACTGCTGAAAATCCTAAAACATCAGTAAAAAAGCTCACAGCCTGTTTCATATCCGGAACGTTGATTCCTACATGATCCACTCCAAGAATTCCTGCTTTTTCCTGCGCGGAAATGTTTGAAACTGCTGTTGATAATAAAAGTGCACTTGCTACTGCTGTTGCATTGGCTTTGATTTGTTTTTTTAAATTGCTCATTGTGATAATTTGTTGTTGTTATTTAATGAAGCAAATTTCCAACATTCAGGAGCCTTCTTCCATTGACAAAAGCTTGAAAAAAAAGCAAACAAATGTCAATGAAACCGGACTTTGTTTTAAAAAATTCAACGATAATATTGGGGTTACTGTTTAAACATAAAAAAAGGCTGAAACGAAACATTCCAACCTTATCAGTTATTATTTAGAATTCTATTTATTCACTGTATTTTGCAAGCCATTTAGCTTTAAGTTCGGCTCTGGCATTGATAAATTCGAGATCCGTTCCCTGGGCGACAGCATCCAGAGGAAAGCGCAACGGACGGGAGCCTTCTTTCATCTGAATCAGTTCCAATATTCCATCTGCTATAGTTTGCGGGTTCATATTGAATTCTTTCATTTTTCCAAATAATGCAGCCCCAATAGCATTAAACTGCTCTGTTGCAACCGGATTATACGCTTCGGAAATTTCAGGCTTATCCGAATTAACACCGGTTTTTTCGCCCGTATTCATTTCTGTAGGATAAACTCCCGGCTGTATAGAAACGTTGTCGATATTGAATTGTTTCAATTCATCCTGTAAACCTTCAGTAATACTTTCCACTCCGAATTTCGAAGCAAAATAAGGAATCATAAAAGGAGATGTATGAGCACTTGCACCGGAAGTGATATTGATAATCAAACCGCTTTTATATTGCCTCATAGAAGGCAATACAGCCTGATAGGTACGAATGACGCCATAGAAATTCACTTCAAACATTTGTCAGATTCTGTCCAGGCTATACGCTTCCAATAATCCGAAACCTGAAACGGCCGCATTGTTGACCAATACATCTATTTTGCCATATTTTTGAAGTACTTTTTCGAAAGCATCAGTTACCGAAGAATCATTGGTTACATCAATTTCAACAACTTCTATATTTGGGAGAGCTCCCAATTCTTTGGCGACTGTTTCATTTTTTCCTGAAATGCCCCGCATTCCTGCGATAACCGTGTATCCTGCTTTTGAAAGAGTAATTGCTGTTAATTTTCCAAAGCCCGTGCTTGTTCCTGTAATAAAAACTGTTTTGTTCATTTTGTCTTATTTTTAATTGTTATTTTTATAAGACAAAGATGCTGCAGCAGGATGACTTCTTCCATTGACAAAAGCTTGAAAAAATAGCAAACAAATGTCAATGAAAATGAAATTTTTTATTTCTTGACCATATTTCTACGCAGCCTCGTAAGGGTTTCGGGAGTAATTCCGATATAAGAAGCGATCATATGCTGAGGTATTCTATTGACGATGTTAGGATATTTTTCGAGGAAATTCTGATATTTTTCTTCGGCCGTAAAACTGATGTTGGCTAAAATTCTGCCCTGTGAAACAATAAAGCTTTTTTGAATAATCTGATTGACCAATTGATTTAACTGGGGAATCTCTGCACATAGCTTTTCAAAATCAGGTTTGTCGATCAGGATTAATTCTGTAGGTTCTATTGCATCGATGTTAAGAAGTGATGGTTTTCCGCTGTAAAGGCTTTCTCTATCGCCTGTCCAGTAATTTTCCGGTGCAAAATTGATGATGTGTTCGGTTCCGTTTTCGGCAATAGAAAATGTTTTTACCAGTCCACGGCAAACAAAAGCATTGTAATGCCAAACTTCTCCTTCCTGACAAAGGAATTGTTTTTTACGAAGTTTTTTCAGTCTGCAGACAGATTCGATCAATTGTAATTCGTTATTGGAAAGTTCTATTTTATCGGTCAGGTATTTCTGGAAAATCTCGAACATTACTAGTAGTTATACAGCAAATTTAATTATTATATCTAAAAATAATCGTTTTTAATTCCAAAACGTATTTATGTGCTATTTTTCAGCTAAAATGGACTATCCATCCCTTCAGTATTGAAGATAACTTTGCTTCATTAAATAACATTAAAAAATAAAACATGAGTAAAGTAGTTTTTATCACGGGAGCATCCAAAGGATTCGGAAAATTATGGGCTGAAGCACTTTTAAAAAATGGCAATAAAGTAGCCGCAACAGCAAGAAATGTTTCTGCTCTGCACGAGCTTAAAGAAAAATATGGTGATCACATCTTAACTTTAAAACTTGACGTCAACAGCAGAACGGAAGTTTTCGAAACTGTCGCCCAAATTGAAGAACATTTCGGAAAGATCGATGTCTTAATTAATAACGCGGGTTTCGGTTTATTTGGAACTACGGAAGAAACTTCAGAACAGCAGGCAAGAGAACAGATGGAGACCAATTTCTTCGGTTCGCTTTGGGTAGCGCAGGCAGTTTTACCGGTAATGAGAAAACAAAGAAGTGGTCATATTATTCAGGTTTCAAGCTTTTTGGGATTGACAACTTTGCCTTTGCTAGGTTTATACAATGCCTCAAAATTTGCGGTTGAAGGTTTAATTGAAACCATTGGAAGCGAAACCGCGCACTTGGGTATCAAAACCACTTTAATTGAGCCAAACGGTTACGTAACGGACTGGGCGGGAGCCTCGGCGGTGCAGACTTCTTCGGATATTGCCGATTATAATCCGGTGCGGGCAGCATTTGCAGAATCTGGTGACAATCCTGACACATGGGGAAAACCTGAAGCTACAGTAGAACCTGTCCTGAATCTTATTAACAATCAAAATCCACCGCAAAGATTATTATTTGGTAAAATTGCTTATCATGTTGTCAATGAGGTTTATACCAAAAGATTAAATGATATCAGAAACTGGAAAGAGACGAGTATCGCAGCTCACGGACACTAACTAAAGTTTAAACCCAAATCAGCTTAAAATAGTCATGGGTTTTTGTGCTACTCTTCCACTGATTTGTGAAATTATTTCGACTTTAGTTTTCTGAACTTTGAATCATTAAAACAACAAAATAAAATGTAATTTATGAAAACTACAGCTTTAAAAGCAGAAACACAATTTGCAGAAATCAACAGCAACAAAATTGCTTACAGAAAATTCGGAAACGGAAAGCCTTTATTTTTTATCAATAGGTTCAGAGGGATAATGGATACCTGGGATCCTTTATTTCTGGATTCTTTGGCAGAAAATAATGAGATAATTCTTTTTGACTATCCGGGAATAGGAAGTTCGGAAGGAGAGCTGCCTTTGGATATTTTTGAAGTCGCAGATACGGTTCCTTCTTTGGCAGACCATTTGGGCATAAAAAAATTCAATGTGTTGGGTTGGTCTTATGGTGGCTTGGTAGCCCAGACCGTTACTTTTCAAAATCCAGACCGTGTTCTGAAGACCGTTTTAATAGGAACAAACCCTCCGGGAGAAAATGCGATTCCGATTGAATCTATATTTTTCGAGCATGCTTTAAAGCCAATTAATGATCTGGAAGATGAATATTATCTGTTTTTTGAACCAACTTCAGAAAAGAGCAGACAGGCAGCAAAAGAGTCCCATGATAGGATTGCTCAGAGGCTGGACAGAGATTTGATACCTTCAGCACAAGAAGTTTTTCAAAGATATTTTTCGGGTTCAGGCATTTTTAAAGAAGATAAACTGAATTTTCGTGAAGGCTATAAAACTTTGCAGTCTCCTGTTCTTGTCATTTCCGGTGACCACGATATCAGCTTTGCGACCGAGAACTGGTTTCCTTTACTGAAAAATGCACCAACCATGCAGCATATTATTTTTAATAATTCCGGGCACGGACCTCAACATCAGTATCCGGAAATTTCAGCAGGTTATATCAATTTATTTCTGGCTTGATTCAACAACCAATTTATCAAAATCAGATTTCATTAATTCGATTAAAATTAAAGTCCGGATGAAACATTATAAAACCCTTACCGAACTTCATACAGGAAATGGGTGGGACGCTCCGGAACATCCGCTGTTCAGTATGATCGGCTGTCAGGCAGCTTGTCCGCTGGGAAATCGGGAGTTTACTACAGACTGTTACATTATCGCTTTCAAAAAAATAAGATCAGGAATTTTTATGTACGGGCGTACAAAATACGACCATGATAATGGCTGTCTTTTCTTTGCAAAGCCACGGCAAATCATCGAAATGAAAGACCTTGAGTTTGAAGAAAAAGGTTATATGCTGATGATTCACGAAGATTATCTCAATGGTCACGAGCTCTTTCAAAGCATCACTAATTATGGCTTTTTCGATTACAATATAACGGAAGCGCTACAACTTTCTCCAAAAGAAGAACAGACGATCCTGGAACTTCATTCGAAAATCCAGGGAGAATATTTTAATAATCCTGATGAATACAGCCGTGAGATTATTTTGAGTCATATTTCTTCCATTTTAAAGTATGCGCAGCGTTTTTACAAAAGACAATTCGTCGATAGAGCACTGGTCAATGGAAAAACCGCCACAAAATTTAATAACATCTTAAAAAAATATATTGCTGAGGACGGTTTGGAGAATAAAGGATTGCCAAATGTAGCTTATCTTGCTGAACAATTGTGTATTTCACCACGTTATCTGAGCGATTTACTGAAACAGGAAACAGGAAAAACAGCTTCGGAACTGATTCACACGTTTTTGATTTCAGAAGCTAAAAATCTACTGAGATTGGGGGAAAAAGGGATCACGGAGATTGCATATCATCTCGGTTTTGAAAACGCATCTTATTTCACACAATTATTTAAAAAACACACTGGCATGAAGCCTTTGGAATTTAGAAAATCTCAGAATTATTATAATTAAATAACAGATCTAATATCCATTGGTTTGTGTAGTCCTAATTCTTTTCTGAAAATTAAAAAAATAATTTAGTACAATTAAATTATCATAATACATATTGTCTATTGGATTTGTAGACTAATTGCTTTACATTTGCAACCGATTCTCATGTTTAATTTGAGTTTTCATGGTTATTAGTTTTTATCCTCGGCCTTGGCTGGGGATTTTTTATTTTTTTTATTCGGAGAAAATCTAATTATTGCAGAAATTCCATGAATAGTTATAATAAAAATGACATATTTGAAAAATAATGGAAAGTATGCTTATCACCGATCAACAGACTGAAAATTTGAACTATATAAAAAAGGCGCCACTTTAAAAAAGGATTTAGGCTATTCCTAATTTAGAATTTAATTTTTATAGTTATAAATTTTTTGTAAGATAATTTTAAATATTTGAAACAATGAAGATGGAATCGTGTGACTTCATTTTGCTTCGATTGGTTTCCCTTTTGTCATAAAGATTTTAACATCAGTATTTAATTTGTATATAGTTAATAGGATTTAAACAAAGATGAAACTTGGTAGATTAAAGTATCTTGTTGTCTTATTTATTTAATACAAAAATATTTTTTAAATATAAACAGCAAAATCTATAATTGTAATAATATCATTTATTTATAATAATGTTGTAAAAAAATATTCTTTACCTTTGTCTCAATGAAATTCCTGAGATTGATATTAACCATTTATTTCACCGCATTATTGGTAATGCCGTGCAATGATGTTAAGGCACAATCTAATTCGGAAAACAGCTTTAGGATTTCGATGAATGTCGAAAGTTCACATTCGGAAAATAAAGATGACAATTGTTCGCCATTATGCATTTGCAACTGTTGTCAGATGACGGTAACTTCTTTTAAAGCAGAACCTATTCTAAATTTTCCCGAAGCTGTAAAATCCTATTACTCCAAGAAAATCAATTTCAAAAAGAATGATTTCGCTTATCTGGTTTACGACCAGATTTGGCAACCCCCTAAGATTTAATTTTGTTGACTTTTTGAAGGAACTTATTCTTCAAGACCCGTTGTAAGGCTTTGCAATACAGTTGCATTGTTTTCAATTCTACATTTGCTGTACTCAAACGCTGGGAGTGTCCTATGCGAGTTATCAGCATTTTCAATAAAACTTAAATCAAAAAATTCTGTGTTAGATAAAATCATAAAGTTTAGCATCAAGAACAAGATTGTCATTGGTATAATGACCTTGTTATTGATTATATGGGGTGTTTGGAGCGCAACCAAACTGCCCATCGATGCTGTTCCTGACATTACAAACAATCAGGTTCAGATAATCACGGTGTGTCCTACATTGGCAGGGCAGGAAGTAGAGCAATTGGTAACATTTCCCATTGAACAAAGCATCGCCAACGTTCCCGATATAGAAGAAACCAGAAGTATTTCAAGATTCGGATTATCTGTGATTACTGTGGTTTTCAAGGAGGATGTAGATGTCTATTTCGCAAGACAGCTTATCAGTGAACAGTTGAAACAGGCAGCTGAAGAAATCCCGAAAGGGGTGGGAACACCTGAATTGGCTCCCGTAAGTACAGGGTTGGGAGAAGTTTACCAATACATTCTCCATCCCAAAAAAGGAAGTGAAAAAAAATATACTTCCAAAGAACTCCGTACAATGCAGGATTGGATTGTCAGAAGACAGCTTAACGGAACTCCCGGTGTTGCAGAAGTGAACAGTTTTGGTGGAGAACTAAAACAATATGAAGTTGCTATCGACCCGAACAGACTTCGTGCAATGGGTGTAAGCATTACCGATATTTTCACAACGTTGGAAAAGAATAATCAGAATACAGGCGGTGCTTACATCGATAAAAAACCAAATGCCTATTTCATCCGTGGAATCGGGGTTGTCACTTTTCTGGATGATGTGAAAAATATAGCTGTTAAAAATGAAACAGGAAGCGTTCCCATCTTTGTTAAAGATGTTGCAGATGTTCGTTTTGGAAACGCTGTAAGATATGGAGCAATGACCTACAACGGTAAAGTTGATGCCGTCGGAGGAATCGTAATGATGCTGAAAGGTGCAAACAGCAACGAGGTGGTTAATTTAATCAAAGATAAAATCCCAACCATTCAGAAATCGCTTCCGGATGATGTTGTGATAGAACCATTTTTGGACAGAACCGATCTGGTAGGAAGAGCAATCAGTACCGTTGAGAAAAACCTAATTGAAGGGGCGTTAATTGTCATTTTTGTACTTGTCATTTTTCTTGGAAACTTCAGAGCAGGATTGATTGTAGCATCGGCAATTCCTCTTTCATTATTATTTGCTTTAGGAATGATGAACGTCTTTGGGGTAAGTGCCAATTTAATGAGTTTAGGAGCAATAGATTTCGGATTGATTGTAGATGGTGCGGTAATTATTGTCGAAGCCACTTTACATCATTTAGGTTTAAGAAAAACAAATAAGATTCTTACGCAGTCTGAGATGGATGAAGAAGTATTTCTCTCGGCTTCTAAAATCAGGAACAGCGCAGCATTCGGAGAGATTATCATCTTAATTGTTTACATTCCAATCCTGACATTGGTTGGTGTGGAAGGAAAAATGTTCACGCCAATGGCTAAAACAGTTGGGTTTGCGATTTTAGGAGCATTGATTCTTTCACTGACCTACATTCCGATGATGAGTGCATTGTTTCTATCTAAAAAAGTTTCCCAAAAAGAAACATTTTCCGATAAGATGATGAATCGATTACAGGCAATATATCAACCATTACTCGATAAAGCTTTAAAAATTAAATATTGGCTGGTAGGTGGAACGGTCGCTTTATTTGCCTTATCAATCGTGATTTTCAGCAGAATGGGTGGCGAATTTATTCCGCAATTGCAGGAAGGCGATTTTGCATTTCACTGCATTTTACCACAAGGAAGTTCATTGACACAAAGTATTGAAACTTCTATGCAGGCTTCCAGAATAATAAAAGAATTTGACGAAGTTAAAATGGTCGTAGGAAAAACGGGCTCGGCAGAAGTTCCTACCGACCCAATGCCACCGGAAGCGACCGATTTAATAATTGTTTTAAAACCGCAAAGTGATTGGAAATCGAAGAAGTCTTATGATGAACTCGCAGATGAAATTTCCGAAAAACTGGAACTGATTCCAGGAGTTTTCTTTGAAAAAAACCAGCCGATTCAAATGCGTTTTAATGAATTGATGACCGGAATCCGACAGGATGTTGCCGTGAAAATATTTGGGGAAAATCTGGATTCTCTCGCCATTTATGCAGATAAGGTTGGAAAAGTGATTCAAACCGTAGATGGTGCAACTGCTCCACAAATCGAGCGTGTAAGCGGACTTCCGCAAATCAATGTGGAATATGACCGTACAAGAATGGCAAATTACGGACTGAACATCGAAGATGTGAACAATGCAGTAAGTACCGCTTTTGCGGGAAAATCTGCCGGACAGGTTTTCGAAAATGAAAGACGTTTTGATTTGGTCGTTCGTCTCGACAGCCTCCACAGAACCAATATTGATGATGTGAATAATCTGATGATTTCCACCAATTCAGGCAGTCAGATCCCGCTTGCGCAAGTTGCGAATATCAGTTATAAGCTTGGTCCTGCACAAATCAGCCGTGAAGAAGGAAAACGGAGAATTGTTATCGGCTTTAATGTCAAAGACCGTGATGTGGAAAGTGTTGTGAAAGATATTCAGGCAAAATTAGACAAAGAAGTTAAGTTACCTTCGGGATATTATTTCACTTACGGAGGTCAGTTTGAAAATCTTCAGGCAGCAAGCAAAAGATTAATGGTTGCTGTTCCGGTTTCTCTGTTCCTGATTTTTATGCTTTTATATTTTACTTTTAAATCGTTCAAGCAGGCAACATTGATTTTTACAGCCATTCCAATGAGTGCCATCGGAGGAATCTTTGCTTTGTTATTGAGAGATATGCCTTTCAGTATAAGTGCCGGAATCGGTTTTATTGCCTTATTTGGAGTCGCAGTTCTTAATGGAATTGTTTTGATTGGAACATTCAATCAATTTGAAAAAGAGGGCGAAACCGACATTCTGAAAAGAGTTTTTGAAGGCACAAAAACAAGGCTTCGACCAGTTTTAATGACTGCGGCAGTGGCATCATTAGGATTTTTACCAATGGCGATTTCAACAGGTGCAGGAGCGGAAGTTCAGAAACCTTTGGCGACAGTCGTTATAGGAGGTTTGGTCACGGCAACTTTCCTGACTTTATTTGTTTTACCAATTTTGTACATCATATTTAATTCTAAAATTAGTTTTAGAAATTTTAAATCTAAAACAACAACAGCTGTAGTTGTTCTTGGATTTTTATTTTTTGGACAAACCTTTAAAGCACAACAGGGAAATCCATTGACAGTTCAACAGGCAACTCATATGGCTTTGGAGAACAGTGATTTTATTAAATCAAAAGATTTGGATATTAAATCAACTGAAGCATTAAAACCTACGTCAAAAGAACTTCCAAAAATGAATGTTGATGCTCAGTTGGGCCAATATAACTCCAGAAAATTTGACCAATCTTTTGCTGTTTCTCAGACGATTCCGTTTCCGACTTTATTTAAAGCTAGAAAGGAGCTGATTAATGAGCAAATTAAAGGAAAGCAGATCAACAAAGAAATTTCAGCAAATGAACTGGCAAAACAGGTCAGAACATATTATTATCAGATTGAGTATCTGCAATATAATCAGTCAAAACTGAAAAATTTAGATAGTCTATACAATGATTTTATCAGAATTGCGACGGTAAGATTTAAAGCTGGAGATATTAAGAAAATTGAAATTAATACCGCTGAGACGCAGAAAGGCGAAATCAATTTGTTACTGAAACAAAACGAAGTGTATTTAACAAATGCCTATAAAAATTTAAAAACTGTTTTAAATACCTCCGAAGATATAGCCGTTCCGTTTAACCAAAATTATCAACCTCTGAAAGCTGATTATGTCTTGGATAGTTCGGCAATTGCAAAACATCCTTTGGTAAAGGCTTTTTATCAGGAAATGGAAATTGCGGAAAAGAATAAAAATGTTGAAAAATTACAGGGACTTCCTGAATTTACCATTGGGTATACAAATCAGTCATTAATTGGTTTTCAGAATGTAAATGGAATTGAGCAGTATTTCAATGGCGGAAACCGTTTTCATTCGGCAACAGTTGGCGTTTCAATTCCTTTGTCTTTCGGAGCGACAAAAGCGAGAATGCAGTCTTTTGATTATCAAAAACAAATGGCGGAGTCAAATGCAAAATTTCAGCAAAAACAACTGGAAGCACAATTGGAAAATGCTTTAAACCAATATCAGCAAAACGTAAAACAGTACGAATATTACGTCAACCAAGCGATTCCGAATGCTGAAAAGATTACAAAAGCCGGACAATTGGGCTACAAAACAGGAGAAATCTCTTACATAGAATACCTTTTCGCATTACAAACCGCAACGAATATTCAATTAAAATATTTGGAATCTATCCAGCAGGTTAACGAATCCGTTATTATCATTAATTCAATTATAAATCAATAAAATGAACATAAAATATAAAATCCTTTCCTTGGTATTCATCTCACTTTTCGCCATAAGTTGTGGAAAAAAAGAGGAAGAACCCAAAGACGAAATAAAAACAGAGCAGACTGAAGAAGACCACGATGAAGCACCCCAAACCATCGCTTCGCTTACAGAAGAGCAGATGAAAGCAGTGGGTGTCGCTCTTGGAAATATCGAAATGAAAGAGTTGACTTCGACTATTAAAGCTAATGGTCTGTTAAGAGTTCCGAATAATAAAAAGGCAACTGTAACTTCTTTGTACGGCGGAGTTATTCAGACGATTAAAGTTCAAATTGGTGATTTTGTGAGACAAGGACAGGTTTTGGCGACCATCAACAATCCTGAGTACATTCAGTTGCAGGAACAATATCTGACGGTAAACAGTAGAATTTCTTTCGCTGAACAGGAGTACAGAAGACAGAAAGAACTTTTTGACAACGATGCCGGAGCGAAAAAGAATCTTCAAAGTGCTGATGCTGAACTCAAAAGTTTGAGAACTCAGAAAGCATCATTGCAAAGACAATTACAGTTAATGGGGATAAGTCCGGGAAAAGTTTCTAATGGAAATCTACGTTCAGGATTGGTTATTACAGCACCAATCAGCGGGACAATCAGCACCATCAATGCGCAGATTGGAAGTTATGTGGATGTTTCATCGCCTGTTTTAGATATTATTGATAACCAATCGATTCATCTTGATTTACAGGTTTTTGAAAAAGATTTACCAAAAATGAGAATAGGGCAAATCGTTCATTTTAAACTGACCAATAACCCTGAAACGGAATATGATGCAAAAATTTACAGCATCGGTTCATCCTTTGAGAATGAAAGTAAAACAATTTCCGTTCACGCCAATGTTACCGGAAATAAAATCGGTTTGATTGACGGAATGAACATCACAGGAATCGTAAGTCTTGATAAGTCTACAACTCCAGCAGTTCCAAACGATGCTATTGTCGAGGCAGACAGCAAATATTATATTTTCGTTCAGACCGATAAAAAACAGGAGGAACATAAAGAAGAAGTTGGTCACGATGACCACGGACACGGACACGATGAAGGAGAAGCAGAACACGGTCATAAAAATGAAACCGAAGCCGGTAAACATGCTGAATCGCAAGGCAAAACGTTTAACTTTGAAAAAATGGAAGTCGTGAAAGGTTCGTCCGATATGGGCTACACAGCAATTACAGCGGTCAATAAAATTCCTGACAATGCTAAGATTGTTGTTAAAGGTGCATTTTTTGTGAATGCAAAATTGTCAAACTCAGGAGAACACGAACACTAAAATTAAATATAAAATTTACAATAATGGAACATAAACATATTTACGATAAACAGGGAAATCAGCTCTGCTGTACTCCGCAAGAAGGAAAAATATACAAAGATGCAGGCGCAAAGAAATTGCTGGAAGATGACAGATGCTGCTCCACAAAAAGTAAAAATCCTGAAGTTCATAGTGGTGGTGATGGACACGACCATAATCATAGTAATACTGATAAAAGCACTTTTCAGATGTTTTTACCTGCTATTATTTCACTGGTCATCTTGTTGTTGGGGATTGGGATCGACAATTTCTTTCCACAGCAATGGTTTACAGGGTGGGTGAGAATTGTTTTGTATGCTATTGCTTACGCTCCTGTAGGATTACCGGTGCTTAAAGAAGCGTTTGAAAGCATCAGAGAAGGTGATGTTTTCAGAGTTTTTTCTGATGAGCATTGCAACAATCGGTGCATTCATCATTGGTGAATATCCGGAAGGTGTTGCCGTAATGCTGTTTTATTCGGTGGGAGAAGTTTTCCAGACCTTAGCTGTTTCAAGAGCTAAAAGCAATATCAAAGCCTTGCTGGACCAGCGTCCAGATGAGGTGACTATTTTAGAAAATAATACACCGAAAACCATTCCGGCAAAAGAAGCGAAGATTAACGATATCATTCAATTAAAGCCGGGCGAAAAACTGGCTCTCGACGGTGAACTTTTGAGCGAATCGGCAGCATTCAATACTTCAGCATTAACAGGAGAAAGCAAGCCTGATACAAAAAACAAAGGCGAAATAGTTTTAGCCGGAATGATTAATCTTCAAACCGTGGCTCAAATCAAAATTACAACCGCTTACGAGGACAGTAAACTAAGTAAAATCCTTGAATTGGTTCAGAATGCAACGGCTCAAAAAGCACCGACCGAACTTTTCATCAGAAAATTTGCAAGGATTTATACGCCAATCGTTGTATTTCTGTCTATTGGAATCTGCTTGCTGCCTTACTTTTTTGTTGAAGATTATATATTCAGAGACTGGCTGTATAGAGCATTGATTTTCTTGGTGATTTCCTGTCCATGCGCTTTGGTCATCTCTATTCCTTTGGGATATTTTGGAGGAATTGGTGCAGCAAGCCGAAACGGTATTTTATTTAAAGGAAGCAACTTTTTAGATAAGATTGCCGAGATCCAAAATGTGGTGATGGATAAGACCGGAACGATGACAGAAGGTGTCTTTAAAGTTCAGGAAGTGAATATCAATCCGGAGTTTAATAAAGATGAAATCCTTCAATTAGTCAATGTTCTGGAAAGTAAATCGACGCATCCTGTTGCAACAGCCATTCATCAATATGCCGGGGAAATTAGTTCATCTATCCAATTGGATAATCCTGAGGAAATTGCAGGTCATGGTCTGAAAGCTAAAATAGATGGAAAAGAACTTTTGGTTGGGAACTTTAAATTGATGGATAAGTTTAATATTTTTTATGATATCGACCCTTCAAAAATTGTTTATACGGTCATTGCTGTTGCCTATGGAGGACAGTTTGCAGGTTATATTACCATTGCGGACAGTATCAAAGAAGACGCAAAGCAAACCGTTCAAAAATTGCATCAATTAAGTGTAAAAGCTACAATGCTCAGTGGAGATAAAAGCACAGTCGTAAAATATGTTGCAGAGCAAATCTCGATAGATGATGCTTTTGGAGACTTGCTACCCGAAGACAAGGTAAATAAAGTAAAAGAAATCAAAGCCCGAAATGAAAGTGTTGCTTTTGTAGGCGATGGTGTAAATGATGCTCCTGTTGTTGCGCTAAGTGATGTAGGAATTGCAATGGGAGGATTAGGAAGTGATGCAACTATTGAAACGGCAGATGTTGTAATTCAGGATGACAAGCCGTCTAAGATTCCGATGGCAATCAATATTGGAAAAAAAACAAAACAGATTGTTTGGCAGAATATTATATTGGCATTTATTGTGAAAGGAATTGTTCTTGCTTTGGGAGCAGGCGGATTGGCTACTATGTGGGAAGCTGTGTTTGCAGATGTTGGAGTTGCAATGCTGGCAATTTTAAATGCAGTGAGAATTCAGAAAATGAAGTTTTAATTATAGATTGTATACTAAAAAAATAGCGCCACTTATTTTAAAGTGGCGCTTTTAGCTGTTTGTGACCTCGACAGGATTCAAACCTGTAACCTTCTGAGCCGTAATCAGATGCGCTATTCAGTTGCGCCACGAGGCCGTTGTTTAATGGTTTGCAAATATAACACTTTTTTGCTTTCTTTGAAAGATGAAACCAGGAATTTTACTATTAATCGCGATTTTTACGCTAACGGCTTGTAAAAGAGAACAAAAAAAATCAGCTTCAGAACCCATTTTAATTTCAAACCATGTTCAGTATAGCGAAGAAAACGAGAACTTACATATCCAGTCGGGAAATTTCACCTATAATTTCAGACAAAATCAGCTTCCGTTCAAGAAAATCATACTGCTGAATGCAAGCATGGCCGGCTATATCGCGGAACTAGGCGCAGAAAATCTCATCATCGGCGTCGCAAGTCCGGAGTATATTTATTCCGATAAAATTCAAAATTTAGTGGCAGCAGGCAAAATTCAAAATGTTGGAAACGAACAGAAATATGATGTCGAAAAAATACTTTCTTTGCAGCCGGATGCCATTTTTACCAATCACATTGCAAGCTTTGACAATACTTATAAACTTTTAAAAGATAACGGAATCCAGGTTATTTTCTTAGATGAATATCTTGAACAGAAGCCACTGGAAAAAACAGCTTATATCAAGCTTTTCGGAAAACTTTTCGGAATGAGTGAAGCAGCAGCCGCCAGATATGATGAAATCAGTAAAAATTATCAGGAATTAAAGCAGTTAGCCTCAAAAGCTAAAGAGCGGCCTGCCGTTCTGGCCAACGAAATGTATGGTGATGTATGGTATCTTCCGGGCGGAAATACGGCTTTGGCTCACTTCATTTCAGATGCCAATGCCAGTTATATTTTAAAAAATAACACCGAAGAGAAAGCAGTCACCATGAGCTTTGAGGAGGTTTTTGCCAAAGCTGGTGCGGTTCAGTACTGGATTAATGCAGGAAACCATCCCTCAAAAAAAGAAATGCTTACGATGAATCCTGTTTACAGCAAATTAAACGTTTTCAATAAAGGAAAGATCTATGTAGTTACCGGAAAAGAGAAAGGAAAAGCCAATGATTTTTTCGAAAGCGGTGTGGTGCGGTCAGATCTTGTATTAAAAGATTATATTAAAATTTTGCATCCCGGGCTTTTACCCGATTATCAGCTTACCTACATGAAAGAGTTGCAATAACTCAGACTATTTGCTTATTTTTGGGCTTTCATTTTTAAATTATGTGGAAAACAATTAAACGCATCATATTCATCATCCTTATTCTGAATGTAGTATTTATTGTCTGGGGAAGATTCTTCAATCCGCCCATCACTATTACCCAGATAGGAGGTGTATTGAAATACGGAAAACTACAGAGATACTACATTTCTTATGATGAAATGGGAAACAATGTAAAAAAAGCCGTTATTGCTTCTGAAGATCAGAAGTTTTTCTCCCACGACGGTTTCGATTATACCGCCATCGAAAAGGCCATGAAGCACAACGAAAAAGGCAAAAAGTTGAGGGGAGGAAGTACCATTTCCCAGCAGACGGCAAAAAACATATTCCTGTGGCAGGGAAGAAGCTGGTTCAGAAAAGGGCTTGAAGCAGTATATACTTTCATCATTGAGAAAGTATGGAGCAAAGACATTATTCTCGAAAGATACCTTAACTCCATTGAAATGGGGCAGGGCGTTTTCGGGGTCGAGGCCGCTTCACAGTACTATTTCGGGAAATCATCAAAAGATCTCACCGTATCTGAAGCAGCCTGGATAGCAACGGTTTTACCGAATCCTAAAAAGTATGATCCTAAAAATCCTTCAGCCTATTTAAGAAAGAAACACAATTGGATCATGAGACAAATGAGGAATGTGCGTCTGAAATAGTATCTTTGCACTAATGAAACTC
This sequence comes from Chryseobacterium cheonjiense, assembly GCF_012927265.1. Classification (GTDB taxonomy): domain Bacteria; phylum Bacteroidota; class Bacteroidia; order Flavobacteriales; family Weeksellaceae; genus Chryseobacterium; species Chryseobacterium cheonjiense. The sequence goes on along the minus strand of NZ_JABBGF010000001.1, from coordinate 2,207,902 downwards.
TTTAAATCCGGCGCAAATTTCGAGTCTGTTCTTAAAAAGTACTTTTCTTTTAAGAACCAGACGATCTCTCTTGAACCCTTTTCGGAATTTCTGGAGAGTGCTAAAAGTGCGGACTTTACAGACGTTATCAATTTTCTCAGGAACAATCCGCAGATTGCAGGAAACTTTAAAACATACATTCATAATATTTTCGGGGATAAAAGCTTTAATCTGTCTTTAACAGAAGCAAATATTCTATCCGAAAACGCATTCGTTCCCGAGCTGAAAAAAAGAATTCTTAACAAAGTTCTGCCTCCGGTTGTGAATGAACAAACGATCTGGTATATGATCGACAATGTAAGCTTTACGCCGAAAAAAGACCTGGAATTTCTCCAGAATCTGCCGGAAAATGAGATTGATGAACTTTTTACCATTCTGGGAATATCAGATTTTATCACTAAGCCTGACGTAAAAAAGGAGCTGCTTTTTTCAATGAATATCCTTTCATGGCGTGTTACAGGATCTGCAATGGAAGTTGAGGTTGTAAGAATGGCTCCTCAGTATCGTAATTTCGATAATCCCTTTCTCGCCTTACAAAATGAGCTCGAAGAGCTTGCCGCAGAATTTGAGAAAGATCAGGAACTGCAGCTGCATTCAAAAGACAGCCGTTATAAGCAGATCAAAATTTACATCGAACAATGTCTGGAATTTGTAAACATTTCATTTAAAAACTCCTCAAAATACGGAATTTCCGGAAAGATCAACCAGTCTCTGCTGAAGATCCGTCAGCAGGTTCAGAGAATTTACGAAACTGTACAGCTATTGGTGATTGATGAGGAAAAAGATGTTTTAATCAATTCGAAGCAATTGGTATTTAATATTTTAAGCTATAAATCCCATAGGAATAATATTTCAGAACTCATCAACGACAGTACAAGGCTGATTTCACATCTTATCACCAATCACACCGCAGAAACGGGAGCACACTATATTACTTCCACCCGCAGAGAATATATGACGATGTTCTATAAAGCCAGTGGCGGCGGGATTATTGTAGGAGCACTTTGTGTTTTGAAAATGCTTTACGGATACGTTCCTGGAAGCGATTTTTCACACGCATTCCTGTATTCCATGAACTATGCGATGGGCTTTGTGATGATCTATCTTATGGGCTTTACGCTGGCAACAAAGCAGCCTGCCATGACGGCCGCCACCATGACGAAAGTCCTGTCGGAGGAAGGAAATATTAAAACCGACAGTAAGGAATTTGCCCATCTTGTTTCTAAGCTGTTTCGGAGCCAGTTCATTGCGTTTGTGGGAAATGTTCTTTTATCTTTTCCGATAGCATTGATTATTATCTACGGTCTCGATGTGTTTTTCTCACAGAATCTTGCGGTTGAAAGGTCTGATAAGCTTCTTAAAGATCTCGATCCCTTTAATTCCAAAGCGGTTCTGCATGCCTGTATTGCCGGATTTTATCTTTTCATTTCAGGGATTATTTCCGGGAACATTGGCAATAATTCCGTGTTTTATCAGATACCGGAAAGAATAGCAAAAAACCTGTCCATAAGAAGATTATTCGGGAAAAACTTTGCAAAAGGATTATCTAAATATTATGCTAAAAACTGGCCCGGTATCGTATCGAATTTCTGGTTCGGGGTGTTTCTTGGTGCAACGGCTCCGGTAGGATTGTTTTTGGGGCTTGACCTGGATATCAGGCACATTACGTTTGCTGCCGGGAATTTTGCTTTAGGGCTTTACGGAAAAGATTTTACCATAGATTCCTATACATTCTGCATCTCGCTCTTTACCGTCTTCCTGATCGGATTTTTCAATTTTGCGGTGAGTTTCAGTTTATCGATGTTCCTTGCTTTCAGGTCAAGGAAGCTTAATTTCGGACAGGTAAGTGAGATCTACAAAGGTATTTTCAGGTATTTCCTGAAAAATCCGCTTCGGTTTTTCATTCCTTTACAATCGGGATTGGACAAAAAAACGGATGATCTTATGAACAATACCATTCCTACAAAATCTGAAGATCATTAAATTTTTCAGCGCCGAACTTATCCTGGAATTTCTTCAGATAAAAGCTTTTACGCATCTGAAAATCGTTTTTCAACAACGGCGAATTGATTTTAATAATTACCGTTAGGTTTTCGATATTTACACTTTTAATTTCCCGGAAAAGGCTCTCATCAAGATATTCCTCCAAAAAATCCTTGATTTCAAATGCAATCAGCTTATCTTCAAAACCATGGATTCTTGCAAAAGATTTCACAAGTTCAGATGACTGATATTCGCGTTTTTTATTCTTCTTCATGATAATTCAGCTGATAAAACAGATTATAATTCGAAAATAATACTTTCTTCATTAATTTTTTTCACGACACTTTCCGTACGTTCTCGATGGGTATCCGTGATGAAAATCTGTCCGAAGTTCTCCTGGTTTACCAATTCTATAAGCTGTGAAACTCTGGTATCATCAAGCTTATCAAAAATATCATCAAGCAGCAGAATCGGTGTCTTTTTGGTGAGTTCTTTCACCAAACTCATCTGTGCAAGTTTTAGTGAAATCAAAAAAGATTTTTGCTGTCCCTGTGAACCGACTTTTTTAATGAGAACAGAATCCATCTCAAACCGGAGGTCGTCTTTGTGAATACCTTTGGAAGTATAGGTAAGCATCCGGTCACGCTCCACGCTTTCCCTCAGCAGGTCTTCGAATGAATTTTCCAGAAGATGCGATTCGTAGATCACCGAAACATGCTCCATACCTCCCGAAATAATCTGGTAAAAACTCTGAACGATAGGATTAAGCTTTTCAACAAAATCCCTGCGTTTTATGAAAATCTTGGTTCCGGTCCTGGTAATGGGATCATCATAAATTTCCAGGGAATCTTTGTCCCAGATTCTGTTTTTAGCAAAATATTTTAACAACGCATTTCTTTGCTGAATGGCTTTCTGATATTGGATGAGGTCAAAAAGGTATTCGGAATCGGTCTGCGAGATCATTGAATCCAGAAACTTCCTTCTGCTTTCTCCCGAGTCCGAAATCAGGTTGGAATCGTAGGGTGAAATCATGACACTGGGCAGGTATCCTATATGATCGGCCAGCCGGTCATAGCTTTTATCGTTTTTTTTGATGATCTTTTTGGCTTCTTTCGGCTGTGAGATTTTAATGACGTCTTCACTGTCTTCATTGACGATCTCTGCATCTATGGTGAAAAAATCTTCCTCATGCCTGATATTATTAAGATCGGTATTTCCCAAAAAACTTTTTCCTACTGAAAGATAGTGGAGTGCATCCAGAATATTGGTCTTTCCCACACCGTTGTTTCCTACAAAACAGTTGATCTGCGGCGAAAACTCGAATCTTTTTTCAGAATGGTTTTTAAAATTATACAGCGAAAGTTTCTTGATAATCATTCGTCAAAAATACTTCATTATTACTGAAAATAAAAAAGGAAGTGCAGAGCAGGTTTCCACACCGAAAGAAAAATACGCATCATCCCTTTCATTTTCAGAAAAATAGATAAAAATATACGTAACAATACCCGCCAGGAAAAAAGAAACCGCACTATAAAAAGTAAGATACTGCGCAGCCAGCATCATGCTCAGAAATACTAAGATATAAGCAATGTACTTGGTATTCTGAACGCCGATAAGAGCAGGAAAAGTCTTTACTGTGTCCACTTTCATATCACGGATGTCGAACGGAAGTACCAATGCGGTGATGAATAAGAAACTGATCAGAAATATGGGAATATTAAATTCCGGCAACGTAAGCCAGCAGTTTACCAGCGCCCAGACCAGGCCAACATAAAACACCTTCAGCAACGGGATTTTCCGGATGTAAAGATCAAGAAAAAAACTATTGTAGAGAAGTCCCAGAAAAACAATGATACCCCATTTTATCAGGCGTATTTCATTATGGTTATAAATAATTAAAAGAGCGCAAATCAGCCCGGCGACAATGTTCAGAATCAGTATTTTAAAGAAATGTTTTGTTTTCTGGTACTTGGTGTAGAGATATCCGCTGAAATAGGTGATAAAAATCAGGAAAACAGTAGGATAACGGAATGTGTTTTGCTCCTCCATGAAGAATACTGCAAAAAGGGTCCCCATTAAAGAAACATACAATTGGCTGTTTATAACGGATTTTTTCAGTATTTTTAAGAAATTCATTTATCAAAAATAACATATATGAAAAGATTATCCAAGATTTTTATGCTTTTGCTGCTCCTGCTGAATTTTTCGTTAGTTTTTGCCCAGAAATATTACGATGAGCAATGGAAAAAAGTAGCTGCAAATTCTCAGAAAGGAGCTTATAAATCTAGTCTTCCCATAATTTCAGACATACAAAAACAGGCGATGAAAGACAATAATATTATACAGCTTATTCAGTCTTTAAAGGCAGAATTCAGTATTGTAAACCGAACTCAGGATGATGAAAAAAACGACACGGTAAGTCTGTTTTTCAAAAAGCTGACCGATGTAGAAAAACAATTAAAAAATGACGACAAAATTATATTTCAGGTTTTATTAAATGGTTTTTTCCTCGACTATTACAACGAACATTCATGGGAAATAAGACAGCGTACCAATATCAATGCTCAGGATCTTTCACAGATAGAAACCTGGAGCAGGCTGGATTTTAAAAATTATTTAAATAAAAACTATCAGGAGCTTGATCTGCAAAAAGACAACATGAAAAAGATTGCTCTGAAAAAATATGAGAAAGCTTTTTCAAACAGCGATTATATTCCCTATTTCCCGACATTATGGGATTGGTATAGTATTAATAAAAACATTTTTCTTGCCAACGATGATTTTTTTACCAAAAATGAGCTTGAGGAAAACCATATTAAAATCAACACCAATTTTGATGAATTAATCGCTCAGAACACCGGGAATTCAAAACTATATTTTATGCACAAAAAATTGCAGCAAAACTGTAATTTCAATCAGTGCAAAGACAGGCTTACCCAGCTTCAGAATCTTTTGAAATCTGATGCAGAAGGCGATTATAAAGTCCTGATCATGGAGGATATCATGAATCAGCTGATTTTGGAAAAGAAGGAAAAGCAGGCTCTGGAAATTGCTGTCCAGGCGAAAAATCAATATCCGAAATCTCTATTCATCGGCAATATAAAAAATGTAGAAAATCAGATTTTAAATCCGTTTTTAAATATTAAATATGAGCAGCAGAACCAAAGCAATAAACCGATTCACTTTGTTGCAGAATATAAAAATGTTTCTGCCTTTTCAATCAATATTTATGAAGTAAAAGAGGATGTAGCATCTTTTTTAAAATATGCCAAAAATCCCTACGTTAATACATCGAGCAGTGTCAAAAAAAATTCCGTAAGAAAAGAGATTTATCAACTGAATGATCCAAAAGACTTTCGCAACCACAAAACATCGTTAGAAATAAAAGCGCTTCCACCCGGAATTTATCTCGCAGAATATGCTGTTGACGGAATAAGTGCCAAAGATGCGGAAGCCGAAAAAGATTTTTATTTTCTGGTCTCAGACAACAGAATTATTTATCAGTCAAAGACCGACAGAAACCAGTTAGAGAACGAATTAAGGTTGGTGAGCAGCGAAAACGGACAGCCTGTTGCTAATGAAAGTCTTACGTTTTATGAATTTGTTTCAAATAAAAACGTCAATACAATACAAGGTAAAACTGACGGTAAAGGGGTTTTTAAATTTCCAGCAACAACCAATAAAGATTATTACCGAACCTTCCTCCTCTTTCAGCCAAAAACAAATAATTTTCAGTTGATGGACGTGTACGGAAGCAGAGTCGCTGCTATTGATCAGAACAAAGAAACGAAACGCAGCAAAGCCCAGATTTTTACCGACCGGGCCATCTACCGACCTGGGCAAACGGTTTATTTTAAAGTAATTAATACCAGCCGTGATAAAGAAATAGAGTCTGTTGTAGCAGGATTACAGCAACAGATCACATTAACGGATGCAAACGGACAGGAAGTTTCGTCCCAGACGTTTACAACCAATAATTTCGGCTCTTATCACGGAAGTTTCATGCTTCCGAAAGGTAAGCTGAACGGAGTGTTTTATCTTCGGACCGATACCAATGAAGGCTATAAAGATTTCAGCGTTGAGGAATATAAAAGACCCAAATTTGAAGTAACGTTTGATCCTGTAAAAGAAGAATACAAATACGGGCAAACCATCGAGCTGAAAGGGAAAGCCATGATGTTTTCAGGAGTTGCTTTAAGCAATACGACGGTACAGTATGAAATCAGGAAGCGAAATATCCGATGGAGATATTTCTCATGGTACCCGCAAAATGATGATAATGAGAACTCTGTTTTAGGAGAAGCAAAAACCAATGAAAAAGGAGAGTTTACCATTAAACTGGATCTGAAAAAAGATGAAAATGTAGAAGGTATTCAGATTGATAATTACGAAATCAATGCTTCCGTTACAGATATCAACGGGGAAACACAGACTGCAGATACACAGCTGAAAGTTGCTTCTGTGTCTCATTATATACAGGCTGAGGAAATTAAAGATGTATTCTCTGATGAAAATATAAAGCTGAAAGTTGAAACCAAAAATTATAATGAACAGAACCTTAAAAAATCGTATCTGGTAAGATTAGCAAAGCTGGATGCTCCGGAAAGGGTTTTTAGAAATAATTTTAAATCTGAAGTTCAGGATCTGCCGAAGTATTCAAAAGAAGAATTCATCAGCAAATTCCCGCATGACCTGTACGATAAAAATGATGAAATTAAAAACTGGAAAACGGCTTCTGTTATTTTTGATGGAACAAAGAGAAATGAAGAATCTCTTGACCTTGGAAAACTGGAAGCAGGAGATTACCGTCTCGAATTGTACAATATCGAAGGCAAAGACACGATAAAAACAACTCAGAATTTCAGGGTCTGGGACAAAAAATCGTTAAAACCGAATCAGAAAACCTTCCTTACGGTTTTACAGCCTAAAAAAGAATTTGCCAGAGGAGAAAAAGCCGTTTTTACTGTTTATTCCTCAGTTCCCAACGCTTTATTGAATGTTTTCGTTCAGGATGGTTCAGGAAAAACAATTTCAGAAGTTCGGCCATTTAGAAACGGTATCGTTGAGTACACAACAGACATTCCGAAAGATAAAAATGTACAAAATTTAAATGTTCAGTTTCAGGTGGTGGCTTTTAATGATGTTCAGACGGAATCTGTCAATCTTGCCATAAAAGATGTTGAGCAGCCTTTAAAAATTGAAACCGTAACATTCAGGGATAAAATCCAGCCGAATTCAAAAGAAAAATGGTCTGTAAAAGTTTCAGGAAATGAAAAAGAAAAAATCAATGCGGAGGTGTTAGCCAATATGTACGATATGTCTTTGGATAAATTTGTAATTCATAGATTCAATTGGTATAGCTTATCTGCTCAGACTTCAATGGTGACTTCTTATGATATCAGAAAATATCTTACTCAGCAATATTATCAGAAAAGACTGGAATATTTTCAGCAAAAACAAGTTGAAATTCCTGCTTTTAATTGGTTTGACAGAGGCTACTTTAACGGACTTCCAGGTGCAGCATCAGGAGTGGTAGTACGCGGTGTTGCAAGTCCTGCGCCAATGGCAGCTCGTAGCTCAGATAAAAATCTTGAAGAAGTTGTTGTCTTAGGTTATAGTAAAGCTAAAGTTGCCAGGACAGCTTCAGAAGTCGTTGCTGACGATGTTGATCATGACGGAGTTCTTGATAAAGAAGACAAACCTTTGGAAAATATACCGGTTCGCCAGAATCTTAATGAAACTGCTTTCTTTTATCCTGATTTAAAGACCGATTCTGAAGGAAACGTAAGCTTCGAGTTCACTTCTCCGGAAGCCTTAACGAAATGGAAATTAATGTTCCTTGCTCACACAAAAGATGCCAGAGCAGCAACTTTGGAAAAAGAAGTCGTAACCCAGAAAGAATTTTCGGTAACGCCAAATTATCCAAGATTTTTAAGAGAAGGAGATGAGCTGAATCTTCAGTCAAAACTGTCGAATTTAACCGATAAAAAAATGAGCGGTTCTGCAAGCTTACAGATCCTGGATGCTTTCACCAATGAAGATATTTCTTCTAAGTTTGGATTACATTCAGCGATTCAGAATTTTGATTTAAATGAAAACGGAAATTCAGCGTTAACATGGAATATAAAAGTTCCTGAAAATGTTTCTTCGATCATTTTGAAAGTGGTAGCTAAAGCCGGTCAGTATTCTGATGGTGAGCAAAAAGCGGTGGCAGTTCTTCCTAACAGAATGCTCGTAACAGATGCGGTCCCGGTTTTTGTAAGAGAAGGTGAAACCAAAACGTTTACATTGGAAAATCTTAAAAATACAAATTCAACAACAATTTCCAATGTTTCCAATACGCTGGAACTGACGACCAATCCTATCTGGGAAATTATGTTTGCGCTTCCAAGCCTGAAAAATGATCCTAATAATTCTGCCGATGTGATCTTCAATAAATGGTTTGCGGATGTTTTAGCTTCAGAAATTTTCAAAGGAAATCCGAAAATAAAAGCTGTTTTTGAAGAGTACCAGGATAAAGGCTTATTAAGCTCCAATCTTGAAAAAAATCAGGAACTGAAACAGTTGCTTCTGGAAGAAACACCATGGGTTTTGGAAAGTAAAAATGAACAGGAACAAATGGCTAAACTGGCATTGTTATTTGACGTTAATTCGATGAAAAATTCAATTAACCAGGATTGGGACGCTTTAAGTAAACTGCAGAACCCGGATGGCGGTTTCTCTTGGTATCAGGGATATCCGAGTTCCTATTCCACATCATTGTACATCCTGAAAAACTTAGGGAAAATCAATTTGTGGCTGAAAGATCATGTAAGTGATTATCAAAGTTCAGGTCAAAATGAACTGGTGAAAAAACTGGTTCAGTACGTAGATAATGAAGTTGCAAAATATGATGCTTCAGCTTCGCTCAGATCAAATAAAGAAAATATCCTGAATAACTGGACGCTGGACTATCTTGATGCCCGTAATTACTGGGAAAAGCAATATCCGGTAAAAGGAAAAGGAGAAACAATAAAATCGCTGGTAAAGCAAAAAGCAAAAACGGCAAAAATTACGGATTTTACCTTCTTCGGATTGCATCGCGCCGCTTTACTGATGAATGATTTCGGACTGAAAGATGTTTCAGATAAACTGATGAATTATTTAAAAGAAACTTCTGTAGACTCAAAAACTCAGGGCGTTTACTGGAAGCAAAATCTTGATGACTGGGGCTGGTTCAGCTCTAAAGTGGTGAATCATGCCGGGGCATTGGAAGCATTTAATACATTAAAGCCTAATGACCAGAAATTCATTGAAGACATGAAAATATGGCTCATCACGCAGAAAGAAGTGAATTCATGGGGAAGTTCCCGTGGAACGGCGGAAGTTATTTTCACGATCTTAAATTCAGGAAAATCATGGACTTCTGCTGAAAGTGATAAAGCAACCATCATCTGGGGCGGAAAAGAACTGAAGCCGGAAACTCAGGCGACAGGTTATGTGAAATCTACAATAAAAACGGATGTTCTCAATAAAAACCTTGCTGAGGTTACCGTTACCAAGCCGGGACCGGGAATCGTTCAGGGAGGCTTGTTCTGGCAGTATTATGAAGATCTGGATCAGATAAAATCTTCTGAGAATTATGTATCCATAACGAAAGAGCTGTACAGAAAAATCAAAACGGTCAACGGTGAGGAATTGCAGAAAATTTCCCCGGAAACGCCATTAAAAATTGGAGATAAGGTGACAGTACGTATGATTTTGAATACAGACCGCGCTATGGAATTTATTCACATCAAAGACATGAGAGCCGCAGGTTTTGAGCCTTTGGATGTATTATCCGGTTACCAGTGGAAAAATAATTTAGGCTATTATCAGTCGACCAAAGATGCGTCCACAAATTTCTATATTCAATACATGCCGAAAGGAAAATATGTATTTGAATATGATTATGTAGCCAACGCTTCCGGAAAATTCTCAAACGGGATTACCACGATCCAGAATTATTATGCCCCGCAGATGAATGCGCATACAAAAGGAAGCAACGTTAATATCTCGGAATAAGTAAGTTTTATACCATGACATTAAAACTCCGCACATCAACAGATGTGTGGAGTTTTAAATTTTAAGCTTATCATAAAAATGACCAGTCAATTTAAAATTTAACTTTGCCAGCTGGAAACAGTTTTAATAAGCCATCCCTGCGGAATTCTTTTAATAAGATAAGTGCGGCCAATCCAAAGGTTATCGGTAACGAAAAGATACGTGTCCGAAGCGTCATCACATGGGAAAAGTTTGCTGTAATTCGGTGTATACAAATTCATAAAACTGTTCTTTTTATATCTTGAGAACTCTTCAGAAGTTAAGAAAATTATTTTTTGGCCTACTGGGGTAATTTGTTTAAAGCTTTGATTATCTGTTACAATTACCGAAAAATTAAACGAATCTGAAAACTTTGTTTCCTGCCCGTGAAAAAAAATCGCAGGATTATTAAAATCTTTTTCAAAGGTTTCCAGGTTCACAATAAATTCAGATTGTCGCACATCCGAATTTTCAACAACAGGATAATCTCCATACATAATTGCCTGTAACAATTTTGTAAAATCATTGTTCACACTTTTATATTTGGGATTGGGATCTTCATAATCGGGAATTCCATCATGGTCTGTATCGTCGCTAAGTGGATTTGTAAAAAGTTCCAATTCTTCCTCAAGGTCATTAAAACCGTCATTATCAGAATCTTTTAAAATTTCTTTTAAATGTAAAGTAAGCAAGGCATTTTTTTTAACAGTTTCAAATTCTTCCTTTAAGCCCGGAAAAGTCATAGGTTTGATCATTCTTACAATATCAGCTTCAATTTGAATATGCTCGCTGTCTTTCCATAAAGGAAATTGTGAATTGCTCTTCAATATATAATTGAATTTTCGGACTAATCCGGTATAATAGTTTTTCCATGTTTTTCCTTCATCTGTTGATAGTGCTAAATAATATTTGCTTTTATAATTACTAAAATAAAGGATGGCTATAGAATAGTTAAGTTTGCCGGATTTTATAATGAGTGGTTTGGGAATGTTTCCGAAAGTTTTTGAAAATTCAGCTTTTTCAATGGAATCAGTGATTTTATAATGCAGATAATCATCATCGTTATCAATTTTTTTAATGTTCAAAAAACTCTTGATCTTCAAATCCACTGAATCAACCACATCTTCAGACTTTGCGTAGCTTTTTAAATATTTTATAGAAATAAAATCGAATGGTGGTCTTAAAGCTTCTTTTTTTGAGATAGTAGCCACATTATTAGAGAATTTCTTAATACTGTCTTCACTTTTTGTTAATAAACTACATTTGCAGATCTCACTTTCCTGTGCAGAAGAAATTGTATAAACAACAATAATAAAAAGAAAAATAATTTTTTTCAAGGTTTCAGTTTTGGATATAAACGTAATTGCTACGGATTTATTTTATTGTAAATCCAAGTGAGAATAACACTCTAAATAATGATAAATTTTTCGATTAATTAATTGATTTTTAGTTAATTATTGTATTTTTTAACATTTAATAAAAAGGATCAGAAAAAAAACTGATATATTTGCTTTTCAACAATATAATAAACTATGGAAAATGTTTTTGATGCTAAAGTAGCTCAGAATTACATCGACAGGATCAATACGCTTACTCCTGAAACACAGCCCTTATGGGGGAAAATGACGGTAGATCAGATGCTGGCTCACTGTAATGTTTCTTATGAAATGGTCTACGAACCGGAAAAGCACAAAAAACCGGGATCTATTGCAAAATTTATCTTAAAAACATTTGTAAAATCCAAAGTTGTCGGTGAAAAAGGATATCCTCATAACAGTCCTACTGCTCCGCAGTTTATTATTGCCGACAGAAAGAATTTTGAAGATGAAAAGAAAAGATTGATCGGCTTTATTCAGAAGACCCAGCAGCTGGGAGAATCAGCTTTTGACGACAAAGAATCTTTTTCATTCGGTAAGCTGAAAGCAAAAGAATGGAGCAATATGTTTGCGAAACATCTCAATCATCATCTGGCACAATTTGGCGTATGATAAATATGAAAAAAATTGTATTGCTTATTCTGCTTTCATTTTTTTCATTTTCTTTTGGTCAGTCATTGAATAATTTTCCCGCGAAAAACGAAGACTTCAGCGCCTTTCTGATGAATTATGAAACACCTTTTCAAGGGACCATTGCCGATAATGAAACAATAATAAAAGTAAAGGTTGAAAAAGCAGTAAAGAATCCCGAAAAACAGGAACAGTATTTTATCTCCGGATATTCTGAAGTGAAAGAAGGGAACCATGCAAAATTTTCCGGTGAGATCATATTTACACAGAGATATAATGTGAAAGATCTTCCTGATGACATGCTGGTCTTTGGAGATTTTGTTCTGAAAGAAACGGAATCGGGAGAGCATTCAGGCGTGTTCACGGGGAAGATAAGAATCCAGTCGCAGAAAGTTATTACAAAAACCAGCCGCGCAAGTGTTACCTGGAAAGGAAAATGGAAGAACTATTCCCAAACCCTGGAGTATGAAGCCTGGTGGGCAAATTTTGTACCTACCGATATTTCTAAAGTAATATTTAAATAAATAAAAGCAAAAAAACACATGAAAAAATTATTATTCTACTTTATTCTCATTTCAAATGCTGCGTTTTCGCAAATGCCCGATATCTCTAATGTCTGGCTGAATAATGGCAAAACTTACACGGGAACAATCGGCAGCAAAAATCAGGAAATTAAGCTTAAAATCGATATTTCTGAGCAGGACAGGAAAAATGATCAGGAATATTTTGTTTCCGGCTATACGCTTGTCGATAAGAATTATACAAAGTTTGAAGGCAAATTTAAAATCAAAAAGTATAAAGACTCCGGTAAAAAAGGATCTGTTTACGGTGAATATGAGCTTGCTGAAGAATACAAAGGAAAACATTCGGGGATGTTCAGTGGAAAATTTGTTTATACTTTCCGTTGGGATAAAAACAACGAAAAAATTGAACAGCAATATATAGAGCTTGCCGGTGACTGGAAAAGCTATGACGGTACATTGGATTTCAAAACCCGTTTACAGAACAGTCAGTAAGTAATTTAAATAAGATAATCCTTAAAAAAACTAAATATGAAATTAGGAGCTTTTTCAATAAGTCTTAGTGTCAAAGACCTTCAGAAATCCAAAGATTTTTACGAAAAACTAGGATTCAGCCAGATGGGCGGAAACATGGAGCATAATTATGTCATCCTGAAAAACGGAGATCACATCATTGGCCTTTTTCAGGCTATGTTTGACGGAAATATGCTGACTTTTAATCCGGGTTGGGACCAAAATGCCCAGAACCTTGAGAGTTTTGACGACGTGCGCGATATTCAGAAACGCTTAAAAGAACAGGGAATCGAACTTGAAAAAGAAGCCGATGAAAGCACTTCCGGTCCTGAACATATTTACCTGAAAGATCCCGATGGAAATATGATTTTAATAGATCAGCACAGATAATTTAACTATAAAAATACAGATTATGGCAACAGTAAATGTTTATTTAACATTCAACGGAAACTGCAGGCAGGCTTTCGATTTCTATAAATCCGTTTTTGGCGGCGAATTCCCCTATATCGGAACTTTTGGCGAAATGCCTCCTATGGAAGGTAAACAAACTCCCCAAGAAGACAAGGATAAGATTATGCACGTAAGTCTTCCGATTTCACAGGAAACCATCCTTATGGGAAGCGATACAGGAGGAGAGTGGGCATCCAACCATAAGGAAGGGAACAATTTTTCGATTTCTATCAACGCAGAATCAAAAGAAGAAGCAGATAAGCTTTTCAACGGACTCTCCGAAGGCGGTAAGGTGACCATGCCGATGGCAGATACTTTTTGGGGAGCCTATTTCGGAATGTTTACCGATAAATTCGGAATCAACTGGATGGTTAATTATGATGACCCTGCAAAAATGCAGCCGCATCCGTAAACAGAGATAATAAATACACCGGCTTACACGCCGGTTTTTTTGTGAAAATTTTTATCCAATAACAGTACCCTATATAAATATTTTTATAACCTGATTATTTTGCTTATTATTGATAATTCATATTGAATTCAATTATTTAATAGATTTTAATAATAAATAAAAAAGAGGGAATGAAAATTTTAAGATTGGTTGCAGCAGGCCTTTTTATGTTTGGAACATTGTCACTACAGGCACAGGAAAGCGACCTTGGCGCATGGTATATGTATTTTGGGAACAATAAGATCAGTAAGAAATTAAACCTGCATAACGAGATTCAATACAGAAATTTTGATGCGGGAGGCGATTTGGAACAGCTTCTTATCCGCACGGGAATCGGGTATGATCTTACGGAAAACAACAATAATATATTGCTTGGCTACGGATTTATTCTTAGCAGGCCCTACGTAAACGATGAAAAAACTGAAAATATTGAACATCGTATATTCCAGCAGTATATTACCAAACAGAAATTCGGACGCTTCAATATTCAGCACCGTTACAGGCTGGAAGAACGCTTTCTTGAAGATGACTTTAGGATGAGGTTTCGGTATTTTTTAGGATTTAATATTCCGATTAACAACAAAGAACTTCTTCCGAAAACTTTTTACGCATCTGCCTATAACGAAATTTTCCTGCATTTTGACAGTCCGGTTTTCGACAGAAACAGAGTGTACGGGGCTTTGGGATATGTGATCAACAAAAATATGAGAATTGAAGCCGGATATATGAATCAGATCCAGGAGAACAGAAATCGCGGACAGGTTCAGATTGGCTTTTACAACAATATTCCTTTTACTAAAAATTAATAAATGTAATATTCACGGGATTTGGTTTGTTTTTATGATGTGATCTTCTGTAGATAAATTCTTTAGCACTCTTTTTGAAAAAAAATAGTACGTTTAGTATTGAATATGATTCAGATAAAGAGAATGTCAGAAAAATTGCATTAAATCGATAAAACAAAAGATATGAGCCATCCGATCATCATAGAACAGAAAGTCAATGCTCCGGCAGAAAAGGTCTGGAAAGCTTTAACCGACAGGGACGAAATGAAAATATGGTATTTTGATATTCCTGATTTTATTCCGGAGGAAGGAGCTGTTTTTAATTTTTATGAACCCGGAAACGAAATGAAATATCATCATCAGGCAGAAATTCTGGAAATTATCCCGGGAAGAAAGCTGAAGCATACTTGGTTTTACCCCGAATTTTCGGACCAGAAGACAATATTAAGCTGGGAACTTCAGCCGGATGGTGAACAAACTCTTCTAAGACTGATTCATGAAAATATTAATTATTTTAGTGATCTTGGCGAAAATTTTTCCGAAAAAGCTTTTACAGAAGGATGGACACAGATTATAGATCATAGCCTTGTGCCTTACCTTGAAAGTTAATTTCTCCTTCTCAATCATTCATTACAAAATTTGAATGTGTATAAATATTACAATTTAGTGAACGTGGAAATGAAATTAGCAGGGAGCAATAAATTTTGCTAATTTTGAAAAAATTTATTTAGAAATCAATGAAGAAAAATATTATAGCTGGTTTTGCAGCAATCTTGTTACTGTCGGCTTGCAAGAATGATAAGAAAGTTCTGGATGCACTTGCAGACTACAACAACTCAATGGAGCAGAAAGGATACCATTTCGGCGATAAGCTTGCCTTGCCGGGTGAAGTTACCAATGAAGCAGAGAGTATTTCCATCAGTTTTGGGGATAAAGAAACTTCAAACTTGACAATTGATCCGAAATTCTTTACACTGGGTGATAATCCGGTTACTTTTAATATTAAGACAAAAGGTGGTGAAACTCTTACGCAGGATGCCACTATCAACGTTTTTGCAAAAAATCCTGAGAAAAAAATGTCCTACGAAATTGTAGCAGAATATCCTCATGATCCTAAAAATTTCGTTCAGGGTTTCCAAATTGAAGGAAATACGATTTACGAGAGTGATGGGCAGAACGGCTCGTCTCAGATTTTAAAATACACATTGGGCACTACAACGCCGCTGGCCTCAACAAAACAGCCGCAGGAAGATTTTTCTGAAGGAAGCACCATTGTAGGCGATAAAGTCTATCAGCTGACGTGGCAAAGTAAAAAAGGATATATTTACGATAAAAGCTCTTTGAAATTATTATCTGAATTTGCTTATCCAAATGTTTTGGGAGAAGGTTGGGGACTTACTTATGACGGTAAAAACCTGATCGCATCAGACGGCAGCAAACTTTTATACTTTCTTGATCCTGCCAATCCTTCAAAGCTGGTAAAATATATTGCCGTTGCGGGAAGTTCACAGGCATACGATCAGCTTAATGAACTGGAATATTATAATGGGTTTATTTATGCTAACGTATGGCAGAAACCGGTTATTTTAAAAATCAATCCTCAGAACGGAGAAGTCGTAGGTACATTTGATTTTACCGACATTGTAAAACAAAACACCAAAGGAAGCGATGATGTACTCAACGGAATAGCCTTTAAAGGTGAAAATATGCTGGTAACCGGAAAAAACTGGCCTAAAATCTACGAAGTAGCCATTAAATAATCACAGGTTTATTACCTTAAGTTATAAATTTTAATAAATAAAAAAAATAGTAAATAAGTAGCGTTCCGGCGGAACGCTACTTTAGTAGAATAATTTGAGAATAATATATTTGATATTTGTATTCGTTTTCTGTTCACTTTCTGCACAGAAATCTCTTCCTTTGGATACCCTGAAACTGAAGGAAGCCAGAGATATGCTTGCTGATGACTACGGAAACCTCTACATCTACAAAAATAAAGATTTCAGTCTTACCAAATACGACTCGCTTGGAAAACAAATTGGGCAGATGATGCTTACGGTGCCTTTCAAGGTTCAGTCTGTACAGAATCCGCTGAGTGTGCCCCTTTTCTCAGAAAACGCGCAGGAACTTAAGTTTGTTGATCAGAATATGAATGAGATCCAGCGTGTGGATTTTAAACAGAAATTTGGGTTTATCAAAATGGCTTATGCGGAAGATCTACAGCAGCTTTGGTTACTTGACGAGAGCACGAAAAGGCTTATCCAGTATAATTTCCG
Organism: Chryseobacterium cheonjiense; assembly: GCF_012927265.1. Classification (GTDB taxonomy): domain Bacteria; phylum Bacteroidota; class Bacteroidia; order Flavobacteriales; family Weeksellaceae; genus Chryseobacterium; species Chryseobacterium cheonjiense. The sequence continues at coordinate 2,190,817 of NZ_JABBGF010000001.1, read as the reverse complement.
GAACGAAACCATTATCAATTCTTATCCTTTTGATGCAAGTTTTGACGACCTTATGGATCTGCTGATATATGATAATAAAATCTATGTACTGACCAGGCAACAAATGCGCGTATATACTTTTAAGTTTGAAAAAATCTTTGAAGCACCTATAGAGAACGGGAAGCGTTTTCGGAGAGAAAATGAATTTATTTTAGTGATTACTAATGATACGATTCTAAAATACGTTCCAGGAAAAGAAATGGTTAAAATTTTTCAGGACCAAGGGGCGCAGATTGTGGATAAAAATACCCTTTCTTATTTTGAAATCAAGGCCAACAAACTTTATCTTTACAGTCTCGAAAACAAAGATGAGTCTCAGCCGCAATCAGAACCGGATTTGCAGCAGAAAACATCGGAACAGGAGGTAAAGCAACCCGAAGAAAAGACTTCTGCATCGGGCAGCCCGGAAGAAAAGCTGGAGAAAAAGACTCAGGAAATTGAAGAGAAAAATCCCGCTGAAAGCTCTTTGCAAAAGCTGATCGAGGATATCTCTACACTGGAATCTGCCGGTGATTAATCGGATAAAACCATAATATTAAGGAGAAAATATGCATATTGCAGTTACAGGAAATATTGGAGCTGGTAAAACTACTTTAACGACCATGCTTTCTAAGCATTACGGATGGGATGCTCAATTTGAGGATGTAGATCACAACCCTTACCTCGAAGATTTTTATGCGGATATGAGCAAGTGGAGCTTTGCGCTGCAGATTTATTTTTTGGGAAGCAGATTTCAGCAGGTAAAAGAAATAAGGGAAAGTGGTAAAAATATCATTCAGGACCGTACGATTTACGAGGATGCCCATATTTTTGCAGAAAACCTGAACGATATGAAGTTGCTTTCAGACAGGGATTTTAACAATTATTCATCGGTTTTTAATTTGATGAAATCATTCGTTTCTGCGCCCGATCTTTTAATTTATCTGAAATCCGACGTTCCTAATCTGGTAAAGAAGATTTACAAAAGAGGAAGAGAGTATGAAGCATCTATCAGTATCGAATATCTCTCCAAGCTCAATCAGAAATACGAAAAATGGATCTCTAATTATACGGAGGGCAAACTACTGATTATAGAAGTAGATGATCTTGATTTTGTAGAAAAGCCCGAAGATTTTGGATTTATCTTGGAAAAAATAGAGGCAGAGCTTTACGGACTGTTTTAACAAAGATTTATTATAAATTAAACAGAATCTGGTAATATTCTTACTAAATTTGTTTAATAGCAGTATATTTTAATCGCCAATAAAAATGTTAGTGAAAGTTTTACATAACGGAAATTGCTCGAAATCCAATGCGGTTTTGGAGTATCTTGATGAAAATGGAGTTCCGTTTGAAATCATTAATATGATGGAGGAACCGCTGAGTGTTCAGGAAATTAAAACCGTTTTAAAAAAGCTGAACCAGAATGTGTCTGATATCATCAGAAAAAATGAAAAGCTGTATCTTGAAAAATATGCCGGTAAAAATCTTTCGGAAGAGGAATGGATACAGGTTTTATCTGAAAACCCCTCTTTAATCCAAAGACCTATTCTGATCAAAGGTTCCGTAGCAATGCTGGGAAGACCGGTTGAAAATGTTAAATATTTTATAGATAAATAAACAAAAAAGTCAGCTACAGAGCTGACTTTTTTTATAAGAGAATTACACCTTCTATCTTGGCAACCTCCTTGTAGATCCTGACAACCTGATGGGCATCCAGCACAAAAGCGTTGATATTGCAGGCTGTGTATTTTCCGTTTTTGCTTTCCCTGTTTCCCAGAGTGAATTTTATCCCGTCGAAAACTCTGTAAATCTCAGTAAGCTTCGCCTGATCCGTCGGAATGATAAATTTAAATAAATAGTCTTCCGGAAAATCGTGATGATCTTCCAGTTTTGTCCTTAATGAATTGTAAAAATCTTCAGGACTCGCATGTTGATTTCCTTGTAAAATATCCATCTCCAAATTGTAAATTATATATAAATATAACGAAAATTATTCTATTTTCCAAGTGGTCCTAACAGCGAGCTGGAATTCTGTATTTCATAATCTTCGATGATATTGAACATGCCGTTTACCAGCTGCTCAGAGGCAAGCTGGCTTAATCCGCCTGCATTTACCGTACTGTTGTTGTTGCCTCCAAGCAATCCGCCCAGCAGATTGCTGCCCGATAGAGCGGTATTGATGCTTCTTGTAATACCATATTGATTAAGCTGTTCTTCAACTTTCGGGGTGATAGCAGCGATGAGCTGTTGCGATGTTTTCTCTTTCAGAATCAGTGTAGCAGTCCCTTTTTCTCCCTGGATAATTCTTGTAACATCCTGTGCATTTAAGCTGTTAACTGCATTTACGAGAATAGGTTTAGAAATATTTACAGTGTATACCGCGGCATCTGCAATATATGCTCTCTCTTTAGCTACCAGTGAAGGAGCAACTTTTTCAAGCATGGAATTGATTTCCCGCAGCTGTTTCGGAAGAGCCTTGTCTACCATATTATTTTGCAGAAAAGCATCTCTGTTGCTGTAGATATTTACCCCTTTATCAATTCCGTTCAGAAGAAATCTTTTGATGACAGACAATCCGATATCGGATGTTGCCAGAGTAGTGCAGGACTGCACGGTTGTATTAATAAAAGCTCCCGTACCTATAATAAAGGCAGCAGCAATAATGTACTTTTTCATTTTTTGTTGATTAAAATAATAATGTTCTCAAATAATAAACCAAATTTAATGACAATTATTATTTTAACAAATTTTATCACACTGCAGAATAAGCATCTTAAAATATTTGCTGTGAATATGATATTATTCTGATTTTATATAAATAATATAATTGGATTTTTTTGTTAAAGAAGCAGTTGTAATTAATTATAATAATAATTTTAATCTGAAAAAATGAATATACTTTTAGAAATATAATTATTATCTCATTTTTATATAAAATTGGCTATTTAACCAAAGTATAAAAACATTAAGTAAAATTAACATTGTTCAAGATATTTTTATAATTTTGACTAATGTCTTTTTATGAGAATAAGTATATTTTCATGATAAGCAGGAAAAGATCGGGCATCTTTTCATAATAATGATTGTACGAATAAAAGATAACTATATGAAACAAAGTGATTTAAAGTATTCATGTCTCATTGCTGTTTTATACTTCGGTATGAATGTCAATGCACAGACTACACCAAGAGATACTGTTGCTAAGGAACAGAAAATTGAAGAGGTGGTGTTGATTGGATATGGATCTCAGAAAAAAGAGAACGTTACAGGAAGTATTGGTGTAATTTCTGCAAAAGACCTGGCGGATAAACCCAATGCGAACCCATTGAGTTCTGTTCAGGGAAAAGTGTCTGGTGTTCAGATTTTTAATTCGGGGACTCCAGGTGGATCACCAAGAGTAGATATCCGCGGTATTGGATCTCTTACTGGTAATACTGTATATATTGTCGATGGTTCTATAACAACGGATATTTCCTATCTGAATCCGCAGGATATTGAATCTATGAGTATATTGAAAGATCCTTCAAGTTTGGCAATTTACGGAGCGCAGGCAGGTAATGGTGCTGTAATTATTAAGACTAAAACCGGAAGAGGTAAAAAGCCAACTTTTAATTTTAATTCTTACCTGGGAATCAAAAAAGTTACCAATATTCCGAAAATGGTGAATTCGGATCAGTATATTGAATTATATAATGAGAGGTTGATGAATGATAATGGCTCTAGTGCAGGATCTATTTCTCGTCTAAATTATCCGCAGGAAACAAATTGGTTCAAAGAAGTATTTCGGCCTAGTACCATCAATTCAAATGATTTTTCAGCTTCAGGAAGTGTTGGTAAACTAAATTATTACGGTAGTGTGGGTTATCTTGAAGATGAAGGTAATCTTGATGCAGGAAAGGGAATCAACTCAGGAAGTAATTTTAAAAGATTTACAACTAAAGCTAACTTAAGCTATAAAATCACTGATAATATTACAATAGGAAATAATTTTACCTTTTCCAAAATATTAATTAATACGGCAAATAATCCGCTGCTGAATGCCTATAATGCACCACCCGTATATTCTCCTATTAATCCTTCCACAGGAACATACCAATATTTTACATTAGTCACTGTAAATAATCCTCGTGCGCAATTAGATCTTTTTAGATCTCAGGACAGACAACAGAGATTGCTTAATAATGTTTGGGCAGAGGTGAAATTCTTAAAAGATTTTACTTTTAGAAGTAGTTTGACAAATGATAATTTAAATTCAAGCAAATACGAATATACTCCTGTAATAACTTATACTCCACAGCCAGGTGTTTCTACACTTATCACAAGAGACTCTAAAAACAGAGATTACGTTTGGGATAATACATTAAATTGGAAGAAAAGTTTTGGAAGTCATAATTTTGATTTATTAGCAGGTTTTTCAAGAACACAGAATTATTACAATCAGGTCTACAGAAATGCCACTAATGTAAATTATGATGGAACTAATGGTTCCCTTGAAATATCAAACGGAACAAATATTTTTGAAGTCGGAATGTATGACCTAGGAAGAGATGTTATTCCTAAATTAAGCAGAATTCAGTCTTTCTTTGGAAGAGTGAATTATGATTACGCGGGCAAATATCTTATTAACGGGTCAATACGTAGAGACGGATCTTCTAATTTCAATCAAAACAGAAATGAGATATTCCCATCCGTTAGTGCAGGTTGGGTTATTTCGAAAGAAGAGTTCATGAGCAACCAGAATATTTTTAATCTCTTAAAATTAAGAGGGAGCTGGGGAAGAACAGGAAATCCAAACGTACAGAATGGGGCTTATACTTTATTTGCAACAAATATAAAAGAAGGTGCTTACTATGGCTCAACAGGGTCTCCGGCGGCTACAATAGACAATTTTATAGATACATCCATTGGTTGGGAAATTACTACCGGAAAGGATTTTGGTATTGAAATGGCGTTTCTTAACAATAACTTAAAATTTGAAGCAACTTATTTTGATAAAGATACAAAAGATGTAGTTTATGGAATAGTTCAGGGTACCGTTTCCGGAGCAGCAAACTGGGCGGGTTATATTACAAATGCTTTTTCTTTCAATAACAGAGGGGTAGAATTATCAGTAAATTATGATAAGAAATTATCTGACAAGGTGAGGATTGGCTTCTATGGTAATTTTACATCGCTGAAAAATGAAATTACTTCAGTTTTTGGAGGATCTTATGCGAATTCTGCACCAAGCCTCTTTGGAAATCAGATTGTGAGATTACAAGCTGGCCAGGCTGTAGGTTCCTATTATGGATATGAAGTAGCAGGGGTATTCCAGACTGATGCTGAAGCGGCTGCTTCTGCTCAGACAGGTGCAAAAGCAGGATGGTTTAAATTTGTAGACCAGGATGGAAACGGAGTTATTGATGAAAGGGATAAAACTTTCTTAGGAAGCCCTGTTCCAAAAGGGACTTATGGTTTTGGTTTCAATATGAATGTCTCCAACTTCGATTTTGCTATAGACTTTCAGGGAGTATTTGGAAATAAAATATACAATTACAACCGTGAACAGAGATTTGGTAACGAAAGCTGGGATCTGGATTTCTATAATAACAGATGGAACGGACCTGGTACTTCCAATTCTTATTCTATGGTTACCAATAACCAATCTATAATTTTGCCAAGCAGCTTTTATGTGGAAAGTGGTGCTTATTTCAGAATAAGAAATATTCAGGTTGGATATTCTTTACCGAAAGGCTTTGCTAAATTACCGAACTTCACGAGGGTTAGACTTTATCTTAGTGCACAAAACCCATTAACAACTTTCAAATATAAAGGATTCTCGCCGGAGATTACCAGTGCAGATAGAGTTCAAATGGGAATCGATAATAACATCTATCCATTATCAGCAATTTATACATTTGGTATGAATTTAACTTTTTAATCGAAAATTATGAAAAAAATACTTTTATCAATAGCCATATTATCGGCACTTGGATCATGTAAGGATGATTATTTAGACGTGCAACAGCCAAATAGATTAGTAGCTGACGCATTTTTTACAACTCAGGAAGATGCAATGCAAGCTACAAACGCAATTTATGTAGCACTACGAAGCTGGGAAAACTCCGCATTTCCTTCTCAATTTGTTTTTGGAGTTCCTGCTGATGATGTTGAAAAAGGATCAAACCCGGGAGACGCATCTTTTATTAATGCTTATGATCAATTTACCTACACTGCAAGTGATTCCGGTGTAGAAGGGTACTGGATTGGACAATGGCAATTCGTGAACAGATGTAATCAGGTAATTACAAACGTACCGAATATTAATATGGATGCCACTTTAAAAAATAGACTTATAGCAGAAGCTAAAATGCTCAGAGCATATTTCTATTTTAATCTGGTAAGAATTTACGGGGGCGTTCCTATTTTTGATGGCCTACCGGCTGATAAAAACTATAACATTCCAAGAAACTCTGTAGATGAGGTATATAATTTCATTATTTCTGATCTTACAAGTGCGGCGGCTGTTTTACCTCAGTCATATCCTGCTTCAGATTTAGGAAGAATGACAAAAGGCGGCGCGTTAGGACTTTTGTCTAAAGTGTATTTATACAAAAAAGATTGGCAGAAAGCCTACGATACTTCAAATCAGGTAATAGCAATGGGGTATAATCTTGATCCAAATTTCAATCATCTATTCCGGCCTGCGGGAGAGTTTGGATCGGAATCAGTTATTGAGGTTAACTGTGACTGTTCCTCACAATTCGGAGGAAGCCAGTATGCAGAAGTTCAGGGAGTAAGAAATCAGTTCGGATGGGGATTCTTTACCCCGACGACTGCATTAGAATCAGCATTTGAAACCGGAGATATCCGTAAAGAATTAACGATTCTAAGAAATGGTGAAACCACTCCTGAAGGTGATTTAATTCAAAAAGGAGATCCTCAGGCAGGAAATATGTGGAATCAGAAAGTATATGTTCCAAAATCACTGAATAATAATGCTTGCGGCTATGGATCAATACAAAATATCAGAATTCTAAGATTTGCAGAGGTTCTTCTAATAAATGCTGAAGCAGCTAATGAATTAGGAAACACTACTGCTGCGATTACGAATCTTAATAAAGTAAGAACAAGAGCACAGTTAGCAGGAACTACTGCTACTACGCAATCTGCATTAAGAACCGCCATCTGGCGTGAACGTAGAGTAGAGCTGGCTATGGAAGGAGACCGTTTTGTAGACTTGGTGAGAACAGGACAGGCAGCAACTGTTTTGGCACCATACGGATTTAAAGCCGGGAAAAATGAAGTATTCCCAATCCCTTTAAATTCAATCAACCAAAGTAGTGGCATCTTAACCCAGAACCCTGGCTACTAAAATATAACCATATAACTTGAGAGGAGAATGAAAGTTCTCCTCTTCTTTTAGGATATAACTTCAAAACATCTAAAAAATGAAAAGGATAATAGCATCAATCGCTTTAATATCTTTATTTACCGTTTCTTGCAAAAATTCGCAGTCGACACAACAGCAGGCTCCGAAAACCCAGAACGTGAAAAATGATATTACAGACGAGCAGTTAATGGACCGCGTGCAGAAAGATGCATTGAAATACTTCTGGGACTATGCAGAGCCAAACTCTAAGCTTGGACGGGAGCGGTATCACGAAGATAATATCTACCCGGATAATGACAAACATGTTGTGACCACAGGTGGTTCCGGGTTTGGCCTGGCAACAGTTCTGGTAGGGGTTGAAAGAGGTTTTGTCCCAAGAAAAGAAGCGGTGAAACGATTGACCGTAATGATGGACTTTCTGGCAAAAGCAGATCGTCACAAAGGAGCATGGTCGCACTGGATCAACGGTGAAACCGGTAAAACAGTACCTTTCGGGAAAAAAGACAATGGTGGAGACCTTGTAGAAACGGCATTTCTAACTTCAGGAATTTTAATGGTCCGTGAGTATTTCAAAAACGGAAATGCTGAAGAAAAAGCGCTTGCCAAAAAATGTGATGAACTCTGGAAAGGAATCCAGTGGAACTGGTACACCAAAGGAGGCGAAAAAGTATTGTACTGGCATTGGTCTCCAAATTACGGCTGGGAAATGAACTTTCCGCTTGAAGGCTACAACGAATGCCTGATTACGTACATTTTAGCCGCATCTTCACCTACTTACCCTATTGATGCTGAAACTTACTATAAAGGCTGGACAAGAAACGGAACCTACCTTTCAGACAAAACAAAATACGGCCTCCCGTTATATGTAAAGCACAACGGAGCCGAAGAATATGGTGGTCCTTTATTTTGGGCACATTACTCATACATCGGGTTGGATCCGACCAATCTTTCGGATAAATTAATCAAAAATTATTTCGATCTGAACAAAAATCAGGTGCTTATTGATTATAAATACTGCGTTGAAAATCCCAAGAACTGGAAAGGTTACGGACCAAACTATTGGGGACTAACCGCAAGTTATTCAAGAAATGATGACGGAACGGCCGGATATGATGCACATTTCCCAAAAAATGACAGAGGAGTAATTACACCAACTGCCGCATTGAGCAGTTTTCCGTACACCCCGAAAGAATCTATGGATTTTTTAAGATTTATCTACACGCAGAAGCCTGAATTTATTGGCTCTGCCGGACCTTATGATGCAACGTCAATCAATTACGACAACTGGTTTACCCCAAGATATCTTGCCATCGATCAGGGTACCATTGCACCGATGATTGAAAATTACAGAACCGGATTTTTATGGAAATTATTCATGAATGCACCCGAAATTCAGCAGGGATTAAAGAAATTAAGCTTTAAATCTGAAAAATATAACATCAGGTAATTGATAATTATTAATATCTTTAACAGATACATATAGCAGAAAGCATAAACCAGATTTATTTTGGAGCTTGATCCCGCTTTCGCTACTCGCTTTTTCAGGTTTCGGCGGCGCGGCGAAGCCGCGCCGCCGAAACCTGAAAAGAGCTCAGACAGGCCACTCAATCGGGGCTATTTAAAAAAAAATTCAATATTGGCCGCAGTATCGAATTAAATCATTTAAAGCCGGAAACAAACATAAAAAGTAAAAATTAAATTGAAGCTGAAATACTTACCGCTTTTATTCCTGCCATTCTCATTGAGTGTCGGCGCTCAGGAAATAAAAGCAGAATTAAATAAGGAAGTCAAAAGACAGGAAAAAATTTCCTATATCCTCGACTATCCGCAGAATACTAAAGGAAATGTACCGCTTATTGTTTTCCTTCATGGTTCCGGGGAAAGAGGAAATAACCTGGAGATCGTAAAAGCACACAGTCCGTTCACCTATAAAAACCTGATCAAGGAGCCCGTGGCAATTCTGGCGCCACAATGCCCGGAAAATACGTGGTGGGATACCGTTACTGTATATGCTCTGATCAAAGAAATTCAGGCAAAATATAAAATTGATGCTTCCAGAATTTACCTTACAGGACTTTCCATGGGAGGTTGGGGAACGTTAAAACTGGCGATGGAACATCCCGAAATGTTTGCGGCAGTAGTTTCCGTTTGTGCGCCTACAGACAGGGTGATGTACGCCAATATTGATCAGTACAAAAATCTGAATATGAAAATTTTCCACGGTGGAATGGATGATGTAGTTTTACCCGAAAACGCATTTAATTTTTACCAGGCACTGCATCCGGTAAATCCGTCCGCAGAATTAACCATCTTTCCTAATGACAACCATAATTCCTGGGATTCGACCTATTCCAATCCTAAATTATATGAATGGATGCTGTCAAAAAGAAAAGAAAAATAATTTTAGCAAAGCCTTTGCTGAGTGAATGGTTTATGCTGAGCTTGTAGAAGTGCTTTTGCGGCCGAAAATATGCAGGTCATTTATAAAGACAAATCTTTGCGAACTTTGCGTTTGAAATAAATTCTTAATAAAGAAACTATAATTAAAGAAGATAGATTTATGAAATCGAAGATTCACGAATTCCTTAAAATAATGAAGAAGTTATGAGAAAAAAGTTAATTGTAATCGCCATGTTGGCACTGGCTCCTGTATTTTCTGCACAGGAAATGGTATCTCAGCCCGTTCAGTCTTATCAGACGGCTCAATACCAGGCTAAAAAGAAAGCTTTCGTAGACAATCTTTTGTCAAAAATGACCTTAGACGAAAAAATCGGACAGCTCAATCTTCCAAGTTCAGGCGATTTTACCACAGGTCTGGCAAAAAGCTCAGATATTGGTAAAAAAATCGAGCAGGGACTGGTTGGAGGACTATTCAACATAAAAGGAGCGGATAAAATTAAAGCCGTTCAAAAAGTTGCCGTTGAAAACAGCCGACTTAAAATCCCTTTGATTTTCGGAATGGATGTAATCCACGGATATGAAACCACATTCCCGATTCCATTAGGGCTTGCTTCCTCTTGGGATATGAATCTTGTTCAGCAGTCCGCAAGAGTGGCTGCCAAAGAAGCTTCATCAGACGGGATCAACTGGACCTTCTCGCCAATGGTGGATATTTCCCGTGAGCCTAGATGGGGAAGAGTTTCCGAAGGTTCCGGAGAAGATCCTTATTTAGGAAGCGAGATCGCTAAAAACATGGTGTACGGATATCAGGGTAAAGACCTTTCAGCCGGAAATACCATTTTAGCATGTGTAAAGCATTTCGCATTATACGGAGCCGGAGAAGCGGGTAGAGATTATAATACCGTTGATATGAGCCACGTGAGAATGTTCAACGAATATTTCCCTCCTTATAAAGCAGCCGTCGATGCAGGAGTAGCTTCTGTAATGGCCTCTTTCAATGAAGTAGATGGCGTTCCCGCTACAGGAAACAGATGGCTTCAGACCGAAGTATTAAGAAATCAGTGGAAATTCAAAGGGTTTGTAGTGACCGATTATACCGGGATCAACGAAATGGTAGATCACGGAATGGGAGATCTTCAGCAGGTTTCTGCACTGGCTTTAAAAGCGGGTGTTGATATGGATATGGTGGGAGAAGGATTTTTAACAACATTAAAAAAGTCTTTATCTGAAGGAAAAGTTACCCAGTCTGAAATCGATATGGCAGCAAGGAGAGTGCTGGAGTCCAAATATGATCTGGGATTGTTTGATAATCCATACAAGCATGGAGATGCTAAATTAGCAGCTAAAGAAGTTTTCAGCCAGGAAAACAGAAATATTGCAAGAAATGTTGCAGCACAGTCAATGGTTTTATTAAAAAATGAAAATCAGACACTTCCTTTAAAAGCAACAGGAACCGTTGCGGTAATCGGGCCGTTGGTGAATAACGCAATCAATATGACCGGAACATGGAGTGTTGCGGCAAAACATGATAAATCGGTTAATCTGGTTCAGGGTCTTCAGGCAAACTATGGTAAAAATGTAAAATTTATCTCTGCAAAAGGAGCCAATATCGATGATGATGCAAAGCTGGAAGAAATCTATGCGGCTCACGGTAAAAAAACAGATAGAGATAGCCGTTCAAAAGAAGCTTTATTAAAAGAAGCTGTTGACGTAGCCAATAAAGCAGATGTTATTGTTCTGGCCATCGGAGAATCTGCTGAAATGAGCGGAGAATCTTCTTCAAGAACAGAAATTACCATTCCGCAATCTCAGGTAGACCTTTTAAACGAACTGAAAAAGACAGGAAAGCCTATTGCAATGGTATTATTCACAGGCCGTCCGTTGGCGCTTACCAATGTTAAAGATGCTCCGGATGCTATTCTTAATGCGTGGTTCCCTGGTTCTGAAGCCGGAAATGCTATTGCAGACGTTCTTTTCGGAAAAGTAAACCCTTCCGGAAAACTACCAATGACCTTTCCGAGAAGTTTAGGGCAGGTGCCTATTTACTATAACGCTAAAAATACGGGGAGACCGTTGGATCAGAAACTTGTGGATAAATGTGAGTACCAGAGATTCCGTTCCAATTATATGGATGAATGTAATACGCCGTTATATCCCTTCGGATATGGGTTGAGCTACACGAAATTCAACTATTCTGATCTTACGGTTTCCAATGCCAATCCGAAAGGGAATCAAGCGATTCAGGCTTCGGTTACGGTAACGAATTCCGGAAATTATGACGGATCAGAAGTTGTGCAGCTTTACATCAGAGATATGGTAGGAAGCATTACCAGACCGGTAAAAGAATTGAAAGGTTTCCAGAAAGTAATGCTTAAAAAAGGAGAATCTAAAAAGGTTACCTTTAGCATCAGTCCGGAAAATCTGAAATTCTACAACGGAGACCTGAAATACGACTGGGAGCCGGGAGAATTTGATATCATGATCGGAACAAGTTCTGAAGATGTGAAACACTCAAAAATCAACTGGACAAAATAAAAGTAAGCCACTCAATTTGAGTGGCTTACTTTTTGTATCTTGGATTGATTAATTAAACATTAACAGATGAAAAAAATTATTTTATTAAGCACAATGTTCCTTAGTGCCTTATCTTTTGCACAGATGGTAGGAAATGACAGAGACGCTCATGGCTGTATACCCTCCGCAGGATATACTTATTCTAAAGCCAAAAATGATTGTATACGGGTATTTGAGCAGAAGATCAAATTGAAAGGAGTAAGATCTCAGGAGGGTGCAAACTTCATGGCTGCAGTTGTTTTTAGTAAAGACATGATGAAAGCAGAAATTTTTCTTATGGAAGAACCGGAAAGTATAATTCTTACAAAACAGCGAAAAAGTAAAATCTGGAAAAACGGAAATTACGTTCTGGTCCCTTACAAAAAGACGTATCAATTAAAAAAAGACAATTTTGTAATTTATCAATAATTATTGCAGAAAACCATTCTAAAGATGGCTTTTTCTATAAACTCTCAAAAGATGAGAAGAGTGCTTTAATTAGCTAAACCATTTTCAAATCTCACTCAAAAACCTTATTTTTGCATAGCTAAAAAGTAAAAGAAAGAATGAATTCCTACAAAAATCCATTGGAAGAGCGCTACTCCAGTGAAGAAATGTTATTTAATTTCTCACACAATAATAAATTCCGTACCTGGAGAAAACTTTGGATCGCGCTTGCTGAAATCGAAAAAGACTTAGGCCTCGAAATCAGTGATGAACAAATTGCAGAACTGAAAGCCAATGCTGAAAACATCGATTATGATAAAGCAGCCGAATATGAAAAGAAGTTTCGTCATGATGTAATGGCACACGTTCATACCTATGGAGATGTGGCTCCTTCAGCCAAAGGAATCATTCACCTCGGGGCAACTTCAGCATTCGTAGGAGACAATACAGATTTGATCCAGATTCGTGACGGACTTTTAATCTTAAAGAAAAAGCTCGTTAACGTTATTAAAAATTTAGCAGATTTTGCTATTGAATATAAAGATCTTCCAACCTTAGGATTCACCCATTTTCAGCCGGCTCAGCTTACCACCGTTGGTAAAAGAGCGACACTCTGGTTGCAAAGTCTGGTGCTGGATATCGAAGAACTTGATTTCTTCCTGGAAACATTAAGATTCAGAGGCGTGAAAGGAACCACCGGAACTGCAGCGAGTTTCCTGGAGCTTTTCAACGGAGATTATTCTAAAGTAAAACACCTGGATAAAGAATTATCCAAAAGATTCGGTTTCGAAAAAGTATTCGGAGTTTCCGGACAGACTTACGACAGAAAAATCGATGCTAAAGTAGTCGCTTTATTAGGAAATATTGCACAGTCTGCCCATAAATTCACCAACGATTTACGTTTGCTTCAAAACCTTAAAGAAATTGAAGAACCGTTTGAGAAAAACCAAATCGGTTCGTCTGCAATGGCATACAAACGTAATCCGATGAGAAGCGAAAGAATCGGAGCCTTGGCAAAATATGTAATGTCTTTAACGACAAGTTCTGCTATGGTAGCTTCGACCCAGTGGTTTGAAAGAACCTTGGACGATTCCGCAAATAAGAGACTGACAATTCCACAGGCGTTTTTAGCAGTGGATGCGATCCTTCTAATCTGGAATAACATCATGAACGGAATCGTAGTATATCCGAACAGAATCAACAAACACATTATGGAAGAGCTTCCTTTCATGGCGACAGAATATATCATCATGGAAGAAGTAAAAGCCGGTGGTGACCGTCAGGAAATTCATGAAGTGATAAGGGTTCATTCTATGGAAGCTTCCAAGCAGGTGAAAGTAGAAGGAAAAGAAAACGACCTTATCGAAAGAATTCTGAATGACCACACCTTAAAGCTGGATAAATCGAAACTAAAAGAAGTGCTTGATCCGAAGAACTTCATCGGTTTTGCCCCGATCCAGACGGAAGAATTTATCAAAAACGAAGTACAGCCGATCATCGATCAGAACAAGGACCTGATCGGACTCGAAGCTGATCTTAAAGTATAAACGATATGCAGTCTTTTGGGCTGCATATTTTATTTGATCATTGCTTTAACTGGTCAGATCTAAAGCCGCTCATAAAATGTAAAAGTTTATTTCCCTATGAAAAAAATACTTTTCTTACTATCATTAATGCCATTCTTTGCTTTATCACAAGACAAAGAGATTCTCAGATACTTTAAATCCAAGGACTCTTTGGTTGGGGTAAAAAAACAGGATGGTAAAATCATCATCCCGGCACAGTTTAAGATTTTTTCATACTTAAAAGACGGAGATTTGGTAAAAGGAGAGACTATTTATTTTGACGGACCGAAAGCAAATGAAGTCCCGGAAAAAAATGCATGGGGGTATGTCTACGATAGAAAAGGAAATTTTTTGTACAGACCTTTCTTTTATGATAACGGAGCAGATTATTTCTCAGAAGGGATGAGAAGATTCGTTAAAAACGGGAAAGTTGGCTTTACAGACAGAAACGGAACCGTAGTTATCAGACCGAAATACGATTTCGCATCACCATTTAATTACGGATATGCTGCCTATTGCAATGGCTGCGACTGGGAGAAAACGGAAGAAGAACATAAAGCAATCGTTGGCGGGACCTGGGGCGTGATAAATTTCAAAGGAGAGATTGTTCAACCTGTTGCAAAATCAGGAAATACCATCGAAATTAACGGTAAACACTATCCATACCCTTTTTCGTATAATGAAAAAGAAAAAAATATTCTCCGGTTTTTTGAAAAACAAAACAGGAATATTTCCGGGATATATTATGTCAACCATTACAATAAGCTGTCAGAAGATGAGAAGAAATTATTCTTTGAAATCGTAGAACGGCCAAAGGAAAACTTCCCGTTTTATCAGGTAAATGCTTATGATTACCGAAAAGCACAAGCCGGATTATCCGGTTATAAATTCCTGGTTTCAGAAGACGGCAAAACAGTTCTCGAACTGGAATATGACGATGAAAGAATTCCTTTTGAAAAATGGCTAAAGGAAGAAAGAAAAAATGCGGAGAAATTTCAAGAAGAACATCCGGATAACCCGAATAAACTGAGTAAATGAAAATGTTGAAAATGTTTATTCAGTAGGAATGCTATCTTTGCAAAAATGATGAAAATAGAATATGCCGAATACCTATACACAGATTTATATTCAGGTTGTTTTTGCTACAAAAGGAAGAAATATTAAAATCAAATCCGAAGTCAGAGTTGAAATTGAAAAATATATTTGTGGAATATTTAACAATAAGAAACAAAAGGTATTAGCGATTTATGCAAATCCTGATCATCTTCATGTTTTCTTTAGCTATAAAAATTTACAAATAACAATTCCGGAATTAGTTAAAACGGTTAAAATTGAATCAACAAATTTTATTAATGAAAAAAAGTTGTGTTTTGGTAAATTTTCCTGGCAAGAAGGTTACGGAGCATTTTCTTATGCAAAAAGTCAGAAAGATAAGGTTATAAATTATGTATTAAACCAGGATAAACATCATTCAAAAAAAAGTTTCAGAGAAGAATATACTGAAATGCTTAATGTTTTTGAAATTGAATTTAAGAATGAATATTTATTTGAATTCTATGATGGCGAAAAATAATTTTGTAATTGCAGTATTGTTCTGTGATTTTCAATCAAAAGAGAATAGCAGTCCTACGGACTGCGCTTTAATTCAAACAGGCTTTCTACACAGCTATGATTCCTGACGGAATCAACATTAGAAAATTATATCATTCCGTAGGAATGAAATCTGTGTAGTAGTAGTAATAAAATTAAATAATGCACGCATTCCGTAGGAATGCTATCTTTGTAAAATAAAAAGGCAATGCAGCCAAATATTTGAAAATAAAAATAAGTCTAATAATATATAATATCTGACATCTAATGTCTCAAAACAAAAGAATTTTCGTAGAAAAAAGAGGAATTTTCGATGTGGAAAGTCCAAAAATTTTTGATGAAGTAAAAGCAGTGGTTTCCACGGTACAGCAGGTAAAAGTGTATAATGTGTATGATATCTTCGGACTGAATGACGGAGAATTTGAAAAAGTAGTCAACAGCACCTTCGTAGATCCGGTTACAGATATTCTGCATGAAGAAAATCCGGCATCGTCCATTCATTTTGCCATGGAATTTTTGCCCGGACAATACGATCAGCGTGCAGATTCTGCACAACAGTGTATTGCATTACTCACTGAAAATGAAAAGTCCAAAGTAAGGAGTGGTAAATTAATAGAATTCGAAGGGATTTCAGAATCGGATTTGGTTAAAATAAAAGACCTTCTTATCAATAAGGTTGAATCTCAGGAAAAAGATTTAACCATTTTAAACATTCCTGCGGAAGAAGCACCGTCAAAAGTAATCATCCACGAAAATTTTATCACTTTTGATGATGCGCAGCTGGAAGATTTCTACAACAACCACGGATTTGCACTAGGACTGGATGATCTTAAATTCATTCAGGAATATTTTAAGTCGGAAAACAGGAATCCTACCGAAACCGAGCTTAAAGTTCTGGATACCTATTGGAGCGATCACTGCCGTCATACCACCTTTGAAACAGAACTGTCGAATATTGAATTTGAAGGACAGTTTAAACATACATTGGAAACTATTTTCAATGATTATATCGAAAAAAGAAAATTCCTGGGCCGCGAATTAAAACCTATTTCCCTGATGGATTTAGCGACGGTTTGCGCAAGGTATTTCCATAAAACAGGCAATCTGGAGAACCTGGTGGTATCCGATGAGATCAATGCCTGTACCATTCAGATTGAGGCGGAATACGACGGTAAAAAAGAGCCGTGGTATCTATTATTTAAAAACGAAACCCACAACCACCCGACAGAAATTGAACCTTTTGGTGGTGCATCGACCTGTCTTGGAGGTGCGATCAGAGATCCTTTGTCAGGACGTTCTTTTGTATTTCAGGCGATGAGATTAACGGGGGCAGCAGATGTGCTGGAGCCGGTCGATCAGACGTTACCGGGTAAATTACCTCAAAAAACAATCACAAAACAGGCTGCAAACGGATATTCTTCTTACGGTAACCAAATTGGTTTGGCGACTACAATGGTTTCTGAAATTTACGATGAAGGCTACAAAGCAAAAAGAATGGAAGTTGGTTTCGTTGCCGGAGCTGTTCCTGTGGATTGGGTAAGACGCGAAAAACCTGAAGCCGGCGATTCAATCATTATTTTAGGAGGAGCAACCGGCCGCGACGGAGTAGGCGGTGCAAGCGGAAGTTCTAAAGAGCAGGACGAAACTTCGATCCACACCATGAGTTCTGAAGTTCAGAAAGGAAATGCCGTTGAAGAACGTAAAATCCAGAGATTATTCAGAAATCCTGAAGTGACAAGGCTGATTAAAAAATCAAATGACTTCGGAGCCGGAGGAGTTTCCGTAGCCATCGGCGAAATTGCTGATTCTTTGGAAGTTAATTTGGATGTTTTACCTTTAAAATACGAAGGCCTGAACGGCACTGAACTCGCTATTTCCGAATCTCAGGAAAGAATGGCAGTTGTTGTAGATCCGAAAGATAAAGAACAGTTCATAAAATTCTGTGAAGCAGAAAATATTGTAGCCGTTGAGGTGGCAAAAGTTACCGATTCCGGAAGAATGCAGATGTTCTGGAAAGGAAATAAAATCGTTGACCTTTCAAGAGCGTTTTTAGATACCAATGGTTGTTCAAAAAGTCAGGAAGTTAAAATTACGCACCTTAATGAAGTAAAAGAAGAAACTCCTGTATTCAATGAAGAAAATTTCTTAAAAATATTAAGCGATAAAAATGTAGCCTCTCAAAAAGGGCTGCTGGAAATGTTCGATTCCTCTATTGGAGCGACAACCGTTGCGATGCCTTTAGGCGGAAAATACCAGCAGACTTTGATGGAAGGAAGTGTGCAGACATTGCCAATCATCGGAGCCAAAGATATTGAAACGGTTTCTTTGGCAAGCTGGGGATTTGATGCTGAAATTTCAAAGCAAAACTCATTGCTTGGAGCGTCATATGCAGTTGTGGAAAGTGTTGCGAAAATCGTAGCGATGGGTGGCGATTACAAAAATATCAGATTCAGTTTCCAGGAATATTTTGAAAAATTAGGTCAGAACCCTGAAAAGTGGGGCAAGCCGTTGGCTTCTCTTTTGGGAGCTTATGATGCTCAGATTAACTTCGGACTTGCTGCAATTGGAGGTAAAGATTCCATGAGTGGAACATATCAGGATCTGAATGTTCCGCCAACGTTGATTTCCTTTGCCTGTGCCAATGGAGAAAAATCAACAGTGATCTCTCCTGAATTTAAAAATGAAGGTAATAACATATATTTCTTCAACCATATTCCGCAGGAAAACGGACTTCCGAATTATGATGCTTTAAAAGAAATCTATGAACTTATTTTTGAAAATATTAAAGTCGGAAAAATTGTTTCTGTAAAAACGGTGAAAGAAGGCGGAGTTGCCGTTGCCTTAGCGAAAATGAGCTTCGGGAACAGATTGGGAGCAGAAATTACAGTAGATGAAAACGTTTTATTGGCAAAAAATATCGGAAGCTTAATTATAGAATCTAAAGAAGAGTTAAGTTCTGTAAACCTTCAGCTGATCGGAAAAGTAGTTGCGGATGAAACTTTAACGATCAACCAACAATCAATAGCTATCGACAAACTTTTGGCTGCTAACACCAATACCTTCGAAAATCTTTTCCCAACGATTGAAAAAGAAAAAATTACGGTTGAACTGGATGAAAAATTAAATTCAGTCAATCCAAGAAATATCATCATCAAAAAACACGGAATTGCTCAGCCAAAAGTCTTTGCACCGGTCTTTCCGGGAACAAACTGTGAATATGATACATTAAATGCTTTTGCCAAAGAAGGTGCTGTGATAAGCAGTCTGCCATTAATTAATATTAATCACCAATTGTTGGATGAAAGTATTGATGCATGGGTTAAAGAAATCGCTTCATCACAGATTTTAGCATTCTCAGGAGGTTTCTCTGCCGGTGACGAACCGGATGGTTCTGCAAAATTCATCGTCAACGTTCTGAAAAACGAAAAGATGAGAAATGCCGTTCATGAATTGCTAGACAGAGACGGGATGATCATCGGAATCTGTAACGGATTCCAGGCGTTGGTAAAATCAGGATTGTTACCTTATGGAAGAATAAAAGATTTAGATGAAAATTCGCCAACGTTGGCGCATAATGCCATCAGAAGACATATTTCCCAGATGGTGAACGTAAAAGTAACAAATGACGAATCACCTTGGTTAAAAGGTATGAAAGATCAGGTATTTACCATTCCTATTTCTCACGGGGAGGGACGTTTTATGGCTTCGGAAGCAGAAATTCAGAAGCTGTATGAAAACGGACAGATTGCAACGCAATACCTTGATCTTGAAGGAAATATTGCCCACGGAATGCCGTTTAATCCAAATAATTCATTATTCGGAATTGAAGGAATAACAAGTCCGGACGGGAAAATTTTCGGGAGAATGGGTCACCCTGAACGTTTTGCAGAAGGTTTAATGAAAAATATTCCTACAGCGAATTACCACAACATCTTCAAAAACGGAGTGGAATACTTCAAATAAACGAAAAATCAATATAAAAAATGCCTCCATTTGATAATGGGGGCATTTTTCATTTATAAGTTTCTTTGTTTTACGGAAAACCGTAAAAATTATACGTAAAACCGTAATAAATTGCAGATGTAAATAAGGATTTAAATAAACATTTTAACTATGAAAACAAAAATTACTGCAACCGATTTCTTTCTCGGTATCTTAGCCGTAATGCTTATCGGGGTTAGCTTTTACCAAACCTGGCTCGGCTTACAGCAGATTTTCGGAGGAAGCTCCTTCGTCATTGCCCTGGTACTTTCTCTTATCTTGCTTTTTTTGCTTTGGCAGATACGACGGGCAAAGATCCACGGGCAACCGCCATCTTCGCTTGGCTGGATTTATTTTTTCTTCGCTTCATTTTGCTTCATTGCCAATTTCAATGCACTATATACAAGGTTTATGAGAACCGATATTTATACAACTGAGCTACGCAGTGTTAATGAAAAGTTCAGTGCTCTGGAAACGGATGTTGAATCTAAACTAAATTATTCTGTTCCGGATGCTAAAACAAGACAGGCAATCCGCAGTGAGCTGAACCTGTTGAAAATTCAGATCAGTGATCCTAAAAATGTAGGGATAGGACCGGAAGCAAGACAGATTATTGCAAGAATTGAAAAAATGATAGGCAAAAAAGTAACGCCCCTTACGCCCATTAGTGAAACTCCTGACGGATATGCTGATCTTGCCGACAGAATGGAAGAGCAGATTGTACAAATGGTTTATAATCTTACGCCTGAAGAGAAAAATTTAATGAGTGATATTAACAGCGCTTCTTTACGATGGAATAAAGAAATTCAAAATCTCTTGCAAATGAATCCTGATGTAATAAACTTAATGGCCCAGGGACAGATTGATAAATCTTTAACTGAATATAATCGCCTTGGCACCAAAGCAGAATCTATTTTGGGGAAGGATAAACTGAAGTTTGAGCCAACCCACTCGGAAACTCAGGAAGTGGGAAAAATAGGATATGCTTTTAGTCATGCCATCAAAAATTTCGGAATGTTTCAGCTGGTCGTTTTAGCAGGTTGCATATTGTTAGACTTCGGTATTATGTTTATCATTCTTTTGATGCCTGCAGAAAATAACAGAAATGCGGGGAACAGCAGTGAAAGCATTTTTACAAGTAAACGCAGTGGAAAAACAATAATCTAATAGAAATATAAAATATGGAATGGGAAAATGAACCTTTGAAACCCTTATCTTTTGATAAGGATCAGGAAGTCCTTAAACCTTTAACTTTTGAAGATGAAGAAGCGCTAAAGCCTCTATCTTTAGATCATAATAAGGAAATTATAAATGACCATTTTGTTCCTATTGCGAAGGGTAATGTTTCGGAAATCAAAAACAAAGACAGCAATTTTGTGTTTTTTTTCGGAACAGCTTCTTCCGGAAAATCCGTTATTTTAGCAACCATGCTTTACTATCTGAGGTCGAAAGCAGGGGTTATAAGACCAAAGATAGGTACCCCCAATACAGCGGAAGCAGAAAGCCTCCTTTATGATTTCTTTGAAAATATTAGTAAAGGGGTCTTGCCTGCGGGAACAGTGAAAGATCAGGTTACCAGACTGGACCTCATCTTTGAACCTAATAATAAATCAAAAAAAGTAAATCCCATTAATCTGACTTTTCTGGAAACCTCGGGAGAAAATCACAATGAAATAAAGCGTGGCGGGAGCTATCACAGCAGCATAGAAACCTATCTTTCAGCTAATCTTCCTCTTACATTTATTATTGTAACCAGCTATGAGAGTGCACACAAAGATGATATATTAATCAATACGTTTCTAAATAAACTTGAAAAGTATGAGAAAAAATTAAAATCCGTAAACATTATTCTGGTTATCTCGAAATGGGATAAATCCGGAAGAGCGAATGTAGAAGCGTCGATTGAACTGGATAATTTTATTGAAGAAAGACTGCCGATGACTTCTACAGCAATGGATACCTACGGGCTGGCAAAAACATTTTATACGGTAGGGGAGCTTAACGAAGAGACTAACCAGGTAACCATACTCAACTTAGAAAGAGCACAGAAATTATCAGAATGGCTTTATGAAAGCATTGTAGGCTATCCGCTAAATTATGAAGGAACTTTTTGGGAACGTATAAAATTCAGTTTTACAAATTAATGAGCAGTGTTAATTTAATTGCATTTGGAACTTTTGGAAATCCCAATGGTTTTACCCAGACATTCTTTGCCGGAACCCCCGTAGCAATAAAAACTTTAGATATAAGGGGATCTATACTTATCTATCCGGACAGCAAATTATATTCCTTACGCAAGGAATATAAAGACGGATCTTATATGATTACCTATACCGTTTATACCTACGCTAAAGAACCGACTTCGGCTAGAGAGGGATCTTTTATCGGCTCAAGTATAATGTTTGTAGATGAAATTGCCGATGAAAATATTACCATTCGGTATCTAAATGAATTTCACGTTAATCTGGTCAGCAGAAACGTGCAGAATGATACACTTATGGTAAATCACTCTGAAAATTTCTCCGTTAATAAGCTTGCGGATTTTGATAAAATAGATTTTAATCTAAAGAAAATAGATAGTTTAAATTCTGCAAGAAACACAAACCGTCAATTGATGGTATATTGTGAAACAAAGCCCGCAGCATTGCAAACGATTTTAAAGAGATCGGTGGATCTTTTGAATGTATTTGATACAATTTATTTCACGGAAAGTTCAGAAATCGCAAACTTTGTGCGTCAGAAAAACATCTTTCAGTTTGTTCAGAGAGACGGTTTTGAAAATGAAATCAGTAAACTTGCTGAAGAAAGAAAACGTCAGATTCAGGAGGCAGTTAATGAATTTGAAAATGAAAAAATAAAATTAGATAGTTCTAAAAAACAGAATTATGAAGATTTTAAGTCCAAAATAGAAAAAAATAAGGAACTGCACGCTGCAAATGGTAAAAGAATAGAAGAGTCTGAAAAAAATTTATACCAGCTAAATGATGTTTACTATAGATTTTCTCAGAAAATTGATGAATTTTTAAATCAGTTGAAAACAGCTGACAGCATTACGTTAAATAAAATCAGGCAATCTTACAATGTGAGCAGAAGCAGCTTCCTGGAAAATATCAGAAATTTAGGAATATCTGATCTGGAATCAATTTCACAAACAAAACCGATGCGCGAACGTGAGATTCCGGTATATTCTCGTTCTAATTATATTGGTTCCGATCGGAAAGAAAACGAAGTTGTACATTCCAATGTTTTTAAAATAGCAACACTCATCCTTTCCGTTCTTTTGCTGGCTGCAATTTCAGGATTAGCATGGTTTCAGTTTTTTAAGGAGCCTGAAAAAATAACCGTTTATAATGAACCGGAACAGGAACTCGTAACAGAGCAGATTCCACAGACCGCAATTCCTGCCCTGAATCCGAAGCCTAATGCAGAGGCAGAGCTTCAGATCATGGATAAGATCAATGGAAAGTTAACGGGAAATTTAAAAATTGACACTGTCATTAGTTTCGTTTTTAAAGCAAATCCGAAGAGTATAGAAAAATATTACCAATATCAAAAGTCGGATTATTCTAAACTGCTTTTTGAAAAAAATAAGGAAAGCTTTACAATTTCGGGAAATGATACAATCTATATTCATGATTTAAAATCTATACCTATTTTCGAATAACGTATTTTTGTAATTTTAAAGAGAAGTGTTCATTATAAATAAGTTTTATAATAAATAAATGAAAAAGCAAAACAATAAAAATGAAATGACTGTCATCAATGGCAGTCATTTTTCGACCCTGGAAGGTTTTTACAATGAGGTTTCCGGACTTTTCATGAAGGATGAAGACTGGAAGATCGGAACACTGGATGGGTTCAATGACATCTTATATGGTTTTCAGGGCGAAATTATATGGAAACATTCCCAAAAGTCTAAAGAAGAATTAGGTTTTGAGGTAACTAAAAAATTTTACGAAAATAAAATCCTGCAGGGAAAGCCTTTTAACATAAAATTGATTCAGGAAAAACTGGATGATCTGGCTGAAGGAAACGGGCAGACCTTATTTGAAATTTTAATTGAAATTATTGAATCACATAAAAATATTACACTCATTTTGGATTGATCTGAAATCATCAAAGTTATTGCTAAGATCATTAATAAATCAGTTTAAATAAAATGCCTTAGAATTCCGGAATGTCTTGATTAGCTTGTCGAAGCATCCTGATCTCTGGCTACAATTTTATCGCCTGACAATTATTTATTTTAAAAAACATTTTTCAATGCCCAATTTATTTTCATACGGAACACTACAAAAAGAACAGGTTCAGATCGAAACTTTCGGACGGATTTTACACGGACAGAAAGATGTTCTGACGGGTTACAGGCTTGAAATGCTGGAAATTACAGATCCTGAAGTTTTACGGAAGAGCAACCAGAAATATCATCCTATTTTGGTGTTTTCGGGAAACCCCGAAGATCAGGTAGAAGGCATCCTGTTTGAAGTAACAGATGAAGAAATCTTACAGGCCGACGAATATGAAGTGGATGATTACAAAAGAATTGAAGCGGTTTTCAGATCCGGCAAATCCGGATTTATATATGTGGGAAAATAATCCGCTTGTGAAAATAAAGCCTGTCAGAATTGCTGACAGGCTTTTTATTGAGTTTATTTTAATTTATTGAACATTTATCCATAAATCTCCTCCAAACATAAAAGTATCAGCACTGAAACTATAGTTTGTACCATTGAGGCTACCTGTACCGGCAATACTTGCAGGCACTCCTGTACAGCTGTTATAAAAGCCTACAGATCCGCCAAGTGTTGGCGTGATTGGGCCGGGATTAAGAGGGTCGCTGAGTGAGAATTTTATATAGCTCCATCTTTGGGCACTCGCTATAATCGGAGGATAAGAAAGTACATCGGGAGACCAGTGATCTATAGGGTAAGGGTGTCCTGCTGCTGAAGTGGAATTAATATAAGTAGTGTAGCTGGCAATTTCATTGGGAGGTAAATGTACAAGATCCAGTGCTTGTACGCCTGCGCTGCAGGTGGACGGAACAACGGTGAAAATCGTATAGTACAAATCCAGCTTATGATTAGTAATATCATTAAAAATATGCAAATTACCTGACCCGTTCTGTGCAAATGCAGATGATCCTAAAGCTAAACCAAATATAATTGTGAATATTTTTTTCATGTAATTAGTTTTTAGAATTTTGATTAATTTTTTCAAGTTTTTCATTATAGATCTTTACTGCCCACGTTAAAATCTTATCCCTGTCGCCTTGCGTATTTTGGGTAATTTCTCTGTCTTTTACCCCTGTGGATTTTATCAGTTCTAATGCTGAAGGAATCAGAATATCTTTTCTTCTGTCGCTTAATTCAAGAGATTTTTTGTTCCTGAGCTCTTCAGGAGTTTCACGGTTCTCGGGTCTGGATAAACTTTTGATGGAATTTTCAAAATTCAGAACTTCTTCACTTTTTGTCGTGCTCAGCGGGTTGAGAGTAGAGGTTTCGGTGCTGCACGAAATGAATCCTGTCAATAGAATGACATAGAGTAATTTGACTTTCATATTATTACTTGTTTATTGTGAAACAAATATATGAAATAATTTGTCATTATATGGTGATAAATTAATTTTATTGTAAAAATATCTGTATTTAAGGTTTTTTACTATGAAAAAATATTGATTTTAAAATAAAAATTAAAATAATGATAATTCTTAGAGGTATTTCCAGTAGACTGAAAATCCGACAATAACAGAAACGATTGCCATTAAAATTACTGCTCCCGCGGAAATGTCTTTAATAAAACCGATGCGTTTGTCAAATTCAGGTTGTATAATATCGCAAATCCGCTCAACAGCTGTATTGAAAATCTCAGCGGCTAAAACACCCGAACAAACAATAATGATAAGAGCTGCATCAGTGGCAGTCAGTTTTAAATAAAAAATCAGAAAAAGGTTAACAAAGAAAGCAGCGGTTTCAATCTGAAAGTTCCTTTCGCTTTTCACCATAAGCAACACACCGCGGAAAGCATTGAAAAAACTTGTATGAAGAGGCGGTTTTCGCATAATGAAAAGTTATTGGCAAATATAATTATTTGCGTGAAGAAAATCCTTATCTTTAGTCATTATCAATTTGATATCTGTTGATATCAGAAAAATGGGGCAGAAGATCGCTGAATCTTTTGATGGTTGTTAATAACTCTCAGGATTATTCTTTTCAATCTGTTTTCTATTTATTATATTTGTAAAAATTTATTTTTAAATCTATGAAATTTATTATTTCAAGTGGTGAACTGCAGAAAGCTTTGCAAACTGTAAGTGGCGTAATATCAAGCTCTC
This sequence comes from Chryseobacterium cheonjiense, assembly GCF_012927265.1. GTDB lineage: Bacteria > Bacteroidota > Bacteroidia > Flavobacteriales > Weeksellaceae > Chryseobacterium > Chryseobacterium cheonjiense. The sequence goes on along the minus strand of NZ_JABBGF010000001.1, from coordinate 2,164,557 downwards.
AGTCGAGACCGATTTTAGAAAATTATCTTTTTGAATTAGACGGAACTCAGGTTACCATTACAGCATCCGATGGCGAGACAACTCTTGTGACTTCTCTTGAAGTAAAGTCCGATGATACGGGTAAATTTGCCGTTCCTGCCAAGATTTTTCAGGATTTTATCAAGACCTACGGAGAACAGCCATTAACGCTTGTTGTAAAAGACAATGCAGAAGGCACCGGAAGTCAGCTTGAGATTTTAGATGAAAAAGACAACTTTGCCGTAGCGCTGGATAATGCAGACGACTATCCGGAACTTCCTGAGTTTGACGCAGCACAAAGTGTTACCATGTCAGCAGGAGTTTTGTCTGAAGCACTTACCAATACTCTTTTTGCAACAAGTAACGACTCCCTACGTCCCGTAATGACAGGAGTTTTGTTCCAGTTCGGGGAAAATGAAACCAACTTTGTTTCTACCGATTCCCACAGACTGGTTGTTTACAAAAGAAATGACCTGATGAATGCCGAACCTATGGAATTCATCATGCCAAAAAAACCGCTGAACATTTTCAAGAATATTCTGGCCAGCTCAAACGACGATGTAACCATCGATTTCAATGAAAATATGGCAAGATTCACGTTCGGAAAGCATACATGGATCTGTAGACTCATTGATGGGAAATATCCGAATTATACAGCGGTAATCCCTAAAGAAAACCCGAATGTATTAACAATCAACAGAAACCTTCTTTTAGGAGCAATCAAAAGAGCTTCCATAATGTCAAACAAGTCGACCAACCAGGTACGATTCAAATTGTCGGCAAATATTCTTCACCTTCACGCGGAGGATACAGAATATGCAAACAAGGCAGACATGCAGATTCCTTGCGATTACAATGGGGAAGATATCAATATCGGATTCAGCTCTAAATTCTTAACCGAAATGTTGACAATTCTTGGTTCAGACGATATTACCATGAAAATGTCCCAGCCAAACAGACCGGGAATTATTGAGCCTCTTGACGGTCTCGAAGAAAACGAAAGTATTTTAATGTTATCCATGCCGGTAATCGGGTTATAGCATTAATTTAAATAAAATTATAAAGAGGTCTTGATTTTCAGGGCCTCTTATTTTTTGAAGCTTTTTCCCGCTTTTCGCACTCGCTATTTTACAGTTTCGGCGGCGCGGCGGAGCCGCGCCGCCGAAACTGTAAAATGAGCTCAAACAAAGCTGCAATCGGGGCTAAGATGAAGGTTTCCTATTTAAATCCGGGAAATAACTCTACTTTGTCGTCCTCCTCAGATCAAGCATGAAATAATAACAATCTGTGTTATCCGTGAAATCCGCGGGAGAATAAAAATAATCAGATTTTAAAATAAAATAATCAGATTTAGATGCTTTCAGCATGACAATCTTTATAGAAATCTTTGTAATAAACCTGTATAATCTGCACAATCAGCGGGAGAAACAACAATCAGCTTTAAAAAAATAGGGTTTACCCGCCTGTGGCATACCAAACTTACGTAACAACATTAAAAAATCTGCGCCATCCGTGGAATCAGCGGGAGAAAACAACAATTAGCTTAAAAAATAGTATTTAGATGCTTCCAGCATGACAACTGCATGGAAATTTCTTTGTAATAAAAAATCTGCGCCATACATGAAATCGCGGGAGAAAACAATACCTCAAAATTATAAGAAAGGACAACAAAAATTCAAAGGATATTAAACCAACGAAGAAAGACAGTAAAAGCTGATAAAATTAACTCTTAAAGTTCGCCATAAATTTCCCTATTTCTCAAAAAAACACGACATTTGTAAACTTAAAAATTCAACAAAATTTTTCAAAATAGATCAGGTGAAACCGTAAGAGGGCATCTGCTTCTGGAAAAAATAAAAATTATCAGATGAAAATATCAAACAATTGGCTTAAAGACTTTATCAAAACGGAATTGAAAACTGAAAGAATCGGTGAGTTCCTTACAGATATAGGCCTTGAAGTTGAAGGGATAGAAAAATTTGAAAGCATACAAGGCAGCCTGGAAGGAATTGTTGTGGGTAAAGTTCTTACCTGCGAAAAACATCCCAATGCGGACAAACTCAAAAAAACAACGGTAGACGTTGGAAACGGGAAAATCTTAAACATTGTTTGCGGGGCTCCAAACGTAGAAGCCGGACAAACGGTTCCTGTGGCAGTAGTCGGAACAAAGATCTATGATAAATCCGGAAGCTTTTTTGAAATTAAAGAAGCTAAAATCAGAGGTGAAGTTTCCCAGGGAATGATCTGTGCGGAAGACGAATTGGGATTAAGCGACGACCACGGAGGAATTATGGTTCTTGATGAAGAAAAATTTGAAGTCGGGAAAAAATTCGCTGATTATTTTGAAATTGCAAATGACGAAGTTCTGGAAATAGGTTTAACGCCTAACAGAACCGATGCTATGTCTCACTATGGTGTAGCAAGGGATCTTCATGCATATCTTTCTACAAACAAACAAAAATCTGAATTTGAAAAAGTTTCTTCAGTAGTACTGAGCAACGAAGGAACAAACGATTTCAGTTTAGTAGTGGAAGACGCTGAACTGTCTCCAAGATATATCGGAGCGGTGATTGAAGATATAAAAGTAGCGGAATCTCCGGCATGGCTGAAAGACCGGCTGAAAGCCATCGGACTAAGCCCTATCAATAACGTGGTGGATATTACCAACTATATTCTTCATGGATTTGGTCAGCCGCTTCATGCTTTTGATGCCAACAAGATTGCAGATAAAACCGTGAAAGTAGGAACTGTAAAAGAAGGAACAAAATTCACAACCCTTGACGGTGTGGAAAGAACGCTGAACGGTTCTGAAATCATCATCAAAGACGGAAAAGACAACCCGATGTGTATTGCAGGAGTTTTCGGAGGTGCAGATTCAGGAGTTTCTAATGAAACAACAACAATCTTCCTGGAAAGTGCCTACTTCAATCCTGTAGCAGTACGGAAAGCGGCAAAATTCCATGGCCTGAATACCGATGCATCATTCAGGTTTGAAAGGGGAGTAGATCCTAATATTACCAGAACAGCAATTACGCATGCCATAAAAATGATTCAGGATATTGCCGGAGGAAAACTTGCCGGTGAATTGCTGGAAGAATATCCTAAGAAAATTGAAGATAACTACGTAATCATCAGATTTTCTAAAATCGAGCAGATTCTGGGTACCAAAATCCACAGAGAAAAAGTAAAAGAAATTTTAAAGGCACTTGATATTCAGGTGTTAAATGAAATACAGAATGGGTATGAGATTTCTGTTCCGGCATACAGAGCCGATGTGACCAGAGAAATTGACGTCATTGAAGAGATCTTAAGAATTTACGGGTACAATAAAATTGATGCTCCTCAGAAAATATCTTTTACACCGGTAAAGCTTCATGCAAAAGATCAGGATGAACTGGAAAACAGCTGGGCAAGAACATTGCAGAGTCTGGGTTTCAATGAAGTGATGAATAACTCATTAACTTCCGTAAAAGATGAAACAGACGCGGTGAAACTGTTGAATCCGTTAAGCAACGATCTTGCTTTTATGAGAAAATCTTTGCTGGAAGGGCTTTTACAAAATGCGATCTATAATATCAACAGGAAAAATCAGGATATCAAATTTTTCGAATTTGGAAAGATCTACCATAAAAAAGAGAAATACGAAGAAAGAAAGCAATTAGCCATTCTTGTTTCGGGAAGAGATGTAGCTGAAAACTGGCTGCAGCCTAAATCTGCAACAAGCTTCTACAATTTAAAAGCGTATATAAAAGTTTTGCTGGAGAAGCTGGCAATTGACTATAAAGAAGTTGCTTTGTCTGACGATAGGTTTTCTGATGCCCTCGCTTATGAAGCTGATGGTAAAACATTGGTAAGAATAGGGAAAGTTTCTGCTCAGATGCTGAAAGATTTTGATGTCGATCAGGAGTGCTTCTACGCGGAAATCGAACTGGAATTTGCCCAAAAGCTGCGTTCTCAAAATGAACTGAAATTTAAAGATATTCCTAAATTCAACAAGATCCGAAGAGACCTTGCCTTATTGATTGATAAGCACGTGAATTACGAAGACCTTTATCAGGCTGCCAAGAAAAATAAATCGCCTTATATCAAAAACATCAACCTTTTTGATGTCTATGAAGGAAAAAATCTTCCTGAGGGTAAAAAATCGTATGCGATGAGTTTTGAACTGCTGAATGAGGAGAAAACGCTTGAAGAGAAAGAAATTACGGCAGTAATGGATTCTCTGATTAAATCCTTCCAAAAGGACTTCAATGCGGAACTAAGAGGTTAATTTCTTTACAATAATATAAAAAGATTAAATATTAATAGAAGCGGGCTTTAGCCCGCTTTTCTAATAACCATATCAGGTCGGCTTTAGCCAGAACATTACAATTAAAGCGCAAATATTTCACAAATAAATTGAAGTGTTGCACCATGATCTCATGATTTGCGAACAGCAATTTCAATTATATTTTCTTTAAAAATTTCATTAAAAACTGCCGTTAAAAGAATAATAAAATCTTCTCAGGAGCGTTTAAATAATAATATTTCCGTAAATTTGATTGAATCAAAAAGAAAAAAATGAAAAATCTTTTTTTAAGTATCAGTACGGCAGTGGTTTTGGTTTCGTGCGGTGCGATGTCCGGTTCGGCTTCTAAAGTAGGGAAGGCACAACCTTCACTGGCCGGTACAAAATGGGCTCTGGCTGACAATGTGAAAGGTAAAATTCCTACTCTGAATATTGAAGGTGAAAAAATCAGCGGAAATACAGGATGCAACAACTATTTCGGAACAGCTAAAGTAGAACCTTCCACAGGGAATTTCTCTGCCGGACAGATGGGATCTACTAAAATGGCTTGTGAGAATATGAGTGTAGAAAAGAACTTTATGGATATGATGTCTAAAGCCAATAAATATGTCATCACAGGAAATGTGCTGGAATTATATCAGGACAATCTCCTTCTTTTAAAATTCAATAAAGCTGAATAATAATAAAAAGAAAAGGAACTCAAGTGAGTTCCTTTTTTATGTTTAGATTGTATTAATCTTCCTCTTCTTCGTCGTACTTAGCCAACTCTTCATCGCACCATTTAAACGCAGCTTCCACCACTTTTGTAGCCTCATCTGCCATAGTCTCCTCATCATCGCCTTCAAGATCATCCAGCCACTCCACTTCTTCCTCTTCAACATTCAGGATGAATCTCGGATATTCTGTGTGAACTACGAACAAATCTTCTGGAAATTCCGAATTATCTGCTAATAAAAACTTTGGTAATTTCATTTTTTTAATGTTTTAACTTTAAATCAAAGATAATAAAATTATTGGTATTTGTTCTTGTCTATCTTTATTTTTTGTAAAACTTTGTACCTCGTTAAAGTTGTTTTGCGTAAAGTGTCTTTCGGCTTAAAACTCAGTGTAATATTCGGATTTACGGTGCTGATCAGTTCCGCAACCTGTATCTTGTCCAGATCTTCAGCAGTTTCCAGATAAAATTGTAAAGGTATCTTGTCCAGTTTTTCAGACTGTAAAAAATGTTGCATCTCTTTCCTGTTTTCCAGGTAATTTCCTCTTGACAGCCATGTGAAAAGCAGGCCCGATGAAATACTTAAAAAGCCAATGATGTAAACTTTACGGTCAAATATCTGGAATAATTTTCTGAAATACACCATCCATACCGGAAAGCTGAACGGGGCCATTAAACGGTAATCAATTGGATTAACGGAATAGAAATATTGTATAAAATAAGAACAGACAATTCCCGCAACGCTTATAAAAATAAAGAAAAATTCAGTCTCGGTAAGTTTATATCTTATAAAAAGCCAGCATATCAAAAGAATGTTCAAAAGTCCGATACCATAGATTGCATAGTTAATAAGCCCTCCTCCCGGATTTGCAATATGAATGAAGGGATTAAAAGTGGTACACAGACCCTGAAATAATTCAACCAACAGCTTGGAAGTGGGATGCAAACCGATTTCAAGGAATTCATTAACGTAATTTGCATTAAAATAATCAATGAATAAAAATTTATATAAAACCACGAATATACCCCCGGTCAAACCTGAAATAATAAAGACCGACGAGTATTTTCTCTTCAAAAAAATCAATCCGAAAAGCCCGGTTCCGGCCATGATGAAAAGCGAACTGTACCGTATATTGTAAAGTGCAATCAGAGATAATGAAAGATAAAAAACAGCTTTTCCTTTTTCCAGTTTACCTTCAATGATTAAAGAACAGGTATAGAGAAATAACAGTACAAACGGCAATATCAGCGCTTCACTCATCGTGTAGGAATAGATCGACAGAAAGCTGAACAACGCACTTAAAACAACCGATTCTTTAAAGAAAAATTTCTTTTTCCAGGTAAAAAAGAGAATAAACAGGAATGATGAAATTCCTACGATTTTACTGCTCCAGAATTCATCCGGACCGAAAAAAGTGAAAAATTTAATACTCAGCGGATAACCTAATGGGGTAGTGGTATTATCAATCGTCGGAAAAACATGGGCAAACCTCATGTAACGGATAGAATCCGGGTTGGTTCTCCCTTTTTCGTTCAGTAAAAAACGCAAAATGATCATCATTAAAGTAATGATGATCATTGATATCTGAATATTTCGTTCTTTAAATTTCATCGGTGGTGAAATTAATCAATTTTGTAAAACAAATCAATTAAAATTCACTGTTGGCTATTCACCGTTCATAATTCTTATTTTGCAAACATCTTTGCTACTTTCTCCGCTTTTTTGCTTTCCGAGTAATCGTAGAAACCTTCTCCGGATTTTACTCCCAGTTTCCCGGCCATTACCATGTTGACCAATAAAGGATTCGGTGCGTATCTAGGATTTTTGAAGCCGTCATACATTACGTTCAGAATTGCCAGACAAACATCAAGACCGATAAAATCTGCCAATTGAAGCGGCCCCATCGGATGAGCCATTCCCAATTTCATTACCGTATCAATTTCCTCAACACCGGCAACATCATTGTATAAGGTTTCGATAGACTCATTGATCATCGGCATAAGGATTCTGTTAGCCACAAATCCCGGATAATCATTAACTTCCACAGGAACTTTACCTAAGGTTTTGCTCATTTCATAAATCGCATCAAAAGTCTCTTTAGAAGTAGAATATCCTTTAATAATCTCTACCAGTTTCATGATCGGAACAGGATTCATAAAATGCATCCCGATTACTTTATCCGCTCTTTTTGTAGCCGCTGCAATCTTAGTGATGGAAATAGAGGAAGTATTGGTCGCCAGAATACAGTTTTCGGGTGCAAATTCATCCATCTGACCGAAAATTTTCAGCTTTAATTCCTGATTTTCCGTTGCTGCTTCCACAATAAGATCTGCAGAACTCACAGCATCCTGAAGTGCAGTAAAAGTATTAATATTGCCTAATGTCTCAGCTTTTTGTTCTTCCGTAAGGTTTCCCTTTGCAATTATTCTGTCGAGATTGGTAGTAATGGTTTTCAGCCCTTTGTCCAAAGCTTCCTTAGATACATCTACCAGGTTTACTTTAAAACCGCTTTGTGCAAAAGTATGGGCAATACCATTTCCCATGGTTCCGGCTCCGATAACGACAATGTTTCTGATCATTTTTCCTTATTTAGTTAATTGTTTATTTATTAAAGTTATATTTCTTCCGTTCAGCAATTCTGATTTTTTTATCATTTCGGTCTCATCGAAACTCACATTCCCGTCTCTGTTGGGTTTTTTCATTCTGTTTTGGGCGTCAATTGCCGCTTTAAGACCATTTACAAACTGAGCTTTCTGTGCTTTGGAAAACTTATCGCTCCCGATATAAAGGTTGAATTCACCCTCTCTTCCCAATCCGCTTTGTCTGTACACCTCGAAATTCTTCACCTTGTTCTTTTTCTGGAACTGATTAATAAAGTTCATAACCGGCTGATCCGACGGTGTGCCGCAACAGATACTGTGATAACCGATCACAAAGTAGTTTTCATTTTTCTGGGCAAAGAATAATACTGTGCTGAATAATCCTATGGTTAATAATACTTTTTTCATTTTTAATGGTTTTAAAATTAAGCTTAAATTTTTACTTATTAAAATAATCCCAGACCGACTTTGATATGTCTGAAATCATTTTACAGTTTACTACATCCGTTTCCGTTGAGTTACTGACAAATACAGCTATTGCATAATGCCTGCCATTCGGTAAAGTAACGATGGCAATTTCATTTTCAGCGCCTGTTAAGCCCGCATTATTCTTTCCGGAAGCTCCCGTTTTTCTTGCCACCGGGGTATCTTTCGGCAACTGTTCTATTAATTTGTTCTTTCCTGTAGAAGTGGAAAGCATTACTTTCATCAGGTAATCCGTAGATTTTTTTGAAAGTAATTTTCCGTCATAGAATTTTTTCAGAACATCCGTTGCGGAAGATGCGGTACTGTAGTTTTGATATTGTGCATTCCAGTCTTTATGCATTTCTGCTTCATTAAATTTGATCTGAAAGCCTTTCAATCCTTTAGCATCCATAAATTTCTGTACCTTTTGTGTTCCTCCCAGTAATTTCAGGAGAATATCGCAGCCATTATTATCACTCTTAGCAACCGTATATTCAAGGATTTCACTTAAAGATACGCCGGCGTTTCCTCCCGGATATTTGTCCCGAAGCGGCGACCAGGTATCTTCCAGTAAATTGGTTTTATCTAAAAGAATTTTCTGATCTAAAGACAGTTTTCCCCTGTCAACATAATCCAAAACAGCTGCAGCAATATGAAATTTAAACACGCTCTGCATCGGAAGTTTTTTGTCGGCATTTTTGCCATATTGAAAACCGTTTTCAAAACCAAGCACGGAAATCCCCACCGTAGCATTTTTGTCTTTAATAATCGCATTTATTTTTTGGTCTAAAACAGACTGCTGTCCAAAAATGAATGCCGAAATCAAAAGAAACAATAATCCTGTTTTTTTCATAATATTTTTTATTTGCCGTAAAGAGGTAAAAGATAGTTTATAATTGTTAATATTTTAGTTTATTAAAACCTGCAAAAGAATAACAATAAGAATTTTTAAACTAATATATCTCTTTTTAATACAATTTTATATAAAAATTATTTTGTCTCTTTTGCGGTAAATAACGTTCAAAAATAAATCCCTCTTAGAAACTAAAAGGGATTTGCAAGGTAAGATTTTTTATTATTTAAGTTCAAAATACTTTAGGTTGACACCATCATTTTCAAAATAGATCCGGATTTTGTTTTCTCCTTTTTTGAGATTAATACCTTTCGCAGAAGCAGTTTTCCAGTTTTCGTTACCTCCTGTCGAAGGTAGAGATACAACAGATAATTGTTTGCCGGAAGCATCCTCAATTCTGATTTTTGCTGCATTGTTGCTTGCATAATTAATATCGAAAGTATATATCTTATCAGCTTTGGTATTAATCGTGTACTGAAGCCATTCTCCGCTTTCTGTTTTTCCTACGTAATACTCATTACTAGAGGTTTTATAAATATCCACACCGTCATTTCTCAGCTGGTTTCCGGAATTCCAGTCGGATCTTTTTTCAGGATCACTTACCCAAAGGTTGACAAAATCTTTATCGAGATAAGCTGAACCCATTCTTCCCAAATCATAATCGGTTGCCAAAATTTTTCCGGGAGCCTGAAGGTTTTTAAAAGGTTTTGTGGAAGCATCCGTTGTCTGCCTGAACATCGCATCGATCACATCATTTTTAATCTCTACATTGCTGAATTTGTAATTTTCTGCAATTTGCATCAATGCTTTTCGGGCAAATTCTTTTGAAGGCTTTTCACCGCCATTCTGCCAGTAGTCTAATAATTTCTGATATTCGGGAGTGATTTTTACATTGGTAACTCCTGCAATATTATCAATTTTTTTCATTGGCCAGAATGCATAGCCAATGTTGTGTTTATCCAAAAGCTGGATCAATTCTGTAAACCACACATTTGAGTTTTCACCTGTTTCGCCCAGCCAGATCGGGATATTGTGCTTTTCACGAAGATCCAATGCAAACTTAATGGTTGCATCATCCGTATAATTCCAGTATTTGTGGAAACTGAAGGCCATATTATTGTCCCAAAGCGGTGTAAGGCCATTGTAATTATTTCCCCAACCGTTTCCTTCAATAATGATGATGTGCTTTTTATCAACCGTACGAATGGCATCTGTAATATCTTTCTGAAGCTTCCAAAGCGGTGCATTCGACATTTCATCGGTTCCATTCGGATTTTTTCCGGTGAAATTGATGTTTGGTTCATTGATTAAATCATATCCTCCGATCCATGGTTCATCCTTATATCTTTCTGCCAGTTTTTTCCAGAGCGCAATTGTTTTTTTCTGATTTTCCTCACTTTCCCAAAGAGAAGGTTTTGATTTGTCATTGTCGGAAATATTCACGTCATTTCCCTGTCCGCCCGGAGCTGCATGAAGATCAAGGATCAGGTACATTTTATTGTCGGCACACCATTTTAAAAGATCATCGGTCATTTTAAAGCCTTCTTCCAGCCCTGTATTTTGTCCTTTTTTAGGCTCTTTTTCAATAGGCAAAGTATACAGATTATAATGCATCGGAAGCCTGATCGAATTGAATCCCGACTTCTTCAGAAAGTCAATATCCTGTTTTGTGATGCCGTTTTTCAGATATGCTTTGTAGAACTCATTCATTCCATCCTGTCCTATCAGTTCGGCAATTTTTTCTTTGATTTTGTACTGAGGACCCGCAAAATCTCCAGTTTTCAGCATGTATCCTTCCTGAAGCATCCATCCTCCAAGACCGAGGCCTCTCAGTTGTATGTTTTCACCTTTGTCATTGACAATCTTTTGACCTTCAGTTTTTAAAAGCTGAGATGTCCCAAATTGAGACAATAAAAAAGCGGATAATAGGAGGGCTCGTTTCATAGTTGTTTAATTATTAAATAGTATGGGATGTTTTTAAAGAATTATTATTTGGTAATCACAAATATATTTAAAATTTATTGAATAAAAACCATATAGCCCTGCAATATGAAATTAAGGTTGTTGAAAATAAAAAGAGACCGCTAAAAATTAGCAGTCTCTTTTCGTATGTATTGTTGTCTGAATTATTTCTTCTTGTAAGCAGCGTCTTTAATTCTCGCTTTTTTACCTCTAAGGTCTCTGAAGTAGTAGATTCTTGATCTTCTAACTCTACCTCTTCTGTCAACTTCAATTTTTTGAAGAGCAGGCATGTTGATTGGGAATACTCTTTCTACTCCTACATCACCAGACATTTTTCTGATCGTGAAAGTTTTTGTAGAACCGGTACCTCTTAATTGGATAACTGTTCCTTTGAAGAACTGAGTTCTTGTTTTCTGACCTTCTTTAATCTCGTAATACACAGTGATAGTATCACCTGCTTTGAATTCAGGGAATTCTTTTTTTGTAATGTACTTGTCTTGTACGTACTTTAATAAATCCATTATTAATAAAATAAAATGTTAAGGCTAAGCAACTTACACGGACTTCGTCAGAGGTTGAATAACAGGCTGCAAATATACAAATCTTTTTTTCAATATTCCAAACACATTACCATTAAAATATAATGAAATTTAAAGAAAAATTCCGGGAATAAATTAATATTTCTTTGAAGTTACCATCAGATACAGTTTACATGTGTATTTTACTTTTGCACGATGATAAAAGGGTTTCTTCAGCCCTATCATTATCAGCTAAACTATTAAAACATTATACAAATTGTACTCATGAAACAGCTCTTATTCTTTTTCTGCTTTGCCGTCCAGATGGCTTTCGGGCAGGCTCTGTATCCTTATTTACAAAATCCTACACCAAATTCAATGATTGTCAGCTGGAAAACCTCATCCGATAATGAAACAACCGTTTTCTATGGAACAAGCCCGGCCAATCTTAATGTGACTTTTACCGGAACCACCAATATATTTTCCGATACCGGTTACAACAATAACTATTATTATCATACGGCAAAAATCACCAACCTTCAGCCGAACACAAAATATTATTATAAAATCAGAACAGGGAGCAGCGAATCGGCTGTTTACAATTTCAGAACACTGCCTTTGCCGGGACAGGCCGCAACGGCTAACGGGAAAATCCGTTTCCTGATTATGGGAGACAACCAGATCAAGGCAGAACCGAGATATGATACCTTAACGCTGAATGCTTATAAAAAGCTAAAGGAAAAGTTCGGTCCAAATTCTGATCCTTCCGATAATGTTGCTTTGACTTTTATGGTCGGAGACCAGGTGGATGTGGGAACTTTGGATCATTATGAAAATGTGCATTTTAAAAAGAATATTAATTTATCTCCTTATCTTCCGATCCAGACTACGGTAGGAAATCACGAAACCTATGGGACGTTGGGAATGAATTCTTATTACGCTCATTTTTATATCGATGAAATAAAATATAAAAATATCTCATCCGGAAATGAGAACTATTACGCTCAGCAGGCGGGAAATGTTTTATTTATCAGTTTAAGTTCTGAACATACCGGTTCTGCACAGATGGCCTGGCTGCAGCAGATTTTAAATGCGGCTGAGAACGATTCTACTGTAGACTGGATCATCTCATTGAGCCACAGGCCTTACCAGGCAGAGCAGTATGTAGGAGATATTTCAACATGGGTAAGAAACAGCGCTGTTCCTCTTTTAACCACTTCTTCAAAATATTTAATGCATGTCGGAGCGCATCACCATTTGTATCACAGGGGACAGCTGAAAAATACGCCGAATTACCAGATTATTTCCGGCGGTGTTGCATGGGACCAGTATTGGGGAATGTCTACCGAACAGGATTTTGATGATGTTCAGAAAACATTAACGGACTGGACGTATCAGATTGTAGAAGTGGATGTCAATACAGGAAAAGTGGATGTTGAATCCTATTCCATAGGAGGAGTTTATCATAAAAAATATAATGAACTGATTGACACGTTCCACCGTTATAAAAATCAGCCAAAACCTGCAAAACCTGCTATTTCAAACATATTTACCGCACCGGTTACTTTACCTCTCACATTGAACGGATCAGCTTTTTCAAGTTCGAACGGAGAATTACTGAACACCACTCAGTTCTTAATCAGTAAAGCTGCCGATTTTTCCATTATTGAAAAGGAATTTTACAGAGATTATGAGAACTGGTTTGGGAAAGACGGAAACGGAACGCCTGATATTACCAAAAATCTTAATGCCGGAGTTGACATTACAAAAGCTACAATCGCTGCAAACTCTATTACCAATGGTGTTTATTATGTGAAAGTACGCTACAGGGACCGAAATATGGAATGGAGTGACTGGAGCGATGTAAAAGAATTTACCGTTACGGGAAGTGTTGTTTCAAATCCTGTTTTTAGTTTAAATAAAACAGAATATCTGCAGAACGAACCAATCATAGCCAATTTTACAGATGGTCCGGGCAATAATCAGGATTGGGTAGGAATTTACAAGAAGGGCCAGAATCCTGCGGCTGTAACTTCACAGGCTTTCGTCTATACCAACGGGCAGACATCCGGAACAGCTTCATTTCCAAACGGAATTGCCACGAAAGGTCAGTATTTTGCAGGCTTCTTCGCAAATAACGGCTATACTGAAATTACCCCGAGAAAAAACTTTTATGTAGGACCGAAAGTGGTGCTTACAACAACTTCTGATGTATATCCTGTCGGCGGAACGGTAACCGTTAATTTCTCCAATGGACCAAATCTTACGAAAGACTGGATCGGAATTTATAAAATGGGACATACGCCGGGAAATGTAAATTCTACACAATGGAGCTATGTGACAACGGCTTCCGGAACACTCAATTTTACAGGGCTTGCAAAAGGATATTATTATGCACAGTATTTCCTCGAAGATGGTTACACGACAATAGGCGAAAAAGTTTTCTTTAAAGTCGGAGATATTGTAACCGAACTTTGGACCAATAAACCTATTTACACATTAGGTGAAAATATAACAGCCTCGTGGACCGATTCTCCGGGCATCATCAAAGACTGGCTGGGAATTTATCCTCAAAACATTGCCGTTCCGGATGATAATTTTGTTTCTTACACGTATTTTGACGGAATTACCCAGGGTACAAAAACCATTCAGGGAACAGCAGTTCCGACAACACCCGGAAATTATTACATGGTAATGTTTACCAATGATTCGTATACCGAAGTATCCAACAGGGTACAGTTTCAGGTAAGTGGATCCACGTTGGGAACAGAAGAAACAAAAAGCACAGAGAAAAATGTAGTCTTATATCCGAATCCTACAAAACCCAGAGAACCGACCTTTATCAAAAGTGATTATCCTATCGAAAAAATAGAATTGCTGTCGGCGAACGGAGATCTGCTCTATGAATCAAAAAACATCAACAATCAACGTTTCTCTTTAGTTAACGAAAATCTACCGAAAGGCGTCTATTTTGTAAAAGTTCATACCAGAAAATTATTTACTTTAAAATTAATCATCCAATAAAGAGTCCCGAAGGGACGACCTAAACCAGCATTGGACATAAGTCCAATGAATAAAAATAATTGGTTAGGTTAAAAGAAATATCCAGTAAAGAGTCCCGAAGGGATGACCTAAACCAGCATTGGATGCAAATCCAATGAATAATAAAATAATCAATTTTACATTAAAAAAATCGGCAAAAATTTTAATTTTTGCCGATTTTTTTATTTATTCATCAGTAGATTTCAGAGCCCAAGCAATAAGCGGAGCCTGCATAAAAAGCCTGGCAAATCTTTGATTATCGGTATTTAGCCCGAAGGAATCTCTTCTGTTTTTATACTGGGCAATATTTCCGGGAAGTACGGCTGCAAAAAAGCCCGCTACAATTTTACCCATTGTCTTCCTGTACTTTTTGGGTGTAACAATTACCGCCGTTCCCAATGCTATTTCAGCAATTCCGGAATATACAACCGTATCATCTTTATCCAGAGGAACCCATTCCGGAACCTGCGCCTGAAATTCTTTTCTTGCAAAAGTAAGATGTCCGATTCCTGCGGTGATGAGAAATGCGCCAAGCGCAACCCTTGAAATGTTTTTCGTTTCCATATGATAATATTTTGTGAAGTGATGATTAACAGTAACCAAAATTCAGACCATGAAAAAAATCAGAATATCTGGAATATCTGATATATGAGAAAAAGTATTAAATTTAAGCCAACAGAAAATCTAATATTTCATGATAGATAAAAGAGTAAAAAATGCAAAGGAAGCCATCGAAGGGATTGAAGATGGAATGACATTGATGCTGGGTGGATTCGGACTTTGCGGGATTCCTGAAAACTCAATTAATGCTTTGGTAGAAAGTGATGTAAAAGACTTAACCTGTATTTCAAACAACGCCGGGGTAGACGATTTCGGATTGGGATTGCTTCTGAAAAAAAGGCAGATCAAAAAAATGGTTTCTTCATATGTAGGGGAAAATGCAGAATTTGAAAGACAGATGCTTTCAGGAGAACTGGAAGTGGAGCTGACACCACAGGGAACACTGGCAGAAAAATGCAGAGCAGCACAGGCCGGAATTCCTGCTTTTTATACGCCTGCAGGCTTCGGTACTGAAGTCGCGGAAGGAAAAGAAGTGAAAGATTTCAAAGGAAAACCTCATATCTTGGAATATGCCTTTGAAGCAGATTTTTCAATTGTAAAAGCATGGAAAGGCGATCATGCAGGAAACCTTATTTTCAAAGGATCGGCGAGAAATTTTAACCATCCGATGGCCGGCGCAGGAAAAATTACAATTGCTGAAGTAGAGGAGTTGGTAGAACCCGGAGAACTGGATCCGAACCAGATTCATATCCCGGGGATCATGATCCAACGAATTTTTCAGGGAGAAAAGTTTGAAAAAAGAATCGAACAGAGAACCGTTAGAAAAAGAAATTAATTTGATGTTAATGTAAGTTTATTAAGTTAATCACAAAAGAATTTACATACAGCTTTCAACAAAAATCAAAGATTTTTAAGGCTTTTGGTCGCTTATTTAAAGATTAAAAGATATCTAAATCTTTTGCTTCTTTTGCGGTAAATAATATTAAACTTAAAAGAATTTTTCAAATTTTTCTAAAAATATACCCCGAAATCAGCTTTCGGGGTAATTTATTTTAGTTATAAAGCCTAATTGTCATTCTGAACAAAGTGAAGAATCTCACAATCAGATAAACTTCCATCTCATCTATACCAAAGTTTTCCTTTCCCCGATTTGCTGTCTCCACATCGCATAATACAGTCCCTTTTCTTCAATAAGGTTGAGGTGCGATCCGGTTTCTATAACCTGTCCACGCTCCAGAACGAAAATTCTGTCTGCATGCATAATGGTGCTTAATCTGTGGGCAATAAGAACGGTAATCTGTTCCTTTTCCCTGGAAATTTCTTTAATGGTAGTGGTAATTTCTTCCTCCGTAATACTGTCTAAAGCCGAAGTCGCCTCATCAAAAATCAGTAAATGCGGTTTTCTTAACAAAGCTCTGGCAATGGCAATTCGCTGTTTCTCACCGCCGCTTAATTTCAAACCGCCTTCTCCGATTACGGTTTCTATTCCGTTTTCTGCACGTTCTAAAAGATTGGTGCAACTCGATTTTTTTAATGCCAACTGCAAATCTTCTTCTGTTGCGGAAGGATTTACAAACAAAAGATTCTCCTTTATTGTTCCTGCAAAAAGCTGCGTATCCTGGGTCACAAAGCCGATCTGGTTTCTCAGTTCATCAAAATCGAATTCCTTTCCGTCAATATTATTGTATAGAATAGAACCTTCCTGTGGCCTGTATAATCCTACAAGAAGTTTTACCAGAGTACTTTTTCCTGAACCGCTTGGTCCAACGAAAGCAATTGTTTCCCCGTTTTTTACTTTAAACGAAATTGAATTCAGGGCTTTGTAATGAGCAGTCTGATGCTGAAAAGAAACGCTCTGAAATTCCAGTTCTTCAATTGCTCCGATTTTCTTAGGAGTTAACGGTTTAGGCTCAACTTCTTTCTTCATCACCCGGTCGAAATTATTAAGCGAAGCCTGCGCTTCACGGTAGGAAATAATGATGTTTCCGATTTCCTGCATCGGCCCGAAAATAAAGAATCCGTAAAACATTAATGATAAATACTGTCCGGGAGTTACAATATTTTTAAAAATCAATAATAAAAGCGTAAAGGTGATCATTTGCTGTAAAAAGTTAACCAGGGTCCCCTGCACAAAGCTCAGAGAACGGATGCTTTTTACTTTTCTAAGTTCCAGATTCAGGATTTTATAAGTATTGTTATTCAGACGTTCAACTTCCTGATTGGTTAATCCCAAGCTTTTTACAATCTCGATATTTCTGAGACTTTCGGTGGTGCTTCCCGCCAGATTGGTGGTTTCCGTAACAATATTTTTCTGTATGGTTTTGATTTTTTTGCTCAGTAAATTAGTCACCACTGCAATAAAGATAATTCCTACCACATATACCGGCATAATAGACCAGTGCAGACGAATGGCATATACCGACACGAAAATAATGCTTACCAGAATTCCGAAGAATACATTGACGAAATTATTGATAAATTTTACGGAATCTTCACGAACTTTTGTTAAAATTGAGAGCGTCTCACCGCTTCTCTGATCTTCAAATTCCTGAAACGGCAGCCTCATAGAATGCTTTAGTCCGTCAGTAAATATTTTCGCACCAAATTTCTGAATGATCACATTCACGACATAATCCTGAAATGCTTTAGCGATACGGCTTATCATTGCAGTACCGACCAACAGTCCTAAAAAGTAAAAAACACCATGATAAATATCAGTTCCGTAAAGATATTCATTCATGTTTCTAGGAAGCGTTTTCTCCTTATCAAAAAAATTGGGGTGGGTAACAAGTTTGTCTAATATATTCCCTGTAATAGCAGGGGCAAACAAAGAAAAAACCTGATTTACAGCGGCTAAAAACAGCGAAATAATAATTAGCCATTTGTAAGGTTTAAGATAGTGTAATAAAATTTTCATCGGTAAAATTAAAAGCGTACAAATTTACAACAAATTGAGATTCAAAATTTATCATAGGATAAGAAAGAAATTATTTTGTAATTCCGTAAAAATGGCTAATTTGGCGGGATAAGATTAAGCTATGCTAACGAAAGAACAAATTGCACAAAGAATTTCCAGAGAAGTAAAAGACAGGTATTATGTAAATCTAGGAATCGGGATCCCTACATTGGTGGCCAATTACGTTCCGGAAAATCTTAACGTAGAATTCCAGAGTGAAAACGGAGTGCTGGGAATGGGGCCGTTTCCGTACGAAGGTGAAGAAGATGCAGATATTATCAATGCAGGAAAGCAGACCATCACTATTCTGGACGGAGGTTCCTTCTTTGATTCTGCTTTCAGTTTCGGGATGATCAGAAGCAAAAAGGTAGACCTTACCATTCTTGGTGCCATGGAAGTTGCAGAAAACGGAGATATCGCCAACTGGAAAATCCCTGGAAAAATGGTAAAAGGAATGGGCGGTGCAATGGATCTCGTAGCTTCTGCTGAAAATATTATCGTTGCCATGATGCACGTGAACAAAGCCGGAGAAAGTAAAATTTTAAAAAAATGTACGCTTCCTTTAACAGGAGTAAGCTGCGTTAAAAGAGTCGTAACCGAATTGGCGGTACTGGATGTAACACCAGACGGTTTCAAGCTTATTGAAAGAGCTCCGGGAGTTTCCGTAGAACACATCATAAAATCTACAGAGGCCGATTTAATCATTGAAGGAGAGATTCCTGAAATGCAATTCTGATAAAGCAAAACCTTGTCGCCGACAAGGTTTTTTTATTGAAAATATTTAACGTTTGATAACAAAAAGTTCCAGACTTCGAACTTTTGTTCCTTTTTGTTTCAAGACAAAAGAAATTTATTTTCCATCCTGTGCTCCAAAAACCTTCTGCAAAATACTTGTAGTCCTCATTGCAGGAGTATTGCGGATTCCGCTTTCTTTTTCGGCAACCATTTTAAACACACCATTGATGGTTTCCGTAGTTACATATTCATTAAGATCGGTGGTTACAGATTCCCCGGTAAAAGTATTATATTTAGAAATAATATTGCTCCATAATTTATCGGCGCCTACTTTTCCAAGGGAAGCTTTTACTTTTGGCTGAAAAGCTGTAAATAACTGCGATTGTGTTTTTGTCTGTAAATAATTTGTTGCCGCATTATTATTTCCCAATAAAATATTTTTAGCGTCTGTAATTGTCATGGAAGTAATGGCTTTTGTAAAAATAGGGGCAGCTTCTGTAACTGCATCTTCAGCAGCTCTGTTCAATAATTTTACACCCTGGTCTGCAAGATTTCCAAGACCAATGGATCTCAGTGTAGTATCAATTTTTCTTAATTTTTCGGGCATCAGAATTTTTACCGCTTCATTTTTTAAAAATCCGTCTGTGGTGCTTAGCTTTTTTACGCCTTCATTCACTCCCAGAGTTAAAGCTTCTTTTAAACCAGAGGAAATTTGCGTTGAGGTAAGATTTCCGGGATTAGGAGATGACGCGGAAGATTTGGGTTTTGGATTAGAAGTATTTCCTGTTGCAGATTTGGGATTTTTAAGATCAATTCCCGTCTGATTCTTTATAGTGGAATTAATAACATCTGAAATTTGTGCATGTGCGGAAACAGAGAATAAAAGTCCGCTAACGAATAAAATTGTTTTTTTCATCATTTATTTTTGTAAAATTAGATATTTTGGGCAGTAATAAGTTAAATCGCACATTTAAATTTTAAGAAAATAAGTATATTCGCCTAAATCTAAAATCATAAAATGCATCGATTATTACTGATATTTTCTGTATTATTCTCAAGTCTTTTTTTAGCCCAAACGAAATTGAATTTGATTCCATATCCTCAAAAAGTTGAATTTCAAAAAGGAGAATTTATTATTCCTAAAACTTTCAAGCTTGATGAAAATCTTCCGGTAAAAGAAACAGCCTATTTTAAAAAGCGCACTGCAGGAATGTTTACCTTCAGCTCCGGAAAAAAGAATGAAGACGTTCACTTGGTTAATGCTCTTTTTACTCCACAATCCGTGATCGATCAGCAGAAAAAAGAAAAATATTCTATTGAAGTTTCATCCGGAGGAATTGTTATCAATTCAAATACAAATCAGGGATATTTTCTGGCACTCCAGACATTAATCCAATTAATAGAACAATATAAAGATTCGGGAAAAATTCCAGCCATGAAAATTGAGGATGAGCCAAAATTCGCATGGCGCGGAATGCACCTCGATGTTTGCCGTCACTTTTTCACTGTCGATGAGGTAAAGCAGTATATCGATTATCTTGCGATGTACAAACTAAACACTTTTCACTGGCATTTAAGCGACGACCAGGGCTGGAGGATTGAAATTAAAAAATATCCTAAGTTAACGCAGATCGGTTCAAAACGTAAAGAATCAATGATTGGTGCGTATGTTGACAATACGTTTGACGGAAAGCCTTACGGACCTTATTTTTATACTCAGGATCAAATTAAAGAAGTGGTAAAATACGCTCAGGAAAGACATATTACCGTGGTTCCTGAGATTGAAATGCCGGGTCATGCTTTAGCTGCACTTTCAGCTTATCCGGAATTGGCCTGTACAAAAGGACCTTTTGAGCCGGCAACGAAATGGGGTGTTTTTGATGATGTTTTCTGCCCGAAAGAGGAAACTTTTACCTTTTTGGAAAATGTGTTGAATGAAGTAATGGCTCTTTTTCCTTCACAATACATCCACATTGGCGGCGATGAATGCCCGAAGACAAGATGGAAAGAATGTGCGCACTGTCAGGAATTAATCAAAAAAAATAATCTTAAGGACGAACACGGTCTTCAAAGTTATTTTATTCATAGAATAGAAAAGTATGTCAATTCAAAAGGCAGAAAAATCATAGGCTGGGACGAAATTCTGGAAGGCGGACTGGCCCCGAATGCTGCCGTAATGAGCTGGACAGGCATAAAAGGCGGTGTAGAAGCTGCAAAAACAGGACATTTTGCAGTAATGACCCCCGGATCTTATTGCTATTTCGATCATTATCAGGGAGATCCTGCAACGGAACCGAATGCTTTCGGAGGATTTACGCCTTTGGATAAAGTCTATTCTTATAATCCCATTCCCGAAGAGCTGAATGCAGAACAGGCAAAATATATTTTAGGCGTTCAGGCAAATTTATGGACGGAGTATATTCTGGATTTCAAACAGGTTCAGTATATGATTTTTCCGAGATTACTGGCGCTTTCGGAAGTAGGCTGGGGAACAGCTGATCCTAAAAATTACAAAGAATTTGAATGGAGAGTAATTAATGAATTTAAGGTGTTGGATAAAATGGGTATCAATTATGCGAAAAGTATTTACAATATCAATGGGAAAGTGCAACCGAGAGTAGGAGGTATTTCGTATAAACTTTCAACATCGCAGAAGCCGGAAGGAATTCGTTTCACAACAGACGGGAGTGTTCCCACAGAAAATTCCCAAACGTATGACGTTCCAATTCCCGTTTCAAAAACCATGACCATTAAATCAGCTTATTTTGAAGGTGGACTTCAAAGTGCCGTTTCTTCGCAAGATTTTGTGATTTCTAAAACTACCGGAAAACCCATAACATTAGAAAGCCAACCTGATGAAAATTATTCTTTTGGTGGAGCTTTTACTTTAGTCGACGGAATTATCGGAAATCAAAAGCAATTGGGAAAAACATGGCTTGGTTTTCAGGGAAAAGATGTCGTGGCTACGATTGATTTCGGACAGAAAACGCAGTTTTCAGAGGTGTACTTTAATACTTTAGACAACAAAGGAAGCTGGATTCATTTCGCAAAATCGGCTCAGATTTTCGTTTCAGACAACGGAACGGATTTTAAACTCATTAAAGAAATCGGAAGAGAGGAAATCCTTTCAGCAAAAGGTAAAATTAAAGTGAATGTAGGCATTCAGAATTCAAAATATATTAAAGTTAATATAGAAAACGCTGGAATTATCCCTGCCGGAAATCCGGGTGCAGATTCCAAAGCATGGCTTTTTGTTGACGAAATTGGTGTAAATTAGCCTTAGAAATTTTATTATGCAGGATTCGGTTCTTTCTTCAGAATTTACTTCTTCGCCTGAACTGGTAGAAAAGCTATATCAGTATGGGATCACGAAGACGTATCACGAAGGCGATATTATTTTAGATGAAAATTCGTCCATCCGTTCAATTCCGATCGTGATGAAAGGAATGCTGAAGGTCATCCGCACCGAAGAAGACGGCCGCGAAATTCTTCTGTATTACATTAAAGCAGGAGAAAGCTGCATCATGTCTTTTTTGGGCGGAATGCACAACGAAAAAAGTATCGTAAAAGCGGAAGTAGAAGAAGATACCGAAATTCTTTTTCTGCCGATAGACAAAGTTTCACTTTTCATTAAAGAATATCCGGAATGGCTGGATTATATTTTCAGGCTGTATCACAAACGTTTTGAAGAACTTTTGGATATCATCAATGCGATCGCTTTCAAAAAAGTGGATGAACGATTGCTGAACCTTCTCCACAAAAAATCCGAAATTATTAATTCCAAAACAATTGTTATTACCCACGAACAGCTCGCAAACGAATTGGGAACAGCCAGAGTGGTTGTTTCCCGACTCTTGAAGCAGCTCGAAGATTCTGGAAAACTACAGCTCGGAAGGAATAAAATTGTGATTTTAGAAGATTAGATAAATCCCTTTGTGATCTTATCTAAGTGAAAAGTTTATGCTGAGCTTATCGAAGTAGCTTTGCGAACTTAAAAACACTGAGTAGTCAAAAAACTTGCGAACTTTGCGTTAAAATATATAACGATATCAAGATGCTTCCAGCATAACAATCTGCTGATAAAGTAACGGCTTTTAACCTTTGCTGAGTGAAACGCCTTTGCGAACTTAAAAAACAGTTAGTAGTCAAAAAAAATCTTCGCGGCCTTTGCGTTAAAAAAAACCTTCTGTAACAAAAGTAGCTGTACATCTTTTCCGATATATCCAATTTTGCAGCATAAAGTTGAGAAATGGAAATTTTTGGATATATCGCTTCAGTTTTAATAGGAGTTTCATTAGGATTAATCGGCGGTGGAGGAAGCATTCTTACCGTTCCCGTTTTGGTTTATCTTTTTGGATTAGACGCTTTTCTGGCAACAGAATACTCACTTTTTATTGTCGGAATCAGCAGTGTGGTCGGTTCAGTTTCATACTTTAAAAAAGGGTTGGTAAATTTTAAAACGGCTCTTGTTTTTGGGATTCCTTCTATTATTTCCATTTTTCTTACACGAAATTATATTTTACCCTTAATTCCTGGTAACGTATTTACAATCAATGAATTTGTGGTAACGAAAGATATTTTGCTGCTGTTGATCTTTGCTGGATTAATGATTTTGGCCTCTTACAAAATGATTCGTAAAAACAAAGAATATCAGCTTGAAACACACCATAAAAACAATACCCTTTTGGCGGCAGGAGAAGGCTCCGTTGTCGGGATTCTGACCGGTTTAGTTGGAGCCGGCGGCGGATTTATGATTATTCCGGCTTTGGTCAGTCTTCTCAAAACTCCCATGAAAGTCGCCATCGGAACATCACTGGTTATTATTTCCCTCAATTCGCTTATCGGATTTTTTTCTTCAATAAACGATATAGCAGTCGACTGGAAATTGTTGACAACCATTTCTTCCATTGCCATTGTAGGCATCATCATTGGCTCACAGTTATCCAAAAAAATTGATGGCAGAAAACTTAAGCCTGCTTTCGGTTGGTTTATTCTGGTGATGGGAATTTATATCATCATAAAAGAAGTTTTTTTGTAGTTTTTTCTTTATAAGGGCAGCTATTTCCGCCTGTAGTTTATCCTGAGTTTATCGAAGGGTTCCTGCTTTTTTGTTCCGCTGTGCTCCACAAAAAGAGCTCCACTCAGGTCGGGCTGCGAGAGATTCCGTGGAACTGAGAGAATTAAACTGAGTTTCCTCTGTAGTATAGTACTTTATCTCTTCGAGTTTTGCTGAGTAGAACACCTTTGCGAACTTAAAAAAAAACAGTTAGTAGTTAAAAAATCTTTGCGGCCTTTGCGTTAAAAAAAATATTTCGGATATCAAGAAACTTCCAGCATGATAATCTTCTGATAAAATAGAAACTTTTAAATAAATCCGCGTCATCCGTAAAATCCGCGTGAGAAATTAAACTGTATTACTTTCCAAAATTCTTTGCGCTCTTAGTTGAGTAGAACGCCTTTGCGAACTTAAAAACACTTAGTAGTCAAAAAAATCTTTGCGGCCTTTGCGTTACAAAAATATTTTGGATATCAAGAAACTTCCAGCATAACAATCTCATAATAAATTAAAAACGTTCAAATAAATCCGTGTCATCCGTAAAATCCGCGTGAGAAATTAAACTGTATTTTTTTTGCGCTCTTATCTGAGTGAAACTCATTTACGAACTTAAAAAAACAGTTAGTAGCCAAAAAAATATTTGCGTTCTTTGCGTTCAAAATATATAACGATATCAAGAAGCTTCCAGCATGACAATCACCTGATAAAGTAATAACATTCAAATAAATCTGCGTCATCTGCGGAATCAGCGAGAATTAAATTTAGTTTACTTTCTGTAGTAATTTCAGTTTGCGGACTTGGCTAAGTAGAACGCCTTTGCGCCCCTAAAAACGTTTAGTATTCAAAAACTCTTTGCGTTAAAATATATAAGAATATCAAGAAGCTTCCAGCATAACAATCTCATAATAAATTAAAAACATTCAAATACATTCGCTTCATCTGCGGAACCAGCGAACTTCATGTTTAAAAATCCCGTTCTGTAACAAAAGTAGCTGTACACAAAATCCCAAACCCGGAAATTTGTATCAATAAAATATTAAAATTAAAATCATCAAAAAATGAAAATAGAACAGATTTATACAGGATGTCTTGCGCAGGGAGCATATTATATTGTTTCTAATGGTGAAGCAGCAATTGTAGACCCATTGAGAGAAACACAGCCTTACATCGACCGGCTGGAAAAAGACAATGTTGAACTTAAATATATTTTTGAAACGCACTTTCACGCAGATTTTGTAAGCGGGCATCTCGATTTAAGCAGAAAAACAAATGCACCGATTGTTTACGGGCCGACCGCAAAACCTGAATTTGAAGCCATCATTGCAGATGACAATCAGGTTTTTCAATTAGGAGATATTAAAGTAAAAGTGCTGCATACTCCTGGTCATACCCTTGAAAGTTCATCTTTTCTGCTGATTGATGAGAATGGAAAGGAAACAGCTTTGTTCAGCGGGGATACTTTATTTTTAGGAGATGTTGGCCGACCAGATTTAGCACAGAAAGCAGCAAGTATGACACAGGAAGAACTTGCGGGCTTACTTTATGAAAGCCTGTACAACAAAATTTTAACTTTAGACGATGATATTACCGTTTATCCGGCTCACGGAGCGGGTTCAGCCTGCGGAAAAAATATGCAGAAAGAAACGACAGATTCTTTGGGGAATCAAAAGAAAACCAATTATGCGCTGAACCAGAAGGATAAAGAAAGTTTTATAAAAGCAGTAACGGAAGGACTTCTTCCGCCTCCGGCTTACTTCGGAATGAACGTAGCCATGAATAAAAAAGGCTACGACAGTTTCGATGAGGTATTGTCAAAAGGTTTACATGCTTTTTCTCCCGATGAATTTGAAGAAATCGCAGAACATTCAGGAGCGTTGATCTTGGATGTAAGAAATAACGAAGATTTCGCGAAAGGATTTATTCCGCAATCCATTAATATCGGGCTTAATGGCGATTTTGCACCGTGGGTCGGAGCGTTGATTGTAGATGTACAACAGTCGATCCTTCTTATTACCAACGAAGGTGAAGAGGAAGAAACTGTTACCCGGTTAAGCAGGGTTGGGTTCGACAACGTCTTTGGATTTCTGAAAGGTGGTTTTGAAGAGTGGAAAAATAAGGGAAAGGAAACAGATTTCGTCAATAGAATTTCAGCACAACAATTTGAAAAAGAAATTAAAAATAAAGAAGCAAAAATTATTGATGTGCGAAAAGAAAGCGAGTACAATGCGGAACATGTCGATCAGGCATTCAATAAACCTTTGGCATACATCAACGAGTGGATCAATTCGGTCGATCCGGCAGAACATTTTTACCTTCACTGTGCAGGAGGATACAGAAGTATGATGGCAGCAAGTATTCTCCAGGCGAGGGGTTACAGAAACTTCAGCGAAATCGGAGGAGGGTTCAGTGCGATTTCCCAAACTGAAGTTCCGGTAAGTGATTTTGTGTGCCACAGTAAAGTTTTAAAGTAATCTGAATCGCAAAAGGCATAAAATATTATCTGTTAAGTAAATAATAAACGAATAATAGCAAGGTAATGTTTAAAAATCATTTGCTTTGGTAGCTTTTGGTTTATGTAAAAATCAATACCGTCTTTTGTTTCTTTTGCGAATTAATAATTAATCCGAATAAAAGTTTAATACAATCATCAATGTTAGAAATCATAAAAGAACCGTGGCCGTGGTATGTTGCAGGACCTTTAATCGGTCTTACGGTTCCTGCCTTATTAATTTTGGGCAATAAATCTTTCGGAATCAGTTCATCGCTCAGACATGTCTGTGCAGCATGTATTCCTTCAAATATTAGCTTCTTCAAATATGACTGGAAAAAAGAACTCTGGAACTTATTTTTCGTTTTCGGAATTTTATTGGGTGGCATTGTTGCTTCTCAGTTTTTAATTAATCCGGGAGAAATTTCTGTTAATCCTGCCTTGAAATCCGAATTAGCAACTTACGGAATTACAGATTACAGCAATCTGGTTCCTGTACAGCTCATGAATTTTGCAAATCTTTTAACTTTAAAAGGTTTCATCGTGATGATCGTCGGTGGATTTCTGGTGGGTTTCGGAACACGGTACGCCGGAGGATGTACCAGTGGGCACGCCATTATGGGATTGTCTAATTTACAATGGCCATCCCTTATTGCAACCATATGTTTCATGGCAGGAGGCTTTTTAATGGCGAATGTAATTCTGCCAGTCATCCTTTCACTTTAATTTATAAAAATGGAAAAAGAAAAAGATATACGGCATCAGGACAGTATCTGTACCAATGAAAGCCATCTTCAGCATCAATGGTATCACCATTTAAAGTATCTCATAGTAGGAATTCTCTTTGGAATCGTCTTTGTGAAGGCAGAAGTTATCAGCTGGTTCAGAATCCAGGAAATGTTTCGTTTGCAGTCTTTTCACATGTACGGAGTTATTGGAAGTGCTGTTATAACCGCAATGATTTCAGTGTTTATTATTAAAAAATTTAATATAAAAACCATTTATGGCGAAAAAATTTCCATTGCTCCGAAGAAGTTCAATAAAGGACAAATTTACGGAGGATTGATCTTCGGATTTGGCTGGGCAATTACAGGAGCTTGTCCGGGACCGCTTTTTGCACAGATCGGAACAGGAGCTCTGGTCATTACCGTTACTTTAATCAGCGCAATTTTCGGAACCTGGGTTTACGGATATTTTAGGGAAAAATTACCTCATTAATATTCAATAAAAATCATGTTGAGCGGTAGGAAATCTACCGCTTTTTTATTTCCTGCAAATGCGAAAAATCCTTAATTTGGGGCCAAATAAATCTGAGTATGCAAAGTAGACGAAAGTTTCTGAAAAAATCGGCAATCGCTTCCCTTGCTTTAGCGGTAAATCCTTTGGATCTGCTTGCCAAAGATCTCCCGGAAAACAACAATACCATAATTAATAAACCCATCGTTCTTTCCACATGGAATTTTGGTTTAAAAGCCAATGAAGAAGCCTGGAAAATCCTCGGAAAAGGAGGAAAAGCTTTGGACGCCGTAGAAAAAGGAGTACGCCTGGTCGAGGATGACCCGAATGAAAGAAGTGTTGGTTACGGAGGCCGCCCCGACAGAGATGGAAGGGTAACTTTGGACGCCTGCATCATGGATGAAAACTACAATATAGGTTCGGTAGCGTGCCTTGAGCATATCAAAAATCCGATCTCCGTAGCAAGAGCCGTAATGGAAAAAACACCTCACGTAATGCTTGTTGGAGATGGGGCACTACAGTTTGCAGTTTCACAGGGATTTAAAAAAGAAAATATTCTCACTCCCGAATCCGAAAAAGAATGGAAAGAATGGCTGAAAGACAGCAAATACCAACCCATTGTCAATATCGAAAATCACGACACGATCGGAATGATTGCGATGGACGCTAACGGAAATCTCTCGGGAGCCTGCACTACCAGCGGAATGGCTTTTAAAATGCATGGAAGGGTAGGAGATTCACCAATCATCGGTGCAGGTCTTTTTGTGGATAATGAAGTTGGGGCAGCTACGGCGACAGGTCATGGCGAAGAAGTGATTCGAACCGTGGGTACGCATTTGGTCGTAGAATTAATGAGACAGGGAAGAACGCCGCAGCAAGCCTGCAAAGAAGCCGTGGAAAGAATTGTACAAATTACGAAAAGAAGAGATAAAAATCTGAAGGACATCCAAGTAGGTTTTATTGCTCTTAATAAAAAAGGAGAATACGGTTCCTATTGCATTCAGGATGGGTTTAATTTTGCTGTGTACGACCAAAAAGGCAACCGCCTTGAAAAACCGGACTTTGCATTAAAATAAATAATTTTCGTAATCAAACAGTTAGCAGATATCAATAGGGACGGGCTTTAGCCCGTTTTTTCAAAATAAAAAATCCATTGGCTTTAGCCTAAATTAAATAATATAAATGTCAAAAATAGAAATAGCATGCTTCAATTCCGAATCAGCAATAATCGCTTTTGAAAACGAAGCTGACAGAATAGAACTGTGCGACGGATTAAGCGAAGGCGGAACCACACCGGACTTTGAAATAACAAAACAGCTTCGCGAAAAAATCAACATTCCGATATTTGTAATGATTCGTCCCCGTGGCGGAGATTTTACGTATTCGGATGAAGAGTTTGAGCAGATGAAATCGGATTTAATCCAATTGAAATCTTTGAATGTTGATGGCTTCGTATTCGGAATTTTGGATGAAATTGATGAAATTGATGTTGAACGCAATAAAATCCTGGTTGAACTGGCAAGCCCTTATCCCTGCACTTTTCACCGTGCCTTCGACCGCGCTAAAGATTTAGAAAATTCTTTGGAAAAAGTAATTGATTGTGGTTTTACAACCATTCTTACCTCCGGACAAAAACCCAACGTATCGGAAGGTAAAGAAAACCTTAAAAAACTGGTAGAGTTATCAAACGGCAGAATTGAAATTCTTGTAGGGGGCGGACTTCGTTCTTCCAATATCGAAGAAATCCGTGAGTTTACTAAAGCCGGATATTTTCATTCTTCAGCAATTACCGATGGCGGTGAGTTTGCAAATGCTACTGAGATAATTTTCTTGAAAAATAAATAATATTAAACGCAAAGCTTATATTAATTTGAATTATATTTAAGGAGCAAAGAATGCGACAAAGTCGCTTAATGAAGCTACTCGTTTAATTTTTTAGCTTAATAAAATCAATTTATTGATTCTTCTTTGCTCCTTAATTGTGAGAATATTATAAATAATCTTTGCGTTAAAAACAAAACACAAATGACAGAAAACGAATTGTCCTATAAAATTATAGGCGCAGCTTTAGAGGTTCATCGAAATTTAGGAGTAGGCTTATTGGAAAACGCTTACGAAACAGCACTGTTTTACGAAATTAAAAAACTGGGAATTAAAGTAGATAAACAGGTTTGTTTACCCCTCCAATATAAAGAAATATTTATTGAAAAAGCATACAGAATTGATTTAATTGTCGAAAATAAAGTGATTGTGGAAATTAAATCGGTTTTAGAGATGCATCCTATTTTTTATTCTCAAGTATTAACCTATTTAAAACTGACAAATTTGAAATTAGGGCTTCTTATTAACTTTAATACACCACTTATTAAAGATGGAATCCATCGAATAGTAAATAAATTATAATGAAAAAAAACATACTTTTTTCTTTCCTTTTCATACAAATTTTAATCAACGCTCAGTTTTCCGGACGCAATTTATCCTCAGAAAAATGGAACTTTAAAAATGCTAAAGAAAATAACTGGCTCGCGGCCTCCGTGCCGGGAACAGTACATTTGGATTTGATGAAGAACAATGTCATTCCTGACCCTTTTAAAGACGAAAACGAGAAAAAAGTACAATGGGTAGAAAATGAAGACTGGGAATATCAGACAAAATTTACTGTTTCTCAAAAGGAATTAAGCAATCAGAATATTGATTTGGTATTTTCAGGATTGGATACCTTTTCCGAGATTTATTTAAATGGAAAATTAATACAGACAACAGATAACATGTTCAGAAAATGGACGATTCCTGTGAAGCAATATTTAATAATCGGCGAAAATATTTTACAGGTAAAATTCAGATCTGCAGTAAATACCGGGAAACAGTTGGCTGAAAAAGTGCCGTTTACCATACCGGAGTCACCAAGAAGCTTTGTAAGAAAAGCACAGTATCAGTTTGGTTGGGATTGGGGACCAAGACTCGTCACTGCTGGAATCTGGAAAGATGTACAATTAAATTTCTGGAATCAGGCAAAACTAGAAAACATAAAAATTGAGCAAAAAACGATAACAAGGCAAAAAGTAGAATTAAATATTTATACTGAAATTTCAGCAGATAACGAAGGAAAATATTCAGTTTTAATCAATAATAAAATCAACACGATCCGGTTGAAAAAAGGGAAAAATACGATTTTGATTCCTTTTACTGTTAACAAACCGAATTTATGGCAGCCGAACGGATGGGGAACCCCGAATCTTTATGACGTAAAAATTACCCTGCAGAAAGATAATAAACTGATTGATAAAAAATCTGAACGGATAGGACTAAGGACGGTTGAATTAATTCAGGAAAAAGACGAAAAAGGAAAATCCTTTTATTTCAAAGTAAACGGAAAACCAATGTACGCCAAAGGAACCAACTGGATTCCCGGCGACAGCTTTTCTCCGAGAATGCCCAAAGAAAAATACCAGAAACTCATCAAAGACTGTAAAGAAGCCCACATGAATATGATCCGCGTCTGGGGCGGCGGAATTTACGAAGATGACGAATTCTACAAAGCCTGTGATGAAAACGGAATTTTAGTATGGCAGGATTTTATGTTTGCGGGAAGCTTTTATCCTGCAGACAAAAACTTTCAGAAAAATGTCGAACTGGAAGTAAAAGATCAGGTAGAGCGGCTTCAGAATCATGCCTCATTGGCTTTATGGTGCGGAAACAATGAAATTGATGAAGCGATTGTCAACTGGGGATATCAGAAGCAGTTTAAATATTCAAAAGAAGATTCTCTCCAGGTCTGGAAAGATTATAATAAAATTTTTTATGAAATAATTCCTAATGCCATTCAAAAATATGCGGTTTCTGATAAACAGATCTATTGGCCGAGTTCACCGTCCATCGGCTGGGGCCACCAGGAAAGTTTAAGCGAAGGAGATTCTCATTACTGGGGCGTCTGGTGGGGCGAACAGCCTTTTGAGATATACAACGAAAAGGTTCCGCGTTTTGCTTCCGAATATGGTTTTCAGGGAATGCCTACACTGGAAACCACAAAATCCATGTTTTCAGGAAAAGCTGATTTGAATTTTCAGAACGGAACCATCAAAGCACATGAAAAGCACTCAAGAGGCTGGGAGATTATCGAAAATTATATGAAAAGGGATTATAATATTCCGAAAGACTTTGTGAAATACAACTATATTTCCCAACTGCTTCAGGCCCGCGGAATGCAGATTGCCATAGAAGCGCACCGCCGTGCAAAACCTTACAACATGGGAACGTTATATTGGCAGCTGAATGATTGCTGGCCGGTGGTTTCCTGGTCTTCGATCGATTATTTAGGAAACTGGAAAGCGCTGCATTATCAGTTAAAAAGAAGTTTTGAAAACCAGGTAATCTTAACGGAAGAAAAGGATGGAATTTTAAACTTTTATGGTATTAATGACGGATTGAATGCAATTGAAAACGTAACCTTAGAGTTTGAAGTAAATAATTTTAAAGGTGAAAATATTCTTACGGCAGTTTCAAATAAGAAACAGAATTTGGAAGGAAATATAAAGTTTGATTCTGCATCTATCAGTGAACTTATTGGTGATGGCGATAAAAATGAGCTGTTTTTAAATGTAATTTTAAGAGGAAAAGATGAAAAAGTAATTGCGGAGACCAACTATTTCTTTGCAAAACCGAAAGATTTAAAACTGCCAAAACCCCATCTTACAATCAGGAAAATTTCTCCGACTGAAATTGAAGTTTCTACCGATGTTTTAGCGAAAGATGTCTATTTAATAGGAGATACGCACTTTAGTGACAATTTCTTCGATTTGCTCCCAAAAGCTTCGAAAAGAATTACTCTTACAAAGCCTTTGGAAAAAATTGAAGTCATGAGTTTATGGGATACGATGAATTAAAACTTACTCGATCAAAACAACATTCAATGTTTCAAAAACCCTGAAGATTTAGCTTTAGAAGTTGTTTAAACAAAAATTGCAGTTCACAAAAGAATAAATTAATTTTACACTTTAAATATTTCCCTTTGCAGTACGCCCAGATTGTTTTGCCGTTAAATTTAAAAGGATCTTTTACCTATAAAGTTCCCGAAGAGCTACAATCCGAAATCCAGACAGGAATGCGCGTTTTGGTACCTTTTGGTGGTAAAAAGATCTATACCGGAATTGTATTTGAACTTCATAATGATGCACCGGAAACATTTGTGGCGAAAGAAGTGATCAGCCTTCTGGACGATCAGCCGATTGTCCCTCAAGAGCAGATTAACTTTTGGAACTGGCTTTCCGGGTATTATCTGTGTGGTCTTGGCGAAATTTACCGTTTTGCTTTTCCTTCTTCTTTAAAGCTGGAAAGTGAAACCTATTTAAAATTAAAACCGAATATAACGGTCGATTTCGAAAATCTGGATGTCAACGAAATGTATCTGATCCAGGCGCTGGAAGTCCGGCAGCTAATCAATTTAACGGATATCGAAGCATTTATTCCGAAAAAAGATATTATCAGAACCATCAATTCATTAATTGATCTTCAATATATCGAGATTGATGAAAAAATTGCCGAAAAATACAAAGCAAAAGAAGTTGCCTATGTAAAGGTAAAAGATGAGGTTTTAAAAAACCAGAACCTTACGGAAATACTTTTAACCTTAAAAAGATCGCAGAAGCAGAAAGACCTTTTCCTTCATATTCTCGAAAAACAGACGGAAAATCCCGATCTTCATATTAAAAAATCAGAGCTTTTTGAAGATGGCTATTTTGGAAGTTCACACTTTAAAGCATTAGCAGATAAAAATCTGGTTGAGGAATATTACATGCAGAAAGACAGGCTGGAAAGCTATGAAGGAGAAATAGAAGAAATAGAAGAGCTTTCGGAACCTCAGAAAACAGCAAAGGCGGAAATAGATGAAGCTTTTGAAGAAGGGAAAAATGTACTCTTGCATGGTGTCACATCATCAGGAAAAACACATCTCTACCTTGAAAAAATAGAAGAATGCATTAAGGAAGACAAGAATGTATTGTTTCTGCTTCCGGAAATTTCCTTAACCAAGCAGATTACCCAACGGTTAGAAAAAAAATACGGCAGGCAGCTCGGTTTTTACCATCAGAAACTTACCGATTTTGAACGCGTGGAAGTCTGGAGAAGAATCCGACAGAATGATATTAAAATCCTGATCGGAACAAGGAATTCCTTATTCCTGCCCTTCCGGAATTTGGGACTGATTGTGGTCGATGAAGAACATGATTCTGCGTATCGGCCAAGAGAAGTTTCTCCTTATTTCAATGCGAAAGATGCAGCATTAATTTTGGGAAATTTCTATAATGCCCGTGTAATTTTAGGCTCAGCAACACCTTCGGTGGAAAGCTATTACAACGCCAGGAAAGAAAAAATGGCATATATCTTTCTCGAAGAGCGTTTCGGGAATGTAAAGCTTCCGGAATATGAACTTGTAAATTTTAAAGAAGCCCAGGATTCCAAAAAAGTTTCCGGAAATTTTTCTTTACAGGTTATTGATGAGATTAAAAAAGTTTTAGAGGAAAAAAATCAGGTTATTGTGCTTCACAACCGCCGTGGTTACGCCAATGTGGTTGAATGTGAAACCTGTGGCTACGTCAATTACTGCTCCAATTGCGATGTGGTAATGACGTATCACAAAGCAGCCAATGAAATGAAATGCCATTACTGCGGCCAGAGAGCTTCCAAACCGAAAACCTGTCCTAAATGTTACTCCGAAAACCTGAATGAAAGAGGCGTAGGAGTGGAACAGATCCATGAAGAAGTTTCAAAGCTGTTTTCCGACAGCGAAGTTGACAGAATGGATGTTGATTCGATGAGAAAGAAATTTGCCTACGAAAGATTATACGAAAAAATCGAAGACCGCGAAACCGATATTGTAGTCGGCACACAGATGATTTCAAAAGGACTGGATTTTAATCATATTGAGCTGGTGGCAATACCTAAAGCAGATTCTATGTTGTATGTTCAGGATTTCAGGGCAGAAGAGCGGGCTTATCAGCTCATTACCCAGGTATCAGGAAGGGCAGGAAGGGTATCCGGACAGGGAAGGATTATCATACAGACTTATAATCCGGAGCATTCTGTTTTTCAACTGATTAAAATGAATAATCCGGCTAAAGTGTATAAATACATTTTAACGGAACGTAAGAAATTCCATTATCCGCCTTTTACGAAACTCATCATGATTGAGCTGAAACACCGAAGAGAAGATAAAGCCAACAGGGCTTCACAGTTTCTCGGGTCAATTCTCAGGAAGTATCTTCCTGAAGACTGTGTCTTAGGCCCGGAAAAAGCGCAGATCGCAAAGCTTAACAACCTGTATCAGTTTCAGATTCTTCTTAAATTGCCAAGAGGAAGGAAATATGAGGAATATAAAAAACTGGTTTTAACAAGTTTAAAAGAATTCGATGAAATTACTGCATACCAAAGCATTAAAAAAGATGTTTTTGTTGATTTTTAACAAATTTTAACAAATTTTATAGGGTTTTATTATCACCTTCCGCATCAACTTTTAGCAATATTTTCTACATTTGGTCGTTGATTATATGTTTGGGGTTTAACTTTCAATTTAACCGATTGATTTTTAATTCATCCAACATATAGCAAAATGAAAAAATAGATGGTAAATTTCAGAAAGTATATTTCAGGTGTTGCGGTGCTGGCCGCAGGATTCGTCCTTGCCCAGTCTACCGTTTCTACAGTGCTGTATTCTCCGGGTTACGAAAATCAGAACAACAGTTTAAATCTGCCTTCACCGATCACATCGATAGTAGAAAAAACAGTTCTGTCGGCGAAAGAGCTTGTAGACATTAATGTAAACACAATGATGACCGATCCGGTGCTAAAAAATGCAACCTGGGGATTCGTAGTGTACGATCCGAAAACGAAGAAAGTGATCTCTTCGTATAATGAAAATACTCCCTTAGTTCCTGCCTCCACCACAAAATTACTGACCACCGAAACGGCAATGAGCATGCTGGGTGAGAATTATCGTTGGAATACGCAGCTGGAATATTCAGGAAGTGTTGATGAGAATGGAATTCTTAACGGAAATCTTTATATCGTGGGAAGCGGCGATCCTTCTTTAGGTACGAACAAAGCCGGAGCCTGGGCCTACAGAGATATTATTTCAGATTTTAAAGAAGGACTTTCACGTGAGGGAATCAAAAAGGTAAATGGTGATATTATCATCCAGACAGCGCTTTTCAAAGGCAATATTTCGAAGCTTCCGGAAAATGTTGTTTGGTTGGAGAATAATAATTACTACCTGCCTGCAGGAACCACTCATGAGATCAATCCTGCTAATGAAAAACTGATTGTAAAAAAATCTGCCAACTTCTCAAACGAAAAGAAATTTTTCTACGTTTCTCCTTATAACAACCAGATGGTGTATGCCGATAAATATGAAGGTGACGGTATTTTAACCACAAAATTACCAGACGCTCCGGCTTATCTTGCCAATACATTCAGAACAACTCTGGTGAAGGGTGGAATTCCTGTAACCGGAAAAGTAATCCCGAAAATGACGGATGCCAATCCTGAAAGCAGAAAGCTGGTTTCAACGTATAAATCTCCGACTTTAGGCGATATTATTTTTTATACCAATCAGCACAGTGATAATGGTTTGGCCGAAGCATTGCTGAAAACAGTAGGTTTCCAAAGCTTGGGAGATCAGACTACGGAATCCGGAAGAAAAGTAGTGACGGAACATTTGAAAAGCGAAGGTTTTGACATGATGGGCCTCAATTATATCGACGGAAGCGGACTTTCAAGAAGCAATAATGTAACCCCGATTGCCCAGGCAAAATTCCTTACCTCCTTAATGAATGAAAAATATTATAAAACATATTTGAATTCATTACCGGTGGGCGGACAGTCAGGTACGTTAAAAAGAATGTTCAACGGACTTGGAAACGGACAGATTTTTGCAAAAACAGGAACTTTAAACAGAGTAAAAACACTGGCAGGGTATATGAAAACCAATACCGGCAAGACCTTGGTTTTTTCTTTATTGGTAAACAATTATTCAGGATCGGTAGACATGGTGAAGAAAAGAATGGAAAAAATTCTTGAACCAGCTTTAGATTTATAGATTTATTAAAATTTAATTAAGATAAAAACCTTTTAATCAATGATTGAAAGGTTTTTTTATATCTTTGATACAATTTTTATTATGTATGAGAAAATTCTATTTTTTGTTACTGGCCGTTCTTACGATTCAGCAGTCGTATGCCCAGAAAAACATAGACAATATTGAAAGAAAGGGGCTTATTGCAAAAGAAATGAAGTCTTTTGCCAATAAAATGGCAGTCGGAAATATCAATCCCAATACCTTAAACTATGATCTGCAGTACCAAAGAATGGATGTCACGGTTGATCCTGCCGTTTACAGTATTGCAGGTTCCGTAACCTCGCATTTTAAGCCAACCCAGAATATCAGCAGCATCTATTTTGATCTTGATGATCAGATGACAGTTTCACAGGTATCCTATCATGGCAATAATCTTAATTTCCAGCAGCTTTCCACAAAAGAAGTAAAAATTGATTTTGCTTCCGCGCTGTCTGCGAATGTGCTCGATTCTCTTACCATCAGTTATTCCGGAGCCCCGCCTACCGCCAATAATGCTTTTTTTAACGGAACCCAGGGCGGAACTGCAGTTTTGTCTACGTTAAGTGAGCCTTATGGTGCACAAGACTGGTTTCCTACCAAGCAAAGTTTAAATGATAAAATAGAAAGATTTGATATAAAGGTTACTACGCCTTCACAGTATAGTGTAGCGGGCAACGGTAAGTTTATGTCAGAAACCCTTCTTGGGAACGGCCAAAAGCGTACTTTCTGGAGAACGCAATATCCTACCACGGCTTATCTCATTGCATTTTCGATTACCAATTTTGTTAAAATAAATGACACCATGGGAAATCCTCCTTTCCCTTTTGTGAATTATATTTTCCCGTCTACTTCCACCAATACAACAAGCATGAGCAACATCGACTGGACAAAAACAGTGATGGATACTTTTGAAACCTACTTCGGGCCTTATCCTTTCCGAAACGAAAAGTACGGTCACATGGAATTCCAGGCAGGAGGCGGTATGGAGCATCAGACCATGTCTTCAATGGGAGGATGGTCCAGAGATTTAATAGCCCACGAACTTGCCCACCAATGGTTTGGAGATAAAGTAACCTGTGGCGCCTGGAACGATATCTGGCTCAACGAAGGCTTTGCAACATTCGGAGAACATGTAGCCAATGAAAAATTACTGATGACCAATGCTAATTTTTTAAACTACCTTCTCGGACAGAAAAATTACATTACAAGTGCAACAGGAGGAAGTGTATACGTGGCAGATGCCAACCTTACCAATGTCGGTACCATTTTTAATGGAAGATTGTCTTATTCTAAAGGTGGATATGTTTTAAGAATGATTAAATGGATTCTTGGAGACACTGCTTTTTATCAGGCTATTAAAGAATACCATTCCAGACCTGCTCTTGCCTACAATTACGTAAGAACTCAGGATCTTAACGCGTCATTACTGACTTCCACCGGTAAAGATTTTACAGAATTTTTCAACGACTGGATCTACGGACAGGGGTATCCCACCTATAATATCCGCTGGAAACAGGTAGGAAATACCTTAACTATTAAAGCTTCACAGACACAAAGCAGTCCTACGGTAAGCTTTTTTGAAATGCCTCTTCCGATAAAAGTAAACGGCACAGGTGGTCAGGTTGCGTATTTCGCACCGAATAATACGGTAAACAACCAGTATTTTACGCAATCCGTGGCTTTTCCGGTTGCCAGTGTAGAATTTAACTACGAGTATCAGATTTTAGAAAAAAATTCAACGGTGACTCAGGATAATACATTAGGGACAGCAGAAATGATGAAGAATGAATTTGCCCTTTATCCCAATCCTGTTAAAAATGAAATCAATATCAAAGGCGTTGACAGACCTGCGGAATTTACCATCTATTTCTCAGATGGAAAACTTGTGAAGAAAGGAATATATCAGCCAGGAAAACCAATTAATACATCAGAGTTTGTTCCCGGAACATATATTTTCAGAATTAATGATAAAAGTATGAAGTTTTTAAAGAAATAAAAGACAGATCATAAATACAAAGCCGTTTCATCCTTGTGAGACGGCTTTTTTTATTAAATTAGCGCATCTTAAAAATTATTAGAAATGATCTCTGAAAAGTATCTTGAAAATCTACAGAACGAACTGCAAAATATTGAAAACGACGGGCTTTATAAAAGAGAAAGAATCATCACTTCTCAGCAAAGTGCGGAAATAGAAGCCAATGGAAAAAAACTCCTGAACTTCTGTGCCAACAATTATCTGGGATTATCCAATCATCCGGAAGTGATGAAAGCTTCCCAGGAAATGATAGAATCTCACGGTTATGGAATGTCTTCCGTTCGTTTTATCTGCGGAACTCAGGATATTCACAAACAATTGGAGCAGAAGATTGCAGATTTCTTAGGCC
The DNA here is from genome assembly GCF_012927265.1 of Chryseobacterium cheonjiense. Classification (GTDB taxonomy): domain Bacteria; phylum Bacteroidota; class Bacteroidia; order Flavobacteriales; family Weeksellaceae; genus Chryseobacterium; species Chryseobacterium cheonjiense. Next base: position 2,125,573 of record NZ_JABBGF010000001.1, on the reverse strand, counting down.
TTGAAGATACGATTCTTTATGCCGCTTGTTTTGATGCTAATGGAGGGGTTTTTGAACCATTATTCACTGAAGAGGATGCGATCATTTCCGATGAGCTGAACCATGCTTCCATCATCGACGGCGTCCGTCTTTGTAAGGCCGCAAGATACCGTTATAAAAACAACAATATGGAAGATCTGGAAGCACAGCTTATTGCCGCTTCCGAAAAAAACCACCGTTTTAAAATCATCGTTACCGATGGTGTTTTCTCAATGGACGGAATTGTTGCAGACCTTAAAGGCGTTTGTGATTTAGCGGATAAGTATGATGCTTTGGTAATGGTTGATGATTCTCACGCTACCGGTTTCATCGGAAAAACAGGCCGTGGAACCCATGAAGCCAACGACGTGATGGGTAGAGTAGACATCATTACTTCCACCTTAGGAAAAGCGTTAGGTGGTGCTTTGGGCGGATTTACCTCAGGTAAAAAAGAGATCATTGATATGCTGAGACAGCGTTCCAGACCGTATTTATTCTCCAACTCACTGGCGCCGGGAATCGTGGGAGCAGTGTTGAAAGTATTGGATATGATCTCCGAAGATACTTCTTTGCGTGATAAAGTAATGGAAAATGCTGAATACTTCCGAGCTGAAATGAAATCAAAAGGTTTTGATATTCCTGATGGGGATGCAGCAATAGTTCCGGTAATGCTTTACGATGCACCTTTAGCCCAGAAAATGGCAGAAAAATTAATGGATGAAGGGATTTATGTGATCGGGTTCTTCTATCCGGTGGTGCCAAAAGGAAAAGCGAGAATCAGGGTTCAGCTTTCTGCAGCACACACAAGAGAACATTTGGATAAAGCGATTACAGCTTTTGAAAAAGTTGGAAAAGAACTTGGGGTGATTTCTTAAAAATAAAACGATTCTACAATTGTAGAATAAAACAGAATTTCTATATTTACGGAAATTCTGTTTTTTTATGCAAAAAATATATATTGCTCTGGTCTGTGCTTTAACATTGGTTTCCTGTAACACAAAAATGAACCAATATATTAATAACGAAAATAATGTAAATAAAAGAGACGGCAGGTGGAAGGAAGAATATTCTGCTGACGAAGGAATATTAACCGCATTCGGAAAATATAAAAAGGGAGAAAAGGTGGGAATCTGGAAAATTTATCTCAACAATAAATTGTACGAAAAAAATAAATTTAAAAAAACAGTCACCAAAACTAAAAAGTATTTTCCTAACGGAGAACTGATGGAGAGGGGGCAGTCAAAAGTAGAAGTATCTCAGAATGAGCGTCATTGGTTTTATTTTGGAGACTGGAAATATTATGATCAGAAGGGAAATCTCCTCTATATTAAAAAGTATGCTGAGGGTAAAAAAATGGATAGTATCTCTTTCGTAAAATAGAAGATCTTAAAATCTTCAAAACTTTTAATAAATAACAGTAAACATAGCAGGAAAATGATAACATTTATTACGTTTTCTATCAAATATTTTTGTCATTAACGTTATATTTGCCATTATTTTTTTACGATGCTTTACACTATAATAAAAGCGCTTCATATTATCTTCATGGTAAGCTATTTTGCAGGGATTTTTTACCTTGTAAGAATCTTTGTCTACTATAAAGATACCGACGAATTTGCCGATGATAAAAAGAAAATCCTGAGAGAACAGTATACTTTTATGGCACGCAGGCTTTGGAATATCATTACCGTTCCGGCAGGTGTCATCATGACCATCTGCGGAATAACGATGATCTTCCTGAATTTAGGATTGATGAAAACACCCTGGTTTCATCTGAAGCTGACATTTCTTATCGGCCTCGCAATTTACCATTACTGGTGCTGGAAAAAAGTATTACAACTGAAAGAACTTAACGGAAACACTTTAGAAACAGCCAATATCAAACTAAGACAGGCAAATGAAATTGCAACGTTCATTTTGTTCCTGGTTGTATTCACGGTAATCTTAAAATCTCAGGTTATTGAATATTGGTGGCAATTAATCACAGGATTTTTCGTTGTGGTATTTTTAATCATGATGACGGTGAAACTCGTTAATAAAAATAAGAAAAAGTAATGATTGGTTAATGGTTGTTAGCTCATGGTTGATCGTAAAAAGCTAACAACTAACAACAATTAACTAACAACATTTGACAATAAAAACTATGATTGCAATTTTAAAAAAAGAACTTTGGAGTTACTTCGGAAACTGGAGCGCGTGGATTATCATTGCGGCTTTCAGTCTGATCACAACCCTGTTTCTGTTTTTTTTCGACAACGATTCCAATATTTTTGAGATTGGGATGGCCTCCTTACAAAGCTATTTTGTATTGGTTCCATGGCTGTTAATGTTCATCATTCCGGCTCTTTCCATGAAAACCTTTGCGGAAGAACAACAAACCGGAACACTGAACTGGCTGTTTTCTCAACCTTTAAAAATTTCAGATCTCGTATTCGGAAAATTCTTTTCCGTTTGGATTGTTGGTATTTTATGCCTGATACCCTCGCTGATCTATTTATACACCGTTTATGTATTGGGTGTTCCGGCAGGAAATATTGATCTTGGGATGACGTTCGGAAGTTATATCGGGTTAATTATTTTAATTGCAGCATTTTCAGGAGTGGGGATTCTGGCTTCTTCTCTTTCCCAAAACCAGATCATGGCTTATCTGTTGGGTGTTTTCATGTGTTTCATCATGTACTTCGGAATCGAGCAGCTGGCAAGTTATAAATTGCTTGGCGGTGCAGATTTTATTTTGCAGAATATCGGTTTCTACCAGCATTTCTTAGGCTTTACAAGAGGGCTTATTGATTTTAAAGATGTGGCTTACTTTGTATTGATCATCGGTATTGCTTTAGTGTTGTCCAATCATTTCATTAATAAAAAAAAGTAGAATTATGAAGAAGATATCATTTAAATCTCCGCTGGGAATTTTACTTTTCGTCATTTTACCGTTGGTAATTATTCTTGCCGTTTCAGGCATCAGACTGGATTTAACCAAAGAAAAAAGATATACGCTTTCCGACAATACCATTAAAGTATTGGAATCGGTCAACAAACCGTTGGTAGTGGATGTTTACCTTGAGGGAGATTTTCCTGCAAGCTTTAAGCAGCTTCAGAGTGAAACGAGATTTATGCTCGAAGAATTCAGGAAGATCAATCCGAAGATCGATTTTAAATTTATTGATCCCATCAAAACCAAAATGTCCCAGGATACTTTGATGGCAATGGGAATGCAGCCTTCCGTACTTCCGGATATCAAAGACGGGAAAGTTTCACAGATCATGCTGTTTCCGTATGCGGTGGTAAAATATGATAAAAAAGGAGTTTCGATTCCTTTGGTGGTACAACAGTCCGGAATTGATGCAGACCAGCAATTGACAAAATCCATAGAAAATTTGGAATACAATCTTGTTTCCAACATTAAAAACATTTCGGCTCATAAAAGAAAAAAGATTGGAATCCTGATCAATCAGGATGAGCTGAGCCCTACTGAATTCCAGGGATTCATGCAGCTGGCAACAGAAAGTTACGATGCAGGGCCTATCATTCCGAAAAACCAGACTGAGCTTAGCCTTGCAGATGTTCCGATGCTGAAGCAGATGAGTGCCTTAGTGATTGCAAAGCCAAGGAAAGCCTTTACCGATGGAGAAAAAGTGATCCTTGACCAATACATCATGAACGGCGGTAAAACGTTATGGATGATTGACGCGGTAAATGCAGAAATGGATACGCTGATGAGGTCTAAAAAAGTAATGCCGTTCCCGGTTGACATCAATATGACCGACTTTTTCTTCAACTACGGAATCAGGATTAACCCCGCTTTGGTAAAAGATGTGAAGAAATTTGCCCTTTTGAGATTAGTGACGGGAGAAGTGAGTGGCAATCCTCAGTACACAAGTCTTCCGTGGCCGTATTATCCATTGGGAATTGCAGAAAACAACAATCCGATTACCAAAAATATCAATCCGGTGAAATTTGAATTCCCGACTTCTATCGATACATTGGGCGGAAGAAAAAATATTAAAACAAATGTTCTTTTTGAATCAAGTGAAAGAACGTTGCTGAAACAGGTTCCGAATTATGTTGACTTAAAAGAAATTTCCAGTGTAGACAGCCTCGGGCAAATGGAAAAACCCAGCACCCCGAAAATTTATGCAGTAGCGCTGGAAGGAAAGTTCAACTCGGCGTATGCTTCAAGGATTGAAAGAAAATCATACCCGAATTTCAAAAATTCAAGTCCTGAAAATAAAATGATCGTCATCGCCGACGGAGATGTAGGTAGAAATAAAGTCCTGAAAGGAGAGGCGCTTCCTCTGGGTGTAGATCTGCTGACCAACGAACAGTTTGGAAATGAGCAGTTCCTGAGAAATGCCCTCGACTATCTTCTGGATGACAGCAATCTGATGGAACTCAGAAACCGAAATATCGAAGAAAGGCTTCTGGACCGACAGAGAATCACCGAAGAGAAAAACAACTGGCAATGGTTTAACTTGCTGCTGCCGTTAGCAATCATCGGGATTTTAGGAGGATTGTTCTTCTGGCTGAGAAAGAAAAAGTTTGGATAAATGATATAGAAAAGAGAGGCTTTGGCTTCTCTTTTTTGTGTTGATTGTTCTTTTAAAGAAGATTTATTAACAGATTATAATTTTTTTTCTCTGTGTCAATGCGACTGTTTTCGCAGCGAAGCGAAGAAAAATGTATCGAGACTTTATATAAACCAAAATGACCGGATTTCTCCGGCCACTCAAAATATTCTAATCTACAATCTCTGAAATTAATTCAGTTTAATAACTCCCGAAGCAGGAGCGCCACCGCCTGATGGAGGAGGTCCACCTGCAGAAGCACTGTCAGCCAACATACGGTATTGTGCCGTTCCTTTTTCAGTTTTGATCGTTCCGGAAACGGTATATAAATAAAGATCCCCGGAAACGGAATACGGATTCGCTGAATTATTGATATAAAAATTAATTTCTACCGTTGACATTTTCTTTGCCAGTTCGAGGAAAGCATCCATCAATGTGGTGATCTGAGCCTCTGTAAGCCCTTTTGAAAGCATGCTCTCTTTGGTTTTCTCGTAGGAAGCAGAAGCGCCTCCGCCACCGAAAAACCAGGTCCACACCGAAAGGTTGGCGCTGGCTGCGGTTTTTTCAAATTCTTTTACCTGGGTCTGAGCGCTTGCATCCAGCATGCCCATCGCAAGATTGTTAAGTTTCTGTACGTCTTCGCTGGACATGGCAGAAATCTGAAGCTTGGCTTTGATTCTCCCTTCAGCGTGGGCCGGAACCGTGTAAGAAAGCCCGGTAAGCTGGCCCTGTCCGGATACTTCAATCGAGTACGCTTCTGTAGCACTGCCCGATGATCTAGCGGCGTCAAAGATTACGCGTTCAAAAGGATCGTTGATCCCGACTCCTGTTTTGGTGATTTCAATTGTTTCCATTTTTTTGTTTTTTGGTTAGTGTTAGTTTTTACCCTTGTTGGGTAGTTGATTTTGGTTAACCAAAGTAACGAAGAAAAAAACAGGAAGGATAGCGTAGAAATTACCAAATGTTGGGTTGGGGGTAAATACTTAGTAGTGTGATGGTTGTCGGGATTTTTGATAGTTTTCTTTGAAACAAGTTTGATAAATTATCTTAAAAAAAAATAGTTTGAATTTATCTATTTAAAATTCAGATAATTTTAAATAGAGTTTTTTTTCTGTATACTCTTCAATAGTTAGCATATAATCAATAGTGTCCCAATCAGTATTTTCATGAAATTCTTCAAATTCTTCAGCCCACCAGATAAAGTCCATCATATCTTGTCTTGAATTTCCAGAGTAGTAACTTTTTTGACCTGCATAATATGCAATGTCTGCGACTGTTTCTAAAAGTTTATAGTTCATATTATGATTTGAATCTTTCTTCATTATGATATTTTAAAAATTCCCTATCTGGTAAAAATCTTGAAGGAAGAATAATTTTTTGATTCTCAAATTTACCAAAAAAATCAAATGAATGTTGATTTGTCTCTTTAAGAAGTATTGGAGATATTTTAATATGATAATCTGGTGTAATTGTTATATATCCTATTTCAAAAGCTTTATCATGTAATGAATTTATTGCAATTCCATTTCTGGGATTTAGCCTGTTTCTTTCATCTATTCCCCAAGGTCGAATGTGACCGGCAACTAGAAGTTCTGAATGTTTAATTCCCGTTATGCAGCAAGTGTTGTTATAAGCCGCCAATATTGAAGATCTAAAAAAAGATTGATTAACTCGAGTCTTTACTAATTGTTCTTTTACTTTTCCCTCTCGTGGTAATTCATTTTCAGGAATATCATTTAACCGTTCAACTGTTGTGTGTTTAAGAGTAGCTAATAATCTTTCACTTTCATACGGCAGAATATCCCAGTGATTATAAAATTCATTCCATATTTCCTTATCAAGTTTACTAATATTAACGGCTCCCTTTATATCTCTTTCTTTTAAGCTTGGATCAAGGCTAGCAAAATTAACTAATTTATATGCAACTGAGTTTGGAGTCCTATTTAGAAGTATAGAAAGGTCTATAATCTCAGGATTTAAGCGGTGTAAGCGACCAAATGGTAATTTACAATATAGATTAATTGCTAGAATAAGCTCATCTCTTGTCCATAAACGTTGTCCCGGTTTCATTAGTTTTGTAGTTAAAATTTTATGAACATAATTACCTTTAGTTCAGATTATACACAATAATTAATAAGTTTTTTCATGTACTTTGTACAAAAATAGATAAATAAATATAAAGTTTAATTGACACTTTAGCATAACTAAATCAAATTTCAAATCAATAAAACCCTCAATTAAACGCCCTCCTAAACTCCCCCGGCGACTGATTCACCTTCTGCTTAAACAGTTTGCTGAAAGACTGCGGATGCTCAAATCCCAGCTCATAAGCAATTTCGCTCACGGATAAATTGGTCGTGCTCAGACGTTCTTTGGCGTGATCGATCAGCCTATTCTGAATGTGCTGCTGCGTGTTTTGCTGCGTATGAATCCGCAACAGGCTGCTCAGGTAGTTCGCGGAAATATTCAGTTGTTCAGCGATGGATTTTACCGAAGGAATCCCTTTTTCCAGAAGGTTTCCGCTGCTGAAATATTGCGAAAGCGTTTCTTCAAACTTTTCCAGCAGTTCGTGGCTGGATTTTTTACGGGTAAAAAACTGCCGTTCATAGAAACGTTCGGCGTAGATAAGGAATAGTTCGAGCTGGGCAACAATCAGTTCCTGGGTGAATTTATCGGTATTGTTCTGGTATTCCTTTTCAATATTCCGGAAAAGATCAACAATCACCTTCTCCTCCTTATCCGACAAAAACAATGCTTCATTGATCTGGTAGCTGAAAAACTCGTACGACTTGATTTTTTTGATCAGCGAAGTCCCCCAAAGAAAATCGGGGTGAATGAGCAGCAGATAGCCCGTCGGTTCCGCTACGATATCGGGTTTCATTTCCAGGCTCAGGAACTGAAGCGGCGAAACAAAGCACAGAACGCCGGAATCAAAATCGTATTCCTGCTGCCCGTAATTGAATTTTGCATTCACATTACGTTTCAGTCCCACCGAGTAGAAATTCTGGATCCATTTCAGCTCCGTATCATTCACCGGATACTGTACTTTGCTGTAATCAATAAGGCTGATCAGCGGATGTTCCGGATTCGGAAGATTACAAAATGAATGAAAATCTGAAATCGAATTAAATCTGAAAGTCTGTTTCATACCGCTAAATTATTAATTATTTTGAATCATTGAGCTTCAGTTATTTACCTTATTTGAAAAAATAATGAATTTTTTTAACAATAATATTTAAATCGATTTATTTTCAACCGACAACCGACAACTATCAACCATCAAATATTATCTGACAATATGTGCCTATAGCGAGTAGTATTAGCGCTGTCATCCTGAGCCTGTCGAAGGATCTTCAATTACTTAACAAAATAAACTTTGTTTATACCTCATCAAAAAAATAATTAAAATAGCGTCGATCTAAAAAACTTAACTACTTAATGTTAAAAATCTTATTCAAATACTCATCTTTCAAAATCTAAAAATTTCTCTTCATCAGTTCCCATAAAAATTCTATTTTAGAAGCACAAAAAACAGTTACCTGATGATAAGCAAGGCCCTCAAAATATGCTACGATTTCCCATTTTTCTTACCTGAAGAACTTCAGGAAATATTTAGTGCCCATGAGAAAATAACCTTCCATAAAGGAGATTTTATCCTTGAAGAAGGCAAAACAGCCAATGAATATTATATTCTGGAAAAAGGCCTTGCCCGATCATTTGTAACGGACTTCAACGGCAACGACGTCACTACTAATTTCTTTGTTGAAAACGAAATTATTATTGAGGTTTCCTCCCTTTTTCAGAGAATTCCCACCCAGGAAAATATTGTCTGCATTACCGACTGCGAATGCTGGAAATTTGATTTTGAAACCTTTCAGGAGCTTTTTCATAAAATTCCGAATCTGAGGGAATGGGGAAGGGCGTGGATGTCCCAGCAGCTTTTCATCTGTAAGCAGCGTTCCGTGGAAATGTTTACCCTGTCAGCAACCAAACGTTACCTTAATCTTCTGGAACAAAAACCTTACGTCATACAATTCGCGCCGCTTAAACAGATTGCTTCTTATCTCGGCGTTACAGATACTTCTTTAAGCCGTATCCGTAAAGAATTGGTTTCACATCCCGCGAAAACATAAATCTTGCCTTATGGCAAGTTGATTTTCACAGCAAGTTGATAATTTTGGTTATAGGTAAACCAATACAATTACACTATGAAAATCAATCAGATCTATGTCAATCTTCCCGTAAAAGATATTCAGGAAACAAAAAAATTCTGGACTAATCTTGGATTCTCCGTCAACGAACAGATTTCCGATGAAAGAGCAGTCTGTATCATGATGAATGATACCATCTCTATCATGTTCCTGACCGAAGAATTTTTCGAAACTTTCTCCGAAAGACCCGTTCCGAAAGGCGATACGACCCAGGTATTGGTCGCGATCGGCTTAGACAGCCGCGAAGAAGTAGACCAGGTGGTGAATGCAGCCGTAGCCAACGGCGCAACACAGCATGAAGAGCCACAGGATCATGGCTGGATGTATCAAAATTCTTTCTGGGACATCAATGGTCATGGCTGGAACGTTATTTTTGCAGATCCTTCCCAGATTCCATCCTAATTACAAATCCTCAAAAAGAAAATTATGGACACGCCAACAGCAAAAAAATTAGACATTATTATTCCCGCATTTCGGGGTCACAGCCAGAATTTCCTGATGGTGCTTGACGGAATTTCCGGGCAGGATGCCCTGAAAAGAATAGAAGGCAAAACCAATCACATCATCTGGATGGCCGGAAACTTTTTAGACATGAGATATGCTTTAGGATCGGTGCTCGGGATTCAGGAGGAATTTGAATTTAAAGAACTTTTCTTTCAGGGAAAGAGCCTGGACGAAAGTTTTACATATCCATCTTTGGAACAGCTAAAAGACGCCTTCCATAAAATTTCACCTCTGGTATATCAGAAGCTGCTCGAAGTATCGGATGAAGAATTAGACAAAGCCTTTCCCATGGGAATGAATATCGACTTTTTCCCGGAAACGGTTCTGAATTTCATCGGAATGTGCATCGGCCGGGAAGATTATCTGTGCGGACAAATCGGATTGATGCGGAGAATTCTCGGTTATGAAGGCTTAAAATATGAATTCGATAAAAATTTAAAATATTAAAATGAATCCGGTTGAAAAAGGCTATCAGGAAGTTAACGGAATTAAGATGTATTACGAAATCTACGGTTCCGGAAAACCTTTGGTTTTGATTCATGGCGGCGGCGGTTCCATTCTGTTCGATTACAAAGAAGTTATTACAAGACTGGAACATTAATTTCAGCTCATTGGGATTGATCTTCAGAATCACGGAAGATCCGGTCATCGTGATATTCCGGAAACTTTTGAACAGGATGCACATGATATTGCTGCACTTCTGAAAAGTATTAACATTGAAAAAGCTTCATTTTGGGGATTCAGCAATGGCGGAAATACGGTGATGCAGGTCGCTTATCTGTATCCTGACATGGTGGAAAAACTGGTCATTGCATCCGCATTCTATAAAAAAAGCGGAATGATGGATGGTTTCTTTGAAAGCATGAACAATGCTACTCTCGATTCAATGCCTGAGCCGCTTAAAATCAATTTTTTAAACCTGAATCCGGACTTTTCTGCCCTTGAAAATATGTTCGATAAAGACAGTAAAAGAATGCAGGCTTTCGAAGACTGGGACGAAAATATTTTAAAAAATATATCATCTCCAACCTTATTTATTTCAGGCGATAAAGATGTTATGAAACCAGAACATACGGTGGAAATGTGGCGGCTGGTAAAAAACTCGCAGCTCATGATTCTTCCCGCAACCCATGGTTCTTATATGATGGCTGATTTCAATGGCAAAACCGATGAAAAACTTATCGATTTTACCGTAAGCGAAGCAGAAAAGTTTTTAAATAATTAAAATTTTTCAAAATCAATATGTCATGTAAATCTAACTCTAACTCTCTTTGCTGAGTAGAACGCCCTTGCGAACTTAAAAAAGTTTAGTAGTAAAAAAATCTTTGCGGTCTTTGCGTTAAAAACAAGCAATTATTTTCTTTACTTCTGAAACAATTAACCTTTACTAAGATTAAATTTTTTTAAAATAATTGTCATTAAATCGTAACCTTTTGCTGAGTAGAACGCCCTTGCTGACTTAAAAAAGTATAGTAGTAAAAAAAATCTTTGCGGTCCCTGCGTTAAAAATAAACATTAAATAAAAAAATATTTAAATCATGGCCAATTAAATTTTTAGAAACGATTGTTCATGTAACTCCTAACCTCTTCTGAGTAGAACGCCCTTGCGAACTTAAAAAAGTATAATAGTAAAAAAAATCTTTGCGGTCCTTGCGTTAAAAATAAACATTAAAATAAAAAATCATGGCTAAATTAAATTCTTATTTAAACTTCGATGGGAAAGCCGAAGAAGCTTTCAACTTTTACAAATCCGTTTTCGGAGGAGAATTTCTCGGAGAAATTTACAGAATGGGAAATGCTCCCGGCACCGAAAATTTATCGGACGAAGAAAAAAACAGGGTAATGCATATTGCGCTGCCAATCGGTAACGATCTGTTGATGGCTTCAGATATCGTTCCGGGATTCGGGCAGACCCTGACAATCGGAAACAGCAATTATGTTTCTATTTTCCCGGAATCCAGAGAAGAAGCGGAAAGACTTTTCAGGGGGCTTTCTGAAGGCGGCAATATCGAAATGCCTCTGGAAGATCAGTTCTGGGGAGACTATTTCGGAAGCTTCCAGGATAGATATGGTATCCATTGGATGATCAATTATAATGAGGAATACGTAAAATAATGTACCTTAGTAGTAAAGAATGTGAAAAGCAGTCTTTTAAAATACCAAATATACAACGATATGGAACCTATAAAAATTGATATTACGATTCTGGCACCCGTTAATAAAGTATGGAAATACTTTAATGAACCGGAACATATTACTCAATGGAATTTTGCCAGCGATACATGGGAGTGCCCTTCTGCTGAAGTAGACTTAAAAGAAGGAGGACGATTTACCACAAGAATGCAGGCAAAGGATGGAAGCTTCGGGTTTGATCTTGTCGGAATTTACGATGAAATTATTCCTGAGAAAAGCATCACTTATCATATGGAAGATCAAAGAAAAGTAAAAGTGATCTTCGATAAAATTGATGAAAACACGACAAAAGTTACTGAGATATTCGATCCTGAAAAGCAGAATCCTATTGAAATGCAACGCGATGGCTGGTATGCGATCCTGAATAACTTTCATAAATATGTTGAGAATCATTAAATAAACTTTCCTTCCATGATCAATCTGGTAATAATGGCAAAGTGCCTGAATTCGATCTGCGCCGTAAGCCATGCTGAACAGGGGAATTTCCTGATCGGTATCATTCCTGTACCGGCCAGAAGATCCCTGGAAAAAGAAAAGATAGATTCCCTTGAGAAACTTTCGGAATATTCTGAGAAAGAAATCCGGCAGATGCATGGCTTCGGTAAAAATGCAATGGAGAAATTAAGAATCCACATGATGAAAAATAATATGTATTTTAAAAATAATCAAAGTTAATTTTTGTGTACTTAAACTTAATTTTTACTAAACAATCAAATAACATTTTTCGTTTTACGTAATTAAATGAAATGCCTTTGTTTATCTTAAAGATTATCGTATTGCAAAAACTTTGTCTGACCTTGCGATAATAAAAACGTAAAATAATTAATGATCATAAACTTATATTTTAACAGATTAATTTCCTATTAAATCAAAACAATGAACAACAATATATTTCCCTGTCTTTGGTACGACGAAGATGCCAAAGAATCTGCCGAATTTTACTGTAAAATATTCAATGGAAAAATTACGGCAGACACACCTGTCGTTATGAATATTGAATTTTTCGGACAAAAAATGATGCTCCTGAACGGCGGGCCACAGTTCAAAAAAAATGCGTCGGTTTCTTTTATGGTGATCTGTGAAACGGAAGATGAAGTGCAACAGTACTGGGATCAGCTGATGGAAGGCGGTATGGCTTTAATGCCGCTGGATTCCTATTCATGGAGCAAAAAATACGGATGGCTGAAAGATAAATACGATGTTACCTGGCAAATATTCCTCGGAGATAAACAGGAATCACAAAAAATAATTCCTACGCTGATGTTTATGCATGAAAACAATGGCAAAGCAATGCAGGCGATGAAATTTTATACTTCAACCTTCCCCAATTCTAAAATCGGTAATATTTTGAGATACGGAGACGGAAGCGAGGGACATCCTGCTCCGGAACCACCCGAAAACGTTCAGCATGGCCATTTTGTGATTGACGGTTACAGCTTTTTCTGTATGGACAGTTCTTACGATCATCAGTTTGATTTTAATGAAGCCATTTCGATGGTGGTCATGACCGATGATCAGGCGCAAACCGATCATTACTGGGACAGCCTAACCTCAGCCGGAGGAAGGGAAAGCATGTGCGGATGGTTAAAAGACAAGTTCGGATTCAGCTGGCAGATTGTTCCTAAAAAGCTAATAGAGCTGATGAGCGATTCTGATCAGGCAAAAGCTCAAAAAGTAGTGCAAGCCATGATGAGAATGCAGAAAATTAACATTCAGGATTTGGAAAATGCCTATCATTCTTAGAATCAATTTAAATGTTATGATTGTCCGTAATTGTCATAATTTCTTAATGTTTAAAAATAATTCATTACATAATCTGAAAAACTAAAAATTAAAATGTAATCCATATTATTAGATACCCTATTTTCGGCTTCGGCTTGTTGTTTGATGCGGTAAAGGAAATATCTTTTATGAAAACACACAACAAGTCACAATCTAAATCAAAAGTACCTGAAGAAGGAATTTTGCCGGAGATCATCCGGGAAGATTACAGAGGAAGCGATAAGCTGTTGAATAAAAAAGCCATAATTTCAGGAGGAGATAGCGGTATAGGGCAGGCTGTTGCCGTACATTTTGCACGTGAAGGAGCCGATGTGGCCATTATCTATAAAGAAAGCGATGACGATGCCGAAGAAACGAAAAAGCTCGTGGAGAAAGAAGGAAAAACCTGTCTTTTGCTGAAAGGTGATATTTCGAAGAAGGATTTTCAGAAAGAATGCATTCAGAAAATTAAAAAAGAATGGGAATCTTTGGACATCCTCGTTAATAACGCCGGGATTCAGTTCCCAAAAGATGATTTGGAAAGCATTACTGATGAACAGATTTACGAAACTTTCAACACCAATATCATCTCGATGATCTCATTTACCAGAGATTGTCTGGAGTTAATGAAAAGCGGATCACGGATTATCTGTACAACGTCTGTCACAGCCTACAGAGGAAGCGATCACCTCATAGATTATTCGTCAACGAAAGGAGCTATCGCAACCTTTATACGCTCACTTGCGACCAATATTGCAGAGAAAAATATTCTGGTGAACGGTGTTGCACCCGGACCGATCTGGACACCTCTGGTAAAGGAAACCTTTGATGACGTTTCTGATTTCGGAAAAGATAACCCGATGAAAAGAGCGGGACAGCCATCGGAGGTTGCTCCGGCCTACGTGTTCTTGGCATCAAAAGATTCCAGTTTCATTACGGGTGAAATTATTCATATCAATGGAGGAGATTACGTAGGAGGATAATAAATACTATACAATACAACAGCTATTTTATACAGTTTTATGGAAAAATTACATTTTGATATTCAGATCAATGCGGAAGCAATAAAAGTATGGAGTGTGCTTTGGGATGATTTTTCATTCAGACAATGGACATCGGCTTTTACAGAAGGTTCTTTTTATCAGGGAAATCTGGAAGAAGGAAGTATCATCAAATTTCTTGATGGAAAAAACAACGGAATGTACAGCAAAATTACAAAGCTTATTCCCAATCAGGAAATAACGCTTCTCCATTTAGGAGAGATTTATGAAGGGGTAGAAACACCCCGTGACTGGGGAGAAGCTACGGAAAAATATATACTTACTGAAGATGAAAACATAACGCATTTGCAAGTAGAAATCGCAACTTCAGAAGAATTCAAATCATTTTTTGAAGAAAAATTTCCAAATGCATTGTCCAATGTGAAACATCTCTCTGAAAATCAGCTTTAAATAATCAGCTTATTTAAAATTTTATACAACCATAAACTGCAGGTTCGAAAGAGTCAAAAGTTACAAAGATGAGCTTAACTTCATGTATTGATTTCTTAATCAGAATAAGCTTAACTTACTAAAATTCTTAATGTTAATTTAAGAATAAACAAAGTTTATCTAATTTAGAAACTTAATAAAAGACTATAAAAAATTATTTACTAAAATTTAAGTTATGGAAACCTTATCTTATGAAATTGTGATAAATGCGCCTAAACAGAAAGTTTGGGACATATTGTGGAATGAGAAAACATATCGTGAATGGACGAAATTTTTCAATCCCGCTTCTGCTTCAGTAATGAAATCCGACTGGAAAGTGGGCGGGAAAACCTACTTTTTGAATACCGAAGGTGAGGGAATGGTTTCAACTATTGATAGCCTGGAAGAGCCGGATCAGATCACTTTTAAACATCTCGGAATGGTCGATAAAAACGGAAACGAAGACACCGAAAGCATGCAGGTAAAGCAGTGGAGCGGTTGTTTCGAAAAATATATACTGATCGATTATGAAGGCAGAACCAAGCTCCATGCTGAGGTTCAGGTTGAAAAAGACTGGGAAGACCATATGAATAAAGGCTTCACCCAAGGCCTGGACATTGTAAAGAATCTCGCGGAAAATAGTACCTTGCCAGTCTGAACAAATATAGAACATGAAACTATTAACAATACTGTTTGTAACCTTCGTTCTTGCTTTAGCGGGAACGAAAATATTTCAGGGTGATTGGAACTTTTTGTTTTCCGGAAACCTGGGAATGGCTGTCTTTATTATATTTACCGGTTTTTCGCATTTTAAATTTCAGAAAGGAATGGCAATGATGATCCCGGAATTTATACCGGCCAAACTATTTTGGGTATATTTTACCGGAATTTTAGAAATCGCTGCCGGAATTGGACTAATGATGCCTTCCATCCGTGAGCTGACTGCTGTTTTACTGATTATCTTTTACGTATTGGTGTTCATTGCCAACATCAATTCATCAAAGAAGAATATCAATATTTTTAAGGCAGATTTTACCGGCCCGGGAATGGATTACCTTTATAAAGAAAGAATCCCGATGCAGATTATTCTGATAGCCTGGACCTGGTATTTCGGGATTTATCAAAATTAATTTGACGGATAATAATTTGATAAAATATTTCATGGTCCGGATGTAACAATTCTTCAGGCTTAGACGTCTTATTATTATACAGACATTTAACCAAACCATGAAAATATGAATATCACAGCTAAAATTTTCGGGATATCGCAAGTGGTAATAACCGCCTTAATGATGAATGCACAGACCAACACCGCCAAACTACCGGGAGACCCTTCCCTGGTTTCTACAAAAGCAACATTCGACCAGCTTATTTCTTATGACAAAGGAAACTTTAAATATAAAGTGGAGGATTACTTTGCAAGGCCGAAAGCTTCACAATTTAAAATTTCTCCTGACGGCCAGTATCTTTCCTATAAGGAAAAAGACAAAGACAGTAAAAACCATGTCTATGTAAAAGACCTGAAAACAGGAAAAGTTACCAAAGCACTGGAAGAAAAAGACGATCTGATCAGAAGCTATGGTTGGCTGGATAAAAAACGACTGTTTTACACGCAGGATCGTGGAGGAAACGAAAATCTGCATCTATATGCCGCAGATATTGATGGGAAGAACTTAAAAGATCTTACTCCTTTTGAAGGAATTACTCTGGGAACTGTAAAGCCCATCAAAGATACTCCGTATGTGGTGGTCACCATGAACAAAAACAACAAGCAGATTTTTGAGCCGTATAAAATCAATTTCAATACTGGTGAAATCACGCAGTTGTACGAAAACAAAGATGTTAAAAGTCCTATTGACGATTATATTTTTGATAAAGACGGAAACCTCCGCGGATATGTTGTTCTAGAAAACGGCCTGACCTCAAAACTGTATTACAAGGATCTGCAGACCGGGAAATTCAACCTGCTGAAATCTACAGACTGGAAAAATACTTTCTATATCGCAAGTTTTAACGAAAATTCCAAAAATAAGGATGAAGCGTACGTTGTGACCAATCTTGACGGAGACAAATCAAGAATTGTCCTGTACGATTTAAAGAAAGACGCAGTGATTAAAGAAGTTTATTCCCATCCTGATTTTGATGTCAGTTCCATCGGTCTTGCGGGAAAAAACAGAAATTACGAGCTGGATGAAATCAGCTATAACGGGATTAAAAATGAAACGATTCCCGTAAGTAAATTCTATAAAGAAGTTCACGATAAACTTGCTTCCGAATTCGGTGACAAACAATTCTATGTTGTTTCTTCCGATGACAACGATGAAAAACTTTTAATAGTCGTAGACAGTGATAAAGTATACGGGAAGTATTACGAATATGATACAAAATCAAAGACCGTCAAGCTTCTTTTTGATCTCATGCCTCAGCTGAAAGAAGAAGATATGGCGGAAATGCGCCCCATTGAATTTAAAAGCAGGGACGGATTAACTATTCGTGGTTATATCACACTGCCAAAAGAAGCATTGCAGGGCAAGAAAGTCCCTTTGATTGTTAATCCTCACGGCGGTCCGCAGGGGATTCGTGACGATTGGGGCTTTAATCCGGAAACACAGTTGTTTGCCAGCAGAGGATATGCGACATTACAGGTAAACTTCAGAATTTCCGGAGGATATGGAAAGGAATTCCAACAGTCCGGTTACAAACAGATCGGAAGAAAAGCAATGGATGATGTGGAAGACGGTGTAAAATATGTTATTGAGCAAGGCTGGGTTGATAAAAATAAAGTCGCAATTTACGGTGGCAGTCATGGCGGATACGCTACCTTAATGGGATTGATTAAAACGCCGGATTTGTATTCCTGCGGAGTTGATTATGTCGGGGTATCAAATATCTTCACTTTTTTCGATTCCTTCCCGGAATACTGGAAGCCGTACAAAGAAATGGTGAAGCAGATCTGGTATGATCTTGACAATCCTGAAGAAGCTAAAATTGCCAAAGAAGTTTCCCCGGTTTTCCAGATTGATAAAATTAAAAAGCCTTTGTTTGTGGTTCAGGGAGCGAATGACCCAAGAGTGAACATCAATGAATCTGATCAGATCGTAAAAGGCTTAAGAGCTAAAGGTTTTGAAGTTCCGTATATGGTAAAATATGATGAGGGCCACGGATTCGGAAAAGAGCCCAACCGCATCGAATTTTATAAAAGCATGATGGGTTTCTTTGCTAAAAACTTTAATCAGTAAAATCCAATACATTTTTATAATTAAACTACGGAAAGTTCCTTGAGCTTTCCGTTTTGTTTTTAATGACGTTAATTTACCGATAGACTACAGCCTAGCCCCGATAGAAACGGCATCCTTTTTTGTTTGCTGAAGCTTTGGAACGGAAAACAAAAAAGATACAGTGGATAGCGGGAAAAAGCTCCTAAAAAAAATGATACAAGTTCTACAAATAAAAACTACATCTAAAAAAACACGATTAATAAAAGAAAATCCAGAGTTCCCGAAAAATATTTTAAATTTATTAAAGTAAAACAAAAATTTCAACCGTCATAGCAATATGGAGGTTGTCGAAAAAATAACAATGCCACAGAAGGAGAAGGATAATATCATCTCGCAAACCGTTTCAAAGTACGGAGGAAAGCTGATGTCTTATATTCGTCCTAAAGTGAAAAATGCGGAAGATGCGGAAGATATTCTGCAGGAGGTGTGGTATCAGTTCAGTAGCCTTACCAATCTTTCCGAAATTGTAAACGTAGGCGGTTGGCTGTACCGGGTAACTGCCAATAAAATTACAGACAAGTACCGCAAGAAAAAGACGGAAAATCTTGAAGATTTTGTGTATGAAGATGAAGACGGTGACTTTTCCATTAAAGATATCCTCCTGATGGATGAAAGTGCCGGTCCGGAAGTGAAAATGTTTCAGGATGAAATCTGGAAAAAATTATTTGAAGCACTGGAAGAACTGCCCGAGAAACAGAGAATCGTCTATGTGGAAAATGAGCTCAACGACAAAACCCTTCAGGAAATAGCCGATGAACACGGTGAAAATATCAAAACCATTATCAGCCGAAAAAATTATGCGGTAAAACACTTAAGAAACCGGTTGAGAAAATTATACGAAGATTTAAATAGTTAGTAAAAAGAAAAATATGAATCATAAACATAAAAAAGGCTGGATTTTCTTGATACTGTGTCCGCCGCTGATTTTTTTAGGAGTGACCTGGATCGTGATGGCCCTCTGGAATCATCTTCTTCCCGAAATTCTGGGAGTGAAATCGATTACTTACTGGCAGGCCATGGGAATCTTAGTGTTAAGTAAGATCCTTTTCGGAGGTTTCCATTTCGGCAAAGGAATGCGGGATTTCAAGGAAAGAAAAATGAGAGAGAAAATGATGCACCTTTCACCAGAAGAAAGGGAAAAATTCAAGGAAGTCTGGAAAAACAGATGTGAAAGCGGTTTTTTCGGAAGAAATAAAAAAACAAACGAATAATTGAAATTTAAGAAGTAGTAAAGTAAAGTTCAATACGATTCGTCTTTATAAAAAAGAAGTAGTAAAATTTAAAATTTAAGAAAATGAAAAATTCAGTATTAAAAGGTGCTCTTGGAGCATTAGCCATTGCAGGTGTTGCCATGATCGTTAAAAAAGCAGCCCAAAGAAAAAGATTTGTAAAAGGTATTTTTGAGGAATACGGAATCAAGGAAAAATCACCTTTCGGACTGGCCGATAAAATCAGGGAAATGAACGATGAGCAATATCAGGAAATGAAAGGAAAGTTCAGAAAAGAGTTCACTTCAAGATGCCACGGCAGATTTGAAAAGAAAGAAAAGATTGCGGAAGCATAATAGAAAGTAACTAAATTGAAATTGTTTATTCCGGCTCGGGAAGCGAAGCTTCCCGAGCCGGAATTTTTATATTCATGCGATGAGCGGAGCGGAGAAGCAATCTTAAAAACAGCGTCAATTCAATGTTACTGTTTGGCAAATTCTCAAGGAACTTAAGCCGTCGAATTGTATTTATTAATTTTTTTAAGGAGCAAATTTGATTCCATCGAAAAGCAGTATTTTTTATTAGAAGCTTTTTGACTTCGTCGAATTATAATTTATTATTTTTTAAGGAGCAATTTCCAGCTTTCCGCACTCGCTATTTCTTTGTTTCCAGCGGCGGCGGAGCCGCCGCTGGAAACAAAGAAATGAGCTCAGACAATTGCTTCAATCTGGGCTAGGGTTGCAGTCGGTATAACTTCATTTCACATAATTTGTCATGCTGTAAGTATCTGAATATATTCAAATAGCTTTTGTGAGATTCTTAGCACGACAACCTCATGTTCAAATAAACACTTAGCCTTTGCTGAATAGAACGCCTTTGCGAGCGAAAAATAATCGCAAATATTTCAAAAAGCCTTAGCGAACTTTGCGTTAAAAATGGTTGTCGAAATTCTTCCTGTATGAGAAAATGTGTAAACTGATTGCTTGCGCAGTTTTAAATAAAGCGTTCACCCTTTGCTGAGTGAAACGCCTTTTGCGGGCGAAAATATTCTCAATCATTACAAAAGCCTTAGCGAACTTTGCGTTAAGAATGGTTGTCGAAAATTCTTCCGGCATGAGAAAATGTTTAAATTGCTTGCTTGTGCAATTTTAAATAAAGCGTACATCCTTTGCTGAGTGAAATGCCTTTTGCGGGCGAAGAATAATCGCAAACATTACAAAAGCCTTAGCGAACTTTGCGTTAAAATGCTTATTGAGATGCTTCCAGCATGACAAAATTAGATTAAAATTCCATTAACCACTTTGAAACATTCTATAAAAAAATCTGCGCAATCCGTGAAGTCTGAGGGATAAAAAGATCGCATTTAATTGCATATCTATTTTACGAACTCGGAGTGTAAAATACATTGTTAAGATGCTTTCAGCATGACAAAAATGTATAAACTGATTGCTTGTGCAATTTTATATAAAGCATTTACCCTTCGCTGAGTAGAACGCCCTTTGCGAACGAAAATATTCTCAATCATTACAAAAAAATCTTCGCGGACTTGGCGTTAAAAATTTAGGAGAAGAAATGAATTCCTTCACTTTGCCCGCAATAACAAATTCCTTACTTTTGTATAGTTCAATGAAAGATTACTATTATTTTCTCGGGATTCCTCACGATGCTTCAGAAGAAGACATCAAAAAAGCCTATCGGAAACTTTCTTTAAAATATCACCCCGACAAAAACCAAAATGATGATTTCTTTGCAGACCGCTTCAGGGAAATACAGGAAGCTTATGAAACGCTGAGTGATAAAAGCAGGAGATATTCTTATGACCAGAATTTAGAAAGCCAGCAGAAAAACTTTCGATATACAGTTCCGCCATCCATAAAGACATTTTCAGCCAATAAAATCCACGCAAAAAAAGGGGAGGAAATTATTGTGACCTGGCAGACGCAGAATGCAGATGTCGTGAAGGTATTACCATTCGGACTGGAAAAACCTTACGGGGAAAGAATATTTAAAATAACGGAATTTAAAGACGGTAAATTTCAGATTTTGCTGCATGCTACCAATTCATTGCTGCATAAAACGGCAGTACAGGGAATCACCATAACCGAGGTTTTTGAAACCGAGACGGATCAATTCAGGGAAAAAGCGGAAGAATTCTTCAGATCACAGCCGAGAACAGCGGCAAATCCGCACGGTCAGCCAAAAATTATGAAAATTATTGTGGCTGCTGGTTTACTTATCCTGGCCCTCTATTTTTTAATAAAAAGCTTCGGTCATTAAGCCATTTTTTTTCTTCCGGGACATTTCTTGCACCGTTTACCTTTTTTAAATTTCTTGCAGCAGGATTTCTTATCACCACAATACATTTCTTCAGGATTGGCAGAATATACAGGCACTAAAGGCGGTACTTTAAAAGGAACAATCATATTCATGATGCAAATATATTAATTTAGAATAAATACAGATAATAAAATTGCATGAATTTTATTAGGTTGAATGTTAAATGTTTAGAATGTAAATAATCATACTTTTATAAATAGAGATATTAACGATTGCAAAATCTTTGAATTAATTCATTACCAAATGTTTTTAAGGCAAATTTTGTAGTATTTTGAAAATAAAAGCATTATGAGAATTTATATTAAAAAATAATTTTACCTGAATTTACGTTTAAAATGATAATAAAAACCTGTTAATTCTGAATAAGATAGAATACATTGTCGATTTTAGTGTGATTTCAATTTACTTGTACAATTTTCTAAAAAACCGTAATTTTACGAATCTTTTTTACAAACAAAATCTAATAAATAAAAATGAATACAGAACAGTTTGTGAGCCGCCACATTTCCATGAATGAAGCCGATAGACAGGCAATGCTGGAAAAGATCGGCGTTTCAAGTGTTGAAGAGCTCATCTCTCAAACCATTCCTTCTTCTATCCGCTTAGAGAAAGATCTTGACATTTCAGAACCGCTTTCAGAGTACGAAATGCTGAATCATTCGAAAGAGCTGGCATCGAAGAATACGGATTATACCAGCTATATCGGTTTTGGATATCACAATACGTTGCTGCCTTCGGCTATTCAGAGAAATATCTTTGAAAACCCGAGCTGGTACACAGCCTATACCCCTTACCAGGCAGAAATTGCACAGGGAAGGTTAGAGGCTCTTCTTAATTTCCAGACTGTTGTATGTGATCTTACAGGATTTGCTTTGGCCAATGCATCATTATTGGATGAATCTACGGCAGCAGCAGAAGCGATGCACATGTTCTTCAACAACAGAACAAAAGATCAGAAAAAGGCGGGAGCTAATAAATTCTTCGTTTCCGATCTTGTTTTACCGCAGACAGTTTCTGTTTTAAAGACAAAAGCACAGGGCCTTGAAATCGAGATCGTAGAAGGAGATCATGCTTCTCATGAATTCGACGGTTCTTACTTCGGTGTACTATTACAGTATCCGGGGAAAAACGGAATCGTTTTAGATTATACCCAAAACATCGCTGAATATAAAAAATCAGATCTTCAGGTAGTGGTTGCCTGTGATCCGATGGCTTTGGTTAAATTAAAATCTCCTGCATCAATGGGTGCCGACTGTGCTGTTGGAACAACACAGAGATTCGGTATTCCGTTGGGTTACGGTGGGCCTCACGCAGCATTTTTCTCTTGTAAGGAAGATTACAAAAGAGACATTCCGGGAAGAATCATCGGGGTTTCTCAGGATGCTTACGGAAGACGAGCGCTTAGAATGGCGCTGCAGACCAGAGAGCAGCATATCAAAAGAGAAAGAGCAACATCAAACATCTGTACAGCTCAGGTTCTTCTGGCGGTAATGGCGGGGATGTATGCCGTTTACCATGGTCCGAAAGGATTGAATTATATCGCAGATCAGATCCACTTTAAAGCAAATGCTCTTAAAAACGGACTTAAAGCCTTAGGGTATGAAATTGTTGAAGAACCGATTTTTGATACGGTAAAAATCAACATCAATGAAGAGGAGAAAGGCAGACTGATGATGATGATGCTTGATCACAAGCTGAATCTGAATTATTTCACTGAAGGTGTGGTAAGTATTGCCATCAACGAAAGTACGACATTGGAAAAATTAAATTATCTGATGGCTTCTTTTGCTCAGTTTAAAGACAAGCAGACATTCAAATTAGAAATAAAAGAAGGATACAGCATTCCGGAAGAGAATTTGAGAAAAGACGAAATTCTTACGGAAGAAGTATTCAACAAATACCATACGGAAACAGAATTGATGCGTTACATCAAGCGTCTGGAAAGAAAAGATTTATCATTGACACATTCAATGATTTCTTTAGGTTCTTGTACAATGAAACTGAACGCAGCAACACAAATGTTACCGCTTTCTTGGGAAAATTGGGGTGCAATTCATCCATTCGTACCGGTAAACCAGGCCGCAGGATATCAGGAAATGATCCGCGAACTGGAAAAAGATTTAGCTGAAATCACAGGATTTGCAGGTACTTCTTTACAGCCAAACTCAGGAGCTCAGGGAGAATATGCAGGATTAATGGTCATCAGAGAATATCACATTTCAAGAGGTGAAGGCCACAGAAATGTAGTGTTGATCCCGCAGTCGGCGCACGGTACAAACCCTGCTTCCGCTGCAATGGCAGGAATGAAGATCGTTGTGGTAAAAAATCTTGAAAACGGAGAAATTGATTTTGAAGATCTGAAAGCGAAAGCAGAACAGCATTCTGAAAACCTTTCTTGTGTAATGATCACATATCCTTCAACCTACGGATTCTTTGATGCCAATATTAAAGAAATTACTTCTTTGATTCATGAGCACGGTGGACAGGTCTATATGGACGGAGCCAACATGAACGCTCAGGTAGGATACACAAGTCCGGGGAATATCGGGGCAGACGTTTGTCACTTAAACTTACATAAAACTTTTGCCATTCCTCACGGTGGAGGAGGTCCCGGTGTTGGTCCGATCTGTGTAGCGAAACATTTAGTACCTTTCTTGCCTTCCAACGCAAATATTAAAATCGGTTCTAAAGAATCGATCGACGGTATTTCAGCGGCACCTTACGGTTCAGGATTAATTCTGAATATTTCTTATGCATACATCAAAATGTTAGGAACTTCCGGATTGAAAAAAGCAACAGAGCATGCTATTTTAAATGCTAACTATTTAAAAGAAATTTTAGCCGAGCACTTCCCGATTTTATATTCCAACGAAAACGGAAGAGTAGCCCACGAATGTATCGTAGATTTCAGACAGTTCAAATCCTTAGGAATTGAAGTGGCTGATGTTGCGAAAAGACTAATGGACTACGGATTCCACGCTCCGACTGTTTCTTTCCCTGTAGCAGGTACATTGATGATTGAGCCTACAGAATCTGAAAGCAAAGCTGAAATCGATCGTTTTGCAGAAGCATTAATTGCCATCAAACATGAGATCGATGAGATCGCAAACGGTGATGCAGATCAGGCAAACAATGTGTTGAAAAATGCACCTCACACGGAACAAATTGTTATCTCTGATTCATGGGATAAACCGTACAGCAGAGAAAAAGCGGCCTATCCGTTAGAATGGGTGAGAGACCACAAATTCTTTGCTACCGTTTCAAGAGTAGACGAAGCATACGGAGACAGAAACTTAGTTTGTACTTGTGAGCCGATTGAAGCTTATATGTAATTAAGACTTTTTTAAATATAATTAATCCCTTTCAGTGATGAAAGGGATTTTTTGTATCATTGCGAGGAATGAAACGACGAAGCAATCTTGTTTAGCGGAAAATTCAGATATTAAATTTTTACACTTGATTTAAATCCGTCGTGCATTCTGCAGATACTGTCAAGTGAATGATAATTAAATCTTTGTCTTTCTTTATTAAATGAAATGCCATTGTTTATCTTAAAAAATAAAGATTTATTATAAAAAAAATTGTTTTTCCTAGCGATAAAAAATCGTAAGGTTATACAAAGAATTATAAAAAAATGCTGATTATAAAGCTAAACAAAGCCGTTTCACTTATTTTCGAAAAACAATAATTCAAAATTCATAACGGGTATTTAATTAAGATTATAAATAGTAAAATTTAATTTTTATTTAAATCGATCATTTTCCATTAATTTATTTTTATAGTTTTCAGAATATTGATCGGATTCTAACTTAGTGTAAAACCAATGATTTAACTTGCAATGGTTTGATTTTTAGGCTCTGGCAGGATGCAGCAGGATGCAGCAATTCAGGTTTGTGTTTAGATTAGTTAACACAAAATTATTCATATGATAAAACCACTACTATCTAAGCGTACACTTACGGCTTTGCTGTTTTGCGGATTAACATTTTCCACCCTTGATTTGAATGCCCAGACACTGGCCTTTCCGGAAGCTACCGGTTTTGGAAGATTTACAACAGGAGCCAGAGGCGCGGCCAATCCCCAGATTTATTTAGTTACCAACTTAAATGACAGCGGCCCGGGTTCGTTCCGTGATGCCGTGAGCCAGCCGGGAAGATTTGTCATCTTTAAAGTGGGAGGTATTGTGAATTTACAGTCCATTGTTGCCGTGGCGGCTAACACAACCATTGCCGGACAAACCGCTCCGGGAGAAGGGATTGTCTTTTTAGGCCCGAGAGTTTCATTTACAGGAGCTAATAATACGATTGCGAGATATTTGAGAATCCGGTACGGAGGTATTTCTCAAAACCAGGATGCATCCGGGATCGCAAACGGAGCCAATATTATTTTGGATCACATGACTTTTACCTGGGGTACGGATGAAGTTTTCTCGGTGAACTGGGATAATAACGGTACAGCTCCGGATAATATAACCATTCAGAATTCCATTATCGGGCAGGGAATGCACCGTCACAATCATTCTGCCGGCGGTCTTATGCAGCCCCCACCGGGCGGTAAAATAAGTCTGATCGGAAATTTATATATCTGTAACAAAACACGTAATAATAAAATAAAAGGTATCAATGAGTTTGTAAACAATGTGGTGTACAACTGGGGCAATTACGGAAATACCTATGGACATACCCAATCCGGAGAAGCCTACATTATGGGCGGGGATTCTGCGGGAAGCTCTTTTGCGAATATCATCAACAATTATTTTGTGGGTGGACCTAATACCAGCACTACGGTTTCCACACCTTTCAGTGTGGGAAATGCCAACTTCAATCTTTACGGCTCCGGGAATTATTTTGATAACAATAGAAACGGTGTATTGGATGGCTCTTTGGTCCCGCAGGATTTAACGGGCTATCCGGTCGGAGATCCCGCAGCAATTCTTTCAGCTCCCTACGATTATCCAATGAAAAACCCGGCGTTAAGCGCTCAGGCTGCATTCGATAAAATTGTTTTAGGAGCAGGCGCTTCATATCCGAGACGTGACCAGGTTGATAATTTAATGATTTCAGATTTACAGTCTAAAGGAACAACTGCAACTTATGTGTATGTACAGACAGATTTAGCCAATCAATTTGGGTTTACCAATGGAGGAGCGGGCCATGTGTATGGTGCTCCGGCTCCTCTAGACACAGATAATGACGGGATGCCCGATGCGTGGGAAGATGCCAATGGGACCGATAAAAACGTTTTCGATGCTCTTGCGGTAAGTACTAATAATGCTCCGTACCTGAATATTGAGGTATATATTAATGGTTTGCCCAATACGGCACCACCGGATTTTATTATTCCACCAACCAATCTGAATTTTACAAATGCAGTAACTACAACAGGAAATCCTGCTGCGAGCTCTTTAACCGTCAACTGGAATGATAACGCGACCAACGAAACCGGTTATATTTTGGAACGTTCAGACAACGGAACAAATTTTACCGTGATTGCAACATTAGGTGCCAATATAACAACTTATAATGAGACCGGTTTAACACCAAACACCCAATATTACTATAGAGTTAAAGCAATAAATGCTTCACAGTTTTCTGTTTATACTTCAAATGCTTCAGTAACCACGCCACCGATTCCTTCTCCTCCTACAAAAGCGGTCAGCCCGGTTCCTGCAAATGGAAATAACAGTGCCGAACTAAGCAGTGGAAATTTATTGTTAAAATGGAACGGAAGTGCAAATACCGAAACATATTCGGTTTATTTCGGAACTGATCCGGCAAATTTGAGCAATGTGGGGACTGTACCTTACAGTGCTTCACCGTCTTATCAGCTAAATAACCTGAATCCTGCGACTAATTATTACTGGAGAGTTGATGCTGCTAATGCGTTGGGAACTGTAACGGGAGATGTATGGACTTTTCGGGCATTAACGCAGACATTAGTTGGAAGCTGGCCGTTTTCAGAAGCTCCTTCCGCCGGTGCTCAAATCGCAGATGTAACTTCTTTTGCAAATCATGGTATTTTAAACATCAGCTACGACAATGCCAGTGTAAGGGTTCCCGGAAAAGAAAATAATGCGCTTGATCTGGCAACCTCACCGAATAATATGTATATCGCAAGTATTCCTCACCAGGATCAGATTTTATTCGATACCAGTTCTTTTACGGTTTCTTTCTGGATGAAAGCGCCAACAAGCATGATACCGTCATCTTCATCTACAAGCCTCTATGTTTTATGCAAAGGTTCTATCACGGCTAATGCTGCAACCGGAGCCACAGGCAAACGTTTTAACGTAGAAATAAAAGGGGGCCAGTTAAGGTATGCAATTGATGATAATATCACGAAAAAGGAAATTACATCGCCCATTGCCAATTATTTTACGAATAACTGGGTACATGTCGTGATCCAAAGAGATATTATTACCCATAAAATGAGAATTTATACCAATGGTGTTTTAAGCGCTGAAGGGGATGAAACCGCCGTTACAGGAATTGGCGAAGCTAGTGATTTTATCATTGGAAATATTGGAGAACTTGAATTTCAGGCGACTGCCAACGCATCTGCCCCGTATAAAGGAGCATTTGATGAGCTTAAAATGTACAACTATACATTAACGCCTGCAGAAGTTTATTCGTTATACAACCAGGGAGTATTGAGTAATGATGAATTCAGCATCAGTAAGAATATGGGAGTGGTTTATCCGAATCCCGTAAAAGATCAGGTCTCCATAAAACTTCCGGATTATAAAAAATCCAGCCTTACGGCGACGGTTATCGATATGACAGGGAAGATCATCATTAAAGAAAAAATTAACACCAATGGAAACGGAATTTTTAATTTGAATATGGCAGGCAGAAAGCTGTCAGGAAATTATATTCTCAATGTTTCCGGCGAGAATTTAAACAGCAATTTTAAAATTATTGTTCAGTAAGAGAACATACTTAGTTCATTCATATTTAATTAGAAGAAATCCCTTTCAGTAATGAGAGGGATTTCTGCTTATATGCCAATTAATTTCAGAGTTATTTCGCGTGAATTGAAATATGCTGAACAAGATTGATTTATCCCGTGATCTTCAGCGAGTTGATTAATCCGTCTTTTAATTCAAGATGATATTTCAAAACAGCCGGACTTCCGGGAAATGTTCCAGAAATTTCCGCTGATAGGATATTTTCTTTTTCGTTATAAGCTAAAGGCTTCATGACTGTTTTAAATTCCTTATTAGCTTTATCGATCCAATTTTCGATTTCTGCTTTTCCATTGTAGGTGTTGCCTTCGTCTGTTACAACGGCTGTTTCGGTGAAACAATCGGCAAAGGCATGACTGTCAAAATTCTGTTGTGTTTTTACAAGTTCCGTGATGATGTCTGGTAAATTCATTTTGCTTTATTTTAATATTATTGTTTTAATTTTTAACACAAAAAGTGTGGATATCTGATATATGTCTGAGACTTCTTTTCATAAAATCAACGGTCAACAATCAATCATCAATCATCGATTATCAATCATTATACAGTAGGTATCGTTCCTCCGTCGATCACATATTCGGTTCCGGTAAGATAATTTGCGCGAGGTGAAACCAGGAAGCCCACCAGTTCGGCAACCTCCTCAGGCTCCGCAGGTCTTCCGTACGGAATTCCGCCTAATGCATCCATGACAGTCTGGGTAGCTTCTGCAGTACTTATTCCGCTGCTTTCTGCAATCCGCTCCATCATTCTTGTGGAAGACTCTGTCATGATCCAACCCGGAGAAACCGTAAGAACACGTACACCTTTCGGAGAAACTTCTTTCGAGAGACCTTTGCTGTAATTTAAAAGACCTGCTTTGGCAGCCGCATAAGGCAGGGTGCTGTCGTGCAGCGGCAACCTGGCCTGTATGGAAGCGATGTGAATAATAACACCGGTTTTCCGTTCGATCATTTGAGGGAGAAAACCTCTGTCTAATCGTACCGGGGATAGAAGATTTGTCTGAACTGTTTCTATCCAGTCTTCATCCGTGAGCACTGAAAATCCGCCGGCTTTAGTCTCCGAACCGCCCATATTATTAACCAGAATATCAAGCGGCCCGAATGTTTCCATTACTTTATCTATTACCTGCTGAGTACCATTCGCAGTGCTGAGGTCTGCTGATATGAAATGCATCCCCGAATAGATTTCTTCGGGTGGATTTCGTGCAGTGATGATCACGGTTGCTCCGGCAGCTAGAAGTCTTTGTGCAATGGCTTTTCCGGCTCCTTTAGTACCGCCTGTTACTAAGGCTTTTTTTCCTTTAAGTTCATTATTAAAATTAAATGCATTGTTCATACTGTTGTTCTTTGGTACAAATTTCTGAAGTATCCACAGTTCTGGCAATAACGGAAAACCGAATTGCATAGGGAAAATTTTTTCCCCTATTGTACGTTTTGGTGCATTAGGTTAATTTTGTTATATGCGAGAAAGAAAAATTCCCCTGAACTTAAACTGCGGCCTTGATCTGATCGGTGAGGTGCTTTACGGCAAATGGAAGATCCGTTTGCTTTGGTTCATTAATGAAGGGTATCTGCGGCCCAGTGAACTGCAGCGGAAAATTCCCGATGCGTCCCGCCGGGTACTCAATATTCAGCTGAAAGAACTGGAAGAGCATGAGCTTGTTTGCCGGAAAATTTATGCTCAGGTTCCGCCGAAAGTAGAATATTATCTGACAGATTTCGGAAAAACACTTATTCCTGTAATCGCTGCACTGGGAAACTGGGGTGATGAACATGAAGACCGGTTGAGGAATCTTATCCTGAAAAGATCTGAAAATGGTGAATAGTTACAATATTTATCATCCGGAAGCGACTCAAGGCTTTAAGAGATTTTAATATTTTCGCTTTCAAGCTTTTTGATCAGATTTCCTTTCACCACCGTAAAAGCATGATCTTTCGCCTCTGCAAAAGAAATACTGTATTTCCGTCCGATATTCCTGAGATCCTGAGGGAATTTATAAAGGATTTTATCGTAAAAAAGATCAAGAAATTCTTTCGAAGGCATTTCGTAATGCACGGAAAGCTGAAATCGTCTCATCAATGCAGTATCAATAATTTCCGGATGATTGGTGGCACAAATCAGCAGCGCATTTTCAGGATAATAATCAATCAACTGGATTAATGTATTCACAAGTCTTCTCATTTCGCCAACATCTTTATCGTCACTGCCTCTCGCTTTTCCGATCTGGTCGAGCTCATCGAGGAAAAGTACCGATCTCTCCCGTGCTGCTTTATCAAAAATCATTTTTATATTCTGTGAGGTTTCCCCGATTCTAGAAGAAACGATATTGCTTAAATTGAGGATAATAATGTTTTTGCCTAGTGCATGGGCAACTGCTTTTGCTGTCATGGTTTTTCCGCAGCCGGAGCTTCCCTGCAGCAACACTTTATTGTTGACAGGAAGTCCGTATTCCTGTAGTTCCCGGGAATAGGTATTTTCTTTGATAAGCTGCACGATCTGATCCTTATTATGGCTGTCGAGGAATACATCGTCAAGCATAATTTCTTCTTTATCCTGGATAATAAGGTTGTAGAGATTCATGTGGCAAAATTTAACGGCAAAGATAAAGGTTATTCAACAAAAAAGCCGAACAAATACATGTTCGACTCTATCGGCTATTATAAAAATTAAAAATTGTCCTTAGTGTGGATTGTCTTATGTTTTGGATGCCCTTTTACTCCTGTGAGTAAAAGAGCGGCAACCGTTAAAGGTTGAAAACATAAACAATATAATTCATTTGTGAGTTCTTAGGCTACTTGCAGCCGCAGAATTTAAATTAGTTTCTTTCTTCTCTCTTAACTGTTGCGAAATAAGAAGAAAAAACGACTAAACATGTTGCGATTCCGATGTAAGCTATCATTTTATTGTATTTTTAATTATTTGATTAATTATTGTTGATTTGATATTGCAATATTACGACAATAAAATGACACCTGAAAATAAAAATCATGATGTATATCAGTGTTTTATGGCTGTTAAATTAACTTTTGGGTTAAAATAGGTTTACATAAATTTAATATAAACCGGAAAATTTATTTATGAATTTATTAATTTTTTGACTGAATTTTATGAATTTATTAAAAGATAGTATTTAAGCTTCAAAACTTAATAATCAAAATGCATCGCATAGCATCAAATAAAACCTGATTTAAATCACCTGAATTTGATTAAATTATTTAAATATGAATAAAATTTAATCTTTAATCCTGCAATGGTGAAAAAAATTCGGAAAAATGGAAACGAAATATTGCTGTAAATGTGTTATTTACCGAAGAAGATGTGATTCGAATTGAATATTTTTAAAAAAGTAATGAATGGGGAGATGACGGATATTATTGATATAATTTCTGATCGGTTTCGCAGAAAAAACTTCTTCTTTTCCCTTTGCCAGTCTGCTTTTTGATGAATTTTTGTCCGCATTTCGGGCAGTTTTTCTTAGTATGAGCCAGCCAGTGCTTTTTAAGCGTAAACTCTCTTTTCCACTCCAGAAAATCAAAGCTGTAATTTCGGGCTTCTTTAATCAGTTCCTTTATTTTTTTATCCGGCATTTTGCCTAAAAGGCTTTCAGGATGTACACCGATTCTGAAGAGAACTTCATTTTTAATAATATTGCCAACTCCGGAAAAAATATCCTGATCCATCAACGCGTCGCAAACCATCATTTCGGGATTTGATTTCAGTTTTTCGATAGCTTTTGCCGGATTCCAGACATCGCTCATAACATCGGCTTCCCAATCAATGCTTTCTAAAAATTCTTTATCTACCATTTTTACATGACAGGTATAGAAATAGATACTCCCTTCGGAAAATAGTAAAGATAATCTGAGCTGACGGTCAGGTTTCGTCTGTTCATCAACACTGTGAGAACCGAACATCAGCAGGTGAATTCTTACGGCAATGTTATCAAATATAAGATAGGTTTGTTTTCCGAAAGTTTTTATCTCATTAAGGGTTTGTGCGACCAGAATCTCCTTTTCTATCTTGGCATTTCCGGTGGCTTCAAGCACTTTTCCGCCTTCAAATTTTTGAATGCTTTCTTTCATTAAAAGTATGGAAGGACCTTCGGGCATGATGTTCTTTTATTGTCGAAATAACAATAATTCTGCCATAACAAATCTGGAAGGAAACTAAGAACGTCTGCTCGTAACAAAAAATGACCGGATGTGTCGAAAAAAAACAAAATTTGAAGTAATTTTGGCGCATGATGAACTTAAACCAGATTTTCACGAATCAGCGTACAGGCAACAATCCGAATACGAAAGCTTCGAGAACGGATTTCCAGAGAGACTTTGACCGAATTATTTTTTCATCTGCATTCAGGAGACTTCAGAACAAAACCCAGGTCTTTCCTTTGCCGGGAAGTGTTTTTGTGCACAACCGTCTTACGCATTCACTGGAAGTTTCGTCTGTAGGACGCAGTTTGGGAAGCGTAATGGGGGAGTTCATCCACGATCAGTATAAAAACGACCTTACGGAAGATGCTAAAAGTTTTTACCTTCATAACTTAGGAAATGTGATTGCTGCGGCGTGTCTTTGTCATGATGTAGGAAATCCCGCTTTCGGGCATTCCGGTGAAGATGCTATTGCAAGCTATTTTGAAAGGAATGAGTCTGACCTGAAGCCAAAATTCAATGAAAAAGAATGGGCCGACCTGATGAATTTTGAAGGAAATGCCAATGCGATCAGAGTGTTGGCGCAGCAACAGCAGGGTAAAGATGCGGGAGGTATACAGCTTACGTTTTCAACGCTGGCAAGTATCGCCAAATATCCGTGTGAAGCCATCGCTAAAAAGAAAGGTTTCATTCACCGTAAAAAATTCGGCTTTTTTCAGAATGAAAAAGATATTTTTCTGGAAATTGCTAAAGAAACGAATCTGATTTCAGAAAGCGAAGATCCTCATATTTTCAAAAGGCACCCTTTTGTATGGCTGGTAGAAGCGGCTGATGATATCTGTTATAATATTATTGATATGGAAGACGCACACCGCCTAGGAATCGTATCTACCGCCGATTGCAAAAACCTGTTTTTCGAATTGGTAAAATCTGAAACGGACGATGTGCAAAGAATTGAAACAAAACTGAATTCCATATCCAACGAAAATGAGCAGATCTCTTATCTCCGTGCCAAGGTGATCAATGCGCTGATTAATAAATCGCTGGAAATGTACAAGCAGAATTTTGATAAAATTCTGGAAGGAAATCTGGATAAAGCCCTTTTGGATCTTTATAAAACCGAAAATACCACCTTACAGGATATTGAAAGTTTTTCCATCGAGAAAATATACAATCATAAAGCTGTGGTTGAAATCGAAAATGCAGGTTATAACGTAATGTATGAGCTTTTGGATCATTTTATTCCTTCTATTCTGAAGCATGAGAACGAAAGAAAGTCTTATGACAAAAAAGCCTTAAAACTACTTCCGCAGCAGTTTGAATATAAAGACGGGACCGATTATCAGAAAGTGTTGGGTGTTATTGATTTTGTTTCGGGAATGACGGATAATTATGCCACGGATCTCTACCGTAAAATAAAAGGAATTGATATTGGGATGACGATGTAATTGAATGTAAACTTAAAAAAACTATTCTATCTCCTGCTGGATTAAATATTACTATAAAACATTTTTGAGTCATTAAATTTAACCTTCTTTTTGTGGTAAATGATAAGATTTTCATAGAACGATTAATTAAAACCGGGCGCACAAAGTGTTCGGTTTTCTTTTTCAATCTAAAAACCATATCTTTATAAAGAATACAAATTCATATTAAAAAATTATGACTATGAGCCTTTTTTTAGTACCTATTATTTTTATCGGATTAATTATTTTATTTGCTTCCTTCTTCGTGGTAAAACAGGAAACCGCAGCCATCATCGAACGCTTCGGAAAATTCCAGGCTGTGAAGCATTCGGGTCTTCATCTTAAATTACCGATTATTGATCAGATTGCCAAAAGACTGAATTTGCGAATTCAGCAGCTAGATGTCATGATCGATACCAAAACCCTCGATAATGTTTTCATTAAAATGAAAATCTCGGTTCAGTATCAGGTGATCAGAACACAGGTTGGTGACGCATATTACCGTCTGGAAAACCCTGAAAACCAAATTACTTCTTACGTGTTTGATGTCGTTAGGGCGGAAGTTCCTAAGCTGAAGCTGGATGATGTTTTCGTAAAAAAGGATGATATCGCGATTGCGGTAAAAGGAGAGTTGCAGGAAGCTATGCAAAGCTATGGTTACGATATTATTAAAGCATTAGTAACGGATATTGATCCTGATGAGCAGGTAAAACATGCCATGAACAGAATCAATGCGGCGGAAAGAGAAAAAACCGCGGCAGAATATGAATCTGAAGCTCAAAGAATCAGAATTGTTGCTGTAGCGAAAGCCGAAGCCGAATCTAAAAAATTGCAGGGACAAGGTATTGCAGACCAGAGAAGAGAAATTGCCAAAGGTCTTGAAGAATCCGTACGAATGCTGAATAATGTTGAAATCAACTCCCACGAAGCTTCTGCATTAATTGTAGTTACACAACATTATGATACCTTACATTCTGTAGGCTCAAGCAATAGGAGTAATCTTGTTCTTCTCCCGAATTCACCAACGGCCGCAAGCAATATGCTGAATGATCTTGTGGTAGCAATGACCGCCGCAAACACGGTAGGAGAGGTTACCAAAGGAAATTATCCAAAACCGCCAAAAGATCATACACACAATACCAATAACGATCTGTAACATATAAACCTCAGTTTTGCTGAGGTTATTTTTTTGTCCTGAAAATCTGCCGGATATGGCTGCAAATTTACCGCAAAGAGGCAATGCTTAGATATACACTTATACAAGGATTTCAAAATCAAATATTTTTAAGACTTAGATTTTTCTTTTTTTCTAACTTAATAATAAATTTTAAATAAATATTATATCTTTTGCTCCTTTTGCGGTTAAATAAAGTGCCGTACTTTTAAGTTATCTTAACATTTTCCACACTTGTTTTTACAATTTTAAATACTTAATTTAACCTTTCTTTTTTTTACCAAACACAACAGTAAACATTATATGGATAATCAGATTGAAATTGAAAATTACAGAATCCGAAAATCGGAAGAATGGGCAGGAAATATTAATGATCAGGAACTCATAAGCAGAATACAGGATTCCGATTTTGCCCGACAGCAAAACAATGAAGGAAAGGATTTTTGTTATTTCTTAGATAAAAAATATCACACCAGCAATACCGAAAACAGTGAATATGTCTGCATGGCATACACTTTAAATGAGCCTGCTAATCTTGAAAGAGCCTCAGTTTCCGATATTGTGGTCGAAGAAAATGAAGTCTATAATATTCACCGCATCAGTGTTTTAAGAGACGGTATTTTGATCGATAAAATTCCGGATACTAAAATTAAAGTGCTGGACAGCGAGAACCACAGCAGCGGCGGAATCCTGAGCAGCAACAAGAAGATCAATATTACCATAAAAGATCTGCGGTTGTATGACGTCCTGATTCTTGAAGATTCAAGAGTAAAACCATTTACCGAACGTGATTTTCTGAGAAAAGAATTTTCAAAATATGTTTGGGTAAGCCCCGACAACTACTGGGCATACGGCAGGTATACTTTTACCTTCATTAATGAGCGGAATGAAAAGATTGCGTATAAGAAAACATTCTTCAGGGATGAAAACGGCAATGTTCTGGAACCGGAAATTCATTATCTTGAAAAGGGTGAAAAATTTATTTTTGAAGAAAACAATTATATCAATCCGGTAGATGCCAGTCGGGAGATTTTTCCTTTTATTGATTTCGCCACAGCTAACAACTGGAAAGAACTTTCCAATTATATTGCGCCTATTTACCAGGAAATTTTTGATACAGCCACTCTGAAAGATTTTGCACCGGCTCTTATCGAAAAACTTGATGCCTTACCTGATCTTGACGACAAAATACAGTTCGCGATTGAATATGTACAGAATAATATCTATTACATTTTCAATGCCGATGAAATGAACGGCCACAAACCGCAGGAACCTGCCATCACCTATGAAAACAAACAGGGTGACTGTAAAGCCAAATCTGTGCTTTTAAAAGTTATTCTGGATTATATCGGGGTAGACGCTTCTATTGTACTGGTAAATTTCCATACGGATTTTTATATTAAATATTATCTCCCTTCTCTTCTAACATTCAATCATGCGATTGTGAAAATTAATCATAAAGGAGAAGAGTTTTTTATAGACGCTACGATACGTGATGAATTCGGAACGCTTGAAAACCGTGGGTTTATTTACTTCATGCACTACCTCGAAGTTAAACCCGATCAGGAACTGAAGCAAAGAAAGCCGTACCGTTATCCTTATTTCTGCGTCGATGAAAAGGTTGATTTCCGGGCTCAGAATTCAATAGGAAAACTGACACTCACCACAACGTATAAAGGCAACCGCGCCAATGCCATGAGAAGGTATTTTAAAAATACAAACAGACGGGAAGTTATCGACAGCTGGAACAATTTCCTTTTTTACAGCCTGAATTATTCGGGTGACAGAAACGGAACGGATATCAGGGATATTTTTAAAGACGCTTCAATTGATATCGTGAGTGATGATAAACAACGCAACGAATTTAAAATTCAGTACCAGTCTGTTATAGAAAATCCGTATTATACAGATCCTAAAAACAACCGTTTTCTCATGTACTTCGACCGGAATCTGGTAAAAGCAAGCGCACGGAATTTTATTCATAAAGATCTTCCTTTCTGGCATAATTTCGACAGTGAAAAGTATGAGATCAGTCTGTATACCGACCAGAAGATCGATACGGAGGAAAAATATACGGTGCAGGAAAGTACCATCAACAATCCTTATTTTGATTTTAAAAGCCGGAAGAAGATAACGAAAAACGGTGCAACGGTATCTATAGAATACAACCCTCTTGTTAATCTTGAAATTCCGCAGGATGAATTTGAGAAATTCCGTACGGATCATCACACGGTTGCAGACAGCAATTTCGGTTTAGGAATCGATATTATTGAACCGGGTCTGATGAACATGCTAAAGTTTAATTTTAAGAAAAGATTCAAGTAAGGTCTAACGTAAAATTTCGGCGGGTTTGCAAAGCAAACCCGCCGAAATTATTATTATTATAAAAGTTTTTAAATCTCTTCCGTTTTTTTCGGAACTGGAATTCCCGTGAATTTCTGTTTTCCGATTAAAAGCTCAAAGAAAAGTCTAAAATCAGAAATTAACGACCATAACGGATAGCGAAATGTTGCTGGTTTATTCTTTTCGATAACTGCGTGACTGAACCATGCAAAACCGTACCCGAATATCGGAACGTACCATAAAAATCTTTCTTTTCCGGAACTTATGACGTACCCGATGACGAAAAATACTAATAAAATCCCTATGAAATGGAAAATACGGGTTCCCATTTTACTGTGCTCAGTGAGGTAAAATTGGTAAAACTCCCTGAATGTTTTTATTCTTTCAGACATGGCATTTGTAGTTTAGATTATTGAAAAGCTAAAGCAAGAAGTTCGCCAATGTTGAAGAAATAAAAAGCCGGAATCAATAAAGAATCCGGCTTCCGTATATTTTAATTAAGCTTTTCTGAGCTTACTGTTTCTGTATCCGTAGCAGAAATAAATAATCAGTCCGATAGCAAACCAAAGCCCGAACCAGAACCAGTTGTCGTGGCTCATCCCGGTTAAAAGATACAGGCATGAGCTTAAACCAACCAATGGAATCAACGAGAAATTCTTAATAAAAGTAAAGATGCACAACACCAGATTGATCAGAATAAAGAAAAAGATCGAAGCTCTGAATTCACCTTCTTTCGGATCTTTCCAGTCCATTAGTGTATGGAAAAACTCAGGCTGCCAGAAATAGAAACCGATCAAACTTCCGATGAAAATAACCGGGAAAATAATTTTACCATTAATATAAGGAAGATGGAATCTGCCTTTCAGTTTCTCTTTTGCAGGAAGCATCAGAACACCTGCGCAAACTAACACAAATGCAAAAATAGTCCCGATACTTGTAAAATCGAGAATGAAGCTTTTATCCGTAAATAATATAGGAATACCAACTACAATTCCCGTAACTACGGTTGCATAAGAAGGGGTTTTATATTTCGGATGTACCTTCTGAAACTTCGGGGACATCAGTCCGTCACGGCTCATGGCGTACCAGATTCTCGGCTGGCCCATCTGGAAAACCAGAAGAACGGTTGTAATGGCAATTATGGCAACGAAAGATACTACAAGTTCCATCCAGGCAACATTGGCATTGGATTTTTCAAAGATAAAGGAAAGCGGATCTCCCACACCGTCGAATTTGCGGTAATCGACCATACCTGTTAAAACAAGCGTTAATGCGATATAAATAAAAGTACACAATACCAAAGAAATAATCATCCCTTTCGGTAACGTTCGCTGCGGATCTTTCGTCTCTTCGGAAAGCACGCTTAAAGCATCAAAACCGATGTAAGCGAAGAATACGCCCGAGACTGCACTCATAACCCCTGCAAAACCATTCGGCATAAAAGAAGCTACCTGAGTTTCAGGATTTACAGGCGTCCAGTTATCCGTATTGATGTATGCAAAACCTACCAGAATCACTAAAACAATCACTGCAAGTTTCAGGATCACCAATACGTTATTGAAGTTTTTACTTTCTTTAACCCCAACATAACATAACCAGGTAATGAGCCCGTTGATTACCAAAGCAGGTACATCAACAATGAATTTTAAGCTTCCTAATAAAGGAGCATTTGTCCATGCGTTGATCAGTTCTTTGTTTTCAGAGCCGTTCATAAAAGCTTTTTTGGCTTCCGTATAGCTGCAGGTAAGGTAATCCGGAATATGCATTCCCATTCTTTCTAAAAAACTGGTAAAATAATCTGACCAGGAAAATGCCACATAGATATTTCCGAAGGAATATTCCATAATGAGCGCCCATCCGATGACCCATGCAATAAGTTCCCCGAAACTGGCGTACGCATACGTATAGGCAGAACCTGCAGTAGGAATCCTGCTGGCAAATTCAGCATAGCAGAGCGCAGTAAATCCGCAGGCAAAACCACAAATCAGATACAGTAAAATAACTCCGGGACCTCCTCGAAAAACGGCCTCTCCCAAACTGCTGAAACTCCCTGCACCTATAATCGCCGCAATACCAAAAAACACAATATCCCAGACTCCTAAAACCCTGTGCAGGCTCGTGGATGTGTCTGAATCTGAATAGATTTTCCTTCTAAATAGCTGACTCATTCAATTCTAAAATTTGATTTGAAAAAAGCAAATGTAATTATTTATCTGAAATAATTCAGATTTTCTTAAGGTTTCTTGGCGAAAAGTTAAGAAGTCTTAAAAAATTATCCACTTATTAACAATGTGTTAAAAGGCTTGTTTATACAATATCTTTTCAATATTTTCGTTGATGGATTGTGGATAATTTTTCCACAGAATTTTAAATATATTAGACCTGATTATCAGTCTTAAACATTTTAAAATTTAAAATTAATGAAATCAAAAAAAATACTCTTAGCGGCTGCGGTGTTCTATTTCGGAATTTCCGATGCACAGCAGTCTCAGTACTTTACCCAAAAAGAAAACTACAGATTCAATCTCGCTGAAAATCTTTATCAGACCAAAATATACAACGCTTCTCAATACGAATATGCCAGACAGTATTTCTACAACCAGAACTTGTCCAGGTCAAAACAGGAAGCAGCGCAGTTTTTTGATAATGTCATCGGTGTAATTCTTCAGAAAAATCATGCGGAAGAAGGTTTAACGGCTTTTATTAAAGAATATCCGAACTCGGCGTATTTTGCGCAGGCTAATTTACCGCTGGCCGATTATTATCTTGCTAAAAAGGATTTTCCTAAAGCATTGGAAACGCTTAAAAAAGTTAACCAGTATCAGCTTTCAAAAGAAGAAAATACGCAGTATGTCCTTAAATTAGGCTACGCCAAATTTATGATGGGAGATTCCAAAGGGGCAACCGATGCCCTCGAAGAAGCTTATAAAACGGCAGATGAATCTCAGAAAGGCGACATCGCTTACATGCTCGGACACTTATATTATTCCGACCGGCAGAATGATAAAGCATTCCAGTATTTTGACTCGGTAAAAGACCAGCCTAAATATTCAAAGCTCGTTCGTCCTTACTATGTTCAGATGTATTATAATGATAAGGATTATGGCAAGGCAATTTCAGAAGGAACGGCTTTATTGAATGAAGATATTTCAGAATCTTATAAAGCGGAAGTTCACAAAATCATCGGCGAAAGTTATTTTATGCAAGGGGATTATACTTCTGCATATCCTCATCTTAAGGATTATCTGAGCGTTCAGCAGAATCCTTCGGAAAATGATCTTTATGAAATGGGATTTGTGGCGGCCCAGCTTAAAAAATATGATGAAGCAGTTTCATACTATAATCAATTGTTAAACAGCAATTCTGCACTGGCTCAAAATGCTTATTATC
Source organism: Chryseobacterium cheonjiense (assembly GCF_012927265.1). Lineage (GTDB taxonomy): Bacteria > Bacteroidota > Bacteroidia > Flavobacteriales > Weeksellaceae > Chryseobacterium > Chryseobacterium cheonjiense. The sequence goes on along the minus strand of NZ_JABBGF010000001.1, from coordinate 2,084,541 downwards.
AGCTTGGAAATGCCTATCTCGCAGTTGATAAAAAGCAGGAAGCGCTTTCCGCTTTCCGTTCGTCCTATCAGATGAATTATGATCCGAAAGTGAAGAAGCTTGCCCATGAACAGTATGCGAAATTAAGCTACGATATCGGGAACCCTTTTGAAAGTGCTTCTACGGTAATTCAGAATTATATCAACGAAAATCCGAATACGAATGCTTCAGAGATGAGATCGCTTCTGGTAAAGTCTTATCTGTATTCCGGAAATTATAAAGAAACGCTGAACGCAATAGACAGGCTTCAGAATTCATCCCCGGAAATTAATAAAATTGACCAGGAGGTTTCTTATTTATTGGGAACAGAAGAATTCAACAAAGGAAATTATGATGAAGCGGAACAGTATTTCCTGAGAAGTTTAGGATTTAATATTAATAAAGAATTTAACAACAGAGCGTTGTACTGGCTCGGACAGGTGTATTACCAAAAAGGAAATTATCCTTCTGCAATTGTACGCTACGAAAAGCTGTTGAACGAAAATTTCCCTGAGAAGCAGCAGCTTCCTTACGATTTGGGATACGCTTATTTCAAGTCTAAAAAGTTTGATCAGGCAGAACAGTATTTTACCCAATATTTAAAAAATCCGAAACCTGAATTTAAAAATGATGCGGAGCTTCGTCTTGGAGACATCAATTACGCCAATAATAATCTGAATGAGGCGATTGCCATCTACGAAAAAAATGAAGATGCTACAGATTATACATTGTATCAAAAGGCAATGGCTCTAGGATTTAAAGGCGATACGCAGGCAAAGATCTCTAACCTGAAAAACCTTCTGTCAAAATATCCGGATTCTGAATATTATGATGATGCCCAATACGAAATCGGAACAGCGTACGCGGCGCAGGATGATTTTGCCAACTCGAATGACTTTTTCGCCAAAGTAATCAGAAGTTCATCTGATAAGGATCTTGTAGCCAATGCGTCAATTTACAGGGCTCAGAATTATATTGATTTAAATCAGAATGATAAAGCATTATCTGAATTAAGATCTCTTGGTGAGCAGTACAGAAATACAGCGTACGCTGAAAAAATTGTACAGGCTGCAAAACCGATCTTCACTAAAAACGGCGACGTTGCAGGATATGAAAGTTTCGCCAGAAATATAGGTGTAAATATCGATGCTTCTGAAATTGACGAAATCAACCTTTCTACAGCAAAACAGTATTTTGCTAAAAAAGACTACAAAAACGCGATTTCTTATTATGAAAAATATTTAACGCAGAATCCTACAGGAGAAGGTCTTTACCAGGCTAAGTATGAGCTTGGAGAAAGTTATTACCAGACAAAAAATACAACAAAAGCATTGTTGGTTTTACAGGAAATTGCCAATGTGCAAAACGATTATCAGGATGATGCGCAAACCCGTCTTGCACAGATTTATATTGCACAGGGTGATTCGGCAGAAGCGAGAAAATATTTAGAAAATATCAGAAATTCTTCAAACGTAAATGTTAAAAACTATGCGAATGTGGAACTGATGAAGTTATATGCAGAAGAAAAGAATTTTTCGGAAGCTGAAAAACTTGCAGATGCGGTAATTGCCAACAGCAAAAACTCAGCAGCCGTTATTGAAACTGCAAAAGTGATTAAGGCAAGAAGCCTGATGAATTCAGGGAAAGATAAGGATGCACAGACGGCTTACGCTTCACTGGAAAAATCTTCCAACACGGAAGTTGCGGCAGAATCGCTTTATGCAAAAGCATTTTATCAGAATAAAGCAAAGGCTTTCAAATCTTCCAACGAAACCATTTTCAGGCTGGCCAATAATTATTCTTCCGAAGAATACTGGGGTGCCAAAGCGCTTGTGTTAATGGCGAAAAACTATGTAGGTTTAAAAGATAATTACCAGGCAAGTTATACCTGCGATCAGATTATCGAGAACTACAAGGATTTCCCTGAAATCGTAGCGGAAGCAAAAGAAGTGAAAAAGCAGATTAAAAAATAAAAGTATAAAATGTAAAACGTAGAGTGTAAAAAGTAAAATGTAGCGTTCAGATACATTATACATCCCACATTATACATTAATACCTATTGTAAAAATGAATAAAAGAATTCAATTATTATCCATTATATTTTTAGGGTTTTCCTCGGTGGCGTTTTCCCAGATCAAAGAAGAAAAACTGATTCTTAATAAAAAAAGAGAACCGGAAGTAAAGAAGATCGAAAAAAAGAAAACTTCAGTAGAAACGATTAAAAATTATCCGCCGGAAGAAAAATCCCAGAATCCTGTACAATACAGAATTACGGATGTTCCTGCGGTTTCCGATTTTAAAACCTCTACGATCCAGGGACAGGATGTGACGCCAAAATTTGAAGGTTCTGCACAAAATAATTATATCCAGTTCGGAATGGGGAATTACGGGAAAATTCTCGGAGATGCCAATATTTCCAAAACACTGGAAAACAAAATCGAAGTGGGTGTTGATGCTCATTTTCTTTCCACACAAGGCCTGAAAAAGGTGTATGACTGGGATTCCAAGCAAAGTTCTACAACATTAGGTGCTTTCCTCAATTCTTACGGAGATAAGGGGAAATTCAACCTAAATGCTGAATATGGATTAGACAGCTACAATTACTACGGAATTTATGCTCTTGAACCGGGGGATGTTGATCTTGACCAAAGGGTGAATCAGTTCAAGGTAAACGGATATTATGATTTTTATTCTAATGAAATCCTGAATGATGTACGGGTAAAATCATCTTTCCTGAAAGACCATTTCGATGCACAGGAAAACCAGGTTTCCGTTTTGGCCAACTTATCAAAACATGCAGTGGAAATCGGCAAATCAGGAATTAACCTGAATGCTGATCTGGGAGTAGGTGTAGAGGCCGTGAAAAGTGAATTTGCCATTGTCGATAAAAATACATCCAACTTTGTTAACCTGAATCTTGCTCCGAAAGTAACTTTCAGAAAAGGAGATTCTTACTTAATGTTAGGTTCTTCCTTCGCATTTTTGAATTCAAAAAATCAGAATGCGATGATGGCTGAACAGTTGAAAAATAATAAAACGTACTGGTTTCCTCAGGCTGAATTCCAGTATGCCGCCGCTGATGAGTTTAAATTCTACGGTGGGGTAGACGGAGGTCTTAAGCTCAATACGTATGCCGATCTTTTACAGCAAAATCCTTTCATCGTTTCCGATCAGTACCTGAGGCCTACCGAGACAAAATACCATTTTTATGTAGGTTTAAGAGGAGATATCGACGAAATGTTTAAATATGATGTTTCTGCAGGCTATGGAAAAATGAATGATATTATGTTCTTCAGAGCAAATGATCTCTTCGATTATACTTCGGAGAACCGTTCCGCTTATAACTTTGCCAATACTTTTTCTGCTGTTTATGACAACGGAAATGTAGGCGACATTAAAGGAAGCCTTCAATATTTCCCGTTGGCCAACCTTATCCTGGATACGGAAGTGAAATTCACCAAATTTGACCTTGATAATTACTCGGATATTTATAATGTACCGCTTGTAACGGCATCCATCGGGGCAAAATATACCATGCTGGATCAAAAATTAATGCTTGGTTTTAAAGGGATTTTTGCCAGTGACAGAACAACGAATTCCTTTGTGCTTGAGGGAGTTGGAAGTCCGGTAACCTACCTGTCTACCGAGGATACGAATGATAAAGTTGGGGGGTATGCAGATTTAAACTTGTCGGCAGAGTATAAAATTCACAAAAATTTCAGTATTTTCGCACTCGGAAATAATCTTTTGAACTCAAAATACCAAACCTATAAGGGCTATAAAGTACTTGGGGCGCAGATTTTGGGAGGTGTGAAGATTACATTCTAATATAATTGATAGATATAATTGATGAATGATTAATCATTTATAATTCATCAGTTATCATTTATAAAATGGCTCCGTAGTTCAACTGGATAGAATAACGGATTTCGGCTCCGTCGGTTGGGGGTTCGAATCCCTCCGGGGTCACCTTAAAGGAAAAAGCATTTTAATTGCTTTTTCCTTTTTTATTTTTATAATTCCTCAATTTGAAATACGGGAGTCTGAATTTTCAATGGCTATTCAATCAGCTTCCTCTGTATGTAGAATAACCATACGCCGAAAGTGTTATAGGAACATGGTAATGGTTTGTATCCCTGATTTCAAATACGACCTCGATATATGGATAAAAACTTTCCGTGTTATTTTTGTTGAAATAATCTTTCGTATAATAGATCAATTTAAAAATACCCATATTTTTATTTTCTGCTGGAAGGAAATCTGAGATTCTTCCATTTGTATCGGTCTTTTTTTCATCCACAAAATTCCAGGTTTTCGACTGTTCACTGTATTTTTCTAGCTTTATACTGACCCCTGTGGCAGGAACGCCTCTGGAAACGTCCAGGATATGAGTTGAAAGCTGGAAATTATTTTTCTGTGCAGAAATTCCTATCCACAAAAACGTAAATAAGATCGTAACGATGAATGATTTCATTTTGTATTGGTTTTAAATTTAAATTATTTGATGTTGGATTATTTCTAAATACCTTTTACAAAATTAACTCCGCCAAAAAACAAAAACGTTGCCTTATGTCAACGTTTTATAGTTTTGATTTTATCCTGCTTAATGTTGAAGGAGATATTCCCAGATAAGAAGCTGCCATTTTATTGGATACCCGGAGTAAAAGCTGGGGCTGATGTTCAATGAGCCATTTCACTTTCTCGAAGGCATCAAAACCCTGAAATCCGTAGATCCTCTTTTGGGCTACAATAAATCCGAGCTCCAAAATTTCAGTGTATACTTTGGCAAATTGAGGTATCGTTTCAACCAAATGATAAAAATCCCTCCTCGAAATACAGAGTAACTCCGATTTTTCAATCGTCTGCAGATACTCGTGAGCCGGTTTCTGATCAATAAAGCTTGGCAAAGCAGTAGCAAAGCTCCCTTCAAATGCAAAGTACCTTGAGGTGTCTGCACCATCCTTCGTGGTAGTGAACAGCCGGATACATCCTTTGTTGATAAAGTAATAATATCTGCATACCTGATCATATTGGATCAGTATTTCGTTTCGTTCGGTTGTAAGCTTTGTGAAAAAAGATTTTACGGTCTCCATTTCCTGTGAAGAGATATCGCCTTTGCTTCGGATAAATTTTTCAAGAATTGAATACATGATGTAAATTACTTTATAATGGAGATGAAGTATAATTATTTTTCAAATTATTTTTTCTGGATACACTATGATAAGACGCCCTTAAAAAATGTACCCAAAAGGTAGTGATTTTGTCTGTAATAATTTACTTTTTGATGATTTCGGCTTAAAAAAAATGAGTAATTTAACGGTAAAATAAATTCTAAAAAGCGCTCTAAAAAATACATTATGGCAAGGCTACTGAAGATTTTAAATATCGTCGTTCTGGTTGCAACAATTGGCATCAACTACCTTTCAAACACCGGAATCCTTAATGGTGAAACAATGAGCAGTATTTCTGCAAAATTTCAGAATCTGTTTACCCCTGCAGGATATGCTTTTTCCATCTGGGGACTTATTTATCTGGGTCTTTTGGGTTTTGTGATCTATTACGGACCATTCACGAAAAATACGGATGACAAAGAAAAAGTTGTTTTAAATGTTGGCTGGTGGTTTATCATTTCATGCATTGCAAACAGCCTTTGGATATTTACCTGGTTATACGAGTATACCTTACTTACAATTCCGGTCATGGTTGTCTTATTTATCTCTTTACTTAAAATTATTCTCAACAACCGGGATCTTATAGAATCCGGGGATTTTAAAACAGCAATTTTCCTTCGCTGGCCTTTTTATATCTATTCGGGTTGGATTTCCGTAGCACTGATTGCAAATACAGCAGCATATCTGAAAAAAATCGAATGGACAGGTTTCGGGATTTCCGAAACTGCCTGGACGATCTCCATGTTCGTTATTGCGGCGGTAATCCATTTATATATGATCTGGAAGATGAATATGAGCGTGTTTGCATTAGTGGCAGTCTGGGCATTGATCGCTATTGCAGTCGCCAATCAGCATTCTAATTATACAGTGTATATTTCGGCCATAGTAACTGCAGTATTCATTTTGGTCAATGTTGTTTTTAAAATGCTAAAAAAGAGAGCGGTGTTTTGAAAGTTTAGCAAAATCATATTAATAGTAATCAATAAAAAATAATTTCACTCATTGATGTTAACACATTTTACCAACCAGCAGATTGCCAATATGGAGAAAAGGGCAAGAACAGCACTGATCAATTCCCTAAGCGGTTTTAAAAGTCTTAATTTAATCGGAACGGTAGATAAGGGCGGTCAAACCAATCTCGCGGTCTTTAATTCTGTAATACATCTTGGAGCCGATCCTGCCTTAATGGGTTTTATTTCCCGGCCTGATTCCGTCGAAAGGCATACGCTGGAAAATATAAAAGAAACAGGATGCTATACTATTAATCACGTTAATGCAGATATTTTCGAAAAAGCGCACCAGACTTCAGCACGGTATAAAAAAGAACAGTCGGAATTTGATGCTACCGGACTGAATGCTCAATATAAAAATGAATTTTTAGCACCGTATGTTCAGGAATCGAATATAAAAATTGGTTTGTACCTGAAAGATATTATTCCTATTGAGATTAACAATACCCAATTGATAGTCGGCGAAATTGTGGAATTATATTTTCCCAATGAAATCTGGGATGCAGATCAGGGTATTTTTGATATTGAAAAGGCAGGTACCGTTGCAGGTTCCGGTCTTGATGGTTATCATTCTACCCAATTGATAAAAAGAATGAAATACGCAAAACCTTAGTGGGAAAATATATAGAAATATCAAGAGGGATGAATCAAAATATCTTATTAAAAAGATTGAATCACAATCTTTTTTTTGGATTTATTTTAATTTGGGTTTCTTGTAAAGAAGAAAACAATAAGAAAGACGGAAGTAATATTGCTCCTACAAATGTTGAATATATCTTCGTCTCTAAACCAACAGAAAAAAAATATCAAAAAACAAAATACATTGGAGGTGTTTGGGATTTGAAAAACATCAAAATAATTAATTTAAAAAAAAATATACAATTATTAAAAAAGTTAATATTAATAAACTCTATTTAAATGAAAAAGGTTTTTTAGAACAACATTCTAATAAAATCGTTGGGGAAAGGTTAAAAACTAATAATAACATATTTAGATTTAATTTATTAGATTCACTCAACGGAAATTATACTGTAAAATTTATGACAACTGATTCATTACTTCTGTCCAGTGGACCAGTGATAAAAATTATAAATGATGATCTTTCTTCTCAGCAATTAGTTCATATAGAGATTTTAATGACTTCTTTTTAAAATCTTCATAAGATGTCTCACAGAAAGCAGTTAAACAGCCCAACAATTCACATCACAACATCAATAAATTATTTATGGCCAAGATGGAAAAAATAAAAAATGATAGTTTTTATATTGTTTTAAAAGGTATAGTGTATTTATTAACAATACTTGCTTTGCTTTTTTTTGCCAACTTCTGGATGGGAAGTAAAGAGGACTGGGAAGAAATTGTTGAAAATGAATTTTATCCGGCACTGATAACCAGAACTATATTCTTAACGACAATAGGACTTTTCTTTTTGTTGATTTCATATTTGCTTGCCGTTTTTTATAAAAAGAAATATCACTATTTTAAAGAGACAATTATTTTAATTTTATTTTCATTGATAGTGAATTTGTATATAATGCTATTTTAATGTTATCAGTGGCTAACTGATTTCAAACAATAAATTTAACTTCAGTCACATCTTATCCTGAATATTGAATCATAAATTTAATACATAGTTAACGCTTACGAGATCTGAATAAAAAGAGAATCCGATAGTTTCGCAAGCAATTTATAACGATTAAATTAAATTACTTATGATTCAGAAACAAGTCCTCGGATGGATGCTTTTGCTTGCCGTGACAGGCGTCGGATGTCAGAATGATGAATTTGCCTCAGCTTCAGTGGGAGAAGAACTTTCTTCGAAAGCCATTGCAAGTAAAGAAGCTGCAGATGTTACGGTCAATCCTTATGTTGATACAAGTGCTTATATCAATTCCGGTTTTAGTTTTTTAAACCCGTCTCAGGTTGACAAAAACCGTCAGGCGATCGGCGGGAATGCCTACACCGAGGTCTACGGATTCAACGTCCCTGAAGAAAACAGGGTGCGAGGAATCCGCTGGAACACCGATGATGAAACGACATCAATCTGGAGACCGCAGGGAATTGCAGGATTTACCAAAGATGGCGTCCGCTACCTTCTGGTAAGCTGGTATGCAAAAGATGATGCCGAGTTTAAAGGCTCCCGAATTACACTCATTGACATCAGCCCCAGCTCAGGCACTTATCTTACGTACCGTCATATTCTGTTGGTGCAGCCGGATATTCCGGCAAATACAACCGCCTATTCGCAATACGGTTCCTATGCACCGTTAAATGTACACGCCGGTGGAATTGCTTATTTTAAAGGTAAAATATATTTAAGCAGTACGAATTTAGGGGTTCGCGTTTTCGATTTGAATAAAATAATTGAAGTCAGTACAGGCGATACAACCAATGATAAGTGCGGAAAAGATGCTAACGGAAATTTATTCGCTTTCAATTACCGCTATATCTTGCCACAGATTGGTTACCAAAAAATCAATAATGCCAATCCATTTTCTACCGTACAGGTGAATGATGAAGGAACTCATTTGTGGACCGGGCAATATTATGCAGGCAGTGCCGATGCTTCTATTGTTCCTAAAGTGTTTGGTTTTCCTATTAATGCGAGCGGAGTACTTCAAAACACAGGAATCGTAGAAGTCGCTCCAAAGAATAGTCTCTTTGCGGATAATCATGCGCATGGCATACAGGGCGTGTTTCGGAAAGGAAACAGGACATGGCTGTCATGCACGGGGTCGCCAAGCAATTCTTATGGCTCAAATGCGAGATTGGCGCGTTATACAGACGGAGCCGATGATACCGTTCGCTACCGATGGCCGTATGGAGCGGAATCCCTTTATTATGAATCTCAATATGGTTACTTATGGAGTCTGACGGAGTATGAGCCTAATGCCGGAGCTCAAAACGGAAGCCAGGTCAACAGGTGTATATTTGCTGTAGATTTTTCTAAATATGAATAGAAATTTTGGAAACCAGATAATAATGATCATAAAAAATTAATAGAACTTAAATCAAAATAATTAGTTAAACCAAAGCAGGATTTTTTGCTTTGGTTTTTCATATTATCGTTTTGAAATTTTATTATTGCTGATCGCTTTTTGTCTGCTGCATTTAAACCGGCTGATTTCTTCACTCCGTTTTTTGAGGTGTTTCCGGCTTACTCCCGAATTCACTCTCTTTCTCCAAAGCCTGAAACTTGATTCTTTAAGTTCGTTCCGCATAATTTCGATCACTTCAGATTCACTGGTTCCAAACTGAAATTTTATTGCTTCAAACGGCGTTCGGTCTTCCCACGCCATTTCTATGATTCTGTCGATTTCCTGTATGTTGAGGTTTTTGTTCATTTTTATTGAATTTATATTCTGTGAGTTGCGTCGGGCTTTAGCCCGATGTACATTTATTTTCAATCAGTTCATGTGATTTTTGCGGTAAAATTTATTTCAAATTGTCAATAAACTCTTTTGCCATTTTAAAATGCTGGTTTCGTTTTTCCTCCGGCATTTTTTCTAATGTTCTCAGCATCATTCCCAATCTCGGATTTTTAGCAAAGAAATTCTTATGGTCATTAATAAAATTCCAGAAAAGGGCGTCCCATTGTTCTGCCCAGTCACCATCGGGATAATCGCTCATTTTTTTGATATAATTACTGCCGCTGATGTAGGGTTTTGTACTCATTGTTCCGCCATCCGAAAAGCTGCTCATACCGTACACATTCGGAACCATCACCCAATCGTAAGAGTCAATGAACATCTCCATAAACCACTGATACACTTCATCCGGATTGAACCGGCATAAACTCATGAAATTGGCAAAAATCATCAGTCTTTCAATATGATGTGCATAACCGGTTTTCAGAATCTTCCGGAGCGAACTGTCAATCGGGCGGATTCCCATATTTGCTGTGTAAAAAGATTCCGGAAGTTTTTTGTTGTGTTTCCAGTAATTTTTATTCCGTTGATACGTTCCCCGATAAAGGTAGACGCCCCGAACGAATTCCCGCCAACCCAGAATCTGACGAACAAATCCTTCCAGAGAATTTACCGGAATATCGTTGTCTTTAGCAAACGAAATGGCTTTTAACAGTACATTTTCGGCAGTTAACAACCCAACGTTCATCAAGGGAGAAAGGACGCTGTGATGCAAAAAATGTTCTTTTTCAACAATGCTGTCTTCATAAACGCCAAATTCATGAAAACGTATTTCCAGGAATTGTTTCAGCCATTTTTCAGCTTCTCTGAAAGTAATGGGGTAGAGCTGCTCATCCGTTAATGTTCCGTAGTTTTTGGCAAAATATTTTTCGGTGTACTTTTTAGCTTCCTCGTAATATTCATTGTTTTCCGGGAAATGAACCGGAGGAGCTTTCTTATTTTTCGGATATTTTTTCCGGTTTTCGGTGTCGTAAGTCCACTTTCCGCCAAGCGGTTTTCCTGCTTTCATCAGGATATTCCGGGTAATGCGCTGCTGTTTGTAGAAATCGGTCTGATGGTAGGATTTTTTACTCTCAAAATAATCTTTGAGCTCTTTTTTGGTATTGATAAAGAGAGGACTATCGAGAATTTCTAATTTCAATTTCGTCTCTTTGAGTCTTTTTTCTAACCAGTTATCGCAGACATCTGTGGTTTTGATTATTTCAAAATGTTCTTTTTCAAGTTCCGGAATTAAATTTCTGATATCCGAAAATTTCGATGAACTTTCAATATATTCAACTTCAAAGCCTGATTTTTTCAGCTCATTCTCATAAAACTTCATGGTCGCTCTGTGAAAGGAGATCTTCTGTTTATGAAATAAATATTGTTTAAAAAATAGAAATTCTTCAACCAGAAACACTGGCTGACTTTTATCCAGATAATCAGTATCCTTAAAAAGCTGATGTGGAAAAATAAGCTGGGCGGTATGTTTTACTGTATTAGCCATAATCTTCGGAATTCTTGCTTGGGATCATATAGTTCTGCCTGCTTTTCAGGATTGAAAGTCCGGTCACGGTTATCATTTCCGGTGCCGGCAAGATACATCCAGTTGCCGTAATTGCTGTGTACGTCATAATCAATCAGCATTTCCTCAAAATAAGCAGCTCCTATTCTCCAGTCCTGCTTCATAATTTTGCAGAAATAAGAAGCCGCGTTTTGCCGCCCTCTGTTGCTCATCCAGCCGGTATTTTTTAATTCGAGCATATTCGCATTAATGAAATCGGAAGATGTTTTTCCTTCTCTCCATTGAAAGAGGAGTTTATCATTGTTTTCAGCAGTGTATTGTCTGTTCGTAATTCCGTTTTTACTGAAGATCAAATCTTTATGCTGTAAAGAAACGTACCTGAAAAAATCCCGCCAAAGCAGTTCGAAAATCAGCCAATAAGTAGAATCATTACTTCCAAATTCTTTTTCGTATCTTTTGATTTCATGATAAATGGTAACGGCGGAAATACTTCCATTAGCAAGCCACGCAGAAAATTTCGAGCTGTATTCTGTCCCGGTGAGTCCGTTGCGTGTTTCTTTATACCGGCTTATGTTGTTGGTTGCTGAAAAATAAGAATCTAATCTTTTCAGGGCTTCATTTTCACCGCCGCAAAAAGGAAAAGTGCTTCTTTCATCTGTTTTAAAATCATTAAAACCTAAGGATGTAAGGGTAATTTTGTCACTTTCAAAATGAATTTCAGTCTTACGGTATATCAGGTTTTCCGACTGGAATTCCGGACGAATCAGAATGTTTTTCTCAATTTTCTGCCTGAATGTCGTAAAAAGTATCGGAATTTTATCCAGCGTTTTAAAAACAAAAAGCGGATGGATCAGGAACTGCGAATAGGATTTTATCCAAAAAGCAGATGGAACAATCTGATGAATTTTTATTTGCAGCTCCATCTCTTCTTTTGTCCATTCTTCCTGACAGAAAATTTTTACGATTTCGAATTCTCCGGAGATTTCTTTAAAGACTTCATCTGTTCTGCCGTATTTTACTAAAAAAGGAATATTTTGTTTGGTTAAATTCAGCTTTAGATCTTCTACACTTTCCAGAAGAAATTTTGCTCTGTATTTCCCGATTTTTCTCAAACCGAATTGTTTTTGGTCAAAAAAGTCAGCGTCAAAAACATAGACGGCAAGAAAAGGCAAATCTTCCTGCATAATTTTATATAACGATTCAGAATCTCTCGTTCTCAAATCCTGGGTGAACCAGAGGATATTGATTTTTTGTTTTTCCGGCATCTTTCGCTGCAATATTTTACTTCGTCCCAGTTTTTCTTCCACTTTTTCCGCCAGTTGAAAGGCAGTCCGCAGACTTCACATATCTTAGACGGTAATCCTGAAGGCATATTCTTTTATTAAATTTTAATTCAAATACAATTGTAATATTAACATGTCGCTCCATCTTTTTAAGCAAGAGCTCCGTAGGAGCGACCTCTTACTGATTTATTTATCCCAACACAATCGTTTCGACCTTTTTGCGTTTTGAATAACTTATAAAAACGTCGAAAATCTTTTGTGGCTTTTGCGGTTAAACCTTACTCACAATAATTTTTAAAATTATTAATGGCTACATCTTTCGCTTTCAGATCATGCATCATATTGTACAACCCGAAAAATGTCCGGTTCAGATAAATAAAATGTCTTGAACCACGGTTGGTATTCATCCCTTTCATATCACTTATTTTGGCATATCTCTGTCCCAGATCAGCAATTTCCTGGAAGAAAGTTTCATCTGAAAAGTCGAATATTTCCCGGTTAAAAGGTCTTGTAAAAAGTTCCAGCAATTCGTAGAACAGCGTAGAAAAAAATTCTTTTTCCTTTTCCGAATCTTCTTCGCGAAGAATTTCGAGTGTGAATAATTTCTCACGGAAAATTGCAGGATTTTTAAGGTTTTCTTCTTTGGCAAGCTCGAAATAAGGAATGTAAAAATCCTCCGGAATTTCTTTAATACAGCCGAAATCAATAACCAGCAATTCTTTATTCCCGGAAATCAGGAAGTTGCCGGGATGCGGGTCGGCATGAACTTTTTTCAGGACATGCATCTGGTACATATAAAAATCCCAGAGTGTCTGCCCGATTTTGTTTACATCTTCCTGGCTGTTTTGCTTCTTGGTGAATTCCGAAAAATGCAGCCCGGACATCCAGTCCATCGTGATGATTTTTTCGCAGGAATATTCGGGATAATAGTGTGGAAATTTCACATTCGGAAGATGACTGCATTCTTCTGCAAAATGCTGACTTCTTTTAAGTTCCAGATTGTAATCGGTCTCCTCAAACAATTTATCTTCCACTTCCTGAAAGTAAGATTCGGAACCTTCCTTTTTGATGTTAAACATTTTCATCGCAATCGGTTTTACCATCTTCAGATCGCTGGAAATGCTTTCTCTTACACCGGGATACTGTATTTTTACCGCCAGTTTTTTATCTCCCTTTCTTGCGGTATGCACCTGCCCGATACTCGCCGCGTTTACGGATTCGGAAGAGAATTCATCAAAAATATCTTCAGGATTTTTTTCGAAGTACTTCCTGAACGTTTTCTTCACCAACGCACCCGACAAAGGCGGAACGGAAAACTGTGAAAGCGAAAATTTTTCTACATATTCCACCGGCAGAATATTTTTCTCCATACTCAGCATCTGCGCAACTTTGAGAGCGGAACCCTTCAGCTCTTTCAGTGAGTCGTAGATATCTGAAGCGTTATCTTCATTTAAAATTTTGCGGGCTTCATCTTCGTCCTTCGTGATTTTATTGCCATAATATTTCAGGTAATTTACCCCGACTTTTGCACCGGCTTTCAGGAGGCTGCTGGTTCGTTCAATCTTTCCTGTGGGTATTTTATTTAATGTTTTCATTTAGCTCATTTTAAATTTTTCCTTCCAAAGGAATTTTCCAAGGTCAAAAACTTTTCTAAGCGGCTCGTTGTCTACCAGCTCAAAACCGGTATCAATGGTTTTTTCGATGAAAATATCTGTTTTTTCAAAGTCCGGCGACGTGTCGTTTTTCCAAAAATTAATAATGGAAACCAAATGAAGCCAAAGTACTTCTTCTCTTGATTTGTCGTTGAATCTCCTAAGGCCTTCTTTTGCTTTTTCAATCATTTCCCATTCATTAAAATCCAGTGATTTGATGAACTGTCTGTGCGTTTCACGAAGGTTCTGAAGGGTTTTTATATTCTGAAATTTATAAGGTCCTAAAATTGAAAGTATAAGAGAACGGTTAATTGTAAGATTTTCAAAGAAAATAAAATATACATTCAGAAGCTTCTCTTTAGTAGAAATTCCTTCGGCGGAGTTTACTTCGGCGCCTAATTCAATGGATTTTATGAAAAGATGATTCAGTATTTCTTTTTCAATATGATCAAATCCTGAAAAATAATGATAAAACTCTTTTTCCTCGAAGCTATTTTCTTTAGCAAATAAGTAAACATTTTTTGGCTTTTCTCCGTGATTTAAAAGATAATCGCCATATAATTCAAATATTTTTTCTTTGGTAATTGTTGTTTGTTCGTCCATGACAGATTTTATTTACAGGTAAAATTAGTAATAAAATTTATCTAAATAAAATATATAGTATTAATTTATACTATATGGACGATGTGATTTTTAAATGATGTTTACTATTAAACGGCATTGAAATCAGAAGCATTAAATATTGCTTGATATACAAGAATTGGGAATTGTTAAAATCAGATCAAATTGTGAATATTTTATCTGGGAGATTTTATACGCAATTCTGAAATAACACTTATCGTTCAAATATTTGCGTTTAATGAATTGTTAAAAATTTTTGGCAAGTATTGTGTTTTTTTTATTAAATTTAACTCATAAAAACTAATGATGAAAAAAATTTCTGTGCTGATCGCACATTATAATAATGGTAAATTTTTCAACGACTGTTATGTTTCGTTAGTCAATCAGACTCACCTAAATTGGGAGGCTATTATTGTAGATGATGCCTCTACAGATGATTCTTTACAGATAATACAATCTAAAATAAAGAATGACAGCAGGTTCCGACTATATAAAAATACCGAAAACAAAGGATGCGGCTTTACCAAAAACAAATGTGTTAAGTATGCTGTTGGTGAAATTTGCGGCTTCCTTGATCCTGACGATGCTTTGCTACCACAGGCGCTGGAGAAATCTGTACAAATGTATAACAAACCTGATATTGTTGCGACCTATTCCAAAATGCTGATGTGTGATGAGAAATTATCGCCACAATATGTATACAGTGGTACAAAACAAATTTACAACGATCCGTACTTTTTTAACTGTCCTATTCAGGTTGCTCATTTTTTTACATTCAGAAAAGATATCTATTTCAAAACGGAAGGTATTAATCCCGATCTTAAAAGAGCAGTAGACCAGGACTTATATTTAAAGGTTTTGGAACTCGGAGAAGCAATGTATATTGATGAAGTGTTGTATAAATACAGGCTCCATTCCGCCGGAATTTCCCAGCAGGACAAAAAGCAGTCTGCCAAGGAGTCTTTTGCATCTCTCATCTATGAAGCAATGAAAAGAAGGGGAATTAAAGAGATTAACAACCGTAAAGTTCCCGATTGTTATAATGCAGAAGAAATATATGAACTTCTTAATTATCAGGCTGGGTTTTTATACAGACTGAAAACAAAAATGAAATTAATTTTCCAGCATAACCATATTCTTATCTTTTCTTTATCTGTTGAGCTGTTCGCTTTACGAATCTTTGATTTTAGTGTATTGTAGAAATAATTCTTTATTTCAGCGTAAGATCATCCGAAATTTATCAAAATAGAATGTAAGCTAATATGTATTCACATTTTCTATAGTAAGGACTTTGTAATATATTGCTTCAACATCTTATCCCGCCTTCTGCTATTGCCATCGTAGAAATAAAAAGATATTTCATAATGATCTTAATCATAACAATTCCGTCATGCATTCCCTAAATTAGATTCATTCATCTATACTTCTCTTACATAAAGCAATTCTACATACTGCAATTATATTTTTTATAAAAGGCATTTTTTTGAAAGAATGACGGAAGTACTGTCTGCTTACCGATAGTCTGAGCATCTGTTGGCGCAAGCTTTGTTATGTAACATTAGCCGGCTGTACGACCAGTATTCTAACTTTCGGAAATTGGCCGTCAGACATCAATAATGCAGCGAAAAATTGCGGTTTCCCAATGAGGAAAGTACAGAATAAGTATTAAAATAAAACAGAATTAATGATTTTAAAACACTCAAAAATCGGAGTCAGTTCAGAAGAGCTCTCCGTAAGATCACTTATATATTTTATTATAGAACTGCAGAACCTGTTTGAATATATTGGAAACTATCTTTTAGAGGTAGAAGAAACCGTTTCCGTAGCAGAAAGTGTAAGTTCCGGGTTTCTCCAGTTTTCTTTTTCCCAAATGAAAGATGCTTCAAAATTTTTTAAAGGTGGTATCACGGCATATACGCTTGATGAAAAAGTACGTCTGCTGAACGTTGATGAAGCTGAAGCCGCCTCCTGTGACTGTGTGTCCCCGAATATTGCAGAAACAATGGCGCTTAATGTAGCAAAATCGTTTAAAACCGACTGGTCTATTGCTGTGACAGGATACGCGACACCTGTACCCGAGTCGAATCAAAAACTATATGCTTATTTTTCTATTGTTTACAAAGGGCAGGTGATCCTTTCCGAGAAACTTGATCTGCACTCCAGGACAAAGCAGGTAAATGCACAGTTATATTACACAGAGTTTATATTAGGATGCTTCAAACTTGAACTTGATAAGCAGAATGAGAAAAGGTCGATATCTTGATTTTATAAAAATGTGAACGAAAAACGGTACAATATGACATAGATCATAAAACCTCCGTCACATATCATATATCTTTGAGATATCTATACACTTCATTTTGCAGTCACTTCTATAAGCTCCTCAAATATCTGAGGAGCTTTTTTTTACTTCCTTGATATAAGATCGTATAAAATATACCACATCAACCCATATCTGAGCCAGTTTTTTGATACTCAGATAAATTTTTATTAGATTTAAGCCTGAAAAGTGCTAATCTCTTTAATGTGATATAATACTAAAACTTTATAAAAAACTATTTTTTTAGCAATTTTCTAATTATATTTAACATTACTAAAGAAATTAGTTGTCAATTATGAATAGCTATCCATTTCCCGACAACGAAGCTGAAAGAATAAAAAAACTGGAGCTTCTTGATCTCATAAAACTGGCAAAAGATCCGCAACTGGATGTTTTTGCGCAAACGGCATGTCTCATTACAGACTGCCCCTCTTCTATTATAGCGGTAATGGAAGCAGACACGCAGAGAATCCAAAGCTGTATAGGGCTTTCTATGGATTCTGTAGACCGGAAGAATACGCTTTGCCAATATTCTGTGGCGAGTGGTGAAGTTGTGATTATTAAAGATACGCTTCTGGATGAAAGATCTTCTGATAATCCGTTAATTCTGGAGGGAGGGATTCGCTTTTATGCCGGCGTGCCGCTTATTGATGACGAAGGATTTGCACTGGGAACGATCTGTGTGATCGATTTTAAACCTAAAACATTAACGGACAACCAAATATCGGCGCTTAAAAAACTCGGCGAAGTTGTTACAAGTCTGCTTATGAACAGCAGAGAAACCATTAATGCAGAATATTTTCATCAGACATTTAATATTTCAAACAATCTGATCTGTGTTCTGGATAATCATTTCATGCTTAAAGATGTGAATCCTTCTTTTGAGAAGGTTTTTTCAATCTCTAAAGAAAAAGCTGTTGAACATAGTTTTCTCACTCTCTTAAAACAGGATCTGAAATCACTGCCGGAAATCCAGAAATTACCGCACGGGGGAAAAGAGATTACCTTTACAACTTCTACTAAAATTGAGGATGGAACTTCAGTCATCGTAGAATGGTATCTCACACAAAATCAGAAATTTTCTGAAATTTTCTGCTTCGGAACGAATATTACCCAGCAGATTGAGGAAAGACAACAGCTTGAAAGCTCAGAGAGACGTTTCAGAAGTTTCTTTGAAAATGCCATTGGCCTGATGAGCATGCACGATATGGAAGGCAATATTCTGGCAGTAAACGAAAAAGGAAGAGAAACACTGCATTATTCTGCAGATGAAGTAAAAAGTCTTAATCTTAAAGACCTGGTGCCCGAACAAAACTGGCTTTTGCTGAAACAGTATCTTGAGCGAATCAATCAGAATGAAGAAGATTTCGGGACTATGATCCTGAAAACAAAAGAAGGTGAAGAGCTGATATGGATGTATCATAATATGGTTGAGATCGATAAAGAAGGAAAGCCGTATGTTGTAAGTACTGCCCTGAACGTTACCGAAAGAATGACTCTAGAAAAAGATCTCATCTACACTAAAAAGATGCTGGAACAGACAAGCTCTGTTGCCCAGGTAGGAGGATGGGAAGTAAAGATGAAAACCGGTAATGTTTTCTGGTCTCAGAGTACTAAAGAAATCCATAAGATAAAAAATAATTTCCAGCCGGATTTCGAAAACGCTCTCGGATTCTATAAAGAAGACAGCAGAGAACGAATGAAATATTTGTTCGACAGAGCTGTAACAGAAGGAATTCCCTTTGATGAAGAATTCCAACTGGTCCGCAATGACGGTGTTACGATCTGGGTAAGGGTAAAAGGCATTCCGGAATTTGACGGCGATGTGTGCAACAGGGTTTTTGGGATTATTCAGGACATTGATGGTTTTAAGAAAATGTTTCTGGAAGTGGCCAGAAAAGAAGCCATGATGCAGTCTTTCGTAACCGACGTCCCGATTCCTCTGGCCATGTTTGATAAAGACCTCAATTATGTTTCGGTAAGCACCCGCTGGAAAGAAGAATTCTATATGAATGATATGGATCTTATCGGAAAAAATCTGTTCACCATATCTCCTGATATTCCCGAAGAAAGAAAAGAAATTTATAAAAATGCCTTGCTGGGAAAAACCCATATCGATGAAGACTTTACCATGAAGATAGATGGTAGGGATGAACTTCAGCATTACGACCTGAAAGTAGGACCGTGGTATCTTACGGAAGATGAAGTAGGGGGTGTTATTGTTTCTATACAGAATATTACACATGCCGTACAGGTTAATGAAGAATTGAAGAATGCCAAGAAAATAGCAGATCTTGCCAGCAAGGCAAAGTCAGAATTTTTGGCCAATATGAGCCATGAGATCCGTACTCCTCTAAACGGGGTGATCGGATTTTCTGATCTTCTCCTCAGGACACCGCTGAACGAAATACAGACCCAATACCTGAATTACATCAATGAATCGGGTGAAAACCTGCTCAATATCATTAATGATATTCTGGATTTTTCTAAAATAGAATCCGGAAAAATGGAACTTGTAATTGAAAATAGCGATGTCTACGACATGCTGAGCCAGGTTATTAACGTCATTTTGTACCAATCCCAGAAAAAGAATATTGAGCTTCTTCTGAATATTGAACCGGGACTTCCTAAAACGCTTTTGATCGATGAGTCCCGATTAAAACAGATCCTGATTAATCTTCTGGGTAATGCTGTGAAATTTACAGAAAAAGGGGAGATTGAGCTGAAAGTGGAGAAATTACGCATGGACGATAAAAATATTGCCCTGCGCTTCTCAGTACGGGATACCGGAATCGGTATTCCTGTTGAAAAGCAGAAATATATATTCAACGCTTTCACCCAGGAAAACAGCTCCATCAGTAAACGATATGGAGGAACAGGTCTAGGACTTACCATCTCAAACAATATTCTGAAATATATGGGCAGTCACCTGTCACTGATCAGTGCACCGGAAAAAGGTTCCGTGTTTTTCTTTGATATTGAGATTCCTTACGAAATATCCGAACTACGCGAAGATGATGATATGACCATTCAAAGAGCCTTGGTGGTGGATGATAATGAAACCAACAGGATCATTCTTCAGCATATGCTCGCTTATAAAAATATCGAATCTACGCTGGCTGCCAACGGAATGGAAGCATTACAAATCCTGCTGAAAGGAGAGCGCTTCGATGTGATTTTGATGGATTATCATATGCCTGTTATCTCCGGACTGGAAACCATAGATAAAATCAGGGAGCTCTTTAATCAACGGAATGAAATTTCCCCGCTGGTTGTCCTTCACACTTCTTCAGAAGAACATGATGTGATCAATTCGTTCCGCAAAGAAGAAAATTCATATTTCCTTCTGAAGCCAATTAAATCAGATGATTTATATAAAACCCTCAGAAGGGTCGCACAAAGTAATATAATCGAAGTGATTCCTGAGGAAATGACGGAAGACGACTCCTATTCCTTTATGAATAATCTGGAAGTTCTTCTGGTAGACGATAATCCCGTAAACATGGTGCTGAATAACAGGATGATGAAATCCCTGACTCCGGATGCACATTTAACCGAAGCCGTTAACGGACTGGAAGCTCTGGAAGAATGCAGGAAAAAGCAGTTTTCTATTATCCTTATGGACGTACAGATGCCGGTAATGAACGGTATCGAAGCTACACAGCAGATACGCCTGCTTCCGGAATATGAAAATGTACCGATCATCGGCGTTACGGCAGGAAATGTATTGGGTGAAAAAGAAAAATGCCTGGCAGCAGGAATGAATGATTTCCTTCCCAAACCCCTCAGACAGGCAGACCTTCTGGAAATGCTTGAAAAATACATCAGCGTAAACGGCAATAATGGTAAAAAAGCAGATGTCAGTCAGAATGAAAATCAATCGGAAATGAAACCCGAAAAGTATATCAATATCAATACGCTGAATGAGCAAATAGGTGATGATGATGACGATTTTAAAGAAATGTTTCTCAATCTGCTGATCCAGGAGCTTACCCAGGTAGAAATAAATATAGAAAAGGCAGCTGAAGAAAAAGACGTTGCAGAAATAAAAATGATTCTTCATAAACTTAAAGGTACCGGAGGGATTGCAGGGCTTTTCAAGCTCGCAGAACGGGCGTCGAAATGGGAAAAGATGACAGCAGATGACATGGATTTTTCGGCCATGAATAGTGAAATAAAAGAAGAAATAAGAATAGGAACAGATATAATAAAAAATTTAATAAAGTAAAAAATCAGAGCTATGTTAATTTTGATCGCAGAAGATGATGAACTGATTCTTAAAACAATAGAACATAAATTGTTGAAAGAAGGGCATGAGGTTATATTGACCCGAAATGGTAAAGAAGCTATTGAAACCCTGCAGGAGAGAGATGTGGATCTCGCCATTACGGATATTATGATGCCTTTTGCCTCAGGAATAGAAATATTATCAGCAATAAAATCAATGGGGAAAGATACACCCGTAATCATGCTTTCCAGCATGGGTCAGGAAGAAGTGGTGCTTAATGCTTTCGATCTGGGAGCTTCAGATTTTATCGTAAAGCCATTCAGCCCCAGTGAGCTGATGCTGAGAGTCAAAAGGTTTTTATCAAATTAAAACAGAATGATTATTGCATCAGTACATTTTCTTTTTCTCATTTTTATCGTGATGCTGTCACTGGTAATGCTGCTGGCTGTTATTGTGCTTATATACAATCTGATCGAATATAACAAATCTGTGCGTACAGCGGGCTGGTCCGAAACAATCAATAAGAAAATATCTGATGTTATTGTGTACGGAGAAGAAGAACTCTCGGAAGATATCTACTTTAAAGCACTTTCCGTAAATGCTTCGTTCAGAAATCTTTTTCTCCAGAAACTGGTAGATTCGGAAAAAAAATTCTCCGGAGCTGCTAAAAACAGAATACAGGATTTATTTAAGGAATATGATCTCCGCAAAGAAGCAATAAAAAAGCTTACCCAGAAAAAAGCTTACCTTATTGCCAGAGGAATACGTGAACTCACCGTCATGGAATTTCAGGAAGCGATACCGCAGATTGAAACGTATTTATCACACTCCTCACCACAGGTTTACCAGGAAGCCCAGTATGCTATGGTAAGATTCAAAGGTTTCGAAGGTTTGAGTTTCCTGGATCATTTTCCAACCAGAATTTCAGAATGGCAGCAGCTTCGGTTTCTGCTTTCCATTTCCTCGTTGCCGGAAGATTCGGAAGAAAAAATCGCAGACTGGCTGGAAAGTCAGAATGATACGGTTATTATTTTTACCCTTAAACTAATAAAAAAGTTCCAGCTGCTTTCCTTTTACCCAAAAGTCATTGGCTTGCTCAGTATTGCTTCGGTTGAGGTGAGAGTAAAAGCCGTACAGACCCTGATGTCGCTGGAAAATCCTGAAACGGTTCAGTATCTTTCCGGGATTTATTACGATCAGCCGGATGAAGTGCGCCTTGAAATTCTCAGGGTGATAAAAGTATCAAAAGATCAATGCTGCATCGATCTGCTTAAAAAAGAGCTCGCGGAAGAAGTTCCTTCCGGCCTTAAAGTGAATGCCGCACAGGCCCTTTATTCATTAGGTCATGGTGAATATTTATCAGAGCTCGCCGCGGAGGAAGAGGCCTCCGAAGAATTAGTTCAAATTGTAAAATACGCATTGCAGGAAAAAATATGTTAGAATTTTCAAATGTTGTTTATGAGGTCGTTATCTGGCTGTACCTGATCTATGGTACGGCTGTTGCCATTATTTATGGATGGGTAGGGGTGTATGCTTTTGGAGCAGTTTTGAGGTATAAAAAAGAAAATGTTTTTACCGATTACAGCATTATTGCAGCCAATCCCAATGCTCCTGTTTTCAGCCTTCTGGCTCCGGCTTATAATGAGGGAATGACGATTGTTGAAAATGTAAGATCTCTGTTATCCCTTTACTATCATAATCTTGAAATCATCATTATCAATGACGGAAGTAAAGATGATTCTATGCAAAAGCTTATTGAGGCCTACGATCTGGAGTGCGTATCTTACTTTGTACAGGGAAAAATTGAAACCAACAAGATAAAAGGAATTTATAAAAGCAGGAACCAGGCTTTCAGAAAGCTTATTGTAGTAGACAAAGAAAACGGAGGAAAAGCGGATGCCCTGAATGTAGGAATCAATGTTTCTTCCGGAGATTATCTTGTGTGTATTGACGTAGACTGTATCTTGGAACAGGATGCTATTCTCAGGCTGGCAAAACCTTTTCTTGAACAGACAGACAAAGAAATTATCGCCTGCGGCGGGGTGATCCGTCTGGCAAACAACTGTGTGATTGAAGACGGTAAAGTGGTGAGCGTAAATATGCCGAAAACCTTATTGGGAAGAACGCAGGCATTAGAATATATCCGGGCTTTCGTACTTGGTAGAATGGCCTGGTCCAGGGCTTCAGGACTTATTCTCATCTCCGGAGCCTTCGGGGTTTTTGACCGAAAAATTGTTTTGGATTGCGGCGGTTATGACAGAAATACGGTAGGTGAAGATATGGAGCTTGTCGTAAGGATGAGAAAATATATGGAAGAACGGAATGAACCTTACGAAGTGCTCACCATCCCCGATCCTCTGTGCTGGACTGAAGTTCCGGAAACTAAAGATATCCTTAAAAAACAAAGAAACCGCTGGATGCGCGGAACAATAGAAACGCTCTGGAAACACCGCAAGATGATGTTCAATCCCAAATATGGAAAACTGGGAATGGTAAGTCTTCCGTACTGGTTCTTCTTTGAGTTTTTAGGTCCTCTGGTAGAATTCTCCGGTTATATTGTCTTTATCCTATTCCTTCTTCTGGGCATTATCAACTGGCCGTTTTTCTTTGTATTGTTTGCCCTTGTGCTTTCCATGGGATTCCTGTATTCGGTATACGGAATATTGGTAGACATGGTAAGCCATCAGGTGTACGGTAAAAGAAAAGATTTCTTTGCCCTCATCGGAACAGCCTTCTCAGAACCGTTCTATTTTCACCCTATCGTGGTAAGAGCGGGAGTAAACGGCTTTATCGATTATTTTAAAAAGTCGCACGGTTGGGGCGAAATGACAAGGCAGGGTTTTAATCAGAATACAAAAGATTTACCGCTGAAGGATAAAATATGGGCAATTTTAAAACATGGCCTCAGAAAGTGGGGTGCCCTGGCTTCTGCTTTCAGTATTCTTTTTGTCCTCGGGATTCTTGCAGAATGGCTCTGGTACAGATTTATGTTCACGAAAATGGATACTTCATCCGTTGTAAGTTCTCTTTTTACCGACAATATTCTTTTCATATTCCAGCTTATGTTTGGCTTTGGAATCATATATCTTATTGTTAACTTTATTAAAGAAGGCTGGGCAAAAATACTGGCTATTGCTGCATGCGGGATTGTGATCGTCTTACAGTATATCTTGTTTCTTTATTTTTCTGAAACAGGAAATTTACTCGGGGCAGACCTCATCTACTACAGCAAGGAGGAGATGAAGCAAATTCTGCAGGCCAGCGGAATGCTTAATTTTAAAAACTATGCGCTTTTTGCTATTTTACTGGCGCTGTCATTTGTTCCATTATGGATATCCGGCCGTTCCGGGTTCAAGTCCATTTATCCGGGAGTGGCATTTCTTTCCTTAGGATTAATTGCTTTCTTTATTCCCAGCGAAGCTCTGCATCCAGCAACATTAGACAAGGCCAACGAATTCAGCCAGAATGCTGCAAAAAGCAAATGGGCTTACTTCTTTAAAGCGAATGAGGAAAATTTCATCAGCGACCATCCTGAGATTACTGAATTTCTGGGAAGCGACGAGGAGATTGCCTCAAGCAATACGATGCTGAACAAAGCATTTCCTTTCTGGAAAAAAGAAGATACACAGGATTTTCTGGGACCTTATTTAAACAAATCTCAGGAAGTTCCTAACCTTGTATTTGTTGTATTGGAAGGTTTTGGCCATGCCTACACCTCCCCGAAAGGATATGTGGGTAACTTTACCCCTTTTCTGGACGCGCTCTCCAATCAGAGTCTGTATTGGGAAAACGGCCTCAGTACTGCAGGAAGAACATTTGCCGCTTTACCTTCGCTTACGGGATCTTTACCTTTCGGTAAAAATGGATTCCTGGAAATTGAAGAAACTCCGGATCATTTTAATCTTTTCAATATTCTTAAAGCAAACGGCTTTGAAACCGGATTTTATTATGGCGGTAACCTGAACTTTGATAATTACAGGAATTACCTTCAATACAGTAAAGTGAATCATATTGTAGATATCGCATCTTACGGAGGAGGTACCTACAAAAGGCTCCCTGCAACCAACGAAGGAGAAAGCTGGGGATACGAAGATCAGGCAGTTTTCAGAAAAGTACTTGAAGAGCAGAAAGTCCAGGGACAGCCTTATTTCAATATGATTCTTACACTTTCCACCCACAATCCGTTTTTGATTAATAACAAAGCGTATTATGAAAAAATGTATAATGAAAGATTAAGATCCAATCTTCTGACACCTGAACAGAAAAAATGGGCAGTACAGTATAAAGATCAGTTGATTTCCATCCTGAATGCGGACGATGCCTTAAAGCAGTTCTTCGATAATTACCGTAAAAGACCGGATTTTGCCAAAACCATTTTCTTTGTTACCGGAGACCACAGTATGCCGGAAATTCTTATCCAGGATAAAATTGACAGGTTCCATGTACCGATGATGATCTATTCACCATTGCTGAAAGGTCCCAAGAAGTTCCTCAAAAATGCAAGCCATTTTGATATTGCCCCTTCGGTACTGGCATATTACCGCAAAAATTACAACCTGCGTACGCCATCTACTGTAACATGGGTTGGGAAAGGATTATCTTCAGATTCAGATATAACTAAAGCAGATTATCCGATTATGCAAAGTAAGAGTCTTCTGGCAGATTTTGTAGCAGATAAGTATTATATGCATGACAACAAACTTTTCATCCTTAATAATCTGGATGAAGAAAGCTATGATAATCCTGATATGTTAAAAAAGATTAAAGGACGCTTTGATCAGTTTAAAAGAATGAATTCCGAATTCTATCAGACGAAAAAGCTGATGCCGGATTCTGTATTTACCAATTTTAAGAAAAAAACGGGTCAGTAAGGTATAAGCGATACTGATAAACCTTATCTAAATCCATTATTAATACAGTAAAAAGTTTATTGAATCAATTTCAATAAACTTTTTTTGTTGAAAATTTATAACCTGCTTATATTACTTAATAAATTTATGGCTTTTTCTTAATGATCTAAAACTCAGTAAACTTTGTTTATTCTAAATTTAATAGTAATAATTTCAGTGACTTAAGCTGATTCTAATTGAATACCAGTAATTAATTTTTATTTAACTTTTAAGCTAAAGAGCCTTAATTCCTTAATGATAAAAATAAATTATAAATTCATTTTTAATCATAATTTAATATAAGTAATGAAAAAAGGATGGCTAAACCATCCTTTAAGCTATTGTTTTACAGCATTAAAATATCAATTATTTTTAATGATGATCAGTATTTAAATCAAAACTTTCTTGTATACCCTAAAGTAACATCAAACTGATTTCCTTTCTCGTTAGGCCGGTATTCCTGATTGTAATACATCGTTCCTATAGAAAACAGGTTTCGTTTAATTGAGAAATTGTATTCTCCGCCCACTTTAAAGGTTTTCAGTTTAAAAGTTTCATTTTCCAGAAGGTTGTTGCGGGATTCTTCAGGACTGATCCCTGTCCCGATCTGGAATGCAAAATAATCCTGTGCGCTTTTGGTATAATAACGTATGGTTCCTGTGTAAGAATGGGAAATATTTTTATTATCCGGGGTAATATACGTACGGATATTGAACCAGAAATTCTTATAATATTTTCCTACGGAAGCCGTGTACATCCAGATATTATTGCTGAAATAAAGCTGTCTATAGCCGATCTCCGCTTCAAAGCTGTGCGGAAGATTCGCGTTCAAAGAAACACCTGTACGGTATTTAGGGAAAATTCCGACGTCATTGGAATATGCTCCGCCTACATAAAGATAAAACATATCAGATAACCTAGGATACGCTTCCAGCTCTGCCTGTACGCCGTTTTCTGCAAATTTATTGGCATAGTTTGCTCTCAGGATCACAGATCCTATCGGTGTCACTCTCTTGTAACCTACACTTACAATATGCCAGTCATCCGGAAACTGCTTGTCAAAATGAGAATAATTATAAGTAACACTTATCGCATTTTTAGCAGCAAGGTCATTGATTCTTACCGCAAGGTTAATCGCTTCCGTATTTTTAGGGTTAATGGCCAACAGATTTTTAATAGCCGTTTCAGCTTCCTGATATTCTTTATTGGCATAATGAGCTCTTGCCTTCAGAAGAAGCAGTGCCTCGGAATTGGGATGATAAGATAATCCTTTATCAATGATCTCGATAGCTTTGGTATTGTCGTCATTCCAGTACTCGAGAGAAGCATAGGCAATAAAATAATCCTCATCCTGAACCTCTTTTTTACCTAGCTCTGTAAAAACGGCTCGGGCAGCTTCGGTATCTTTATTCCATGTATATAATCTTCCTAAAAAGACGGAAATATCTGTATAATTGGGTGCTTTTTCTAAAGCCTGTTTTGCAAGATCAATAGATTTTGTGTAATCTTTTTCGTCGAATGCAGCGGTTCTTGCCTTTACAAATAATTCATCCGCAGAAAGATTCTGCTGGCTGTAAGCGTTAAGCGGAAGCAATACGAGTAATAAAAACCCAAAGTATTTTTTCATTGAAAGAGATGGTTTGGTCGGTTTTTTCTTAATGATATGGTAGACAAATATATTGAACTTTTTGTATGTATAAATAAATATGGGTATGTAAAATGCAGTTTTTACCTTAAAAATGATAAATAACCTTTTATAATAATTGAATCATATCATTAAAACCGGAATTTCTGTACTCATGATAAAGATGAGAATGAAATTCATTGAGTTTTTTCAGCAGTTTTAATAATTCTTCCCGTTCTTCCTTGGCCAGTTTACCCGAGAGAAGCTGGGAAGTTCTGTTGACACTTTCTACCGACTCATGAAATAATTCCTCACCTTTGGCTGTAAGTTTCAGCCGCTTGCTTCTTCGGTCTTCATCATCATTTCTTTCCTCAACCATTCCTGATTCCAGAAGACGTTTGATGATCTGTGTCCCGGTCTGTTTTTCGTGTCCGTTTCTTTCAATCAGCTGAATTTTCGTGAGGTTTGGTTCATCTTTCAGACGGTAAAGGTACGTAAACTCCTCATTGGCAAGATTCGGGAATTCCCCTAGGCCTTTTCTGATAAGCTGCCTGGAATATCTGCCCAGCAGCAATACCTGCTTACAGATCTCATTTTCTGTAAACGACACTTCATGCTCTTCTGTGGTAAATAATTTTGTGGGGCTTTCTTCCCGGTATTTTTTATCATTCAGCCAGAGACGGAAGTCCTCAACACTGGAATTCGGCTTATAAGCATCCGAATTCTCAAAATCTTTTACCTGATAAAGCAGATCGATAAAAAAGTCAGTATTCATACTGCAAATTTAGATTAAAAATATTGTTTAATAATGAGTATTACAGTTTTATGGTACTTAAACCTCCATCAATCCCGAAAACCTGTCCTGTAATCCATGATGTATCATCCGAAAGTAAAAAAGCTGTGAGTTTGGCAATCTCATCAGCATTACCAATTCTCTGCAACGGATGTCTTTTTGCCGAAGCCTCACATTTTTCTGCCGTGGAAAGAAGATGATAGGCGAGCGGAGTGTCCGTTAAAGACGGGGCAATAGCGTTAAATCTTATTTTCTGAGCCGAGAATTCGGCAGCCAGGCTTCTTATAAGACCTTCCACTGCACATTTGCTAGCAGCAACGGAAGCATGAAAAGGCATTCCTGTTTTTGCTGCTACGGAACTGTAAAGAACTACTGATGCACTGCCGGATTTCTTCAGATTCGGAAGCAGTTTCCGGATACATTTTACGGCGCCCAGCACATTAATCGTAAAATCATTAATAAAATCTTCTTCAGAAAGCCGGTTAAAAGACTTCAGGTTAATGCTTCCCGGTGCATAAACAAGTCCGTCAACTATATCGGGAAAACTAATGTCGTCAAGATTGCCCGACAAAATATCCATTTCGTAAAACTTAAACCCGGCAGATTCTGAGTCTGGATGTTTACTTCTTGAGATTCCGGTTACGGTATGGTCTTCCGAAAGGATTTTTGCTGTTGCCAGCCCGATGCCTGTTCCGCATCCCACGATCACAATATTTTTCATAATAGTACTTTTTTGTGATTGAAAATATTAATATACAAATTTAGTAAATTAATTTACTTTATATATAAATAAAGTATAAATTTGTATTAGATATTAATTTTAAAAAACTCATTATGATCAGAATACAGGCACAATCCAATATACCAACCGATTTCGGATTATTTACGATGTATGCTTTTTCAGAAAGTGAATCCGACTGGAGTCCGCATCTGGCTCTTGTAGCACAAAATACAGATTTTAACAGTACAGTAAATGTACGTTTTCATTCGGAGTGCATTACCGGAGAGATTTTTCATTCTAAAAAATGCGAATGTGGCCAGCAGCTGGAAGCGGCCATGAAATTTATGGCTGAAAACGGCGGGATGATCATTTATCTCAGACAGGAAGGACGGAATATCGGGATCATCAATAAGCTGAAAGCATACGCGCTTCAGGAAAAAGGTTTTGATACCGTTGAAGCTAATCTGATGCTTGGTTTACCTGCCGACGGAAGAAACTTCGACGTTGCCGTAGAAATCTTGAAAATTCTGGAAATAAAGAAAATAAACCTGCTGACCAATAATCCGGACAAACTGAAATCTCTGGAAAACAGCGGAATAACCTTAGAAGAAAGAATACCTCTGGAGATAGATTTTAATGAAGTTAATGAAAGTTATCTTGCCAAAAAGAAAGATTATTTCGGACATCTTCTGGAAAGGGTATGATTTTTTCGGGGATAAAAAAGTGATCACAAAATCTTTCGTATGAAAAAAATATTGCTTACAGGAGCCACAGGATATATCGGTAAAAGAATGATCAGCGTCATTGCTGCGCAGGGATACAAAGTGGTCTGCTGCTGCAGGGATGCCACGCGGTTTTCAAAAAATACGGATATTGATGAATCGCTGATAGAAGTAGTAGAGGTGGATTTTCTGAAGCCGGAAACCCTTGAAAATATTCCGAAGGATATTTCCGGGGCATATTACCTGATGCACTCCATGAGCAATACCCATGATTATGAAGACTCCGAAAAAAAATGCGCCGAGAATTTTGCCGCATTTATAGAAACGACTGAATGTCAGCACGTGGTTTATTTATCAGGCCTGGTGAATGAAAAAGAACTTTCAAAACACTTAGGCTCCAGGTTTCAGGTAGAAAGAATTTTAATGGAATGCAAAATTCCCGTTACGGTTCTCCGTGCGGGAATCATTATAGGATCGGGGAGTGCCTCGTTTGAGATTATCCGTGATCTGGTAGAAAAGCTGCCGGTAATGGTGGCGCCAAGGTGGCTCGACACCAAATGTCAGCCGATCGGGATTGCCAATGTTCTGGATTTCCTGATCTTCGTACTGTTTAAAGAAGAAAGTTTCCATAAAAGTTTTGATATAGGATGTGATGATGTGCTTACCTATAAGCAGATGCTCATGGAATTTGCCAGGATAAGAAATCTGAAAAGAAAGATTTTTACATTACCCGTAATGACTCCGAAACTTTCCTCATACTGGCTTTATTTTATCACGTCCACTTCCTATAATCTTGCCACGGCGCTTGTAGGAAGCATGAAGATAGAGGTGATCTGCAGGCCCGAAAGTCTTGGTGAAATAAAACGCATTACCGGAATACAGCCGTTCTCTTATGAAACAGCATTAAAAAGAACATTGGCTAAAATTCAGGCGAATGAGATTGTATCCAGCTGGAAAGACAGCTTTATCAGCAGCCGAAGAGATACCAGCCTTAAAGATTTTATGGAGGTTCCTCATTACGGATGCTTTACCGATCTGAGAAGTATGGAATATGATGACCGCGAAAAGTGCATCGAAAGGATTTTCCGTCTTGGAGGAGCCAATGGATGGTATGGGCAAAGCTTATGGAAAATCCGCGGATTTATGGATCTTCTGGTAGGCGGGCCGGGCCTCAGGCGCGGGCGTACCCATCCCGACAGGCTTCATGAAGGCGATGCCCTGGATTTCTGGAGGGTTTTGTATGCAGACCGACAGGAAGGCAAACTCATTCTTTTTGCTGAAATGAAACTTCCCGGTGAAGCCTGGCTGATGTTTAAAATGTATCGCGGAAAGCTTTGGCAGAAAGCCGTTTTCCGACCGCATGGAATTTCCGGAAGGTTGTATTGGTATTCTGTTTTACCTTTTCACGGAATTATTTTTAAGGGAATGCTAAAAAAACTTACAGGCCATTCCTGAGATTCTTGATTTTCTCTGAATGTTTTTAAGCACGGGAATTGCTTTAGTAAGTAAAAAATATTACAGCATAACGTTAAACAAAAAGTCTTTAAAACTTAATTTAAAGACTTTATTCATTTTTACTGATAAAAGATTATCTCCTCAGCAGGTACTTGTGACGGCCTTCCAGTACAAGCTCTGATTTCTGATTATAAACGGCTACTTTCGTTGTTACAATTCCCTGATCTCCTTTGGGTTTAAGATCAGTAATCGTCAATGAAGAATACAGAGTATCTCCGGAATGAACTTCCTTTAAAAAACTGCAGGACAGTTCTAAAAAACTGACGAAAACATTACCGAAATAATGCGGTAGCAATGTGGCTCCCGGGGCGGTAAAGGCTAAAACCTGTAATCCGTGTACTACCGGGGCTTCATGCCCGTATTTTTTCGCATATTCCTTATCGTAATGAATAGGATGGTTATCACATGATACAGTCTGAAAGGCGGAAGCATGTGCATCTGTAAGTGTTCTGCTCGACGCCCTGAAAACTTCCCCAACTTTCAATTCGTCGAAACCTCTTTGTTTTACAATAGAAAAATCTTCAGGATTAAAAACCGATGATTCAGCATTTGAATTTTCCATAAAAATTATTTGGTGTTAAGAATAAGAAATTAAAGTTTTATCAATAATTACTCACTGATTTTAAGTTATGCTGTAATAAAATCCAAAATATCTTTATTAATGGTTTCATGCTCAGTAGTCGGCATTCCGTGAGGGAAACCTGGATACGTAATCAGCTTGCCATTCTTTAATAATTTTGCAGACTTAATGGCAGAATTTTCAATCGGTACAATCTGGTCATCTTCGCCGTGAAGTACTAAAACCGGGAGATCAACCGCTTTCAGATCTTCTGTTAAATCTGTTTCAGAGAATGCTTTAATTCCATCGTAATGGGCTACGATTCCACCCATTAATCCCTGTCTCCACCAGTTTCTCTGGATGCCGTCTTTTACATCGGCACCTTCTCTGTTGTAACCGTAAAAAGGGAACGTCAGGTCATAGTAGAACTGGTTTCTGTTGTTCATCGTCTGTTCTCTGATGTTGTCGAAAACTTCCATAGGAACTCCGTCAGGATTATTTTCACTCTTTACCATAACCGGAGGAATAGCACTGATCAATATGGCTTTTTTCGCTCTTCCGTTGGCATATTTGTTAACGTATCTTATCACTTCACCGCCACCTGTTGAGTGACCGATGTGTACGACGTCTTTTAAATCTAAAAACTCTACCAGCTCGGCAGCGTCTGATGCATACTGCTCGATCGTATGGTTGTAAATATTCTGGCTGGATCTTCCGTGGCCTCTTCTGTCGTGGGTGACTACTCTGTAACCTTTCTTTAAGAAGAAAATTACCTGCGCGTCCCAGTCATCCGAAGATAGCGGCCATCCATGGTGAAACATCAATACCGGCCCTTCGCCCTGGTCTTTGTAAAAAATTTCTGTTCCGTCTTTTAATGTAAGTGTACTCATTGTTGTAATTTTTTTTGATTAATGATTAAATTCAAAATGATTATTGCAAAAAACAAAGCTTAATTTTTAACTTATTAATTATCAGTGAAATAAGTAAATGACTAAATGTATCTAAAATACGGAATACCGTAATATTATGAAGACTCTTCGATAAATTGACACAATTTAATCATAGGTACCAGAATTTTAATTGAAATTTTACATGAAAAAAGAGTGAATCAGCAGAAACACTCTTTCAGAAAAAATTTATTTAAATATAAAATTACTCCTGAATAAAATCAAGGATATCTTTATTAATGGTTTCATGCTCAGTAGTCGGCATTCCGTGAGGGAAACCTGGATAGGTAATCAATTTACCATTCTTTAATAATTTTGCAGACTTGATGGCTGAATTTTCAATAGGTACAATCTGGTCATCTTCACCGTGAAGCACCAAAACCGGGAGATCAACCGCTTTCAGATCTTCTGTTAAATCTGTTTCAGAGAATGCTTTAATTCCATCGTAATGGGCTACGATTCCACCCATTAATCCCTGTCTCCACCAGTTTCTCTGGATGCCGTCTTTTACATCGGCACCTTCTCTGTTGTAACCGTAAAAAGGGAACGTCAGGTCATAGTAGAACTGGTTTCTGTTGTTCATCGTCTGTTCTCTGATGTTGTCGAAAACTTCCATAGGAACTCCGTCAGGATTATTTTCACTCTTTACCATAACCGGGGGAATAGCACTGATTAAAACTGCTTTTTTAGCTCTTCCGTTGGCATATTTGTTAACGTATCTTATCACTTCACCACCCCCTGTTGAGTGACCGATGTGTACGACGTCTTTTAAGTCTAAAAATTCTACCAGTTCTGCCGCATCAGAAGCATACTGCTCGATGGTGTGGTTGTAAATATTCTGGCTGGATCTTCCGTGGCCTCTTCTGTCGTGGGTGACTACTCTGTAACCTCTTTTTAAGAAGAAAATTACCTGCGCGTCCCAGTCATCCGAAGACAGCGGCCACCCATGGTGAAACATCAATACCGGCCCTTCGCCCTGGTCTTTGTAAAAAATTTCTGTTCCGTCTTTTAATGTAAGTGTACTCATTTTGTTTAATTTTTAATGTTGTTAATATTGTGATGTAAAATTGTTTGTCTCTGATTCTTTAGCAAATGTACAAAGGTTGAACCTGATGAAAGTTAATCTAGTTTAATTTCGTTCAACAAAGCTTAAAAATGTTAATTAATGACATTTTCTCTTACCAGCTCAAGTAGATCTGTTGCACCGCCATTGAATTTTTTTCCATTCACGAAAAAGGAAGGCGTACCGTTTACTCCGCTGATTATTCCGCTTTCAAAATCCGAATCTACTTTTTCTGCGAGTTCGCTGCTTTCAATATCATTTTTAAATTGATTGATGTTCAGGTTTAATTTTTCCGCAATTTCCTGAAGCAGGTCTTTGTTCAGATATTGCTGATTTTCGTAGATCGCATCATGCATTTCCCAAAATTTGCCCTGAAGATTGGCCGCTTCGGCTGCGATGGCGGCAGGTCTTGCGTACTGATGCATCTCCGATAACGGAAAATTTCTGAAGACAAACTGAACCTGATTTCCAAATTCGTCCATTAGTTCCTTAAGAACGGGATACGCTGCTCCGCAATACGGACATTGATAATCGCCATATTCTACGATGACCAGTTCGGCGTTCGCATTACCCTGAATGTGGTCGTTTTTGTTTACTGAAGGTTTTAGTGACATATTATTTTGTTTTTAAGGTTTCTAATGCTTCCAGAATACCGTCTGCTCCGGGATTTACTGCGGTAGGAGAGAGGTAGCTCCATGCTATGATCCCGTCTTTATCAATAACAAATAACGCACGGTTGCATTCACCTTCTTCCTCATTGTATACTCCGTATTGTTTTGCGATTTCTCCCTTGGCTTCAAAATCTGCCAGTAAAGGAAAATGTAAATTTCTTGATTGTGAAAAAGCCATGTGGCACCATTTGCTGTCTACGGAAATTCCGAAAATCTCTGCATCATATTGTTTGAAAAACTTTAGCGTTTCATTGTACAGTGCCATCTGGTCGCTGCATACGGGACTCCAGTCTGCAGGATAAAAAGCAAGGATTACATTCCGTCCTTTGAATTCGGACAATGTGATTTTCTGATCTGGTGTTGCAAATAAGGTAAAATCGGGAGCAACGGTATTCTTTTGTAACATTTTGGTTGGTTTTATATTAATTATAAAGTGATTGGACAGGTTGTTTGTTTTTTTCTATGATAAAGCTACCACATAATCCTGAGATTTAATAATGTTATTCGTTAAACAGGCAAAAACACTCGGTGGAAATGATCATCCGAAAGACGTCCGGTTTCTATAAGATAAGAATATAAAATCTGCTTAGTTTAAAAATACCGAATTAAATTAAACAGAAAATTATTTTAATCTAAATGGCAAATTAAATCACAACAGAATTCTATAATCTAAACAAGTGTAATGAAATCAAAAGTGCAATAGATTCTCTAAAACAGTTTCGGCTTCCGGCGAAGCCGGAAGCCGAAACTGATAAAATATCTTACTTGTAAAGCCATTTCCTGATCAGTCTTGTATACACCGGCATCACTGCAAATACCATTAAAAAGACAATAGCTCCTGAGATAAGCAATGCTTCAAAATAATGGTTCTTAGGAATATCAAATATTTTAAGCAAGGGAAGGAGTATAAGTGGAATGATTAAAGATAAAGGATAGATGGCAGACCATGTCACAAGGAATTGTTTCCATCGTACAGGCGCTTTGCCGGTAGAGCTTTCTGAAGTAAAAAGAAAATCCAGTCCGGATCTGATCTCATAATTGTCATTTTTCCGGAATAAAGGAGAGGCTTTTTCAATAAGACTTTTTCTGTTGTCAGATTCCATCCAGTTTTTCAGATGTGTAATCGTGTCGAAACGGATAATCACCGTATAGACAAACGTAAGACCGGGAATCGGTCTTACGATCTGCAGGTCTATGAAACCTTCTGAATGTTTGGTCTGGGGAATAATTTCGTCCAGCCAGCTTTCGTATTCTTTTTGTTTTCCGTCCAGAATATGATGGGTAATCACTACAGACGCACCCTGATCTTCCATATGTACTTATTTAAATATACTTTTGTGCATTGAATCCGGTATTTCGAAAAGCGAACGTTGATGACAATAATCAATTTTAATTTTTATCTGTTAAATTAAAAAGCTCTCTGATATTGCCATGGAATTTCGGTTACAATACCTAATTTTTTCGCAGAATGAATAGCAAAATACGGATCCCTTAAATGTTCTCTGGCAATAATTACCAGATCTGCCTTTTCAGAAGTAATGATTTCATTAGCCTGATGCGCTTCCGTAATCATACCGACAGCACCGGTGAGAATCCCGGTTTTCTCTTTTATCGCTGCAGCAAAAGAAACCTGGTATCCCGGAAAAACTTTGTCCTTACTAACGTTGGTGAAGCCACCACCGGAAGCGGTGATAAGATCTACTCCGTTTTCTTTTAAAATTTCCGAAAGTGCTATACTGTCTTCCAAGGTCCATCCTTCCGGTGTATCAATATAGTCTACTGCCGAAATTCTTACCAGAAGAGGCATGATTTCAGGAATGACTTTTCTTACCTCACGAACCGTTTCAATTAAAAACCGTATCCTGTTTTCAAAGCTTCCCCCATACTCGTCTTCTCTTTTATTAATCACCGCAGAATAAAACTGATGAAAAAGATAGCCGTGCCCTGCATGAAGTTCAATGGTATCAAACCCTGCTTCAACAGCACGTACTGCTGCGTCAGCAAACTTTTTGGTAAGTTCATGAATCTCTTCAACAGTCAGTTCTTTGGGAACAACACCGTTGATTTCGGTAGCAGAAGATGACTTTACCGTCCATCCGCCTTCCTCA
Source organism: Chryseobacterium cheonjiense (assembly GCF_012927265.1). Classification (GTDB taxonomy): domain Bacteria; phylum Bacteroidota; class Bacteroidia; order Flavobacteriales; family Weeksellaceae; genus Chryseobacterium; species Chryseobacterium cheonjiense. The sequence continues at coordinate 2,047,694 of NZ_JABBGF010000001.1, read as the reverse complement.
TCATTCAGTGGCTTCATCCTTTCATTGGGATGTCTGAGGCTGCCTTTACCACCGGAATGCCACAGCTGTATTCCTATTTTAGCATCCTGTTCATGCACAAAATCCACGATATTCTTCCATGCGGTTTTCTGTTCGTCATTCCAGATGCCGACATCATTCAGGGTGGCAAGTCCTTCGGGGGAGACGGCGGTACATTCGGTAAGGATCAGTCCGGCACCACCTACGGCACGGCTTCCCAGATGTACGAGATGCCAGTTTCCGGGAATACCATTGATGGCACTGTATTGCTGCATGGGCGATACTACAATTCTGTTCTTCAGAGTGAGGCTGCGTAAGTATAACGGTGAAAATAAGTTCATTTTCTTCTAATTATTTTGTGATGTTAATAAATTTTCTGCTTCTGCAAGGGACTGTGTTAGTATATTTTTTACTTCATCAAGAGTCTGTTTTAGTATATCGAGATCTTCCGAAGGTTTTTCTAGGATATCCAGCTTTTCTTCGAGTAAAGGAAGAAGTCCCATAATGGCAACACTGGATTTCAGATCATGCGCACGCAGTTTTAAGGTAACAAAATCTTTATTCTGATAAGCGAGCAAAAGTTCTTCCAGGTGCTGCGGAATTTTTTCCGTAAACTGTAGGGTTACGAGACGCTCAAAATTTTTGTCGCCACCGCTTACCGACTTCATATAGGTGAGATTGATATAATTATAATCGGGAAGGTAAGTTTCCTGACTTATATTTTCCTGTTCTTTTCTTTCAAATCCGAACCCTGAAATAATTCTGAAAAGTTCTTCTTCATTAATAGGTTTGGAAATGTATTCGTTCATTCCACGGCTTAAACATTTCTCTCTTTCTCCGGCCAATGCGTGAGCAGTCATAGCAATAATCGGAATATCCAGCTTCAGTACTTCACGGATCTGCTGGGTAGCCGTATAACCGTCCATTTTTGGCATCTGTATATCCATCAATACGAGGTCGCTGGAATTTTTTTTGAGATAATCTACAGCTTCCACCCCGTTTGATACAATATCAAAATCAATGTTCCACTGGAGGAGAAGATGGCTCATAAGGCTCTGGTTAATGGCATTGTCATCTACAACCAGCACCCGCAAAGGGATATTTGAGCGGTCTTTAAAGTAATCTGTGTCCACCGGAACTGTGGTTTTGAGCTGCTCATCGGCAACGGTATAGGGAATATAAAAATGAAATGTGGTTCCTTTTCCCTGTTCACTCGTCACTTCGATATTTCCGTGCTGCAGGAGTATCAGCTGTTTTACGATAGAAAGTCCAAGTCCGGTACCTCCATAATTTCGTGTGATGGAATCTTCACCCTGATTGAAACGTTCAAAAATCTCGTCAAGCTTTTCTCTTTCAATTCCGATACCGGTATCCGAAATCTTAAAGCCTAAAACAACACTGCTTCCCGAACGTTCTTTCATATATACCTCAATGCTTATATTTCCCTGCTGTGTAAATTTTACCGCATTCCCGATGAGGTTTACCATAATTTGGGTAAGTCTTGTAGCATCGCCAATAAGCGTGTCAGGGATCGAAAAATCTACAGTGCCGGAAATTGTAAGTTTCTTTTCTTTTACTCTTTCGGTGAAAAGTGTTTTTACAGAATCTACCAATCCGTTAATGCTGAATATTCCAGGTGTAATCCGCATCATACCCGCTTCGATTTTAGAAAGATCAAGAATGTCATTAATGATTGCCATTAAATTCTCTCCCGACTGCTGGATGGAAGTGACAAACTGTGCAGAAGTCTCGTCCAAGGGTCTTTTTTGTAATAAATTTGTGAATCCCAGGATGCCGCTCAGCGGCGTACGGATCTCATGGCTCATATTGGCCAGGAAATTTTCTTTGGTCTGTGCCGCAACCGATGCTTTTTTTTCTGCTATATCCAGTTCTTCTATCAAGATAGATTGTCTGCGGAACTGTCTTAGAATATGAAAGCCTACAATACCTCCGCTGAATACCAGTAAAGCAAGAAGAGCGGCATCATAAAAACGTGCTTTTCGGCCCATCTCTTCACTTTTGCTGCTGAGTGTCACCATATGCTGACGGCGGCTCTCATAAATCTTCGCTGTAATAGAGGTAATTTCATTAGAGATTTTTCGCGCACGCGGATTGGCAATGGATGTATTATCATCCATATTTCCCACGGTGAGATACCGGTGAAGCAGTCTTTCTTTGGTGTTCTTTTTTTCCATGGCAAGCACGCTGAGCCTGTGAATCAGCTGCTCTTCTTCAGCATCCGCATTGTCTTTGGAAAGTGAATCAAGAAAGTTTTCGATTTCGTTGATTTTCTTATCGATTCCTTCAAGATGGGTGGTGTCGTTGGTAGCAATAGAAGCCCTGATGCGGCTTTCAACGCTCAGAATATCGCGGTCGATCTCTCTGAGATGATTGCTGGAACGAAGCTCATTCAAGAGTGTATTGTTGTTCTGTATAAGGGCTTCAGTATTTCTCGCCGAATTGACCTGCACGGCGATCAGCAATATGCTTCCCGCAATAAAGCTGAGTATGATGAAATTGCGAAATCTTTTATTGCCCATTACGGACTTTACCTTTATCATAATAAGTTATAAAATGATGACTGTTTTAAGCAATTGGTTCAGGCCGGGCTAAGTAGTTTGCAATAAAACCTTAGAAAACATTCATTCTTGTGTTGAGTGCTTTTCGGTAAGCATCGGCTACGGGAATGAATTTTCCGTTGATCATGATCCCGCCGTCCTGAAGCGTATCAATTTTCCCGACAGAAATAATGTAGGAACGGTGCACGCGGATAAAACTGTCTTTCGGGAGACGTTCTTCTGCAGCTTTCATAGTACCGTGAATCACGTATGCTTTTTCTTTGGTGAAAAATTTTATATAATCGCCCATTGCTTCTGCATAGAAAATATCGTCAAGCTTTAATCGCCGTGTAATATTGGAGTCCCGCACAAACAGAAACTCATCTTTACCAACCTGTATGTTTTCTTTTCTGCTCTCAAGAACGGCCTGAGCTTTGCCTACCGCCTGTAAAAATCTTGCAGGAGTTACCGGCTTCAGGAGATAATCTGCGATATTAAGCTCAAAAGCTTCCAGCGCATACTCTTTTTTAGAAGAGGTAAAGATGATGATGGTATCTTTTCCTGAAAGATTTTTTGTCAGTTCAATCCCCGTCATTTCCGGCATTTCAATGTCTAGAAACAAAAGATCTACAGGATCGTTCTGAAGATGGAGATAAGCTTCCACAGCACTGGAATATTCCCGGACAATGGTAAGATGAGGAATTTGTTTTGCGAGATGAGACAAAGTCATTCTCGCAATATCATTGTCATCAACGATTAAGGCTTTCATAGGAACAGTTTATTATGATCTACACAAATATACTTATTCCTTTTTTATTTTATGTTCAGGATCATCGCTTATCTGAAATAGGAACGGATCATCCAGGCCATTTCTTCGTGAGTTTCCATGAGTCCTGTAATAAAGTCGCTGCTACCGTAATCTTTGTATTTTTCTGCAAAAGGAGTTATGTTTCCGCGGAGAAAGTCGATGATGCTTTCGTGGTCGCTGAGCAGATCTTTCATATAACCCAGGCCGTCATTGGTTCTGTCGCTGTACTCGGTTAGATGAGTGAGTTCAAGATATGCTTTCATGGTGGCAGGAGCGTAGTGACCTATTTTTCGCATACGTTCTGCAACGCTGTCAATGAGATCTTCCAGCTGATTGTACTGTTTTTCAAAGAAAATGTGCATTGCGTGGAAATTATCTCCGGTTACGTTCCAGTGGGCATTTCTGGTTTTGGTGTACAGCACGAATTCATCTGCGAGTAATTTTGCCAATTCTGCAGCAACGGCGTCTGCATTTTTTTCTGTAAGTCCGATTTTTGCTTTCATGATGTGAATTATTTAAAGTTGTATGAGCACTATTGCTCTTTTTCCTGATGTAAAGTTCTGCAGGAATCGGGATTAAATGATAATGATTTCGGTGAACAGGCAAAACGGATCGTTGAATACCGTATGAAAAACACTAAAAAGTATATTTTGATTTAAAAAATAAATTAAAAGCAAAGACGACAGGTTAAATTTGATTAATTATTACAAATTTTTTCGTCTGTATTAGGCTGGAATAGTGATAAAACATATATTTGCAGCCTAAATTTTAAAAATAATGAAAGAATTAATTGAAAAAATCAACGCGGAATTTGAAGCTTTCACAACTGAAGCAAACCAACAGGCAGAAAAAGGAAACAAAGCAGCGGGTACAAGAGCTCGTAAATCAGCTTTGGAACTAAGCAAGCTTTTCAAGGATTTCAGAAAAGTTTCTGTTGAAGAATCTAAAAAATAATAATGAAGCCGGCTCACTTAGCCGGCTTTGTTTTTATCTCCATTATTGGTCTAAAATATAACAGCATCACATCAAATCATCATTTGAGCCAGGCAGCTTCTTATTTTCCGGCGGCTCAACATCCATTAAACTTCTTATTTCTTCCATTTTGCTCTCTTTTACAATGTAGGTTTTGCAAATGGTGTTATTGAGATGCATCCTAAAATTCATTTGTGTTCCCGTTCTCCTTCCCATAGCAACAGTTTTTGATGTGTATTCCGTAAAAACGGGATATAGATTTGCCAGACATAGCACATTTCTTTTTAAAGAATGAAGAAAAGCAGGATGATTTCCTTCATCATCAATTACTTTCATTCTGAATAATTTTTTTCCTAATGTAGTTCCGAAATAATATTCTGTTATTGCCCCTGAAATGATAACGGCGGGAACGGATAATGCAATACTTATGATGAGCCTTTCATGGAATAAATAATAAAAAAGCGAAACAAACAAGGCCATATCTATCCATTTAGCAAATAATCTCTGGGTCTCATTTCCTTTGAATCCGGGATTATAAGGAAGATAATACTCGTAAGCATGATAGATTCTTTTGCCGAACCTGTCAAAATCAAGAGTCGGTCTGTGAATTACTTTTCTTTCTTTAATTTCTGATATTTTCACGATAAATTCTTACAGTATCATACTCAGCTGTATTCTTTTCCTTGCTTCATCCACATCCGTAACCTTTACCTGAACGTGCTGATGCAATTTTACGACTTCATTCACATCGGAGACAAACCCGTCTTTCAGCTGGGAAATATGTACCAGTCCGCTTTCTTTAATGCCCAGATCTACAAAGCATCCGAAGGCGGTAATATTATTAACGATTCCCGGAAGAATCATCCCGATCTTCAGATCAGTAATCTTTTTCACATTTGGATCGAATTCAAAAACTTTGGCGGCTTTTCGCGGATCTAATCCTGGTTTTTCAAGTTCTTTTAAAATATCCCGGATACTTAAAATTCCGATGTCTTCCGTGATATATTTCTCAGGACTGATCTGTGCTATTTTTTCTTTATTGGCAATCAGCTCGTGGGTTTTGATTCCTAAATCCTTCGCCATTTTTTCAACAATTCCGTAGGCTTCGGGATGCACGGCAGAATTATCCAACGGATTTTTAGAATTGCTTACTCTCACAAAAGCGGCAGCCTGCTGGAAGGCTTTTTCACCTAGCCTTGGGACTTTTTTAAGCTGTTTCCTGTCTTCGAAAGCTCCGTTTTCTGCACGGTAACTAACGATATTCTCTGCCATTTTTTCACCGATTCCGGAGACATAGCTCAATAAAGATTTGCTGGCCGTATTAAGGTTGATTCCGACAGCGTTTACGCATTTCATAACGGTAGAGTCCAGTTCGTTTTTCAGTTGAGTCTGGTCTACATCATGCTGGTATTGCCCGACACCTATAGATTTCGGATCAATTTTCACAAGTTCGGCCAGAGGATCTGATAGTCTTCTTCCGATAGAAACTGCTCCGCGAACGGTTACATCATACGACGGGAATTCTTCCCTGGCAATCTTACTTGCGGAGTATACGGAAGCTCCGGCTTCAGAAACCACAAAAACCTGTAAAGGTTTGTCAAAAGCAATTTTTTTAATGAAAAATTCCGTTTCACGGCTTGCGGTTCCGTTTCCAATGGAGATAGCTTCGATGTTATAGGCATTGACCATAGAGCGAATTTTCTTCATAGCCATACCAGATTCGTTTTGCGGCGCGTGAGGATAGATGGTTTCGTTATGCAGAAGATCACCTTTTTCATCCAGGCATACGACTTTGCAGCCACTTCTGTATCCCGGATCTATGGCAAGAATCCTTTTTTCTCCCAAAGGTGGTGCAAGAAGCAGCTGTGTAAGGTTTTCGGAGAAAATTTCGATGGCTTTTTTGTCTGCTCTTTCTTTGGCTTCCTGTAGTGTTTCATTCGAGATGGCAGGTTCCAGCAAACGTTTGTAGCTGTCTTTTATGGCCAGTGCAATTTGCTCTGCCGTTTCGTTATTGGATTTGATAACTGCATTTTCTATGAATTCAATTGCCTCATCTTTGTCGATTCCGACATTCGTTCTCACAAAACCTTCCGATTCTGCCCGTAACATGGCCAAAAGACGATGGGAGGGCGTTCTGCTGAGATTTTCTTCCCATTCAAAATACTGGGAGAATTTTTTTGCATCCTCTTCTTCCTGCTTTGCTTTTACGACCTTTGAAGTAATCACAGCTTTCCTCTGGAATATTCTTCGGAGGTTTTTGCGGACGTACATGTTCTCGTTGATCCATTCGGCCATGATATCTCTGGCGCCCTGAAGTGCCTCTTCTTCGGTGCTTACCTTGTCATTAAGGTATTTTGAGGCTAAAAACTGTAGGTCCTGAGCTTTCTGGCTCATAATGATTTTAGCTAAAGGTTCCAGTCCTTTTTCCTTTGCAGCATCTGCTTTTGTTTTTTTTCTTTTTTTAAAAGGCAGGTACAAATCTTCAAGTTCCTGCATATCGAAGCTTTCTTCGATTCTTTGTTTTAATTCTGGTGACAGGGCATTTTGCTCGTCAATAGCCTTCAGAATGGTTTCTTTTCTTTTTACAATCTCTTCAAACTGCCTGCTGATTTTTGAGATCTGCTCAATCTGTATCTCATCGAGGTTTCCAGTTCTGTCTTTACGGTAACGGGCAATAAAGGGAATGGTACAGTCTTCAGCCAACAGCTGAAGGGTAGGGGTAATATTTTTTTCCGGAATGTCAAGAATCTGCTGTATATAACGGGTTGCGTTCATTTTAAAATTTAAACGGCTAAAATACAGACTTTTTTACAAAAGAGGAATGTATTGTAAAAGTCTGCTTAAACATTTGTACATATACAAAAGCTTTTTAAACACATAAGTCAAATTAGATTTGAGGATAAAGCTTTGCGCAAACTTTAGAACACATAAGTTTTAAAAATCTTTGATTTTTTTTACGTCCTTTGAAATATTTCAAGACTTTTAGGAGCCATTCTGATATTATTTTAAACATAAAAAAACAGTATGATTGGTACTGTTTTCATTTGGTTTTCTATTTAACAATTTCATTATAATAAATTGGAACAAGGTCTTTTTCATCGAATCCTATTATGATAATTTTAAAGCTTTTTGCGTCATCATTATTGAAGAACTGTATTCCGGTTTGATCTTTTGTCTCAGCTTCTACGTATGGATTCCAGTAGAGCGTGGTCCTTACATCTTTAGAGATCGTGCTGAAGTTTTGATCGCTGTAATCGGGGTTCACAAAAGGTGCTTCTTTATCGAATCCGTGAAGTACAGTCTGCTTTAGCTGCGTTGAAGCTTTAGGATCATTTGTAAAACCTGTTATTCCGCCGCGGCGTGTGTAAATTGCGATCGCACCGTTTCCGCCACCGAATCCTCCTGCAAAATAACCTCTGATCACTTTTACCATGGCAATATCAGATACCGGAAGTGAGCTGATCTGTGATGGATCGACCTTCATTTCATCCAGATATACATTTATGTTGGATCCCCGTAATTTCGGGAAATAACTTCCCATGCTGGATTCTATGGTCAGCCCCGCAACTCTTCCCTGCAGCCAGCTTAAAATATTCATAGAGGCCTGTGCCGAATTGTTTTCATTCACCAGATCAAAGATGGTTTCGTTCATACTTTTGAACATTGGGCTGCTCAGCTTTTCGTTAAGTTCTTTTGTTTTATCCTTTTTCCTGGCTTTTAATTTTACTTCTTCAATAAGTGTTGCTTTTTCGTAGATACTGGCCTGTGTTTTTTTGGTTGCTAAATATCTTTTAACCGGCTCAGAGAGCTGATCATCACTTTGGCGTTGAACAAGGGTATAATTACTTTCGGGAAGCGATTTTTTTAACGGAACAAATGAATAATCGGGCTGGAAAATCACCTGCACCTGTTCTTTTGGTATTTTGGGATCATTCAGCTGATATGAAAATTTAATGGCGTCTTCAAAGATCAGCCCTTTCACGGTAAAGAATCCTTTGTCGTCTGTTTTTACCTGAAACAGTTTTGTTCCGTATTCCGGAATTTCAAACATGAGGTTTAACTCTGTATTTGATGCTGGTTTGCCTTGTACCGATACTTTTCCTTTATAAGAAATATAGGGCTGCGGCTGGTAGCTGATGATAGGAAAGGTTCTGGACATAATGTTGCGCCAGTCGAATCTTTTCCATATTTCTGAAATCAAAAGAGCATCAAGTGCCTCGTTGTTACGGTTTGTTGTAAAATATTGGGATGGAGTATATATTTTGGATGTAATATCGCCGGTAAGCCATAATGTACTTAAAAAACTGTTTTCATCTTCAGAATTTTCTGAACTGCCATCCAATACCAGTACGGTATAAGCATTGTTATTCTGCTCCGGATTGATGTTGAAAGAGTTTGATGCTCGCGGAGATTCGTTAAGCTGCATAGACTGCAGTACCGGTTTTTTGATTTTTAACATTCCGGGCTGAACGAAGGTAAGCCTCCGGGCTATGATACTTTCTTTTTCATCGAACACTGTAAGCTGGAGAATTCCGTTAATAAGCTGCTCTGCGGGGATGGAATAAGTTTTCTCAAGAATTTTGTCTGAATTGATCTTAAAAACCATCTGGTTACCGATTGTCCCGATCACTTTATATACTGTTCCGGGGGCAATGTTTTTTGATTTTACGGAAAATTTTACGGCATCATTGCCTGTTGAAACCTGAAGGTTTATTCCTGAATCCGCAACATACGGCAGATCTACGACCTGCCTGTTTCCTTTAGAATCAGATAAAACTACCTGGTATTTCACACCTGTTTTCGGTGTCAGAGAAAAGGTTCCTACATTTTGATCAAAGCCTTTAAAGGAGGTTATTTTAACGTCAGGTTTTTCTGCGTTAATAACATATCCGTTCCAGTCTGACGGCGTAATGCCTTTTGAATGTAACCGAACTGCGAATTTTGTATTGATACCATCTATAAAAGTTCCGCCTTCGGGAAAAACAGAGGCTGTCCATTTTGAAGCGTCATCCAAAACAAGTTTCTCCGGGGACGAAGGATTATAGACTACAATTTGCTGTAATGCCTGAAAATCTTCACTGAAATTAGACATCCACGCTGTATAAGCTCTGATATAATAGATCCCTTCTTTTAAATTTTCGGACAACATAAAGCTTCCGCTGCCCTGTCCGTTAAGAAGGGGAAGGATTTCTTTGGCGATCTGGGTTTTATTGCTGTCGTACAACTCCACAAACATGGATGTGGAAATAGAGGAGAGGTTATAGCCATCAAAGACAAAAGATTTAAACCAAATATTTTCTCCTGCGATATAGCTGTTTTTATTGAAAATTAAGTGTATTTTTTCCTGGGGATATTTTTCTGAGAAGATTTCGAGTGCTTTTTCTGCCTTGTCTTGTGCTCCTAAACTGCCTAAAGCTGCAAATATACATAGCAGATAGAGAATCTTTTTTGTCATAAATCTGAATTTCATTGAATATTAGAGTGCAAATTTACATGATTTAAAAGGACGAAACAACAATAACTTGTTTTGTCTTTCTTAGAAAATATGATTGATTGAAACGTTTTTTAATGGAGAAATTTAATATCTATAGCGGATTCCTACAGTAGGATTAAATTTATTGATGTATGGTAAGAGGTACCATAGATAAGTTTTTCTATTTTTGAAAAATTAAAAACCGGAAATATATTTTTAATGTTTCGGTATGAATAATAAACTTTTAAAACAATTGACAATATGAAAAAATTGAGTGTTATTGCATTGGTAGGAGTAGGGCTTTTTGCCGCTTCATGTACTAAGGAAAAATCTGCTGAAAATGCAGCTACGGCGCAGGAACAGACGGTAGCGGAAAGCAAAGGGGAGATGCTGGCTGTAGATACGGCAGCTTCTGTAGTAAACTGGAAGGCTTTCCATAAAGGGGGACTGGCTCCGCGCTGGGGGACTCTTCATATACAATCCGGAGATTTGAGTATTGAAGGAGGACAGCTTGCTGCCGGAAATTTTGTAATCGATATGAATTCAATCAAGGTAGATCCTGCTTCCGTGACGGAAAAGGATAAAAAACCTGCAGATCTTGAAGCGCACCTTAAAAATCCCGATTTCTTCGACACGACAAAGAATCCTACTTCGGATTTCAAAATTACAAGTGTAACGGATCTTAAGAATGCGTCTGCAGATGCTGTTGCCGGAGCCAATAAAACGGTAAGCGGAAATCTTACGTTATCAGGAAAAACAATGAATGTAACGTTCCCGGCTAAAGTTGACGTAACAGAAAATTCTGCTTCTATTCAGGCAAAGTTTACGGTAAACAGGGCAGACTGGGGAATTAAGTTCGGGACTTCCGAAGCCGATCCTGCAGAATGGATGATCAGCAAGGATATTGAGATCGCTGTGGATGTAAAAGCGAAGAAATAATTATAGGTTCATTTAATAAAATAAGAAAAGCTGCTTATAAAGCAGCTTTTCTTATTTTAAAATCCCATTGCTTCCGGCCTTTCGATAATTGCTTTTCAGAATACGATCATTTAGGATTACTTTTGTTTTTTGAAACACAATTTCCTTTGTATGTGGAATCTAAAATTTTTGAGTTCTATTAGCATTACGGTGGTACTTTATTTTATCAAGATGCGAGCTAGAGATTATGCTCAAGGTATTGACTTCTTAAATAGCCTATAAATTACTACTCACATAATATGGAAAATTAGCTTTAATTGTGTAATTATTTTTTAATGAATGTTTTTTTGAAACGCTTTCCATCATTTGTTTCAGCAATCAATACATACATGCCTGAAATCAGAGATGAAACATCAATACTATGTACATTTTTAACACTGAAAATTTTCTTCCCTGAAATTTCAAAGACCTCAATTGAGGTTATTTTTAATGCAGAACTTATGGAAACTACATTAACTGCAGGGTTAGGATAAAGTTTAAGCTCGTGGTCGGATGCTATTTCTTCTGTTCCTAAATTCGCATTTGTAAGGTTTACAACGGCTACGTTTGAGACCAATCCGTTGCCGTTTTCGACTGTATAACTAAAACTGTCGGTGCCCCACGCTGAAGCTGTAGGAGTATAGGTGACCATTCCTGCAGCATTTATAGATACAGTTCCATGCAACGGCTGTGATACAATTTTAACAATATTTGTACCGGAAAGTCCCAGATCATTTGCGAGTACATTATGTATGCTTGAACTGTTTCCATCCGCAGTAAATGTATCATTTATTGCTGTAGGCGGAATATTTGCAGGTTGCTGAACCGGGGCATTTCCAAGTTTTACTACAAAACCATCAAGCATGCCAACAGACTGATAATCGAAAATGGTCATATCTTTCAGGCTTGCCATGAATTCGCCAACCAGATACACATTTCCTGATTTATCAACCGCAATATCATTTCCTTTATCGATATTGGTTGGCCCGACATAGTCTTCGAGATCGATCTGATTTCCCGCAGGACTAAGCGCCCAGATAAAAATTTCTGAGCCATCTCTTCCCGTATAATCATTGACAATGATTCCTTCAAAAAAACCGGTCGACAAAATATTATCATTTTGATCAATGGCTAACCCGTTAATACCATCAGCAAACTCTGCTCCGAGTTTTGCAGCCCAAAGATAATTTAAATTATTATCCACTTTAAGAACAAAGGCATCGTACACAGGAACATTACCGGACTGGGTCATTTGATTAACAGATGTACCAAAGTCAAAATCTAATGTGCCTGAGAAATAGCCCGCAATAATAACATTGTTATTCCCGTCTATTTTTACTTGTGTTGATCTGGATCGATGACTTTGCACGGAGGCTGAAACTACTCCTGCATTAACAAAATTCCCATTACTGTCCAGTTTTAACAGATAGACTTGTCCCGAAGTTAAAGTAGTAATATTAAATGTTCCACCCGGGCTTGGGTCAAAATCATTAGTCCCGGAATTAGTCCCGGTAATAAAAACATTAGATGCAGAATCTACAGCAACAGATATTCCGCTATCGCCACCTATTCCCTGAGTTATTTTTCCCCAGATTAATTGCGAATCTTTATTTAATTTTAATATGAAAGTTGCCTGGCCATTTCCACTTGCCATGTTGAAAACACCGGATGTAATATCAAAATCTCCGTCTCCTGAAAATCCACCGGTTATGTAAACATTATCCTGGCTGTCGACAGCAACTCCATTTGCACTGAAAGTTGAGAGATCACTTCCTATGCTTCCAGCCCAGACTAAAATACCATTCCTGTCGAGTTTTACAATAAAAGCACCTATTTCCCCAACTGCTGCCAGCATTTTTGTGGCTGTGGGGCTGGGATCAAAATCAACGACTCCATAAAAATATCCTACCAAATAGATATTACCTGAAGAGTCGGTTGCAATAGATTTGATATGCGGTGAGTTATCAGAAGTAGGATTGGACTGAATTTTTTTTACCCATTTTAATGATCCGTCCGGTGAATATTTAGCCAATGATATAGCAGGTTGTCCGGCGCTCCCAAGATTAGTTGAAGATGCAGTTAGGTCAAAGTCTACAAGACCTATAAATTTTCCTGTAACAATAGCATCACCATATATGTCTGTGGTAACCTTGTTTGCATAATCGAATTCTGCATCACCGAAACTTCCTCCCCAGCTATAATCAGGAAGATATGCTAATTGAGAATAAACAGGAAAGGATAAAATGAAACTAAAGAAAAGAAAAGTTTTATATATCATATTAGGTTTAAGTATGCAAATATATTATAATCCTTAGCAATTTATTGTATTAATAAAATATTATTAATTTAATTTTATACCATAATTAAAATACTAATTAAAAAAATCGAAGTCATAAATTTCAAATTGAAACTAAATTTCAAAATTTATAATTAAGTAGAAAATAAACAAATAATATAAGTAAACAGTAATCCTTTTCAGTTGATTCTTCATTAGCCTATGTTATCGTGTTCTCTAACAGAAGACTCAGAAAAGTTTCATTTATCAGGGTTCGTAGTTTTACAAAGATAAAAGATATGCCTTCATTAGTTTCTCTGAAGAGACAACATATCCTAAATCAGGATTTATAATATAATACTGAACAGATAGATCAGCTTCTTGTAATACATTATAGAAAGTCAAGGCAATTTCATCGTTTGAATAACTTAAGGTTTATTTGTTACAAGGTGATTTTTATCTGAAATGAATTCATTATTAAACACTAACTTATCATTAATTTGCTGACTCATGAGTGAAGCAGACATACAGAAAAATGGTAGATTGATTATTTTAAGCCTATTCAGATTTAAAAAATATTTGATAACATTTGTGATTTTTTTGATATATAATTATATAATATTTTCAAACAGATCATTATAACTTAATTACAAACATAATTGTAAATTTACTTATTTTAAAAATTAGAATTGATAAGAAAGAGGCTGCCTTAAAAAACAGCCTCTTATTTATTATCGCTCACGGATTACAAATTCGCGAAAGCAGGTAATTTAAATTGAATTAGTCAATACTTAATCTTACATTTCCAAGATGATCGGTATAATTGTAAAAATACCTGTTTCTTAATCCATCAAAATAGCCTTCCGAAGTAGGGATGATTCTCAGCCTCATCGCATCCGTACCCGATTCAATTTCCCAACCGTAAGTAAACTTATACTGAAAGCCATCCAGGTAATCGGTTTCTAAGCCATTAAAGAACTTCTTCACTTTCAATCCGTCTGCACAGTACACATAATCTGTTATCTGGACATTTTGAGTGATCTTCTTCGGTAAATTTAAATAATTATATTGGATGGATGAAATATTTATACTTATGGTAAAATACTTACCACCAAAAAATTTAAAGACTTATTTAATAAAAATGTAGCAGCTCTATAAAAACAATAACCCTCGCAAAATGCGAGGGTTATTTGTTTATTTCTCACGCATTATAAATCCGAGAGTTCAGGGTAATATCTATTTTATTAACTATTTAAAGTTTTATTGTTAAATTAGATGAAGAAATAAGCAATTCTAATATCATTTAATTATCGCTTATCTATAGCTATGTGCTTTATTTGTAAATAAAATACTATACCTATTTCCATGTTTATTAATATAAATAAATTTATAATTATTTATATTTTCTGGTTTTAACGTAATTTTTTTCTTATTATCAATAAAAATTGAAACATCACTAAAATTATTTATAATACATGGAGCTGCAAATCCTAGTGTTGGTTTAGTCTTAATGTTGCGATTAAAGATAATTTTATTATCATTAATAATTTTCACTACATTATTAAAGTTCGATTCAAATACAATTAATGATTTTTCATCTTTATAAAGATCATATTTATCATACAATACTTTTGATATTCCTTCTATCTTGTTTGATAAACTCTCATTTTCATATAAAAAATGTATATTAGAGCAACTTGTTAAGAATAAAAAACAAATTAACAAGTAAATTTTATATATATTATTCATAATTATTTGACTATTATTTTTTTTGCTGTTCTTCTACATTATTTATAATTGTTGATCTTTGCTGTGGTGTAACAACCGTACCAATAGGATGGGCTTGAACTATATTTTTGGGATCCTTTAAAGTTTCCTTATCCAAATGTCCTAATCCAAGTTCATGTAATGTTTCATGCACTCCAGTCTGGGCAATAGTTGATCGGTCATCCTTATCAAATTCAATTTGCCCATCTTCATTCCATGAAAAATGTTCTGATTTACTTACACTTATTTGTGTTCTATTTATTTGTGTATTTCCTATTACATCAGTCATTCCAAGTGCTGTAGTTAACGCGAATTCAATATCAGATTTAGGCGCGTTATTTAAGTCAACTACATTTGTAGTATCGAATCCCATATTATAGTCCCATACTATTGTGGCTTTTTCACTTTGAGTAAAACTAAAACTAAGATTATATCCTTCAGATGTCATTCCCCCTACGATTGTATTTATTGCATTTTGCCTTTCAGATACTAAAGTTTTTAACTGATTGTTTGTTAAAGCATTGATAGTATTATTTGCCAATTTGTATGTAAGATGCAGATTGACAGTCTTTTCTTCTAAGTTTCTACTTGATACCCATTCTAACCCCTCCAACTCTCTTCCATCAATAACCCTGTTTTCAGAAAAGTTATAATGTGATTGATAAGCATATTTTTCAGATAAAGGATCAATGTTAAAAAACCTTCCTACATCAGGCATATAATTTCTCCATTTAAAACTATACCAGCCTGTTTCATTCTGTAACTCCTGCCCTTGATACTTATACTGGTACGAAGAATTTCCTGCCAGTGCATTGTATCCTTCATGTTTCAACCCGAAAGGATAATAATTGTTTTCTTCAAGAACTTCTACGTTGGTTCCATTATTAAAGTAGCTTAACCTTACATTCCCTAAATGATCAACATAATTGTAAATATACTTATTATTTTCAAAATTAAAATACCCTTCCGCAGTCGGAACAAATTTCAATGTATTTGGACTCACATTTTGGATCTCTTCATACTGGAAACCATCCAGATAATCTGTTGTTTTCTTCCTATAAACAGAGTTTTCACTGTAGCGGTATTCTTTTCTATGTTTTATTCCATCGGCCTTGTAAAAATACTGAGTATTAACATTCTGCCAAACCCCTCTGGTGTAGTAGAGCTTATCGAACTTAATATAATTCGGAAGATTCAGAATATTATAATCAATCTGAAGAATTCCTTCGTCCTGATGGCTCGTCATATTCCCATTATCATCATACCCTATCTCAATCCCTGAAACATCGGGATACCCCCTATAATCTGTGGAGGAATCGGTGACGGTCTTCAGCCTGTTGCTGTTGTTATTATTAAAATATCCATAGGTCAGATTATCAATTAATCCTGCTGTAGTATTGCCATCCAACGATGCTGTTCTTTTCAGGTTGGTGATATTGCCGTTTAAGTCGTAGGTTATTTTTTCAAAATATTCCTGAGCAGAAGGACGGTCTTCTCTTTGATAAAAGCCTGCTGATAACCTGTTAAGCTTATCATACACGTAACCGTATCTTCTTAAATAATCCCCTGATGTGGTATTGCTACGCCAATCTACTTCAGCAATATTACCATTATATTTAGGCAATACTTTTAAATTCGTATCAAACGGATCGGGAGTCTGTTGTCCCTCTACTTGGTTATATTTAATCTCATATCCGAATAACTTTCCATTAAGGTTTTTGGGATCATTAATTTTGGTCATCCACCCCCGGATATTGTATTTGTAACTGACATCCTGCAACGGAGCGGAAGGAGATATTCCCCCAACTTTTTTTCCGGAAAGCTGGGAAAGCTCATTATACGTATTCTGCGCTAAATATTCCACAGGGTTGCTGTCTACCTGATGGGTATGAGTCAATAATCTGTTTTGCGTATCATACGTAAAGTTTTCGGTAATCACTTTATCGGTATCCGTATTCAGTCTTTTGTGGCGGGTGATGCTCTGCTGAACAGCTCCTGCAAAATCCAGTTTGGATTCTGTCTGGGTACGCCCGCCTAAATGATTGATCGAATAACTTCCGATGGCTCTTCCTTTTTTGTCGTAGTAGGTGTAATTTTTCGTCCAGTTATCATCCTCAATGTTTTTCACCAAACTCATCACCGGAAGGCTCTTTGTGCTCAAGCCTTCCGCAGTAGGAGTTTCGGTGAGGGTGGGTTCTCCTAAAATATTTGTCGGGAAAGATGGGTTAAAGCTGTATCCCGGGTAAGAATCATAATAATTAACAGACAAAAGGGTATAATTATACTGCGGATAGGCTGAATTGGTGGTATAATACACATCCATCCCCGTATTATTAAAACTGGAAGTAGTCCTTACTTCATTATTAGATCCCAATCCTTCTACAGCAGCCACCTGCTGGGCTCTGCCCGGAGGGCTATACACCAAACCTGTGTAAATAGGCCGTGAAAACTGGTCGTATTTTGTAAAAAGCCATTTTCCCTGCGCTTCGAGGTTAGCATCACGGGTGAGGACCAGCCTGTCCTGCTTATCATACACCATATATTCCCAGCTTTTGCCCGGAAGCTTCTTTTCTACCAATCGGTTCCTCCCATCGTAACGGTATTGGTAATAGAGATTTTCTACCGTAGTGCTTTCAACAGTAGGAGCTGATGCTAAAGGAGGAATGACAAAAGCCAGCTGGTTATATTCATTATACACATAATACGTGTCGGCATTTTCTGTAGGGCTTATTACTTTTCTTACCAGAATCGTCTGACCCTCTCCGTTTTTGAATTCGATGGTTTTGTTGCCATCCTCGTCAGTAACCGTATTCTTGTACAGCTGATTGGGTAAAAAATACTGCAGGAGCTGAACAGAGGTCTGCGTTCTGCCTTCAATCCAGGTGGTAGAAGTTTCATACTTCCTCACATAATCCCCCTGGATATTAGCATCATACCCGAACTGTACGGGTTTGTTGCTCCAATCATTACCCACCTGTTTCTGCTGTAAGATCCTGTCTAAAGGTGAACTTTCCAGAATTTTCTCCGAAAAGATTTTCTCCGGACCGTAAAGCGTTGGCTGGGTGGCATTGCTCAGCGGAGAGGTGTAAATGCCTCCATTCTGTGTTCCCTGCTGGGGAACCGGGAGATAATCTTTCACCTGTCTTCCGAAACCATCGTATTCGATATGGGTTACCACATCTTTCCCTTGTGGGGAAGCTTTTACATTCACCACCTGCTTGGGTCTTCCCAAACCGTCAAAGTACTGAACGGTTTCTGAAGTTTTGGCAGCGGTGGTTCCGTTATAATCTAAATAGGTTTTTGTATAGACGTAGTTTTCCGTATTGTTCAGCTGGGCATGGGATACACCTGACACCAGCAAAGCGCCAATTGGAATTAATATCTTTTTCATCGTTTTAGTTTTTGTAGTTGTACTTGAATTCTTTTAACAGTTTGCCGGTGGCAGAATTTTCTCTGATTTCTTTCAATCTGTTGGCAGCATCATAAATGTACACTTCCCTGATTCCCGATGGCGGGGTAATGCTGGTAACTCCAATTAGTGGATCATAGGTATAAGTGGTTACCTGATAATTTGCCATGTTAGAATTTTTTCTGAAATCATCCAGCGCTGTGATCAATGCCGGCTCATTCAATGGATTGGAAGCGTCCAGGTCGGAAGCATTTACAATACTGCTGATAAGAGACTGCTGGATATCGGATAGTTTAGCTCCTGTTATCTTGGCAATCGGTTGGGTTTGATTATAGCCCCAGATAATAACTGTTGAAATACCATCTTTTGTCGTGTACTGCTGAAGATTGCCATTGGTGTCATATTGATCGTAAGTAACTTCCGTAGAAGCTGTACTCTGCAAATCATAGGAAACCACCGAGCTTGGAAATAGATTGGCTGCATTGTCATACTTGGTTTCGGTTCTGGAAATGGTTTTTCCCTGATCAGAAGCATTCTGCTTTTTTATTACTGCCGTTTCCAAAGGGATACCAATCATATTGGCATTGATCAGCTTTTGGTTGTTCTTCTCGTGGGCGTATTGATAGGTAGTTTCTGTAATGCTATTATCTGGGGATGCCATTGTTTTCTTAGTAAGATAATCGCGGGTGTTATAGGTACTTTGTGTAATTGTCTCAAAACTGTTGTTTCCAAAAAACTCAATTTCTGTGTTTTTCTTTACTCCGCTAAAACCATATTTAACCAAGGAATTCATTGTAATTAATGAGGATAATGGATTACTTCCACAATCAGAAGATGGGTAGGGTTGGCTGTTAAGATTAGCCATGTACGTATTATAAGAACTAACTCTGGAAGACCAAGGACCGTTTTGTAGATAACAACCTCCGTTATTATCAAATACTTTACTATTAAGGGTCGCCGTAAAATCTTTTATCTCAAAATCGTTATCGGTGCTTTTTAATAAAGTGTTATTAGCGCTGTAGATTTTATTATTTTTTGGTAAACCAATTTTGTAATCCTGATTATGAAACTTATATGTTGGATAGAAAAGATCATCATAAGTTATATCCGTATAATCTGAATATCCAGAGAACATATTTTCAATCTTTCCTTTATCATCGCTCACCTTAACATATTTATAGTTAACATAACTGCCCTTTATGGCATTAACAGATGAGTATCCCAGATCATTAGCGCTTAAATATTGCGTGGTGACAGGTACAATACCATATCCCGATAAACTTTGTCCTACAACCTGAGACCACTTATAATTCTGAAGTTTTGTAAAAACCGGAGTATTGATAATTTCTCCACTGGATTGTTTGGAATTAGAAGGATTACTGTAATCAAAGTTTTTCAAATAACTACTATTTCCATCCGCCACTTTGATCTGCTTTATTCTTAATCCTCCACCGTATAAATATTGAATATTATCTTTTAGCTCATAATAATAAACATCCAGATTATAGGTAACCGGGTTGTATTGCAAATTGTTAATGTGATGGTATGAAACTCTATAATATCCATTACTATATAACTCAACACTATTGCTGGTTGAGCTATTTAGATTTATATAGGTTTTTGCTCTTGAAGGATCTTCCGGGGCATTATCAATCTGGCTCTGAAAAACCATCAGCGGATGTGCGGGATCAGCAGTTAGTATAATTGGAGTTAATTGAACAAAAATTTCAGAGACATCCGCAATATTCTGATATTGTGAAGCAGAATAATTGATATTTATCTTTTGAAAATCTTTCACATAAATAAGAGCATTTTCTACAGGCATTCCATTACTTGTATTAGTTCCATTCAAAATAGTTTTTGAAATATGGTAACTTTTTGATTCTCTATTTTCGCTCACATCATATTTTAGATTAGGATTAACCAACTCTTTAGAATAGGTGTTAGATTCAAAGGTAAATTCCTTAGTTCCTCCCGTCGGGAGAATAACTTTTTTCAATACTCCCGTAAGAACAAAATTTTTATCCGCCCATTTATTTTCCGTAATAATATTTTTGCCTTCAACAATTAAGTTTGTATTTGGTTTATTATTAAAATATCCCCAATAATCATAATTATCTACAGTTACGGATGGAAGCATCTCCGGCGATTCATATTCATAGGAGTACTTATACATCTGTGCATTGTTTTTATCTTTGATAAAGAGATTTTTAAGGAATCTTCTTCCGTTACTTGTTGTAAGAAAATCAAATTCTACTTTTTTGATGGTATTGCCCTCCGTATTTTTCACTAAAATGGATTCCATTTTATTATTAGCAATATTAAAATCTATAGTTCCTTTATTTGTAATATTGATTTTGGTTAAAACAAGTCCTGCTGAGTTCTGAATTACGGTAGACGAATAACGCGGAAGTAAACTTCTATGATTACAAAAAAGAGGACCACAGGTTTGAGCGGCATCAGCATCTTCAGGTAAAGGTTGTTCGTCTTGCCCCAGATCAGCAATATAAAGATTATCCATTCTTAGATTAATCTCTTCTGATTTGGTAGGAGGAGGTACTTCCGTATATGCATTATATACAAATTCACACAAAACCGAATTGTTATATTTTTTTATCTCACTTAAATACCACATGGTATACGGCGGAGGTAACAAAGTGCTTTCCATCGGACTATAAGAAAGGCATTGATGCATCTGCTCATAGTTTAAGGATCTTGTTGTTATCCTTCCATCAATAATTTTCTTATCAAAAACATAAATATATCCATAATCATCTGTTATGCTAAATTTGGAAATTCTGTTTTGGTCATTTGAGTCCCTTTCGTAAGATATTTTATAATTCCCGCCTCTTCCGATATATTCTCCGCTGCCGTTTTTATTCAATTTAAAACTTCCTGAATGATTTAAAAAGTTAAAATGAAAAAGATCATACTCTACATCTTCTTTTCCGTATTTGGAATCATAAAGATATTTTGCTGTTTCACTATGTGATGCTCCATATTGTGCAAGTGCGTTCTCAAAACCATTATCCAAAATACCATACATAGGCTTATCATCGGGTAAACCATTGATCTCTCTTGTGATTGCACCTGCAGCATTGATATTCCACCCTTGTCCTACCAAGCCAGAAAGCTCTTTTACTCTAATGCCGGATGGATGATATTTTAAGCTGAGATCAATATTGATATGGGCATCTACATTTACAGAATAAATATTTTCCGATATATCCGGGATGCCTGTACTTAAGTCAACAGGATTAATATCAAATTTTAAAAGAGAATAAGCTTCAGGCGCTAGTGGAAGTGAAACAGGTTTGATCTCACTCGTAATTGGATTACTTCCAGACATTTGTCCTTGCATAGTAAAGAATCCATTAAATAGTAGAGAAATTAATATTACTTGTTTTTTCATGATGTTTACTTCTTAATCAATTTAGCACTCGCTGTTTTATTATCATTCGTTTTCACCGTTACCAGATACGCCCCCTGAATAAGGTTCTGCGTATTGATCTTGGTTACTTTATTTTTTGTTTTTAAGCTCTGAAGCTGTCTTCCTCCCATATCATATACAATAATCTCTGCTTCAAACCCCTGTCCTGAGCCTGTCGAAGGAGTGGTCCCTGAGCTTGTCGAAGGGAAGCCGATTTCTACATATGTATACTCACTCACCGGATTCGGGTAAATCTTAATATCCTGCTTTTCGATCAGCTGGTCAATCTGTCTGTCGCCCAGCTTGACAATCTTCCAGTTCTCTTTCCCCAATTCCTCTGCGCTGGTTCCCGCTAGAATTATGGATCCGTCTCTGTTGAGCTTAATATCAGAAAGTCGCTCCTCTCTTTTCTTGGATTCTCCTTTCACATATTTTCTCCACTGTTCTTCTCCCTTTTCATTCAGATACAACATCCAGAACGTTTCATCATCACTTTCTATCCGTCCTTCAGCCTGGGTATATCCGCCCAGTAAAATGCCTTTTGATGATTTATCATCTGAAGCATGCAGCACGCTCATTCCCATCAGCACATCCCGGTTCCTGAAGTTGTAGGATTTCTGCCAGATTTCTTCGCCTCTTTCGTTTAAAGAAATCAGCCACAGGTCCGTTCCTTCTTCAATACCCACGGTTTTATTTCCGGATCTTTCCGATCTTGATTCACCGCCAACTAAGTATCCTGTGGAAGTCAAAGCCAATGTTCTTACATGGTCATCACCTTTTCCTCCGAAATTCTTTTCCCATTCTACTTTGCCGTCTTTAGAAAGTTTAACAATCCAGTAATCACCCTCACCGAAGTTTTCTGTCTTCTTAGATCCTCCAGCATTGCTTCTTGAATAGATTCCAAGCAATGCTCCGCCATCTTTCGTGGGAATCATCTTCTCTACTTCATCCAATCCTTTTCCGCCTAAAATTAATTGTGATAGTTCTTTTCCGTTTTTATCCAGTTTTGCAATCAGAACATCTTTCGATCCGTAACCTTTTTCAGAATTTTGAATATTCCCTGCCACAAAGAATCCCATATCGGTCGTCTGGATCACCGCTCTGGCTTCTTCATCAGAATTGCTTCCGATTGTTTTCTGCCACAATTCATCCCCGAATTCATTGATCCGGATCAGCCAGATGTCCGATCCGCCCTTGGACTCTTCTTTTTTATCCAACCCCTTACTGCTGAATGAAGTTCCTGAAATAAGGAACCCGCCGTCCTGCGTATTCACGGTAGCCGATAAGAAATCGTGGTTTTGTCCTGAGAAATACTTTTCCCAAACCTCTTCTCCCTGTTGGTTGAGTTTGATCAGATGGAAATCGTAACCGTTATTCGGCTGCTGGCTTTCGGCTGCGGACCCTGAGCCTGTCGAAGGGTGGATAGAACTGCCTGTTATCAAATATTGCTGGTCAATGGTAGTGGTAACCTGGGAAAGAAAATCCTGCGTGGAGGATTTGATGTCTTTCTGCCAGACTACTTCCTGGGCGGAAATGCTCAGGAATGTGCATGCAATCAGTGCACTGGAATAGAGTCTTTTCATACGTAGTGTTAATGGTTAAGCTGTTGTTGTTGAAATGAAAAAGTGTTTATTAAGAACTGAGAAATTTTGTTCTTAAAAAGATTCGGAGCAATACTAGATGATGATCCGATAAGAATAGGTTTATCATGGTTTTATTGTTTTTATTAATGATTGGATGTTAAGAGGATGATTCCGTTTGCAGCAAAATTAAATCCCATACACGACAAAAGGTGTCGTATTATTAAAGATGATTTTTTTTGTTTCCGGGTTGGAATCTTTCTTAAAAATCCGGGGCGAAATTAGAAAAAATATGTCACCGGACAAAGGAAATGAAATGAATTTAATATGATGAAAAAAATACCCGTATAAGACTTAAAAAAAATTATTAATTTATTTTCATAACAGCCTGGTGTTCGTAATGTATAAAAACGTTTTTAAAGAAAATTATACACGTATAAAAAGTATTGGATTTAAAATAAAAATAATGAAATTTTACAGGCCGGATGCCGGTTACAACAATGCCACAATAAAATTAAATCTCTGACGTTTGAGCTAAAAAAGCCCATTTTATTTTAATGTAAAGAAGAACACAATATGAAAAACCAATCACAACCTCCGTTGCCAAAAGATCAGCTAATGAAGGCTATACTGGAAATTTTTCCGAAATCCTTGCACATCTTAAAAAATCAAAAGAAAATGAAGTGATGTACTATGACAGTGCTTATGTCAAAAGACTTCTGAATATCAGCGACAGCACATTATTTAGGATAAGGAAATCCCAGAAAATTCCTCATATCAGGATCGGACGGAAGATATTTTACCCGAAATCTTTTTTTAACACTACCCTCAGAAAATGAGGGTATTTTTTTTCAAAAATTAACTTATATGGTCTGATGGTGTACAATGGTGTCGCATATGGTTTTGCAATCCTTGTATATTGCTTCGGGAACTGTTCCCGAAGAAATGAACAGCTAAACCGTGCAAAAATAAGCATTTCCCTTCAAAACCGGTCACGCTTTTCATCACAGGTTGATATATGAAGTTTCCGTTATATCTTCGTTCCGTTAACCTTTAAAATAATTTAAAATGGCAAGAATAACAAAAGGAATCCTTGGCGGATTTTCAGGAAAAGTAGGAACTATTGTAGGAGCAAACTGGCGCGGACAGGACATCATCAGAAGTACTCCGAAACCAAGCAGCAGGCCTCCCAGTGAAAAACAGCAGATTCAGCAGGCTAAATTTAAGCTGGTCATCGGTTTCCTGCAGCCGCTAAAAAATATCCAGACCCGGTATTTCGGATCGGGGAGCGGATCAAAATCAAGGGTAAATATGGCTGTATCGTATACCATTAGTGAAGCTATACAGATGACGGACGATATTCCTGAACTGGTATACAATAAAGTACTGATTACGAAAGGGGATCTTACCGGTTTTCAGAATGTGGCTGCTGTGACGCAGACTGGCAATATCATCAGGCTTACCTGGGAAAATAATTTCGCACAGGGCAATGCTTCAGAAAATGACCCTGTAAATGTTGTCTGCTACTGTGAAGAGCTCGACCGCTTTGAAATTTTTGAATCGGTAGCCTTACGTGCTGCTCTTACGGCAGACATCACGCTTCCCGCTATCTATACCGGAAAAGAAATTCAGGTCTGGAGCTATTTTCATAATTCTGAAGAGACCCAGGCTTCCAGTAGCATCCATCTGGGCAGTTTAACGTTGATTTAGCGCTAATCTCCACCTCAAGGTGGAGATTTTTTATGTGGCTTCTAGAGCCTCCTTTAGATTTGAGGTATTACTATTATCTCAACATTGAAGAGAACGATGCCTGAGGTTCTGTAGGAGGGGTGGCTTCGAGTGCCTCAGCCACCTTTGGAGTGTTAATGTTACCTAAGAATTGTACAGAACGATGCCTAAGGTTCTGTAGGAGAGGTGGCTTCGAGTGCCTCAGCCACCTTGAAGTATTGCTGTTATCTAAGAATTGTACAGAAACGACGTCTGAGGCTCTCTAAGGCAGAGTATAATGTCAAAAGTTTTATCTTTGGATATACAAAAAACACAAATTATGAAAGGATGGATGTATATTCTTCTCTGTTCCGACGGCAGCTATTATACCGGCAGCACAAATGATCTTCACCGCAGGATCATGCAGCACCAAACAGGGCAAGGTGCTAACCATACCAAAAAGAGACTCCCGGTAGAACTGGTTTATTACGAAGAATATGACCGGATCGATCTTGCTTTCTATCGCGAAAAACAGATTCAGGGATGGAACAGGAAAAAGAAAGAAGCGCTGATTAACGGTACTCCGGAACTTCTTCCCCCATTAGCCATTGCTTACAAAGATCTTACGGATGAAAGGTAAGTGGCTTCGAGAGCCTCAGCCACCCTGAAGTATTGCTGTTATCTAAGAATTGTACAGAAACGATGCCTGAGGCTCTCGAAGGCAGAGTGCCATCGATACCTCAACCACCTTTGATATATTAAAATTGTACAGGAACGATGCCTGAGGTTCTGTAGGAGAGGTGGCTTCGAGTGCCTCAGCCACCTTTAATACATTGTTGTTACCTAAAATTGTACAGAAACGACGCCTGAGGTTCTCGAAGGCAGAGTGCCATCAATAGCTCAGCCACCTTTGAAGTATTACTCTTATCTAATAATTTTACAGAAACGATGCCTGAGGTCTGTAGGAGAGGTGGCTTCGAGAGCCTCAGCCACCTTTGAAGTGTTAATGTTATCTAGGAATTGTACAGGAACGATGCCTGGCTCTCGAAGGCATCGTTACCAAAAGCAAAACCACCCGTTACAGCAAATCCGTAACAGGTGGTTTATATGAAATCAATATATCGGCGTTATTTTTCTTCTTTCACTACGTATTTCATGTCTGATAAGGCATGTTTGGAAATCCAGCCAATGATCTGGGAAATGATTCTTGCGATCATTTCGGCTTCGGTTACGGGAGAAATGCCCGGAACTATTCCGGTGTAGGATGATGGTGGCAAAGGCTGCGGAAGGATCAGTCCGGTAACTTCAGGATTTGAACCGTTGGCCGGAATACCGGAATACATTTCAACATGCTGGATGAACAGCTGTTCTACAAAATCCTGTATTGATTTTGGAGGAACATTAATTGCGGAGGTTCCCATTGAATGCTGAAGCGTTCCGGGCAGCGAACTGTTTTGAATCCGGGTATAAACGGCACCCGACTTTGTAGAGTCTACGATTGCATACGTCTGAAGTGCCAGCAATGAGGCTTCAGTCCAGAAATTGGGTGATGGTCCGTAAAGATCGGCTATCTGTTGCAAATCCTGTTTCTGCCAGGCGTGAGGTACGACATCCAGGTCATTCCAGTGCATCGTATTCCAGCTTTGGTAAGGAAGCGATTGCTTTTCCCAGCCGGATGGCAATGCGGGAAATGTAGTATTGAAAAGGTTGGCAAAATTGGTTTCTCCCGGAGTGGCTCCCGCAGTAGGATACACCAGCGTAAGATTAAAAGCCTCCAGTTTTTTCTGTTCCGTAAGATACAGCGCCAAAGTAGGAGAGAGGGCTCCCGCAAGACTGTGGCCGCAGAAAATTACAGCAGTATTTTCGGAAAGCTGCACACTGCTTAAGAATTGCTCAAGTGTGGTTCCCGGAGCTGCGGCAGTTTCTACAGTCGTAAGTCCCAGAAGATTGCTGATTCCGGTAGCGGTTCCGAGTGAAATATAGGGATCGGTACCGTTGTAATCGGATGGACTGAAACTGGATGGATTGTAGGTACTCCAATTGACCACCTGTGAAACGGAAAAATCTTCAGATTCCCAGTCGTATAAGGAATCGGGGTTGGTGGCGGCAATGGCTACGACGTAGGTTGGCATTACAGGTCCGCCCGGAAAAGCCACGGCATCACACTGCGCTACAAATACGGCATTATCGGAAACATCATCGTTGTTTTCCTGCAACAGGGCAGGTCCCCAAACCAGGTTCCAGCTGCCCAATACCGGGGTAACCGAAGCATCGGCGGTAGAAGGACCGGTCTGTCCCAGAATGGTTACTGGCGGAACATTATTCAGGTAGAAAGAAAGATCGTACTGCAGCTGTTGCTGTAATTCACTCGCGGTACCTTTGTACCCTGAGGAACGGCCCACAAGGCAGGCCATCCCGAATATCTGCTGATAAGCATCTAATGTTGGATTTGTCATGATATTTTTGTTTTTGGTTGTTTGTTTTTTGTTAGTGAATGCTGATTATTATTCATTTAAAATAACAGAGTAAAGTTCGGGACAAATTGTGATTTGCGAATCCGTGAAAATGACCAAATTGAGGGGTAAGTGTTTGTACGGAATGTGGTTTTATAATTGTATATCACGGCAGTAATGTTGGATAAATCATAATATCTTTACGGTTTTCCTTAAACTGAAATTGTTTTTTTATTTATATTTGAAAAAAAAACTTTTACCATGAAAATTGTTCTTACCGAGCAGAATGCGTTGCTGCAATTCTATAATTCAATTTTTACGAAATATTAACTTAATGTAGATCTTCAATGCATAATTTACTATTCTATTGATTGCAAATAGTACTGTAAATACTTTAAAGAGTGAAAAGCTATTAATATCTTTGATCATATTAAGGGAGTTTAGTTTTAATAGTCTAAACTTTGATAAAGTTAGAAATTATGGAAAATATGACCACGCTTATAAACGAAATAATAAAATTCAGGAATGAAAGGGATTGGGAACAATTTCATAACTCGAAAGATCTGGCTGTTGCCTTATCTGTTGAGGCTTCAGAACTTTTAGAATTATTTTTATGGAAAGAAAATGAAGATTTTAACATTGATAAGCTTAAAGAAGAATTAGCTGATGTTCTGATGTATGCCTTACTTTTAGCCAATAAGCATGACTTAGATATTCACGAAATTATTTTAGATAAAATTAGAAAAAATGCAGAAAAATATCCGGTTGATAAATCAAGAGGTAATGCAACAAAATATAATGAATTGTAGAATTAATATTAATTTATGAACTTTTCTATTCGACAATATCCTTTTGACAATAATCTGGAATCTGAAATAATTGATAATCATAGAGATTTTCTTAACTGGCCACTCGTCTATTTTTTAGAAGAGAATAAAACTAAAGAGGCTTATGTAGGTGAAACAACAGATGTTCTCAGCAGATTAAAAACACATTCTAAAAGTGAAAGAAAGCAGAGATTAAATACTGTCAATTTAATTTTAAGTGATAAGTTTAATAAATCTGCAACTTTAGATGTTGAATCGAATCTTATTAAATATATTTCTGCAGATGGAACGTATTCTCTGCAAAATGGTAATCTAGGTATTTCCAATCATCAATATTATCAGCAAAAAGAAATCTATTGGGAATTGTTTAAGAACATTTGGGGGGAATTAAAAACCTTAGGTATTGCTAGACATTATCTTCACGATATTGATAATTCTGATTTATTCAAATATTCACCTTATAAATCTTTATCAAGGGAACAGATAAAGGGACTTAGAATGATTCTGAATTGCCTTCTTGATGATAATGCAAAAGTTAGTCTTATACAAGGAGGTGCGGGAACGGGTAAATCTATTTTAGCTATTTTCTTATTTAAACTTTTAAAAACAAATCTGGATGATTTTAATGAATCAGATTTTGATGAAAATGATAAAGATATTTTTCATTTATTAGAATTGGTAAAACAAAAATATGGCGAGTTAAGCATGGCTCTTGTCATTCCCATGGCTTCTTTTCGCCAGACTATTTCTAATGTCTTTAAAAATATAAAAGGGCTCTCAAGTAAAATGGTCATTGGACCTTCCGAAATTGTAAAGCAAAAATATGATTTGCTAATTGTAGATGAAGGTCATCGTTTGCGAAGAAGAGTGAATTTAGGTTCCTATTTTGGAACTTTTGATAAGAATTCTGAAGCTTTAGGTCTTGATAAAAATACTTCTTCGGAATTAGACTGGGTACAATTACAAAGTAAAAAGTCCATAATTTTTTATGACCAGTTCCAGTCTATTAAGCCTTCTGATGTAACAAAAGAAAGTTTTTATGATCTAAAAAATCTTCCAACGACAAGAAATGAAAAACTATTAACCCAATTTCGGGTAAAAGGTGGAAATAATTATGTTAAACTAATCCATCAGTTATTTGATGAAAATATAAACAGTATTATACCAAAAATCAATATTGGCTTTTACGATCTTAAACTATTTGATAATCTTAATGAAATGGTGCATCAAATACAGTTAAAAGAAAAAGAGGAAAAGTTATCAAGAATGGTTGCTGGTTTTGCTTGGGAATGGATTTCTAAAAATGATAAATCCAAGTTTGATATTGTTATAGAGGATACTTTTTTGCAGTGGAACAGTACTGATAAAGATTGGGTCAATTCTACCAATGCCATAAATGAAGTAGGATGTATCCATACAACACAGGGGTATGATCTCAATTACGCAGGGGTTATTATTGGACCTGAGCTTGATTATGATTTTGAAAATCAGGAATTCATAGTCTATAAAGATAGATACAAAGATAAAAATGGAAAAAACTCCATTAAAGATTCTAAAGTTTTGTTAGATTTTGTTATTAATATCTACAAAACGATTTTGTTAAGAGGAATTGAGGGGACATATATCTATGTTTGTAATCCTAATTTACGCAAGTATTTTTCTCAATTCATTCCGATATATCAGGAAAAAATTAAACAAGAAAATTTATTAAAGATTTTAGATGAGCCTAATGAACATACTGTTCCTTTTTATGATTTAGAAATCGCTGCCGGTAATTTTTCTGATCTTCAGGCGGTAAGAGATTCAAAATTTATTGAAGTTCCGGATTTAAGTTCGCCACAAGATTATTTTATCTGTAAAGTTGTGGGAGAATCAATGAATAAAGTAATTCCTAATGGTAGTTTTTGTCTTTTTAGGAAATATACAGGAGGAAGTAGAAATGGTTTAATTATTTTGGTTGAAGGCAGTGATATTTTTGACAGTGAAACCGGAGCTCATTATACCATAAAAAAATACTCAAGTAAAAAAGCAGTTGATGAAGAAGGATGGCATCATGAAGAGATTATCTTGAAACCCTTATCTACAAAATCTTATGAGCCAATTGTTTTAAGGGACGAAGAAACGTTGAATTTTAAAGTGATTGGAGTGTTTGTGAAAGTTATCCAATAATTATTTATAAAGTGAAAACTTAATATGAGTAGTAGAATTGTCAGAAATTAACCTAATGAAGAGTCTATGTGAAAATTGAGAAATGAAAAATCAATTTTTTATTCAATTGTAAGAAGTTTTTTTGAGATAAAATTTTATCATTGTGAATATAATAAATTTATATAAGTTTTTGGAAATAAATATAAACTGTTTTAATGATCGCAAGAAGGATAATTTAGAAAGTGTAGGATTTTGTAGATGTGTTTATTGACGGGGTGGCCATTTAATAACTAAAAATTACTTTAAAACTATAACCATACATTTGATATTACGTCAAATGTCTAAAACTAAAAATATGTCAATTATTCCAAGCCCTCAAAACTTAGAACAAGTTTTTTCGTCTACTAATTATTTTATTGATTTTTATCAACGTCACTATAAATGGTCAAAAGACCCCGTGGAAAGATTATTAGAAGATATTTTTTATAAGTTTAATCAGGATTATGATAAAATTTGTGAAAAAGATAATTCAGTTAATGCAGAAACCATAGCAGCAAGAGTTAGTAGTTATTTTTTAAATACTTATGTTACCAATACTATTGGAACTGATGTCTATTTAGTAGACGGGCAACAGAGATTTACAACACTAACTTTACTATTTATTCAATTGTATCAGTTAGCGATAAAGTTTAATAGTGAGTTACAAGAATGGATTAAAGCAAGAGTGTATGGGGTTTCAGGGCCTAATAAGAATTTTTGGGTACATCATACTAAACATGTAAAAACTCTTGAGGCATTATTAAATAATATAAACTTTTCAGATATCGAGAGTAATGGTGTTACAGGCAGTAATATGGTTAACAATTCTAAAATCATTAAGAGTTATATTGAAAGAGAAATAACAAATTTACATAAATTTGATGCATTCATTTATTATCTATTAAGAAAGATTGAAATTTTACGATTAGAAGTATCTCAGCAAGATGTTCCAATGGTTTTTGAAGTAATTAATGATAGAGGTGTCCGTTTAAAGCCCCATGAAATACTAAAAGGTAAGCTGTTAGGACAAATCGATAAAGATGAATTAGAATTATTAAAATTAAATGATATTTGGGAAACCCAAATTGTTAAAGTTGGTGTAGGAAATGATGATGATTCTGATGAGATTGATAAATTTTTTTCTAGTTATATCAGATCAAAAGTAGTAGATACTAGATCTGCACTTGAAAAATATACAGAAAAAAATTATCATAAAGCACTCTTTGAAAATGAATCAAATCTTTATTTTAAATTACACCGCAATCCTGCTGAAATAAAGAAATTTATACAAAACGATTTTATATATTTTACAAATTTATATTGTAAAATACGTGATTTAAAAGATATATTTCAAGAAGAATACCAGCATCTATATTTTAATTTTTTAAATGACCTGAGTAATATCTATATATTAATTTTAAGCTCAATTAAACATAATGATAGCAAAGAAGATGATAAAATAAAAGAAGTATCATATCACTTAGATCGTATATTTTGTCTTTTGCAACTTCAGAAGGCAGATTCGAATAATTTACTTACAAATTTAATTTATAAGATAAGTTCAGAAATAAGAGATAGTGAAGTTGATTTAATATCAATAGTTTTTGATAAATATTTGATTGATTCATTGAAAACTGCAAAAAATACAGAAGTAACAGAGGTTTTTAATTATAATTATTTCAAAGATGTAGGTTATTCTGATTTAAATACTAGGTTTAGTCGTTATTTTTTAGCACGAATAGAATATTTTCTTACTAAAAATGCTGTTGCAGAAATGCAGAATAATTTTAATAATCTTGTAAGAAATAATGGCTATGCAAATGGACATCATATTGAACATATACTTTCATATAATGAAGAGAATTTATTAATGTTTGAAAATGAAGAGATTTTTGAACGAGAGCGCAATAGATTGGGTGGATTATTACTTTTACGCGGTAATTCGAATCAATCAAGTGGAAATGAAAAATATGTGGATAAACTAAAGACGTATGCTCAAAGTTTATATTGGAATGCAACTTTAAATTCAGATACTTATCATTCAAATTTAGATTTGAAAAATTTTAAATCAAGATTTGATTTAGACATTTTACCTATGTCAAAATTTGGACCTGAGGAACTTGAAGCTAGACATCGACTACTATCGAAAATGATTTTAATCATTTGGTCTTAATATGTTACAGAGTTTAAATATAAACTTATGAGTCATGGAGATATAGATAGACCTAAAGATAAAATGCCTTCTATTTGTTAAAAATGTCAATTTATAAACTTAGAATCCTTAATTTTAATACAATACTCAGTCCCCAGAAACCTCGGGTCCCCATGCTTCTCAGACCAGAAGCCATCCAACACATCCGGGTTGATCCAACGGTAAACGGCAACGCCTTTATAAATTTTTTGGTCGTCACCTTCGTAGCGGAAGTTGATGACTAAAATGCCGTCTTTGAAGAAGCCGGTGCCGTGCTGTTCGTGGTCGCCGATGAGCCATTCGGCGATGATGCGGTTGTTTTCGTCGAGGGATAAGGTCAAAATTCCCTGGTAGGAACTGCTGTCTGCTTCCTCCTGGTTGCTACCCTGAATGGCATAACTTCCTGCCAGATCATGTATGGTCATTGATGGTATTTAGAATGCAAAGGTAAAAAATCGGGCTCATTTTTTTGTCTTAGATTTGCAGCATGTTTTACGCAATAGCTCTCATCAGCATCATCACGTTTATCATCTTCGGAATCGATAAAAGAAAAGCCGTGAAGCATCAGCGGAGAATTCCTGAAAATACTTTGTTAATTCTTGCATTCTTCGGCGGAACGATCGGAGCTTTACTGGGAATGCTCGTTTTCAGACATAAAATTTCAAAAAGATCATTTCTGTTGAAATTCAGCGGAATTGTTGTAATACAGGTAATGTTGGTGTACCTATACAAAAAAATCCTCATCGGTTGATGAGGATTAAATATTAAGCGTCTGTTCCGTCAGCTTTTACCCACTTAACGCCCTGCCAGAAAATAGGTTTTCCCAGCGTGGAATCAAAATAATGCTGCCCCTTGTACAGATTTACTGTAGGTCTTTCTGTAGTTGAGCCGAACGTTTTATCAATAATAAACCTTCTTTCGGCATCAGTAAACTGTTCATTGGCGCCGGTACAGATAAATTTAGGAGCATTCTGGGCTAATCCCAAAGTCCTGAATTCTGTAAACTCCGCAGCGTTTTGAGAAATAAAGGAATCAAGATGGTCTTTCATGGTAAGCTCAAACACGTTGCCTTTAGACGAGTCTTTCTGAAAAACAAAAAATGTAAAGGCAGGATATAATGATGCTTTAGAACTCAAATAGTAATTGTTAATAAATTTATTGTACGATGAATCATTGCCGTAAAACCAGGTAACGTACGTATTGACATTATTGTTGGATGGCGATAAGAAACTATTACAGAAAATATTGCTCTGAGAATTATCCAGAATTACACCAACGATATGATTCTCTATATAGCATCCGTCAAAACTAATACTCTGGCAATCGTTCATCAAAACACCGATTCCTGAAGAAATATACGGCGATCTGTTGATATTCAACAGTCGAAGATAGTTAGCAATATTACTCTCAATAATGGTATTGGTAATACTGCAGCCGTAAGAACCGGAAAATGACATCCCTACAGAATTAAGCCTGAATACGGAATGGGAAACTTCCATGGTCGTTGAAACTCCATCAGCAAGTAAGCCGATTTTATTATTGAAAAATGTTGAATTTTCTATATTGACGTAATAAGAGTTATTCACCTGAATTCCCGCGTTTTCAAAACCTTCAATATGAAGATTCTGAAGGATGAATTTATCCGTATTTTGAATAATAATCCCATTGCTGAAATTATTAAGAACTCCCCTTTCTATGGAAGGATTGATTCCGTAATTAGGTCCGGCAATTGTTAAATCTGAAATATTGGTAAACTCTTCTCCGGTATTGAAATAAGGGTCTCCCTCATTCTGATGCCAATGATTATTGGCTGTAGTGCCTTTTTCAGTCGGAAAAATAACGGAAATACCGGCATTCTCTGTAAAGAGTACTGTTCCATGTTTAGATTCTCCCTTTAAGGTACAGGATTTAGGGAACAATAAAGTATTCGTAATCTTGTACCTGCCGTCAGGGATAAGACAAGACAGATGATGATAAGAATTGGCCTGGTAACGGGATTTACACATGTCAATAAGGTAGTTAAATGCATGCTGAATGCTTGCCGTAGCATCGCTGCCATCACCTTTTGCTCCAAACCATTTTACATTGATATGATCTTCAATATATCTCATATAAAAAATTGTAGTAGTACCAATTTCTTCTTTGAAATAAATAATATCATCTACATGGCTATTAGAAATAGGAGTTCCATCGTACCATGTGGTGACAGGAACAAGGGTGATAAATTCTCCCGTTTGCAAATCTTGAATTTGTTTTGACATTTTTTAAATTTTAAACAGTTAATGATGAATGAATTGTTTCTTGCAAGAAATCTATACCGCAAAAGTACAGGCCGGCAGCGACTTGACGTGTAAAATTTTATATTTATTTTTTATGATTATTTAATTTTCTCATTATGAATTTGTTAATTAACATAACTTATTAGCAGGTATTTCATTAAAAATCACTACTTTTGCACCCGTAAAAATCTTTTATGCAAAACATTAGAAATATTGCGATCATCGCACACGTTGACCACGGTAAGACCACGCTGGTTGACAAGATCATCCACGCTACCAATATTTTCAGAGAAAATCAGGAGAGTGGGGAGTTAATTATGGATAACAACGACCTTGAAAGAGAAAGAGGGATCACCATCTTATCCAAGAATATTTCTGTTACTTATAAAGACACGAAAATTAATGTAATTGATACACCCGGTCACGCCGATTTCGGGGGAGAAGTAGAAAGAGTATTGAAAATGGCAGACGGGGTAATCCTGTTGGTGGATGCCTTCGAAGGGCCGATGCCACAGACCCGTTTCGTACTTCAGAAAGCACTGGAATTAGGATTGAGACCATTGGTGGTGATCAACAAAGTTGATAAACCAAACTGTCGTCCTGATGAGGTTCACGATCAGGTATTTGATCTGTTCTTCAACCTTGATGCTACTGAAGAGCAGTTGGATTTCCCAACGTTCTACGGATCTTCAAAACAGGGATGGTTCAACACTTCATTGGAACAAACGGAAGATATTTTCCCTTTATTGGACGGTATCCTTCAATATGTTCCTGAACCGAAAGTAACCGAAGGTAACCTTCAGATGCAGATCACTTCCCTTGATTATTCATCTTTCTTAGGAAGAATCGCTATCGGAAAAGTGACCAGAGGTGAGCTTAAAGAATCCCAGTGGATTGGTCTTGCTCAGGCAGACGGTAAAATTGCCAAAGGAAAAGTTAAAGAATTATACGTTTTCGAAGGATTAGGAAAGAAAAAAG
This sequence comes from Chryseobacterium cheonjiense, assembly GCF_012927265.1. Classification (GTDB taxonomy): domain Bacteria; phylum Bacteroidota; class Bacteroidia; order Flavobacteriales; family Weeksellaceae; genus Chryseobacterium; species Chryseobacterium cheonjiense. The sequence continues at coordinate 2,011,825 of NZ_JABBGF010000001.1, read as the reverse complement.
TAACTGAAGTTCAGGCAGGAGATATCTGTGCTGTTGTAGGTTTCGACGCTTTCCAGATCGGAGACTCTTTCGTGGACCTGGAAAATCCTGAACCGTTGGAAAGAACGGCGATCGATGAGCCTACCCTGAACATGACGTTCTCTATCAACAATTCACCTTTTTTCGGGAAAGACGGTAAATATGTTACCTCTAACCACCTGAAAGAAAGATTAACCAAAGAATTAGAGAAAAACTTGGCATTAAGAGTACAGCAGACCGACGATGCCAATACCTTCCTTGTATTCGGTAGAGGGATCCTTCACTTGTCGGTTTTAATTGAAACCATGAGAAGAGAAGGGTATGAGATGACGATCGGTCAGCCACAGGTTATCCTTAGAGAAATCGACGGAGTAAGCTGTGAGCCTTACGAATCTTTGGTAGTAGATGTTCCTGAAGAATATGCTTCAAGAGTAATCGACTTGGCTACCCAGAGAAAAGGAGACCTTCACATCATGGAAACGAAAGGCGAAATGCAGCACATGGAATTCGAAATACCTTCAAGAGGTCTGATCGGATTGCGTTCCCAGATGCTAACCGCTACCGCCGGAGAAGCCATTATGGCGCACCGTTTCACGGAATACAAGCCTTTCAAAGGGGCCATTCCGGGAAGAAACAACGGGGTATTGATCAGCAAAACCCAAGGTCCTGCAACAGAATATTCCATCAACAAACTACAGGACAGAGGTAAGTTCTTCGTAGATCCGGGAGAGGAAATCTACGCAGGAATGATCATCGGAGAACAGAACAAACCGGGTGATCTTGTAGTAAACATCGTGGAAGCGAAGCAGCTGAACAACATGAGAGCCGCAGGAAAAGATAAAGATACCGGAGTTGCTCCGAAAATCTTATTCTCACTCGAAGAATGTATGGAATACATCCAGGCTGACGAAGCCATCGAGGTAACTCCGAATTTCATCCGTATGAGAAAGAAGCTCCTTTCCGAAGAAGAAAGAAAAAAAGTGGAAAGATCTGCAAAAGCATAATCCCATTTTCATCAATATACCAAAGCTCCGAATTCCGGAGCTTTTTTATTTAAATAATACCTAAAAAAATCTGCGTCATCCGTAAAATCAGCAGGAAGATAAAACTTAGCTTTCTTTCTGTAGCATTTTATCTCTTCGCGCTCTTAGCTGAGTAGAACGCCTTTGCGAACTTAAAAACATTTAGTAGTCAAAAATCTTAGCGGTCTTTGTGTTAAATACATTGCGAATCAAGATGCTTCCAGCATGACAACCTCTTGATAAGTAAAGGTTTAAAAAAAAATCTGCGTCATCCGTGAAATCCGCGGGAGATTAAAATCTAGCTTTCTATCGCATTTTATACCTTCGCGCTCTTAGCTGAGTGAAACGCCTTCGCGCCTTTAAAAAACGTTTAGTATTCAAAAAACTCTTTGCGTCCTTTGCGTTTAAAAAACATTTCGAAATCAAGATGCTTTGACTCCGTCGAACCCAAGGTTTCAGCATGACAACCTCCTGATAAGTAAAGGTTAAAAAAAATCTGCGTCATCCGTGAAATCAGCGGGAGATTAAGATCTAGCTTTCTATCGCATTTTATATCTTCGCGATCTTAGCTGAGTGAAACGCCTTCGCGAACTTAAAAACAGTTAGTATTCAAAAAACTCTTTGCGTCCTTTGCGTTAAAAAACATTTCGAAATCAAGATGCTTTGACTCCGTCGAACCCAAGGTTTCAGCATGACAACCTCCTGATAAGTAAAGGTTAAAAAAAATCCGCATCATCCGTGAAATCAGCGGGAGATTAAGATCTAGCTTTCTGTAGCATTTTATATCTTCGCGATCTTAGTTGAGTGAAACGCCTTTGCGAACTTAAAAACAGTTAGTATCAAAAAAACTTTGCGTCCTTTGCGTTAAAAAACATTTCGAAATCAAGATGCTTTGACTCCGTCGAACCCAAGGTTTCAGCATGACAACCTCCTGATAAGTAAAGGTTAAAAAAATCTGCGTCATCCGTGAAATCCGCGGGAGAATAAAATCTAGCTTTCTGTAGCATTTTATATCTTCGCGATCTTAGTTGAGTGAAACGCCTTTGCGATCTTAAAAACGTTTAGTATTCAAAAAAACTCTTTGCGCCCTTTGCGTTAAAAAAAGCATTACGAAATCAAGATGCTTCCAGCATGACGACCTCCCGATAAGTAAAGGTTAAAAAAATCTGCGTCATCCGTAAAATCCGCGGGAGAATAAAATCTAGCTTGCTTTCTGTAACATTTATATCTTCGCACTCTTAGCTGAGTGAAACGCCTTCGCGAACTTAAAAACGTTTAGTATTCAAAAAAAACTCTTTGCGCCCTTTGCGTTAAAAAACATTTCTAAATCAAGATGCTTTGACTTCCGTTAGGAGTTAAAAAACTTTGCGATCCTTGCGTTTAACTAATTTTATTATCATAATTTAAATCAACAAAATAAATTAATGTAGTTTTGCAGATATGAGAATAAATTACTTAAAACTAATCATATTATCAGGTGTCTTTACGTCATTCATGGCCTGTTCAACCCAGAATAATGCCGTAAAAGCTTCCACTCCTTCAAAAAATACCGCTAAAAATAAAACCTTACCGCCAACCGGCCCGAAACCTCAAGCTGCAATTCCGCCAGATGAAACATTCAGGACGGTTCTTCCTGAGATCAAAAGAGAATTCCGCGGTGCCTGGATTGCCAGTGTGGCCAATATCAACTGGCCCTCAAGAAACAACCTTTCTGTCGACCAGCAAAAAGCAGAAGCGATCAGCATGCTGAATATGCTGAAAGATAATAATTTCAACGCCGTTATTTTCCAGGTAAGGCCTTCCGCTGATGCTTTATACACCAGTAATATCGAACCATGGTCTTACTTTCTGACAGGGCAGACGGGTGTGGCGCCATATCCCAATTACGATCCCTTACAGTTCTGGATTGAAGAAGCGCACAAAAGAGGCCTCGAGCTTCACGTTTGGCTGAATCCTTATCGTGCCCATCATTCCAACGGCGGAAGCCCGAATAATTTATCGATGGTCAACAAACTTTCAGATATTGTGATCCGTCTTAAAAACGGAATGTACTGGTTTGATCCGGCCAATCCGAAAACCCAGGGCCACGTTTCCAATGTGGTGAAAGATATCGTAAAACGATACGATATTGATGCCGTCCATTTTGACGATTATTTTTATCCGTATGCTACTTACAACAGGGGCGCTGATTTCCCGGACCATGCATCCTGGAACGAATACGTGAGAAATGGCGGAACGTTATCCAGAGCGGATTGGAGAAGAGATAACGTCAATAAATTTGTTGAAAGGATTTATAAAGAAATTCATGCAGAGAAAAGCTATGTCCGGTTCGGAATCAGTCCGTTCGGAATCTGGAAGCCCGGGTATCCGCAGGGAATTGTCGGATCATCTCAGTATGATGAATTATATGCTGATGCTAAATTATGGTTAAATAAAGGCTGGGTGGATTATTTCTCCCCTCAGTTGTACTGGCCGATCGAGTCAAAAGGACAGCCTTTCGAAGCCCTTTTAAACTGGTGGAAATCGGAGAATACCTTAAACCGCCATCTCTGGCCGGGATTAAATACAGTGGAAATAAGATCTTCGGATCGCCCTTCAGAAATCAAAAACCAGATTGAAATTTCGAGGCAGGTTTTAGGAAACGGTGCAGGAGAAATACACTGGAGCATTGCAGGACTTACCAAAAATCCGGGGATGTTACCGGCATTGAAAAACGGACCGTACAAAGAAAAGGCTCTCGTTCCGAAAACGCCATGGCTGAAAGCAGCACCTTTACAGATTCCAAGTCTTTTTATCAATGACAACGGAAGTTTAGTACAGGTAAGCTGGAGTACGAAAAATATAGGGGATGTTTTTCAGTGGGTGCTTTTCACACAGTACAACGGGGTCTGGGAAACTGATATTCTTACACTGGATCAGCTTTCCAGGGAAATCCCGAAGTCTAAAGACGGAAAAACCCTTACTGCTGTTGCTGTAAAAGCCATTGACCGGTTAGGAAACGAAAGCGATTATACAGCAAAACAGATAAAATAGACCAATAGGCTGTTTCAAAAAATGCAGTGAAGAATCTTAAACTTTTGTTGTAGAGATTCTTCGCTGCTCTCAGAATGACAAACTATAACACAATCATCTGCGGCATCTGCGAAATCTTCGGGCAATAAAAAATTCATCATTCCGCTTTGCTCTATTTAGCATGAGAAACAACAATACAATCATCTGTGACCATCTGAGAAATCTGTGGTTCAAAAAGATTCTTTTTAAATAGTCAGATCACATATTCAACGCCCCATTTCTGCAGCTCATTGATAATAGGTTCTAATTTTTCACCTTTCACGGTTAACGTATATTCAACAGTAGGCGGGACTGTCGCAAACACTTCTCTAATCACAATTCCGTTGGCCTCCATATTTTTCAGCTCTTTCACCAGCATCCGGGTACTGATGTTGGGAATAAGCCTTTCCAGTTCACTGAAACGTTTTTTACCGGTGAACAGTGCATAAATGATGGACATCGACCATTTTCCGCCAATAACGCCCAGTATTTCCTGAAGCGCACATTTTTCTTCAGATTGCTGTATATTTTTTTTAGCCATAACTGATTGATTATGTTTAATGCTTTACTTTATGTTATTACTATACATTGGTGTAACTACTTGCAAAAGTAAAGTATTGTAATTTACTTTGCAACTCATTTAAACAAAAAATTATGAATCATTCGTTAAAAGAAATGGTTGCTCTGGTAACAGGAGGAACAAAAGGTATTGGCAAGGCAATCGCCGATCGGTTAAGCAATGCAGGTATTCAGGTCATCATCACAGCACGTACGGCTCCTGCAGAAGTTACAGAAGGGCAATATTTTATCCAGTCCGATCTTGCTCAACCCGAAAGTGCGGAAATCATTGCTGCAGAAATTCTGGAAAAATACGGCAGGATCGATATTATCGTTAATAATGCCGGAGCCAATTTAAGTCCGGGCGGAGGTTTCAGTACACTTTCTGATGAGCACTGGAATAATGACTGGCAGACGAATTTTATGTCGGTGGTACGGATCAACAAAGCATTATTGCCGGTAATGATCGACCAGAAAAGCGGAGTGATCGTCAACATTTCTACGGGAGCTGCAAAATTGCCGGTGTGGGAAATGACCATGTCATATTCTTCTGCAAAGGCAGCGCTGAATGCTTACAGCAAAGCATTGGCAAATGAGGTTGCCACACATGGAGTACGTGTTAATGTAGTATCACCCGGACTAGTAGAGACGCCGCTCATGCTGGAATTCATTCAGAATATGGCGCAGTCATCTTCCGTTACGCAGGAAGAAGCTTATCAGTCTGTTATGGAAAAGCTGAATGTTCCTTTGGGAAGAATGGCTGAACCTGATGAAGTTGCGGGTATTGTCGCTTATCTTGTTTCTCCGGAAGCAAAATACATCACAGGAGTCAATTATTCAGTCGACGGAGGTGCTTTACCTACGATTTAATATTAAAATTAATTACCCATTAATTAACGGAAACAAATTCCCCTCCTTTGGAGGGGTGGATTCGACCATAGGGAGAAGACGGGGTGGTCCTGTAAAGTTGAATTGTAATAATAAAAGTCAAATATTGAAATGAATGACTTTAACCTAGCCCCGATTGCAGTGAAAATCCTTTTTTGCGGCTGAAAATCCCTCTCACGGAGAGGGATCAGGGTGAGGAAAAAGATTGCAGCGGAAAGCGGGATTAAGCTCCAAAAGAAATGGAAAATATTTTTGGTTAAAGATGCAGTTTCATAGGTGCAGAAGTTTAGAATAACTATAAATTATCCATCTAAAATAAAGTAGTTCAGGCTATTATAAATACCACAAAAACAATAACTCCCTCTGGAATATTCTCGGAACTATTTTTGCATCGTATTGATTCATAATCACTAAAAAATATGAATTATGAATACCAACAGACTTTCCGAAGCGATGGAAAAAGCGCTTAGTGATCAGATGAATAAAGAGATCCATGCATCACATGTTTTTTTATCTTACGGAATTTGGGCAGATGATAAAGGATATCAGGGGATTGCCAACTTTCTTTACAGACACGCTCAGGAAGAAAGAAACCATTCCATCAAATTTATGGAGTACGTTCTGAACAGGGGAGGGAAACCTAAAGTGGAAGCCATACCAGCGCCACCGGCTGATCCGGAATCTCTTACCGCATGTTTTGAAGGCGTTTTCAGACATGAAGTAGACAATACCACTTCTATTTACAGACTCGTAGATATGGCGCTTGAAGAAAAAGACTGGGCCACCTGGAACTTTATGCAGTGGTTCGTTCAGGAACAGATCGAAGAAGAAACCCTGGCGATGAACCTGATGGACAAACTGAAAATCGCAGGCGGAGACCGTGCTACCGATGAATCTCTGTTTACTCTAGATAAAACGCTGGAAAACGCACCAAACGATGTTCCGCTTGCTCAGGAAGCAACGGGTGACAATCCGTAAAGCCAATCCGGTAAATTGAATACACAAAAAATCTGTCAGCTTCTGGCGGATTTTTTTATTATGAAACTCTCTTTAAAATCACTATCTTTGCACACTCATAATTCAAAGATTATAGTTTCGAGTTTAATTTAATTGTTTATATAAACTTTAAACCTAACTCTAAACCTTAAACCTTGAATTTTAAACCTTAAACTTTGAATCTTACGTTATGAAATGTGGAATCGTAGGCTTACCGAATGTAGGTAAATCAACTCTTTTTAACTGTCTGAGCAACGCAAAAGCACAGTCGGCCAACTATCCTTTCTGTACCATCGAACCCAACCTTGGAACGGTTTCCGTACCGGACCAGAGATTGTTTGAACTGGAAAAAATAGTAAAACCGGAAAGAGTTTTGCCGGCAGTGGTGGAGATTGTGGATATTGCAGGTCTTGTAAAAGGAGCCAGCAAAGGAGAAGGGCTGGGTAACCAGTTTTTGGCCAACATCCGCGAATGTGAGGCGATTATTCATGTATTAAGATGTTTTGATAACGGAAACATCATCCACGTGGAAGGTTCCGTAGATCCGTTAAGAGACAAAGAAATTATCGACATCGAGCTTCAGCTGAAAGACCTTGAAACCGTAGGCAAAGCCGTTGAAAAAGCTAAGAAATTCATCAAATCCGGAAAGAAAGAAGATATTCTTGCGTATGAAACATTGCAGAGCCTTCAGAAATTCCTTGAGGACGGTAAGAACGCAAGAGAATTTGCAACCGATGATTTTACAAAATCCATTATCGGAGAAGTTCAGCTGTTAACCAATAAGCCTGTTCTTTACGTTTGTAACGTGGATGAAAACTCCATTAAAAACGGAAATGAATGGATCGGCAAGATTGAAGAGATGGCTAAAAATGAAGGCGCAGAAGTTGTTGTACTGGCCGCCCAGATTGAAGCGGACATCAACGAACTGGAAACCTACGAAGAAAGAGAAATTTTCCTTGAAGAATTGGGGCTTACAGAACCGGGAGTTAACCGTCTCATCAGAAAAGCGTATGATCTGCTAAAACTTCAGACGTATTTCACGGCTGGGGTTAAAGAAGTGAGAGCCTGGACAATCGGTCAGGGATGGACGGCGCCTCAGGCGGCTGGAGTAATCCACACTGATTTTGAAAAAGGCTTCATCCGTGCAGAAGTTATTAAATACGATGACTATATGCATTACGGTTCCGAAGCAAAGGTAAAAGAAGCCGGAAAGCTTTCTGTTGAAGGTAAAGAATACATTGTGAAAGATGGTGACATCATGCACTTCAGATTCAACGTCTAGAAAATATTAAAGTTAGTTATTATATAAAAACGCTTCCAATCTATTTTGGGAGCGTTTTTTGCATTCATGTCCGAAACTTTTAAGTATGAAAATTTTATATTTCCCTGCGCTTATACCGCTTATTTCCTGTTCGTCAACGATTGAAAAAAATTGTTTTGAATCCGAAAAAGAAAAATCTGAATATGTTGAGCAAAGGTCTTTTACTGTAAAAGAAATCCTGACTAAAAAACCTTCTTATTTAGAGATTGTAGATTTAAAAAACTTTAGGAGTTTTAAAGAAGACAGCTTGTACGCTCATGAATACAAGTGGAAGAATTATGATGAGATTATGAAACAAAAAGAAACTGAATTTAAAGATTTTAAGCATGCTTTTCATAATAAGTTATGATCTACAAACAGCAAAATGTTGGAAATACAAAATATGCTTTAGGCAGAAATGATCTGGGATACTGGTTGTTGAAAATAGCTGATCGCAAACCTTCTGCTTATTTCTTGGGTTTAAGTTTCAGTCATTACTATTTCAATGAAATTCAGAATCAGCCACTTATTAAAGATGGAGTGCTAAAGGTAGAAGGAAGTCTGGTACAGATTGTTAAAGTTCCCAGGCATGATGATTATTCGGCGATTGCTGATGGCAAAATGTTCAAAGTTAATCTCAGAGAATTAATGAAGGATACGGATCAGGATGGATACAATGATATTTTTGAGAAATGCTTTGGTCTGAACCCTGATGATAAAGATTCTGATGGGGACGGAGTTAATGATTTTACTGACATAAATCCTATGTATAGATCAGAAAAAAATAAATTCACCGAATTGTACGAAATGCTGCTTCCGACGTATGCAGGAGCTCCTGACTTCAAAAAAGATCCTTATCATTTTGAAGTTTTTAAAACAAATTGCGATTATTTTCATCAGATTAATCCCGAAGAGTATAAGGTTTTATTTATCCCCGAAAACGAAGACAAACAGAGTTATTATGTAAGGTTTACAGATGTCTGCGATTTCGGGATTTCCAAAATCAGAAAAAATAAAGAATTTCCGGAGCGATTTTATATTAACAAATGGGACAGCAGATCTTCTACCGATTATGCAGCCGAATACAGAAACGGGAAATGGGAGCTTGAAATGATCGGAGGGATTGTCATTTAATCAAATCTTTTAAGATATTCTTTTGAAGGCCTTTTATAAGATAGCTTTATGTCTTTAACAGAATATTGCTTAATAGTTTGTGGTTAAATTACAAAAGTTTAAACAAGCTTAATATTTCGTACATTTGAATTATACAAATTTTAGGTATGGAGAAAACAGCACATACTTCCTATGCATCACTGGACGATTTTTACCGTGAGATGACTTCCAAATTGGGAACGGATATCGAAAGCATATTCCCGAAAGGACTGCACAAAGAGATCGGACATTTCAATGTTTTTGATATTGCACAGACCATCGAAAAGGTGAAGCTTACTTCAGAGATGCCCTACAACAGGAGAAAATATTATAAGATAAGCCTGATAAGAGGAAGAAACAGAGCCGAATATGCAGACAAGGTCATTCAGATTAAAAATAATGCATTGTTGTTTGCTACTCCGAAAGTTCCGTACCACTGGATTCCCGAAGATACCAACCAGTCGGGGAGCTTCTGTGTGTTTACCGAAGATTTTTTAATCAAAGACAAATCATACAATACCCTTGAAGACCTGCCGATCTTCCAGCCCGGAAATATTCCGTTATTTGAAATTGATGATGAATTGGCAGACGAAATTGAGCAGCTGTACCGGAAGATCAAAAAAGAAATAGATTCGGATTATATTTTTAAATATGATCTGATCCGGAATTACGTGCTGGAGCTTATTCACTACGGACAAAAGCTGCAGCCGGCTTCAAAATTATCGACCTCGAATGATGCTTCTTTACGCGTTGTTTCTCTCTTTATCGAATTGCTTGAGAGACAGTTTCCCATTGAATCCTCTGACCAGAGATTGCAGCTGAAGACCGCAAAAGACTACGCCGACAGGTTAGCCGTCCATGTGAATTATTTAAATAAAAAATTAAAGGAAAGCACTGGGAAAACCACTACGGAAATCATTGCAGAAAGAATTGTGCAGGAAGCCAAGATTTTGTTAAAACAGACGAAATGGAACATTTCCGAGATTTCCTACGCTTTGGGATTTGAAGAGATTGCTCATTTTTCCAATTTCTTTAAAAAGAAAACTTCACTGGCACCGATGGAATTTCGTATGTGATTTGAATTTTGCAAATTTCAGTTTGATTAAAGCAAACTATAACGGTCTGAAATTTCTGAACTTTGTTTCATCAAAAAAATAAAATAATGGAAGCAAGAACAAAAATTGCAGTAATTACCGGCGGAAGCCGTGGTCTGGGAAGAAACTCAGCCCTTAAAATCGCCCAGAAAGGTCTTGATGTGATCATTACCTATAACAGTAACAAAGAAGAAGCTGATAAAGTAGTAAGTGAAATTCAGGCATTAGGAAGAAAAGCCATTGCGTATCAGCTCAATACAAAAGAAACGGGAAGCTTCGATGCTTTTGTAAAAACGGTAGGAGATCATCTTGAAGAAAATACAGGAAGCAGAAATATCGATTTTCTGATCAATAATGCCGGAACAGCACTGTACGCACCTATTCCTGATGTTACCGAAGAGCAGCTGGATGATGTGGTTGATATTCACTTCAAAGGCGTATTTTTCCTGACTCAGAAGTTTTTACCTTACATGAATGATAATGGAGGAATCATCAATATTTCTTCAGGTTTGGCGAGATTTGCATTGCCGGGATCTTCAATATACGGTTCCATTAAAGCCGGAGTGGAGATGTTAACAAAATATATGGCGAAAGAATTAGGGCCAAGAAGAATTAAAGTTAATGTTGTAGCTCCCGGAGCTATAGAAACAGATTTCGGAGGAGGAAGAACAAGGGATGATGAGCATATCAATGCAATGGTTGCCGGAAATACGGCTTTAGGAAGAGCAGGACTTCCTGATGATATCGGTGGAGTGGTAGCTTTCCTTTGTACGGAAGATGCCGGATGGATCAACGGGCAGAGAATCGAAGCCTCCGGCGGAATGTTTTTATAAATTAAAATCCGGCGGCTTCAAGGACCTCAGCCGCCGGATTTTAATGAGTAACCCAGGTTTTCAGTGCTGGATTTATTAATAATCGAAATTCTCAGTACTGGATTTTTTTGGTGATTGAGGTTCGAGAAATCACCAACAAACGGTGGCTGAGGCTCTCGAAGCCACCTTTTTTATTTATATTTTCGACAAATTTTCGATTGCTTTTTCCAATGTTTCCTGCTTTTTCGCAAAGCATACACGGATCACGTTTTCATTCAGCCTGTTTTTATAAAAAGATGAAAACGGAACGGAGGCTACTTTATGGGTAATCGTAAGTTCGCGGGCAAAATCAATATCACTTTTATCAGAAAGCTTATTATATTTTAAAGCCTGGAAATACGTTCCCTCACAATCTAACAGTTCGAAAGCCGTACCGGCAAGGCCCTGTCTCAGAAAGTCCCGTTTTTCCTGGAAAAAAGCGCTTAATCCGTTGTAGTGGTCAGGGTTTTTCATATATTCTGCCAAAGCAAGCTGAATAGGACTGTTCACGGAAAACACATTGAACTGATGAACCTTTCTGAATTCTGCAGTCAGATTTTCGGGAGCGGCGCAATAGCCTGTTTTCCATCCTGTTACATGAAACAGCTTTCCGAAGGAGGCTGCTAATAAACTTCGTTCTTTCAGTTCGGGATAGGCACAGATGCTGATATGCTGTCGCCCGTCAAAAACAATATTTTCATATACCTCATCGCTTAAAATAAGAATGGAAGTATTTTCAACGATTTTGATCAGTTCCTGAAAGTCATTTTCCTTCAAAACCTTTCCTGAAGGATTATTCGGGTTGTTGAGGATGATCATTTTTGTTTTTTCTGTCACCAGATTCTTTACAGCATTCCAGTCGATTTCATACTCCGGAGCTTTCATTTCAAAACGCCTGACAATTCCTCCAAACAGCTCAACCGTAGGTTCATAGCAATCATAGGCAGGTTCGAAGACAATGACTTCGTCATCTTTTTTTATAAAGCTTGCAATAGCGGTAAAAATAGCCTGCGTTCCTCCTGCAGTTATGGTAATTTCCAGATCAGGATGGTAGACAGCCTTATGAGAATTTTCAATTTTTTTCGCAATTTCTTCCTTTAGAGCCATCATTCCGCCCATTGGTGCGTATTGATTAAATCCTTTCCTGATAAAATGGTCAACGTAACCGAGTAATTCAGGATCCGGCATAAAATCCGGGAATCCCTGGGAAAGATTGATCGCCTCATTCTCATTCGACAGCTGCGTCATCTGGCTGAAAATCGATGTTCCGACATCGGAAAGTTTAGATAAAGGAAGTTGTATCATTAAAACTGTTTTTTACTTACCGAATTTAATTCATTTTTTCTCCATATCGAAATGTAGAGGGTAATAATATTGTTTTGATGATCCATGCTTTAGAAATGAGGGTGATTTTTGTATTATGACTTAATAATTCCTGAACTGATTATAAAGAAAAAGCCCGTAACTTTATAAGCTGCGGACTTTGGTAAACTTAAATTTATGATTGATTATTTTTTAATTAAATTAATAAGCCTGTTTTCGGAAGAACTGTGAATGATAACTCTGTAGATTCCCGTATTAAGATCTGAGGTATCAATTTTTACTGATTGTCTGCCTTTATCCAGCTTTTCTGAACTTATAACTGTTTTTGCTGTTTTCCCAAATGTATCAAGAATGTCTATGCTTACTTCTGTATTCTGAATTAATGTAAAATCAAGAGTCGTTATATCAAATGTAGGATTTGGATAAAGCTTCATTTCCTCCCCGAATACAGATGCAGCTTCCGGTGCAGTATCTACAGGCTCATCGGAAGAATTACCATAAATTTCCTCACCTTCTTCCTGTTGCGGTGCATTTATGGAAAGCAGAAAATTACAAACGCTTCCAAATTCTTCATCAGGGGATTCGGTTAAATGCTGAGTGACTGAATAGTGATAATTGTTTACAACATCAGTAGGAGTCGGCAGGGAGAAATATAACTGAATAGCTCTGTGCTCTCCCGTTTCCAGCAAAATATTGTTTAGTCTGGCAATTGAAGAGTTTGTGACAAGTAATTCATGATGATCCCAATTTGAGATTTCTATTCCATTGGCACTTGACCCGCCATTTACCCATTTATCCCACAATATATCGTCTAGTATAAGGTTAAATCTGCCTCCAATGCTGTTAAAAGGATTACCTGTAATCATCTGTTCTGCTATTTGCACATCAACTTTTTTAGGCTCAAGCCCTGGATTGTTAACAAATATGGTTCCCGGGAAACCTTCTCCCGACTTCAGGGCTATGGTCTCGGTGTTATAGGTTACGACATTATTGTTGTTTTTAATATTATTCCTGAAAGGATGCAATTGGGGATTATTACTGACATCAGTAGCATATTCTCCAAACATGGGGTCGTTGCTGTCTACAATTCTTCCTAAGAAACAGATCATTGGGTTCTTTATAATATCGGCTTTGCCATATTTTGCGGGATCTATGGGACGCCATTGTGCGTCAATAATGTATTCTTCACCCGGCTGCAATACTGGAATGGGGAAGCCTTTTCCGGGTACATAAGCCTGAGCATTAGGGTTAAACTGATTGCTGGCTCCTTTTAATTCGCCACCTGCCACTACACAGTTATTATTGGAAGGGTTTACAATACATTTTGATCCGTCCCATGCGTTGAGAGCTGAAGAAGAGGAAGGCGATACGGGTGATGTATTCGTATCCCATGTTTCTCCGGTGGCGCCCATAGTCCAGTAAAGTTTTGCATAACTTGGCTGAGAAGGACTTAAACCAATATTACGTACCCTGAATCTCATGACATTGTATTTTTTAGAATCACTTGAGTATCCAGGGTTTTCATTGGTAATGCTAAGTCCGTTTTTTGTAGTACGGTTCCAAATGTCCCTGCCGGACCAGATGTCATCATTAGGTGCAATAGGAAAATATGGTTCAGCACCCACATCACCGTCATTGTCGAAAGCTGCAAGATTGTAGTTTCCTGAAGGGGTAGTTGTAGTATCTGCAGGTCCAATTATTAAGTTATCTGCAAAAATACATTGCATGTAATATGATAGACCTCCATTTGGTATAATGTCTGATACAGAAAATGTCTTTAGTCTTAAATGTACCTCATCATATTTTCCAGACTCATTATTAGATATATTAAAAGAGTTTCCATATTCCTTCCAAGGCTGCGTGCCATTATTTTTAGGAATATAAAACTCGCTAATCAACTTTTCCTGACCGGTAGCTTTCTGTACTAAAACGACCTGCAGAGTGTGTTTATCATGTGGAACATAGGGTATATTAGGATATCCAATTGCAGCCAAAGAAATTTTATATCTTCCAGCAGCCATGGTACCTGTTGTAAATTTTCCGATAGCGGTACATTCTTCAACACCAGTTAAGTAATGTGTTAATTTAAGCCATACTGCTTTTTCTCCGTAAGGTGTGGTCATGTTATTTGGAAATTGTGCATGAGAACAGCCTGCATTATTTTTACTGACACGTCCAGTGCCATATGGATAATACGAAGCGGGTTTTACGGTTCCTGTCCAATCATTTACAGGCCCTCGAGCCAAATCACATGATCCTAATCCCAAAGAACTATTTGGATCACACAACATAGGTCCATCCTCAAAACTCGGATTTTTTACAATGTTTTGTGCATGGGTAAGATTATTCATTAATAGCGGAAGCAAAAATGATAATGTTTTAATAGAAATTAATTTTGTTTTCATAGTAATATAATTAATAATTACGTTACAAGATTACATACAAGTTCAATTTCTATCAACCAGAAACGAGTAACTGTTCCTAATTCATGAGTAAGTGATTAATGTAATTAAAAAAGAGTGAATTAAACCCACTCTTTATTCTATATATTGTATTCTTTGCAGGAAATATGTTTTTTTTCTTACAGAAACATCCAGCACAGAATTGTCTGTCATTATAACCTGGCCTCCTTTTCCTTTTATATACTCTTTCATGTGTTTCAGGTTAATAAGATGTTTATGATGCACCCTGAAGAACCCGTGATTGAAAAACTGATCTTCAAAATCCTGTAACGTCTTGGATACTACTATTTTTGTTTTATCGCATAAATAAAAAACAGTGTAGTTGGAATCTGCCTCACACCGTATAATATCCGAAATGTTTATTCTTTTAAAGCCCTGTAATGTGGGTAAGTTTACTTTAGACATATCCGTATCTCCGGAACCGGAATAAGGCTTTTTGTTTTTCCGGATATTTTCCAGTGCTTTATTTACGGAAATTACAAAATCCATTTTTTTAATTGGTTTCAGCAGGTAATCGGTAGCACTGTTTTTAATGGCCTGAATAGCAAAATTTTCATAAGCTGTGATGAAAATAATCTGTGATGAAATATTTTGAAACTTTGAAAGCAGTTCAAATGCCGTCCCATCTGTAAGCTGAATATCTAAAAATAAAATATCAGGCGTATTTCTGGTAAGATGAATGTATGCATCATCTATATTTCCGGTTTGGAATGTTACCGTCAATTCGGGAAATTCGTTTTTAAGCAGTAAAGCGATATAGTCTCTGCCGTCCGGTTCGTCATCAATAATATTAACTTGTAATCTGGTTTTCATATGGCGTTATATATAATTTAATTTCTGTACCCTGTGTTTGTTTTTTTTCTGAAAGATTATTGATCTCTAAAATAATATTTGTATTAAATAATTGCTTAAAGGTATCTATTCTTTTTTGTGATAGTTTAACCCCAAAAGAATTTTCCTTTCCGGTAAGTTCATATTTATCAGGAAACCCTGTCCCATTATCTTTAATAGTAATGCAAAGGGCCGGATGTTTATAATTAAAAGTAACTTCTATACTTCCTTTTCTGTTTTTCAAACCAGAAATGCCGTGCTTTATGGCATTTTCTACAAAAGGTTGTACAAGAAGGGAAGGTATATGCCAGCCCGGATCAATTTCTTCTGAAACAATAATCTTATAGTCAAACTGTTCTTTAAGACGAAGTTTCTCCATGTTCAGGTAAATAGAAAGGTATTCCACCTCTTCATTTATAGACATGAAAGCATGTTCAGAATATTGAAGCGTCTTCCTGATCATCTGGGAAAAAATATTCAGATAATTTTCAGTTTCCTCATAGTCTTTCTTATACAATAGAAATTGTATGGAATTAAGACAGTTGTAAATGAAATGAGGATTGATCTGAGCTTTAATTGCCTGAAGTTCTAGTTCGGCAATTTTCTTTTCATATAAGATATTTTTAAGCTTTTTATTCCGCAGCTTCTGAATATATGCGTTTACAATTACTACCAATACAGCAATGATGAGTATAATAACGAATATTGTGAACCATAAGGTTTGCCAGAACTGAGGCTTTATTTCAAACGGCAATTCCGTATATATGTAAGAACGTTTGCCGTTATATCCTAAACCGTATACTTTGAAAATATATTTACCAGGCGGTAGAGAATTGAGAATAATTTTGGAAGAATTACTGATCTGCCATGATTTACTTAAACCTTCCACTTTATATTTATAGCTAATTTTTCCCTGAGAAGCATAATCTAAAAAACTAAGCTTGAAAATAACATCGTTATTGGGGAAAATATCTGAAATTTTCTGCCGCAGGTTAAAATATTCTTTTCCTCCTATAATAACTGAATTGATAATGACTTTTTTATTGATGTACTTTTGTTGTATCATCATGTTTTTAATGGAAAAAATGCCTAATCCTTTAGATGTTGCAGCATACAAAGTATCTCCTCTTATGACGCACCCTGCTACCTTATCAGAAGGTAAACCGTCTATTCTGGTAAAAATACTTATTTTAGGTTCGTTTTTTTTAAGCTCAACCCTCATTAGCCCCGCATTGCTGCTTGCCCAGAATACATGGTCATTTTCAATGTCTGTTTTTTTAATCTGGTTGCTTATTAAGCCGTTTTTGCTTGTGATTTGTTGCAACACTTTATGGTTATTAAATAATATAATGCCGTGCAGGTTTGTAGCACCCAGGTATAAATTTTCTTTCAGCTTCTTTAAATCGGTAAAATAATAGTCTTTTAAAAATAATTTTTTTTGTTTAGTTTTTGTGTTCAACTTATATAAATCTTTTAGGTAGCCCACAAACAGGCTGTCAGGAGTATAAGGTAATGCAGTGTAATTTCTTTCATTAAGAAGAGTATCAGAAATTTTGCGATCTTTGTAATTGTAGGAAAACAATCCGGAATGGCTGCTTATAAGTACTTCGTTATTTCCGTAAGACACCACATTCTTAAAACCGATCTTAAGAGGAACTGCTTTAAAGTTTGATAGATTCATCTGAAATGCTTCCTGATTTTGCCCGAAAATAGCAATGTCATTATTGGCATAGATGGCTCTGTGTTCTATTTTTTTTGAAGAATTGAAAGAAAACTCTCTGGACCCTTTGCTGAAAGAATAAGATGCCCCGTTAGAACTATTATAACCAAGCAGTATAGAATTTGAGTTTGATGCAATTGCAGTAATATAGGAGTTATTGTTGATGGGAAAATTGATGTAAGAAGTGAAAAATTTCTGGGAAAGAAAAAATATTCCGTCATTTTTTGAAGAAAACCATATATTTTTGTCCTTATCTACCAAAACACCATTAATTAGATATTCTTTAAGGAAATGATAAGGCTTTTTCATAGGAGAAGAATCTGAAATTGCCTGATCAAAGTAAAGAATTCCCCCATTAAGCAGTGATACCCAAAGCCTGTCATAATCATCTACATATATTCCATATATTGTGTCTGGATCTTTTAATGTTATCGATTTTAATTTTTTAAACGAACCTGATGCTCTATAATAAAATGAAATTTTTTTACCATTTAAAGTCGTAATGAGTATATTGTTTTTCATTACAATTGCGCATTCATCCTTATTGGCATCGATTTTAAAATCTTTTTTCTTTTTTGTAAGAATATTGTATGAAATAATTTTACCCGGCATGCTCTGTAAAAATAAAGTATGAGAGTCGAAATCATAATGAAATCCTTTATACACTTTCAAACCGGTATCCAGAGAAGTTGTTTTAATTTTCCGGTCTTTATATCGATAAATATTTTTCGGATTATCATGAGCAAAAAACATGATCTCATCTCTTTTTTTATCATTAAAAAATATGGGAAATACAGAAGGGAACTGCATTTTATTCAGTTCGGGATCTGTATTGGTATTATGGATGACGCCATTTTTAAGATAAGCGAAATCATTTAAAAATGGAATGATAAAAACTTCTCCATTCGACAAAGGGGTAAGCCCTAATATCTCAATATTTTTTAATCCTTTACTGTAATTTTTGAACTCTACGCCATCAAATCTGAAAAATCCGTTATCGCTTCCAATCCATATAAATCCGTTTTTATCCTGAGATAAAGTATAATTATAAGAACAATACAGGCCATTCTCCTCATTGTAATTGATTAGTCCGGGAATTTGCGACATGTATTCTGATGAAACCAGTAGTATAAAAAATACGGTTACACGCTTTATCTTCATCAGAAAATGCGCGTAAATATTATGGTTGATTTTGTGATTATAATGCACTATATCTTATCAGATAACACACTATTGAAAGCGTGATATTGTCATTTTAGGAATTAAATTGGTAAATCCTTTGCATTGTAAGCAAATTACTTTCAATATAAATTATACTCACCGTTAATAAAAATATATAATTTTTCATCAGATATGGGTATTGCTGGTTAATAAATATTAGATATTTTATGATGTAATAATAAAATTTATTAATAAAAGTGTATTTTATTTAATTATTAACATGTAAATATATGATTTCATTGTTAATAACGCAATATTTTTTTTAAAAAATAGAATAAAAATCTTCGGATATTTTTGTTCAATTTCGTATTTTTGTATGTTTGCTGAAATTACATATGTCACAAGAGATAAATCCAATCTATTCCGAAGATAACATCAGAACCCTCGATTGGCAGGAACACATCCGTTTGCGCCCCGGAATGTACATCGGGAAGCTGGGAGACGGTTCTTCTGCCGATGATGGTATATACATTTTACTGAAAGAAATTCTGGACAACTCCATCGATGAGTTCAGGATGAAATCAGGTAAAAGAATCGAAATAAAAGTAGACGATGGCAAGGTTACCATCCGTGATTTCGGGCGGGGAATTCCGCTCGGAAAAGTAGTGGATGCTGTTTCTAAAATGAATACAGGAGGGAAGTACGACAGTAAGGCCTTCAAGAAATCCGTAGGTCTGAATGGTGTCGGTACAAAAGCGGTAAACGCGCTTTCCGAATATTTCCGCGTTCGTTCGTTCCGGGACGGAAGATTGAAAATGGCCGAGTTTTCCAAAGGAATGATTACGGAAAATTATGATGAAAAGGACACGTCCGACCGAAACGGAACCGAGATCTCGTTTATTCCGGACGGTGATATTTTCCTGAATTTCAAGTTTAGAAAAGAGTATATCGAAAGAATGCTCCGCAATTATGCTTATCTTAATCCGGGACTTAAAATATTTTTTAACGGCGAAACTTTTTACTCCGAAAACGGACTGAAAGATTTGCTGGAAGAAGAGCTGGAAAATGAAACCCTGTATCCGATCGTTCATCTGAAGGACAGTGATATCGAAGTGGCGATCACCCATACCGACAAATCTCAGACAGAAACATATTTCTCCTTCGTTAATGGGCAGAACACCACGCAGGGAGGAACCCACCTCAATGCTTTCCGTGAAGCGTATGTAAAAACCATCCGTGAGTTTTTCAATAAAAATTTTGATGCTTCCGACGTCAGAAAGTCCATCGTGGCAGCTATTTCCATCAATGTGGAAGAGCCTGTTTTTGAATCCCAGACCAAAACAAAGCTGGGTTCTAATGACATCGGACCGAACGGACCGACCGTAAGAACTTTTGTAATTGATTTCCTGAAGAGTAAATTAGATAACTTTTTACATAAAAATCCTGAAGTAGCAGAGGCTATTCAAAGGAAAATTTTAATTTCAGAAAGAGAACGAAAAGAACTTTCAGGAATCCAGAAGCTGGCCAGAGAACGGGCTAAGAAAGTGTCTCTTCACAATAAGAAGCTTCGTGACTGCAGACAGCATTACAACGATCAGAAAAACGAAAGAAAAGGGGAAACCCAGATCTTCATTACAGAAGGGGATTCTGCATCGGGATCTATTACCAAATCAAGGGATGTAGAAACACAGGCGGTATTTTCATTAAAAGGGAAGCCGTTGAACTGTTACGGACTGACCAAGAAAGTAGTGTATGAAAATGAAGAGTTCAATTTGCTGCAGGCCGCCCTTAATATTGAAGAAAGTCTGGAAGATTTAAGATACAATCAGGTGATTATTGCAACTGATGCTGATGTTGACGGAATGCACATCCGACTTCTGATGATCACGTTCTTCCTTCAGTTTTTCCCGGATCTTATTAAAAACGGACACCTTTACATTCTTCAGACCCCATTATTCAGGGTAAGAAATAAAAAAGAAACAAGGTACTGTTATTCTGAAGCAGAAAGACTAAAAGCGCTGAGCGAACTTGGAAAGAATCCTGAAATCACCCGATTTAAAGGTCTTGGAGAAATCTCACCGGATGAATTCAAACATTTTATCGGGAAAGACATTCGCCTGGAACCCGTTGTTGTAGGAAAAGATCAGACCATCGATCAGCTCCTGGAATTTTATATGGGTAAAAATACACCGGACAGACAGGTTTTTATTTTGGAAAACCTTGTGGTAGAAGATCCGGATATAGATAAAAAAGAAGTATTGAGTTGATATAGTGCAGATGAAAAAATAAAATTTCGATAAATCCCAAAAACACAACACAAATATGAGATTAAGCAACCGCAACAAAACTTCGGTATACAGCTTTATCAATACATTGCTGATCATGTTCCTCGCAGCCGGTATAGGAGCCTATTTTTTAGAAGAAAACAGGTTTAATATTTTAGGAAAAGAAAGCCTGCTGCTTATTGCAGTACCGTTGCTTTCAATAGTATTATTTTACCTCAACGGAAGGCAGATTTTTGAATATGACAGTGATGGGGAAGCCCTTCATTTCAGAAACAGGAATGTAATCCCTTTTCTGCAAAAACCTCTGAACGATGAATTTCCAAAGTATAAACTGCTGAAATTTGAAATCATCAACATGGTTTTTATGAAAAGACTGTACATTACGATATCAAGTAAAAGCAATGGAGCAACCCTGCTGAAATATGAAATCTCATATCTTACAAGAAAACAGATTGCTGATTTAAGGCTTTCCTTAAATAAAGTAACAAAAACAAATAAAGAGAACAGCGCTAATAATAAAATAAATAATGACAGAAGAACACCCGCATGAAGGTGAAAGCCTAAAAAAAGTTTCCGGCCTGTACAAAGACTGGTTTCTGGATTATGCTTCTTATGTAATTTTAGACCGGGCCATTCCGTCGGTTTACGATGGTTTTAAACCTGTTCAGCGAAGAATCATGCATTCGATGCGTGAGCTGGAAGACGGACGGTACAACAAAGTAGCCAATATAGTAGGGAATACGATGAAGTATCATCCCCACGGTGATGCTTCTATTACGGATGCAATGGTAGGAATCGGGCAGAAAGAGCTGCTGATAGATACCCAGGGAAACTGGGGAAACATCTATACCGGTGACTCTGCCGCGGCCGCAAGATATATTGAAGCACGCCTTACTCCTTTTGCACTGGAAGTGGTTTTCAATCCGAAAACTACAGAATGGGCAAAATCATATGACGGCAGAAACAACGAACCGATTGATCTTCCCGTGAAATTTCCTCTGCTTCTGGCACAGGGTGTGGAAGGAATCGGGGTGGGGCTTTCCACGAAAATTCTCCCGCATAATTTTAATGAATTAATCAGTGCTTCCGTTGCATATCTTAAAGGAAAACGATTTGAACTCTTTCCTGATTTTATGACGGCAGGATATCTTGATGTTTCGGAATATAATGACGGTCACAGAGGCGGTAAAGTAAGAGCAAGA
Source organism: Chryseobacterium cheonjiense (assembly GCF_012927265.1). Classification (GTDB taxonomy): domain Bacteria; phylum Bacteroidota; class Bacteroidia; order Flavobacteriales; family Weeksellaceae; genus Chryseobacterium; species Chryseobacterium cheonjiense. The sequence goes on along the minus strand of NZ_JABBGF010000001.1, from coordinate 1,989,911 downwards.
GCCAAAATTTCACCGCTGGACAAACATACGCTGATCATTACGGAACTTCCGTATTCCAAAACGACAAGTGATCTTATTGATTCCATTCTTAAAGCCAACGAGAAAGGGAAGATCAAGATCAAAAAAATTGAGGACAATACCTCGGATAAGGTTGAAATTCTGATTCATCTTCATAATGATGTTTCTCCGGATAAGACAATCGATGCCTTGTATGCTTTTACCGACTGCCAGGTTACAATTTCACCGAATGCCTGTGTAATTGTTGGGGATAAGCCAATGTTCATGAATGTTTCCGACATCTTAAAAATGAACACGGATCATACGGTTTCACTCCTTAAGAAAGAGCTGGAAATCGAGCTTCACGAATTGCAGGAAAGCTGGCATTTTTCTTCCCTCGAAAGAATTTTTATTGAGAACAGAATCTATCATGACATTGAAGAGGTGAAAACCTGGGAAGATGTGCTGAAAACGATTGACGCAGGGTTAAAGCCTCATACGGGACATCTTTTAAGAGCAGTTACTGAAGAAGATATCCTTAGATTAACAGAGATCAGGATCAAAAGAATCTCGAGATTTGATTTAGATAAATTTAAAGAAAATATTGCTGCTTTAGAAGGTAAAATCGAAATGGTAAAACACCATCTGAATAATCTTGTTCAGTACGCTATCGATTATTATCTCAATATTCAGAAAAAATACGGAAAAGACCGCCAGAGAAAAACTGAGCTCAGGATTTTTGATACCATTGATGCAACGAAAGTAGCGGTGGCCAACGAAAAATTCTACGCAAATTTCGAAGAAGGCTTTATCGGAACATCACTCAAAAAAGACCAGTATCTGTTTGACTGTTCAGATATTGACGACATTATTACTTTCAGAAAGGACGGAAGCATGAAAGTTGTGAAGGTAGAAGCAAAGACTTTTATCGGAAAAGATATCCTGCATGTTGCCATCTGGAAGAAAAATGATAAAAGAACGGTGTATAATATGATCTACCGGGAAGGCAGGGAAGGTCCTTATTATATGAAACGATTCTCGGTAACCGGAGTTACCCGGAATACCGATTATCCTTTGGCTTCAGACAAAAAAGGTTCTGAGGTGCTGTATTTTTCCGCAAATCCTAACGGGGAGGCAGAAACCGTATCTGTTCTTTTAAAACCGAATCCAAGAATCAGGAAGAATAAAATGGATGTTGATTTCTCTGAGCTGGCCATTAAAGGACGTGATTCCAAAGGAAACCTGGTGACCAAATATTCGGTGAAAAAGGTAGACTTAAAAGAAGAAGGTGTTTCTACGCTTGCACCGAGAAAAATATGGTTTGATGATACCGTAAGAAGACTGAACGCCGACGGACGAGGTACTTTGCTGGGAAGCTTTAAAGGCGATAATAAAATATTGACCATTAATACGAACGGTGAAGCAAAGCTGGTCTCTTTTGACCTCGGAAACCGTTTTGACGATCAATATCTGGTACTGGAAAAATGGCGTCCGAATCAGCCGGTAACATGTATTTATTTCGACGGAGAAAAGGATATTTATTTCATTAAAAGATTCTTGTTTGAAAACACACCAAACATCCAGACATTTATGCCTTCGGAACATCCGAAATCGTTTATTGAAAACGTAATTGTTGCCAACGGTGCCACGGCAGAAATTATTTTCGCCAAAGATAAAGGTAAAGAAAGGGAGCCTGAAACCGTAAATATTGATGAGTTCATTGCCGTAAAAGGGATTAAAGCCATCGGAAACCAGTTTACGAAATTTAAGGTAAAGGCGATCAATATTACCGTTCCCGAACCTGAAGAGGAAGAGCCTGAAGTGTACGAAGACCCTGAACCGACAGCTGGCATCGATGAAGATGGAATGATAGGTGATTTGTTTCAAAGTGAAAACAATTCCGATAATTAAATTGAAAAAGTATGAATATTTTAATATTAGTAATAGCCATTACCGCGATTATAAGCTTTGTTGCGCCCAACGGAAGCAGTAATTTCGAGAAATATAAGTTCAATGTAGGAGCTATCCGCAACAGAAAAGAATATATCCGCCTGCTATCGTCAGGATTTCTGCATGCAGATATTTTTCATCTTTTGTTTAACATGATGACGCTTTATTTTTTCGGGCCTGTAGTGATGCAGGCATTCGGTAATTTTGGCTTTCTGCTGATTTATTTAGGATCGATCTTATTGGGAAATATATTCTCACTTTTCGTATATCAGAGACAGCCGTGGTATTCTGCAATTGGAGCAAGTGGAGGCGTTTCGGGGATTTTGTTCGCTTCAATCGCCATGATTCCTCATCTTGAAATTTATATGTTCTTTATTCCTATTGGGATTCCCGGATTTATATTCGGACTTGTGTATTTCAGCTATTCCGTTTATATGATGCTCAATCCGAACCAACATGATAATATCGGCCATGCAGCGCATTTGGGAGGTGCATTTTTCGGATTAGTGTATGCTGTTGCTGTTCAGCCGCAGGCTGCGATTGCTAATTCTCTTTTTTTAGGAATTATGTCGCTTCCGCTGATTTATCTGGCGTATGAAATCTTTGTACGAAAAAGAATTGGATAGTTTAAAATTAAATGATAAAGTAAAACCAATGAAAATTGTTCATTGGTTTTTTTATTTATATCGTCTCAACTTTAATATTATCTGCCAGATATTTAGGAAGTTTTTTTACAGCATTAATAATTTTAGCATTGTTAAACTTTTTCTCTGTTTTACTTTTGGTGTAATAATTACAACTTATATATAGAAAATAGGCTAGGACCCTGTTGTAGTCATCCAGCCTTTCATCTTCGACCATTGAAAGAATTTGCGAAAGAAACAATTTATTATCCTTAGATTCTGAGATAGCCCGTCCCAATCTTCCAATATTTCCATAGTAATGGTTTTTCTCCGGATTATCTATTCTGAAATAAATTCCCAGCAGAAGATCAGGAACATTAATATCAAGTTCTTCCAGTTCTTTGATATACGTTTGGCGGTCTTTCCATGCATAGCTTGCATCAGATACTCTTTCAAAACGGTCGTTCATCATATCCAGGTGAGATTTTAAAAATATCTCCCAATGAGCAGTTTCTGCTGATAAAAGAGCCATATTCACACCCTGAATTCTTGGACTGAAATCGTTACTGCATGATCCTACGGCCTCAGCTGATCTCATCTCGTCCAAAAGCTTTTCTTTTTTATCTTTTGGAAGGCTTTGCCAATTTTCAGGAAGAGAAATAGTGGCATTGAATCTTTCACTTTTGGCATTTTCCTTAAATTTTGTTGTTGAAACATCAATAAGACAATCAGAGTAAACAATTTGTTTTGAATATTTCTGATCTAAAGGAATACTTTTGAAATTTTCGGGAAAATAAAATGCTTTAATATATTCTTCGGAATAGGATGTTTTTGGCTGATAATCATACACCCAAGTTCCTTTTTCGGGCTTCTCGGCGAAAGCTTTTTTATAATCTTTTTCCAGATAAAGGGCATAATCATCATTAAGGGATAGCTCATCATACCTTATAATATCCTTTTTATCATAATCCTTTGTCTTCGTTTTGGTAATAAGAATATCTTTTCTGACCTTAGCACTTGGGTACTTAATAATGAAATTTTCCAGTGAAATATTGCTGTCCATATCTTTTTTTGCCTGGGCTATATTTCCCGAATTAAGATTGATGATACAGCCTTTTACCTGTTTCTTAGAATAAAAAACTTTTGTAAGATCGCAGGTTTTATATTTAAGATGTAAGGAATCAACAATTTTCCCAAGCTTATCCATGGTTTTTTCATTGTAAATAAGCCCGTTCCTAAAAGTGGTAAATTCCTGTGCGGAGGTTAATGAAATAAATAGAATTCCTATAAGGCAAAATGTCTTTCTCATGTAATACACGGTTAGTTTGATTGATAACGCAGAGCTTTATGAAATATTTTATCGATTAAACATAAAGCCTATTCAATCCTTCTTTAACACTGGTATTAAGATTATTACTTTCTTCCAAAAACAAACCGGTCGTTTCCGGATAAATCTTTTATCAGCTCCGCTTCTGCAAAATCTTTGGTGTACAATTCCAGCGTTTCAGGGCCCAATTTCTGATTGATCTCAAGAAATAATAATCCTTTGTCTGTTAAGAAGTTCTTTGCATCCCCAGCAATTTTGCGGTAAAAAATCAGGGCGTCTGAAGTCGGAGAGAAAAGCGCCATTTCCGGTTCAAAACCTTTTACGGAATCTTCAATTTCGTCCTGCTCATCAATTCCAATATAAGGCGGATTGGAAATGATCACATCAAATTGCTCTTTTAGTTCAAAATTCAGGTAATCGGCGTGGATAAAATTGATGTTCAGTTGATGAAAATTAGCGTTCCTTTTTGCCACTTCCAGAGCTTTTTCAGAATAATCAACAGAAGAAACTTCTGCATGCGGAAAATGCTTTTTCAAAACCAAAGGAATGATTCCGCTTCCCGTTCCGATATCCATGATTTTCAGGCTGTTAGTTGGTAATGTTGAGGCATGAATTTTTTTTATAGCCAATTCCAGCAATTCTTCCGTTTCTGGCCGCGGAATAAGGACATGTCCGTTCACAAAAAAGGTCATTCCGTAAAATTCCGTTTCTCCAAGAATGTGCTGGTAGGGTTTACCGGTTTTTAGTTCGGTAAGAACTTCAGAAAGTTTTTTTTCATCATCAATCAATAATTCCTGATCAGAAAATTTTCTCTGATAAAAAGAATTAAATCCTGTCATTTTTTCAATAAAAACAGAACTTAAAAAAGTTATTTCAGGATCTGTATATATTTCGGAAAGCTCATTTTTTAAAAGCTTTTTGTATTCGGAAATTGTCATTTATCTTGTAAAAACCAGTTTTGTATCGGTAGATTTTTCCTCATCAATTCTATAGCCTTCATAGTTGAATGCTTTCACGTCATTCAATGTTTTGGCATTGGTTTCTGCACAAAACCGAACGACCATTCCTCTGGCATGTTTGGTGTATACAACAATCGTTTTAGGCTTTCCATCTTTTAATTCATAAAAATCAAAATCAATAACGGTATGGGTGAGCCTTTTTCGGTCTATTACTTTAAAATATTCGTTGCTTGCCAGATTGAGGAGAATTTCATTTTTTTTCATTTCCGCATTCAGCTGGTCTGTGATCTTTTCTTTCCAGAATTCGTAAAGATTTTTATAATTTTCAAATTCAAATGGCCGTCCCATTTCCAGACGGTAAAGCATTACTTTATCCGAAGGTTTCAGCAATCCGTATAACCCCGAAAGGATCCTGTGGTTTTTCTGCAGGTAATCTACGGCACTTTTATCCAGTGTTTTGGCGTCAAGACCTCTGTACACTTCTCCGGTAAATGCATAAAGTGCCGGAGCAGATTCTTTTGCCGTAGGTTTTGCTTTCCATTTCTGGTTTCTTTCCCAGTTTTCGTCTGCCAGTTTGGTTGAAATTTCCATCAGCTCAGAAAGATATTTCGGAGATTTTTCTTTAAGGTATGATTGTATAAAAGCGGCGTCATCAATGAATTTCGGGACTGTTGTTTTCAGCAGATCCGTAGAATTCTCGGTATTCATCAATTTGGCAGGTGAAGTGAGTATTTTCATAATATTCAGTACAGAAATAATTCACTAATGCAGATGCATTATGAGTATAAAAATTTATTAAATGATCAAAAATAAGACACTATAATATAATTCCTTTTCCCTGACGGATTACTTCGGGTTCCCCGGAGGTCAGATCGACAATGGTAGAAGCCACATTATCTCCGTACCCGGAATCAATGACAATATCCACCAGATGATCGTATTTTTCTGCGATCAGTTCCGGATCGGTAGAATATTCAATGATTTCGTCATCATCTTTAATAGAAGTTGAGGCAATAGGATGTCCTAATTTTTCCACAATCAGTTGGGGAATGGGATGGTCCGGAACACGGATTCCGATGGTTTTATGTCCTTTATAAGCTAATGGAAGGCTTTTATTGGCATCGAGAATAAATGTAAAGGGACCCGGAAGATGGCTCTTCAGAAACCTGAACACTGAGGTGTCAATAGGTCTTGTAAAATCCGACAGGTGGCTCAAGTCATTACAGATTATTGAAAACCGTGCTTTCTCCAGCTTTGTTTTTTTCATCTGTGCGAGCTTTTCCATAGCTTTAATATCAAAAATATTGCAGCCCAAAGCATACACCGTATCAGACGGATAAATAATTAGTCCACCATTATTTAAAGTTTTAATCACCTCATTGATAAGATTTTCCTGAGGGTTTTCGGGATAAATTCTTAATATTTTTGCCATAGTTCAAAGATACAAATATTAAAATAGTTTTTGTGAAAGTCCTTTATTTAAAAGAAAAATTAGGATTTTAAAAAAATTGTCGTATATTTGCAATCCAATATCGCGGGATGGAGCAGTAGGTAGCTCGTCGGGCTCATAACCCGAAGGTCATCGGTTCGAGTCCGGTTCCCGCTACTAAGATTAACGTTGTCGGTAACGTTACAAAAAATATACCGCGGGATGGAGCAGTAGGTAGCTCGTCGGGCTCATAACCCGAAGGTCATCGGTTCGAGTCCGGTTCCCGCTACTAATATGACGCTTGTCGGTAAGCGTTCAAAAATATACCGCGGGATGGAGCAGTAGGTAGCTCGTCGGGCTCATAACCCGAAGGTCATCGGTTCGAGTCCGGTTCCCGCTACTACAGTGAGTATTGTCTACGGCAATACTCTTTTTTTGTATGAATGTTTTTCCAATGGCTTAATTTATGCAGGTAGATTAATACACCATAAATTACAATACTATGTACAAAAAAATCCTGGCAGGTTTAGGCGGTGCTGTAGCGCTAAGCCTTCTGCATGAAGCCATCAGAAAAAATTTCGATAATGTTCCCGAGATCAATAAAGTGGGAGAGGAAGCTTTAAATAAAGCACTGGATAAGGTTGACGCGAAAGTTACCAATCACGATCAGCTGTATGCCGCAACTCTTGCCGGAGATGTCATCGGAAACGGGATGTATTATGCAGCTACGGCTACCAGCGGCTTTAATATGGCTTCCGGAGTATTGATGGGACTTGGGGCGGTTGTTATCCCTGAAAAATTAGGTCTTGATGATACGCCGGTTGCCGAGAATAATCAGAAGAAAATAATGACGGTTGCCTATTATCTATTCGGAGCGATTGTTACCAAATTTATTTATGATAAAATAAAATAGATCAGTATAAATGTAAAGGCCGCACTTTTGCGGCCTTTACATTTTTTTTAAGGCTGATGCTTTATGTACAGCCGATTTTCCTGTTTTTTCGCTCATTACTTCATATTGTGGGTTGTCTTCGGAAGCTCTCCGCTGCCTGTCCATAAATACAAAATCTTTGGTGTGGACTTTTGTAACAGCTCCATGAGTTTCGCCATTACTGGAATTCCACCGTACCATATCTCCTTTTTTAAATGTGCTCATCTGTATTGAATTAGTATTAAAATGGTACTAATTATTATGCCATACAATAATTTAGATAAAGGCAAAAAAAATCCCGCCTGTAAAGCGGGAATATTTTGTTTAAAGAAAAATTATTCTACTATAAGCTGATTAAACGGTTTCAGCGCATTGTCGTCTGCTGTAGTCTGGCTTAAGAATTCTTTTTTCTGGTTTCCTTTCATTCTGTTGGCGGCATCACTTCCGTTGAAATAAGATTCGCTTAATTTTGTGGTTACTTCAGAAGGATTCATCTCAAATTTTGTATCACCTTCTACCCCAAGATATCCGTTCTTTCTGGTAAGGTTGGTAATATAGTTGTTGTAGTTGATAAGGGTACCTCTGAACATTGAGTTATGATACTCCATACACTTTTTAGCTTTTTTGGAAGAATTGTTGAGGATGCAGTTGTTCATGTTTCCTCTGTAAAGACGCCACTCCAGTTCTACTTTTCCATATTCTTTTGCTAACGCGGTGGTTCCGTTGGTAAGGATGTTGGGATCATTTTCTTTTTCGCTGATCTCTTTTAAATGTTTGATAACTAAAGGAACTGTATTTTCAATCTTGGTTTTCGCTTCACCTATTGCACTGAAATCTGCCGCGGGAGAACCCTTCTTCTGAGCATTGGTAACATTAAAAATCAGTAGTAATAGTACAAATAACAAATTATATCTTTTCATGAGAAATTTTTAAAGCACTAAAATAAATATATTTTCTGAGTTAAGACAAATTCATTTTAATTTTATTTAATAAAATTTAACAAGTTTTAAGAATTTTGATGAGAATTATTCCTTTTTCTGAACATATATAGATTGATAATTTACTGCTGTTAAAAATTTAACAAATTTTAATAAAAAATATGTTATTGATTTTCAGTCATTTATAAATACGCGTCTCTTATCACTAGAAAAATAGTTGTTTGAAAGGAAAATATTTCTACATTTGTATAACTAATTTCTTAGTGATATTGAAAATGTGAATAGATATCACGTAAAATGATAAATGAAAAAGAGTATGAAAATTCAGACGTTAACAAAAGCAGAAGAGCAGGTAATGCAGTATTTATGGAAACTCGAAAAAGGATTTCTAAAAGATGTCCTTGACCTTTTTCCTGAGCCGAAACCCCATACCAACACCGTTTCTACTATTCTTAAAGTATTGAAAGAAAAAGAATTTGTAGATTATAGTGTATATGGAAGACAGCATGAATACTTTCCGCTGGTATCGAAAGAACAATACTCCGGAAAGACAATAAAAAGCCTGGTGAAAAACTATTTCAAAGGTTCTTATAAAAGTGCCGTTTCATTTCTGGTAGAAAAAAACGAAATGACCGTAGAAGACCTTGAACTGCTGTTGGATGAACTTAAAAAGAAAAACTGATAGCTTATGGAAACTGTACTTTTATACTTAGGAAAAGTTATTCTGTGTTCGGGTGTAATGTTTTTGTATTATAAATTGTCTTTAAAAGACAAGACATTTCATCACTACAACAGATTTTATCTTTTGTCTGCGATGCTCATATCCCTCTTGCTTCCTTTGGTAAAAGTAGAAGACTTCACCATTGAAGTAAGCAGTAATATATACAAATTAATAGATACAGTACAGAATTTTAACACTAAAAACCCAACCCATGATTACCCTTATTTTAGAATTATTTTTTCAGCTTTGGGACTGGTTTCTTGCTATTTTTTAGGAAGATTTATCTATGGTCTCTTCAGAATCCAGAAGCTTAAAAGCCAGTTCAGGAAAGAAAGTTTTGACGGGATCAACTTTTATCAGACCGATCTTACCGAAGCACCGTTTTCCTATTTTAAAAATCTTTTCTGGAAGAATTCCATCACATTGAATTCTGATATAGGAAAGCAGATTTTAAAGCATGAAATGGTACATATTGAGCAGAAACACTCATTCGATAAAATATTTATTGAAGTTATTACCTCTGTTTTTTGGTTCAATCCGGTCTTTCATCTCATTAAAAAAGAAATTAGTCTAATTCACGAATATCTGGCTGATAAAAAAGCCGTAAAACAATCGGACACCAAAGCATTTGCGCAGATGCTTTTAGCAAGCCACTTTTCCGGAAATCAGTTGCCTGCCACCAGTCCATTTTTAAGTTCCAATTTAAAAAAACGATTAAAAATGTTACAAAAACCTAAAACCAAATTCGGATATGCGCGTAGAATTTTTGCGTTGCCGGTCGTGTTTTCAGTAGCTTTTGCTTATCTGGTAAATGCTAAAAACCAGGAGATTAAAGCAACAAATATGGAAATTGAGAAAGCCGTTTCTCAAATAAAACCAGAAAATAAAACCATTGCTAAAAAAGATACTATTACTCCTAAAACGTCTGAAAATAACACTATTATTACTCCTAAAGTATACAAAAAAGCAGATGATGACAGGAAGATTGCTGAACTGAGCAAAAAAATCCAGGAAAGAACCGAAGCCCTGAAAAACTTTAAGCCGGAAAGCAATGAATACAATAAGAATCTTGAAGAAATCGGGAAACTTTCCGGTGAAATCGGGAAAATAGCAAGTTCCAAAGAGTTCCTAAATTCTGCAATGGTTATTAAAATAGACGGAAAAGATATGAAGTTTGACGAATATTTTAATTCCAAAGAATTTAAAGACGCAATGAAGGAAGTTAAAGATTTCAAATATGAATTTGAAATGCCGGATGTCCCTGAAATGAACTTTGAATTTCCTGATGTTCCCGCACCGCCTGATGCGCCGAAAGTTAAAGTATATAAGTTTAAAGGAACAGGAGATATGAAGTGGACTCCTGAAGCAGATATGCTTGTAAGATCTTCTGAAAATGCAAAAGAATCTGCTGCAACAGCTAAAAAAAGAGCCAAACTTGATAAAGAGCGTGCAAGGCTGGAAGAAAAAAGAGCGAAGCTGGAAGGTGAAAGAGCCAAAATTGAAGCAGAACGAAGAGCATTAGATGGCGCAAAAAGGGCATACATTTACAGCAATATCTTCAAAAGTTTTCCGGGAGACCGTACCTTCAGAATGAATGCGGATAATATAAAAATCAGCAACAACGGAACATCAATTATTACTTCAGGATTTAAGAATGCAGATGGAATAGGGGATTTAAAAATCTATATCGACGGAAAAGAATCCACAAAAGAACAGATGGAAGCCCTTAAACCGGAAACCATCAGAAGTATGAACATTATTAAGCGGAATACAGACGGAAAAAGTGCCGGAGAAATAAAAATTGAAACCAAAAAATAAAGTTCCAATCAGCTCTGTTAATACTGATTACAAAATATTGACAGAGCTTTTAAAAATGTAATAACCATGAAAAATATAAGTCTGCTTTTTATGTTGACAAGCATAATGGCAACCGCTCAAATTAACCGTTTTTTCTATGAATACAAATTCATTCCCGATTCTAATAATAAGGAAGAGGTGAAAAGCGAAATGATGCTATTGGATATCGATCAAAAAGGTTCGAATTATTACAGCAGAGATAAGTTTGTTGCCGATTCCACATCAATGGCACAAGTGCAGAAGCAGATAAAAGGAGGAACCGGAAATATCAGCATCAGCAGAAGAAATAATCAGGGGCAGGTAGGATATAAAGTGACAAAAAGTTATCCCGACTTTAAAACCTATCTTTTCACAAGGATTTCCATGGATCAGTATAAAGTAAAAGAAGATAAAAAACCGGAATGGAAAATTCTTCCTGAAAAACAGAAAATAGGAGAATACAATGCACAAAAAGCGACAACAAGCTATGGCGGCAGAGAATGGATTGCATGGTTCAGTATCGATATCCCTTTTCAGGACGGACCTTATAAATTTTACGGACTTCCCGGACTTATCGTAAAGCTTGAAGATACTACAGGATCCCATATGATGACTCTTGTAGGAAATAAAAAAATGGCAGCTCCTGTAGCATCGGAAGAGATGGATGTTCCGGGAAATGTAAGCATCATGGGATTAGGAGGGAAAGAACTGGAAATTTCCAAAGATCAGTACAAAAAGCTTTGGAAAGACTATGTGAACGATCCTACTAAAAATATGAGGGAAATGATGATGAGAAACGGAGGCGATAATTCGAAAGTAAGCTTCAAAGTAAGAACACAGGATGGTAAAGAAATTTCAGACCCGAATCAGGTATTCAGAGAAATGGAAAAAAGAACCAAAGAGTCATTAGCCAAAAATAACAATCCTATAGAACCGGATTTAGTTGGGAATTAAAAAATATTTAATAATTAAAAAAAAATAAAGTCTAACCTTACAGTTTTGCCAATAGATATAAATTAAAAATCGTCGGCAAGGCTTTTTAAACTACAAATGATGAAAAAAAACATTTTATTTTGCCTGCTTTTAAGCATATGCACACACGCGCAAATCAACCGTTTCTTTTACGAGTATAAGTATGTTCCGGACATTAATAACAAAACGAATATCATAAACGAAATGATGTTATTAGACATTGATGCAAAAGGATCAAACTATTATAGCCATAAAAGATTTATTTTTGATTCTACAATGGTTGCCAATATAGAGAAACAGATAACAGGAGGAGGAGCTCTGAATTTCCAAGAAGGAGGAAATCCCGGAACTGTAAACTACAAAGTAACTAAGTCATACCCTGATTTCAAAACCTATCTTTTTACACGAATTTTTGCAGATCAATACAAGGTAAATGAGGATCAGAAGCCCGAATGGAAAATTCTTTCTGAAAAGCAAAAGATAGGAGAATATACTGCACAAAAGGCTACGACGAGCTATGGTGGAAGAGAATGGATTGCTTGGTTCAGCACCGAAATTCCGATTCAGGACGGACCCTATAAATTCTATGGGCTTCCGGGACTTATTATAAAGCTTGAAGATACCACCGGTACCCATGTTATGACTTTAGTAGGAAATAAAACGATAAAAGCTCCCGCCAAAGAAACTAAAGAAATCGAAAATGGTGACGTAAAAGTTATATTTGGAGGATTACAGGAAATAGAAATCACTAAGGACAAGTATAAGAAATTATGGAAGGAATATGTTAAAGATCCTGCTAAAAATATGAGAAACATGAGAAATATGGCTGATAACGGGGAGAATGTTATCATAAAACATATCGACAGTAATGGCAACGAGATCACAGATCCCAACAAAGCCGCCAGGGAAAGGGAAAAAATAGTCAAAGAATCTTTAGCAAAAAATAATAATCCTATCGAACCGGATTTAGTAAAATAAATTATAAATTGTTTTAAAAGCAGGATGAAATCTACTTTCATCCTGTTTCTTTTTTATTATCTTTATGTTTACACCATAAATCATCACAAAATTATGACAGAAAAAGAAAAATGTGTGGCCGGACTTTTGTACAATGCCAATTATGATCAGGAACTGATACAGGAAAGGATAACGGCTAAAGATCTTTGCGGCGAATATAATCAGCTTAAAAACTCTGATACTGAAGGAAGAACATCATTATTGAAAAAAATATTGGGAAAATCCGGGCAAAATATCTGTATCGAACCCACTTTCTGGTGCGACTATGGCTACAATATAGAAGCAGGAGAAAATTTTTATGCCAACCATAATCTTGTTATTTTAGACTGCGCAAAAGTCACTTTTGGTGATAATGTATTTATCGGTCCCAATTGCAGCTTTTATACGGCCAGTCATCCCATTGATGCCAAACAGCGCAACGAAGGACTCGAAACAGCACATCCGATACAAGTGGGCAACAATGTATGGTTTGGCGGAAATGTAGTGGTGCTTCCCGGGATTTCAATTGGAGATAATTCCGTGATTGGAGCAGGAAGCGTTGTTACAAAAGATATTCCGGATAATGTAGTAGCGGTAGGAAACCCGTGCAAACCGGTAAGGAATATTGAACCGTAAAAATTTCAGCGCGGAAACTTCGTTTCCGCGCTGAAATTGTATTATCATAAAAAAGATTAAGCCAGTTTCTGAGAATCTGCAATAAACTGAGCAAGCCCGTTATCTGTTAAAGGGTGCTTCAATAAGCTCAAGATCGGAGGAAGCGGTGACGTAATCACATCAGCACCAATCTTCGCACAATCGATAATATGCATAGAATGACGGATAGAAGCTGCCAGAATTTCAGTTTCATACATGTAATTATCAAATATCAATCTGATTTCCTGAATTAAGTTCAGTCCATCTGTTGAAATATCATCCAGTCTTCCCAGGAAAGGAGAAACATAGCTCGCACCTGCTTTAGCTGCCAAAAGCGCCTGTCCCGGAGAGAAAATTAAAGTACAGTTTGTTCTGATTCCTTTATCTGAAAAATATTTTAATGCCTTAATTCCGTCTTTGATCATTGGGATTTTTACCACAATATTCGGGTGAATGGCTGCCAATTCGTCACCTTCTTTAATCATTTCTTCATAAGTCGTAGAAAGAACTTCCGCAGAAATATCGCCGTCTACGATTTCGCAAATTGCTTTATAGTGATTTTTAATCGCTTCAGCACCCTGAATTCCTTCTTTAGCCATTAATGACGGATTGGTGGTAACACCGTCAAGAATTCCAAGATCTTTAGCTTCTTTAATTTGCTCTAAATTAGCAGTGTCAATAAAAAATTTCATGTTTTACAGATTTATGTACTACAAAGATAAACATTCCTTTTTGGAGTGAGAAATTATATTAGATAAGGTTAATGCTAATTTAAAGTAAAGATAAAAGATTGAATGAAAAATATTTGGTGGAAAATAAGACAACTTTATCAATACAGGCGGACTTTAGTCCGCCCAACCTTAAAAATAAAATCAAACGGCTTAGCCAAAAACATACAAATACGGGCCGAAAGTCTGTCACACCCTTGCATCAGGTCTTCGGGAATACCCGAAAAGCCATCACACCCTTACGGCAAAATTTCGGGAATACCCGAAACCTTGTTGCAGCCTGCAGCATACTTTCAATGATTCCCGAATATGCCCTGCAGCATGCAGCGGAGTTTCGGATCATTAAAACAAAAAAGATCCGGAAGTCCGGATCTTTTTCAATTTAAATTCATGATTTATGAATTCAACGCCTGGCTAAGTTTGATCGCATCCTGATTGGTAGGATCATACTGTAATGATTTTGCAATATGCTCTTTTGCCTTATCGGGATTCGACTGTTGCTCTGAGAATGCTACATAAAAGTAAGCATAGGCAAGATTTTTCTTATTCTGCTCTACCTCTTCAGGCTTTACTGTCGCTATATATTTTTCATAAGCTAACTTTGCATTGGCATCATCTTTAGCATTTTGATAGGCATACGCCTGGCTGTAATATGATGGTGCCCAGTCAGGCACAAGAACTGATATTTTTTTCCATGTATCAATGGCATTGGTCCAGTCAGATGCTTCCTGATATGCTCCTGCCAGTTTTGAAAGAGCTTCGGTATCCTTGGGATTTGCTTCTATCTGTTTTTTTAAAGCTTCGATAGCAGGGTTAGACTGGGTAGCAGTCGTAGCGACTGTTGTATTCGCTGTAGATGACGTACTTGTTGTACTGTCTGTCTGTGTGGTTTGTGCGCTTGCAAAACCAGCGGTTCCTATCATCATGATTCCTAAAAACAGGTTTCTGATATTCATTTTAGTCATTTTCATAATTCTAATATTTTTCAATTGCAGAAAATAAAATTCAATAATAATTCCATAAAAGTTAATATTTTAGAAGCTTTAAGTTTTTTTTGAAAAAATTAACGGCTTTTACATGTGTTTTATATTAATTTTAGATTCAGCATTCTAAAAACTATCTTTGCTGCTTAAATTAAACCGATATATACCGATGAATATCATATTAGCTTCAACCTCCACTCTCTTCGGCGGAGAATATCTTGAATATTTAAAAGAAGAATTAATACAGCTGTATGCAGGAATTGATGAAATTGTTTTCATCCCTTTTGCACGTCCCGGCGGTATTTCATATGATGAATACACGGCAAAAGCGAGTTCTTTCTTTGAAAAGATTGGTATAAAAGTAAAAGGTCTTCATGAATTTAATGATAAAGCTGAAGCTTTAAACAATGCAAAAGGGTTCTTTACCGGTGGCGGAAATACGTTTTTATTGGTTAAAACCCTGCATGAAGAAAACCTGATGTCGGTCCTCAAAACTAATGTTGAATGCGGAAAGCCTTACCTGGGATGCAGTGCCGGAAGCAATATCGGCGGACAAAATATGAAAACAACCAATGATATGCCGATTGTTTATCCGCCAAGTTTTGAGTGTATGGGATTAGTACCGTTCAATATCAATCCGCATTATCTGGATCCGAATCCCGAACTTAAACATAATGGGGAAACAAGAGAAACAAGAATCAAAGAATTTCTTACCCAAAACGACCTTAAAGTAGTAGGGCTTCGCGAAGGAAACTGGATCCGGAGAAAAGGTGATGAAATAACCGTTGAGGGCGCGGAACTGACAAGGATTTTCGAAAAAGATAAAGTTCCCTACGAGATCGAGCCGGGAACCGAATTGTAATTTATTTTTTAATTATATTTGAATGAATAGAATAGCATTTATACTCATGTTAAATGATATTTAAAGGTAAAAATGTAAAGGAGTCTTATTAAGCATGCCATGCTGATCCTGTCGAAGCACCAATAAATTTAAAAACCAAAATGCAATGAGAAAAACATTAGCAGTCCTTACTTTATCCGTGCAGGTTGTTTTTGCACAGGATATATCCCAGAAACTTGATGAAGCCACCAAAAATCTGATGAATTCTTCAGGTGCCGTTTCATCAAACCTATCATTGTATGTTTCCGATGAAAGCGGAAATTTTATTTATGAATATCAGGGAAATAAAGGGCTGTCTACCGCTTCTACTCAGAAAATATTCACTGCCGCGGCAGCACTTGAAGTGTTGGGAAAAAATTATACCTATAAGACGACATCAGGATATTCGGGAACTATATCTTCCGGAAACTTAAAGGGAAATTTAATCATCAGCTCCACAGGAGATCCTACACTGGGAAGCTGGCGCTATGATGGGTATAAACCTGAAAATTTTAAGCAGAAACTGATAGAAGCGATAAAGAAAGCAGGAATTACCAGAATTTCCGGTGATCTTATTATTGATGATTCTTATTTTGACCACCAGACGATTCCCGGAGGCTGGCCGTGGGATGACTTGGGAAATTATTACGGTGCAGGAGTCTGGGGGATCAACTGGCGCGAAAATCAGTTTGATATCAATATCAATGGAAACGAATTTAAAAGCTTCTCTTATGATTTGGAAGGCGTCAACTGGCTCAATGATGTGAAAATAGGAGGGAGCTCAGACCAAAGTCTGATTTTTACAGCACCACATTCAAACGTAGCCCTGATCAACGGAACGCTGCCGTCCAAAACGGTGACTGTTTCCGGAGCTACCCCCAATCCACCTTTACAATTAGGGGTTGAAGTAAAAAAGTGGCTGAAAGATTCGGGAATTGATTGGTCAGGGAAAGTAATCACCAGCTCCCAGCTTGAAATCGAAGGAAAAGAGCCTGTTCAAATTCCGAAAAACAATATCATCTTTACTTATGAATCTCCGACATTGGATAAAATCATTTATTGGTTTTTAAGAAAGAGCATCAATCTGTACGGAGAAACACTGATTAAAACCTTAGCAAAGGAAAAAAAAGGAAATCCTTCTTTTAAAAGCGGAGTTGCATATTTAAAAGAGTTCTGGAAGTCGAAAGGAATTAATCCGAATATGATTAATTTTGCCGACGGAAGCGGGCTATCTCCACAAAACTATGTGGCTGCCAGAGCCGAAGTACAGGCATTGATCTACGCAAAAAAACAGCCATGGTTCGAATCCTATTACGATGGCTTCCCAACCCAGGACAACGGAATGAAAATGAAAAGCGGAACCATGAAAGATACTAAATCTTTTGCAGGGTTCCATACCTCCAAAGACGGGAAAAAATATGTGTTTTCAATCATCATCAACAATTATCAGGGAAGCGGAAGCACAGAGCTGCAGAAAATCCTGAATGTTTTAAAATAATCTGCTTTGAGAAAATCAATATTTGCAAGGCTTAATAACTGGATCATTTTTGTTCTGATGACCATTGTCGTTCTCACGATTGTGATCGCCTCCACCATTCTCATTAATTTTCTCCGTAAGGAAGAGATTAAAAGGGTTGATATCCTGGTGAGTGCCCTTAAATTTCAACAGGAAGTAGATAATCCTAATCTGGAAGTTCAGGCTTTGCTTTTACAAATTTACAGCTCAAATACTACCGTTCCGGTTATTATTTTAGATAAAAATGACAATGTGATTGAGCATAAAAACCTTCCGAAAGATGTAGAAAATGATTCTGCTCAAATTGTCGCTTTAGCAAAGAAGATGGCTAAAAGCTATCCTCCTATTGTGATTGAAATTGCAAAAGGAGATAAGCAGATCGTTTTTTATGATAACTCTCCATTATTAAATAATCTGAGATATTCCCCGTACATACTGGGTTTTTTTATTTTATGCTATTTCCTGTTTTCGTTCTGGTTTTTCAGGACTATCAAGAAAACAGATGAAGGCTATCTTTGGGCAGGACTTGCCAAAGAAACAGCACATCAGATCGGAACGCCTTTGTCCTCGATGATCGGCTGGATGGAAATCATGAAGCTGGATGATCCCGAATCTGAAGGCATCCATGAAATAGAAAAGGATATTGACCGTCTAAAAACCATTTCAGAAAGGTTTTCGAAGATCGGTTCCGTTCCGGAGCTGAATGACAAGGATTTTAATGCTACCATTCAGGAGAATTATGATTATTTGAAAACAAGGATTTCCCGTAAAATTAATTTTGGACTGCATCTTCCCGCCTATACGATTTCTGTTCCGCATAACAGGATTCTGATGAGCTGGGTAATTGAAAACCTGGTGAAAAATGCAGTTGACGCTATGAAAGGAGAGGGATCAATTTCCATGTCGGTGATCGAAAGAAATAAAAATATTGTAGTAGAAGTTCAGGATACCGGAAGCGGCATGACGAAACAGCAGGCACTGAATGCTTTCAAACCAGGATATTCTACCAAAAAACGCGGTTGGGGATTAGGATTGTCGCTCGCTAAAAGAGTGATACAGGAGTATCATAACGGTGATATCAGGATTGCTCAAACTGAGGTAGGGAAGGGAACGACTTTTAGGATTACAATTAAAAAAGCATAGCTATTGCTGTTACTTTTGATTTTCTTTAAACGCTGGAAATTCAGAGTATTAGATGTTTTTTTTAAGTATAGCCTATCATTCTGAGTGAAGCGAGGTGGAATACAGAATACAGAATCTTTCCTTTTATATCTTTTACCGTTTGTAGCTTTGGAATTTAAATATAAAAGTTTAGATGCTTACAGCATGACAAACTCACGGAATTTCTATACCGATTCATAATTCCCTTCCTTTGGAGGGGTGGCAAAAATTTCTTAGAAATTTTTGTCGGGGTGGTTTAAAAATGAATAATCTAATTTAAATAAGAAAATTCATCATTTGACCTCCTGAAGTTATTTATTCATCTTTTTTCACTAGCCCCGATTGTAGAGGAAATCCTTTTTGCAGGCTTCGACAGGCTCAGCCTGACAGCAGCGGGAAGCAAAAAGATTGCAACGGAAAGCGGGAAAAAGCTCCTAAAATATTTCGCAGGATTACTTCAAAAAACGAAAGCGGAGAAAAGTTCCCCGCTTTGATTATATTAGTATGACTAACAATTACTTCTTTCCCGTAAGCCACTGATCCTGAAGTTTCTTTTCTTCCGGAGTTGGATTGGCTTTGAACTGAATGGTTTCCATAGTCATTTTTTCAAGGATGGCTTTTCCTTTAAGGTCCATTTTCTCGGCTTTTCCGCCGTTGTCTCTCAGAACAGTCACTGTTACATTCTGACCCTCTTTAATGGTCTTAGAATAATTAATGAAATCCTGAATATTCTGTATATTAATTGTTTTTCCGTCTAAAGCTACAACCTTATCTGTAATTTTGAATCCGATACTTTTTGCAAATGGTGATAAGGCAAGACTTTCATCAAAAACGAATGCGTTATCTTTTTCATCATATCCTGTTTGGTTTGCATCTTTAATAAACCAGAAAATCGGTGGGGTTTCCTGTGATTTCAATTCTACACCAACCATGTTTAAATATTGTGCATAAGGAGTAGGCTGGCTTCCTGCAATATATTTGTTATAAAAATCTTTTACCTGAGGATAGCCTGTAACGGTTACCAGCTCATCAATCAGCTTGTCATCTTTGAACGGTTTGTTTTCTCCGAATCGCTGAGACAGCTTTCTGATCATATCGCGGTATCCCATTTCACCGTTGGAAAGCTTTCTGAGCTCAATATCCAGACACATAGCGAGAAGTGCGCCTTTCTCATATACATTTCTGTACTGGTCTTTATATTCGTCAAGAAGAACATTTTTACTCATTACCGTAAAAGGCATGGTATCATTGTAATTCTTTGAATTTTTAATTTTCTCGTTCATTCTCTTAAGAAACTCTTCTTTTGTAATCAGGCCTTCCTGAATCTGGAAGAGATTGGCAAAATATTCAGTCCCTCCCTCATACATCCAAAGGTGCTGAGACATTTTCGGGTCTGCATAATCAAAGTAATGAATTTCTTCAGAATGAGTTTTCAAAGGGTTTACGGTATGGAAAAACTCATGCGAAACAACATCTGTAATGGTTGCATCAATAGCTTCTTTCGGCATCATCTCAGGCAATACGACACTGGTGGATTCATGATGCTCCAATGCACCGAAGCCTTTGATCTGAGGACCGTCTCCTCCTGAAAGATACAGCATGATTGCATATTTCTTGTTGGTATTCATATCACCCAGGAATTTCTTTTGGGCCACTACCATCTTCTCAAGATTATCTTTAAAATCTGCTGCTTTATATTTTCCGGAAGGGGAATATACGCCTAATACAAGGTCCATACCTCCTGCATTGAAGGTGATATAATCCGGTTTGGTATACATTAACGGAGAGTCGGTAACTTTTGCATAATTAGCCAGCGTAAAAGTGTCTGTAGCATCCGACTTATCCTGATCTACCAAAGCCGTTGTTCCGTAAAAATCCGCAGGTTTCTGAATCACCAGCTGGTACGGTACATCCTGCATGTCATCAATATATCCAATGAATCCATGCGTATTGATCAGGTATACTTTTCCTGCTTCGATATCCGTTCCTGATGGAGAAAAAACAGCTTTATGCTTGGAAGTATCCATTTCATCATCAAAACTGTCGTTGACAAGATAAGTAACTTTGGATAAATTTTTGGCATTCTTGAGGGCATACGTATTGTCATTTACTTTGGAAAATGGAATTTCCTTTCCTTTGTTGTCTAAAAACTTAATGCCTTCCACAAACCTTCCGTAATCATCTACAGAATAGGTTCCGGGTACCGTTTTTGGAAAATGAAATTTTACGTCACCAGATTTCATGTTTGGGAACTCCATAGTGACAGCTACTTTATCGTCTTTTACATTAACAAGATCGATTGTAGTTTTAATGGATTGGGCATTTACCAGAAACGCTGATAAAATACCTAAGCTAAATGCTAATTTCTTCATCGGGTTTAAAATTATTATTAAGTAGTTGCTGAAAAATTAATTTCGTTACAAAGCATTGTGTTAAAATATAAAAAAAAGGCAAATTCTTTGTTAAAAAATTTGCCTTCATATCATTTTCCGCAGTTATTGTACCTTTCTGTAATTAATATAATAGTTTTTATTGAATTGTACAGGGCTTCCCTTTTTTAGTTTTACCGTCTGCCACTGTTCGGTAGGGTTTATCGTTTGCTCACTATCGATTCTTATAGGTAAATTGAAGTTTTTAACCACGTTGGTATACCTGAACTTCAGTTCTTCTCCTTTTTGCTCATATTCAAGAACAGGAATTTTTACAGACCTCAGGTATTGGTTGAAAACACTCGAAAAGTCAATTCCCGATTTTTGTGAAATATAATTTTCAATCTGTTGGGTCGTCACCGTCTGATGGTAAAAATCTTTGTTGATCCCTCTTAAAATCTGCCTGAATTTTTCATCATTGTTGATTACCTGACGGATGGTATGAAGCATACTCGCCCCTTTAGGATACATATCGCCGCTTCCTTCATTTCTCACCCCGTATTTTCCGATGATAGGGATATCGTTGCTCACCGTATTGTGGATTCCCTGCATGTAAATGTCCGCTGATTTTTTATCCATGAATTTTTCTGTGAACAGCACTTCGGAATACATGGTAAATCCTTCATGAACCCACATATCTGCCTGGTCCTTTGCCGTAATATTGTTGGCAAACCACTCATGGCCGCTTTCATGGATAATGATATAATCCCAGTTCAAGCCGACTCCTGTCCCCGAAAGATCTCTTCCCAGGTATCCGTTTGCATATTGGTTTCCGTACGCAACATTACTCTGATGTTCCATACCCAGATACGGTGATTCTACAAGCTTGTAAGAATCTTCATAAAAAGGATAGGGACCAAACCAGTATTCAAACGCGGAAAGCATCGGTTTTACCTGCTGAAACTGTTTTTTAGCCTTATCAAGATTGTAATCTATTACCCAGTAATCGAGATCCAGCTTACCTTTTTCGCCATTAAAAGTATCTTTAAAATTGACATACTTTCCGATATTGGGAATGATAGAATAGGCATTGATCGGGTTTTTGACTTCCCAGGTGTAGGCTGTTTTATCACCTTCCGGTTTTTTACTGATGAGCCTTCCGTTTCCGACACCAACCAGATCTTTTGGTGTAATGATTTTCATGACCACCCCGTTTTCGGGCTCGTCGCTCCAGATATCTTTGGTAGGAAGCCAGATTGATGCTCCGATACCTTCGTCGGCAACACTCATCCACGGATTTCCTTTTTCATCTTTGGTAAATACCCACCCGCTGTCCCATGGCGCATTTATTGCAATTCTCGGATTTCCGGAATACGAAACGGTAATGGTATATTTTTCACCTTTTTTAAAAGTTTTATCAGATTTTATCCAGATAAAATCTCCATCCTGCTTATATTCTGCAATAGGAAAGCTTGCTTCCACTTTATCAGCTTTCATCGGCTGTTGAAGGTCTACCTGAAACGTAGGATTTTTAACATCTTTAGTGATTTCAAAGCTGATTGTATTATTTCCTTTTATGCTTTTCGCAGCGAAATCAGGTTCCACGGAAAGATCATACTTCTTTACATCCCAGAAGTTTCTGAATGCTGTATCTGAACCTTTCAAAGTGTCCTGTTTCGTAAAAGTTTTACCTTTCTCGAAAAACTGGCCGAAAACCAGGCCCGAAGCAAATAAAAGAGTATATGAAAGTTTTTTCATCTGAATTTAAATTACGGAGACTAAAATAAAGAATTAATCAATGCTGACATTCATTACCAACGGTAAATCTGTTTAATGAGACGGAAAAAATAAAGTTTTGTTACATTCTTTGTATATGTCATTTTGTAATCAATTACCTTATCGTGAGATTCCCATCCTTTGGAGAGGTGGCAAAAATTCAAGAATTTTTGACGGGGTGGTCAAAAAACATTAATCTAAAAAGGCTTGTGATCAATATTTTTTAAAAGTAATTCTATTCCCGACAAAAACCCTAGCCGTGATTGCAGCGGAAATCCTTTTTGAAAAAAAGATTGCAGCGGAAAGCGCGAATAAGCTCCTAAAAAAAATCCCGCAGAAAGTATCCGCGGGAATATGTTTTAATGTTTTTGAAATTAATTCTTAACAGCCGGCAGATTACCTGCCGCTTTCTGTACCTTTTTGTACGTATAGGCACACATCACAATGCTGAATTCATAGAGCAATAACAATGGCAATGCTGCCATCATCATACTTAAAACATCTGCCGGAGTTATGATTGCTGCTACCACCATGATGAGAACGATCGCGTGGCGACGGTATGTTTTCATAAAAACCGGGGTTAATATTCCTATGGTTGTAAGGAAATAAATAAGGATCGGAAAAAGGAAAATAACCCCCATCCCCAGAACAACCTGTAAAAATAAAGTTGTATAGTCACTCAAATCATACAGCGGAATAATGATATCCGAAATTTTAAAGATAACTCCGAAATTAACGGCAAAGGGGAGAATAAGGTAATAGCCGCATAATACTCCCGTCATAAATAAAATCCATACGGAATTGATAATAAAGATGGAATTTTTTCTTTCATTGGGATGAAGGGCCGGGCTGATAAACCGCCACAGTTCCCAAACAATGTATGGAAAAGCCAGAACAATACCGCCAAATATAGATACCGCCATCATAACATTGAATTGCTGGTATAATTTGCTGGCACGTACCGGGAAATCTTTAGGAAGGTGAATGCTGTCTTCGCCCAAAATCATTCTTGAAAAGTGATTGACCATTTCAAAGGTGGCAAAATCGTTTCTGGTGGGACCGAAAAAAATATGATCCATGATCCAGTTGATGTTAAATCCGATAATGACTGCCGCAATGATGATGGCAAGAATCGAACGGATGAGGTGACCTCTTAATTCTCCAATATGTCCAAGGAAAGACATGTCTTTTTCACTCACAGGATGCTATTTTTAAGGTTTCAAATGTATGAAAAAAGTTTCGGTATTATATAACGTTAAATCTTTCAGCTTAATTAATTCCTTCGTCCAGCAGCTTGTGAAGATCAATAATTCCGAAATACTTTCCGTTTTCCGTCACAACAAGCTGTCCGATATTGTTTTCTTTTAAAATTTTCATGGCTTCTTTTGCCAAAGCCGTTCTTTCAATGGTTTTCGGGTTGGCAGACATGATGTCCTTTGCCAGCACTTTTGAAATATCATCGCCTTTCAACAGCATTCGTCTTAAATCTCCATCCGTAATAACCCCAATGATTTCATCGGCATTGGTAACAACGGTAATCCCGTGACGTGATCCGCTAATGGAGATAATAACGTCTTTCACCGTATCCTGTTCCGTAACCTGGGGCTTTTGAGAAGAGAGAAAATCGTCCACTTTCGAAATCAGGTTTTTCCCAAGGCTTCCGCCGGGATGAAATTTTGCAAAATCATTGGCTTTAAAATCATTCATCTCCATTAAAGCGATAGCCAACGCATCTCCCAAAGCCATCTGCAAAGTGGTGGAGCTCGTTGGCGCAAGCTTATTGGGGCAGGCTTCCATATCAACATGGGTATCAAGGATGATTTCGGAAAACTCGGCAAGTTTGCTTGTTTTGTTACCTGTCATCCCGATCAGGGCTGAAGAATAATCTTTAAGATAAGGAACAAGGTTAACAATTTCCGGTGAGTTTCCGGAATTGGAAATGCACAACACCACATCCTGTTTCTGAATCACACCCAAATCTCCGTGTATTGCTTCAGAAGCATGCAGAAACTGGGAAGGTGTTCCGGTAGAATTCAGCGTTGCCACAATTTTATTTCCCACGTGTGCCGATTTTCCGATTCCCACGACAATAAGTTTTCCTTTTGCAGAGTTGATAATTTCCACGGCGCGGGCAAAATCATCATTTAGTCGGTCGCGGAGTTTTTCAAGTTCTGAAATTTCTATTTCTAAGGTGCTTTTCGCTATTGAGATAATATCGGCTCTTTCCATTTTACTTACGTGAGGCATATAAAAATCACTTAAAAAAACGTATCTTTTAAAAGGATTTTTATTATAAATATAATTTTTTATAAATTCGTTCGCTTTTATTTTAAGCGAAAAATTCATAACTTTGGATTAGATGCAAATTTAGCAATAAAATTAGATGAGCGCAAAAAAAGCCAATTTATCGGGCGAATTGAAAAAATATTTCGGATTTTCTACTTTTAAAGGGCAGCAGGAGCAAATTATTGACAACCTTCTGAACGGAAAAGATATATTTGTTTTAATGCCTACTGGAGGTGGTAAATCTTTATGTTACCAGCTTCCGGCACTTATTTCCGAAGGTACTGCCATTGTAGTTTCACCTTTGATAGCATTAATGAAAAATCAGGTGGATGCGGTGAACGGACTTTCATCTGATAACGGAATTGCCCATGTTTTAAATTCATCATTAAACAAAACACAGACCAAGCAGGTTTTTGACGATATAAAAAGCGGAAAAACAAAGCTTCTCTATGTTGCTCCCGAATCTCTTATCAAAGAAGATTATCTGGATTTCCTGAAAGAAGTAAAAATATCATTTTTCGCTATAGACGAGGCCCACTGTATTTCAGAATGGGGACACGATTTCAGACCCGAATACAGAAACCTGAAATTTATTATCGATAAAATTGCCGATGTTCCGGTAATTGCTCTTACTGCAACTGCCACGCCAAAAGTTCAGGATGACATCCAGAAAACACTGGGCATGACAGATGCTCTGGTTTTCAAGGAAAGCTTCAACAGGCCCAATCTTTATTACGAAGTACGTCCGAAAGTAAATGTCGATAAGGAAATCGTAAAATTTATCAATCAGAATAAAGGAAAATCGGGGATCGTTTACTGTCTCAGCAGACGTAAAGTAGAGGAGTTTGCCCAGCTTCTTCAGGTTAACGGAATCAACGCTTTACCTTATCATGCAGGTCTCGACCAGAAAGTGAGGGTGGCCAATCAGGATAAATTTCTGATGGAAGAGGTTGATGTGATCGTCGCGACTATAGCATTCGGTATGGGAATCGATAAGCCTGATGTACGTTTTGTAATCCACTACGATTTCCCGAAATCGCTGGAAAGCTATTATCAGGAAACGGGAAGGGCAGGCCGTGACGGCGGTGAAGGCTACTGTCTGGCATTTTATGATCCTAAAGATATTGAGAAATTAGAGAAATTCCTGGCTCAGAAGCCTGTCTCCGAAAGAGAAATCGGGTTGCAGCTTCTTAATGAAGTGGTAGGCTACGCCGAAACTTCCATGAGCAGAAGACAATATATTTTATACTATTTCGGGGAAAATTTTGATCCTGTAAACGGAGATGGCGCTCAGATGTGCGACAACTCAACGAACCCTCCTAAGCTGAAAGATGCTACGGAAGACCTCAAAAAAGTTCTGCAGCTGATCAAAGATACCGGGGAGAAATTTAAAGCAAAAGATTTAATTTCTATAATTGCCGGGAAAGAAACGGCCGTTACAAAGTCTTATAAATTGGAACAAAGTTCTTATTTCGGTTTTGGAAAAGAGGAAAAAGACAATCACTGGAAGACAATTTTGCGGCAGGCAACAGTTCAGAATTTTCTTCAGAAAGATATCGAGACTTATGGTGTTTTAAAGATTGCTGAAAAAGGAAAACTGGCTTTAAACGGTGAGCTGGAACATTCATTCGTTATCGCTGAAGACCGGGAGTTTGACCTTACACAGACCAAAGCCGAGAGCGATCAGGTTCAGATGCAGTCTGCCGGAGGATTAGACCAGAATTTATTCACTCAACTGAAAGAATTAAGAAAAAAGGTTGCCAAAAAACATGGTATTCCGCCTTATACGGTTTTTATGGATCCGAGTCTGGAAGATATGACGGTACAGTATCCTATAACGGTTGAAGAAATCACCAAAATCTATGGGGTAGGTGAGGGAAAAGCCAAGAAATACGGAAAGGAGTTTGCAGATTTTATCAGCAAATATGTAGAAGATAACAACATCGAACGGACTCAGGATATGGTGCTGAAACAGGTGGCGAACAAATCCAGCCATAAGGTATTTATCATCCAGAGTACCGATAAAAAGATCGATCTTGAAGATATTGCCAGAGCCAAAAACCTTTCGATGGACGAATTGCTGAAAGAGATGGAACGCATCGTTTACCAGGGAACCAAACTCAATATCGATTATTATATTGAAGATAACTTTGATGAAGATATTGTCGACGGTTTTATGGAGTTTATGAACGAGTCTGAAAGTGACAGCATGAAAGTGCTGCTGGATGAATTCGGGGATGAGCTTTCTGATGAGGAAGTAAGAATGTTGAGAATAAAATTCATCAGCGATGTCGCCAACTAAATTGATTTTAAACAATAACGAAATAATAATGAAAGAAATTCTTCCACGGAAGGGTTTCTTTTTTTTTTTTAAGTAAATTCTTCCGGATTATAGAAATAGAAAATGGAATTTAAAGGTTAATAAAACTTTTAGTAAATTTACATTGATGAAAAAGATTTCTGTCATATTTATTCTGCCGGATCTTGAAACCGGAGGTGCAGAAAGAATTGTTACCACCATTGCGAATCATCTTTCCAGAGATCGTTTCGAGCCAAAGATTTTGCTTTTACGTAAACAAGGAGGATACCTTAAGTTTCTCCGTAAAGATGTGGAAATTATTGATATTAATACCGAAAGAATCAGGCATTCCCTCAAGCCCATTCTCAGGGAAATATACCGCCGAAAACCGGATATTGTCTTTTCCGGTTTTGGAGAGGTAAATGCGTATTTATCATTATTTATCAAACTTTTTCCCAAAACAAAATTTATAGCCAGAGAAACGAATGTGGTTACCCAGCATGTCAGAAGAAAGGAGATTAAATTCTTCTATAATTTCTATAATAATTACGATAAGATTATTGCGCAAAGCGATGATATGATGCGGGATCTTGTTAAAAATTTCAATATAAAACCAGATAAAGTAGTTAAAATCAATAATCCCGTAGATTTTGATTTTATAGAGGCAAAACTTGCTTCTGCACAAAAACCCGAAAGCTTTAAATACAATTATAAAAATGTGGTGGCCATTGGGAATTTATCGGAGAGAAAAGGTTTTGATAACCTTTTGAAAGTTTTTTCAAGACTAAAAAATGAAAATATTCTACTCCACATTTTAGGAGACGGAAAAGACCGCGAAATGTTGCATCAGATGAAGGATTTCCTGGGTCTAAACCGTGTCATCTTTCACGGGCGGCAGGAAAATCCTTATGAATTCCTGAAATATGCAGATCTTTTTATTCTTTCTTCGAGATATGAAGGATTTCCCAATGTTTTGCTGGAAGCAGGAGCCTGCGGTACATACTCTTTAGCTAACAATTGTCCGGGCGGAATCAATGAAATCATACAAGATGAAATCAATGGTGAGATTTCCAATATTGAAAATCACGAAGATTTTTCTCAGAAAATTTTAAAAATTCTTCACAAGAGTCATGATGAAGAAATGATAAAAAGTTCCATTAAATCCAGATTTTCAAAAAATATTATTCTGGATGCCTACGAAAAGATGTTGTTGAACATTTTAAAATAATTCTGTATTGCTCTTGTGTAGCTTATTTTATACTTTTGACAACTTAATTTTATCCAACTATTAAAATTTTCATGAATAAAATCCAGAGAATAGGCTGCGCCTGCGAAAAGCCCACCTCAAATTATACGGAGTACAGAAGTTCCGCTTTAGGGATAGATCATACCAATGGAAGGTATGCGGAAGTAAGCATTCAGCAGTGTAAGCTATGCCAGCGAATATGGATTAATTATCTGGTTGAATATGAGCATTATCCCAAATCAGGAAGATGGTACCGGGGAATTGTTTCTAAGAAAGACCGCCCGAATATTACTCCTGAAAATGCGGTAGAATATCTGGAAAGCCTTGATTGGTATGTGTACGGAGGCTCTTATTTTGATTCTGCCGGGATGATCGGCCAAGGAAAACTGAGTGTGAATTGACTTGATGAAAGTAATAGGTAATATGCGGGAAGCTCGAAGCAGGATGTCAGAAGATAATCACAATACATAAACCCCTATCATTCATCTTCCTGCCCTTATCCCGAAAATTTGACAAATCTCACTTTCCTACCTGATAATTAATCGTTAAATTTGTAAGCATAAGAAAGTTAATAATAAACAAATTCATAAAATAACATGAGTCAATTCGATGTTACCGTAATCGGTTCCGGTCCTGGTGGTTATGTTGCTGCAATCCGTGCTGCACAATTAGGTTTCACTACAGCAATTATTGAAAAATATCCAACTTTGGGAGGAACTTGTCTTAACGTAGGATGTATTCCGTCGAAAGCGCTTTTAGACAGCTCAGAGCATTTTGAAAATGCCAAACATAATTTTGCCGGCCACGGAATCATTATCAATGAGCCTCAGGCTGATATCGCAAGAATGATCGAGCGTAAAAATGAGGTTATCAAACAAAATACCGATGGAATCAGCTATCTGATGAACAAAAACAAAATCACTGTTTTTGAAGGAGTCGGAAGCTTCGAATCTGCAACCCAGATTAAAGTGACAAAAAACGACGGTTCCACGGAAACCATTGATTCTAAATATACCATCATTGCAACAGGTTCCAAGCCATCTTCTTTGCCTTTCATTACGATTGATAAAGAGAGAGTCATTACTTCTACCGAGGCTTTAAACCTTAAAGAAATTCCTAAGCATCTGGTAGTAATTGGTGGTGGAGTTATCGGTCTAGAATTAGGTTCGGTTTATTTAAGATTAGGCGCCCAGGTTACCGTTGTTGAATTTATGGATAAAATCATCCCTGGAATGGATGGTGCTCTAAGCAAGGAGTTAACGAAAGTTCTTAAAAAGCAGGGTATGAAATTCATGCTTTCTACAGCTGTTTCAGCGGTGGAAAGAAATGGAGATACCGTGAAAATCACTGCGAAAGATAAAAAAGGAGAAGAAGTAACGGTTGAAGGAGATTACTGTCTGGTTTCTGTAGGAAGAAGACCTTACACAGACGGACTTGGACTGGAAAAAGCAGGTGTTGAGCTTGACGAAAGAGGAAGAGTAAAAGTAAACGATCACCTTCAGACAAATGTTGCCAACATTTATGCGATCGGAGACGTTATTAAAGGAGCAATGTTAGCTCACAAAGCGGAAGAGGAAGGAGTTTTTGTTGCTGAAACTTTAGCAGGACAAAAGCCTCACATCAATTATAACTTAATTCCGGGTGTTGTTTACACATGGCCTGAAGTTGCCGGAGTAGGTAAAACAGAAGAGCAGCTTAAAGAAGAAGGTGTTGCTTATAAAGTTGGATCTTTCCCGATGAGAGCATTAGGAAGAAGCCGCGCAAGTGGTGATGTTGATGGTCTGGTTAAAATCATCGCCGATGAAAAAACAGATGAGGTATTAGGAATGCATATCGTAGGAGCAAGAGCTGCCGATCTTATTGCGGAAGGTGTTATTGCGATGGAATTCCGTGCTAGTGCCGAAGATATTGCAAGAAGCTCACACGCACACCCTACGTATGCGGAAGCCATCAAAGAAGCAGCATTGGATGCTACGGCTAAGAGACCGATTCACATGTAATAATTGGATTAAAAATTCAATCATTTAAAAATATTTGTAAATTAGGAGAGGCATTAGCCTCTCTTTTTTTGTTAATAATGCCTTTAATACAAGTGTTATGAAAAGTATATGTATAAGTGTTTTGCTTTTCTTTGCAGCCAGTTCATTTGCACAGGAAGCAGGACAAGCGGGCGAACTTCTGAAGAATGAAGCTTCCAAAACCGAAATCGGATCTATGAATAATAAAAAATCCGATGTAAAAAATAAAAATAATTCAAGTTTCAGAAATCAGGGAAATAATGGTTTCAGAACCAAGAATCCGCAATACCGATGGAACCAGGAATATGGTTACTCCGAGGTTTTTGTCAGGATTCCGGAGCAGGGATTTTTCAGTGTGGAAATTGACGATCAGTTTATCTCCAACAACTCAGGGAAATTCAGGTTTTTTGATCTTCCGGCAGGAAGAATTCCCATTTCAATCTATGAAAGCGGGTATTTACTGTATCGAACGACTCTGAATGTAAGAAATAACAGCAGGCTGGTTCTGGATTTTTTCACCAACGAAGGCTTGTTTTTGCTTGATTCTTATCCCGTGCAATCTTATGGCTTCAACAGTTGGAATGACATCTGGAATAATCCTTACGGTAACAGCGGAAATATAAACTATCCTAATGTAATGGATAATCAGACTTTTCAGCAGTTTATGGATACAATGAAGACTAGAGCATGGTTTGATGATAAAAAACTGGCATTTATCAATCAGCAGGGCAGACATGCGATGTTTACCTCGGAGCAAATCAGTATTTTGGTAAAAGATCTTAGTTTTGATAAAAATAAACTGGCTTTAGCCAAATCATTATTTCCGAAATGCGTGGATAAGCAAAGATATTTTATTGTTGGAGAAGCATTGGATTTTGAAAGCAGCAGAAAGGAACTGATGGATTATATTTCTAAAATGTAATAATTCTTTATCCAATAATTTACAATGCGAAGGGTTTTTAAATTGGTTTTCCGGCTCTATTTCATTGATGCCGACATGTTGTTATTTTAAAAGAGGAAAAGTAATATTATAATTGATTATCATTTTAGATATGTCCGAAGGTTTTGCATATATTCTGTCCATGCATTAGAACAACTGTCATAACATTCAATTGCCGGAAGCAAACCATGGTGTGTAAATGTTATTTTTGTTTTACCTTGCAAAATGTCAATATCAAAACAAATTTTTGTTCCTGCCCACTCATTGGCATTTTTTAAGAATGATAAATTACTTTCCGTAACCAGCCAAACTATTTTTTTACCTGCAATAAGCTGTATTAATTTTTGATTGGAATAATGTACTCCATCACCTGCCCTGAAGGAAAATTCATCGTTAATTTTTCCACTTTTCCCTTCTATTGTTTCTTCAAATAAACCCATCCACCAATTTTTAGGATTTAGTAAAAATGCAAATACTTCATTTGCATTTTTTGAAGTTGTGAAACTGTATTGAAAATTTTGATGTGCCATTAGCTGATTTTTTAGTTGAGTAACACAATTTGTCCTGAGTGATATTGTAAATGAGAAGTTCTGGTAATAATGATGTTGAGTTTATTGCGATAGGGTTCTTTCATAAAATCTTCTTCTGAAACAGCAGTATGCTTTTCAAACCATTCTTCGGGTTTCATTTTTGCAAATTTTTCTTGAAGCCATCCGTTTTGTTTTTCCCACATTTTCCTCAAATCAGAGGCTGTAGGGGTAGGCTCGACAACTTTATCTGCATATTGAATAAAAGGCTCGGATAATTCCGGGTATAATTTTTCGCGCATATCTAATAATTTCAACATATCATCATGTACTGCGATCAGGTGTCCCAGCAAATAAGTGCCTCTGTTTTTACCGGGAGCAATTTCTTTTTGCAATTGCTCATCTGTTAATGCATTTAAGTGTTTGTTTACATTCGCAATGGAGCCGTTCCATCTGTCAATTGTCATTTTTACAAATAATTCTGTTGTGATCATTTTTTTTATTTTGTAGTTAATACATTGTGTTAATTATATTTCTTTCGTTTTGTATAAATAAATTTGCACTTCTTCATCAGAAGCTAAAATTTTTCTGTCAGCAGCACATTGCTTTCCTATTTCCGATTGAAACGCATCCATCATTTCTTGCATTGATTTAAAATATAAATTGGCAATCCTGTATACCTCATTATGACCTGTAGTAGATACAATTTGTCCGTCATTTATTTCATATTTAATCAGTCCCGGCAATTGTTTCGCTAAAGGAACATGAACATCAAAGTAGTGTTTATCAAAAGAAATAAGATCCTTTGGTATTTTGTAAATGGCTGTCATTTTTATCATTTCTTAAAATTTTATTTTACAAATCTAAGGACCAAAACAAATGTTTTAACTGTGTTGTTTAGACATTCTTCGGGGTTGATTTGGACAAAATATTTGCTTAGATTTACAAATAAAATGATGCATGTAAGTATACTGGTTCCCGACGAGCAAACCAATATGAGTACTATAGCCTGTATTATAGGTTCATATCAGATATTTAGTGAGGCGAATAATTATTTGGATAAAAACAGCGGGAAAACAACTTTTAAAATTGAATTGGTTGGGGCTTCAAGAAATGAATATCTGAATAATCATCTGTTTTCCTTAAGACATCAAATTGCTATTAATGATATCCGTAAACCGATCTTATTATAATTCCCGCATCCTTAATCCGCAGTTACGAAACAGCTTCAAAAAACAATAAATTGTTAATTGATTGGGTTGCTAAACAATACATAGAAGGTGCAGAAATTGCAAGTATGTGTGCAGGAAGCTTTATGCTTGCCTCTTCCGGTATTCTTGCCGGTAAAACATGTTCCACCCATTGGGCTTTTTCCGAAAAATTCAGAGAACTATATCCTGACGTAAATCTGCAGACCGACCAACTGATTACTGATGAAAATGGGATTTATACTAATGGTGGGGCGTATTCTTTTTTAAATTTATTGATGTATCTGGTCGAAAAATTTTATGACAGGCCAACCGCTATCCATTGCGCAAAATACTTTCAAATTGATTTAGACAGAAATCTACAGGCACCATTTTCAATATTTAACGGACACAAAAAGCATAATGATGAAATTATTTTGAAGGCACAAGTGTTTATTGAAGAAAACTACCGGGATAAAATTTCGATGGCAAATGTATCGGCATATTTACATATTGGAAGAAGAAATTTTGACAGAAGATTTATTAAAGCAACGGGCCTTACACCTCTTGATTACTTACAAAGAGTGAGAATTGAGGCTTCCAAAAAGATGTTTGAAACTACCCGGAAAAACGTAAGTGAAATTATGTATGAAGTGGGATATAATGACGCAAAAGCATTTAGAGATGTATTCAGCCGTGTAACCGGCTTATCACCATTAGATTATAAATCAAAGTATAATAAGGACAATAAATTCTTTCATTAAAAGTTACTTTTAATTACAATACAGTAAAGTTTCTAATTTTTTTCATTTTTGCAAGTTCGGCTTATATTTCCGTACCTTTACCGACTAATTTTATCATCAATGCAACTCGGAAAAACTCAGACTTTAAAAATTTCAGATAAAAATAATTCAGGATGGATCTTAACAGACGAATCGGGTGAAAAAGCTTTCCTGCCGAAAATTTTCATTCAGGAAGATAAAGAAATAGATGATGAAGTGGAGGTTTTTGTGTATCAGGATGACAGTAAACTGAAAGCAACCACAGAAATTCCGTTGGCCGAAGTAGGGGAGTTTGCGGTAATGAGCTGTGTGCAGAGTCTTCCGAGTGGTGCTTTTATGGATTGGGGAATTATCAAAGATCTTTTTATTCCGTACAAACAGCAGAAAACTAAAATCGTGGAAGGCAAGAGATATCTTGTTCACATTTATGTTGATGAAGACCTTGAATTGATAACTGGGACTACGAAGTTTAAGAGAAATCCGCAATATCAGGATTTACCTTTTAAAAAAGGGGATAAAGTAGATCTTATCATGATGAATGAAAGTGAGCTGGGCTGGAATGTGGTTATTAACAAAAAATATATTGGTCTCATTTACAGTTCTGATGTTTTCAAAAAACTGTACCCTTTATCCGAAGAAACCGGTTATATCAAGGCCATTCGTGAAGACGGAAAAATAGATGTTTCGCTTCAGCCTGAAGGTTTTGAAAATATTGATGAATTTAGAAAAAAAATTCTGGATAAACTGGAAGAAAACTACGGTCTGCTATATCTTTCCGACAAATCTTCTCCCGAAGAAATCAAAGATGAAGTGCAGATGAGCAAAAAGAATTTCAAAAAAGCCATTGGCGGACTTTATAAAGATAAAGTTATTGATATCCTTGACGATAAAATCAAATTATTATAAAACAAAAAAGAGCAGAATTTCTGCTCTTTTTTTATTCCCTGTTTTTAACCATCAGCCAGCCGGTATAAATCCTGCCGTCGGAAACTTTAATCGTGTACCAGTAATTTCCTGTAGGAATCGGGCTCCCGTTAAGCTTGCCGTCCCATTCCATCGGCTTTTTGGAGATCACTTCTTTGAAAACCGGTATTCCTCTTCTGTCATACACATTTACTTCAGTACCCGGATAATTTTCAAGTCCGGCGATTTTCCATTTATCATTGTATCCATCTCCATTCGGAGTAAAAGCATTCGGGATATTGAAAATCGAAAAAGGTTTCTGTCCGATAAAACAGCCTTCTTTGGTTCTTACATAAACAGTATACTCGCCGATATTTAAGTTGGTAAAAATATTTGAAGTCTGCCATGTAAAATTATCCAGAGAATATTCGAAATTACCGGCAGCAGAAAGCGTAACTGTTGCGGATCCATTATTAACCGTTACAGCCGTAATTTCCGGCAATATAATATAATTCACCTGAATCTGGTCGGTACTCTGGCACCCGAAGTTATTGCTTACCGTAACCGAATAATTCCCGGCAGTAGAAACCATAATGGTTTGGGTAGTGTCTCCGGTATTCCATAAATAAGTGGCAAATCCATTTCCTGCATCTAGTGTTACGGTTTTGCCTTTACAGAACTCAATTTTTTCAGGAAGCTCCAGTACAGGTTTTGGGTTTAAGGTAAGGCTTAGTCTTACTACGGTAAAACATCCGTCTGCTGTAGTAACTTTTACATGAATAACTGTTGAACCGACATTCAGGTTATAATTGTATGGATTGATAATAGGGTTCCCAAGGTCATCGGTATAGGTAAAAGTATATATTGCAGGATTAGCTACAATATTGGACTGATATGAAGTAAGATTTACAACCATTGAATTAGCCGTTGAACTATTACATGTCGTTGCGGAAAAGTCATTTGCCGGGACATTGTTGGTTGACAGTGTGACTGAAATTCCAAATTTCTCCGATTCGCAATTGTTTAAAGTCTGTGTTACAAAATACGTTACCCCATGGATCAATGGAGTAGTAAGGGGTAAAACATTACCTGCGGCATCGTAAAATATTAACGAAGTACCGGAAACAATTAAATTAGATAATTTTGGATTTGAAGAAGCACAGAAATCCTGAGCCGGGTTTCCTGTTGGTTTCGGAGTTTCGTTAATGGTTACCTGAACAGCTGTCTTATTACTTTCGCAGCCATTAACAGTTTGTGAAGCGTAATATGTTTGCCCGTTTACAAGTGCTGTGGTTGTGGTTAAGATATTTCCTGCCGCATCATACCATTTGATATTCTGTCCTGTGATCTGAATATTTGAAAGGGTAGGATGATTGGTTCCACAGAAAGTTTGCTGGGGATTTGCAGTAGTTGGCAAAGCTGGCGCAGTTACGATTACATTTTGATTTTGTGATGAAATATTTCCGTTTCCATCATCATAATTCCAGTGAATTACATATGTTCCGGGAAGGGAGTAGGAAAGTGGATCTGTTGTAGTGGCTGTAATGATTCCGGCGCAATTGTCTGTTGCCGTAGGAATTGCCGAAATTACCGTATGGCAGTCTCCTGTAATGGTTGGAAGTGTTGCTGTATCAGGAACTGGTGCAGTAGTATCACCTACAACTACATTTACAATGAAACTTCCATCGCAGGCTCCCGAACCTGTAACCTGACACGTATACGTTCCTGAATTAATCGCTGTTGCACTTGGTATTGTAGGATTTTGTAGTGTTGATGTAAATCCGTTTGGTCCGGTCCAGTTATAGGTTGTTCCTCCCGATGCGTTCAATTGAAGGGTGGAATTAATGCATACCGGGGAATTGGAGGTTACTGTACCAGAGGATGTGCAATCCTGAAACTTTGCAATAAATATATCATTTGAAGGATGTCCTCCCTGTTGCTGAAATGTTCCGGGGGTAGCAATTCCTGTAGTGTTATTACTTGACATTCCTGTAAAATAAATATAACCCTCGCTATCTTTTGTAACAGTTCCTAGCTGCGTTCCTCCGTTTCCTCCATAAAAAGTTCCCCATTGCTTTACATTATTGGAATCATATTTTATCATAAAAGTTTTTAGGGAAGGGCCTGTGTCCTCCATATACGCATTAGGTGTAGCAATTCCTGCCTGATGAATATGATCAGATAATCCCGAGAAAAATACATTTCCCGTAGTATCAATGTGGGCTGTTAATTGGATTGAATATAAAATAGGCAGATTAATTTTTACAATAGTATTTGTATTCAGATCTACTCTCCATATTCCGGCCGGACCGTAAACCGGACCGCTAAAATTAGGAAACTCACCTGCTAATATTAGAGTATTATTTACAATTCTTGCTTCCCAAACGTATTCCTGAATTGAATTTCCAAAATAGCTGGATCGTAGCAAGGTACCTGTGCTTTTCGAAAACTTTAGATATAATCCGTCAGTTACACCCCCGAATGTATTTTGAAAAGCGTTGATCATAGGAATATTAGGAGAACGGGTTGCCCCAATAACTTCAAGGTCGCTTCCTGTAGAAGAAAATATATTATAAATAGAAGTAGAGTGGTCGGTTGCACCGAAGAATGTAGATCGGAGTGTATTACCGGTTGACGCATCCAGGGTAATAATGTAACCGTCAGTATATCCATTTGGGCTAAGTTTTGTTGGCTGTGGAGCGTTTAAAGTTGGAAAATCAGGACTCATTGTCTGCCCCCCAAGAAAAACCTGATTATTATTGTATGAAATAGTATACATTTCATCAACAGAGTTTCCAATAAAATTTTTTTGATAAATCAGCGCGCCATTAGCGTTAAATTTAGTTATTACAACATCTTGATTGCTTGCTAGCCTGTAAACTGTACCTGCCGCATAAATATTATAATTTTCATCGAATGCAACATCGTTAAACGAATCATCTTTTATAGTTCCATAATAAGTACTCCATAATCTTTGTCCAGTTTTTGTAATTTTCATTAAAAAAGCATCAAACGCTGCAAGAATATTTTGTTGATAAGCTCCTGAAGTTGAAATATTAGTTGGGCTTGCTGTTGTTCCGTAAAGATATCCTGTATTTTGAGAATCTGTTTTAATTCTTCCGTAATCTTCACCAAAGCCACCTGCATAGCTTCCCCAGATTCTCGTAGGAACTGGATCAATGACGATAGTTTTATCTGAAATATCAAAAGGACTGTTAAAACCGAAAGTCTGATCTCCAAAATCCTTAAAGGAAACGTCAATATTTTCTTTTTTATTCCCTAAAATCCAGCTGTTAGGAATGTTTTCATACATTTCCCCAAAACGGACTTTCATCGAAAGTTTATGATCTTTAATACTTGTCGGTGCACCATTAAATTTCATTTTAATATCGGAAATTTTCCCTCCCGGATTTATGATGAAATTATACTCAACAGGTTTTAATGTATCATTTGGTTTAAAAAAAACTAAATCAATATTCGGATATACATTTTTATATAAAACTTTTTGAAAGCGATGAACATTTGTTACGCCTTTTGGTTGATTGGGAATGTTGAAATAATTATTGTAATCTGGAGATTTTCCTTCTGCAATAATTGATGCATTTTTATTTGAATTTAATAGTTCAATATCAATTCTGTGGTATAAATTTTCATACAAAAACTCATCTTCATAATAAGTTTTGCCTTCTAGCGATTTATCTTTTTTGAACTTTGAAGAATTAGGGTTTACAGTTTTCTTTACTTCATAAACATCATATGAAAACCCATTTTTCTTCAGCTGAACATTCAGACCATTAGAAAGAAATAAATACTTTACGTCTGGATTTGCATTTCCATCCTGGTCAATAATCTGACCTTTATTCTCGTAAAAATAGTAATCGTTATTTTGAGGGAATTTGCTCTGAGAAATCATAGATCCCCAACACAACAAACTCAACAGAAATAAAATTCTTCGCATCGGTTATTAATTTTCCGGCAAATATAACAAAACAGCCACTTTTTAAAGATTAAATATGAGTAATACAAAAGCTTTATGTTAAAACATGATGCATATCATAATTTTTTCTCTTAATTATTTTGTTTAACAATTTTGTCAAAACATTTGATTGATTTATATTTGCACAAATTTGTTTAACAAAAATGTCAAATCAAACAAAAAAAGACCAAACACAGGAATTAATCAAGGAAACCGCGAAGAATCTATTCTTTGTGAAGGGGAAGTTTGATGCAACCACGCAGGAGATTGCTGATGAGGCCGGGGTCAACAGAACGCTGATCAACTATTATTTCCGATCAAGAGATAATTTGATCCAGATCATTTTTGATGAAGCTCAGAAAGTAGAACACGAAAAGTCTGAAATCATTATGAATTCTGATCTGCCGTTTAAGGAAAAGATAGGACAGTTTATTGAGGGAAGTCTGTCTACCAGCCTTCAGTATCCGTATCTGGAAACCTATATTGTTTCCCAGATCAACAAGGGAAACTGCCAGAAAAAAGACATCGAAGAAGATGAGCTGAAAAAACTCTACAAAGAAGTAGAAGCAGAAATGGAGCTGGGAAATATAGAAAAGATGGCACCGATTCAGTTTGTTCTCAATATGATTTCTCTGCTGGTTTTCCCGAGTGCCGTAAGACCATTGCTTATGGAAAATCTGATGATTGACGAAGTGGAATTCGATAAAATAATTTCAGAAAGAAAAGACATCATCTTAAATATGTTATTTAAAAATTAAATAATGTTAAAGTATTTTAAAAAATGATTCGTCTTTTAGGAATAAAACTATAGCAACAGCAATTACATTAAAAAAAATAAACGAAGTATAAAATTATGAAAAGAAAACGAATAACTGCACAAAAGCTAAAAATAGGAATAGCGGCTGCATTTATGATTTTCGGCTTTTCATCACTGTCTGCACAGCAGCAGGTTTCCCTTCAGGAGGCCATCAAACAGGCCCTTCAGAATAAAGCGGAAGCCAAAAAAGCTGCCCTGCAGGTAAAAAAAGCTGAGTATAAGATTGATGAGGCCAGAGCCGGAGCCCTTCCGCAGATCAGTGCCAATATCAGCAATACTTTTAACCCGATCCTTCAGACCTCTGTGCTTCCCGGCGAAATCATCGGGATGCCGGGCCAGCTGGTTCCGGTAACTTTCGGAACAAAATGGCAGTCCGTAAATTCAGTGTCATTGTATCAGAATATTTTTGACCAAAGAGTATTTACCGGATTAAAAGCTGCCAAGTCTACCAGAGAATTTTATCTGCTCAATTCGGAGCTCACCAATGAACAGATTATCGAAAACGTAGCAACAGCCTATTATCAGGTATTTGTTCAGGAAGAAAACCTTAAAACTGTAGAAGCAAGTTATGCCAATACGGAAAGAGTGAGAAATGTAATCAAAAGTCTTGTAGATAACGGGCTGGCAAAATCTATTGATCTTGACCGTACCAACGTTCAGCTTACCAATATAGGTTCAAATAAGCAGCAGCTTATCAATGCCGTGGAAGTTTCAAAAAATGCACTGAAATTCTATATGGGAATTCCCATCAGTACACCTATTGAACTGGAACAAAAAACAATTGAACCCAATACAGCCCTTTTAAATACTGCAGCTAACTTAGAAGAACGTTCAGAGCTTAAAGTTTTGAACAAGCAGAAAGAGCTGTTGCAATACAACAAAAAAGCTACGGAAGCTTTACTTTACCCTACCGTTGGGCTACAGGCAAACTACGGATGGCAGGGGCTGGGCAACAAATTTCCGTATTTTACGGGAAGCGCTCAGGGAACCAACTGGAGTGATTATGCATCGATAGGTCTGGCTATTAAAATTCCGATTTTCTCCGGAGGATCTACAAGAGCACAAATTCAGCAGGCTGAAATTGACATTCAGGATCTGGATCAGGATATCAACAATACCAAAGAAAGTCTTGACCTCGATTATAAAAATGCGATCAGCAATATGGAAAATGCCATCATTAATATTGAAAGTACCAAAGATAATGTAGGTCTTGCAGAAAGGGTTCAGAAAAATACACAATCCAACTATCAGTACGGTCTTGCAACACTTACCGAAGTTCTGGATGCTGAAAATGCACTTACACAGGCTAAACAGAATTATGCAAATGCTTTATTAGATTACAAACAGGCTGAAATTAAATTGATCAAAGCAAAAGGACAATTAAACACATTACAAAACCCATAATAAACTACAATGAAAAAAACTCTAATATATATTATCGTGGCAGCTGTACTGGTCGGTTTAGCGGCGTACAAGATTGCAGGAAATAAAGAAAAACAGACACAGGAAGTAAAAGAGGTTGCCAAGCAGGTTGACAAGATCAACGTGAATGTGGTAACCGTTTCCAGAGAAAATATCGATACAGATTATACCGCCAACGGAACATTTATCCCAAAACAGGAATCTAACCAGTCTTCTGAAATCTCCGGAAGAATTGTAAATGTTTTGGTAAAAGAAGGATCCAGAGTAAGTGCCGGACAGGTTTTGGCGACTATTAAAAGGGATGCTATCGAAGTAGATGTTACCCAGGCTCAGAACAACTTGCAGAATGCTATAATTGATAATCAGCGTTACGAAAATGCTTTCAAAACCGGAGGGGTTACCAAACAGCAGCTTGATAACTCAAGATTACAGCTTAAAAATGCTCAGGCAGCAGTAAGAGCGCAAGGAGTAAAAATAAACGATACCAGCGTACGTGCAGGAATCAGCGGTACCATCAACAAAAAGATGGTAGAGCCGGGAATGGTAGTAGCGCCGGGTACAGCCTTGTTTGAAATTGTAAACATCAATTCATTGAAACTTTCGGTTTTAGTGGATGAGAGCCAGATCGGTAAGATCCAGTTAGGCCAGGAAGTGCCAATCAGTGTTAATGTATTGCCGGGAGAATCTTTTGCGGGCAGAATTACATTTATCGCTCCAAAAAGTGATGCTTCTTTAAATTTCCCAGTTGAAATTGAAGTTCAGAACAAAGGAAATCTGAAAGCAGGGATGTACGCAACAGCTACATTTAAAACAAACCATGGTGCTGAAACCCAAAATATGCTGACGGTTCCTGCAGAAGCCTTTGTAAACGGTGTTAGTTCAGGACAGTTATTTGTTGTTCAGAATGGTGCCGTAAAATTGATCAAAGTAACAGTCGGAAAAGTATACGGGGATAAAGTTCAGGTTCTTAGCGGATTGAATGGCGGTGAGCAGGTGGTAACCAGCGGACAGATCAACCTGGATAACGGATCTAAAGTAAATATCATAAAGTAGAAGATCTATGAAGTTAGCAGAAATATCGATTAAAAGACCATCGTTGGTGATCGTATTATTTACGATTCTTACGCTGGGAGGTATCCTGAGTTATACACTCATGGGATACGAATTGATTCCGAAGTTCGAGACTAATATGGTAACGATTTCTACGGTATATCCGGGAGCTTCACCTGCAGAGGTAGAAACGTCCGTTACCCGAAAGATCGAAGATGCTGTTGGTTCTTTGGAAAACGTGAAAAAAGTAGAATCTTCCTCCTACGAAAGCTTATCCGTAATCATGGTACAGCTGAATGACGGAGCCGATGTGGACTATGCTTTAAATGATGCTCAGAGAAAGGTGAACGCTATCCTTGCAGATCTTCCTGATGATGTAGATGCTCCGTCTCTGAATAAATTCTCACTGGATGATCTACCGATCATTACGATGAGTGTTTCATCAGACAAGTTAAACAGCAAAGATCTTTATGATCTTTTAGATAAAAAAATAGAACCTATTTTCTCCCGTGTAAACGGTGTAGCTCAGGTTGATCTTGTGGGTGGACAGGAAAGAGAGATCCAGGTTAATCTTGATGAAAAAAAACTGCAGGGGTACGGACTTTCCATAGGAGATGTACAGCAGGCTATTCTTTCTTCAAACCTTGATTTCCCTACCGGTAGCATTAAAACGAGAACTACAAAATCTACGATCAGGTTATCCGGAAAATACAGATCAACTGATGAAATGAACAATCTTGTAGTTTCCAATAAAAACGGAGCGCAGGTTCGTTTATCTGATATTGCAACGGTTTTCGACTCCCAGAAAGATGTTGAGAAAGTAGCGAGATTCAATCAGTTTCCAACTATTTTGATGCAGGTAAAAAAACAATCTGATGCAAATGCGGTTACAGTATCGGAAAGCGTTCAGAAGACTATCGAAACCGTTCAGGAAACTTACAAAGCTCAGGGTATAAAAGTAAAAGTAGTTAATGACAGTACAGAATTTACCCTGGAATCTGCCAACCACGTTATTTTCGACTTATTCCTGGCGATTATTTTGGTGGCCATTGTAATGTTGTTATTCCTTCACAGTATCAGAAACGCATTCATTGTAATGGTTTCTATTCCGGCTTCGTTGATCGCAACGTTTATCGGAATGAATCTGATGGGCTATACGCTGAACTTAATGAGTTTATTAGGACTCTCGCTCGTGGTAGGTATCCTTGTAGATGATGCGATCGTAGTGTTGGAAAACATTTACCGTCACATGGAAATGGGTAAAAGCAAGATCCGTGCAGCATACGACGGAGCTTCCGAAATCGGATTTACCGTTGCGGCAATTACATTGGTAATCGTAGTGGTATTCCTTCCGATTGCAATGAGTTCTGGTTTGGTTGCCAACATCCTGGCACAGTTCTGCGTCACGGTAGTTATTGCAACTTTATTATCATTACTGGCTTCATTTACCATTATCCCTTGGTTATCCTCAAGATTTGGTAAGCTGGAACATTTAACAGGAAAAAACTGGTTCGAAAAATTCATCCTTTGGTTTGAAGGATTAATCGACAGATTTACACACTGGATCACAGGAATTCTGGAATGGTGTCTGAAAACAACATTAAGAAGAATTTCAACAGTTGTTATTACATTCGTAGTTTTGATTGCTTCTTTCATGCTGGTGGCATTCGGATTTATCGGGGGTGAATTCTTCCCGCCGATCGACAGAGGCCAGTTCCTTGTTCAGATGGAATTATCAAAAGATGCAACCGTTGAAAAAACAAACCAGTTGACACTGGACGTTGAAAAGTTTTTAAGAAACGACAAAGATGTAGTAGATCTTATTACAACAGTAGGACAGCAGTCGACCGGTTTTGGTGGAGCCCAGGCTACATCCTATCAGTCGGAGGTTCAGGTAAACCTAACGGATAAATCCGAACGTTCTGAAAGTACGAACATCAAAGCGGCTAAAATAAAAAGAGCGTTAGAAGAAAAGTTCACAGGAGTTGAATTTAAAACTGCCCCAATCGGGATCCTGGGAGCCGAAAATGCACCGATCGAAATGGTGGTTACCGCTCCGGATAATGCAACAGCGGTAAAAGAAGCGACAAGAATATTAGCGCTTCTGAAAAAAGTGCCGGGAGCTGTAGATGCAGAATTATCTACCGATACCGGAAATCCTGAAGTTCAGGTGAACATCGACAGAGATAAAATGGCTTCTTTAGGCTTAAACCTTTCCAACGTAGGACAGACGATGCAGACGGCATTTAACGGAAATACAGACGGAAAATACAGAGCAGGAGAGTACGAATATGATATCAATATCCGTTTTGGCGATGCCAACAGACAGTCTATTGATGATGTTAAAAACTTAATGTTTACCAATCCTCAGGGACAGCAGATTCGTCTGAGCCAGTTTGCAGAAGTTAAAATGGGATCAGGACCAAGCTTACTTGAGCGTAGAGACAAATCTCCTTCCGTAAAAGTAAGAGCAAAAGCAGTAGGTAGACCGGTAGGAGATGTCGCCAATGAATGGGCAAAACAATTTATGGATCGCAAAAACAAACCGGCCGGAGTAGATTATATCTGGAGCGGGGATATGGAAAATCAGCAGGAAGGTTTCGGTACCTTGGGAATTGCTTTATTGGCAGCCATCGTATTGGTGTACCTTGTAATGGTTTCCTTATATGACAGTTTTGTGTATCCGTTTGTAGTATTGTTCTCTATTCCTTTGGCGATGATCGGGGTAATGGTGATTCTTGCCTTAACAGCCAAT
Organism: Chryseobacterium cheonjiense; assembly: GCF_012927265.1. Classification (GTDB taxonomy): domain Bacteria; phylum Bacteroidota; class Bacteroidia; order Flavobacteriales; family Weeksellaceae; genus Chryseobacterium; species Chryseobacterium cheonjiense. The sequence continues at coordinate 1,944,957 of NZ_JABBGF010000001.1, read as the reverse complement.
TCACTGAACATTTTCACCATGTTGGGGATGATCATGTTGATCGGTCTTGTTGCCAAGAACGCAATTTTGATCGTCGACTTTACCAACGCAAGAAAAGCAGCAGGTGCCAATACACATGACGCCTTAGTACAGGCCAACCATGCCCGTCTTCGTCCAATCCTGATGACGACAATTGCGATGATTATCGGTATGTTACCAATCGCATTGGCAACAGGAGCAGGAGCTGAAATGAACAAAGGTCTGGCCTGGGTAGTTATTGGTGGTTTGACATCATCGCTATTCCTGACTTTGATTATCGTACCGGTAGTGTATTCACTGTTTGATTCTATTCTTAGAAGAATGGGTAAAAACGAAAAAGTAGATTATGATGCTGAAATGAAAGCAGAATATGATCACAGAGAACTGAGTGAAGACGGCTATACGCCAAAACATTTAGATTAATATAATAACAACCTTAATTAACCGAAAGAGCGCATCAGAAATGGTGCGCTTTTTTGTCATTGCGATGAGCGAAGCGAAGAAGCAGTCTCAGAAATTGATAATAAGGTAAAAAATAATAAATATCAATGCTCAATGGCTGAGTATAAACTGAAAGTTTACGAACATAGTTCAGCCTTTGCGAACAAAAATATTTTCTATAATTTAAAAAAAACTTTGCAATTCTTTGCGTTAAGGTTAATATTTATTCCTAAAAAAAGCCTCCGAAATAATCCGAAGGCTTTATATATTGGTAAATCGTAAGATTTAATCTGCCATTACTTCGCCTGCCTTGCGAAACACAAAGCTGCCGTAGATATGTCTTCTCGCAAAACGGCTTGGCGAATCTGCATTCACCATTTTGATATACGTATTTCTCGGAACTCCAAGATATTCGTAAATATTACCGTTCAGATGCTGAATTGTAAGAATTGATTTTTCAAGATAAAAATCCTGAATATTGGAAGTCGTCGTCGTTTCCGTATATTCTTCTTTGTATTTCTCCTGAGTTTCGGGATTGATGCTCACCAGAAAATGATAGGCTTCAATTACCGATTTACTTTTCTCTTCCGCTTCCAGCTTACCGGCTTCATCATTGATGAATTTATCAGGATGCGTATCTTTCATCGTATTCCTGTAAATGGTTTTCAGTTCTTTCAGTGTCACATTTTTATCAACTTCAAGAAGCTTTCTGTATTCGCCTAATTTTTTCATTATGGTTGGATCCTTTTTTCGGGATGCAAAATTAAGGTTTTTAAATGAGAAAGTGTAAGCTTTTGATTATTAATATAAAACATTTTCAGATACTTCAAATATAGAGGTTAAAGAGAAAAGATAAAAGGCTCATATTATTTTTGGTGAAAATATTCATAGGCCAAACTTTCCAAATCTCCATCTTCGGAAATTAAATTATTCTCCTCATCATATATTTTAAAACTTTCCTGTGATTCTCCAATAGACCCACTTCCATCCAGTCCCAATAAAATAGTATAAAAACTATCAGTCAGAAGGTCAGAAGTTATTTCTTTTAATTTTTCTGTTTGTTCTAAACTTAAATTTAATGCTTCAATCTTAGCAGATTTAACAGTTTTATACTTTGATTTTTGATCAAAGGCTAAGTTTAAAATATTTTGTTTTTCTAAATAGAAATTTTTTACAAATTCTTGTGCGTTCATAACTATTATAATACAGATCTTGTCATGGGTTTCACTCCGTCCTCTGGAAAATATGCGTTACTTTAGCATCCTTAATAAAATCCTGAAGCGGGGTATCTTTCACCGCATTTTTATTGGTTAGCTCAATATAATACGCCATCGTATTAGGGAACTTAGGATCTTTACAAAATATTTTAAGGCGTTTTATCTTTTCATTATCACTTAAAAAAACGAGCTCGGAAGCATTATAAAGCCTTATATTATTTACGTCAAAAGCAATCTTCCAGTTTTTCTGCAGCTTGGCAAATCTTTTCTGGGTTCTGTCGCTGTCTTCATTTTCAAACTTATCAACCTGAAAATCGGTTAAAAGCTGTGGATAAATTAGTCCTTCCTGAAGAACGGCTTTGGTGATTTTATCGGATTTATCGTAAAAAATAACTTTATCATCAAACATGATCTGGCTATCTTTTACGACAATATTTCCGTTAAACTTTTTATAGTTTTTCTTTTTGTAGTCATTCTTAAAATGTTCGATTACAGCCTTATCCTTCGGGCCGGCTTTTTCCGTTTTCTGCGCAAAAACGGATGCTGATAAAAGTAATGAAAGGCCTGCTGTATATAATAATTTCATGATATTCATATTAATTTTAAAAGATTTTACAGGATGTTTTTAAGTCTTAAATATTGCAGAAGCATGATGGTTTTAGCATCTTTGATCTCTCCTGTGTCAATCATTTTCAAAGCTTCCTCGAAAAAAAGCTCAAGCACTTCAATATCTTCCCCTTCATCATCGAGTCCGCCGCCGTCATTGATTTTCATCTCTTTGGAATATTCACCAATAAAAAAATAAAGGATCTCCGTTACGGAGCCCGGCGACATAAAAGCTTCGAAAATCTTTTCAACATGGGATATTTTATATCCTGTTTCTTCCTCAGTTTCCCTCTTGATGCACTCTTCAGGATTGTCATTATCCAGAAGTCCGGCACAAGCTTCAATCATCATTCCGGACGGATTCCCATTGATATATGTAGGCAGTCGGAACTGTCGGGTGAGAATGACCTTTTCCGTGCTTTTATCATATAGCAAAATGACAGCTCCATTTCCCCTGTCGTATGCTTCACGGCTCTGCTGCTGAAAGCTGCCGTCTTTTTTCTGAATGCTGAACGTTACTTTTTTTAACGTGTACCAGTTGTCTGATAATATTTCGGTCTTTTCTATCTGAACGTTTGTATTGTGCATAGATTGTATAATCTTGGTAATTATTTTAATAAATTTTCCAGGGCATTTTTTAGATCGGGGAATTCAAAACGAAAACCCGCCTTTTGAATTTTCTCTGAAGAAGCTCTGGAACCTTCCAGTAATGCATCGGCAAGCTCTCCAAAAATAAGTTTCAAAACAAATCCCGGAACATTAGGCATAAAAAGTGGCTTTTTTATAACTTCTGCAATCTTTTTAGTTAAATTCTCATTGCTGGTGTGTTGTGGTGAAACTGCATTGTACGCTCCATCCATATCCGGATTTGTTAAGGCAAACTCATAGATCGAACAAATATCATCAATATGAATCCAGGGCATATATTGTTTTCCGTTGCCTAAAGCAGAACCAATTCCCATCTTAATCGGTGGCAGCATTTTCTTTAAAGCTCCATCTTTTTCAGAAAGAACCACTGCGGTACGGATTTTAACCACTCTTTCCGCAAGATTTTGTTCTTTAAACTGATCCGCAGCCCGCTCCCACAATACTACCACTTCGCTTAAAAAGTCATTTCCGGGCCCGTCACTTTCAGTGAAAATTTGATCGGCAGTTTTGGTTCCGTAATAATTTATTCCTGAAGCGGATATAAAAGATTTAAGCTTAATATTTTTCTTTTGCAGTGTTTTTAAAATCAGGTCAGCAGAATCAACCCGGCTGGAAATGAGTTCTTTCTTTCGTTCATCGGTCCAGCGTTTTTCAGAAATATTGGCTCCGGCCAGATGAATGATGTGGGAAACACCATCAAAAGCGCTTTCATCAATTGTTTTTTCTCTGATATTCCATTCAAATTCATCACTCCGCCTTTTTTTTCTTGTTAAAAAACGAACGGTATAGTCTTTTTCAAGTCTTTTGGCAAGCTCACGGGCAATAAGCCCGCCAGCTCCGGTGATCAGTATAATATCTTTCATTACATTATGTTTTTATGACTGATTTTTAACAATTAAAATGAAATCGTCATCCAGAAGTTTATAGCCATAGTCATAGATAAATTTATATTCAGAACCATTTTTATACACTTTCAGATTGGTAAAATATTCAAAATCAAAACCCAAACCATCAAGTTTTGAGCGGGGTACTTTTGCTTTTCCGTCCGTATTTACTTCGGAAAGGATGCGGTAATTTTTGCGGAGTTTATTATTAACATTACGCATCAGGTTGTTAGAATCCTTATTCTGTTTGTTGTTGTAAGCGTTTCGGCAGGCATCGTTACAAAATTTTTTGTCTGATCTCCCGATGATTTTTTCGCCGCATTCAAGACAATCCATAATTTTTATTTTTTCAATTTGTGTGGGTGAGCGTGTTTTTTCTTTAATAGCTTTTTGAACCTGCTGTGAGCAGGATAACTTCTGTTGGACGTTATATTATTGAAAAAAAGTGCTGTAAGCAATAAAATAAGGCATCCGGTAAGAACCGGTGATAGCACGTACCAAAACCCCAATTCAGGAATTTTTCCTGTGGAACTTACTGCAATGAGTGCTGTAGCGCCGCCGGGAGGATGAAGCGTTTTGGTATACTGCATCAGGACAATCGAAAAAGCAACTGCCAGAGGAGCCGACAGCCAGATGATATCAGGAACCAGCTTATAAATGGTAACGCCGACCAAAGCTGAGATTACATGACCTCCTACCAGATTTCTCGGCTGCGCAAGCGGACTCTGTATTGCACCATAGATCAATACACTCGATGCTCCGAAAGATCCGATCAGAAAAATATTTTCTGTTGCCGATACGGAATGCGACTGGATAAAAGCAATAATCCCGATTCCGACAAAAGCACCCAGGAAAGACCAGAAATGTTCTTTATAGTCAACCAGTGTCTCCCTGTAAATGACATATTTTGATACTCTGAATGTTCTTTTAATCGCTTTTTTCATATCACTCAAAGATACGGAATTATCCGTTTTCAAACGGATAAAAATTGATGATCATTTTCTTTATTCGTTTTCAAACGACTACAAACGAATTTAAACAGTTTGGTACCGGCTTGAATTTCAGCTTTCCCCAATCTTTGCAACAGAGATCTGGGAAAAACAGTGAACGTCCCTAATCTGAATTATTAATTTAAAAAAAGAAAATTATGTCACTAAGAAACAAAGTAACACTTATTGGTTACACAGGAAAAGAAGTTGAAATGGTAAACTTCGAAAATGGAAACAGCAAAGCAGTCGTATCTCTTGCTACTAGCGATTACTACACCAACGCAAAAGGCGAAAAAGTGGAAGAAACCCAATGGCACAATCTCATTGCTTTCGGTAAAACAGCAGAAATCTTTCAGAAATATGTTACAAAGGGAAAAGAAATTGCCATTGAAGGAAAGCTAACCTACAGATCATATGATGATAAGGACGGGGTAAAACGCTATATCACAGAAATCAGGGTTGACGAGATTCTGCTTCTGGGAGGTAAATAAATTAAGAACACAGGCGATGAAAGTAAAAGTTTTTAAAGTGCGGCTGGATCAGGAGTTTTTACACCATGATCAGCAGACACTTGATGATTTTCTTGGGAAACATCAGGTCGTAAAAGTAGAAACAGCTTTTATAAATGACGAAAATTACTGGTCCGTGATTCTGTATTTTGAGAGCTTGAAAACGGCAGTTACTACTGTAAAAGAATCGAAGCATGCAAAATATGCCGCAGAAGGCGAAGAGCTGAATTCCGATGAAGAGAAAATTCTCTATGCCCTGAAGGAGTGGAGATCGGATAAGGCAAAAGAGCAGAATCTGCCAAGCTATTTTATTGCAACCAATAAAGAACTTATGTCCGTGGCTAAATATAAACCTGCACGGAAAGAAGAACTGCTGGATATCAAAGGGTTTGGGAAACACAAGATTGAAAATTACGGCGAAGAAATCCTGGAAATTTTAGAAAGCATCTGATATCAGATAAAAACACAAATGATGAAGAAATTCAAAGCTGGGGAAGATTATTTCTTCGGCTTTGGATTTTAGTTTTAAAGTCAGTTCAATTCCTTATTTTTGCAACACTTATACATTAATCATCATTTATCAATTATAGAATGAAACCAGGTTTAGCAAAAGGGACGAGAGATTTTACCGCATCGGAAGTTGCCAGAAGAAGATATATCATCAATATTTTACAGAGAAACTTTGAATTATTCGGATTCCAACCATTGGAAACTCCGAGCTTTGAAAATCTTTCGACATTAACAGGAAAATATGGAGAAGAAGGAGATCGTCTGATTTTTAAGATTTTAAATTCAGGGGACTATACTTCAAAAGTAAATCAGCAGGACTGGGAAGATAAAAATCATCAGAAATTAACTTCGCAGATTTCAGATAAGGCTCTTCGTTATGACCTTACCGTACCTTTTGCAAGATTTGTAGCGATGAACCACAATCAGCTTACGTTTCCATTCAAGCGTTACCAAATTCAGCCGGTTTGGAGGGCAGACCGTCCTCAAAAAGGGAGATTCAGGGAGTTTTACCAGTGTGATGCTGACGTGGTGGGAAGTGAAAGTCTTTTGCAGGAAATAGATTTGGTTCAATTGTATTTAAAGTCATTTGCTGAACTGGGTGTTTCTGTAACCATTCATATTAATAACAGAAAAATACTTTCCGGATTAGCAGAATTTGCAGGAATTACCGACAAATTAATTGATTTTACGGTAGCTCTTGACAAATTAGACAAAATAGGAAAAGAAGGTGTTGTAAAGGAACTTCTTGAAAGAGGAATTGCCCAGGAGTCTATTGATAAACTGGATTTTCTTTTTACACAGTCGGACGACGCTCTGGAGAACCTTTTGCAACTTAAAGAAAAGTTTGCAGGAAACGAAACCGGATTAAAAGGTGTTGAAGAATTGGAGTTTGTAATTACTCAGTCATTAAATCTTGGAGTAGATATTCAGAACCTGGTATTTGACATTACGCTTGCCAGAGGATTAGATTATTACACCGGAGCTATCTTCGAGGTAAAAGCGGATGAAGTTCAGATGGGATCCATCGGCGGTGGCGGAAGATATGACAATCTTACGGAGGTTTTCGGGGTTAAAAATATTCCGGGAATCGGAATTTCTTTTGGGTTAGACAGGATTTATCTTGTCATGGAAGAATTGGGACTGTTCCCTGAAGAGGCAGTCTCAAAAGTGGAATACCTGTTTGCAAATTTCGGAGGGGATGAAATCGTAGAAGCCCTGAAATTAATAAAACAACTCAGAGAAAAGGGAGTTTCTACCGAACTATATCCCGAAGCAGCCAAGATCGGAAAACAGTTTACTTACGCCGAAAAGAAGGGAATTAAAAATCTTGTTTTCCTGGGTGAAGAAGAGATTAAGAACGGAAATGTTACCTATAAAGGTCTTGAAGCCGGGGAGCAGAAAACGGTTTCGCTGGAGGAGTTTTTACAATTTTAGAGTTATGAAGAACATCTTATTTTCAGCACTACTGATATCTTTTGTTTTTACTCAGGCACAAGAAAGAATACCGGAAATTCCTAAACAGGACCTCAGCAAAGAAAGCGATCGGGTAGTGCTTAGTGAGATCACAGCATTTCCGGAACATATTTTTACATGGAATATTAAATCCCTGACAGTAATTGAATCGGATCAGCTCACAAGCATACCCGGAAAAATTTCCAGGCTAAAAAATCTTGAATCTTTTATGCTCACCGGAGGGCACAAAATTAAAGATTTCCCCAAAGAGTTTGCTTCTTTGAAACAATTGAAAAAGCTTGCACTGCATAATATGCTTACAGAAAAGATGTCTCCTGTGATTTTTAACCTTAAATCATTAGAAGATTTAGAATATTCTCAGTCCAGCTATTTTGATTTTTCTGAGGATATTGGAAAGCTAAAAATGCTTAAAAGGCTGGGATTATCAAGAGGATTAGATATCAGAAGTTTAAAAAGTGCTGAAGGAAAACCCGGTAGAAATCTTCCGCCTTCCATAAAGAATCTGAAAAGTCTGGAGACTTTATCCGTAAGTGGAAGCCTGATGTCTGAGCTGCCCGAAGAAATAGGATTTTTGAATATGGTTAATGATGTATGGTTTTCGGAAAATCTTTTGAAAGCTTTGCCAAACGGATTTTCCGGACTTCAAAATTTGAAAACGCTGCATTTGGACAATAATGCATTTAAAGTTTTTCCAAAAGAACTATACAAGATTTCAGGTCTTAAAAGGCTGGATATTTATAAAAATCAAATTAGCCAGATCCCTCCCGGAATGATTGGCATGACGGGACTGACAGGACTTTTCATTGATAGGAATGAGCTTACAAACGAATGTTTGACAGAAATTTATAATCTGGAAAATCTTGAAGGTCTAGATATTAGGAATAATAAAATTACGGCTTTTCCTCCAGGTTTGGAAAAAATGAAAAAGCTGAAAGTAATATACATTTCAGGAAATAATATTCCATATCAGGAAATTTCCCGTGCACAGTCTTTGTTGCCAAAAACAAAGTTTGTTACTCAGGAAATGCCATGAAAAATACAGAGGATCTAAAAGAAATAGCCAGGCTTTTTCTCAAGCTAGGAATAATTGGTTTCGGAGGCCCTGCTGCACATATATCCATGATGCAGAATGAGGTTGTTACCAAAAGAAAGTGGATGTCCCAACAGCATTTTCTGGATCTGATAGGAGCTACCAACTTAATTCCAGGACCCAACAGTACTGAAATGGCCATTCATATCGGAAGAGAAAAAGCAGGCTGGAAAGGCTTAATTACTGCAGGTGTATGTTTTATACTTCCTGCAGTTTTTATTACCGGGATATTCGCGTGGCTGTATAAAAAATACGGTGCTCTGCCGGAAATTCAGCCATTTGTTTACGGAATTAAACCGGCTATTATCGCTGTGATTTTATCGGCCATCTTTCCTTTGGCAAAAAAATCTTTTAAGACAGCAGGTCTTATAATCCTGGGACTGCTTGTTTTAGCGGGATCATTATTAGGTTACAATGAAGTTTTTCTACTTTTCGGAGCAGGAATTCTTTACGTGCTTATCACGTTTTTACCTCCCGGAAAATCCGGAGATTTGAAAAATCTTATTCCTCTCGTTTATTTACAGGGAAGTGAAAATAATTTTATATCGTCTTTAAACCTTAAGCTTTTCCTGATTTTCCTGAAAGTTGGATCTATTCTTTACGGAAGCGGTTATGTACTTTTTGCTTTTCTTGATGCAGAGTTTGTTGCAAACGGAATGCTGAACAGGAAACAGCTTATTGATGCTATTGCAGTAGGGCAGTTTACTCCGGGACCGGTTTTTTCGTCGGTTACATTCATCGGATATCAGATAAACGGATGGAGTGGGGCTGCCATTTCAACTCTCGGGATTTTTTTGCCTTCATTCCTGTTTGTTGCATTGCTGAATCCCCTCGTAAAAAAGATGAGGAACTCGAAAATTTTTTCAGTCTTTCTCGATGCGGTCAATGCAGCTTCGGTTGCTATTATTGTTTCCGTCTGCATCAGTATGGGAATCGATACAATTACTGACTGGCGCATGATTCTTATTGCTGTTTTCTGTCTTTTTATTAGCTTTGGATACAGGAAAATCAATAGTGCACTTATTGTTGTATTAGGTTCCGGAATGGGCTATATGCTGACGTTTATATAAAACTTATGGAAAAACAAATTTCATCAGATACTATTGAAAAGTGGCTTAAAGCATGGTCGTTATCAAGAGAACTGCCTTTGCCTGTACAGTACAAATCAGGATTTATGGTTGAGGTAGGGTACGAAAAGCAAAGAAAGAGATATGTGTTCCCGGAATGCAATGCTGATTTTATTGAATTGGCTGAAGCCATAAATGAGCCGTGGGTCTTCCTGAAAGTATGTACTTCTTTTGATGAATTTAAAAACGAAATACCCCAAAGATGGGCGTTGCAGCCGCAAGGCTATATGATGTATTGTACTTCACCAATGAAATTTAACGATAGAAATTTACCCGACGATTACCGATTTGCATATAACCAATATGACTCTACTATTGTAGTATATATTATGAGAAACAATAAGGTAGCTTCATCGGGACGAATTGTCTTTGTTGATGGTCTCGCTGTTTATGACAGAATTTCTACTGAAAAAGACCACCGTAGAAAAGGGCTGGCTAGTCTTTTAATGAAAGAGCTTGAAAAAATAGCATTGTCTGAAGGGTTTTCCGCAAACTTTTTGGTGGCCACCGAAGAAGGTAAGAATCTGTATGAATCATTAGGCTGGAAACTCTACAGTTTTTATACTTCCATCGTTATTGAAGGGGAGTAAAATGTCAAAATATTAATTCATGACATAAGAATGTAAAGTTACCTCGTTACAATGTAGTTAAACTCACGAGCATATCTTACATCGAAAGAAATTAAAAATTCTGTTGTTTTAATTTAGTTGTCTTTAAAACGAATGTATTTACAGTTACATTTATTTTAATATTTTTAAACATAAATATCAGTCATGGAAAATTATTTAGAGATCAACAGAAAATCCTGGAATGCTAAAGTAGAACCTCACTTAAAATCAGATTTTTATTTTGTAGATGAATTTTTAAAAGGCAGAAGCTCTCTTAATTCTATTGAAATGGAACTTTTAGGTGACATTAAAAATAAAAAAATTCTTCACCTTCAATGTCATTTTGGCCAGGATTCTATTTCTCTTTCAAGGCTTGGAGCTGAAGTTACCGGAATAGATTTGTCGGATAAAGCTATTGAGACCGCCAGAGAGCTAGCTCTCAAATGCGAAACCAATACACAGTTTATATGCACCGATCTGTATAACCTTACCAACGTTCTTAATGAAAAATTTGACATCGTTTTTACGAGTTATGGTACGATCGGCTGGCTTCCTGACCTCGACCGTTGGGCGAAAGTAATTTCGCATTTCTTAAAACCTGACGGTAAATTTGTAATGGCAGAGTTTCATCCGGTCGTTTGGATGTTTGATGATGATTTTGATGGGGTGAAATACAATTATTTTAATGAAAAGCCTATTGTAGAAACATACGAAGGAACTTATGCAGATCCTTCCGCGAATATTGTTCAGGAATATGTGATGTGGAACCATTCTTTAGCAGAAGCATTGCAAAGCCTGATTGATAATAATTTGAAAATAGATCAGTTTAAAGAATTCGACTGGTCACCTTATCCTTGTTTCAGACATGTTCAGGAATTTGAAAAAGGGAAATGGCGGATTTCCATGTTTGGTAATAAAATACCCTTGGTCTTTGCGATCGGAGCACAAAAAAAGTCATCGTAATATTTTAAATTACAATGACTTTTTTTGAAATATATGAATGTTAAATAACTAGTCTTAGCTTACGGTTTCCTGTGCTTTGTTCACAGAATCCTGCGCTTGGTTTTTAAATTCATCAGCTTTGTCCTGAACCTGGGAAGCAACACTGTTGGCTTTCTCTTTAAGATCATTTCCCCACTTGTTTAGGTTATCCTTTGCATTATTCAATTTATCTTTTACCATTTGTTGTTGCTCCGGGCTTGAGTTTTTGTATTTCCAATATGCTAAAGCTCCAAGACCAACTAATGCCAATAAACCTTTTGTCTTATTTCCCATGATTTCTATTTTTTAAGTGTTAATATTAAAATTTGTTATTACTAATCATGTAAAATACGTGCCAAAAAAAATATCAGAACTATAAAATAATGTTAAAGTTAATGGAAGGTTTTTAGATTTTCCCCGTCAAAACTTGCAAAGACCATAGTGGGATGAGAATCCTGATGGTATAAATTTCCGTGCTGATCGATGGCAATGGCTCCTGCAAAACCATCAAAAGTTTTCAGTTCTTTAAAAGTTTTGTCAAAAGCTTCGCCGAGAGACATTCCGTCGGTTACTCTTGTTACGATCTTCGCAGCAGTAGCATTGCTTACAATATCTTCACCCACGCCTGTGCAGCTAACGGCACAGAAAGAATTGGCATAATTTCCGGCTACGGTGGCGGAATCTGAAATTCTTCCCGGAATCTCAAATCCTTTTCCTCCGGTAGAGGTTGCTACAGCCAATTTTCCGTCTTTATCTAATACAACGCATCCGACTGTGCCTTTTCCGCCGTTATTTAATTTTTCTTCGTATTCTTTTCTTCTTTTCGGAATTTCAGTGGAGAAATTTTCGAAACCATGAGTCGAAGCATACTTTTTAGCACCACTTCCGCCTAAGACTCTGTCGTCTTCCTTCATCAGCTCTTTTGCTACGAAAACCGGGTTTTTTACATCCTGAATATTAATAACACCGCTCATTTTCTGCGTTTCTCCATCCATAATGGCTGCACTCATCCGTATAATCCCGTCACTTTGGATCTGTGAACCAATACCGGCATTATAAAGTTCATCGTTTTCCAATAACGAAACGGCAAAGGCAGCTGTGTCAAAAGCAGAATGGGTTTGTAAAAATTCAAAAGCCTGTTTTGCAATGTTTTTAAGAGATTCCTGCTTGGCCGCTTTTACCTCATGGCTCTGATCGCTTTCTGAAAAGAACCCACCGTGAATGATTACCTTCATTGTAATATTGTTTTTGCAGACAAGATAGCCAAATTTTTCAAACCGGATATGATTCAACAGGCCGAAAAATAAAATTCAGAAAAATTATCAGGGATAATCATTAAGCCGGAAAAAGCTCTTACTTATCCTGCGGAATAGGATTAAATTGTGAATTTTCGATTGTCAGTACTTTTGTGGTAAGATCATAATGATCATTCATGGACATTACGTGTACCGTAAGGTTATCAATAGAAATCGGTTCTCCGAGGTTAATATTTGTAAGATTGGTATCCTTAATGAATCTTCCGTCGACTAAGATTACAAGTCCCGAACCTACGGCCGTCATTACATCGTTATAGATAAAAAGACCTGTATCTTCACCAAGACCGATTCCCAGGGTTCTCGGATTATTGACCACTGCCTGGAAAAGCCTTCCGATTCTTCCTCTCTGTACAAAGTGTGTATCAATAATGACGTTGTCGATTAATCCTAATCCCTGTGTGGTTTTGATCTCACCTTTCAGCAATGCTTCAGAACTGCTTCCCTGATAAATCATATTTTCAGAAGCAGCAGCAGCTCCGGCAGAAGTTCCGGAATAGATGAAATCCTGCTCCTGGTATTTAAGTAAAATGGTATCATGGAATCTTGTACCGCCAAGGATGGATGTAAGACGAAGCTGATCTCCGCCGGTAAACATCACAACGTCTGCAGCATTTGCCCTTGCGACAATAGCATCAGAATTGGCTTCTTCACGGTTGTGAATATCCAGTATATTTACATTTTTTGCTCCTAAAAATTCAAAAGCTTTTTTATATTCAGAGCCTACAATTTGAGGTATCTGTGAGGCCGTGGTAATAATTTCAATAACAGAATTTTCCTTATGCTTAGACTCGTTGATGATTTTTCTAAGGATCCCTCGCTCAAAAAAATTCAGGTTTTTTTCTATATTCTGATCAAAATCGGTTTCTGCAAAACTTCCTTTGTTTACCGCACCACCAATAACAATTAATTTTCCAACAGGTTTCGTCATAGAGTGCAAATTTAAAAAAATATTAACAGCTGAAAAAATTTCATGGTACATAAAATTGATTTTGAGGATTTTAGAATGATTACTAAAGAATGATTATTTTTAATAAATATTCAAATGTGGTATAGTTTTGTTTAGGGTTTTGCATTATCTTTGATTCTAGATGCAGTTATTGTTAACTATTAAAAATGCAAATAGATTATGAAAATTGAAAAAATACAGGCATTGCGCGGCCCGAATATTTGGAGTATCAGACGAAAGAAGCTGATACAGATGAGGTTGGACCTGGAAGAAATGGAAAATTTTCCTACCAATAAGATCGAAGGATTCAGGGAAAGAATTGAAAAGTTGCTGCCTTCCTTATTCGCTCACAGATGTTCTGAAGGAGTAGAAGGAGGATTCTTTCATCGTGTTGAAACAGGAACATGGATGGGACATGTAATTGAGCACATCGCTTTGGAAATCCAGACGCTTGCAGGGATGGAAGTGGGCTTTGGAAGAACAAGGGAGACTAAAACACCCGGAGTTTACAATGTTGTATTTAATTATATTGAAGAAAACGCAGGGATTTTTGCCGCGGAAGAATCCGTAAAAATTGCGGAAGCTTTGATTAAAGGCGAAGAATATGATATTAATGCCTGTATTCAGAAACTTAAAGAAATCCGCGAAAGAGTTCGTCTAGGACCTTCAACAGGAAGCATTGTTGAAGAGGCTGTTTCCAGGAAAATCCCGTGGATCCGATTAGGAACAAACTCTTTAGTACAGCTTGGTTACGGAGTGAATCAGCAAAGGTTTCAGGCCACCATTACCGGGAAAACGAGCTCTATTGCCGTGGATATTGCTTGCAATAAAGAACTTACCAAGAGAATGCTGCACGATGCTGCGATTCCTGTGCCGATCGGAGACCTTATCATGGATGAAGAAGGCCTTGATAGTGTAGTGAGGAAAATAGGATATCCCGTGGTTATTAAACCTCTGGATGGAAATCATGGGAAGGGTTCTTCTATTAACGTCAATGACTGGGAATCTGCAAAAATAGGATTGCAACACGCCCAGAAATATTCTAAAAAAGTTATTGTTGAAAAATATATTACCGGATACGATTTCAGAGTGCTGGTCATCAATAATAAAATGGTTGCTGCTGCCAGAAGGGTTCCTGCTCACGTGGTAGGCGATGGTGAATTAAATCTTCAGCAACTTATTGAAAAAGAAAATAAAGACCCGAGAAGAGGATACGGACACGAAAATGTATTAACGGAAATTGAAGTCGATAAAGATACTACCGAGCTTTTAGAGAAACTGAACTACACCCTGGAAACAGTTCCTCAAAAAGGGGAAGTGGTTTATCTGAAATCAACAGCTAACCTTTCAACGGGAGGTACATCTATTGATGTTACCGATATGGTACACCCGGAAAATATCACTATGGCTGAAAGGATTTCGAAAATCATCGGCCTTGATGTCTGCGGAATTGATATTATGGCGGAAAATCTTACCCAGCCTCTAAAAGAGAGTGGAGGAGCCATTATTGAAGTGAATGCTGCACCTGGATTCAGAATGCACCTTGCTCCAAGTGAAGGGCTTCCGAGAAATGTTGCCGCTCCTGTGGTAGATATGCTGTATCCTCCGGGAAAACCTTTTACCATCCCGATTATTGCGGTTACCGGAACCAACGGAAAGACGACGACAACAAGACTGATCTCCCATATTGTAAAAAGCAACGGTTACAGAGTAGGCTTTACGACCTCAGACGGAATCTATATCCAAAATACGATGCTTACAAAAGGAGATACGACAGGTCCATTATCTGCGGAGTTTATCTTAAAAGATCCTACCGTGGAGTTTGCCGTACTTGAAACTGCTCGCGGCGGAATTTTACGTTCCGGACTTGGTTTTTCTCAGTGTGATATCGGGGTATTGACCAATATTGCGGAAGATCACCTCGGAATGAATGATATCCACAACCTCAGGGATCTTACGCGTGTAAAAAGAGTCGTTCTGGACAGCGTAAAGAAAAGCGGCTGGAGCATTCTGAATGCCGATAATGAGTATTCCATGAAAATTGTTAATGATCTCGACAGTCATGTTGCGATTTTCAGTATGAATGAAAACAATCCTCACATTCAGAAATTTGCTAAAGAGGGCAAGATTACCTGTGTTTACGAGGAAGGATTTGTTACGATTAAAAAAGGAGACTGGAAGATAAGAATCGGCAAGGCTAAAGATTTTCCGATTACCATGGAAGGAAAAGCCAAATTTATGATTGAAAACGTATTGGCTGCGAGTCTCGCCTGTTATCTGTACGGATTCGGGATTGAAGATATTTCCAATTCTTTAAGAACTTTTATTCCAAGTGCCCAGCTTACCCCGGGCCGTTTGAATGTATTTAAGTTTAAAAATTTCAAAGTTCTTATTGATTTTGCTCATAATCCTTCGGGATATCAGGCGATTGAAGATTATCTCAAAAATGTGGAGGCAACAAAAAAAATTGGGATTATTTCAGGGGTAGGAGACCGAAGAGACAGCGATATCCGGGAATGCGGAAAGATTGCAGGAAGAATGTTCGATCATATCATCATCAGAAATGAAAAGCATCTCCGCGGACGTACGGAAGACGAAATCAATGGACTGATCATTGAAGGAATGCAGTCTTCAGGAAAAGATGTGAGCTATGAAATCATTCCTAAAGAGATTGAAGCGCTGAAACACGCCATGGGAATGGCTGAAGAAGGTACTTTTATCACTGCCTTAAGCGACGTAATTTCCAATGCGATTGACCTCGTACAGGATTACCAGACCAGGGAATTAATGGAAGATGACAGAATGTTATAATCATATTTAAAAGTTTCGGCGGCATCGAAGATGCCGCCGAAACTTTTTTAAGAATTCTGAAATTTTATCTTTGCTAATGTCTTATGGATTTAATTATATCAATTATTCCTCCGCAAAAAAAGCATTCGAGCTTCCGATCCAGATGGCATCTTTCTTATTAAAATCGACGTTCACCATCGCTGCTTTGGTCATTCTTGCCAGATTCTCCATCAGAACAGGCCGGTCGCTGTTTTCAGGCCAAATATACAACAAACGGATCTCTGCTTTCGAAAAATCTCCGTTAATATCTTCGAAAATAGGGGCATATTCTACTTTTCTCTGAAGAATATAATTTTGTTTGTCCTCAATGGTATCTGTAATTTCTTTTGTAGGATTTAGATTAACCCCGCTTCCGGCAAAAGAAAACAACGGCTTTAAAACAAAATTTTTCAAATCCTCTGTTTCGGGAAATTCATGCAGGAAATAACTTTTCGGAACAAATTGATGTTGTAAAAGAGGCAGTAAAAATTTTGAAATTTTGAAAAACCAGTTGGGATGGGTAATCCATTTTACATCAATATCTTCACGGAAATCAAACTCCGTTTTTAGATCAGGAATGCGGTCTAATTCATCAAAAATAACGCGATTATAAATTCTTTTGATTTCAGTTAACTGTCCTTCGTTCTCATAATAAAGTTTTCTGCCGTTCTTTTTTACCTTAGTAAGGCAAACCGTTTTTATTCCTAATAACTTTTCAGTCAAAATAAAATCAATGGCTGTTTTCTGCTTTTCAGGATAGATTTCCAGAAGGATTACATTTTCAGGATTTTCGTTTCCCACAATAAGATCATTAAGCTGATTTTTAAAAGCTTCGGGAGAAATTGTATTTCTCAATTCGGACAGGAATGGGTATATTTCACAAAATGCATCTTCAAATACTCTTTGGAATGCATATAGTGAAGGAAAAGCCTGGAGTTCAATGAGCTGCGGTTCTATTTCACCGTTTTTATTTTTGCAGATTCCGAAGTCTATGGTGAAAAAATGTGGTTTGTCTGTATCATTCGGAACTCTGCAGTTGTCAGGAACGGCCCTTTGTAAGACATCAGGAGATAAATTTTTTATTTGATTGATAATACTATTGCTCGCACCGGTCAGTTTAGTTTCAAAGTCTTTGGTAAGGAACAAAGGGCTTTCAGAAATTCTGAAGGCCGGTTCCAGTCCGCTTTTTTGCTTTAAATATTCTTTAAGCTGAGCATATTTTTCCTGCGAAAATTCCTGATTAAATTGCTTTCGGTATTTTGAAATCATAATCCTTTTTCTTTTGTGATTTAAAAAAATCGGACAATACCGCCCGATTATGTTACTGTATTAAATTTATTCGCTAAATCAGAACATTGCTTCTGCTGATAATATTTTGTTTGGCCTGATCTAAAAACCTCGGTAAAATCTGAGACTGCGTAAGGGTAATTTTATCTTCATCATCAATTCGGTCGATAGTTTCCAGATATTTTTCCATTCCGAAATTCTCAATCATAGCCAGTTTGTTTTTTTCATCTTTCAGATTTTCAATCATTCCTTCAGGGTTGGCTTCAGGATGAAACTGTGTACCAAAGATCTCTTCAGAAAACCTTACGGCCATTACCGCTCTCTCCAGATCAATATGAGGACGGAATTTTTCAATCGCTGTAATTTTCATTCCCAGCTCTTCAAAACGCTCATGGTCCGGCTCAATAAATTGATAGGCACGCGAATCTACAGCATAGAAAGGGTCCGGAAGATTTTTAAATAGAAATTCTTCTTCACCGTCTTCTGTTTTGTGAACAGGCATTACTCCAAAAGAATAAGATTTTCTTTTACAGATATTACCCAGCTTCCAGTGAATGCTTGCCAGCTGAAAAGAATGGCAAATTAAAAAAAGGTATTTTTTCTCCTGGCTGATTCGGTTGTGATTGTAAATCGAATCTAAAAAAACACTGAATTGATCTTCCCATTCAAATCCTTCACGATGTGGGTTTCCGGGACCGCCGGAAGAAATAAATATATCAAAATCTTTAATGTCGGGAATTTCATTTTTAGATCGTACATCGAATGTTGTAATGCTTACATTTTCTCCGGTACAGCTCTGCCTGAATGCTTCAGAAATTTCTTTTATATTTTTAAATCCCTGATTCACCTGATTATTATTCATATCCAGCAAAGCAATTCGAATATCATTCATATGTCTTAAATTTTATACAAATGTATCAAATATTATGAATGTAGTGCTTCACCGTGAGTGATACCATATTCGGTTTCGGAGATCATATAATCAACGACTTTCGTAAGGTCTCCTGTTTCATTAAATATTCGGAGCTGACGGTCTGCGCCGGTTCCGTTTTCAAGGATTGTCCAGGCATATTCTACTTCTTTTCTGCATCCCAATTCATCTACCACATCATCAATAAACTCAAGAAGTTCCTTCAAAAGATCAGGGTACGGTACGGATTCTTCTTTCCCGAAATCGATAAGATGTGCTTCTATTCCGCTTTTTGAGGCTCGCCATTTATTTTCATTCAATAATAATCGTCTGTAGCTTCTGAAACTTAAATTCTGCTGGTGAAGTTTATAGATTTTCGCCACCAGAGACTGCATAATCGCTGCCAGACAAACTGTCTCTTCTATTCTTAATGGCATATCGCAAATCCTGAATTCAATCGTAGGATAGAATGGATGAACCCGGAGATCCCACCAGATTTTCTTGGCGTTGTCGATGGTTCCTGTTTTTACTAGAAGATCCACATAGCTGTCAAATTCTGCAAGAGAATTGAAAAAGCTGGGAATTCCGGTTCGTGGGAATTTAACGAAAATTTCCTGTCTGTATGATTTAAAACCTGTATTCCTGCCAATCCAGAACGGTGAATTGGTGGAAAGCGCATAAACATGCGGCAGAAAATACCGCATCACATTCTGTATTCTGACCCCTTCTTCGCGGTTCGGAATTCCGATATGAACATGCAGCCCGAAAATGAGGTTGCCACGTGCTACATCTCCCATGTCGTCAACGATTTTAATATATCGTTCGCCGTTGGTGATGGTGTTGTGTTCCCAGTTTGAAAAAGGATGTGTTCCTCCGCCGGAAACGCGAAGTCCCTGTTCGTGAGCCGTTTTAATAAGATGTCTTCTCAGATTGGTTAATTCTGCTTTGGCTTCCTGAATGTTCTGGCATATTCCCGTTTCCATTTCAATCATGGATTCGTGCATTTCATGCTTTAGGTTTTCACTTAAAACTGCTTTTCCGCCTTCGATAATTTTCGAAACATGAGAAACCAGGTCCCGGCTCTCAACATCAATGATTTGATATTCTTCTTCTATCCCGATAGTAAATTGATGCATTTTTTTTCGTGTTTTATTTGAATGTTTATTTTACAGAATCTTTTACGAAGGTTCCCCAGGAAATATTCGGTTTTCCGGGAACATATTCTTTTGCTTTTTCTACGGCAAGTTTTGCAGCGTGCTCAACAATCCATGCAAAGTTTTCTTCGCCTACAGAATTCCTGTCTGCATCCGGAGCCGGGTTGCAAAAGTCGATAGCATAAGGAATTCCGTCCCGAACGGCAAATTCTACCGTATTGAAATCGTACCCTAATGCTTCATTCATTTTGATGGTATAATCATGAATGGTTTTTAATAATTTTTCCAGCTCTTCACCTTGTGTCTGATGCGTTGTAGCATATCGTAAATGATGGGCATTTCTTGGTTCATAAGGCATGATGTGAACATATTTTTTACCCAGACAGTACACTCTGTAATAATCATCGAAAATAATTTCTTCCTGCACCATCATGACCAGCTGTTCCGTTTCAGAATGCTTGGCCCATAGATCTTCAGCGCTTTCTACGCGGTAAACATTCCTCCAGCCTCCGCCGTCGTGAGGCTTCATGTAAGCAGGAAAGCCTACATAATTGAAAATATAATCCCAGTCATGAGGGAATTTTAAATTTCTGAAAGAAGTTTCCGAAGTATTCTCCGGTCTTTCGTAAGAGGGAAGCAAAACAGTTTTAGGAAGCGGAATTCCAAGTTTTGTCATTAAAGCATTATTGAAAAACTTTTCATCAGCGCTCCACCAAAAAGGGTTATTGATGACATATGTTCCGTTTAATGCTGCATTTTTAAGATACGCTCTGTAAAATGGCACATCCTGAGAAATTCTGTCAATAATGACCGCGTATCCGTAATCTGCACCCTGTTCAAGTTTATCAATACTTACCGGTTCTGCAACAATTTCACCTTTACCAAGCTCATTTACTTTGTCAATAAATGCCCAGGGAAAAGTATCTTCCATACCGAATAGTATTCCGACTTTTTTAACCATAATTGTATTTTTTTAATATTTGTTAATCTGTATTATTTAAACTTTTAAGAGAAAAATGCGCCGATAAATGTAGGAAAAACCATTCTCCACAACGGCCAGTCATGGCTGATCCATTTTCTTTCGTCATACCAGAAATCAATTCCTTTCGAACGCAGAATTTCTGCCATTTCAATATTTTTATCCCTGCAGATATCCTGATCGGAAGTACTCAAAACAATATGCATATGTTTGTATTTCCAGGCTTCATCATTTCTTACAAATTCTCTGGGACAATTGAAGTATACCAGCTCATCGGAATAACCATCCATAAAATTCCTGATACTGAAAGCTCCGGAAAGGCAAAACAGGTGAGAAACAACATCTGGAAATCGGAAGGCAAAGTTTGCCGCATGATATCCACCGAAACTTGCTCCGGCAACCGCAACACGATGCGTTTTATGAATTTTCTGAATATAAGGAACAAACTCCTGAATCAAAAACTGAATATATCTTTCATAATTTCTGATTCTTTGCTGTGGGGAAATATTATCATCATAAAAGCTCCAGCTGTCTATGGTCTGGATATTATAAAGTTTAACTTTTCCCTGCTCCACAAACCAATTGATACTTCCGTTCAAGTGGAAGTCATGGTTTTGTGTGTAAAGCCCCTGTGAAGTAGGAAACATAATGATAGGATAGCCGTAATGTCCGGTAACCTCAACTTTAAGGCTTGTTCCTAATATATGAGAATAATAATCTGTATGTTCTATTTGTGGCATGTGTTGTGTTAAATGATAATTTGTAAAATGATTGATTATCAGTATTTTTTTTGCTAGTTGCTAGTTGCTAGTTGCTAGTTGCTAGTTGATTAGCTTGTCGGTTTGCTTTTAGGAGGAAGAATATTCAGCATCTCGGCAAGAATTTTTTCTGCGGCCCTGTCCAGTCTTTCCTGAATAACCTCCGGATCACTGGATTTATAAACAATACCTACATGATGTTCAATGGGTAAGAATTTTACGGTTTCCGGACTTTCAAAATGGCTGTAGTCAGGATCTTTATCCTTAATCAGTGCAATGATCAGCCCGGAATAATGTCCCGTTGGTTTAGAAACTTCGTAGTTATGCCCTTTTAGTAGCGCATCTTCGATTCTGGCCCATTCTCTCCAGATATTGATGCTGCTTGAAGCTTCCACCAGATCAGGAATATGAGCACCGCCGACACGCGAGGAGGTTTCCAGGAAGTAGTATTTGCCGTCATCTTTACTTTTGATAAATTCTGTATGGGTTGCACCATGTATAAGCCCGAAGCTGGAAAGAACTTTCATATTGGCCGCTTCAAGCGCTTGAAATTCATCTGAATATCTTCCCAGTGTTTTTGTTCTGAAAACACCGCCTTCATGAGAAACCTGCATAGGCGGAGCAAGATATTTTGAAGCGGATGTGAAAACCGTTTCTTTATTAAAAGTGAGACTGTCAACATGATAAACATCGCCGGGTTTAAAACTTTCCAGTAAAAATAAGTGGCGCTCTTCCCCAAGATTATTGAGTTCCTGCCAAAGTTCTTCTTTGGAAGCCAGTTTTTTGATGCCTGATGCGGATGCTTCGGAGCGGGGTTTTAATACCCATGGAGGAGAAACCCTATCTGCAAAACTGTTCACTTCATCATTATTGAAAACAGCAGTAAACTCAGGAACATGAATGCCGGAATCTTTAGCTTTCTGCCTCATGGCAAGTTTGTCTCTGAAATATCGGTGTGTGGTCTGACCCATTCCCGGAATACGGAATGTTTCACGGATCAGGGCCGCTTTTTCAACATCATAATCGTCAAGAGCAACAACAGCATCTACTTTTCTGGTCTGCATCAGATAAGAAAATCCCTGAACCAGATGATCGAGATTCCATACAGACGGTTTTATTTCGGGCATATAGAAAACCTCATCGATAGCATGCCACGGCCAGTCTTTTTCTTTAAGATTTTCCGAGGTTACCAAAATGATATTATTACCGAGGTTTTTCATCTCATCCATGAAGTCATACCCCTTGTAATAGCACGAAATACATACTATTGTTTTCTTCTCCATATAATGTTTTTAAGTTTTTGATGAATTTTCAAAAATAAATGATGTTTTTATTTGTTTATTTACTACTAAAACTTAAAATAAAATACACTTTTGAAAATACTGTTTCAATTATACAGAGAATTTTTGTAATAAACTAATTTTTAATGATAATTTTCGATTAAATCTGACAATAATTGTACTCCAAAACCGGTAGCGGCTTTCTCTTTAGCGTATCCAACATTTCCAAAAGCTACACCAGCAATATCAAGATGTGCCCATCTCGGGTGATTTTCAATGAACTGCTCCAGGAATTTTGCTGCAACAATACAGTCTCCGATAGGTTTCATGGATATATTTTTGAGATCGGCAACATCAGAACGGATATCATCTTTCCAGATATCCCATAGCGGAAGATTCCATAACCGCTGGTTCGTGCTGTCACCCGTTTTTATCAGCAGGTTTTTCAGCTCTTCGTTATTGGAAAACATCGCTCCGCAGGTATCGCCGAACATTCTTACGGAACTGCCTGTTAATGTAGCAAGATCAATAAGAATATCTGTTTTGTAATTTTTAGCAAGATAAGAAAGTCCGTCTGCGAGAATCATTCTTCCTTCTGCATCGGTATTCAGTACCTCTATGGTTTTTCCGTTGTAGGCCGTAATAACGTCGCTCGGCAGGAAGGCATTTTCCGAAATTGCGTTGTCCGTTATGGGAAGAACAGTAATAATATTCACAGGGAGCTGCAATTCTGCGGCATAAATTAAGGCTCCCAAAACCGCTGTAGCGCCGCCCATATCCGACTTCATATAATGCATGTTGTCCGGATTTTTCAGGGAAATTCCGCCAGTGTCAAAAAGAACGCATTTCCCCACAAGACCGAATGTTTTGGCGTTTTTAACAGTGGTCTTATATTCAAGAATCGTAAATGCTGCATCGTAAGAGCTGCCCTGATTTACGGAAAGATAAGCACCCAGTCCCAGCTCCTCACATTTTTTCCTGTTGAATGAAGTATATTTAAGGTTGTATTTTTTAGATATATTTTTTAAATATGTGCCAAATGTTTCAGGTTTTTTAAGATTTGCAGGTTTATTGAGCCATTCCTGACAAGCAGTCTGCGCGTTGCTCAATGCTTCCGATTTGTGGCTGATCATATCAAGCCTTTTCTGGCTTAAATTTTCGAAATGAAGCTCAAATTTCGGGTTCCAGAAAGCGTGGGTTTTCTCAAACGGATAATTATAAGTCCCCAGAAGAAGCCCTTTTATAAATTCTTCAAACTGCTTTTCTACCATAAAATCTCCAACAATAAGAGTAGGAACCGCCGAGAGTTTTTCTTTGTAGGTTTGTGAAAATTTAACAGCAACCTGCTGCATTTCAAATACAGGAGAATCTGCCTTGCCTAAACCGATAAAATAAGCGATTCCTTCATCCTGAACATTGATGAAAACTTCATGCTTCTTTCCTGTGAAAAAAGCGGCAATATTTTTATTTAAATTTTTAGAGGTTCTTGACCATTCTTCTTCTGTAAAAAGATGAAATATCTGGGTGTAACTTTTTATTTTTTTATTGATTAATTTCATAATTTAATTTTTAATACTGTTTTGCTGAGGCTTTACTTCTGCGGGGTTTTCTTTGCTGTTGTAATACAGCCATTCGATAGCTCTGGGGAATTCCTGAGACCAGTAAAATTCACTGTGGGTGCCTTCCGGATTAATACTTGTTCTGAATTCAAAATCAAAAAGATTTTTCTTTTCCCACTGCTTCAGATATTCTTCGAAAACATGAATTCTTTTTACCATTTTAGAACCCTCCTGACCGCCGCCGTATAAATAAATTTTCATGGTGAAGGGAGTTCTGAAATTCATCATCGGGAAATTGTTGTTGGGCTCAACCCATAATGATGGTGAAAAAATAAGCAGTTTGGAGTATACTTCAGGATAAAGAAAGCCGCTATAAATACTGATCAGAGCTCCCAGTGAGCTTCCACCAATTCCGGTATTGTCCCGGTCTTTTTTAGTACGGTAGTTTTCGTCAACAAACGGTTTGAGCGTATCGGTGATGAAACGGATGTATTTCTTGCCTTCTGAGCCGTTTGCTACATGATCATTATCAAAAATATACTCCTTTATCCGGTCTTCGCTTCCGTGTTCAATAGCAATGATGATAATATCACCGCGTCCGTATTCCGTCAGCAGGGACAGCTTTTTGTCGATCTCCCAGTTTCCGTAGTCGCTTCCTTCATTAAAAAGATTCTGGGCATCCTGAAGATAAAGAACCGGGTAATTTTTATCAGAAATATAATAATCGTAGGGCAGAAGGGCCCAGATTTTACGGTGGCGTTCCAGCTGTGGAATATAAAATGCTTCGGAAATAACTTCTGCAATAGGGAAAAATTCTTTTTTGAATGGTCCCCAATTGAGTCTCCATTTTTTTACCATATCCGAAGTTTCAGCTTCGGATTTACTGATCTTTCTGTTGGACGTAATATTTCCATATTGATCTAGCTCCACATTTTCCCATCCGCCTTTTGTAAATTTATACTCAATAAAATCAGGCAATAACTCATCACCGATTTCTATACAATAGGTTCGGGGATCTGTCTGATGGAGCTTGTACTGTTCATCCTTTGGGTTCCAGCTGTTGAAGTTTCCGGTAATGTAGATATTTCTTTCATCATGCTCTTCGGTACGGAGTTCAAATCTCATCCATATGTGTTTAACAATTCAAAGATAAATTTATAATAAAATCTTTTTATGGCAAATTATTTTTAAAATGATCTTATACTCCTCAAAAAGCTCTATATTTGATAGAAACAAGTGATGATGGGCAATTAAACATAATAATTTCTTCAACAATAGGTAACCTTTCTTTCTGATTTTTTTAATACTTTCAGAAAAATATTAAAATTTAAACCAGAACCGTGATGAATTCGGTTAAAACATACACTCTTTTTACGGATCATGATATTTATCTTTTTAAAGAAGGTAAACATTATAAGCTGTACGATAAGTTCGGGGCACATTCTGCTGAAAAAGACGGAATACAAGGCGTTTACTTTTCGGTTTGGGCTCCCAACGCAAAGAAAGTTTCGGTAATCGGAAACTTTAACAACTGGAATCCTAAAGATCATATTCTTTTTCCCAGATGGGATGGCTCAGGAATCTGGGAAGGCTTTATTGCAGGCCTTACCTGGGGAACGCTGTATAAATACGCAATAGAAACTGCAAGGGGAGAAATTCTTGAAAAAAGTGATCCTTATGCATTGAGCTGGGAACAGAATCTTCAGGCAGCATCGCTGGTTTCTACTACATGGTACGAATGGAATGATAAAGAATGGATGCAAAGCCGCTGGAAAAAAAACAGCCTTAAAGCTCCGCTTTCCGTATACGAACTCCATCTCGGTTCCTGGATGAGGAATGATGAGGACTCCGGGAAATTCTTAAATTATCGTGATATCGCGCAAAGGCTTATCCCTTATATCAAAGAAATGGAATTCACCCATGTGGAATTCATGCCTGTTATGGAGTATCCGTATGATCCGAGCTGGGGATACCAGATTACAGGTTTTTTTGCAGCGACTTCCCGTTTTGGTTCTCCTCAGGATCTTATGTTCCTGATCGATGAGCTTCACCAGAATCATATCGGGGTGATTCTGGATTGGGTTCCTTCTCATTTTCCGGGTGATGCGAATGGATTGCACAGATTTGACGGATCTTATCTGTATGAGCACGAAGATCCGAGAAAAGGTTTTCATCCCGACTGGAAATCCTATATTTTCAATTACGGAAGAAATGAAGTAAAATCATTCTTAATTTCAAATGCCATGTTCTGGCTGGAACGTTATCATGCAGACGGACTCCGTGTGGATGCGGTTACTTCAATGCTTCATCTCGATTATTCAAGAAATGAGGGGGAATGGGAACCCAATATTTACGGAGGAAATGTAAATCTGGAAGCAAAGACTTTTCTGCAGGAATTTAATACGGCAGTATATAAAGAATTCGGAGATATTATCACAATTGCTGAAGAAAGCTCGGATTTCCCAATGCTTACCAAACCTGTTCATGCTGGAGGGGTAGGTTTTGGCATGAAGTGGATGATGGGCTGGATGCATGATACACTGGATTATTTTAAAGTAGATCCTATCAACAGAAAATTTCATCATCATAAACTAACATTTGCTTCGATGTATGTGTATAATGAAAATTATATGATGCCTCTTTCCCATGATGAGGTTGTTCACGGTAAAGCAAGTCTTATTTACAAGATGTTTGGGGACGAATGGCAGAAATTTGCCAATCTCCGTGCCTTGTATGTGTATATGTTTACACACCCCGGCGCCAAGCTTTTATTTATGGGCGATGAATTCGGGCAGACCAGCGAATGGAATTTCAAAAAAAGTCTGGACTGGCATTTGCTTGTATATCCCGTCCACAAGGGATTGCAGAAACTTGTAAAAGACCTCAATCATATATACAGGAATGAAGAGGCATTTTATGAAAACCAGTTCTCTCCGGAAGGCTTTGAATGGATACAGGCAGATGATATAGATAACTCTGTTTATATCTATCTTAGAAAAGGCGAAAGAAAAGATGATGCGTGTATGGTTATTCTCAACCTTACTCCCAGAGTGATTGATTATAAAATAGGGGTAACCGCAGGGAGCCACTGGGAAGTGGTTTTCAATTCTGATGACGAACAGTACGCAGGAAGTGGTGTGAAAGCAGATATTTTTGATGAACAGCACGAAGAGTTTATGGGGCATCAGAAATCCATTAGCATTAATCTTCCCCCGCTTGCCGGAATTATTTTAAAAAGAAAAGACAAAAAATATAAACAAAATAGAATTAAACACCACAAAAGATAATATAGAAATGGTAATTTATCATCTAAGCACGGAGTGTTACCCCGTGGCAAAAGTAGGAGGTCTGGCCGATGTAGTGGGCGCTTTGCCGAAGTATCAGAACAAAATTAAAGGTATTGATGCGAAGGTTGTTATGCCCTGGTACAACAAATCTTTTGTTTACGATCATGAGTTTGACATAGTTTTTGATGGCTTCATTCACCAGGGAGGAAACATGCTTCAGGTACAGGTTTTAAAGGAAAAATCAAATGTATTGGGCTTTGAACTGTACATGGTAAAAATCCCGGGACTTTTAGACAGGGATAATCCTTACGGCTACCAGGATGAAAATTTTCAGTTTATTGCTTTTCAGCATGGTGTTCTTCACTGGTTGAGTGCGATGAACATCCGTCCGGATATTTTACACTGTCACGATTATCATACAGGACTGGTTCCTTTTATGATCGAATATTGTCCGGAGTTCTCTTTCCTTAAAGGTGTAAAAACGGTAGGAACCATTCACAACGGTGAATACCAGGGAATGATGAGCTGGGAAATGGCAAGGTATCTTCCGTCTTTTGATCAGTATAAATGGGGATTAATGGACTGGAACGGGTTGATCAATCCTCTGGCAAGTATGATCAAATGTGCCAATGCTTTTACCACAGTTTCACAGGGGTACCTCGAAGAACTTTATGTGAGCTTTCATGGTCTTGAAAGTCTTGTAAGAGATGAATTCAGTAAAGCATACGGAATTATCAACGGTATTGATACCGAAGTTTGGAACCCGGAAACCGACCCGATGCTGGATTTTAACTTCAACAGTAAAAATGCTGTTGAACAGAAAAAGAAAGGCAAGGAGAAACTTTGTAAAGAATACGGGCTGAAACCTGAACTTCCTTTGTTTGCCTTTATCGGAAGATTTGCCACTGAAAAAGGTGCCGATCTTCTTCCTGATATTGTCTGGAGAAGCATTAAACAAAGTTATGGAGCGCTTAACATCATGGTTTTGGGATCTGGTAACAGCTATATTGAAAACAAGCTTAAAGAATACGATTATACGTATACCAACTTTGCTTTAGATTTAGGATATAAAGAACATCTTTCCCATAAAATATACGCTTCGGCGGATTTTTTGCTGATGCCTTCAAGGGTGGAACCCTGTGGTCTGAACCAGATGTACTCCATGAGATACGGAACAGTGCCGATCGTTAGATATACAGGAGGTCTGAAGGATACAGTAGAAGATATTTCAACAGGAGGTGCGGGGATCAATTTTACCTATCCCGGAGTAGACGACGCAATTCATGCAATGAACAGAGCATTAATGCTGTATAATCAGAAGAATGTAATGGAAAATCTTATTCATGCCAATATGAATTTTGATTTTTCGTGGGAAAAGTCAGCAGAAAAATATATAGCTTTATATAAAAATTAAATCTGATAATTATCATTTTGTAACTGAAATATAAACTGACTGATTTCTAAGTAATGTTGTTAAAACCACATGGAAATCGAGTGGATTTATGAATAAGACATCAAAAACAGAATAGTAAACTTAATAAAAATAAAACGCAAAATAATTTATGAATCGCAATGTAATTTCCATTGTTTTAGGAGGAGGTAGAGGAACAAGACTGTTCCCGCTCACGTATACGAGATCAAAACCGGCTGTTCCCATTGCCGGAAAATACAGGCTGGTAGATATTCCTATTTCAAACTGTTTAAATTCAGGGTTAAATAAAATCTTGGTATTGACGCAGTTCAATTCAGCTTCTTTAAATTCACATATTAAAAACTCTTACCATTTCGACATATTCAGTAAAGGATTTGTTGATATTCTGGCGGCAGAACAGAATGTTGAAAACGAGAACTGGTACCAGGGAACGGCTGATGCGGTACGCCAGTCGATGAAGCATTTAGAAAAGTATGACTATGATTATATCTTGATTCTTTCCGGAGATCAGCTTTACCAGATGGACTTCAGGGAAATGCTGGATTTCCATATCGAAAAAGGCGGTGATGTAACCATCGCTACCATTCCGGTAAATGCCAAAGATGCAACAGGTTTTGGAATCTTGAGTTCTGACGACGAAGGAAATATCACCTCCTTTGTTGAGAAACCGGGCTACGATATATTAGACGGTTTAAAATCCGAAGTTTCGGAAGAAAATAAACATGCCGGAAAAGAATACCTGGCGTCGATGGGGATTTATATCTTCACCAAAAGCATTTTGAAAAAAATGTTTGAAGAAGGAGCCGGAGACGATTTCGGAAAAGACATTATCCCGAATTCAATCGGGAAATACACTACCTTAAGTTATCAGTATGAAGGATACTGGACAGACATCGGAACCATCGAATCTTTCTACGAAGCCAATCTGGATCTTTGTCAGGATTTTCCTCAGTTTAATCTCTTCTCTTCATCGCCAATTTATACAAGAGCGAGAATGCTTCCGCCGTCAAAAATTAACGGTTCTTACGTGAGTAAGGCGGTTTTCGGTGACGGATGCATTATCTTGGCCGATAAGATTGAAAATTCCGTGATCGGAAACAGAACAAGAATCGATAAAGGTAGTACCATTGTAAACTCTTACGTTATGGGCGCCGATTTTTATCAGGATCCTGTAGAAATTATAAACAATGACAGGAAGGGCCAGCCTAATATGGGAATCGGCAAATACTGCTATATTGAGAAAGCAATTTTAGATAAAAACTGCTACATTGGAGACAACGTACGCATCATTGGAGGAAAACATATCAGTGACGGCGATTACGGTACATACTCCGTTCAGGACGGTATTATCGTCGTTAAAAAAGGAGCAGTTCTGGCGCCGGGAACTCATATAGGATAAATCAGGATGGCTGAAGAAAAGGTGAAATCTGGATTGTTTTGATAAGCACAACCAATTTCATCATTATCTTTTCTGTCTTACATTAAATAAATTAAAACAGAGTGATCAGCATATTGGTCACTTTTGTTATTTTCAATACATTTGTACGATGCGTTTCTTTAAAATCATAGCAGCTATTGTTTTATTACTGATCGGGGCTTATGCAGCTTCAATGTACTATTTTGTGGATGAAAGCAAAGATTTTAAAATAGAAAAAGAGATCAATTATCCCGTTGAGAAAGTCTTTAACCAGTTTAATAATCTTCAGAACTTCACAAGGTGGAATAATTTCTTTACAAGTTCAAATTCTATTGATATTGATTACTATACGCCTTACGAAGGGCAGGGAAGCTCTATCAGCTATACAGATCCGAAAAATGATACCGATGGGGAAATGTTCCTTCGCTACGAAAACCCGAATAAAACCATCAGGTACCAGCTCTTTGAAGACAGAAATGAAAGCCCTACGGTGGTTGATGTTAAGTTTAAGGCATTAGCTCCTGAAAAAACCAAGATTACCTGGGTTGTACATACGCCTAAATTGTCTGTTTTAAAACGCGTTGAAAACTTCTGGACAGAAGATCGTTTTGCCGAAAATATTGATAAAAGCATGATTAGTCTTAACAATGTGTTGGGCAATAAAGTTGAGAAAGACAATCAGATGGCTGCAATAAAATACGACAGCCTGATGGTTGAAAATGAAGAAGAAAAGCTTCTCCTGGGTATTAATGTAAGCACATCCAACAAAAAAGATGCGTTGTACAGAAATATTGTGATGAATTATAACAAAATCTACAATTACACCACAATGGATCTGGGTAAAAAAGAAGATGAATTTGGCTTTCCCATCCTGATTACTGACGCAGACAATTATAAAGATAAAGAGGTTTCTTACTTTCTTGGGATTCCTTTGTCTAAAAAAATAGGGCTTACGGATAATAACTTCAGCTTCAGGACACAAGGTCCCACCCAAAACTACATTATGTACTACAAAGGAAATTATGCAGGAAGAATAAAAGCGATTCAGCAGCTGATCCAAAAAGCAAAAAAAGATGAAATGCGTTTCGGGGATATTCGCCAGACGTTTTTAGAACGTCCGGTAGAAGATGATGCTGTGAATATGAAACTCTCATTATCAGTATTTAAGTAAATTCATTAAATTTATTTCTTTTATAGTTTTTTTAATAGTTACGGGCTGTTCCAAGTCGGTTTTTTTTATTAAATTTGACGTTTAATTCTACAAACAAATTTTAATAACAGATAAACTGTAATAATGGACAGATTTTCATTCCTAAACGCAGCTCATTCTCAGTTAATTGAGGATTTATACCAACAGTATTTAAAATTTCCCGACTCTTTAGAACCATCATGGAAGGCCTTTTTTCAGGGTTTCGATTTTGCTTTGGAGAATTACGGAGATGACGATTATATCCAATATACCCAAGCTCCGGCTGTTTCTGCTCCGGTAGTACAGCAGGCAGCACAGGCTGCATCAAACGGAGAAGTTCCTGAGCACATCAAAAAAGAATTTAAGGTGGTAAACCTTATCGAAGCGTACAGAACGAGAGGACATCTGTTTACGAAAACCAACCCGGTAAGAGAAAGAAGACATTATGCTCCGACTTTAGACATCGAAAATTTCGGTCTGGACAAGTCTGATTTAAATACAAAATTCAACTGTGCGGTGGAAACAGGGATGAAAGGTCCTGCAACATTACAGGAACTTATCACACACCTGGAAAACATCTACTGTGATTCTATCGGGGTAGAATACATGCACATCAACAACGTTGAGGAAAAGGATTTTATCAAAAAATGGATCCAGGTTAACGAAAACCATCCAAGCCTTTCGGCAAATGAAAAAACTGAAATATTATTAAAACTAAATCAGGCCGTAGCGTTTGAAAATTATCTTCATACAAAATTTGTTGGGCAGAAAAGATTCTCTCTGGAAGGTGGCGAAACATTAATTCCGGCATTGGATCAGTTGATTTCAAGATCTTCACAGTTGGGCGTAGATGAGGTGGTTTTAGGAATGGCACATAGAGGAAGACTGAATGTTCTTACCAATATTTTCGGGAAATCTTACAAACAGATCTTCTCAGAATTTGAAGGAAAAGAATTTGAAGAAGATGTATTCTCAGGAGATGTTAAATACCATTTAGGTTCATCTAAAAAGATTAAAACAGCTTCAGGAGAAGAAGTGGCCATCAATCTTACCCCGAACCCGTCTCACCTTGAAACGGTTGCTGCTCTTGTAGAAGGGATTTGCCGTGCAAAAGTAGATGACAAATACAAAGGAGACTATTCTAAAATTTTACCGATCGTAATCCATGGTGACGGTGCTATTGCAGGGCAGGGTATTGCTTACGAAGTGGCACAGATGATGACTCTGGAAGGCTACAGAACAGGAGGAACGGTTCATATCGTAGTTAATAACCAGGTTTCCTTTACAACGAATTACATGGATGCAAGATCCTCAACATACTGTACAGACATTGCAAAAGTTACGGAATCTCCGGTAATGCATGTGAATGCAGATGATGCCGAGGCAGTTGTTCATGCTATTCATTTTGCTGCCGATTTCAGGGCAAAATTCGGAAAAGATGTGTATATCGATTTATTAGGATACAGAAAATACGGTCACAATGAAGGTGATGAGCCAAGATTTACACAGCCGAACCTTTATAAAATCATTTCAAAACATCCGAACCCAAGAGAAATCTATAAAGATAAATTGTTGAAAGACAGCGTAACTTCTAATGATGTAATCGCTAAAATGGAGACAGAATTTAAAGCGCTTTTGGATGAAAATTTCGACGCATCCAAAGAAATTGAGAAAAACGTCATGGATTTATTCATGGCCGATGACTGGACGAATTATCCTATTGCAAAAAGAGGAGCAGTTCAGACACCGGTTGATACAAAATACAATCTTGAGAAGCTGAAAGAACTGGCTGTTAAGATGTCTACACTTCCTGCTGATAAAAAGTTCCTGAATAAAATCACAAGGCTTTTTGAAAACAGAATTAAAGCTATTGAAGCAGATTCATTAGATTGGGCGCTTGGAGAATGGCTGGCTTATGCAACGCTTTTAGTAGAAGGTCATAATATAAGAATTTCCGGTGAAGATGTGGAAAGAGGAACATTCTCACACAGACATGCCGTGGTAAAAACGGAAGATACGGAAGAAGAATTTATTCCGTTAAGACATGTTTCAGAAAGCAGATTTGATGTGTACAATTCTCATCTTTCAGAATATGGAGTTTTAGGTTTCGATTACGGATATGCAATGGCTTCTCCTAATACATTGACAATTTGGGAGGCTCAGTTCGGAGATTTCGTAAACGGTGCCCAGATTATTGTAGACCAATACCTGGCTGCCGCAGAAGAAAAATGGAAAATTCAGGACGGTCTGGTAATGTTGTTGCCACACGGTTCGGAAGGGCAGGGTGCAGAACACTCTTCAGCAAGGCTGGAGAGATTCCTTACACTTTGTGCCAATGAAAATATGGTTGTTGCAAATATTACCTCTCCGGCAAACTATTTCCACCTGTTGAGAAGACAGTTGAAATGGTCATTCAGAAAGCCGTTAATTGTAATGAGCCCGAAATCATTATTGAGACACCCGAAAGTAGTTTCTCCACTTGAAGATTTTGCCAACGGAGGCTTCCAGCCAATTCTTGATGATCCTGCTGCTGATCCTAAAAAAGTAGAAAAATTAGTATTATGTTCAGGAAAACTATATTTCGAATTACTCGCTAAAAAAGAAGAGTTAAATGCTGAAAATATTGCATTGGTAAGATTTGAGCAGCTGTATCCGTTACAGGCTGATGCTATTGAAGCTATCTTTGAAAAGTATTCAAACAGAAAAGAACTGGTCTGGGCTCAGGAAGAACCTGAAAATATGGGCGCATGGTCTTATATCTTAAGAAATTTCAGAGATACGGGAATTCAGGTAATAGCTCCGGTTCCAAGCGGTGCTCCGGCTCCGGGAAGTCACAAAATGTTTGAGAAAAACCAGAATGCAGTAATCAACAGAGTGTTCGACAGAAATGATGCTCCTGTAAAAAGACCCGTAACCGCCTAAATTTGGTAGAATTTAGAAAAAGTCTTTTGGCTTTATCTATTTTCTTAAAATCTAAAAAATAAATAATTAAAAAAATAAAAAATACGATATGTCAGTTTTAGAAATGAAAGTTCCTTCACCGGGCGAATCAATTACAGAAGTTGAAATTGCAACCTGGCTTGTTAAAGATGGCGATTATGTAGAAAAAGATCAGCCTATCGCCGAGGTAGATTCAGACAAAGCAACCCTGGAATTGCCTGCTGAAGAAAGCGGTGTAATTACTTTAAAAGCTGAGGAAGGTGATGTTGTACAGGTAGGACAAGTGGTTTGCTTAATTGATATGGATGCTGCAAAGCCATCCGGAAGCGCTGCTCCTGCTGCTGAAGCCCCAAAACAGGAAGAAGCTCCAAAAGCTGCTGAACCTGTAAAACAGGAAGCTCCGGCTCAACAGCCTGCGGCCCAACCTGCAACTGCTGCAACACAAACTTATGCAACAGGCGCTCCGTCTCCTGCTGCTAAAAAAATTCTTGACGAAAAAGGAATGGATGCTGCACAGGTTTCAGGAAGCGGAAGAGATGGCAGAATCACAAAATCAGATGCTGAATTAGCCGCTGTTCCTGCATTGGGAGGAAACCCGGTAACCGCTACAGGTTCAAGATCTACTACAACCACAAAACTTTCAGTTCTTAGAAGAAAAATTGCTCAGAGATTAGTTTCCGTTAAAAATGAAACGGCAATGTTGACTACTTTCAATGAAGTTGACATGTCTGAAATCTTCAGACTGAGAAAATTATATAAAGAAGAATTTGCACAGAGACACGGTGTAGGGCTTGGTTTCATGTCTTTCTTTACAAAAGCCGTTACAAGAGCGTTACAGATGTATCCTGATGTAAATGCATCGATCGACGGAGATTTCAAAGTAAACTACGATTTCTGCGATATTTCAATTGCCGTTTCAGGTCCTAAAGGATTAATGGTGCCGGTATTGAGAAATGCTGAAAATATGTCTTTTGCAAGTGTTGAAGCCAATATTAAAGATCTTGCTACTAAAGTAAGAGATGGAAAAATCACGGTAGACGAAATGACAGGAGGTACATTTACTATTACCAACGGTGGTACATTCGGTTCTATGATGTCTACACCAATCATTAACCCTCCTCAATCTGCTATCTTAGGAATGCACAATATCATCCAGAGACCGGTAGCGGTTGACGGACAGGTTGTAATTCGCCCAATGATGTATGTAGCGATGTCTTATGACCACAGAATTATCGACGGAAAAGAGTCTGTTGGATTCTTAGTGGCAGTAAAAGAAGCCATCGACAATCCGGTAGGAATTTTAATGAATGGAGACGAAAGAAAAGGCTTAGGCTTATAATTTCAAAAAAGAATTATATCATAAATTTAATCTCGCTCTAAAAAGGGCGAGATTTTTGTATATTTTAAGGAAATACCAAGATGATGTTCTCAAAAATGACCTCTAATATCAAAGTTTCAGTAATACCTGAATATGATAGCAAAAACAGTTATCCATCTGAAAACAGATATGTTTTCAAGTATAATATAACGATCGAAAATGATGGTAATTTTCCGATTAAGATCCTCAAAAGAAAATGGTTGATTTTTGATGTAGGATTCGGCTATACGGAAATTATTGGAGACGGCGTTATAGGACTGACACCAGAAATTTCCAGCAATGAAAATTTCGCCTACTTTTCCAATGTAATGCTTCGTTCCGGAGTGGGGAATATGAGCGGAAAATACCTTGTCAGAAATATGGAAACCCAGGAAAATTTTGAAATTGATATTCCGAAATTTAATCTCTTGTCAGAAGTTTTAAGCAACTGATAATTCTGTAATCCGGAATTAATTCTATAATTTGGAATTTATCCTTTTACATATTAGCATGAAAACAAAAAATAAATTAAAGTTTTTTTATTTTTAATTTCATCAGTTCATTTACTTCTTCATTGCTTGTGAGAAACAGCTTTTCAAAAGCCAGTAAAGATATTTTTGCGCACACTTCTGCATCATCACCAGCTCTGTGGTGATTGAAGCTTAGCTGGTGGTATTCTGCAAGATGTTTCAGCCCATACCGTGGAAGATAATTCCAGGATTTTTTGGCAAGCTGAATACTGCATAAGTAATTTAATTTAGGAGTAAACATCCCGTAATGATTCAGGCATCCGCGTAAAACACCGGCATCAAATCCTGCATTGTGAGCAATCATTAAAGTCCCGTACATCATTTCCTCTACTTCATACCAGATTTCGTCAAAAGTAGGAGCATCTTTTACATGATCAGGTAAAATTCCGTGAACATCTACATTAAAAGGACTGAAGTAGGGAAAACTCGGCGGTTTAATCAGCCAGGTTTTAGTTTCTACAATTTTAGAATCCTGCACAATACACACTCCCAGTTCACATGCAGAGTTTCTCTCATGGGTAGCAGTCTCAAAATCTATTGCACAAAAATCCATACCCAATTATGTTGTTATTTTAAAAAACAAAGTACTTTTATTGGTGGCAACCCTGATAATATCGTTTATTTCACTGCTGAACTTTTCTTTTAAGGTATCTGCAGTAACATCGTCATTATCACTGATGGTAATAATAAAGCCTGTAATTACATTTTTACGTTCAGGTGTGTCAATAGTTTCTTTCAGAATACTTCCGTGGGTTATTTTTTCAGAAAGAAATTTATTGAGATTATCTACCGCCTTTTTATCAGCATTTTTATTTATTGTGATACGGAATCTTCCACCCTGTATACCATCCTGAAGCCTTACCAGATAAACGGAACCTTTTTTAAAATTCACTTTACCCTTTCTGTCAACTTTGTCCCGGATGTCTTTAAAAGAAACCGATTTTTCAGATACGGATTTTTCCTTTTCAGGATCCATATTGTCTACGAGATTTCTGAACGAGAAGATGGTAACCTTTACAGGATCCTCGTCTTTTACCGTTTCCGTGCCTTTTTCAGAGATTGTCCTGATACTGTAGCTTTTGTCAATAGCAGACCATGCGTTTTTTTGTGAAAATCCGAGCTGAAAGAAAAATAAAAATAATAATAATGGAGTTGTTTTCATTTCAAATAATGTTTAAAAATCAACCATTTAGATTGATGAAATTGATGTTTCTGATGCTTCTGGCGTCTTTTCCATGTCCCCGGAATATGCGTATAAAAAGCAAAATGTGCTTTTCCTACCGCCCAGAAATGGGAAATCCCATATTTATAGCCAAAATATATTGCTGCAAACCCGTCAAGACAAAGTCTTGAAAACAGCACGGCAATCAGCTGTGGAAAGGGCAGATTTTTCAGCAGCATAGAAAGGTTATTCCTCATATTAAGGAACGTTTTTTTTGCGCTTTGCTTATTCAGTGTTCCTCCTCCTACATGATAAACTTCAGATTTCCCGGTATAAAAAATCTTTTTCCCCGAATTAATTAGTCTCCAGCAAAGGTCAATTTCTTCCTGATGGGCAAAGAATCTCTCATCAAAACCATTTTGTTCCCAAAAATCTTTGGAACGGATGAATAAACAACATCCTGAAGCCCAGAAAATTTCCGTTTCATCATTGTATTGTCCGTGATCTTCCTCAATATCATCAAAAATTCTTCCTCTGCAGTACGGATATCCAAGATTGTCAATCAAACCTCCCGCAGCACCCGCAAATTCAAAGTAATTTTTTCTTTCATAGGAAAGGATCTTAGGCTGTGCCGCCGCAATTGCGGGATCTTTTTCAAATAGTTGCAATACCGGCTCCGCCCAGTTTTCAGTAACTTCTACATCCGAATTTAGAAGACAGTATATTTCGTTGTCAATATGTTTTAATCCTTCATTATAACCGCCCGCAAAACCGTAATTTTTATCATTTTTGATAATCTTTACTTTCGGGAAATAATGCTGTAAAAAATCAACGGAATCATCAGTAGAAAAATTGTCAACTACATAAATATCAGATTGTGGAGAAAAACGCACTACACTTGGAAGAAATTTTTCAAGCCATGATTTTCCGTTCCAGTTTAAGATGACAACAGCTAACTTTTTTGACATTCGGTTTTTACTTTTTTTCTGAATCAAAATTTTTAATAGAATCCTGATATTTCCATTTTCTGTGTGACCAGAGATAATTGTCGGGACGTTTATTAATGGTCTTTTCCAATAATTTATGGAATTTTTTTACCACCTCATGTTCCACAAACTTTTCCCCGTCCGGATAGATCCTGTGATAGTTTACCTGATAAAATCCACGCTTCACCTTTTTCATTTCACAATAAATGAACGCAAGATCCATTTTCGTTGCCAGCCTGTCATAGCCCGTAAAAACAGGGGTTCTCTGATTAAGGAATTCCA
The DNA here is from genome assembly GCF_012927265.1 of Chryseobacterium cheonjiense. GTDB lineage: Bacteria > Bacteroidota > Bacteroidia > Flavobacteriales > Weeksellaceae > Chryseobacterium > Chryseobacterium cheonjiense. The sequence continues at coordinate 1,906,256 of NZ_JABBGF010000001.1, read as the reverse complement.
GCCCGTAGGTAATGTGTGCAAAATGCGGAGTCTGGTCGGCCACAAACATATAGGCAGAGCTTCCATCGTTTTTTGACCTTACAATGTTGAGAATTACTTCTTTTGCTTCAAGAGCTTCATTCCCGAATTTATTTCGGACATTCTTCATCTGGTTTTCCCAGAAGTCACTGTTTACCTTTCGGTATACAGGGTGGCAATGATCTTGGGGAATTATTGTTGCCAATGCATTGATCCACTCCCAATTGAAAACATGCCCGGCAAGAAGGATGATATTTTTACCCTCTTCTTTCGCTTCGTGAAAAAGTTCCTGGTTAATATGCTGCATCCTTACCCTCGATTCTGTTTCCGAAATACTGAATGATTTAATGGTTTCCACGAGGTAATCTGAAAAATTACGATAAAAGTTTTTTCTTATTTCTTCTATTTCTTCGTCAGATTTTTCAGGAAATGAATTTTTAAGGTTTTTGGTTATAACATTCTTGCGGTACCCTACAAAATAATAGTTCAGGAAGAACATTATATCCGCAAAAATATATAATATTTTCAGGGGAAGCTTAGAAATGAAGTATAATATCTTGATTAAAAAATTCATAAAACAGGCAAATTTACGGATAATAAAAATATGGTTGTATTTTTGCATGCAAATAGTCATATTTTTTTAATTTTACCATATGAAAAAGTTATCATTAATAGGTTTCTTGGGGATGAGCTTTTTTGCTTTTTCCCAGAATGTAAAACAGCAGGCAGACGAAAGAAAGAATGATGAAAAGGCACTGTTGATAAAGACTGAACATTCTGAGCTGGATGCTAAAAAGAAAGCTGCGGAAGAGAAGGCAAAATTACCAAAGCCTTATGATCCTAAAGCTGATGCCGGGAAAGATATTCAGAATCTTATTGCCAAAGCCAAAAAGGAGAAAAAAAATATTATAATTCAGGCAGGAGGGAATTGGTGTATCTGGTGTCTGAGATTCAATCAGTTTGTTCAGACCACACCGGAACTGAAGGCAATAGTTGATAAAAACTACGAATACTATCACCTGAATTATTCTCCTGATAACAAAAATGAAAAAGTTTTTGCCGAATACGGAAATCCCGGCGAGAAATTCGGATATCCGGTTTTTATTATCCTTGATAAGAACGGAAAAATGATCCATGTTCAGCAGAGTGATGTTCTGGAAGAAGGGAAAGGGTACAGCCTTGAAAAGGTAAAAGAGTTTTTCAATAAATGGACTCCAAAGAAATCATAAAAACCGGGAATTTCCCGGTTTTTCTTTTTAACACATCTCAAAAATTAATAATCTTTCGGATCCATCCCAGTTTCTTTTCAGAGTAGGGTGGATATTTTATATCGGGTTCGCCCCAGGTTGCTTTTTCCAGAATAGCTTTTTGGTGAGAAAATGTTTCAAAGCCGAATTTTCCGTGGTAATTTCCTATTCCCGAGTTTCCTACACCGCCGAAAGGAAGGTTTTCATTACCCAGATGCATCATGACATCATTGATACAGCCTCCTCCGAAAGAGAGTTTATTTTTAAAGATTTCTTTCTCTTCAGAATTATTGGTAAAAAGATAGGCTGCGAGAGGCTTTTCAAGCTCACAAATTTGATTGATGATGATATTGTAGTTTGTAAATGAAATAACAGGCAAAAGAGGCCCGAAAATCTCTTCCTGCATGATCTTGTCAGTCCAGCTGATGTTTGATAGGACGGTAGGTTCTATAAACAGCTTTTCGTGGTCATAACTTCCACCGGAATAAACTTTCTCAGCATCTATAAGTGCAATGAGGCGATCAAAGTTTTTAAGATTGATGATTTTGGTGTAATGCCCGGAGCCCGCCTGATAATTAAATGTCTTGATATATTTTGTAAGCGTTTCAAGAAACTGTTCTTTTACCGTTTCTTCAATCAGCAAATAATCCGGAGCAACACAGGTTTGGCCGGCATTTAGAAATTTTCCCCAGACAATTCTTTTAGCTGCAACTTCAAGATTGGCATCTTTGGTAACAATGGCCGGAGACTTACCGCCAAGCTCCAGGGTTACGGGAGTCAGGTTTTTTGAGGCGGCTTCATATACTATTTTCCCTACTTTCGTACTTCCGGTAAAAAATATTTTATCAAATCTGAGCTTCAGAAGCTCTGTGGTTTCTTCTACACCGCCTTCATAGGAATATAAATATTCGGGAGGGAAATTTTCGTTGATGATTGTAGTAATTGCTTTCATTGTATTTTCGGCAATCTCACTGGGTTTTACAATACAGCAGTTTCCTGCGGCAAGTGCTGCAACGACAGGGGAGAGCGAGAGCTGATAAGGGTAGTTCCATGCTCCGATAACCAGTACATTTCCCAGCGGTTCCGGAAAAACGATGCTTTTTCCAATTTGGTTGATAAGATTGGTGCTTACTTTTTTAGGCCTGGAAAGTGATTTCAGATTTTTCAGGTAATAATTGATATCGTTAATAACAAATGAAATTTCCGTAGTGAACGTATCAAATTCTGATTTGCCGAAATCTTGTTTAATAGCTTCATACAAAAGCTTTTCATTGCTGATGAGAAGTGCTTTAAGTTTCTCAAGGTACATTTTCCGAAATCTGATATTTTTCGTCTGATGGGTGCTGAAAAATTCTTTTTGCTTTGAAACAATTTCACTGATTTCCATAAAAATAATTTCAGGAACTAAAGCAAATTTTCTGCCTAAATGCTTTTTAACGGATATGGAATCCTATAGCGAACAATTTATATTTACAATCATTGTACAGGAACGGAGTGGTATATAAAAAAAACCACTTCAACTTGAAGTGGTTTTGTATGGTAAAAAGTCTTATTGATTAAGCCTCTTCAGATTTAGCTTCTTCCTTTTTAGCAGGAGCAGCTTCTACCGGTGCATCAGATACGATATCGAATTCGAAATTGTATTCTACATTTCTGTGTAGTCTGATGTTAGCAGTTACTTTACCAGTTCTCTTGATAGTGTTTCCTGGGATTTTGATGTATTTCTTCTCTACAGATACTCCTGCTTTTCCAAGAGCTGCAGAAAGATCTGCATTGTTGATAGATCCGAATAATTTATCACCAGAACCTACTTTTGCAGGAATAGTAATAGAAGTTTTTTTCAATTGCTCAACTACAGCGTTTGCAGCAGCGATTAATTTAGCTTCTTCTTCTTTTCTCGCTTCCAAAGTAGCTTCAAGAGCTGCTTTGTTTTTAGGAGTTGCCAAAAGTGCGTATCCCTGAGGAATTAAGAAGTTTCTAGCATAACCTGGCTTTACGCTTACTGTGTCGAATTCAAGACCTAAATTTTCTACGTCTTTTTTTAGGATAATGTCCATTGTTGTTGTCCTTTTTTAGATGTTAGAATTTAGAAATCAGATGTTAGACATTTTGTCTCAAACCTTAAATCTATTATCTAAAATCAAGTTAGAATTAATTATTTATTCAGCAACAAAAAGCCAAAAGCTAACGCTAATGGCTAATTGCAATTTTTTTATTTCAATAAGTCAGCTACGTATGGTAGTAACGCAAGGTGTCTTGCTCTTTTGATTGCAGCAGAAACTTTTCTCTGGTATTTCAAAGAAGTTCCGGTGTATCTTCTTGGTAAGATTTTACCTTGTTCGTTTACGAACTGTAATAAGAAATCAGCATCTTTGTAATCAACGTGCTTAATTCCGTATTTTTTGAATCTACAATATTTCTTTTCAGATTTTGTATTGATATCAAGCGGAGTAAGGAATTTTACTTCAGATTCTCCTCCAGCTGAGGCTTGTTTAGCCATTTCGTCTATTGCCATGTCTTGTAATTTTAAAAAATAGGGTTAATAATTAAGCTTTAGCTGCTTTTACTTTTGCTCTTCTAGTTACAGCGTAGTCAACAGCGTGTTTGTCTAGTTTTGTAGTAAGGTAACGGATTACTCTCTCGTCACGCTTGAATGCTAATTCTAAATCAGCAACTACAGAACCTTCACCTTTAAATTCAATTAAAGTGTAGAATCCGTTCTTTTTCAATTGGATCGGGTAAGCTAATTTTTTTAATCCCCAGTTTTCTTTAGCAACGATTTCGCAGTTCTTTTCTTTGATAAGATCTACATACTTGTTCACTGCTTCCTCCACCTGAGCTTCAGATAGAACGGGAGTTAAAATGAAAACAGTTTCGTAATTGTTCATAATGTTAAAAAATTTGTTAATTATTTCGAGGTGCAAAAGTAGGAAATATATTTATAATATACAATAATGCAGTAGGATTTTGTTACATAATAGGTACAAGTTAACCATAACTTTATGGCAGGTAAAATTACATTTCTTGTAAAAGGAGCTTTTTCCCGCTCTCACTACTCGCTTTTCCCTTGGTTTCGGCGGCGGCTTTGCCGCCGCCGAAACCAAGGGAAAGAGCTCAGACATGCCGTTCGATCGGGGCTAGGAAATGACAGCGTTTAACATTTACGGAAAGAGTTCTTCAAATTTTTAAGACCATCTGACAGATTTTTCATTCCGGAAATTTTAGTACTATTGATTTAGATTAAAAAAACAATTAATTTTTTTCTTTCCGTATCTCTTCCAGGAAACCAACTTTGATCAGATCATACAGAGAATGCCTGCTGACAAGAATTGAGGCAATGGAAGAAACCATTCCGGCAAGCATCAGATGAAATATTAACGAATGTCTGTCGGTCATTTCCAGAACAATAATGGCTGATGTAAACGGAGCTCGTGTAATGCCGGTTAAAAAAGCAACCATTCCTCCGAGAACTACAACATTGGTTTCATTCGGGCTTAGATCAATAAATCCTGAAATTACGGAGCCAACCGTTGCTCCGGCCGTTAAAGCAGGCGCAAAAATTCCTCCCGCACCTCCGGAAGTAAAGGATAGCGCAGGCCCTAACATTCTTAAAACAGGAACATACCAGTCTTCGTGTTTTTCATCAGTGTAAAGAATACGTTCCATGATTTCTTTTCCGGAACCCAAAATTTCACGGTTAATGAAGAAGGCGACGGATGCAATAATTAATGCGGAAATAATAAGAAAAGCAACATTGGCCCTGTCGGTTTTCAGTTTTCTTTTTTTCCAGGCTGTAATTTTTAACATGATTACGGAAAGCTGACTGGCAAGAATTCCGGCAACTCCGGCAACAAGAATGATCGGGAACATGACCATTAATGAAACATCATTTGTTTTCGGATAACCTAAATATAAATAAGATCCGGCCAGTGTCTGAGCCGTAAGACCGGCAATAATAACAGCCGTAAATAAGGCGGTTTTAAAATAATTGATGTGAGTTTTCGAAAGTTCCTCAACAGCAAAAACAATTCCGCCGAGAGGGGTGTTGAAAGCTGCGGCAAGTCCGGCGGCAGCACCTGTCATGATCATATTTTTCTTGGAAATCTTAGGCCACCAATCCGGAAGATATTCATTTACTTTTCTGAAAACTGAACCGGCCACCTGAATCGTAGGACCTTCCCGGCCAACCGCACCGCCTCCGATAACCAAAATGACGGATGAAAGTATTTTGAAAACTATAATTTTTAGACTTAATAGACTTCGTATTTTTTTATGCTCTTTCGGATTGGCAAGCTCTACCGCGGCCATCACCTGAGGGATTCCGCTGCCTTTTGCATACGGAGCGAATTCTTTCACCAGCCACCACGACAATACAAAACCGATGGGAGCAATAATGAAAATCATCCACAAATGCCAGTTCAGGATATAATTCAGAAGATGTTCTCCCCAGGCAAAGATTTTAGCGTACATCACCGCTACAAAACCTGTAATGACAGAACCTATCCAAAAAGGAACGGCCTGCAGCAGATTATGCTTCAGCTGTTCGTTGTGAATATTGTCGAAGGACTTTTTTAAAGATCTTCGAATTAGGATTAAAAATTTCAGCATTCTGTACATTAGGATGATCTGGATAAAAATACAGAAATTATATTTGGTTTAAAAATTTATCATTATTTAATACAATACAAAAAAAACCTCCGAAAAAATTCCGAAGGTTTGTATGGTAAAAATGTTTCGACAAGCTTACATCAATTATAACGTGTCGATCATCATTTGTAGATTATATTTCTGTGTTCAGATCCCAGTTTTCAAGGTAATCATGAACATGTTTAAGCATCATTCCTCCTAGAGAACCATCTACTACTCTGTGGTCATAAGAGTGAGACATAAACATTAAGTTTCTGATCGCAATTACATCTCCGTCCGGTGTTTCAAGAACTGCAGGTTTTTTAACGATCGCTCCGATTGCCAGAATAGCAACCTGAGGTTGAGGGATAATAGGAGTTCCCATCAGGTTTCCAAAACTTCCTACGTTGGAGATGGTATAAGTTGCACCCTGCGTATCTTCAGGTCTTAATTTTTTATTTCTTGCTCTGTATGCCAGATCATTAATTGCTTTTGCCAGTCCTGAAAGTGATAACTGGTCTGCATTTTTAATTACCGGAACAATAAGGTTTCCGTCCGGTAAAGCGGTTGCCATACCAATATTGATATTTTTCTTTTTAATGATGTTTTCACCATTAATAGAAACGTTGATCATCGGGAAATCCTGAATGGCTTTTACCACCGCTCTTACGAAAATCGGCATGAAAGTAAGCTTTTCGCCTTCACGTTTTTCAAAGAGAGATTTATTTTTATTTCTCCATTTAACAACGTTGGTTACGTCTGTTTCGATGAAAGAAGTTACGTGTGGAGCAATTTGTTTTGCTTTCACCATATTTTCAGCGATGATCTTTCTCATTCTATCCATTGGAATGATCTCATCACCTGCAGCAGCCGTGATTGTTGAAGTAGGAGCTGATGTCGCCACAGGTTTTGCAGCTGGAGCAGTCTGTTGTGCCGGTGCAGCTTGTGGAACAGGCTGATTGCCTCTGTTTTTAACGTATGCTAAAATATCTTCTTTGGTAATTCTTCCTTCCAGACCGCTTCCATTGATGGATTTCAGTTCGGTTTCGGAAATATTTTCCTGTTGTGCAATTGATTTTACAAGTGGAGAAAGATAAAGATCTCCCGAAAATTCTGTGGAAGCAGATACTTTTAAGGGTTCTTCGATCGTTTTTAAGATTTCGGCATCCGGAGCAGAAGCAGGAGTTTCTGTAACGGTTTCTTCTGAAGCTGTGTTTCCTCCTTCTCCTTCAATCTCTAAAATAGCAATAGCTTCGCCTACTTTTGCAACCTCGTCTTTCTGTTTTAAAATCTTTACGATTTTCCCCGAAACTGGTGTCGGAACGTCTGAATCTACTTTGTCAGTTGCAATCTCCACTACGGAATCATCTTCTTTCACATTATCTCCTTCGTTGAATAACCAGGTGATAATTGTCGCTTCCATAACACCTTCTCCCATGGAAGGAAGCAATAATTTGTACTCTGCCATTTTTAATTTTTAGATTTTGACAAATATATAAAAAAAATCGATTTTTTTATGAAATATTAAATTTTAGAAAAATTCGATGTAAATATTCTCTCCCACGTTCAGTCCAAACAGAGACTTGGCGCCGTTTTTTTTGCTTCCTTTATAGATGGTTAACTCCAAAAGCTGGCTATCATTGAAAATTGCAGCAGATTGCCCGTGATATTCCGTCTCTCTTTCCCAGTCGGAAACCACTTCCGTGTGACTGGAAAATATTCTTGAAAGACTTAAATTTCTGAATTTTATGGTGAAATTTTCATACCCTTTGCCCGAACTTTCAAAAAAATCTTTGCTGATATTTGATATTATATTTCCGAAATTATCAATATAAGTAACCTCTCCGATAATCATTTTTTCAGAGTCATTAAAAACAGGTTTTGGGAACAGCAGCTGTTTGGCAGAATCGATCTTTCTTCCGATGACTTCAGGAAGTCCGCCATTGGCAAGATGTACGGCTGCAGGAACAAAAACATCGGTTGATGTAAAGTTGACAATATCATCAAATCTGTTGTTTAAGGTGATTTCATAAATTGCTTCGGGCTTAATATCGAAAAAGACCAGGCTCAGAAGCCCGTTATCGGCAGCAATAAAATAATGTCCGTCTGCTTTATACAGGATGTTTTTTCTTGATTTGTTGTGAAAACTGTCCACAGAAAGGATATGAACCGTGTTTTTCGGAAAGTGCTTGTAGGCGTTTCTGACAATGTACGAAGTCTGTACAAGGTTAAAAGCCTGAATATCATGGGTAATATCAATAATGTTAACTTTCTGATTCAGAGAAAGTATACTGCCTTTTACAGCGGCAACTCTGTAATCCAAATTTCCGAAATCTGAAGTAAGGGTAATAATTGACATTGATTGTTTATAGAATGTAGAAATGCAAATTTATTTAAAATAAAAGAATGCCCGAATGATTGTGGAAAAGAATTTGATATAAATTTCCAAAAAAAGCTTTACATTTAAAATCTAAAATTAATAAAGATACTGCATGTTTGAGTTAACATATGATTTGGAGGATATCGATGCGAAAATCTTCTATGGAGTAAATAACCAATATTTCAATTTAATAAAATCTACATTTCCGACTCTTAAAATTACCGGCAGAGATCATTTTATCTTCGCTATGGGAAATCAGGAAGCCCTTGATATTTTTAAGCAGAAACTTGATGATATTGTAAATTATATCTCAAAAAATAATTCAATTGACCTTAAGGATGTTGAAAATATCCTCAATATAAAAGACGAAAATGAAAAGCAGCTTGTTTTCGATCAGGACATCATTGTAAAAGGGGTGAACGGAAAGATCATCAAAGCCAAAACTACCAATCTTAAAAAGCTGGTCAAAGAAACAGAGAAAAAAGATATGGTTTTTGCGATCGGACCGGCAGGAACAGGTAAAACGTACACCAGTGTGGCTTTAGCAGCAAAGGCGTTACGGGATAAGGCTGTAAAAAGAATCGTTCTTACAAGGCCTGCTGTAGAAGCGGGGGAGAGCCTGGGCTTTTTGCCGGGTGATCTTAAAGAAAAGCTTGATCCGTATTTGCAGCCATTATATGATGCACTTCGTGATATGATTCCGCACGAGAAGCTGGAGGGTTTTATTGAGAAAAAAGTAATTGAAGTAGCACCGCTGGCTTTCATGAGAGGACGCACCCTGGATGATGCATTCGTTATTCTGGATGAAGCTCAGAATACCACGCATTCTCAGATGAAAATGTTTTTAACCAGAATGGGCATGAATGCCAAATTTATCATCACCGGAGATCCAAGCCAAGTCGACCTTCCGCCAAAACAGCAATCAGGGCTCAAAGAGGCTATGCGCATTCTGAAAGGTGTAAAGGAAATTGGGTTTGTGCATCTTACAGAAGAAGATGTTGTAAGGCACCCTGTTGTTAAAAAGATTATCCTTGCATATAATGAAGAAGAGAAGAAACTACGAAACGATTAAATATTTCATATATTTGTGATAAATCAGGATAAATTCTATCCTGATTTTTTTATTGTAAAATAAATATGTAAAGTTTTGGCATTTAAAAAAAAAGACTATTTTTGCCCATCGATTAATTAAAAACTATTAACAAAATGAAGAAAATTTTACTTCTAGCAGCAGTAGCTGTTATCGGGATGAGCGTTAAGGCTCAGGAAACCAGATTTGGTGCAAAAGCAGGTTATTCTCTATCTACCCTTAAACAAAAAGACAATTCAGGTTCTGAAAGTTCAGATCCGTTACATACTTTTTATGTAGGAGGTTTAGTAGAGCATAAATTCAGTGACAAGTTCGGTATCCAGGGTGAAGTTCTTTACTCTCCGCTTGGGGGTAAGGTAGACGAGTCAGGAGCTTTTGAAGGAGATTTCAGCGGCGATGTGCGCGTTAAAGCTAAAACTACTTTTGGAACTTTATTGATTCCGGTTTCTGCAAAATATTTTATTACTGAAAATCTATCAGTTTCCGGTGGTGCAAGTTTTGGAATCATTCTTTCTGCAAAAGCAAAATATGAGATTACAGGAAACGCATCTATGGGAGATCTAGGAACTGCGTTTGGTCTTGGTGATAATGTTGATATCAAAGATCAGGTAAATAAACTTAATATTGCCCCTTTCATCGGAGCAGAATATATGCTTGAAAACGGATTGTTTTTTGATGCAAGATACAATTTAGGGGTTTCAAACCTTGCTAAAGATACTTCTGACGGTGAGAAATTAACCAATAGCTTTTTTCAAGTTGGTGTAGGTTTCAAATTCGGAGGAAACTAAGAATTATTTACATTAAAAACGTAAAGCGGTACAAAATTTGTTCCGCTTTTTTTTGTGGTTTTCAGATACCATATTTTTGTGTTGAAACAACCATTCAATAATTAAATACTTAAACTTATTAAAAAATGAAAAAACTATTATTACTGGGTGCTTTTGCACTTTTAGGTGGTGTTGCGCAGGCGCAGGAAGGTTTCAGACTTGGGGGTCACATCGGTGCTCCGCTTGGTGATGCTGCAGATGCTGCAAGCGTAACGATTGGTATTGACGCAGCTTATATGTGGAATATTACAAAAGGACTGGATATTGGTGCTACTACAGGATATTCTCATTTCTTCGGAAAAGATAATGTTGATGATTTCGGCTTTATTCCAATTGCAGCTTCAGGAAAATATACTTTTAATAAAGTTCCGCTTTTTGTAGGCTTGGATCTGGGAGCAGCTATTTCTACAAGAGATTACATCAACAGTGGGTTATATGTAGCTCCAAGAGTAGGCTATCAGCTGAAGAATACCGAGCTTTATCTTGGATTCCAGAACATCGGAAGCAAATATAAGGACCCGTATTGGAGAGGTAACGACAGATTCAACTTCGGTGCGATCAATTTCGGGGCAAACTTTTTCCTGAGATAAATTTTTTTAAAATCAATCATATTTAACTCCAATTGCAAAATTGGAGTTTTTTTATTCATATAATTGTGAAAAGCTCAAACCTCTTTCATTAATACGATTTATACCCGTAAAATGCCAAAAAAAAGCAATGATATTAATCACGTTAACAAATTTTAATATCCGGTGGTACCTCTGTAAATTTGCCGCCAGAAAGTATTAAATTTTTAAAAAAATGAAAAAAGTATTATTAGCAGGTGCTATTGCACTTTTCGGTTTATCCAATGCTCAGATTGCTAAAGGAACTGCATATTTATCAGGACAGGTAGGATATTCTTCAACTCAGAATAACAATACAGATTCTAAAGTAGAAGATTTTACTATTGTACCTACTGTTGGATATTTCGTAGGAAATAACGTGGCTGTTGGTTTAGGTGTGGGTTATGCAAACAGTTCTACAACTACAACAAATGCTTTAACTAATGTTGAGACTAAACTTTCAACGGATGCATTTGTAGTGGCTCCATTCGTAAGAAAATACTGGACTGTAGGTGAGAAATTATACATCTTCGGACAGTTAGAAGTTCCAATGGCATTCGGTAAAGATAAAGCTGAATACAGCGGTGCTTCATCTCAGTTCAATACTGAATCTAAATTCACTTCCATCGGAGTAAACGTAAAACCAGGTTTAGATTATTTCTTAAACAAAAACTGGTCTATCGAAGCTACTATCGGAGAATTCGGATACAACAACTTCAAGTACAAAGATCTTGACAAAAGCACTGATAACTTTAACTTCGGATTGAATTTATCTTCAGTTACTTTCGGTGTTAAATATGTTTTTGCTAAATAATAAACAAAACATATATCATTAAAAGTCCTAAGTTTTTTGCTTAGGGCTTTTTCCACTTATTTATTATACTAAAGAACCATGAAAAAATTACTCTTAGCCGGAGCTGTTGCGCTTTTCGGGCTTTCCAATGCCCAAATTAAAACAGGTACGCTTTATCTGTCTGGTCAGGCGGGCTATTCTCAGGAAAAAAATAATAATACGGACGACAAACTTCAGAATTTCAGCATTATTCCAACAGTTGGGGTCTTCATTGCTCCTAATTTGGCTGTCGGCACAGGGATCGGTATATTGGAAGCAGAGCAGAAAATACAGATATCAATAATTTAGGATTTGGTATTGAAACCCTGCAATCAAAGGTGAAAGCAGATGCTTTTACAGCAAGACCGTTCATCAGAAAATACTGGACGCTTTCGGATAAGTTATATATTTTCGGGCAGCTTGAAGTTCCTATTGAGATTGGAAAACGTACGGCAGATTTACAATTTGATTATATTAATATGAGTGGATATATCTATTCTCAAAGTATAAATATGGAACAGAAATATACTTCTTTTGGTGTAAATGTGAAACCAGGATTAGATTATTTCATCAATAAAAACTGGACGATTGAAGCTACAATAGGCGAGTTTGGCTACAAAAATATGAAGATTAAAGATCAGGAAAAAGGAACTGATAACTTCAATTTTGGTTTAAACTTATCTTCGGTTACTTTCGGAGTAAAATATGTTTTTGCTAAATAATTAATAAACTAAATATAAACTTTTAAATTTTAAAAATCATGAAAAAACTATTACTAGCAGGTGCTGTTGCACTTTTCGGATTATCAAATGCCCAAATGACTAAAGGAGACTGGGTAGTAAGCGGAAATACAGGTTTCGGATTCAACAACGTAACGACTACTGTAAAAGTAGGAGAGGAGTCTGCAGACGGACCAAAAGTAAGCACATTTTCAATCACTCCTTCTGTAGGATACTTTGTTATTGATAAATTGGCGGTAGGAATCGATTTAGGACTTACAAGCGCTACTACCAAATACGAAGGTACAAAAGCTACTACTACAAGTTTTTCAGTAATGCCAACGGCTACTTATTATTTCGCTAACGACAGCAAATTTGTTCCTTTCCTTGGTGCAGGTATCGGATATGCTTCAGTGAAAAACAAAGGAGAAATGAATGTTTTAGGAGTTTCTGCTTCTGATGAAACCACAACTGACGGTCTTGCATGGAAGGTAAAAGGAGGAGTTACCTATATGGCTACACAATCTCTAGGGATCAACCTTGGTGTATCTTACGATCAGTTCTCCAACAAGCAGACGATCATGAATACAGATGTTAAAACAAACGTAAAAACTTTCGGGGTAAACGTTGGTTTCTCTTATTTCATCAAGTCTAAAGCTCAGAAATCTGATAAATAATTAGCTAATCAAAAAAAATACAAAACAGGTTCAATAATGAATCTATAAAAATTGATATAATGAAGAAAATTTTATTCGCATCTGTTTTAGCATTATCTACAGCAGCAACTGCACAGACAACTTTTGGATTAAAAGGTGGATTTGCCTTATCTAAATTAACATCAAATGAAGACTTAGACGTTTTCGAAGGTGTAAACGGAGGTTTAAAATCAAAGCCAGGCTTTTACGTTGGCGCTTTGGTTGAGCATAAATTCAATAATAAATTTGCTGTACAAGGTGAGGTTCAGTATGCCAATCTTGGGGGGAAAGCCGAAGTTTCAGTATCAGGCATCACCGTGACAGAGAAATTCAATCTGAACAGAATTGTAATTCCTGTATCTGCAAGATATTATGCAACACCTGATCTTGCGGTATATGCAGGGCCTTTTGTAAGCATTAAAACAGGAACCAAAGTAAATATTGATGTATCTGGCGGTACTGCAAATCCTCAGTCATTGAATGAAGCAGAAAGTTTCCTGGAAGAATCATTTGATAATGGTTTGAAATCTGCTGAGTTCGGATTGTTTTTCGGTGCAGACTATAACGTTTACAAAGGGCTTTTTGTAGATGCACGTTACAGCTTCGGATTGTCTAATATGATTAAAGATCCTGTAGCAGACGAAAAAATGAAGATGAATTTTTTCCAGATAGGATTAGGGTACAAATTCAAATAATACAAGAATCTGTCTAAACTTAAATAATAATCGATGAAATTATTCAGATTAAGTCGGTTAATATTGGAATTAAAAAATCCGGCTCAAATAAAATTTGAGCCGGATTTTATTATATTTAATTAGTAAAACCTGAAGTTTTAAAACCATTCTTTCTGGTTCTGAACATAAGTTCTGTCAAATTCTTCATCAGATTTTGTAAGGTAAATAATCCCTTCAATAAATCCAACAATCCCAACAATCCCACAAGTTACAAGTCCTAAAACTAATTGAATAATTCCTGCTTTAGTATATCCAAGATAGAATTTGTGAATTGCAAAAGTTCCAAGTAAAATTCCTAAAATTCCTGCAACAACTTTTTTCTCTGATTTGTAAGGTTGGTTGTAATTCCCTTGTTTTTCGTTAAGTTCCATAATAATATTTTTTAATCGTTTTTTTGTGTGTTTATTTACCGAACATTCCGCCCATTCCAGGCATATTAGGCATTTTGCTCATCATCTGCATCATCTGTTTTCCCTGAGGTCCCTGCATCATCTTCATCATTTTACCCATTTGGTCAAACTGCTTCATCAATTGGTTTACATCCTCAATTTTTCTACCTGCACCTTTGGCAATTCTGTTTTTTCTCTGCGTATTGATAATAGATGGCTTTCTTCTTTCTTCAGGAGTCATAGAGTAGATGATCGCTTCAATATGTTTGAATGCATCATCACTGATCTCTACATCTTTGATCGCTTTTCCAACACCAGGAATCATGCCCATCAAATCCTTCATATTCCCCATTTTTTTGATCTGATTGATCTGTTTCAGGAAATCATCAAAACCAAATTCATTTTTGGCAATTTTTTTATGAAGCTTTTTCGCTTCTTCTTCATCAAACTGTTCCTGTGCTCTTTCCACCAATGAAACAACGTCTCCCATTCCCAGGATTCTGTCTGCCATCCTTTCCGGGTAGAAAAGATCCAACGCTTCCATTTTTTCACCGGTAGAAATAAATTTAATTGGCTTTTCAACCACAGAACGGATTGTTAAAGCTGCTCCACCACGGGTATCACCGTCTAATTTTGTTAAAACAACCCCGTCAAAATTTAGAGTATCATTGAATGCTTTTGCCGTATTCACTGCATCCTGACCCGTCATGGAATCTACAACGAATAGTGTTTCGTTTGGCTGAATGGTAGAGTGTACGGTTTTGATCTCCTTCATCATCTGCTCGTCAATCGCCAAACGACCTGCGGTATCTACAATCACAACATCATGGCCGTTGGATTTAGCAAAATTAATAGCGTTTTGAGAGATGCTTGAAGGATCCATAGAACCTTCCTCCGTGAAGACAGGAACACCAATCTGACCGCCCAAAACTTTAAGCTGGTCGATCGCAGCCGGACGGTAAACGTCACAGGCAACCAAAAGAGGTTTTTTATTTCTTTTTGTTTTTAAATAATTGGCCAGTTTTCCGGAGAACGTTGTTTTACCGGAACCCTGAAGCCCTGCAATAAGAATCACAGATGGTTTTCCGGAAAGGTTGATTCCTTCCTGAGAACCTCCCATAAGATCTACAAGCTCATCATGAACGATTTTCGTCATTAGCTGTCCAGGGGTAAGGGAAGTAAGGACATCCTGTCCCAGGGCTTTATCCTGAACTCTTTTAGTTAGATCTTTTGCAACTTTATAATTAACATCGGCATCCACCAATGCTCTGCGAATTTCTTTTACGGTTTCCGCCACATTGATTTCCGTGATTTTTCCACGTCCTGAAATATTATGCAGCGCCTTGTCTAATTTATCCTGTAAACTATTAAACATATGTATTGTAAATTATAGGTTTGCAAAAATAAGGAATTTTTTAGTATATCTAAAGACTTCTATACGTAATATTATCTATATAAGTTGAATTAAGCCATTTGAATTTTTTTACAACTTTTTTAAATGGAATTTTTTTAAGAGAATTAGATTACAGCAAAAGCAGGATTATTTTTTTTAGAAGCTTTTTCCGGCTTTCGCTACTCGCTTTTTCTGGTTTCGGCGGCGGCTTTGCCGCCGCCGAAACCAGAAAAGAGCTCAGGCATGCCGCTCAATCCCGGCTAGGATAAAGTTTGAGGCTTATGAGAAATGATGTTTAAAGCCTTTAGGATTTAGCCTATAATACAATTGAACAATACATTTTCTAATTTATATTTATAACAGTCATATGATAAAAATCAAAATATATTGAAATACAATAGAAAAAGTCTATTTTTGTGATCAGTTAAAATCAGCCTAATACATGTTAGGTAAAAATGAAGTAAATGAAAATCAATCCCAATCTTCTGGTTACTGTATTATTTTTTCTGACATTTCTGATCCATTTGTCATTATGGAAATTTGTTTTTCATCTTGATGAAGTAATAATTGTGAAGTTTTACCTTTTCCTGAGTATCATGTTCATGATGATGATTACGCTTATTATTCTAATTAATAGAGTAGCTCCTGAATTTTTAGGTTTATCAGTGATTGGTTTGATCTTATTAAAGTTCGCTTTAATGTATTTAATCCGGAAAAAATTAAATTTTGAAGCCATTCCGAGCTACAAATTTCATTTTATTATACCTTATTTTGTCCTGACCACGCTGCTTACGTACTATGCGATTAAGCTTATTAATCATGACAAAAAACAGGAAAATTAATTATTGTAAACCAGAAAATTTATTATATTTTTGCACAACGAAAAAAACCTATCAATGTTTAAGAAATTCGCAGTTTTATTCTACAGTATTTTTGTATTAAACTTAGTGTCTGCACAGCACGGAGAACCTACTGCTGAAGCAGGTTCTGCTACTACAGAGCTTTCAGAGAAAGACAAAGTAAGTAAAGAAAACAAAGAGTTCATCGATCATCACTTGTTGGATGCGCATGACTTTACATTGATGGTAGATAAAGATGGCCATCATATTGGTTTTCCTCTTCCTGTTATTTTTTATGATAACGGATTTCATGCTTTTATGAGCAATAGCAAAGAAGGATTTATGCATGGAGAAGCTACTGAGGTTGATGGTAATTTCTACAAATTGCACCACGAAAAAATTTATAAGACCGATGCAAACGGGACATTGGCGGAAGATAAAGAAGGTCATGTTACATCAGAAAAAGTTTTAGATCTTTCAATTACAAAAAGTGTTCTGATCATTATTTTAGTTTCAATCTTCATGTTGGTATTGTTTACAGGAATGGCAAGATCTTACAAGAAGTCTCAGGTTCCTACGGGTGCTGCAAGGTTTTTAGAACCACTGGTGATTTTCGTAAGAGATGAAATTGCAATCCCGAACATCGGCCACAAATACAAAAGATTTATAGGTTATTTATTAACGGTATTCTTCTTTATTTTGTTTTTAAACGTTTTAGGATTGATGCCTTTCGGAATCAATGTTACAGGTAATATTACCATGACATTCTTCCTGGCGATCCTTACGTATTTAATCACGACATTCTCTGGTAATAAGGATTATTGGAAACATATCTTCTGGATGCCGGGAGTTCCTGTTCCAATGAAACTGATTATGTTGCCAATTGAATTATTAGGAACAATTACTAAACCTTTCGCTTTGATGATCCGACTTTTTGCGAACATGACTGCAGGGCACATTGTAGTAATGAGTTTAATTGGGTTGATCTATGTATTCAAGAACGTTGCTGCAGGTGTTGCATTCCCGTTCCTTACATTGGTAATTTATTTATTGGAAGTATTGGTAGCATTCCTTCAGGCTTATATCTTTACAATGCTTTCTGCTTTGTTTATCGGTATGGCAGTACAGGATCATGAGCATGAACACCATGCGGCTCACTAATAATTGAAAGTTAAATATAATAAGAAACAAATTTTTTAAAATTATATATTATGGAAATCCCTAAAATTGTAGGTGCTGGTATCGTAGTACTAGGTGTAGGTATCGGTCTTGGTAAAATCGGAGCTGCTGCTCTTGAAGCTATCGCTAGACAACCTGAGCAATCTGGAAAAATCCAAACAGCTATGCTTATCGCAGCTGCACTTGTAGAAGGTGTTGCGTTTGCTGCTCTATTCGCAGTAAACTAATTAATCTAAACCACTATCTGCAACGGTTGGTTACAGATAGTGGTTATTTAAGAAAAAAAGTAATAATTATTTATACATTAATATAATGGAATTAATTCACCAGTTTTCATCAGGATTATTTATTATCCAATCTGTTATTTTTCTAGCATTGTTATTTTTGTTAGGTAAATTCGCTTGGAAACCTATTTTGAAGTCGATCAATGACAGAGAAACTTCTATCGTTGATGCTCTTAATCAAGCTACTTTAGCAAGAAAAGAAATGGAAACTTTAAAAGAGGATAACGAAAGAATCATTCGTGAGGCGAAAATCGAAAGAGACGCTATCCTTAAAGAAGCAAGAGAAATTAAAGATAGAATTGTAGGTGAGGCTAAGGACGCTGCTAAAGCTGAAGGAGATAAAATGATCGAAGCTGCTAAACAGACCATCAACGCTGAAAAAAATGCTGCTATGGCAGACATTAAGACACAGATCGGTACTTTATCAGTAAATATCGCAGAGTCTATTCTTAAGCAAAAGCTTGATAACAGCGAAGCTCAAAACGAATTAGTTCAAAATTATCTAAACAAATCAAACCTTAACTAAGAATGCTTACATCTAAAGTAGCTAAAAGATATGCACAGGGTTTACTTGATTTCACCAACGAATCAGGGCAAACGGCTACTGTATTTTCTGAAATGAAAGATGTAGTGAAGATCATGACTGAATCTGAGGATTTAAAAAAGTTCTTCCTTACCCCATACATCGATTCTAAAAAGAAAGTAGAAGTAGCAGGCGAAATTTTTAAAGGTTTATCCTCTTCTTCCAGAAATCTTATTACATTAGTGATCAGACACGGAAGAGAGAATCAGCTGAAAAACATTGCTCAGGAATTCATAAACAAAGTTGAAGACATCAACGGAGTACAGAGAATAAAACTTACTGCAGCAACTCAGCTTTCCCAAGAGAATATAGACCAGATTTTAGGATCTACCAACCTGGTGAATACCAATTCAAACTTCGACCTGATCGTAAATGTAAGGCCTGAGATTTTAGGAGGATACATTTTAAGAGTGGGAGATCAGCAGGTAGACGCTTCAGTAAGATCGAAGCTCAACCAAGTGAAAAAAGATTTTAGTTTAAATTAATAACAACACAAAAACACACACAAAGATGAAAAAAATTTTATTAGGTTTTGCTTTAACAATTTCTTGCTTATCTTTTGGACAGAAAATCAAAGTTAAAAAAGACATTGCCTTTGTTGAAGGTAAAGAATTTGTTAAAATTACAGAAGATCCTATATCTCGTCATTCATATAATGTAACTTCTTTAAGTGGGACTGATTTATTTTATTTGAAATATAATACTTATAAAGATCCTAAAGAAGTAGATTATAAATATAATCGTGATGGTTCTGTTGGCTATTTTGAAGTTATGTCAGCAGATTTTAATACGGCTTATTTTGAAACTCATCTTACAGGATGTTTAATGGGATGTAATATTACCGAAAACTTTATCAAGATTATATATGGAGGTAAAGTTGTAAAAGAAGATGGAACTCTAGATATAAATAAGCTAGAAGTACTTTCTAAAAAAATAGGATTTGAGTACACACAAAAAAGAGAGGAAATGGGAAGTGCCTCAAATGGAAGTACTGTAATTATGCAAGATACAAAACCAAGAAATGGTTTTAATATCAGCATAGGAAGATAAAAATTATTAAAAAAAAGAAAAAACAACCATACAATGGCAGAAATAAATCCGGCAGAAGTATCTGCGATCTTAAAACAGCAATTGGCCAACTTCGATACTCAATCAAACGTTGAGGAAGTAGGTACAGTTTTAACCATCGGTGATGGTATTGCTCGTGTATACGGGTTAGAAAACGTACAATACGGAGAGTTGGTGAAATTTTCTAGTGATGTAGAAGGTATTGTACTAAACCTTGAAGAAGACAACGTAGGTGTTGCGCTACTTGGTGAAAGTAAATTGGTAAAAGAAGGAGACACCGTAAGAAGAACAAACAGAATCTCTTCTATCAAAGTAGGAGAAGGTATGTTAGGAAGAGTAGTAGATACTCTTGGTAACCCTATCGATGGTAAAGGTCCTATTTCTGGGGATTTATACGAAATGCCATTGGAAAGAAAAGCTCCCGGAGTTATCTACAGACAGCCGGTAACAGAGCCTTTACAGTCAGGTATCGTGGCGATCGACTCAATGATCCCTGTAGGAAGAGGACAAAGAGAGCTTATCATCGGTGACAGACAGACTGGTAAAACTACTGTTGCGATCGATACGATCATCAACCAAAAAGAATTTTTTGAAGCAGGGAAACCTGTATATTGTATATATGTTGCAATTGGACAAAAAGCGTCTACCGTAGCACAAATCGTAAAAACACTTTCTGATAAAGGAGCTTTGGCATATACGGTAATCGTTGCCGCTAACGCTTCAGATCCGGTTCCAATGCAGGTATATTCTGCAATGGCAGGAGCTGCGATCGGAGAGTTCTTCAGAGACACTGGTAGACCTGCTTTGATCGTTTATGATGATCTATCTAAACAAGCAGTTGCTTACCGTGAGCTTTCTCTTCTATTGAGAAGACCTCCGGGCCGTGAAGCTTATCCTGGAGACGTTTTCTATCTTCACTCAAGACTATTGGAAAGAGCTGCAAAAGTGATCGCTGATGACAATATCGCAAGCCAGATGAACGATTTACCTGAGTCTTTGAGACCAATCGTAAAAGGTGGCGGTTCATTAACGGCGCTTCCGATTATTGAAACTCAGGCGGGTGACGTTTCTGCGTATATTCCAACAAACGTAATCTCTATTACTGACGGGCAGATCTTCCTTGAATCTGATCTATTCAACTCAGGGGTACGTCCTGCAATCAACGTGGGGATCTCCGTATCGAGAGTAGGAGGTAACGCTCAGATCAAATCAATGAAAAAAGTATCTGGTACGTTAAAATTAGACCAGGCACAATATAAAGAATTAGAAGCGTTTGCTAAGTTCGGTTCTGACCTTGATGCTGCTACATTGGCAGTAATTTCTAAAGGAGAAAGAAACGTGGAAATCCTTAAGCAGCCGGTAAACTCTCCACTTCCTGTAGACAGCCAGGTCGCTATGATCTACGCTGGAACAGAGAACTTATTAAGAAACGTTCCTATCAGAAAAGTTAAAGAATTTCAAATCGAGTATATCGCATTCCTTAGATCTAAGCACCCTGAAACGATGGCTGCTATCAAAACTGGAAAAATCGATGACTCAATCACGAGTGTTCTTAAGCAGGCAGCTAACGATTTAGCTTCTAAGTATAACTAAAAAATTCAATGTTTAAGGTTTAAAAATAACGTTTAAACCTTAAACTTAGACCTTAAACCTTGAACCAAAATAATGGCAAACTTAAAAGAAATACGAGGCAGAATTACGTCAATTTCATCTACGATGCAGATTACCCGTGCTATGAAAATGGTTTCCGCAGCGAAACTGAAAAAGGCACAGGACGCTATCGTAATGTTGAGACCATATTCTGAAAAACTGCAGGAGCTTATCCAGAATGTAAATTCCAGCTCAGATCCTGACCAGATTTCTGTGTATGCTCAGAAAAGAGAGGTGAAAAGAGTGCTTTTCATCGCTGTTACTTCAAACAGAGGTCTTGCCGGAGCTTTTAACTCATCGATTGTTAAAGAGCTTAATGCACAGTTTCAGAACAATTCTCAATATGAAATTGAAGTTCTTCCTGTAGGTAAAAAGGCTTTTGATGCTGTAAGAAGAAACCGTACGGTGTATTCTAATGCAAGTTCTGTGTATGACAACCTTAACTTTGATACAGTAGCTCATGTTACGGAAGCAGTAATGACCAGCTTTAAGGAGGGTAAATTTGACGAAGTTTATTTAATTTATAATAAATTTATCAATGCAGCTACTCAGGAAGTAACCACAGAGCAGCTTCTTCCGATCTCAATGCCGGAAAACACCGAATCTCAGGTTGAAACAGATTATATCTTTGAGCCGAACAGAACGGAGATCTTAGATAATCTTATTCCAAAATCTATCAAGACTCAGGTTTTCAAGGCTATCCTTGATTCAGTCGCTTCTGAACACGGTGCGAGAATGACGGCCATGCACAAAGCTACGGATAATGCCCAGGCTCTGAAAAATGATCTGGTAATTTTCTATAACAAAGCAAGACAGGCTGCAATTACCAACGAAATTTTGGAAATTGTTTCCGGAGCAGAAGCTTTGAAAAACTCATAAAAGATATTTCATACAATATTTTATTAAAGCATCGTATACCACGATGCTTTTTTTGTTATTTTTATTTTGTATATATTTGTATCAATAAATTATATACAACTTCTAAATGGATTCGGACATAGTCAGGCTTTTGCTGGCCTTATTACTTGTTTTACTAAATGGCTTCTTCGTAGCCGCAGAATTTTCAATTGTTAAAGTTCGTTACTCTCAAATTCAGTTAAAAGCCGCAGAGGGAAACTCTATGGCAAAGCAGGCGGAGCACATCATCAAACACCTTGACGAATACCTGTCCGCAACACAGCTCGGTATTACTTTGGCTTCCCTTGCCCTCGGTTGGGTGGGAGAAAGCGCATTGCATCATATTGTTGAAAATATTTTCAGCTCACTTAATATTGATCTCACCGAAACAACGGTTACCTCAATTTCCGTAATCACCAGTTTCGTTCTTATAACAATTATGCATATTGTTTTCGGGGAACTTATTCCGAAATCCATTGCGATCCGTAAGTCAGAGTCTACTACGATGGCAACGGCTATTCCGTTACGGGTATTCTATACTGTTTTCAAACCATTTATCTGGTTGATGAACTTAATGTCCAATACTTTTTTAAGATTGGTGAAAATTCACCCTGCTTCAGAGCATGAAATACACTCTACCGAAGAGCTTCAGCTTTTGGTAAAACAAAGTGCAGACAGCGGGGAAATTGAAGAGGAAAACTATGAGATCATCAAAAATGCTTTTGATTTTACAGATCACTCTGCCAAGCAGATCATGGTTCCGCGTCAGAATATTACTTCCATCGATTTCGAAGAAGATGTTAATGAAATTATTAATAAAATCATGGAGAGCGGATATTCCAGGATTCCCGTATATGTAGATTCTATTGACAATGTAATTGGTATTCTTTATACGAAAGAGATTATAAGAGAATTTGTTAAAAGAAAAGGGGAGCTCAACCATGAAGATCTTAAAGAACTCATGCGTGATGCATTTTTTGTAGTGGGAAGTAAAAAGATTTCAGACCTTCTGAAAATATTCCAGCAGAAAAAGCAGCACCTTGCCATTGTAATAGATGAATTCGGAGGTACCGAAGGAATCATTACCCTGGAAGATATTCTGGAAGAACTGGTAGGTGAAATTCAGGATGAAGAGGATGATGAAGAAAAAATCGTTGACAAAATCGGGGAGAATACCTATTGGGTACAGGCAACCCAGCCACTTGACGAAATCAATGAATTTATCCCTAAAAAACTACCTCTTTCGGAAGAAAGCGAATACAATACCCTTGCAGGATTTATTCTTCATGCCTTGGAAGATATCCCTGAAGAAAACCAGGAATTCGAACTTGAAAATTATCATTTTAAAATTTTAAAAATGAATAATAAAAGCGTAGAATTGGTAGAACTGGTATATGAGGAACCTAATAACATACATGATCTGGCAGAAAAAATAGGCGAGGTCTGATATAATTTTAAATAAATTGTAATGTTTTTTTATAACAATATCAAAGATTACGAAGATCCGAAACGAAAGTACGAAGAAGATGTTCTTGTGCTGGATGATACGGATGAAGTGTATAAACTGGTTTTACATAATGATGATGTGCATACCTTTGATTATGTCATAGACAGTTTGATTGAAATTTGCAAACATACACTTGAGCAGGCAGAACAATGCACTATCCTTGTTCATTTTAAAGGGAAGTGCACGGTAAAGACAGGTTCTATGGATGTACTCAAACCGATGCATGAAAAACTGCTGTCCAGAGAACTGACCAGCGAAATCGTATAAATAGCTCCGGCCTTGGCCGGAGCTATTCTTTTTATAAATAACACCTTCTTTATCGAATTCGTAAAAATTTCGTAAAAATTCGTATCTTGCGTTAATAATTATAAAAAAGTGTAGATGAAATTACAAATTAATTCTTTGCTTGTTGGCTGTTTACTTTCCTGTACGGCTTTATCCGGTCAGCAATCATCATTGGAAAATCCTGCAAGAAACTGGATTACTCAAAATTCAAGAAGTATAGGGCTTCAGGATTTCAGCACATTGAAATTAAGCTATGTGAGAAAAGGAAATTCAGGAGAAACGCTTCGTTTTCAGCAAATGATAAGCAACGTGCCGGTATTTCAGTCAGAAATTGTAATGCATTTCAATAAGAATGGGCAGATAAGCTATACTGCTACCGAAAGTTTTAAAAAAAATGTACAGCAGATCAATACTGACCCTGCAGTTTCATCAATAGATGCTTTAAAAAAAGCACACGTGGCTTCTCATTCAAAGGGAGAAATCACTTATGAAGAAAGTAAGCTTTTTGTATATGTTACAGAACAGGGCGAAACAAAGCTGGTATATCGTGTTTTGACAAATTCTTATGAAAATCCCGGTAGCTGGGAAACTATCGTAGATGCAAAAACAGGCGAAATCATTAGTGTGAAAGATATATCCTTCCGTCATAAAGAGAAAGAAACCCCTGAGAAAAATAAAAAGAAGACTCAAGTTAAAAAAAATGTTCTCGTAACGGGTTCTGCATATATTTTTAACCCTGATCCCCTTTCCAAAATGCAGGTTGCGTATGGAGGACAGTATGTGGATGGAAATGACGCTACCAATGCTAGTCTGGATGCAGCAAGAACTTTGGTTACCATTCCCGAACTTGAGTTGACAGCAGGCGTATATAAACTAAAAGGGACCTATGCTGAAATCAAAGAGCTGGAAGCCCCTAATAAAGGACTTTTTACGCAAACGAGCAACCAGTTTCTATTTAATAGAAATCAGGACGGATTTGAGGCCGCTAATGCATACTGGCATATTGACAACAATCTTCGCTATATTAATTTAACTCTGGGAATCCCGTGTATTCCAAGTATGAACAACGGAGTTCTCGCATTTGATCCGCACGGAGAAAACGGAGCAGATAACTCTCATTATGATCCCAACAGCCAGATTCTTGTTTTCGGGGAAGGTGGCGTAGACGATGCCGAAGACGCAGATGTTGTGCTGCACGAGCTGGGCCACGGTATTCACGACTGGCTTACCAACGGAAACCTTTCTCAGGTTAACGGACTGAGTGAAGGTTGCGGAGACTACTGGGCACAGTCATACAGCAGAAGTTTAAATCAGTGGCAGCCAACCGACGCGGCATACCAATGGATGTTCAGCTGGGATGGCCACAATCCTTTCTGGGCTGGAAGAATAACAGATTATACAGCAATTTATCCAGGTGGATTAAGCGGATCCATTCATACGGACGGACAGATCTGGGCTTCTGCACTCATGAGAATTTATGATGCCATCGGAAAGCAAAAGACAGACAGAGCATTTCTTGAAGGATTAAGCCTTACCACTTCAAATACCAATCAGCAGAATGCAGCAATTGCCGTAAGACAGGCCGCTATTGATATGTTGGGGACCTTTGGGTTCACCTGTAATGATATCACCCAGATTACAGCTGAATTTACCGCTGCAGGCTACACGTTACCGGCTTATTCATGTCAGCTGAGCGTAGATGATCTTTCTAAAAAAGAAATCATTGCCATTTATCCGAATCCTGTTTCAGAGATCTTGCATATTTCCATGAAAATCAGCAAAGAAGAAAAGGTTGAAATTTTCAATATGGAAGGAAGAAAAGTGTTAGAAACAACCATTGCCAACGGAAGAAATACGGTCAATGTCTCTCAATTGGCAGTCGGAGATTATATTCTGAGGATAAAAGGCCTGGAATTATCAACAAAATTCATTAAAAAATAAAATTTAAATCCGGTGTTTCAGCATCGGATTTTTGTTTTAAATAATTTCAGGCGGCATTATTTTATTTGCATTCAACTAAAATAGTATATTTGTAAAAACTATAAAGAAACAAAACAGAATGCTTGTAATAGGAATTGCAGGAGGTACCGGATCCGGCAAAACTACGGTTGTTGACAAAATTATCCAGCAGCTTGATATCGAAGGAATGAACATCCTTTCCCAGGATAATTATTATCATGATAATCATAACCTTACTTTAGTAGAAAGAGAAGCTTTAAATTACGATCATCCGAAGTCCATCGATTTTGATTTATTGATAAAACATGTAAAAGCGTTAAAGAATAACGAATCTATTGAACAGCCGATTTACAGTTTTGTAACCCATTCCAGAACCGGAGACCACGTTACTGTAGAACCTAAAAATGTATTGGTGGTGGAAGGAATTCTTGTTCTCACCAATAAAGAACTGTTGAAAGAATTTGATCTGAAAGTATTTGTGCATGCAGATTCGGACGAAAGACTGATCAGAAGGATAAAAAGAGATACACAGGAAAGGGGAAGAGACCTTAATGAAGTACTGCACCGATACCAGACTACGCTGAAACCGATGCATCAGGAATTTATTGAGCCTTCAAAAAATGAAGCGGATCTTATTATTCCCAATATGAGGCAAAATTCAGTAGCCATTGATTTTTTAACCACTGTGATCAAAAATTCTTTGAGAAAACATTAAATACAATGAAAGGAACCAAACTTATCAAAGACATTCAGCCGAAATCGGAAACATTTAAATTCATTCAGAAATATATTCTGAATAAATATACCATTACGATCTGCCTGTTTTTGGTCTGGATGATTTTTTTCGATAAAACTTCGTTTTTGGTAATTAATGAGCTTAACGGTGAGATCAACAAATACGAAGAACAGCTTCAGTATTATAAAACGGAATACGAGAAAAATGACGCGTTTTATAAAAAGCTGATGAATAATAAATCTGAAAAAGAAAAGTACGCCAGAGAAAACTACTTCATGAAAAAACCTGATGAAGAGATCTTTATTCTCGTGGTAGACAGCGCCAATATTGCCAAAAAATAACTTACGATCAATAGGTGAATTGTCAATTCGCTTTGCTGGAAATTTTAAAAATCACCTGCGAGCAAAATTCACTGTTGATCATTCACAATAATCCAATTCATTATCCATGTCAAACACAGCTTGGGAAAATTTAGTCAAAAAGCAACTCAAAACCGAAGATATCAATGCTATTCTCACTAAAGAAAATTTAGAGGGAATCATCGTAAAGCCTTTTTACGATGAAGTTCAGCAACAATTGATCAATCTTCCGAAAGTAGAAGAAAATACCCATCTTGTGGCTAGGTATCACGAAAGCCTTGAAGAAGATGTTTATGCATTTCTCTTGGATCATAATGTGGAAAACCTCGTACAGAAGACCATTTTTGTTGATGATATTGAGCTTGCGGGACATATCAGCCCAAAAGAAGAGGATCAGTATTTTTCGCTGATTGATGTTTTTGACGAAAAAGAAACGGTGATAAATGATCAATTGGTTAAAGAATTACTGGCAAAACAGTTCAGAAGAAACATCTGTATTAATATTTCTCTTCATCAGAATGCAGGAGCATCCATTTATCAGCAATTGGGAATTGCATTGGCAAAAACCAAAGAACTGATTGAAATGTATGGTCAGGAAATTTTACATAAACTCATCTTCAGAATCGCGATAGGAACAAATTATTTCTTTGAAATGGCCAAATTAAGAGCTTTTAAACTTGTTTTTAATCAGCTTTCTAAAGAATATGAAGCTGATGAAATTCCCTATATTTTTGCAGAAACATCATTAAGAAACAAAGCCGTATTTGATAATGAAAACAACCTGATCCGTTCTACTCTAGAACTTGCTGCCGCGATGATTGGAGGGGCAGACGCTGTTTTCAGCAACAATTATTTGGTAGAGAGATCAACCGAAAATTCAGAGGAAATTTCCTTTAAGCAGCAAATTGTTCTGGCTTATGAAAGCATTATTAATGTTTTTGAAGATGCTTCCAACGGAAGTTACTTTGTTGAAGATATTACCCGTCAGATTGCAGAAAAATCCTGGGCTTATTTTATAGAGATTGAAGACGGTGGCGGTTATATGGAGCTCATGAAACAAGGAATTATCCAAAAACAGATCTATCAGCATGCCTTAGAAGAACAGAAATGGGTGGAGGAAGGAAAAATTAAGCTCATTGGAGTAAATTTATACCCAAAATCAGAGGTTAAAAAGTCTGCTGAAGACTTGTATAATGAAAATGAAATTAAACCCGTTCGCTGGGCTGAAATGTTTGAATAATGAAAGAAAAACTTATTGATTTATTTGAATATACTTTTCATTTCAACAAAGAAATAATTAAAGTTATTGCCGAAAATCTTGGAAAGGTTGACGAAAAAACGATCAGTCTCATCAATCATACTTTAAATGCCCAGCAGATCTGGAACTCAAGAATTTTAGGTGAGCAAACATTTGAAGTATGGCAGATTAATCCCTTTGAAACGCTAGAAGAAATAAATCAGCGAAACTTTGAGAAAAGTATTGAAATCATCAATAATTTCGATCCCGATCAAAAGATTAATTACCAGAACTCCAGAGGTGCAGATTTTGAAAATACCGTTTTTGAAATGCTTTTTCAGGCCATCAACCATTCTACCTATCACCGCGGACAAATTAATTCTTTATTAAAGCAAAACGGAATAGATCCAATCTTAACGGATTATATTTTTTATAAAAGATAGATTTTAATAATCCCACAGATTTCTCAGATAACACGAATTACATACACAAATGAATGAAAATGAAATCAGCTTTTATATCAGAAAATCTATTTTTTCTGCTTATAATGAGCTTGGACCGGGACTTTTAGAAAAGGTCTATGAAAAAGTTTTAACTTACGAATTACAAAATAGCGGCTTAGCTGTTAAAACACAGGTACAAATTCCAATTAGATATAAAGGCTTGTTTATTGATACAAGTTTTATTGCCGATATTATTGTTGAAAATAAAGTAATTGTTGAAATAAAATCAATTCCGGAAATCAGTAATGTTCATCATAAACAATTATTAACCTATCTAAAACTAACAGGTCTTAAATTAGGATTATTGGTTAATTTTAATACAGATTATATTGATAAAAGTATTATCAGAAAAATAAACGGAAGTATTAGCTAATAAATCTGAGTGATCTGAGAAATCTGTGGGAGATAAATTATTAAATATAAAAGTTCAGGACTATATCAATGCAAATCTCAATACGGATTTGCATGCTTTGCTTTTGAAAAAATCACCATTTTCGGAAGTTTCTATGCATGAGATTGTACAGCAGATCAAAGGGAAACAGGTCGCACAGAAGAAATTCCCTTTTCTGTTAAAAGAAGGTATTATTTTCCCGCCACAGCTCAATTTGGAGCAATCTTCTTCAGAAAAAACAGCGTTGTATAAATCTAAACTCCTCCAGGGAGACAAATTTATTGATCTTACTGCAGGGTTTGGAATCGATGCCTATTATTTATCTGAAAATTTTCATGAAATCACATTAGTGGAGCAAAATCCGGATCTTCTGGAAATCGTAAGAAATAACTGGAATGTTTTAGGGAAAAAAGCAAAATTCATCAATCAAAAACTAGAAAACTTTCTTCAGGAAAATAAAGATTTTTTTGATGTAATTTATCTTGATCCGGCCCGTAGGGACAATAACAAGAATAAAGTTTTCCTGCTGGAAGATTTATCTCCGGATATTCTATCTATTCAGGATACATTGACATCTTCAGCTCATAAAGTTGTCATAAAACTTTCCCCTTTAATAGATTTGAAATATTTGGTTTCTGTTTTGCCCGGTATATTCAGAATGGATATTATTGCCGTCAAAAACGACGTCAAAGAAATTGTTGTTTTTCTATCCAATGAGAAGTCGAAAAATATTTCCTGCAATTGCGTAAATCTTGAAAGCGATGACCCGGTTTTTGAATTTATATTTGGTGATGAAGAAGATACCATTGCAGAATACGGGGAACCGGAAAAGTATATTTATATTCCTAATAACACCGTTTTAAAAGCGGGTATTTTTAATCTTATTTCAGAAAAAATGGGATTGAAAAAACTACATCCCAATACACATATTTATACTTCGGATTCACTAGTCAGCAATTTTCCGGGAAGAATATTCGAAATGGAAATTATTGATGCTAAAAAGATCAAAAAGAAAAGCCAATACAATATTATTGCAAAAAATTATCCTCTGAAACCGGAAGAGTTAAAGAAAAAATACAGCATAAAAGACGGAGGTGAAAATTATCTTATTTTTACACAATCAAAAAAAGGGAAAATAATTTTAAAATCAGTATAAAAATGTTGCTGTAAAATGCAAGATTTCTTAATTTTGGGCAATTAAAAAATTAGAACACAATCGCTCATTGCTTAAAATATAGGAGCATGCGATTGGTGATCCTTAAAAAAATAAATTTTCCATATGAAAAAATTAGTTATATGTTTAGCCCTTGCTACTGTTGCGGTAAGCTGTAAAAAGATCCAGGCGGGAGGTAACAAAAAAGTTATCAAACTTGAGGAAGGCGTGGAAAGATACTCTGATGACGAACAGACAAGCGGTGAGCAGGATAATCTTTCTGAATACAGAGGAGATGCACACGACGGTCATGAAGCTCCTGTAAAAACAGATACTGCCGGTGCTCCGATGCATAAAGAAGTAGATAATAAGCATTCTGATGCTACTCCGATTCCGGAAGGTTCGCAGACGCCAAAGGCTGAACACTAATTTATTAGGCAAAATATAAAATGTCCCGCATTCTGCGGGACATTTTTTTATCCGGATTTCAGCAATTGTTAAATTTGCGGCGGCAAAGCCGCCGCAAATTCAAACTGCAGATAAGCTGATCATGTTCAATCATATTTGTTCATCATTGAAGCTAATTAACAATTTCCATGAAGCTCTTTTTCAGCACCAGCTGGGAACTGAGGAAAATTATATCTTTTTGTTTGTTCCGGCGGGGCAAATTTTTTACTTTTAACGAAATAATATTTTACAATGCAAGAGACATTAAATTACATCAGCAAAAACAAGCAGCGTTTCGTGGATGAATTATTTGAGTTACTGAGAATTCCTTCTATTTCTGCAGATCCCGCGTATAAAGATGACGTTTTGAAATGTGCGGATGTTGTAGCAGGATACCTGAAAAATGCCGGTGCCGATAATGTGGAAGTTTGCCAGACAAAAGGATATCCTATCGTTTTCGGAGAAAAAATGTTAGATAAAAACCTGCCAACCGTTCTAGTGTACGGACACTACGATGTACAGCCGGCAGATCCGCTGGAACTTTGGACAAAACCTCCGTTTGAACCTTATATTGAAAAAACGGAACTTCATCCTGAAGGAGCCATATTTGCCAGAGGTTCTGCAGATGATAAAGGCCAGTTCTTCATGCATCTTAAAGCATTTGAAGCTATGATGAAAAGCAACACACTTCCTTGTAATGTTAAATTTATTCTGGAAGGCGAAGAGGAAGTAGGTTCTGTGAGTCTTGGAGATTTTGTTAACGAAAACAAAGAAAAGCTTTCCTGCGATTGTATTTTGATTTCCGATACTCATATTTACAGCAATGAGCAGCCAACGGTTACTACGGGTTTACGAGGGTTAAGCTATGTGGAAGTGGAGATAGAAGGACCAAACAGAGACCTTCATTCAGGATTGTACGGCGGTGCGGTTCCAAATCCAATCCACGTGCTCTCAAGAATGATTGCTAAGCTTATTGATGAAGACGGACATATTACGATTGACGGTTTTTATGATAATGTTGAAACTGTTTCGGATGCCGATAGAGCAGATATGAACAAACTAAAAGACAACCCGGAAGAATTCAAAAAATCCATCGGACTTAATGGAGTTGAAGGCGAAAAAGGGTATACTACCCTGGAAAGGACGTCTATTCGCCCTACGTTAGATTGTAACGGAATCTGGGGAGGTTATACTGGTGAAGGAGCCAAAACCGTAATTCCGTCAAAAGCTTCTGCTAAAATTTCAATGCGTCTGGTTCCTTATCAGACTCCTGAAGAAATTACGGAAAAATTCACCAAATACTTTGAAAAAATAGCTCCCGAAAATGTAAAGGTAAAAGTTACGCCGCACCACGGAGGAATGCCTTATGTTTTACCAACGGATACAAAAGAATTTCTGGCAGCAAAACATGCTATGGAATCTGCCTTCGGAAAAGAAGTTCTTCCTTACAGAGGAGGAGGAAGTATTCCTATTACCGCGATGTTTGAGCAGGTGTTGGGCGCAAAATCTGTATTGATGGGATTCGGGCTTGATTCCGATGCCATCCACTCGCCGAATGAACATTACGGATTATTCAATTTCTATAAAGGAATTGAGAGTATACCGCAGTTCTTTGAGAATTACTCAAAATGATAAATGTTAATCCTTAAGATTTTTTTCTTAAGGATTTTTTATTTTTTTTATGATGTAATTAATTATTGTATAAAATTGTTATCTTTATAATGATTTAAACATTAAGCATCATGAAAAAAAATCTACTAATTAGTGCATTTTTATTTACACTTATACAATTAAATGCACAATCTCTACAAAGTGATAATTTTAATTCCTATACTGTAGGAAATGTTGGTACTGATATTGGCGGAGCTACAGCCGGACAGGGTGGCTTTTATACAGATTTTGCTTCTGGCAGTAATTCAGATGGACAAATTGTAAATGTTGATGTTTCTCATGGAAAATCTCTTCAGATGACCGGAAGCGCAACAGCAGTTGGCACCAGATACATTTGGAAAGATGGTTTGAATACCGCCTGGGCTGCAAGAACAGCAGGAAATAATATAATTAAAATTACTGTTAGTTTATATACTGGTAGTGTTACAGCAGGTGCCGCTTCAGGAAGAGCATTAATTTATGATAGTACGTACGGTAAATTCTTGACAGGAGTAGGCTACAATTATGCCACACAAAAAATTATAGGATTGGGATATTATACAATTTCTGGTTCTACGGGAAATTATAGTTTTTCATTAGGATCAAATACATACCCTGCTAACACTTGGGTTACGGTAAGCTGTACCTTTGATAAAGCTACCGGTATAGTTTCCTGGACAACACCGGAAGGAACTTTTAATCCCGCAGCAACAGCAACACCGGCTGGTTCTGGAACAGATCCTTTTGAATTTGATTTAATATCTGCTGTGGCAACAGGAAATACGGTAGCACATATTACTTCTTTTGATGATTATTCTGTAATTGCAACTAATGCTGCTGCTTTAGGTACAAAAGAAGCAAATCTGATCGAAGAAAATAATATTTCTCTTTATCCAAGCCCTGCCGCAGACTTTATAACTATAAAATCTAAATTACCAATTATAAAGGCAGAAATATTTGATTTTACAGGCAAAAGATTAAATTCACCAGTGGAAGATCATAAAGTAAATGTTACCGATCTTAAACCCGGAGTTTATATTATGAATGTTCAAACTAAAGAAGGAATTTCTACTCAGAAATTCATCAAAAAATAAAATACTGACAAATATTAGTTATCTTAAAACGCTCCGTTCGGGGCGTTTTTATTATTTTTAAGAACTAAATCAAAAAGTATGATAAAAAATAAAGTAGCCTATATAACCGGTGGAACCAAAGGCATAGGATTCGGAGTTGCAAAAGTTTTGCTCGAAAATGGGATTTCTGTCGCATTTTCCGGGAGGAAAAAAGAAGATGTTGAGAAAGCTGAACAGGAATTAAAAAAGTATTCTGAAAATGTTCTCGGAATCGTTTCCGATGTAAGAAGCCTTGAAAGCGAAGAGGAAGCAGTAAAATACACGATAGAAAAGTTCGGGAAGCTGGATTTTGTCATTGCCAATGCCGGACTTGGTGTTTTCAAGCCTGTAGATCAGTTGTCTGCAGAAGAATGGAATGATATGATCGAAACCAATCTGACTGGTGTTTTTTATACGTTAAAAGCATCCGTTGAAGAGCTGAAAAAAACAGAGGGGTATTACATAACCATTTCAAGTCTTGCCGGAGCCAATTTCTTTGAAAAAGGAGCAGGTTACAATGCTTCAAAATTTGGAGTTGTTGGATTTACACAGGCCGCTATGATCGATCTTAGAAAATACAATATTAAAGCTACAGTGATCATGCCGGGATCGGTGGCAACGCATTTCAACGGAAATACTCCGTCCGAAAAAGACGCATGGAAAATTCAGCCGGAAGATATGGGCAACCTTGTTCTCGATATTTTAAACATGAATCCAAGGGTTTTACCAAGTAAGATCGAATTTAGGGCAACAAAACCAGCGAATTAAATACATCTAATGCGCTGAATAATAAATTAATAAGTATTATGCATGCATAATATATTTTTTAATTATATTAGCGATTGAAACTTTAAGGCTTCAGGGCAATAAAAAATTAAAACAACATATGAAAATATTAGTTTGCATAAGTAGTGTTCCTGATACTACTTCTAAAATTAACTTTACGGCGGATAAGTCCGCATTCGACAAAAACGGAATTCAGTGGGTGATCAATCCGCTTGATGAATTTGCATTAACAAAAGCAATTAAATTACAGGAATCTCAGGGTGCAACAGTAACCGTAATAAACGTTGGTGATGCCACTACCGAGCCTGTTATAAGAAAGGCACTGGCTATCGGTGCAAATGATGCGGTAAGAGTAAATCTTGATCCTAAAGACAGTTTCTCTACAGCTAAAGAAATCGCTGCCGTAGCACAAAACGGAGGATATGATCTTATTCTTTGCGGAAAAGAATCTATCGATTATAATGGAGGCTCAGTTCCGGGAATGCTTGCTCAATTATTGAATCAGCCTTTCGTAAATGCTTCCGTAGGACTTGATGTGAATGGAAGCGAAGCGACTGCTGTACGTGAAATTGAAGGAGGTAAAGAAACTATTTCCGTGAAATTACCTGCTGTAATCGCCGGTCAGAAAGGATTGGTAGATGAAAAAGATTTGATTATTCCGAACATGAGAGGAATCATGTCTGCAAGAACAAAACCTTTACAAGTGGTAGAACCATCTTCGTCAGAAGTAAAAGTTCAGGGAGTTTCTTATGACAGCGTACCGCCAAGAGCAGCTGTGAAAATGGTATCTCCTGATAACCTTGATGAGCTGGTAAGATTACTTCACGAAGAAGCGAAAGTTATCTAATAAGAATCAAGTAAAAGTAAAAAGATTCAAATTACAATTACATTAAAGCATACTATTTATTCAATACGTTACAATTAGTTGAAAACCTTGAATCTTGAACATTAAACCTTAAACAAATTTAAAATGGCAGTATTCGTATACGCAGAAAATATAAACGGAGTTTACAAAAAAGCAGCCTTTGAAGCAGTTTCTTACGCCAAAGCTGTTGCAGATCAGGCAGGAGATACCGTGACTGCGATCTCTGTAAACCCAACAGATTCTTCAGATTTGTTATACAAGTATGGAGCATCAAATGTAATCAACATCAAAGACGAAGGTCTTAAAAATTTCTCCGCAAAAGCTTATGCTCAGGCAGTAAGTGAAGTGGCAAACGGAAATATCATCGTTTTTCCTCACACTACTGATGCTTCTTCCATTGCTCCGATGCTGGCGGTAATGAACGGACATTCTTTAATTACAAACGTATTGTCTGCTCCGGAAAGCCTTTCACCATTCCAGGTAAAAAGAAGAGCTTTCTCAGGAAAAGGATTTATGCATGCAAAAGCTGAATCGGCGGGTGTTATCATCACTGTTTCACAAAATGCTTTTGGAGTTAAAGAAAATCAGGTTTCGGGAACAGAAGAGGTGAAAAATCTTTCCATTGCTAATGAAGACACGAAAGTAATCTCTCACGAGCAGAGCTCAGGAAAACTGGATCTTAAAGAAGCTGAAGTGGTAGTTTCTGCAGGAAGAGGAATGAAAGGTCCTGAAAATTGGGGAATGATTGAAGATCTTGCAAACGTTCTGGGAGCTGCAACAGCATGTTCCAAGCCGGTTTCAGATATCGGATGGAGACCTCACACAGAACACGTAGGGCAGACCGGTAAAGCAATCTCTCCTAATTTATATATTGCCGTAGGTATTTCAGGAGCCATTCAGCACCTTGCCGGGGTAAACTCTTCCAAAACTATTGTTGTCATCAACAGTGACGCGGAAGCTCCATTCTTTAAATCAGCAGATTACGGTGTGGTAGGAGATGCTTTCCAGATTATCCCTGCATTAACAGAAAAAATTAAAGCTCTTAAAGGATAAGAGAAGTCAATTGTGAATAGTCAATTGCTACGCTTTTTAATATTTTAATTAGTATTAAAAAAATCATGCAAAGTAAAACTGACTTTTAAAAGAAAATTCACAATTTACCAATCATTAATCACCTATAAAAGCCCATTTTGGGCTTTTATTTTTGTCTAAAAAGTAAAAAAAACTTTCAAAAATTAATCTATATTTGTACTTATGGATTATAAACAGCTAATTATTCGCGGAATATCGTACAGCCAGACCCAATCAGGAGCGTACGCATTGTTATTGGAACATGAAGAAACACATATAAAATTACCTGTTGTTATAGGAAATTTCGAGGCACAATCCATTTCTCTTGGTCTGGAGAAAGATATACATCCGCCTCGTCCTCTTACACATGATTTATTTACAAAATTTATCGTTTCTGCAAATTATGAACTCGTTTCCGTTATCATTTATCAGATTGTTGACGGGGTGTTCTTCTCAAATATTAATTTTAAAAATAAAACCACAGAAGAAGAGCTTATTCTTGATGCAAGAACTTCTGATGCAGTGGCGATGGCTGTGAGATTTGATGCTCCCATTTTCACTACACAGCAGGTTCTTAATGAAGCAGGTATTCTTCTCGAACTGGAAGATGTTTCCAAAGAAGAACAGACGTTCTCTGAAACAGTAAATACAGAAGACAGCCTGAGATCAGTTTCTATGGAAGAACTTCAGAAATTACTGGAAGAAGCCGTAAAAGAAGAAGATTATGATACTGCCTTGGAAATCCAGGAAGAAATCAAAAGAAGGAAAAAGAAAATCGATTAAGAGATATTATATAAAAAATGAATTTAAAACTACGACTTACCATCCTTAGTTTTCTTCAGTTCTTCGTTTGGGGAGCCTGGCTGATTACAATGGCTAATTTTTGGTTCGGTACAAAACATTGGGACGGGGCGCAGTTTGGGGCTGTTTTCGGAACCATGGGGATTGCTTCCATTTTTATGCCGACCATTACAGGAATTATTGCCGACCGGTGGATAAACGCAGAGAGAATATTTTCTGTCTTGCAAATCCTTTATGGTGTGGTTCTTTTCTATTTACCACATACAGAAAATCCAACCTCTTTCTATTATGTAATGCTTGTTGGCATGTGTTTTTATATGCCTACTATTGCATTGGCAAATTCTATTTCTTATACTGTTTTAAAGAACAGCAATCTGGATGTAGTGAAAGATTTCCCACCCATCCGTGTTTGGGGGACAATTGGTTTTATCGTAGCAATGTGGGTGACCAATCTGACGGGGAATAAAGCAACCGAAGGACAGTTTTACATTGGAGGAGCTGCAGCTATTCTGTTAGGAATTTATGCATTAACCTTACCAAAATGCCCGCCTCAGAAACTCATCGATAAGGATGCTCCTGTTACTGAACAATTAGGATTAAATGCCTTTAAACTGTTCGGAAACTATAAAATGGCATTATTCTTCGGATTTTCCATGCTTTTGGGAGCTGCATTGCAGTTGACCAACGCTTATGGAGATGTTTTCCTGAGTGAGTTTTCACATTTTCCGAAATATGCTGATTCCTTCGTGGTTCAGCGGTCTACAATTGTGATGTCTATATCACAGGTTTCCGAGACCTTATTTATTTTGGCAATTCCTTTCTTTTTAAAACGCTACGGAATCAAAAAAGTAATGCTGATTTCCATGATTGCATGGGTGCTAAGATTCGGATTCTTTGCTTACGGAAGTCCTGAAGGATATGGGGTTACACTAATTATCTTATCCTGTATCGTCTATGGAATGGCTTTCGATTTTTTCAATATTTCCGGATCCCTTTTTGTGGAAACAACCACAAATAAAAAAATCCGTTCTTCAGCTCAGGGGTTATTTATGATGATGACCAATGGTTTCGGTGCGTATTTCGGGAGCAATATCGCGGGCTGGGCCATTGATAAATTCTTTACCCATAAATTTACAAATGCTTCAGAATTAGCAGCCCATTTGGATACCACAACCAATAATGCTACGTTTCTTGAGATTCTTAAAAACACATTCAATTCAGCCGTAAATGCAGACGGAACATTATCTACTGCGGTAATGCTGAGAGACTGGCCGAATATATGGATCGCTTTTGCAGCATATGCATTAATTCTGGCGGTTTTGTTTGCTGTTTTGTTTAAGCATAAACATAAACCTGAAGAATTAGCAGATATTAAACATTAATTTTCGTATTGATAATGAATATATTAGATTGCACTTTTAAAGAAAGTGCAATTTTTTTATTTTTAAAGGCAACTATTTAGCAAACATTCCGTCTTATAGATAGAAACAGATACATGAAGCATTTAGAAGAGCATTTCAAAAGGGCACAAAAACATGATCGCAAAGGGCAGCAGGCACTTTACGAAATGTTTTCGGCAAAAATGCTGGCCATTGCAAATTCTTATGTTAACAATATTCATGATGCAGAAGATATTATAATGAATTCTTTTTTCGTCTGTTTTTCGAAGATTGAAGAATGCAGAGAATGGAAAAGTTTTCCTTTTTGGCTGAGAAAAATAGTGGTTAACAACTCCATCAATTTTATCAGGAAAAGCAAAAATATCCTTTACTCAGATGTTGAGATGAGCGAATTTGAATATCATGAACCCGAATGGAATGACGAAGGTGAGGATATAAATCTTGATGAAATTTTTTCTAAAATGCCCGATGGATACAGAATCGTTTTTAATCTTTACGTTTTTGAAGAAAGAAAGCATCATGAAATCGCTGAAATTCTTAACATTTCCGAAGGCACCAGCAAAAGCCAGCTAAGCAAATCCAAAAAATGGATCACTGATTTTTTAAAACAGAAAAAGGATGAAAAACAATATGCTAAATAAATTAAAATCCGATTACGAAGAGCTCGAAATAGGGCCTTCTTCCGAACTTTGGAACAGATTGGACAATAAACTCAATGAGAAGCCTGAAAAAGTCAAGGAAAAGCCTTTCCAGTGGTGGAAATATGCTGCCGTACTACTGATTTTCGTTTCCGTGGGTGCCGGGTTCTATTTCAATACCAACAAAAGTGCTTTTAATTATAAAGAAACCGACTACATGGTGAAGAAGGGTTTAGAAAAGACCGTCAGCCCAATCAATCCAGAATTTCAAAATCAGGGCAGCTACAAGGAACCACAGGTTATTCCTGTAAAATCCACTGATGTTCACGTAGCACTTAAGGATGAGAAAAAAGAGACCAATTCAACTTTAAATACTAAGAAAAAAGCAAAAGTACAGAAAACCGTAATTTCTGAAGTCGAAATACAACAGTTTGCGCTCAGCAAACCTGAAAAAATGGAAATTGCTCCTGCAAAAATAGACAGCCATACACCGGTGATCGTGCAAAATAAAACGACAAAACCTGTTTATATTAATTCAAACGAACTGCTGCTAGGAAGAGAATTTGATAAAACCAGGGAAAGTTCTCAGAAAAATGATATAAAATTCGGGATTTTTAATTTCGAAAAACCTAAGCCCAAAGTGGAAAATGTAACCGTTCTCGGAGTAACTGTTTACGTAGATCCCAAATAAAAAATTATAATCTTTTACAAAATAAATGACTGGCCATACAATGGCCAGCACTAAAACAGTGTCTTAAAAAATTACTTATATGAAAACAAAAATTGCTTTAATGACGGCCTTTATGGCATTTTCATATGCGTTTTCGCAGGAAAATCCACCGGTGAATCCAGCACTTAAAAGTTATTCAGGAAAAATCGACAGCATTGTGGTTTCGGAGAAAATAAAAATGAATAAAGAACTGGATGATGTTGATAAAGATTTTAAAAAAAATAAAATCGGGGCAGATGAAAAGCAAAAGCTCAGAGCTGATATTGCTTCAAAATATGAACAGTCTATCAATGAAAAAATAGATGCCCACAAAACAGAATTTGAGGAGGCTACCCGGGAGATGGTAAAAGATGCAGTATTGAAACCAATTGATTCTCTTCAAAACGATAAAAATCAAATCGCTTTCGGACTTGGAGGTATGAAAATCCGTATGGATGACGATAAGAAAACCTCTAAAGATTATCTCCATTCATGGGAATATATCGTTGCGATTGTAGGGACAGGGTATACTACAAAAGATAAACCTTTCGCATTTTTTAATAATACATCAAAATTTAAAAATACGGTTTTTAATTCTGCGATGTATATGGTACGCTACGAAAATCAACTGGGAGGATTTCGTAGTCCTGTCTTTTATCGGGTTGGGCTCGGATACCGCTGGGATCAGTCGAAGGCCAAATACGGAAAAACTTTTACTCAGGAAAATAATATTTTAGATATTAAAGACTTTACTAAAGGAGACCTTAAAGACACGCATATCAATAACCATTATCTTTTTGTTCCTGTTGATTTCAGATTTGTACTTAACCCTAAGTACGTAGAGTATAACGGGACAAAATATTTAGACAATAAAACCGGCCAGTTCAGTGTTGTTGCCGGAGTATATGGAGGTGTAAGGCTTGCCAGCAACATCTACAACCGCTATTCTAACGATTACAGCAAAAGAATCGTAGAAAGAGAAAGGATCAATCATGGAGTTAATGATCTGATTTTCGGAGCGAAATTAGGAATAGGGTATGCCGGATTCAATATTTATGTTCAGAAAGATTTTACGCCGGCATTTAATAATAATACAACCCTTACTCACAAATACGGACTTCAGATTGGCATAGAGATTATGAATATTAATTTCTGATTACCTAATGATTTTGGTTTTATATTACATAATAGTTAAATTTTTATTAATTGTATTATCATTCATGGATGATTGCTGAATAAAATTTAGTTTTCAGACACACTTATTGTAAGTGTGTTTTTTTTTGTATTTTGGCACTTTAAGATTTATGAAAAATATTCAGTTATTAGGGTTGATATTGGTCGTGGCAGGAAGTTTTCTGCCGCTCGTTCACGTTCCTGTCATCGGAAACTGGAATTATTGGAAGCTGGATCACTTTTTGGCCATTGCATGCTGGGTTCTTGCCGCAGGATCACTTTTTGGTATCGTTAATAACAGTGCCAAGACCGCAAGAATTTTTGCTGTTCTGCTGGTTATATTATTTTTATTTACCCTGTTTGCAGTGAAATTTCAGGCTTCTCAGTATTTCAGTTTTATGCCCTTTAAATCATGGCAGAACAAGCTTGCCGGTATTGTGAAACTGAAATGGGGCTGGATCATTGAGTTTTTAGGAGCTTTCATTATCATTTTTTCAGCCAGAAAGAAAATATGATTGATTCTTAAAATAGTAAAGATCAATATAAACATAAGCATAAATTTTATAGGCATAAAATCCTAACGTATATTTATATAAAAATAGAATTATAAAAAATGAAAGAAGTATTCATTGTTTCCGCAGTAAGAACTCCAATGGGAAGCTTTCTCGGAAGTTTATCAGCTGTTCCTGCTACAAAGCTGGGAGCTGTTGCCGTAAAAGGTGCATTAGACAAAATCAGTCTTGACCCGAAACAGGTTCAGGAAATTTATATGGGAAATGTTTTGCAGGCTGGAGAAGGGCAGGCTCCTGCACGTCAGGTTGCTTTGGGGGCAGGACTTTCAAACGAAACGCCTTCCACTACTGTAAATAAAGTTTGTGCCTCAGGAATGAAAGCCGTAACCATGGCTGCACAGGCTATAAAAGCAGGCGATGCCGATGTAATCGTTGCCGGAGGTATGGAAAACATGTCTTCAGTTCCGCATTATTATAACGCAAGAAACGCAACCAAATTAGGTGACGTAAAAATGCAGGACGGAATGGTTTTAGACGGGCTTACAGACGTTTACAATAAAGTTCACATGGGCGTTTGTGCAGAAAAATGTGCTACTGACTACAGCATTTCAAGAGAAGAACAAGATAATTTCGCTATAGAATCTTATAAAAGAGCTGCAAAAGCCTGGAGCGACGGGAAATTTGCGGATGAGGTTGTTCCTGTAGAAATTCCTCAGAGAAAAGGAGAGCCTGTAGTTTTTGCTGAAGACGAAGAATATAAGACCGTAAATTTCGACAGAATTCCTACGCTTCCTACCGTATTCAAAAAAGAAGAAGGAACCGTAACGGCTGCCAATGCCTCTACCTTAAACGACGGAGCTTCTGCTTTGGTCCTTGTTTCTAAAGAGAAAATGGAAGAGTTAGGACTTAAGCCATTAGCAAAGATCATTTCTTATGCAGATGCTGCGCAGGCTCCTGAAGATTTTACCACAGCGCCTTCAAAAGCTTTACCGATTGCTCTTAAAAAGGCAGGCTTAGAATTAACAGATATCGATTTCTTTGAATTTAACGAGGCTTTCTCTGTAGTAGGTCTTGCCAACAATAAAATTCTGGGATTAGATGCTTCTAAAGTGAATGTTAATGGTGGAGCAGTAGCTATTGGTCACCCGCTTGGAAGTTCAGGTTCAAGAATTATTGTTACCCTGATCAATGTCTTAAAACAGAATAACGGTAAATACGGTGCTGCTGCCATTTGTAACGGTGGAGGCGGTGCTTCCGCAATCGTTATTGAAAATATATAATACTTTATGAAATTTAAATTTTCTATAACTGTTTTTTTAGTTGGATTTTTAATAACTCTACTCGGTGCGTGGCTGAAAATTACTCATATGTCAGTTGGACCTCTCAATGGAAATGTAAGTCTGACAATTGGTACAATTATTCAGATTGTAGGGGTTATATTACTAATAATTCAAATAGTAATAAGTAAAAAAAGTTAAAAGACTCTTTAAATCAATAAATTTAAGAACCAAAAGCATTCGTGTTTTTGGTTTTTTTATTATAAATACTAACTTAATTTTAATAAATCAATAAAATTTCTCTCAAACAAAATAAATACATTAGAATATTCGATCCTTTTCCTATTTTTGTGCTACTAATATTATTTGAAATGTCTGAAATTGAGAACCACGAAACTCAAAACATAAAGAATAATCCGAAGATTATGAAAGCCTGGGCAGTCTATGACTGGGCCAATTCAGTGTACTCTTTGGTTATTACTTCTACCATTTTTCCGATTTACTATTCCATTCTTACCACTGCGTACGAAAAAAAAGAGTATGTTGAAGAAACA
The DNA here is from genome assembly GCF_012927265.1 of Chryseobacterium cheonjiense. Lineage (GTDB taxonomy): Bacteria > Bacteroidota > Bacteroidia > Flavobacteriales > Weeksellaceae > Chryseobacterium > Chryseobacterium cheonjiense. Next base: position 1,863,076 of record NZ_JABBGF010000001.1, on the reverse strand, counting down.
AAAGCCTGGATCGATGTTCCGGTAAGGCACATGATTACTATATTCGGGAAAGAATACCAGCCGGATGCCGTGTACGGATATTCGCTTACGATTTCTTTCTTTATCGTGGTATTGCTGTCACCATTTCTTTCCTCTTTGGCAGATACCATCGGAAATAAAAAATCTTTTTTACAGTTTTTCTGTTATCTTGGGGCAACATCCTGTATGGGATTAGCGATGTTTACCGGCATGCACAACGTATTTCTGGGACTTCTTTTCAGTATAACTGCGAGTGTAGGATTTTGGGGAAGTCTTGTATTTTATAACTCTTTCCTGCCGGATATCGCGACTCGGGACAAACAGGATGCACTATCTGCAAAAGGATATGTTTACGGTTATATCGGTTCAGTAGTACTGGTGATCATTTGTCTTCTGTTGATACAGGTTGTCGCAAAAGGAGACCCGGAAAAACAGCTGCTATTCACAAGAGTAAGCTTCCTGCTTACAGGAGCCTGGTGGTTTGGCTTTTCACAATATACTTTTAAACATTTGCCTCAGTTTGGAGATGTTAAAGAGAAGCTTCCGAAAGATCTTGTGCTGTTAAACTATAAAAATATCTTTAAAAAACATGAAGAGCAGGGCGGTTTTTTTGAAGTACTGAAAGATAATCTTTGCTTTTATAAAGATATTGCAAAAGAGAGTTTCAATGAGCTTTTTAAAGTTGGAAAGGAGCTGTTCAAACACAGAAACCTGAAATTCTTCTTGTCCAGTTTTTTCTTTTACAGTGTAGGAATGCAGACGATTTTCCTGATGGCAACCTTATTCGGGAAAAGTGAAATCAACCTTCCGCAGGATAAGCTGATCGGTACTCTTCTCATTATACAGATCGAAGCGATAATAGGAGCTGTAATCTTCTCCAGACTCTCAAGAAAAATCGGAAATAAAAATGTCATCTCAATTGCAGTTGTCTTATGGATCGTTGCCTGTATCTGGGCATATTTCCTTAATAAAGAAAACCCTACGGTGGAATACCAGTTTTACGGTGTTGCAGCAGTAGTAGGGCTTGTAATGGGAGGTCTTCAGGCAATGTCCAGATCAACCTATTCCAAACTTCTGCCGGAAAACTCTATGGAGAATACTACATTTTTCAGCTTTTATGACGTACTGGAAAAAATTGCCATTATTGTAGGAACCTTTGTTTTCGCATTATTTATTGACAAGTATGATTCTTTAAGAGCAATCTTTGCTAAAATTGATGTCATGCTCCCATCTGCATCAGGGATGAGGTTTGCAGCTTTCTCCATGGCAATATTCTTCTTTGTAGGATTGATTCTCATAAGATTCCTGAGGCTTAATACCCCTAAAAATGATTAACACAAACTAATTATTAAAGACGCTTAAACGCGTCTTTTTTTATATCTAAAACTTTCTGTGAAACCATACGTGGTTATTATATAATACATATTATATTTACAGTAATCATGTCTTTTTTTTTGTTTATTTGCAAATTGTTAAATCTTTTAAAATAATGATAAAAAAGCTACTAACGATCTGTATATTACAATGTGCAGTATTCGGTTTTTCTCAGAATCTTAGGCCCGTTGCAGCTAAAGTCTCAGAATACCACTCTCAAAAGAAAACTTTTGAAAAATACAATCTGTTTACAGTCAACGATAATTCAGAAAAACTTGCTGAATATAAAAGAGCAGCAACAGATATTTCTGTCTTGAGCATTGATCTTAAACAACTCAAAAAACTTGTTCACGACAAACCGGAATATCTGGAAGTTTCTTTTCCATTCGATGGAAAACAAATCACGATGGAAATTTACAGAAATGAAATTTTCACAAGAGATTTTAAAGTGACCACAAGCAAAGGGGAAGTAGCTGACTACACTCCGGGAGTTTATTATCAGGGAATTGTAAAAGGTGATAATCAGTCGGTAGTAGCGTTCAGCTTTTTCGATACTGATATTGTTGGGGTAGCCTCTACTCTTGAATTGGGAAATATTGTTGTAGGAAAAGCAAAAAATTCTAACGATTTTGTAAGTTATTCAGATTCAAAACTTACAGGTCTTAATCCTTTTATCTGCGGAGTAGATGAGTTGGCAGAAAACCAAAATCAAAAAATATCCTTCGATCCGAATACACAAAAGAATGCAGGTAAAGTACTCACACAAAACTGTGTAAGAATTTATTACGAAATATGCTATGCTCCTTATGTAAACAACAGTTCGGATATCACTGCTACAACAAACTGGCTTACTGCCATTCATAATAACATTGCTACGCTTTACAACAATGATGATGTAAAAATTGCTCTCAATGAGGTTTTTGTATGGACTACACCTGATCCTTATACAGGGACTCCAAATGCAAACCTTGCAAGTTTCAGGACAAATAGACAAACTTTCAATGGCGATCTTGCACACCTGGTAAACCAGCCTTCTACAACAAGTGTAGCCTACGTAAATTCACTTTGTACAACAAGCAGACACGCATATTCAGGAGCGTCTCAAACTTACAGCAATGTTCCTGTTTATTCATGGACAGTCTCAGCGATGACCCACGAAATGGGACATAGTTTAGGTTCTCCCCATACACATGCATGCGCCTGGAATGGAAATTCCACAGCAATCGATGGCTGCGGAGCCCAAGCTGGTTTTCCCGAAGGAACATGTCCTACAGGTCCGATTCCTTCATCTGCGGTGAAAGGAACAATCATGAGTTATTGTCACCTTATTGCAGGAGTAGGGGTCAATTTTGCCAACGGCTTCGGCTCTCAGCCTGGTGCACTGATAAGAAGTACGGTAGATTCAAAACCATGTTTGGGGACGGATTGTATAACGGCTTGCAGCACTACAATTTCAGGATTATCTGTTTCTAATATTACCCAGACTTCCGCCAATGCCAGTTTTAATGATGCGATATCCATTTCCTGGAAATATAAACTGACAAAATTTGACGGAACTTCTGTCAGCAGCGGAAATACCACCTCTCAATCTTTGAGTTTTTCAAATCTTCAGCCGGCAACCTATTACCTGCTATCGGTGGGAACAGACTGTTCGGCAGCATACCAGAGAACACAATTGTTTATGACTGATGGCAACTGGTGTAATGGAGCCTTATTTACGGATACAGGCGGAACAACCGCAAACTATGGAAACAACCAGACCTTCATAAAAACATTTTATCCTACAGCAGGAGCTCTGTCTATGACTTTTACGGAATTCGGACTCGAGCAGGATTATGATTTCATGTATGTTTATAACGGACCATCTACAAGTTCACCGTTATTTGCCAATGGAAATGGCTTAACAGGAGCAACTTTGCCGGGAACATTTACTTCCACACATCCCTCCGGTGCCCTTACAGTAAGATTTGTTTCAGATGAATCAGAAAATGATATCGGCTGGAAAGCCAATTTTTCATGTTCTGTGCTGGCTGTTGAAGATGCTGATATCAAAGATAATGCAGTAAGCATTTATCCAAATCCGGCTAAAAGCATAATAACGATCTCTTCTAAAGAAGCTTTAAAATCACTGAAGATTTTCGATGAAGCGGGGAGACTTGTAAGAGCAGAATCATCATTAAAAGGGAGCAGGCTGGACGTTAATATCTCCTCCATGCAGACCGGAAATTATGTGATAACCGTGGAAACAGAAAAGCAAAAAGTTACCAAGAAATTAATAAAACAATAATTTTAAATATTTTATAATATAAGCCTGATTATTTCAGGCTTTTTTATTAACTTTAAGATAAGAAACCGATTTTTTTAATATTTTAAAAATCAATACTGATAACGAATGTTAAAAAACATCAGAATTCGGCTCAGGTTTTGCTTATATTCAGGAGAATAATTTTACATTTGCAAAAAAATTTATTAAACTAAATGACAAACCCATTATTTTACGCAAAAATTCTTTTGTTCGGAGAATACGGAATCATTGAAGATTCCCAAGGTTTGACATTACCTTATAGCTTCTATAAAGGTACCCTCAAGTTCTCATCATTAGATTCCGAATTTGAAAAAAAATCTAATGAACATTTACACAAATACGCTGAATATCTTGAAGATCTGAAGCTTCCCGAAAATTTTGAACTCAATGTTTCAAAGTTTAAAGAAGAAATTTCTTCCGGGTTATTCTTCGATAGCAATATCCCTCAGGGATATGGAATCGGAAGCTCAGGCGCATTGGTTGCCGCTATTTTTGAGCGATATTCAATCTCAAAACATGAACCTGAAAATATTTCCAAAGATGAACTGAAAAGTCTTAGACATGTTTTTGGATTGATGGAAAGCTATTTTCACGGAAAAAGTTCCGGAATTGATCCCCTTATCTGTTATATGAATCTTCCGATTTTAATCGAAAGCAAAGAAAGTGTTGATAAAGTGGCAATTCCTGCAAGCGAAGCCGGAAAAGGTGCTATCTTCCTTATTGATTCCGGAATGACCGGAGAAACCGGGCCTATGGTTCAGATTTTCTTTGAGAAAATGAAAACCGAAGGATTCAGAAAAACTCTGAAAGAGGAATTTATACGCTACAACAATGCATGTATTGATGCTTTCCTAAAAAAAGATATGAATCCTTTCTTCAGAAATCTTAAAAAGCTTTCCCATTGGGCTTATGAACATTTCAGACCAATGATTCCCGAAAGTTTATTTAACGTTTGGAAAAAAGGTCTTGATTCTAATGCTTATTATCTAAAACTCTGCGGAAGCGGTGGTGGAGGCTATATTTTAGGCTTTACCAAAGATTACGAAAAAGCGGAAAAAATGCTTGACGGCTTCAATAAAGAAGTCATATACAGATTCTAAACAACCGGAAATGAATTCTGAAAAAGAAAATTTCCAAGAGAAAAATCATACTAAAAAATCTCTTATTTACAGATTTTCACAATTTGTGGGCTTTCTTTTGGGAGCTCGCTTTTTTGTTGCGGCACTCCTTACATTAGCATTGTATGTTTCAACATTCTTCCTCTTTAATCAGGATGAGAGCTTCAGGAAATTTGTCTTTGATTTTAAAGTTCATGGTATTATTTTCTGTACTGTAGTTACCATTCTGGCGGGAGGCATTATCAATCAGTTTTATGATTTTGAAAAAGATCATATTGTAAAACCTTTCAGGACAAGGATTCAGAGTTTTATCAAGCAGAAATATTTCCTTTACGCTTATCTTGCTTTGAGTGTGATTTCTTTAGGCGTTGCATGGATGATTTCTCATAATGTATTTATTTTTTTTATTGTTTATCAGTTTTTTATGTGGTTCTACAGCCACAAGCTGAGCCGTATTTTAATTCTCAATAACCTTACTTTCGTCAGCCTTACCCTATATCCTTTTTTTGGAATGATGGTATATTATGAAACATTTTCAAAGAAAGTTCTCCTGATGGCTGTATTTCTTTTCCTTATCTTATTATGCATTGATATTGTGAAAGATACTCTTACAAAAAGCGTGGATAAAGCATTTGGTTATACAACGATCCCCAATTATTTTGGTAATAAAACGGCAGATGCAATCATTGTTTCATTGCTGATGATTACGATGGCTGTTTCGATGAAATTGATTCTTCGAACGGGAATTGCAGGATTTATGGCATATTATTTTGCTGCAGGCCTTTTTATTTTCATTCTGTGTATTTATTTGATTATCAGCCATTCCAGAAGGAACAATTTTTTTATCATCAATATTCTCAGATTTTGGGTTTTTGCAGGAATTATAGCCATGCTGCTGAGCGGATTGGAGGGCAAATTGTAGGAAAAATTTCTTTAAAAAACCTGCGGTTATTCTTACCTTTGCAGAACCTTAAATTATATAAGTAATGCCCATTTTTAACGATACTAAAATCGCATTTGCAGATAAATCTGATACACAGTTAAGAAAAGCGTATTGGATGTTCAAGATGATTGAGCAGCCTTCACTCACAAAAGTAGGAACTTCTCTTCTTAATTTCACCGTTCACAACAATTTTCCTTTCGTAACCGGAATCGTAAAAAAAACCTTGTTTGAGCAGTTTTGCGGCGGCGAAACCCGGGAAGAAAGTATGAAAGTAGTGAAACAGCTTTTCAAAAGAGGTGTAGGAAGTATTTTCGACTATTCTATTGAGGGCAAAGAAGATGAAAAAACCTTTGATGCAGTCTGTACAGAGATTAAAGATATCGTAAAATTTTCTGTGGGAAATCCTGCCATTCCTTTTATTGTATTTAAACCTACTGCTTTTGGAAGAATTGATTTGTATGAAGCGGTTGGAAAGAATGCCGAACTTACTACCAGCCAGAAAGAAGAATGGGAAAGAGTAGTCAGAAGGTTTGATGAAGTATGTAAATTATGTCACGAAAATGACAAAAAAGTAATGGTAGATGCGGAGGAAACATGGATGCAGGATGCTGCCGACCAGCTTTGTGAAGAGATGATGGAGAAATATAATCAGGAAAAACCTATCGTTTGGAACACCATTCAGATGTACCGTACCGGAAGGCTTGAGTATATGGAAGAGCATGTACAGAGAGCAAGAGCGAAAGGGTATTTTATCGGCTACAAGATCGTTCGCGGTGCTTACATGGAAAAAGAAAGAGCCAGAGCTGCTGAGAAAGGATACCATGATCCGATTCAGCCGACTAAAGAAGCGTCGGATAAAAATTACAATGCCGGAATTGATTTTGTGATGAATCACCTTGATAAAGTTTCCACATTTTTTGGGACCCATAACGAAATCTCCTCTGAACTTGTGATGGACAAAATGAAGGCGAAAAGCCTTGAAAACAGCAATAATCACGTCTATTTCGGACAGTTATACGGGATGAGTGATAACATTACATTCTATCTATCTGATAAAGGTTATAATGTTGCCAAATATCTTCCTTACGGCCCTGTAAAAGATGTCGTTCCTTACCTTACAAGGAGAGCACAGGAAAATACTTCCGTAGCCGGACAGACCGGAAGAGAACTCGGACTTATTAAAAAAGAACTTGAAAGAAGAAAGAACAAATAAATTTCTCTTTTGTAAAATAGAAAGTCTTACATCATTTTGTAAGGCTTTTTTTATATAAAATTTGCAGCTTAAGGTTCAAAACTCTCAAATTTACCGTTTTCGTAAAAAATAACAATACGTTTTATTGCAACGCCTTTGTTTTCAGATGATTGAATCGTATTTGCAGGAATATAATTTTCTAATCGCTGAGAATCGGATATTTTCTCTTCAGCTTTACTTTGATACGCTGTAAACGATTCTGTGGGAATTTGTGGTGGAGTCTCTATTTCACTTTCTTCCGCACCAAAATCTTCATCATCGTTCATCATGGTAAAAAGATCGGGAAGTGAGGTTGGTTTAGATTTTTCTTCCTCAGTAATATCAGGTACTTTAGTTTCTGTTTCATCAATTTCCCGTAAATCCGATTTCAGCATCTGACCTTCACCGGTTACAAGCCAGTCCCAAAGAATTTCAGGAAACCGGGATTTTATTTTAATAATAAATTCCAGGGAAGGTTTATTTCTTCCGGAAGTTACATGCGAAATAGAAGAGCGCTGTACATCGATTTCATCGGCAAACTCAGAAGGCGTCAATCCTGAATATTCGATAACCTTGGAAATTCTTTCATTTAAACTCATAAAAATAAGCGTTTCAGTCACTTTACAAATGTAAAAATAAAATTTACAATTGACAAATACAAATGTAAATAAGAATATGATTTATTAGTATACAACTGTAAATTAATATATGTCTGATTTTCAGTATATTATATTTATACTAATTAGATGCAAGAATTATTATTTAACAAATTTTCCACATATGCTCCTTCAGAACGTTTTACTTAAAGTAATACATTAAGTAAACTCTTTAATGATAAAACTCCGGTTTTGTGATGATAGATATCTTAGTATTCATCGTTAATAGCAGTGTTTTTATTCTGTTAATCGACAAGAATAGAGTAGAAGCAGGTAAATATCTGATTAAACGTAATAAGTATATTTTTATAGCTCTTTTAGATGTAGAAAGCAGTGGTTAGATACTATTATTAAAGAGATTTTGCATATCTGCATCAAAACAAGATACGATAAACTTTTTCTATTGCCTATTTAATTTACATTTTTAAAATGTCATTAAATCTCAAGAAAAAATTGATTTAAAATTTCTAAATTATCAACAATTAACATTTGTATATTGCTGTATTTTTATTTTTTTCCACAGCTTAACTTGTTTAAGAGAATTACGCCCAAATGTAGATAACTATACTTTTTATTACTTAAAGTAATTTTAAAATTAAAGTTTAATTAAATGTTGTAAATTTATGATTTTAAATATTTTAATACTAAGTGATTAAATTATTGTTAATCCACAATTTTATCCACAGACAAACTGTCAATTTACACTGTTTAACTATGTTACATATGTTAATTTTATTTTCTAATAAAAAATGGCTAAATTTGACTCTTGTAAATTATTACACAATGAACTTTGAACAGATTTATCAGCAAAATCCTGATTTCCCAAATCGCTATATTTCCCCTGAAAATTTATTTTCGTACCTACATAAGAATCTCGGCGATTATATTCGGGAGATCGGAACATCTTATCTGGGAAAACCGGTTTATCAGTTGACAATAGGAAAAGGAAACATTAATGTTCTTGCCTGGTCGCAGATGCACGGAAATGAATCGAATGCCACCCATGCCATGCTCGATTTGTTGTTTTCTTTAAATAAGGCTCCTGATTTAAGAGATGAACTGTTTGATAATATACAACTCGACTTTATATTCATGCTCAATCCTGACGGATCTGAAAGGTGGACCAGGCTGAATGCCTCAGATATTGACCTGAACAGAGATTTCCATAATGAAGCCAGCAAGGAAATCAAATTATTGAAAGCTGCTGTTACAAATAAAAAATATGATTATGCACTGAACCTTCACGAGCAGAGAACGATTTTTACTACAGACGGTATTCATCCGGCTACTCTTTCATTTCTTGCTCCCTCTGAAAATGTTGAACGTACCGTTACCGAAAACAGAAAGAAATGTATGGCTGTAATAGCCGGTATTTATACTCATTTAAAGGAACTGATCCCAAACCAGATCGGAAGGTATTCCGATGAATTTTACCCTGCTTCTACGGGCGATAATTTTATCAAAGCCGGAATGCCTACGATTCTTTTTGAAGGCGGACATTTTGCAGATGATTACACGAGAACAGGAACCCGGAAATACTATACTATTGCTTTTTATTATGCATTAAAAACAATGATTGAGCTAAATTCTGATACAGAAGGTTGGGAAGCTTATCTTGAAATTCCGGAAAATAAAGAAACACATTACGATATCATCTACCGCAATGTAAAGCTCAATACGGACCATGAATGTGTGCTGGATATTGCTGTTCAATACCGGGAGGTAAAAGAAGAAGGAATGGATGAAATTTCTTTTGTTCCGTTTGTGATGGAAGTAGGTGATGTAAAACAGCGCAAAGGATGGAAGGAAATAGACTGTACCGGTAAAAAATTTATTTGCCCGACTAAATATCCTAAATTGGATGCAGAGGTAAATTTTCTCATTGAAGATTAAAATGCAAAAGCGGAACCGAAGGTTCCGCTTTTGCATTTATGATTTTTCTTCTGTTTACAGAAATGATTTATTATTATAGAGAAACTCTTAGTTAACAACCTTGATTCCATTGGCAACAAACCTGATCTCTTCTTTCGGAGCTTTGATGGCATCGATTTCGGATTGTGGTTTTTTAGCATCTTCCGCGTAATGCTTCTGTTCATCCACAGAGGTTACTTTTCTTTCGGCAGTACCTTCTAATACTACGTTTTTCCCTTTTAATGCAGTAGGTACGAAGAATGCATAATCCTTCATTTTTACGAAAAACTGAGAATTATCTTCTGTCTGGATAGTTAGCCAGCAACCTTTTTTATCACATACATCAGTTACCTTACCTTTTACGGCAACGTTCTCCACTTTTTTGTCACTCTTTTTTAGTTTTTTGCTTAATTTATCTACGGAAATTGCCTTAGACTCTGCATTGGAAGCAACGCCTCCTCCGTAAACATCACCTACAACAGCATTTCCTGCAGGCGGACCGGATTTTTTTGATTCCTGTGCAAAAGCAAAAGTGGAAACACTCACTGCTACTGCAAATAATAATGATTTGAATTTCATATTGATTTTTTTTCAAAAGTACTAATAAAATCTGAATCTTAAAAAGGCTGTAAACTGACAAAATGCAGGTTAGCTTTTCAGCCAATTAATTCGCTATTTCTTAATTCTTTTTTAACGTAACGCCCACAAAGAAATCAGCCAATTATCTTGCATAATCCTTTCGTAATGGCGTTTTACAGAGCCAAGGTATTCCCACATAATACACTGCTATCATTTGCTAAACAGAGTGCCCTTGCGCTCAAAAATAAGGTTCTCATTATTAAAATAACCCTTGCGCCCTTAGCGTTTAAAAAAATACACCTTTCAATCATATTTTATCTTAATTCAAAAACAAAATAAAAACTAATTCTATATTTATTTATATTTGAAGCCTATACTTCACTATGCAGAAAAAACTAAAACTTTGGGACGCCATCATGTTGGTAATGGGCTCAATGATCGGAAGCGGAATCTTCATTGTCAGCGCAGACATGATGCGTAACCTCGGGTCAGGCTTCTGGATGATTGTTGTCTGGGTCATCACAGGGATCATGACGGTTGCTGCGGCTATCAGCTACGGCGAACTTTCAGCGTTATTTCCGAAAGCGGGCGGACAATACACCTACCTTAAAGAAATATTTGGTAAAAGAATGGGATTCCTTTACGGATGGGGGCTCTTCACAGTGATACAAACAGGTACCATCGCTGCCGTTGCAATGGCATTCGGAAAATTCACGGCCTACCTTATTCCGGCTCTCAACGATGCAGCCCCAATTTTCCAAAGTGGCGAATTTAAAATTACATGGATTCAGATGCTTGCCATCGCCATTATCCTTTTGCTTACCTACATTAATACAAGAGGAGTAGAAAGCGGTAAATTATTGCAGAATATCTTTACAGGCTCAAAAATTATAGCGTTATTGGGATTAATTGCTGCAGGCTTTATCCTGGTAGACATTTCTCATCTGGCGGAAAACTTCAGCTTAGAATACAAATCTTTCAGCAATCTAAACAAAGACAGCCTCGGAAACTTTCTGAAAGAAGGCTGGGAACCTATCGGAGGAATGACTCTTCTTGGAGGAATTGCCGCTGCTATGGTGGGTTCTGTGTTCAGCTCCGTAGCGTGGGAAAGTGTGACATTTGTCTCGGGAGAAATTGAAAATCCTAAAAAAAATGTTGTTAAATCGATGATCTACGGAACAACAGCCGTTATGATCTTATACATTGCTGTTAATTATGTTTACCTGAATGCTCTTGACAGAGATTCCATTGCATTTGCAGAAAATGACAGAGTAGCGGTAGCAGCTTCACACTTTATTTTCGGAAGTGCGGGTACTGCCATTATTGCCGTCCTTGTAATGGTCTCCACTTTCGGATGCAACAACGGGTTGATTCTCGCAGGAGCAAGAGTTTTTCAGACTATGGCCAAAGACGGAATGTTTTTCAGACAGGCGGAGAGAAACAATAAAAATGAAGTTCCGGAGAATGCACTGTGGATGCAGGGAATCTGGGCTTCGATATTATGTCTAAGCGGCCAGTATGGAAACCTTTTGGATATGATTTCTTTTGTTATTGTATTATTTTACATGATTACCGTTTTCGGAGTTATTTATCTGAGATTTAAAAAACCGGAAATAGAAAGGCCTTATAAAACCTGGCTGTATCCTTTAACACCTGTTATCTATCTTCTGATCGGTACTGGATTCTGTATTCTGTTGCTGATCTATAAACAGCAGTACACCTGGCCGGGATTCGTAATGGTTTTGCTTGGGCTTCCGGTATATTATTTTATCAATCGTAAAAATAAAGTTCAGGAATAAATGATCAAAGTGTTTAATTGTTAAACACTTTTTTGTTTTTAGAAGCTGATCCGGCTTTTCGCTGTATCTTTAATATTTTGGTTTCGGCGGCAAAGCCGCCGAAACCAAAATATTAAAGGATGCCGCTGCAATCCGGGCTATTAATTCACACGGTGACTGATATTTCCCAAAGATTCAGACCATAAATCATTAAAATTGATAGACAAACATGCAGCAATATGCAATATCTATAAGTCTCCGGGCTTATATTTTTTATTTATAAGTAATTATGCTTATATTTGCAGAATGATAGCGGTCATTACCGGAGATATTATTAATTCACAGCATGCGGATACGGAAGTTTGGATTACCAGACTGAAAAATCTTCTCGAAAAGTGGGGAAGTGCTCCCCAGACATGGGAAATCTACAGAGGCGACGAATTTCAGTTTAAATGTAATATTGATGATGTCTTCTGGCGTTTTTTAGCGATTAAATCACTCATTAAGAGTCAGGAAAACTTAGACGTACGAATGGCTATCGGTATAGGTGAGGAAAATTTTTCTTCCGATAAAATCACCGAATCAAACGGAACCGCTTACGTGCATTCAGGAAGATTACTCAATGATCTTAAAAATGACGGACACACTGTTTCCGTAAAAACTTCCAATGACTCTGTCAACAGGGATCTTAATATTTTACTCAAATGGTCTTCAAAAGATTTCGATAACTGGACGATGGCTACTGCCGAGATTATCCATGAAATGATCATGAATAAAGAAATTACACAGGAAGATCTGGCGAAAAAATTTGCCATCTCACAGTCTTCGGTAAGCCAGAGGCTAAAGCGCGCCAACTACGAGCTGATCGTGGAAACCAATCAATATTTCAGAAAGAAAATAGCAGAACTTTAAGCATGATTTTTATTAAGCTCATATTGGCACATTTACTCGGAGATTTTATTCTCCAGCCAAATTCATGGGTTGCAGATAAAGAAAGCAAAAAACTGAAAAGTATATATCTGTACTTTCATGTACTCATTCATACCGTATTGAGTTTTATCTTTCTTTGGAATATACAGCTTTGGTGGGTTGCCGCTCTGATAGGCATTTCACATTTTATAATAGATGCTGCAAAACTCAGCTTTCAGAAAGTACAGAATAAAAAAAACTGGTTTTTTGCAGATCAGGCTTTGCATATTTTAGTAATTGCGGGAATATCTTTTTATCACAACGAATTTAGTTTTGGTTTTCTTAAAGATCTCACCATTTTAAAAATATTAGGGGCTGCCTTGTTCTTAACGACACCGGCATCCGTGATGATCAGAATATTACTGTCTTCCTGGACACCGGCTCCGGAAACAGCCGGCAATATTCAGACCGAATCATTATCCAATGCCGGAAAATATATAGGAATCCTGGAACGACTCATGGTTTTTACCTTCATTGTCGTAGATCATTGGGAAGGTGTAGGATTTATGGTAGCAGCAAAATCAGTGTTCAGGTTCAGCGATCTGGCACAGGCTAAGCAAAGAAAGCTTACGGAATATGTACTCATCGGTACGCTCCTGAGTTTCGGAATAGCAGTTTTAACGGGAATTGTAATCAAATAAATATAAATCTAATAAAGACAATTTAGAAATGGAAAAGAAAGAAATGTTGTACGAAGGTAAGGCAAAACAGGTATTTGCTACCGATAATCCTGATCAGGTAATCGTGCGTTTCAAAGACGATGCTACTGCATTTAATGCTCAGAAAAGAGGATCTGTTGACCTGAAAGGCGAAATGAACAACGCCATCACAACGCTTATCTTTGAATACTTAAATGAAAAAGGAATCAAGACTCATTTCATAAAACAATTGAACGAAAGAGAGCAGCTGGTAAGAAAAGTATCCATCATTCCTTTAGAAATGGTTGTAAGAAACTATTCTGCAGGAAGCATGGCTCAAAGACTTGGAGTGGAAGAAGGAATCAAATCTCCGGTTACCATTTTCGATATCTGCTACAAGAAAGATGAGTTGGGAGATCCGCTTATCAACGATCACCACGCAGTTTTCTTAGGTGCTGCAACGTATGAGGAGCTTGACGAAATGTATGAGCTTACTTCTGATATCAATGACATTCTGATCGATCTTTTCGATAAAATGAATATTATCCTGGTTGATTTTAAAATCGAATTGGGAAAAACTTCAGATGGCGAAATTATCCTTGCAGACGAAATTTCTCCCGACACGTGCAGACTTTGGGATAAAGACACCATGAAAAAGCTGGATAAAGACAGATTCAGAAGAGATCTTGGTGAAGTTACTGAAGCCTATGTTGAGATCTACAACAGACTGAAAGAAGCTTTGGGTAAATAAACTCAGACACTAATGAGATGTAAGTTTTTTATTTAACATAATATTTAATTTTTCATCTAATTAAAAGATCTACCAAATAAAATCTAGATTAGAAAAAATAGAAATGAAAAGTTTAGACATTCATAAAAGTGAATATTTAAAACAGTTTGAAACCCAAACCTACGGAAGAAATCTCTTCAGAACGCAGGAGGAAGAAAGACTGGATGCTCCTAATGAGGAGTGCGGGATCTTCGGGATGTATTCTGATAACGACCTCGACACGTTTTCGCTTTCACAGTTTGGTCTTTTTGCATTACAGCACAGAGGTCAGGAAGCATGTGGTATTTCTGTTCTGAAGAACGGAAGAATCACCAACATGAAAGATGAAGGGTTGGTTTTGGACGTTTATAAAGAAATCCCGGATCCGGAAACTTTTATGGGAAATTCTGCAATCGGGCATACCCGCTACACGACTGCAGGAGATAAGAAAAAATATAACTTCCAGCCCTTTTTCGCCAAAAACGAATACGACCAGATTATTCTTTCTATTGCGCACAACGGTAACCTTACCAATGCAAAAGAACTGAAGGCCGAACTGGAAGCAGAAGGTGTAGTTTTCAGAGCTACTTCCGATTCTGAGGTTATCCTCCGTTTAATTCAGAAAAACCTTGATCTCGGACTTCGCGCAGCTATTAAAGTGACGATGGAAAAGATTGAGGGAGCATATTCTGTTGTCGGGATGACAAGAAACAAATTCTTTGCTTTCAGGGATTTTAATGGAATCAGACCTTTGGTATTGGGAGCGATCGATGAAAAATCATACGTCGTAGCTTCAGAATCTGTAGCTTTGGATGCAGTTGGTGCGCAATATGTCCGTGATATTTTACCGGGAGAAATCGTCTACACTAATGAAAACGAGCCTGGAAAACTTCACTCTTATATGGCTGATGAAGAAAAAGGAAAACAGAGAATCTGCTCATTCGAGTACATTTATTTTGCAAGACCTGACTCCTCATTAGAAAATATAAATGTTTATGAAATCAGGGAAAAATCCGGAGAAAAAATCTGGCATCAGGCACCGGTAGAAGCCGACGTGGTAATAGGTGTTCCGGATTCAGGTGTTCCGGCCGCTATTGGTTTTGCTAAAGCTTCAGGAATTCCGTTCCGTCCTGTTTTGATTAAGAACAGGTATATCGGAAGAAGTTTTATCGTTCCTACTCAGGAAATGAGGGAGCGAGTAGTAAATCTAAAGTTAAATCCAATCATCTCTGAAATTAAAGACAAACGTGTTGTAATTATCGATGATTCCATCGTTCGTGGGACAACATCGAAAAGGCTGGTGAAAATTCTAAAAGATGCAGGAGTAAAAGAGATTCATTTCAGAAGTGTTTCTCCGCCAATTATCGCTCCTTGTTATCTGGGAATAGATACCCCTTCCAAAGATGATCTTATCTCTGCTAACATGACAACTGCCGAGTTGAGAGACTATCTTGGAGTAGATTCACTTGAGTTCTTAAGTGTTGAAAATTTAAAAGAAATTCTTGGTTCTGCCAACCACTGTTTCGGGTGTTTTACAGAGCAATATCCTGTAGGTAAAGGAGAAGAAATAGAATTATTTAATTAAATTTTGCCGAATACAAAACAAAAGGTCAGGCTTCGAAGAAGCCTGACCTTTTTAGTATTGAAATCAAAATTGTTTTAGAATTTAAATGCTAAACCAACCTGGAATACATTGTTTCTGATTGCATCAGAATTGCTTGGTCTGTCTTTCGCAATATCAGTAAGACCAGCCACGTATCTTGCTGTAATACCGATATTATCTGTGAAATAGTATCCTGCACCAAGACCAATACCAAAGTTGAATTTGTTTAAGCTATCCTTGTAATCTCCAGATTCATTAATTGTATTGTTATCAGTTTCATTTTTTAATTTATTCTTAGCATTTACCAGGAAACCAAATTCAGGACCTGCTTCTAAATAAAGATTTGGAATAATGTTATATTGAAACATTACCGGAACAGCAATATAGTCTAAATGTCTTGCACTAGAATAACGTGTTCCTGCAATAGTCTGGTCATACTTATCTCCATACTGAGAATATAAAACTTCCGGCTGGATGCTGAAAGAAGTCGCTACCGGGATATTTGCAAAAACACCCGCGTTGAAACCTATTTTAGATCCTTGGTCATCTAATCCTGATTCATTTGTTAACGAAGAAACGTTCATTCCTGCCTTAACACCGAATGCTACAGGAGAAGCAGACGAAGTGGAAGTGGTAGTCGTAGTCTGGGCAAATGCCAATGAACCAGCTGTAAGTGCTATTCCTAAAATTAATTTTTTCATAACTTTAATTTTTGATAATTTACTTTCTAATTTTAAATTTTACTACTGTCAACTAAATTGACGGGGAGTATCTTTCAAATTGCTTGCCAAAAAATAAAATCATGATAAATATCAGGATATAGCGATTTTTAAAGAGAATTTACCTTTCATATAAAAAATTGTATTTCAAATATTTACAAAATAAATATAATTCATTTTTAGAAATATTCTAAATTCAAAAATTCCTCTAGCTTTGACTTTATTTTAAACTTTTTTTGGGGCTAAATAACGTCAGGATCATTTAATTTTCTATAAAATTCTATGGAAGAAGCAATGCTTTTTTTGCTGCATTGATAATCAAAAGTACACGAACCGATTTCTGAAATCAATGAAAAATTAATTTTACTGTCCGTATTCTTTTTGTCATTAATGAGAAGCTCAAAAATATCATCGTCTTTAAAGTCACTGATATCAAGGTAAGGATAATGCTTTTGAATATTTTCAATAATAACGGTACAGGTTTCTTCAGGAATAAGCCCTTCCGTTAAAGAAAGATAGGTTTCAGTAATCATTCCCATCGCAACAGCTTCTCCGTGAAGAATAGGATTTCCCTGGCTCAGGCACAGGCTTTCAACGGCATGTCCTATCGTATGTCCGAAATTAAGGGTCTTACGGATATTTTTCTCCTGAAAATCCTGCTGCACAATACTTTGTTTAATTTCCATAGAAGTCCCAATATGAGGAATAATGGCCTCTACATCCAGTTTGGAAATATGGATGAGGTTTTCCCAATGTTTTTTATCCGCAATTAGTCCATGTTTCAGCATTTCCGCAAAGCCGCTTCTGAGTTCTTTATAGGGAAGTGTTTCCAAAAATTTAGGATAAATAAAAATCTGTTCAGGGAAAGTGAAAGTTCCCACCATATTTTTATAATGCATCAGGTCAATTCCCGTTTTTCCTCCAATGGAAGCATCACACATTGATAAAAGGGTAGTAGGAATATTAATAAACTGTATTCCTCTCTTATAAGTGGAAGACACGAAACCACCCATGTCTGTAATCACGCCGCCTCCAAGATTAATGACAAGCGCTTTGCGGTCTGCCTGCATTTCGGTAAGAATTTCCCAAAGCTGATTGGCAGTCTGAATATTTTTCATTTCTTCGCCCGGCTCAATCTCAAGAATCTCAAAAGCCAGATCCGTTTCCATATTTCCCAGAAGAACAGGAAGACAGTATTCATGCGTGTTTTCATCAACGAGAATAAAAATTTTGCTGAAAGATTTTGATTGTAAGAAATCGTTTAATTGCGAAAAGTTGTCGTTTAATATTGTTATCATTTCCGGATTTTCTGTTGTATTAATCGTAAGACGATATGCAAAGTTATGATTCTTAATTTTTAACTCGTTGTTAAATATACTATCTTTGCAGAAATTTTTAGAATGAGCAGAGATAATAATAATTCAGAACGACCAAAGAGACCAAGAATTTCAACCAAGAAAAATTCTGATAATTCTCGTGCTTCCAGATCTGGAAATTCTTCAGAATCAAAACCTTTCAAAAAATCTTTCCCGAAAGCAGGAGAGAGAAATTCGGAGTCTAGAAGAAGCGGTGATACCAGTTACCAGGCTCGAATGGATAAGAAATACGGAAAAACCGAACAGGAGCCTTATATAACCGGTGCCGGGGAAGAAAAGAAATCTTTTGGAAAATCTGCACCGAAAAGAGGGGGAAGTAGACCCAATAACTTTGATACCAGAGATAAATACGAAAGAGGCAGCCTGAAATACGGAAAAAGACCGGGAACAGAGAACCGTGAAGATAAAAATAAATCTTTTGTACAGAAAAGGAGGCTGACCAAACTCGATAAAGATATTCATAAAGACACTATCCGTCTGAACAAGTATATCGCTAATTCCGGAATCTGCAGCAGAAGAGAAGCAGATGATTTGATTATTCAGGGATTGGTTGAGGTCAACGGAAAAGTAATCACTGAAATGGGTTATCAGGTTCAGAAAACCGATAAAGTAGTATTTGACGGACAGAATATCACACCTGAAAAGCCGGTGTACGTTCTCTTGAATAAACCGAAAGGATATATTTCTACCACCAAAGACGATAAAGCCAGAAAAACAGTGATGGATCTTGTAGCCAATGCTTCGCCATACCGTCTGTTTCCTGTAGGAAGACTGGATCGTTCTACAACCGGAGTTATCCTTTTAACCAATGACGGGCACATGACCAAAAAGCTAACCCATCCGTCTTTCGATGCAAAGAAAATTTACCATGTTACTTTAGATAAAAAACTGACGCATGAAGACATGAAGCTGATTGCTGAAGGGATTCGTCTTGATGAAGGAGTGGCTGTGGTAGATCAGATTTCTTTTATTGAAGGAAAACCTAAAAATGAAGTCGGAATAGAAATCCATATCGGATGGAACCGTGTTATCAGAAGAATTTTCCAGAGATTAGGATATGAAGTGGAAGCCTTAGACAGAGTAATGTTTGCAGGACTG
This sequence comes from Chryseobacterium cheonjiense, assembly GCF_012927265.1. GTDB lineage: Bacteria > Bacteroidota > Bacteroidia > Flavobacteriales > Weeksellaceae > Chryseobacterium > Chryseobacterium cheonjiense. The sequence goes on along the minus strand of NZ_JABBGF010000001.1, from coordinate 1,843,991 downwards.
ACGAAAAAGAACATCAAAAGAGGACACTGGAGAATCCTTACAGAACTGGAAGTAAACAATCTTAAAATGCTTTAATTGAAGTAATTTCAACCATATAAAGACGCTCGATCAGCGTCTTTTTTTATGCGCCGGATTTACTGGGTTCAACTTTCTTTCAGAAGTCATATTTTTCCATCATTATCATGAGAAATCAATGTTAAAATTCTGTGCAATTCCGTATCTTTGGGAAAAATTTTTACAAAAATGATTGAGTGGAAAACCGCCAAAGAATACGAAGATATCACCTATAAAAAAAGTAATGGTGTCGCAAGAATCGCTTTCAACAGACCGGAAGTTCGCAATGCTTTCAGACCCAAAACGACATCGGAATTATATGATGCTTTTTACGATGCTTATGAAGATCCTTCGATAGGAGTTGTGCTGCTTTCGGGAGAAGGGCCAAGTCCTAAAGACGGAGGCTGGGCTTTCTGCAGTGGTGGAGATCAAAAAGCAAGAGGTCATCAGGGGTATGTGGGAGAAGATGGCAGACATCGATTGAATATTCTGGAGGTTCAGCGACTGATCCGTTTTATGCCGAAAGTCGTTATTGCAGTGGTTCCGGGATGGGCTGTCGGAGGCGGACATTCTCTTCACGTAGTTTGTGATTTAACATTAGCGAGTGAAGAACACGCTATTTTCAAACAAACGGATGCTGATGTTACCAGTTTCGACGGAGGTTATGGTTCTGCATATTTGGCAAAAATGGTAGGACAGAAAAAAGCCCGTGAGATTTTCTTTTTAGGTAGAAACTATTCTGCGCAGGAAGCTTTAGAAATGGGAATGGTAAACAAAGTGGTTCCTCATGCAGAACTGGAAGACACGGCTTACGAATGGGCACAGGAAATTTTAGCCAAATCCCCGACTTCCATCAGAATGCTGAAATTCGCCATGAACCTTACTGACGACGGAATGGTTGGTCAGCAGGTTTTTGCCGGAGAAGCAACGCGTCTTGCCTACATGACGGAAGAAGCGAAAGAAGGGAGAAATGCATTCCTTGAAAAAAGAAAACCTAATTTCGGGGAAGATCAATGGATATCTTAAACATAGGCAATTGGTAATAAGTAATGAGCAATAACGGCATTACTTATTACCAATTACTCATTACTTATAAACTATGACTGACTGGATAAAAGCCGCAAGGCTTAGAACATTGCCGCTCTCTTTAAGCGGAATTATTATGGGTGCTTTCATTGCCAGATGGAGATTGTACGGTGAAGGCGGAATATGGGACTGGAAAATTTTTGCACTCGCACTTTTAGTGACTTTATTGTATCAGGTTTTATCAAACTATGCCAATGATTACGGCGACGGGGTAAAAGGTACCGATGCGAAAAGAGTTACCGAAGCGGAATCACGCGCGGTAGCCTCAGGAAGAATAACGGCGAAACAGATGAAAAATGCAGTGATCCTGCTTTCAATTTTGTCTTTTGTGGCAACAGTGGCGCTTCTGTATGCAGCTTTCATCCCGGATTATATGAATGAATTTTACATTTTTATAGGCCTTGGTGTTGCAAGTATCTTAGCAGCTATCGGATATACGGTTGGTAAAAAACCTTATGGTTATATGGGACTGGGAGATATCTTCGTATTCATTTTCTTTGGATTGGTTTCAGTTTGCGGAAGTTATTTCCTGTTTACAAAATCGTTCAGCTGGGATATGCTTTTGCCCGGAACGGCAGTAGGAATGATGAGTATGGCCGTCCTGAATCTTAATAATATGAGAGATATCGAAAGCGATAAATTATCAGGAAAAAACAGCTTTGCATTGAGGATCGGATTTAAAAATGCAATGATTTACGAAATGATTCTGTTGCAGCTTCCTTTAATCTTAATGTTGATGTTTTTAGCGGTCAACGGGTTCTTTCAGACTCAGAATTATTATGTTTTTATCGTGATGATTCTGATGCTTCCGTTAATGAAAATCAGAAGGCAGATTATGGCTGTTAAAAACCCGAGAGAGCTTGATCCGTTCTTAAAGCAGGTGGGAATTATGACGTTTATGATGGCAGTTCTTACAGCTTTAGGACTTAACTTCTTTCATTAAATAAAGCATGATCTGTCATGCTGAGCTTGTCGACGCATCTAGTTATAAACAATTCAAAAATAAATTAAAAATGAAAATACAATATCTGGGACAAAACTGTTTTTTGTTCACCTACAAAAACAAAACAATTTTATCGGATCCTTTTTACAATTACAAAAAATCGGAATCAGGATTTGATATTTCTGCACAGAAAATCGATTATATTTTACTGACTCATGCGCACGGGGATCATATCGCTGATGTGGAAGAAGTATTACAGCATCATCCTGAAGCAACAATTATAGCAGTTCCTGAAATCTGCGGATATTTTAAAAGTGCAAAAAATACGGATGATGTGAACTTAGGAGGATCGGCAAAAATCGACGATCTTAAAATTTCCATGGTTCCTGCCCATCACACAAGCTCGTTTCCTGACGGAAGCTACGGAGGTGTTCCCGTAGGGTACATTTTCAGGCTACCTGAAGGCAGAAACCTATATCTTGCAGGCGATACCGGTGTAATGGCAGATATGGAACTGTTTCCAAGATTATACGGAAATTTAGACCTTTCTATCCTTCCGGTTGGAAGTCATTACACAATGTGTCCGAGAAAAGCAGCTTTTGCAGCAGCAGAATTATTGAAAACACCGAAAGTGATCGGATGTCATTTTGATACATTCCCTGCTATTGAAATTAATCATGAAAGTGCGCTAAAGCATTTTGCAGATAAAAATGTGGAACTTGTTTTACCGAAATTAGGAGAAACGTTCGAATTTTAAATAAATGTTGAGAGGTAATTTGAAAAACAAAAAAGAAATGTTGAAGTTGTCGGAAACAAAAAAAGATAATCTTCAAATTACCTCTCTTCAACTTAAACCAAAAAAAAATGGCAAGCTACCTAAATCACACCGCTACGACCAATTACCTTTGCTGCGTTCCCACCCTGGAGGATTCTCAGGAGCTGGTTGTTTAGGACTTGCCGGTGCAAAGATAGCATTATTTTGTAAACTTAAAAATAATATGACAGAAAAAATAATTGAAAAATGGCTTTACCACTGCTAAATTGCTGAATGTAAGACCAATAATTTTTCAATATTTTTTTAAAAAATTAGATATGACGAAAAGCCCTTCCACCTTAGGAATTTTACTGTTTGCTGCTACGATGATCGTTTTTTTCGCAGTGTATTACTTCTTTTCAGGAGTCGAATATTTTGATATTTCATTGAAAGCCAATGCTTTTGTTTTGCCCATTATTTATGCCGGTGCAGCGTTCTGGTCTGTTAAAACATATTGGAGCAGCCATAAAACAGTAAGCTTTAAAGAAGCCTTTAAAAGAGCTTTTGTGCCAATGTTTATCGGTGGAATTTTATCGATTTTAAGCATTTACGCCTTTCTGAATTTCGTTGATACCGATGCGAAAAAACTGTTAAATTACCAATATGTAACAAGACAGAAGTCGGAATTGGATAAAGAATATACTTCTGCAAGAAAAATTTTAAAACATCAGAAAGATATTGATGAGCTCGATCAGAAATATAAAGAACGACTTCAAAGTTTTACGCCGGAAGCAGTTAAAGGAAAAGATATGCTTACCGCGAGTCATTTTTCAGGATATTTTGCCGCGGTACTTATATTTTACGTAGTTTTGTCGTTGTTTTTCGGAGCGTTTTTCAGAACCAGAACAATCTACCAGGAACCAGAAATTAAAGAATAATTTTTTACTAAAATTAAATGAATTTATCTATAGTTATTCCGTTATTAAACGAAGAAGATTCTTTGGAAGAGCTTTTTTCAAGGATTGATAATGTATGCAGATCCAACAGCTTATCGTATGAGATCTGGTTTGTAGATGACGGAAGCACAGACTTGTCATGGAGTATTATTGAAAATCTGAAAGTTCAGAATCCTCAGATCCATGCCATTAAATTTTCTAAAAACTACGGAAAATCCCAGGCGCTTCATGCTGCCTTTGAAAGAACCAATGGCGATGTGATTATCACCATGGATGCAGACCTTCAGGACTTCCCGGAAGAAATTCCGGAATTGTATTCAATGGTTGTTAATGAAAATTACGACATTGTTTCGGGGTGGAAGAAGAAACGTTTTGATAACGTAATGACGAAAAATGTACCGTCAAAATTGTTCAATGCAGCTGCAAGAAAAGTTTCCGGAGTGTATCTTCATGATTTCAACTGTGGATTGAAGGCATACAAAAAACAAGTGGTAAAAACCATCGATGTGTATGGTGATATGCACCGTTATATTCCGGTTTTGGCTGCCAATGCCGGGTTCAGAAGAATTACGGAAAAAGAAGTTCAGCACCAGGCAAGACCTTACGGAACTTCAAAATTCGGAACCGAAAGATTCATCAGAGGTTTCCTGGATTTGGTAACCCTTTGGTTTGTAAGTCGTTTTGGGGGAAGACCGATGCATTTTTTTGGGGCAGTAGGAACATTAATGTTTATTGTAGGTTTCCTTTCGGCACTTTGGCTGGGCATTTCAAAATTGATTGATGTGGCAAGAGGTATGTACGGTCATCTGATTACCGATAACCCATGGTTTTTTATTGCTTTAACAATGATGCTGATGGGAACATTGCTTTTTATCGCGGGGTTCTTAGGAGAAATGATCATCAGAACAAACCGAGAGCATAAAAATTATAATATAGATGAGGTGATTTAAGATGAATCAAAAGAGTTGTTTAAACTGTGGCCATTCAGTTTCCGATGAGTTTTGTCCTCATTGCGGACAGAAGACCGACACAGCAAGAATAACTCCGAAATCTATTATCAAAAATGATATTTTAGGATCAATCTGGCACGTTGAGGCCAGGTTTTTCAATACTTTAAAAGATATTATATTCAGGCCCGGCAAAACGGCAATGGATTATATTGCAGGAAAAAGAATCAGATACAACAATTTTATCCCGTTGTTACTGGTTCTTTTCAGTTTTAATGTATTAGGATTGCATTATTATGAAAAATTTGCATCGGCAGAGGTTCTTGCCGACGATTCCGAAGTTAAAGATTTCCTGTCGAAGTATTCAAAGGCTGTTTTATTTGTCATCATTCCGATGCTTGCGGTCAATGCATATTTTCTTTTCAGAAGAATAAAATTGAATATTGCCGAACATTTTATCATCGGAACTGTTAGTCTTTTAGGAATTTTAATCCTATTTTTGTTGGACGATATAGTGAGTCTGATCGGCTTGTGGAAACCGGTTTCAAAGATTTTCTTTGTCATCGACCAACTCTTATTCGGCATTGCTCTTCTTTTTCCTGCTGTTACGTATTGGAATGCATTTAAAAATTCATACACATCATGGGGAATGGTTTGGAGAGTGGTGGGATTGTATTTTCTGATGGGACTGGAAAGCACGGTTATAGGTTTAATCTTATATGAAATATTTTAAATGAATATGAAAGGTATAGTATACACATTTTTATTAGCATCAGTAATGTCCTGCGGAAAAATTTCTCCTAAAGGGAATATTGAAAGAAAAGATGTGGATGTTCCGGAATTTGTAAACCTGGATCTGGAAGGAAAATTCCGGGTGTTTTATGCGAGAGGAACAAAAAACTTTGTAGAAATCGAAACCTACCCGAACGTTGCAGACAATCTTGATGTGGATGTCAGTGATAAAACATTAACCATTAAAGAAAAGCGTGGTACAAAGGGAGTTGACTTTTATAACGTGACCATTTATTCAAAATATAACCTGGAAAAAATAGCGATTTCCGATTCGGTAGAAATGAATATTTCAAGCGAAATTAAGACTGATAATTTTAGGCTTAATTTAAAAAATTATGCTACTTTTATGGGTTCGGTAAACACAAGAAGGGCAGAAGTTGAGATGCTGAATAAAAGCAGGGCCAACTTTTTGGGGCAGACTAAAGATGCTGTGATAAAGATTTCCGATACGGCAAGCCTTATTGCTCCTTACTGGAAAATCGAAAACCTGAATATAAACTCTAAAAACGGTAATTATGCTGAAGTGAATGTGAAAGATTCTTTGAAAGGAAATGTTCAGAATACAGCAAAATTTATTTATTATAATGACCCGATCCGTGCATTTAAAATTGATAAAGGTGCCAGAGTAGAGAATAAGAGATTGGAGTAAAAACTATGAGAGCAAGATTATTATTTTTTATTGCTATTTGTATCTTTAATTTAATGTTAGCTCAAAATTATAATAAAGATATACAAGGGACTTGGATTACTGTTTTTAAGGAGATGAAAGATGGTAGTTCCTATATTCCTAAATCATGCAATCCTTTTCCAAATAAATTTATCTTTGTTGATGATAAATTTTGTATTAATAAGCAAAATAATCTCTGTATAGATTTTACAATAATCAAAAACTTTATAAAAACTTCAGAAAACTCGGGATATATAATAGAAAAAGTCAACTCTGACTCATTAGTTATTGTTCAATCAATAGTTGGAGTTGAAGATGATAAATTAGAAAGAATGTATTTTCTAAGACAAGAAAAGGTTTTAGATCAGCAAAAAAAGATTAACACGGGAAAAAATATTTTTGCAAACAGCTTATTTTTTCCTCCAATGAAAAAGAATTTGAGTTTGGTTTTAAATGAATTTTTTAAAAGGAAATATAAATATGTTAACTTAAATTTTGTAGGATCAATCATAATATATCCGCAACAAAACAAAGTATCTACAGAAATAAAATATTCTTCGGATAACAATACAGAAAGGATTGATTATATAAAATATATTATTGATCATACTTTTAATATTTGGGATTTAAAAGATTTTAGTAATTATGACTCTGTTACACTTCCTTTTATTTTAGAGATTAAAAACGAAAATTTTGGTGATGGATATACTTATAAAGGAGTTTCATTAAACTTTTTGACTCAAAATATTAATGATTTTAATTGTGTAAATGGAATATTATACCAAAATTTAAAAAAATCAAACGATCTATTTGTTAAAGGAATTAATGCAACTAAGAGAAAAAAGTATGACAATGCAATATCATTTTTTAATGAATCATATATATTAAATAATTCTAATATTGATAATTTATATAATATTGCTACAGTTTACACTATGCAAAATGATATTCTTAATGCTTGTAAAACTTGGGAAAAATTAAAGGATCTTGATCAGATTCAAGGAAAAGAACTATTTCAGCAAAATTGTAAAAAATAACAAAATACAAATATGACAACATTAGAAAAAGCAAAACTTTGGTTGCACGAATCATTTGATGAAGAAACAAGAAGTGCCGTACAATTATTAATTGAAGGCAATTCGCCGGATCTGGAAGATTCTTTTTACAGAGAATTGGAGTTTGGTACAGGAGGAATGAGAGGAGTGATGGGTGTAGGAACCAATCGTTTAAATAAATATACCTTAGGTCAAGCTACACAGGGACTTGCGAATTATATGTTAAAGCAATTTCAAGGAGAAGAGATCAAGGTGGCAATTGCCTATGACGTAAGAAATAATTCCAAAGAGTTCGGAAAACTGGTAGCTGATGTTTTGACGGCAAACGGAATCAAAGTGTTGTTGTTCAAAAATCACAGGCCAACTCCGGAACTGTCATTTACGGTGAGAAACAGAAACTGTCACGGAGGAATTGTTTTAACGGCATCTCACAACCCACCGGAATACAATGGCTATAAAGTATATTGGAATGACGGTGCGCAGATTGTTCCGCCACATGATGAAGCGATCATTAATGAAGTATATGCTGTAAAATTTGAAGAAATTAAATTCAATGGTAACGATGATTTAATCGAATGGATCGGAGAGGAGCAGGATGATGTTTACATTGACGCCTGTATTGAACATTCTACCTATCAGAATGTAGGAAAGGAAAATTTAAATATCGTTTTTACATCCATTCACGGGACGACTTATACCACCGTTCCAAAGGCTTTGGAAAAAGCAGGCTTCAAGAAAATTGATCTTGTAAAAGAACAGATGATCCCAAGCGGAAACTTCCCGACAGTAGATTCTCCGAATCCGGAAGAACCTGCAGCGCTGGAAATGGCGATGGATCTGGCAAAAATTACCAATGCCGATATTGTAATCGGAACAGATCCGGATGGAGACCGATTGGGAATTGCCGTAAGAAACCTTGACGGAGAAATTCAGCTTTTGAACGGAAATCAAACCAATACTATTCTTACCTATTACATTCTGAATGAATGGAGAAAGCAGGAAAGAATTACCGGGAAGGAATTCATTGGGTCTACCATCGTAACATCCGATATTTTCTTTGATATTGCTCAAAAGTTCGGGGTAGACTGCAAAGTGGGATTAACTGGATTTAAATGGATCGGAAAAATGATCCGTGATTTTGAAGGGAAAGAAAAATTCGTTTGCGGTGGTGAAGAAAGTTTCGGATTCATGACAGGAGATTTCGTACGTGATAAAGATTCCTGCGGAAGTATTGTTTTAGCTTGTGAAATCGCAGCATGGTGTAAAGCCAATGGAAGAACGATGTATCAATATCTTATCGAAATTTACCAGGAAACCGGAATGTACTATGAAGGTTTGGTAAATCTGGTAAGAAAAGGAAGAGATGGAGCAGAAGAAATTCAGAATATGATGAAAAATTTCCGTGAAAACCCGCCAAAATCATTAGCAGGATCACTGGTAGAAGAAGTAAAAGACTTTAAAGAACAGACGAATTTCATTGTTTCAAAAAATGAGAAGAAAGTAATGAACGACATTCCAAAGTCGAATGTATTGATTTATTATACTCAGGACGGTACCAAAGTTTGTGTAAGACCTTCCGGAACGGAACCTAAAATTAAGTTCTATATTTCTGTTAAAGATTCAATTACTTCTGAAGCGGATTTTAAAGATAAATTAAAGTCTTTAGAAGCAAAAATTCAGGAGGTAAGAAGAGATTTACAACTCAATTAAAATATAGCAATGTATCAATCTAGCAGTTTACCAATTAAAACATTGTTACACTGTTACATGAGTATATTGTTAAATTATTATATTAAATAAATTTAAATTAAATAAAGTGAAAGTTTCAAAATTAGCGGCGAACCTGATCGGTTCTGAAATTGTAAAAATAGGTAATGAAGTAAACGATTTAAAGGCAAAAGGTGCGGAGATTGCCAACCTTACGATTGGTGACCTTAATTCTAATATTTATCCGATTCCTGCCAAATTAAAGGAGGAAATTCAGAATGCGTATCAGAATAATCTGACGAATTATCCGCCTGCTAACGGACTTTTATCTTTAAGAAAAGAAGTTTCCAAAGATCTGAAAACAAGATGGAATCTGGATTATTCTCCTAATGATATTCTCATTACGGCAGGTTCAAGACCTTTAATTTATGCCGTATACAAAACCATTGTTGACGAAGGAGATAAAGTAGTTTACCCGATTCCTTCATGGAACAACAATCACTATGCGTATCTTACTTCTGCAAATGCAGTAGAAGTAAAGACCACCCCTGAAAACAATTTCCTTCCGACAGCAGACGATTTAAGACCACACTTGGAAGGCGCTGTTTTATTGGCTCTTTGTTCGCCTTTGAACCCTACAGGTACGATGTTCACCAAAGATCAGCTTTCAGAAATCTGCGAATTGGTTTTAGCGGAAAATAAGAAAAGAGGTGAAGATGAAAAACCGCTGTACCTGATGTATGACCAGATTTATTCTAATCTTACTTTCGGTTCGGAGCACGTAGATCCGGTTTCCCTTTTCCCGGAAATGAAAGAATATACGGTGTATATCGACGGTATTTCAAAATGTCTTGCCGCAACGGGAGTTCGCGTAGGATGGGGATTCGGGCCGGTTCATATCATGGACAAAATGAAAGCGCTTCTTACACACGTAGGAGCGTGGGCTCCAAAACCGGAACAGGAAGCTACTGCAAAATATTATGAAAATCCTGATGATGTAAATGCTTTTGTTGAAGATTTTAAAGGAAAATTAGAAGCTAGTCTGAAAGTCCTGCACGCAGGAATCCAGGATCTGAAAGGTAAAGGCCTAACTGTCGACAGCATCGAACCGATGGGAGCACTTTATCTTACCATTAAATTAGATTACATCGGAAAAACAAAACCGGACGGAACGGTTATCGAAAATTCTTCAGATCTTGTTTTCTACCTGATCAATGAAGCAGGCGTTGCGCTTGTTCCTTTTTCTGCTTTCGGAGAAGATAAGTCTGAGCCTTGGTTCAGAGCTTCTGTAGGAGGTTTGGCTATTGATGAAATTGAAGTCATGATGCCGAAACTGGAAAAAGCTTTGAATGATTTGAAATAATTTTTTAAAACATAGATGCTTCGACAGGCTCAGCATGACAATTCTAAATGTTATTTAACAGCTTATTTTAGAGGTCACGCTGAGCGGAGTCGAAGTGTTTTTTGAATTTCAAATCCGTATTTATAACGATGAAATTTCCGCAAAGATATTTTATAGATACAAAATTACTGTCTCGTTCAACAGTAGGAATTATCTCATTGGTAATTATATGTGTCTGGATTTCAGGACATAGTTCCCACAGGTCTTTATTTCAAAACTCTATTGTTTCTACCTCGATTTTAGGAACTGCATTTTTACTTTTTATAAGCTTAGGATTATATTACGGTATAAAACTAAAAGATAATATCGGGCATGTTTTGACAAAAGAAAAAATAAAAAAGCTGTCAGACAAAACTCCCGAAATTGGAAATTTTGATTTTGATATAGCTGATGGGGGAGATGGAATCGGAGGGCTTATTATATCAATTATCGCCTGGCTTGTATTTTCTATAGTTCTTGTTTTTCTTTTATATTTTCTGGGCGTTTTTTTCTGGGCTGTAATTTTATTGTTCGCAGCAATGCTGTACTGGATTTTTTTCCGTGCTTTACGGTTGGTATTTAAAAACTCAAAATACTGTAGAGGAAATTTAGCGAAAAGTTTAGGTTTTGGGTTATTTTACTCTTTTTTATATCTATCCTGGATTTATGGAATCATTTTTCTGGTTAATTATTTAAATTAAATTTACATCAAAAAATATAAAAATGAAAATCATCGCAGTTATCCCGGCACGTTATGAAGCAAGCCGTTTTCCGGCAAAACTGATGCAAATGTTAGGAGAAAAAACCGTTATCACAACAACGTATCAGAATGTTGTGGAAACAGGTTTATTTGACGAAGTTTTTGTAGCTACCGATTCGGAAATTATTTTTGATGAAATTGTAAAGAACGGCGGAAAAGCAGTGATGACCGGGCAGCACGAAACCGGAAGCGACCGTATTGCGGAAGCAGTACAGAATATCGATTGCGATATCGTTATCAATGTTCAGGGAGATGAACCTTTTTTAAAATTAGAACCGTTACAGCAATTAATTGAAGTTTTTCATAACGATGAAAACCAGGAAATTTCTTTAGCTTCCCTGAAAATTAAACTTCACGAAAAAGAGGAAATTGAAAATCCGAATAATGTAAAAGTAATTACGGATAACAACGGTTTTGCGCTGTATTTCAGCCGCTCTGTAATTCCTTTTCACAGGGAGACTTCCTATAATGTGGATTATTTTAAACATATCGGCGTTTATGCTTTCAGAAAACATGCATTAATACAGTTTTCAAAGCTGGAAATGAAGCCTCTTGAAATTTCGGAAAAAATAGAATGCATCCGTTATCTTGAATACGGTATGAAAATCAAGTTGATAGAAACCCATTTTGTGGGTGTCGGTATAGATACACCGGAAGATCTTGAAAAAGCAAGGAATTTATTATCTAATTAATTGTTAAATTGCTAGACTGATATATTGGTAAATTTAATAAAACCTTATATTTGATTTTATAAATGAAATTAATGAAAAAGTTGCTATTCGTATTCGTCCTGATATTTTCGCACTCAGTTTTTGCCCAGACCGCAAAGGAAATTATTGACAAAAACATCGAATTATCCGGAGGATTGACCAACTGGAAACTTTTAAATTCCATACTGCTGCAGGGAAAAGTGATTTTAGGTGTTAAAGATGAATATCCTATAAAAATTTACCAGCAGCGCCCGAATCTTACGAAAACAGTGATCACCATCGGCGGAAAAGATACAGCAATTGAAGGTTACGACGGGACCAAAGGATATGCTATGAATTATGCGGCCAACAAAGTTCAGGAATACCCGGATTACAGTCCGGAAAGCTTTGATAATGATTTCATAGACTGGGAAAACAAAGGTTTTGAAGCCAAGTATCTGGGCAAAGAAAAAATAGGGAATATATATTGTCATAAAGTTGAATTAACGAAAAACGTAAATAAAAACATCTATTACTTCGATACAAAAGATTACATGCTTGTAAAAGAAGTAAAAAAAGACGAAACGTTATTATATTCAGACTACAAAAAAGTAGGAAATTTGGCGTTGCCTTTCAGGATTGAATCGTCAAGCGTAAAAAAAGACGGAGATTATGTGATGCTGATTAACAGGGTTGATGTCAATAAGGTATTTCCGGCTAATACATTTAAATTTTAATCAAATAATAAAATGGAGTTATGAAAAAGTTATTTTTAATGTTTCTTTCGGTTGTTGCATTTTTCAACAGCTGTGCTCAGAAAAAAAGTGAAGAATCTAAAGCTAAAACCAATCAACTTATGGGAAAATCAATATATGATTTCAAGGTAGACGCCCTGGAAGAAGGAAAGCAGATTAATTTCTCAGACTTCAAAGGAAAGAAAATCCTTATCGTAAATACGGCTTCGGAATGCGGATTCACGCCTCAGTATGCCGACCTGGAAAAAGTTTCGGAAGAATATAAAGACAAATTGGTAGTGGTAGGCTTTCCGGCTAATAATTTTGGCGGTCAGGAGCCGGGAACCAATAAGGAAATTGGTGCTTTCTGCCAGAAAAATTATGGGGTAACTTTCCCGATGGCGGCAAAAGTTTCCGTAAAAGGTGACGATACGGCGCCAATCTTTAAATATCTAACTGAAAAAGATTTGAACGGAGTTAAAAATACTACCATTCTCTGGAATTTCACAAAATTCTTAATTGATGAAAACGGAAAACTGATTGATTCATTTGTAAGTACCACAAAACCTACCGATGAAGCAATTACGAAATATTTGAAATAAATATCAAAAAATATCGTTATTGAGTGGATTTTTATCCACTTTTTTAATTTTAAACCATGAAAAAACTATTGATCATTTTTGTCCTGATGCTTTCCATAAAAGGATTCTCTCAGGATTCTTATTTTTTAGGAAAAACAAACTATTGCACACCGGAAAAAGCAGATTCAAAACAAATATTTGAAGGCGCAATGACGGCTCTTAATTTTCCTAAACTCTATCTTCCAACAACAATGGCTTTATTCAAAACGGCAAAAGAAGATCCTAAATATTGTGATGTTTTTTTCCTTGCAGGATATTATGCCAGACTGCAAAATCTGCACAAGGAAGCTTTGGTTTTATATTATGCAGCAGACAGTCTATCTCAAAATAAAGCTCCGATATTTAAGCAAAATCTTGCCATACAGTTTATGAGATTCGGAAAAGTTGATAAAGCGCGAGAAAAATATGAGGAAATGGTGAAATATTTTCCGGATAATCCTGAAGGATATTATGGAATCGGGAATACTTCTATTGTAATAGGAGATTATGACAAAGGCCTGGAAAATCTTAAGCAGGCTGAAGATATTTATAAAAAAACTGGTAAGGTGAAGGATGATGTAACTTATATGTATGGGATGTTATATTCCATGAAAGAAGATTATGAAACGGGGCTTCCATACCTTGAAGACGCCTATAGTACCTATAAAAATGACGAAGGATATCTTTCACTGTATTCGCTCTCATTAATAAAAGTCGGCAAAAACAGAAATGATGAAAAAATGATTAAGAAAGCTAATAAGATGTATAATAAAATAAAGAACAAAGCAGGAGTTCCTGAAATCAAAAAAAAGTTAACTGCTGAGTTTAGTTAGAAAATTATATTATATTACATATCCAGTGTAACAATGTACCAATTCGAATCCGGACGTTGTTACACTGTTCTTTTTACAACCATTATGTATCACTTCTCAGCAAAACAGAAAATATTTCCCAGTTTTATACTGGAGTAGCCGTTGCTTTTTATCTTTGAAGAATTAATCATAGCCTTTGCTAAAACATCTGTAGGTAAAGGTTTCTGGCTTTCTAAGAGTCCTAATTTATTTGCAAATTTGATAATCCTGCTCCCAAGAACTTCTCCTGTTCTGTTGGAGTCCTTTCGCTCCAGCATGCCCGGCTTGAAGATGGTAATTTTTTCAAAATGCAGTTTTTTTACAGCTTCTTCCAGCTCTCCTTTCATTCGGGAATAAAAGATCTTAGATTTAGGATTGGCACCGTATGCGGAAACCAGAATATAATCTCCGACATTGTTTTCTCTGGCAGCCTTGGCAAATTCGTACTGATAATCAAAATCCACTTTTCTCTGCGCTTCTTTACTTCCCGCAGCCTTTAAGGTGGTTCCCAGACAGGAAAAAGCAACATCACCTTTTACTTTGTCCTTCCATTGTTCAGGATGATCAAAATTCACAACATGAACCTTCAGCTTGTCATTCTGAATATCAACAGGCTTTCTCACAAAAATATTAACTTCCCCGAAATCGCTGTCATTAAGCAGTTGATTGACTAAATCCTTTCCGGTAGCACCTGTAGCGCCGATAACTAATGCTTTCATAATAATCTTGTTTGCGAAGTTGTTGTTTCCTTATTAAATTTACTAAATTTGAAACAATAAATAGCAGATAAAAGATACTTTAAGTAAGATCATTAATCAATCATTATTAACCGTTAATAAAAAATTACTCATTACCAATTATCTATTACTCATAAAAAGCCATGGATGCCAACGAAATTTTAAAGTATTGTAGTGCGAAGAAAGCTGTAACAGAGGGTTTTCCTTTTGATAACGAAACCCTTGTGCTGAAGGTTGGCGGGAAAATGTTTCTTTTAATGTCTTTAGAAAGACAGCCGCTGCAAATCACGTTAAAAACTGATCCTGAGTGGAGCGAAGAACTTCGCGAGAGATATCCCCAGATCACAGGTGCATATCATATGAACAAAACCCATTGGAATTCAGTTCAGACAGACGGTTTGAAACAGGAACTTATTTTAGAAATGATTGATCATTCTTATGATCTTGTGTTCGGCTCTCTGACAAAAAAAATAAAAGAGGAAATTCTTAAAAGTTAAATTCTTCAGTTAATCTTTTGTCTTCATCCAGTTTTTCAATAAGCCTTTCCAGCCCTTCAAACTTAATTTCATCGTGCAGAAAATCCCGGAATTTCACCGTTATTTCTTCGTTATAAATATCTCCGTTAAAATTAAGGATGTACACTTCAAAGGTAAGTTTTTCTCCGTTTACAGTAGGATTTGTGCCGACACTGAGCATTCCTTTATATTGCTGATTTTTTACAAAAACTTCTACAATGTATGCCCCTTTCTTAGGCAAAAGTTTTACAGGATCTGTCTCGATATTGGCAGTCGGATAGCCAATTGTTCTTCCTATTTTTTTACCGTGCACCACCGTTCCGGAAACAGGATAAGAGTATCCCAACATTTCGTTTGCTTCCTTTATATTTCCTGCTAAAAGAGCATTGCGGACCTTGGTAGAGCTGATATTGTTTTCATGGATGTTAATGGCTTCCATCTGTTCAACCTCGAAATCAAGTTCTTTGGAAAGTTTTTGCAGCAATTCAAAATTTCCGCTTTTGTTTTTCCCGAAAGAATGATCATATCCGATGATAAGATATTTAATATGAAGCTTATCCACTAAAATCTGTCTTACAAATTCTTCACCGGTAAGATTTCTGAATTCTTCATCAAATTCTTTTAAAAATAAAGTATCAATGCCATATTTATCCAATAAAGATTTTTTTTCTTCCAGCGTATTGAGAAGCTTTAAATCTTCGTTCGGGTTAAAAACAAATCTCGGATGAGGCCAGAATGTAAGGACTGCAGTTTCAAGATTATTCTCGGAGCCCACCTTTATTAATTCATCAATAATACTTTTATGCCCGAGATGCACCCCGTCGAACATCCCTAAAGATAATGCTAAAGGCTTCTGAGAAGTATAATCGTTAAAATTCCTGAAAACTTTCAAAATGAAAAAATTTTGACTGCAAATATAGGAAATAATGTAACAATGTATTAATATAACAGCGTATCAATAATTTCAATAATATCTATTGTTACACCGGTATATTGTTATATTTTAACATTGCTGAAAAAGTATGATAAAAATCTGTTTTTTACCAATTGCGGGTTAAGCAAGAATCATTATATTTGCACCAAGAAAAAATTTAGCAATGGCAAACCAAATTAAAGGTAAAATTTCTCAAATTATTGGTCCGGTAATCGACGTTGTCTTTACTGATGTGGAAGCAGTTCCAAGCATTTATGACGCGTTAGAAATTACAAAGGATAACGGTGAAAAAGTAGTTTTAGAGGTAGAACAGCATATTGGAGAAGATACGGTAAGATGTATCGCAATGGACGCTACTGATGGTCTTAAAAGAGGGCAGGATGTAATCGGGTACGGAAATCCTATTACAATGCCAATCGGAGAGGCTGTGAACGGAAGACTTTTCAACGTTGTTGGTGATGCTATCGACGGGCTTCAGAATATTTCTAAGGATGGAGGCCTTCCAATCCACAGAGAAGCTCCAAAATTTGATCAACTTTCAACTTCTGCTGAAGTTTTATTTACAGGTATCAAAGTAATCGACCTTATCGAGCCTTATGCAAAAGGGGGGAAAATCGGTTTGTTCGGTGGTGCCGGTGTAGGTAAAACAGTATTAATTCAGGAGTTGATTAATAATATTGCAAAAGGGCACGGTGGTCTTTCTGTTTTCGCCGGAGTAGGTGAAAGAACGAGAGAAGGAAATGACCTTTTGAGAGAGATGTTGGAATCAGGAATCATCAAGTATGGTGAAGATTTCATGCACTCTATGGAAAACGGAGGTTGGGATCTTTCTAAAGTAGATTTGGAAGCTATGAAAGAATCTAAAGCAGCATTCGTTTTCGGACAGATGAACGAGCCACCTGGTGCAAGAGCGAGAGTAGCACTTTCCGGTCTTACATTAGCTGAGTATTACAGAGACGGTGGAGAAAGCGGACAAGGTAGAGACGTACTTTTCTTCGTAGACAATATCTTCCGTTTTACACAGGCTGGTTCTGAGGTATCTGCACTTCTTGGTCGTATGCCATCTGCGGTAGGTTACCAACCGACACTTGCTTCTGAGATGGGGGCGATGCAGGAAAGAATTACTTCCACTAAAAACGGTTCCATTACTTCAGTACAGGCGGTTTACGTACCTGCGGATGACTTAACTGACCCGGCTCCGGCAACTACGTTTGCCCACTTGGATGCTACAACGGTACTAGATAGAAAAATTGCTTCATTGGGTATTTATCCTGCGGTAGATCCATTGGCTTCTACTTCAAGAATCCTTGCTCCGGAAGTTATCGGTGAAGAACATTATAACTGTGCTCAGAGAGTAAAAGAAATTCTTCAGAGATATAAAGCGCTTCAGGATATCATCGCGATCTTAGGGATGGAAGAACTTTCTGAAGAAGATAAATCTGTTGTTTACCGTGCAAGAAAAGTTCAGAGATTCTTGTCTCAGCCTTTCCACGTAGCAGAACAGTTTACAGGTATTCCTGGATCTTTGGTAGATATTAAAGATACCATCAAAGGATTCAATATGATTATCGATGGTGAATTAGATCATTTACCGGAAGCTGCTTTCAACCTGAAAGGGACTATCGAAGAAGCAATTGAAGCAGGACAAAAAATGTTAGCTGATAACGCATAATAATGCTAATTGCTGATAGCCAGTAAGTTATTAGCCAAAAGCCAAAAGCAATTACAATGAATATAAAAATTTTAACACCAGAATACGTAGTTTTTGAAGGAGAGGTAGACTCGGTATTGCTGCCTGGAAAAAATGGTGAATTTCACATCATGAAAAATCACGCAGGAGTTGTTTCTTCTCTGATCGGTGGTAAAGTTAAATTGTATACCAAATCTGTGGATGAGGCCTATACAAAATATTTTACTAAAGAAAATGAAAAAGATTCTGTCTTCTCTTATCCTATCAAAAGCGGTGTTGTAGAATTTAATCATAATAAAGGAATTATCCTTTGTGAATAATTAAATGAAAAGCTAAATATATTTTCAAGAAAGTGTAACTATGGTTACACTTTTTTTATGTTATGTAAAAATCTGGTTTTATGAAGAAGAATTTGATTATCATGTTTACAATTCTGGGTTTTTTGCTTCATGCTCAAACGGTAAAAATTAAAAGAGGAATTGTAACGCTTGAAGGAGTACATGTTGCGAAGGTTTCAAACAAATCCAATATATATACTTTCATGGATCTTAAAGAAACGCCAATTTATACCGTTGAATTTGTAGATAAAAGTGTAGTAGATTCAGTAAGAGATAGTTATATAAAAATTAACAGGATATATAATAAAGATAAAACGATCGAACTGGATTATATTTCACCATCGGCATTTTCGGGAGAAGAAAAGTCTGCAGCTTATACCTGTGTTAAAAGCCTGAAAATTATTGACGAAAGAGGAATTAATATAAAAAATCTTGATGAACTCTTCAAAAACAATCCGAAAAGAAAACTGGATAACAAAACAAAAGATGCATATACCATCAGAAATAAAATTGACAAACTAAATATAACCGTTAATACCGTTGGTGAGATATTAAGTAACGGTAAACCAGTAGGTTATTTTACCAATCTGCCCGTTAGTTTTGGTTCTGAAGATACAATTACCGATAAGACTTTTGTGGATATCGAAATATATGATGCCAACAGCAGATACATCGGAAAATATATTACCACTACAAAACAAATAAAAACAGCGGGTGGAAAAACATTTACCTTATACAGAGAAATGTCTGGTCGTGCATCTATTCTGAAATTTCCTACGTACAAAGCTATTGCAGAGAGAATGGCAATTCTGGATCCGAATTTTATCAAAATCCAGGAAAAAGTAATTGTAGGTGAAGTTACAAAAGATGGTGTTCAGAAATAATTAAAAATAATATATCAATAGGAACGGGCTTTAGCCCGTTTTTATTTTTTAGCCAAATCGTAAAAAAGTGATGCAGAATTTCAGGATTTATTAATAAAGATAACCATACTGAATTTATGCTATTTCTTTAAAAACTATAAATCTACAAACTCAAAATTACTCCGTTTTCTTTTAATTGCTGTATCGGCTTTGAAAACCAGAACAGTTCAAAATTATCGAAATTTTTTTCAAAATCAGCCTTAAGTTGCTGAAGTGTAGGCTTTTTTAAATTTTCAACGGTGTATTCATCAAATATTTTTGTCAGCCATTCCCCATGTTGCTGATCCATTTCTATGCTCACAACATTTGTTTTTAAGTGCACTGTAATTTTCGTATACGTATAATTATATTTCTTTTTATTTTTTATTCGATTCTCAGCGATTACGTTTTTAGCTAAAAAAATGATTTTTGAATTCCCTTTAAAAGTAAAATCATCATTTTCGAGCAACGCATCATGAATATAATCCGGATGAACGGTTGTTTCCGGAATTTTAAAATCAAACCATTCCTGAAGAGGAAGTTCAAAATTAATTCCGTGCATATAATTGAAAAGTGATTTTTTCAGACCAAAGCTAAATTTTCCGTGATCGATTCCAGTCCTGTCCATAAAATCAACATCGTTATTCGCAAAAAGGATTTCCTGTTTAATCGGTGTGACTCCAAATTCTTCAGGATTTAATCCGACAGGCGAGTGGGCTGTCATTGCAAACTGATGCCAAAATCCGCTTTGTAAAATTCCCATCTCAAAAAGCTGACGAACCATTTCCAAAGAGTCCACCGTTTCCTGGACAGTCTGCGTCGGATAGCCATACATAAGATAAGCATGAATCATGATTCCGGCTTCCGTAAAATTTCTGGTTACTTTCGCAACCTGTTCCACAGAAATCCCTTTGTCAATTAATTTTAATAATCGATCACTCGCTACCTCAAGACCTCCGGAAACCGCAACGCAACCTGAAAGTTTTAGAAGAAAACATAAATCCCGGGTGAAGCTTTTTTCAAAACGGATATTCGTCCACCAGGTTACCACAAGATTTCTCCGCAAAATTTCCAAAGCAACTTCTCTCATCAAAGCCGGCGGAGCAGCTTCATCTACAAAATGAAATCCCGTTTCTCCGGTTGTCCGGATCAATTCTTCCATTCGGTCAACCAAAATTTTAGCGGAAATAGGTTCGTAAATTTTTATGTAATCTAAAGAAATATCACAAAAAGTGCATTTTCCCCAATAGCATCCGTGAGCCATGGTGAGCTTATTCCATCTCCCGTCACTCCATAAACTGTGCATCGGATTGGCAATTTCAATTACCGAAATATAATTATCTAATTGTAAATCAGTATAATCCGGAGTTCCGATATCGACTTGCTTATAATCGTGTCTTATGGAATTATTTTTATAAGTAACTTCTCCGTTTTCAAGTAAAAAAGTTCTTTTGAACTGAGATTCTTCACTTTGTTCAGAATGATAAATATTTTCATAAAGCAGTTCGATCGGAAGTTCTCCGTCATCCAGTGTAATGAAATCAAAAAATTCAAAAACCCTTTGATCTTTAACTTCTCTAAGTTCAGTATTCGGAAAACCGCCACCCATCGCCGTTTTGATGTACGGATAATTTTCTTTAATAAGTTTAGCGCACCGGAATGCAGAATATAAGTTACCGGGAAAGGGAACCGAAAAGCAAACCAATTTTGGCTGAACAGTTTCTAATTTTTCGTTAAGAATTTTTAAAGTAATATCATCAATAAATGTCTGATTTCCAATAATTTTTGCATAAAGCTCATCAAACGAATTGGCACTTTTCCCCAAACGTTCGGCATATCTGCTGAAGCCGAAATCGGAATCTATATTTTCTACAATATAATCTGAAAGGTCTTCTAAATATAAGGTTGCCAAGTGTTTAGCTTTATCCTGCAGTCCCATGTTTCCGAAAGCAAATTCCATATCATCAAGGTGATTGAATCTTGAAGCTTCCGGAAGGAAATTCATTGAGCAGATCTGTCTGGCGAGCGTAGGGGTTTTACCTTGGAGAAAAGAAATAACCTGGTCGATCGTTTTAATATATTCCTCCTTCAAAGTAAAGATTCTCTGTGAATTTTCTGAAACCTGCAGAATATCGATTTTCTTTTCAAAAACTTTTCTGATGCCTTCTTTTGAAAATAATTCCAGAATAACTTCAATTCCTAAATCGACCTGATGACTTGAAATATTTTTTGTATTCAAAAAACCTTTAATATAAGCAGTAGCAGGATAAGGGGTATTAAGTTGGGTAAAAGGCGGAGTGATAAGAAGCAGATCTTTCAAGAGAAAATTTTTGCAAAGTTATTTTAAATATTCAGATTCTGAAAATTTGTGATAT
Source organism: Chryseobacterium cheonjiense (assembly GCF_012927265.1). Lineage (GTDB taxonomy): Bacteria > Bacteroidota > Bacteroidia > Flavobacteriales > Weeksellaceae > Chryseobacterium > Chryseobacterium cheonjiense. The sequence goes on along the minus strand of NZ_JABBGF010000001.1, from coordinate 1,822,504 downwards.
TTTTTTAAAACAAAACCACTGATTTTGGTCAGTGGTTTTAATTTATTTTTTGTACTTAAATTAAATTTCTTTAAAACTTAAACCTTGTTCGGCAAGCAGTTTTTGCTCCTGATCTTTATAGTGACCGCCTACGAGCTTATCATGTATAGCTTCGAAAGCTGCAAGCGTTTCATTAATTTCAGAGTCAGTATGAGATGCGGTAGGAATTAATCTTAGTAGAATCATTCCTTTAGGTATTACAGGATAAACCACTACAGATGTGAAGATTCCGTAGTTTTCTCTCAAGTCTTTCACTAAGAGTGTTGCCTCCACCGGAGTTCCCTGCATCATTACCGGAGTTACACAGGTATTGGTGTCTCCAATATTGAAACCTCTTTCTTTTAAACCGTTTTGCAGCTTGCGGGTATTCTCCCAAAGTTTTGCTTTTATTTCCGGTCTGGTTCTTAAAAGCTCAAGTCTTTTTAAACCTCCGATTACCATTGGCATCGTTAAAGATTTAGCAAAAATCTGAGATCTTAAATTAAATTTAAGGTATCGAATGATTTCTTTATCACCGGCGATAAATGCTCCGAAACCAGCCATTGATTTGGCAAAAGTAGAGAAGTATACATCAATCTGATCCTGGCATCCTTGCTCTTCACCAGCCCCGGCCCCGGTTTCACCTAGAGTTCCGAATCCGTGTGCATCATCAACAAGTAGTCTGAATTTATATTTTGATTTTAATTCGCAGATTTCTTTTAATTTACCTTGCTGTCCTCTCATCCCGAAAACCCCTTCAGTAATTACAAGAATACCGCCTCCGGTTTCTTCAGCTACTTTAGTTGCTCTTTCAAGGTTTTTTTCAAGACTAGCAATATCGTTGTGTCTGTACGTAAATCTTTTTCCTGCGTGAAGTCTCACACCGTCTACGATACATGCATGAGAATCAACATCATAAACAATTACATCATTTCTCCCAACTAAGGCATCAATGGTAGACACCATTCCCTGGTATCCGAAGTTTAATAAATAGGCAGATTCTTTCTGAACAAAATCAGCCAGTTCTTTTTCCAATTGCAGGTGCTGCTCGGTCTCTCCGGACATTGCTCTTGCGCCCATCGGGTAAAACATTCCGAATTCTGCAGCTGCTTTTGCATCAGCTTCCAAAACTTCCGGGTGGTTACACATCCCTAAATAGTCATTAGCACTCCAGAAAATAACTTCTCTTCCCTGAAACCTCATTCTGGGCCCGATAGGTCCTTCTAATCTCGGGAAAATAAAATACCCTTCACCATAATCTGCAAATTGTCCAAGAGGTCCTGGATTTTCTTTTATTCTGTCAAAAATATCCAACATTTTATTAATATTTTAAGTAAAAAAGCCTTTTGTAGTTACAAAAAGGCTTGATTTGTATTAATTTTTTTATCCTTATTTAATAAATTCAGTTTTGAAAACTTCATCGTAGTTGTGAACACAGTTGTTTACAAAACCCTGTTCGGCCATCCATTTATCACTGTATACTTTGGTAATGTATCTGGAACCGTGATCAGGATAAATCAGCACAACAATATCGTTTTCTGTAAATTCGTGAGATTGGGCATACTGTATTAATGCCTGTGTAACCGCTCCGGTGGTATATCCTCCCATAATAGCTTCTTTCAAAGCGATTTCACGGGTTCTGTAAGCTGACATTTCATCGTTTACTCTTACAAATTCATCTACTTTATCAAAAAGAAGGGCAGAAGGAATTAAGTTTTTTCCCATACCTTCAATCTGGTAAGGGTGAACATCTTCTTTATGGATTTCTCCTGTTTCGTGATAACTTTTTAAAATAGATCCGTCTGCATCAACCCCAATGATTTTGATATCCGGATTTTTCTCTTTTAAAAATTTTGCTGATCCGGACAATGTTCCGCCGGTTCCTGTACACGCAAAAAGATGAGTAACTTTACCCTGTGTCTGTTCCCAGATTTCAGGACCTGTGGTCTGATAATGGGCATCAATATTCAGCTCGTTGAAATATTGATTGATATACACTGAATTTGGAGTTTCTGAAGCTATTCTTTTAGCAACTTCATAGTATGATCTGGGATCATCTGCAGGAACATTTGCCGGGCAAATATAAACGGTAGCTCCCAATGCCTTCAGATAGGCAATTTTCTCAGGCTTTGTTTTATCACTTACTGCAAGAATACATTTATATCCTTTAATAATGCAAACCATAGCAATTGAGAATCCTGTATTTCCTGATGTAGTTTCTACAACTACGGAATCTTCTTTTAATAAACCTTTTTTCTCAGCGTTTTCTATAATATGAAGTGCGATTCGATCTTTTGTGGAATGTCCAGGATTATATGATTCTAACTTGGCATAAACAGTTGCAGGAATTTCTTTCGTCACAGTGTTAAGCTTCACCATAGGAGTATTTCCTATTAGGCCAAGTATATTATCGTAAACATTACTCATTATTTGTTATTTTTCAATAAAAATCTGTCGGCAAAAATACAAAAAAATAAATTTATTTCTAAACTTTTGTTTTGATTTCTACCCTCTAAAATAGATAAAAAAAAAATTGTATCATCATCCAACGATGAAACTTTTCAAAAAACGAGCCAAATTCTTTAAATTTTGTTAAAAACCGCCTAAAATCATAGAAAAGCCTTATTTTCGCGTAATTGATTTAATACTATGAAAAATTGGACTTTCAGGCGATGGAACACCGTTCTCGGATGGGTGGTTTTCGTCATTTCATTTATCACATACTTGTCCACCATAGAACCCAATTTCAGTTTTTGGGATTGTGGCGAGTATATTTCCTCTGCGGTAAAACTTGAAGTAACGCACGCTCCGGGAGCGGCATTATTCCAGATTATTGGCGCTGTGGCAGCCATGTTTGCGCTGGGGAAAGGCGAAAATTATTCTATCGTCATCAATGCAATGTCTGCATTGTTCAGTGCGTTTACAATCCTGTTTTTATTCTGGACCATTACCCATTTGGTCAGAAGGCTTTTAAATAAGGATTTTGACGACATTACGAAACATCAGGAGATTTCCATTCTTTTTGCCGGCGTTGTTGGTGCTTTGTGCTTTACCTTTTCAGATACCTTCTGGTTTTCTGCGGTAGAAGGAGAAGTATATTCAATGGCATCAATGTTTATTGCACTCTTAGTGTGGTTAATTACCAAATGGGAGAATGAATACCAGATGCCTGACAATGAACGGTGGATTATCTTAATTTTCTTTATTCTCGGACTTTCTGTAGGGGTGCACATGATGTGTATGCTGGCAATACCTGCAGTATGCTTTATATATTATGCAAGAAAATACACATTTACCTGGAAAAATTTTATCTGGGCAAATGTTATTACACTTGTGATCCTGGCAATTGTTTTTAAAGGAATTTTCCCTTTCATCATGACGATGTTCGGGAAGCTTGAAATTTTCTTTGTTAACGGATTAGGGCTGCCTTTCCACTCAGGGACTATCGTGGCATTTATTCTGATGATTGCGATATGCTATTTCCTGATTTCGTATACCAGAAAGATGAAAAGAAATGTATACCAGACCATCGCTTTATCTGTGGTGTTTATGATGATTGGTTTTTCATGCTGGATGGTTATTCCGATCAGGGCAAACGCCAATCCTCCGATGAACCTTAATGATCCGGACAACGCCATAGGAATGCTGGATTACTACAACAGGGAGCAGTATGGTGACTGGCCTACCATTTACGGACAAAACTATACGGCTTATCTTGATGCGAACGGAATTGAAAAAAATGAAGACGGCAGTTTCAAAACCCAGAAAACCGGTGAGATCTACGAAAAAGATGAGAAAACCGGAACGTACAGAAAAACCGGGGACCGATTCAATTATGTATTCAATAAAGCACATGTCGGTTTTATGCCGAGAATGTTTAATGAAGATAAAGATGTTATGGCGAACTACATTTCCATGTACGGAGCGCCGGATTTCAGCTTTAATTATTCAAACGAAGATATTGCAGACAGCCCGGAGGCAAAGCAGATCTTTGATGAATTGAGAAAGAAATATGAAGATAAATCGATTACTGCATCAGATTATCTGAAGGTAAGACCTTATAATCTTATTAATGTTCAGAAACCTTCACTCGGACAGAATTTAGATTATTTTATCACATTCCAGAATTCATATTATTTTGTACGTTATCTGATGTGGAATTTCGTAGGACGCCAGAACGATCTTGAAGGAAATATGGAAAGTACCCGTGGTAACTGGATCTCCGGGATTCCTTTTATTGATAATAATATAGTAGCCAACCAGGACAAAATGCCTGCGAAGTTCAAGAATGAAAGTACAGTAAAATTCTTCTTTTTACCATTACTTTTAGGACTAATCGGATTCTTTTTCCAGCTTAATAAAGATTTCGGAAGATTCTACGCCATGCTTTCAATATTTGTATTGATGAGTTTAGGAATTATTTTCTATACCGGCGTCAAACCATTTGAGCCTAGAGAAAGAGACTACGCAATGGTCGGTTCATTCTATGTTTTTGCCATTTGGATAGGATTGGGGGCAGCAGCCATTCTCTGGTTCCTGCAGTCTAAAATCAAATCAAATGCAGCCAATCTGGTGGCAGGAATAGTTTTGCTTGGAGTACCTTTTATGATGGGATTCCAGAACTATAATGTACATAACAGACACAATCGTTATACTTCATACGACTATGGATATTCTGTATTAAAATCATTACCGAAGGAAGATATTTTATTCGTATACGGTGATAATGATACATATCCGGTTTGGGCGATTCAGGAAACGGAAAGATTCAGAGATGATGTAAAAGTCGTTAATTTTACTTTAGCGTCTACTCCGTGGAATATCGACCAGATCAAAAGAAGAACCTATAATGCAGCGCCGGTTCCCGGAGTTTTAACTCATGAAGACTATAGAGACGGATCCAACGACCAAATCTATATGATGAAAAAAGAAGACTGGCAGGGTGTGTTCTCTATGCTGAAAGAACAGGGTGCACCTGATACGGAATTTGCAGAATTTAAAAAATATCTCGTTCAGGATTCTATGACAATGAAAGAAGCAATCAGCTTCCTTAAATATTCATCGCCTGCAAAGAACGAGCTTCTTAAAATGTATTTCGGTGAAGAGAAATATGAAAAATACAATATTTTACCGGTTAATAAATTCATTCTTCCTGTAAACAAAGCAAATGCCGTAAAAGCAGGGATCATTAATGCTGCAGACCTTCCGAATACGGTAGACCAGATTATGATTACTTATAAGGCTAATACATTATACAAGAATAACCTGATTATGCTTGATATTCTGGCTAATTTCGACTGGAAAAGGCCTATCAATTTCTCTTCAGGAGGAATTTATGACAGCGAGAATGTTTTCTATCTGGATGAATATCTTCAGTTTGACGGTTTCAGTTACAGGCTGATTCCTATTCACACGCCGCAAACGCCGGACGGTGAATTGGGAAGAGTAGATGCCAATTCTTTATATAATGTAGTTAAAAACTTCAGATGGGGTAATTTTAAAGATCTCAATACCCACTTTGATGAAACAGCAACTTCCAACATTATGAGCTACAGAGCTTCGGCAAGCAGAGCAGCAGCAGCACTGGCAACAATGGGACAAAAAGGAAAAGCGCTTGAACTTCTTGATCTTGCATCCAGAGAAATTCCTGCCGAAAAGTACAACGATCCTCGTTCATTAAGTTCAATGGTGTACGGTTACATTGTTTCAGGTCAGGAAAGCAAAGGATTGAAGCTGGCAGAAGTACTGAAAAAAGGAATTTTTGAAGAGTATGATTATTATATGAGTCTAAGCAAATCAGATCAAAGCTATCTGCGAAGACAGATCAGAACCAAACCGATGGAATATTCTTTAGTGATCTCGGCGGTTACAGATGCTTATACCAGACTTGGCCAAAAAGATAAAGCGTATGATTATCTTGTGAAGTCCATTGAGCCGATTGATAAGAAGTTCAACACCTTCATTGAAAATCTTAAAGAAATGGGCAAGGAAAAAGCGATGAATGAATCTGAGCAGGTACAGAAGATCACGCCATTCTACCAATACTTATTTGATATTATGGAACCTTTTGATTCTACTTATTCGAAAGAGAAAGAAAGCCAGATTACCAACTCGATAATTAAAGCGACACAATAATATAATGAAAACGGAACTTCGGTTCCGTTTTTTTTATGTGGGATTCGAATGGTTAAAAAGATTATATTTGCGATATTAAAGAAACACAATGGCAGAAATAAAAAATCATAGAATCCCGGTTTATGCTGTTTTCGGTACAGTTATTTTTAAATTATTATTTCTATTAACACATTATATTCAGGAAGATGCTTTCATTACCTGGAGAGTCGCTCAGCATCTGATGGATTACGGAGTTATCGGCTTCAATGGTCCTGAAAAAATTTCTGCTTCTACAACACATTTGTACGTTTTTGTTTCGTATCTGTTTAATCTGATTTTCGGAAAAGAAAATTTTATTGAGCCTCTGCTCATCTTCAATTCGGTACTGTTCACCCTGGGTAGTCTTTTTTTATCCCATTTACTGTTAAAAAATGCTTGGCATAAAGCAATATTTATCTTTTTAATAGGCATTTTACCACCGGCTATCAAAATTTCCATTCTTGGGATGGAGTACGGGATTCTGTTCTTTCTTGAAATGATGCTGTTGTATTATGGGTTTAGCAAGGGTAAAAAGTGGGTTCAGATTGTATTGCCGGTGCTTATTTTATTTACCCGCGTCGACACCGTAATTTTTCTGGGAATTGTTTTCATCATAGATGTTTTATGGACTAGAAAAATCCGCTGGACCTATATTCTTGGAGGAATTTTGGGAGTAGCCGGGGTATTGGCTTTTAACTGGCTGTATTTTGGAGAAATTGTCAATAATACCATTGTGGCTAAAAAACTGGCTTACGACAAACAGTATACCTTCCATCAAAACTTTGATAATTTTTTAGAGAATTTCGGTAACTTCTGGGGAATGCTGAAGCTTCCTGGAGATTTTAATCCGCTGACTGTTTTACTGTTGATTTTTGAATGGCTGTGTTTTATTTATTTAATCCGACAAAAAGAAAAAAGAAACTTTTTCCTGTGGATTATTTTCATTTTCGGATGGATTAAGCAGATTATCTTTCTTTCCCAGAAAAGTCTTTTCGACTGGTATTACTGGGTGCCTCAGATTCTGCTTTTTGCTCCGGTTTTGCTATTTGTTCTTGAGCAGAAACAAAAAAGAAACCTTTGGCTGTCATTATTGATATTGTTTTACATCATTCCGATGCTGACTTTCCAGACGGTTCATTCTATTGCAACAGGTAATGGAGAATGGAACTATAGAAGAACAATAGGGCTATTTTTAAACACCTATGAAAAAGATAAAAATCAATGGATTTTTCTGGAGCCTGCAGGGTATGTTCCTTATTTCTCCGGATTGAAAACAATTGATGAAGTGGGGTTGGTTGATAAAAAAGTTCAGGATGAAATCAGAAAAGATAAAAAGAATTTCTGGATGAATACCGTGAAAAACAGAAAACCGAAATATCTGCTTTCTTATGATGATTTATTTCAATCGGAAAACGCAGAATATTTGAAACTTCATTATAAACTGATCAAAGAATTCCGGGTAAAGGACCATCTCAAAAGCAATTACAAAATTTTAGAAAAAATTTATATTTTAAAACCTTCCGGGTCAGATTACAATTTATATGAAAGAATTGATTAATTTGGCGGGATAACAGAATTTTAAGTTAGCCTAAAAAATTGGATAAGTAAACTTCTGAATCTCAAATAATAACTATCAAGTTCAAAAAATGAAATACTGTGCATTCTTACGAGGTGTTAATGTAAAAGGAACCAACATGAAAATGGCCGAAGTCTGCCAGGTATTCAAAGAGACGGGAGTACAGGATATTACTTCGGTATTGGCTTCGGGAAATATACTTTTTACCTCTGAGAAAAGCCCGGAACAATTAAAAGCTATTCTCGAAAAAGCAATGTCCGATCATTTTTCGTATGATGCATTTTTGTTCATCAAATCTCAGCAGGAGATAAAAAACTTCTGGAACGGAAATCCTTTTACGAAAGACGAGAAGCTACATTGCTACACCTTTATAGGAAATGAAGGCGTTGAGAATATTCTGATGAATGAATTTGAAGCGGCATCGAAAACAGAACACGAAGAAGCAAAAATAATCAATACTATTTTTTACTGGCAGGTACCTAAAGGAAATACACTTGATTCCACCTTTGGCAAAATCCTGGGAAAGAAGAGTTTGAAGGATCAGTTTACAAGCAGAAATATCAATACCTTCGAAAAAATTCTTAAAATATTCGACAAAAAATAATTAGGTATCTCAACATCTTAAGCCCTTGCTTAGCTGTAATAATCATTATCAAAAATTCAAAATTATAAATGATTATTTATTAATTTAAAAATTCAACTCTTATGTTTTCAACATTGAATTTTGCGAGTTTTAGGTAAACCGCACCAATTGTACAATTCATTTATGCTATAAATTTTTCATAAAAAATAACTGTTTCATACCAGAATCAGCTGTTTATCTAGAATAAAATTATATTATGGTGAAAACAGGATAATATTACGATGATTTGGTACTCTTTTATCTTATAAATTAATACTTTATCTGCTTATTCTTAAATATAACTCACATTTTTTATACCTATTGATTACAATCATAAAAAACAATTTCAGAAAACTTTAGTTTTGTTCTCAGATTATTGAAATATTTTAAACGACCTGATGTAAAGGATAAAGGCAGCATTAAAGGAATTGGCGTGGTATGTATGTGGTATTTTAATTCAGGAAAATTTTAATCATTTTTTCTTTCTTTGTCTTTACCTAAAAATATAATCGCAATTTTTGTGAAAATATTTTAATATTAAATGCAAAAAGCAAGAAAAACGTAATTACTACTAAGACAGGCCAATTTTCAAAATGATAAAATATCAAGCATAAATATAAAAACTTCAAAAAGCAGAAATAGAATCTGAATGAAGTATATGCGAAGAGTGTTAATGCTGAAGCTTACTAAAGCACCAGGAATTAGTAGAGATGAGAAAATATTATGAAAAACGAAAAAACTGAATTCAATTTAGAAGATTTAAACCAAAAAATTTTTGTGCAGGACGAAATTTTGGCATTAGCGAAAGAGAATTCTCCACGTCTGTTGAGTAAATTCAGATTAGTGGATCCGGACTTTTTTAAAAAGTTGTCCTCTATTCAGCCTAATTTAAAAAATTCTGAGCTTATTTTTTGTATCTATCTAAAGCTCAACTTAACAACGAAGGAAATTGCAACTTATACATTTGTTACTCCTAAAGCCATCCAGAACAGGAAAAACAGGCTGAGAAAAAAGTTGAATATTGCATCAACGGTTGATATCTATAAATGGTTTAATGAACTTTAAACCATTTTTTTCTTTTTAAAATTGCAGAACAGCTTTATTAAGGTCATGGTACAAAAGAATTTTCCAGTGGTTTTCAATTGCTTCTTTTTGCCATTTCTGTCTCAATTCCATCGCTTTTCTTCCGTCAAAATCACTTTTATAAGCCAGATGATATTGTAAGTAGGATGCCTGTGGCAGGTCATCTGCTCCGTAAAACACCGTTTCATCGCCTTCCCGTATCAGGAAAACCTGCATGAAAGGAGTATGGCCGCCGGCAACTTCAAAATAGATTTCATTCGTAATAAATCCTCTGTCTTCGTCCATCCATACGATATGGTCCAGGCTGACCAGCTTTTCCAGCGTATCAAAATCAAAAGAATAGCTTTCCCGATTGTTCATGGCATAATCGAGTTCCCGCTTCTGGATAAAAATTTCTGCATTGGGAAAGGTAGCCCTAAAGCCGTTTTCTGTGCGTGTTACAGTCGTTTCTATATGATCTTTGTGGAGATGGGAAAGCAGTACCTTCGTCACGTCTTCCGTATTAATACCTTCACTTTTCAGGATTTCAGAGATAACGGTTTGTCCTACTTCATTTTTCCATCCGATGCCGGCATCCAGGAGAATCACATCATGTTCCGTAATGATCAGGAAAGGGGTTACAGACATTTTTATTCCTTTTACCGTAGCAGCATTTTCATCTGTTAAGAGTGTAAAATCTTTGGTCCTGTTCGTTGAAAAGTTTCCTTCTTTCAGCGGTATAATTTTCATAGTGCAAATTTCTTCATAAATTCTGATCCGGAAAACCTTTTCCATCAATTAAAATCATCGCTAAAACCGATAAAATCTTCATTTCTGTTTATGGTAAAATAAGTATTTTTGTACAGCAATTTCGCACATTCTTAAACAAAATCTATGCAGTTGAATTCTACCGGTGGCATCTCACGTACTGTAATCTGGCTGATGACCGTTATCTCAGGACTTGTTGTGGCAAATATTTATTACAATCAGCCTTTACTTTCATTAATTTCAGAAGACTTACAGGTTTCCGAAGCTGCGGCAGGAAAGATTTCTGTTCTTACCCAACTGGGATACGCGGCCGGCCTTTTGCTGATTGTTCCGCTGGGAGACAAGTTGTTCCGTAAAAAACTTATTCTTATTGATCTTCTGCTTGTATTTGCTGCATTATTGTGGATGACATTTGCCAAAGAATTGTGGATGCTGTATGCCGCCAGTTTGCTTATCGGAGTAACGTCGGTAATTCCGCAGCTGTTTGTACCCATTGCAGCAGAACTTTCGGGGGATAAAGAAAAGTCATCAAATATAGGATTGGTAATGTCCGGGCTGTTGCTGGGAATACTTTTGTCGCGTTTCATAGGAGGTATTGTGGGAGAAATATGGGGCTGGAGAACCATGTTCGGAATAGCGTCCGGAATGATGATCTTCGTTTGGATTGCCGTCTATAAAATGCTTCCTGACATTCATCCGAACTTTAAAGGAACGTATGGTGATTTAATGAAATCAGTATTTCACCTTGCAGCAACCCAGCCTGTTTTGCGACTGGCTTCATTCCGTGGAGCGATGGCTTTCGGTTCTATGTGCGCTTTATTTACAACGCTGGCTTTCCATATGGAGAAACCACCGTTTAACGCCGGTTCTTCGGTAGTGGGAAGTTTTGGCCTGGCCGGGGCGGCGGGAGCATTAGCTGCCGCAAGGGTAGGGAAGCTGCAAAAAATTTTTGATCTGAACAGAATCGTAATTTATGCCTTATCAGTAGTATTAATCAGTTGGGCATTCACTTACTTTGCAGGTGAAACTTATTGGGGACTGATAGCGGGAGTTGTTCTGGTGGACCTCGGTGTTCAGTCTGCCCATATTATGAATCAGACGGATTTCTTTCTTATAAAATCCAGCGCTGTAAACAGACTGAATACAGTGTATATGGTGTCTTATTTCATCGGTGGTTCTCTTGGGACATGGCTGGCTTCCGTTGCGTGGCAGTATTACCAATGGGGTGGTGTCTGCTTTGTAGGAACAGCAATGGGTGTTCTGGCTTTAACGGTGCATCTCCTTTTTAGCAGAAAAATAAAAGAAAAAGTATAATTCAATTAAAAATAAATACGATGAAAGTAGAAATCTGGTCGGATGTAATGTGTCCGTTTTGCTATATCGGGAAAAATAACTTTGAGAAAGCACTTGAAGATCTTCCTTTTAAAGATGAAATCGAAGTAGAATGGAAAAGCTTCCAGCTTGACCCGACCCTCGATCCTGATCAAACAAAAACAACCTTCGAATATTTCAGGGAGAAAAAAGGGTTTCCGGAGGCTCAGGCAAAGCAGATGATAGGACAGGTGTCGCAAATGGGAATAAAGTCAGGAATTAAATTTAATTTTGATAAAGCTTTAATTACCAATACATTTTCTGCGCATAAATTATTACATTTAGCAAAGAAGTATAAAAAAGCCAATGAGATGGAAGAAGCACTTTTTATAGCGCATTTCATCGAAGGAAAAAACGTCGGACATATTGATACACTCGTGGCAATTGCCGGATCTCTGGGAATAAATACGGATGAGGCACGCCAGGTTTTAACATCAGAAGAATTTAATGATGAGGTAAAAAACGATTTTTCTGAAGCGGGAAGTCACGGGATCTCAGGAGTGCCTTTCTTTATTCTTAATGGAAAGTATTCAGTTTCCGGAGCACAGCCAGTCGAATTTTTTGCCAATGCTCTTCAGCAGACCTATGAAGAAACGGTTATTCCGCTGAAAAATATTTCGGGCGGAGATAATTCCTGTGATGCCGATGGATGCAGCATATAATCTTTAAATTTAATATTCAATTTTTTTATGATTACAGTAAATGAAAACCATCAGTTTCCTTTAGATGAAACGCTCTTTGTTTTTGCCCTTGATTCTGAAGCGGGAAAGGTTTTTAATGATAAAAATAAACTCATCACGGGTATCGGCAAAGTAAATGCGGCGATGGAACTCACTAAAGAAATTCATCGAAGAAGGCCGAAATTAATAGTCAATCTCGGCTCTGCAGGAAGCAAAAGTTTCCACAAAGGGGAAGTGGTTTGCTGTACACAATTTATCCAGCGGGATATGGATGTGAGAGGGCTTGGGTTTAGTTTATACGAAACACCTTTGTCCGGTATTCCGCCATTGCTTGAGTATGGACTGAAAAGAAACGGTCTTCCGGAAGGAATCTGCGGCAGTGGCGATAGTTTCGAAATGAATCATTCTGAAGCCGATTACAATGTCGTTGATATGGAAGCTTATCCGCTGGCGCTGATTGCCATGAAAGAAAACATTCCGTTTCTTTGCCTGAAATACATTTCTGATGATGCGGGAAGCGACGCTGCCGATGACTGGACGGTACAGGTGCATCTTGCTTCAGAAGCATTTAATAAAATTTTATTTTTACAATAATATGACATCAATAGTTCTGAAAAAAGCTTCTGCGGAAGATCTTGAAACCCTGCAGCAGCTGGGAAAGGAAACTTTTTACGAAACGTTTTCAAAACATAACTCAGAGGAAGAAATGCAGAAATATCTGGCCGAAAGTTTTGCTTCAGAAAAATTGTTAAAGGAACTCAATACTGTGGATTCCCGGTTTTTTATAGCCTGGGAGGAAGAAAGCCCGGTAGGATATCTGAAAGTAAATTCAGGAGGATCTCAAACCGAACTTCAGGACGAAACTTCTCTTGAAATCGAAAGAATATATGTGAAAAGTTCCCATCAAGGTAAGAAAGTAGGGCAGCTTCTGTTTGATAAAGCTTTGGAAATTGCCCGGCAACAAAGCAAAAAATACATCTGGCTGGGCGTTTGGGGAGAAAATAAAAGAGCCGTAAGCTTTTATATTAAAAATGGTTTTACAGAATTTGATAAGCACATCTTCCGGTTAGGAAATGATGCGCAGACCGATCTGATGATGAAAAAAACGCTGGATTAATTAGATTAAATCTCATAGATCTCAGCATCAGTAAATACGTAGAATCTTCCTTTTTTAGGAAGATTTTTTGTATCCAGTCCTGTAAATTCGCTAAAAGCAGGCAAAAGAAGCTGATTTTCTGTGACCACAAAACAGGGAAGCTTTATTTTTTTAACGGCGGAATTAATAACAAATCCCGGATGGATGTGTCCGGTAATCTGAAATTTAGGATGCTTTTTTTCAAAATCATGAATCAGCATAAAATCTTCAATTTCCAGCAGCTCAGATTTAAAATTCAGACACAGTTTAGATTCAAGTTTTTTGGTAATCCTGTCGTGATTGCCTTCAATAAGATGAAACTGAAGATCGGTGTACTGGTTTCTCCAACTGCAGAATTCATCAACGTCCGAATTGTCGCCTGCATGAAGAAGATCTCCTACAACAATAAATTTTTCTGGCTTAAAATATTCAATGAGGATCGAAAGCCGCTCCAGATCATTTTTCATAATCTGGTTGGCCAAAGCAATTCCGTTTTTCCGGAAATGGGCGGTTTTTCCGATGTGCAGATCCGAAAGAATAAGGGCTTTCTGCTCTTCCCAGAATAAAGCTCTTTGATTGGTAAGGGTAAATGTTTCCTGACGGATCTTTATTTTTTTTGTCTGTACGTTCATTCTTTTCAGAATACTTGTTGATTATTGTGCTTTTAATTCACTTTCCCTATTACTCTTAATTCTTTTCGCAGACAGATTGAGAAATCTTTTTACCAGAAATAAAGCGGAAATGGTAAGTCCGAGACCCAATGCGATCCACATTCCGAAAGCACCCATTTGTAAGGTCACACAAAGAAAATATCCTAAAGGTATGGTAATGATCCAGTAGGCAATAAAGGTATAAATGGAGGGAATTTTAACATCCTGCATGCCTCTGAGTGTTCCTAAAGCCGTTACCTGAATTCCGTCCGAAAGCTGAAATAAAGCAGCAATGATCATTAATTTTGCAGCTAAGGCAATGACTTCGACTTCTTCTTTTTTAGTAAAAAAAGTCGGGAGAATATTTCTTCCCAAAATAAAAACAATTCCGCAGATGGCCATAAAAATAAAAGCGATCTTCAGGTTGTTGATTCCAACTTTTCTTAATTCCGTAAAGTTTTGTTCGCCCAGCTTTCTGCCGATCATCACTGTAGAAGCAACACTGAACCCAATACATAAATTGAATGTAAATGATGCCATGCTCAAAGCAATCTGGTGGGAAGCGATATCATGTGCTGAAATCAGTCCGCAGATAAAAGCCGCACCGGCAAAAGCCGTTACCTCAAAAAACATCTGGAGGGCAGTCGGCAAACCTAATCGTACCATTTTATCAAACATTTTTTTTGAAAAAACTTCGATTTTTAAAGTGAAATCTTTGATATACCGTCGTGTTTTACTCTGCTTTAAAAGTACAAAATACAGGAAAACGACCATAAATATCCTGGCGATCAAACTTGCCAAAGCGGAACCTTTTACCCCCATCGGCGGAATTCCGAAAAGCCCTTTGATAAAAATGTAATTTAAAACAATATTGATAATATTCGCGATAATTGTGGCTTTTGTGACACCAATCGTATATGATAAACCTTCCGAAACTTCTCTCAACGTCTGAAATGCCATAAACGGAACAATGCTGATGGCCATAATGGTAAGGAAATCTACCGTATCCGGAATAATTTTTTCCGGCTGCCCCGAATGGTAGAGCAACGGCATTGCTAAAAGCAGAATTCCCATTAAAATAATTCCGACTGTCATGTTGATGACAAAACCATGACTGAAAACCGAGTTAATGGTTTTATGGTCATGCTTCGAATGAGCCTCCGAAACAAGCGGCGGAATCGCGAAAGAAAATCCTAACGCCAGCACAAACATCGAGAAAAATACCGCGTTTCCTAAGGAAACCGAAGCCAGTGCATCGGCTCCCAGCAGCTTTCCCACGATAATATTGTCAAAAAGATTCACTGATACCTGGCCGACCTGGGTCAGCATTACCGGCAGGGCGAGCGTAAGGCATTCTTTGGTATAATTTTTATGTAAAAAGTTCATAATAATTGATGGGTCATAGTTTTAATCAAAAAAAATTGCAGTAACAAGAGATACTGCAATTTTATAATTTATCTGAAGTAATACTTACATTATTTCCTTACAAAACTTGCAACGTCGTCAGCTGAAACAGTGTTTCCTCCTAAAATGATGAGCCTTTCCACTACGTTTCTCAGCTCTCTGATATTTCCTGTCCATGAAAGTGCTTTTAGGGCATCAATAGCTTTGTCATCAAATTTCTTCGGAGCAGTTCCATGCTCATCAGAGATAATTCCGGCAAAATGCTCAACAAGCGATTTAATATCTTCCTTTCTTTCGTCCAGAGATGGTACGTAAATCTCGATCACAGAAAGTCTGTGGTAAAGGTCTTCACGGAATCTTCCGGCTTCAATCTCCTTCTGCATATTTTTGTTGGTAGCGGCAAGCACTCTTACATCAACCTTTATTTCTTTATCGCTTCCTACAGGAGATACTTTGCTTTCCTGTAAAGCTCTCAATACTTTTGCCTGTGCTATAAGACTCATATCACCGATCTCATCCAGGAAAATAGTTCCGCCGTTGGCCTGCTCAAATTTTCCCTGCTTATCCTTGATCGCTCCGGTAAAAGACCCTTTTACGTGTCCGAATAATTCAGACTCAATTAATTCAGAAGGAATTGCAGCACAGTTTACCTCGATCATTGGACCTCTTGCTCTGTCACTCTGATTGTGGATTGCATGAGCTACAAGCTCTTTTCCGGCTCCGTTCGGTCCCGTGATCAAAACCCTTGCATCAGATGCGGCTACTTTCTCAATCATATCCTGAATCTTCTTTAAACCTGCTGATTCACCGATCATCTGGTACTTTTTGCTTACCTTTCTCTTGAGCGTTTTGTTTTCGGTCTGAAGATTTTTATTTTCTTTCTTCAGGCTTTCTTTGGCTAAAGCATTTTTTACGCTGGTAATCAGTCTGTTGATATCGATAGGTTTGGAAATGAAGTCATATGCGCCGTCTTTAAGGCAGGAAACGGCAGAATCGATGTCTGCGTGTCCTGAGATCATAATAAAAGTGGATTCCGGTTTTAGGGATAAACTCTGTTTCAAAAGTTCTGTTCCTGAAAGTTTAGGCATTTTAATATCGGAAATCACCAATGCGAAATCTTCTTTTTCTACCTGTTTATAACCTTCAAGGCCGTCTTCGGCGATTACAAATTCATAGTCAGTAAGTTCATCGGAAAGAATACTTTGGAGTACTCCTGAGATTGCTTTTTCGTCTTCTACAATAAGGATTTTTTGCATAGTTGCAAATTTAGATTTTTTGATTGAATTATTAGCAAAAACTATACCTAATCATCTATTTTGAATAATCTCTCCTTCCGAAAATTGCCGATCCTACGCGTATTGAAGTAGCTCCGCATTCAATGGCAATCGGGAAGTCATCACTCATTCCCATTGATAATGTCTGTAAAGGCTGAAGCTGATTTAATTCGTCAAAAAGTCTTTTAAGAATCAGAAATTCTTTTTTTATCTGATCCCTGTCTTCGGTGAAAGTTGCCATTCCCATCAGTCCGGTGATAACGATATTGGGAAATTCACCGTTGAGGTATTTTCTGTACAGGTTTTTTGCTTCTTCAATCTCAAGTCCGAACTTTGTTTCTTCTTCTGCAATTTTTACCTGAAGCAAAACATTGATGGTACGGTTGTGCTTACCTGCTTCTTTATTGATTTCCATGATCAGTTTTTCTGAATCTGCACTTTGGATGGTGTCAATAAATTCAGCGATGTATTTTACTTTATTGGTTTGCAGATGGCCAATCAGATGCCATTGGATATCTTTTGGAAGAAGAGGATATTTTTCGGCAAGCTCCTGTACTTTATTTTCTCCGAAAACTCTTTGGCCCAAATCATAAACTTCCTGTATAGCGGAGACGGGGTGGGTTTTTGATACGGCCACCAACTGTACATCCGAAGGAAGCTGTTTTTTGATATCGTTGTAATTTTCCTGAATACTCATACCTGCAAATTTCTGAATTTTAAATTAAAATGTAATCAGATCTTGTCAATTTTAATTTAACCGCAAAAGACACAAAAGATTAGTTTTAATTATTTTAGATAAACAAAGATCACAAAAAATAAAAATTAAAGATTTTAAAAACTTATGAGATCTTATTATCAATCTTACTAGTAAACAATTTTAAATATATTTTTAATCTTTTGGGCCTTTTGTGGTAAATAAAAATCAAATAAAGTTTAAAGAAATATTTCAGTTCAGTATTTCATTAATTCCCGGATATTCCGAGATTTTTCTGAAAACGAAACGGTTGCTTTTCTGAAGCTTCTCAATAAAAAGATCCAGCTCGTTGATAGAATCGGCATCGGTTAAATATTGGTCATGAGTAAGAAAAACAAGATGCCTTGAGGTTTTTTCAAGATCGTTAAAAAAGATACTGTCTACTTTTTTCAGCATGGCTTCATGGTTTCCTTTTAATACCATTCTATTGGTTGGTTTCCATTCAAGATCCCATCCGATTACTTTGTAACCTGCTTTTTTCAGACTGTTTGCTGCATCGCCTGAACTTTTCAGATCGGTAACGGTAATATTGTTGAGCCTCCAGATATTTCTCCCGGGTGTTCTTGCAATTTTATCGTAGAGTTTCAGGCTGTCTTTGGCCGTATCAAAATCATGAACTACTTCCACAGGATTTTTATAAAAATCGGTGTATTTGTTGTGAGCATGGGTAAAACTGTGGTTGGCAAGTTCGATCAGCTTATCTTTTCTCAGAAGCTGAAGATCCTGCTGTTGTTTTTTGCTGCCGTACGCATGCTTTCCGACGAGAAAAGCGGTAGCACAGACATTTCTTTTATGTAAAATTTTAAGAAGATTCTCTGTTCCATGGTTGGGGCCGTCATCGAATGTAAGGTAGATCACTCTTTTATCGGGCGGAACAGTTTCATCGATTTTGGGGACAGCTTTTGCGACGGGATGGTTTTTATGAATCATTTTTTCTGATTCTTTCTTGTCTTTTTTCTGGTTACAGCTGTTACATAGAATTGAAGTTGCACTCATCAATGCAAACATCCCAAGAAAAGTCTTTTTTAGAGACTTTTCCCCAAAGGTTTTTGTCATAAAATTAAAAGGAATTGAGTTGTTAAAAGTTGTTAAAAAATCCAAATAATTGTTAACAAAAATTATGCCTCTTTATAGGCTTATTTTACTTTTTAATTTTATTTTAATAAATTTTTTACGAAGCGTTTTATTCCAAAATACTTTTTAAATACAATCCGTTTTTGACAGCTGAAGTTCCCCAGGTATTATTGAAAAATATAAAAGTCTGATGTTGAGCGTTTTTAATTTTTTGTGCTAATTCTTTCAGAAATTCCTCACTGTACTCGGATTTGTAGAGCACAGGTTTACCATGAAGCCTGTAATAGAGAATAGCAGGATGGTTGATGATGACATCTTCCGGCAGGTTTCCGGGAAAGCTAACACCTGAAACGACAATATTATTTTCTTTAAGTATACCAAAAACATCCTGATCCCACCAGGAATCATGGCGAAACTCAATAACGTTTACATAGCTGAAGTCAATATTAGTTAAGATGAGTTCCAGATTTTCCGGAGTATTTTTGAACGAAGGCGGAAACTGATACAGAAAACCGGACAATTTTTCTTTCAGATGAGATCCAATATGTTCGCAGAAAACATTTATTTCTTCTTTGCAGTCCTTCATTCTTTTTTCATGAGAAATAGTTTTCGGAATTTTAATAAAAAACCTGAATTTATCCGGTGTTTCATCCGTCCATTTGATCAATGTTTTTGCAGTCGGTTTTCTGTAAAAAGTAGAGTTGATTTCCACACAGTTGAATTCCTGAGAATATAGGGTAAGAAAGTCTTTACTTTTGGCATCTTCCGGGTACAGCGATCCTTTCCAGTCATTATTGTAAAAACCTGAGCAGCCGATGTATAGATTTTCTTTTTTCATATTTTCCATAGGTGATTTTAAATTTTCTCAGACATCTGTTAAATCTGCGGGAGATTAAATTATTTATTCAAATCAACCGAATTTAACCGCAATGAATTTAAAATAACAGAAAGTGAACTAACACTCATTGCTGCCGCTGCGATCATCGGTGACAATAATATTCCAAAAAACGGATACAATAATCCTGCCGCAACCGGAACTCCCAAAACATTATAAATAAAGGCGAAAAAGAGGTTTTCTTTAATATTTCTCAACAGTTTCTCGCTTAGAAGCTTTGATTTTGCAACGCCCGAGATATCGCCTTTCAGTAAAGTAATTTCAGCGCTTTCCATGGCAACGTCGGTTCCGGTACCCATTGCGATCCCGATATTGGCCTGGGCGAGGGCAGGAGAGTCGTTGATTCCGTCGCCGGTCATAGAAACAATTTTTCCCTGCTGCTGTAATCTTTTTACTTCATTGAGTTTGTCTTCAGGATGACAATTGGCTTTGAAATGTTTGATTCCGAGTTCATCAGCAACTGCTTTTGCTGTGTGTTCATTATCTCCCGTCATCATAATTACCTCAACTCCTTCTTTGATCAATTGCTGAATTGCATTTTTAGCATTTTCCTTAATTTTATCAGTAAAACTGATGAAGCCTAAAACATTTTCGTTTTCTGCCACATAAGAAACGGTATGCGCTTTCGATTGTACTTCGATAGCTTTTTGTCTGAGATTTTCAGGAATTGAAATATCATGGGCAGCAAGAAGGCTCTCGTTTCCTACATATACTGTGCTTCCATTAATATTTCCTTTTACGCCTTTTCCTGAAATATTTTCAAAGCCGTCGACCTTTTCTGGTTTAATGTTTTCTTCTTTTGCTCTTTTAATAACTGCGGTAGATAAAGGGTGTTCCGAATTTTGGTTTAAAGAATACGCTAGTTTTAAAATGAAAGTTTTATCGTTATCCAATGTTTCTATATATTCTGCTGACGGTTTTCCTTCGGTTAAAGTTCCTGTTTTATCGGTAATTAAAACATTTACCTTATTCATTTGTTCAAGTGCTTCCGCATTTTTTATTAAAATTCCGTTTTTGGCACCTTTCCCGATTCCTACCATAAGAGACATCGGCGTGGCGAGACCCAAAGCACACGGGCAGGCAACTATTAAAACAGCAACAGCATTCACAAAAGCAAAAAGGCTTTTTTTACCTTCCGGACCGAAAATCTGCCAAAGAATAAAGGTGAGAACAGCCGCCAGGATAACGGCAGGAACAAATATTTTTGAAACTTTATCCGTCAATTTCTGGATAGGAGCTTTGCTTCTACTGGCTTCATTCACCATTCTGATGATGTGTGAAAGCAGGGTATCATCACCTACTTTTTCAGCTTTCATAATAAAAACCTGATTTCCGTTGATAGTTCCGGAAGATACTTTATCGTTTACCTTTTTTTCAACAGGAATTGGTTCGCCTGTAATCATACTCTCATCGACATTAGAATTTCCTTCTGTGATTTTTCCGTCAACGGGTATTTTTTCACCGGGTTTTACTTTCAGAAGGTCACCGATTTTAACCTGTGAAAGCAGGATTCTTTTTTCTTCTCCGTTAACGATAATATTGGCTTCGTCAGGGGAAAGGTTCATTAATTCCCTGATGGCATTTCCCGTTTTCTTGTGAGCTGCCGCTTCCATTAACTGGCCTAAAATTACCAACGTTAAAATTACACATACGGCTTCAAAATAAAGAGGCGTTTCGTGATGCGCTCCTCGGATTTCGTGAGGAATAATACCAGGAAAAACCAATGCTATTATACTAAAAATAAATGCGGCGGCAACACCCAGCGCAATAAGACTGAACATATTTAAATTCCAGGTTTTAAATGAAACCCAGCCTCTCTTGATCAGAAACCATCCCGAATAAAAAATCACGGGAAGCGTTAATGACAGCTCAATGACTCCCTGGATCTGATGAGAAAACGGAAAATCGATCATCATTCCTCCCATAGAAAGAATAAAAACAGGTATGGTAAAGAGTAATGAAATAATAAATTTTCTTTTCAGGATCTTATAGGTTTCATCTTCATTATCATCTTCTTTGTCAGGTATTTTAACGAGGTCCATTCCGCAGATCGGGCAGTCTCCCGGTTCGTTGCGGATAATTTCCGGATGCATCGGGCAGGTATATTGCGCCGCCTTTTTTTCGGGATATTTCACCAGACCCATTCCGCAGACCGGACAGCCGACGTTGGAGTCATAGACTTTATCGCCCTCACAAAACATCGGACAATAATATTTACCAGCCATTGCATCGGTTACCTTAGGCGGTTCATGATGGTGATGGTCGTGCTGTTGAGAATGATGATGGGTATGTTGCGCTGAGTTATTAACGAGTTCTTCTGTAATCTCTTCCAGGTGCATGTTGCAGACCGGGCAGTCTCCTTTTTCAGGATAAACTTTATTGCCTTCACAAAACATCGGGCAGTAATATTTCCCGATATTATCTTTAAAATTTTCAGGAAGATGGGAAGAGGAATATACAGGTTTATAAGTTGGATCTTTTGCAAGTTTTTCTTCAATAGGAACAAGGTACATATTGCACACCGGGCATCTTTTTCCCTGCTGAAAGTACACTTTTTCACCTTCACATTCCATAGGGCAGTAGTACACCGATGAGGGGGAGACACGATCCTGAGGTTTTATAAAAGCCTGCTCTGCTTGACCTGGATTTTCAAGTCTGTAATTACCGGCTTCTTTAAGGGCTTCATTTAAAAAATCCAGATCTACTTCCTTATCTGAAGTGATGATCGCCGTGTTATTTTCGAGATTTATTTCGGCTGTTATTCCTTCCAGGCTGTTTAGCTTTTCGGAAATTTTTTTCTGACAGCCGGAGCAGGTCATCCCGAGAATTGTATATTGATATTGCATAATCCTTTATTTATAGAACAAATTTCCAAAATGTATTCCGAAGCTTGTTATAAATTTAAGGATAATGTTTATAGAATTTTGTTTATGTTGTAGAGTTATAAAGTTGTAGAGTATGAAAGTAGGAGTTGTAATATTATAATGTTACCATAAAATAAATACACTAAAACACTAAAACACTCAAACCTTTAAACCTAAAACACTCAGATTCAGTTAGACCTGATCCAGTGGTTTTCGGTTATGAACTTTAAGCTTTTTAAATTCTGATGGGGTAAAACCGGTACTGCTTCTAAACTGTGAAGATAGATGCTGAACACTCTTATAACCCAGTTTCCCTGCGATTTCTGTTAACGTGAATTCATTGTACAGAAGTAGTTCTTTTACTTTTTCGATTTTTTGAAGGATAAAAAACTGTTCAAGGGTAATGTTTTCGTTTTGGGAGAATGTTCTGGAAACGGAGCTGTAATCCTTGTTGAGCGTGCTGCTTAAAAATTCCGACAGAAGAAAATCCTCATCAATATCCAGTTCGCTGATTTTTTTAATGATGAGGTTTTTGATTTTTTCAACAAGCTGTCGGGACGAGTCCTTAATTCTTTCGAAACCTATATCTTCCAGGCGTTTCTCCAGCAGAAGAAGTTTCTCATCCGAAACCTCAGATGCTGTTTCTGCTTCACCAAGAGTGATATTTTTAACGTTGATATTGATTTCGTTAAAAATACCTGAAACCGCAGTGATGCATCTTTCACACACCATATTTTTTATATAGATTTTCATTCGGGTTCCTGTTTACTGAGTCTGTCTTTTACAAACTCCACTTTTGTTTTTCCGTGAGGTGCAGGATTGCCACTTTCATCAAGATTTACCATAACAATTTTATCAACCGTAATAATGGTCTGGTGTGTCATTTTGTTTCTAACATCACATTTTAATGTAAGAGAAGTAGACCCGAAAGCTGAAACTTCTATCCCGATTTCGATAATATCTCCCTGTTTTGCAGAACTAACAAAATTGATTTCTGAGATGAATTTTGTAACTACTTTTTTATTTTCAAGCTGAATAACTGCATATAAAGCTGCCTCTTCATCAATCCACTGTAACAGCCTGCCACCAAATAAAGACTGGTTGGGATTCAGATCTTCGGGTTTTACCCACTTTCTTGTGTGATAATTCATAGTTGTAATATTTCCGGTGCAAATTTAGTGTTAAAATATAGCTCCATCCAAGCAATAGGCATTTACAGTCTGAAAGAAAATTATTTATTTCCTCAATGATGCCAACGCAAGCAAATTAATCTGTGTTAAGCATAATGTAAAATATTGACAATAATTATAACTTTACTAAATATTCATAAAAATTTCACGATGAATTAATACTTTTTAACAAAGTTATGTTTTAGTTGAAAATTTTATTAAAATATTTTTAAAAAAGCTTTTGATATGAAATTATAAGTTGTATATTGCACCTGTCTTATATCTGGAATCAATATTTGTTCATTCTTTATGTTGTTTTTCTTTTATAAACCAAATCATTTTTAACATTTTTAATTTTTTACTCAGATGAACATTTTTGTTTCAAACATCAATTACGCAACTAAAGACTACGAGTTGCAAGATCTATTTTCAGAATTTGGAGAAGTTTCTTCAGTAAAAATCATTACAGACAAAGAAACTGGCCGTTCAAGAGGTTTCGGTTTCATCGAAATGGAAGACGCTGAAGGTCAGCAGGCTGTTGAGGCTCTTAATCAGAAAGAATTCAACGGAAAAACACTTAATGTTTCAGAGGCTAAACCAAGAGAAGAAAAGCCAAGAAGAACTTTCAGTAACAACGCAGGCGGTGGAAACAGAGGCGGCGGAAGTTACGGAGGTGGTAACAGAAGTGGAGGTTACGGAGGTAACAACAGAAGCGGTGGAGGTTACGGCGGTGGAGACCGTGGCGGTAACGGCGGCGGAAAACGTTGGTAAAAATATAAGCGGCTCTTTTAAGAGCCGCTTTTTTTTATATTATACTATTTATATCATTTTATTAATTATGTAAGTATAATGTATTTTTCTCACATTTTTTATATTTTATTTGGCTAACTCACAGAAAGTTTGTAAGTTAACATACCAAAATTAAATTAATAATTATGAGAAAAAAATTACTTTTGGCATTGCTTGCAATGCCTTTTATTGCCAACGCGCAATTTACCCAGAACTTTGATGCAGGAACAACAATTCCGACAGGTTGGACCGTTTTAAATGGCGGAGATACCAATACATGGTCTATTGTAGACTATACCGGAGGAAATATTACGGCCTACAGTGGCGCCAATACTGCTTCTATCGGTTATAGCTCTTCAGCTCACGATGATTATTTGGTAACTCCGGCCATTACCGTTACTGCCGGCGTGAGCGATTTCCTATCTTTTTATGCCAGAAGCCGGGATCCTCTATATCCTGAAACCATCAGTGTGAAAATTTCTACTACCACACCTACGGCTGCTGCTTTTACCACTACATTAGCTGCATCGGTAGCTCCCGCAAGCGGCGCTAACTTTTATAGATATACCTATAATCTTTCAGCGTATGTAGGGCAGACCATCTATGTAGGTTTTTATTCTTCTACGACGGATATGTTCTATTTTGACCTGGACGATATTTCTGTGGGGCCAATTCCTTCATGCGGTTCGCCTTCAGGTGTTACCGTGAATACTGTTCTGTCTAGTTCTGCCAATGTAAGCTGGACGGCTTCTCCTACTGCAGGAGCAACGTATCAGATAGAGTATGGACCAACAGGATTTACCCAGGGAACTGGTACTGTAATTACTTCGTCTACTGCATCTGCTACTATTCCTAATCTTACAGCTGCCACCGGTTATCAGTTTTATGTACGGTCCAATTGCGGTACAAACGGCTTCAGTGCTTGGACGGCGGTAAAATCTTTCACTACTACCTGTGCTCCGGTTTCATCATTCCCTTATACCCAAAACTTCGACACAGCAACAATCCCATCATGTTGGGCAAATGAAGCCGTTACAGGAGGCGGAACTGCTACCTGGAGTTACGTAACGGCAAACGGCAACAGCTCAATAACACCTAAATCAGCTCCAAGAATGGCAGAATTCAGAACGACAACGGCAGGGAATAAAGCAAAATTATTATTGCCGCCTCTTAATATTTCTGCACTTGCCACACCTCAATTAAGATTCAGTCTTGCGAATGTTAACTGGTTCGGTGATGTGGATGAACTGAGAATTTATTACAAAGCAAATCCTTCGGATGCTTGGACGCAGTTAGGAAGTTCTTATACAACAGAAAATGCAGCATGGCTTGACGTAAGCATACCGCTTCCGAATAAGTCTGCAAACTATATGATTGCTTTTGAAGGAACTTCAAACTGGGCAAGAGGAATCGATATTGATAATGTATCTGTTGTAGATGCGTCTTCACTGGCTGTAAATGATTTAACAAGAAATACTACAGATATTAAAATTTATCCTAATCCGGTAAAAGATGTACTGAACATCAATTCTGACAAAAAGCTGAATAGTATTGAAATCTTCTCGCTTACCGGCCAGCTTATTAAAACAATTGATAAAGACACCAAACAGGTAAATGTTTCCGATCTTAAAAAGGGAGTGTATCTGTTAAGAGTTAAATCTGAAGGAAAAGACCAGTCCTTTAAAATAGTTAAAGAGTAATCTGTATAATACATGCCAAATAATAAGGCTGTCTCTATGCGAGGCAGCCTTTTATATATGTTGAGAGGTTATTCCTTTTCTTTCCTTTTCTTCTTTTTTTTCTCCTTGTTTTTCTTTTTGTCTTTTTAGGATTGAGAATTTCATTGACGTATTCAAACTCCGGTTCTTTTTTTTGTACAGGGTCTGCCTCAATATTAAAATCTTTAAGATCTTCTGTTAAAATTAACTGCTCATGAATCATAAAGCTTAATATTTCCTTTCCCGAACCGTTGAAGAAATTATCGGAAAGCTGGGCAAGCAGAAATTTTTTGTAGTCCTCTACCGGTACAATAGTCTGATATCTGAATATTCTTCCTTCTTTTTCCGTCGAGAGATATCCTTTTTCAGTCAGTATTTTTAAATAGGTAGAAACTGTATTCTGATGTGGTTTGGGTTCCGGATGCTGTTCCATAATGTCTTTTAGATAAAAAGATCCGAGTTTCCACAATAGTCTCATTAAGTTTTCCTCAGCGGATGTAAGATGATTTATTTTCATATGAAATTCTTAATGTTGAAACTGAATGTTGCAATAAAGATATATAAAAGATACCACAATAGCAATTCCGGCACCCATGAACACTTCCCGTGGTGTGTGCCTTTTTAAAATAACCCTTGTGATTCCTACCAAAGCTGCAATGCCCAGCCACACCAGTCCTGTGACTGTATCAATAGCAAAAAATAACGCTGCAACGAAGATATTGAAAGCTGTATGCATGGAACTTTTAATATAATAATTACTGATCTGCATGGCAAAAAGAAGTATCAGGATAAAAAGCATGACAAAATCAATATATCCGTTTTTGAAGTAATTGAAAGCAAAATAAGCGATTACACAGGCTGCAATAAAAAAATATAAGCTTTTGCGCTGGGTTCGGTTGGAAACATCCATATTGGTATATCTTCCTGTTCTCACGTTCCACACCAGCCAGATGATCACAGGAAGTATTATCATTAATAAGATGGGAAGAAAATATAAAAGAGAATCCTGAAGAGAGTAATTTTTAATACTCATAAAAATGAAAAAAATGATCAAAGAAACCAGAGGATTAAAAAAATCGGATATAATTCTTGAAATTTTATGAATAAATGAAGGCTGTTTTTCTTCCATAATTAAGTTTGACTATGTAAATATAATATTATAACCAAAAAAACAATGGGCAGGTATACAATAAAAACAAAGTTTTTTTTATAATTTTGCTCAACTATTTCATAATAAATAAGCAAGAGCTCAACACATGAAAGAATTTTCTAAAGAGGTATACCTGAAGTGGTATGAAGATATGACAATGTGGAGAAGGTTTGAAGACAAATGCCGTTCTCTTTATCTAAAGCAAAAAATCAGAGGTTTTTTACATTTGTACAATGGTCAGGAAGCGATCCCTGCCGGATTTACACATGCAATGGATTTAACCAAAGACAGTATGATCACTGCTTACAGATGCCACATCCATCCGATGGCGATGGGAGTAGATCCTAAAAGAATTATGGCCGAACTTTGTGGTAAAGCTACGGGAACATCCGGAGGTATGGGTGGATCTATGCACATCTTCAGCAAAGAACACAGGTTTTACGGAGGTCACGGTATCGTAGGTGGTCAGATTCCTTTGGGTGCCGGTATTGCTTTTGCAGATCAGTATTTTGACAGAAAAGCGGTAAATATCTGCTTCTTTGGAGACGGAGCGGCTAGACAGGGTTCATTACATGAAACGTTTAACATGGCGATGAACTGGAAACTTCCTGTGGTTTTCGTTGTAGAAAATAACCAGTACGCAATGGGAACTTCCGTAAAAAGAACTGCCAATCACGAAGACATCTATAAATTAGGTCTGGGATATGAAATGCCATGCCTTGCGGTAGACGCAATGGATCCTGAAAAAGTAGCTGAAGCTGCCTATGAGGCAATCGAAAGAGCAAGAAGAGGAGACGGGCCTACTTTCATTGAAGCAAGAACGTACCGATACAGAGGCCACTCTATGTCTGATGCAGAGCCTTACAGATCTAAAGAAGAAGTGGCAATCCACAAAAATGATGACCCTATTGAATTGATCAAACAGAGAATTCTTGCGAACAACTGGGCTACCGAGGAAGAATTGGAAGCAACAGATAACAAATCGAGAGATTTTGTGGAAGAGTGTATCGAATTCATGGAGAACTCACCATATCCGGATGCAGAAAAAATCTACGAGTATGTGTATGCTCAGGAAGATTATCCGTTCTTAGATAAATTAGAAAACTAAAAGATAATAAGTCAATTTTGAAAGTTTGAAAATTTGAAAATGATTTATTATCATATCTTTTTTAATTTTCAAATTAACAAATTACCAAATTTTCAAATTAAAATAAATTATGGCAGAAGTAATTACAATGCCACGTCTTTCCGATACAATGACGGAAGGTAAGGTGGCTAAATGGCATAAAAAAGTAGGAGATAAAGTAAAGGAAGGAGATATTTTAGCAGAAATTGAAACTGATAAAGCCGTTCAGGATTTTGAATCTGAAGTAGAAGGAACCCTTTTATATGTAGGAGTAGAAGAAGGCGGAGCTGCTGCTGTAGATTCCGTACTTGCAATTATTGGTAATGAAGGAGAAGATATCTCAGGATTAACCGGTGGTGAAGCTCCTAAGTCTGGTGATTCTGAAGAGAAAAAAACGGATGAAGACCATAAAACCGAAAACAATGCAACCAGTATAGAACAAGCTGATGCTGAGGTTCCAGCAGGAGTGGAAGTGATTACAATGCCAAGACTTTCCGATACAATGACGGAAGGGAAAGTGGCCAAGTGGCATAAAAATGTCGGCGATACCGTAAAAGAAGGAGATCTTCTTGCTGAGATCGAAACCGATAAAGCCGTTCAGGATTTTGAATCCGAATTCAATGGAGTATTGTTGAAGCAAGGTGTTGAAGAAGGAGGTGCTGCGCCTGTTGATTCGGTATTAGCGATCATCGGACCAGAAGGAACAGATGTTTCAGCAGTTGGTGCTCCGAAGGCTGCTACTGCATCATCAGAAAAACCTGCTGAACAGAAACCTGAAGCTAAAGAAGAAGAAAAAGCTGCTGCTGCCAATACTTCATCTACAGACAGAGTAGCCATTTCTCCGCTAGCAAAGAAAATGGCTCAAGAAAAGGGAGTAGATATCAACAGCATTCAGGGTTCAGGAGAAAACGGAAGAATCGTTAAAAAAGATATTGAAAATTACCAGCCTTCTGCTTCTAAGCCAAGTGCTTCAGCTCCTGCTGCAAGTTCAGCTGCGGCTCAGGTAGCATTAAGCTTTGTACAAGGTGAAGATACGGAAACTCCGAATTCACAGGTAAGAAACGTTATCGCGAAACGTCTTTCTGAAAGCAAGTTCACAGCTCCTCACTATTATCTGATGGTGGAGATTAACATGGACAAGGCAATCGAAGCAAGAAAAGAAATCAACTCTTTACCGGATACCAAAATCTCTTTTAATGATATGATCATCAAAGCGACTGCGGTTGCATTGAGAAAACATCCGCAGGTAAATTCAAGCTGGGCAGGTGACAAGATCATTCACAGAGGAAACATCAATGTGGGTGTAGCGGTTGCAATTCCGGACGGACTGGTAGTTCCTGTTCTTAAGAATACAGACCAGATGAACTATACCCAGATTTCTGCTGCAGTAAAAGATATGGCTGCGAGAGCGAAAAACAAAGGTCTTAAAGCAAACGAAATGGAAGGTTCTACATTCTCTATTTCCAACCTGGGAATGTTCGGAATCGAAACGTTTACAAGCATCATCAACCAGCCGAATTCAGCTATCCTTTCCGTAGGAGCTATTATTGAGAAACCAGTTGTGAAAAACGGACAGATCGTAGTAGGAAATATTATGAAGCTTTCATTGGCTTGTGACCACAGAGTGGTAGATGGCGCTACAGGCGCTCAGTTCTTACAGACATTAAAAACATATCTTGAAAATCCTTTAACATTGTTACTGTAATTCAGGAAAATTTTAAATAATTAGAAAGCTTACCAGTATTTTTGGTAAGCTTTTTATTTTTAAGCTAATTTTAATGACTATCTGTAAATTTTAGAATGATGATTGCTATATTTAATTTATGAAGCTGGGTAAAATAACATTAGACAAACAAAATATTTTTCTTTTATTACTGATCATAATGGTTGCAGCCGGAAAGCTAATTCCTTTCAAAGACGAGTATAATCTGTATTTTAATTTATCAGGATTTATAGATTGGGGAATAGCCGCAATTTTTTTACTGTATGGTTTAAAACTGAACATAAAAGAAATCGTAAAGGATATTTCCAACTGGAAGCTGCATCTGCTGATACAGTGCGGAACTTTTATTATATTTCCGTTGCTTGTTTTTTTGTTTTATGGATTTGCAAAAGATACTGACTATTATATCACTTGGCTTTCCATATTTTTTCTTGCGTGTCTTCCGTCCACCGTATCATCATCGGTTGTTATGGTTTCCATTGCTAAAGGAAATGTTACTTCGGCCATATTTAATGCATCAATTTCAGGAATTATAGGAATTGCAATGACGCCTTTGCTAATGAGCCTTTTCATTCAGCCCGGACAGGAAAATATGGATAACTCTGAAATTATTCAGCAATTATTACTCAAAGTTTTGTTGCCGATCATTCTGGGTCTGCTTTTAAATCCATTACTGAAAAACTGGGTAACCAGATACAGTAAGATCATTGCAGAATTTGATAAAATGATTATTCTTTTAATTGTTTATGAAAGTTTTTCAGAAGCTTTTACCCAAAATGTTTTTGCATCGGTAGCGCCAACAGTTTTTATCATCATCGCCGCAAGTGTGGTTATCTTATTTTTTTCAGTATACGAAATCCTGAAACTGATTTCTAAAAAACTGCTTTTTAATAGAGAAGATGTTATAACGACAACCTTTTGTGGATCAAAGAAATCTTTGGTTCACGGAAGTCTTTTTGTAATGGTTCTCGGAATTGCGGAAGATCAAAAAGTGTTGTTCCTGTTGCCCGTCATGATCTATCACAGTTTTCAGCTGTTTTATGTAAGCTGGCTTGCGAACAGAATTGAAAAAAGATCTCAGCTCAAGGAAATATAAACATAATAAAATTCCTCTTTATTGCTGTTCAGATTTCAAATCAAATCACTATTTTTGGATTATGATTAAAGCAAGAAATATCCATAAATCTTATGGGAATTTAGAAGTATTAAAAGGGGTTGATATTCATATCAAAATGGGTGAGGTTGTTTCAATTGTGGGCGAATCAGGAGCTGGAAAGTCTACGCTTTTACAGATTCTGGGAACGCTGGACCAGCCTACAACGTCATCAAAATATGATACGGAGATTACCATTGCCGGAGAATCTTTCATAAATATGAATGATAAACAGCTTTCTAAATTCAGAAACCAGAATATTGGTTTTGTATTTCAGTTTCACCAGCTTCTTCCGGAGTTTACTGCCCTGGAAAATGTGCTTTTGCCGACAAAAATTGCTGGTGCCAACGAGAAGGAAGCCATGGAGAAAGCGTATGCTTTATTTGAAGATCTTAAAATAGAGCAGAGACTGCATCACAAGCCCAATCAGCTTTCGGGAGGTGAAGCTCAGAGAGTCGCTGTTGCCAGAGCTTTAATCAATTCTCCGAAGATTATTTTTGCCGATGAACCCACGGGAAATCTCGATTCTAAAAATGCGGATGATCTTCACCGGTTGTTCTTTGATCTTAGGGATAAATATAATCAGACCTTTGTAATTGTTACGCATAACCCGAATCTGGCAGAGATCACCGACCGGAAATTAATAATGAAAGACGGAATGATTATCGAATAAAAGTTCCGCAAATGATGAAAACCTTTATTTTTTTACTATTATTCTTAATGTCTTGCTCAAAATTTGAATCCCAGAATTCAGATAAATATGCGTATTTGCCGGCATCAAGAATTTCAGAACTTAAAAATTTCATCAAAGGGAAAAATTACAATCAGGATCTTGCTGTTTTTATCAATTTTAAAATCCCTTCAGGCAAATACCGCTATTTTGTGTACGATCTGAAGAATGATAAAATTTTGCAGAAAGCCATTGTTGCGCACGGTGACGGATCTGTCGTAAAAAATTCTTCTTCGCTGCAATTCAGTAATGTTGATGGCTCTCATCAATCTTCTTTAGGAAAATATGAAATACGCGAAAGTTACAACGGGAAATTCGGAAAGGCTTACCGTCTGAACGGTTTGGATAAAACCAACAGCAATGCAAGAGCAAGAGCTATTGTACTGCATTCTTACTACTGTATTCCGGATAAGGAGTCTGCAGCCCCTGCCTGCTTGAGTTTCGGATGTCCCATGCTTTCAAAAAATGCATTTAATGAAACTTCAAAATTTATCGATCGGTCAGAAAAAACAATAATTTTATATACATTTTATTAAAACTAAATAATTCATGAAAAACATTTCTATTCTTGCTGCATCATTATTAATGGTGATATCTTGCCAAAAAAAAGAACTTCAGAAAGAAAACCTATCACTCAGCCTTCCTAAAGGTTTTGAGCAGACCTTGATCTATACATCATCTACGGAAGGCAATAATAACGGAGGTATGAATGATGCTACAGAAATAAAATTCAGAGTAGATTCTGTAGACAAAAGTTCCAATTATTATATTACAGGAGAAATCATGAGAATGACTTTTAACCAAAAAATGTTTGGGGAAGA
Source organism: Chryseobacterium cheonjiense (assembly GCF_012927265.1). Taxonomy (GTDB): domain Bacteria; phylum Bacteroidota; class Bacteroidia; order Flavobacteriales; family Weeksellaceae; genus Chryseobacterium; species Chryseobacterium cheonjiense. The sequence goes on along the minus strand of NZ_JABBGF010000001.1, from coordinate 1,789,825 downwards.
AATTCATTTTGACTCAAGAGAAACATCTGATAACGATGACGGAATGGGAGAGGAATTTAAAACAATGATCAATAATCCGTTTACGTTCAAAATAGATAAATTCGGTAATATTCTTGAAAAGCAGAAATTTACCAAAGAAAGTGCAGATGAAAGTGCTTTAAGCCAATACAATATTATTCCGTTTGCCTTTCCGAGAGAAACGGTGGAAGAAGGCTTTACCTGGAAAGTTGATACTTCCAATCCTTTCACGAAATCTATTATGCCTGTTACAAGCAGTTTTACGTATAAAGGTACGAAAGATAACAAGGTTGAATTTGCCATCAATTCAACGATGAAGGGTGTGGAAGGAGTGATGGAAGATACCGATATTAAGGGAAAATATGTTTTCGACAGCAAAACAAAGGCTTTGATTTCTGCGGAAAGAAACATGCCGGTTCAGATGGGCGGCGGTACCGCAACGTTTACCATTACTCCGAAAATTCAGGGTTTTTAATTAATCATTTTATCATGTCCATTAAATTTTTAGCTGAAGACGACAGACCCCGGGAAAAATTTTTGCTGAAAGGCAGAAGCTCACTTTCCGATTCCGAACTGCTGGCCATCATCATGGGCAGCGGAAACAGGGACGAAACAGCAGTAGAGCTGGCAAGAAGGATTCTGGCCTCCGTGAATAACAACTGGAATCAGCTCAGTCTGCTATCAGTTAAGGATTTAATGAAATTTAAAGGTGTGGGAGAAGTAAAAGCCATCTCCATTGCTACTGCCCTGGAAATCGGCAGAAGAAGAGCGGGGCAGGAAGTTCCAGAAAAAGCTGTCATTTCGAGCAGCAGAACGGCTTACGAAATTTTCAGAAACCATTTATCGGATTTACGGACAGAAGAATTCTGGGCAATTTTTCTGAACAGGAGCAATAAAGTAATTCATTTCACACAATTGACACAAGGCGGTATCAATCAGTCTATTGTAGACGTCAGGGTTTTATTTAAAACAGCTCTGGATCACTTTTCAACGGGAATTATCATTGCCCATAACCATCCTTCGGGAAGTCTGCAGCCGAGCCGAGAAGATATTGAGATTACCAAAAAAATAAAAATTGCCGGTGAAACACTCAATATCCAGCTTCTGGACCATCTTATCATTACTCAGAATTCTTATTTTAGCTTTTCAGACGACGGATTATTATGATGAAAAGACTTAAATATCATGAAATTGATTTCCAAAAATATTCAAAATGCCTGGAAAATTCTGCACAACAAAACTGGTATGCAAAAAAAGAAGTTTTGGATGAGCTCTCGGGAAACTGGGAGATTCTCGTGTATGAAGATTATAAAGCCGTTTTACCGGTTCCTTTGAAAAAGAAGTTTGGGATCAATTTTGTCATTATGCCGCTTTTCTGCCAGCAATTGGGCGTCTTTTCAGAGAAGGATGATATTGAGATTAATAATCAGTTTTTACAGTTCCTGAAAAAAAATTATAAAGTCTTTTTGTATTCTTTTAATCATCACAATTCATTTTCAGAGCATTTAGATAAAAAAAAGAACTATACGATTCCTGTTTCTGATTACGTGATCTTAAGAAGAAAAAAATATTTCAAAGGCAGAAAATCAACGGCAAAATGCGCGCAGCATCTCATTTATAAAGAGATTGAACTGAATGTGGAACACATTTCCTTTGTTGAAAAACATTTTAAAGGCCTTAAAAAAGAAACCGATATTAAGAAGTTTAAAGACTATCTGAAGTTTCTTCATCACAGCAATTCACTGAAACTTTGTGCTGCTTATCTGGAAGAGAAGCTGATCAATGTCGCTGTTTTAGTAGATGAAAACAGCAAGCTTTCTTTATTAGGACTAATAAATGATGAAACCTATAAAACAGAAAACGGTCCTTCATTTTTAATCGATAAAATCCTGAATCATTACATTCATGAGAAAGAATTTAATTTTATGGGGAGCAATATTCGGGGAATAGAAGTTTTTTTCAAAAGCTTTGGAGGTGAGCTTCAGGAATATCCTTATCTGCAAAGTAAAATTTTAAAGAAACTTTCTTAAAATTATTCAGAATATATTTAATTTTCATTAAATACGATTTATGACAATCATATAGATGAAAATTAAAATATTAACAGCAATTGGAAAACAAATATTCCCGATTTGTTCTGCAGGAAATCAGGCAGAAAAGAATCGGGAATACTTATATCATTTTCAATGATAAATTCAGAAAATATCACTAATTTTGCTACCTCAATTATGGCTAGTTTTTCAGGATATTTACCTTATGCATTTGCATTGATTATTGCAATACCTTTTCTGGTGTTGCTGAGACAATTCGTATTTACATACATCAGGCTTAAAGAGCAGGAAATCAAACTTCTCACCGTAAAGTCGAACAGCGGAAACAAGGCACAGTCGTATGAAAGAATGACGCTCTTTATGGAGAGGATAAAGCCATCCAATCTTATTCAGCGTTTTGATAAAGACCTTGCTGTTCATGAATTCATCTTCCTTACAGAGAAAAACATTAATGAAGAATTTGATTATAATGCTTCCCAACAGCTTTACATTACCAAAAATTCCTGGAAGAATATTGTTGATTCCAAAAATGCCATCATAGAACTTCTTCACAAAACTTATAGTGAAATCAGCGGAAATGCTACGCTCGATGAGTTCAAGACCATTTTTATCATGAATTTTATAAACGGCGAAGATTATATTTCTGCCACAATAGAAGACCTGAGAAGAGAAATTTTAATAATAAGTTAACTAAAAAAATAAATTAAATTAAATAATGATTCCAAATTTTAAAGCACATCCATGGCACGGTATTTCTGCAGGAGAAGATGCGCCAAATGTTGTCAATGTTTTCGTGGAGATCGTTCCTTCTGATACCATTAAATATGAAGTAGATAAAGAAACAGGATTTTTGAAAGTAGACAGGCCTCAGAAATTCTCCAACATTATTCCGGCATTATATGGTTTTGTTCCAAGAACATACTGTGATGCTGCCGTTATGAATTTAGCTGTTGAAAGAGGAGCAACTGATGTTACTATGGGAGACCATGATCCGCTTGATATCTGTGTTTTAAGTTCACACAATATTCATGCAGGAGGTCTTTTGATGGAAGCTATTCCAATCGGTGGTTTCAAAATGATCGACGGAGGAGAGGCTGACGATAAAATCGTTGCTGTAATGATCGGTGACCACGCTTTCGGACATTTCAGAGATATTTCAGAATTGCCTGAAGCAGAAGTGAAACGATTAATGCACTATTTCTTAACCTACAAAAACCTACCGGATGAGCCTGCAAAATGCAGAATCCAGGAAGTATACGGAGCGGAGCACGCTAAAAAAGTGATCAAGGCTTCCCAGGAAGATTATGCAAACAAATACGGAGGGTAATAATAACTCCATCTGATATAAGGATAAACGAGATTGTTTATCCTTTTTTATTTCCCGAATTTTATTTAGGAGCTATTTCCGGCTTTCGCTACTCGCTTTTTTGTTTCTGCGGCGCGGCTTAGCCGCGCCGCAGAAACAAAAAGAGCTCAAACATGCCGCTCAATCCGGGCTAAAGTGATCACTCAAAACAATTCACACAAGAGCTTAACCGTTTAAATTATTGGTTTTTAAAGAACTATGATATTTTTCATTAAATACATCAGAATAATTCATTATATTTAGTACTCTATTACCAAAAAAATATTAAACTATGGATCTGTTCTATTTAATTCCTGTTTTCGGTGTCGTTGCCTTACTGTATACTTTTATTCAAAGTAACTGGGTAACCAGGCAGAATGCGGGAAACGAGAAAATGAAAATAATCAGCGGACATATTGCTGACGGTGCAATGGCTTTTCTCAAGGCCGAGTACAAGATTTTAACCTATTTTGTAGTGATTGTAGCCATTCTTTTGGCGATAATGGGTTCCAGTAATGCCGATTCTCACTGGAGTATAGGCCTGGCCTTCGTTGTGGGAGCCGTATTTTCGGCACTTGCAGGCTTTATAGGGATGAAGATCGCTACAAAAGCCAATGTAAGAACTGCCGAAGCGGCAAGAACTTCACTTTCAAAAGCATTAAAAGTTTCTTTCACCGGAGGTTCGGTTATGGGAATGGGAGTTGCCGGTCTGGCTGTTCTTGGTCTGGGAACTTTGTTTTTGATTATCAAACAGATTTTTGCTCCTGACGCGCATGTAGATTCGCAAGAGATGGAAAGGACGATAGAAATCCTTACCGGTTTTTCGCTGGGTGCTGAATCTATTGCCTTATTTGCAAGAGTAGGTGGCGGTATTTATACTAAAGCAGCAGATGTTGGTGCTGACCTTGTCGGAAAGGTAGAAGCCGGAATTCCGGAAGATGATCCCAGAAACCCGGCAACTATTGCCGATAATGTAGGAGATAATGTAGGTGACGTTGCAGGAATGGGGGCCGACCTTTTCGGTTCTTATGTAGCGACGGTTTTAGCAACCATGGTATTGGGAAGAGAAACGATTTCCGAAGATTCGTTAGGAGGATTCGCACCGATTCTTCTACCAATGCTTATTGCCGGAACGGGAATTATTTTCTCTATCATAGGAACTTTATTTGTGAGAATAAATGATAACGATGATTCGTCTACATCAAACGTTCAGAATGCACTGAATTTAGGAAACTGGGGAAGTATTGTTATTACAGCCATTTCTTCCTATTTCTTAGTTAATTATATTTTACCTGATAAAATGGTTCTTCGAGGCCACGAATTCACTAAAATGGGTGTGTTCGGAGCTATCATGGTAGGGTTGGTTGTAGGAACCTTAATGAGCATCATTACGGAATATTATACAGCAATGGGCAAGAGACCGGTTTCCAGTATTGTGAGACAGTCTTCCACGGGTCATGCTACGAATATCATCGGAGGACTTTCTGTCGGTATGGAATCTACTTTATTACCGATTATTGTTTTAGCGGGAGGTATTTACGGTTCTTATCTTTGTGCCGGATTATACGGAGTTGCTATTGCAGCAGCAGGAATGATGGCTACTACAGCGATGCAGCTTGCCATTGATGCTTTCGGACCGATTGCCGATAATGCCGGAGGAATTGCCGAAATGAGCGAACTGCCAAAAGAAGTCCGTGAAAAAACAGATATTCTGGATGCCGTAGGAAATACAACGGCTGCCACAGGAAAAGGATTTGCAATCGCTTCAGCAGCTTTAACAGCTCTGGCATTATTTGCTGCTTTTGTAGGAATTGCAGGCATCGACGGAATTGATATTTACAGAGCCGATGTTCTTGCCGGTCTTTTTGTTGGCGGAATGATTCCGTTTATCTTCTCTTCTCTTGCGATTACTGCGGTAGGACAGGCAGCTATGGCGATGGTGGAAGAAGTGAGAAGACAGTTCCGGGAGATTCCGGGAATCCTTGAAGGGAAGGCCCAGCCCGAATACGAAAAATGTGTAGCTATTTCTACCGATGCTTCTATTAAAAAAATGATGCTTCCCGGAGCAATTGCCATCGTTTCACCTTTACTTATCGGCTTTATTTTCGGGCCTGAAGTATTGGGAGGATTTTTAGCTGGTGCAACGGTTTGCGGTGTGTTGATGGGAATGTTCCAGAATAATGCCGGAGGAGCCTGGGATAACGCCAAAAAATCTTTTGAAAAAGGAGTGAATATTAACGGGCAGACTTATTATAAAGGTTCTGATCCGCATAAAGCGTCTGTAACAGGTGATACCGTGGGAGACCCATTTAAAGACACTTCAGGACCTTCTATGAATATTTTAATTAAGCTGATGTCTATCGTTTCATTGGTTATTGCTCCTACATTGGCTGTTCTGCATAAAGATAAAATTGAAGCTAACAGAAAGGCAAAAATTGAAAGCTTAACGGGAACGAAAAGTTTTAACACTGCTTCAGGCAATACAGCTATGGTTGTGGCTCCTGCAGAAGTAAAAGGATACCTGAATGAAAACGGAGATTTTGTATACGATACAGGAGCATTGAAAGAAGTTCAGTTAAATGATGGTAAAAAAATTTCCATCGGAGAAAACAGTCAGTTATACACCATGTATAATCTGGTGAAAAGTAAAGATCAGGCTGTTTTGGATCCTAACAGATGGTTCACCATAGAAAATCTTTATTTTGAAACGGGATCAAGCGAATTGAAAACAGGTGCTGACGCGCAGCTTTTAAATCTTGTGGAAATACTTAATGCGTATCCGACGATGAGGGTAAAATTGGGTGGTTACACAGATAATTCAGGGAATGAAGCAAGCAACCTGAAACTTTCAAATCTGAGAGCACAGACGGCAAAACTGAAACTTCTGGAACTGGGAATTGCCGGTGACAGGATAGAAGCTGAAGGGTACGGAGCACAACATCCTGTTTGTGAAGCAAACGATACCGATGAATGTATGGCGAAGAACAGAAGAATAGATGTAAGAGTTTTAAGCCTCTAAAAATATTAAATAAATAAGCACTGCAAAAGCGGTGCTTTTTTATGACTGTTTTACCAATGGTAATTTCACCAAGATAATAACTTAAAGATTTTTTCGAAGATGCTCCAAAGCATTAATGATAAGCTCATCATTTTTAGCAAAGCTGAAACGCACATAATCCGAATTATTTTTTGAATTATAGAAAGCAGAGAGCGGAAGGCAGGCTACTCCTTTATCAACAGTAAGCCATTTGGAAAACTCTACATCGGTCATGGTCTTGGAGATATTTCTGAAATTAGCGACCTGGAAAACGGCACCTTCGGTGGTATGTTCAACCACAAAAGGCGTTTTTTTAATAAGATCATTAAATAGATCACGTTTTTCCTGCATAAGTATCTGGTTTTTACAAGGATCAAAAATATCAAGATATTTGGCTATTGCATACTGGCAGGGAGCATTGGCACTGTAAGAAATATATTGTTGGTGACATCTGAATTTTGCCGTAAGATCTTCTGATGATAAAAGATAACTCACTTTCCATCCTGTAGAATGAAACATTTTACCGAAAGAAAAAATGCAGAAGCATCTTTTCCGGAGTTCAGGATGAAGAAACGCGCTGTAATGCTCGGCTCCGTCGTAGCAGTATGTATCATAAATTTCCTCGGAAATAAGATATATTTCCCGGTCTTTTATCAATTCATAGAGCTGATTCCACTCATGTTGCGACCATACTTTTCCGGTAGGATTTTGTGGGGAGTTAACAATGATTGCCTTGGTTCTATCCGAAATACAGCTGCTTAATTTTTCCCAGTTGACTTTAAAATCACTGTCCAGATCATAATAAACGGGAGTTCCATGATTCAGAACAATCGAAGGGGCGTAAGTATAGTAGGACGGTTGAATTACAATCACTTCATCACCATGATTTACAATGCATTTAAGGGCGGTATATAATGTGAAAGTTGCACATGGGGTAATGGTAACTTCCTTCTCATTAAGGAAAATACTGTTGTTCCTTTTTGAATTATAGCGTATAATGCTTTCGATCAGCAAAGGACTTCCCGCAAGCGGTTCATAATGATGCGTGGAATAATCGGCTGCTTCTTTCAGAAACGCTTTCAGGCTTGGATCTATATCAAAATCGGCAAGACCCAGTGAAAGATCGAAGCTGTTATTTTTAACCGCCAGCTCAGACATTTCAGAAAAAAAGGAATAATGTGTAAATCCGTAAACTTTCTCCATATACTTTGCATTTAAATCAAATATAAGAAATTTACGCATGCGTAGGAATGTAAATAAATTTTGTTATTTTTAGAGAAATTAAATAAAAAAATGAGAAAACTATTAGTTCCTATATTTTCAGCAGTTGTATTGGTAAGCTGTGGAACTGCTAAAACTGTTTCTGATGTTTCTTCTTCTCAAAAGTCCCCGGTTGTGAAAGGTGACAAAGCCTTTCTTGCTGCTTATAAAGAGATTAATGCGGCTGACCTGAAGAAAAACCTATACGTTATTGCTTCCGACGAAATGGAAGGTCGTGACACAGGAAGTCCGGGACAGAAAAAAGCAGGAGAATATATGGTTAATTACTATAAAAACCTTGGAATTTCATTTCCTAAAGCACTTGGTTCCTACTATCAGAAAGTTCCTGCCGAATTCATGAAAGCACGGGGAGGATCAAATCTTCCTGACTCTGAAAATATTCTGGCATTTATTGAAGGATCTGAAAAACCTGACGAGATTGTTGTTGTTTCCGCACATTATGACCATGTCGGTACAAGAAATGGAGTAGTTTTCAATGGAGCAGATGATGACGGAAGCGGAACCGTGGGCGTAATGGAAATTGCCAAAGCTTTCCAGGCTGCAAAAAAAGCAGGAAACGGCCCTAAAAGATCGATCTTATTTCTCCATGTAACAGGAGAGGAACACGGCCTTTTCGGTTCGGAATATTATACGGACAACCCGGTATTCCCGCTTGCTAATACGGTTGTTGACCTTAATATTGATATGATCGGTCGCGATGATCCGGAGAATCGTGGGAAACAATATGTTTACGTGATCGGATCTGAAATGCTGAGTTCCCAGCTGAAAGTAATTAACGAAGAAGCTAATAAAAACACCAATAACCTGGAGCTGAATTACAAATATGATGATCCGAGTGATCCTCAGAGATTGTACTACCGATCTGACCATTATAATTTTGCTAAAAATAATGTCCCGGTTGCTTTTTTCTTCGACGGTATTCATGAAGATTATCATAAGCCAACTGACGACGTTGAAAAAATCGATTACGATCTGCTCGCAAAAAGAACCCAGCTTGTTTTTGCAACGGCGTGGGAAATTGCCAACAGGCCAGAACGAATCATCGTTGATAAAAAATAAATATTAATACTAATATAAAGGCAGATGGCTTAATGCAATTTGCCTTTTATTTCATCTTAATTTCAAATAATAATATATTATGAATCAGAATCTGAAATCTATTCGTCCTTTCGTAGGATCTGAAAATTTTGAAATCAGCAGAAGTTTTTATAAAGATCTTGGCTTTGAAGAAGTAATTTTAGAGCCGAAACTTTCTTTATTCAGATGGAAAGAGATTTCCTTTTATCTTCAGGATGCCTATGTAAAAGACTGGATCGACAATACCATGCTTTTCATCGAAGTAGAAAATACAGATGAGTTCTGGAATTATCTTCAGACATTAAATCTTACGGAAAAATATGGCGTCAAAATATTACCCGTGAAAACAATGCCATGGGGAAAAGAATGTTTCGTTCATGATCCATCCGGTGTTCTGTGGCATTTCGGTGAATTTTTTAACCAATAAACTCACCATAAATTAGTTTATTCTATTGCCTTTATAATGATTTACGCATTCGATACCTACTATTTCGAAAACTTTGCAAAAACAGTGTGTATTGCTTTTGAAGCATGGGATTCTGAAACAGAAACCGAAATTTTTACCGAAAAAACAACAGTTACCGCCGGTTATGAAAGCGGAGCTTTTTATAAAAGAGAGCTTCCGTGTATTTTAAGCCTTTTAAATAAAATTAATCTGAATGAGGGAGATATGATTATTGTTGACGGATACGTTACCTTAGATAACAAAGGGAAAATAGGATTGGGAGGACATTTATTTGAAGCGCTGGAAGGAAAAATTCCGGTGATAGGTATTGCAAAGAACGAATTCATTTCGTCGGACGATCAGAGAAGGACGGTATTTAGAGGAGAAAGTAAAACTCCGTTATTCGTTACAGCGATAGGAGTGTATGTGGATGAGGTTAAAGTAAAAGTAGAACAGATGCACGGAAATTTCAGAATTCCGACTCTCCTTAAAAAGCTGGATCAGCTTACGCGAATAGAATAATATTTGCACTGATAATTAGAAAGTGACAAATATCATTACGTTATTATTTTTACCTGTTCTAAATAAACATAAATTTGTAATGTTAGTTTTTAAGAGATAGTAGATTATTTCTTAATCATATCCATATCAATTTTTGTTTTAAACCGGCTCAACACGCCGGTTTTTTTAGCAACACTATAAAATTGTGGTCTCACCAAGAATCGAACTTGGATCTAAAGTTTAGGAAACTTCTATTCTATCCGTTGAACTATGAGACCTTGGTCCAAATTTATTGAAATATTTTTATTTAATAAAAGAATCCGCTCTTTAGGAACGGATTCAGTAGATAAAACATCTCATTTTTTTAATTAGACAACAATAAAAAAGCACAGCCGACAATGCTGTGCTTAAATTTTTATAAATTTAATTGCGATTTTAGAACTGAAAAAAGCAAAATATGTTTCCACTTCAGTAGTATTACATAGTAAATGTAGAAATAAAAATCATTATAAACAATAATTTAATGTTAAAATTCACAAGTTATCCACAAAAAAATGTGGATAAGTAGAAGCTACCTTTTAACCAAAATTTTATCGGTAGCTTTCCTGCTTAAAATTTCCTGTTTTCCGTCGACTTCTACAGTAACAGATTTATCAAAGCTTTCGATTTTTAAGATTTTTATTTTCTTATTGAGCAGTAAATTTCTTTCGGTAAGGTAATTGAGAAAGGAATCATCTGAAAGTGTTACAGAAGCAAAAATTACAGTTTCTCCTGGATCACAGGAACTTAGCTTCTGCAGATCCTGAGCTATGATATTTCCGTCTTTATCTGGGATTGGCTCACCATGAGGATCAAATTTCGGGTGATCAAGAATTTCATCCATCTTATCAAAAAATAGAGTAGAATGCACGTGCTCCAGCTGTTCGGCAATTTCGTGCACATTTTCCCAGCCGAAATTCATTTTTTTTACCAGAAACATTTCGGTCAGCCGATGTTTTCTAACGACCAGAGCGGCTTCGCGTCTTCCTTTTTCGGTAACGATGAGCGGCTTGTACGTTTCATAGATGACCCAGTTTTTGTCTGCAAACTTCTTCATCATATTGTTTACACTCGGCATTTTTACGGACAAAAACTTGCTGAGTTCGTTAATTGTCACTTTACTTTCACTGTCGACAAGGTGAAATAAAGCTTTCAGATAATTTTCTTCCGTAAGAGTTGCTTTCAAAATGTTAGATGATTTTAATTACAAATCTAACAAAATATTATTAATAATATATGTTCGTTGCTATTAGTTTTTTTAATTTTACATCATGAAATTTTCATTTAAAAACGACTATTCAGAAGGCTGTCATCCCAATATATTACAGGCTTTATTAACTTATAATGAAGATCAGCAGCCGGGTTATGGAGAAGATCAATATTCTGTTCGGGCTAAAAAGCTGATACAACAAAAAATTAACAACCCGCATTCTGATGTTTATTTTGTTTCGGGTGGAACACAGGCTAATCTGATTGTAATTTCTTCGATATTAAAACCTTATCAGTGTGTGGTTTCAGCATCCACAGGACATATTTTAAACAATGAAACCGGAGCCATCGAAGCAACAGGGCATAAAATCCTGGGAATAGAAAAGGAAGACGGAAAACTCACACCGGAAGACATTATTCCGGTACTGGAAAGCCATAAAAATGTTCCGCATCAGGTAATGCCAAAGTTGGTTTATCTCTCAAATTCTACAGAGCTGGGAACCGTTTATACGCTTGATGAGCTGGAAAAACTTTCAACCTTCTGTAAAGAAAATAATCTTTATATTTTTATGGACGGAGCAAGAATGGGACACGGGCTTACTGCCGAAACCACTGATCTTACTCTCGAAAAAGTCGCGCAACTTACTGATGTTTTTTACCTTGGAGGCACCAAAAACGGGGCGTTAATCGGGGAGGCTATTGTTATCAACAATAAAGAACTGCAGCAGGATTTTGCTTTTAATATCAAACAGAAAGGTGCCCTGCTCGCAAAAGGCAGACTTTTGGGAATTCAGTTTCTGGAACTGATGAAAGATGATCTGTATTTTGAGCTTGCCAGACACGCCAACAGACAGGCAATGAAAATTAAAAATGCGCTGAAGGAAAGGGGAGTACAGTTTCTTTCGGACACGTATACCAACCAGATTTTTCCTGTTTTGAGCAACAGTCTTATTGATAAACTTTCAGAAAAATTCGAGTTTTATGTATGGAAAAAAATGGATGATGATTTTTCAGCAATACGTCTCATTACTTCCTGGAATACTGCGGATCAACCGGTTGAGGAATTTATTGAGATTATTAACAATGAATTATAAAAAAAACAGCCTGTGAAAGGCTGTTTTCTTATTTTGTGATAGGATTTTATCCTATCCTTGGGTAAGTCCTCCTTTCAGGACTCCCTTGCTGAAGGTTTTTATTCTAAAGCTTTTGCTACAAGATTACAGTCTGCAATTTTTAGGACTCTTCCGCCGGCGTATTTGATTTTGCTTTCATTGGCATATTTTGTACCCGTTTCCGGATCTCTGTCCCCGATGCCTTCACTCAGGCCGTCTTTGGTCTGGAGGAAATAGATGTCATTTTTATTTCCTGTTTTACCCTCTGACGCAAATTCATAGGTAAGTTTCAGCGTGTCTCCGGATTTAAATCCTGACAATTCGCCCTTATTACTGTCTTTTTCACTGTTTTTTGTTGCCATTTTTCCGGTTATCGTTCCCAGATTATCATCAATACTTACAAAAACGGTATCTTTCCCGGTAATGCCCATATAGCAGAAAGATTTAGCGTTTAACGTATCGGCTGTTTTTGTTGACGTGACCGCAGTATCGGTCTGGGTTGTGTCGGCAGCAGGAGCCTCTGTTTTTTTACTGCAGTTTAATAAAAAAACCGACAGTGAACCTAATAAGATTAATTTTTTCATATCCCTTTTTATTTGAATTAAATTATTTCAATAATGCTAAAATAGCAATACTATTTTATTTCAAAATTAATTTGAAGTAAACAAATCAATTTGCAGTCCAACAACATTAAATATAAAAATTAAACTTTAAGACAACCTCTGAATCCTCTTGCAGCGTAATAAGAGTCGGCACCGTTATGATATAGGAAAACCGTGTCATATCTTCTGTCACAAAAAACAGCTCCGCCCATTTGCCTAATTTTTTCAGGGGTTTTGATCCAGCTTGAAGTTTTAAGGTCGAATTTTCCAAGCTCCTGAAGCTTACGGTATTGCTCTTCAGTCAATATTTCTATGCCTATTTCAGCAGCCTTATCAATAGCATTTCCTTCGGGTTTATTGGCTTTTCTGGCATTCCAGGCCTGATAATCGTAGCAAAGGCTTCTGCGTTTCGGACTTTCCGGAGAACAGTCGAAAAACAAATATTCACCTGTGGATTCATCGCGTCCTACAACATCGGGTTCGCCTTCTGTGGTTTCCATTTCAAACAAAGACCAAAGTTTTTTGGGATTTTTACGCAGTTTTTCTTCTATAGGATTCCATTCCAGATCCTTATGCAGGTTCATATTTTTTGTGAATCGTGTACGTAAAGTTTCCATTAGTGATTCTATTTGTTCTTCAGATAAAGTTTTTATAGCCATTTTGTTTTTATTAAAGAATTATTTAAAATTTATCACTTTAAAGTGATTTATATAATGATCTTATTTTAATATTAATTTACGGAAGATAATACAATTTCCTGTAATCTGTTGTGAGCCATATTAATCCCCTGGGCAAATGGCAGCTTAAGCAACTGATCTCTGGTTTCTACCGATTTATAAATCGTCTGAATAGTGATTTTACTTTTATCATCTGAAATTTTTTCAAATGTTAAAAATTCAATCTGTGCCGGAAATGGGGTATTTTCCATTTGAAAAGTTCTGACAATTATCTGTTCCGGCATAATATCGTGAATCGTTCCATGTGCTTTAAAGACAACATCTCCGTTGTTGTTTCTGGTTTCAAACTGATAACTGCCATGCTGCTTGTTTTCCAATTTTAACACATTAGTTCCCATCCACTGAGCGATGATTTCAGCGTCTGTATAGGCCTTAAATAGAAGTTCTAAAGGAATATCAAATTCCCTGGTAATAAAAATTTCCTGTCTGCCGTCTTCGGCGGTGATTTTTGTTTTGAGTTCCATATTATTTTTGTTTATAGTTTTTCATAATATTTTCAAGCTTATTGAAGCGTTCGTCCCACATTTTACGGAATGGTTCGATAAAGTCCGCAATTTCTTTCATTTTACCGGCGTTGAGATGATAAAGGATTTCACGGCCGTTTTGTTCAGGCTTCAAAAGTTCGCATTCAGAAAGGATCTGAAGGTGTTTAGAAACGGTGGGTCTTGCCGTATCAAAATTGGAAGCGATTGCGCCGGCTGTCATCGATTGAGTAGCCAGCAGCATCAGAATTGATCTGCGGGTTGGATCTGCAATGGCCTGAAATACATCACGTCTTAAATTCATGTGTAGTTATTTGGCTACAAATATATATGAAGTTATTTGACTACACAAATTTGTTACGATAAAAATTAAAATATGCTCATTATAAAAAGTCCTATAATTTATATTATGTTAAATAGAGTGTATTTCTGATTTTACTGAATATTATCTTAATAGATGATTTTGAAGCTTATGTATCTGCTTTTAAAGTAAATAAGACAGCCGTTACAGCTGTCTTATTATTTATTCTGTGAAATGATCTTTGGAAATAATTTCTATACAATAATTTATAATATTAAATTTAGTACAATTTATATTGTATAGTCTGTGATTTATTCAACCACACCAATTCTTGCTTTTACAGGAATATTATAAGTATTTAAACTTGGAGTCTGTCCGTGGAAATCAAAATTAATATTTACTCCCGGCCGGAATATCAGACAATGCGTTGATCCTCCGAAATGAAATGTACCTGTCGGATCTCCTTTTTTTACATAATCTCCTGGTTTAACAGTAATTTCACAGCTGGAAACTTCAGCCATTCCGATAGCTACAAAGCACATAAGACCAATTTTTTCATTATCAGACTGAATAAAGATTAATGCGCGTGCAGCCAGTTCAGCAATATATCCCTGAGAATCATTCGGTCCTGCAGGATCATATCCTTCAGCAGGTGCTTCAGAATAATAGGTACCGGGAACATTTTGAACTGCTACCACTCTCCCATCTACCGGACTGTTCCAGCGATGATATGTTTTTGCGCACAGAAAGGCCTGATAAACAGTACTGTTATCACCAAATTCCTGAGCAAGTTCATGATTATCCATAATATCCAGAAGTGAATACGGTTGCCCTTTCATCCAGAATTTATCTTTCATCATGGCATTGGTAACACAGTTATACGGTGCTGATTCGCAGGCATTCACAATCACGGAAGGATCCTGATCTTCTGCACTGACTTCACGAACGCCGGGATTAAATTCCCGGGTGAAAAAATCATCCCAGCTTTTATAACCGAAGTACGGCTGATCCGGCTGACACTGATAATTATAAATAAAATTTTTAAGCGCATCGTACGGGTCATTTCCCTGACCTCTCAGTGGGTCCATGCTGGCAATGGCTTCCAGGGCCTCTGGGGAAAACCACCCTACAGGATTGGTATAGTCGGGCTGCGGTTGGTCGACGGGACCATCTACCAATACATAACAAGAATCCGGAGAGCTGAGAAAGTTTTTCCATTCATTCAGGATGATCTGCAGTTTTTCATTGACCAGAGAATTGGTAAAGGTAAGATATCCTCCTTCTGTTCCCATAGCCCAGTCCAGAATAGCATTGATAGGAAATCCTACCAACCCTATTTTGTCTTCAATCTGGCTATAGCAAGGTCCCTCCTGAAGAATCTGATTCATGATCTGGAGCATGGTTTCAAAGTTTTTTACCTGATCATTATAACCCTGAGGAACCTGGTCATACATACTGGTAAAGCCCATATAGAGCACGGCATCATTATAAATTGCATTTCTTAGATCTTCAATAGCAGGATTTAACGGAAGCGGATTTGCCTGTACCTGAGCCACTTTTTTTTCGATCCAGCGATTCAGGAAATTTCTGTCGGATGGAAGCCATTTTCCAACCCTGTACTTTACGTGATTCATAAAAAGGTGTTTTTCTCCTTACTCGTAAGGCTTTTCAGGATGCGCCCCGTTTGAAATGGTTTCTGGTCTCCATGGTTATTAGTCTTTGTAAAGATACCACAGAAATGAGTATATGATCAACCGTAATTTTACTTAAAATACAGTCTCGGTAATAATACGGATTTGGTATTGACAGGTTACAAGACGCGTATTAATAAGTCACTATCTTTGCATGAAATTATCAATATGTCTATTACCAACGAATCAGAATTAATCGGAATGCGAAAAGTAAGCGAAGCGGTTGCCTATACTTTAAAGGAAATGAAACGTTTTGCAAAGCCGGGAATAACTACTAAGGAACTCGATGATTTTGGGGCTGAAATTCTCAACGGTTTCGGAGCCAGGTCTGCTCCAGCCCTTACTTATGGATTTCCGGGATGTGCCTGTATCAGTGTGGATAATGAATTTTGCCATGGGATTCCATCAGATCAGCGGGTATTGAAAGAAGGAGATCTTATTAATATAGATGTTTCTGCGGAACTTAACGGATTTTGGGCGGACAACGGCAATTCATTTGTTATTGGAAAAGATCTTAAAAACCATAACAAACTGGTGAATGCTTCTAAAGATATCCTGCATAAAGCAATAAGCAATATTAAAGGCGGCATTAAAATTTCGGATATTGGTTCGCTGATGGAAACGGAAGCTAAGAAACGCGGATTTAAAGTGATTAAAAATCTTGGCGGACATGGTATCGGCAGAAGGCTCCACGAAGAACCGGGCGAACTGTTGAATTACAGAAACCGTTTTGATAACAGACGGTTCAGAAAAAATTCTGTCGTAGCCATCGAAACATTTATTTCCACCTCTTCACAAATTGCAGTTGAACTGAAAGACGGCTGGACAATGGCCGGAAATAAAGGCGGTTATATGGCACAGCATGAGCATACTATTGTCATTACGGACGGTCGGCCGATCATCCTTACGGAGATGAATGAAATTTTTAATTGATATAAAAAACAGGACGTTTCGGAAAAAGCGTCCTGTTTTATTTAAATGTAAAATTTATGAGTTATTCGTTTTTGTACTCGCTCATCCTGCTGAACTGATGATAAGAATCTTTGATGTGTTTCAGGTGTTCCGATACAATATCTAGGCTTCTCTGGCTCAGTTTTCCACTGTCTATAGCATTCTGATAGGCTTCAGCGGCTGCTTTTTCCCCGAATATAACATTTCCTATGGTAGATTCTTCCCTGTTTCCTATAGTAAAAGAGTTTTTGATATCTATCCATGTTCTGTGTAGTGCTCCTGCAACCGATGGCGTGTCATCTGCCTCTTCCCCATCTTCCTGAATAAGATCAATGAGCTCATTTTTCATTATTCTGGCAAGGGAATTCAACTTGGCGTATTCTGGTTTTACATCAGGATAATTTTCCCAGACTTTCCCTTCTATTTTGGCAAAACCTTCGATTCTGTCATTGGTGATATGGAGCAGGTCATTCAATACCGATGCTTCTTCTTTGTTTTTCATAATATTGTAATTTGGTGTCCTCAAACATGTACAAGAACTGTACCTAGTGTCATCATCATGATGCCATATTTTTGTATTATAAAGAAATGATTTAACAATTATAAAACTTACTACAATTTTATTGTGTGTATTTTTGTATAAATTTCACAAACATCAATATGAGTTCATCAGAAAATCCAAATATTAAAGCCGTATTTCTTGATATTGACGGCACCCTCATCAGCTTTAAGACCAATACAATCCCCGAATCTACCCGCAAAGCCATACAAAGCCTTCGTGCAAAAGGAATAAAAGTAATTGTTGCTACCGGACGTTCCATTAATTCATTAGACCACATCGGGCATATTACTTTTGACGGGTTTATTACATTCAACGGTAGCTATTGCATAACAGCTGAAGGACAGGTTATGGATAAAAATTTTATTGACCCTTCCGATATAAAGAGTCTTGTACGGTACGCAGAGAACTTTCCGTTAAGTTATTCATTAATGTATGAAAACAAAGTTGAGATTAATGATGCTGCCCCTGAAGTTGTGGGAATGTATGCGCATATCAATCTTCCCGTTCCGCCTGTTCATGATAAAGAAAATATTGATACGGATCATGTGCTTCAGGCAAATATTTTTCTGAAGCAGGACGATGAAGAAACTTTTATGAAAAATGTTATGCCAAATTCCTCAGCTTCCAGATGGAGTCCGTTATTCGCAGATGTAAATCATGGAGGAATCACAAAAAGTACTGGAATTAAGCATTTTTGCGAGTACTTCGGTATTGATATTTCGGAGACAATGGCTTTCGGAGACGGCGGAAATGATATCGCGATGCTGAAATTTACCAAAATTGGTGTTGCTATGGGCAATGCGAATGAGGATGTTAAAAAAATAGCAGATTATATTACTGAAGATGTTGACAATCATGGAATTGAATCTGCTCTTATTTATTTTGGAGTTCTTTAATCTTAATGTAATTTCCGGTATTTCATACTTATTTATATGCGCTGTGGTACCTTTTTAACAGATTAATTATAAAAAGGCACAATATGTGTATATAGTTAATCGAATCACTTAAAATATTTAGTTATGAGAAGTATATTATGGTTAGTCGCAGTTATCTGTATAGTAGTGTGGCTTTTAGGAATGTTGGGTATCGTACCGGGAATGGATACAGGATATTTAGTTCACGTATTGCTGGTTATTGCAATTGTAGTTATTCTTTATAATCTTATATCAGGTAGAAGACCCCTCGATTAGATCTACGTAAAAAACTGAAGATAGAAAGCTGGAAATGGGAAGATATACATTCTTAATTTCCAGCTTTTTTTGCTTAATTAATAGTCTACTCACTCAATTAAGGTTTCCCATAATTTTTTCCTGTAGTGCTTGGAATTCACCGAAGAATTCGCACATGCATTCCATGAGTACTAACGCTTGTGCAATGAATTGTAACTAAATTATATTTACGTAAGAAGAATTAACTAAATAAAAACGGTCTCAAAAATCAAATTATTTGACTTTCAAGACCGTTAATGTTATCAACCAGGAACCTGGGCTTTTTCGTAAATCAATCCTTCCGATTTCAGCTCTTTCCAGAAATCTGCAGGAATATTCTTCTGAAGAGCATTTATATTGTCTTCTACCTGTTCGGGTTTACTTGCTCCCGGAATAATCGCAGCAAATTCCTCCGCAGCCAATACAAACTGAAGTGCAGCATCTACAATATCAATATCGTATCTTTTGGCGATCGTTGAAATCTGGTCGCGCTTTTCAGTCATTCCTTTTGGGATAACATCTTTATAGTTATATCTCGGTCTTCCGGTAATAAACCCTGAATTGTACCCCGCTCCCGACACAAGTTTTACGCCTGCTTTTTTTACGGCTGGTAACAGCCTGTCTACTGCATCCTCATGCTCCAGAATAGAATACTGAGTGGCAGAAAGACAAATATTGGGATCTGCAGAATCGAGACAGTCCAGAATGGGTTCTATTTTGTTAACGCCCATTCCCCATGCTTTAATGATCCCCTGATCTCTCAGTTCTGATAATACTTTGAAAGCTCCTTTCCTTGCTTGTTTCAGGAAATATGGATACCGATCGCCCACCTGGTCTTCCGAAAGATCATGAACATATACAATATCGATATGATCCAGCCGCAATCTCTCCAGGCTATCTTCGATAGATCTTTTGATGGCATCAGCGGTATAGTTATGCTCAAAATCAAAGTTCAGAGGATCCTGCCACATCGTCGGTGGAACTTCATCTTCCGGAACTTCTACAAACAATCTTCCCACTTTTGTAGAAAGAACAAATTCTTCCCTGTTCTGGCCATGAAGAAAATTTCCGAATCGTCTTTCACTTTTTGTAAGTCCGTACCATGGCGAAGTATCGTAATATCGTATTCCAAGATCCCATGCTTTCTGCAAAACTTCATACGACTCCCCGTCCGTAAGCGGCTCAAAAGCGGTACCTATGGCAACTCCCCCTAATCCTAATCTGTGTTTTTCCGTTAAAATGTCTGCTTTCATATAATACTGTTTAATATTTGGTGAATTATAAGATACAAACATCGTGCAGTTGCCCGTGACCAGGAAGAGTATTATTCAATTTAAATTCATATAACTTATAGCGGTTGGTACCACATGCGGTTTTTGGCTTTATTATTGGATTCATCAATTACCATTTCAATATAATATTTATGAAAAAACATATCGTTATTGTAGGAGGAGGTTTTGCAGGAATTAACCTTATCAAGTCTTTGGTGAATGACAGCCGTTTCAGAATTACCTTGGTTGATAAAAACAATTATCATTTTTTTCCGCCGCTGATTTACCAGGTGGCAACTTCATTTATTGAAGCATCCAATATCAGTTATCCGTTCAGGAAGTTAATTTCAAACTATAAAAGCGTTAATTTTCACATGGGAAGTCTGGTAAAAGTAGATCCGGAGCATAATATTCTGGAAACCGATAACGGTACTTTAAAATACGATTATCTTGTCTTGGCGCTGGGAACAGAATCTAATTTCTTCGGAATGGAAAATGTTAAGAGATGTGCTTTGCCTATGAAAACAATTGATGAAGCACTTTATTTGAGAAATCACATGCTTCTTACACTGGAGGAAGCGGCAAGAAATAAAAATGTAAAAGAAGCTCAAAAGCTTCAGAATATTGTAATTGCGGGAGGCGGTCCTACAGGAGTTGAACTTGCAGGGATGATTGCAGAAATGGGAAGTTATATCGCAGAAAAAGAATATCCTGAAATAAAACTCGGTCTTTCCAATATTTACCTTATCGATGCCCTTCCTACCCTTCTTTCTCCTATGAGTAAAATGGCACAGGAAGCGGCTCACGAGAGACTCAAGAAGCTTGGTGTTAAAATTATCCTGAATACGGCGGTTAAAGATTATAAAGACTGCAAAGTTCTCCTTTCCGACGGAAAAGAAATTGAAACTGAAACTCTGATCTGGACTTCAGGTGTCATTGGCCGGGAAGTTCCGGGACTTCCGGAGGAAGCTATTGGAAAAGGTAGAAGGCTTTTGGTAGATGCTTACAATAAAGTAAACGGAACAGCCAATGTTTTTGCATTGGGTGATATCGCGTTGCAGCTTACTGAAGAAAAATATCCTAAAGGACATCCTCAGCTGGCACAGGTTGCAATTCAGCATGCTAAAAATTTAGGCAAAAATCTCAAAAGAATTGAAGATGAGAAAAAACTTATCCCTTTTGAATACAACGACAAGGGAAGCATGGCTATTATTTCAAAATTTGATGCGGTAGTTGACCTGCCGAAATTTTCATTTAAAGGATTTACGGCATGGCTTACATGGTTATTTATTCATATTATTCCATTGGTAAGCTTTAGCAGCAAAGTGCGTCTGGCATTCAACTGGCTGCGCCTTTTCATCACCAATAATCCGTCGATCAGATTAATTCTAAGACCGAAAAGAGATACTACGGAGCATTCATGATTTTAATATTCATGATATATTTCATAAATTTACAGAACTGTAAACATTCTTTTACGGTATAAAATCTCAAAAGTGAATATCCATCATAAGAAAAAGTTTCTGAGCTTTCTCAAGTTCAAAAGAGACTTTCAAAAGTACGGGCTCGAAAAAGCACGCAGCTACGAACTCATCCTACATTGGCTCAACAACAGATTAAGCAGGAACCAGTTTCTTGTGCTGTCCGGGATATTGGTGGGCTGTACGGCAGGTTTAGCAGGTGTTTTGCTGAAGTCGCTGGTTCATGCCATTCACCATTTCATTACGACAAAGGTTCATTTTGAGTATCAGATTCTTTTTTATATTATTTTTCCCTTTCTGGGAATTGTTTTAACGGCAAGTATTGTTCTTACCATTTTCAAAGGTCAGGACAGGAAAGGAATTGGCGCTATTTTATACGAAATTGCACAGAATTCCAGTATTGTATCTTCGGTAAAAATGTATTCGCAGATTGTACAAAGTGCGGTAACGGTAGGTCTTGGAGGTTCGGCTGGGCTTGAAAGCCCGATCGCTGTAACGGGTGCTGCCATCGGATCTAATTTTGCCCAAACATACCGACTGAGTTATAAAGAACGAACTTTGCTGCTCGCCGCAGGTGCAACAGCCGGGATTGCTTCAGCTTTCAATGCTCCGATTGCAGGGATTATGTTTGCCTTTGAAATTCTTCTTACGGGAGTTGTCTTTACCGACTTTATTCCGCTCGTTGTGGCTGCTGTATGCGGCAGTTTGCTGTCAAGAATCCTTTTGCAGGAAGACGTACTGTTCAGATTTTATACGAGGGAAGCCTTTAACTATAAAAATGTTCCGTATTATCTTATTTTAGGAATTGTAACTGGCCTATATGCCAGATATTTTGTGGTAATTTCCCAGAAAGTCGAGCATTTCATTAAAAAATTAAATATGTCGAGATTGCGTAAAGCAATGTTCGGCGGCGCGGTTTTATCATTATTGTGTGTGCTTTTTCCACCCCTGTTCGGGGAAGGATATGAAACGGTAAAGGCTTTTACCAACGGCGATATGCACAGAATTATAGAAAACAGCCTTTTCAGGTATTTTGAGATCGGCAATTTTACGATTATTGTCTTTTTAATCCTCGTATTATTGTTAAAAGCATTTGCAACTTCATTCACCATTTTTAGTGGCGGAAACGGAGGTAATTTTGCACCTTCGCTTTTTGCGGGAGGTACCGTAGGGTATTTATTTGCCTTAATCTGCCAACAGATCGGATTTCCGGATGTACCTGTTACCAATCTCGTTTTGGTCGGAATGGCCGGGGCCATGAGCGGTGTAATGTATGCACCGCTGACTGCTATTTTCCTGATTGCGGAATCCAGCTTCGGATATGATCTTTTTATCCCTTTAATGATTGCTTCCATTATTTCTTACCTCATTGCTAAATGGTTCTCGCCTATCTCACCTGAATTAAAATCTCTGGCAGACCAGGGGAAAATTTTCACCAATAAACATGATAAGAATATCTTATTTTCTTTAAAAACGGAAGATTTTATCGACCGGTATTCTCAGGTTATTAACGAA
This sequence comes from Chryseobacterium cheonjiense, assembly GCF_012927265.1. Taxonomy (GTDB): domain Bacteria; phylum Bacteroidota; class Bacteroidia; order Flavobacteriales; family Weeksellaceae; genus Chryseobacterium; species Chryseobacterium cheonjiense. The sequence continues at coordinate 1,766,909 of NZ_JABBGF010000001.1, read as the reverse complement.
ACTGCTCCGGTTGAAGAATTATTTGAACTGGTAAAAAATGGTAATAAGAATATTTTTGCTGTTGTTAATGAAAACAAAACCTTACGGGGAATTCTTACGCTTGATGATATCCGTCCTTATCTGTTTACCAATGATGAAGTTTCTACATCGGTAAGCCAGATCATGAAAGCGCCCCCTGCGATTATTCACCCTGAAAATCAGCCTTTAGAAATTCTTCAGATCTTTGATGATACTGGTGTCTGGAATCTACCCGTTGTCGATGCTCAGAATAAGTTTATCGGTTTTATTTCAAAATCAACCATATTGATGAGCTACAGGCAATTGCTGAAAGAATATTCGGAATAATAATATTAATAGATTAAGCCTTGCATTAATAAAAAGCCGTTCAGATGATTCTGAACGGCTTTTATAATACTATTGACTTGCCTTGTTGAGCAAATCAAGATCTTCTTTTTCCAGTTGAAGTTTTGGAGCTGCAAATAAAGTTTCCAATTGAGATTCGCTTGTTGCGCTTACAATAGGAGCTGTGATCAAAGGCTGAGAAAGTAACCACGCTAATGCTACAGTTGCAGGTTTCGCATTATGTCTCGAACTGATTTCATCCAAAGCTTTCAAAACTTCCATTCCTTTCGGGTTCAGATATTTTCTGGCGCCCTCTCCTCGCTGGCTTTTCGTTAAATCATCTTCATTTCGGTATTTTCCGGTTAAAAATCCTGAAGCCAGCGACCAGTAAGGAAAAACGCTCAATCCGAATTCTTCGGCTAACGGAGCATAATTTTTTTCAAAACCTTCTCTTTCCATTAAGTTGTAATGGGGCTGCAGGGCAACGTATTTTGGCAGATTATTCTTTTCTGCTGCTTCAAATGATTCTCGGAGCCTTTCAGAAGAAACATTGGAAGCAGCAATATAACGTACCTTCCCGGCTTTTATAATTTCATCATAAGCCTGAAGTGTTTCTTCTACCAGTGTTTTCTTGTCATCGAAATGAGTATAATACAGATCAATATGGTCAGTCTGTAATCGCTGTAAAGATTCATCTACGGATTTGAGGATATGTTTTTTGCTGATATCAAAGCCATGTTCCTTGGTTTCGGAACCTACTTTTGTAGCAATCACCAGGTCATTTCTTTTTCCGCGGTTTTTCATCCATTTTCCGATAATTTCTTCCGACTGCCCTCCTTTCCCATTTACCCACCAGGAATAGGTGTCTGCAGTATCTATAAAATTAAAGCCTTCATCAGTAAACCTGTCCAGAATATCAAAAGACTGCTTCTCATCCAGTGTCCATCCGAAAACATTTCCTCCGAAGTTAATGGGAGCTATCTGTAAATCTGTATTTTTAATTGTCCGTTTTTCCATATTAGTTAATGATTGGTTTACTGCTTTTAACAGAGAATTTCATACCAAAGAACTTTTAATTTAGAGCTTTGTTTAATTTGAAATTTATTTTTTCCATTAGGCATTAAGATACTTCAGCTTAAAAAATATAAATTAATATATTGATTCTTTAATCAGTTCAACTTACTGACATTCTCATTATTAATTTTAAGAAAAAACAACGTTTATTTAATTTAGAAAATTAAGAAAGCTATAAAATTTATTGAATAAAATTAAATAGCTCTTAAATATTTTGATCAATAAAAAAGACCAGCTTTTTGCTGATCTTCTTATTATTGTTTTTTTGCTTTTTAAATCTCTCCCATTACATACATGTTTTCCATCGTTGGCACCGGGCTTCCTCCCTGCTTTTCAAGTGTGATGGCAAAAGCCTGAGCTTTCGGTATGTTGGCGAGTGCAATTTTGCTGTCCTTTTCTTCCGTGTACATTCCGGCATTTACCGGTTTCCCGTCTTCAATTGCCCAAAGCTGGTACTGCATTCCTTCAGGAGCTTTCGGCAGTTTGTCTGCATTTACATACACTGCTTTCGTTTTGGTATCCCAGAAAACCATTGCTTTTGATTCCGTATGCTTCTCTACCCCTTTCAGCATCACCATTTTCATGTCGGGATTTGAAATCATATCCATTTTCTGATTCATCTTTTGCATGGCCAGATCCTGATTTTTCTTTTCAGTGCTCATTCTGGCAATTTCCTGTTTCGCTTTTGCCTGATCATTCATCCAGAAAATATTTCCGGCGATACTTATCAGGAATAATACGGATGCGGCAACGGCATATGTTTTCCAGTTTGTATTCCCCTGAATCCTGATTTCTTCCTGAGGTTTGGCGGCAGGGATAACTGTGGAAACGACCGGTGATATTTCTTCGGCACTCTGTTCCTGCTGAATTTTATTCCAGATCTTGGCCCGCAAATCATCGGGAGGCGTTATTGCCTGTGCTGTGGCCAGGTCTTCCAATGTTTTCTGCGCCTCTTCAAAAGCTGCTTTTACTTCAGCATTATTCTTCATCACACACTCCAAAATACCTGCCTCCTCGGGAGAAGCAAGACCTAGAATATAAGATTCTATAATTCCGGATGATATGTATCCTTTAGTGTTCAATTTATTGATAATCTTTTAATAAATCCTTTAATTTCATCAGTGCGTTACGCATCTTTGTTTTTACCGTTCCCAGGGGTATCTTCAGCTTTTCGGAAATTTCATTCTGGGTATATCCCTGGTAATATGCAAGATCGATAAGTTCCTTCTTGTCGGTCTCCAAACTTTCCAGCACATTACTGAACCCGATAAAATCTGATGAGTTGTTTGTAGTGGAAAGTTCTGCAGAGTTATATACGAAATCCGGCAACGGTTGGTTTTTGAGTTCGTTCTGAAAGCTTTTTGATTTTAAATAATCAATGGCTGTGTTTCTGGCAATATTGATCATCCAGGTATAAAACCTTCCTTTTGATGAATCGTACTGGTGGATAGAATTCCAGATTTTTACAAAAACATCCTGAATGATTTCTTCGGTGTACTCTTTAGACTGAACGATTCGGAGGATCACACCATAAAGTGCGCCGGAATAATGGTCATACAGATAATGAAAACCATTTTCGTTTTTCTCTTTTAGCAAAACGATCAGCTGCTCTTCCGAATACTGTGTTTTAATAGCGAATATTTTTGTTTTCAAATGTAATAAAATAAAACAGATAATAAGCAATACTCACACCATCTTTTAAATGCTTATTAAAATTAATCACCCGTTTAATAATCTTCAAATATAATAGTTAAAAACCTTGAATTAAATAATTTTATGTTGATATGTATGAATTATTACAAAAATAATTACTTGGTTTTTAACGAGTTATAATTTATTTTAAATTTTTTAAAACTAAAATAGAACCGCCCTCGTAAATGGATGTATACACAAAAATATATTCAAATACATATTAACTTAAAAATCAAAAAATGAACACAAAATCAAAAATCGCAGTATTGGGTATGATGGCTTTATCATTTGCATTCAGTGGTAACGCAGCCGCCCAGAGCATGAAAGAAAAAACGGTAATGGTTGGCGGAGCACCGATGTACCCGTCGAAAAATATCATTGAGAATGCCGTAAATTCTAAAGACCATAAGACATTGGTTGCAGCTGTAAAAGCAGCCGGGCTTGTTGAAACATTACAGGAAAAAGGTCCTTTCACGGTATTGGCTCCTACTGATGCAGCCTTCGCAAAGTTACCGAAAGGAACAGTAGAAAACCTTGTGAAGCCTGAGAATAAAGCGATGCTTACAAAAATCCTTACCTATCATGTTTTACCAGGCAGATACAGTGCTAAAGAAATCTGGGCTGCGGTAAAAGCCGGCAACGGTAAAAGCATGATGAAAACAGTAGAAGGCGAAGAGCTTACGTTCTGGACCAAAGGTAAAAATCTGTACGTGAGAGATTCTAAAGGAAATGATGCAAACGTTACAATAGCTGATGTTAATCAGTCAAACGGAGTGATTCATGTAATAGATACGGTTTTAATGCCGTAGTGGTGTTAGTTGTTAAACAGCATACTTGTTATGCTGTTTTTTTATTCTCTATCGAAAAGTATAACACTTAAACCAATAATATTATGAAAAAAACAATTAATGTTTCTAACCAGGGTGCTACTCTGGATACAGGCAGAAGAAATTTTTTGAAGCTGAGCGGCGTGGGTCTGGCTATAGCAGGACTTGCACTGGTTGGTTGTGACGATAACGATGCATACGATTTTATGCAAACCGATGTTTTCGACCTTGGTAAAGGCGATGTAGGCGTTCTCAATTATGCATACGCCCTGGAACAACTGGAAGCCGATTTTTACACTAAGGTGGTCAATAATTTTTATTCCGGGATTTCAGCTGCAGAAAAAGAACTTTTTACCGATCTCTATCATCATGAAGTGATACACCGGGATTTCTTTAAAGCAGCCATCAGCGGGGCTACTTCCAATGTTTTACCAACACTGGAATTCCAATATCCGAATGTAAATTTTAACGACCGAAACTCTGTATTGGCTACCGCAAAAGCATTGGAAGATACGGGGGTTGCCGCTTACAACGGAGCAGGGAAATTCATTACCAATCCGGATTATCTTGTAATTGCCGGAAAAATTGTATCTGTGGAAGCAAGGCATGCATCAGCTATCAGGAATCTTATCAATCCCGGAACGGCAGCATTTTCCGGTGATGATATTATCGACAACAACGGGCTTGATCTGGCTAAAGAACCTAAAGATATCGTTATGGCAGCGGGAGGATTCATAAAAACACCTTTCACATGGAAAGAACAGGGAATCGGATAATTACTCACTTCAAAAAAATTACATTATGAACATTCTTAAATTACTGGATAAGCTTTCTGACGATAAATTTTTTACCAAAGAGGCTTCAAGATTAGAAACGTTAACAAGCATTTCCGCTTTTGGGAAGAAAGCAGCGGTAGCTTCTATTCCGCTCGGGCTGGGTGCAATAATGACCACTCCTGCAAAAGCGGCAGATCTAACCGGAGGAAATACGTATAAAAATACTTTAACCGATGCTCTGCAGCTCGCTTTGGTTCTTGAATATCTGGAAAACGAATATTATGCAATGGGACTTTCCACCGCAGGGCTGATTCCGAATTCGGACAGGACAGTTTTCATGCAGATTGCCAAGCATGAATCTGCACACGTAACGTTCCTTAAAAATACCCTCACTTCGCTAAATGTTATACCGGGTGCAAAACCTACTTTTGATTTTACCGCTGGAGGTGCTTTTGCTCCTTTTACCGATTACAGCCAGTTCTTGATATTGGCACAGGCTTTTGAAGACACGGGAGTGCGTGCATATAAAGGACAGGCGGGAAATGTAATGAGCAATAAGACAGTTTTGCAGGCAGCTTTACAAATACATTCCGTGGAAGCAAGGCATGCCTCACAGGTAAGAAGAATGCGGGCTAACAAAGGATGGATAGAACTTGCCGATGGCGGAAGTATGCCTGCAGCAACAAATCCGGTGTATGCAGGAGAGCAGAACACTGTACAGGCAGGATTTAATACGGCTGCAGCCTTCGGAGCAGCAGCGGGTTCTGCAGCTTATGATGAAATATTAACGGGTAGTGATGCCCAAACCATTGCATCATTATTTATTGTTTAAAATAATTTCTTACTATTGGGTGTAGTCCCTTCCCTTTCCGGGAGGGGATTTTTATTTAATATCTTTATGTATACTTCCAAAAAAAAACTCCTCTTTGCAGAGAAGTTTGTTTGCCTTTTAAAACTTGAAATATAGAGTATATCTATGCTTCAAAAATAGGAAGCTTTGCATAGCTTATTTTATGACCGGAATCATAAACGTATTTTGTTAACCTAATTTTTATTAGATATGTTCCTGATATTATATGATTTATTTTGTAACTTTAATATATGAAAACAACAGCATCTCTTCAGGTTCCGAAAAAGAATTTAATAATTGGAGAAGGAATAAAAAATACAGCGAAAATTTTTGCTGTAGGGGTTTTAGCTCTGCTTGCAACTGGCTTTTGTACCACATCACAGAGGTTGAATGCAGGGTAAAATAAAGTTTTTAGCGGGGTTTAGATTTTATAAAATAAGTTGAATTAAGTTTTGACTTATACAAATTTTTACTATATTTGTGAATCGAAATAATTTTTTTTCATCATTTGTGTTTTTTTAGGCTCCGTTAGGGGCCTTTTTTTTATGTAATACGCTTTCTGTTGCTGGCCGGGATCCATTTTTCCTTTTTACACTTCTGGCATTTGCCTGCGACTCCCGGATTTTTTTCCTCCGTATGTCCGCAAAATATGCATGAGTAATATCCGCCATCATTTATAAACGTTAAAGGATTGCATAAAGAATCGGGCATAATTGGAAGACCGTATTTCACTTTTTCATCCTCAAAATAAAAAACGCTTATTTCACCGGAAACCTCTTCAATAGCCTGGTCAATCTGTCCCAGATGAGAAATGCCTTTCAGCCTTAATTCAGCAAAAAACTCATCACTTCCAAGGTTTTCTTTTTTAAAGTTCTCAATGGAAAATTCTCCGTTTTCAATGAGGCATATTGATTTACCTTCCAAAAGGGTCTCAAATTTCTTGCTCTTTCCTATAAGATAAGTAACCAGAGTGTACATTAAAATAATCAGTACAAAAACAAGAATTGAAGAAACAATACCTACTTCTCTGTAAAACATCGGATCGCCTGCCGCAGACCCCAGACCAATAATAACAACCAGCTCAAAAAGAGAAAGCTGTTTTACCCCTCTTTTCCCCAAAACCCGCAGGCCGATAATAATCGTCACAAACATAATAATGGTCCTGAGCGCAATCTCCAAGAGAAACGACCATTCTTCCTGTCCCAGAAGAAGTTCTTTCAAGTCAAATTGTAAAAGAAATACAGATAGCATATTAAATATTTGCTCTTAAAATTCAAATAATGAGCCAAGAGTATATGCTGAATTTAAAGGTTTTAAAAATCATCCAGAACTTTTATAATATGATGATAAATAAGATCCAGCTCATCTCCTGTAATGCAGTAAGGCGGAACCAGATACATGATATTTCCCAACGGACGAAGAAGCACTCCCCTTTTCAAAAATTCTTTATACAACAGTTTACCAATATCATTAAAATAGGAGGTTTGCTGACCACTTATAATTTCCCATGCCAGGATTGTACCGGTCTGCCTTATATTTTCAACTTTTGGGTGCTGTCTTAATATTTCTGAAAATTCGGAATGTTTTGTTACAATATGCTCAATATGCTGCCGGGTTTCTTCTTTCAGTAAAAGCTCCATACTTGCCAGAGCTGCTGTGCAGGCCAGCGGATTTGCCGTGAAAGAGTGTCCGTGAAACAATGTTTTGTATTGGTCATCAGATAAAAAAGCATTAAAAATTTCCTGAGAACAGCTGGTAATACCCATCGGCATTGTGCCTCCGGTAAGTCCCTTAGAAAAACACATCATATCCGGCTGTTCAGAAAGATGATTGGCAGCAAATAGTTTTCCTGTTCTTCCAAAACCGGTAAACACCTCATCCTGGATCATCAGAATTTTTTGTTCTCTGCAGAATTTCATTAATTCCGAAAGATCTTCTGCCTTATGCATCAGCATTCCTGCAGCGCCCTGGATAAGAGGTTCGTAAATGAAACACGCGATTTCCCCGGAAATATTTTTAATGAATTTTTTTAAGCTGTCAAGGTTTTCTGTAGTCGGAGCATCAATAAAAACAACTTCAAAAAGCATTTCGCTGAAGGGCTGTGTCCATACACTTCTTCCGCTTACGGACATGGCTCCGAAAGTGTCTCCATGGTAAGCATTCTTTAAAGCGAGGATTTTCGTTTTTTTATGGTTCTCATTGTAGGCATACTGAATGGCCATTTTTAAAGCTACTTCTACAGCAGTGGATCCGTTATCAGAATAAAAAACCTTCTTCTGGTTTTCCGGCAGAATGTTCAGCAGGTTTTCCGAAAGCTGTATGGCAGGTTCGTGGGTAAACCCTGCAAAAATAACCTGCTCCAAAGTATGGAGCTGCTCGGAAACTCTTTCTGCAATATAAGGATGGGCATGACCATGAAGAGTAACCCACCATGAAGAAACTGCATCAATATACTGTTTGCCTTGATCATCAAAAAGATAGATACCTTTTCCTCTCACAATCGGAATAATATCATCGGCCGTCTTCATCTGGGTATAAGGATGCCAGTTGACGGCTTTATCGCGTTCAGATAAATTCATAAATCCAATTTAAAAAATTAACAAATGACCATTCACCATTTATTTTAACACATTGTTTTCTCTTTCACCATAGGCTTTAATCCTAATGTTTTCAGAAGCTGCATATCTTCAGAGACTCCCGGATTCGGGGTGACAAGAAGGGTCTCTCTTTCTCCGGTAAAAATGGAATTTGCTCCTGCCATAAAACACCAGCCCTGTTCAAAATCAGTCATTTCAATTCTTCCTGCACTGAGGCGAACCATTGATGAAGGCATAATAATTCTCGCTGTAGCAATCATCCTTACCATTTCCCATGTATCCGTTTTCTCATTATTTTCGAGTGGTGTACCCTTCACTCTTGCCAATGCATTGATGGGAACTGATTCCGGATGCTTAGGCATTGTTGCTAAGGTTAAAAGCATGGAGATCCTGTCGCCGTGTGTTTCTCCCAATCCGATAATTCCCCCTGAACATACCGTAATTCCGGCTTTTCTTACATTATTGATCGTATTGATTCTGTTGTCGAATGTTCTGGTTGAAATAATTTCTTCGTAATATTGTTCTGAAGTGTCAAGATTGTGGTTATAGGCATACAAACCTGCTTCCTGCAGACGAATTGCCTGTTCTTCGGTAAGCATTCCCAGTGTGCAGCATACTTCCATTCCCAGTTCGTTAACGCCTTTTACCATATCAATGACACGGTCAAAGTCCCGGTTATTGCGAACTTCTCTCCACGCCGCGGCCATACAGAATCTCGAAGAGCCTCCTTCTTTTGCTTTTTTGGCGTGTTCAATAACCTTTTCCGTAGGCAGCAATGCCTGAACTTTGATATCGGTGTGATATCTGGCTGCCTGACCACAGTAAGAACAGTCTTCCGGACACCCTCCTGTTTTTATGGAAAGTAAAGTAGACATCTGAACTTCTTCGGGATTATGCCATTCGCGGTGTACGGTAGCAGCTTTGTAGATAAGCTCAAGAAGTGGAAGATTGTAGATCTGTTCGATCTCTTCCCGGGTCCAGTCATTTCGTAACGTTGTGTTTTCTTTCATATCTTTTCTAATTGTTTTGCAGCAGTTTCTATATTTTCAGTTGTTATTTCATCTAAATGAGGAATTCTAATGACAGCAGTTTCAGGTTGGGTGTTTTTAAGGATGATTCTTTCAGTATCCGCTGGAAAATCTCCGTTCAGCATGATGTATTTTAATTTGATTTTTCTTTGCTCTAAGGCCATAAGCGATAATAGTGTATGATTGATGCATCCTAAATAATTTTTGACCACCAATGCAACGGGAATATTAAGTTTTTGAATAAGGTCTATCATTACATCTTCATCATTTAATGGAACCATGAGGCCTCCTGCTCCTTCTACAATTACATTATTGTGTGTTTCAGGAAGCTTAAAATTGTTCAAATCAATAGTAATCCCCTCTTCTCTTGCCGATTGATGAGGTGACGCCGCCAACTTCAGACGGTATGTTTCGGGATGGCAAATTGTATTTTCACCGGTCCAGCTCTTTATTTTCATGCTGTCGGAAAAATCAAGATCTCCGGATTGTATGGGTTTCCAGTATTCTGCATTAAAAAATTTCGTTAAAATTGCAGAACAAACGGTTTTTCCTATCTCGGTCCCGATTCCGGTAACGAATAATTTCTGTACTGAAAGTTCTTCTTGTTGCATTTTATTTCAGATAAATTCATTAATAATTTTTGTAAGCATGACGATTTCTTCTTCTGTATTAAAGCTGTGCAGGCAGATTCTCAGTCGCTCGGTACCTTCTTTTACGGTCGGGCTGAAAATGGGATAGATCAAAAAACCGTTATCAGATAATGTTTCTGCCAGCATCTTCAATTGATGATTGTCAGGAATTATGATGGCCTGTATCGGACTGTTTTCGTCGGAAGGACTCTTTATATTACCTCTTCGGAAAATGTTGATATTTTTTTGTAGCTGAACAGGTGCTGTATTGTTTTCATTTAAAAATTCATATCCTTTTCTAATGCTCATCCATAAGAAATCATGGGCGGCAGTGGTATAGATGAAAGATGAGGCAAAATTGATGAGGTAAGATTTTATCATATCATTCGTCAACACGGCGGCTCCGTGTGTTCCTAATGCCTTTCCGTAAGTCACGACTGTTGCAAGAACGTTCTTTTGAAGATGAAATCTGTCGACAAGACCATATCCGAAAACCCCGAAAGCATGAGCTTCATCCACAATAAGAGCGGCGTTATATTTTACGGCAAGATCTGCAATCTCCGAGATAGGAGAAAAATCTCCGTCCATGGAATACAGGCTTTCAATCGCAATATAAACAGTACCCTGTTGTCTTTTCAGAATATCTTCAAGATGTCCGCAGTCATTATGCCTGAATTTTATTTTTTTAGCATTTGACATTTTACAGGCATCATGTACCGAACGGTGAATTTTTTCATCCACAATAACCGTGTCATGACGGTTCGGAAGTGCAGCAAATAAAGCAAGATTAGCATTATATCCGGAAGGAAACAAAAGTGCAGATTCATATTGGTGCTCTTTGGTAATAAATTCTTCCGTTTCTGTAACCACAGAAGTATTTCCGCTAATGAGCCTTGAACCGGTGCTTCCTTCGAGTAATTCAGGGTTTTCCTGAACCGTTTTTAAAAGCAGTTTCAGGAAAGTTTTATTTTTTGCAAATCCAAGATAGTTGTTGGAATAAAAATCCACGCCTTCCTTTCTGCTTCGTAACGTTCTTAAGATTCCCGCCTGTTTTCTTTTTTCTAAAGCTTCCTCCAACGGTAAAAAATGATTACACATGTTCTGTCTTCAAAACTTCCTGTGAAATGCTGTCAATCCATTGCTGGTGCAGATCGTTTTCTATCTTTAGAATATGTTCTGCATGAATTTTCCATTGCTCGCAAAAATTATCCAGCTGACTGATCATTTCTTCCAGATGGCCTTCTTCTTCAAGAATAATGGATTTAACCATGATCTTTGAGCTATATTTCGTAAGAATTTCCTGATAAACCGGATATAATTCATCTGCACGAACTTCAATTGCATACGTCACAAAAAGATATGCGGCATACTTCAACTGTTCCTTAGTCAACGAAAATTCATTCTGTAAATATTTACAAGTTTTTATGTCAAGATTTTTAAGGTATTGCCTGGTAGCAGTAGATGCAAGCAAATGTTCTCTTTGGTAATTTTCACAAGTATTTGAGTTAATCTTAAGAATTTGTTTTTTAAGATAATAGGCGTGGCGATGTTCTTCTGCTGCATGCTTCAGCTGAATAAGATTTACATCGGAAGGATGCTCACATGCCGAAATTTTTCGGGCGCCAGCATTTTCCATATAAGATAATGTATTGAGCCATTTGGCGTGAACTTCATCATCAGTGACAATTTTTTCCAGAAGATTATAAAGTGTCATTTTTTATAGTTTTGCTTTAAAAGTAGTATATTGCCGGATGGTTGTATAGTGCCAGTTTTAAGATAATGAATAGTCCGGTTTTAATTCCTTACCAAAGTATTATAACAATAGACCGATCTTCCAATGTTTCTGTCTATATGCAAATCTCCAATCAGTTGATCAATGCCATTCAGCGCGGTTTTCTTCCGTTTGGTACAAAGCTTCCGGGAACAAGGACGCTGAGCATACTTTTGGAAGTTCACCGCAATACAATTGTTTCTGTATATGAAGAGCTTCTGGCTCAGGGGTGGATAGAAATTTTTCCAAATAAAGGAACTTTTGTAATAGGAAATGAACAAAAAAATGCATCAATAATACAGACTTCCGGGCAAAATAATCTGGAAAACTATCCTAAACAAGCTGGATTTTCTTTCAAAACTTCCAATATTCTCGATAATCCTTTTGAACATTCTGCCTGCGAGTATATTTTTAATGATGGAATCCCGGATATACGGCTTACGCAGGTAGATCAGTATTCCGGTATTTACAGTTCAATATTAAAGAGAAAAGCTCACAAAATCGGACAGTACAATTATGACGGCAGTGAATTTTTTAAGGAGCATCTATCAGAATATTTAAACTTGTCCAGAGGATTGCCTATTTCAAAAAATAATCTTCTCATTACAAGAAGCACGGAAATGAGCATCTATATTGTTTCGGAAATTTTGTTGTCTCCGGGCGATATCGTACTGGTAGGAGAGCTAAGTTATTTTTCCGTTAATATGATCTTTCAGCGTACCGGAGTTAATATCCGTACTGTTTCGATTGATGAAGAAGGCATCAGCGTGGAAGAAGTACGGAAAATCTGTAAAAAGCAAAAAATCAGAATGCTGTATCTCACTCCTCACCACCACTATCCTACTACGGTAACGCTGAGTGCAAAAAGAAGACTGGAACTTTTAAACCTTTCACAGGAGTACGGTTTTATTATTCTTGAAGACGATTACGACTATGATTTCCATTATGATAAAAGCCCTATTCTGCCTTTAGCAAGCGCTGATACAAAAGGCATGGTGATTTACATTGGATCTTTTGGGAAATTATTGGCTCCGGGATTTCGTACGGGATTTATTGTAGCTCCTGAAAATCTTATGGCTGAAATGAGAAAATATCTTGGTATTATCGACAGGCAGGGTGATATTTTGATGGAACATGTTCTTGGCGAAATGATTGCGGAAGGAGAAATCAGCCGTTACCTGAAAAAATCCCTGAAAATCTATAAAGAACGGAGAGATCATTTTGCTTCTTTACTCGAACAGCACCTGAATGAATACATCGATTTTAAAATACCTTCCGGCGGACTCGCTTTCTGGGCAGAATGGAAAACTCCGGTAAATCTTATGAAGCTTTCAAAAAAATGTTCACAGAATAACCTGTTTATACCTAAAACCTTACTCTATCAAGACAGAAATCGTACGGCGATGCGTCTGGGTTTCGGAAATTTTACATGTAATGAAATGGAAAAATCGGTTGAAATTCTTTCAGAGAATGTAAAAAGCATCCTTAATGGAGATAATAAGTAAAACATTCTGTTTTTGGTTGAATTTTTGAATATAGAATTTTAAATCTTTACCCATTGAAATTAATTACATTTACAAACAAAGGTATCTATTGCCCCCAGGGAAAATTTTACATTGATCCTTGGCGGCCGGTCGATATGGCTGTCATTACCCACGGACACGCCGATCATGCCCGTTGGGGAATGAAAAAATATCTTTGCCATCATTTTACAAAACCAATTTTATATAAAAGAATCAGTGAAGATATTGAATGCCAGAGCGTAGGATATGGTGAAGTCATAAACATCAACGGCGTAAAAGTATCGCTGCATCCTGCCGGTCATATTATCGGTTCGGCACAAATAAGGCTGGAATATAAAGGATATGTAAGCGTGGTTTCCGGAGATTATAAAGTACAGGATGACGGATTAAGTACTCCTTTTGAACTCGTACGTTGCAATGAATTTGTCACGGAAAGCACTTTTGGACTCCCCATTTACAACTGGCTGGAAGTGGATGACCTCAATAAAAAACTTCAGAGTTGGGTTCTCAGAAACAAAGAAAATCAGAAAACTTCAGTATTTATCGGGTATTCTTTAGGGAAAGCACAAAGAATTATGAAAGCGGTGGAAGGACTTGGGAAAATTCATGTTCACTATTCTATAGGAAAACTAAATGAAGCTTTTGAAACAGTAGGAATTGATCTTCCGGATTATGAAATTCCGGATTTCAGGGAAAGTGTAAAACATCTTCAAGATGAAATCGTCATTGTTCCGCCTGCTCTATTAGACTCCAATGTTATCAAGAAAATTCCGAATGCGGCAACAGCAATATGCTCCGGTTGGATGCAGGTGCGCGGAGCCAGGAGATGGCGGAGTGCGGATGCAGGCTTTGCAATGAGTGATCACGCCGACTGGAAAGGACTTTTGCAGGCTATAAAAGCAACAGAAGCTGAACTTGTACACGTTACACACGGGCAAACCGAAGTTTTTTCGAAATATCTTAATGAAATCGGAATTACATCGGATGTCGTAGAAACATTATACGGAGATGATGATGAGGAAGAAAAAGAAAAAGAAGTCATAGAAAATTAACCTTCAAGGTTTCTGAAACCTTGAAGGTTTGTTATAATAAATAAAAAATGAAACATTTCGCAGAGCTTATTAACGCCTTGGAAAGCACCAATAAAACCAATGCTAAAATCGATGCTATCATTGATTATCTTGAACGTGCGCCGGATGAAGATAAAGTTTGGTTTATAGCGCTGTTTACGGGTAAACGTCCGAAACGAAATGTCAATTCCAATTATATGAAAGAATGGGCACTGGAAATCACTCAGCTCCCCTTCTGGCTTTTTCAGGAAAGCTACTCTTCGGTAGGTGATCTTGGGGAAACACTTTCATTAATTCTGCCTCCACCTACACAAAAAATTGACAGATCATTATCCGAATGGATGAATGAGATTACGGATCTTAAAAATAAAACCGACCAGGAAAAAAAAGAATTTGTCCTTCGCTCTTGGAACGGTCTGGATTATACAGAACGCCTGATCTTCAACAAACTTTTAGGCGGCAGTTTCAGAATTGGGGTTTCCGATAAGACTTTGATCAATGCTTTAACAAAATTTTCACATCAGGAATCAAGTACATTAATGCACAGTCTAATGGGAAAATGGCAGCCTGACGAAGTTGATTTCCGCGAGTTGATTTCCGCAGAAAATATCAATCCGGATAATTCAAAACCTTATCCTTTCTGCCTTGCGTATGCTTTGGAAAAAGAACTGGAAGAATTAGGACAGCCCGATGAATGGCTTATTGAATACAAATGGGATGGAATCCGCGGACAGATCATTCGCAGAAATGATGAAGTGTTTATCTGGTCCAGAGGCGAAGAACTGGTTACCGAGCAGTTTCCGGAAATAAAAGAAGTTGTTCAGAACATGCAAGGTGACTTTGTGATAGATGGAGAAATACTTGCGGTAAAGGATGGTAAAGTTTTAAATTTTAATGAATTACAGAAAAGGTTAAACCGTAAAACTTTAACTAAAAAAATGCTTGCAGAAATCCCGATTCAGGTTTTTGCATATGATTTATTAGAATTGGAAAATAATGATCTCCGTGAAAAGCCGATCTCTGCAAGAAGAGCAATGCTGGAAGAATTACTGCTCAACGAAAATCCTGAATATATTAAAATTTCAGAAGCGATAGCATTTGAAAACTGGGATGAATTAAATAATATTCGAGAAAATTCCAGGGATATCAATAGCGAAGGATTAATGCTGAAACAGAAAAATTCACCGTATCATTCCGGCAGGAAAAAGGGAGACTGGTGGAAATGGAAGATTAATCCTCTGACGATTGATGCAGTTCTTATTTATGCACAGAAAGGAAGCGGAAGAAGGAGTGCTTACTACACCGATTATACGTTTGCCGTAAAAAATGAAGACAAGCTGGTAACCATTGCAAAAGCTTATTCCGGACTTACGGATAAAGAAATTATGGAGGTCAGCAAATTTGTGAATAAAAACGCTATCGAGAAATTCGGACCGGTAAGAACCGTAAAAGCAGAACTTGTTTTTGAAATTGCTTTTGAAGGCATCGGGTTCAGCAACCGACACAAAAGTGGTGTTGCCCTTCGTTTTCCGAGAATTTTAAGATGGAGAAAAGATAAAACGGTGGATGAAATTGATGATCTTGAGGAAATTAAGAAACTGATACAGTAATTTAAAATGAGAAAGAATGAAATTAAAAAGTGTGCTGAATGAAAAGTCACTTTGAACGAAAATGCTTTCATTTTTTAAGATAATTCATTTACACTCATTGCGTTTGAACAAAATTAAAATAAAACTTGACAACATTCGAAAATACCAACGGATTCAAAATCATTCAGCAATGGATGGCTGATAAAAATATTTCCCCTTTCAGGTTTCAGATCGAAACCTGGCGGAAATTCGGGAATGGTTACAGCGGAATGGTTGTCGCGCCAACAGGTTTCGGAAAAACCTATTCAGTATTTTTAGCATTAATTTCAGATTTTCTGAACCGTCCCGAAAAATACGGGAAAGGCTTGAAAATGATCTGGATCACTCCTCTTCGATCACTTTCTAAAGATATTGCCAAAGCGATGCAGGAAGCCATTGATGAAATCGGTTTAGATTGGGCAGTAGGTGTCAGAAACGGAGATACGGATCCTAAAATCCGTCAGCAACAGGTTAAAAATATGCCTGAAATTCTGGTGGCAACCCCCGAAAGCCTTCATTTGCTCTTCGGGCAAAAAAAACATCAGCGGTTTTTTCAGGGTTTACAGACCATTGTGATTGATGAATGGCATGAACTCCTCGGTTCCAAGCGCGGCGTTATGGTTGAACTGGGAGTATCCATGCTCAGAAAATATGTTCCCAAAATTAAAGTCTGGGGAATTACGGCTACCATCGGTAATCTGGATGAAGCTATGGAAGTCCTGATCCCTTATGATATTAAAAAGACTACCATTACGGCAAAAGAAAAAAAGAAAATCGACATCCTCTCTGTATTTCCGGATGAAGTGGAAATTCTTCCGTGGGCTGGACATCTCGGGCATAAGCTGGCAGATAAGGTGGTTCCGATTATCCTGAACTCCAATTCAACGATTGTTTTTACCAATACCAGAAGCCAAAGTGAAATGTGGTATCAGCTTTTACTGGATGCGTATCCTGATTTTGCCGGACAAATCGCTATCCATCACAGTTCGATTGATGCTCATTTAAGAATCTGGATTGAAGAAAACCTCAGCAACGGAAAACTGAAAGCGGTGGTATCAACCTCATCTTTAGATTTGGGAATTGATTTTAAACCGGTAGATACAGTTATCCAGATTGGTTCTGCAAAAGGCGTTGCAAGATTTCTGCAGCGGGCCGGACGAAGTGGCCACTCTCCTTTCGAAACCTCTAAAATTTATTGCGTTCCTACACATTCTTTAGAACTAATTGAGGTTTCGGCACTAAAAGAAGCTGTAAAAAATAACGTCATTGAGCCTCGTGATCCTCAGGTGCTGTGTTTCGATGTATTGGTACAATTCCTGATGACGCTGGCCATCGGCGATGGCTTTTATCCTAATGAAATGTATCCGCAAATCAAAGAAACGTTTGCCTTCCGCGAGATGACCGAAGATGAATGGAAAGGCATCATGGATTTTTTAACCATAGGCGGAAAAGCACTGAAAAGCTATGAAGAATTTCATAAAGTAGTTATTGATGAAACAGGTTTGTATAAAGTAACTTCACGAAGAATTTCCATGCTCCACCGGATGAATATGGGCGTCATTGTAAGTGATGCCATGCTGAAAGTAAAATTTATTTCCGGCGGTTATATCGGTATGGTGGAAGAATATTTTATCTCAAGATTAAAAAAAGAGGATAAATTCATTCTTGCCGGACGCGTCCTTGAAGTCGCCATGATTAAAGATATGACGGTTTTTGTACGGGCTTCTAAAGGAAAGGCTTTTGCACCGAGCTATTTGGGCGGAAGACTGCCGTTAAGCTCCAATCTCGGGCGTTTTTTAAGGGAAAAGCTTTCGGGTGCACTGAATCCTAAAGCCCCGGAAAAGGAGTTGAAATTTCTCCATCCGTTGCTGGCGAATCAGGAAGAGCGGTCCCATATTCCCGAGGAGAATGAATTTTTGGTAGAGTTAATTAAAAACCGCGAAGGCTACCATTTATTTATGTATCCTTTTGAAGGAAGGCTTGTTCATGAAGTTATGGCGGCGCTTATTGCGTACCGTATTTCAAAGCTGGCTCCGATTTCATTTTCGATGGCCATGAACGATTATGGTTTTGAATTATTCAGTGATAAAGAAATTCCACTGAATGAAGATAATTTGGAACAGATTCTAACCCGTGAGAATTTGATGACCGACGTTATTTCAAGTATCAATGCTGCAGAAATGGCTAGACGTAAATTTCGGGATATTGCGGTAATTTCGGGAATGGTGATTCAGAATTTCCCGGGACAGCAACGTTCCAATAAATCGCTACAAAGTTCCGCAGGTCTTATTTTTAAAGTGCTTGAAGATTACGATCCGGAACATTTTCTGGTAAGACAGGCTTATACTGAAGTGTTCAATATGCAGCTTCAGGAGCAAAGGCTTGTAGAAGCATTTAAAAGAATTGAAAAATCAAAAGTTATTTTGAAATTTGCCAATTCCTTTACCCCGTTGAGTTTCCCGATAAAAGTAGACAGTCTCCGTCAGACCCTGTCAAGTGAAGATTTAGATTCCAGAATCAAAAGGCTGGTAGATCAGGCAAAAAAGATCAGGTAATTATCCTATTCTTTTGCCGAGGATGATCAGTGTTCTTTCTATGCCATCTAATACCGCTACATCAGGAAATGTTCCCCAGTCTTCAAAGCCAAAATGTCTGAAAAGCTTCAGGCTCGGTTCGTTATGAAGAAAAATAAATCCCAGTAAGGTCTTTACACCGAAGTTTCCGGCATTATCAATACAATATTGCAGAACTTTTTTACCGAATCCTTTTCCGCGGCAGTTTTCATCCATATAAATGCTGACTTCCACTGTTCCGTTATAAGCAGGCCGGCCGTAAAATGACGAGAAACTTACCCAGCCTAAAATATTTTTTGCAGTATCTTCAATCATCCAGAGCGGCCGAGTTTGAGGACTATGATCGTGAAACCACTGTATTCTGCTTTCCACAGAAATATTTTCGGTATCGGCGGTTACCATTCGGGAGGGAATGGTAGAATTGTAAATGTCAACAATTTTCGGTAAATCTTCAAGTGTCGCATTTCTGAAGGTTAATTCTTCCATAGGATGGCAGCATTTATCTGCAAATATACATGAAGATTTTTCTTTTTATATGATTATTCTTCGGCGTCGGGATCTTTCAGTTCTTTCAGGCTTCGGTTTAGGCTTCTGACGCTGATTCCCAGATAAGCAGCCATATCTTCCTTTGAAAGTTCCATTTCTTTAGACTTTAATTCCAGAAACTGACTCAGTGTATGTTCCGTCGTATGAAGCTGCTGGTAGGATGCCCTGCTTGAAGTATTAACGATACGCTCCGCAAAAACATCAAGCAGAAAATTATTTAAACCAAGGTCATTTTTAAGCAGATCTTTAAAATACGGGATCGACATTGCATATACTGTAACTTTCGTTATCGCTTCAATGGAGCAAAGACAAGGAACATTTTTAATGACCTCAATCTCACCGATAATTTCTCCTTTACCCAAAAATTCAACAATATATTCTTTGTCATTTTCTTCTATAAAATAGCACTTGGTAATGCCGCTTCTGATGAGCATGATCTTTGTGGAATCTTCATTCTGTGTAAGCAATCTTTCTCCTTTGGCGTAAGATTTAATAATGATATTTTCCTTTTCCGGCTGTCTCTCGTAAAGTGCTTCCAGATAGTCTAGAAATGGTTGATTCGTTCTCAGCATAATGATCCGGGACAAATGTCCTTTTTTGGTTGATATTTATTTCTGAATTTTGGACCGGAAAATTACAAAATCTAATTTTAACACATTATGAATTCTATTCATGTAATTGCTTTTGATGCCGATGACACCCTCTGGATAAACGAAACGTATTTCCATGAAGCCGAAATGGCTTTTTGTGAACTTTTTAAAGATGAACACCCCAATAAGACGGTTTCTGAAGAATTATTTGCTGCTGAAATGAAAAATCTTCATCTCTATGGTTACGGGGTGAAAGGCTTTATGCTGTGTATGATAGAAACGGCAGGAAAAATTTCAAACGGAGTAAGTTATGGGTCTTTAACTGAAAAAATTATTGAAATAGGACACGGTCTTTTACAGAAGCCTGTTGAACTTCTGGACGGCGTTGCCGAAACATTAGACCAGTTAAAAGAGCGGTATCGATTGGTAGTTGCTACCAAAGGTGATCTGCTGGATCAGGAACGAAAGCTTAAGAAATCAGGGCTGCAGGATTATTTCCATCATATTGAAATTATGAGTGAAAAAAAAAATAGCGATTATCAGAAACTGATCCGGCATCTGGATTGTAAGCCCGAACATTTTTTAATGGTGGGGAATTCAATAAAATCGGATGTTTTACCAGTATTGGAAACAGGCGGTTATGCTGCTCACATTCCTTATCATATCACCTGGGCTCACGAACACCACGAACAAAAACCGAAATCTGAACGTTTCATGGAATTTAAAAATATTCGTGAGATTTTGGATTATTTTTAAATTAAACTATCTAATATAACCACAAAAGATGCAAAAGCTATTTCACAGATGCTCTTTATTAATAAATTTTTCAAAAGAACAAAAAAGATTTTTGAGCTTATGCACTCTTTTTTACATTTGTACTGATAAGCTTTGATATAGTATTAAACTTTTGTTCCTTTTGCGGTTAAAATAAATAGAATGTCCCTAAAAACCGAAAACTTTAGGGACATTATATTTATATAAAAACTTTCAAAAATTATTTTTTCAAGCATTTCTCCAGAAACTGATCCTGTTCCCAAAGCAAATGCAGAATGTTTTCTTTCGCAACATATCCGTGAGCTTCCTTAGGAAGAAGAACCATTTTCACGGGAGCACCTAGGTTTTTCAACGCCTGGAAATACCGTTCTGTCTGAAGGGTGAATGTCCCGGGATTGTTATCGGCATCACCGTGAACCAGCAATAGCGGTGTTTTCATTTTGTCGGCATTCATAAATGGTGACATGGTGTTGTAAATTTCCGGAACATCCCAGTAATTTCTCTGCTCGCTCTGGAATCCGAAAGGCGTTAATGTACGGTTATAAGCACCACTTCTCGCAATTCCGCAGGCAAAAAGATTCGAATGTGTCAAAAGGTTGGCCGTCATGAAGGCACCGTAAGAATGTCCTCCCACGGCCACTTTTTTACGGTCGATGTATCCAAGCTGATCAACGGCGTTAATAGCGGCTTCAGCATTGGCAACCAGCTGAGGAATGAAAGTGTCGTTCGGTTCTGTTTTTCCTTCCCCGATGATCGGGAATGCGGCATCGTCTAAAACAGCGTAGCCTTTGGTCGTCCAGTATACGAAGGATCCGTAATACGGGAAAGTGAAATCATTCGGATTTTGGGTATTCTGGCCTGCGGTATTTTTGTCTTTATATTCTGTAGGATAAGCCCAGATCAGCAACGGAAGTTTTTTGGTCTTTGCCTTTCTGTCGTAACCTGCAGGAAGGTAAAGTGTTCCCGTCAAGGTAACTCCATCATTCCTTTTGTAAGTAATAACTTCCTTATAAACGTCTTTGATGCTTTCAAACGGATTCGCAAACTGGGTTACCGGTTCTGCTTTATTGGATTTTATATTTTTTTTGTAATAATTCGGATATTGGCTTGACGACTGTTGGGTCGTTAAAATTTCCCCTTTTGAAGGATTCAGAATATCGATGATTTCTTCTTTTGCATTTTTAAGATTGGAGGTGTAAAGTCTCTTCTTTTTTAAAGTCTTCATATCAATCTCATCCAGAAAAGGGTGCTGTCCGTCTTTGGTAAACCCGGCACCAATAAGGTAGGACTTTCCTCCTTTCATATCGACAACATATCTTCCGTATTGGTTTTTGGTAGTGTTAAAATTTCCGGGATCATTATACACATCCTGGTAATTTCTGTCGTCGATTACTTTAGATTCTCCGTTGTTCAGGTCGATAAGATAAGATTTTGTATTTCTGGTATCGTACCAGCCTTCTGAAACAATGGCATAATGATCATTGGTCCAGCTTGTTCCTTCATATCTTTGTTTTGTTTTAAAAAAAGACTTTGGAGCATTGCTGAATGGAGCATCCCAGGTGAAAATCTCATCCCTGAAATCTGCTGTCTTAGACTGGTCTCCGCCGTCCAAAGCTTCAGCATAAACCAATGTTGCAGGCATATCGCTTCTCCATCCCATATCTCTTTTTCCCATTCTTACGGATGAAAAGCCTTTCGGCATAATCTCATTCAAAGGAATTTCATTAACCACTTTTACAACATTTCCGTTGGTATCGTAAACTGTTGTTGTCATCGGAAAACGACTTAAAGGAACAATATAGGAAAAAGGTTTTTTAATGGTTGTAGCCATCAGATAATTTCCGTCCGGAGAATAGCTTAGCCCGGTGTACATATCCTGATCTTTTATTTTTTTAAGATTTCCCTGAAGATCGGCATTATAGATTTCGGAAGCGGTAAGAATTTCAAAATTCTTTTCATCCTGAGGGTTTTTAAGCAAATCCTGATACGTTCTGTTTTGTGAAACTTTACCATCAGAAGTTGAAACAATAGGTCCTGTCGGAAGATCTTTACTGGAATCAATCAGTGCTGGTCTGTTCTGAGGAAGAACTTTTAGCAATAAATTTTTTGAATCTTTATTCCAGGTATAAGGACTTCCTAAATTGGCATTCAGATTGTCTGAAGTGATTTTTCTTGCCGTTGCAGTTTCAAGATCGACAATCCAGAGTTCAACACCTTTATTAGTGGTATTGGTAAACGCAAAAGATTTTTCGTCCGGGGAAAATGAAGTATACGCAATTTTAGGATTTTGCGGTAAATTTTTAACCTGAACTTCCGTTTTATCATTCAGCTTTCTTACTTTCAGGTTATTGATGTAGGTAACCGAACTGGAAATATTAGTCACCGGATTTATTCTGAGTCCGCCAAGTTTCATTTCCTGCTGACTAAGATCTTCAAGGGTTTTATAAGTCGGTCGGTAGCTGAAAACAATCCAGTCTTTTTTACTGTTCATTAAGACACTCGGAGGTCTTTCATAGTCTGCCAATTTAAGGATTTCGGCAGATGGCTTTTGGTAACTGATGTTTTCCTGCGCCTGATAGAAATTAAGAAACGCAAGAAGGCAGATGGTTAACTTTATCTTCATTAAATTCTCTTTTAAGACGAATTTAATGAATTTTATATTAATCTACATTTTAAAAAATACTCTTTATACAAATGGCGTAAATAAAAAAGCAGCAAAAATTTGCTGCCTGTATTTAAATTACCACTCGGTGGCTCTTTTTCTTTTTTCGATCATATGATCTACAGAGAATTTTCCGGGACCGAAAATCATCATAAGGAGATACACTGAAAGATAGATAAGACTCAACTCACGCTTTTCAAAGGGGTCAGCTCCGTGAACAACGAAAGCTGCAATGATCATCGTAAAAATGAGAAATCCCAGTGCGACCCTCGTGAATAATCCCAAAATAAGAAGTATGGAACACGCAAACTCCGCGAAAACAGTAAGAATTAAAGATACGGTTGGTCCCATTCCCAGAAAATCGAAAAACTCGATCTTTCCGCCATCCAGAAGCATCTGAAGCTTGGGAAATCCATGAGACAGCATCGCGAAACCGATAAAAACTCTCACTACCAATAAAATAATATCTTTAAAAACTGTATTAGAATTTGTCGGGTTCAAATAGTTCATTAAGTTAAAATTTAATTAAAGATAACGAAAAATCTTCTTATATAACGGCTTTTCAGCAGTTTTTAGTCTATCGGTACCCGAAGTTTTTCAGATCTCTGTCGTTTTTTCTCCAGTCTTTTTTCACCTTTACAAAAAGATTCAGGTGAATTTTTTTATTGAAAAATTTCTCCAGATCCAATCTTGATTCTGTTCCTACCTTTTTAATGGCTTCACCTTTATGTCCGATCACAATGCCTTTCTGGGTATCTCTTTCTACATAAATAATAGAATCGATGAAGATAATTCCTTCTTTTTCCTTGAACTGCTCCGTTACCACTTCTACCGAATAGGGAATTTCTTTATCGTAGTTCAGTAAGATTTTTTCCCGGATAGCTTCATTCACGAAAAACCGTTCCGGTTTGTCGGTATACTGGTCTTTATCGTAATATGGAGGATTTTCCGGAAGCAATGATTTCAGTTTCGGTAAAATAATATCAGTATTGAAAGCATTCAGTGCGGAAATAGGTAAAATTTCAGCCTTAGGAATTCGTTCATGCCAGGTTTCAACCAGCTTTTCCAGACCTTCCTGGTTGGTTTGGTCAACTTTATTCAGCAACAGTAAGACGGGTACGGGAATTTTATTTAGCTTGTCAATTAAAAATTCTGAAGGCTCGGCTTTGTCAGTAACATCCACGATGAATAGGAATACGTCTGCATCCTGAAGGGAATCTTTTACAAAATCCATCATTTTTTCCTGCAATCCGTATTTCGGGTCCAGCACTCCCGGGGTATCGGAAAATACGATCTGCAAATCTTCTTCATTATAAATTCCAAAAATTCTGTGGCGTGTTGTCTGTGCTTTTTGGGTAACAATGGCCAGCTTCTCTCCCATTAACTGATTGAGTAAGGTTGATTTTCCGGCATTCGGTTTCCCGACGATATTTACAAATCCTGCTTTGTGCATAAAAATTATATTGAACTGCAAAGTTAATAAAACAAATCTGGTCTTTCGGCCTATTCCTGGTATTAAAATGAAAAGCCCCCGAAAATGCTTTATTTTCAGGGGCTTTTTCAATTAAATATATACTTTTATCTATTGTTGATATCTACGCGTACCGGCATTACAAATGTAGAAGCAATCATATTTTCATTTAATTTTTTGCTGTCTACTCTGTATTGAAGTTTGCTCAATACGTTTTCGATTTCTTTACTTACGTTTTTACAGTCACCTTTGGAGTGTACATTGACAATCTTTCCGTTTTCAGCAATATCAAATTTTACTTCAGAATTTACGATTCCCTGCTTGTAATCGGAATTGGTAAAATCGAAATTAGCCATCAACAAATTTCTGATTTCGCTGAATGCATCGTTTTTATTCAGCTGTACTTCCTGAATGGTGTTATTATTTGTTGTCTGTGCTTTTGCGTTATTCATTACTGTTACAAATCCACAAACTAAAAAAGAAGCGATTACTATCTGAATTTTATTTTTCATAACTCGTTGGTTTTAAGTGTTATTTTAAATTATTTACTAACTCTTTACCAAAGATATATAAAAAAATTCATATTAATTTTACATACAGTTAACATTGGGTTAACATTGTAAATTAATTTATTGATTATCAGTATTTTAAATTTTTAAAATAATTGAAAATTTAATATTGGGTGTTAATTTTGAGATGAAAAAATCTAAAAACTATTAAGTTTTAGGGGTAAAGTTTGTCAAATCGGGAACCCGAATAAGATGGCATCATATACTCTTTTGCAATAAAAAAAGGAATCTGCATTCACAAATTCCTTTATATAATTAAGTTGATAACTTTTACTCCAATTCCCTCTTCAAAAACTTCCCTGTCAGACTCTTCTTTGACTTCACAATTTCCTCGGGTGTTCCCTGGGCAACGATCTGTCCGCCGTGCTTTCCGCCTTCCGGGCCAACGTCGATGATGTGGTCTGCCATTTTGATGACATCCATGTTGTGTTCAATAATGATGAAAGAGTTTCCTAATTCTACCAGCTGGTTAATCGCATCCATCAGGATTTTTACATCTTCAAAATGAAGCCCGGTAGTCGGTTCGTCAAGAATGTATAACGTATTTCCGGTTTGCCTTTTGGCAAGTTCCGTAGCTAATTTAATACGCTGTGCTTCTCCTCCACTTAATGTCGTTGACTGCTGTCCCAATGTGATATACCCTAAACCTACATCATGTAAGGTTTTCACTCTGGAATAAATTTTTGGAATCGGCTGGAAGAATTCCACCGCTTCATCAATCGTCATATCCAGCACATCGGAAATCGATTTTCCTTTGTAACGAACCTCTAAAGTTTCCCTGTTGAATCGCTTTCCGTTGCAGGTTTCGCAATGAACATAAACATCCGGCAGGAAATTCATTTCAATTACTTTCAGTCCCCCTCCCTGACAGGTTTCACATCTTCCGCCTTTTACATTGAAAGAGAATCTTCCGGGTTTGTACCCACGGATTTTACTTTCCGGTAATTCTGCAAAAAGATTTCGGATGTCTGTAAACATTCCGGTGTAGGTTGCAGGATTGGAACGCGGCGTTCTTCCGATCGGGGTTTGGTCTACATCCACAATTTTATCGATGTTTTCAAGACCTTCAATTTTTTTGTACGGCAAAGGTTCCTGTACAGCTCTGTAAAAATGCCTGTTCAAAATCGGGTACAAAGTTCCGTTGATCAGGGAAGATTTTCCGCTTCCTGAAATTCCGGTAACCACCACCAGTTTTCCTAAAGGAACTGTAAGGTTCACATTTTTAAGATTGTTTCCGGTGGCTCCTTTCAGGACGATCTGCTTTCCGTTTCCGGCTCTTCTTTCTTCGGGAATTTCTATCTTTCTTTTTCCGTTGATGTATTGAGCGGTGATCGTGTCTGCTTTCAGCAAATCTTTTGGTTTTCCCTGCCAGAGAATTTCACCACCGAATTTTCCGGCTCTCGGGCCAATATCCAGCACCTCATCAGCTTCAAGAATCATATCCTTATCATGTTCCACCACCAATACGGAATTTCCGATGTCGCGGAGATTTTTCAGTGAATTGATGAGTCTTTCGTTATCTCTCTGATGGAGTCCGATACTTGGTTCATCCAAAATGTAAAGGACATTTACCAGCTGCGAACCGATCTGCGTTGCAAGACGAATTCTCTGAGATTCACCTCCCGAAAGTGTTTTCGAGCTTCTGCTTAAACTTAAATAATCCAAGCCAACGTCCAGCAAGAACTGAAGTCTGGTTTCGATTTCTTTTAATATTTCGTGGGCGATAATCGCATTTTTCTCTGAAAATTTATCTTTAACATCAGCCAGCCATTCTTTTAAATCGATAAGGCTTAAAGCATTCACTTCCGCAATATTTTTACCGTCAATTTTAAAGCTCAGGCTTGAAGGCTGCAGCCGGGTTCCTTTACATTCCGGGCATGTTTCTTCCGTGGTGAAATGTCTTTCAAGAAGAATGGCTTCATACGATTCCCTGTCCTCGATGATTTCTTCCATAAAAGCAATCAGTCCGTCAAAGCTTAACTTTATTTTTTTGGTAATTCCTGCGTATTTCAGGTCTTTGTTGAATTCTTTATGACAGCCGTTGTACATGTAATCCAGGGCTTCCTGCGGAATGTCCTTCATCGGCGTTGTGAGTCCCAATCCGAAAATTTCAAGGATATTTTTAATTTGGGCAAGAATCCATTTGTTTGATTTAATATCTTCCAAAGGCAACAAACCTCCCTGGTTGATGGATAGCTTAGGATTTTCAATAAAATAATCGGTGTTGATTTTTTTAATGGTTCCCAGTCCTTTACAAGTCGGGCAGCTTCCTTTCGGTGAGTTGAAAGAAAAGGTATTCGGTTCCGGCAAAGCGAGTGAATGACCGGTTTCGGCATCCATTAAGTTTTTAGAAAAATATTCAATTTCTGTGCTTCCCAGCTTTTGGATTCCGATAAGGCCTTCTCCCATTTCCATTGCGGTACGAAGGGATTTCTCCATTCTGTTTTCCGAGGCGCTTTCCCCGATAATCCAGCGGTCAATTACAATATCAATGTCGTGGGTTTTATAACGGTCGAGTTTCAGGTCATATTCAATATCCTGCAATTCACCGTCAATTCTTGCCTGTCCGTATCCTTTTTTGGCCATTTGCACGAAGAGTTCATGATAGTGCCCTTTTCTGGCTCTTACGACAGGAGCCATCAGCATGATCTTTTCGCCTTTGTAATTTTCTTTGATGGTTTCGAGAATCTGCTCTTCGGTGTAGCTTACCAGCTTTTTTCCAGTCGTTTGAGAATAGGCATCCGAAACCCTGGCAAACAGAAGTCGCAGGAAATCATATAATTCCGTTACGGTTCCTACGGTTGAACGCGGGTTTTTGTTCGTAGTTTTCTGTTCGATGGCAATTACGGGAGACAATCCTTCAATTTTATCTACATCAGGACGTTCGAGACCACCCAGAAACTGTCTTGCATAAGCTGAAAAAGTTTCGATGTAGCGGCGCTGGCCTTCTGCAAAAATAGTATCAAAAGCCAGGGAAGATTTTCCGCTTCCCGAAAGCCCGGTAATGACTACCAGTTCATTTCTGGGGATTTTGACATTGATGTTTTTCAGGTTGTGCTCTCGCGCACCGTAAACTTCTATATATTCTGTTGATTTACTCATAATTTGGTGTGATTTTACATGAAAATCACGATGTGCAAAATTACGGAATTTTATGGAATTTCCTGTGTTAAAAAATGTTAGATTATTGAGCGGTAATTTCCGGTATATTTTACCTCAATGAATTAATTACAAAAAATACCGGTATATTTTTTACCGGTATTAGTCTTTTTAAATTTAAACAAATTTTGAAAATAAAAATTTACTGAACAAAGGAATTGTAAGAATTCAAAACAGAATCGTAAGCAGAACTGATTTCCTGAATATTGCTGTCGGGAATCTTATTGGCAGATTTTGAATCCCTGATCAGTTTTCTGTATTTATCAAGAAATTCTGTCGCTCTTTTGTTGAAATTTTCGAACATTGTTTTCTTATAAGCGTATTGCTGATCTTTTACGTCGAATTCTTTTTTAGAATTTATATCCACTGCTTTTTCCAGTTCATTGTACTTTTTCTGTGCTTCCGCTTCATTAAAACCTTGTGTATACTGTTTATCGAGGGCATCCATCACGGCATCAAGTTCATTCATTATCGATTTGGATGAAACAATATAATCTTTCATCGGATGGTCTTTTAAAATTACTTCTTCAGCAGCTTCGGTAGCAGGTTTTATTTTGGTAACAATATTATCACCTGCCGTAAAAAAAGCTTTTGCTTCCGCATCGATATCTTTTTGTAAAGCCAGTGCTTTTGCTCCCTGATCGTCCTTATAGTCTTCGGAAGTGATATAGGATTTCAGCTCTTCATATTTTTTATCAATGCTTTCTCGCCTTCTTTTATAGGTAATGAGCTCTGTTTCGATAATTTTCTGTTCACTATCAAAACCGGAAGGAACGCCTTTAATTTTGGTTAAAGAATAATCCATTGTACTGATAACCATAGGCATGCTGTAGACGGTTTCGCCTTTTGACTTTTTCACCGCTGCTTCGGCATATTGAATAATATTTTCTACATGTCTGGAAGAGCTTTTATAGGATTCCAGAAAGTTATTATTAAAGTCAATAATCGCCTGTGACTGGTCTTCCCCAGCTTTTTCCACTGCATTTTCAATTTTGTCAAGACCTTTTTTACAGCTTACTGCTGTTACACTCACCGATAAGGCAAGTGCGATCATCATCATTTTTTTCATATTATATAAAGTTGATATTTATGTATTTATTCGGGTAAACGAATGTTGAATTTAACCGCAAAAAAGACAAAGATTATTTCTATCAAAAGAAATTAAATAAGCTTTTTATTTATCAGGAAAAATCGGTGTCTTCGTTCGTTATTTTCACGACATATTCTATTCCGTCGATGGCTTTTAAAATGATCTGGTTTCGAAGAATATTGGCCATGTTTTCCCAATATAATCTTCCGTAAAAAGAATAGTTGTTGGGGATGATTTCCACTTCTACGGTTCTTATAAATCCTTCTTTAGGTTTGTTGCTGATCATGGTTCCGCGTTTCACCCGAACTTCTTTCAGTTCATCTTTCAGTACCATCCTGCAGTAATTTTTAACATCTTCCAATGAGATGATTTTATCTCTTGTTGTTAATGCATATTTATAAGCCTGAATACTGTCTGTTCCTTTCTGTTCTTCCGCACCGCCGATGCTTTCACTGAGAAGTACAAGAACCTGGGATTTCAGCTGGTTGGATAATTCTGTGCCGGGACGCATATGGTTGGCAAGTGTACAATGGGTTACCCAGAATGAAGCATAGGTATGATCTGTTTTTTCAACGGGCTCCATAATCACGTAGTTCAGTTCCTGTTTAATGCTTCTTTTGGCATTATTCACTTTCTGGATCATGGATTTCATTTTGTCTGACATTTCGCTTAGCAAGCCCTTTACATTATCTCTGTTCAGTAAAGAGAAAGCAGCGATTTCGTCGCGTGTAAGCTCAAGAACATTGGCGATCATGTCGACAGCGTTTCTGTTGGTGAATCGTTCCATCCCGCCTTTTCTTACGGTGTATAATCCTTTTTTAAGATTATCGTTCGGGGTAAACGGAATTTCGGTATATCTTCTTCCGTCGCCATCCTGAACCTCATCAACATAGAGAAAATGCTCGCCTTCATCAGTGACCAACGGAATGTTGTTTCCCATAATATCGAGACTATATTCTGTTTTTTTCCAGCCACGGTTGTAGATTGGGAAAGCATTAAGGACAAAAGAAAAATTATCCAGAATTTCAGCAGAAAACTGCGGTGGAAATTCAAAGGTAAGCCACAGATAACGTTTCCCCTGAATATGTTTGGTAATCTCTTCTTTATAATCAACAAAACTGAGATTTTCCGGCAATTCTCCAAGTTCGGAAAATAGGGAGCTTGAAATACCGCTCACCTCAATAAATTTATGGTGATAAATGCTTTTTACATCTTCAATAATTTTATTGCGGATCGACTGCTCGTGGAAGATCTGTTCGTACCCGTCTGCCTGGGTATTTTTATAATAGGTTAATCCTTCCTTAATAAAAAGCGGATTTCCATTACTCGTTACTGTAATATAAGGCAGTAGTTTGTAGGTAAAATCCAGATGTTCAAAAGCCGGATTGGAACAGTAAATACTTACCTGTTTTGGGAAAGTTTCCTGGGAATAATTGCTGACGTCAATGCCGATCGTTACTTTTCTGTAATCTTCAGGCCTGCCCTGAAATCTTGCAATCGGGATTTTGTTTAGCCTTTCATCAATGCTGTAGCAGGTATTGCCCACAAACATTACAGCTGTCTGTACTTTGTTGATCCTCACATTTCCCACCGGAGTAAAAGGAATGTTGATCTGTTTATCGGATTCCGATTTTATGGTGGAAGTCATATGTTTTCTGAAGAAAAACTCGGTATGTTCCAACAGGATTTCAGATGATTCATACGGCTGTGTAAAAGCAATGGCATGCGCCGGAACGGGATGTGTATAGATAGATGGTGTTAAAAGTTTTGCAAGCTTCTCCAGAATCCGGGCATTTACCGTCTGTATTTCATTATTGGCTTTAAAAACTTCCGTGCTGAAAGCATCAATTAATAATTTTACAAACGGATCCAGCGATTGCGGACTCTTCAGTCCCCAAACTTTGGTTGCATTCTGAAGCATCCGTGCTTTTACCGATTCTTTGGAATATATATTTTGATCTAAATTCATAGGTTGTGATTACGGTGTAGGAAATTAATCAATTGACATGGGGCTCAGAAACAATTCCGTAGAAAAGCTGAAGCGTTCTCCGGTAGCCTCCATTTTAGCATTGATGGCAATTTTTACTTTCTTTTTGATCTCGGTGTGTTCTTTTGTGTCATAAGTATGCTCCACAATCTGAATGTGTGCATCGATCTGCGGATTGACAATCCGGGGTTCGTATTCCTGTATCTGTCTTTTGAGACTTTTGATGAAAACGTTTTCCCAGACAGCGCTGGTAACGCCATTGTCAAATTCAAGATTCCAGACATCATTTCCATAATTTTCATCATATCTGTTTTCGCCTTTCTTGGTGGTGATCAGCAGCATAATGTTATGGGCAATGCTTTCTCCCATATCGCATGTATCGATACTTCCTCCCTCCGTCATTAAGGTAGACGGTACGAAAGGCATTCTGTAATTTGGTGTGTCCATAATTCTGCTTCTATATTACATCATAATTGTCATTTGCCAGAAGAGAATACCAAATTAATGATTTTTCACGAAATATAATATTGTAATATTCTAAAATTAATGAATATTTTAATGTGTAAAGATAAAAATAACACCTTGTTCGGGCGATTTTAATTATGTTGCTGGATATACTTAAGATCCATATGTAAAGTTTCGGGGCTTCAAACTTTGTTTGAAGCCCCGAAACTGCTTTCATTAATATCCTGAAAATTATTTTTTAATAAACGGATAAACCGCATTATCAATCTTCAGAAGATAAGACCCTGGAGGAAGATGATGCACCCGAATAGCATTTTTATTTTTAAATGGTAATTTTTCTGAATACAGCAGTTTTCCGGAAAAATCAAGGATTTGTATTAACTTAACCCGATCTGTTTTTCCTTCAACAAAAATTTCATCATGTATCGGATTCGGATAGATCTTGAATTTGTTCTCCGATGAAATCGATTCTGATACGGAAAGTACTCCCAGATTCTGACAATAGTTAGAAGCATAAGAATCCCATTCATTATTGTTGAATACCGTATTCGGTTGGTTAATACCCGCTTTTCGGTATAAAGAAACATTTCCTAACACTGAGGAATTATTGGTAGAAGAAACACCCATTGCGTCAACCGTTGTAGACTTATACCTCAGCTCGAGATACTGGCTTCCGGAAAACGTCATTTGGGGAGCTGCAGTTACAAATTTTGCCTGATTGATCGTATAACATGGAAAGTTAGCATCGGGATTTAATACCACAAAAGTTTCATTGTTTTGTACAATTCCTTCCAGTTCATAAGGGTCTGGAAAATAATAATTGGATCCGCTCGGAAACTGAATCGATAGCCTGTAATCGCTCAGATTTACGGCATGACCAGTTCTGTTGGTGATTTCAAGACCTTTGTTGTTTGAGCTTCCTTCAAGGTACTTCGAAACAAAAAGATCTTTCGCATAAATATCTGATGCCAGCGTTGTGGTAGAAACCGTGTTGCTGTCGGGAGAAAGCAAATATCCATTGTCATAAGCTTTTACGGTAAATATATAAGTCGTAGAAGGTGTTAAATGATCTGCGGTGTATGTTGAGCCTTTCGTCGTCCCCACCAGATTTCCATCCTGATAAATTTTATAGCCAATGATATCGGTACTTGTACTTGGCGTCCAGCTTAAGGTAGAAAAATAAGCGCTGTTTTGTGTAACGGTTACATTCGTGGGACTTTGCGGTGCTATTGCGTCCGGATTCTGATTCCAGATGGCATTAACCCAGGAAGGATTGTCAATAAACGGATTTCTGTTCTTTTGTATAGCATATACCGCATTATTTCTGTCAATTTCCCGTTGAGAAACAGGGTCCTGCTGATGCCACTGCAGGAGCATTGTTATATAAGCCGGATCAAAAGCCCTTTCTTCGGTGCCATCCAGCGGGTTGGTATCAGAAGCCGGGTTGGCATTATTATTAAAATTAAAAGTTCCTAATTTTCCCTCGTATCGTACCGCGAAATAAAGAAGGCTTCTTGCCACATCTCCTTTAAACTCATCAATCGGTTCATAGACACGGCCAGTATATGCTATACCTGGAATGGCGCTTTTCCCGATTTTAGATGAATTGGTAAATGTGTAATAAATGGTGGAACCTGCAATTCCGTACGGATAATTACTTCTTAGCTGGTTGATTCTGGCATCTGTAGGAACTACATAAAATAAATCAGAATACATCGGGTAATTGCTGTAAAATGTACTCTGTGGCATCATGTGTTCCCTGTTCCAGCCCTGTCCTTCTGCACTGGCGCTTCCAATAATGTTTGCTGTAGTATATTCGTAAGCATCCGGACCTGAAGGAATTTCGGAATAAATATCCATTAATATAGTGGTATTCGAAGCATTATGGTCGTAGTATCGGTCCAGATCCGTTTGGTTGTAATAATTGGTAAGATCTCCATAATGCCAGTTGATGTTCTTTTCGGAGATAATATCATGAAGCTTAGATTTTAAAGCGTATCCTGATAGCCCCGAAGTTCCGTCATAATATCCTGCCGGTGCCTGAGCTGCAGAATAAGATGTTATCAGAATAATAAGATGTAGAAATTTTTTCATGCCGTAAAAATTGGGTGGCTAAAATAGTAAATTAATCTCCTTAAAGTTCGGAAAATTTTATTAAAATATCACTAACCTTTAAAATATAAAAACCTGAAAATTAAAAATTTGCATTGAAAATGTAATGCCCGGAATAATTTTTTTGGGCGTTCCGTCAATTTAATTATCTTTGGGAATTAACTATTTATCTATATGAATACAGAGACTATTGACAACATTAAAATGATAGCGGAAACAGCAAAAGAGTTTGCTGAAAAGAATATTAGACCTAATATTATGGAGTGGGATGAAAGTCAGACGTTCCCAAAAGATTTGTTCCATGAGTTAGGAGAAATGGGGTTTATGGGAATTGTTATTCCTGAACAATATGGAGGTTCCGGTCTTGGTTATCACGAATATGTTACCATTCTGGATGAGATCTCTCAGGTTGATCCTTCTATCGGTCTCTCCGTAGCTGCACACAATTCACTTTGTACGAATCATATTTATGAATTCGGGAATGAAGAACAGAGAAATAAATGGCTTCCGCAGTTGGCATCAGGAAAAGTGATCGGCGCATGGGGGCTTACTGAGCACAATACAGGTTCCGATTCAGGAGGAATGTCTACCACTGCCGTAAAAGATGGTGATGAATGGATTATCAGCGGTGCTAAAAACTTCATTACCCATGCGATTTCCGGTGATATCGCTGTAGTGATGACCAGAACAGGAGAAAAAGGAGCTAAAAATAATTCCACTGCCTTCGTACTTGAAAAAGGAATGCCGGGTTTCAGTTCCGGGAAAAAAGAAAATAAACTGGGAATGAGAGCTTCCGAAACAGCAGAACTTATCTTCGATAACGTTCGTGTACCGGATTCTCACCGACTGGGTGAAGTGGGAGAAGGTTTCAAACAGGCCATGAAAATCCTTGACGGAGGACGAATTTCTATTGCGGCTTTAAGTTTAGGAACAGCGAGAGGAGCTTACAAAGCGGCTTTGAAATATGCTAAAGAAAGACATCAGTTCGGGAAATCGATTTCGGAATTCCAGGCAATCAACTTTATGTTAGCAGATATGGCTACGGAAATTGATGCGGCAGAATTGCTGATCCAAAGAGCAGCTACTCTAAAAAACGCTAAACAGAAAATGACCAAAGAAGGTGCAATGGCAAAATTATATGCTTCCGAAGCATGTGTAAGAATTGCTAACAATGCAGTTCAGATTTTCGGAGGATATGGTTATACCAAAGACTTCCCTGCTGAAAAATTCTACAGAGATTCAAAACTTTGCACTATTGGTGAAGGGACATCTGAAATCCAGAGACTGGTAATCGGAAGAGATATTACAAAATAAAAACATTTTTAAAATAAATACAAATGATTAAACAGGCACTTTTAGGTGAATTCCTGCATGAGGCAGAGAACACAAGAAAACTTTTAAATGCAATTCCGGACAGCGCATTAGAATGGAAACCTTCTGAGAAAAACTGGACAACAGGTCAGCTGGCTTCTCACATCGCAGAAGTCTACAACTGGTATGACGGAACTTTTAACCTGGATGTCTTTGATATGGGTACTTATCAATATGATAAAGGAGATATTTCAAAAGCTCAGAATATTGTAGAAAAGTTTGAAGAAAATGTGACCCGAGCTCATGAAGCACTAAACAATTGGGACGAAAGCACTGCAATGAATGAATGGAGAATGGAAATGAATGGAAATGTAATCTTTCCTCCTATGCCGAAAATTCAGGTGATCCGCGGGTTTTTGTTTAATCATTTATACCACCACAGAGGTGAGCTGGTAGTTTATTTAAGATCTACCGGAAATAAGGTTCCCGGAATGTATGGTCCGACTGCTGACGACAATGCATTTTAAAAATTAGAATTATATCATTAAAAAGTGAATAGTACACGTATTTTGCGTGTACTATTTTCTTTTTATGAGAAAATGTAAAAATTGAAATATTTAATGTATTGCATAATTATTTAAACTAAATATCTAAAAATTTCTTAAAAAATTTTGTTTTTAGTAATCATATTTTCATTAGATTTGGTATTCCACAATCAAATAGAATTTATATGAAAAAACAACTATCGTTGTTGGGAATGCTCTTTTTATCAGGCATTTCCTTCGCGCAGACCGATCGTCTCTGGTCTCCAGGTTCAGGAAAAGTAACTTCCGGTATTTTCGAAAACAAAAACAGTATCAACAATCCTAAAATTTACAGTCTTGATATTAACGGATTGAAAAATGCACTCGCAAAAGCTCCTAAGAGAATTGCAGCAGGAGAAAAATCAGAAGTCATTATCTCTTTTCCAAATGCGGAAGGAAAAATGGAAAATTTCAAAGTCCGTGAAAATTCCAATTTTGATCCTCAACTCGCTGCAAAATATCCGGATATAAAATCCTATGTCGGCGAAGGCCTTGAAAATCCATCTTCAACTGTTTATTTTAGTATTTCGCCTTTAGGGCTTTCATCCATGGAAATTTATGGTGACAAATCTGCAGTTTTCATTGAACCATACACCAAAGACCTTTCCACTTATATTGTTTATAAAAAATCTGACAAAAAAGATAATCTGAACGCATTTGAGTGTACCGTATTGGACGTAGCCCAAAAAGGTGCTTCTACAAGCGATGTTATGGCAAGACCTAATGCAGATGATGCCAAGTTAAGAACGTTCAGGCTTGCATTGTCTTGTACGGGAGAATATACGGCTTATTTCGGAGGCACCAAAGCCAATGCTTTAGCTGCAATGAATAACACAATGACTCGTGTAAACGGCGTTTTCGAAAAAGATTTTTCGGCAAGAATGGTATTAATTGCCAACAATGACGCAGTAATTTATACCAGTGCATCATCAGATCCCTACTCTGCTGCCGCACAGATGAACAACTGGAATTCTCAGCTACAGTCGACGTTAACATCAGTTATCGGCGAAGCTAACTATGACATCGGTCACTTGTTCGGAGCGTCCGGAGGTGGCGGAAATGCAGGATGTATCGGCTGTGTATGTACCAACGGATCCAAAGGAAGCGGATATACTTCTCCGGCAGACGGGATTCCTTCAGGAGATAATTTTGATATTGATTATGTAGCCCACGAAATGGGTCACCAGTTCGGTGGAAACCATACCTTCTCCATGAGCAATGAAGGCACTGGCGCCAATATGGAACCGGGATCAGGATCAACAATTATGGGATATGCAGGAATTACAAGCCAGGATATTCAGCCTCATTCCGATGCTTTCTTCCATGCGATCAGCATTCAGCAAATTACCAATAATATTAAAGCAAAGACATGTCCTGTAAGCACCAATACCGGAAATTCAATTCCGACGGCTAATGCAGGGTTAGATTATACCATTCCTAAAGGCACACCGTTTATGTTAACGGGAACCGGAACGGATGCCAACGGAGATTCGTTAACCTATATATGGGAACAGATGGATAATGCTTCTTCTTCCCAGACTGGTGCAAGTTCGGCAGCAAGTGCTACCAAAGCTTCAGGACCTACTTTCAGATCCTTTACTCCAACCGCTTCGCCGGTAAGATATTTCCCAAGAATGGCTTCTGTATTAGCCGGAGCAACAACTACAGCAGGTTCTGAAATTACGGTGGAAGCTTTGTCTAATGTAGCAAGAAGCTATAATTTCAGATTTACGGTTCGTGATAACAGAGCGGGCGGATCCGGAAACAATTCTGACGATGCGGTGATCACGGTAAACGGAACAGCAGGTCCTTTCAGTGTAAGCTCTCAGAATTCAACAACAACATATACGGGAGGAACTTCCCAAACGGTGACCTGGAACGTAGCGGGAACAACGGCAAATGGCGTAAATGCAGCGAATGTGGATATTCTTTGGTCTACGGACAGCGGGAATACATGGACTACCCTGTTGGCAGGAACTCCAAATGACGGTTCTCAGGCAGTAACGATTCCTAATTCATCTACCACCACGGGAAGAATTATGGTAAAAGGATCCAATCATATTTTCTTTGATGTTAACAATGCCAATATCACAGTAAATGCCGGATCAGGAACAACAGATACTACGGCTCCGACAGCTCCTACCCTTTCTGCCTCAGGAACCACTTCTACAAGCACCAATTTATCATGGTCAGGAGCAACGGATAATATTGCGGTAACAGGTTATGATGTTTACCAGGGAGCTTCTTTGATCGGTTCTACGGCCTCTACATCGTATACTGTAACAAGTCTTAGCCCTTCTACAACATATATTTTCTCTGTAAGAGCAAAAGATGCGGCTGGAAATGTTTCATCTTCAAGCAACTCGGTAAGCGTAACCACCTTGTCCGGAAGTACGGTTTCCTATTGTTCGGCATCTGCAAATAATACCGCAGATGAAAGAATCGGAAATGTAAAATTCGGTACGATTAATAATACTTCTACAGGAACTGCAGGATACGAAAACTTTACATCAGTCTCTACCAATGTTACCAGAGGAACAGCTTATGCAATTTCGGTAACTCCGGTATGGACATCGACAGTGTATAGTGAGGCATACGCGGTGTATATTGATTACAACGGAGACGGAGACTTTACAGACAGCGGAGAACTGGCCTGGTCTAAAACAGGTTCTACAACGAGTCCTGCAACAGGTTCTATCACGATTCCGTCAACAGCAACTCTAGGAAATACCAGAATGAGAGTCATGATGCAGTACAGCTCGGTTCCTTCATCTTCATGCGGAACATATACCTACGGACAGGTGGAAGATTATACCTTAAATATTCTTTCATCAGGAAGAGGTGAAGTCGGTACTAAAGATCTTATGACAGATATTAAACTGTATCCAAACCCGGTAAAAGACATTTTATATATCTCAAATACGACGGCAGAAGATTACAAAATCTTCGATATGGGTGGAAAACTAATCAACGCTGGAAAACTCGAAAGAGGTTCTGTCAATGTAAGCAGCCTTATCAAAGGAGCTTATATGATTCAGATCGGAGAAACCTCCAAGAGATTCATCAAAAACTAATAACTGATTCAAATTAATATTGAGTAAAGGCTGTCCGGAAACGGGCAGTCTTTTTTTTAGTATTAAGAAATTGAGTCCCTTTAACTGAAATCTTAATTAAAATCAATTTATCGATTTAATTTATAAATTATTAATCTTAAAAACCCATTGTGCATTTTGATTCATTTTCGTCACTTCGAGTAGATTTTTGAAAAAAATCGTATCGAGAAGTTTATGGTTTTGAAAATAGATTCCATTCTCGATACATTTTTTCTCCACTTTGTTGCGAAAAAACACTCGAAGTGACGAAGCCGCTATCAAAATTTTTCAAAATATACAATGGGTTCTTAAAATACTAGAATTTGAACACACTTTTAAACCTTAATTGTTAAGGTGCATTGATGATCCGTTTAAGTCTTTTTACGTTCTGATTAGTTGTTTTTATATTCTGATTAGGTCCTTGGGCTAAAATTTTAAGTCTTTCGGGTAATATTTTAGATAATCTGGCAAAAATTTTAGCCATTTTCATTAAACTTTTACGAAAAATAACATCAGACAGTTGTATTGACTGTCTGTTTTTTTTTAAAATAATTATAAAACTTATTATATTCAAAATTCATAATTTAAAATTCAAGACTGAGAACTAATCATTTTTATTTAATTGTAAAAACTCAACTCATCAATCCTGATTTTATGAAAGCTAATTTTTATATTTGCCTAAATAAAAAATATTCATGGATAAAATCGACAGTCTGAACCAGGTAGCAGAATTCCACACAACTTTTAAAGCCCCTATTTTAGATACCCCGCAGATTCCTTCTCCGGAAAGATGCAACCTAAGGGTTGAACTTTTACAGGAAGAACTGAACGAATTGAAACAGGCTATTGCAGATAATAATATCATAGAAATTGCTGATGCTTTGTGTGATTTACAATATGTATTAAGTGGTGCGGTTCTGGAATTCGGACTTGGCAGTAAATTTGTAGAACTGTTCAACGAAGTACAGCGATCCAACATGTCGAAGGCTTGTGACAATGAAGAGCAGGCAAAGGAAACTGTAGAATTCTACAAAGAAAAAGAGGTAGAATCATTTTTTGAAAAATCAGGTGAAAAATATAATGTGTACAGGAAAGCAGATCATAAAGTCCTGAAAAACAAATATTATTCTCCTGCCGATCTGAAGACAATTATTGAAAAATAGAATGAAAAAAATTATTAAAAGTACCCTCATGGTTTCTACCCTGTTCCTGGCCGTTCAGCAGCTTGATGCACAGAAAGTTGTGGTAGGTCGCGAAGTGGAAACCACAAATGACGGCAAAATGCTTTTAGGGAATCAGCTGAAAGCAAAGTTCCTGGAAGCTCCTTATTCTGACTGGTATGTAAAAGAGCACGACGAATATGCCCTTGATCAGAAAGCCATCAGTGAGCTTAAAAAAGCTAAGATCAACTCTTACACTCTGGTAGTTTTTATGGGAACATGGTGTGAAGACAGCCACCGGGATTTTCCGCGCCTCATGAAAATCCTCGAGGAAGTAAAATACCCTGAAAGCAAGCTTACCATTATCGCGGTAAACCGTAAAAAGGAATCCCCGACAGGAGATGAAGCACGGTATAATGTCCAGAAAGTCCCTACGATTATTGTAGAACGATACGGTAAGGAAATCGGCAGAATTATAGAAATGCCGACAACGGGATATATTGAAAGAGACCTTGTGGAGATCTTAAAGAAAGATGACCAATCCGTAATCAAAGAAATTTTTAATAAATAAATCTTGAGAAACCTAAGAATAATACTACCGTTTCTGGCAGGAGTCATTGTAATGATTATCCTGTTTTTCAGCTTCAGATCCTGTTTAAATCCCGCTGAGAAAACTGAAAAATCAGATTATTATATTCTGACCAATCAGATCTCAAAGATGAATAAAATGGTGGTTCTGGAACAGAATACTTCCTCTATGCAGAAAACCAAAATGGGCTATGAATTCTTTGGAAAAGAAGTATCCAGCAACAGTATTATTACCTATACCAAAACCAATGCACAGGTTTCGTATGATCTTAATAAAATGAAAATGGAAGTAGATTCCATTAATAAAAAGCTGATCATCACAGAATTGCCAGAACCCGAAATAAGAATTACCCCAAGCGTGGAAATCCAGTCGCTGGACGATTCTTTTTTTAACCGGATTTCTGAAAAAGATATTAAGAATGTAACGCAGAAAGCTAAAACCACAGCTATAAATTCCATTGATCAGAACAAGCTGAAAGGTGAAGGCAAAGAGCAGCTCATGGAAAATCTGAATACCATTTTCGTTTTGGCAAAGGCTTTGAATTATAAGATAGAAGACCAGACAGGAAAACTGGGCATTCTAAAACTGTAAAATTTAAAGCAATGGACTCAGAAGAAAACAAAAAACAGGAATCTGCAAACACCGCAGAAACAAAAAAGCAAAATGAGGATTTCCAGAATATCCCTGCCGCATCAAAGAAAACCAACCCTT
Source organism: Chryseobacterium cheonjiense (assembly GCF_012927265.1). Lineage (GTDB taxonomy): Bacteria > Bacteroidota > Bacteroidia > Flavobacteriales > Weeksellaceae > Chryseobacterium > Chryseobacterium cheonjiense. The sequence goes on along the minus strand of NZ_JABBGF010000001.1, from coordinate 1,725,657 downwards.
CTGATGTAGATAAGGAAGACGTTCAGAAATCGTCAAAAAACAACAAATCCGGAAAAACGGATAATATCAGAGGATAAAATAAAAAGGTTCTGCTTCTCACAAGCAGAACCTTTTTTAGAAAAAAAATATACAAATAAAAATCAAACCGTATAAAAATTCGCTCCGCCTTTTGAATTTATGGACTGTTAACTATTTTATCTAATTTTCGGCGAAGCGAAATTATTTTTTTATCAGACAATCGTAGATTTTCCGATTTTTACATTCTCAAAATTATAATAAGACTTTTCGGAATATTTAATATAATCGGCAATAAAGCTTCCCACTTCACTCGTCGAATAATGTTGGTCGGCATTCAGATCTACCGTTACATACTTATTTTCAATAGTATATTCTACAGACTGTCTTAGTTTTTCCGCCGCCTGGCCGAGTCCGAGATAATCCAGCATCATCGCTGTACTTAAAACAGACGCCACAGGATTGGCAATTCCTTTTCCTTTTGCCTGTGGATAAGACCCATGAATTGGTTCAAATAAAGCATTTTCATTTCCGATGGAAGCCGAAGGAAGGAGACCGATAGAACCTCCGATCACGCTCGCTTCATCAGAAATAATATCTCCGAACATATTTTCGGTTACAATAACATCAAACTGTTTCGGGTTTAAAATCAATTGCATCGCAGCATTATCCACGAACATAAAATCAAGCTCTACATCAGGATATTCCCGTGCAATTTCTTTACAGACTTTTCTCCATAATCTGGAAGTATCTAAAACATTAGCTTTGTCAATTAAAGTTAATTTCTTTCTTCTTTTCTGCGCTTCCTGAAAAGCCATATGAACGATCGGTGCAATTTCATCACGGTTGTATTTGCAAACATCATAAGCGTAACCAGCTTCATCATCCGTAAATTTTTCACCGAAATATATTCCGCTCACCAGCTCCCGGAAAATCTGGATATCGGCACCTTCAATAATTTCTTTTTTCAGAGGGCTTTTGTCAATCAGTGAAGAATATGTTTTTAAAGGACGGATGTTGGCAAAAAGTCCGAGCTCCTTTCGCAGTTTAAGTAAACCTTGTTCCGGGCGAACTTTTGCATCGGGATTATGATCAAAAGAAGGATCTCCGATGGCTCCGAAAAGCACTGCGTCAGATTCTTTACAAATCTGCAGCGTTTCATCCGGCAAAGGATTTCCTGTCTTGAAAATCGCTTCTGCGCCCATCAATCCGTAGGTGAATTCGAAGGTATAATTAAAAACTTCGCCAATTGCATTCAGAATTTTAATGCTTTCGTTTACTACTTCCGGACCGATTCCGTCTCCCGGAAGAACGGCAATGTTAAAACTTGTTTTCATAGATTCTTTGCGTTTTTAATTCAAACTCTTCAATAGCCTGTTTCCTGCTGATCAGGAAGTCGATATCATCATACCCGTTCATCAGGCAGATTTTTTTATAAGAATCAATTTCAAAATATTCGGAATTACCTTCGAAGCTAATGGTCTGACTTTCCACGTCAACCTTGATCTCTTTTTCAGGATTTTCAGTAATGCCGTTTAAAATTTCCTTTAAAAAATTTTCAGAAACTTTTACCGGAAGCAGACCGTTATTTAAAGCATTTCCCTTAAAAATATCTGCAAAAAAGCTGGAAACAACTACTTTAAAACCGTAATCCGTCAACGCCCATGCAGCGTGCTCCCGACTGCTCCCACAACCGAAGTTATTTCCGGCCACCAGAATTTCACCTGAGTATTTTGAATTATTTAATACAAAATCGGGATTCGGTTCATTCGTATGAACATTATACCTCCAGTCCCGGAAAAGACTTTCTCCAAAGCCATTTTTATCAATGCTTTTTAAAAACCGCGCCGGAATGATCTGGTCGGTATCTATATTTTCTGCCGGCAATGGGATTGCCCGGGATTTTATCATGACTAATTTTTGCATTCTGTGCTAAATCAATTATAGTTGTAGTTATTTAATTTAATTTTCAGGAGCTTAATCCCGCTATCCACTCATACTCCTCGCTCCCTTGCTTTTTATCTTCGCTTGCTCCGGGGTAACCGTTGCTATCGGGGCTAGGAATTCGGTTTTCTTACAATATTTTGTAATGACGCAAAGTTTGTCATCCTGTAAGGATCCAGACCTTAATCTTTTTATTGGAATTCTAATACTATGTTTAGATCCCTACGGGATGACAAGTTGGCTTTAAAATAATTTTAACGAATTACAATTTTGCTTTAAATTCACCATTCACTTACGAAGTAAAATACATCTCCATCAGTTTTCAAAAGCCGAAATTTTCCCTTCCACAGCAACCTTAGCAGCCGTTAGAGGACTCGCCAGGATTGTTCTTGCCCCCTGTCCCTGTCGTCCCTCAAAATTCCTGTTGGAAGTCGAAACACAATATTCACCTTCCGGAATTTTATCATCATTCATCGCCAGACAAGCCGAACATCCCGGCTGTCTGATCTGGAAGCCTGCTTCTACAAAAATTTGGTCCAGGCCTTCTTCATATATTTGTTTGGCTACCTGCTGAGAGCCGGGAACAATCAATGCATGAACATGCTCCGATTTTCTTTTTCCTTTAATATAGTTGGCCGCAGAGCGGAAATCTTCAATCCTTGCATTTGTGCAGCTTCCGATGAAGACATAGTTAACTTTAATATCAGAAAGAGCCTGTCCTGCCTTTAATCCCATATATTTCAAAGCCTTTTCTTCAGAATCATTTTGCGGCTTCGGAATATTCTGGCTGATGGAAATTCCCATTCCGGGATTCGTACCATACGTTACCATTGGGTAAATTTCAGACGCGTCAAATGAAAATTCCGCATCAAAAACAGCTCCTTCATCCGACTTCAGTGTTTTCCAGTATTCCACTTTCTCTTCCCATTCTTCTCCTTCCGGCGCAAATTTTCTTCCTTTTACATAGCTGAAAGTGGTTTCGTCAGGAGCGATCATTCCACCGCGGGCACCCATTTCGATGCTCATATTGCAAACCGTCATTCGGCCTTCCATCGACATTTCCTCAAAGACATTTCCGGCATATTCACAGAAATATCCCGTTCCGCCATCGGTCCCGACTTTTGAAATGATATAAAGAATTACGTCTTTTGGCTGAACGTTTTTATTTAATTTACCGTTTACGGTAATCCTTATGGATTTAGGCTTATTCAGTAATAAACACTGACTTGCAAAAACCTGAGCCACCTGGCTGGTTCCGATCCCAAAAGCGATCGATCCGAAAGCACCGTGCGTAGAAGTATGGCTGTCACCACATACGATGCTCATTCCTGGTTGGGTAATCCCCAGTTCAGGAGCAATAATATGAACAATTCCCTGGTAAGGATGTCCCAAACCGTATAATTCAATATTATTTTTGTTGCAGTTTTCCGTTAATTGCTGAACCTGATTTCTGGAAGACTCATCGCGTATCGGCTTATCCTGATCCCATGTCGGAACATTGTGATCTGCAGTCGCTACAATCTGTTTCGGCCTGAAAACTCCAAGGTTCCTGGATTCCAGTTCTGCAAAAGCCTGCGGGCTTGTCACTTCATGGATCAAATGTTTATCGATGTATATAATCTGAGGCCCGTTGGGAATGGTTTCCACCACATGGGCATCCCAGACTTTGTCAAAAATTGTTTTCTTACTGTTCATTGTTTTGTTTAATTGAAAACCAATTCCCTATCCTATTTTTCTTGTTACCCTCTCAATGATAGCGCTTAAGTCATCATTATTAACTTCCTTTTTACGGTCAGCCACTTTGAGGAATTCCTGATATAAAAAATCAAGCTCATTTTTTGTGACATCAAAGCCGATGTTCTTGAACCGATATGCCAGCGCAGAGCGCCCGCTTCTGGCGGTAAGCACAATGGTTGATGCATTTACCCCTACTTCCGCAGGATCAATAATTTCGTAGGTTTCCCGATTTTTGATTACGCCATCCTGATGAATTCCGGAACTGTGTGCAAAGGCATTGGCTCCCACAATCGCTTTGTTAGGCTGCACGGGCATTCCCATAAGATCAGACACCAAAACACTCATGTAATTGAGCATTTTGGAGTTGACCTCTGTGTATAATTTTAAATTTTTATGTTGTTTCAAAATCATAACAACTTCTTCCAAAGCTGTATTACCCGCTCTTTCGCCGAGTCCATTGATCGTACATTCGATCTGTCTCGCTCCATTGATAACTCCGGAAATGGAGTTGGCTGTGGCCAGTCCAAGGTCATTGTGGCAGTGGCATGACAGTACTGCTTTTTCAATACCGTTTACATTTTCTTTCAGGTATTTTATCTTTTCCCCATATTCTTCGGGAAGGCAATATCCTGTTGTATCCGGAATATTGAGCACTGTAGCTCCTGCCTTAATGGCTTCTTCACAGACTCTTGCGAGATAGTCATTATCGGTTCTTCCGGCATCTTCGGCGTAAAATTCTACGTCTTCTACAAAACTTTTGGCGTATTTTACTGCCTGTACTGCTCTCTCAATAATATCTTCCCTGTTGGAATTGAATTTATATTTAATATGTGAATCCGAAGTTCCTATTCCTGTATGAATTCGTGGTCTTTTGGCAAACTTCAGTGCTTCAGCAGCTACCTCAATATCTTTCTGGTTGGCTCTTGTCAATCCGCATACTTTTGCATTTTTTACCAGCTTTGAAATTTCAGAAACCGAATGAAAATCTCCCGGACTGGAAATGGGAAATCCTGCTTCAATAATATCAACCCCAAGTTCGTCAAGCTTTTCCGCAATAGCCAGCTTCTGTTCCGTATTCAGTTTACAGCCGGGAACCTGCTCGCCGTCGCGCAGTGTGGTATCAAAAATTTCAACTTTTTCGGAATTCATAATGAAGTATTTTACTTAATTTTGATTCAAAACTAAAAAGATGAAACGTTTATTCATTTCTGGTTTTAATAAAAATTACAATATTCAAATTAGTGGAAATTGAATATAAAATTTTGTTTATCAGTATATTAAAATTTAAAAATTTACAATGGCAGAATTGCATAAAGATTTTTTATTTATCCTCATTAAGTCGCTTACGACTTCGGAAAAACGGCAATTCAGGCTGTATGTAAACCGTCTTGGGATCAATGTAGATGCAAAATTCCTGCTTCTTTTTTCTGAAATGGATAAGATGAGAGAATATGATGAAAGCATTATTATTCAGAAAAAAATTTCAACCAAACAACAGTTATCCAATCTGAAGGCACATCTTTACAAACAGATTCTGGTAAGCCTGAGGATGAATCCGAGTCATCAGAATTACAGGATTCAGCTGCGTGAACAACTGGACTTTGCCAATATTCTGTATCAAAAAGGCCTGTATAAACAGGCTTTGAAAATTTTAGATAAGACAAAACAGACCGCTTTGGAGCTTGACGAAAAAACCATTGCTTCTGAAATTATCGATCTTGAAAAAGTAATTGAATCCCAGTTTATTACAAGAAGTATAGAAGGCCGTGCCGAAGAGCTGATCAGACAGTCTACTGAAATCAGCGAGCAGAATCATTATGCCACGGAACTTTCTAACCTTTCCCTGAAGCTCTACAGCGAAATGCTGACGCACGGTTACGTAAAAACGGATGAAGAGCGTGCTGAAATCATGAAAATTTTTGATGCACAAATTCAAAAAATAACATTTGAAAAATTAAATTTTACGGAAAAGCTGTGGTATTTTAAGGCTCACGTCTGGAAAAACCAACTGCTCCAGGAATATAAATACACATTGAAATATGCCTTTCTCTGGGTAGATCTTTTCCACAACAATCCTGAGATGATCATGAGCCATCCTGTATGGTATATTAAAGGGAATACGTATCTCCTGAAAATTCTTTTTCTGTACGGGAATATTGATATTCTCGAAGATCGTTTTAAGCAATTTAATGAAGTTGTTTATTCTTCAAGCTTTTCTCAAAATGAAAACCTGCAATCACTTATTTTTCTGACCCATTACAATACTTTAATGAACATCCACTTTGTAAAAGGGGAATTCTTTTCCGGAACCAAAACAGTTCCTGAAATTGAATTGAAAATGGAAAAACTCCGCGATAAAATTGATGAGCATCATTTCATGATTCTATATCTTAAAATGGCAGCCATGTTTTTCGGAAGTAAAAAATTTAAAGAGTCGATAAAGTACGCTTTAAAAGTAATTGAGTCCAAAGGGAATGTACAGGAAGACCTGCTGTTTCATACAAGAATTCTGATTTTAATGGCAAAGTATGAGTCCGGAAACGATGAAGATTACGATGAATTTATAAAAGCGACTGTAAAGTTTACCAGAAAAATGAAAAAACCTGATGAATTCCATTTTGAAAGCATCGGTTTTTTTAAAAATCTGAATAACGAAACACCGGATCAGCAGACTGAATCATTTAAACAATTCGACCGTAAACTTGAGTTTTTTTCCCAGAATGAATATTACAGAAGATCACTGCTATACATTGATATTCACGGATGGGTACAGTCTAAAGTGAGAAATGTGGATGTTATTGAAATAATTAAAGGAAAAGTGAGGTACAAAAAAAGACAATAATTTTATATCCTCACTATATTCCCTGAAATAATATGAACCTGAAATAAATGACTTATTGATTCTTCAATTTCGAATTAATAAATTCAACACTGCTGTCTTCAAAAACATTCAGAAGTTCAGGAACAAAGTCTCCAAAAGTTTTATATTTGTTTCTGTTTGAGTGATAATCTTTTATTTTATCCTGCAATTGAGGTAAGAATATAAAATTATTTTTCAGATGATAATCTTCAAGCTTTTTTGCTCTTTCAAAATCTTTCTGAATTTTTGCGGTCTCAATTTCGCCAAGTCTTACAAGATGCTCCGCTACACAGGTTTGATAATCTCCATAGCCGCCTGTTTTAATCATAGCCTGTTTTAGTTCGGATTTTTCAAATAGATCTTTAAATTTCTGAAGTTTTTCAGGATGTTTGTAAACTTCCTTATTCACAAAAGAATGCCCGAATTCATGAATGCTTAAAAACCTTGCCTGGAACTGGTTATCATAGCCAAATTGGCCTGCTTTTTCAACTTTCACAAACGGACTCGCAATTTCGTAAATATTTTTTAAACCTGATTTCAAAGTGACATCAGATCCTATTCCTCTTCCTTCATTATCAGAAATCGGCCACATCATTATTGGTGAAATAAGGATCGTGTAAGAATTAAATTTTTCGCCGTAAAACTGTTCCATAGCATCAGTAAAACCTGAAGGAATTTGCTTCATATATTCTTTCGCAGCAGCCTGGTAGAAACTTTTATTTTCATTAAAAAAAAGGCCGATTTTTTCCTGAGCATAAAATTTTGAAAGTTCAGAAAGATAATTTTTAATTAAAATTGTTACTTCATTATTTTGTTCACGCGTCAAACGGGAAAATTCAAACTTATATTCATTGACCCAGCCGTTTGACGAGAACTCTTCATGATACAGTAAGGATTTCATCAGAGCATCATTTCCCAGGCCGTATTTTTCTAAAAGTACATCGTTGAGTTCTGCTGTTGCAAATGCTATTTTTGAGTCTTTCAGATGCACGAATTTCTCTATTGATTTCTTAACAATAGGCTGATATACTGAACATTCTTTAATTTTATACAGCTCAAAGTCCTTATTGTTCCTTCGGTGTTCAGCAGAAAGGATTTCCGCAAGAAAATAAGTCTCTATATTTCTGTTAAAGTCTACTGAAAATTTCCTCATGTTTTTTTGAGAAAATGCTTGTATAAAAAATATAAATGCAAAAGCCAGAAATATTTTTTTCATGATTTAGTATTAATTATTGGTCTAAATATCTGCGAATATAGCATATTAACTAAAAATTCCGTATTTTTGCATCTTAAAATTTCTTAGTAAACAATGATAAAAATTACACTTCCAGACAGTAGTGTCAAAGAATTCGAGGCGGGAGTTACTCCGCTAGATGTGGCAAAATCTATAAGCGAGGGATTGGCTAGAAACACCATTTCCGCAATTGTTAATGATAAACAAGTAGAGACGACCACGCCTATCACCACGGATTCTACGATACAGCTGCTTACCTGGAATGATGATCTTGGAAAGAAAGCGTTCTGGCATTCTTCTGCCCACCTTCTGGCGCAGGCGATCCTTGAATTTTATCCCAATGCTAAGTTAACCATCGGTCCTGCCATCGAAAGCGGATTCTATTACGATGTAGATTTCGGGGACGAAAGCTTATCTGAAAAAGACTTCGAGAAAATTGAGAAGAAAGTATTGGAAAATGCTAAAAAAGGCTCAACGTTTTCTTTATACCCTGTTTCTAAAGAAGAAGCATTAAAAGTATATGCAGATAATCCTTATAAGGTAGAACTGATTTCTAATCTTAACGATGGTGAAATCACTTTTGTAACCCACGATGATTTCACAGATTTATGCCGTGGAGGACATATCCCAAATACAAGTATTGTAAAAGCGGTAAAGATTTTAAATGCTGCCGGAGCTTACTGGAGAGGAAATGAGAAAAATCCTCAGCTGACAAGAGTGTATGGTATTTCTTTTCCAAAACAGAAAGAATTAACAGAATATCTTGAAAGATTAGAAGAAGCTAAAAGAAGAGATCATAGAAAATTAGGTAAAGAACTGGGGATTTTTGCTTTCTCTGAAAAAGTTGGTGCAGGGTTGCCGCTTTGGCTGCCAAAAGGTACTGCTTTGAGAAGAAAACTGGAAAATTTCCTTTCTGCAGCTCAGAAAAAAGGCGGATACGAATTCGTAATGTCACCACATATTGGTGCCAAAGAGTTATATGTAACTTCCGGACACTGGGATAAATATGGAGCCGATAGCTTCCAGCCGATTAAAACGCCAAATGAAGGTGAAGAATTCATGCTGAAGCCGATGAACTGTCCGCACCACTGTGAAATTTACAAAACTTCACAATGGAGCTACAGAGATTTGCCGAAAAGATATGCAGAATTCGGTACGGTTTACCGATATGAGCAATCAGGAGAACTTCACGGCTTGACAAGGGTTCGCGGATTTACTCAGGATGACGCTCACCTTTTCTGTACTCCGGATCAGTTGTTGGGAGAATTTGAAAAAGTTATTGATCTGGTATTATACGTTTTCAGATCATTAGGTTTTGAAGATTTTGTGACTCAGGTTTCATTGAGAGATCCTGATAACAGAGAAAAATATATCGGTTCTGATGAGAACTGGGAAAAAGCAGAAAACGCTATCATCACCGCAGCAAAAAACAAAGGTCTGAAAACTGTTGTTGAATACGGTGAAGCAGCTTTCTACGGACCGAAACTGGATTTCATGGTTAAGGATGCTTTAGGAAGAAAGTGGCAGCTTGGAACGATTCAGGTTGACTATAACTTGCCGGAACGATTTGATCTTCACTACATCGGAAATGATAACGAGAAGCACAGACCGGTAATGATCCACAGAGCGCCTTTTGGTTCTATGGAACGTTTTATAGCCATTTTGCTTGAGAATACTGCAGGAGATTTTCCGCTTTGGCTGAGCCCGGATCAGTTTATTATCCTTCCGATCAGTGAAAAATATGCAGATTATGCTAAAAAAGTTTCAGAATTTTTAGAAAATCACGATATTAGCGGTCAGATTGACAACAGAAACGAAAAAACAGGGAAAAAGATCCGTGATGCGGAATTAAATAAAATCCCATTCATGCTTGTAGTAGGGGAAAATGAAGAGAAAGATGGCACAATTTCTGTAAGAAGACGTGGTGAAGGTGATTTGGGAGTAATGAACATGGAAGACTTCGTTTCTTACTTTAAGAAAGAATCTGCAATATAGACCGATCTGTTAAAGATGAGAATTAAATACTGTTTAATTTAAATTCTTTAATACAAATAAATAGAATTAACCAATAAAATTATAATACAATAGCACAAAGATTTAACAACAGGGGCCCACAGAGACGTCCGGTACAGGAGGACGCTCACTTGATCAACGATAAAATTCGTGTGAGAGAGCTTCGTTTAGTGGGCGATAACGTAGAGCCGGGAGTATATCCTACAGAAAAAGCAAGACAGATTGCTCAAGAGCAGGATCTTGATCTTGTCGTAATTTCTGATAAGGCTGAACCGTTTATTGCTAGAGTTTTGGACTATAAAAAGTTCTTATACGAGCAAAAGAAAAAACAGAAGGAACTTAAAGCCAAGCAGGTGAAAGTGGTAGTGAAAGAAATTCGTTTCGGACCTCAGACCGACGAACACGACTACGAGTTTAAGAAGAAGCATGCTGAAAAATTCCTTGAAGAAGGTTCAAAGTTAAAAACCTACGTATTTTTTAAAGGACGTTCCATTATCTTTAAGGACCAGGGAGAAATCCTGCTTTTAAAACTTGCCCAGGAACTGGAGCACGTTGGAAAAGTAGATCAGCTGCCTAAACTTGAAGGAAAAAGAATGATTATGATGATGAGTCCTAAAAAACCGGCTAAATAATCGATAGCAGGGATCATCTGATCCGCAAAACATATCAACTATAAAACCGCTTCATTTATGGAGCGGTTTTGTTATTGAGTTTTAAATGCTTTCCCCTTATTCTTTTTCTTATTTTTCGTTATTTTGCATTTATTCTTAAAGAGATCAAGAAATTTATTTAATTCTATTCCATGAAAGTCGGATATTACTCCTTTTTTTTATTCATCCTGATTGTTTTTGCGCTGGGCTGTTATTACTACTACCCTTTTCTCTCTGATGACAGTTTAATTTCGCTTCGGTATGCGCAGCGTTTCATTGAGGGTAAAGGACTTACCTGGAACGATGGACATCCTGTAGAAGGCTATTCCAACCTGCTGTGGATTCTGATGATTTCTTTGCTGGGAAAGTTGGGAATGAATCTTATTCTGGCTGCCAGAATACTGGGAATCGTATGTTCCGTTGGTACACTTGCTGTAATATGTTCTTATTTTAAGAAAAAAAATATTAAAAAAGAATACGTTTTTCTGACCGTATTCCTACTGGCTACAACCCCATGCTTTACAGTATGGGCCATTGGCGGACTGGAACAGCCTTTATACATTTTTCTGCTCACACTCACTTTAACTGAAGTTTCAAAAATTATTAACGATAAAAATAAAGGGCGCATCTATTTTCTGTCGTTATGGCTTGGACTTTTGGCAATTACAAGACCGGATGGTTTTCTGTTCACTATTTTAACAACAATATTTTTAGTTTTTATTTTCAGAAAAAGCAGGAAAGATCTTATCCGAGTTTTTGTTTTCGCAGGAATTGTACCGGCTTTATTTCTATTGGGCCAGCTTCTTTTCAGATATGATTTCTATGGCGAATGGGTTCCTAATACGGCATTGGTTAAGGTAAAAGTCACGTTACATCATGTTTTACGAGGTGGATTTTACATTTTTAAAGCTTTCTTCGGAACTGTATTACTGTCTTCCCTTGGACTGTACTTTCTGTTTTATCTCATGTATAAAAAGAGGAATCTCTTTGGGTTTTATTTATTGTTGAATATGGTAGCCTGGACGGCGTATGTCGTTCTGGTTGGCGGTGATATTTTCCCGGCCTTTCGTCATTATTATGTAGTGTTGATTTTATTGGTTTTTGCCATTATTTCAGGATTGAATGAAATGCAGTTCAGCTTTACATCGAAAAGCTTTAAAGTTGGATTTATTGCTATACTGTTGATTAATCCATTTCTTCAGCTGCTGGTTGCTGATAATCATTATGCCATTGAAGAACGCTGGGAATTCCGTGGAATGACACTTGGGAATACTTTGAAAAAAACTTTTCCTGAAAATACTTTAATTGCGGTTACCGCTGCCGGTTGTATTCCTTATGCCTCTGAGCTTCCTACCGTTGATATGCTTGGATTAAACGATTACTACACACCGCGCCATCCTCCTAAAAATTTCGGAACAGGGATGCTGGCTCACGAACTGGGCGATGCGAGCTATGTTCTGAAAAGAAATCCGGATATCATTATTTATCATATGGGAGCTATTCCCAGATTTAATGTTGGTGATCAGATGAAAGTGAATCGTATATTTATTAATGATTATGTGGAAGTCTTTACCAGGCAAATTAATGACGAGCATATTTTGTATTTTAATAAATATGGGAAAAGTACCGGTATTATAAAAAAAGCAAATGCGATGGTGATCCCAGCGTACTTTATGAATACTGCTTCAGGTGATGAAAGTGTTTTTAAAAACAAAAAGCTTCTGAAACATTTTCATAAAGGAAAAAAGTATACACTTTCCCTAAGAAATTCAAATGCTGAAAAGTGGACATTGAGCAAATCTTCATCCAGATTGTTTTCCTTGGAATCTGCCATCAGTTACGAAAAAAACACGATGACTCTTATTGTTGTCCCTGAACAGGAAATATTTTTAGAAAGTCTGGAATTGCAAAGGAAATATTAATAATTTTTTGTAATTTTGCACACTATTATTTCCGGAATTGCCGGGAAACCAAAACAGATATTGATAACAAAACAATAAAAAGCAGAACAATGCCAAAATTAAAAACGAAATCAGGTGCTAAGAAACGTTTTGCTCTTACCGGATCTGGTAAGATCAAAAGAAAAAACGCTTACAAAAGCCACATCTTAACTAAGAAAGAAACAAAGCAGAAGAGAAATCTTACTACTACTTCTTACGTAGCTAAAGTGGATGAGAAAAGCGTTCAACGTCAATTAGCAATTAAGTAGTTTTTATAAATCTATATCCGGTTTATAAGAATTCAAAACAAATTCAACATTTTAACCCTGAAATGGAGCACCTAAGAGTAATGAAACAATTACCGCACATTTCAAAAAAACAATTTAAATTATGCCAAGATCAGTAAATTCGGTAGCTTCCAGAGCTAGAAGAAAGAAAATTTTTAAGCAAGCTAAAGGTTTTTTCGGAAGAAGAAAGAACGTTTGGACTGTAGCTAAAAACGCGGTAGAAAAAGCAATGCAATATGCTTACCGTGGTAGAAAAGAGAAGAAAAGAAACTTCAGAGCACTTTGGATCACTCGTATCAACGCGGGAGCCAGAGAGCACGGAATGTCTTACTCTCAATTTATGGGAGCTCTTAAAAAGAACAACATTGAGCTTAACAGAAAAGTTTTAGCAGATTTAGCAATGAATCACCCTGAAGCTTTCAAAGCAGTTGTAGATCAAGTAAAATAATGTAAAATTTTTGTTATCAATATAAATCCCGGGTTTTTTTGCCTGGGATTTTTTTATTATATACATTTGCTAATTATTAAATATGTAAAAATTTATCTAAGGGTGAAAAAACTAACTACTTTTCTGCTTATTTCTTTGGTTTCTTATAACCTCCAGGCTCAAAGTCTTATCCAGGCTTATAAAAACAGGGCAGACCAGGTTTCCCAGACCAATATTACCACAATTCTTCAGGAATTTGAAAATCTCGGTGTAAAAACTACCGGCTCGACCGCCAATACCAATGCCCTAAACTGGCTTAAAGCAAAATACCAGTCATATGGATACACTGCAAGTCAGATTACAGAAGACTCTTTCACTTACAATAGTACAGGCTCAAAGAATTTGGTGATCACAAAAACAGGAACACTTTATCCTAATATTTACGTCATCATCTGTGGACATTATGATACCATCACCGGAACAGGAGTAAGCGATAACGGAAGCGGAACTTCCATTATCCTGGAAGCGGCGAGGATTTTAAAGGATATTCCTACGGACTATTCGATTAAATTTATCCATTTCTCAGGTGAAGAACAAGGTTTGGTAGGAAGTACACATTATGTGAATAATGTTGTTTTTCAAAATAATGTAAGACAGCTGAATATAAGAGTGGTATTTAATATCGACCAGGTTGGTGGTGAAATCGGCAATAACAACAACGCGATTAAATGCGAAAGCGACCAGTCCGGACAAACCGGAAATAATGCCCAGTCACTGGCTTTTACCCAACAACTGGCCAACTGTACTACATTATATTCTCCTCTACAAACTGTAATGTCTAATGCATACGCTTCGGATTATATGCCTTTTGAAGGTAAAGGAGACATTATTACCGGGTTTTATGAAAATGAAAGGAGCTATAACGAACATACGGTAAATGATACTTTTGCAAATGTAGACCCTGTATATGTTTTTAATGTGGGGAAAGCGGCTGTGGGAGCATTACAGCATTTTGCAACGGCTTCCACAAGTTTGCTGGCTACTGAAGAACAAGCTTTAAATAAGCTCGAAACGGTAAAAGTGTACCCGAATCCTGCAAAAGACATCCTGAACATTGAGCTTGCAAAAGATATCAAAAATTTTAATCTTGAAATTACGGATATGAACGGCAGACTGATAATAACTAAGGAAAATGAAACAAAAATAAATGTTTCAGGATTGGCAAACGGAGCCTATTTAGCGACCATAACAACCAAAGACAGCAAAGCGGTCAGAAAAATAATTATCGGAAAATAATTCCTGTAAATACACAATAAAATCCTGAGTTACTGCTCAGGATTTTTATTATAATTTATATTCTGGTTTCATGTGTTTTTACTGATTCCGTTTCTTTAAAATTTCTTCGATGTTTTCCAACGTAAAATTTTTAGCTTTCAGTAAAATTAAAAAATGGTACAGTAAATCTGCCGCCTCATTTTTAAACAGATCATCCTTATTATCTTTTGCTTCAATCACGAGTTCTACCGCTTCCTCTCCTACTTTTTGAGCCATTTTATTGATGCCTCTCTGAAACAGTGAATAGGTGTAAGAACCTTCGGTTTTTTCGTCAATTCTTTGAGCTATCTTCTCTTCCAGTTCATACAGAAAACCTTTAGAATCTTTATCTCCAAAACAACTGAAACTTCCGGTATGACAAACAACATTTGTCGGAATTGCTTTAACTAAAATCGTATCCTGATCGCAGTCAACTGCAATATTTTTAACCTTTAAAAAATTTCCGGACTCCTCGCCTTTTGTCCAGAGTCGGTTTTTGGAACGGCTGAAAAAAGTTACAATTCCTTCATTTTTAGTTTTTTCAAAAGCTTCTTCGTTCATGTAACCCAACATTAAAACCTGCAAGGTTCTGTCGTCCTGAATGATTACAGGCACAAGGCCGTCTTTATTTTTATTGAAATCAATATTCATCGTACTGCAATTTTTTTATATTTTAAATTATTTTTCAGATCCTGAATCTGTACTTCTCCGAAATGGAAAATACTGGCCGCCAAAGCTCCTGTTGCTTTTGTCTGATTAAAAACTGCTTCAAAATCTTCCATTTTTCCGGCACCTCCGGAAGCAATTACGGGAATATTTATGCTTTCGGAGATTAATTTTGTAATTCTAAGATCAAACCCATTTTTGGTACCATCGCCATCCATCGAAGTAAGAAGAATTTCTCCGGCTCCAAGCTGTTCAGATTTTATTGACCAGTCTAGTGTTTTCAGATCCGTAATTTCTCTTCCTCCTTTCACATGAACCCAGTCTGCACCGTTTATGAATTTAGTATCAATGGCAACTACGATACACTGGCTTCCAAATTCTCTCGCTAAATCAGAAATCAGCTTTGGATTTTTAACGGCCGAAGAATTGATACTAATCTTATCTGCTCCTGCTTCCAGGAGCTTTCTCACATCTTCTATGGTAGAAATTCCGCCGCCCACGGTAAATGGAATTCTCAGTTCCTGTGCAATTTTCTTTACAAGTTCTGCAAAAGTTTTACGCTCTTCTATGGTTGCCGTAATATCGAGGAAAATCAATTCGTCTGCTCCTTCTTTTTCATATCTTTTGGCAAGTTCTACAGGATCTCCGGCATTTCGCAATCCTTCAAAATTGATTCCTTTTACTGTAGTTCCGTCTTTGATATCCAGACAAGGAATGATTCTTTTTTTAAGCATTTTCAATAAAATTTTGGAGTTGCTGCAAACTGATTCTTCCCTCATAAATCGCTTTCCCGATAATGGTTCCGGAACAGCCTATTTTTTTCATCTGCTCAACATCTTCAATGCAGGAAATTCCTCCGCTTGCAATCAGCTGAACATTTGTTTTATCGATAATTTCGGTGTATAATTCATCCGAGGCGCCCTGAAGCATTCCGTCTTTGGAAATATCTGTGCAGATCACATTTTTAATTCCTTTATTTTTATATTGAAGTATAAAATCCACAACATCAATTTGGCTTTCTTCCAGCCAGCCTGAAGTTTTTATCTTTCTGTTCTCACAGTCGGCACCGAGAATGATTTTATCCGGACCGTATTTTTCAATGAGATTAAAACAAAAATCAGGATTCTGGACAGCGATGCTACCAATGGTAATCTGTTTTGTTCCCGAATTAAAAGCAGTTTCAATATCTTCCAAAGTTTTCAAACCTCCTCCAAAATCAATTTCCAGGGAAGTTTCTTTCGCAATGGTTTCCAGAACTTTTTGGTTGACGATATGTTTTGATTTTGCGCCGTCAAGATCTACCAAATGCAGGTATTTTATCCCAAAATCTTCAAACGCTTTGGCAACTTCCAGCGGATTTTCATTATATACTTTTTTAGTATCATAATCTCCTTTTGACAGCCTTACACATTTTCCGTCGATGATGTCTATAGCGGGAATAATTTTCATTTTAAATTTTTAAAAAGTTTTGTAATAAGCGGCTTCCTACGTCGCCTGATTTTTCGGGGTGAAACTGCATCGCATAAAAGTTGTCTTTCTGCAGGGAAGCACTGAACGGCAGAATATAATTACAAACCGAGGTAGTATTTTCAGATAACTCGCAGTAGTAACTGTGAACGAAGTATACATCACTATTCTCTTCAATTCCTGAAAATATATCGGATCTAAAGTCTGAAATCGTATTCCATCCCATGTGCGGAACAATATCTGTTGCAGGAAATTTTTTAACATCAATATCAAAAATCCCCATTCCGACTGTATTTCCTTCCTCATTGTTTTTACACATCAGCTGCATTCCCAGGCAAATGCCTAAAACGGGCTGTATTAATGTCGGAATTAACTGATCCAGACCTTTTTCCTTTAGTAACTTCATGGTGGAGGAAGCTTCACCCACTCCCGGAAAGATCACCTTGTCGGCATTTCTTATCAGGTCAAAATCATCGGTCACCACAGATTCTATATTCAGTCGGTTAAGCGAATTTTGTACGGAATTAACATTTCCTCCATTGTATTTTATGATGGCAATCATTATAAACTTCCTTTTGTTGATGGTAGATTAAAATTACGGTCTGTCTGTTTTACCGCCATTTTTATGGCTTTGGCAAAAGCTTTAAAAACAGATTCGATCTTGTGGTGTTCGTTCTCACCTTCTACTTTAATGTTAAGATTACATTTTGCGGAATCACTGAACGATTTGAAGAAATGATAAAACATTTCCGTAGGAACATCTCCAATTTTTTCACGCTTAAACTCAGCTTCCCAAACAATCCACGGTCTTCCTCCAAAGTCGATGGCAACTTGTGCCAGACAATCATCCATCGGAAGAAGAAATCCGTAACGTTCAATACCTTTTTTCTTTCCTAAAGCTTTTAAAAGAGCTTCTCCAAGCACAATTCCCGTGTCTTCTATCGTGTGGTGTTCATCGACTTGTAAGTCACCTTTTACTTCAATTTTTAAATCTAAATTGCCGTGCTTTGAAATCTGCTCGAGCATGTGATCAAAAAAATGCAATCCTGTTGATATTTCGGATGTTCCGTTTCCATCAAGGTTGACTTGAATTGCAATTTCTGTTTCATTGGTTTTTCTTGAAACTTTTGCTTTTCGAGGAATGCTGGTCAGAAACTGTGCAATTTCACTCCAGCTTACTGTGGTTAAATCAGCTTCCTCATTCGGAACTTTACTTATTAATATTGATTTTGCCCCTAAATTTTGAGCCAGCTTAACATCTGTAAGGCGGTCTCCGATGACAAATGAATTTTTCAGATCATAATCTCCGTAAATGTATTTTCCGAGCATTCCTATCCCCGGTTTTCTTGTGGGTAAATTTTGGTTTTCAAAGCTTTTATCAATTAGAATATCACTGAAAACAATTCCTTCGTTTTCAAATGCTTTTAACATTTTTTCCTGAGGTTTGATGAAATCTTCGTAAGGGAAATTATCTGTTCCCAGTCCATCCTGGTTGGTGACCATGACCAATTCGTAATCAAGTTCTTTTGCAATTTTTGAAAGATTCTGAAACACTCCGGGATAAAATTCCAGCTTTTCAAGAGAATCAATCTGAAAATCAATCGGGGGTTCTAAGATTAAGGTTCCGTCGCGGTCTATAAAGAGTACTTTTTTCATTTTTAATTTCTTTTTTTACCAAACCTCACAGGTTTTTAAAACCTGTGAGGTTTCGGATTTAATTAAATACTTTTTAAGACGTTAATCACCTTATTGTTTTCATCTCTTTTCCCAACATTGATTCTAATACAGTCCGGAATCTGCGGACTTCTCTTGCTGGTCAGAATTTCATTTTCAAGCAATTCCTGATACACTTTTTCAGCATTGTTAAATTCAATCAAAAAAAAATTCGCATCGGTAGGAAATACTCTTTTAACACATTCAACGTTAAGCAATTCATTTTTTAATCTTGAAATTTCACTTAAAGTATTTTTTATATTTTCTTCTATAATATTTTTATAATTAATTAATTGCATAATTTTACTTAAACTTAGTGAGTTAACATTATATGGTGCTTTTACAGTATTAATCAGACTTATGATTTCGTCTGAAGAGTAAGCGATACCTACTCTTGCTCCTGCCATTCCCCACGCTTTTGAAAAGGTCTGAAGAATGATTAGGTTTGGATATTTTTCAAGCAATTCGATGCAAGATTTCTGTTCTGAAAATTCAATATACGCTTCGTCTACCACCACAATACCATCAAAATTTTTAATATAAAATTCAATATCCTGAATCGAATTTCCGGTAGGATTGTTGGGTGAGCAAAGGAAGAAAATCTTGGATTTTTCTTGTTCTGAAACTTTTAAAAATAAATCTTTATTTATCTGGAAATTATTATCTAAATCTAATCCTATAACGTTGTTTTCATTAATAGAAGCATAAAATTTATACATCGCAAACGATGGGTTCATCATCATAACCGAATCTTTCTTCGGCTCACAGAAGATTTTTATGATAAGGTCGATCAGCTCATCACTTCCGTTTCCTACTGCAATCTGTTGTGGTAAAACATTTTTAAGCTCTGCCAGTCTATTTTTTAATTCTTTCTGCGTAGAATCAGGATAGCGGTTATATTCTCCAAACGGACTTTCATTCGCATCCAGAAAAACCGGATTTTCAAATTCATTCTGATCCCTGAAACTTATATAAGGCTGCAGGTCAAGAATATTTTTCCGTACTAAACTTTTGATATTAAATTCTTTCATTCTGTTCTTTTAATCTGATACTTACGGCATTTTTGTGTGCGAATAATCCTTCTGCTTCTGCCATTACTTCAATGGTTTTTTCTAAATTTTTCAATCCCTTTTCCGACAGATTCTGAAAGGTAACTTTCTTCACAAAACTGTCGAGGGAAACACCGCTGTAATTTTTAGCAAAACCGTTTGTAGGAAGGGTATGATTGGTTCCGCTGGCATAATCTCCGGCACTTTCACAGGAATAATTTCCCAGGAAAACAGAACCTGCATTCCGGATTTGCGGAATATATTTTTCAAAATTGTTTACTGCTAAAATCAAGTGCTCCGGCGCGTATAAATTGCTGAATTCCAAAGCTTCATTAATTGAATTCATTAAAATAAAGTGACTGTTTTTCAAAGATTCAGCTGCCATTTCATTTCTTGGAAGTGCTTCAAGCTGTTTTTGGGTTTCCAGAATGGCTTGATTAAAGATATTTTCGTCGGTTGCCAGAAAAATCACCTGACTGTCACTTCCATGTTCTGCCTGAGAAAGTAAATCTGCGGCACAGAATTCCGGAACTGCATTTTCATCAGCAATAACGAGAACTTCGCTCGGTCCGGCAGGCATATCGATGGCTACATTATAATTTTGGGCAAATTCTTTAGCGGCTACAACATATTGATTTCCCGGTCCGAAAATTTTATAAACATTCGGGATGCTTTCTGTTCCGAATGTCATTGCTGCAATTGCCTGAGCGCCTCCTGTTTTGAATATTTTTGTAACACCGCAAAGTTTTGCCGTATATAAAATGGCAGGATTTACGTTTCCATTCTTATCCGGCGGCGTACAAAGGATAATTTCTTCACATCCGGCTAACTGAGCCGGAATCGCAAGCATTAAAACTGTAGAAAACAAAGGTGCTGTTCCTCCCGGAATATAAATACCTACTTTTTCGATTGCTCGGTTTTCCCGCCAGCAAACTACTCCGCTTGTTGTTTCAATCTTTTCAATGTCGGGAATCTGTGAAGCGTGAAATTTGGTAATGTTTAATTTCGCTTCCTGAATGGCTGTTTTCAGTTCTTCACTGATTAGATTTTCAGCAGTTTCAACTTCTTTTTCAGAAACTTTAATATCTTTTAATTCCGCAGAATCGAATTTTTCAGCAAAATTAATCAGCGCCTGATCTCCTTTTTTCTTCACTTCATCAAAAATTGCCGCAACAATTTCGGCTAATTTCTCTCTTTTTATGGCAGGTCTTTTGACGAATCCGGACCATGTTTCCTTTTGCGGATATCTATTCACTTTCATATTAAATCACCATTTTATCAATTGGAATTATTAAAATATCCTGGGCTCCTTTGTCTTTGAGTTCATCAATTACTTCCCAGAAACGTTCTTCATCGATTACCGAATGAATGCTGCTCCAGCCTTCTTCCGCCAATGGAATAACCGTAGGGCTTTTAAGAACCGGAAGTGTTTTGGAAATGGTTTCTATTTTTTCATTCGGAACATTCATCAGGATATATTTTGAATTTTTCGCTTTTAAAACGGCTTTGATCCTGAATATAAATTTTTCAAGGATTTTGGCTTTTTCTTCATCTAACTGAGCTGTTTTTGCCAGAACGGCTTCGGAAGAAAGCAGCGTTACCGTTTCTCTCAGTCCGTTTTTGAAAAGTGTGCTTCCGGAGCTTACGATATCACAGATTCCGTCGGCAAGACCAATGTTGGGGGCAATTTCTACCGAGCCTGAAATGATGTGAATATCGGCAGAAATATTATTTTCCTGAAGAAATTTTCTCAGTGTATTGGGGTATGATGTTGCAATTTTTTTACCCTGAAAATACTCAGGATCATTTGTTTCAACTTCCTTTGGAATGGCAAGAGAAACCCTGCATTTTGAGAACCCCAAAGGTTGTACAATATCAATTTTTTTCTGTTTTTCTACTAAAAGATTTTCACCTACGATGGCAATATCTACGACGCCGTCTTCCAGATATTGGGGAATATCCGAATTCCTGAGGTACATGATTTCCATCGGAAAATTGTCTACGGAAACTTTTAGCTGGTCTTTGCCATTATTAACGAAAATGCCGCAGTCTTTAAGGAGCTGAAGAGATTCTTCGTAAAGCCTTCCGCTTTTTTGTATAGCTATTTTTAATTTACTCATTTCACTTTCTGGTTGTGTCTGAGTAACAAAATGGTAAATTGATATAAATTGCCCGGGAAGAATTTAGAACAAAAAAACCGCCTGTTTACTCAGACGGTTTTAATTATTTTGATTTTTAACATAGTCATATATCAATCAATTCCGTCTTAGCAGAGATGATGATGATAATGATGTACTGTTAAAAAATTCGGTTTCATTTGTTTGAATTGTATGGTGCAAATTTAAAGCAATAAATTTTACAAATGCAAATATTATTGTAAAATATTTTTATAAAAATTCATTAATTGGTTGGCAATAGGTTCGTCATTAAACTTCTGAACAAACCCGAAACCCTTTTCCGCACGGCGTTTCCTCTCGGATTCGTTTTGCCATAAAAATTTTATTTTTGCCTGAATATCAAGAGGGTTTTTAGGATCTATATAAACCGAATCCGGCCCGCCGGCTTCAGGAAGACAGCTTGTGTTGCTTGTTATAACAACTGTTTTAGAAAATAATGCTTCAATCACAGGAATTCCGAACCCTTCAAATAAACTCGGATAAATGAAGATATCTGCAAGTTTGTAGATCGCAGCCAATTCATCCATTGAAACATTTTCAAGAAAATAAGCTTTTATCTTATTCTCACGGACAAAACGTTCTACTTTTTTGAAATATTTTGTTTTTTTGCCGACTACCACCAATGGAATATCCGTATCTTTTAATGCTTTAACAACATTCAGGAGATTTTTGCGCTCTTCGATGGTTCCCACATTTAATACAAAACGCTCAGGGAGATCAAATTTTTCTTTTGTCTGCTGAATAAATTCTTCCGGCTGCTTTTCTTTAAAAGCCTGATGGCAACCCTGATAAATTACTTCAATTTTGGATTCAGGAACCTTAAGAAACTGGATAATATCCTGTTTCGTTTGCTCGGAAATGGCGATGATTTTATCGGCAGTATCTGTTGCTTTTTTAAACTTCCAGAAATGAATTTTACGGTCAAAAAAAGAATAATACTGCGGATATCGTACGAAAATAAGATCGTGAATAGTCACCGTTTTTTTAATGGGCTTTTTATCCCATTTTAAAGGAAGTTCGCCAGATAGCCCATGGAAAACATCTGCGCTTTGCTGCTGCGCATCTTTTCCCATTTTCAGCTGGCGCGATAGGCTTCCTTTTGTTGTTTTTATGAAATGAACGTTCGGTAAATTGAGAAGATCAGCCGCTCTTTCGGATTTATTTTTGTTTAATAAAATGTATTCGTTTTCGGGGAAATACGTTGCCAGAATTCTCACAAGATCTCTCGAATAGTTTCCTAATCCTGAAGTATTATGGAAAAAACGTTTTGCGTCAAAAGCTATTTTCATGAGGTGATCTGTTTTTGAAATTCCTGGAATGTTCCAAATGAGTAATTTTTACTTTTTAACCATGATAGAAATTCATCAAAACGCTTGACCATATCTTCTCCGGAATTTTTAACGGTAAATCCGGGTAATTTAAAAGCTTCGTCTTTGATATCTGCAAATTCCCAGGGATGAAAATAAATATTCAGATACTGATCTTTTTTAAGAACATCCGAAGCCAGTTTTTTATAAAAAGACAAAGGGAAATTGTGAAAACTCAGCCAAAATAAAGGAATTCTGAAATTGGGCGAAACCGAAGCGGGAATCTGCGTTACATTTCCTTCTTTAAAATAAGTTCTGGAGACTTTGAGGTTATTGTATCTTCCCGGAAGAAAAGTAGGATTAATCGAAGAGTTGTACGAATATCCTGCATTTTCGACGGCGTTTTTACTTACCGGCATCATTCTCGGCATTCTCAATCCGGTCACTTTCGTGCTAGAAATTTCTTCCAGTTTTTCCTTAGACTGCTTCAGGTGCTCTTCTTTAAAATCCGAATGATACCAGGTATGAGAAGCCAGTTCGTGGCCTTCTTTAAGCAATCTTTCAATGAGATGCTTGCTGTTTTCAGCAAAGACAACGGTTGAAAAAAAAGTAGCTTTTGCCTGATGTTTGTTCAGAATATCTAAGATTTTTTCCAGTCCGGACTGAGAGATGGAAATCTGTTTTTCGAAAGATATTTCACCTTTGTATTCCAATGGCATATCAAATTCTTCGATGTCAAAACTTAATAAAACCATGTTAAAAATTTTTGTTTTTGATGATATAATTGGGTCTGTGTTTTACCTGTTTAAAGATTTTACCCAGATACATTCCGATAATTCCCAATATAATTAACTGGAGTCCGCCGAAAAAAACAATGGTCATAATCAGCGATGCCCATCCTGAAATTTCCGTTCCGACAATGAAAGAATGGATGACATACGTTGCGTATCCTATCACCGAAAGTCCGGAAAACAGGAATCCAAGATATGCGGCAATGTAAAGCGGTTTTACACTAAATGCCGTAATTCCCGTAAAGGCAAAAGTCACCATCTTTTTAAGATTATAACTGCTTTTGCCGGAAAGCCTTTCATTGGCAATAAAACTGATTCCTGTCTGTTTGAAACCCATCCAACTGGTAAGTCCTCTGAGAAAGAGATCATCTTCATTAAGATTCCTCATCACTTCTACGGCACCTGCATCCATCAGTCTGAAGTCTGAACCGCCCCCTTTTGTTAAATCAACATCCGATAAGCCTGAAAGGATTTTATAGAAAAAATCAGAGGTCTTTCTTTTAAATAATGAGATTTCTTTAGGATATTTTCTTACTGTGAACACAATATCATAGCCTTCTTCCCATTTTTTGATCATCTCAGGAATAAGTTCCGGAGGATGTTGCAGATCGCCGTCCATTGAAATGACTGCGTTTCCGGTGGCATTGTCCATACCGGCTTTTACCGCCGGCTGATGTCCGAAGTTCCTTGAAAATTCAATGAATTTTATCTCTTCAAATTGTTCTGAAAGCTCTTCCAGCTTTTGTTGGGTATTGTCCCTGCTGCCGTCGTTAACGAATATGATTTCAAATGTATATTGCTCCAGAGCATCAAAAATTTCTTTTATTTTTTGATGTACCAAAGCAACGTTCCCTTCTTCGTTATGCGCAGGAATGACGATTGAAATTTTCTTCATACTGATTATTCAAGGCTGTAATTTTTCTCAAAATCTTTGGTGAGAAGTTCATAGGTAATCCTCAGCCAGACTACGATGCAAGGTACGGCTTTTAAAGAATATTTAATGATGTAATGCTCTTTTACAAATTTCGGGAACAAATCTGAAGTTGAAAAACATGTGAATATAATTACGAACACCAATAATCCGATAACAAGAGGAGTTCTTTCTTTCTGAAGGAAAAACCAGATCAGTACACCGACTACAGCAATAATATACGTCGGAGACTCGGAGCTTGAGCTGAATAATACTAAAAACAGCAATGTAGAAGCTAAAATCATCAGCTGAAAAGCATACTGTTTGTATTGTTTGATTCTAAAATACGGTGCGGCAAAAAGCGGCAGTCCAAAAGCAAGAAAAACAAGATTTGAAATGGAAGCATCCCCCAGAATCCTTCTGAAAAAGCCCATTAATGAAATATCCTGCATATTTCCCAACACCTGGTTTTCATTGTTCTTTTCTACAATAGATTGAAACCAGTCTGCGTAACACTGGATCACAAATTTCGGACTTGAATACGCCATTGGTAACGCAAATAATACTACGGCTATGATTAATCCGGAAAGAATAAATTTTGTTTTATTTTTAATAAAGAAAAATTGCGACAGCCCTACAATTCCATAGATTTTTACGAAGACCCCGATCAGTATTGCTGTTACCGATTTTACTTCCTTTTTCTCGTAAATATAAACTGCCGATAAGAGTAAAAGTCCTGTAAGTGCTACGTTGAACTGTAAACTTAAAGCTGCCGTGATATATTCCTGAAGACAGAACAACCCAAACAGTGCCTTTTTAGAATCTGAAAAAGGCAGCTTGTGAATACCGTAAATAAGGATAAATGTATTGGCGGCGTTCCAGAGCGAAATTCCCAGCCAGTCCGGCATTACGGCAAAAGGTGCAATCAATGCACTGAAAAATACGCCGTAATGGTTTAAGTCAAAATAAAGCTCCGGATAATGGATGAACAGATTTTTCTGATGAATGGTATTAAAAAATACATTTTTAAAAATCAGGTAATTATTAATGGCATAATCTCCTCTTAAATATTTTGAGATTGCGGTAACGACGGATATAATAAGATAAACCCCAAATATATATTTAGGGTTTAATAGTATTTTAAGAAATTTTTCTTTCAAAATTTTGGTTTTAGTTTTAGAATGTATTCTTAAACAGCAACATTATTATCTCTCAAAGCATCATTTAAAGACGTTTTTTTGTCTGTAGATTCTTTTCTCTGGCCGATGATCAAAGCACAAGGAACCTGATATTCTCCGGCCGGATACTGTTTGGTGTAACTTCCCGGAATTACAACCGAACGTGCAGGCACTCTTCCTTTAATTTCAATCGGTTCAGGACCTGTAACGTCAATAATTTTTGTTGATGCCGTAAGAACGACATTCGCTCCCAATACGGCTTCTTTTTCTACATGTACTCCTTCTACCACGATACATCTTGAGCCGATAAAACAATCGTCTTCAATGATTACCGGAGCAGCCTGAAGCGGTTCCAGAACTCCGCCGATTCCAACACCGCCGCTAAGGTGAACATTCTTACCGATCTGCGCGCAGCTTCCCACTGTTGCCCAGGTATCAACCATTGTTCCCGAATCCACGTAAGCACCAATGTTTACATAAGAAGGCATCATGATCACTCCCGGAGCGATATAAGCTCCCTCTCTAGCCACAGCATGCGGTACAACTCTTACGCCTTTTTCAGCATAGTTCCTCTTCAAAGGCATTTTATCATGAAATTCAAACGGACCTACTTCAATAGTTTCCATTTTCTGAATCGGGAAATACATTACTACTGCTTTTTTCACCCATTCATTTACCTGCCATCCGTTTTCCGTAGGCTCCGCTGTACGAAGCTCTCCCTTGTCCACCAAAGCAATAACCTCTCTGATAGCCTTTTGGCTGTCTTCATTCTGCAATAATTCTCTGTTGTCCCAGATATTTTCAATTGTTTGTTGTAACGACATGTTTCTAGTTTAAAATTATTTGCGCCAAAGATACAAAAAGTTAAGGAAAATTTTCTGACTGTAATGAGCAGAATGCGGTCTAAAGAATGGCTTTTAAAGAATTCTTTTTGCGTGCAGATACGCTTTATTCCAGTATTTTTCTTTCAGGGATGAAATGATAACGCCTTTTGTTGTGGAAGCGTGAATAAATTTTACCTCCCCGTCATTTCCGATATCATGAACGATCCCTACATGGGAAACCCTTGTTCCGCCGGCTGTAGCAAAGAACAGGAGGTCTCCGGGTTTCACTTCTCTGATGTCTATTGTATTTCCGGTTTCGGCCTGGTCTGCTGATCTACGTGGAAGTTTATAATCGTTTTCTTCAAAAACCTTTACGGCGAATCCGGAGCAGTCAAATCCTGAAGAGGTATTTCCTCCGAATTTGTATGGTGCGCCCAGATATTTTTCGGCGTCTTTAAGGATTTCATTAATAGATTTTGAAACTTTGCCGTTGAATTTCGAGTCCAGGTTTCTGAGGTTTTCGGTATTTGATACAGCTTTGCTTCCGGAGCTTTTATTTGAAGCTGCTTTTTTCGAACTTCCGCATGAAACGGTGAGTAAAGATACAATGAGTAACGAATGAATTGTTTTGCTATTTACATATTTATAATTCAGACACTTCTTCATATTTCTTGATTTTACGGGCAAACGTGACTACAAATATAAATAAATTATGTTTTCCTTTTTGTCATTTCGTGGTATGAAATATCTGGAAATAAAAAAAGCTATTCAGATGAATAGCTTTGTATAGTGAATGATTGTATTATTTGGATGTTTTTTCACCTTTCCATGTTCCGGATCTCGTGGGTGACGGAACTGCATTTACCCATGTTCCGCTTGCTTTTTTATCTTCTCTTGTAAGCGTTCCCTTGAATTCTCCGTCCGCAGGTGAACCGATGGTGGCGTTAAGTTCGCCGGATTCGGTAAGGGTACCGGTAATGTAATAGTTTTCTGTGGTCTGTTCAGAATCCAGTGTTCCGGTTACTTTTCCGTCGCTTGCCACTACAATGTTCCAGCTTCCTTTTTCTGTTCCGGAGTAAGTTCCGGCCCAGGTACCGATAAAATCATAAATGGTATCTTCATCTTTGCCGCAACCGATGAATAAAAAAGCGGTGAACACAAGTAAAAATATTTTCTTCATAGTCTTTGTTTTATAAACAAATATGGAGAATATGGGTTTTTAATTAAATTCCTTATCTCCTGATTAATAAATGGGTTGTATTTTGATTTTCTTATAAAAATAGTCAGTTTTTACCTGTTTTTCTTCTATTTTTAATTATTTCCAAAGATAATAAAATATCTGGAATGAACTATTGTTGCTGAATTTTTTTAGAAAAAGTTTTTGTAGTTGGTTAGACGGATGTAAATGACTAACGTTCATCTCCGTAAAAATAGGATTATAAAAAAAAGAGTTACAATTTAATAAATGTAACTCTTTGTAAATGTGGAGAATACGGGGATCGAACCCGTCACCTTTAGACTGCCAGTCTAACGCTCTAGCCAGATGAGCTAATTCCCCTTTTACTGTTTAAAGCGGTACAAAAATAGCTATTTAAACCAAATGTGCAAACATTTTATTTAATTTTCTTCAGCATTTACAGCTAACCACCATTATTTCAGATATTTTAAATAAAAAAGCAGAACGCACATCAACGATGCGCGTTCTGCTTTTATATGTATTTACTAACTTAAATTATTTCCATCCTCCGCCAAGAGCCTGATAAAGCTCAACGGCAGCTCTCATTTTACTGTATTCTGCATTGGCAATATTCAGTTCTGCATTCAGTGAGTTTACGCTGGCGTTTAATACTTCAAGATAATTGGCCATCCCGTAGTTTACTAGCTCCTGAGAATATTCAACAGAGTTTTTATAGGCATTCAGCTCTTTTTGTTTTAATTCAATAAAAGAATCCTGCACTGAGAAAACCCTTATGGCATCAGAAACTTCTTTTCCTGCTGTAAGAACTGCTTTTCTGAAATTCAGATACGCTGTTTCCTGGTTGGCAAGACTTACATCATAATTGGTTCTGATCGCTCTTCTGTTTAAAATAGGCTGTGCCAGACCGGCCACAACATTGGCAAACAATGAGTTTACACTGAATAAATGGTCAATATCTACTGACTGAACTCCCCCGCTTCCGGTTAGTCTTAAAGTAGGATAAAACTGTGCTTTCGCAGAATTGGTTAGTTCAAAAGCATTGATCAGGTTGTACTCTGCTCTCATCACATCCGGACGGTTGGCCAAAAGCTGCGCCGGATATCCTAGTTTCACATCGATAGGAAGACGCTGGCCTTCCAAAGTAGATCTTTCGATGGTGTGAGAAGGCTCTCCCATTAGAAGGCTCATTGTGTTTTCCAGCAATTGAATCTGCGTATCGATATCGATCAGTAAAGATTTAGCGTTAAAAACTAAGGCTTCACTTTGCTGTACGGCAACCTCTGTTAAAGTTCCTGCTGTTTTTAAAGCTCTCGTTGTTTCGAGATTTCTTTCGCGCACCGCAATGGTTTCGGTAATGATTTTCTTCTGTGCATCATAGGTCAAAAGCTGATAATACGCCGAAGCTACAGATGCTACCAAATCACTTTTCACCGCTTTATGGGCAGCAATGGTTCCGAGGTAAGCCGCATATTGGGCTTTTTCCTGTGATTTCAGCCTTCCCCAGATGTCGGCTTCCCAGCCGATGCTTGCCGTGATATCAAACTGATTTACATATCTTCTTTCCCCGATAATCTGCCCAAATTGGGTGTTGATAGACTGGGTCTGAAAGGTATAGTTGGGCCCCACGGATAAAGTAGGCTGGTAAGCTGCTTTGCTTTGTTTAAGATACGCCTCTGCGGAAGCAATGCTCTGTAGGGCAATTCTAATGTCAAGGTTATTTTCCAGCGCTTTTGAAATATGTTTCTGAAGGATAGGATCGGTAAAGATTTCTTTCCACGAAACATTGGCGATATTCGTGCTGTCTGCAGGAAGCATATCGGTACGGTACAGCTTTTCGTCTACAACATTGTTGGGTCTGTTGTATTCCTTTCTCGCCATACACGATGATACTAAAGCAACAAGCACTATCGAAAAAGATATTCCTTTTATACTATTTAAAATATTCTTCATTATTTGAAGTTTAAGGTTTAAAGTCCATGGTTCCGGATTTTAATTTAACATTAAACCGAAACCATGAACATGCTTAATTATTCTGCTAAATTGATTTCTTCTTTTTTAATAGGTTTCACTTTTTCCTGCAGGTATTCGAAAATAACGTACAGTACAGGAATGACGAAAAGTCCTAAAATGGTACCTATCAATAATCCTATTGCGGCCCCCGTAGCGATGGATCTGTTACCAACAGCACCAATTCCGCTTGCTAATACCAATGGTAAAAGTCCGAAGATGAATGCAAATGAAGTCATCAGGATAGGTCTTAATCTCGCTTTGGCAGCATTGATAGCAGACATGACGATGGTTTCTCCGTGATGTCTCCGCTGTACGGCAAATTCCACAATTAAGATGGCATTTTTCGCTAAAAGCCCCACCAACATAATTAATGCAATCTGGAAATAAATGTTATTTTCCAATCCCATAATTTTCTGTCCGAAATAGGCTCCCATTACCCCAAGAGGAAGAGAGATAACCACGATCAGCGGAAGAATATAACTTTCATACTGTGCAGAAAGAATGAAGTAAACGAAGATCAAACTTAAAGCAAAGATCAGAACGGTCTGAGATCCGGAATTTAATTCCTCTCTGGTCAATCCGGTAAATTCAACATCATAATTTTGGTTTAATGTTTCTTTTGCCACCTGCTGAACGGCTGTAATGGCATCCCCGGAACTGAAACCAGCTGAGTTCGCTCCTGTTATTTTTACGGATGTAAATAGGTTGTAACGGCTTACCGACTGCGGTCCGTATGCTTTATTTAAGGTAACGAACTGGGAAATCGGTGACATTACTCCTGATCCTGTTTTTACATACAGTTCATTCAGATTTTCTATCTTCTGTCTGTTTTCAGGAAGAGCCTGAACCATTACCCTGAACTGTTTCCCGTATTTGGTAAAATCTGCGGTATAAATTCCCCCGATGTATCCCTGCATGGTTGAGAGGATATCGCTTACAGAAACGCCAAGTTGTTTCGCCAAAGGAACGTTGATCTGCATTTCATACTGCGGATATTTGGTATTGAATGAAGTCTGGGCAAATTCAATTTCAGGTCTCTGCATCAGCTTGCCGATGAATTCATTTGTTTTATTATCAAGGTCGGCGTATTCTCCTCCTGATTTATCCAGTAAGACCATCTCAAAACCGGCACTGCTCCCGAATCCGGGTACACTCGGCGGCTGGAAGAACACTACTTTAGCGTCGGGAACAGCTCCCGTAATACCGAATAGTTTTTTAGTAATATCTTCTGAAGTCTGTCCGTCCTTTTTTCTTTCGTCAAAAGGTTTAAGCTTAACGAATGCGAGACCATTATTGCTTCCGTTTCCGGAAAGGAAACCTCTACCGGTGGAAATCGTTACGTTCTGTACTCCCGGAACTTTTAAAGCTTTAGCCTGAAGCGTTTTTAAAGCATTGTAGGTTCTTTCCATAGAAGCACCCGGAGGAAGCTGAACATCGGTAAAGATAATCCCTCTGTCTTCCGTAGGTACAAATCCTTTTTTCATGGTGGTACTTGCCCAATATAAAATTCCTCCCGTAACGGCAAAAATAATCAGGGTAACCCATTTGTGTCTTAAAAGGAAAATAAAGCCTCTTCCGTAACGTTCCGTTGTTGTTTTGAAGGCAATATTAAATTTATAGAAAAACTTCTGAATGAAATTTAAATTTTTATATTCTGCATGATGTGCATCGTGAGGTTTTAAGAATAAAGAACATAAAACCGGACTTAATGTTAAGGCATTAATTGCAGAAATGATGATGGCTACAATAAGCGTAATCCCAAACTGCTGGTAGAAAACTCCCGTAGGACCAGTAATAAAAGTTACCGGAATAAATACCGATGCCATTACTAAGGTAATTGAAATAATAGCTCCCGTAATTTCATCCATTGCTTCCACCGTCGCTTTTTTGGCGTCTGAGATCCCATGTTCCATTTTGGCGTGTACTGCCTCGACGACGACGATGGCATCATCCACCACAATACCAATCGCCAGTACCAAAGCGAATAAGGTTAATAAGTTTAACGAATATCCGAATAAATTCAGGAAGAAAAAGGCTCCCACAATGGAAACCGGAACTGCAATAGCCGGAATAAGCGTTGATCTGAAATCCTGCAGGAAAATATATACTACAATAAATACCAGGATGAATGCTTCAATCAACGTATGAACTACTTTATCGATTGATGCTTCAAGGAATTCATTGGTATCGAAGTTGAATGTATATTTAATTCCTTCGGGAAAGCTTCCTTCTGCTGATTTCAGATATGTTTTAATATTTTTGATAATCTCCTGAGCGTTTGAACCCGGTGTCTGGAAAATCCCCATACTGATAGAAGGGTTGTTTCCGTTTTCCCCGATGCCCGTATAAGACTGTCCGGCAAGTTCTACCTTAGCGACATCTTTCAGCATTAGGTTTTGTCCGTCTCCGAGAGATTTGATGATGATGTTATCGTACTGTTCTTTTTCGTTGAATTTACCTACATATTTAATGATGTATTCAAAAGAGCTTCCGCTGTTCTGCCCGATGGAACCGGCTGCAGCTTCTCTACTCTGCTCGTTGATGGCGTTGGTAACATCTGTTGGAGTAATGCCGTAGGCTGCCATTTTTGCAGGATCCAGCCATACTCTCATCGAATAGTTTTTACCCCCGAAAACGTTGGCATCACCTACTCCGTTAATTCTCTTCAAATTCGGAATCACATTGATATTCAAAAAGTTCTGAAGATAAACATCATCAAGATCTTTATTTTCAGAATAGAAAGACATGTACATCAAGGCACTGGTCTGC
Organism: Chryseobacterium cheonjiense; assembly: GCF_012927265.1. Taxonomy (GTDB): domain Bacteria; phylum Bacteroidota; class Bacteroidia; order Flavobacteriales; family Weeksellaceae; genus Chryseobacterium; species Chryseobacterium cheonjiense. The sequence goes on along the minus strand of NZ_JABBGF010000001.1, from coordinate 1,693,177 downwards.
TGTTTCTGGGTAACAACCCCTGAACGTGTTACCTCACTTGGAAGCAAAGGTGTTGCTCTCGTTACACGGTTCTGAACGTTCACCGCAGCAATGTCAGGATCAATTCCCTGTTTGAAGAATACCTGAATATTGGCTGAACCATCATTTCCTGCACTTGAAGTAATGTAATCCATCCCCTCTACCCCGTTGATCTGTTCTTCCAGAGGAACAACCACACTTTTCATAACGGTTTCCGCATTGGCTCCGGTATAGTTGGCCGTAACACTTACGGTTGGAGGAGCAATGTCCGGATATTGTGTGACAGGAAGCGCAGTCAGTCCCAGTACCCCGAGAATCACAATCAGGATTGAGATTACCGTGGATAAAACCGGTCTGTTTATAAAATTTTTAATCATTTTTTAGAATTTCGGTTTTATAGATTGAACTAGACTATCCATTTTTACAGGCTGCTTTTTAACGGCAGTTCCGGGCTTAAGACCTCCGATTCCTGCTGCAATAATGGTTTCTCCTTTATTAACACCGGATTTAATTAATGCCATATTGTCGATTCTGTCGATTACATTTACGACAACATTTCTTGCCGTATCGCTCTTATCAACTTTGTACACGTAAACAATACCCTGTTGTTCGTAAGTGGCACTTTCCGGAACAACCAGAACGTTGTCATAACGCTGAGGAAATCTTATGGTTCCGCTGTTTCCGTTACTTAAAAGTTTCTGTGCATTGGTGAAAGCTACTCTGAACTGTATGGTCCCTGTTGAAGGGTCAATTTGTCCTGTAATGGCTTCTATTCTTCCTTTTTCGGGATAAAGGCTTCCGTTGGCAAGCTGTAATTCAACCATAGGAAGATTTTTGATTTTTTCAGGCATTGTAGCGCCGGTAGATTTTTCAAGGAAATCAAAATATTCCTTTTCGTTCATTGAAAAGTATGCATAGATTTCTGAAGTGTCAGAAATAGTGGTTAAAGGCATCTGGTCCGAAGGACCTACCAGGCTTCCGGCTTTCAAAGGAAGTTTTCCGATGACTCCGGAAATAGGCGCACGGATGATGGAATATTCGATATTGGCTTGTACTCCTTTATAGTTGGCCACCGCCTGGCTTTTAGCCGCCTGAGCCTGCTTCAATTGGGCCTGAGCCTGGGCAAGATTAGCCTGGGCAGTCTGCAATTGAACATTACTGATGATATTTTTCTGTACCAGAGGTTTCAGCTTGTTTACTTCTACATTGGCTGCGCTTACAGCTGCCTGTGCTGCTGCAATATTGGATTCGGCAGCACCGATTCCCGCTTTTGAAGCTGCTGCATTTTCATTCAGGATGTTGGTTTCAAGGCGGAACAAAGGCTGTCCTTTGGTTACGTACTGTCCTTCGTCTACCAGAACCTGTGTGATATATCCCTGGATTTTAGCACGTACATCGTTGTTTACCCTACCCTGAATGGTTGCCGGGAACGTCTGATAACCCACTATATTTTTCGCTTCCACATTGATAACAGGATAGGGTTTCGGGCCGTCCTGTTTTGGAGCTTCTTTTTTGCAGGCTACTAGAGAAAGCGCCGCAATGGAAAGTATAACTAGTTTATTATTCATTTTATAGTTTATTAAGAGATTCCTGAATATTAATAATATTTTTATTTAAAAGAGCTTTATAAGCTTCTATTTTTTCATCGTATCCATTGTGATTTTTCTTAAATTGGTCCAGGTCGTCCAGTAGTTTTAATTCGTCTTTCATTTTCTGTACTATTTTTTCAAATCTGATTTTTTTGTAACCGTCATTGATGAAAAAATATCTTTTCCGCTCGTCCATTTTATTGTGGTCTATAATCAGTTCTGCATTCAGCAAGAGGGAAATACTGGTAGATACTGAGCTCTTACTGGCTGAAAATACTTCCACAAATTCATCAAAAGGAATACCTACTTTTTCGTAATCGAAGAGCAGGTAAGCATATATTTTTGATGCCAGAGGAGGTATATTGAAAACTGTGCCGTAAAATTTTACGGCATCCTGGAAAATTTTCTCATCAATTTCTATACTCTTATGCATGGTATATAAATTTGAGCAAAAGTAAAAATTAGTTCTGAACTAAACGAACAAAGCTGATAGAGTTTATAAATTTTACTTTTTTTAAAAAATCAATGAAGTTGGATTTAACTTTTATGCTAAATAATAATCTTCTCAAATGCTTTTCTGATTCCACCCGCCAGATAAACTTCTCCGCAATAGGTGTAGCCTTTGCTTTCCAGGATTTTAAGCATGGCCATGTTATCGAAATTGGTATCTACTTTAATGCTCTGAATTCCATGAGATTTTGTAAATTCTTCAATATGGTCAAACAGTTTTTTGGTCATTCCCTGTCCGGCAAATTTTTCATCCACTGCTACTCTGTGGACCACAACAAATTCTCCGTTGCTCAGCCAGGCTCCCTCAATCGTACTGTAAGCCGGTTCATCATTTAAGATAAGTGCTGCGTACACTGCAATTTCTCCCTCTACGGTCATGACATATCCAAATCCTTTTTCTATATCACTTTCCACGGTATTGATATTGGGATAGCCCTGTTGCCATTGGTCACTCCCGTCTTTTCTTCTTCTTTCTATTGCTTGCTGTAAAATGTCCCAGATAACATCTCTGTCTGCAATTTCCGCTTTTCTTAATTGGGTTTCTGAATTCATTATTGTGAAAAATTTAATTATAAAGGTTGATTCGGTTAAATTTAAAATGCATCTATCTTAAAAGATTTTTAAAGCCGGGTGATGCTTTTAAAAGCTCAGCATGACATTGCTCGACTAAAGGTTTATTAATTATGATTATATTTATTTACGATCAGGATAAGTATGGATAAATATAAAATGAACTTTAACCTAAAAAAAACCGAAAACTAATTGAAATTAATTTTCGGTTCGAAGTAGTAAAATTTAAAATTATGAAATTGTTTTATTGATTTTCATTTTGCTGGAGATAAGCATCAATTACTTCAAATGCTTTTTTCTCGTCCTCCAGTTTTACCATTACTTTCAGCGATGTTGCCGTTGGCGTAGTTGTGAAAGTAAGATAGCTGTTTTCTACGGCATTGGTAATGTTTGCATCATCCAGTTTTGATTTAATCAGCTGAATTTCTGCAGGTTTGTCACTTTCAAAAACTGATACTCTTGTACTTCTTTCCATGTTCTGTTACGTTTGAGTATCTAAATTTATGACATTTTTTTTAAAATTACAAATCCGTTATTTAAATTTTATGGATGTTATTTTCTATTTTATCCAGCGCAAGCTGTATTTCTTCTTTGCTGACATTCAGGTGCGGTCTGAAACGCAACGACAAATCTCCGCATGACAGAACGATCATTCCGTCATTCCAAAGCTCGTCTCTAAGGTTGTTTCTCTGCTCATGAGTAGCAAGGTCGATAGCACACATTAATCCTCTTCCTCTTGCATTTGATAATTTTTCAGGATATTTCTCGGAAAGGCTTTTCAGGCCTTCAAGCAAGAAATCGCCTACGACTCTTGCATGTTCCACAAGATTTTCCTTTTCGATAACTTCCATCACCAGCTGGAAACGGAGCATATCGATAAAATTGCCGCCAAATGTAGAATTGATTCTGGAACTTTCCCTGAAAACATTCTGAGGAACTTCATCAAATTTTTCTTTATTGGCCAAAATACCGCAAACCTGTGTCTTTTTACCGAAAGAGATAATATCCGGTTTGGCGGTAAAGTGCTGAAATGCCCACATTTTTCCGGTAATTCCGATGCCTGTCTGCACTTCATCAAAAATAAGAAGGATCTCATTTTCGTCGCATATTCTTCGTAATCCGGATAAAAATTCGTCTCTGAAATGATTGTCTCCACCTTCTGCCTGGATGGGCTCGATGATGATGCAGGCCACTTTATTCGGGTTCATCAAAATTGCTTCTTCAATATTTAATAAAGCAAGTCTTTCATTCTTGATGGTTTCCTCCAGGTTTTCTTCCGTTATTGGGAAAGAAAGTTTAGGATTCAGGATTCTTGGCCATTCGAACATTGGGAAATACTGATATTTTCTAGGGTCAGCAGTATTGGTAAGGCTCAATGTGTAACCGCTTCTTCCGTGAAAAGCCTGTCTGAAATGAATGCATATTCCAGCTTCTGTATCAAGACCTTTTTCAAAATTCTTACGGGTTTTCCAGTCGAAACATGCCTTCATGGCATTTTCAACAGCCAGTGCACCGCCTTCTATGAAGAAAGCATACTGTAGCTCTTCGGGGATTACTACCCTTTCAAAAACTTCAAGGAAGTGAGCATATTCTTCAGAATATACATCGGCCAATGTAGGTTTGTTGACGGCCATTTTTCCCAGCCATGCGGATTTTTCCACCAGATAAGGATGATTGTAGCCTATGGATGCTGATGCAAACATGGAAAACATATCCAGATATTCTTTGTTGGTAAGTTTATCGTAAAGCCATGATCCGTGCGATTTTTCGATGTCCATGACGAAATCGAATCCGTCTGCCAGAACGTGTTTTCCTACTGTTTCTTTTACTTTGTTTACTTGTAAGTCAATTGTTTCCATTTTAATTAATCTTAGGGGGGATTAATAATAAATTAATGATGTTGAAACAAAGAGATTATTTAAAAGTTGACAATTTTTAATTTTTAAATCTCTGAATTTCTTAATGTTTTAATAATTAAAGGTCAAACTTAATTCCCTGTGCTAAAGGAAGGCTTGCTGTATAATTGATGGTATTCGTCTGTCTTCTCATGTAATATTTCCAGACATCTGAACCGGATTCTCTTCCGCCGCCGGTTTCTTTTTCTCCACCGAATGCGCCACCGATCTCCGCACCTGAAGTTCCGATGTTTACATTGGCAATACCACAGTCTGAACCTGCATGGGAAAGGAATAATTCTGCCTCTCTTAAATTCTGTGTCATGATTGCAGATGATAAACCTTGCGGAACATCATTCTGAATGGCAATCGCTTCTTCTAATGTCTTGTATTTGATAAGATATAAGATAGGGGCAAAAGTCTCATGCTGCACGATTTCGTAAGAGTTTTTTACCTCTGCGATACATGGTTTTACATAACATCCGGATTCGTAGCCTTTTCCTTTCAGTACTTCTCCTTCCACAATGAATTTTGCACCTTCTTTTTTACCTTTTTTAATAGCTTCCTGGTACATGTTTACGGCATCTGTATCAATAAGAGGTCCTACATGATTGCTTTCGTCAAGAGGATTTCCGATCTTAAGTTGTCCGTATGCTTTTACCAAACGATTTTTCACTTCATCATAAACACTTTCGTGGATAATCAATCTTCTTGTGGAAGTACATCTTTGTCCGGCTGTACCCACTGCTCCGAAAACAGCTCCGATGATTGACATATTAATATCGGCATCCTGAGAAATAATAATAGCATTATTTCCTCCTAATTCAAGAATCGATTTCCCGAATCTTTGGGCAACATTTGCAGAAACCATTCTTCCTACTCTTGTTGAACCTGTAAATGATATAAGGGCTACTCTTTTGTCGTCTACCAGTTTCTGTCCGATTTCATGATCTGCAACCAAAACGCTTGAAATTCCTTCGGGAAGGTTATTTTCCTTTAAAACTTCATTCATGATATTCTGGCAGGCAACGGCACAAAGCGGCGTCTTTTCTGATGGTTTCCAGATGGTAACGTTTCCGCAGATCCAAGCTAAAGCAGTGTTCCACGACCATACGGCTACCGGGAAATTAAAAGCGGTAATAATCCCTACAATTCCCAGCGGATGGTACTGTTCGTACATTCTGTGTCCCGGTCTTTCGGAATGCATCGTGTAACCGTGAAGCTGTCGTGAAACGCCTACGGCAAAATCGCAGATGTCGATCATTTCCTGAACTTCACCAAGACCCTCCTGTAGTGATTTTCCCATTTCATAAGAAACAAGTTTTCCGAGATCGTTTTTGTATTGTCTTAGTTTCTGGCCAAGCTGCCTTACGATTTCCCCTCTTTTAGGAGCGGGAATGAGCCTGAATTCCTTAAATGCATTTTGTGCAGTTTCAAGAACTTTGTCGTAATCGGATTCTCCTGAAGTTTTTACTTTGGCAATAAGATTTCCGTCTACCGGAGAATAGCTTTCTATGGTTTTCCCTGATGCAAAGTATTTTCCGCCTGTTGAAGTTCCTTTATTTTCATCCTTAATTCCTAGATTTTTGAGCGTTTTTTCAATCCCAAAATCTTTTACTTTTTTAGACATAAAAATTTTACTTTTCGTTTTCCCTAAAGTTAAAAATATTACGCGAACTGCAAAATTTAAATTTTTTTAACGGGTTTTTTATTTGGACTAATTATAAACATGCTTATCTTTGTATGGTAATCTTTTGATATTCAGAAATGGAAAGCTCTCAGGAAAATAACTCAAAGTTTAAGAAATGGTTTAAACGTGTAGGCTGGGCGGGATTAGCATTCTTTACCATAAAAGGGCTGATTTGGCTGGTTATCTTTTACTTTGGGGCAGATACGCTTCAAAGTTGTATAAAATAAAAAGCAGAGAAATTTCTCTGCTTTTGTGTAATGTATTATTTTACTCTTTCTTCTTTCTTCCGGAATTAAGTAAACTCTGATGAAGCAAAAACTCAATCTGTCCGTTTACACTTCTGAACTCATCATTGGACCATTTTTCAAGAAGCTTGTAAGTAGACTCATCTATCCTGAGGACAAAAGATTTTTTGCCTTTGCTTTCGGAAGAATTCTGAGCTTTTTCTGATTTCATTTTTATTTCATTTAACGTTAAGCAAACAAGATTTAATATGATTGAAAATATCTTTGTAAGAATGCTTCGGTCAGAATAATATTGATAATATAAATATTACTTAGCCTTGACTTAATTATACAATGTTCCTGCATTTAGAATTGGTGTTGCGGCTTTTTCGCCACAAAGAACCACCATTAAATTGCTTACCATAGCTGCTTTTCTTTCGTCGTCCAGCTCCACAATATTTTCTTCTGATAATTTTTTTAAAGCTAAATCTACCATACCTACTGCTCCTTCCACAATTTTGGTTCTCGCCGCAACTATTGCTGTAGCCTGCTGTCTTTGAAGCATGGCTCCTGCAATCTCTGATGCATACGCTAAGTGAGAAATTCTCGCTTCCTGGATGGTAATCCCTGCTTTTGAAAGTCTTTCCGTAAGTTCCTGCTCAAGGATAGCATTGATTTTATCTCCACCTTCTCTCAACGTGATCGGGGCATGATCGTCTTCCAGATTGTCATAAGGAAAGCTCATCGCCAGATGACGTACCGCAGCTTCACTCTGCATTTTCACAAAATCTGAATACCGCTCGACATCGAAAGCGGCTTTGTAGGTATCTCCTACTTTCCAGACGATAACAACAGCAATCTCAATAGGATTTCCCATTTTGTCGTTGACTTTCAGGGTTTGTCCCTGTAAATTTTCAGAACGAAGACTTATTTTCTGGGATGAATATAAGGGATTGATAAAAAACAAGCCATTGTCTTTTACGGTGCCTACATATTTCCCGAAAAAGTTCAGCACTCTCGAATGGTTCGGCTGAATGATCATCAGGCCTTTCAGAAAAAAACAAAACAGGATAAACGCCAGTGCCGAAAGGACAACCAATGTAATGTTATTGTCAACTCCGATTGCAAAAAGGTAAATTGAAGCAATAAAAAGTCCGAGGCAGATCACCAAAGTGAGGTAACCGGACATCGGTTTCAAGATTTTTTCCATGATATAAATTTTTAGTTTGATATTATTTTGATATCATAAAGATATGGCTTTTTTTTCATCAAAATTATTTATTTTAAAATTTATTTTGACTTGAAAGAAACACAAATTCAAGAATTGAAATTTTAATTTTCTTAACGCTTCAGTTTCCTATACCGTTAAATATTCAGCACGAAAAATCCCTGAAAAATTAATTTCAGGGATTGTATGGATAATAAATTTTAAACTTATTTTTTATTTAAGATTCTAAACTTGTAATAAGAAGCGGCTGATAAAAGTGCCATTGTTCCAAGTCCGATGTACACCCATGCCGGAACCGGTACAGGATCTCCTGCTGCGTATGAATGAAGTCCGCTCAGGTAATAATTTACCCCGAAATACGTCATTACCATCGAACAGAAGGCAAACATTGTTGCCACATGGAATGCCCATCTGCTTCTTAATCCCGGAACCAATCTCATGTGAAGTACAAATGCATACACCATAATGGAAATGAAAGCCCAGGTTTCTTTCGGGTCCCAGCTCCAGTATCTTCCCCACGATTCATTGGCCCAGATTCCTCCCAGGAAGTTTCCTACCGTTAATGCAAATAAACCTATTGTTAAAGACATTTCAGAAACAATTACCAGTTCTTTTAAAGTTGTATCGTGGTGTAATTTGTAAGTTTCTTTATTTGAAATAATATAAAATACAAGACTGATCACGGCAATAATCATCGACAGGGCAAAGAATCCGTAGCTGGATGTAATAATGGCTACGTGTACAATCAGCCAGTATGATTTCAGTACCGGAACCAGCGGTGTGATCTGCGGATCAAGTGCAGAACCGCCGTGCGCAAATCCCATCATGATAACCGCAACCATAAATCCGGCAGCAGGAATCAAGGCGTTTGAATTTCTGTACAGTAACAATCCTGCAGTAATTCCTACCCATGAAATAAAAATAATAGCTTCGTAACCGTTACTCCACGGTGCGTGTCCGGAAATATACCATCTTGCCACCAGTCCAAGGAAATGGAAGAAATATCCTACAGCTCCGATTACAATAATCGCTTTTATGGTTTTGTTTAAAACTTTATTAGGTTTGAATAATTCTACAAATCCCAATAGTAAAAGAAGTCCGCCAATGATCGTGTAGAAAATCAATAATTTAAAATTAATATTCACCTTATTCATGAAAACTTCAAGCTCAACTTTGGACTTGGCAGGCACTACCGCTTTACCCCATTTCTGCTGATAATCAGAAAGCTTTGTAAGCTCTGCATCCGCTCTTTTCCAGTCACCGGTTTGTTGGGCAACAAGAACTTCCGCAAGATACGGTCCCATTACCTGCTGGGATTCTGTATCTGGTTCAAATTTTTGGTTTAGCCAAGAATGCCATGTATGATTAGGATCGTTTTTCACAGGAACAATTCTCATAAACTGTCCTGAGAATATTTCTTGGAATACCTGTACTCTTTCATTAACGGCAATTACCTCTTTATCATAATTGGTCTGCTCGGAAGCTTTTTTACGGAAGGCTGTGTTATAATCTTTTTCCAATACATAATGAAGATTTCCGTTGGCATCAGAAGGAATAAGATTTAATAGACTCGTATATCCGTCCTCATCTGCTTTTGTTTTTTCTTTCAGGGCGTCTCCGCCTTTTGTTCCTACTTTTATTAAAGGAACAGCAATCCAGTTATCAGGATTTGTATTGATTGATAAAAACCATTGGTTAGCAGAAAGTGATTTTCCATCAGTCCCTTTAAATTCATCTCTTTTGTAAAGCTTTCTTAAAACATCCAGTGCCTGTGTATTGAGAGGAACAATTCTTCCTTCAAAATTCTGAACGAGAAGATACCCGAATTTATCGGCATGTTCTGCACTGATTTTGTTTTGTGCGATGATTTCATCAGCAGAAACGCTTCTGATTTTTGTATGAGATCCGGAAGGAGCTGCAGAACCTGATTGGGACGGAGCAACTTCAGCATCATGATTGTGCTGTTCTCCCTCTGTGTGGATGTGTTCCCTACTGCCGTCAGTAGTACCGTGGGTTTCTATTTTTTGGGCATTCAGCCCGAAACTTAACAGTAATAATAATACGGTTACTACCCTTTTCTTGTTGACATCTTTCAGCATTTTATTAAGTTTCCAGAAATGAGTTCCTTTCCAGAAGAACATAAAGAACATTCCGCCAAATAAGAACGTGTATCCGATATAAGAGATCAGGGTTCCCCAGAAATCGTGGTTTACAGAAAGTACCGTCCCCATTCTGTCGGGATCGAAACTTGACTGGAAAAAGCGGTAACCTTTATGATTAAGCACATGGTTCATATAGATTTTAAAAGGTGTCTGTTTACCTTCGTCAATAATTTTAATATGACTTTCATAAGCACTTGGAGATGAGCTTCCCGGATATGTTTCCATTACGAAATCATCGAGTTTAAGTGAGAAAGGCGTATTGTATATTTTAGGACCGAAACCGATCATGATATTCAATCCGTCCATCGTTACCTGTTTGTAGGCATTCGGATTTCCTTTTTCAACCGAAAGGTCTACCAGCTGCTTTGTTTTCGGACCCTGAATTTCAACAGTGAGCATGTCAGGAACGGCCTGATCTTTTTTTCTGTCGCCTTCAATTGCCATTAATTTTCCTTTTTTAAGACCTTCAGGAACAACTAATTTCAATTCGTTAATTGAATATAAGCTTCGTAAAGCCAATGGCTGAAATTCATCTTTCTTTGTATTTCCCGTTGCCTGCGTTGCCATGGTCATATAGCTTGCATCAACAGGTGTTTTGATGAATAATTTCCCGCCTTCGTTTTTAAACTCTACAGCTCCTTCAATGGCTCTGTTGAAAGTAACTAACGTTCCGTTGATCGATTTTGTTTCGCCAGGCTTGATGAAGATATTCTGTCTTCCGGTTTGTCCTGTTGATACCAGGTGAAGATATTCGGCGCCATTCTGATCAGCTACGAGGCTGTCTTTTTTTCGCTGAACATACTCTTTGGCAACAACTTTCACTTCTTTTCCATGAAAATCATACGTCGCCTGCAAATCTTTGTGTAACGGAGACATTAAATACGGAATATCCTGATAATTCAGGATATCACCTTTTTCTTCAATCTGAATTTTCAGGAAGTTTTTATCAGTTACGATTTCATTGGAGGTTTCGCCTTCGCGGATGTGCATCGTACCCTCAAAACTGATGTACCGTGTAATAGCGCCACCAACGAAAATAAGTACGAATGCAAGGTGAAAAACCAGTACCGGCCATTTTTCTCTTTTCCATAGCCTGTATCTTCCGATATTTCCTATGAAATTAAGAATAAGCAGAACCATAATGAGTTCAAACCATTTTGCTTCGTAAATTAATGCTTTTGCTGTGGGAGTTCCGTAGTCGTTTTCTAAGAACGTTGCATATGCCATCGCAAATGCGTACACCAGTAACAACACAGCCATTGTTCTGGTCGAGATAAGAATATCCTGGAGCTTCTTCATGATATATATATACTTGATAGGCAAAAATAAGGATGATAAACTACAATGCCGTTAAAAAAAGCTGTTTTTTATCACTTTAAGGCAGATAAGTCTTATTTTTAATAGTTCTTAATAATTTTATTTCGAATGATAAAAATCTAATAATTAAATATTATCTTTTAAGATATAATGAATTTTTCCTGGTTGATAAGATGTTTGCTTAAATTAAGGCGTGGTATCTGCTAAAAACCTGTTCGGAGCTTTTTTCTGTATTTAGAAAATGCAGATGAAATATTTAAATTAGATTTGAATTATTTTAAATATTTTAGTCTCTTAAAACCGTGAATAAGCTTAATAATTTTCCATTAAATAAATAAAAATATTCTTCCTCATAAGACACCGCTTTTAATGTTGAAAAACATTAAATTTGCCACAATACATTATGGATAAAAACACACAAAAAAAACAACAGGAATTGCCTGAAAAAGGCAGATTTTTATCGAAGCCGCGGGTATTCTTCGGCCTTACCTTCATTCTTTTTTCCGTCGTTCTCACCTTTTCATTCGTTTCATACCTGATGAATTGGAAGGCGGACCAAAGCCAGGCCGGAACCATGCTGGACAAAAGCATTAAGTCCTCCAACCTTTTCGGAAAACTTGGCGACTGGCTCGGAAATATTTTTATTTTCGAAAGTATCGGGGTGGCTTCATTTATAATAGCCTTTTTATTTTTAGTCTTCGGAACCATTATTCTTAAAAAGAAAATGTTCAAACCCTGGAAAACAGTAGGGCATTCTCTTTTCTTTATTTGCTGGCTCCCAATCTTATTTGGGGCTATTACAAAAGGACAGGGCGTTTTGAGCGGCGTGTACGGCTACCAGATTATGGATTCACTGAATGCTATTATTGGTTCTTATGGTCTTTGGCTGGTTTTAATTTCAAGTATTGGTTTGTATTTCATCTTAGAATTTAATCTCCGTCCGAGTTCCATTAAATCTAGGCTGAATGATCTTAATGAAAATACTATCGGAAGGGTAAAATCCATGATGCCGAACTCCGATGAAAATTTCGAAGCAGATGATGAACTTATTGAGGAAGCCGAAAACGCTGAAATCACACCTTCAAAAATTACTGTTACAGAAGCGGTAAAGCCTAAAGCTGAACGTGAATCTGTTGTTCCGCAGGCAGAAACTATCGTAACGCCCAACAAGACTTCTTTTGAAGAGGATAAAAATGAGTTTTCACAACCATTACATGTTGACCTTAATCCGAAGCCATCGGTTCCTATGCCGAGCCCGGAACAGGCGTTTGATGTGACTCCGGTGACTTCTGCGAAAGTTGCAGCTGAAGACGATATAAAGTTTAAGGTGGAAGTTGCCCCTGTAATTGATATTCTTGATGATTCCGACAGGAAGTCACAGGAACTGGTACAAAAGCACGGGCTTTATGATCATAAGCTGGATCTTGCCAATTTCCAGATGCCGACTGTTGATCTTCTTAAGGATTACGGAAACGAAGAAATCTCCATTAATAAAGAAGAATTAGAAGAAAACAAAAATAAAATTGTAGGACTGCTGAAAAACTTTAACGTAGGAATTGCTGAAATTAAAGCAACGATTGGTCCGACAGTAACTTTGTACGAAATTGTGCCCGAAGCGGGAATCCGTGTTGCGGCGATAAAAAAACTTCAGGATGATATTGCCCTGAATCTTTCCGCTTTGGGAATCCGTATTATTGCTCCGATGCCGGGTAAAGGAACCATCGGGATTGAAGTTCCACGAAAAAATCCTACCATGGTTTCCATGCGTTCGGTTATCGCATCCCAGAAATTCCAGAATACGGATATGGATCTTCCGGTAGTATTCGGAAAAACGATCTCCAATGAAATTTTCATGGCAGACCTTTCCAAAATGCCTCACCTCTTAATGGCAGGTGCAACGGGACAGGGAAAATCCGTAGGTATTAACGCAATTCTTACCTCACTTTTATATAAGAAGCATCCGAGTGAACTGAAATTTGTAATGGTAGACCCTAAAAAGGTGGAACTTTCATTATATTCTAAAATAGAAAGACACTACCTTGCAAAACTTCCAGATGCGGAAGAAGCTATTATCACCGATACCAATAAAGTAATCAATACCCTGAATTCTCTTTGTATTGAGATGGATACAAGATACGATTTGCTGAAGAATGCATTCTGTAAAAATTTAAAAGAATACAATAAAAAATTCTCGGAAAGAAAACTGAATCCTGAAAACGGTCACCGTTACTTACCATACATTGTTCTGGTGGTTGACGAGTTTGCAGACCTTATCATGACTGCCGGAAAAGAAGTTGAACTTCCGATTGCGAGATTGGCGCAGCTTGCCAGAGCAGTAGGAATTCACTTAATTGTTGCTACGCAAAGGCCGTCTGTAAACGTAATTACGGGTATGATTAAGGCCAACTTCCCTGCAAGAGCGGCTTTCAGAGTAATATCAAGTGTCGATTCCAGAACAATCCTGGATTCTCCGGGAGCAGATCAATTGATCGGTAAAGGAGATATGCTTTATTTTAACGGAAATGAAATTTTAAGGCTTCAGTGTGCTTTTGTAGATACTCCGGAAGTAGAAAGACTGGCTGAATACATTGGAGAGCAGAAAGGTTATGCTTCCGCATTCGTCCTTCCTGAATATGTTTCCGAAGATTCTGCAAGTACTGTTGGCGCTTTTGATCCTAATGAGAAAGATGCTTTGTTTGAGGAAGCAGCAAGAATTATCGTTTCTACGCAACAGGGTTCCACCTCTATGCTTCAAAGACAATTAAAACTGGGTTACAACAGGGCCGGAAGAATTATGGACCAGCTGGAAGCAAGCGGAATTGTAGGCGGATTTAACGGGGCTAAAGCAAGAGAAGTCCTGATTAGTGATCTTCACTCCCTTGAACAGTTTTTGGATGATTTAAAAGGCTAGATTCTTTGTAAACTGTTCGTTAAATATTTAGATTATTTCTGTCTAATAATATTTCGCAAAGCAGCTTAGGATAATAAACAATATCCTTTGGAACAGTTTTTGGAAGATCTGCGCAGTTAAAAGCCCTACAGGGTTTAACTTTTAACAGTAAAGGAAGTCTAAAGATTAAAGATTTAAATAAAAATGAAAAACATTATTTCAAAAATTATAGTAAGCAGTATGGTTGTGGGCGCAGTAGCAACTGCCAATGCTCAGAAAATTGATGCGAAGGCTAAAAAAATACTGGATGATATCACGGCAAACTATAATTCTAAGAAGAATTCTTATTTTAAATTTTCCTTCGGAACGGGGACCAATGGTCAGGTTACCAAAACTGAACCGGGAATTTATTATGCAGCCGGAGATAAGTACAAACTGAAGATCATGGAAACGGAACAGATCTTCGACGGCAATAAAATATATAATATCAATACGGAAGACATGGAAGTAACGGTTGCAAAACCCAACGGAAGCGGCTCGATGTTCTCCCCTATCAATTATCTTTCGACCTATAGAAATGATTATAACGTAACCTATAATGGTAAGAAAAATGTAAACGGCGTAAGTACCGATTTTATAAAACTGACACCGGTAAAATCTAACGGAATACAGCACGTTTATCTTTTTGTAGATCCCGTAAAAAAACAGATGGTAAAACTTGAACAGCACGGAAACAATAAAGACGTTGCCGTAATCGCTATTAAAGAATATAAAGAAAATCAGGATCTGGATGCGGGAATGTTTGTTTTCGACAAGAACAAATACAAAAATTACCTGATCACCGAACTTTAACAGTCAATCTGAAAAACTGAAATTGCTTTTTAGCCCTTGGATTACAATGTTACAGGCAAACAGTTTTAGAGATTATAAAAATTTCATAAAATATAAAAGCTGCAAAGGAAACTTTGTGGCTTTTTCATTAATTTTGGCAGATGTTAAAAATACTAGACCGATATATCATAAAAACTTTCTTCGGACCGTTTTTCTTTATATTCAGCGTGCTGTTTTTCATATTTATTGTGAATATCATCTGGGTTCAGCTGGGACAGTTTATGGGAAAAGGGCTCAGTACCTTTCAAATTCTTAAACTTCTTTTTTATCTGGGAGTAAGCGTTATCAGTATGGTATTGCCGTTAACTATTCTTCTGGCAAGTATAATGTCCTTCGGGGAATTCGGGGAACGGTATGAGCTTGCAGCCATGAAAGCGGCAGGTATCTCGCTTACAAGAGTGATGCTTCCATTATTAGGCGTAACGGTTGTTCTTTCGGTCATGCTTTATTTTTTTTCCAATAATATTATTCCGGATTTTCAAAGGAAGGCGAAGAATATGCTCTTCAATATTGCCCAGACCAAGCCTGCGCTTAATTTTACGCCGGGACAGTTTATCGATCAGATTCCCGGATATATGGTGAAATTTGATAAGATAACCGGTGAAAACGGAGAAAATATCGATGGCGTTTTTATTCATAAAAAAGCAACAGCTTATGATAATCAGCAGTCAATTGTAGCAGAAAAAGGAAAATTTGTACCTGCCGCAAACAGAAATTATCTGAAACTTATTCTGTATAACGGGTATGTATATGAAGATAATTTTGCCGGAAAAGCAGAAAACGTGCGTCTGAAACAGCCGGATCAGGCCATAAAATTTGATTCACTGACATCACATTTCGACGTAAGTGAAATCATCAACAAAGCTATTGAAGAAGAAAAAATTACGGATGATTATCGTTTTCAGACTTTCAATCAGCTTAATAAAACAATTGATCAGACCAAAAAGGATAACAATAAGTTTTTTACAAATATTAACAACGATGTTCTGAACCAGACCAATTCGGTAATAACCTACATGGATACTAAGCAGAACAGATCGAAGGCAAAACCCAAACAGCTTTTAAAGCTCGATACCTTAAAAAATGATAAAAAGCTGGAAATCATCAATAATGCTTACAGCAGGCTTGAGAATCTTAAAACGACCACAGAATCCAAAAATAATGAAATTGATCCTATGGTGAAATATTACGGTAAAGTGGTGATTTATCAGCAAAGAATCGTGACCTATTCATTTACCTGTATTATTTTCTTCCTGATCGGGGCAAGTCTCGGGTCTATCATCAGAAAGGGAGGTATGGGGCTTCCGGTGATTATTGCCATCGTTATTTTTATTATATTTTATGTGATCAATGTAGGTACAGAGAACATGGCCTGGTCCGGAAAGATAAATCCTTATCTCGCGGCATGGATTCCGAATATCGTTTTGTTCCCTTTCGGAATATGGATGACTTATAAAGCGCTTACGGATTCGCAGCTGTTTGATGCGGAGAAATACAAAGCATTCTTTAAACCTGTCACGAAACTATTCGTCAAAAAAGAAGAGCATAAAAGATATCAGTAAAAAAGTTCCGGAAATTTCCGGAACTTTTTTTATAACGAGCAATAAATAGTTTTAGGAAAACTGTAAGATTCATAGCATGTTTTTTGTATTACCGCGATATCCAATCACGATAAATTATGAAAATTACAATGTTAAGCCTCAGTCTTCTTATGTTCATTTCCTGTAAAAAAGAAACAGCAAAAGAATCGCAGAATACTCCGTCCAGAGATCAATTAACCGCAAAAGATAGCGCAATATCCAAAAACGACTCCATCCATACGATTGAGGATGTAAAAAAGGAGTATACCTACCTTAACAACATGCTGACATCAAAAAAACTGGACTCTACAACATTCAATTATAATTGTGATGAGAGAGAAGGTGAAGTCACTCTTTTTTATAAGGATAATAAGCTCGCAGCTGTTAAGGATTTTTACGCAGAACACAGTCACTTTTCATCCTCAACAAAATATTTCGTAAAGAATGATCAGGTGTTTTTTATTTTTAATGATGAAACGGTCTGGAACTTCGATGACGGAGGAACTCCTGACAGACCGGAAACGATTGATGATATCACAGAAAAAAGAATTTATATTATCAATAACAAACCTGTACAATGTTTCGAAAAGAAATATGCCATACGTTCAAAAGGAAATAATAAAAACCCTGAAACCATAGCCAATAAAGAAACGAAATGTGATATCACCGAGCTTATGAAAAAGTATCAGCTCATACTTAAAAATAAAGACAAAAAGGGAGACATTGATTGCCTGTAAAAACAAAAGCGGCCGTATATAAGGCCGCTTTATTATTTTAAAAAACTTAAAATTTATACTTTCATAATTTCAGCTTCTTTTGTTTTAAGATGCTCATCACAAATTTTTACATACTTATCGGTAAGAACCTGGATCTCGGCTTCAATCCCTTTTATGAGATCTTCAGATACACCATCCAGTTTTTTAAGCTCTTTCAGACCGTTTTGTCTGGCATTTCTTACTACAACTTTCGTATCTTCGGTTTCAGATTTGGCTTGTTTTGCAAGCTCCCTTCTTCTTTCTTCCGTTAACGGCGGAACATTAAGAATGATATTGATTCCATTGTTGGATGGAGCAAAACCAAGATTTGAATTAATAATTGCTTTTTCAATATCATTAATTGCCTTAGCATCCCAAGGTTGAATAGAAATCGTCATTGCATCCGGAATAGAAACATTCGCAACCTGGTTGATGGGAGTCAGTGCTCCGTAATATTCTACCATAACATCCTGAACCATATTAGTAGACGCACGTCCCGCCCTGATTCTTTGAAATGCATGATCCAGGTGCTTTACAGCTGCTTCCATATCATGCTGTACAGACTCTACTATAAGATCTAATTCTTCCATTATATAATAAAAATTTGATAAGTTACACATTAATATAAATGATTAGCAATGAGTAATAAGTAAGTAGACAATAAGTTTTTAACTCTAAACCTTACCTTTAATTATTACAAATCAACTAAAGTACCAACATTTTCTCCGTCTACAATTTTTTCAAGATTTCCGTCTTTGTTCATATCAAAAACAATGATCGGCAATTTGTTTTCGTGGCTTAAAGTAAAAGCAGTCATATCCATTACTTTAAGGTTTTTGGCGTAAACTTCGTCGAAAGATAATGAATTATATTTTACGGCGTTTACATTTTTTTCAGGATCACTGTCATAGATTCCGTCTACTCTTGTGCCCTTTAAAATAACATCGGCTCCGATTTCGATTGCTCTTAAAGTTGCCGCAGTATCCGTTGTGAAATAAGGGTTTCCTGTTCCTGCTCCGAAGATCACTACTCTGCCCTTCTCAAGATGTCTTACCGCTCTTCTTTTGATGAATGGTTCCGCTACTTTGTCCATTTCTATGGCAGATTGCAGTCTGGTTTTGATGCCGGCATCTTCAAGGGCACCCTGCAGCGCCATTCCGTTGATTACCGTTGCAAGCATTCCCATATAATCCCCCTGCACTCGGTCCATTCCCTTGGCAGCTCCTGCCACACCACGGAAAATATTTCCTCCTCCAATTACAATGGCAACTTCACAGCCTTTGTCCACTACTTTTTTGATCTCAGCAGCGTACTCCTGCAGCCTTTCATTATCAATACCGTATTGTCTTTCTCCCATTAAGGCTTCACCACTAAGTTTTAGAAGGATTCTTTTATATTTCATCTTTATTTTTAAATAAATTTTATCTGTTGATTCGTCAGAAATTTGACTTTGCAAATATAATCATTAATAATATTGATTTTTGATTCTATGTTAAATTTTTAAATCTTGTTTAAATGGCCTTTTCAGGAATATTCTCCAAACCTTTAAAGTTTTAAAAAACCTTGAAGATTTAATATTAAAACTATGATTTTCAAAAAACATAAAATTTACCGGTAAATAATGTGAGAAATATTTTGAAAAGTACGAAAAAGGATTATTTTTGCATTACTAATAAACTGAATTGAAGAAAATTGTTATTTTTTCATTATTTCTCTCAGGAATTGTTTCTTATGCACAAACAGGAACAAACGTTTACCCGTTTTTGAACATTCCGGTTTCCGCGAGGCAGGCTGCACTCGGCGGCGATGCAATTTCCGTAAGAGATCATGATGTTTCCTTTGCCATTGCAAACCCGTCTTTGCTCAATAGAGATTCTGATAACCAGCTTTCTGTGAACGCTGCTGCTTATCTTGCTGATTCAAAATACGGAACAATAGCCTATGCTAAAGATTTTGATAACGGCCATATGGCTACCATCAATGCACGGTATATGAGCTACGGAGATATTCCTAGAACAGATGAAAGCGGTTTCGAAAACGGAACATTCAAAGCTTCCGACGTTGCTATCGGTGCCGGATATGCCTATCAGTTTGAAGAAGACTGGACCATCGGTGGCGGATTGAATTTTATCACTTCTAAAATTGACAACTATACTTCTTCTGCCATCTCAGGAAACGCAGGAATTACGTATCACAATAAAAAAAATAAGGAAACGGCTTCTTTAATATTCAGGAATTTTGGCTATCAGTTTAAGTCGTTCAACGGGACAAGGGAAAATCTTCCTTTTCGTGTAGATTTGGGATATACCAGGATTTTTAAAGCCATTCCACTTGCGATTACCATTACTGCACACGATCTTCAGGAATTTAATATTTCTTCGCCATACAATGTAAACGGCCAGGAAGTTAATGTAGGAAGAAAAATTGCCGATCATTTCTCTCTCGGAGCAGAATTGTTTCCGGAAAAAGGATTTAATATCAGACTTGGATATAACGTAAAACGTGGAAATGAGCTTGCAGTAGCAGATCAGAGAAACTTTTCGGGGCTTTCCGCAGGTTTCGGGATTAAATTGTCAAGATTCAGGATCGATTATGCGCACGTTAGATATCACAATTCCACTAATGTCAATCAGATTGGTGTTTCTATAGATCTCGTCAGTCATGCCGGAGAATAATTAAGTAAATAAATTAATATAAGCTGTCCCTGAAATTTCTTTCAGGGATTTTTATTTAAAAGTTTGATGGAAAGCAGGTTCTGGAACAATACACATCACTAGTTACAAAATCATCGATAAAATCCGCTATAATTTACTTGGTTTTTAATAAAAAATCTGGAAATTTGTGTCATGAAAAAACCTGTTATCGCTATCGATGGGTACTCGTCTACCGGAAAAAGTTCAATATCTAAAATTATTGCCCAAAAACTTGGTATCATTCATCTTGATACTGGTGCGCTCTACAGAGGAGTTACCTGGTTTGCTCTGCAGAACTGCCTTAATGAAGACGGATTAATAGATCTCGAAAAGCTGTTTTCTTCTTTTGATGAGATTGAGCTCGAATTTAAAAATGATAACAGCGAGCTGGTTCTTTTTCTGAATCATATTGATATTTCAAAGGCAATCCGTACCAATGAAGTGTCAGAAAATGTAAGTTTTGTCGCAAAACAGAAAGAAGTAAGAGATTTCCTCCTGCAATCACAACGCTCATTGGCAGAAAAAGGCGGTATTATTATGGATGGACGTGACATAGGGACAGTAGTTCTGCCAAATGCGGACTATAAATTTTTCCTGACAGCAAGTATTGATGAAAGAACAAAAAGACGTTATCAGGAACTCTTAACCCTTGGAATCGAAGCGGATGAAGAACAGGTGAAAAAGAACCTTATTATACGCGATAAGATTGACAGTGAGCGGGAAATAGCACCGCTAAAACAGGCAGAGGATGCTATCGTTATTGATAATACCAGCCTTTCCAAAAGACAAACCATAGACAGCATACTTTCATACATCAAAAACATTTAACACTTTTTAATACATGTTTGCCCCCTTTGGTATATTAATTGTACAAATATTAAGCAAGTAAAACTAGTATTATTAACTATTAAAAAAACGAAAAATGTCTAAGAAAAACAATACAGCGGGTATTTTGGCAGGGCTTCTTGCAGGTGCTGCAGCGGGTGTAATTTTAGGAATGCTTTATGCTCCGGAAGAAGGTAAAGAAACCAGAAAGAAAATTAAAGAGAAAGCCAATGACATTAAAGATCAGGCTAAAAACAAATACGGAGAAGTTTCTGAAAAAGTAAAAGACAAGTACAGCAATATTTCTTCTACTTTCAAAGAAACAGCAAGTAGCGTAGCTCACACAGTGAAAGACGGATACGATAAATACAAAGATCAGATTGTTTCAAAAACTGCAGATGTAGTAAAAAATGTAGAATCTGAACTGAATGATCTAAAACAATAAAATAATTTATTTTTTTAGGTAAATTATGAGAAGGAACTTTATAAACAAAAGTTCCTTTTTTTGTAACTTTAAATAAAAACAATGATTGAAACTATTAAAGAATACGCATCGAAAAGAATTGACCTGCTGAAAATTGAAGCCACTGAAAAATCTTCGCTTTCAGCCGGAGTTATTACCTATCTTGTTTTAATGTTGGTAGCCTTTGGTTTTTTCATTATCCTGTTCAACTTTGGGATCGCTTTCCTCATCGGAAAAGCAGTAGGAGGCACCTCTTACGGATTTCTAATCGTGGCGGCATTTTACTTCCTGATTATGATGATTCTCATGGTATGTAAAAAGAAAATCGTAAATTATGTGGCAGATCAGGTTATTAAATTTTTAAATCATTAAACTATGGGCAGAAAGTATGAGAGCTTAGAAGAATTAAGAAGAAAGAAAGAACTGTTGAAACAGGAAATCGAAGGACTGGAAGATCTTCTTACATTCAAGAATACAAAAGAAAGTTTAAGTGCATTCACCAATGGTTTGACAGATCAGTACCTGGAAGAAAAAGTAGATGAAGACGGTGACGAAAAAGTAGTACTGAAAAAAGACGTCATCGCCAAACAGATCACTTCCGAAATAAAAGGAGCACTTATCAATAAAAATACGGCAATGGGTATTGCGGGCTCTGCATTCAAAGGCGATGCTGTAGATACTCTGATTAAACTGGGCGTTACTGCTCTTGTAGGAAACTATGCCAGAAAAAGCCTAAAGAGCTCAAACTGGAAAAGAAAGATAGCCGGAGTTGCATTAATATATCTTGCTCCGATTGCCTTGAGATTCATCAGAAAAAGACTGGAGAATTATCAGAAAAATCAAAGCGTTTCCAGTATGGAACAACTTATTTGAGTCTGAGTGTGGGGGCGTTTGAGTGTTTTGAATTATGTCTAACTCATCAACTCTCCCACTCTCAAACCCTATTGACCTCTTTCACTGAAAAGCTGTCCTAAAATAATTCCGGCTGCCATAGAGACATTCAGGCTCTCGGTAGACTGTGATTGCCCAAATCTGGGGATCATTACACTTTTTTCTAAAAGTCTTTCGGTTTCAGGACGCATTCCATTTCCTTCATTTCCGAGAATCAGATTCATCTTTTCAGGTTTCCTGAACGAATAGATGTTCTCCCCTTCCATATCGGTTCCGATGTTTACATTCTCTGTCTGGGAAAGATATTCTGCCAAGTCAGTATACACAATATTCACCCTTGTGAAAGATCCCATACTGGCCATAATCACTTTCGGATTATAAAAATCAACCGTATCCTTGCTGCAGATAATCTGTTCGATCCCGAACCAGTCTGCCAACCGAATAATTGTTCCCATATTGCCGGGATCCTGGATGCCATCAAGAACAAGCTGAAGATTTCCGTCATCCTGTTTTTTCTCTTCATTAAGGTAGCAGATCGCTACAGAATCTTTGGGATGTTGTAGGAAACTTATTTTTTTCAGCTCATTATCAGAAATATGAGTCAGCGGAACATCTCCTCGGTCCAATTTTTGCGGATCGGTAGAAAATATTTCTTTAATTTTAAAGTTAGATTTGAAAAGTTCAGTGATCGTTTTATTACCTTCAACCAAAAACAAATTGTATTTTTGTCTGAACTTCTTTTTATCCAAAGATTGTAAAACTTTTATTGTATGAGCTGTAAGCATTATAAGAATTCTCCTCAAAAGTATTATAAAATTATATCATTTGCAACATTTGTAGGTCTCCTTTATGCTTGTAGTACTACTAAAAAGGTTCCGGAAGGAGATTATCTTCTGGTGCAGAATAATTTCCAGTTTGAAGATCAAAAAGCTCCTTTCGACGGCGAACTGAAGGGTTATGTTCAGCAAAAACCCAATAAACGGCAGTTTCTTTTCATGCCGCTCAGTTTATGGCTGTATAATGCCGCAAATCCGAAGTACGATACACTTCTGAATGAGTATATGACATATCCGAATGAATTGCGGAACCAAAAGCTGAGAGATTCTCTTTTCATTAAATACAATATGAAAAGCAGTGTGGGTAAAAGTCTTTTTTTCGACAGGTTATATCATAGCTGGGGATCGGCACCGGTAATTCTTGACCAGACCAAAACCGAAAAAAGTGCAGAATCAATAAAGAAAAGACTTACATACCGTGGATATTGGGATGCCGAAGTAAAATTTAAGCATGATCTGGATTCTGCAGCCAAAAAAGCGGCAGTAACATATTTTATTACCCATAAAGACCCTACTTATATCAAAGAATATTATTACAATATTACAGATCCCAAGGTAAAAAATATCTATCAGCAGAAAATAAGAGAAAGTCTTATCAGACAGGGACAGATATTGGATCAGACCGTTCTTGAAAAAGAAGTGACAAGAATCAACGAACTGATGAAAGATTATGGCTATTATAAATTTAATAATCTCGGGGATGAAATTTATTTTGTAGCCGATTCGATCAAAAGCAGAAAACAGGTTCCTTTAACGCTCGAAATTCATAAAGACTCACTCGATAGACCTTACAAAGTATCGACAATTGGAAATATTGATATTGCCATCGTCGATGAAGTGGGAGATTATCCTAAAAATACAAAAAAAGACAGCTTAAGAGGAATACGTTTTCATAAGATTGACAATCAGTATGACTCAAGAGCAATATGGCGCGCCATTACGGTTGGAAATAAGCAGGTGTATGATCAGAAAAAATTTGATCTTACAAGAAGGAATCTTTTGGCAATGAATAATTTCAGCATCCTTAAGTCGAGAGATTCTTTAAGGCATGGCGGCGGCGTTGCTCCCAACGACAGTATTGTTGATGTGATGTATGTGCTCAAACCGCTTCCGAAATATGAGCTGAAGCTGGGTACGGATGTTAATTACTCCCAGTTGCTGAATCTTGGGGTGTCCCCTTCGGTGGATCTTACAACAAGAAATGTATTTGGAGGAGCTGAAAACCTTTCTACAAGTCTTGCAGGAACCTTTGGTTCGATAAGAAGTACGAAAGATATCAGCAGCAGGGTTCTGGCTTATGAAATTTCCGCGCAGGCTTCCCTGAATTTCCCGAGGTTATTGCTGCCTTTCGATTATTATAAATTACTGCCAAAAAGATACAGCCCTACTTCATCCATCGTATTGGGAGCTTCGGTTCAGAATAATATCGGTCTCGGAAGGGTAAACTTTAATACAGGCTTAAATTATCTCGCAACCGTAAACGACAAGGTATCTCACAGGCTTACTTTATTCAATACACAGTTAAGTTTAACAAAAAATAAGGATGCCTATTATGATTATTTTGTGAACGATGAAGCGATCAGAAGTGAAATATTTGACGATTATTTTGCTTTTAAACCTTCTGTAGCGCAGCAGTTCAGTGCGGGTCAGCTTACCATAGATGAAGTTTCAAGACGTATTACATTAGATACGGAATATACCGCATCGCTTAATCAGCAAGGCGCCGACAGGTTTATCGCTTTTGTAGGAACATTAATCAATAAAGACAGACAGACTCAGGATGTTTTAATCTCTTCCTTCATTTATAATTTCGTTTATAATGAAATTGGTAAAAAAGATTATCCGAACTCTTTTTATTTTAATGGTAAAGTAGAGCTTGCCGGTAATATCTTCAGTATTTTTAATCAGAAAAGAAATGAGGGCGGAATTGTTACCAGCCCGGAAAGAACTATTTTCGGGGTTCCTTACGCACAGTTCGTTAAATTTGATTTTGATGTAAGAAAGTACTTTAAATTTAACAACAATACTCTTGTACTCCGACAGTTTGTAGGAATTGGTATCCCGTACGGAAACTCTTCCAGTATGCCGGTAATACGTTCGTATTTTAATGGTGGGGCAAACGATATCAGGGCGTGGGTTCCTTTTGGAGGATTGGGTCCCGGAGACTCTCAAATTGACGAGCGTGTGCGTACCTACATGACCGAAAATATGAAGCTTACAACCAACGTTGAATTCAGGGTGCCTTTTAATGACACTTATGAAGGAGCGCTTTTTACGGATATCGGTAACATCTGGTCGTTGAAAAATTCTAATGAAGTGGCGTCAGATGAATTTAAGTTTAATAAATTCCTGAAACAAGTTGGTATAGGAAGCGGTTTTGGATTAAGGGTGAATATTGCTTATATCACATTAAGACTCGATCTTGCCTACAAAATGTATGATCCCAACAAACCGGAAGGCGACCGATGGAGGCTGAAGTATTTCCAGCCGTTTAAACCGACACTGAATATTGCCTTCGGATATCCGTTCTAATCCGGGGAAATGCCTAACGCAAAATACACAACAGCAACCGTTCTGGCTAGAATCTCCCGGAACTGGTTTCTGTAGTAGCTCTCGGGCTTGGTAACGTCGCGGGCATCAAATCCCAAGGCATTCATATTATTGTTTCTTGCGAAAAGAAGCGCCCGGAGATTATGAAATCCCTGTGATACAATAATGACATTATCTTTTTTATATACATCTTTGCAACGCAAAATACTTCGGTAAGTATTGAAACCTTTCGGATCTTCTATGATTATGTCTTCAGGAACTCCTTCCTGATAGATCAAATAGTTTTTCATCGCAGCAGGCTCATCGTATCCTTTGCTTTTTTCACCGCTTACCAGGATTTTTTTGATTTTTCCGTGATGATAAAGCAAGGCTGCCGCATCCATTCGTTTGGTAAAGTACGGATTGGATTGCCCGGATCGCATTTTTGGTGAAGTTCCCAGCACCAGAGCCACTTCTCTCGGCGGAATTTTGGAGATCTTGTTGTAAGTTCTCCCATCCGTGAGTGCAAAAACCCAGGCATTGGCAAGGCATATCAGCAGAATCATCATTTCCGCTGATATTATTATGAGGTTAAATATGTTTTTTATTATTCTCAACTCAGATCAAAGTTAAGCTTTATTTTCTTGCTTTTTGCAACAGACATACACGCCAGGACATGTCCCTTTTCTTCCTCTCTTTCCGTAAGGTATTCATTCTCCAGTAATTCTACTTCACCTTCTTCAAGAATACATTCGCAGCTTCCGCAAATCCCTGATTTACAGGAATACGGAACCGCAAATTTCTGAATAAGCAATTGCTGTAATATTCTCTCCTTATTATCGGGAAGTTCAGTAATATATTTTTTCCCAAGCATGGTAAATTCAATATTGATATCTTCAATGACAGGAAATTCTTTTTCAACAGGATAAATATCGTCATTATATTCCTCAAAAAGTTCAAAATGAATATTTCTCTTGGGAATCCCATGGTGATAGCATGCATTGGCCAGTGTCTTAATCATATCCCCTTTTCCGCAGATCAGCACTTCATCTACAGCATCCCAGATCGTAGATTCTTCGTCGGTATCATCCAAGTGAAGGATTTGATTAATAATCAATGCCAGTTTCCTGTCATCCAGTCTTCCGTGAAAAAAGCTGTTTGAGGTTTTTTCCTTAGAAAAGAAATAAAAAATCTGTAACCTGTCTCCGCAATTCTTTGCAAGATTGTCCAGTTGCTCACGGTATATTAAATCGTCAGAAGACTTATTACCAAAGAACAGAAAAAGTCTTGTTCTTGGCTCATTATGCAGAATATTTTTAAAATGGCTGAGAATCGGGGTGATTCCTATACCTGCTGCAAAACCAATAATTGTCCGGAATTCGCTGGGTTTGGATATAAGTGTAAATCTTCCTGCCGGTTCACTTACCAGCAGAATGTCCCCGACATTATAATTTCTGAATAATTCTGAAGTGTCTCCTTCCGGTGAGTTGATCTTTATTCCCAAAGCGATTTTCTCTTCATACGGAGCAGAAGTCATTGAATAATCTTTAATCACTTCTTGCCCGTGAGCATTGAATTTTATACTTACAAACTGTCCTGCTTCAAACATGAAATTCTCTTTCAGATTCCCGGGAATTTCAAACTCCAGAGAAAAAGTATTTTTGGTCAGTTCTTCCTTTTTCGTTATTTTTAGCCAATGAAACTTGGTAAGTTTCCCTTTATAGATTTGTTGTTCCATACTTCAATTCAAAAATAGATAAAAAATAATGAAAAAGATAATCTTATCCTCGCTTTTCCTGATTTCAGTTTTCAGCTGTAAAAAAGAAAACACTAAAACGGAAGACGGAATGGCAGCACAGGATTCCGTATCCGTGTCGGAGCCTAGCAAAGCTCCTGCTGTTCTTAAAATGTACACTGCTGAGCAGACTTCCAAGTTTTTAAGCAAAAAGAATGACACTTTATATGTTACGAATTTTTTTGCTACCTGGTGCGGACCTTGCGTTAAGGAAATTCCTCATTTTAAAAATAAAATTCAGGAACTTAACGGAAAGCCCGTTAAAATCACCTTTATAAGTGTAGACAGTAAAAATGACTGGAATACAAAAGTTCCTCAGTTTGTAGACGAACAGGGAATCCGCAATAACACGGTTTTACTTGATGGCCAGCTTTTGGGTGGCGATTTTTTTGCCGCTAATTTTAAAGAATGGGATGGCAGTGCAATTCCTTTTACTTTCATGAGAAGAGGTGATAAAACCGATGAAACCTTGGGAATGATCAGTGAAGAACAGCTTACCGAAAAGATTAATTCTCTTTTAAAATAAAACATCAGACTTTTTATGTCAGATAAATTTAAAATCCTGTGTTTGGTTTTATTTTTTGCCATTCTTTTGGCAATGATTATAAACCTGAATACAGGATTTTTAAGTTTACATTTTCAGGACTTTTTTTCGGAATCCTCAAGCAGCCAGATTGCGGAAATTCGTGTAAACCGTGTTTTAGTAATACTTTTGGCCGGAATTTCCATTCCTACTTCCGGGTTTCTGATGCAGGAATATTTTCAGAATCCTCTTGCCGGACCCGACATTTTAGGAATCACTTCTGTGGCCAGTTTATCGGTTGCTTTTTATATTTTTTTTTCACATGATATTTTCCTGCCGGAGTTTCTTCAGAATAGCTTTTTAAGCTTTGCAGCTATTGGGGGAAGCTTATTGCTGATGCTGGTTTTCCTTGGCATAACCAGAAAGTTTCAGGATAAGTCTTATCTCATCATTTTTGGATTTCTGATATCAGCCTTTGCAGGAGCGATCGTTTCCCTGCTGCAATTATATGCAGAAAATCAGAGCCTGAAAAACTATGTTTTGTGGTCTTTCGGAGCAAATAATATGGTGTCGAGAAATCAGATTTATGTTTTATCCATCTTAATTCTAGCGGGTTTATGGGTCTGTTTTAAAGCCATAAAACCTTTGATTGGAAATTCCCTGGGAACATCGTATGCACAGAGTCTGGGAGTGAATCTGAATCAACTTAAAATATTAATAGTTGTTGCTTCTTCCCTGCTTTCAGCTTCTGTAACGGCTTTTCTAGGTCCGGTTTTGTTTATCGGAATTATTGTTCCTCATTTCTGCAGACTGGTCTATAATCCTGCAAAGCTCTGGCAGCAATGGATTTTAAACATGTTTTTAGGAATGCTGATCATGTTGATCTTTTCAATAATCGCAGAAAAAACTCAGATTCCGTTGAATGTGATAAGTTCAGTCTTTGGAATTCCTGTGATTTTGGGAATGCTTTTGAAGCAGAATAAAATATGAAAGTGAATTGTGAATAAGTAAATTGTTAATTTTAAATTCTCTCGCGGATTTTGCAGATAGCGCAGGTTTTTGAGTATACTTTTTAATTTTATTCCAGGTTTGTCATTCCGTAGGAATCTAAATTAACTTTGTAGAGATGCTTCCAGTATGACAAAATAAATATAAAAAATTAAACATGTCATTTAGTAATAGATTAAAATCTGTAAAAATCCTCGAAATCCGCGGGAAATAAAAACAAAATGCATTTACAAATCAAGCAAGCAAACATCGGTTACAATAAAACCTTAATCTCCAATGCAGATACCAATTTGAATTTGGGTGAGGTCTGCCTGTTGATTGGTAATAACGGTGTAGGTAAGACAACCCTAATTAAATCCATATTACATCAGGTACCGCTTCTCAAAGGCGAAATTTTCATCAATTATAAAAGTATAAGACAACTTTCTGCCAAAGAAATTGCGGAGCAGATCGCTATTGTTTTTTCAGGTTCCGTTATTCCGCAAAATTATACCGTTGAAGACCTGATCTCATTAGGAAAATATATTTACTATCCTTTTTATTTCGAGCTTAAAAAAGAAGACCGGGATGAAGTTTTGCACATCATTCAAGCGCTGGATCTGGTTCAGTATAAAGATACGCCGCTCAGAAACCTATCTGATGGCAATCTTCAGAAGGCTTTTATAGGAAGAGCTATTACACAAAATGCTCCTATCATTATCCTTGATGAGCCAACAACGCATCTGGATGAGAAAAACAAGATTATCATTCTTAAAACCCTTCGGACACTTGCTAAGGAACATAATAAGCTAATTCTTTTTTCGTCCCACGACTGGAGACTGGCAAAAGAATTTGCTGATAAGATCTGGTATGTAAAAGAAGAACATTTATATACAGGTATGGTAGAAGACATTCTCTTACAGCATGAAGAACTCACAAGGGCTACCCTTTTTGAGATCAATCCGGAATATGTTCCGCCACACATCATTGCTCCGGACGTGTACAAAGAAATGTTGTTTTCATTACTACAGAAAAATTTCAGAAAAGATCTTTCCAGATTCACATTTGAATTTAAGAATAAACAGTGGACGATTTCAGGATTTGCAGATATTCATCAATGTAAATCTTTTGAAGAAATTATTGTTTTATTGAAAACCATCTATTAACAATTGCCTTTCTTTATTAAATTGATATACTATGCATGCATAATATTATGCTCATCATATCAATTAAGACTTTTATTTTCAATCTGTTAACAAATTTTAACGTAAATAAATACTATGCATGCATAATATTTACTATATTTGGGTAAAACCTTGATATAAAAATGATGGATAACAAGAAAGAGAAAATAGAGAACGTTGATTTAATTCTGAAACAAACCTGGCTTGCTGTTTCCAAGATGTATACCGAAATGGCTCAGGAACACGATTCTACGGCTGTTCAGGCACTTACTCTCCTCAAAATTGATCCTAAAGAAGGAACAAGAAGTACAAATCTTGGACCTAAAATGGCTATTGAGCCCACTTCATTAACAAGAATTATAAAGCTTCTCGAAGATAATGGCTATATCTACAAAGAAAAAACCACTACAGATAAACGGGAAGTTATCATAAAGCTTACTGATAAAGGTCTGCATTCGAGAAACATGTCTAAAGAAGTCGTCGTTAACTTCAATAAAAAAATTATGGAGAAAATTGCTCCGGAAAAGCTTGAAACTTTCAAAGAAGTGATGACCGAGATCATGAAAATCGCCACAGATTTAAACAACAGAAAATAACTTTAAAGTATTTTATATTCTGAAAGAAGAATCAATTGTAGATATTTAAAACGGAAACTTTCAGGATTCAGAATAACGGTAACATTAAAACAATTACAAATAATAAATCAAATGAAAAGAAGAATCAAACACGTTACAGTTCTTGGTTCAGGAATTATGGGAAGCGGTATTGCGGCACACTTCGCCAACATTGGCGTAGAAGTTTCGCTGCTGGATATTGTTCCCTTTGAACTTACTGAAGCGGAACAGAAAAAAGGTTTGACCAAAGACGATAAGGCGGTAAGAAACAGGATTGCCTCAGAAAACTTTGAAAAACTTAAAAAAGCGAGTCCTGCCCTGCTCTATTCTCCGAAATTTGCCGATAGAATTAAAGTAGGAAACTTTGATGACGACTTACAAAAAATAAAAAATACAGACTGGATCATTGAAGTTGTTGTTGAAAGACTTGACATCAAAAAATCCGTTTATGAGAAAATTGAGCAGTTCAGAAAACCGGGTACATTGATCTCTTCCAATACATCCGGGATTCCTATTCATTTCTTAACAGAAGGAAGAAGCGAAGATTTCAAACAATATTTTGCAGGAACACACTTTTTCAACCCTGTAAGATATCTTCCTCTTTTAGAAATTATTCCAACCAATGATACGCTTCCGGAAGTGATTGACTTCTATATGAGCTACGGCGCAAAATACTTAGGAAAAACAACCGTTTTAGCAAAGGATACTCCGGCGTTTATTGCCAACAGAATCGGTGTTTTCTCAATGATGGATCTTCTTCACAACGTTCAGAAATTAGGTTTAACCGTTTCAGAAGTTGATAAATTGACAGGTCCGGTAATTGGCCGTCCGAAATCCGCTACTTTCAGAACAGCAGATGTTGTAGGTCTGGATACTTTGGTTATGGTGGCAAACGGAGTTCGCCAAAGCGGTGCTGAAGCTAATGATTTTAATGATGTTTTCGCTCTGCCGGATTATATCCAGAAAATGGTCGACAATAAGTGGTTAGGATCTAAAACAGAACAGGGCTTTTATAAAAAAGTAAAAAATGCAGAAGGAAAATCTGAGATTCACGGGTTAAATCTTGATACTTTAGAATATGAACTTCAGGGTAAATCTTCTTTCCCGACACTGGAATTGACTAAAACAATTGACAAGCCAATTGACCGATTTAAAGTATTGATTGGCGGAAAAGATAAGGCCGGAGAACTGTACAGAAAATCTTTAGGTGCATTATTCGCTTACGTTTCTCATAAAGTTCCTGAAATCTCTGATGAAGTTTACAAAATAGACGATGCCATGAGAGCCGGATTCGGTTGGGAAAACGGTCCGTTTGAAATCTGGGATGCCGTTGGCGTTCAAAAAGGTGTTGAATTGGCTAAAGATGCAGGCTATGAAGTTTCAGACTGGGTTAAAAATTTAGAAACATTTTATAAAGTTAATGATGAAGGACAAAGCATTTACGTTGATAAAAACTCCGGTGAATACAATAACATTCCGGGACAGGATGCTTTTATTATTTTAGACAATATCAGAAAAAACAAAACACTGTGGAGCAATTCCGGGTCCGCTATTGAAGATTTGGGCGACGGAATCATCAACTTTGAAATCCGTTCTAAAATGAACTCTTTAGGAGGCGAAGTTCTGGATGGATTAAACAGAGCGATTGATTTAGCTGAAAAAGAATATGACGGATTGGTTGTCGGAAATCAGGGAACCAATTTCTCGGTAGGTGCCAATTTAGCAATGATTCTGATGATGGCTATTGAACAGGATTGGGATGATCTGAATATGGCAATCGCTTATTTCCAGAAATCAATGATGAGAGTTCGCTACTCCTCTATTCCTGTAGTTGTTGCTCCTCACGGAATGACGCTGGGTGGTGGTTGTGAGATGACCATGCATGCCGACAGAGTGGTTGCTGCAGCAGAAACATATATCGGACTGGTTGAAACCGGAGTCGGTGTTATTCCCGGCGGTGGAGGAACTAAGGAATTGACCTTAAGAACATCAAGAGAATTTCACAACGATGACGTGAAGAACAACAGACTTCGTGACGCTTTCATGAATATAGCTATGGGAAAAGTAGCTACTTCCGCTTATGAAGCTTACGATATGGGAATTCTTGAATATGGAAAAGATATCGTGGCAGTAGATAAAAGAACGCAGATTAAAACCGCAAAAATGCTTGCTAAAAGCTTAGCAGAACACGGTTATACTCAACCTATCGAACAAAGGGTAAAAGTTTTAGGTAAAGATGCGCTTGGAATGTTCTATGTAGGAACCGACCAGATGCTTACCGGAAATTACATCTCCGAACACGATAAGAAAATCGCAGACAAGTTAGCCTACGTCATGGTGGGAGGAAATCTTTCCGAACCAACCGTGGTTACAGAACAGTATTTATTGAATCTTGAAAGAGAAACTTTCCTGCAGCTTTGCGGAGAGAGAAAAACATTAGAG
Source organism: Chryseobacterium cheonjiense (assembly GCF_012927265.1). Lineage (GTDB taxonomy): Bacteria > Bacteroidota > Bacteroidia > Flavobacteriales > Weeksellaceae > Chryseobacterium > Chryseobacterium cheonjiense. Next base: position 1,660,076 of record NZ_JABBGF010000001.1, on the reverse strand, counting down.
AGAATTCAATATATGTTGCAGAATGGTAAACCGTTGAGAAACTAACAGAGCTTCGTAGAAGCGAACTGTTAATAGCATAATAATAAAATTAATAAAGCTAAAGTTTTTGAGCCAGGAAAGGGCGAAATAAAATAGCATCGGGTGAAACCCGGTGTAAATCCGAAATAATTTAAACAAATGAAAACAGCATATATCGTAAAAGGGTTCAGGACTGCCGTTGGTAAAGCACCAAAAGGGAGTTTAAGATTTACAAGACCTGATGTGATGGCGGCAACCGTAATTGAAAAATTAATGGCTGAGCTTCCGCAATTAGATAAAAATAGAATTGATGACCTGATTGTAGGAAACGCTATGCCCGAAGCTGAACAAGGCTTAAATGTGGCACGTCTGATTTCCTTAATGGGTTTAAACACCGATAAAGTACCCGGAGTTACCGTAAATAGATACTGTGCATCAGGAAGTGAGGCGATTGCCATTGCTTCTGCAAAAATTCAGGCCGGAATGGCAGACTGCATTATTGCCGGAGGTACAGAATCTATGTCGTACATTCCGATGGGAGGATATAAACCTGTTCCGGAAACAGATATCGCCAAAACAAATCCCGATTATTATTGGGGAATGGGTTATACTGCGGAAGAAGTAGCGAAGCAATATAAAATCACGAGAGAAGAACAGGACCAGTTCGCTTTTGAATCTCATATGAAAGCCTTAAAAGCCAATCAGGAAGGCAGATTTGCCAGCCAGATTGTTCCGATTCCTGTTGAATATAATTTTCTGGATGAAAATCAGAAGATTCAGTCCAAAAAATTTGATTTTTCAGTAGATGAAGGTCCGAGAGCTGATACTTCTTTACAAGGTTTAGCTAAATTAAGACCGGTTTTTGCCAACGGAGGAAGTGTAACCGCCGGAAACTCATCACAGATGAGTGACGGAGCAGCCTTTGTGATGGTGATGAGCGAGGAAATGGTAAAAGAATTAGGATTGGAACCGGAAGCAAGATTGGTTGCTTATGCAGCTGCAGGATTAGAGCCAAGAATCATGGGGATGGGACCAATTTATGCCATTCCGAAGGCTTTGAAACAAGCTGGTTTGGAATTAAAAGATATTGAATTAATAGAATTGAACGAAGCATTCGCATCGCAGTCTGTTGCTATTAAAAAAGAATTAGGCTTAAATCCGGATATTCTCAATGTAAACGGAGGGGCAATTGCTTTGGGCCACCCTCTTGGATGTACCGGAACGAAGTTAACCGTTCAGCTTCTTGATGAAATGAGAAAACGCGGAAACAAATACGGAATGGTTTCGATGTGCGTGGGAACAGGACAGGGAGCAGCAAGCATTTTTGAATTGCTTTAATACAATGTCAACAGGCAAGAAAATTTCTCTTTTCATTATTATTTCAATCGTATTAATTATCTATTTTTTTGGATACAATTATGATTATAATAATAGTTATTGGATATCAATGTTATTCTTTGTATTAATTTTATTCAGCTATGTTGGGCTAACATTATCTACATACGAAAAGGTTGTGGGCGAAAATCCAGGAAAATTCTTCTGGTATCCTTGGAAAAAAATAAAATATGTTTTTCTAAGTGGTGTTATGACAGTGTTCTCAATTATCTTGATTTTTAGTACGCTGTCTATTTCGCTTGAATTAGCAAAACAAAGAAAGTATAAATTTTTAAACTCAAAAGAAACCAATAAAATAATCGGATTTATTTCAAAGCTTGACAGTATTCCACAAAGATATGGAAAGAGACCAGTAGCCTATCTAAGCTATAGTGTTAAAGAAAAAAAGTTTGAATTTGAACTCGAAAATCAAAATTCAAAATATAAATTAAATCAAAAAATTAAAATTAAGTATTCGTTAAAACATCCTGATATGTTTGAAATCTTAGAAATAAATAGAAATTAAATAAAAATCAAGTATTAAATGGGAAATATAGTAAAAGGTGGTGAATTCTTAATTAAAGAAATTCCTGCAAACGAAATTTTCAGTCTTGAAGAACTGAATGAAGAACAGAAAATGCTTCGCGATTCTGCGAAAGAATTTATAGACAGAGAAGTAGTTCCGCATCATGATCGTTTTGAGAAAAAAGATTATGCATTAACGGAAGAAACAATGCGTAAACTGGGAGAAATGGGAATGCTGGGAATCACTGTTCCTGAAGAATACGGCGGTCTTGGAATGGGATTCGTCAGTACAATGCTGGCTTGCGATTATGTTTCGGGAGGAAATGGCTCATTAGCAACAGCTTACGGAGCTCACACCGGAATCGGAACACTTCCAACCCTTCTTTACGGAAGTGAAGAATTAAAAAAGAAATATCTTCCGGATCTGGCTACTGGAACGAAATTCGGAGCTTATTGTTTAACGGAACCCGATGCCGGTTCTGATGCCAACTCTGGAAAAACAAGAGCGAAATTATCTGAGGATGGAAAACATTACATCATCAACGGACAAAAAATGTGGATTTCCAATGCAGGCTTTGCAGATACATTCACTTTGTTTGCCAAAATAGATGATGATAAAAACATCACAGGTTTCGTAATCAACCGTTCTGAACTTGAAAATCCTGAAAGCTTAACTTTCGGTGAGGAAGAGCATAAATTAGGAATCCGTTCGTCTTCTACCCGTCAGGTTTTTTTCAATGATATGAAAGTTCCTGTTGAAAATATGCTGGGTGAAAGAAATAACGGTTTCAAAATCGCTCTAAATGCATTGAATGTCGGCAGAATCAAGTTGGCTGCAGCCAACCTTGACGGACAAAGAAGGATCTTAAACCACTCTATTCAATATTCAAATGAAAGAAAACAATTTGGTGTTTCTATCTCAACTTTCGGAGCAATCAGAAAGAAAATTGCAGAAATGGCCACCGGAGTTTTTGTAAGTGAAGCAGGATCTTACCGTTTGGCAAAAAATGTTGAAGATAAAATTGCAGAATTAGTTGCAGGCGGAATGGATCATCAGCAAGCTGAATTAAAAGGTGTTGAAGAGTTTGCGGTAGAAGCATCAATTCTTAAAGTTTTTGTTTCAGATCTTACTCAAAATACAGCGGATGAAGGAATCCAGATTTATGGAGGAATGGGATTCTCAGAAGATACTCCAATGGAATCTGCATGGAGAGATGCAAGAATCGGAAGAATTTATGAAGGGACCAACGAAATCAACAGACTTCTTGCCGTTGGAATGTTGATCAAAAGAGCAATGAAAGGGGAATTAGACTTACTGTCTCCGGCGATGGCAATCAGCAAAGAACTGATGGGAATCCCATCGTTTGATGTTCCTGACTACTCTGCTTTTATGAGTGAAGAAAAAGCGATCATTGCCAATCTTAAAAAAGTATTCTTAATGGTTTCAGGAGCCGCTCTTCAGAAATATATGATGGATATTGAAAAACAGCAGCATTTGTTACTGAATGCCTCTGAAATTCTTAACCAGATCTATATGGCAGAATCTACAGTGTTGAGAGCTGAAAAACATTTCTCACTGGATTCTGTAGAAGCAGCAATGGCTCAGCTGAATCTTTACAAAGCCGTTGAAAAAATCATTACTGCAGCAAAAGAAGGAATCGTTTCTTTCGCCGAAGGTGATGAGCAAAGAATGATGCTGTCCGGATTAAGAAGGTTTACAAAATATACCAACCATCCGAATGTAGTGGCATTAACAGAAAAAATTGCTGCCCATTATATTGAAAAAGGAGCTTATTAGTCTTTTATATATAAATTTGATTTCAAGGCGTCTCAATGTTGAGACGCTTTTTTTATTGCAGCAAATAAATATCAAAATGAACCGTACAATGTAATAAAAATAAGGTTTAAATTGTTTTTACTATACCTACCTATAGTTTAATCTTAAAGATTTTTACTGATGAAAATACTAGTAATTCCGGTTATATTGTTTGCAGTGTCTGCTTCGGGACAGCAAAAAGAAAAGAAACTTCTGATACCTCCTGATACGACGAAACAAAAGAAGTTTTATTTCCGCGATAAAGCAATGAAGCCGGCCGATCCTCAAAGAAAAATATACAAAATGCCTTCCGCAAAACCTGATGAATCGGTATATTCCAGCCTTAAAGACAAGAGAAAAGATACTACGGATTATAAGATGCTTAACTCGATAATACCTCAAAAAGGTCCGGATAATAAATAATTATATTTGAAATTAGGCATGCATGCGTATTACACGAAATTATTATTAAAAAAATGTCTCAAATGTTGTGGCATTTTTTATTTTTGTACTCTACTTAGTGAAGATGACAAAAGAAGAACTACTCAACAAAGCGATAAAAATAGCCGATAAGGCACACAAAGGTCAGACAGATAAATATCATGCGCCCTACATTGCCCACGTCATGCGCGTGATGGAATACGGAAAAACCATGGACGAAAAAATTGTGGGCGTTCTGCATGATGTTGTTGAAGACCATCCACAGGAATACAGTCTGGATTATCTTCGTGGTGAAGGCTTTCCGGAATATATCATTTTTGCGATCAGCTGCCTTACAAAGTTTGACCCGGATGAAGAGTATGATGATTTTGTAAGAAGAACCGAGCGTTCACCATTAGCCGTTGCTGTAAAACTTAATGATTTAAGAGATAATATGGATCTTAGAAGAGTAAACCGAGAATTGACCCCAAAAGATATCAAAAGATTTAATAAATACCTTAAAGCTTATCACTACCTGATTGAAAAATATTAGATAAAAATGATTAATGATTGATTAGCGACTATGCTTTTTACATGTGGATGATTAAATTTCATTTTAACTAACATCATTGCCTCTCATTGCAAACTTAAGATTAATTTAAGGCTAAAAATTAAGCAATAGTTTAATCCGCACCAGGGAAGTCATATGTCTTTTTAGGATGCTTCGTCCCGTCGATATTGATGTTTAAAGCCAGGTATACGAAGTGGAAATTTTTATTTCCCGAAGCTTCAAATTCCCTCTGCCATAAATAACCTCCGAGAACACCGAAGTAGTCGTCAATCTGATAGCCGAAACCGCCATATACCCTGTTCCTGGCAAAAGTAGGCTTCATCGGGCTTACAAGGAAAATTTCATCGTATACATTGGCAAAAACAGTTCCTTTTTTCACTTCTTTTGCATTCAGCGGAACACTTACATTCAGACGGTAACGGTAACGCATTCTCTCCGAGCTTTTATCAGTCTGCGGTTCATAAAACCAGCTTTTTTCAGCTCGTAATCTGTTTTCGAACTTCACGATCCCTTTTTTAAAATCGATGACGTCCTGAAGCCATACCCTGAATTCCTCTTTATTAATTTTCTTATCCTTATAAGTGGCGTATCTTCCCAATCCGATAAAAGGTTTGTGGTTTTTGGTAAGATTGTAGCCCAATCCACCCTTTATCTCATAATAATCCGGATATGTATATTCCTGGATTCCTCTCGACTGTCCTTCAGCATAAAGAAAAAATTTCGGATGAAATTTATATGTTACGGTCAGTGCATTGAAGCTGGAAATATGTTCCTGTGCTTTGAAGAATGTTACACTTAAAAATAGCCCCAAGCCTAATCCTAATGAGAATTTCATCTGAAAAATTTTTGCAAATGTAAATTAATTAACAATTTGTTAATATTAACTTTAATTCATCAATAGTTAACAATTATTTAATATTAAAATTATAAGATAATCCTAAATGAAACCACCTTTGTGGCATTGGAACCCCAAATGTTTCTGTATATGAAGTATTTGTTAAATTATTAACAAGAACATACACCGAAAAATCTTTTTTAACAAAACTTAATTTATCATCGACAAGATTGTAGCTGCCGTTATTCAGTCTTTCGTTATAACGGTAGACAATTTCATTGGTGAAGTTTTTCAGGAAGCGTGTTTCCAGTTTGGCAATAAACTGATGCTTTAAATTATCCAGAAGATATCTTGTCGAAAAATCCGCAGGTTTGTTTAACTTGTTATCAAGATAAGTGTATCCGACAGTATATTTCAGCCAGTCCTTCAGGCGGTGGTTAAATTCTGTCTCAATTCCTTTTATGGTTGTCTGCCCGATATTTTGAGCGTACCACACCGGATCTTCCGGTTTCATTTTTGTCCAGTCAATAGCATCATTCGTATCTCTCACAAAACCGCTTATTTTGGCTAATATATTTTTGGTCTGAAACTGATACCCGATTTCTGCATAGACTGCATTTTCAGGTAAAAGATCAGGATTTCCCTGCTCGGTTTTGCTTGTATAATAAAGATCGGTGAAAGTAGGAATACGATGAACTTTTGCAATATTTCCATACACCTTGTTGTTTTGGTTAAAGCTGTATCCTACATCCAGTCCCGGATAGAAAAAGTTGCCTTCATTAGAATAATTGGCCCATGATATTCCCGGACTGATATTAAGTTTTTTGTCCAGCAAAGAAAAATGATGCTCGAAAAATACCTGAGACACAAAGCGGTTTCTTTCACCAAGATTATTGCTTGCCAGAAATTCTTTTCTCAGCTCAACTCCGATTCCTGTTGTTCCTAATCCCCAATCATAGCTGGAATTAACCTCTCCGCCAACATTATTTCCGATATGCATGTTGCGGTAGATTTCAGGCTTTTGCCTGTTAAAAAGATACATATCCTGCCCTCTTCGCCAATACACATTTGAATTTAATTTTAATTTTCCAAACGTCTGCTGATGAGCAAGACTTATCACAGAAGCCTGTGTTTCTTCATATTGTTCCGTTGCGGCTTTTGAGGCATAGAATCCGTTGGCCCCGAATTTCTTTTCAGAAAAACCAGCCTGAAGTCTGATGCTTCCGTCTTTTATATTCAGCTTGCTTTGATAAAAAACATTCCTGATTTCATAATCCGTATTGTACATATAACCCTGTGATCCGGAAGAATTCGCCTGCAAAGAATTGGAAAATTTTTCATTTCCAAGTTGTGCGTTGAACCCCAGTTCATAGGTTTCATAATCACCGCCTTCCACGTTTACTTTTACCCTTTTGCCCGGATCTATTTTGGTAATGATATTAATAACCCCGGCATATGCATTTTGCCCGAAACGCCTGGCTGCCGGACCTTTTATGACTTCAATTCTTTCTACGTCGCCAAGATCCACAGGAAGGTTCATCGAATTATGCCCCGTCTGGGAATCATTCATACGGATTCCGTTCAAAAGTAAGAGTACCTGCTCAAAAGAGCTTCCCCGAAAACCGATATCACTCTGCACTCCATTGGCGCCTCTCCTTCTGATATCCATTCCCGTGACCTGCTGCAAGATTTCATCAATACTTTTTGCAGGTGAATTGATAATTTCTTCCCTCGTGATAACGGTGATATTCTGGTTGGCACTTTTAAACGGTGTGGAAAAAAGCTTCCCCTGAATTTCAATAGTCTCGATATCAGTAGACTTTTCCTGTGCCTGTGCGAAAAATAAAGTTCCGAGAAAAAAAATACTTCCTGCTCTTCGTATCATATGTCAGAATTATAGTTAATTATTTGTGACGCCAAAAGTAGTGGAGTTCGTCAAGACATACAAATGATAGTTGTCATAAAAAAAATGCAGCTTTAAAAAAACTGCATTTTCGGGGAATTATCGTTGTTATCTTTTTCTCATCAGATGTGTAATCAGATCTCTTAAGAACTTTCTCATATCTAATTACATTTTATCCTGCAATGTTAAATAATTTTAGAACAGTATGCAATAATTTCTCAATAAAATTATGTTAAATGCATACAAATACAATGTAAAAGTAAGTAAGGAATTAGCATTCAATTAACCGTCAGAAATCCGTCAGAATTTCGTAATTTTGTTAGTCTTAATTTTACTATGGCTAAAACAACAGATATAGATATTAAAAAACAGATATTCGTTAAGAACGCACATCTTAACAATCTGAAACACATTGATGTTCTTATCCCGAAAAATAAGCTGATTGTCATTACAGGAGTTTCCGGAAGCGGAAAATCTTCACTGGCTTTTGATACCATTTATGCGGAAGGACAGAGAAGATATGTAGAGAGTCTGAGCTCCTACGCACGACAGTTTTTAGGTAAACTGGAAAAACCGAAAGTTGACGATATCAAAGGGCTTGCCCCTTCCATCGCCATCCAGCAGAAAGTAATTTCTTCCAACCCGCGGTCCACAGTAGGAACTTCAACGGAAATTTACGATTATCTGAAACTGCTTTTTGCAAGAATCGGAAGAACATTTTCCCCTGTTTCCGGCGAAGAGGTTAAAAAAGATTCGGTTTCTGATGTAGTGGATTTTATTAAAGCATCCAAAAAAGATTCATCATTCCTGTTAACTGCTCCGCTGGATTATGACGCGGATAATTTTGCGGAAAATCTAAATGTTCTCAAGCTTGCCGGATTTACAAGGCTTGAGATCAACGGCAATGTAGCCGGAATAGAAGATCTGGAAAGCTTCGGATTCACTCCCGAAAAGAATATGGAAATCAATCTGGTGATTGACCGGTTTTCGTACGAAGAAGATGAAAGCTTCCTGCAACGGCTTGCAGATTCTATTCAGATGGCTTTCTACGAAGGACGCGGATATTGTTACCTGAAGAATACCGACACCGGAAAAGTAAAAGAATTTTCCAACAAATTTGAGCTGGACGAAATAGAATTCCTTGAACCGAATGTTCATTTTTTCAGCTTTAATAATCCTTACGGAGCCTGCCCCACCTGTGAAGGGTACGGAAAAGTAATCGGAATTGATGAAGATCTTGTAGTTCCCAATAAAGCGCTTTCCATCTTCGAAGATGCGGTAGCTTCATGGCGAGGTGAAAGCATGAGCGAATGGAAAAAAGACTTTATTAAAAAGGCTAAAGACTTCCCGATTCATAAACCGTATCATCAGCTTACCAAAGAGCAGAAAAAATACCTCTGGAAAGGTGACGGAAAAAGTACATTCCCATCCATTGATAATTTCTTCAAAATGCTTGAAGAAAATTTATACAAGATACAGTACAGGGTAATGCTTTCCCGATACCGTGGAAAAACATTATGTCCTACCTGTGAAGGACTGAGGCTGCGTGAAGAGACCAGCTGGGTGAAGATCGACGGTCATAATATCCAATCGATGATCGAATTGCCTTTAGATGAACTGTTTCCACTGATAAAAGATTTAAAACTATCTGAGCATGATCAGGAGGTTGCCAAAAGACTGTTATATGAAATCACAACAAGGATTGAGTTTTTATTGAAGGTGGGATTGGGATATTTAACCCTCAACCGTACTTCCAATACACTCTCTGGTGGTGAAAGCCAAAGGATTAACCTGGCGACAAGCCTGGGAAGTTCTCTTGTTGGGTCAATCTATATTCTTGATGAGCCATCCATCGGACTGCATTCCAGGGATACGGAAAACCTGATCGGCGTTCTGAAAAACCTTCGTGATCTCGGAAATACAGTAATCGTAGTGGAGCATGATGAAGATGTAATGAGAGCAGCTGATTATATTATCGATATAGGTCCGGAAGCAGGATATCTTGGAGGAGAATTAGTATTTGCAGGAGATTATAAAGAACTTAAAGATGCTGATACTTTAACATCTAAATATCTTACAGGAAGACTGGAAATAGAAATTCCTAAAGAACGCAGGAAAGCGAAAGAATGGATTCAAATCAAAGGAGCGCGTCAGAATAATCTTAAAAATGTTGATGTAGATGTCCCACTGGAAAATCTTGTGGTTATTTCCGGGGTTTCAGGAAGTGGAAAGTCTACCTTAATGAAAGAAATTCTTACCAATGATATCCAGATTCAGCTGGGAATGGGCGGTAAAAAAGGAGATTACGACTCCGTTGATTTTCCTAAAAAACTCATCAAGCATATTGAGCTGATCGACCAGAACCCAATCGGGAAATCTTCACGTTCCAATCCGGTGACCTATCTTAAAGCTTATGATGACATCAGAGATCTGTTTGCCAAACAGAAAGTGGCCAAAATGATGGGCTACAAACCGAAGCATTTTTCTTTTAACGTTGACGGCGGAAGATGTGATGAGTGTAAAGGCGAAGGTGTCATCAATGTATCGATGCAGTTCATGGCAGATATAGAGCTGGAATGCGAAGTTTGTAAAGGAACCCGTTTTAAAAGTGAAATTCTGGAAGTAAGATATGACGAAAAGAATATTTCAGATATTCTTCACATGACGGTAGATGATGCACTGGAATTTTTCAAAGATAACCGCGAAGAAAAAATTGTAACCAAACTAAAGCCTTTACAGGAAGTTGGATTGGGATATCTGCAGCTGGGACAAAGCTCTTCTACTCTTTCAGGCGGAGAAGCTCAGCGTGTAAAACTGGCTTCGTTTCTTGTAAAAGGCGTTACGACAGACAAGACGTTATTTATTTTTGATGAACCATCCACCGGCCTGCATTTCCATGATATTCAGAAATTACTGAAGTCATTGCAGGCGCTGATTGATCTCGGCCACTCGGTGATTGTTATTGAGCATCAGCCGGATATTATCAAATGTGCGGATTACATTATTGATATTGGTCCGGAAGCAGGGAAACACGGTGGCGAAGTCGTATTTACGGGAACACCCGAAGATCTTGCCAAAAATAAAAAATCACATACAGCAAAATATATTAAAGAAAAGCTGGAACAATAAAAAAAGAGAGTCGAAAGGCTCTCTTTTTTGCCCTTCGACAAGTTCAGGATGACATTGTGAGTGCTTACGATATACTTAAGCGTTGTAAGGCTGAGCCTGTCGAAGCCTTTCTACAAAGCTTTCTTTAAAACATCCGAAACCCTGTTAATTTCTTCAACCGTATTAAAATAATGCGGCGACAAACGAACAATCCCATTAATATTTTTCCTGGTAAAATCTATCAATGCAGAGTTTTTATGGGTAACTGAAAAGAATATATTGTTTTCTTTCAGAATATTTTGAATCCTTTCCAAGTCACCGTCCGGACCGGAAAAAGTGATAATGCTGCTTAGATTCTTACCCCAATCCCAGACATCAAACCCATTGTTTTTTAGGTTTTCTCTTAATCTTTCGGACAGGCCTTTATTATAATGCTCTATGGCAGGTAAACCAATAATATTGGCATATTGCAAAGCATGAGTAAAGCCCATTAAAGAAGCGTAGGAAATTTCCCAGCTTTCAAATCTTTTTGCGGTTTTAAATAATTCATAATCATTAAATTCAGTCCAGTCTGCTCCTCTCATATCTAAGAGAAGCGGTGCATAATTCTGTTCTAAAATTTTATCCGAAGCATATAAAAACCCGGTTCCTCTTGGTCCCCGCATGAATTTTCTTCCCGTAGCCGATAAAAAATCACAGCCTATTTTTTCAACATCTACAGCAAGCTGACCGACCGACTGGCAAGCATCAACGAGATACAGAATATCATATTGTTTACAGAGTCTTCCGACATCTTCCACATTCTGGATCAAGCCCGAATTTGTAGGAATATGGGTTACCGCGATTAATTTGGGATTGTATTCTTTAATTAATTTTTCCAAATCTTCGAGATCCAGTTCATTGTCAGGCAGGTTTTTAGTTCGTAGAACTTTTAATTTTAATTTCTTTTGCAGCGAGATAAAAGTAATCTGATTGGAAATATAATCGTCTGCGGTTGTAATAATAACATCGCCTTCTTTAAACATAATGCTGGATAAAGCCTTGGCGTAAGCCTCCGTAGCGCTGGTTGCAAAAGCAATATTGGAAGGTTTTGCGTTAATCAATTTTGCTGCTTCATCATAGAATTTTTCCAGAATATCTGCTTTTCTGTTTGCCGTTTCATATCCTCCTATCTGTTCTTCCAGTTCAAGATATTCTTTCATTGAATCCACCACTATTGATGGCATCAGAGACGATCCTGCATTATTGAGAAAAATTTTTCCGTCTGAAAGTCCGCGAGTTTCTTGTCTTATTCTATCTATATTCATTTGTAAAAATGATTTTAATCTTAGTTGATCGTAATTTTGTTTAATTGTTAGCTGATTTAAGTTTAACCGCAAAAGATGTATATACTTTTTAATATTTAAAGGTAATTAATATGGAGAATAAAGAAGACAATAGTTTTTAAAAATCTCTGATTTTTCTCTTTGGGAACATCGTTTATCTAATAAGCACTTAAAATAGTCTTTTGGTCTTTTTGGTTAAATGAAATTTGAAACAAGTTTTTATATATAAAAAATCCCGAATAAAAAATTTCGGGATCAATATTTAAAATATTTTGTAATTTAATCTAAAACGCTCCAGCCCCTCTTCGGATTGTTATTGTTGGAGACTTCCTGTTCGTTAACGATGATGTTTTCTTTTCTCTGTCCGATATAATCCAGCTCACTCAATTTCGAGAATATGATTTCAAGACTTCTGAGCATCTGCTGAATGTATAATAGCGGTTCGCCGCAGTTGTGATGATCGTAATTGGTTTCTGCTACAATAGAAAGCTGGTTCAGCAATGTATGAGGCGCAATTTCGCTCCATTCTAAGCTGTAATTAAGCATTTCTTCCAATTCTGCAGGTACTAAAATCTGGGTCGCATTGTACAAGCGAAGTGCTAATTTTGCAAACGATTCAATCAAGAATACCGGTGGCTGATACGGTGTGATATTCCGGAACTGGAAATACATATCTCCAAACGTATTAATCATGGTATTGCATAAAAACTTAACATTCTGCGCCAAAGCGGTATTCTGGTTTTTATGAGATGCTTTCTGAATGATTTTAAAGGCATATTGCTGAAGATTTCCGATAGACTTTGCAAAAGTATTGTAATAATCGAGCAGTGCCGGATGACTTTGAACCGAAGTACATGGCGGTATAAAATTAGAATCTACCTGGGCAATATTCCCTTTGAGGTCAACCTTACCGATGATAAGGTAATTTCCTCCCGAATAGCTGCTGTTCAGCGATGTTACGGGAAGCAGCTCAATATGATGATTTGGCTGTGTATTCGGATGGCGAGGCGGAATTTCTTCAGGATCAATATCCCCAAAAGGCACTTTATCAAAAGGATTTACCGAAATTAAAATATAATAATCGCCATCTGCCTGTTCTTCATTCATCAGCTTTGCAAGAGACTTTACACTTACTCTTCGGTCAGTCAGCTCTATCCTGTAACCGGCAAGTGTTACTGCACTGCAACGCTTAATGACCAATTGTACATCATTCGTGGCCGTATTGTGGACATCAAAAATAGTGCGGTCTGTAAATTCGTTGGAGATAGGCAAAAGCCCGTAATTATATGCGGTGATCCCCAGTGAACTGGAATCTCTGATGGTATCGATTAAAAAATTATCCTGATCATTAAGATGTCTCTGGGAAACCTTCATCCCGTCAACCCAATTGATGGCAAAATGCTTAATAGGCTGTATCATATTCAATATTTTTAGATGGTGTGAGATTGTGTTCTTCGTATTCCTTCTTCTTCATGCTGGATGACTCTTTTACAGATCACCACATCATTTTCAGAGATTCTGTTTTCTGTGATGTCCTGATCAAAATCAATATATTTTCTAAAGCTGAAGAATGACTTTTTAGTATAAAAAATCCAATAATATGGTTCGCGTTCCTGATCTGATAAATGAATCACAGAATTCGGATTTTTGTGGTTGTAATCATCAACTACCCTGTAAAACCAGTCGCCGAAAGTAATTCCTGTAGGAAGTGTCTTAGCTTTAATCCTGAACCTGTTGGCATCTTCAAGATTTTTGCTTAACTCAACATTTAAGACCATTAGTCTGTCAAAATCCGCTCCTTCAAAATCCGGAAGTTTTTGATCCGGAGAATAGCGCCAGGTCTTGTAAATATCAACCGGAATACTGATCAGCTGAACATAGCAATAGTGGAAAACCAACGGAACAAGGAATGTTAATATACTTGTAGCTGCCATTATTGGATAACCTGTTCCACGGCTCATCCAGTTAAAGATAAGATAGAACAAGTATCCGCCAAAGCCAATACAGGTAATGGATAAGATAGATTCAAACAAAATACTTTTCGTTAAAGAACTAAAATGTTTCTTGAAATATCTGTCTGAAAGATTGACATGAATTATTCCCAGAACGAGATAAATGACCTGCGCGATGAGATACCAATACGGATTGAAAAGATTCCCCGCAAATCCAAAGATTCCCGGAATGGCAAGACATAAACTGCAAAGCAGAACGTAAATAATAATGGTCTTGATCTTTATCGCAGGCTTATTTCTTCTGATAATTCCGAGGATTACCATCATAATAACCGCAAATAAGGGCATAAGAATATACCTTAAAAAGATTCCCTTTACTGAAGAAATTTCCATGTGTCTTTTTCGAATTAATATTTTTAATTGGTTTAGTAAATATAGTTAAAAATTTTCAGAGGAATGTAGAGTATCCGAGCCTGTTTGAATTTCTTTCATCGTTCTCCAAAGCAAATGAAAATTCCTCTTTTTCGGTGATAAAATTTTCTTCTATATCCACACTTACCGGAAGGAAGTAATCGTACATTGCATTAAGTACTTTGCGGAAAGGACTGCCCTCGATATATTTTTCCATTTCAGTATAAGGAATCGGACCGATATTTACTACCCAATTTCGCTGTCCGTCCATATGTTTTCCGCTTGGAATATAGGTGACGCCGAGGCGGGAATTCCCTAACAACATAGAGTCATCTTCCTCTTCGACTCCATCAATAATATTCGGTGCAAAAGTTACTTGCACGGGAATCTGCAGAAAAGCAGTCATGCATTTTTCAAACCATGCTTTATCACCGCGGATCTGGTGAAAAAACGGTAGAATATAGATAAATATATACGCATTCTGCTTATCCATCATTTTGATGAGCGGCCAGAGTTCACTTATCGTTTTCAGCAGAGCATCGGTATCACTGGCAATTTCAAAATCGAACTCTTTCAGCAGGGCACTGATTTCAGTAAAGAAAACCTCCAGTTCAAAAGGCCTGAAAAACTTTCTCGCGTCTTCTTCTACCCTTTTCTGTTTGCGGATTTCTTTTACGACACTTTCCACGTTTTTCCGTGTTGCGCCCAGTGACGGCGGATGGAAAAGACCTTCCGGAAGATAGTCGTAAATACCTTCCCTGTAGGTTTCAATGATGAAAACTTCTTCATCGAAGCCGAGATAATCGCTTGTAATGCTTTTAATGTCTTTAAGATACGCACGGTCGTTAATGCCGATCCGCTGGATGAATATATTGCTTACTGCTCTGTGATATTTCAAGAGGTTTACTGCCACAGCTTCCGCTTTGAAATCTGTCTGCAGTTTATTGTAATGCATCTCTACAATATTGTTATCATACATAGTGTACGCTGTGATTTTGGCTTATAAAATTAGTATATCTCAAATTATTGAAAAAATAATTGTTGATTAATTTTATTCTAAAATAGTAAATAATTATGAGTAAAAGAACAAACAGTAAAAAATAAGGTTGAGACTGATGTAAGATCAAGATTAAATTAGATGAATAGTTAGCGTCACAAATAAATCTTAGCCTTAACTTAATTGAAATTAAGATTTGATTAAATTTCCCAAACCTTCTTTCAACCTTGATCTTAACCTTAAAATTAACTGTATCTTTGCAGCCTGAAAATGTTATTTACAATGAAAAGTATTTATTCTAAGATGCTGATTTTGGCATTCATGGCAACTTCGCTTTATTCGTATGCATGGGGATTAACGGGGCACAGAATTATTGCTGAAATTGCTGAAAATCACCTTTCCGGGAAAGCGAGGAAGGAAATTAAAAAAATAATGGGGAGGGAACGTCTTGCGTACTGGGCAAACTGGCCGGATTTTATTAAATCTGATACAACAGGAGCATGGAAGCAGGCATCAGCATGGCATTATGTGAACATTGATCCACAAACTGATTTCAAAATTTTTGGACAGAAACTGAAAGGACAGGCCGGGCCGAGTTTGTATACTCAGGTAAATGTACTTTCCAGTCAGATTAAAGATGAAAAAACCTCTGAAAAAGACAGAAAAATAGCTTTGATTTTCCTTATCCATATTATGGGTGATCTTGCTCAGCCTTTACACGTAGGAAGAGCTGAAGATCTGGGAGGAAATAAAATTAATGTTACTTATTTTGGCGATAAGACCAATTTGCATTCTGTTTGGGACGGAAAACTGGTAGATTCCCAAAAATACAGCTATACCGAGTATGCAGCGTTATTAGACATTAAATCTGATGAGGAAGTAAAAGAAATCCAGAAAGGAGCGCTTGAAGACTGGCTGTATGATTCACATAAAATTGCCAATACCATTTATGCACAGACCCCAAATGATGCTAAACTTTCTTACGATTACCAGTATAAATTTAATAATACGATGGAAAGACAGCTTTTATACGGAGGATTAAGACTTGCAAAATGGCTGAATGATCTTTTTTAACGATGAACTTAAAGTGAATAGATAGTGAATGGTCAATTTACTATTTTTTAAGATGATATGAGCGGAACTTCGGTTTCGCTTTTTTTTATCTGTTATGTGTAGTTTATGCTGGAAACATCTCACCATATTTTTTAAAGCTTGGTTTAGATCCTTTCAGGATGACAAATATTGTGGATATTTTATCGGCATCATAAAAATTCCCCTCCTTTGGAGGGGTGGCGGAAATTCTGCAAGAATTTTTGACGGGGTGGTTTGATAAAGTAAATTACTGAACAATTGAATAGTGAATTCTTTTATCATATCTAGTGGAATATTTTGACCTTCTTTCCTAGCCCCGATTGGAGCTTTGTTTGAGCTCATTTTTATTGGTTTCAGCGCGGCGGCAAAGCCGCCGCGCTGAAACCAATAAAAATAGCGAGTGCGGAAAGCGGGAAGAAGCTTCTAACAATAAAGACTCAACTCAATTAAGACTTAAAAAGATTGAAATTTTTTGATAATATATCTAAGTAATGCTGGAATTAAAATCGCCTTAGAGAGTGCAGAACGCGTAATTTACAATTATTTTTCCAGATGTAATTTAATTCAACAAAAATTAATTGAAATATTTGTAACCTTTTGTTTACTTCAAACGTATAATATTATAGAAACTCTTTTTCGAGGAAAAAATAGATGAGACAATTAAAAATCACTAAGCAGGTAACCAATAGGGAAACTGCTTCATTAGACAAGTATTTGCAGGAAATTGGTAAAGTTGAATTGATTACTGCGGACGAAGAAGTAGAATTAGCACAAAGAATCCGTGCCGGCGACAGAGCCGCGCTGGAAAAATTAATCAAGGCTAACCTTCGTTTCGTAGTATCGGTGTCTAAACAATACCAAAATCAGGGTCTTTCTTTACCGGATTTGATCAATGAAGGTAACTTAGGACTTATGAAAGCGGCAAAAAGGTACGATGAGACTAGAGGTTTCAAATTTATCTCTTACGCAGTTTGGTGGATCCGTCAGTCGATCTTACAGGCTTTGGCAGAACAGTCGAGAATTGTAAGATTACCATTGAACAAAATCGGATCTATCAACAAGATCAATAAAGCTTACGCTCACCTTGAACAGGAAAACGAGAGACCACCTTCACCGGAGGAATTGGCAGAAGTTCTTGATATGAGCGAGGAAGATATTAAGGAATCAATGAAAAATTCCGGAAGACATTTGTCTATGGATGCACCTTTGGTAGAAGGGGAAGATTCCAATCTTTATGATGTATTACGTTCAGGTGAATCACCAAGTCCTGATAAAGATCTGATGCTTGAATCTCTACAGATTGAGATCGAAAGAGCATTGAATACCCTTACTCCAAGAGAGGCTGATCTTGTAAGATTATACTTCGGTCTGAACGGAAAACATCCAATGACTTTAGAGGAAATCGGTGAAACTTTTGATCTTACGAGAGAGAGAGTGCGCCAGATTAAAGAAAAAGCGATCAAGAGATTGAAACACAACACCAGAAGCAAGATCTTAAAATCTTACCTGGGTAAATAATTTTTAAGTTAAAAATAGCAGCGGAGCTTGATTTTCAGGCTCCGTTTTTTTTTTATTCCTTGCTTTAGAATTATTATTATAACAAACATACCATGATCAGAAACCTGATAACCTCCGCTTTTATATTTTTTATTGTTTCATGCTCAAACGAAAAATCTGACGAAACTCAAACTGTGGAGCAAGCGGCAAAAAATGCAGAGTCCAATTTCCCAATCAAAAGATTAAGTAAAAGCCAGGATATCTTAGACGGAATTTATGCTGAGTATATTAAGAATCGTCAGGATCTGCAGAATATGGATGCCGAAATTTCTTCCATTCAAAATGATAAGCGTCTTGTGGCTGAAATTTATAATGATGTGCTCAGTAATTCTGGAGATTATTACAAAAGCGCTGAATCCAGGACTGAATCGATTCGAGATTCTGTAACTAAAAAAGAAATCCTGAATCTTATAAGAAATAGTCAAGACAACTATTTTGTCAAAATAAAGAAACTTGCTCAATTGAAAAGAGAAATTAATCAAAACTATTTTGAAATCTATAGTTGGTACGATGTCTTTAAAATCAGAAAGACTTTAGGAGAAATAGAAAAATATCAAAGTGCACATCCTTTGGAGACAGACAGTCTTGAAAATTTTATCAGGAAACAAAAAAATGTGTTGAATAAACTGAAAAATTTAAAGTAATGAACTCCATTTCAATTGTCGGTGCCGGAATCGGAGGGCTAACATTGGCAAACATACTGAAAAA
This sequence comes from Chryseobacterium cheonjiense, assembly GCF_012927265.1. Taxonomy (GTDB): domain Bacteria; phylum Bacteroidota; class Bacteroidia; order Flavobacteriales; family Weeksellaceae; genus Chryseobacterium; species Chryseobacterium cheonjiense. Next base: position 1,641,464 of record NZ_JABBGF010000001.1, on the reverse strand, counting down.
AAATGGTCTGGATTTTACGGTTTACGAATCCGCTCCGGAAATAAAGCCTGTAGGTTCAGGAATTATGATGGCTATTAATGCCATGCAGGTTTTTGATATGTTAGGATTGAAGGAACAGATCGAACAGGCAGGAAATAAAATTCATGCGGTCTCTGTTACCGACCCTATGCTCAACAATATTTCAACTACTAACCTTCTTGCTCTGGAGAAGAAATATAATTCCTGCAATATAGCAATTCATCGTGCTGATCTGCAGAAGATTCTTGCTGGAAATGCCGGTTCCGAAAATATTAAATTAAACCACGCACTCACAAAAATCTACAAAAAAGAAAATTATATTCTCAGCTTTAACAACGGAAATGAAATAGAAAGCAATTACGTGTTTGGTGCAGACGGAATACATTCAAGGATTAGAAATTATATTTTTAGAACGGGAAAAATAAGGGATACCGGGCAAATTTGCTGGCGTGGATTGACTAATTATGATCTTCCTGAAAAATATAATAAGGAAGCTATTGAGGCGTGGGGTAAAGGAAAAAGATTTGGCTTCGTAAAAATGTCTGGAAATAAAATTTACTGGTATGCGGTTGTCAATAAAAAGATATACAAGCGTTATCACAGTATCGAGGAAAATTTTGAAGATTTCTGTCCAATGATACTTGATATTATCAAAAATACTATACCGGAAAATATTATACTTAATGATATAATTGATCTCTCTCCGATCCCGAAATGGTATACTCAAAATCTATGTCTCATTGGTGATGCCGCTCATGCTACTACTCCGAATCTGGGACAGGGTGCCTGCCAAGCCATCGAAGATGCCTACATTATCGGGAAATTATATAGTAAAAACAACGACCTTAATAAAGTGTTTAAAGAATTTCAAAAAGTAAGAAGAAAGAAAGTGGATTATGTGGTGAATACCAGCTGGACACTCGGTAAGTTTTCGCAGTGGGAAAATGCTACTGCCATCAGAAACTTAATCATGAAGATGGTGCCGGAAGTTTTCAATAACAGACTTGTTGATAAGGTAATGCACCTTGAGTTATAAACTTTTACAATTAGATAAATTGCACAGATTTCAGACGAATCTGAATCTGTGCAACCATAAAAATTCTTTACTATTTAATCGTAGACTTCACATTCCCACAAGACAACATCGATTTCCCGTAATACGGATTGATGATCTTAGATTCATCACTCAGCCAGCTTGCTTCAGCCATCGGACAATACTGAACGTACACCGGATTTTGAGATACTTTAAATTCTTTTGCCACTGCTATCATATGATCAGACAACCTGTGGAAAGACTTTCTTTGTGCCGCGATATTCTTAGAAGCTGCAATGGTTTTTGCGTCTTCTTTGATTGTGGTTAATTCTTTTTCGGAAATAATATTGCCCTTAACATCTGAAGATGATTTAATGAACTGAGACGCTGCTTTTGAAGCTTTTTCGGCATCATCTGAAGCTAAGGCAGATTTAATTGCAATGTAATCCTGGTAAAGCAGTGAAACTTGTGTGTTTTTCTTAGCCTGTGCTGAAACCGAAAGTATTGAGAATACAGATAATGCGGCCGTAATGATATATTTTTTCATTGTTTTTAATTGATAACTACCAGCAAATATAAAAAGATATGTGGTATCGTTGTTATAAAATTTTGTAAGGTTTGTTATAGAATTAAGAAAAAAGAACCTCTGAAATTCAGAAGTTCTTTATTTATCATTTTTTATTTGATTCTAAATTCAAGCTTTACGTTGAAGAATCTGCCTGTAAGCCGTACCGGAACCGGATACATGAAATTGGTGTTGGCATCAGTAATCCACTGGTTCGAGACGGTGTTTCTGATATTAAAAGCATTGAACACCTGAACACCAAGTGTCAGCTCCTCAAAATTTTCCCAGAATCCGTAGGTATTTTTCTTTTCTTTAGGATCAATAAATGCGTATGAAAGTCCAAGATCTACCCTTTTGTAAGAAGGTAAAGTTTTTTGATATTGATAAGGGTCCGTAAACACAGGAGCTCCCGTCGGTAATCCCAAAGCATACACTAAGGTCAGGTTGACGCGCATTGCCGGAAATCTCGGCATATAATCCTGATAAAACATTGCAAACCTGAATCGCTGGTCTGTCGGCCTCGGAATATCCCCTTTCCCGTCGATATTTTCATATACCCTTGCATAACTCGCAGAAAGCCATGAATCAACTCCAGGAACAAATTCCCCGAAAAGCCTTGTGTCGATTCCGTAGGAATATCCTGAAGCGTTATTTTTTCCTGTATACCGTATTCTTACGTTATCCATATAATACGGAATCAGGTCATTCATTTTTTTATAATAAAGTTCTGTTGTCAGCTTAAATGGCCTGTCATACATGTAAAATTCAAAGTCGTTGGCCAAAATAGCCTGTATGGATCTTTGAGATTGTATGGAAGAATTGAAATTTCCTTCAAGGTCTTTTATTTCTTTATAGAAAGGTGCCTGATAATAGATTCCTCCCGAAAGTCTAAACAACATATCCGTATCCCAATCCGGTTTAACGGCAAACTGAGCTCTTGGTGAAAATATGGTTTCGTTATTAAAGCTCCAGTGGGCAACCCTTGCTCCGGCATTTACAAAAACTTTATTGGTGCCCCAGAAAAATTTCTGAGAATATTGAGCATAAGCAGACATTCTTGTAGGCTGTATATGATTATTGCCTGCAATATTATACATCAGATTCAGGTCTCCCGCATTTCTGGGATCAATAAACGCTTCATGAGGAAGACTGTACCCCGCAGAATCTACCAGTCTCCATTCGTTGGTAAGGTCTTTAAGGTTTTCTTTTTCATATTTAAATCCTACTTCAATATCCGTATTTACATTTGGTGAAAATCGGGTTCTAAATTGAGCACCGTATGTTTTTACAAACAAATCGTTTCGTGCATGCTCAATTTGTCCGCCTGCATCGTATGATGTTACCGGATCTCCGGTTACCGGATCAAAAGTCTGCAATATATATGCAGAAGCGATGCTGTAATATTCTCTTTCACGGTTTTGATAAGCAAAGGCATCAAGGGTAAACCTCCATTTATCAGAAGGTTTAAAATTAAGAGATGCGGTACCCATCATATTTTTATACTTATCATCTTCCCTTCCTCCGTAAGCTACGTTCAGTTTAAGAGGCTGCTGAAGGCTTCCGAAATCCACTTCCCTTTCTTTAGGAATCATCTCGTAGTCATTGTTAGAATAGAACCCAATGAATGACAGTGTTAATTTCGGGCTGAAATGGTAATTCAGATAGGTCTGAAAATCCATATACTTCGGGTTGAAGTCGGTATCTTCTTTTAACGTATTGAGAACAAGGTTTGTATTTCTGTATCTTCCTGAAAATAATGCCGTGAATTTTCTGTTGTCTTCTTTATCTTTTCCTGCCGCAAAACCTGCAGTAAGTCTTCCGCCGATTAAACTTCCTTCTCCCGAAAGTTCAAACTTTTCAGGTTCACGATAGTAAATATTTAATGCTGAAGACATTTTATCGCCGTATCTCGGTTCAAAACCACCGGCAGAGAAGTTTACTGTAGAAACCATATCCGGATTAATGATACTCAATCCTTCCTGCTGTGAATTTCTAATCAGGAAAGGTCTGTAAATTTCAATATCATTGATGTAAATCAGGTTTTCGTCGTAGTTTCCGCCACGAACCATATACTGTGAAGAAAGCTCTGTATTGGAGTTTACAGAGGGTAATGTTTTGATAATTCCTTCAATACCTCCGGAAATACTCGCAACATTCTGGGCATCTTTAGCCGAAATTTTCACAGTGGTAAGATCATTGGTTCTTCCTGTCACTTTTTTCTGAAACACCACTTCTTCAATATTGGCGGTTTTCATCGTATCCTTCTTTTTTCTTACCTGGGAGAATACTAATGCAGGAACCATAAGGCTCAAGGGTAAAACTAGTTTTTTCAAAAGAAATGTTTTAAAATTTCAAACGGTTAAGTTATAACTTTTATTTTATAATTTGACTTTGCAGAAAAACTTTTGACCATTCTTCTACAAGTTCTTTAGGTAAATTCTTTTCTTTTATTGCGGCAATACACATGAATACATCATTTTCACCTTTTGTATAATATTGTATCTGAGATTCGGTAGTTTGCGAATCTACATAAGAATCGGCTTCCGCTGTAAAAAGAATATATTCCCGCTCGCCATTTTTATTTCTGGATAATTCTTTAATTCTAAGATTTTTGGTCTTCGACTGAAGGAGTTTTTTATTGTTATCGAAAAAAGTCTGCAATGGTATTTTTGCTAAATTTTTACTAACTATTTTAGTTACAATAATATCGTAATTATCCCAGTTTTGACCTTTAGGAATATATTCCATCATGATCATCTGATCATTTTCCTGCTTTTCTTCTAAGTGAAGATTATATTTTTCCGGTAAGGAAAATTGTAAAGAATCTTTTTTTTGCGAATAAAAAATGGCTGAAACGGACAGCGCTACTGTTATTAAAAGTTTTTTCATTATAAAATTGCTTCTCTTACCCTTGTTAATTTTTGTAATAGATCTTCAAGAAGATCAAGTCTCAGCATATTGGCTCCATCTGACAATGCAGTCTCCGGTGTTGGATGCGTTTCGATGAAAATCCCGTCTGCACCTACGGCAATTCCGGCTTTGGCTACTGTTTCAATAAGATCGGGACGGCCTCCCGTAACTCCTGAGCTTTGGTTTGGCTGCTGTAAAGAATGCGTTACGTCAAGAATAACGGGAGCATAGTTTCTCATGGTCGGGATTCCTCTGTAATCAACGATGAGATCAGTATATCCGAATGAATTTCCTCTCTCGATGATCGCGACTTTCTGATTATGAGAATCTGTAATTTTCTGAACTGCAAACTTCATGGATTCCGGTGAAAGAAACTGTCCTTTTTTTAGGGTCACACATTTTCCGGTTTCTGCTGCAGCAACCAAAAGATCGGTCTGGCGAACCAGGAATGCAGGAATCTGCAGTACATCTACATATTGTGCAGCTAATGCAGCATGTTCATTTTCATGAATATCCGTTGTCGTCGGAATGTTGAAAGTCTCCCCTACTTTTTTAAGAATTTCAAGTGATTTTTCTTCCCCGATGGTCGTGAAAGAATCTACCCTGCTTCGGTTGGCCTTTTTAAAGCTTCCTTTAAAAATGTACGGAATATTGTATTTATTCGTAAGTTCTACTACTTTTTCGGCAATCTTAAGCGCCATATCTTCGCCTTCAATAATACAAGGACCTGCGATGAGAAAAAAGTTTTTGGAATCTTTGTGATGAATATTATCTAAGTATTGAATCATTTTCTTTAAAATTAAAAGTTCAGTAAAAATACTGAGAAAGTTTCAGAATCAGAAATTATTTATGGTAAATGCTGAAGTCCTTTTTACTGATGAAAAACGGCATTTAAAACGATCTGGTAAATCGTCCGTATCTTTTCACTAAAACGTGCGCATCTTTTGACTGAAACATACGTACGTTTTTTATAAAACTCCTGCATCTTTTTATATCATAAAACTATTCATTAATATTTAAAGCTTGGAATTGCACTAGTGGATCGTTGATTAACGCTTTAATTAAGCTTATACTGGCTTTCTCATCAAAGCATAACTGAATGTTATATTTAAGTTAGTGTAAACAAACTGATTGTTTACAATTTTTGGATCGGCGGTTCACTATGGTCGGATTTTTGAATAGTAAACAGTAATTTTTATTTATCAAATCACTAAAATATTAAATTATGTCAACAGAAAATCTAACACACCAGGACGCTGTTAAAAAAATCAAAGATTTATCAGAAAGCTCAAAAATCTGTATGTTCTGCACAGAATTGCAGACGCTTCCGATCAATTCAAGACCAATGACGTTGCAGGAAACAGATGATGAAGGAAATCTATGGTTCATCAGCAGTGATACAAGCAACAAGAATTTTGAAATTAAAGACGATAAAAGAGTTCAGCTGTTCTTTATGAACAATGGCGACTATCAGTATCTTTCGGTATTCGGTGATGCTACTATTTATAAAGACCGTTCAACGATTGAAGATAAATGGTCACCAATGGCAAAGGCTTGGTTTGAGGATGGTAAAGATGATCCGAATGTTTCCATCATCCGTGTAGAACCTACAGAATCTTACTATTGGGATACCAAAGTAGGTAAGCTGGTAAGCCTTGTTAATTTTGTTACGGCAGCCGTTACGGGAAACACCACTGATAATTCCGACGGTGTCGAGGGAAAAGCACAAGTTTAACTTAAATTCAGTTATAAAAAAAATAAAAGGACTGTATCTTGTGATGCAGCCCTTTTTTTAATCCGAATTGAGGAAACTAAGGTGTTTCATTATGAGGCATATCTACCGGTTTGGATTCCGGAGAACCTTTTTCCCGAAGCCATATGGAGAGAATTACCAGAGAGGCTACTGCGAGAAATTCGCTTTGCCAGTTCTGGAAAGATTCAAACCAGAAACGTGATTCGGTGATATATTCTGTTGCAGTAATCGTAGGTTTTTCTTTTGAGATCTGCTCTTCATTATAATCCTTCAGGCTTCCGTAAAAGTGAAGCGAAAAACTGATGATAAACAGCAGCGCAAAAGCCAGCGATAAAGAGTGTTTATAGATCTTCAGCCAGATGCCGCCCTTTTTAACCGGCCACGGTGCATCAGCATGAGGAACAGGATCTTTATCTACATCTTCATCTCCTTCAAGGGATTTTGATTCGCTGGAACCTTTCTGTCGTAATGATACCGTAAGCAAAACATACAGCATCATCTGCAGAAATTCACTTTCCCAATTTTCAAATGTTGCCTGGATAAAATGGCCGCTGTGAATATATTGTCCGAGACTTAATGCAGCACTGCCATTTTCCACAAGTTCTTTATTATCAGTTTTCCAACCTGTGAAGAACTGTGAGGCAAGACATAAAATCATAAATATAATCAAAACGATGCTTAAGCTGTTCTGATATAAAAAACCTTTTTTAGACATAATACCTTCGATTAAATTTCAGAATCAGTATCTACACGCGGAAGATCTTTTACGGTAGGTCCCGTCAGAAGTTTTCCGTTAATATTAAATCTGGAGCCATGACATGGGCAATCCCAGCTAAGCTCTGCACTATTCCACCGAACTTCACATTTCGCATGAGGACATGTACTTTTTACCAGATGTATTTTGCCATTGGTTTCTTTGTATAAAGCGTATGATTCACCTTCATATTTCACAACTTTTGCCTCACCTTCTTTTACTTGTGTAAGCGAATTGATCTTTTCAGCAAAAAGCTTGTCCTTAATAAAATCATAGGCAACCACGGCGTTTTCTTTTACAAAATCAGCGAAGCCTGCAATCGGTTTTATTCTTGACGGACTGAAAATATTTTCATATTTACTGCTTCCCGTAATAATAAGATCTGATAAAACCTGCGAGGAAATCGTTCCGAATATCATTCCGTTTCCTCTGAATCCTGTTGCAGTGAAAATTTTACCGCTGCTCCCCGGAAGTTTTCCGATATACGGAAATCCATCCACCGGCTCGTAATACTGGCTTGACCAGCTGTAATAAGCCGTCTCTACATCGAAATATTTCCTGACATAGTTTTCCAGCCGTGAAAAACATTCTCCCGTATCTTCTTCATGCCCCGTTTTATGGTCTTCACCTCCTGCGATAAGAAGGGTCTGACCGTCAATTTCCTGGGTTCTGTAATAATGGTAAGGATCAAGAAGGTCATATCCGAGATCTTTTGGGTAGTTTCCACTTTTCAGACTGAAGGCAATCGCATAGCTTCTGTAAGGTGCATTGGTAATGTGAAGAACACTGAGCCCCGGAGGAATATGAGTGGCATACACTACATTTTTAGCTTTAATTTCTCCTTGTGATGTTTCTAAAGCTACATAATTTTCCTGCTCATCATGGCTTTCACAACGGCATTCTTCCTGAATAACTCCGCCTAAGCTGATGAACGCTTCACAAAGTCCTTTGATATATTTTACCGGGTGAAACTGCGCCTGATCAGGAATAGTCACAGCTTCTTTAAATGGTATCGGAAAAGGAATTTCATCTGTAAAGGTCATTTTATGTCCTACTTTTTCCGCTCCGTCTACGATATCTTTAAGTTCTTTCTGCTGTTTTTCATCGAGTGCAAAAAGGTAAGCGGTTTTTTTCTCGAAATCGCAGTCGATTCCATATTGCTGTATGTTGTTTTCTATAATTTGTATGGCTTCCTGACCTGTATCTGCAAACAGTTGCGCATTATCCTGTCCGAAGTCACTGATGGCCTTATTAGAGGTCGTATCAAAAAAATCATTAAGATGTGCGGTTGTTCCGCCGGTTGTTCCGAAACCGATATTGGCAGCTTCCAGGAGAATACATCTTTTTCCGGCCTGCTGCAGTTTTAAAGCGGTTGAAATACCGGTAATTCCTCCACCCACTACAGCAACATCATAGAGTTGATGAAGGTCGGCTTCCGAGGAAAATTTTCTTATTTCTTCCTGCCATATACTTTTTCTTGCCCCGTCTCTGTGCATGTCTTAGAATTTTAGTTAAACTTATTGTATCCGCAGCGCATCATTTTCTGCACTGCTTTTGTTTTTATGGGTGTCGGATTTGTTTCCGTCATACTTGTTTTTAGGCTCGTCTTCGTCAAAATCACATCTGCATGATGAAATGGCGAAAAGACCGATGATTCCAAGCAATAAAGCTGTAATTTTCATAAATTATTATTGTTTTTTTTATCGTTACCCGTTAACTACGATGCCACCGTTAGGGTGAAGTACCTGACCGGTAATCTGTGCTGCATCATCGCTGGCAAGGAAAAGAAAGCTGGTCGCTACTTCTTCCGGCGTTGCATTTCTTTCGAAAGGCGGCTTGTTCGGATCATCATCTTCTTCGCCAAAAGTTTCTTTGGTAAGTGGTGTTGCTACAGGCCCCGGTGCTACGGCATTAACACGAATGCCTTTTGGTTTGGACTGCAAAGCGAGTGAACGCGTGAAAGAGACAATTGCTCCTTTTGTAGCCGAGTAATCCAACAATTGTTCATGTCCCTGATAAGCTACTGCTGATGTCGTATTAATAATGGAACTGCCTTGTTTCAGATGAGGAAAAACGATTTTGGTGAGAAGAATCATTCCTATAATATTGGAATTGAACGTTGTTCTGATATTTTCCTCCTCCAAATCAGTAATATCATCTGCCGGAACCTGTGTTCCTGCATTATTAACCAGGATATCAATGCCTCCGAATTCTGAAACTACTTTTTGGGTTGTTTTTTCACAAAACTGAGTGTCATTAACATCTCCCTTATGGATAGAAGCTTTTCTTCCCAGGCTTTCTATTTCTGCTTTTACCTCTTCCGCATCTTTGTCATCGGAATAATAAATAATGGCGATATCTGCTCCTTCTTTTGCAAAAAGTAAAGCTACTGCCTTACCGATTCCACTGTCTGCTCCTGTAATCAGTACTTTTTTATTTTCTAATTTTAAGTTCCCCATAATAATCTACTTTTCATTTACCGGTTTTTGCATTTCTGCCATTCGATGGGCAGCCATACTGTCTGTAGCAATATTAGACATGGCTACGGTCAGTTTATTTTTTAATCCTGAGACTACTTTATCGTCACCATTCATTAAAGCGTTAAAACCATCAATGGCCACTTCTTCCGGTGATGCAAGATTGTCTCTGTCTTCCAGAATTTTACTTTCATTCATATCTGCTTTGTTGAAGAAATCCGTATCGGTAGGTCCTGGTAAAAGTGCTGTAACGGTTATTCCCGTATCTTTAAGTTCTTCCCTGATAGCTTCCGACCAGGAGAGAATAAATGCTTTCGTTCCGTGATACACCGAATGCCATGGACCGGGCGCTTTACTTGCAATGGACGCAAGATTGAGAATTTTTCCTGATCCCTTTGGTAAGCGGTCTTTCAAAAACATTTTGGTAAGAATAAGTACGGAAACTATATTCAGATTCACAACATCTACTTCCCTATGGATATCCGTATCCTGGAATTTCCCGTAAATGCCCTGTCCTGCATCATTCACTAAAATTGACGGACTGATACCGTTTAATTTCAATTCGGAATATAATGAGTACGCATCTTCTTCAATAAATAGATTTTTAGCAATGGTAATCACATTGACCCCATAGCTTTTGAATTCATCTGCCTTTTTTTTCAGGTCGTCATGATTGCGGGCGACCATTACAAGATCGTATCCGTTCTTTGCAAACTGTTTTGCAAGCTCATAGCCGATCCCGCTGGTTGCTCCCGTAACCAGCGCATATTCATTTTTTTTATTCATTATCTTACTTTAGGATTAGTAACTGATTGATCTCGCTTTTAAAGCACCCTAAAATAAATTCTGTATAATACAGCTGGGCATTTAAAGCCTGTGTTTTAGGATGGAGTTCAAGCTTTTTGGTTAAAACAATCTCTCCTTTATAAGAGAATGAAAAGAATGCAAAAATTTTGTATGAAGAATTGCGGATGGGTGTACAGTAGCCTGTGGTTGCAATTGACCAGTCGGATTCGTAAAGTTTTGCAACATTCAGGGCCATTGTTTCTGCTATATTTTCTGAAACGCAATCGCATTCTTCCGCTTCGTGCGCATCAACATTTAATAATTTTACTTTTTCCTGCAATGTATAGGCTGTAAGTCCGCCTTTATAAAACATTGAGGCATTCGGCATCTGAGAGAAAGCCAGCTGTAAACAGCCTGAAGTAACGCTTTCTGCTACTGAAATAGTCTCATCAGTAGTCATTAAAGACTGGCTGATGTACTCCAGAAGATTTTTTTGAAATTCCATAATTCTAATATTTAGTGTGTTAGTGTGTATTTGTTTAGAAACCAGAGGGCTTCCATGGATCAAGGACAACTTTTACGCATCCGTCCTGCTTTTTATCAAAGATTTCATATCCTTTAGAAACATCCTCGAGGGAAAGACGGTGAGTAATAATGTCATCCAGTTTTACTCTGCCGCTCTGTACATGGTCCATTAATTCATCAATGATGGTATGAACGTTGCACTGGCCGGCCTTTATAGTAATACCTTTATCAAAAATCTGTCCAAGTTTGAAATTATCATAATTTACCGGATAGACGCCCAGGATAGAAACAATTCCTCCCCTTCTTACTGCACTCATACAGGCTTCCAGCACCTTAATAGAACCTTTTTCGAAATTGATGACCGCTTTTGCACGGTCCAGCAGGTTTCTGTCCGGTTCAAAGCCCACAGCTTCAATGCAGAGATCAGCACCTCTTCCATCTGTCATATCACGAATCTGGTCTATAACACTCTGACCATCTTCCCATAAAATGGTATCGCAGCCCGTAAGATTTTTGATCTGATCCAGCCTGTACTGCTGGGTATCGATTACAATTACTTTTTTTGCATTGTGCAGAATAGCTGATTTTGCCGACATAGAACCTACAGGTCCTGCGCCAAAGATTGCTACCGTTTCGCCTCCTTTTAGCTCGCCCCACATTACTCCGGTATATCCGGTAGGAAAAATGTCGGTAAGAAAAAGAACCTGTTCATCGGTAAGATTATCCGGAACTTTTCTAGGTCCAAAATGAGCATAAGGAACTCTTACATATTGTGCCTGTCCTCCATCATATCCTCCATATAAATCTGAATATCCGAATAGTGCACCGCCTTTGTCGGTAACAATTCCGCCCTCAGGTCCGTAATGCTCAGGGTTGCTGTGCTCACAGGCTGTAGGAAGATCGTGCTGACAGAAATAGCAGCTTCCGCAGGAAACAGGAAATGGAACAACCACTCTGTCTCCCACTTTAAGATTGGTGATGTGCTGTCCTACTTCTTCTACGATTCCCATGAATTCATGTCCCATAACCATTGGTCTTGCCTGGGGAATTCCTCCGGAATACATATGAAGATCACTTCCGCAGATGGCCGTTGAAGTAACTTTTAGAATAACATCTCTCGAATCTTTAATTATCGGATCGTCTACTGTATCACATTTGATAAGGCCCGGTCCGTGAATAACTGCTGCTTTCATAATTTAATATTTAGTGGTGTGAAGGTGATTTTATGAATATTTATTTTTGGGCATTTCTTTCTATTTCAAGATCCCAGACTCTGTGATTGGCAATGGCTGTAATGAATTTATCCGATGGATTCTCATCTTCAGCGATGACAATAGCAGGATCGATATGATCTTTCATGCTGATATTGCTGTTCATATAAAGAGGTTCTGTTCCTTCTCCGAAATAAATCGCCTTACAGTGCTTGTATGCTTCGTTGATATAATTCAGAGCAGGCTGTTTATTTTCGGGAGTCAGTAATTCTTTGGTAGAATTTTCTCCTGCCGCAATGTAAAGAGCATCAAAGGAAACGCTTGAATTGCTTGTTATAGAATGTTTAGGAATAAGCGATGATCCGTCATTTACTTTTACGGGAGCCATGCTTGTACCGATGATCTCTACCACGGCATTTTCTCCCTCCAATTTTGTTTTTAAATCGTTGATTGCAGCTGCATCTGCTCCATTTCCCATGATGAAGCCGATCTTTCTGCCCATGATGGTATTTTTAATGGTATTCTGCATGCTTAATGCTTCAGAAATTTTAGTGGTAGGCTCTCTTTCTTCGCTTTGTAATGTAGAAGGATCTACATCTGCCGGAATGCTTTGGTTAGGGAAATTAAGTTCTTTCACTTCCACACCTACTTTTGCTGCAACTTTTGCCGCAAGCTTTTTATCTACAAAAGCAAGCTGACCTACCATTCTTTCTCTGATTGCCGGAATTGTTACTTTTGAAAGTTCAAATATTAGCGCATTTTCAAGGTGCCTTTTTTCCGGTGCAGACTGGCTGTTGTAGAATAATTTGGCTTGTGAATAATGATCTACAAAACTTTGGCTTCTTTCTCGTACCCTTTCTCCCGAAACTCTTGAGCCGTGAGATACGTACCCTCCGTCTTTCATCATAGCCTGAAATGGGCATCCTCCTCCAATGGAATTCGGCTCATAGCTTACCTTGCCTTGATCGATCTGCTGTCTCATATAGCCGTCTCTCTGGTTATTGTGGACTTTTTTTACTGATCTGTTGATAGGAATCTCGTGAAAGTTCGGACCGCCTAATCTTATAAGCTGGGTATCTGTATAGGAAAATAATCTTCCCTGCAGAAGCGGATCATTGGTAAAATCAATTCCCGGAACGATATGGCCGGGGTGGAATGCCACCTGCTCTGTTTCGGCAAAAAAGTTTTCGGGGTTTTTATTGAGTGTTAATGTTCCGATGAGCTGTACAGGTACTTCTTCTTCAGGAACTATTTTGGTAGGATCAAGAAGATCAAAATCATATTTAAATTCATCTTCTTCAGGAATCAGCTGTACCCCGAAATCCCATTCCGGGAAAAGTCCGTTTTCAATAGATTCCCAAAGATCTCTTTTGTGGAAATCAGGATCTACTCCGGAAATTCTCTGTGCTTCGTCCCATGCCACAGAGTGTACTCCTAATTTTGGTTTAAAATGGAATTTTACGAAATGTGCTCTTCCTTCATCATTGATTAATTTAAAGGAATGTACCCCAAATCCTTCCATCATTCTGTAGCTTCGCGGGATTGCTCTATCGCTCATAAGCCACATGATCATATGTGTACTTTCAGGCATTAAAGAAATAAAGTCCCAGAAGGTATCGTGTGCAGATTGTGCCTGCGGTATTTCATTGTGAGGTTCAGGTTTTACGGCGTGTACAAGATCCGGAAATTTAATAGCATCCTGAATGAAGAAAACAGGAATATTATTCGCCACGAGATCATAATTTCCTTCATCTGTATAGAATTTTACAGAAAAGCCTCTGACATCTCTTGCAAGATCTGTACTTCCCCTGTTGCCTGCAACCGTTGAAAATCTTACAAAAACAGGCGTTTCTTTACCTACTTCGGACAAGAAGTTGGCTCTTGTATATTCTGCAAGACTTTTGTTTAGTTTAAATACGCCATGTGCCCCGGATCCACGGGCATGAACTACTCTTTCCGGAATTCTTTCGTGGTCGAAGTGTGTGATTTTTTCTCTGAAAAAGAAATCTTCAAGTAAAGTAGGACCTCTGTCGCCTGCTTTAAGGGAGTCCTGATCGTTATTGATTTTCAGTCCCTGATTGCTCGTTAATTTTTCGTTTTCGTTGGAATTCATATGAGATTCCAGCTGGTTTAGCTTTTCATTGTCTGATGTGTTGTCTTTCATAATTCTTTATATTTTGTGATTGGTGTTCTAAGTTTGTGAGAAACGGGTAATCCGCTACTCTTTTATAACAACTTTAAGGCCTTTTTGCGGTTTCCGGTATATATTGTTGTCATTTTATAAACATTGCTGTTCACAGATAATAAAATTTAAATCATTTAATATTTTTTTATTTAAAAAAAGCCACATAGAAGCTCTATATGGCTTTATATTTTTTAGTTAATCTTCCTGTTCCGCATCAAAATTGATGTAAGTTTCAGCAATTTCTGTAAGTTCATAATCTGTATCTTCTTCTTCCTGTAACGTTTTTTCGAGAAGATCGGCTGCTTTATCGTGTCCCATAGTAATAGCCAGCTGGGCGAGACCTCCATACGTTGCAATTTCGTAATGCTCTACTTTTTGTGCAGCGATGATTAAAGCGGCATCACGGGTCATAGAACCTTCTTCTGTAGACTTGATGATTTCTTCACCTTCTTCAATGATCCCTTTAATGGCTTTGCATTCTTTTTTCTCAGGCGTTTCATTAATGAGTTTGAAAACCTTTTCAAGCCTGCTTACATGTTTCTGAGTCAGTAACTGATGGTCTTCGAATGCTTCTTTCAGTTCATCGGTAGTAGCAGCTTCCTGCATTTTGCCCAGCGCTTCAATAATTGCATTCTCTGCGTAGTACACATCTTTAAGTGCAGAAACAAAAAATTTGTGTAAAGGTGAGCTGTTCATTTCATTTTTATCTACGGTAGCATTGTCTACCGAAGCCAATTTTTTTGATCCGGCAGCTCCTGTAGCGGATGCTGATGAAGTATCTGTACCTGAAGTACCGTTATCTTTATTATCTAATGATTTTGTTGCCATAATGTGAAATTGGTGTTTGATTTTTAAAAAGATTACCCCTTTAAAATATTAATAAAGAGGTAATCATGGAAAAAGAATTATGAATTATTACGTCTGCCTCCAAATCCAGATCTGCCCGAACCTGAAGATCTTCCGCCACCGTGAGAGGCCTGTCCGCCCATACGAGCAATTCTCGTACGTTCTGCCTTACTCATTGAAGCAAAACCTCTTCTTGATGATCCGTTGCCAGAACCTGAATTGGAACCTCGACCTGAACCGCTATTATTTCCTGATCTTGAGCCGCCTCTGCCGCTACCGGATCCCGATCCTGATCTTCCTGAATTTGAGCCGGAACCTGAACCAGATCCTGAAGATCTTCCGCCACCGTTTCTGCTTCCTCTTGGTCTTCCAGGATTATCATGTCTGTGATCATAATTGTCACTATTTGAATTTGATGAATTTGAAGATCTGCCTCTTCCTCCTGATCCTGAGCCAGACCTACCCGACCCGCCGGAATTTCTGCCTCTTCCAGAACTTGATCCTGAACCAGAACCAGAACCACGTCCTGATCCTCCACGGGAACCGCCTCTTCCGCCTCCGGAAGTAAATCTTCCCTGGCTGTCTCTCTGCTGGTTTCCGTTTCCTGATCTTCCTCTGCCTCTGCCTCTATTATCGTCGTCATCATCATCGTAGTCGTCATCGTCATAATCTTCATCATCGTAATCTTCATCATAATCATCATCGTCGTAATCTTCGTCTTCATCATCATAATCTTCGTCAAAGTAATCTTCATACTCCGAGAAATCATCATCGTATTCTTCGTCCTGGGACGCATCGTTATAACCGTGGTCATACCCTAATTGATAAATTTCTTCGAGATTGCTTGATGAATCGGAGTTTCCTCTACGATTTCTTGAATTTCTAGTGTTCATAACTGAATTTTTTTTATTAATATTAAGTGATGGTATTGCCGGCCGTGACTAGTATTAGACAGCAATGGGTTTTTGGTTAATTTGCATGAACATAAAAGCTAAAGAGCTTTATACGTACCTCGTCTGGGAGGTTTTAGGAAATATGGATGAATTAATTAACTCAAATGTACGTTAGAATAATTCACAATTTTATGACTCAAGTCATGTTAAAAGGGATTAATATAAAATTTTCCGCTCTTTTATTTTAAGTTTACCCTGATGTTCCATTTTTTTCAGGGTTCTGATCACTGTTTCTACGCGGAGTCCCGTAAGATTGGCAATCTGCTGTCGGGTAAGCTCAACAGCAAAGCTGTGAGCACAATCTCCTTCGTGGTAACTTTTCAGGTAGTTCAGTAATCCTTCGAGACGGACAATAGGATTTTGTGAAGACATGCTCTGCAGCATAATGGCTTTAAAATATAAGCGCTGTGACAGGCATGCGTTCATTTCAAGCGATATTTCCGGATTGTTTTTGAGAAGCTCAATAAATCTGTTTTTTGGCAGTTTTATGATTTCAGTGTCGGAAAGACATATGGCATTCATTACATAAAATTTTTCCACGAAAATCATAGCATCACCGAAGCTTTGTTTTTCACCGATGATGTTGTGAATGAATTCTTTGCCTTCCTCGTTATAACTGTTCAGTTTTATTTTTCCTTTTACGATCTGATAATAAAACGTCGCATGGTCTCCTTCTCTGTAAATGACATCGTGTTGTTTGTAAAGTTTTATTTCGCCTCCGTATGAGTAAAGAATATCGGGTTCAATATTCATGCAGCTGATCGTTTTCATTTTTTACAGTTATTTTTTTAAGGAAAATATCGTAAAAAATTGATAACAAAACAAGTTTAATACAAAATTTTACGGTCTTTAATTTTTACAATTTTATCTCTTTCCATCATTTTTATGGTCCTGATTGCAGTTTCTACACAAAGACCGGTAAGGCTTGCCATCTGCTGCCTTGTAAGGGGAATTCTGAAAGAGTACGGTGACTGTTCCTTCTGGAAGCTTTTCAGATAATCCATAAGTACTTTGAGCTTTGCCATCGGATTCTGCGATGAAAGGTTCTGCGACATAATCAGCTTAAAATAAAGCTTCTGAGAAATTGTTTTATTCATATTAAAAGAAATCTCAGGATACAGCTTTATAAGATCTAAAAAAATGCTTTTAGGAAGCCTCAATACAGAACATTTTGTAATGGCTACGGCGCTTATGGGATATACTTTATCCAGAAAAAGCAATGATTCTCCTATACTCTGCCCTTCTTCCAGAAGTGTTTGTATGATTTCTTTACCGTCATCCGTGTAATTATTGAGTTTTGCTTCACCCGATGCGATTTGGTAATAATATTTGGGTATATCGCCTTCATTAAAAATAATCTCGGAAGGCTGGTAATGTCTTGTGATAGCTCCTACTGAATGCAGAATTTCTTCTCTAATAACCATATTAGGCGTTTTTAAATGAGTTAAATAATAGCATTCCTAGTAATATAATTGGTAAGTTTATTTTTACGGATGCAGATTGCTCCTTGTTGATACTTATATATTAATTGTGTATTAAATCATGTATTCCCATTGAAATAAACAAAAAACATTAAATATATTGGATTCATAATAAAAAATTCCCGCTAACTAATAAACGGGTATGTTTTTTATCAGAGGTATAGGAAAGATCAACTATATGCAGTTGACTTTAAGATATCATTTAAAATGACGTGCGATTAATAAAGATCTGCTTTGTAGTACTGCAGAATGCAATGTGTTGCAATAAGGCAATTTCATAATATTTATATTTGGTGTTGTGATCAACAAATATAATTCATATGAAAATAAAAATGTATGATCCTGATCATACGACCAGGATTCTCAATAATGGTTGGCGAAAATAACAGTTATATAGTTATTTACTGTCAGGAACAAAATTTTTCCTTGCAAGTTCCTTGCGTACCCGGCTAAGACTTTCGGGTGTGATCCCAAGATAGGAAGCAATCATCCATTGAGGAACTCTCATCAGAAGATCCGGATACATTTTAATAAATTTCATATACCGTTCTTCTGCGGTCTCACCCAGTAAAGAATTGATTCTGTCCTGCAGACTTTTTATATGTTTCTGAAGAAGAATATCGCTTTTCTCAAGACTGTTCGGAAATTCACCGATAAGCTTATTGATAAAGTCAGGATGAAGGAGAAGCACTTCCGAATCTTCAACCGCTTCAATATAGTAAACGGATTTTTCGTTGAAATATAAGCTGCTGCGGTCTGAGATCAGCCAGCTTTCCGGAGCAAACTGTATAATGTGTTCTTTACCGTTTTTGTCGATAGAATACATTTTAAGCAGTCCTTTTTCGACAAAATAAATATACCTGCAGATCTCACCATACTGAAGAAGAAACTGATTTTTCGGTATTTTCTTTACTTCGTAGTGCAGGCTGCAGAGATTTACCTTTTCTAAAGGAACATCCAGAACCTTGGATAAATAATTATTAATATTCTTCATTATACAATTTGGTCTGCTGATATATGTTGATGTGAAGCGCTATTAACCACTTTTCCGTTTTCAATCACCAGTAATTGGGGACTTTCATGCCTTATATCAAGATCCGATGCAATTTTGTTTGATATTGACCTGTGGGCCAGCAAATCTAAAAAATATAATTCCGGTTTGTGGCCTGAACTTTCGATTTCTTTTTCAAAATTTTTCAGAACTGTTTTGCTGATAAAGCAGCTTGTGGAATGTTTGAATATGGCAATCTTTCCGCTAAAGGAACTTTCGATTGCTTTTGTAAGATCTTCTTCAGATTCTATGTATTTCCAGATTTGATTCTTTTCAGAACCCTGTTCTTTTTCTCCGAATATTTTGTCAAAAAAACTCATACGTTAAATTGTTTTAGATGATGATGAAGATGCTTGTATTCCAGAAATCCCCAGTCTTTTTCTTTCATTGTACCAAAAAGGACGTGATGGTCTGGAAGATTATTATTTTCAAAACAGATTCTGTATTCATCAAGCGTTTTTAAAAGATTTTCTTTCTCTTCTTCAAAATCACAATCAAAATTAATAATAAGTTTTTGAAAAGTAGGCATGTTTCTGGGAATTCCGTTATTAAAGATCTGAATCTCCCATTTGGTTACTCTTCCTATCATCGCAAAAAGCCGGTTAATTTCCGGAAGTTCTATTTTTTGAAGGGGGACCTGCAGCACATAATTACAATGTCTCATCATCTGGCATACATCCATTTTTCCCCAGATAGCCACAGAATTTTGGTTCAGCCGACGGATTCTTTGTGTAATTTCATCAAAATGCGCAGGATTATGAAGACTTTTTTTCACCAGCCTTTATCTTTCTTCAGGTTTTCGATATGAGCAAAATGATGATTGCAGTGCCACACATATAAGGCAAGACAATGTCTGAGATCATAGTTTTTATTATGCTCGGGATGATGGAAGGTTCTTTCAAACTGCTTATTGGTCATGCTTTTCAATAATGCTGTCCACCTCTGGTGTGTGCCTTTAATCATTCTCATGGCAGGTTTAACCGGCATATTCTGGCTGTCCTGAAGTTCTGCCCATTTTGCTTCATCATAAGGTTTAATCGTAGGATTGTCTTCCGTAAGAGCAAGTTTGAAGCGGATAAAACTGTTAATATGACTGTCTGCAATATGATTGACCAGCTGTCGTACGGTCCAGCCGCCTTCCCTGTATTGGGTGTCAAGTTGGTCATCTGAGAAATCTTCAATCAGGCTTTTTAATCTTCCCGGAAAATCTTTGATGACTTTTATATACTCATCGAGTTTTATGTCACAGATATTTTCGGGTTCTTCAAAGACTCCTATCGGAAACCTTTTTTGTTGTATATCGTTCATTTTTCTTTTTATTAATAATTTACATATAATTCTAATGGAACCGGATTGTATGGATTTATAAAAATGTCTATTTGTCCGATAAATCTGGTTTGGATAATTATTTGATATTAGTTTTTGTAAATTTATCAAAAATTCGAGAATTCTAAATATGAAAAAAGCGTTAATAGTCGTAGATGTACAGAATGATTTTTGTGAAGGCGGCGCACTGGCGGTTCCGGGAGCTAATGAGGTAATTCCGTACATCAATGCCCTGATGGAAGAAAATGAGTATGACCAGATTGTTTTGACTCAGGACTGGCATCCTGCCAATCATAAAAGTTTCGCCAGCAACAATGGCAGAAAGGTTGGCGAAAGTATTATTTTAAACGGTGTTCCTCAGTTTATGTGGCCGGATCACTGTATTCAGGGTACTTTCGGTGCAGAATTTCACAAAGATCTCAACAGAGATAAGGTAACCCATATTATCCAAAAAGGTAAAAATGTTGAAATCGACAGTTATAGCGGCTTCCAGGATAATAATCATTTCATGAAAACGGGACTGGATGATTTTTTAAAATATCACGATATTCAACTGTTGGAAATTGTAGGTCTTGCAATGGATTATTGTGTGAAATTTACCTGTATTGATGCTGTAAACAGCGGATACGTTACCTGTCTTCATTTTAACGGCACAAGAGCTGTTAATGTAAAGCCTGATAACGGAAGAGATGCTATTTACGACATGATTCAGAAGGGAGTTACTGTTCTCGGATAAATAATTATTGATTAATCTAAATACGCATAAAAAAAACCGAAGCTAAGGCTTCGGTTTTTTATTTTACAAACTCATTACTTTGGCTGTTTAGCCTGAAGTTCAGCTTCTTTAGCTTTCATTTCGTTAGCTTTAGCCGTATTTTTAGTTGTATTGTAGATATCTCTCATAGTCTGAACGGCAGTAATGTCATTAGGCATTGCCTGCAGCCATTTTTCTCCATATGGTACCGCTTTATTGAATCTTTCTTTTCTGGCTTCAATAAGTTTGGTAGCATCGTCCGGTTTTGTTTTTCTCAGTGCATTGATCTCATTTACTGCTTTTTCATCGTCTCCGATTACGGTATAAACAAGATTCTGATATGCATTAGCAAAATCAGGTTTTAGTTCAATTGCTTTCTGGAAAGAAGCAATAGCCTCATTCACCGTTTCAGGATTTTTTGACTGAAGAACTCCTAGGTTGTACCAGTTGGTAGCATCATTAGGATTTTTAGCAAGCTGCTCCTTAAGATTCTGCAAAAATTTATCAGTTTTTCCGGATGCATACAATGCTGTTCCCTGATATTCCTTTAATTTAGCGTTATTAGGAAATTTAGCAAGTCCTTTTTCAATGATTGTTAATGCTTCGTCATTTTTTTTGTCGTTGAGCAAAAGAGTAGCTAAAGTTTCATAAAGGTCAGTTTCAACACTCTTTGTCTGTTCAGTTTTAAAATCTGAATAGTCTTTAGAGGCAGTCTTCTTTAATAATTCCCATGTATTTTTGTCATAGCTGGAAACCTGTCCTGTCTTATTATCTTTTGCAGTATACGTTGTTTCAACACCGGTGTACCCCGAGTTAATGAGATCCGTATATATTTTTGTAGCCTGAGGAATATCATTTGCCAGAGCATAATTAAGACCTGCATAATACATATATACTTTATTGTCCTGCCCATTCGTTTTAAGTAAGTTATAAACTTCTATAAACTTAGGAGCTGCCACAGCATAGTTTTTTGCATTATACGCATCCATTGCTGCTTTGTTAGCTTCTTGTAGCTGAGCGTTCGCGTCACCTTTCTGTCCGAAAACAAAAGCTGAGGCTACGATAGCCATCCCTAAAATTAGCTTTTTCATAATCACTATTTATATTAATTATACAATTTTATTCTTCCGAATCAGAATTCTCATGGTCTTCAGCAGTATTATCTGTCTGCGGAGTTTCTGTGTCGTTTTCGTGGTTATCAGCTACAGTTCCTTCTATTTCTTCATTCTCTTCAGAATCTTCTACTTCTTTATCCATTGCCACTTTTGCAATAGCAGCAATTTCATCATTTTTCTTAAGGTTGATCAATCGTACACCCTGTGTATTTCTTCCCATTACTCTCATTTCATCCATTCCCATTCTGATGGCAACTCCGGACTTGTTGATGATCATTAGCCCGTCTTCATCCGTTACATTTTGGATAGCAATCAGGTTTCCTGTTTTCTCTGTAATGTTCAGGGTAATAACACCTTTTCCACCCCTGTTGGTAATTCTGTAGTCTTCCACCGCAGTTCTTTTTCCGTATCCTTTTTCAGATACTACGAGAACGGTTTCTTTTTCTACATCATTTACTACAATCATTCCGATTACTTCATCATCATCTTCCATGGCAATTCCGCGTACCCCGATAGATCCTCTTCCTACCTCTCTTACTTTTTCTTCCGGGAAACGGATACATTTACCATTTTTCGTGGCAATCATGATCTGGGAAGTACCGTTTGTTAAATAAGCACCCAACAATTGGTCATTATCCCTGATTTCGATAGCATTTACTCCATTTACTCTCGGTCTTGAATATGCTTCCAGAGATGTTTTTTTAATTGTACCGTTTTTGGTAACCATTACTACACTCATCTGGTTTACATATTCAGAATCTTTAAGGTTATTGGTTCTGATGTATGCTTTGATTTTATCATCCGGTTCGATGTTAATCAAATTCTGAACCGCTCTTCCTTTTGCTGTCCTGGATCCTTCAGGAATTTCAAATACTCTCAGCCAGTAGCATCTTCCTTTTTCTGTAAAGAACAGCATGTACTGGTGATTGGTTGCAGATACGATATATTCAAGGAAGTCGGAATCTCTGGTGGTTGCGGCTTTGTTGCCTACTCCTCCTCTGCTCTGGATTTTGTATTCCGAAAGTGAAGTTCTCTTGATATATCCGGCGTGAGAAATGGTAAGTACCACAGATTCGTTCGGGATAATATCTTCAATAGACATTTCACCTCCTGAATAGTCGATTTCCGTTCTTCTTTCGTCGCCGTATTTTTCTTTTACCTCTATTAATTCATCTTTAATAATCTGGAATCTTCTAGGTTCATTCGCTAAAATATCTTCAAGATCTGCAATTTCTTTCATAATGGCATCGTACTCATCACGGATTTTGTCGAGCTCCATTCCTGTAAGGCGGGCAAGACGTAAATCAAGGATGGCCTGAGCCTGGATCTCAGAAAGCTCAAATGCTTCAATTAATCCTTCTTTTGCGCCCTGCGGATTTGCAGAGTGACGGATGATGGAAATGGCTTTATCTAATGAATCCTGCGTTCCGATTACCTTCATGAAACCTTCCAAAATATGAGCTCTTTCTTTTGCTTTTCTAAGCTCAAATTGGGTTCTTCTAACGATAACCTCGTGACGGTGCTCCACAAAATGGTGGATAATGTTTTTCAGGTTTAATTGTTCCGGTCTTCCATGTACCAAAGCAATATTATTAACACTGAAAGATGTCTGAAGCGAAGTATATTTATATAATAGATTTAAAACGACATTCGGAATCGCATCATTTTTAAGCTCGTATACAATACGAAGACCTCTTCTGTCCGATTCGTCCCTGATTTCATAGATTCCCGGAATCTTTTCTTCTTTTACGAGCTCTGCCGTTCTGGCAATCATTTCAGCTTTATTTACCTGATAAGGAACTTCATTTACAATAATGGCATTTCTGTTCCCAATTTCTTCAAAAGCAACCTTGGCTCGAAGAACTACTCTTCCTCTT
The DNA here is from genome assembly GCF_012927265.1 of Chryseobacterium cheonjiense. Classification (GTDB taxonomy): domain Bacteria; phylum Bacteroidota; class Bacteroidia; order Flavobacteriales; family Weeksellaceae; genus Chryseobacterium; species Chryseobacterium cheonjiense. Next base: position 1,617,844 of record NZ_JABBGF010000001.1, on the reverse strand, counting down.
CCTGTATGGAAAGCATCTCTTACACCATCATATCCGTAGATGATACCTCCTGTAGGAAAATCCGGAGCAATAATATGCTGCATCAATTCATCAATAGTAATTTCCCGGTTGTCAATATAAGCACAGATGGCATCTACAGATTCCGATAAGTTGTGCGGTGCCATATTGGTGGCCATCCCCACTGCAATACCGGAAGTTCCGTTTACTAAAAGGTTAGGAATTTTTGAAGGTAAAACTGTAGGCTCCTGTAAGCTGTCGTCAAAGTTATTCTGGAAATCTACCGTTTCTTTGTCCAGGTCTGAAAGTACTTCATCAGAAATCTTTTTTAATCTTGCCTCGGTGTAACGCATTGCTGCCGGCGGATCTCCGTCCATAGAACCGAAGTTACCCTGGCCGTCTACCTGAGGATAACGTAGGCTCCAGTCCTGAGCCATTCTTACCATTGCATCGTATACAGAAGAATCTCCGTGAGGGTGGTATTTACCTAAAACGTCTCCAACAATTCTAGCAGATTTCAAATATTTTCTATTAGAAAAAACCCCTAATCCATACATACCGTAAAGTACTCTCCTATGAACGGGTTTTAAGCCGTCTCTTACATCAGGTAACGCCCTTGAAACAATAACAGACATCGAATAATCGATATAAGACGACTTCATTTCATCAACAATGTTGATGGGAATCAGTCTTTCTCCTTCTTTTTGCATAAACAAATTTTATTATAATGACAGTCAGACCCTTAGCTGTATGTCTGAAAATTATTTTTTTTGAATTTTTATTAACGGGCTAATTTACGAAAAATTTGCCGATTTTTGCTGTAGAATTTTACTCAAAATATTAAAAAAATCATAAAATATGAGTGTATTAAGCATAACTTTCCACTGTACGAAAAACAATCTGGAAGAATGGGAAAATTATATCGACGAAACATTGGTACTCATGACTGAAAACTTAATGGACGTTAATAAATACATCCTTTCTGAAGTGCATAGTGATTATATTGATGAAGGAAAGAATTACAATCTTTTGTTGGTTTTTGACAGTGATCAACTGCGGGAAGATTTTGTACAGAGTGAGCTGAAGAATATTGCAGAACGTGTAGAAGCAAAATTCGGAACGGAAGTGATGATTTTTAATACTCTTTTAAATCCTAAGAAAACAAGACTGTAAATATATAATAAAGCCCGGAAAATTTCCGGGCTTCTTTCTATCTTCTGTGCGGTGGTTCCGGAGGCCTTGGCGGAGCCGGAGGTCTTGGCAGACATGATGAAACCGCAGCAAACAGAGCCAGCGCCAATAACATTTTGGATAAATTTTTCATAAAAACGGTATTTGTGATTGATGTATAACTTACAAGCCGGATGCCAAATTATTTTGAAGATCTGTCTCTACTTTCGTGTACTGCAATTAAAATCAACTTTAATTTTAAATATAAAAGCAAAAGCACCGGAAAATCCGATGCTTATTATTTTTTTTCAATTTTCACCTGTGACGTCCATGTCCTCTGTGATGCCCATGACCGTGACCCGGCCCTCTTTTTTCATAAATATAGACTTTCTTTGCTTGTCCCGGAGGCATCCCCCTTCTTCCGTGATGTTCATGAACAATACATGAAGTCATCATCATCATAACTGCTGTAATCCCAACAATTTTAATCAATCCTTTCATTTTTTTCACTTTTCAAATTCCTGATTGAAGCAACAATGTTGGTGCCAAAGGCAATTTTTAAGCTGTACAGATGATATTTAAATTTGAATTAATAAAACTGATGATTAATGATATTTGCGTTTATATTTTCTTTTTATTCTTGTATAATGAGTCTGTTTACTTTGTTCATCTTCAGATATTACACTGATATTTCCGTCTACTTCAAGAACAGATAATTTTACATTTTTTATTCCGTTTACGCCATGTTCCCTTACCGCCTCATCAAGCTCATCCCTGCTGATTTTTACTTTATCTAAGGCTTCTTGTTCTACTTTTCCGTCTTTTATTAAAATAACAGGATCGTCTTCGAGAAAACTGCTGAATTTTTTGTTCGAAAACATTAATCTTTTAACAATAAAATTGGCAATAAAAAGAACGAGTGCTGCTATAAGACCTCCCTGCAGTGAGGTATTCTCGCCAACCATGGCATTCTGAACCGCGTTGGAAATAAGTAACAGCAGAACAACATCTCCTGCATTGAGCTGTGAAAGCTGATTTTTGCCAAAAAGACGAATGGCAATTACCATGAAAAGATAGACACAAAGTGACCGTACAACGACATCTAAAATAGGATTCACTATAGTTTTAATTAGATATCAAATGTATTAATTTTTGAAATAAAATTCCTGTGAGTTTTGCTTAATGATAAAATAAAAAAACCGCTGTAAAGCGGCTTGACTGTTAAGGACATTGTGCGATTGGCACCGTACTGCAGACTGTTTTGTTTAATCTTTCGCAGTAAACACAGTACTCTCTTGGCTTTCCGCCATATACTGATTTAAGCTCTGTCTTTGTTAGTTTCTTTAAATTTTTCATATCGTTTTAATTTTGTTGGTTCAATATATAACGAATATTACTCTTAATTATTACAGTTTTTTATTTAAATTTTTCATGATTTACATTTTTAGACCGTAAATATTTAATTAAAATGCCTTGCTTTAAACTCTTCAAATTCAGAGTAATCGTAATCGGGACATGCACCATATTTTGAAGTGATGAATGCACCCAGAGAAACGGCATTTTTCAGGATCTCTTCCGGTGTTTCATTAAAAATTCTTTTCGCAATAAATCCTGAAAGAAAGGCATCCCCGCTTCCTACTGTATCAGCAACTGTAATCGGAACAGCCGGGAGCGTATAGCTTTTGTAGCCAACAAAATATCTTGCTCCTTCACTGCCTTTGGTTAAGACAATTTCGTCAACAGCAAAATGTCTCTGAATTGCTTTCACAGCGTCTTCTTCCGTTGAGTATTGTTCTTCCGTAAGTTCCAGAATCTGTTGCAGTTCAGATTTATTTATTTTAACGACATCCGCTTTATGCAGAAGCGTTTTAATTAATTCTCCATCAATAAATGGCGGCCTTAAATTAACGTCAAAAATCTTAAGCTTTGCATGATCAAGAAGCTTCAGTAATGTATTTCTTGTCGTTTCGTTTCTTGAAGAAAGACTTCCGAATACAAAAGCTTCGGCATTCGAAACCAATTCATTATATTCAGGAAAATATTGAATATGATCCCATGCTACATCGTTGATGATTTCGTAGGTTGCTTCGTTATGTTCGTCTATTTTCGCGATTACCGTACTGGTGGGATGATTTTCGTCGACCTGGATCAGCTGTGTAGAAATCCCCCAATTGCGGATTTGCTCACGTAGTTTCTTGCCAAGATCATCATTTCCTGTTTTACTGAGCACCTGTACGTCAACACGCGTTTTGTGGACATTATAAGCCACATTAAATGGCGCTCCACCTGCTTTGGAACCTTCCGGAAAGATATCCCACAATACCTCTCCGAAACACAATATATAAGGTTTTTTATCTGTCATCATTATTTTTTATTACTCTACAGAACTGCGCTCAATAAATTCTGCCTTAAAGGTTACTCTTCTGCCTTCTTTTGCATAGCTGTTAATCTGGTTGTCCAGCAACTTTACGGATTCCCGGGCCAGTTCTTCCAACGGCTGCCTTACAAAGCTTACTTCTGTTGGAAAAAGATAATAGGCTTCCGTCTCGTCAAAAGCAACAAGGGAAACATTTTCCGGAACTTTAATATTATTATCGATAAGGTACCGTAACCCCGCAATTCCCAGTTTATTGCTTGAAAAATAAATAGCTGTTTTTTTTGAAAGGTCAAGATTATCCCTGAGCTGTTGGTGAACTTCCTCCGTAATGTGATGAATTCCTGTTAAAATCCGTTTGATAGAGGTTCCGGATTTTTCGGCTCTTTTATCAAAGCCATCCTGTCGGTCAAGAAGATGTGGAAGTTCGGTATCGTATCCCACATATATTAGTTCATCAAAATTTTTTAAAAGCAAATGATTGCAGATCTGTTCAGAAATTTCAAAATTATTGATCATAACACCAGGAAGATCTATATTTTTCAGGTATCTGTCAATCGTTACAATAGGATATTCTTCTCTTATCAGCTTGTTGATTGCGTCATCAGAATCTACCACAGGAGCTACAATCATTCCGTCTACCTGCTGTTCTGAAAATAGTTCGGTAAGCTTTGCAAATTTTTCAGGATTTTCATCGCAGCTGCCAATCAGAAGCGTATATCCGAGTTTCATGGCTTCATCTTCAATACTGCGCGCAATATTAGAATAAAAGTCGTTGGAAATATCTGCTACGATAAGGCCGATCAGTTTGCTTTTGCTCATTTTAAGACTTTTCGCAATCTTATTGGGCGTATAATTGATGCTTTGTGCAACTTCCAGTATTTTTTTCTGGGTAGCTTCGCTGATCCGGCTTCCTTCTTTTTTGTTAAGGACATATGATACCGTAGCTACGGAAACTCCTGCAATTCTCGCGATATCTTTTATAGAAGCTCGTTTCATTATTGTTGGCTTTATGGCAAAAATATTCTATAATAGAGATAAAATGCAATAGCTTTATTTTTTGGTCGTTTGAAAAATAATTGTAGTTTCGCGGTTTTTTAAACGATAATTAATAAGCAATACAAACTTCTGATTAATAATAATTTAACAAATAGTTTAAATTGTATTTGGTGTTTTTTCTTAAATGTCAGTTTAATATTGTCTGTTGTAACGGCTATTTTGGTTTAACGTTTATTCTTAAAACATAATCAAAATCTGAATTAATTCAAACGGTTAGGGTATTTATACCTAAAACACGGATCAAGATGGATTCTATAAGCCATAACCTATTTTCATATTGCCCTTTTACGCATAATTTCTTACATTAGCTTTACAAATTATGATATATGATAGACAAGATAAACATTAGGGTGTATGCCTGTGCAGTAAAGGATAAAAAAGTTTTGACTTTATTTGAAGAATATGCAGGTGAACCTTTAATGAAATTTCCGGGTGGCGGGCTTGAGTTTGGGGAAGGATTATTAGATTGCCTGCACCGTGAATTTGATGAGGAGCTGAACGTAAAAATTGAAATAGTAGAACATTTTTACACGCAGGAAAACTTCCTGGTTTCGCGGTTCAGAGAGAATGAGCAGTTGTTTACCGTTTACTATATTGTGAATATCATCAATGAAGAAGATTTTCTTATTTTGGATCCGTGCATTGAAAAAACAGAATGGATCGATATCGAAAGAGCCGACAATCCTTTTGTGCTCCCCATTGATAAAATTGTTTTTGACAAACTGAAAGAAAAATTCCTGTAAATCTTTTTTTACAGGAATTTTTTATATTGATTATTATTTGTAGACTTTAAAATTGGCTGCTCCGGGATAAGGCTGCAAATAGCCCGAATTCCAGTTCGATTGAAGCAGTGATTCGAGATACTCATCGGTTCTGTTGGCGTGGGGATCATATTTATCTTTAAGGTCGATATCTGCCATTTTACCTTTTACATTCCACCAGAATGCGCTCCATCCTCCTCTCAGTTCTTTTATAATTTCATAGACGTTTTTGCCGGTAGCCCTGTTCATAAGCTTTGCAAAAACCTGTCCTTCCGTTGTTGTAAGATCCCTGAGCTGCTTTTCATACTGGTCGGCAAGGATATTCTGCCGGTCTTTGATGTATTTTCTTTTTGCTTTACTGTCGAGATTATTCATTTCGCCCTGAATATCCCTGTACTGCTGCAGTGCGGTTAAAAATAAAGGATAAACCCGGTATAATTTTTTATTAAGAAAATAATAATAATTTCTGTCTAACTGATTATTAAAACGAGGCTTATTGAGCAAAATAAGCTCATCCATCACTACTACCGTTTCGCCATTGATCTCGTAAATCTTTGCCTTCTGCCTTTCATCATAAAAATATTTATTTCCAAATTCGTCTACCTTTAAAAGTTCTTGAGGATATTGGCTTAACGGCTTTGCAATAACAGAGTCTTTCTGTCCAAAAACACTCACGCTAAAAATTAAAAGATAAAGACAAATAATCTTGCTAAATTTCATTATTTTTACACCTATTAGAAAAAAATTAAAACGCAAAAATCATTCCTTTTTTATGAAATTTGATAAGAAATCTCTGAAATTTTTAGAAAAATATTTAAACACCTCTTCTCCCACCGGTTATGAGCATGAAGGACAGAAAGTATGGATGGATTATATCAAACCGTATGTTGATAAAATCGAGGTGGATCATTACGGTACCTGTTACGGTATTATCAATCCTGAAGCAGAATTTAAAGTAGTCATAGAAGCCCATGCTGATGAAATTTCCTGGTATGTAAATTATATTACCGATGACGGACTTATTTATGTGATCCGTAACGGAGGTTCAGATCAGACCATTGCTCCTTCCAAAGTCGTACACATTCACGGAGAAAACGGAATTGTAAAAGGAGTTTTCGGGTGGCCGGCTATTCATACAAGAACCAACCAGAATGAACCGACACCGAAAATTGAAAATATATTCATCGATTGTGGAGCCACTTCCAAAAAGGAAGTGGAAGAAATGGGAATTTATGTAGGTTGTATGATTACCTATCCAGATGAGTTCTTCGAAATGAATGACCGTTATTTTGTATGCAGGGCTTTAGACAACAGAATCGGCGGATTTATGATTGCTGAAGTGGCGCGACTTTTAAAGGAAAATAAAAAAACGCTTCCTTTTGGTTTATATATTACCAATTCTGTACAGGAAGAAGTAGGCCTTTATGGTGCTGATATGATTGCTGACACTATAAAGCCTAATATTGCCATTGTGACAGATGTTACCCACGACACCACCACCCCGATGATTGAAAAGAAAAAGGAGGGTGACCAAAAGTGCGGTGCGGGCCCGGTAGTATTTTTTGCACCAAGCGTTCATCATACGATCCGTGAACTGATCATTGAAACGGCAAAAACAAAGCAAATTCCTTATCAGAGGGCGGCAGCAAGCAGAATGACAGGTACCGATACGGATGCCTTTGCCCATTCCAACGGCGGAGTTCCGAGTGCTTTGATTTCATTGCCTTTACGTTATATGCATACGACGGTAGAGATGGTTTCCAAAGAAGATGTAGGAAATGTTATCAGTCTTATCTATGAAACGCTCCTCAAGATTCAGCCGGAAATGAAACTGAAATATCATTAAAAAGTTGAAAATTTAAAATTATCTATTCATTTAAAATAATTATTCAGTGAAATAAATCCAACTGCATAAAAAACACAAATACTTACATGGAAAAAAATAATCAAATAAGTGGCAGTGATGTCTACTTGAATTTTGTTGATGAATTAAAGGTTGAAAACAACTCGGCTTTTATGCAGCTCTATCAATACTACTTCCCTACTGTAAAAAAAATGGTACTTTCCCATAAAGGAAGTTTGGATGATGCCAAAGATGTCTTTCAGGATGTTATGATTGTATTTTTAGAAAAGTTGAGGCAGGAAAATTTCATCCTTTCCGCATCTATAAAAACATACATCTATGCAGTCACTAAAAATTTAGTATTGAAGACTAAAAAAACTGACGGTCAACGTACCTCTCTAGATTATATTCTGAGTACCGATTTTCTTTTGGAAATTGATGATACCGTAGAAGAAGAAATATCGAAGGTTGAAAAACTGGAAGAATATATTGACCAGATAAGTTTGCACTGTCAAAAGTTCATTCATGATGTATATCTTAAAAATAAAACGATTTCTCAAATTCAGAAAGAATACGGATATACTACAAAACACAATGCACAAAATCAAAAATACAAGTGTATTGAGCAGATTAAATCTCTGATTAAAAAAAATAATGGTAATTTTTCATATTGAAAATCAATAATTTACATAAATTATTAAAAAAAATCACTCCTCACAGGGTGATTTTTTTTCTATTCTGGTATTAATATACAGAGATTGCTATGAATATAATCTCAATTAAATAAAATTATACAGTATGAAAAACAAATCAATTTTGGTAGGTGTACTTACATTAGGTGCAATGGTTACAGGAACCACTACAACTTTCGCAACAGTAAAAACTACAACAGCTACAAGTATTGAAGCAGCCTGCGGAAACAAAAAAGCAGACAGCAAAACCAAAGAGGCTACTTGTGGAGACAAAAAAGCTGACGCCAAAACAAAAGAAGGAAAATGCGGCGAAGGAAAATGTGGTGACAAAAAAATGAAAAAAGAAGCTAAAGCAAAAGCAAAAGCAGAAAAAAAGGCTGCTAAATAATTTTTCATTAAAAAATCGGTATCTGCAATGATACCGGTTTTTTTTAATTCATTAATATGGTAGGAATCGGTTATCGAAAAGAATTTTCCAAAGAATTTTTATCAGGAGAAATTTTAAAACCCGGGTTTGTAGAAGTTGCTCCCGAAAACTGGATTGGTATTGGAGGATACTGGAAACAGGAACTTAATAAGGTGTTGGAAAAATACCCTTTGTATTGCCACGGCTTATCTTTATCCATCGGTAGTCCGGAAGGTATTGATGTTTCATTTGTAAAAAAGGTAAAACAATTCCTGGAAGAAACTCAGGCTGTTTTGTATTCAGAACATTTAACATTTTCAAAGGTTGACAATGCCCACTTGTATGATCTTTTGCCTATACCGTTTACGCAGGATGCCATTGATCGTGTGACAGAAAACATCGTGCAGGTTCAGGATATATTAGGAAGACGGTTAATTCTTGAAAACGGAAGCTATTACACTGTTTTGGAGGCAGAAATGACAGAGGCTGATTTTATTAATGAAATTGTAAGAAAAGCAGACTGTGAAATGCTACTGGATGTAAATAATGTGTATGTAAATGCTTTTAACCATCATTATGATGCCAAAGATTTTATACAAAAAATGCCTTTGAATAAGGTGAAATATATTCACATGGCGGGACATTACCAGGTAAACCCACAGTTAATAATTGACACCCATGGCGCCGAAATCATTGATCCTGTGTATGATCTCTTTGATTTTACCATGCAGCAATTGCAGCGGGACGTACCGGTATTGCTGGAGCGTGATTTTAATATTCCTGAGCTGTCAGAACTTCAGAATGAAATTGAAAACCTGCAGCGAATTAAAAAAAGTGCATTAAAACCACTCAATTATGCAACTGATACCCAATAAAACTTTTGCTTTACAGACAGATTTGGGTTTGTATTGCAGAACAGGAAGAGACCAGCCTGAAACAAGTATTCAGGAGCATACTTTTCATTACAGGAGATTGGTTTACAATATTATAAAAGATACCATGAAAACAGCTTTTCCTATTGCCCGAAAGCTTATCGGTAAAAAACGGTGGAAAAAATCTGTTGCTTATTTTTTTGAAAATCACAAATGCGAAACACCACAAATCTGGAAGCTACCTTCGGAGTTTTGCGAATTTTATGAAAAAAATCCTTTCCCTTTTAAAAAAGAATTTCCTTTTCTCAAAGAACTATTGCAATATGAATGGCTGGAAATTGATGTTTTTATGATGGAAGACCTGCCGGTAGAGAAATTTAAAACAACGCGTTTATCCAAAAAAGATATTTTGATACCTAATCCCGAAATCAGAATATTGCCTTTGCAGTACCCTGTACACATTAAAAAGATTAAACAAATTACTCAGGAAGATAAAGAACAGTATTTTGTATCTATCCACAGGGATTATTATACAAAACAGGTTAAATTCAATGATTTATCTTTTGCATTAGTAGAAATGCTGATCAGAATAAACGAAGAGGAAACAAGCATTTTTGATCTTGAAAATCTCTTTTCTAAATATGAGAATGATACCGGGAAAACTGAAAAAGTAATTGATACATTTATTGATTTTGCTTTACGGAACAATCTCATTCTTGGATTTAAAAACAATTAAAAAAACATTATGATAGAAAAATATTACCAGGCAGCAGGTAAATTAAGTGATTTGCCTTTATTATTAATCCGGCTAATTTTAGCCTATGGCTTTTATAATCCGGCCATGATGAAACTTCGAGATATCAATTCTATTGCAGATTGGTTCAGCAGTATCAATATCCCTTTTCCGCTTGTCAATGCTTACCTTGCTGCCGGAACAGAGATTTCAGGTGTTGTTCTTCTTACACTGGGGCTGTTTACACGGATAATTTCTATTCCGTTAATGGTTACCATGGTTGTTGCAATCGTTACCGTACACTGGGGAAATGGTTTCGAAGCCGGCGATAATGGCTTTGAAATTCCTCTCTATTATTTGATTTTGTTATTTACCCTTATCGTTTACGGGTCAGGAAGAATAAGTTTAGACCATATTCTGTTCAGAAAAAATAAATAATTACTTTACGGGTCAGAATCTTTTGATTAAAATATGAAGTACAGTCAGATTTAATCTGTATCTTATAAAGACACGGATAAGATTTAACTGTATTTTTTTGATTATAATTATATTTGCAGGAAGTAAAAAAGTAAAAATGAAAACTAAGCTTATTGCTCCTTCCCTGTTGGCCGCAGATTTCGGAAACTTACAGAGAGATATTGAAATGATAAACAATTCACAGGCCGACTGGTTCCACGTAGATGTAATGGACGGAAGGTTCGTTCCTAACATTTCATTCGGATTTCCCGTTATGAAAACTGTTCAGCAGTACGCCAAAAAATTTATAGACGTACATCTTATGATTGTGGAACCGGAAAAATATGTTGAAGAGTTTATCGATCAGGGTGCTGATCTTGTATCTGTACATTATGAAGCGTGTACCCATCTTCACAGAACCATTCATCACATTCAGAGTCTGGGCGCAAAAGCAGGTGTTGTGCTCAATCCTTCTACTCCGGTGCTTATGTTGGAAGACATTATTGCAGATGTTGATCTGGTATTACTGATGAGCGTAAATCCAGGATTTGGCGGACAAAAATTCATTGAAAATACTTATAAAAAGATTGCAGAAACAAAAGACCTCATTCTGAGTAACAATTCTACCGCTCTTATTGAAATCGATGGTGGTGTAAATATTGACAATGCTTCAAAACTTTTTGAAGCAGGAGCAGATGTTCTTGTGGCAGGGAATGCCGTTTTTTCGGCAGAAAGTCCGGAAAGAACTATAGAACTTCTAAAGATTTAATTTTTTTTTAAAAGAATATGACAAAAAGGCAGTCCTTACAGGCTGCCTTTCTTCTTTGCTGAAATCGGAGTCTTTAATGGTTATTAATTTTAAGACTTTTTTACTATGTAACTCCCTATTGAATTATGATGTAAAATTCGTGAAAAATTATGAAGAAGCCATCCGTATAAATACGTAATTTACCATTGCGTATTTATACTTAATTTCTTTTACTGATCATGGTTTGAAGCTGATTATCAGACCCCCTGCTTTTAGAACAAAAAAATCCGGAGAACAACATTCTCCGGATTCTTATTTCAAGTAATTTCTTTTAATTAAAAAATCTCTCTTCCTGAAAAGTGAAATCTTGCCTCGATAAGAGCATTCTCGTCAGAATCTGAGCCGTGTACCGCATTTTCTCCGATGCTTCTTGCAAACATTTTTCTGATCGTACCTTCTGCAGCTTCAGCAGGATTGGTAGCGCCGATTAATGTTCTGAAATCTTCTACGGCATTTTCTTTCTCAAGAACTGCAGCAACGATTGGTCCTGAGCTCATGAATTCAACCAATTCTCCATAGAATGGTCTTTCAGCATGTACTTCATAGAATTTTTTAGCATCAGCTACGGTAAGCTGTGTAAGTTTTAAAGCTTTAATTTTGAAACCTCCTTCAGCAATTTTACCCAATATAGCACCGATATGTCCGTCTGCAACAGCATCAGGCTTAATCATGGTGAATGTAATGTTAGACATATATGTATATTTTTTTAATGGCGCAAAAATACAAAAAAAATTCGTTAGTTAAATTTTAAACAAATTTTAACATTAAAATAACATTTGTTAAGAAATCGTAAACAAAACTTTGGCACAGTAATTGTTTCTTATATTCCGATTCTCATGTTTAATTTGAGTTTTCATGGTTATTAGTTTTTACCCAGCTTCGGCTGGGTTTTTTATTGACCGTACTTTCACGAGATTCTTATCATAAAAAATCATGAATAAATCACAAACGATACATAACCAGATCTTTATTGCTTCATTTTGAATCAATAACCGGCAAATATCAATTATTTTTAAAATTAAAATGAATTATTTCTGAACTGCTTCTTCTGCTTCTTCCATGAGTTTAATATAAGTCGCATATCTCGAATGCTGAATTTCTCCTGTTTCGAGACCGTCAATTACGGCACATTTTGGCTCATTGATATGAAGACAGTTGTGAAACTTGCACTGCTCCCTTTTTTTGAAAATTTCAGGAAAGTAATGCTGTACCTCCTCTTTTTCGATGTCGATCATGGCAAATTCGCGGACACCCGGTGTATCGATCACATTTCCGCCAAAATCCCAAAAATGCATTTGCGCAAAGGTAGTGGTGTGTTTTCCTTTAAGATGGGTATCAGATATTTCTGATGTTTTTAAATTAAGTCCTGGCTGTAAGGCATTAACCAAAGTAGATTTTCCACAGCCGGAATGACCGAAGAATACAGAAGTCTTGTCTTGTAGTATTTCCTGCAGCTGATCGAGATTCAATCTGGAATACGATGAGATCTCAAGCGTTTCATACCCGATTTCATTATACAGGAATTCCACATCTTTCACAATTTCGATCTCTTCCTCATGAAGAACATCAATTTTATTAAATAGAATGAGCGGCGTAATATTATAAGCTTCGCAGCAGGCAAGGAACCTGTCCAGAAATCCCAGAGAGGTTTCCGGGTGTTTTAAAGTAAAAATAAAACAGGCCAGATCAATATTGGAAGCAATAATATGAGCTTCTTTTGAAAGGTTGACGGATTTTCTGATCAGGTAATTTCTGCGGGATTCAATCTTTGTGATCCATGCAATATCATCCTGCTCCAGCTGAAATTCCACAAAATCTCCAACAGCCAGCGGATTGGTAAGCCTGGTTTTTATAAGCTTAAATTTACCGCGGATTCTTGCTTCGAAGATTCTGCCGGTTTCCATTTCCAGAACCTGATACCAGCTTCCTGTAGATTTAATGATTTTTCCTTTCATATTATAACTTAATGCAAATATATGAAATTAGGGCTAAGAATTAAGGCTAATGTTTTGCAACATCACCTGAATTCCCAGCCCCTGAATCACTAAATATATATGTGTAAATGACTACCTGTCAATCATGATACTATTCTGAACCTCTATTGATTCTTCATGGATGGTTTTAAATACTTTTTCAATAAATTCTTTAGACATACCAGTTTCAACAGCTTTTTGAGTTGCATATTCCGTAATGACTTTCCAACGCTCCGGCTGGAAAATAGCAATGTCGTTTTCTTTTTTCAGTTTTCCTATTTTCTCTGAAATTTTCATTCTCTGGGAAAGCAGTTCAATCAATTGAAAATCGATATCGGAAATTAAGGTTCTGTGTCTTCCCATTTCCCCTTCAAAACCTGCAAGGTCCGTACTTCTTACTTTGAGATTACCGATAAGTTCTGCCAAAACTTCCGGTGTAATCTGCTGTGCTGCATCACTCCATGCTTCGTCCGGGTGAGCGTGAGTTTCAATAATAGCACCCTGATAGCCTACGTTAAGCGCTTCCTGGGTAATATCTGCTAGACCGGTCCTGTTTCCGCAAATGTGTGAAGGATCGATCAACATTGGAATATCCGGAAACTGGCTTTTAAAGTCCAAAGCAATCTGCCAGTTGGGATTGTTTCTGTATTTTGTTTTTTGGTAGGTTGAAAATCCTCTGTGAATAACCCCAAGGTTTTTAATATCCTGGCCTAAAAGTCTTTCCAAGGCGCCTATCCACAGGGCAAGATCAGGATTTACAGGATTTTTGACAAGAACCGTTTTCTCTGTTCCTTTCAGTGCCATTGCAATTTCCTGTACCGTGAAAGGGTTTACGGTAGAACGTGCTCCAATCCATAAAATATCCACATCAGCTTCAAGAGCAGCAAAAACATGGTGTGCATTGGCCACTTCAGTAGCTGTTTTAAATCCGTATTCTTCTTTTACTTTTTTAAGCCAGTTGAGCCCTATTACTCCTACACCTTCAAATCCGTTCGGTTTTGTTCGGGGTTTCCATATTCCTGCACGAAAAATAGGCACATTAGCTTGTGTCTCTCTGATTCTTCTTGCGGTCTCCAGCATCTGGGATTCGCTTTCCGCACTGCATGGCCCTGCAATCATTAAAGGCTGCGAGAAATCATTAATCCAGTCGTTCTTTAATTCTTTTAAATTCATTATTCTTATTTATTTTATCCTTTTTGTTGATATATAGCCATAGCAATTGCATTATAAATTTACTTTATAATTCTTTCTAAAAAACGCCGTTAAAAAATTTAATGGGACCAGGAAATCAGGCTATCGTACTCCTGTTATTTTTTGGAAAGAAATTCAGCTAGCAATACCAATAGTAAAATCGATATTTTTTCTCTGAATTTCTGTAATAAGATGGGGAAAAGCAGAAATGACCGCTAAAAAAAATAGCGGGCATGAGAACAGATAGAAATGGTTTTACTGTATTTTCCAATGCTGATCGTTTATTTGTAAGCTTTTCTGCAATCTTGCTTTTGTTGAAAAATTATTTTCAGGTCAAATATTTGACAAATATATAAAATTTATTTAAATAGGATACTTGAAATTATAAAATCTACATAATTAGGTAAGGTCAAATCTCATGAGGTCGTCAAGATCTTTGAGCAGAGGATTTTTCTGAGCGAATTTTTCAAAGATTTTCCTTTTGGTCATTACTTCTATTTTCAGGTTTTCAACATCACGCTGGTAAATGATTTCAATGGAAAAGTTATGAACCTTTGTTTTAAAATGATTAAAAAACTCCCTGCTTACCTTATCAAATTCCACCTTTGCAGAATCGGATGGAAATAAAACGGTAATCTGATTTTCGCCTGATTTTATTAGCTTGAATGATTTGATGGCATTGAATACAAATGTATCTTTCTTCTGTAATTGTTTCAGCAATAAGTTCCATTCTGCCTGCAGATCTGTTTCTGTAAAATGGTTTTGTGGAAGGGTTTCCGTCTTTACGACAACGGTTTCTTCTTCTTCAGTTTTGTCTTCCTTGTTTAAAAGAGCATTAATGCTGAATCCTGAAGCAATTACCTGTTTTGTTAAAGGCTTTGTAGTTTTCTTTATTTCAGTTTCCTGGGGCTTAATAATATCCTGAACCTGAGCAGGCTCTTCCTTTTTCTCAATGATTTTGGCAGGAGTTTTTATTTCCTGCTTTTCATTGAGAAAAGGTGCTAATATTATAAACTTTTTTTTTTTGAAATATCCACGCCGGCAGTAATGGAAGCCAATTGCATGAGGGCAATTTCTACCGTAAGCCTAGGGTTTTTGGAATTTTTGTAATTGATATCTGCGTGATTGCAGATTTCTATCGCATCAATAAGCTGTTGTGCATTCCAGTTTTGAGCCTGCTGTACAAACTTTGTTTTCGTCTGTTCGCCAACTTCAATAAGGTCGATGGTAGAAGCATTCTGGGCCATCATAAGATCTCTGAAATGATTTCCAAGTCCTGCAATAAAGATATGCGGATCAAATCCTTTTTTTACGATCTCATTAAATGCAGAAAGTACTTCAGGAATTTTACCGTCTTTAGCCAGATCAACGATTTTAAGATATTGATCGTAATCCAGGATATTCAGTACTTCGGCAGCTTTTGCCAAAGTGATATTTTTCTGTGAAAAAGTGGAAAGTCTGTCAAAAATAGAAAGTGCATCTCTCAGTGCGCCATCCGCTTTCTGGGCAATAAGATAAAGCGCATCATCCTCGTATTGAATATTCTCTTTTTGAGCGATATTTCTGAGATGCCCCTGGATGTCTTCAATAGTAATTCTTTTGAAATCATAAATCTGACATCGTGATAAAATTGTAGGAATAATCTTATGCTTTTCGGTTGTTGCCAGGATAAAGATGGCGTGAGCCGGTGGTTCTTCAAGGGTTTTAAGGAAAGCATTGAAAGCTGCAGAAGACAGCATATGCACCTCGTCGATAATGTATACTTTGTATTTGCCAACCTGAGGTGCAAAACGTACCTGATCTATCAGTTCCCTGATATCATCTACCGAGTTGTTTGAGGCAGCATCGAGCTCATAGATATTATAAGCAAAGCCGTCATCTGAAACAGAACCATCTTTTTCGTTGATTTTTCTTGCCAGAATTCTCGCGCAGGTCGTTTTTCCTACCCCTCTTGGTCCACAGAATAATAAAGCCTGAGCAAGCTGATTTTCTCCGATTGCATGTTCTAAAGTATCCGTAATATGAGATTGCCCGACAACAGTATCAAATTGTTGTGGGCGATATTTTCGTGCAGATACGATAAAATTTTCCATTGGCCAAAAGTAAGAAATATAGTTGTAATTTGAAAATTTTCAATTTCAAGTTATCCACAAAAACTTATTATTGGTCAATGGGAAATTTTTTCTCATCATTATTTTTCATCGTACGCGAAATCAATGATTTCGGCAATTGCTTTTTCGATTTCTTTTCTTCCTTCTTCAGACTTCAGATCGATACCACAAAACATACTGGCATTATGTGCTGTGTAAAGATTTAGATAATATGCTCCTGATACCAGAAGGGCTGCAATGGCACGGTATCTTGTCGACTTTTCCTTAAAATACGGATCTACAATATTTTTAAAAAGCATTTCTCCCATCTCTTCTCTTTCGTCTGCTATCTTCTTAAGGATAGGCTTGCTTTCCGAAAGTCCCCAAAGGATAATTTTCTGAAGCTCTTTGTTCTTCTTGATATGCTCATATTGGTTGAGAATAGCCATTTTGGAAAGTTCTCTTCCTCCGTCTGATATGTCAACTTCAATATTATCCTGGTTCATCTTGCTCCAGTAATCCTGGGTTCTGATATATTCGTCAATCAGTTTTTCGGTACTCCCAAAATACTCATAAATCAATTTTTTATCAAAACCTGCTACAGCAGCTATTTTACTTACTTTTAATCCTGAATATCCTTTTGTTCTTAAAATTTTTCCGACTGCCCCGAGCAGTTTTTGTTTTGTCTTTTCTTTATCCCTAATAGGGCCTTGTACAACTTTTCTTGCCATTTGTTATTATTTTTTCGCAATATGCAATTTTTTATTGATATCCTCAAATGCATTGAGTGTTTTATCAAGATGTTCGCGTTCATGTGTTGCCGTCATACTCATCCTTATCCGTGCATCTTTTCTTGCAACAGCAGGATAAATAATAGGGTTTGTATAAATCCCTCGATCCAGCAGCATTTTACCGACATCTCCAGTAATATGAGGATCGCCTATTTTCACAGGTATAACTGCCGAACATGTAGTTCCCGTATCCAATCCCAAATCGTCCAGCCCTTTTTTAAAATAATTGATATTTTCCCAAAGTTTTGCACGCCAATGCGGTTCTTCATCTATTAATTCTATAGCTTTAATAATTCCTGTTGCCGTTCCGGGAGGTGTTGTTGCAGAGAATATCTGCTGACGGGACTGGAATCTTATAAAATTGGCCAGTGTTTTATTGGTGATAACATATCCTCCAAGATTGCCGAATGTTTTACTGAATGTTCCTGTAATGATGTCGATCTTATCAAGCAGCCCCGTATTTTCAATTGTCCCTCTTCCTGTTTCTCCCAAAATCCCTACACCATGCACGTCATCAATCATCAGATAGGCATTATATTTTTTTACTAATTTATAAATTTCTTCAATAGGTGCAATGTCTCCATCCTGAGAATAGACACCATCAATGACCACCAATTTTGTACGAAACTGATTTTCAGATTTTTTCAAAATCTGCTCGAGGGCATCCATATTATTGTGAGGGAACGTTTTTCTGTTGGTAAGAATACATCCTTCATAAACACTGGCGTGGACTGCCATATCCAGAATAGCGATATCTTCTTTCTGGAGCAGAATCTGTAAAGTTGCACTGTTTGTTGTATATCCTGTGGTAAATATTACTGCTTCGTCCCGTGTTCTTCCAAAAAATGAGGATATTTTTTCTTCCAAATCATTATGATACGAATAGTAGCCTCCGATAAGCGGTGTCGCTGCAGTACCGGTGCCATATTTTTCTATGCCTTCAATAGCTGCCTGTTTTACTTTGGGATGCTGGGTGAATCCTAAATAGTCACTGGTGACAAAACTTACGAATTCTTTTGTTACTTCTTCCGCGCCTACACTCATAACAGAGCTACATCCTGTATTATTCTGCAGTCTGTAGCGGTGTCCGTTTTTTTTCATGTACTCTAGAAAGTCATAATAAATGTCTGCCCGTTCCATCATATTCATGCCCGGGATATTTTCAAAATCTTTGAAAGTCGCTGTTAAAAAATTAATGTTCATCCTTGTAATGTTAGTAGTTGTTATAACAAATATAACATTAATTTAAAAAAAAATCTTTATTTCATCGGGAAATTTTAACTCCAATAAAAAATTTCTATTAAAAAATCATAATAACAGTGTTTATCTTCAAGAGATACCCATAAATACAATGAAAAAGACAAAAATCACAATACCATTATTTTTATTTAATACACTGATTTTAAGTGTTTTAAATTTTATCAGATGATTTAATAATGCTTTCATTAAAGGCGCTTACAGAATTTTTCACATTGAGTTTTTCAAGAATATTCTGCCGGTGCCTGTTGACTGTGTTGGCGCTTATTGAGAGAATCCCTGCAATTTCTTTACTTGTAAATCCTTCGCCAACATATTTGAGAACCTCCATTTCGCGTTGCGAAAGAATATTATTATAATTCATTTTGTCTTCTATTGTTATTTCCCCTTTTACAGAATTGATGATGAAAAATGAAGATGATGAGAGGTGCTGCTGATCAAAATCAATATTGTAAAGGCAAAGAGCGAATCGCAGCATTCCATTAAATGGTGAGAAAAAGTAAAACATTCTATGGGTAACGAATTTATATGTATCGTTTTTATCTCTCATTCTGAGTCTGGAAAATACACTGAAATCCGAACGGTGATCAGGTTCCATTGACTCTGAAAATGTAAAGAATCTAAGTTCATGAACATATTTTTTAAGCTTATCATCAGGATGAATTTTTTTAAGTATCTCTTCTTCCCAGATAGAATCTATAATTGTAGGATATTGTGGAAAATTGAGACCCAGCTCCAGCGCTGTTCCTGAACTGAAGATATAGCTTTTATTGAGCTGCATATCACTGAGTACTGCAACTGACTTTTCGGTTTTGGTATAGGCTTCAGCAATAGCTTTATATATTTCAGGATCCATCAAACATTGTTTACCGCTGTTTTGTTTTTGAAGCAAAACCTGATTAAGTTTTTTTACAATCTCCATAAAATGGTTATTTTTCAGTATTGAGCACAATACCTTTAAATGATAATTTTGCTAAATTAATAATAATTACAGCTACGGAAATTATCCTAAAGAGAATGAAGAGAATATTTTTAAGTTTTTTTGTATTGTGCGCAATGAATAAAGCGGTTGCCCAGACACTGGAGAAGATGATATGGTTCAATGAACCTGCGAAATGGGAAATTAAGAATAATATGCTGAATATGTCTGTGACGCCGCAAAGCGATTACTGGAGGATTTCACATTACGGTTTTACCGTTGATGATGCACCCTTTTTATACACTATTTACGGAGGAGAGTTTGAAGCGAAAGTAAAAATAAAAGGAAATTACAAAGCCAGATTCGACCAGGCAGGACTCATGTTGAGAGTTGATAAGGAAAATTATATTAAAGCAGGAATTGAATATGTAGACGGAAAATATAATCTGAGTACCGTAGTAACACATACCACCAGCGACTGGAGTGTAATAACACTTGATAAAATACCTTCGGAGGTTTGGATAAAAGCCGTAAGAAGGCTTGACGCCGTTGAAATATTCTACTCTTTTGATGATAAAAACTATATCATGATGCGTAATGCCCACCTTCAGGATAATTCTCCTGTAATGGTGGGACTTATGGCAGCCTGTCCGGACGGAAACGGATTTAATGCTGTTTTTGAAAATTTCAGTGTTAAACATTTACCCGATCAGCGACGTCTTCAATGGCTGGAAAACAACAAATAGATTGAGTACACTCAATACATAGTCAATTTTATTCTAACCTCTCCTGATCAGAGAGGTTTTTTATTTCTAATATTTAGCTATTCATGAAGATAAATACCACAAAGTTGTATTTATAATGTTAATTGTTACAATTTTGAGTGGATTTCTTACAAATATTTAATATTTTTAAAAATAAAATACTTTTTGGTTAGATATTTGAATATGAAATTTTAACCAAGAACTATCTTACCATTACACACCAACATTAAAAATTAACATGATGTCAACTCACTTTACCTATCCGAAAGACGGCCTTATCAAGGTGCTGTGGAAGTCTTTTTCCATTCCCGTCAATTGATTTTTTATAATCAGACCTTAAGTGTTTTGAACTATTTTTAAACCATTAACACCTTTAACGAAATGATTTTTGAAGATGAACATTCTGTAATGCAGGATAATCACAATCTTTCCTTTGTGAAAAACGTTGTAAACTTCCACGGTGACAAATCTTTTATTCTTAATTCTTTGCAGAAGATAAAGAACAATACCTTATGTAAAATAAAAAGAAGAACTATTAATAAACTTATTAAAGATTATACCCGCCATCTTAATTATATTGAGAATGAAGATATCAATTCCAAACCCGGCAATTATGAACTTTCTCCGGTATATGCAAGACAATCGTACAATAAAGTACTTAAAGAAGATGAGTACCTGCAAAAAGTTTTGATGTTTTTAATGAATCAATAAAATCCTTTCCTCCTCCAGATCTATTTTCATGAGGTGCTTCCTGATAAGATCTTCATCAAAATATTGCTTTTCATCATGATTCTGCTCAATAAGCCATGCTCTTTGGGCATCAAGAAGTTTCAGATAAGCATTTTTGGTCTCGGAGGAAAGTTTAATATCCGATTCTTTTTCAATTTTACCTTTCCACTTTTCATGAACCTGCTGCAGGAATACACTTTTATCAAGCAGCTCGGTATAATTATCACTTAAATGCTGAACAGTCAGTTTAGCCAGTTCCCGCCGGATCATATCTTCTGCTTCTTCATCAGGAAGATGGTCGTCATATTCAGGAAGATCAACTTTTCTGATAATAAGCGGTAACGTAAGACCCTGAACAACCAAGGTAGTAAGAATAACAATGAATGTAATAAAGAGAATGAGATTTCTCTGAGGAAAATCCGGCCCGCCTTCATATAACTTTACAGGAATAGAAAGAGCTGCTGCTAAAGATACCACTCCTCTCATCCCCGTCCATCCCAAAATAGCAGGAACTTTAAAACCCGGATTCCTGTCATCGGCAACAGTAATAAAATTTCTTGCAATGAGAGTTACCACTACAGCCCCGTAGGCAGATAAAAGCCTTACGAGAACAAGAACAGCCGTAACCAGCAAGCCGTATCCGATAGCTGATGAAATACTGACACCTTCCAGTCCGGAGACAATCTCGGGAAGATCCAGGCCTATTAAAATGAAAACAATTCCGTTTAAAGCGAAAGCGAGACTTTCCCAAACATTGATGCCGCGAAGCCGTGAGGAAGTACTAAGAAACCGGTGACGGTTATTTGATAATAAAAGTCCGCCGCTCACTACCGCCAATACACCGGAACTATGAACTTCCTCGGCAGCAATGTACATTAGATAAGGTGCTACGATGGTAAGAATAGTATCCATATTGGCATCCGTAGGAAGAAATTTATGACCTTTCATAAACAGCCATCCGATTAATATCCCAATACCGATTCCTCCAATCAGCATCCACAAAAAGCTGAGTGCGGCTTCGTGCCAGATGAACTGACCGGTTGCAACAGCAATCATGGCGAAACGAAAAATGATCAGTGAGGAAGCATCATTCAAAAGACTTTCGCCCTCAAGGATTGAAGACATTCTATTTGGAACCTTCACAAATTTAAGGATCGCACCTGCGCTCACCGCGTCCGGCGGCGAGACGATTCCGCCCAATAAAAAGCCTAGAGCGAGAGAAAACCCAGGAATAAAATGATTGGCTACAAAAGCTACTGTAGTTGCAGTAAGAAAAACCACAAGAAATGCAAAACTTCCTACAATTCTGCGCCACTTCCACAGTTCTTTCCAGGAAATTGCCCATGCCGCCTCATACAGTAAAGGCGGAAGAAAAATGATGAATATAAGTTCGGGATCAATTTTTATAACAGGAATATTTGGTATGGAGCTTATAATAAGGCCTGCTATGACAAGCAGAACAGGATAGGCTACCTTGATTTTATTAGCCAGCATTATTAGAAGGACAATAATAATAATCAGTACCAGATAAAATGGAAAGTTTTGTATCATTCAACGATTTTAAGAAATAAATTTACTGATTTCCTGTAAAAATTTGCATTAAGAAAAATATAAATATGCGAAGAGCTTTATATATCGTAAATTTATATATCACCTAAATTTGACAAATTAAAAAAACAATAAATTTTCATGTACCACACATGTACCACGTTTTTAACTTTAAGGAATTAATATTTATATTGTTAATCTGCCTGTAGAAGGGAGTTGTACGGCTGTTTTAAGATAAAAAAATATTAGATGAATGCTATAATGAAATATTATTCAAAACATAAGGCATAGTATTTGTAAATATTAAAACAACACATTCACCCAATTTTGAATAATAACTCAAACACACAAAATATCATGAACGTTGCAGATCTAAAAATCAAAAACTTAGTAGAGTACAGAAATCAGATTTATAATATTACTGAGATCTTCCAGGATAATGAAAAAGATTATTTTGTGAAAATAGAAAATGACATTCACAGTTTCTCTGTTCCGGCAAAATCTATAAAGCCGATCCAGATTACTGAGGAGTGGCTTGAAAAATTCGGTTTTTCAAGAACCTACAGCTCCGATCAGTGCATCAGATACGAAAGACCGGAAGCTTTTATCAAATACGATTTTGACCTTAGCTCAAGAAAAATCGTAGACGGATTGAAAATCTACGGAAATTCGATCAGATGTAAGTATATTCATGAATTTCAGAATATCTTCTCGTGTCTGTTCGGTAAAGAGCCGGCAACAATGAACTACGGATTAGTAGGCACCGAATCTTAATTATAATATATTTTCCAATCAGAAAAGAAGCTGTTTCAAATTTGAAACAGCTTCTTTTTATTTATTAATTTTTATTCAAATAATTTTTGATGATCTTGAGTACTCCAAAATTATCATTGGAACACGCTTCAAAACTGGCAGCTTCCTTTACCGAAGGATGGGCATTCTTCATGGCGTAAGAATATTTCGAGTTCTTCAGCATTTCAATATCATTCATATAGTCTCCGAACGCCATGGTTTGCTGAGGTGATATATCCAGTGCGCTCTGAAGTTTCTCCAATGCATTTCCTTTATTGATATTCTTGTTCATGATATCGAGCCAGAATTTACCTGAAACCACAACTTCCAAATCATACTTTTCAAAATGTTTTACAAAAGGATAAACGTTTAATTCGGAACCTTCGGGATGATATATGGCAATCTTAAAGATGCTGTCATCACTTTCTGAGGTAAGATCTTCTACCCTTTCATTGTTAGTATAAAATTGCGAGATATATTCAATGAAATCAGTTTCATCGGTTTCTACATAGGCTTTTTTCTTCCCCGATAAAACGGCTCTTGCTCCGGGAATATTGCGGATGGACTTTATAATTTCAGTGATGTGCTCCTGCTCCATTTTATCAGCAAAAAGTTCCTCATTTCTGTATATCACGTAACCGCCGTTTTCTGCAATAAAGGCCATTTCACTTTCAAGGTTTCCAAAATATTTGGTAATTCCCATCATCTGTCTTCCGCTGGCCGGCACAAATAAAATATTTCTTTTTTTAAGCTCTTCATATACTTCCGGAAAGTCGGGGCTTACTTTATGTTCGGAGTTGAGAAAAGTACCGTCCATATCCGTTACAATCATCCTGATATCATCCATAAAAATATTTTTCAGTGTCTATTTCTTACAAATATATTATTTATATTTTTAATGGCCTGTGATGATTGTAACGAAGAACCGGTTATTATGGGATGAAAGCATTATTTTAAATTTGATATTCATTTTTGAAATTCTATATTTCCTCTGCTTTTACCCAAACACTTACTGAACCGGGATCTGCATAAAATACAGCCTTTCCGTTTTCATCTGTCGTTATTTCTTCTTTTCTGTGACCGAGAAAATCTTTAAACTTTGCATCAGCATTTTCTTTTCCGAGATCTATTTCCTTAAAACCTTCATCGCCGTTTGAAATGACGGTCACACAGCCGAATTTTTGACCGGTGCCTTTTCTCACCCACGCAATACAGTTGGGATGATCAAAATATTTAATCTCCTCACCTGTTGCAAACTGCTGTCTGGCCAGAAGCAGCTTCGGAAGGGCTTCAATCTTAGGCATCACAATATGCACTTCTTTTCCGTCTACGGTATCGGTATATTCTGCTCCGAAAAGATCTGGATAGAATATGCATGGGTAAGCATCTTCGGACAGTAAAATAATGGCATAGGCGAGCGGTTTGAACCAATCAAGGACAGTAGACTCCAAAGCCTGCAGCTTCTGGGTATCATGATTTTCGACAAAGGAAACCGAAAAAACCGGTCTTTCCTGTAAGAAACTGCCTTCTAAAATACGGCTCAGATCATAGTCTTTTCCTTCTTCCGAAGCTTTGAAAAAATTATAATGCAAAGGCGCGTCAAAACAGGAAATGAGATCATTCATTTTATCAGAAAAGCGAATGATCTTTTCGGCATCATCTTTCCAGAATTCACCTAAAACGTAGCAGTCAGGATTTAATTCTGTTTTTATATAGGTTATCCATTCTTTCAGAAAATCAGATGACAGATGTTTCAGTGCATCAAGGCGCAATCCGTCTGCTTTGGTAGTTTCCAGATACCACTTGATCCAGTTTTTCATTTCCTGGATTACATGAGGATTCCGGTATTCTACATCCGCTCCCATAAGATAATCGTAATTTCCCAACTGATGGCTTACGGCATCTGTCCAATCGGTACCATATTCGTTATGAATTTTAAAAATGCCGGTTATTTCTTTACCGTCTTTCTCAACGATATCTATACCTGAGAAACATTGGTAATCCCATATAAAATCCGAGTATTTTCCCTGTCTTCCCGGAAAGGTAAATTTTGTCTGTGCCGTTACTTCAAACGTATCAGAAATAATTTTGTTACGGTCATCCTCATCAACCTGATGAACTTTGATATTCTCCTTTTCATCAGCTCCCATTCTGTGATTGAGAACAATGTCGGCATATACTGCAATTCCCTGCTCATGCGCTTTTTCAATAGCATTTATATATTCTTCCTTTGTTCCGTATCGTGTAGGTATTCCGCCTTTCTGATCAAACTCACCCAGGTCATACAGGTCGTACACATCGTAGCCTCTTCCTTCCAGCCCCAGGTTACATTTTGTAGCCGGCGGAAGCCATGCTGCCGTAATTCCGAGGCTTTTTAAATATTCGGCATTTTCTGTAAATTCATTCCAAAGTTTACCATGGTAATACCAATGGAAATACTGTATGATTACTCCATTCATAATTTATAAAACTTTACGCTTATTCGTTTGATCTGAACGAATATCGAAAATAAAATTAATAAAAACTATGATTACACTCAACTGTGAAATCGTGTTATTGTGATTATGCTCATAAGATTTTTATGTTATAAATATTATATTTGTTAAACACCAACAAGATGATCGTATGAAAGCGAAAAATATTCCGGGAGTTCCCGTCCAGAAAAGCGGCGGATTTCATGATACTGAAAGTACAAAACAATATAAAGATACCGAAACGGATGCCCAATTTGAAATTCTCAAAAAACGTTTTTTCTCTATTAATAAATGGAAAGACTATTGCGGGAAGGCATCAGCTGAATTTAAACATTTTAGTGAATCCGGGCAGCCGGTTGATAGGATGCCTCAACGGGGAGATTTCATAAGAATCGGCATTCCTGGCCCGGGCAGTCAGGAGGCGGATGGTTATGACTGGGTAGAAATTGCCAATATTGCCCACAGAGAAATAAACCATTTCGAATCGTATATCATTTCGTGCAGACCTTCAAAAGATCCTAATCAGCCAAAGGGACAAATCGCCCATTTTTACAGCCGTTCGGCAACATCAAATATTATGATCGCTAAAGAAGGCAATATCTTAAAAGTAGGAGTTTACGCCAGGAATGAAAAACCAAATTTTAACGCCGGTTTTTTTGATAAAGTAAGAAATTTAATGATTGCCGCAGGTGGAATGCTCGGTATTTCAAAGATACAGTGGAAGCTGCTTGCCGAAGGCCTTCTTGATTTTTAATGACTAAGTCAATGTTAATTGTTCTCCGCTTCGTTTACATTTCCTGGCTCTTCAATATTGATGAGTCAGATTCTTTATATTAATATAAGTCTGTCATTTAGGTCTTATAGCCACAAATATTTTTTATTTCGCTGTTTAATACATACTTATAACATCGTTGTTTCAACACCTTTTTCATTTATTCAAAAATATTTAGATACCACACAAAAGCGTTTTGTACAAAGATGGTCTTATAGTTGCAGATTCATCACCAATCAATAATCACTAAATAATTTATTATGGAAACTAAAACAGCAGCTAAAAAAACAGCGGCAAAGGCTACGGCTTCTAAAACAACTCCTTCCAAAACCACTTCTTCTAAAACAACGGCTTCTAAAGCATCTGCAAGATCAGCGTCAAAAACTCCGGCTAAAAAAAGTGCAGCTAAAGAACTAAAAGATCTTTTTGAAGATTCGTTAAAAGATATTTACTGGGCAGAGAAAGCATTGGTAAAAGCTTTACCTACAATGATGAAAAATGCTACAGATGAACAGCTGAAAACATCTATCGAAAATCATTTGGCAGAAACAGAAAATCAGGTAGTAAGACTTGAAGAATGTTTTAAGGCACTGGGCAAAAAAGCGCAGGCTAAAAAGTGTGATGCTATGCAGGGACTTCTTGATGAGGCAAAAAGCATTATCGAAGAAACTGAACCCGGAACTGTAAGAGATGCCGGAATCATTGCTGCAGCACAAAAAGTAGAACACTATGAAATTGCAACATACGGAACGCTTGCTGCATTTGCAAAAGTACTGCAGGAAGAAGATTGCCTTAAAAATCTTCTTGAAACATTAAATGAAGAAAAAAAATGTGATGAACTGTTGACTAAGGTGGCCGATACCAACCTTAACAGCAAAGCAATGTAAACGCAAAGTTCAGATATTATCAGGAGGTCTTTTTTAAAGGCCTCTTTTTTTTTTTATCATTTATCCTGAAAACTTTGAAAAAAGCGCATAAATGTGGTATTTTTTTTACCAATGTTTCTCATTTGTGGTTTGTTATTTGATTTTATTAAAACGCATTCAACTAAAATTCATTGTTGAACTATAATATTTAATATATGATAATTAGTGAAGATTTATTACGAGCATACGGAGGGTTTTACGAAACCTATGAAATCAACGAAACGATTTTTCATGAAGGAAATATGCCTAAGTTTTATTATCAGATTGCCAGCGGTATTGTAGAGCTTAACAATTATCATGAAGACGGCAAAGAATTTACCCAAAACATTCTTACAGAGGGTCAGAGCTTCGGAGAATCATTTTTATTTGATGACAAACTTTATCCTACCAATGCTACTGCCAAAACACCGTGCAAAATCCTGAAGCTGCCCAAACGGGATTTTATCAATCTTCTGAAGAATAATCCGGATGTTTCTTCAAAGATGTTCCAGTGTCTTGCGGATATTCTGTACAACAAGTATATTATGCTTTTCAATATTTCTTCTTCCGATCCTATATTTAAGATCAAAACCGTGATGGATTGCCTGAAAGGCAGCAGTAACGACCATAAATATTCTTTTCAGGTCCCGCTTACCAGGCAGCAGCTTGCCAATCTTACCGGCCTCCGTGTGGAAACGGTGATAAGAACCATAAAAAAAATGCACAACAGCAACCTTGTGAGAATAGAAAACAGAAAAATCTTTTATTAAAATTTTCTTATTTGAGATAACATTACTTTTTCATATGATACGATGAAGAGACTTCAAAATTGGAGTCTCTTTATTTTTGCGGTAATTCTTGGCATTATGGTGAATTGTTTTAAATCGTCAGTCCGTGCGTATTTTTTACCTGAGCCATCACAAAAGTACTGTGTGTACTTCCGATGGAAGGCACGGCTCCAAGAATATTGAAAACAAAATTTTGATACTGCTTCATATCTTTTACATATACTTTGAGCAGGAAATCAAAATCTCCTGAAATACTGTAGCATTCTGCCACTTCTTCGATTTCCAAGATTTCTCTTTCAAATTCCACGGCAAGATAACTGTCATTGCTTTTTAATTTTAGCTGACAATATACTGTGAAGCCTAGATTAAGCTTTTCGGCATCAAGGATGGCCGCATATTTTTTAATATACCCTTCCTGCTCAAGCCTCTTTACTCTTTCAAAAACAGGAGATGGTGAAAGATTGACTTCTTTTGCAAGTTCTTTTACAGTCAGTTTTGAATCGTTTTGAAGCAATCTGAGCAGCTGCAAATCCTTATCGTCGAGATGGTCCATAGAATAATATTCTTTAAATAGAGTTACAGTATCAAATATAAAGAATTTTATTCTTTAGTTAGTTTAATTAAAAGTATTTTTTGCTTAATTAAATCAATCTAACTAATATATTATTCTTAATAATTAATTTTACTCAAGACAATCATCCATTAGCAGTGACATGCTGAATGGCATCAATAAAAAGTAAAGGGAATATTTTATGTGAGAGACGCTCCCTCTTCGGGGAGTGCTCTCTTTTCTCAAAGAAGAAGCAAAATATATATAGTTAAAAAATTACAATTAGTAAATTAATCTTAGGGGAGGCAGCTTTACAATTTTGTACGGCTGCTTTTTTATTTTGGCAATTCCGGGAGGGTTACCTTTTCGGGTTTAGAAGATAAAGTTTTCAGAAAGGCTTCCAGTTGTGCGACTTCCCTGTCAGATAACTCAAGCATCCGCACCATTCCGGATTTTTCAGATTTCAGCAGTATACCTTCATGTACTGTAGCGCGTTTTTGGGAATATTCAGGATTTCCTTTGCTGTAAAACTGTATGACTTCCTGTAATGTAGTCATTGATCCGTTATGCAAGTAAGGCCCCGTACGGGATACTTCGCGCAGTCCCGGAACACGGAATCTTCCGGCATCATCAGCATTTTTTGTTACCAGATATCTCCCGAGGTCCTCCCCTTTTTCGCCTAATAAAGCTGTTCCTATATTTTCAAATGTATTATTGGAAAAATATCCAGAATTGTGACAATTGATACATTGTGCTTTCGTCCTGAAAAGATGAAGTCCCATGAGTTCATCGTCACTATAAACATCTGCTTTGCCGTCAATAAACTGATCAAATTTACTGGCAGAACTTTTTACTGTTCTTTCGAAGGTAGCAATTGCTTTTGCAATACGTTCTTTTGTAACGGTTTTATCGCCAAAGGCTTTTTCAAATAAGATCTGATATCCTTTTACCGCAGCAATTTTACCGGCCGCCAGATCCATATGGCCATTCATTTCCCGCTGGTCTTCGATCGGCATTTTAGATTGCACCTCCAACGAACCGGCGCGTCCATCCCAAAACAAATTTTTAGCATAAGCCGTATTAATAATACTCATTGCATTCCGTACTCCCAACTGCCGGTCGTGGCCAAAGGAGAGCGTTCTGCTGTCGCACCATCCCAATTCCGGATCGTGGCATGAAGCACAGGCAATCTGCTCCGACCTGGAAAGACGGGGGTCAAAGAACAATGTTTTACCCAATAATTCTTTTTCAGCAGAATAAGGATTGTCGGAAGGAAAAGGAGTTTCCGGCAGATGGCCGATCTCAGCAAACGTAGGAACAGACTCGGGATCAAGAATCGGTTTTGGCCATTTTGAAGGGTCTCCTGAGGAATACAACTTTCTCAGATTATCCATAAAAACAGTATGTTCCCGGACTTCTTTTTTCACCGAATTGTTGAGACAATTGTTTAAAACTGATATGAGAAGAAATAAAACGAGAGTCCAGCTGATCGCGTTCTTCATGGCCATCCTAATTTCAGCAAAAATAAGATATTTTTTAATGATGATTCATGTAAGTGTTATTCAAAAACTTTTTATAAAAACAATGGATGATATTTCGACCGATGTTTTTACTGCAATTCATCTGTCTTTAATTTTATTTTAAATTATTCAAAAATTTAATTCAAACTTTTCTTCAATACCTTTGAAACATCATTTTTTTGAGGTTATTATTTTATTACTATAACAAGTATGTAATGAGATGTTTAATAAGAATCCTTATTTTAATACACATAACATCAATCGTTCTGGATCTTTTACATCTTTAATTTTTTATAAAATATGTGGTAGAATTAATTCTAGCGATGTAACAATAACCCACACTAAGGTGTCTTATATGTAAAACCTAGTTTTAAATGAAAACCATTTTAATACCGATCGCCTTACTGGCAGGCATTTTTACATTTGCACAAACAGAAAAAGACACGATAAAAACGAATGAAAAGGAAATCGAAGGAGTAACCGTAACGGTAAGAAAACCCACTGTGGAATCTAAGGTAGACCGTACTGTTTTCAATGTTGCCAACAGTTCGATTCTTGCGGGAAATACAACCTGGGATGTCCTGAGAATGACCCCACTGGTAAGTATTGACAATAATGATGCAATAAAGGCGGAAGGAGAATCTGTAACAGTATATATCAACGACAGGAAATCTGTATTTACAGGAAAGGAGCTGAAAGAATATTTAAAAACCATTCCGGCAGATAATCTCATGAAGATAGAGGTAATTACAAGCCCGTCTTCCCGTTATGAGGCAACCGGAACCGTTATTAACATTGTTCTTAAAAAGCGCGATGATGAAGGGATGAAAGGAAGCATAACGCTGAATAACAGGCAGAACACAAAAAATTCCCAGTACACCAATTTTAACCTGAATTATCACAAGAAAAACTTTACGCAGACTCTTATCGGGAGCTATAGTGACAATACCTACGTTCAGAAGAACTCCAGCTTTTATACCTGGTATGATGACAATTCTACCAACCAGATCGACAGCTATATGATCGGCAGAAGCAAAAGCCCTTCGGTTTCTTCCACCTCAGAATTTGAGATTGACAACAAAAATACCGTGGGCGTTATCCTTGAATATTATCAGAGTAATTCTACTTCCAATTCCGAAGCAGACAGAAAAGATTTTATCAACAATATTTTTGACAGTTCATATGAGCAAAATCAAAACTCAATCGGGCTCAACCGTAATTTAGGAACCAATATATTTTACAAATGGTATGACAAAGAAAAGAATAAGATTCTGGATGTGAACCTGGGTACCAATTACTACGGCCAATCTGAAGACAGCTACTTTATCAATAATATTTTCTCCGTTGCAGACGGATCATCTACAAAGGATCTTGGAGTAATCACAGACACTGAAAACAGGAATTATTATGCAAAGATCGACTATACACAGCCCCTAGGAAAAAGCGGTGCCAGTTTTGAAGTCGGCGGTAAAGTAAATTTCAATAATAATGTAATTCCTAATAATTTATACGGCAGTATGCTGAGCGGTCTAAGCTCTAATGACGTTTTTCATTATGAAGATCAGATTACCTCGCTATACGCCAACTATAGCAGAACATTTTTTAAAAAGCTGGAAACCAGAATCGGGCTTCGTTATGAATATATTGATTACAGAATTCGTCAGGATATCGGAGGTGCCTCCAGAAAAGACGGATACGGAAGTTTTCTTCCTAATATTTTGGTGAAATATACATTCTCCGACAAATATGATCTAAGTTTAACCTATAACCGAAATATCTGGAGACCATGGTACGCAGAATTCAACCCGTTTATGACCCCAAATACAGACGGAATTTACAGCAGGGGAAATATTGAGCTGAATCCTAATCCCAGTGACAGGCTTTATATGAAACTCGGAATCCTGAAGAAATATTTTATCTCTGCAAGGTATATGTTTACGGATCAGGATTACTGGACAGATTATCTTAAAGAAAATATTCTTGTGGATGGCAAAGAGAAAACAATTAATATTACCCAACCTTCCAACTTTACCGGGAAAGTTCATAAATATTATCTTTATGCAAATACCAACCAGACGTTTTTTAAGAATAAATTTACCGTAAATCTCGGACTCGGATGGTATTATATAGACAACAGCGATTTTAACGCAAAAAACGGGATCAAAAGCAATGCGTACATAAGTTATCTGAGTGCTTCTACCAACCTGTCGTATACTAATCTTTTTAATAAAAATATTAACCTGAGTGCCTGGGTGGAAATATCAAACCAGAATAATGGGAATTCCACCACTAACAGAGCGAATGTGTTTCATAATATTTCAGCAACCAAAATATTCCCGAAAACACAGATGGAAGTCAGCCTTCAGCTGATGAATATTTTCCAGCGTCCGAATTATGATGCCACTACCTACAACCAGCAGGGCTTTGTAAGAAGCTCTTCTAAATGGGACTGGTACGGTGCATCTATTTCGTTTGTAAAGCGTTTCGGAAATCAGAAAGTAAAAGAAAATACCAAAACCGATGTTGAGAAAAACGGTGGCGGCGGAAAATAATCATAATCCTTATTTTAGCTGGCGGATAATGAAGCATAATGCTCATTATCCGTTTTTCATTTTAAGCATTATATCATTTATCATAATAAAATGCTAAATATGATTATATGATGATTTGTGGCACAGATATTTTATATGATATAAAAAAAATACTAAGATGACACAAAACCCGGAAATAAAAAGGATGATCAAAAAATATTTAACGATATCTGTTAAATCTCAGTTTGATATAGACATCGATCTGGAAAAAGAATATGCCCTCACAGAAAATTTAGTTTCTAAGAAAACAATTGTTGCTCCTACTTTTACTAAAAAAATATTATCGAAACCGGGGTTGAAATTGTTTCTGACCTCAATAATTACTGAGATCAACAATGAGAAATGCAGTATGGACTTTATTTTGGAAAGGATAAAATCTTTAAGAGGAAATGACTCCCAGCAAATTCAAATGGTATAAATAAGAACATCCCGGTATCTGATACCGGGATTATTTTTTACTGAATAGTGTAGATTTTTGTCATTTTTTACTGTAAAAAATTGGCCACCTTTTCTTCAAGATCTTCAAGATTGAATGGTTTAGCGACATAATCATCTGCCTGAGCCTGCTTGGCAAGCGCTACAATGTCGTTATTTGCCGTTACATAAATGACTGGAATGTGTTTGAAGTCTTCATGATTTTTCAGAAGTTTTGTTGCTTCTACCCCGCCGATTTTAGGAATCCAGTTATCCATAAGAATAACATCGGGCTTATATTGAGCCACTCTTTCCAGAATATCGTGCGAAGTTTCCGAAATTTCCACCTGATAACCATTTTCTTCAAAAATGATGCTGATCACTTCAAGAATCGTAGTGTCGTCATCAAAAATCAGGATTTTCTTTTTGTTCATATTTTTACTTAGTTGTTAGGGATTTACTTTTATTTATAATTGATTAATATATGCGGCGAGTTCATGGGGCTTAATGATCTTGTCATATTTTACTGCTTCTACAGCATGGCGGGGCATATAATCTACTTCTGCCGTTTCAGGATCCTGAATCCATACCCTTCCATTATTTTTTTTGATGTATTCCAGGCCTTCAACGCCGTCTGCATTAGCACCGGACAAAAGTACGCCAATAAGGCTTTCGCCATATATCTCAGCAGCCGACTTGAAGGTAACATCAATCGACGGACGGGAATAGTTCATTTTTTCAGAACTGTCCAGTGACATTACTTTTTTATTTTCGAAAAGAAGATGATAATCTGCGGGGGTAATGTATATTTTATTGCTTTCAATTTCCGTTTTATCATCTATTTCCACAACTTCCAAAGGTGACAGCTGCTGAAGGAGCGCCTGAAGGATATTGGTAGAATGTGCTTTTCTGTGCAGCACCAGCAATACAGAAACATTGATATGATCATTTAAGTTTTTAATCATTTCAAGAATAACCTTAAGACTTCCTGCGGAGCCGCCGATAACTATTAATTCTGCTTTACTATTTTCTTTGTTCGATATCATTAATTGTGATCCAATTTTTTCCAGATCCTCTGATCATCAACCTGATGATAATTTTCATCTAATTTAGAAAATCTTAGTGTTTCTTTCGCACCTAATGCTAAAAAACCTAAATTTTCCAGACTGTTATCAAATAAACGGAACACTCTTTCCTGCAGGCCACGGTCAAAATAGATCAGTACATTCCTGCATACAATCAGCTGAAAACTGTTGAAAGAGCTGTCTGAAACAAGGTTATGTGTAGATAGAATCAACTTTTCCTGTAAGCTTTTATCAAATCTCACGCTGTCATAATTGGCCGTATAATAATCCGAAAAGTCTTTTTTTCCGCCGGATAAAATATAATTTTCCGAGTATAATTTCATCTGTTGCAATGGGAAAACACCGGATCTTGCCGTTTCCAGCACCGAAGGGTTCAAATCTGTTCCGTAGATGAGTGATTTATGATAAAGATTGGCTTCTTTGAGGAGAATAGCTATGGAATACGCTTCCTCTCCGGTAGAGCATCCGGCCACCCAGATTCTTATCAACGGATACGTTCCCAGCTGGGGCAGTATCTTTTCTCTTAAGGCTTTAAAGAATAACGGATCGCGGAACATTTCGGTAACGTTCACTGTAATTTCTTCTATAAAACGCTTCAGATATTCCGGGTCATTAAGAATGGTGTACCGCAGCTCTGCAAAGCTGGTGAAGCGATCTATGAGGCAGATACGATTTACCCTGCGTTTAAAAGACGCTCTGCTGTATTCGGAAAAATCGTAGCCATACATATCATAAACATCTTTAATCAAGTATTCTACCTCTTCATCTTTTATGATACTAGGTTCCAGCATTTACGGTAATTTTTCTATGGCATTGATTAACTGATCCACATCTATCGGTTTTGATACATAGTCGTATGCTCCGGCATCCAGGCATTTCTGGCGGTCTTCCGGCATAGCCTGTGCCGTAACGGCAATTACAGGGATTTCACTGATAGAAGGGGTACTTTTTATAATCCTGATGGCTTCATAACCGTCCATCTCCGGCATCATCATATCCATGAGGACGACGGTAAACTGATTGTCTTTGTTCAGGATATCAATAGCTTCCTGAGCCATTGTACAGCTTTCAATCCGATATCCACGGGATTTCAGGGTGAGCCTTAAGGCAAATATATTTCGCGGATCGTCGTCCACAATTAAAACTTTTTTATTCATCAGAATTTTAGCTGTTTACATTTCATATAACCAAACTCTAAGTAAAGATAATAGCTGATCGATATCCACCGGTTTCGAAATATAATCCGAGGCTCCGGCAGTAATGCACTTTTCACGTTCCCCGATCATTGATTTTGCAGTGATGGCAATAATCGGAAGTCTTGTAAACATCGGCATTTTTCTGATCTGCTTTATGGTTTCGTAGCCATCCATTTCCGGCATCATCATATCCATCAGGATAACGTCTACGTCCGGATGTTCTTTAATTTGCTGCAAGGCATGCTTTCCGTCCATGGCCACCACTACTTCTACTTTATATTTTTCGAGTGCTTTTGTGAGTGAAAATATATTCCTTACATCATCATCGGTGATCAGTATTTTTTTACCGCTTAATACTTCGGTTAAAGATCCCAGGGTTTTACTTCTTACGGTTTCAAGAGAATTGTTTTTTTCTTCAACCAAATGAAGGAACAAGCCTACTTCATCCAGAATTCTCTGATAAGAATGTGCCGTTTTTACTACGATAGAATCTGCATACTGCTTTATTTTCAATTCTTCTGATTTAGACAAATTCCGTTCCGTAAATATGATGATCGGTAAGTTTTCCAGGCCTTCATAACTCTTTATGGACTCAATGATTTCGTATTCATTTCCTTTTGAAGATCCGATATCAAGAATCACACAGTCTACATGATCGGTAGTCAATGCTTTCACACTGTCCTCTACATTGTTCTGCACCGATAACGAGATGTTGAAATTACCAAGGAAATAAGAAAGCGCACTGGCATGTTTCTCATTTTCTTCAACAATGAGTACTTTCTGCGGAGACTTGCTGAGCACTTCTTCAATTTTTCTGAAAACTTCGGTCATCTGGTCCAGGGCTACCGGCTTATTAATAAAGTCAATAGCTCCCTTCATGAGGCTTTCTTTTTTAACATGCAGTACCGACATCATATGCACCGGAATATGTTTGGTTTCAGGATTTGATTTAAGTTCATCCATTACCTGCCACCCGTCTTTTACCGGGAGCTGCACATCCAGTAAAATAGCAAGAGGACGGTATTGTAATGCAGCAGAAATACCATGATCACCTCTTACAGCCACTACAGCCTTATAATTCTGCATACGGGCATATTTTAAAAGCGCTTTAGCAAAATTGGTATCATCTTCAATGATAAGGATTACTCTGTCGCCATCTTTAATATTTTCCCTGTCATCATCTACATCGTCTGGAATTTCAAGAGAATTGATTGTATTATAATACTCTTCTTCCCCATCATCGAGGATATTTTTTATTTCCTCAACATCTTCGCGGATGATTTCCACGAGATCCTGATCGGTTTCCATTGGTGCGATTTCAGATTCAGTAATTGCTCTTACCGGAATACTAAGACAGAATTCGCTTCCTTCATTCACTTTACTTTCCAAAGTAAGCTCACCACCCAGAAGCCTTGCGATTTCCCTGCTGATAGATAACCCCAAACCGGTGCCGCCAAATTTTCTTCTGGTAGAACCGTCTGCCTGCTGGAATGCTTCGAAAATAATTCTCTGCTTGTCTTCCGCAATACCGATTCCTGTATCTTTTACAGAGAATACAATAAAGTCTTTCTTCTTCCCATCCTTTCTGATATGTAAATCAATGCTTCCTTCGGTGGTAAATTTCAAAGCATTTGATAATAAGTTTCTCAAAACCTGGTCTACTCTTAAACGATCGGTTTCAATTGTGCTGTTCAGCTCATTATCAATCTGCAGGTTAAACTGAAGTCTTTTTTCCTGGAATACCGGATTAAAAAGATTTTTCAAATCTTTTACAATATCATTGATTTCTACATCCTGATATTCCAGTGTCATTTTCCCGGATTCTATTTTGGCGAGATCAAGAATTTCATCAATTAAGGTAAGCAGACTGCTTCCTGAACTCTGAATTACTTTGGCTGACTCGATCTGATCTTCACTTAGATTTTCTTCCGGATTTTCAGCCATCAGACGCGATAAAAGAAGGATTGAATTAAGCGGGGTACGCAATTCATGAGACATATTTGCGAGGAATTCCGATTTATATTTTGTGCTTAAAGCAAGCTCTTCCACTTTCTTCTGAATCTCACTGTTGCGTTCTGCAATCAGATGGTTTTTCTCTTCCAGCAGCCTTGATCTTTCTTCCAGCTCGGCATTGGCCTGCATGAGTTCTTCCTGCTGTACTTTCAATTCTTCTTCTGAAGCCTGAAGCTTTTGTGTCTGGGCTTCAAGTTCTGTGTTGAGGTTTTCCAGTTCAGAATGCTGTACCTGCAGTTCTTCAGACTGAGCCTGGGTTTCCTCAAGAAGCTGCTGTTCTTTTTCACGGCTTTTTGCCGCATTTAAAGCTACCCCGATATTTCTTGTACATTCAACGAAATAATCAATTCTGCTTTCGTCAAAATTATTGGTAGATCCCAATTCAAGGACACCGATAACGTTTCCGTCTGCAAAAACAGGCAGCAATAATATTCCGTAAATTTTTATCGTGCTGCTTGAA
The DNA here is from genome assembly GCF_012927265.1 of Chryseobacterium cheonjiense. GTDB lineage: Bacteria > Bacteroidota > Bacteroidia > Flavobacteriales > Weeksellaceae > Chryseobacterium > Chryseobacterium cheonjiense. The sequence continues at coordinate 1,579,851 of NZ_JABBGF010000001.1, read as the reverse complement.
AATGTTACTACAAAATCATCTTCATGCAGATTGTTATAGACCTGTGTTTTTTCACTGATGAAAGTCTGTCCTACCATGCCTTCTCCAGGTTCAAAGAACTTTTTCATATTGTTTTCCAGGCCGAAAGCTGCTTTCAGCTTCAGTATTCCTTCATCATAAAGATAAAGAGATCCATTGATGCATTTTCCGTATTCAATGATCTGGTGAAGGGCATTATCCGAAACTTCCTGTACGGATTTGTTTCCCATAAGGGATTCGTTAAGTAACGCAAGCCCTTTCTGGCGCCAATCGCTGGCATTAATCTTATCGAAAGAAATTTTCAGTGATTCAGTCATATGGTTAAGCGATTCTGCAAGATCTCCAAGATCGTCCTGAGAGGTATCTGTTGCCCGCTGGCTGTAATCTCCGTTAGCTACTCTGTTCGCAATCTGCTGAATCGCGCTTACTCTTTTGCTGATCTCAATATCTTTAGCCTGAAGCGCTTTTTCCAGTTTATCTCTTCTGATAAGATCTGCTCTTAATTTTAAATAAAAGAATGTGGTAACCACAATGGCGGCAATAGCAGAAAATATAATGAATAAAACCGTCGTATTGGATGATCTGTTGAGATCTTTATTTTTAATAGCAAGCTGAACCTCTTCGTATTGTACAAATTCCTGAACAATTTTGCGGCATCTGTCCATATATGCTTTGCTCATAAGAACCTGCTGCTGGCTCATGACAACTCCCTTTTTTCTGTTGTCTACAAAATGTTTGAGGTTTGAAATATTTGTATTGACATTTCTTTCCAGCTCGTGCAGTCTCCTGATCTGGTTGTCATCTGTAATATCAAGGTTTTTGGCCCGTTCTATTGCCTTTGGAAACTCAATAAGACTTCGGTTAAACGGATCGAGGAAATTTTCCCTTCCGGTAAGCTGATATCCCCTGTTTCCCGTTTCTGCATCCAATAACGAAATTAAAACATCTTTTACGGCAGTAATGGACCTCCTGCTTTTGGAAAGGCTCTCGCGGTTGTCCATCTGTTTTTGGATGCTCACATAAGATGCAACGGAACTCGCAATCAGGATTACTAATGAAAGCCCTACTCCAAACTGAAGATTTCTTATAATTTTTTTCGGCATTGAAAATTAGTTTAATGGTAATGTGAAATAAAATGTAGATCCTTCGTCTACTATACTGGAAACGCCAATACTTCCATGATGCTGCTTAATGATTTCCGAACAGATGAATAATCCTATTCCCATCCCCTGAAACTGCAGGGAAGATTCTTCAACACGATAGAATTTACGGAAAACAGCTTCCTGCTTAAAATCGGGTATACCGATTCCGAAATCGGTGACGTTTACCTTTACTTCCTGCTCTTCTTCATCTACAAAAGTAGTAACGATTACCTGATTGTTTTTAGGAGAATATTTAATGGCGTTTGTTAAAAAGTTGATTAAAACCTGCTCAATACGGATTTCGTCCAGCGGAATAAGAATGTCTGGTTTTATACCGTCGCGCTTTATTTTCACACGGTTTTCATCATGAGTCTGGAGAATCGTGTCGATAGCATTGCTGATGACGCTTTCCAGATTGGTTGGTTTTTTGGTAATTTTCAGCTTGCCGTTTTCTATTTTGGAAACATCGAGCAAATCGGTAATAAGGGTATTAAGCTTTTCGATCTGGTCCTGAACTTTGGTTACAAAACCTGCTTCAGCACTTTCTTTATCGAGCTTAAGTTTTCTTTCCAGGAGCTGAACATATGCTTTGATACTGGTTAAAGGAGTTTTGAGCTCATGGCTCGCAATACTCAGGAATTCATCCTTTTCCTTTTCTACTTTTTTCTGATCGTCGATATCTGTAAAGGTTCCCACCCAGTTTTTAATCAGATCCCCATCATACACCGGAGTCACCCGAAGAAGATGGTAACGGTAGTTTCCGGACTCTACGTTTTTGATTCTCACTTCAAGTTCCAGAGCGGTTTCTTTTTTTCTGCAGCGGTCCAGTTCTTCTTTAATGTTGAAATCATCAGGATGGGTTTCCGGGAACTGTTCTGCAGATCCTGAATATTGATACCATTTGCAGTTTACAAAATCCACAGTTCCTTCTTCATTCAGAGTGAAGGCGATCTGGGGCAATGATTCCAGCATAAGGTGAAAATGGTCGATCTGTGACTTCATGGTGACCTGAGATTCTCTTCTTCCTTTTACTTCAAGCTCCAGACTCTGCTGCGTTTTTTTCATCGCGAGATTCTGCTCCTGAAGGCTGTAGAAAGTTTTCACTTTCAGCATAAGAATTTCCGGATCTACGGGTTTTGTCACATAATCTTTACCTCCTGAAGCGTAGCCCCTAGTAATAAATCTTTTCTCTGTATTTACCGCAGACAGAAATATAATAGGTACTTCTTTCGTTTTGCTATACCCTGCGAGAGTCTCAGCTACTTCGAAGCCATCCATATCGGGCATCTGTACATCTAAAATAATTAAGGCATAATCATTCTTCAATGCTTTTCCCAACGCTTCCTCCCCTGAGTCAGCCGTATCCACTTGGAAATCTTTTGATTCCAGCAATTTTTTCAGTGAATAGAGGTTACTCTGGTTATCATCAACAATTAAGATCATAGAAATATAAAAATCAATAATTAATTATATTTAGTTCAGCATCAAAAATACTCACAATATTCCGAAAACCACTTATATTTTCGTGATTATCCGTGTGCAGGTCTCATTATTATGAATATTATTTAACATTGAAAAAAATTTTAAAAGACGAAGCAATATTTATTCCACTAAATCAATATTTTAGAAATTATTTTAATTGAAAATTAAATTAACTCAGAAAATTTTCTTCAAAAATTATAATTCACGGCACAGTGTTTGAATATTGACTGGCAACACTTTTTCACTTAAATATATACTTTCAAATTTTAAACCCCTGTATTTTACAGGGGTTTATTATTTTTGAATTGAATTAGCAAGCCTTAACCGTTACTGCTAAGCATCTCTGATCTAAATTTCTATTCTGCACCTTTAAAGATTTTTTTATTAAAATCAAACATACAGTTATCGGTTAATATATGTATCGTTAGGTTTTCGGCATAAACGGGAGATCCTTCTTCTGCAGTATTAATATTCGTCTGTCCGATATTTTCTGCATTCAGCAGCCATACCATTCCTGATCCGCGACAGGTTGCCTTAGCCCCTTCTTCAATAAGCAGCGCGGTATCTTCACCCAGACCTATTCCCCAGCAATGACGATTGAGAATAACAGCATGTGCCAGTCTCCCAAATCTTGCCCGATGTATAAAATGGGTATCGATAATGCAGTTATCAATAAATCCCAGCCCAGAATTCAGTTCGATATCATGCTCGAGCATTGCTTCACCGTTTTCGGCTTCCATAATGATAATTTCTGGTATGCACATCGCTCCCGCACTTGTTCCTGCAATTGTGAAATCTTTCTCATTGGTATATTTTTCTTTGAGAAGGTTGCGTAATGCAGATTGTTTTAATTTCTCGTAAATCCTCGCCTGATCACCACCTGTAAAAAATACGGTTTTTGCAGCCGAGACTCTTTTAAACTGATAATCTGTATGCAACTGATCATCGCAGATATCCAAAAAGTCGAAGTTGGAATATCCTATTTCATTAAATGTTTTGGTATAGGTTTCACGCATGCTTTCAGGCTCAGAACTGGCTGCTGTAATAACCTCGATACGGTCGTCTTTTGATGCAGTAAGAAGCTTCAGAATTTCACGGGGTAAAAAATCCCTGTTCCTGTCTTCCATCTGTGAATGGTTACCGTCTTTATCTTCCTTACCTCCTATGATTAATAATCGTCCTTTTACCATCTCATAAACTATGTTAGTTACTGACTGAAGCTTTGTATCCGGTATTGATAACTTCGCCGTTTGTGAGATTCAGCATGCATCCGTCTACAAGAATGTGTCCCTTCAGGTTTTTTACAAACATTGTATTTCCTTTATCAAATTCTCGGGCATTGATTTTTTTTACATTTCTTGCATTGACAAGCATTACAGAACCGCTTCCTTTACAAAGCACTTTGGTACCTTCTTCGATGATAAGAGCCGTATTTTCACTCAGGCCGAGACCGAAATATTCATTATTTAGAATAACATTTTTAATGAGGTTTTTAAACCGGGTTTTATGGTCAAAACGGGTATCGATAATACAGGTATTGATAAAGCCCAGTCCATCGTTCACTCCCGAATCTTTCATAAAAATGCCTGAAATGCACATGGCACCAACATTAATACCGGCAACGGTAAAATCTTCTTCCAAAAGATATTTGCGGTATAAGAGCTTAAGGATGGAAGAGTCTCTCAGCACTTCACAAAGCTCGGGCTGTTCGTCGGTAAATATTACAACTTTAGCCCCGATAAGCCTGGACGACAATTTTTCATCCTGATTCTTCTCCTGATCAAGATACAGGAAGTTAAAATTATGGTAGCCTGCGGCCAGGAGTTCTTCAGAATATTTTTTTTCGATCTGTTCTTTATGATCCGATGCTGTACTGATAAGCTCTATAGGCACATCTTTTTGGCTGCATAACAGTTGAAATATCTGATGCAGAAAAAAATGCCCGTCTGTTTGTTTTTTATTTTCAGCGTTTACAGCATCCGTATTTCTGATCATAATAAGCTTTCCTTTTGGAATCATATCAAAACTTTTAAAGTTGATTACTCATTATCTGTATGTACATCCTTGAGACTATCCTGCATCCGAACTGTATCCGACCGCTGTTCCAGTGTATTGATGGTATCTGAAGCACGGTTGTTTACGCTTTGTTCTTTGTTGGCCTGGTCAATGTACTGGGTTTCGGATTTTGTGCATGCTGTAAGTAATGCAATACCACATGCTGTGAGAATTAGTTTTTTCATATATTTTAAATTTGGTTATCTCAAACTTATCAAATAATAAGTAATCATTTTATGATGTTAGTCACATTGAGATGATGTATAATTAACTACAGTTTTTTAAAAAATATAGATGTATATTTATGTTTTTAATCATAATAAAGACTATCTCATTTTCATACAAGTAAAACTGTGGTATATCCCGGTTCAATTAAAACCTTATATTCTATGTTAATTGAAGAACAACTCTTAATGTCTTACGGCGCGGAGGTGGAAGACCTGAATCCTTCATATGTAATTTTCGAGGAGGGCAGCACGCCGAAATATTATTACCAAATCGTAAAAGGCAGAATAAAACTCAATCATTACGATGAAGACGGAAAAGAACTTATTCTTGCGATTTTGAATAAAGGATTGAGTGTATGTGAACTTTTATTATTTATCGACGAAAAATACCCGGTAAATGCTATTACGTTTGAAGAAACCACTGTTCTGAAACTTCCGAAAAGTGATTTTATCCGGCTGCTGGATGAAAATACCCAAATTTCGAGAGACATCAATAAATTTCTATCCGAACGTCTCTATTTCAAGTACATCATGCTGGAAAATAACACTTCCCTGAGACCTGATGTCCGTATAAAAGGAGCGCTGAACTATCAGAAAAGTTTTAGCGCCAACCAGGAGCAGTTTTCATTTGAAGTTCCGCTCACACGGAAGGATATAGCTTCCATAACTGCGTTGAGGGTGGAAACTGTAATCCGGACTATTAAAAAGCTTGAAAAGGAAGGGTTTCTGAAAATCATTAACAGGAAAATATTCATTTAAAAGGTAAAATTGCTTTTAAATGCTGAACTTTGCCGGAAGAAACTTAAAAAATGAATTGGATTATCTTAATTATTGCAGGATTATTTGAAGTTGCCTTTGCATCATGCCTGGGAAAAGTAAAAGAAACAAATGGGACAACCATGTACCTTTGGTTCGGAGGTTTCCTGATCTCTCTTACGATAAGCATGCTTTTGCTCATCAAAGCTACCCAAACTCTTCCTATCGGAACAGCCTATGCGGTATGGACCGGAATTGGTGCGGTAGGAACCGTATTAATGGGAATTTTCTTTTTTAAAGATCCGGTAAGTTTCTGGAGAATATTCTTTATTGTAACCCTGATTGGTTCTGTTGTCGGCCTGAAAGCGGTTTCTTCTCATTAATTTTATTCTTTTTATTCCTAAATTTGGGAATAAATTATTAACCATGAAAAAAATCTTACTTTTATTGCTTGTCGGCAATGTGCTTTCTGCCCAAAATGCGGAATTATTTAATAATAACTGGTATATTTCCAAAATAATTGATAACGGACAGACTACTACAACTCCCGCAATGGATATACCTTTGTCGAAATCAGATTTTATAGCGGTTTCGGGAAGTATGGGCAGCGGCTATGCTTTTAACTCAAAACATTTTAATAGTTGCCAGCTGGAAATATCATTTGCTTCCGGAACGAACAGTTTTGCTAAAACTAATGCAGCCTGTACCCTTTCCATGTACGGAGGAAATAATCAGACCGCTGTGAATAACTATGACCAGAAACATCAGAATTTCTACATTATTCCGGTGACAGAAACGTTTACCTATGAAATTGTAAATAACGGTTCCGATAAAATGCTGATCATAACGAAAAATTCAAACGGCGACAAAATCTATTACAACAATACCAATTCATTTCTGGCAACAAAAGAAAATCTCCTGAAAGAAGCATTTCTGATCGCACAAAATCCTGTAAAGGAAAACCTGATGATTGAACATGTGGAAAAAGGAATGCCTTTTCAAATTTTTGATGTAACAGGAAAACTTATTTCCACAGGAGAAACATCCGGCGAAAAGTTCAAAATTGATACTCAGCATTTTGCTAAAGGACAGTATATTTTAATCATAAAAGGATCAAAACCGCTGAAATTTATTAAAGAATAAATAGTTATAATAAAAAAACGTCTCCGGTTTGGAGACGTTTTTTTATCTTTTATACACGATAGGAAGAATTTCATTTTTCCTGAGACCGTATCGTTCAATTTCTTCATCTGAAAACTGCTGAGAATAGAAATTAGCTTCCGTTTCAAAACCTGCTTTCTGAAGTCTTTCGAAGTAATCCATTCCGTACCAGCGAACATGGTCGTATTGCCCGAAATGCTTTTGCCGTTCCTTTGGATCTGTGATCGTGAAATCTTCATAGGTTTTTTCAAGAGCATTCTTCATAGGAACCTGTAAAATACCCCAACCTCCCGGTTTCAGCACCCTGTACAATTCGCTCATCGCTCTGGAATCATCCACAATATGTTCCAAAACATGATTACAGAAAATGATATCAAAGCTTTCATCTGCAAAAGGAAGATCGAGAATATCTGCCTTTACATCTACAATGGGCGAAAAGAGATCTGCCGAAATATAATCCAGGTTCCTCATCCGTTTAAACTTTCTGAGGAATTCCTGTTCGGGGGCAATATGCAAAACTTTATGATTTTTAATAAAAAAATCCGTTTCATTCTGAAGATACAGCCACATCTGGCGGTGTCTCTCCAGGCTTAAGGTTCCCGGTGACAAAGCATTTTCCCGCTGCTTACCGTATCCGTAGGGAAGAAATTTCCTGTACGACCGTCCGTCGATAGGATCTACAAAGCGGTCTCCTTTGAAAAGCCGGTAAATGAGCGGCCTCGCCCAGATGCTTAGGTTAATCAGCATAGGACGGGGAATTTTATTTAATAAAAGTTTGGCGACCTTTTTCATTTAAAAATCCAGTTGGAAAGCTTTTTCTTCATCGCTTTCGATACCCAGGGCATCGTAAATATACTGAAAAGTGGAAAGCAATACCGGTTTTCCGTTGATTACCGCCACATCATGTTCGAAATGTGCAGATGGCTGATTGTCGAGCGTGGTTACCGTCCAGCCGTCATTATGGAATTTTACTTTTTCAGTACCCAGATTGATCATCGGTTCGATCGCAATCGTAAGACCGTCTTTAATAACCTTTCCGCTACCCTGTCTTCCATAATTGGGAACCTGAGGGTCTTCATGCATCTGTCTTCCCACACCATGACCTACAAGCTCTCTTACCACGCCGTAGCCTTCTTTTTCACAATGAGCCTGGATTGCATGAGAAATATCCCCTATTCTTTTTCCTCTGATACACTGCTCGATTCCTTTGTAAAGAGATTCTTTGGCAACTTTCAGAAGCTTTTTGGTTTCCGGCTTCACTTCACCGATTTCAAAAGTGTAGGCATGATCGCCCACAAAACCATTCAAAACAGCACCACAGTCTACGGAAAGCACATCACCTTCTTTTATTTCTTCTTTGCTTGGAAAGCCGTGAACAACCTGCTCATTTGGTGAAATGCAAAGTGAATAGGGAAATCCTCCATATCCTAAAAATGCAGGCTCTGCACCATGATCTTTGATAAAATCATGCGCCAGTTTATCTAAATATAAAGTGGTAATTCCGGGTTTAATTTCTTTTGCCAGCATCCCAAGTGTTCTGGAAACCAAACGGGCACTTTCTTTCATAAGACGAAGCTCGTCTATTGTTTTTAACTGAATCATGTAACTAATGTAACAATTTAAAAATTTAACAATGTAACAATCAAAATGGTAAACTCTTACATTGTTATATTGTTAGATTTATTCTTTACCAGAATAATCCTTTCTTTTTTTCTTTTTTAAGTTTTGAATAAGCCAAAACTTCTTTTCCTTCTACGCGGAACTCTATTCTTTCCTGAATAATATTATAGATTTCGCCCCATCCCGGAAAACCGCCTAAGTTCCTGTCGTCGATAAACCAGTCTGCATCTATTTTTCTCGATTGATTTTCAGAATCAAAAACTTCTCCCTCAAAGCTGGAATTTACCGCATAAAATTCAACACCGTTTTTCATACAGAATTCTACGGCTTCATCTAATGCTCTTCCGTGGCGATAGGTCCACAATATAAGTCTGTATCCTTCTGACTGAAGTTTTTTTAATGTTTCAAAAGCGAAAATTTTCGGCTTGCCAATCGCCGGATATGCATCGTCAACAATGGTTCCGTCGAAATCAACAGCAATTTTTTTATTATTCATTCTGTGAATTTATTTTTAAAAATGCAAAGATACAAATAAAAAGTGCCAAATATAATCCGGCACTCTTACTTTTATAATTTAAAGATATAGACTAGCTTTTAACCCAGCTGAACTGGAACTGCAGATCGGGAGTCGAGATTCGGTCTGTGATTTTCTGAAGTCTCGCCGGAAGTTTCATCAGGTATTCCTGAGCTTTTTCGGCTTTTTCATTAAGACCTTTAACGTGTTCTATTTTCCATTCGTCAAGAAGTTCTTTCATAATGTTGATGTAATCCTGACCTGTGTACACCATACATCTTTGTGCTGCATCTGAAAAATGCCCCCAAAGCTCACCGGCTTTCTGTCCGGATTGTCTCATCATATGAGCTGGCATTACGATTTTCTTGCGCATCATATCTTCAAAGGCAATGATCATTTCCGAAGGATCGATTTCCAGGATCTTTGCCACAAAATGCTTGTATGCTTTAGCGTGTCTTGCTTCATCGGCTGCAATAACCCCGCACATTTTAGCGAGCTTTCCGTTTCCGGACTGTTTTGCCAGCGTCCCTACTCTTCTGTGGGAAATATTGGTAGCTGTTTCCTGAAAACTTGTGTAGATGAAGTTTCTGTACGGATCCATACTTGTCCCCAAATCGAAACCGTCATTAATAAGGTATTGTGTAGTTACTTCAACTTCTCTCATGTTTACTCTTCCGCACAAATAAAGATATTTGCTCAAAAGGTCCCCGTGTCTGTTTTCTTCGGCAGTCCAGGCTCTTACCCAGTGTGCCCAGCCAACTTCTCTCTGTTCCTGATCTACACCGTCTACACCCATTAACCAGGATTCGTAGGAAGGCAAAGCTTCCTCTGTGATACAGTCACCGATCAGTGTTACAAAAAGATCGTAGGGCATTTCCCGGGCAAAGGTCTGAATTTCTTCGAGATCGTATTTAAAGTCTGCGCTTGAAGGATCCGGAAGATAATCAGAAGGCTGCCATATTTTTTCGATTGGCGTTAAAAATTTATCCAGAAAAGAGCCCACTTCCTTTTCCAAAATTCCCATTACTTCTTTCCTAACAAGCTTTTGATACATTTTATAAATTTAGGTTTAATTTGCAAATTTAAGTTTTTATTTATTATTTAGAACATAATAAACTGTTAAATCTTCTGACATTAATCATAAAAAATGCCGCTATATCACTTATAACGGCATTTTTTATCTAATAGTATTATTTTAACTCACTAAAATATCTCCAGTCATGATCTCCGGTATCTCAACACCCATTACTTTCAGAATGGTTGGTGCAACATCTCCCAGTTTACCTTGTTTAAGGTTCCAGGTATGATCTTTATCCATCACGATGAAAGGAACAAGGTTGGTTGAATGCTGTGTATTCGGTGACCCGTCGGGATTGATCATTACATCGGAATTCCCGTGATCAGCCAGAATGAAAACTGCATAACCGTGTTCATAAGCTGTTGTTGCTACTTTTTCAATACACTGATCCACGGTTTCTGCTGCTTTTACAGCCGCTGAAAATACACCGGTATGACCTACCATGTCGGTATTGGCGAAATTTAAGCATATAAAATCCGCAGTTTCATTTTCCAGTTCGGGAAGAATGGCATTGGTAATATCATGAGCGGACATTTCAGGTTTAAGATCGTAGGTAGGAACATCTTTCGGACTCGGACAAAGCAATCTTTTTTCTCCGTCGAAAGGTTCTTCTCTTCCTCCTGAAAAGAAAAACGTTACGTGAGGATATTTTTCAGTTTCTGCTATTCTGATCTGTTTTTTGTGATTTCTTTCAAGAATTTCACCCATGGTTTCGTGAAGGACTTCTTCATCAAAAACAACATGAACATTCTGGAAAGTCTTGTCATAATTCGTCAGCGTCACATAATATAACGGCAATTTTCTCATGAAATATTCAGGATTATCATGCTGGGTAAGCACTTCCGTAATTTCACGCCCTCTGTCGGTACGGAAATTAAAACAGATAACAACGTCATGATCTGTAATCTTAGCGATAGGAACCACATTTCCGATGGCCGTAGAATCAATCATGATAATCGGCTTCATGAATTCGTCGGTAATGTTTTCGTCATACGACTTCTGAATTTCCAGCAATGCATTGGTTGTCTGTGCTCCAACACCTTCCACCATGGCATCATAAGCGATTTTCACACGCTCCCATCGTTTATCTCTGTCCATCGCGTAATATCTTCCTACAACAGAAGCAAGCTTACCTACAGTTTTTATCATATGGTTCTGAAGATCTTCAATAAAACCTTTTCCGGAATGCGGATCGCAGTCTCGGCCGTCTGTAAAAGCATGAACAAATACATTTTCACGCAATCCGAATTCGTGTGCTGCTGTAAGAAGACCTTTAAGGTGGTTGATATGGGAATGCACACCTCCATCGGAAACTAAACCGATAAAGTGTACTTTTTTATTTTCTCTTTTAGCATATTCAAATGCATCCTGAATGACTTTCTGCTGACCCAAAGAGCCGTTTTCTACCGCCATGTTCAGCTTCACCAGATTCTGATACACTACTCTTCCGGCTCCGAGATTCATGTGTCCCACTTCGGAATTTCCCATTTGTCCTGCAGGTAATCCTACCGCCAGACCGCTTGCTTCAAGGGTCGTATGCGGAAAGTTTTTAAGGCAGTTATCTATAAATGGTGTGTTGGCTTTATCAATTGCTGAAACGTCAGGATTCATCCCCAATCCCCATCCGTCAAGGATTGCTAATATTGCTTTTTTTGACATTTTGTATAAACTTTTGTATTACAAATTTATTTATTTTGAAATGAATGAAAGAATCGGTGTACTTAAAATTTATTTAAATTTAAAACTTCAGGGTTTTCAAAACCTTGAAGGCTTGGACATGTTGTCTATTTTTTTGACTTAAATATTTTATTAATTTTGCAGTATGGATTTAAGAGACCAACTGAAAAACCTCTTTCCTGAGCATGAAGAGCAGGAGTTTGAGATGCCTGAAGAACAATTCAGACAGAAAGAGCCTTTGATTTGCAAATTCGAAAAGAAAGGAAGAAATGGTAAACCTGTAACGATCGTTGAAGGCTGGGAAGGCACGGAAGAGGAACTGAAAAAAATATCAAAAAAGATAAAAACCACCTTAGGAATCGGTGGTTCTGAAAAGGACGGCACGATCATTATACAGGGGGATAACCGTGACAAAATAATGAATATACTTAAAGAAATGGGATATAAGACCAAAAGGGTCGGCGGATAGTTTATATAATTTTTAGATTCTTTAACGCTATGGCCGCAAAAGTTTTTTATTAAAATTGAAAACATTTTTGTTCGCAATGGCGTTTCACTCAGCGAAGAGCTCTGTGAATATCGCAAATGTATTTTAAATTTTTTTTAAAAGTAAATCTGCGTTTGCGGCATAATTGCTTTTAGTTTTTCGAGGGTCGATTTTTCTATCGGGTTCCCTGTTAATATTAAGGTTTTAAGATTTTTTAGTTGAGAAAATTCTACAGGCAGATCAGTAAGCTGGTTATTGGCCAAATTCATGCTAACTACATTGTTTAAGCCTTTTACCTTAGGCGAAATTTCTTTGATGTTGTTCTGGCTTAGGTTTAAAAATTCCAGTTGCTTTAATTTAAATAGACCCTCGGGCAGCTGAGCAATAGAATTCTGCTGTAATTCCAGATATTTTAATGCTTTCGGAAGTTCCAGTTTCCCTAAATCATTAATCTGATTAGAGGAAAGATTCAACGATCTTAAATTTTTAATTTTATCTAAATCTTTTGCAATAAAGCTGATTTGGTTTCCCTGCAGGTTAATTTCTTCAAGACCTGGAATTTCCAGTAATGCTTCCGGAAAAATGTTCAGATTATTGGCATCAAGATGAATACTTTTTAATTTTTTAAGCTTTCCTAAATTTGGATTAATATTGGTCAGATTATTTAAATTGATCGAAAAACTTTCCAGTTTCTGAAGCTCTGCAATTTCATCGGGAATATATTTGATGCTGTTTTCATTCAGATTTAAAATCGTAAGTTCCTTCAGCTTAAAAATAGATTCATCCATTTTCTCAAACTTATTTTCCATCAGATTCAGAAAGAATATGGAATTCAGCTTTTGAATTTCAGCCGGAAGATTAAACATTGTTTTTCCACGGAAACTCATGCTGTAAACTGTTTTTCCACTATTCAATGCATCATCGACATTGGTATAAGTAGGATATTTTACAGGGTCGATCTGTGCTTGTGCCTGTAAAAAAATAAATAAAGAAACAGAAAAAAATACCTTTTTCATAAACTAAAAAAACTACCGGCAACCCATGGATTACCGGCAGTTGTGTAAAATATTAATAATTTATTTTTTCAGCAATTTTACGGTCTGCTGGAATCCTCCTTCTGCTTCGATGTTCAGAATTAAAACTCTTGAAACATTAAGCTGGTTGGTGAAGTCCAAATCTAAAACCTTATTCAATCCGGAATATTTCTGGGTGAAAACAATTTTACCATCAATACTGTAAGCGGTTACTGCGATATTCTTCAATCCTTTTGCAGAATTGATTTTTACGATTCCTGACGTAGGATTCGGAGCGACAGTTACTGTATTTTCCGGCTGCGTTTCTATAGTTCCTAAAGAACCTGCTGTTCCCAGGTTGTTTTTAAGAGCAACCACTACTGTTGCCGATTTTCCTCTGTAATCGATGGTGTTTCCAGTAGCATCAATATCGGTAGAAATCGTAGAATCCGGATGCTGGACAGAGAAGAATCCGAATTTATGATCCGGTGTAAAGGTAAGTCCCGTAGGTTCTGAACCAGCAGGCATAGAAGCAAACAATTTCACTTTAGGATTTGCCTGTGTGTGGTCCGGAGCTACTACCCAGATGTAATTTTTACCGCCATCCTGCAGCACCCAAAGGTTTCCAAGCTCATCGAAAGTAAGGTTGTCGTTTCCGTCTCCCCAGGCTTCAGTTTTTGTTCCCTGTGCCGTGTCGAAAGAATAATTGGTTGTAAGACCTCCTACAAAAGTTTCTACCTGGGAAGCCGTTGTTCCGTCATCTTTTAATCGGTAAACTTTGTTCAATCCTTTTGCTGTAAAATAAATTTTACCATCCACCGGACTGATATCCACATCTTCAATTCCGTTGAAAGAAGTTCCTCCCAAAGACTGAGCCAAAGAAGCCGTGTTATTCTGATCTGCTTTTGTCTTGTTAGGCACCTGAACCCAAGTTGCTGTTGTTGCTACAGGATCTCCGCCGTTCAATCCCTGGTCTAATTTTAATACGTAAAGATTTCCTGAAGAGAGGTTATTCGGAGTATCCATTACATATTTGTATACCATATGCGTTCCGCCATCTTCACCATAATAAGCAATAGTTCCCGCATTGTTGATCACTACGTTTTCGTGATTCATAATTCCCATCTGCCAAAGCTTTCCTTTGGAACCGTCTGCATTTTGGGAAATTACCTGAGCGGTTACCGGATCAATTTCTACCAGCCATCCGTAATCTTTCATTCCGTCTGCATTAACGTCATTGGAAGTCGTCTGTTCTTCCGCTGTAACGATGGTACCCCAAGGCGTTACTCCTCCTGAACAGTTTCTGATCGTCTGAACAAGGCTTGGCGCCGAGAAACTTACGGCTCTGGATCTTGTAAGCTGCCACAGCTTGGTTGTCGGGTTATAGTTGATTTCAGCCATCGTAACACCTCCAGGATTGGTTTCGTGGTTTACGGAAAGATAACCATTCGTGCTGCTTGAGTTTTTAGCCACATAACCAGTGAAGTCATTTTGGCCTCCTACTAATCCACCTCCTTCTGTATAGCTGTCTCCTTCTTTTAGGATCAGTTGATATTTGTGTTCAGCAGGGATGATTAATTTATTAGTCTGAGCTGTGGGAATGATTGATGTAAAGCAGCTGATATGGTTGGCGTTGCAAGGAACAGGAGTTACTGTCGTTGTTGTTTTCAGGTAAGCATCAATTCTTAAATCTGAACTTGAAGCTCCCCTGTTATGCAATTCGATGGAAATTCTGTTGCTTCCGTTTACAAATTTAGCTTTCGGAATAGAAAATACATTATATACGCTTTCTGCAGCTCCATCTATTGTTGTTGAGGACAAAGTAGTGAAATCGATTGTTCCGGAAGGCATATTGTCTCTTACCACTTCTTCTCCGTTAAGATATACTACAATTCCGTCGTCTCTCATGACGCCCAGCTCCATCGTCGTGGAAAGGTCATTTAAATTAACCGTGAAATCTTTAGTGAAATAAGCGGTTATAAGATTGTTTGCAGTAGTTGTTGTTACAGGATCTCCGTATCCTAATGGTCCGTTCCCCTGCGGCCATGCCGTAACATCATAGTTTGCACTTTTCCACTGGTCTGCCAACGCTGTATTGGTGTCATTATACTTCCATGAAGAATTTTTGTTGAAGATAAAAGTCTGGGCATTCAACAAATTACCCGAGACCATTGCAAGAGCTGCAACTGTCAGTAGTTTTCTTTTCATTTTAAATTTCGATTTATTGACAATGCAAATCTATTTTATTGCGATGAAGGGCCTATTAATAGGAGTTTAAATAATTCTTTATCAATATTAAGTTATGGAAAATTTAATGTTAATGAGATTAAGAATATGTTACATTAATCATATTATTATCATGTTTTAACCGTAAAAGAAACAAAGGATTTGAAGGCAAAAGCTGGCAAAAATTTCTAATAATAGATTTTAGATGCTTTGAAATAATCGGAAGAATTATAATATTCCAAATAAATATCTGCGAAATCCGTGAAATCTGCGGGAGAATTATTTTAACCGCAAAAGAAACAAAGGATTTATTTTAAAGCTAAACGTTGAAGGCAAAAGCTGACAAAAGTTTCTAATAATAGATTTAGAGGTTTTGAAATAATCAGAAGAATTTTAATATTCCAAATAAATATCTGCGAAATCCGTGAAATCTGCGGGAGAATTATTTTAACCGCAAAAGAAGCAAAAGAATTATTTTAAAGCTAAATGTAGAGACAAAAGTTGGCAAAAGTTAATAATAGATTTTATTTGAATAAATTATGTAGAGATTCTTACAGAATGACAAACTTGCTGTTAAAATAGTCGGAAAGATGTTACTGTTTAAACAAGTGTATTTTATTTAGTCTTAATCTTGCTGATGTCCGTTAAAGAATTAAGAAATGCAATAATCTGTTTGATTTCGGTTTGCGTGAGATTTAATTTATCCGGATCGAGCGTCTGGTTTCTCATTTTTAAACCCAATCCTTCGCCGCCGCCTTGATTATAGAATTCCAGGACTTCTTCTAGGGTGTTGAAAGCGCCGTTGTGAAAGTAGGGTTTGGTTAGGGCAATATTTCTTACGGTTACAGTTTTGAAAGAATTTTCGTAAATCCATGAATTTTCCTTTTTCACCGGACTGTTGATCCTTCCCCTATCAGCATCAAGTTCCAAAGGTTTATAGCTCACAGGCTTTGCTGTTATACCCAATACTTCCGATTCATTTTCATTAAAAAACGGCGGAACCAGCCCTGAAAAGTTCGGGGCGAAATGACAGGTGGCGCAGTTGGCTTTTCCCATAAACAGGTTGAATCCTTTCTTTGCATCGGAAGAAATTTCCTTTTCATTTCTCATGAATTTATCGAAATCACTTTCGTAAGAATACAGGGAAGCAACATAAGAACTCAATGCCTTGGAAAAATTTTCACGGTTGATATTACCTTTTTTGAAAGCTGTTTTAAAGGCTTTTCTGTATTCCGGATTTGCATTTAATTTTTTGATGATATTGTCATAGCTCGTATTGAATTCATCTTTGTTGTAAATCACGTGCTCTGCCTGTTGTTCAAGATAGAAAGCCCTTAGATCATAGAAAAATCTTTTAGCAAAAACAGAATTATAAAGCGTTGGAGAATTTCTCAACACTGTTTTCCCGTCAACGTTGCTTTGCGATTTTGCTTTCAGATCCGTAAATGCATTTTCGGGAAGATGGCATGTAGCGCAGCTCATTTTTCCGTTACCGCTTACCTTCTGATCATAAAAAATCTGTTTCCCCAACTTTCTTAGTGCTTCGTTATCTTCCTCTTTTTTTAATAAAGTATAGAAATACGGATCAAGAAAATCGCTGCTGAAAAAATTCCTGCTTGCCGGGTTCCAGCTTGAGAACTCTTTCAGGTCATCTGTTGTTCCGTCCCAGCTTCCCAATTCTTCGTATAAAGGTTGAATATACTTTTTATAAAATTCAATCCTGTCAAACGTTTCAAAGTCTTTATTTTCTGAAAGGTAAGAAATGCCGGCAGAAAATAGCCAGTCGGCTTTTTCCGTATTGTAATTTTCAAAATAAGGATCGTCCTGAATGTATTTCTTCATTCCTGAAAAAGCATGCAGGGTTTCTTCGGAAATATTTAAAGAGCCTGGTGTGTCAAAACCGGTCACGCCCAGACTGTATATTCTGATCAGTTCAATTCTTAAAGGCAATGTTTTATTGTTTCCTGTGCTTAAGCCGTTTTTTACAGAACTTAAATAGAAACTTGCATAACTGTTAAAAAGAAAATCGGTGATTGTTTTTATTTCTTCTTTTTTTTCTTCGGCTTCATCAGAAAATACCATCTCATCCAGAACCTGGAGCCCTTCGGGAGGAAGTGTGTACGAAGTTGTACCTGCCGCTTCAATATGAAATAACGGAGCGGCATTAAGATGGGTTTTGGTAAATTCCGGATAATGATACGCTACGTAAAATTCTATCTCTTTAAAAGAATTTCTTGTCTCCCTAAGTGTTTTCTGAAGATCTTCCAGTGATATTTTATTTTCAGAATAATGATACGCATCTGATTTCAATTGGCTGAGTCTGGTTTTAAAATCCGTTAGTCCTTCAAAAACTGCAGAATTTTCATTTTTAAAACCTTTATGGGAAGGATTGAAGGACATTACAGCAAAGCCTAAGAACACAAAAATAACAGCCAAAGGATAAAACTTCATTAATTCTTTTTTCCGCAAAACTACCGATAGGTAAAGCTTTGCAGGTTACCGCAACTTTAAATTTGAATTAAATAATGTTTACATGATATATAATGGAATTTTTATTAATTTTAAACCCCGAAATCACATTCAGAACTAAAACAGTCGGTTTCTATACTGATATTTAACGATGAAGAGGATATTTGGGAAGATTGACACATAACTTTTAATTCAAATAAAAAACATAGTATGCTCAATAAACTTGCTGCTTCAGAACTTGTCCTGAACGAAGACGGAAGCGTTTACCACCTTAATCTTTTACCGGAAGATATTGCTGAAAAAATTATTCTCGTGGGTGATCCCGACCGCGTTGCAAAGGTTTCAAAATATTTTGATACGGTTGAAATCCGTAAAAATAAAAGAGAATTTTATACCCATACCGGAACGCTGCGCGGTGAAAGAATAACGGTACTATCTACAGGTATCGGAACGGAGAACATTGATATCGTGATGAACGAACTTGATGCTTTGGTTAATATTGATCTTAAACAGAAGGAATTCAAAACCGAACATACTTCTCTGAAGCTTTTCAGAATGGGAACCTGCGGAAGTGTAAATCCCGATGTTCAGGTGGATAATATGCTGGTGACCCAAAATGTAGTCGGACTGGACGGATTAATGCATTTCTACCAGGATTACCATTTTGAAAATGAATTTTCGAAAAGTTTTTATGAAAAATTCCCTTACGAGAAGATAAAGCCAATGCTTTACTTTTCCGAATGGTCGGAAGAACTGGGCGAATTGTATAAAGATGCCAAGTATCACGGAAATACGGCTACTTTTCCCGGCTTTTATGCACCACAGGGAAGACAGCTTCGTTTAAAGGCTCTGGATGATCAATTCCTGGAAACTTTGAATGATCTGGGCATCACCAATTTTGAAATGGAAACTTCTGCCATCTACGCGTTCTCAAAATTATTGGGCCATAAAGCCATTACCGTAAATAATGTTATTGCCAACAGGAGACGTGGTGAGTTTTCAGCGGATCATCATGCTTCTGAAAAAAACCTTATTGAATGGGTTTTGGAAAGAATTATCAAATAAATAAAAAGGATTGCAAATGCAATCCTTTAGCTTTTTAATACGGACAGTTTTTTTCGTATTCTCTTATAATACCGCCATAGAATTCCAGGTAAGCTTCAAGCATATAATCTCCCAGTAAATCCTGAGTAGCATTGTGGTCAAGCTTATTTTTTTTACCTTCATCAAAAGCTTTTTTCCTGATGTCCTTAAATTTTGTGTTAATTGTTTTTTTGAAATCTTTATCTTCGAGTTTGGCTTCAAATGTATCCATATATTTTTGAAATTCCGGACAGTCTCTTCCTGCATATCTAAAGGCTTCTACCATCTTTTCATATAACGAACCGGCAAAAAGCCCGAGTTTATCATAATCCACCGGCATAACCGCGAAGTCGTCTTTTGCATTTCTGATATACAGCTGAGAATAGGCATAATTACAAATCGCAGTACTGCACATTTTTAGATTTGAACCGTATATCTGTATTTTTCCATCGTACAATAACGGCTGAAAGGATCTCTTTTTCTTGTCACTTACATGACCGTCTTTGTCAACATATTTCATGTCGAGTCTTTCTATTGCATTTATAACATCATCATGTTCATCGTATATTTTTACCGATTTTACATCATTTGCACCCAGCTTTTCATCTTCGGAAGTCTTCGCTTTTTTATAAATAAAATTATAAATATCATTTTTATTGAAGAAGTCAGGGTAGGTTCCGTTAGGATAAGTAAATCCGACAAAAAAGCCACTTACTTTAGAGCCATCTGCCAACAGGAATTCAGCTTTCGGTAAATCTTTAACATTGTGTTTTCCATAATAGGATTGAGAAAATAATTTTACACAGGTCATGCAAAATAAAATAAGGAGAAATTTAGATTTCATAAATATAATGAGTTATCAAGTTTCAATAATTAGTTTAAGCAACAAACATAAACAAAATTTATCAAATTGATAATATTTAATATTAAGTTCAATAAAATAAACAATAATATCAAATGATTTAAATAAATTTTCTTTCGGCAGTAAATGAGACAACGACAGTCTACTATTTATAAGCCTACTTTAATTAAGATGGAATTTATCTGAGTTATACGTAAAGGAGTTCAGGCATTTAATGATGTGATATAATTATGAAAATTTTAACAGTGTACCACGATTTTAGGAATAGTTATTGTTTATTCTTTAGCATCACTAAAATATTTTTATTATGAACAATTCAGAATACAACAAAGCCGAAAACGCAGTAGACAATACTGAAAATTCTTTAAAAAATGCAGCCGACAATACAAAATGGAAAGTAGAGGAACTGGCAGACAGAGCAAAAGATTATATCAACGAAAAAAGAGCAAATGATGAGGAGGCAAGACACGAAGACTGGCTGGACAGAGCAAAAAACAGTGTTTCCGATACCTGGGATAATGTAAAGGATAAGGCCAATGAAGCCTGGGAGAAAACCAAAGATGCTGCAGAAGATGTGAAAGCAGAATGGAACAAAAAAACAAATTAATTTCAGTCATATAAATATTTTCAAGAAAAACGGAGTCTTTTTACAGGAGGCTCCGTTTTTTATTATGTAATAAACACAAATATTGCTACATTTGTAAACTAATAAACATTAAAAATATGTCATACGGTTTACTTAAAGGCAAAAAGGGGATTATTTTCGGAGCCCTTAATGAACAATCGATCGCTTGGAAAGTTGCAGAAAGGTGTCATGAAGAAGGTGCTGAATTTATCCTGTCTAATGCTCCTATCGCCATGAGAATGGGAGAACTTAATGCTCTGGCTGAAAAAACAGGATCTGAGGTAATAGGTGCAGATGCGACTTCCATTGAAGATTTGGAGAAACTTTTTGATGCCGCTGTTGCAAAATTTGGTAAAATTGATTTTATCCTTCACTCCATCGGCATGTCCGTAAATGTGAGAAAAGGAAAACATTATACGGAAATGAATTATGACTGGTTGGAAAAAGGCTGGGATGTATCCGCAGTTTCCTTCCATAAAGTGATGCGTGTAGCATGGGAAAAAGACTGTATGAACGAATGGGGAAGCATTCTTGCGCTTTCTTATATTGCGGCTCAGCGTACCTTCCCGGATTATAACGATATGTCCGACAATAAAGCATATCTGGAAAGTATCGCCAGAACATTCGGAAACTATTGGGGTGAAAGAAAAGTGCGTGTAAACACCGTTTCTCAGTCACCTACTCCAACTACGGCAGGAAGCGGTGTGAAAGGCTTCGGAGGGTTCCTGGGATATGCTGAAGATATGTCTCCGCTGGGTAATGCTACGGCTCTTGACTGTGCGAACTATTGTGTTACGCTATTCTCTGATCTTACGAAAAAGGTAACCATGCAGAATCTTTTCCATGACGGTGGATTCAGCAGTTCGGGAGTAACCCAGAAAGTTATCAATAAATATGATACTGAATAATAATAAAATTATTTTAAATATATCGACCAAAGTGTAATTGCTTTGGTTTTTTTTATTGCCAATTAAAATGAAAAATATAGCACAGATTCTTATAGGATCAATACTTTTCGTATGCTGTACCAAAGAGCAGAAGGTAATGTCAGAACCTGTCATTCAAAAAAAAATTGTTGATGTTAAAGCTTTAAAACATTTTCAGGTAGGGCTTGAAGAAAAGTTTGAAGCGCTGCCTTTACTGGATTTTACAGAAATCGCCAAAAATGAATATGAAAATCTGAGAAGTACTGCACATCCCATTACCAATTCACCATTACAATCCAAAAACGGTAACTATATAGTAGAATTAAACGACAAAATTCTTCAACTAAAAAAATTAACCAGTACAATAAAAGAAGGAGAAACCCAGTATGATTATTTAGGATTTTATCCGTCTTTAGACATGTACGCATTTTCTGCAAACAGTATAGGCGATAATTTAGGTTTTAGTGAATTTAATTTGATTAATGCAACGAATTCTTCTGTTTACAGCATTGTGTCTCCAGGCGATGATAAAGTAGAAAATCCCGTTATTTCTCCTGATACAAAATATTTAGCATACGCATATAATTATATGTATGATAAAAATAAAAGTTTTTTAGGTATTCTAAAAATCAATAATAATCAAACATTCACAGAATATCGGAGCTTTTCTTCCGATAATTTTAATATTAAAGAGGTAGTCTGGTTCGGTGATGATTATATCGGAATAAAAGTTACCGATGATGATTCAAAAACGTTCAAATATTATAAAGCAAATCTGTTATTGAGTAACACTAATAAGAGTTCCAACCTTTCAGGTATTGATGGTAATTATAGTATCCATGTTGAAACAGAAGCTACCTCTACAGGAATGGCTTCCATCAGTTATTCATTTAAAATTAAGGGAAATGAGGCAATATTGGAAACAAATACCTATCATGAGCCTGTAAGATGTAACGGAAAATATCTTGTAAGAGAAAACGACAATATATTTGAATTATATTACAACGATACAGAAAACAGCTGTAAGTCTGATTCGGGAGTATTTTTTATCAAAAAAGAAGGCGATAAATATTTCATAAAAGGAATTGGAAGCGAAGCCACTGTACAGGAATGGCTGGAATTAAATAAAGACTAATATTTTATTCTGAAAAACAGTTTCGGCGGCACCAAAGGTGCCGCCGAAACTTTAAAAATAATGTTAATATGAAGAGTTTTACAAAATTACGGTTTGTATAGAATGTGCCGGAGCAGATAGTTTTGCGGCCATTCCTTCGATCCAGAGATTGGTATCAATATCCGTATCGGAGTCGTTCATGATTACCGTTACCAACTGTCCGTTTTCATTCATAAATGTTGTGGAAGTAAGGGCTACCCTGTTTGATGAGGTACCTATTCGCTGCGCATTTGGTTTTATAAACTTTGAAACATGACCGATATAATAATATTCGTAGGTATAATGAACTTCACCGGTTTTGGTATCGGCAATGATGGGTGCAAAACAAAAATTACCGACATGGTTCGGCCCACCTGTTTCATCCAAAAGAACATTCCAGTCTGTCCATAAAGCGGTTCCTTTGTTGAAGTCGTTCAGCATATTTCTTCCATAGAGTTCACCCAGCTTTACATCATTGATTTTAGACATGTCAAACTGTTCCTTACAGCCTTCCGTAAAGGCAAGAAACTTATCCGGGAAGGCCCTTTGTGTTTCTGTAAGATTATCAAAAAGCTGCGTTTTGTTGTTCCAGGTTTCATACCAGTGGTATCCGATTCCTGAAGCGTATTTTGAAGTTTCGGGATCGCTTAGGGTTGTAGTTGCTCTTTGGTAGATCAGGTCACGGTTATGATCCCAGATCATTACTTTTTTATCTTTATAGCCGTTTTTCCAGAGTGTCGGTCCCAGATTATTTTTAAGGAATTCGCCTTCTTCTTCAGCAGTATAAATGCAGGATTCCCAGGTCTGTGTAGCCATCGGCTCATTTTGAACCGTTAAACCCCACACATTAATTCCTCTCTTTTCGTATTCTTTAATAAATCTGATATAATAATCTGCCCAAGTCTGGTAAAAAGCATTTTCCAGCCTTCCTCCTTTCAGCATGCTCTTGTTGGATTTCATCCATGCCGGCGGACTCCATGGTGAAAAGTAAAAAGTAAAATCCTTACCGATCATTTTCTGAGCTTCCTTAATCATCGGAATTTTAAATTTCTCATCATGTGCCACGGTAAACGTTTTCAACGTATTGTCGTTATCCTGCACATACGTGTAAGAATCGCTTGAAAAATCACATGAATTCATATTGGTGCGGACAACGGTGTAACCCAGTCCGTTCTTCCCATAATATGCTTCCAGAATTTCTTTCTGTTTGTTCTTTGGAAGTTTGTAGAGTGTTTCGGCAGAAGCATCCGTAATGGCTCCTCCGATTCCTATTAGCTTCTGATATCTGAAATCCGGATCCACGAAAATACATGCATCTGTTTCTTTAGGCTGAGGCATTTTTTCAAACTTTACGGTTCCCTTATCCACCATTTTTTCATTGGTTTTAGAGTTGGTAAAAACAACTTTTGCTGATTTCCCCGCATTCTTTTTCCAGTAATTTTGTGCTTTTGCATTAAAAGCAACTCCTATCACAAAACAACTTACAATTAGCTTTTTCATTTATTTCTTCTTCTTTTTTCTATTTTTAAACTTTACAGTTCTGAAAAATCCTTTTCACTGAAAAATTTATTTATCCTGATATACCCTTACGTAATCGATTTCAAATTTTTGAGGGAAAACGGTATCGTCAATACCTTTTAATCCACCCCAAAATCCTCCTACCGCAACATTCAGAATCAGGAAGTAAGGCTGGTCAAAAGGCCATGCGCCGTAGGTTTTTTCTTTGTTTTCGTAGGTGAAAAACTTTTTATCATCTACGTACACTTCAATTTTTTCCGGAGTCCAGTTTGCTTTATAGACATGAAATTTTTCGCTGACATCTTTTACAAAGATCGTATCGGTTTTCTGAGTATTGATCTTATGATTGTAATTTTTGGTGTGTGCCGATGCATGGATAAATCCCTGATTATAGCCTACATGCTCCATAATATCCAGCTCACCGTCGTCCGGCCAGGTTTTCATTTTTTCGCTCATCATCCAGATCGCTGGCCATGTGCCGCGGCCTTTCGGAAGTTTGGCTCTTACTTCAACGGTTCCGTATTCAAATGAGAACTTTCCTTTTGTAAGAAGTCTTGCAGAAGTATATTTGCTTTCTTCCCAATTTTCTTTTTTAGCTTCAATGATGAGATTTCCTTTTTCTACCCTTGCATTTTCCAGTCGGTTTTTGGTATAAAACTGAGATTCCTCGTTTCCGAAACCATGTCCGCCAACATCATAATTCCACTTGGTGGAATCCGGCAGACCTTTATAATTAAACTCATCCGACCAGACCAGCTTTTTACCGGGATATTTGTTAGCCGTGCAATTTACCATAGTAAAAGCGAGCGTTCCCCCGATAATGAAATTAAATATATATTGAAACGTAATTTTCATAGTATGATTTTGTTAAAACATTCAGTTTTATACCGCCAAAAGCGGGTTTTATCCCGCTCTTAGTAAGTAAACTATAGTATTATTTTAACCAATTAATTCTTTTCGTCTGAACATCCTGTGAATTTGTTCCTACCATGATGTCAAATTCGCCGCCTTCCCAGTCAAAATTTAATTCATCATCATAGAATTTAAGATCTTCCGGAGTCAAAGTAAAACTGACGGTTTTGGTCTCTCCTTTTTTAATAAAAACTTTCTGGAACCCTTTCAGTTCTTTCACCGGCCGTACCACTTTTCCAAATAAATCTCTGATGTAAAGCTGTACAACCTCTTCCCCATCATAATTTCCGCTGTTGGTAATGTTGATACCAATTTTTAAAGTCTGATTTCCTTTAAGGTTTAAAGAACTCAGATTCATATCAGCATATTTAAACTGAGTATAACTCAAACCATAACCAAATGGAAATTTCGGATCATTATCCAGATCAATGTATGCCGAAACATAATTTCTGTCGGTATTGTTCTTGGCCGGCCTTCCGGTATTGTAATGATTATAATAGACAGGAATCTGTCCTTCTGTTCTTGGGAAAGTCATCGGAAGTTTTCCTCCGGGATTTACCGTTCCGAAAAGCACGTCTGCAATAGAATTGCCCGCTTCCGTTCCCAGCCACCAGGTGTACATGATTGCCGGAATATTGTCTGCTG
The DNA here is from genome assembly GCF_012927265.1 of Chryseobacterium cheonjiense. GTDB lineage: Bacteria > Bacteroidota > Bacteroidia > Flavobacteriales > Weeksellaceae > Chryseobacterium > Chryseobacterium cheonjiense. The sequence continues at coordinate 1,554,202 of NZ_JABBGF010000001.1, read as the reverse complement.
CCCAGTCGAATACCAAAGGTCTTCCTGCATTGATCATCAAAACAATCGGTTTTCCCGTTTTTGCAACTTCTTTTAAAAGTTCCTCCTGCACGCCTGAAAAATGAATATTGCTTCGGCTTTTTGCTTCACCACTCATCGCATGGCCTTCACCTAATGTCATAATCACAACATCTGCTTTCTTTGCCGTTTCCACTGCTTCTGCAAACATCGATCCGTCCTGATCATCTACATTGGCTCCTTTTGCATATAATAAGGTTGAATTTTTATCCAGCTGATTTTTAATCCCATCAAACTGTGTTACAATTCTTTGGCTGTCGTCCTTAAACGCAACCGACCAGAATCCGTGATTGGCGGAAGTTTCTTTTCCGAAAGGCCCGATTAACGCTATGGTTTTTGTTGATCTTGACAATGGAAGAATATTTTTCTCATTCTTCAGTAAAACAATACTTTTCGAACCAAATTCTCTTCCGAATTTTCTGTTTTCCTGATTATTCGTCTGCTCCTTTTGTCTTTTTTCGTTGCTGAAACGATAAGGATCATCAAATAATCCCATCTCGAATTTTTTAACCAAAATCCTTCTCGCAGCATCATCAATAAACTTCGGATCTACCTTACCTTCCTGAACTAATTTTGGAAGTTCCGCCATGTAAGCACGGCTTTCCATATCCATATCGCTTCCTGCAAGAATGGCTTTTTCCGCAGCTTCTTTATTGTCTTTGGCATAACCATGAGGAACCATCTCGCCGATGCTTCCCCAATCTGAAACGACAAAGCCTTTGAAGTTCCATTTTCCTTTCAGCAAATCTCTCAGAATATATTTGTTAGCCGTAGCCGGAATTCCGTTAATATCATTAAAAGAGTTCATAAATGTTGCAACGCCGGCTTCTGCTGCAGCCTTGAAAGGTGGTAAATACGTTTCATTGAGCTGTCTTAAACTCATATCTACCGAATTGTAATCTCTTCCGCCCACTGCCGCTCCGTACGCCGCAAAATGTTTTGCACAGGCCATGATCGCATCCAGATTTCCAAGTCCTTTTCCCTGAAAACCACGGATTCTTGCAAGTCCGATCTGTGTTCCCAGGTAAGTATCTTCACCGGAGCCTTCCATTACCCTTCCCCATCTGGGATCTCTGGCAACGTCTACCATCGGTGCGAACGTCCAGTGGATTCCGTAAGCGGAAGCTTCTGTAGCTGCAATTCTTTCCGATTTTTCAATTAATCCCAAATCCCAGCTTGCTGCCTGACCAAGATTTACCGGAAACGTTGTTCTATATCCGTGGATCACATCCTGTCCGAATAATAAAGGAATTCTTAATCTTGACTGTAAAGCCAATTCCTGAAATTTCCTGGTTTCTCCGGCTCCCGCCACATTAAGCATGGAACCTACTTTCCCTTGTTTTATTTCGTTTAAAACATTTGCAGAATTGGAATTCTGAGGACCTGTTGCGTATTCAAAACCACTGTATTGAACCAACTGTCCTACTTTTTCTTCCAGCGTCATTTTTGACAACAGTTCAGAAACTTTCTGATCAATGGTCTTTTGTCCGAATGCATTCATTCCAAATGCTGTAATTGCCAATAAGAAATAAACTCTTTTCATTAATAATTTATTTTTGATTATCTATTGTTGCTCTTCTTGTTTAAACTAAGAATTTTTTTAATTAATTTTTTAAAGTTCGTAAAAGCATTCAACTTAACAAAGAATACGTTTTTTTATCCTTCACCAATTTCAGATAATCATATTAAACTTAAAAAATATACGTTGCCGTTGAGCCTCCCGAAATGGTAACGGGAGCCGTTTTCTGATTATATTTAATATTAAATGCCTTGTCCGTTGAATTGCCATTCTGAACGATGAGAACAGTTTTTCCTGCCGGAGTTTTGAAAGCTACTGTTGAAAGGTTATCCGCTTGTGTTGATTCAATTCTCTGAGAGTTTACCGGAACGAATTTTGAGGCATGCGCAATAATATAATACGCAACATTTTTATCATACGCTGCAGATCCGGTAATCGTAACCGCACCTTTACATTGGGTACAACCACCCGGTGTATGAGGACCAAATGACGCATCATTGGCTACATTCCATTCTAAGGCTGTTTTACTCCAGTTTCTCATAGAACCGATAATAATATTTTTCGTGTGCCAATCCAGATCTCCGCCAAAATTCCCTGTAGAACTTGTCCACTGCTCGGTAAAATAAACATTTTTATTAGGGAATAAATTATGAACGGTCCCAAGAGCAGAAATATCTCCTGCATAGAGGTGGAATGCGGATCCGTCAACATAAGGATTTGCGGCAGTATCATTCAATATTGCCAAAGGATACGCCGGATTATCACAGTTGTGATCGTACGCGATGATCTTTGTTGTAATATTTGCCGCCTGAAAAGCCGGTCCCAAATTATTTTTAATGAATGTTGCCTGATTTCCGGCTGTCATATACATGCTCGGGTTATTCCCGGGATGCAACGGTTCGTTCTGAGGAGTTATAGCATCAATCCTGATTCCCTGAGCCTGCATTGCCTGAATGTATTTTACGAAATATTGTGCATAAACGCCGTAAAATTCAGGTTTTAGGCTTCCTCCTATGCTGCTTCCGTTGTCTTTCATCCAAACCGGCGGCGACCACGGGGTAGCCAATATTTTAATATTCGGATTAATTATCAGAATATCTTTTAACATTTGAATTAATGCCTGATCTTTAGTAAGGCTAAATTGTGCCAATGTAGGATCTGTCTGTCCTGCAGGCATATCATCGTAGGAGAAAACTTCACTGTTAAGGTCGGAAGCTCCGATGCTGATTCTTAAATAGCTTACCCCGATCCCGGAACTGCTGAATAAATCGTTTAGAAGCTCCTGCTTTTTAGCAGCATTCAACTGATTGATCACCTGCACGCTTCCCCCTGTTAAAGTATACCCAAAACCGTCAACCGCCTGAAATACCTGTGAAGCATCAACTGCTATGGTAGTTCCCGAGTTTTGATTTCCTGAAAAGTAGGTGGTACTCTGCTGTTGTAATTTTACTGACTGGTCTCCTTTTGTAAGCCAAACCTGTACAGGGTCACCCGAGGTTCCGCCTCCATTGTTTCCGGAATTGTCATTGTTGTTTGCCAGATCAGACGAGGTACTGCTGCAGTTAAAAAAAGAAAGAAGCGCTACACCGCTAAGTGCAGCACTTCTAAAGAAACTATATGAATATTGTGAGTTCATATCAAATTTTAGTAAGTTTATTGTGTTCTCCTGAATTCTACTTTGTCAACGCTTAAACTATTAACAGTTGCACCTCCGCATTTAATCACAAGATACACAGTTCCCGTTGTGGTAGCAGTATAGATACCTCCATTTTTAGAATTGTTGCAACCTACTGATGAAACTTTTCCTTTGAACTGACCTGTCCCACAGCCATCCCAAGTATTAATGTTCCTGTATACAGTTCCTCCGACATCCTGCCCAGTTGCCGGAATGCTATTTAAAACATATACTTCAAACCAAGTATCGACCAATGCCGTGTCTGATGAAGCTACCATATCAATGGAATATTTTTGTCCCGCAACAACATTTACTGCCTGATAAATTGCTTGTTGACTTCCTCCGGATGCAACAATAGTAGCTTTACCGTTTGCAAAAACCCATTGAGCTCCAGATGCACTGATTTTATGGATATTCCATTTTGCAATTTCCTCCGGAGTATCAAACCTTCCTCCCTGAATCATATTTCCTGAAATGGGATCTGATGTTGGTACCACAACCGTTTCACTGGCAGTTCCTCCAACTACTCCGCCTATTCCTACAGCCTGATGTTGAATAATATACGTTCCGGCATCAGGAAGGAAAATATTTTCTTCACTTTTTCCGTTATTATAACCATCATCATCTATATTCCATCTGGAATTTATATAATTGTTGTAATTTCTTTTTAATGAATAATGATTTTCTGAGGTTTTGGATACTTTAAAGGAAGCGTCTAGAGCTCCTTGAGTAATACCATTTCCATCACTATCAACTGCATCCGGGATACAGCTTGTTAAGAACAAAACTGAAGAAGCCAGTAAAAGGCTTTTATTGATATATTTAGTTATCATATTTTGATTTTTTTTATTAATAACCAGGGTTTTGTTTTAGAGCAGTATTGGTGAGCTCATTGAAAGGAATAGGAAGAATTTCATTTTTGCCTGCCGTGAATCCTCTTGAACCTAGTACTGCCGGAGAATCTCCCCATCTCACCAAATCAAACCATCTGTGGCCTTCGCCTGCAAGTTCTCTTCTTCTTTCGTTTTTAATCGCCTGCATTGAAACAGGAACTGAAGAGAGCCCTACTCTTGCTCTTACAGCATCTAATAAGGCCTGTGCCCTTGCGCCTGATCCTCCTAGTGCCTCAGCCTCCATTAAGTAAGTATCCGCAAGTCTTATAGCTATATAATTTTGACGGAAATTTAACTCTACAACTCCTGGTAATGTTGTCTCATCCTGTGTTCTTGGTAAATATTTATTTAGAAAATATCCTGTATCCTTAAATCCTGGAGAATAGGTTATTTTATTTTGCTGAACTAAAGCTTTAGCATTAAAAATTGTGGCATCCAAACGTGGATCTCCCTGCATAAATGCAAATAAATTGTCAGTTGCAGGATTAAAGCCCCATCCTTTATGGATGCTTGGTGCAGTATTTACAACTGGGGAAGTATCAACTTTTCCGTAAGAGATAATTCCTACCATTTGATTTACAGAGTTCCCTTCATCTTTTCCGGAACCCCAGAATCCCCAATCTGCATTACTTCCATTTGTATGCATCACTTCCAGAATGGATTCTGAAGTAAATTTATTATCAACAGCCCAAAGGTCTGCAAAATTTGCCACCAATTTGTAACCATATTGGCTTGTACCTCCCGGAGTTCCGTTTACCTGCGAAAATTCCGCAGCAGCCTGCGTATATTTTTTATCATAAAGGTAAATTTTTCCTAAAATTGCACGGGCAGAGCCTTGTGTAATTCTTCCTAACTCAGCTTTATTGGATGATGGTATCGTCATCGGAAGATCGTTGATAGCCGAAATAATATCTCCTTCTATCTGGTTATATACATCTTCCGGTTTTGCCTGGGGGATATTGTAATAATCGTCTGTAACCAAAATAGGTTTTAATACCAATGGGATATTTTTAAACATCCTTAGCAATTCAAAATAATATAACGATCTTAAAACTTTTGCTTCGGCAATAAATCTTTTTCTTGTCTGATCATTCATATTAGCATTTGGAATTCTGTCTAACAATAAGTTTGCTTTTGCAATTCCCTGATAATAATCTTTCCAGTAGCTTGCCGGCATAATAACCGGATTTATAGAATAATTAGAAAATCCCTGAATACCTGCACCGTCTGAAGAGTTTCCTCCTCCTGAATAGAAATCGTCTGAAGCCCCATTAAAAAATGTTACCATGTTTTCGAATCCTCCGGAATATTTTCTTAGCATATCATAGGTAGCTACAAGCCCGGAATACGATTGTTCTTCGTTCTGAAAGTAGTTGCTTGAGTCAAAAGTTCCAGTATTCTGAACATCTTCTAGATTACTGTTATTACAAGAAATTGCTCCTAAGCCAATCCCCGCAAGCATTAATACAGAAACACTTTTATATATAAATCTTTTATTTTTCATTTTTCTTTAATTAAAATTGAACATTAGCGCCAAAAAGAAATGTTCTGGCCTGTGGATAATAAGCTCTGTCAATACCAAATGTATCTCCTCCTGCAATTTCAGGATCGTAACCTGTATACTTTGTAAATGTCACTAAGTTTTCTGCTGTTATATAAAATCTTATTTTAGAAGCTCCAATAGTTTTTGCAGCATCTTTAGAAAGTGTATACCCTATCTGAACTAATTTTAGACGGAGATAATCTCCTTTTTGAAGATAATAGTCGGACATTCTTGTATAATTTTGGTTAGGATCATCCTTAGTCAGCCTTGCAATTGTATTGGATGTACCTTCCCCCGTCCAACGATCAAGAATCGCTGTCTGATAATTCGCTTCAGGAATGTCAAGTCTTCTTAAACCCTGGAAAATTTTGTTTCCTGCCTGCCCCTGTGCAAATACCATAAGATCAAAGTTTTTGTAATTCATATTTAAAGTGAATCCAAAAGTATATTTTGGTACAGAATTACCGAGATTTACGTAATCATTCTCATCTATTTTACCATCTCCATTGGCATCTAATCTCTTAAAATCTCCAGGTCTTGCATTAGCCTGAATTAATCCTCCATTAGAGTTTCTATAAGCATCAATTTCAGCCTGATTCTGGAATATTCCTAAATTCTGATATCCATAGAAAGAACCGTAAGACTGCCCCACCTGTAATCTTGAAACAGTTCCCAGAGTTTGGAATGAAGCAAAATTAACATATTCTTTTCCTCCTTCGAGCCTTGTAATTTCATTCTTTAGATAGGAGAAATTACCATTTGCAGAAATTCCGAAATCTCCCCAGTTTTTCTTATATCCCAAAGTAACTTCGATACCATCGTTGTTCATATCTCCAATATTTCTCCACGGATTATTTATTAATCCAAGATAACCAGGCACTTCAACCTGTCTTAAGATATCTGTACTCTTTTTTCGGTAAACATCAACACTTAAATCGAAGTTTCTAAAAAGCTTAAGATCTGCAGCAATATTAAATTGAGAAGTTCTTTCCCATTTTAAATCCGGATTTTCTAAAGTACTTGGCGCATAACCAACATGGATAATATTATCACCAAAGGTGTAATTACTTCCCGCAACCAGGAAGTTTGCAAATTGGAAATCAGAAATAGCATCATTTCCTAAAACACCATATCCACCTCTTAGTTTCAGGCTGTTTACCACGTTATTTTGCGGCCAGAAGCTTTCATTGGACACATTCCATCCTAAAGACATTGCAGGAAATGTACCCCAATGATTATTTCTTCCGAATTTTGATGATCCGTCTCTACGAACGGTTCCTGTGAAAAGATATCTGTTATCATAATCATAAACTACCCTTGCAAAATAAGAAGCCTTATGTGTTTGCTTTCCGTCCCAGGCATTAGATGTTTTATCTGTTGGTGCAATATCAAAATTGAAAGATGCTTCCTGCCAATCGTTGGTTGGAAGATTTTTGTATGTTGTATTTTGACCGTAAGAAATGTTATACTCATAATATCCTTGTCCCAATAATACATTTAAGTTGTGTAAACCAAATCTGTTTTGGTATGTAAGGGTATTTTCGGTATTCCATTCAAACTTTTTTTGGATTTCCCGGAACAAACTGTTTGTGGAATTTGAATTGGCGGAACTTAAATAAGATTTAGGAGTAAATGCCTGATTTCCCCAGTAAGCCAATTTACCATTTATACTTGATTTAAAATTGAAATTCTTATTTATTTTAAGATCTCCGAATACATTAGCAACAATATCATCAGACCATCTGTATCTTCCTCTTTGAGTTTCCTGAAATGCTAAAGGATTTGTCATCTCTTTACTTACGTAATGGGAAATTCCATATGGATTCCCATTTGCATCTCTTATAATATTGGCATTATTTGTATAATCACTAGGGAATGGCTGGCTTGCAACGTTCGTAACAACAACAGGGGTTGTAGGATCAAGATTAATGGCTGAACTTAAAGGCCCTCCAAATTCATTATTATCATTAATTCCCTGCGCTTTGACATGAGTATATGCAAAAGTTTGACCTATTGTTAAGAAGTTAAATACTTTATGTGTTGAATTGAATCTTCCGTTGATTCTTTTGTAATTTGAAATGTCTCTTAGTACGATACCTTCCTGATCATAGTATCCGAATGAGGTATAAAAGGTTGACTTATCATTCCCACCGTTAAGACTGAACTCATGCGATTGACGCTGTGCAGTATTAAAAATTTGTTTTTGCCAGTCACTTCCTACACCTAAAGATCCAGGATTAGAAAACATTGGCGCGCGTCCATCATTGGCATTCGCCTCATTCATAATGGTAGCGTATTGAGTTGCATTTAATAGATCCAGCTTTCTGGCAGCACTTCCAACTCCAAAAAAACCATTGTAGGAAATATTCATTCTTCCTTTAGCCCCTTTCTTTGTAGTAATTAATACCACCCCCTTTGCTGCAGAAACACCATATATTGCAGCTGAAGCACCATCTTTCAGAATTTCCATTCCCTCAATGTCAGATTGGTTTAACCAACCTATATTATCTACTACAATACCATCAACAACCCACAAAGGATCATTACTTCCCGCTCCAAAACTGGTAATTCCACGAACACGTATAGTAGGGGCACTTCCAGGTTGTCCGGAATTTGAAATTACAGAGACACCTGCTGCCCTACCTTGCAGGACCTGTTCCGGTCTACCCGCGGCAGGAGCATTATCAATGTCACTTGCTTTAATACTTGAAATAGCACCGGTAACATTACTCTTCTTTTGAGTACCGTAACCAATCATTACCACCTCCTCGATTTTTTGTTCTTTTGGGAGGGTGTCATTCTGTGTGTTCTGGGCATTGAAGTTGGCAGTGAAATAGAGCACTGCAACCATTCCCAAACTTCTAGATATTCTTACATTCATATACAGTTAGTTTTTTAATTCTCAAATTGAGACAATAAAAATATATTTTTTTTCTTTTATTTAACATTTTATTAATAATTATTTTAATTTTTCGTTTATTTTTGGGGGTTTAAAGGCATAATTTTTATCTTTAAAACCGCTAATTTCTCTTAAAATCTAATGATAAGCTTCCCCAAAATGACAACCAAACTTTCAAAAATATCCATTCCGCTGAGACTTACTTTTCTTATTTTTTCAATGGTGCTGAATTGTATGGGGATCGTTATCCTTCAGCTTTCAGAGGCAAAAGTCACATATGAAAAACTGGGTTTTCTGGAATCATTCAAGGATCTTCCGATTGCTTTTATTTCACTTTTTGCAGTGAATTTTATCAGCAGATTCGGAACAAAAAAATCATTGGTTCTGGCTTTAACAATTGTTGGGATTTGTTCACTTATTTTACCTTTTGTAGAAGTATTCTGGTTCTACAGGTTATGGTTTGCCATTATCGGGACCTGCTTTGCGATAGGCAAAATATGTGTCTTTGGGATTATCCGGAACAATATATCTGACGAAAAGGGTCTCGCAAAGACTATGAACAGTGTAGAAGCATCTTTTATGATAGGAATTTTTGTAGTAAATACCGGATTCGGATGGCTGATCTCCAGCCAATATTCACAGTTCTGGAAATTCGGGTTTATATCAGTCTCCGTATTGTGTGCCGTTACCATATTTTTATTTCTAAAACTTCCTGTCTCAGAACCGAAAAAAACTGAGAAGGAGAATATCATAAAAGATCTTTCAACGCTATTTAATCCCTTATTAATCCTTTTTTTAGCAGTTATTTTTTCTATTGTATTTCTTGAACAGAGCTTTAATTCCTGGCTTCCTTCTTTTTACAAAAAACATTTGAAAGTTAACTCATTTTTTGCTCTTCAGGCATCTTCGTTTCTGGCATTGTTTTCGTACGTTGGCAGAACAATTACAGCGAATATCATCCACCGATTTTCATTATCAAAATATTATATTCTGTGTGTCTCGCTGATTGTAATGGTGCTGATCATCATCATCGGAATACAGTTTTTTGACACGGAAGATTCCAGGGCTCTGCTGTTTTTATTTCCTGTAATCGGATTATTCCTTTCGCCGCTCTACCCTGTCATCAATTCAAAAATGATCGCCCGGATAGATACGGCAAAAGCAAACCTTTTCACCTCGCTTATTGTTATTTTTTCGTCATTAGGAAGTTCCGTAAGTTCCATCATCATGGCTGTTTTATTTGGAAATGAGATGCTTACTTACTATCCGTTGTATATATTATCTGCTGTAATTGTGATATTTACAATTAGTTTTATTTATTTTAGATTTGCAGATGAAAAAATTTAGAAAATAATTTTATTTTTACTGCCATGAAAATTAATACCGAAAAAAATAAGGAGACACTCCAGGAACTTATTGATACAAAAGATTTTGTAGCACACGTATCTGTTGACTGCACCATATTCGGTTTTCATAATAACATCCTGAAAGTGTTACTTTTAAAATATCACGATCTGGATTTGTGGTCACTTCCGGGAGGTTTCGTATTCAATGATGAAGATCTTCGCGAAGCTGCAGAAAGGGTTTTATTCGAACGAACCCATCTCAAGGACATTTTCCTGAAACAATTTCATACATTTGGAAGAATCGACAGAACGGAGAATAATGTCCACCAGATCCTCCTGCAAAACAAGGGTATCGAAGTGCCGAAGGACCACTGGATCTTCCAGAGATTTATCACCGTAGGCTATTGCAGTCTCATTGATTTTTCCATTGCCAATACTTTCCCTGATGCTTTCAATGAAACCTGTGAATGGTTTGAAGTCAGCAAGTTACCCAAAATGGCTTTTGATCATGACAGAATTATTGAAACCGGACTGGAATATCTTAGAATGAATATCAATACGGAAGTGGCAGCAAGTAATCTTCTTCCTGAAAAATTTACCATGAAAGATCTTCAATGTCTTTATGAGACAATTTTAGGTCAGAAATTCAGAAGAAATAATTTTCAGCGCAAAATATTAAGCTTAAATATTTTAGACAGACTTGAAAAACTGTATGATGGATCTGCCAATAAAGCGCCGTATTTGTACAAGTTTAAAAACAGAATTTACAATCCCACCAATCAATACCCTATTTCCAACGAAGAAGAGGAAAACTGATTTATTGTTTTTGATTAATAATTTTAGCATAAACAATTAAAAATCAGTTGATAAAAAGACATTCAAAAAAATTTCTCTGAAATAGTTAAAAGTCTTATTTTTAGGAAAATTAAAATATAATGTCATATTATTCCCTTACAAGCATTCCCGATTATTACGGGATTGATTCCTTACTTACCGAAGAACACAAACTTATCCGCCAGTCTGTAAGAGATTGGGTAGAAAGTTTTGTCATGCCACAGATTGATCATGCTGCTCAAAACCACACCGATATCCCGAATTTAATGAAAGAATTGGGACAGATCGGAGCTTTAGGACCTTATATTCCTGTTGAATATGGCGGTTCCGGGCTGGATCAGATTTCTTACGGCCTGATTATGCAGGAGCTTGAAAGAGGTGATTCTGCCGTGCGTTCTGCAGCTTCCGTACAAAGTTCTCTGGTGATGTTTCCTATCAATGAATTCGGTTCTGAAGAACAGAAGAGAAAATATTTACCCAAACTCGCAGCTGGAGAAATGATCGGTTCCTTCGGTCTTACCGAACCTAACCACGGCTCTGATCCAAGTTCTATGGAAACCAACTTCAAAGATATGGGTGACCACTATCTTTTGAACGGTGCCAAAATGTGGATCACCAATTCGCCGCTTTGCGATATTGCCGTAGTTTGGGCTAAAAATGAAGAAGGCAAAGTACAGGGATTGATTGTTGAAAGAGGAATGGAAGGCTTTACAACACCGGAGACCCATAATAAGTGGAGCTTAAGAGCTTCAAAAACCGGAGAGCTGGTTTTCAATAATGTAAAAGTTCCTAAAGAAAATCTGCTTCCGGGAGTTACCGGTTTAAAAGGACCTTTATCATGTTTAAATTCTGCCAGATATGGTATTTCATGGGGTGTCATCGGAGCCGCAATCGACTGCTACTGTACTGCAGTTCAATACTCTAAAGAAAGAAAGCAGTTTGGAAAACCAATTGGTTCTTATCAATTACAGCAAAAAAAATTAGCCGAATTTTTAACGGAAATCACTAAAGCGCAATTACTTTGCATACAGTTGGGTAATCTTAAAAATGAACATAAGGCTACACCGGCACAAATTTCAATGGCTAAAAGAAACAACGTGAAAATGGCAATTGATATTGCCAGAGAGTCTCGTCAGATTCTGGGCGGAATGGGAATTATGGGAGAATTCCCGATGATGAGACACGCTGCAAACCTGGAGTCTGTAATAACTTATGAGGGAACACACGACGTTCACCTTCTCATTACAGGACTTGATATCACTGGGATAAACGCATTTTAATTAATACTGGTGGTGGCTTTGGGAGCCTCAGCCACCAATCATAATATTATAAGTGTAAACAAGAAAAGGTGGCTGAGGATCTCGAAGCCACCTTTTTTATTAATTTGAATACGTCTTAATTTCTTCAATAAAATTAATATCAGGATTAAGGATTTCCTCAATCAGGCTTTTGACGGATTTCATGGCATCTTCAATATTCCCTTTCTCAAACTGAAGAGACACCACTCCTTTTTTAGCTTCCGCAAAACTCCAGATTCCTGTTTCTACAGGCATTCCCCAAAACTCAGGAAGATTTTCAACCACATACTGGTAAATACAAAGCTGCAAAGCCTGCTTCCGGTCACTGTTATGGAAATATTCATCAATTTTATCTTCATCAATTTTTACGACGAGATTTTTGATTTTAGCTGTTTTATAATCTATAATTCTAAGCGTTCCATTGAGCCTGTCGATTCGGTCTATAAAACCAAAAAATGAGATTTTATCGGCTTCATTTAAATAAAAATCAACCCCTTCAAAACGTTTTTCAATGTCAATAATTTCTAAGGTATTTCCGTTTTTTACCAGTTCAAGATCGTACGTCAGAATCGTTTCGATAACTTTTTTAGCGATAGCGCGATGAATGAAATTCATTCCTTTTTCATAAAATTCCGGCTGGTGTTTCAGCTTATCAATGGCGATTTCTATATAATGATCTATAGCTTTAATTGAATTCTTTAAGTCGTTTTCTTTTAATATTTTACCTTTTAAAGCTTCATATACTTCTTGAAGTGAATAATGAACAAGGTTTCCATAATTTTTTACAGAAAGCTCTTCTTCAATTTCATCTGTTTCCGAAGTGTTCAGAATTTTTGAAAGATAAAAATCAATAGGATTGTAAAGGTAACTGGTAAGGTGGGATGCCGAGACTTTAGATTTCCATTTTTCCAGTCTTTCCAATACGATATCGGTCTTTCTGATCTCGATAGGCTGGGTAATAATCGGTTCGGAAGAATTCTCAATAATCAGATGTTCGATGTCATGAGAGCTTTCCATTTCAATCTGTGTAATGAACCTGCTCTTTTCCCCGGTATTCACTCCTGAACTTAACGCATTAAATAACAGATGAACATTCTTTGAATCCTGAATGAGGCGGTAAAAATGATAGGCATAGATACTGTCGTTTTCCAGGAAAGTATGAAGATCAAAAAATTTTCTTACATCAAACGGAATGTAGGTATTCTGCGAATTCCCCAAAGGAAGCTTACCCTCGTTCACGGAAAGTAAAATAACATTTTCAAAGTTGAGAAGACGCGTTTCCAAAAGTCCCATGATCTGAAGCCCTCGTAAAGGCTCACCCTGAAAATCAATACTTTCTGAATTAATATGCTGGTTGATCAAAATTTCCAGCGTTTCCATTTTTATTTCAAACTGATATGGTAAAAGCTGGTTTTTAATAATTCTGAAGGCATTTTCGAAATGAGACACGTTTTCGTATTGAATATCATCAATATCAAGCCATTTGATTTCCCTGCAGAATGCGATTAACGAATCCAGGTAATTGCTTGCGGAATCTGCTTTCTGAAGCAGATTAAAGTAAGAAAGATCATTTAAAAGCTCATTCAAAAGCTTTTTAGAAATATAGACGATATTTCTTTCTTCGATTTTAGCTTTAAAATTATTAATAACCAATTCATCTTCAGCAGATTTCGGCAATTCCTCAAGAATAGGAAAAATATCCCGGTAATAGTAAGAAGATTTATTTTTTTCAAGTTGCTTCTGAAGATAAAAGAGCTGTTTGACCGCATTTGAAAAAGAAAGGTTTTTCAACGGAAAACCCATCGTAATATTCAGGTTCTGAATCCCGTACATCACATCAAGGCTCGCAGGCAGAAGATTTTCATCCAGCAAGACTACAGCTGTATTCGAATACGTTTTATTTTCAATTTCTTTGAAGATTTCCGGTAAAATTTTGGTTTGGGTAATATTTCCGGAAACTTCGTAAACCTTTATATTTTTTGGCTGGTTAAAATCGTCTTCAATCCATTTAAAAACACGGCTGTCATTGAATTCTTTCCACGTTTTATGATCCCTGAGAAACTTGCCGGCTTCCTGCCTTTCATCATCGAAATAGTACCGGTCTGCCTGAAAGAAACATTGTCCTTTGTTCCATTGCAAAAGGCTTCTGACCAGTTTTTCCTCTACCGGAGTAAATGCATTAAAGCCGCAAAATACAAATTCTTCTTTTGTATTTTTTGAGTATTCGTCGATGTGCTTTTTTGCCATCTCATGAATCATTCCTGAGGTTGCCCAGTTTTTTTCCTGTAATTTTTTCTTTAGCACCGGAAGAAAAACATTCATATTTCTCCAGAAATTCAGGAATTTTTTTCTTGGAACATCTTCATCATCACCAAGATTTTGCGCCCAGTCTTTGATTCTTTCTTCATCAAACATGTAGTGCAGCACCGCCTGGTCGCTATCCGAAAATTTCATCATGTCGTCCCAGTCTTTCTGCAAAGTAGGAAACCATTTCAGAAATTCTGAAAAATCGTCATTGGGAATAAGATTAAGGCTTTTATAGACATCAAAAGCAAAAAGCCAGAGTGAAATTCCCTGGATTTCCTGTGTATCTGCAATTCGGTGAATCAGTTCCTCAATGGTGAAAAAGTTGGGAAGAAAACCTGAATAATTTCTTTCTTTTAAAATCTGCCTTATAAAAACAATCGGCCGTTTTCCGGGCAGGATTACATTAAACCCGGAGAGATCCGTGTTTTGCCCAAGAAGTTCATCAATAATTTTATTCAGGAATTTCAAGACGATTTATAGCTTTTGTAATTTTCTAATCCTTCAGCAATAATACGATTATATTCCGATTGTTTATCTTCCAGAATTCCGTTTTTTGTTTCCCCGTCATATTGCCTCTGGAAATCCTGATATTCTTTGAGAATCCTGTTGTAAATGGCTTTAAACTTCCTGTCGAAATCTGAAGACGTCTTTATATTTTCCGCAATTTCTTTGCGTAGCTTTCGGGAATACAATTCAGCCACATCAAAGTGCTTTTGCTCATGAAGGAGCACATAATCGTTGATCCTTTTGACATCTTTCCAGGATTTATCTTCATTGAAAACGGTACTTACCTCTATTTTTACGGGAGCTTTGGGATTGGAAGATTTTACATAAGAATAAATCCATCCGCAATTGGTGTATGCTACTACATTCTCTCCTCTCTGGTTATTTACTTTACTTTTGAAGTTGCTCCAGTTTAATTTTACATTTTCGCTCCAATATATTTTCTGTCCGAATACGACATTAGCGAAAAGAAAACATGCTAAAAATATCCATTTCATTTATTTACTCAACTACAATTGTTTTGGTGATCCAGGTATTGCCGCCGCTCCAGAATTTAAAAGTATAAGTACCCGTTTTGCGGGGACTGAAGTTGATCTGGTTGGCAGAAGTGTACGTGGCTTGGGTACAAGGTCCGCTGGTTATATATTTATAAGCGGTAACCGTTCTGGTGAGATTATCGTTATGAACATAATCGTAGCCGTAAAATCCTTCACAATGAGACGGATAGGTAGAATACGTTTTGATGCTCTGAATGCTGAAAACGTCCATTGTATCATTTACAATTTTTACGCTGTCTATTTTAATTTTATCGATAGATTCAATCGTCTGATAGTCTTCATTATCATCACATGAAGTGATGGACAATCCTACAATCAGTACAGAAAACAGAAGCTTTTTCATAACAACAAAATTTTGATTATCAGTATATTTTTAGCAAAAATTATTCCTAAAATTATGTTAAAATTTAAGAGTTAAAATTGCCTTTTGACACGTAAACCACTTTTTTCGTGTCAAAAAATTCTTCATCAAAATAGTTTTTAAGATTGAAAATTTCACATTTGAGTCCGGCAAGCTCTTCCGCGAGATCACCGCCTTTTAAATATAAAATCCCGTTATGTCTGGTATTAAACTGCTCTTTTTCAAATTTACCTTTCAGCCATTTCAGAAACTCCGGCATCTGGGTCACCGCCCGGCTTACTACAAAATGAAATTTTTCCTTCAGCTTTTCTGCCCTTCCGTGGATGGCATTTACATTCTGTAACCCCACTCCTTCTGCAACGGCATTTACAACAGTTATTTTCTTTCCTATAGAATCAATTAACGTAAACTCTGTTTCGGGAAACAAAATAGCCAGAGGAATTCCCGGAAAGCCGCCGCCTGTTCCGATATCAAGAACCTTAGTTCCGGGAGCAAACTCCATTACTTTCGCAATTCCCAGAGAATGCAGAATGTGTTTCTCGTAGAGAGATTCCATATCTTTCCTGGAGATTACATTAATTTTTTCGTTCCATTCATGATAAAGATCTTCCAGTTTGGCAAACTGTTCAATTTGTTTTTCTGTAAGATCAGGAAAGTATTTTAGTAGTAACGTTATAGACATGTAAAATATTATAAAAAGCAAAAATAAGTTTTTTATAAGCTTTATTCAAATATCCGCAAGTAAAGATTGCTCTATTCTTCATCTTTTACCGTTATTCTTTTTCAATATAATTATTGGTTCTTTTTAAACGTTTGGTCATTTCTTCATCCATCTTGCGCATTTTTTTCATGTCTTCTGTTCCAATCTTTGCAATATATCCGTCTTTAAGCTGAAGATCTACCCTTCCTTCCTGCTTATTAATACTTATGCTTTCAATATCTTCGTTGGTAAAGATAAAGCTGCTCATGGTTTTTTTATACTCGGAAAAGCTCATTTGCCTGGCAGACCTTGGCAGGAGTGAAAAAATTTCGTTGATTTTCTTAATCTGAATTAAATTAAAAATATGATCGTTTTCAGAATCTTTAATGCTGACAACAATTCCGGGAAGGCCTGAAAACTTGTACGGACCGTCGTTAATGGGATATTCTTTACTGAACCATGCTTCCCAGATTCTTCCCTTATACTTTGCAGTTGCTTTCTGACAGCTGATTCCGTTAATCTTTGTAAATTCCTGTTCGATATTCCATTTCGGAATTTCAATTTCGGAAATTACAAGATGTACGGTCTTAAAGGTATCATAAAAGTTCATTTTTTTTTTGAATAATCTTTTTCAATAATATAGCTTAAATTCTGATCGTAAGACTTGGCCTGAAGAAGATCTTTATAACTTTTTGTAACAGCGTACGCCGAATCTCTATCAAACTTTGCAGCATTATAAAAATAAGATTTCCGGCCATTCGTATCAAGATTCATATAATCGGTAATTGCAGAATCTTTCTTACCGGCGTCGGGTTTCATGCTGTATGAATAGGTAAATCGATAATTTTGCGCAGAAAAAAGAGAAACGATAAGAAGAAAGAATAATTTATACATTATGAATATATTAATATTTTAAAAATCTGGTTGAATAACTACAAACATAGTGATAAACTTTAACCTGAACAAACCTGATACATTTTAATTTTCAGTAAAATACTTTTTATATATATTTGTTAAAATAGAAATAACTTAAATGGAGAAACTTTCAGACAGAGTACAACGACTTGGTTACTCACAGACATTTGTTATGTCCAACAAGGCCAGAGAAATGAAAGCCAGCGGAATAGATGTTATCAGCCTTACCTTGGGCGAACCAGATTTCGACGTTCCGGATAATATCAAACAGGCCGCTTTCGATGCTATCAACGAAAACTACAGTCACTACTCTCCTGTTCCCGGTTTTTTAGAGCTACGGGAAGCAATTGCCTACAAACTGAAAAGAGATAATGAATTAGAATACAAGCCATCACAAATTTGTGTATCAAACGGTGCTAAACAGGCCATTTTGAATGTTTTAGCCGCTTTGCTGAATGACGGTGATGAAGTTATCCTTCCGAATCCTTACTGGGTAAGCTATGATGAAATGGTAAAAATGATGGGCGGAACTTCCGTAATGCTTCCCACTTCTTATGTAACGGATTTTAAGATTACCGCTGAACAGCTTGAAGAAGCAATCACAGAAAAAACCAAAGCGGTGCTTTTCAGTTCACCCTGTAATCCGTCAGGTGGATATTATACCTACGATGAACTGAAATCATTGGCGGCGGTTATTGCAAAGTATCCTCATGTTACTGTAATCTCAGATGAGATCTACGAATATATTAACTACGAAACAAAAACAACCTCTATCGCACAATTTCCGGAAGTTTACGAGCAGACTGCCGTTATCAACGGGATGTCTAAAGCTTTCGCAATGACAGGATGGCGAATCGGGTATTCCGCATGTCCGGAATGGCTGGCAAAAGCCTGTGAAAAAATTCAGGGCCAGATGACCAGCGGAGCCAACACTATGGCTCAGAAAGCCTCGATCACAGCATTAAAAACAGATCCTTCAGAATATAAATACATGATTGATGCTTTCAGAAAAAGAAGAGATTTGGTGTATGATTTAATCAAGGAAATTCCAGGATTCAAAGTAGTCCTTCCGAAAGCTGCTTTTTATTTCTTTCCTGATATATCATTTTACATCGGAAAAACGTTAAATGGAACAGAAATTAAAAATTCTGATGACTTTGCCATGTTCCTACTCGAAAATGCACATGTCGGCTGTGTGGGCGGTGTTTCATTTGGGAGCCCGGAATGCATCAGATTTTCTTACGCAGCTTCCGAGGACGATCTTAAAGAAGCGATGAGAAGAATTAAACATACATTAGAACAATTCAGTTAAAATAATTATAATAAAAACTAAAACTATCATCACAATGAATTTTTTAAAGAAAATTACTATTGTTACAAGCATTGCAGCAGCCAGCTACTGCGGATATGCTTTTGGGCAGGATTTCCAGTGGAAAGAAGCCAAATCAAACGGCTACACTTATAAATATGTAACCAACGATCCTACCGCTGCAAGATATTACACCTTGAAAAATGGTCTTACCGTTATTTTAAGTCCTACAAAAAAAGATCCTAGAATACAGACTTATATAGCTACCAAAGCAGGAAGTAAAACTGATCCTTCGGATCATACCGGTCTTGCTCATTATCTTGAACACATGCTTTTTAAAGGAACAGATCAGTTCGGTTCCAAAGACTGGGCAAAAGAAAAGCCGTTGCTGGATCAGATCGATGCACTTTATGAAAAGTATAACTCTACTAAAGACGAAGCAAAAAGAAAGGAAATCTACAAAGAGATTGATAAAGTTTCCGGAGAGGCTGCAAAATATGCCATCGCCAATGAGTACGACAAAATGATGGCGGGAATGGGTGCAGACGGAACCAATGCCTTCACCTCTTACGAGCAGACAGTGTATACTGAGGACATCCCTGCGAATGTTACGGATAAATTTCTTGCCGTTCAGGCTGAACGTTTCAGACAGCCGATTTTAAGGCTTTTCCATACAGAACTAGAAGCAGTTTATGAAGAAAAAAACCGCGGTCTGGATAACGACGGAAGAAAAGTTCTGGAATCGATGTTTGCGGCAATGTTCCCCAATAACAATTACGGAAAACAGACGACCATCGGAACGATTGAGCACCTGAAAAACCCTTCATTAAAGGCGATCCGAGAATATTATAACAACTATTATGTTCCGAACAATATGGGAATTATCATGTCAGGAGATTTTAATCCTGATGAAATGATTGCCAAGATCGACAAGGCGTTTTCATACATGAAAAACAAACCTGTTCCTGTATATAATCCCGGACAGGAAAGTCCGATCAATTCACCGATAACCAGAGAAGTTTACGGGCCGAATCCTGAAAATATCATGATCGGATTCCGTTTTCCTGGAGCTACCACGAAAGACGCAAGAATGCTGAATTTCATCGGAAGCATGCTTACCAACGGACAGGCCGGATTAATAGATCTTGATCTTGTTAAAAAACAGAAGTTACTGAGCGCATACGCTTTCCCATATGTGCTGAAAGATTATTCGGCATTATTGTTACAGGGAAATCCTACGGAAGGTCAGTCTTTGGATGATGTGAAAAGCTTATTGCTTCAGGAGATTGACAAATTGAGAAAAGGTGAATTTTCGGATGATCTTTTACAGTCAATTGTTAATAATGAAAAGAAGAACATTATCCAGAAGTATGAAAAATATTCTTCAAGAGCCGAGTCTCTGATGGATGAATTTACTTCTGAAGTGGACCATAAAACGCAGCTGGAATACATTGAAGAAATTTCTAAAATAACAAAGAAAGACATCATGGATTTTGCCTCCAGATATCTTAAAGACAACAACTATGTAGCGGTCTACAAAAGAAAAGGAGAAGACAAAAATATTCTGAAAGTGGATAAACCTGCCATCACAGCAGTGTCCGTAAACAGAGAAGATCAATCGCCGTTCCTGAAAAAAATTGATGAAATGCCGGAATCGCCGATCGCTCCGATGTGGCTTGATTTTAATAAAGATATTGCTAAAAGTAAGCTGAAGTCAGTAGATATCCTTTCTGTAAAAAATACGGATAACCAGCTTTTCAGATTGTACTATTACTTTGATTCAGGAAGATGGAATAATAAATTACTTCCTTTCGCTGCGGAATACCTGCAATATTTAGGAACCAAAAACAAATCATCGGAACAGATCAGTAAAGAGTTTTACAAACTGGCATCAAGCTTTAATGTAAGTGCAGGAAATGAAGAAACTTATGTCTCTCTGGAAGGGTTAAATGAAAATTTCGAAAAAACGGCTGCGTTATTCGAAGATCTTATTAAAAACTGCCAACCGGATCAGAAAGCCCTGGATTCCTATAAAGCAAGACTTAAAAAGTCAAGAGCTAATGCAAAACAGAATAAAGGAGCAATCATGAGCGGGCTAAGAAGTTACGCTCAGTATGGACCGCAAAATCCTTTCAATAATGTTTTAACGGATGCTGAGCTTGACGCATTAAAAGCAGAAGATCTTGTGAATATGCTTCATGATTTATTTAATTATAAGCATAAAATCCTTCACTACGGACCAAAATCTGCGGATCAGGTTTCATCTTCACTGGCTTCGATCCATAATGTTCCGGCTTCGCTTAAAGATATGCCGAAATCTAAAACGTTCACACAGGTTTCTACAGATAAAAACAAAGTGTTGTTCGCTCATTATGATATGGTGCAGGCAGAGATTTTCTGGATACGAAACAGCAATCCTTACAACGTGAGCATTACCCCTACCGTAAGCTTATTTAACAATTATTTCGGTGGCGGAATGGGTTCCGTAGTGTTCCAGACGATCAGGGAGTCAAAAGCTTTGGCATATTCTACGTATTCTTATTTTTCTCTTCCGGGCAAAAAAGAAGACAAAGACATGATCATGGCTTATGTAGGAACTCAGGCAGATAAATTCAATGAATCTACAACCGCGATGAATGAGCTTCTGACTACCCTTCCAAAATCTGACCAGCTGTTTGAAACGGCGAAAAGCGGACTGAAAAAGACCATTGCATCAGAAAGAATTACGCAGGACGGGATCATCTTTACTTATCTGAGAGCACAAAAGCTCGGAAACAATTCAGACATCAGGAAGAATGTATATGAGCAGGCTCCGAAACTTACTTTTGCAGATATCAACAGTTTCCACGATCAGGAGATGAAAGACAAAAATTACACCTACTGTGTAGTTGCTTCTCAGGATAAAGTGAATGAAGCAGATATGCAGAAACTCGGTGAAGTGAAAAAGCTGAATCTTACTGAAATATTTGGTTATTAAAAACCAATTATAAATTATTGAAAGCCCTGAATTCAGGGCTTTTTTATTTCTATCAGATCAAAAATAATTATAGATTTTATTTATCGAAATCAACTTGTTCGATAGACGAAATAGTTCTATATTTGCACTAGAAAAATTTAAATATAAAAACAAGAAATTATGTCTTTAGTAGGAAAAAAATTCCCGAATGTAACCATCGACGCAATGTCTGAAATGGGTGATGATCTTAGAATCAATGTTTTTGAAGAAGCAACTGCGAATCAGCAAAAAGTTCTTTTATTCTGGTACCCGAAAGATTTTACTTTCGTATGCCCGACTGAACTTCACGCTTTCCAGGAAGCTTTAGGAGAATTTGAAAAAAGAAACACTAAAGTAATCGGTGCTTCTTGCGATACAAACGAAGTGCATTTTGCATGGCTGAATGTTTCAAAAGACAACGGAGGTATTGAAGGAGTTACTTATCCGATTCTTGCCGATACACACAGACAGCTGGCAAACCTTTTAGGAATTGTTGATCAGGATTTTGAATACAATGACGAAGGTGAAGAAGTTTTCACAGGTTCAAACGTTACTTACAGAGCAACCTATCTTATCGACGAAACAGGAAAAATTTTCCACGAGTCTGTAAACGATATGCCTTTGGGAAGAAACGTAAAAGAATATTTAAGATTAATCGACGCTTATACTCACGTTCAGAAGCATGGTGAAGTTTGTCCGGCTAACTGGGAAGAAGGAAAAGACGCAATGAAGGCTGACAGAAATTCTACTGCTGAGTATTTAGCTAAAAATTAAGATTT
The DNA here is from genome assembly GCF_012927265.1 of Chryseobacterium cheonjiense. Classification (GTDB taxonomy): domain Bacteria; phylum Bacteroidota; class Bacteroidia; order Flavobacteriales; family Weeksellaceae; genus Chryseobacterium; species Chryseobacterium cheonjiense. Next base: position 1,531,711 of record NZ_JABBGF010000001.1, on the reverse strand, counting down.
TTAATATAACAATGTATCAATCTAATAATGTAACATGATGCAGGAGAAGATGATATTGATAAACCGTTACATAGCAGGATTGGTACATTGTTTATTTTTTATAAAAATAAATTTATGTATACAGAATTAACAGAAGATACGCTGCAGAATATTGTAAGCGAAAATGAAAAAGTAGTCGTACAGTACGGCGCAACATGGTGTGGGAACTGCAGAATTATGAAGCCGAAATTCAAAAAATTAGCTTCTGAAAATGACAGTATTCCTTTCTTATATGTAGACGCCGAAAAATTGCCGGAAAGCCGAAAATTGGCCAAAGTAGATAACCTGCCGACTTTTGCCATTTTCAGAAACGGTGAGCTGGTAAATCAGGTTCAGACCAATAAAGCAGAGAGTTTAACCGAATTATTTAACGAATTATAATGAAGTTACCGATCATAAGACAGTTTTATCAGACGCAGACGCCTGAAAACCTGGAAAAAACCCTTGAAGTCCTGGAAAGCTTTACAGAGTTCAGAGGTACAACGGAAGAGGATATGAATGTTGCCGGAGAATTAATTACCAACATCTGTGGAGCGCTGGAAGTTCACGCCAGTGTACAATCCGGAATGAGCGAGAAAGATGCTTTAAACTCTTTTGCTCAAAAAGTTTTAGGATCTATTGATAAATAAAATTTGAAAGATTTTAAGCTTAAATTCCGCGAAGTTTATAGGTAAAACTTCCAAACAAAAATCCCGATGAAAAACATCAGGATTTTTTGGGTTTATAGAATTTCTCTTTACTAAATAATTCCAAAATAGAAATCAGATCTCAGTCCGTAGGTCTGTTATCTTTTCTCTATTATCTATTCTTAATTCATATTTTATCAGCTTCTTCTGCTCATCAGAATACTTAAAATATACCAGAATAAAAGCATGATCGAAGCAAAAAGCTGAAGAGAAGCTCCTACATACTGGTTTGTGCTGTAAGAATCTTTTAATTTGCTTGTCTGGTAAAGAATGGTTGCAGAAGCTAAAATTACCATTCCTACAGAGAACCAAAGTCCGAGGTTAAAGCTAAAAAGCATCCCTCCTACAATAAGACCAAGAGCGATAAATCCTCCGATCACAATAATGTTTCTAAGAAAAGAAAAATCTCTTTTTGAAGTAAATGCGACGAATGAAATCCCTGAAAACATGGCAATCGTAAGCATTGCTGCCTGATAAATGACCTGCGGGCCTGCATATAATGTTGCAATCTTAATTAATGGAAGAAAAATAACGGCTTCCAGAAGGATGTAAAATCCTAACCCAAGATACTGTGTCGATTTGCTGAGTGAAAGCGACCACTTTGTAGCCAAAACAGAAGCAAGCCAGAATACGCCGATAATTAAAAGCCAGATATACCGTTGACCAAACATGGCAAAGATTACCTGGTCCGGAACGATCTGTAGTAAAACAGTTTCCACACCAATAAAGGCAAGAATTGCCAATGCAACGTGAAGGTAAGTTTTTTTGTAAAAGTCGGCTTTCTCAATATCTGAGGAGTGCGCAACCAAAACGTCTGTCATCATAGTTAATTTATTATTTTTTATATTATTTTATTTCTTATAATTTATTTGCTGTATTCAGGTTTTACCCCAAGAATCTTTCCATCATTCTCAAAGACTACAGTAATAATATCCCGCGGCGGATTTTGTTGATCATCGGCATATTTGTATTGAATAATCGGATATGTTTCATTCTCATACAATTTCTGGTACCCTGACTTATATACGTCCATTTTCCGTTCAAAACTGATACCTCCCGATAATTTTGTAACAATATCGTCAGACATATAATATTTGATTTTATCAGAAACCAAGGTTTTAATTTTTTCTTTATCCGAAGCTTTCAGAGCAGCAACAAAGTTTATAAAAGTCTGATTGTACAAATTAATTTTATCCTTGCTTAATTCCGATGTAAGCTCTATCTTCTTGCTTTCAACAACTGTAATTTTACTTTCCTGGGAAATCGCCCAATGGAAAGCAAAAAACGCACTTATAAAAAGTATTTTTTTCATGTGAATCTATGATTGGTTGACAGCAAGATACGAAGAATTATATTACTGATAAAAATTTCATCGTATCAACATTGTCGGCATACGTACTAAGACCCGGATTTTGAGCTTCACCCAAAGCTACGGAGTCTAAACCTAATTCTTCCTTAGCCACAACACACTGAATATTTTCTTCATTCGCAGCAATAAAATCCTTTACTTCATCCAAAGAAGAATACCTGCTGAAATTAATAACGGAAAGCGGACTGAACAGCTTATCGTCTTCTTTCAGCATCACAAAATTATTATCCCAGAATTTTTCCTGGTTTAAAAGATAAACCGCCCTGTTGTAATCATAATTATTCGCGTATTTATTATGATTGATAATATCTTGGAAACCAATAAAGCTTTCAAAAATCCTGTCAATAACATAATCCTGCGGAATTAAAAGGCGGGTTACATTTCTGCAGCCTAACCCGAAATACCGGAAAATATCTTCAGCCAGAAGCTTCAGTTCATCTTCTGTCTCATCACCTTTGATCACTGCAACAGACGTTCTGTTCTTCCTGATGATGTGAAGATGATTCTTAAAGTAATACTCAAGGTATCTTGCCGTATTGTTGCTTCCCGTAGCAATTACCGCATCAAAATTTTCGAGCCTTTCCACAAATTCAAATGCTACGTTTCCATCTGAAAATTCATTCCATTTTTTAAGTAAAAAAGGAATCATGTAGCGGTCTTTCGAAGACAACTTGATTAGAGGGATGTGATTGCTCAGCACAACGGAAATTACATCATGAAACCCTACCATAGGGATATTACCGGCAAGGATGAGTCCTACTCTTTTTGATATTTTGGAAACGGAATATTCTTGTAGCCAGTTGTTTATATTTTCCTCTGTCAGCAGATCGGCCCACTGCTGAAGAGCAAATTTCTGGTTTTCAACTGTAAACCACGGGTTCTCAATTTCAGACTTCTTCATCAAAAGTTCAAAATCAACATCATTTTCATTATAATTTTCAGAATTTTTTGATAAAAATGCTTTTATATAATCACTAAGCCTTGTAAGTCCTAAAACTTGATTTTCAATATTCATAAGTACTGTAAAATTGGGGAATATTTTGTAATTTTGTGCAAATTTAAAAAAAATTAGCGATGGCTATTAAAATAACTGATGAATGCATTAATTGCGGGGCATGCGAACCAGAATGTCCAAATAATGCAATTTATGAAGGAGCAGTAGATTGGAAAGCTTCAGAAGGTACCGAACTGAAAGGTACTGTAACATTAACCTCAGGCCTTACGGTAGATGCAGATGCACCGCAGGAGCCGGTAAGTGACGATGTATATTTCATTGTAACAGACAAATGTACCGAGTGCAAAGGCTTCCACGAAGAGCCGCAATGCGCCGCCGTATGTCCTGTAGACTGCTGTGTTCCGGATGAAGATCACGTAGAGTCTGAAGAAGAACTGCTTAACAAAAAAGCATTTTTACACGGAGAATAAAAACTGCCGTCTCATTCATCATGAGACGGTTTTTTATATAAGAAACCCTATCAATAAACAATAAATGAAGCCGTAAGAACAAGTCTTTTGCGGCAGCCAAAAAATAAACAATATGAGCAAAAAACACAACTTTAGCGCAGGACCATGCATTCTACCACAGGAAGTTTTCGAAAAATCGGCGCAGGCCATTTTAGACTTCAACGGAATCGGCTTGTCTCTTCTGGAGATATCTCACAGAAGCAAAGATTTTGTAGCGGTAATGGATGAAGCCCGCGCCATCGTAAAAAGACTGATGAATCTTGGCGATGATTATGAAGTATTGTATTTAGGAGGCGGAGCAAGCCTTCAGTTTGCTATGGTTCCGTACAACCTGATGAAAGTGGGCGGAAAGGCAGCCTATCTTGATACAGGAACCTGGGCGGCAGGAGCCATTAAAGAAGCCAAAAAAGTAGGAACTGTAGACGTAGTAGGATCTTCAAAAGAAGAAAACTACGCTTTCATTCCGAAAGACTATAAAGTAGGATCAGAATACGATTATTTCCACTGCACTTCCAATAATACCATCTACGGAACCCAGATGAAATCTTTCCCGGAAGTGGACACGCTGATGGTTTGTGACATGAGCTCAGATATTTTCTCAAGACAATTGGATTTCTCAAAATTTGATCTAATCTACGCCGGAGCACAGAAAAACATGGGACCTGCAGGAGTAACGCTGGTTGTCATTAAAAAAGAAATTTTAGGTAAAACAGGAAGAGAAAATATGTTCTCTATTCTGGATTATTCTCAGCATATCGCAAAAGAATCAATGTACAATACGCCGCCCGTTTTCCCGGTATACGCGTCTTTACTGACTTTGCAGCACCTTGAACAAAACGGCGGAATTGCAGGAGCAGAAGCGCGTAACGAAGCAAAAGCCAAACTATTATATGATGAAATAGACAACAATCCGTTGTTTGAATCATTCTGCGCAAAAGAAGACCGTTCCCTGATGAATGTTTCTTTCAGAATTACTGATGAAAGCAAAAAAGAAGAATTCGACAGTGCATGGAAAGCTGCAGGAATCAGCGGGCTGAACGGACACAGAAGCCTTGGAGGCTACAGAGCGAGCCTTTATAATGCTTTGCCTATCGAAAGCGTTCAGGTATTGGTAGATGTAATGAAATCGTTCAGGTAACTGAAAGAGTAAAAATTCAGAGATTAAAAGATGAGTATCATTATTTTAAATTTTCTTAATTTGCGAGCCGATTTAGAATTTTTAAATACTTTAATTTTTTTAATCTTAAATCAATAAAAATCATGAAAGTTTTAGCTAACGACGGTATTTCCAAAGCGGGTGAACAGGCATTGAAAGATGCGGGAATTGAAATTCTGGACAACAGGGTTGCCCAGGATCATGTCATCAATTTCATCAACGAAAATAAGGTTGATGTTCTGCTCGTAAGAAGCGCCACCAAAGTAAGACAGGATCTTATAGATGCCTGTCCGGGCCTTAAAATTATCGGTCGGGGCGGTATCGGCATGGATAATATCGACGTAGAATATGCCATCGACAAAGGAATTCATGTCATCAATACACCCACTGCTTCATCAAAATCTGTTGCAGAGTTGGTGTTTGCCCATTTTTTCTCGCTGGCAAGATTTCTTCACGAATCCAACAGGCTGATGCCTTTAGAAGGTGAAACCCACTTCAATGCGATGAAAAAATCCTTCAGCAAAGCTTATGAACTTTCAGGAAAAACATTAGGAGTAATAGGCTTCGGAAGCATCGGTCAGGAAGTTGTTAAAATGGGGATTTCCCTGGGAATGAAAGTTGTCGTTCTCACAAGAAAGCCTAAAACGAAAGTTCTCGCTCTTGAATTTTTCGATGGACAGACGGTCAGCTTTGAAATTACGTCAACCAACGATATGGATGCTTTCCTTAAAGAGGCAGACTTTATCAGCATCAATACTCCGAAAACCAATGAATATATCATAGACACGCCCCAGTTTGAAAAAATGAAGGACGGCGTTTATATAGTAAATACTGCAAGAGGCGGTGTCATCAATGAAGTATCCCTGATCGATTTTATTGAATCGGGTAAAGTAGCCGGCGCGGCATTGGATGTTTTTGAAAAAGAACCCACTCCGGAAGTGCTTCTGCTGATGAACCCTGCCCTTTCGCTTTCGCCGCATGTTGGCGGAAATACCGTAGATGCCCAGGAAAAAATCGGGGTAGAGCTTGCAGAACAAATTATCAAGATAAAAGAAACTATACAATAAAATATGCCTGTTTTTAAACCATTTCGCGGAATAAGACCTCATAAAGACTATGAGAGTACTTTCCCTACTCATCCTCTCGATAACTTCACCCAGGAAGAGATAGCGGAAAAAGCTCAAGTTGAAGATACTTACATCAATATGATAAAACCTTATGTTGTAAGCAAATCTAAAGATATTGATAGGAATTTAAGAAAAATCCGTTCTACTTTTGAAGAGCTGATGGATGAGAATAAACTCGTTCAGGACAACTCGGCCTACTATCTTTATGAGCAGATCTATCCCAATAAACAGGTTTTCAGGGGACTTTTAGGCCTTGCAAGTATCGAAGACTTCTGGAACGGAAAAATCAAAAGGCACGAAAGTACCATTCCGCAGAAAAAAGAAAAGCTTGCTCATTATCTTGAAAAAGTAAACCTGCAGGCAGAACCGGTTTTACTAACGTACCCTGCCAATTCCAAGATAGAGCTTCTCATGAACCATGAGGAAAAAAACGTTCCGATCTTTAATCATGTTGATACAAAAGGAATCAGGCACAAAATCTGGAGAATCGACAACCGTCTCAAATTGCAGCAGTTTAAAGAGGTGATTGATCAGATTGATGCTTTTTACATTGCAGACGGACATCACCGAATCGGTTCTACGGCACTTAATGCCAAACATCAGAAAGACAAAAACAAAAGACATAACGGAACAGAACTTTACAACTTTGTATACAGCTTTATCGTTTCTAACCAGTCGATTAAAATCCACGACTATAACAGGATCTTAACGGATCTCAACGGATTATCAACCGAAGAATTCCTAAAAGAGCTGGAAACCTATTTTCTCATCCACGAAAAAGGAGAAGCCCCTTATTTCCCGTCGCAGAAGTTCCACATTTCGATGTACATGGACGGTAAATTCTACTCGCTTCACGTAAAGCACGATCTTCGTTCCCAGGAAATGTCGCTTGACAATCTGGACCATCACCTTCTGGATAAATATGTTTTCAAGAATATTTTAAAAATAGAAGATCCCGACAGCTCCGAAAAAATAGACTACATCAAAGGAACTTCCAATATCGAGGGAATCAATCATCTTAAAGAAAAAATAGACAGCGGTGACGGCCAGGTCGGATTCGGAATTTATCCTGTAAGTTTTAACGACATGATTAAAATTTCGGACCTGAAGCTGAGCATGCCTCCGAAATGTACATTCATTGAGCCTAAATTGGTTACGGCACTTCTGATGTACGATATGAAACAGTAAATAGTAACTAATTTTTCCTTACTTTTAGCATGGAAAAAGAAAGGTAAAAATAAATGAAAAAGATCTTCATTATCATTCCACTCTTTTTGGGTGGATTTTTATTTTCTCAGAAAAAGCCGGTAAAAAAGCCGGTAAGGAAAACCGCCGTCACCCAAAAGCTCAACTATCATGATGAGTTTAAAAAGATTTCCGATGAAATCATGACGAACGGAACCGCATATAATAACCTGGGTGAACTTACCAAAGGAATTGGCCCTCGTTTCAGCGCTTCTCCCGGATATATGAAAGCCGTGGAATGGGCAGAAAAAAAGCTGAAGGAAATAGGTGTGGAAATGATATGGAGGCAGGAAGCCAAAGCGCCGGTATGGATAAGAGGAAGAGAATCCCTGCAGATAAAAGCAGGAAACGGAGAATGGAAAAACATCAGGATGCTCTCCTTCGGAAACTCTGAAGGCACAGGCGGAAAAGATCTTACCGGTGAAATCGTATTAATCGGAAGTACTTCAGAGCTTAATGCTATGTCGGTAGGCCAGCTGAAAGATAAAATTGTTTTTGTTAATCTTCCTATGGATCCTAGGATCATCAATACAAGCGATTCGTACCTGATTACCGCAAAGTCTAAGCTCATCTCCCCTTCCGTTATTGCCAAAACAGGAGCAAAAGCTTTAATTATACGATCATTAACCACGGCCAATGATGACACGCCACATGCCAAGATGATCTATTATGAACCGGATGATAAGGTCAAAATTCCGGCCATGACCATAGGAGCAAGATCGGCAGATGAGCTTGAAAAACTGCTTAAAAAACAGAAAGTCACCGCTAAAATCAATATGACCGCAGAATCGAAAGGCGAAACTACCAATCCCAATATCATCGCTGAAATTCCGGGGAAAAAGGATTCTAAAGTAATTGTTTTGGGAGCTCAGCTGGATTCCTGGGATTTCGGTGAAGGTGCCATTGATGACGGAACCGGAGTTGCGCAGTGTATTGAAGTTTTAAGAACCTTCAAAGCTTTAGGTCTGGAAAATAATCATACCATAAGAGTTGTTTTTTACGCCAACAGTGAAAACGGCGGACAGGGACGTGAAATGTACGCTGCTTACGTGAAAAAGAAAGATGAAAAACATGTTTTCGCTTTGGGAACAGACGCGGGAGGTTATTCACCGAGAGGATTTTCATTAGATATGCCGCCACAAAGAAGACGACAGATCTTCGAATGGAAAAATTATTTCCTTCCTTACGGTATTTATGATTTCGACCAAACCGAAGCCATTCAGGATATTTCTCCCTTGAAAAAGCTGGATATTCCTTTGGCTGAACTGGTTGTAGACACTCAGAGATATTTCGATTATCATCATTCTGAACAGGATACTTTTGATAAAGTGAACAAAAGAGAGCTTCTTCTCGGCGCAGTTGCTATGACACAGATGATTTTTATGATCGACAAAAACTGGTAATTAATCTTTAAAAATGAATACTGTCGACAGCCTGATTGCTAAAAGTAACCTCAGTGGCTTTAAGATCATAAAAACAGATTATATCTCAGAAAAACAACAGATTGTAATACTTAAAGTAAAGCAAAATTCAGAACTGTTTATCGAAATTTTAGATATAAAAAATGATCTCATTAAAGAAATTTCATTGAATGAAAAAATTTATGTCCGACCTTATGAGCGCATTGAATTTCATTCAATTGATAACAATAATTTTTATCTGGGCTGTGATTCCTGGCATTTCATAATAAATTGTGATGGAAAAGTTGTTTTAAAGAAGCAACTTATTAATGAGCTTGGTTATTTAAACAATACACATCTATTAAAGAACTATATTTTTCGGGAAGATTTAACTTTAATAGATCTTAAAGATTTTAAAGAATACAATCTGACGGATTTTTTTGACGAGAATTTTGATGAATATGATTTTACCTTTTTCTATTTTGAAGGAAGATACGGACTGTATTCTTCATCAGATAACAATATTCTCACAATATCTATCTATTGCAAAGACCGTGAAGATCCAAAGGTTTTACATTGTGTTTTAAAAATAAACTCTTTTGAAAACATTGATATTTTATTGGCTGAGAAAATCGATCAGTTAGGATGCTACTATACTCTGAGTGAAAATTTACATGAACTTGCCTACGAAACATATTTCACTGATGATGAATATTGGTACATTAGAGAAATATCCGAAGAAAATTTTAAAAGATCTACAAGCTTTGTAACAGATAAAAACACAAAACTTATCTTTTTTAATGATGAAAATTATATATTGCTCTATGACGAAAAAATTGAGCTGAGGAACAGACACGAAAACAATCTTTTAAAAAGTATTGCAATCGATCATGAATCTTCATACAAATTGGCAAAAAACATTTTGTTTTACATAAAAGATTCAAAGTTGAATTACATTGAATTTTAAATCATTCAATACCATATACATTTGATTTAACCATCAGATATTTACAATGAAAAAGATATTAGGAACATCATTATTACTTCTAGGTTTGACGGTTTTCGCTCAGACCAAAGAAGATTCTGTACAATTTGCAAAAATTTCCACGGAAATTCTTAATAACGGGAAAAGCTATACCGAATTAAGAGATTTAACCAAAAATATCGGTCATCGCTTAAGCGGCTCCGAATCCTACGAAAAAGCCGTAAAATGGGCGGAACAAAAGCTTCGTGATGCGGGAGCCGACAAAGTATGGTTACAGGAAGTCATGATCCCGGTCTGGGTAAGAGGAAAAGAATCTTTACAGATCAAGACCCAATCAGGAAAATGGACCAGCCTTAAAATGCTTTCTTTAGGAAATTCCGAAGGAACAGGCGGAAAAGACGTTTCGGGAGAGATCATCATGGTGAGATCGATGGAGGAATACGACAAACTTTCGCCGGAACAGGTAAAGGATAAAATTGTTTTCTTCAACTACCCTTTCAGTCAGTCTTATGTTGAAACTTTCAGAGGTTATAGCGATGCCGCAAAATACAGAACGACGGCAGCTTCGTTGACCGCAAAAAAAGGCGGAAAGTTTGCCATTATCCGTTCCCTTTCTTCGGCATTTGACGATGTTCCGCATACCGGGGCAATGCGTTATGCGGATGATAAAAAAATCCCTGCCGTTGCCATCGGAAGCACTACTGCAGATGAACTTGCCGAACTGCTGCAATCCCAAAAAGTTACCGCTAAGCTTAATTCCAACTGCGGCATGAAAGAAGAAAAGCTTTCCCACTCCGTTATCGGGGAAATTACAGGCAAAAAAGACCAGAGCGTTATTGTGGTTGGCGGACATCTGGATTCCTGGGATGTAGGCGAAGGCGCACATGACGATGGATCAGGAATCGTTCAAAGCATCGAAGTATTGAGAACTTTTAAAAACTTAGGAATTAAAAATAATCATACCATCCGTGTTGTATGTTTTGCCAACGAAGAAAACGGAGTTAAAGGGGGTGTTCAGTACGGAAAAACAGCCAAAGAAAACAATGAGAAGCATCTTTTCGCCATAGAATCGGATGCGGGCGGGTTTACCCCGAGAGGAATTTCCCTGGATATGGATCCGGAAAAAAGAAAACAGATCCAAAGCTGGTCGGAACTCTTTTTACCCTACGGAATTTATGACTTTAAAAACACCTATTCCGGGACGGACCTTTACCCGCTTCACGATATGGGCATTCCGGCTGCTGAGCTGGTTCCTGATTCCCAGCGGTATTTTGACATCCACCACACGGAAGAAGATACTTTTGAAAAGGTAAACCGAAGAGAACTTCTTTTAGGCGCTGTAGCGATGACCCAGCTTATTTATATGATTGATAAAAACTGGTAGATAATTTAACCGTTCTTTTTAAGAGCGGTTTTTTTGTAAGGTGATTTCTTACTATAATTTTCCCGAAAACCCGTCGCACCCTAGTAATGAACTTTCGGGAACACCCGAAAGGTTGTCGCACCCCTGCAGGAAGCTTTCCGGTAACCGGGAAAGTTCCACGCACCACTGCAATGAGTTTTCCGGGAGACGGGAAAGGCTGTCGCACCCCTGCAGCAAACTTTCCGGCACAATTTGCTTTTTACTTCCTATAAACAACAATATATTGTTAAACAATGAAATATTGTATTAATGTTTTGAGTTGATTGATGAAGCGTACGATCTAATCTGTGTGATCTGTGTGATCTGTGTGATCTGCTGGACAATTAAAAAAACTGATTAATATTATTTACATTTAACGCTACGTACGCAAGGAAATGTTTTATTGTGTGTGTATTATCGAGCGCAAGGGCATTCTATTCAGCAAATGATAGCAACGTCTAATTTAAATTTATAATTTTCTTAAAACACATTTATCATTTGCTGAGTGAAACGCCTTTGCGAGCGGAAATATGTGCAATATTTTATTAAATAGCCAAGCGTTCTTTGCGCTAAAAATAAAAGCTTTTTTAATTTTTAGCATCTGCGCGATATAATAAAATCTGATTTGATGATAAAACCTTTTCAGTACTTGTGCTAAAAAAACAATGTTTTTTTGATTGTCCGTTTATGAACCTAAGGCTTCGACAAGCTCAGCCCGACATTGCTAAAAATAAACCGTTAGTTAGAGTTGTCACACTGAGCTTGTCGAAGTGTATAATAAATCCCTGATTTTCAAACCAGAATGGAGCAGTTTGTTTATAGATATTTAATCGCAAAGCTGATGATAAATAACCATATTAAGGAGCAAAGTTTAATTAACAGGTTGATTTGATAAAGCGCTTGATCTAATCTGTGCTATCTGCGTAATCCGCGGGAGAATGGCTACGGAGAATTATTGGTTAGCATTATTTAACGCTACGACCGCGAAGCAATGCATTATTGTGCGCTTATTCCTGAGCGCAAGGACACTCTGTTCAGCAAGTGACAGCAACGTCTAATTTAAATTTATAATTTTCTTAAAGCACATCTATCATTTGCTGAGTGGAACGCCTTTGCGAACGGAAATATGCGCAATATTTTATTAAATAGCCAAGCGTTCTTTGCGCTAAAAATTAAAAAAGATCAATTTGTTTCTCCCGCTGACTTTTCAGATTTCGCAGATTTATAGCAGGATAAAACTGTTCCGATTATTGTAAGCCTCGTTTGGTAAAATCACTTCAGATATACCTTCTTATTCAGTTGTACATCAATTATTTTCCCGCCCCGTTTAATCTTTAAATTAAGGTTCTTGAGATTTTTTTCCACACGGTTGACAAAGTAATGGCACGCGGTATCTTTGTCAAGATTCTGAAAAGATATCCCGTTGATGCTGACGATCGCATCCCCTATTTTCAACGGAAAATTTTCTTCTTCGAAAATGAAAGTAACCATGGCACTGCCGTTAACAAACCGATAACTGAAACCGAATGATTCGAGGGTAGACGAACTTTTGGCGATTCTCTTCATGTAAACTTTACTGTTTTTCCAGTCGAGGACGAAGGTAAAGTCGTTGAAAAATTCGTTGCCGATGAGATCGGTTTTTCCTGTACCGATCTTTTGATCCTGAAACAAGGTATTTCCCATCTTTAGGGAATCGGCACGGAAAATATATCCTGCTGCGGGAGTAGCGGTCCCGAAAGCACCCGTCGTGCGTGTCCCGAAAGTTTTTATGATATGCTGAACCGTTTTTGGATCGATGGTATCATCAGAGACCTCCAATCTTCCGGAAAAGCCGGTGTCGAAAGTTACTTTTATATCTTTATTAAAAAGCGATGCCGTGACAACAGGTGTTTTTTGCGGCTGACTTTCAAAAGGAATCACAACATCAAAATCTTTTATGTCAAAATTTGAAAGATCTTCGGAAGCTTCCAATATATTTTGGGAATAGTTGACGTTCCAGAAGAGTTTGGCCATCTGATTGGCTCCGATAATGCCATCCACTTTCAGGCAGCCTAACTCCGCTGAGTTAAGATCAAGAACAATAGCGCCTACATTTTTGAAAATGAGATTGTCCACTTTCATTTCCGGAAGCTCGGTAAAGATCTGCTGCTGCACCTTTTCATCGGAATCCTTAATGGATCTTTTGTATTTCTTGCGAAGATTAAGCTCTTTGTAGATCACCTGGGAAATGACCGTCGGCGCCCCTGTATCAAAAATGAAGTTGTAGGGTTTCCCGTTGATGTTTACCTTTACAAACGGCAGGTTGTTTTCATATCGCAGGCTGACTTTTTCAACAGGCTGCTGTAGCTGCACCTCCCCTTTTTCAAAAAAGTTTTTCCCCTGCCCGAAAACCGTAACCGATGAGAATAGAAATAAGGTGTAAAGGATTTTTGTCATGGACTTATTTTTGCACGAAAATAAGATTTTTTGTGGGGATTTATTTATTGAATAATCTTTTTTACAAATAATCTTGCTGGTTCAAGAGAAAGATCATTATATAAATCTTTTTGCAAAACTTCATTAACCCATTTAGGGCCATGATTTCCAGTAGATTTGTCAAAATTTTCAAGTTCACCAACTTCAACAATATATAGTCCTTTCTCTTCAAATTTATCATTTATTTCTTTATAAAACCTGGTTGCATCGCCATTAGGAATATAAGAAACACCATTATTCTTTGCTTCGGACCATGGAGAAGCTTTTTTTAATATATTTTGTATTTTTAAAGATTGTGATTTAGGAAATATTCTTTCATCTGTCGCGTCTAAAATTTTATCAATTTCATTCTTAACATCAATAGTCAATAACTCCGGTCTTTTCTCTTCAATTTTTTGTTTAACTATAGACCACTTGCTCTCAACATCATTCCAAATTCCTCCTAAATTTTCAAAAACTTCTTTTAAAGGACTAATATTATTAAGTACATCAAAATCAGCTATAACTCTAGTAGGTACATTTAATTTTTTTAAAGCTTTTACCACAACTGGTATTCTTTGTTTACCACCGCAGTGTATAAATAAAATATCCGGGCTTGGTATTTTTTCATTATCTGTAATAGAAGTTAAAATTGCAGAATAAAATCTACAGTCAGAATCACTTTCACAAATAACAACTTTCTTATGAAATAATCCACTTAAAATATTAGAATGTCTTAACAAAGGATCTCTCCATATTTCTTGAACATCGTCATTCTTCAATAAACTTATTCTGTTAGAGTTGTCTATCCTATCTATTCTTATAATCTTTATTCTGTTAGTATTTGACTCTAATAGACCTTGCAGAAAATCTTCGCTATGTGTAGTTATAAAAAGTTGTTTATATGAAGGCAAGTTGTAAGATAACATTTTTCCTAATAATCTTGCTTGAGGAGGATGTAAGAAGGCTTCGGGTTCGTCAACGAAAATCATATTTTTTGATGATACAAAACTATTTAGAAGGACTCCAACGAAACTTCTCATCCCATCACCCTGCTCATTCAGTAGATCTAACTCGCTGATTTGGTCAACATATGACTTAGAAATACGGTCTTCGCCATCTTTTAAAACTGGTGTATTACCGATATGCAAAGAAATAACACTCCCAGCAAATCTGTTAACAAGTAAATCAGTATTGAAAGCTTTATTAAAATAAGTTGAGAATTCTTTCTCAAGTTCATCATCTCTGTATAAAAAATGAATGGGATGACTATATGGTTCCTTATTAAAATTAATACTTTTAGCAGGATTTGAAAGTGTCAATCTAGATTCGGTATCAATAAAAGTTGCATAAACAGTCGCAAAATCTTGCAACCCATAATTAAAATTATCTAGTCTTTGATTTGTATCGTATTCATAAACATTAAAATTATATCCTATATAAGTATTATTTTCTAAAATAGAAATATTTTTAATCTGATCAATAATATTTCCATTACTCTCATTTTTAAATATACTTATATTATTAATAATTTTTAATGGTTGAGTATTATACATTAACATATTAAAAATTTCTTTTAACGATACACTTTTGCCAGAATTATTAGCACCAACAAAAATGACAATATCATTATAATTTAAATCAACTTCAGTTTTATCATTAAATTTAATACCTTCAATATAAAATGGATTTTGCATACTTTTTTACAATTTATGATTATAATCTTAGATCTAAGATATAAATTATTGTTTTATCTCCTTACGGCTTTCCGTACTTTCCCTGAATTTTTTACATAAAAAAAGCCATCCCAACGGACAGCTTTCAATAAAACATTTAAAATTCTAAATTTTATCCAATACCTTCTTCGGAAGCACTTTTACCAATTGCGGTTTGTATTCTTTTTCAACAATCACAAACTTCCAGTTTTGGCGGTCTTTGGAAACGGCGCAGGCTCTCATCGCTGCATTGATGGTATACGTTCCTTCCTTCGACAGGTATTGCACATTGTTTTTGCCGTACCTTTTTTCCAGCATGGTATTGAGCTGCTTTTTCATGTCGTCATTCATAGAAGACATATTGCATTTCATGGTAAAATAATAGTGGGCAATGGAGAAATATTCGCCGTTGATGAGTTCCGGTTTTTCGATATTCCCGAATTTCAGGTTGCTGACTTCAATCTTCATGAAGGGATTGTTGTACGTCATGTTCAGGATCTGGGTCATCTGGTCTTTCGGGACTACCGTGAAAAATTTGGGATAAATGCAGTTCACAGACTTATCGATCTGCTTTGCTTTAATGGTATTGACAAAATACGTCAGTGATTTTTTGATGGCTACATCGTCGGGATTGGTTTTTGTTTTATCAAATGAAAGAAATGACAACAGGACGAACAGGAAAAGAAGTGCTCTGGTTTTCATAATGTATTATTGCTTTTGTCCGTCAGTTCGGGTGTTTTCGTATTGAATGAAGAAAATGATCAGGAACTTTATATTAATAAACTTCTCGATACGATTTTTTCAAAATCTACTCGAAGTGACGGTGTATTTTTGCTTAATCTGTCGCGGGATTCAGGGAGATCGTTACAAAACTTACATCGTCTTTGTTGATTTTCTGTTTACTAGTTCAAGTCTTTGTCATATGCAATAAAGAAATGAATCTGAAACTTACATTAACAACTTCTCGATACGATTTTTTCAAAATCTACTCGAAGTGACGGTGTATTTACATGAAGCGAAATAGAAAAGCCATCCTTCCGGACGGCTTTACATTATATTATCAGATCTGATTATTTTACTTTTACCAGCTCAACATCGAAGATCAGCCATGCATTTGGCGGGATTACGCCTCCTGCACCTCTTTCTCCGTAGCCCATTGCCGGCGGAATCAATAACGTAGCGGTTTCTCCTTCTTTTAATAAAAGAATTCCCTCATCCCATCCTTTGATTACTCTTCCCATCCCGATCGGAATCTCAATCGGCTCATTTCTTTTGAATGAAGAATCGAACTCGGAACCGTCAAGCAGTTTTCCGGCATAGTGCACGGAAACATTGTCACCGGCTTTCGGAGCTTTTCCATCTGTAGTCTTGGTGATTTTATAATACAGCCCGGACTCGGTTTTCTGCATTCCGGCTTTCATATCTTCCACCATTTTCTCCTGGTTGGCTTTGAATTCTTCTTCTTTTTTCTTCTTATCGGCTTCTTCCTTCGCTAAAAATGCTTTGTTATTTTCAGCGATTTTTGCTTTCCCTTCCGTGAAAGTTTTTGCAGCATCGTAGTTCTTATACTCGTCTCCTTTGCTGAAAACAGAAACTTTCTCTAATACGATGTCCGTTTTCGGTTTATCCTGAGGTCCTTTTTCTACATTGGCAATCGCGTCGATCACATCTTCTCCTTTTACCACTTTTCCGAAGATGGTGTGTTTTCCGTCTAACCATGGTGTAGCCACTTCAGTGATGAAGAACTGTGAACCGTTGGTATTTGGTCCTGAGTTGGCCATAGAAAGGATTCCTTTTCCGGTATGTTTAAGATCGTTTCTTTCGTCTTCAAATTTATATCCCGGATCTCCCATTCCTGTTCCCTGAGGATCTCCTCCCTGGATCATAAAATCTTTGATCACTCTGTGGAAAATCGTTCCGTCATAGTAAGGAACTCCTTTAGCTTTTGCCTTGTTGTCGATTTTCCCTTCTGCAAGACCAATAAAATTAGCTACAGTTACAGGTGCTTTCTTGTCTTCAAGCTTCACGATCATATTTCCTTTCGTCGTCTGAAGATTTGCATAAAGTCCGTCATTAAGACCTTCGTAAGTTTCTTTGTCTACGTTCATTTTTTTATAAATTGGTGTACAACTCATGAGCGAAATGCTTGCCGCTGCCAGAATTATATTCTTGTTAAACAATTTCATTGATTATAATGCTTTTAATTTGATGATTAACGGGATATCATTATCGATTTTCTTCTCATCACCATACGTACCGTAGGCAAGAGCGGAAGGAACCAAAAGCGTAACTTCTTCCCCATCATGGATAAAACGCAGCGCATCTTCCACTGCTTTCAGCTCATCAAAGTGTCCGAATCTGGCATCTCTTCTCTGTACCGGCTGGTCATAGATTTTCGTCTGGTCAAAATCGTAAAGATCGTAGGAATACGAAATAAAAGTGTCGTCCTGCCTTCTCTGCCTCTGGTCAAAACCCTGAGCATCCACCCAGTAATTCAGCTGGGTCGGATAATATTTTACAGGCTGTCCGTTGATCCATTCCTGGATATGGTATCTTTCCTGGCTGTTAAGGTTTTTCATCCTTTGCCTGGACACATCAAGATCATTCTTGCTGAGCACGCCGCCAACAGGTGGATGCGTCTGCGTATTCTTGCTGCAGCTGAATAAACCGAGAACCGATATGAAGAGTATTTTTTTCATAAACTTTTGCGAAAATACACATTTCGGAAATGATTAACAAAACTTGTAAAGTAAAGTTTGAAGATTTCGCAAATACTGACGAAGAATTCCTGAAGTTTTATTGATAAATGTATTGTCTGATTTTTATCGGGAGCTTTTTCACGCTTTCCGCACTCGCTATTTTTATGGGTTTTGGCGCGGCGGCTTCGCGCCGCGCCAAAACCCATAAAAATGAGCTCAGACAATTGCTGCAATCGTGGCTAGGAAAGGTGAATGGTCAATCGCGAATTTTAAAAACTAACCATTGACTCAAGAAGTGAAATTCAGTATTCAGTATTATTCACTCTCCTAAACCTCCCGTCAAAATTCTCAGGAATTTTGACACCCCGCCAGAGGAGGGGAATTATTGAAGCTCATGTTTATTTTTTATATAAGGTTCATACACTTTGCCTATCGTCCTGAAAGGATCTAAAGTAAAGGCACTTATAAACCACGTTGAGATGCGTACAGCATGACAAGCTTGGTGGAAACATTGTGGAAATATTTAAAGCATATAAAAGCAAAAAAGCCGGGAAATCCCGGCTTTATTTATGTTCAGTTTAAAAATTTAAACAGTTTCCAAAACATGGTCTACCTGCACTCTCCATCCGAAAGGATCTTCTGCAAGGTTGCTCTGAATATCAACAAGATCTTTTTTAAGAGCCACGGCATAGCTTTCTTCATCAGAAAGTCTCGGTAATTCAAGCTTTTCACCATTATATCCTAACGCTTCAAAAACCGTAGTTACCACGGCTGTTCCTACACCCCAAACTTCTTTCAGGGTTCCGTTCTTCTGAGCTTCAATAACATCTGTTACTTTAATAGGTTCTATCTTTACTTCAATTCCTTTCTTTATGGCCAGCTGAATGAAACTGTCTCTGGTAACTCCGTCCAGGATTTTTTCTGAAGTCGGCGGTGTATAGATGGTATCGTTGATTCTTACGAAAACATTCATTGTTCCGCTTTCCTCGAAGTATTCGTGGGTAGCGTCATCTGTCCAGATGATCTGCTCATATCCTTCTTCAATTGCTAGTTGGGTTGGGTAAAAAGAAGCTGCATAGTTTCCTGCCGCTTTTGCAGAACCTACCCCGCCGCTTGCCGCTCTGGAATAGTGGTCTGAAATTTTTACGGAAACCGGTGCTGTATAGTAGCTTTTTGCCGGTGTCGCTACAATAGCAAACATATATTTATTGGCTACTCTTGCTTTTAATGCTTCTTCTGTAGCGAAAATCAAAGGTCTGATGTATAAGGACATTCCTTCACCGGAAGGAATCCAGTCTCTGTCAATATCAACCAACGCTTTCAGTCCGTCAAGAAACATTTCTTCCGTAACTTCCGGCATGGCAAGACGTTTTGCCGACTTATTGATACGTTCAAAATTCTTTTCAGGCCTGAAAAGGAAAACCTGTCCGTCTTTGTCTTTATAGGCTTTCATGCCTTCAAAACAAGCTTGTCCGTAATTTACACCCATCATGGCAGGAGTAAACATCAAAGGACCATAAGGAACCAATTTTACATCACCCCACTTCCCATCTTCATACTCACAGATGATCATATGATCAATAAAAGTATTACCGAAAGAAAAATTGTTTGGGTCGAATGTAGAAATCCGGGAGTTTTCAGTTTTTTGAATTATCATTTCTAAAATTTTTTATGATGTTCTACAAATTTAACATAATTTTCTAAATATAAAAATTTTAGAGTAATTTTGTAAAAAAATAGTTTGAAAAGAGAAATCAAGACCACAAACGACGGTAGTAAAACTTTGTTTATCAATGATTTAAATGAAAACTACCATTCACACCACGGTGCGCTTCAGGAAGCAGAACATGTGTTTATCAAAAATGGATTAAACTTGATAAATGATTACGAAATTAATATTTTAGAACTCGGTTTTGGAACAGGTTTGAATGTTTTGGTAACAATTAATGAATATTTAAAAACTGACAAAAATCATATCATCAATTATTTTACGCTCGAAAAATATCCCATAAATGAATCTGAAATTAACGATTTGGCCTATTTTGAGCTTTTTGATAACCCGGAATTCAAAAATATTTATCATAAAATTCATGAAGCCGAGTGGGAAAAACAGACTGAAATTATTAAAGGTTTTACGTTAAAAAAAATAGAATGTGATTTTTTCGACCTGAAAAACACAGACTTACCGAAAATCAACCTTGTGTATTTCGATTGCTTCGGGGCAAGAGTACAGCCTGATCTCTGGGAAAAACCCCTGTTTGAAATGGTTTCTGACAAAATGGCGGTTAACGGTTTATTAACAACCTATTCATCCAAAGGAAGCGTAAGAAGAATTCTTCAGGAGCTGGATTTTGACGTGGAAAAAAAACAGGGTCCTCCGGGAAAAAGGGAAATGATCAATGCGGTGAAGAAATAAAATAATGTAACAGTATAGCAATTGACCAATGTAATAATATATTCTTATAACAATCAGTCATTGGTACACTGTTATACTGATACATTAGTACATTCTATTTTATTTACCCAAAATTCTCTTTCCAGACTTTTTTCATTTGTGCATATTGCTCATCTGCTTCAGCTTCTTTCCATTTATTGAAAAAAATAGCTGCTGATTTTTCTTTTTCGGGGTCTCCGGTTCCGCGCTCTAAATTTTTATAATTGTTGTCTGCATCATATTTCCGGCCGCTTTTATAGTTGAAATACCGTCGCGCCCTGGTAAATCCCATCTGGAGATATTTCCGGGCCATGTCGGCTCCCACAAAATCGTTTTTACTGAGGTATTCTTTAAATAGTTCAAAAATTTTTTCCGAACTTTCTTCCGCAATCTCAGCGTTTTTAAAGCGCCAGTATTTTCCTATCTCAGATTTATAAGGCTCACAGATCAGCACGCCCTGTTCTCCTTTTCCTACACGGTATTTTTCAGGGTGTTTTCTGTAGTCAATATCCGGTTTCCAGAAGTAACTGTCAGAGTCAAAATTAAGATAAGAGGGTTTTTGGTTTTTCATTCTTTTATTTTGCAAGCCTTATTCCCGTAAACTGCCATTTCAGATCCGGCTGGAAAAAATTCCGGTAGGTATTTCTGCTGTGTCCCGGTGGTGTAGCTACAGATGCTCCACGCAAAACCATCTGGTTGACCATGAATTTACCGTTATATTCTCCTACGGCTCCCGGTTCTTTTTTAAAATCTGGATACGGCAGATAGGCACTGTTGGTCCATTCCCAACGCTTTCCCCATGAGAAAGCTGAAGAGGCTGCTTCCCATTCCTGCTCAGTGGGAAGGCGCATTGCTTTCCAGGCTGCATATGCGGAAGCTTCATAAAAATTAACATGACAAAGCTCTTCATTAAGATCAACTTCCTGAAGTCCGCCTAAACTATAATACATCCACGTTCCGTCTATTTTGTGCCAATATAAAGGAGAAAGTGCATTGTTTTCCTTTACCCAGTTCCAGCCGTCCGCATGCCAGTATCTGAAATCCGAATAACCTCCTGCTTCCATGAATTCCAGATATTCTCCGTTGGTTACGAGCTGACTGGAAATTGCAAAATCATTCAGGTACACTTTATGTTTTGTCATCTCATTATCAAAGCAAAAGCCTAGTCCGTCGAAACCTATTTCGTAGATCCCTTCAGAAAAGCGAAGCATTCTTTTCTCTTTAACCGCTTTTTCAGCTTGCATACTGTCTTTTTTATAAGCAGGAAACAACGGATTGTGGCCCAATATGTATTTGATATCCGTAATTAAAAGCTCCTGATGCTGCTGTTCGTGATTTAAACCTAATTCCAGAAGCGGTGCAATTGCGTCTTTCATGTAATGGCTGTCCAGAAATTCATTCATTTTTTCATCTACATATTTCCTATAGCGATAGACATCCGAAACGGAAGGCCTGCTCAGGTTTCCTCGGTGGGTACGGATCACTCTTGCACCAATGGTTTCGTAATAACTGTTAAATACAAAATTATACTGAGGATCAAACACTTCATACAATGGAAAATTCGGAACCAAAATAAAGGTTTCAAAAAACCAGGTTGTATGTCCCAGATGCCACTTCGGTGGACTCACATCTACGATCGGCTGTACTACATAATCTTCAATTTCGAGAGGCCTGCAAATTTCTTCGGAACGTGCTCTTACATCCCGAAACTTTTTTACGAGGGATTTTGAATGGGTATTGATTTCCATATTGTTTCTTTTTATTTATTTACCTTCCAGATGCTGTCTACAAACCAATCTTTGGAGTCACTGATCGCTCCTGCTATCGAAAAGCCTGATTTTTCTGCTAAATGTTCTATATCTGATGTTGAAAATTTTTGTGAGACTTCCATATCAATAACTTCATTTTCAGCGAAATCAATAACTTCACCCGCAATTCTCACCTGCTGATCTTTAAGGCTTATCAAAAAGCTTCTGCAGGCCCCGGTAACCGGGTCATAGGATTCGTAATGCTGAAACTGCTCAATATTAAAATTACCTTCGAGCTCCCGATTGATTCTTGACAAAAGATTCAGATTAAACGCAGCGGTAATTCCGGATTGGTCGCTGTATGCGTTCAGAACAGTGTAAGGATTTTTCTTTAGGTCAAAACCAATAAGCACGATATCTTCCTTGTTGAGAAGCTGATGCAAAGCGGAACAGAATTTCCCGGCTTCTTTTTTGGTCATGTTTCCAATGTTTCCGCCTAAAAACAAAATTACTTTTCTTCTTAATGAGAGTTTCATTGCTTTTTCCAGCATCTGGAAATACTCTCCTTCGAGGGTGGTAATATTGATGTCGGGAAGCTGTTTTTTCAGATTATTTTCCAGTACGGAAAGAATATTCCCCGATATGTCGATCGGCATATAGGTAAAGTCATTTCCTTTTTCACTGAGATATTTCAGCAGGTATGTCGATTTCATTGCATCTCCTGCTCCAAGCTCTATCAGATCAAATGGTTCCTGATCTGCTTTTATTCCCTGTGCAAGTTCGGCAGTTTTATTTTTAAAAATATCAAGTTCACAGCGGGTAAGATAATATTCTGGCATCGCCATAATCTTCTGAAACAGCTCATCTCCTGTCTTATCGTAAAAATATTTTGAGGACAAATGTTTGGGATTGCTGTGAAGACCTGTAAGAACATCATTCAGAAAATGATCCGAATTATTTTTTTCACTTCTTTCTTTTGATTCTTTGGTTAATTGAAGGTTCATATGAGTTGTCATTTGGGTTGTAAAATTGAGCAACTATCTTGCCGCCATGATATAAATTTAATAAAATATTTCTTTAAAAATGATGTAATTATAAGATAATCATAAAAATATAAATCTGAATTCCTGTTAAAAAACAAAAGTTTTTTAAAGCTTGGAATATTCATTGCTATACATTGGTTACCTGGCTTCCAGAGCCATACCACACCACAAATATTATATTATGGAAAAATCAATCACAAGAAGAAATGCGCTTGGTAAGATCGCGGCTACTGTTGCAGTTGCTGCCGTTTCGCCGGGAGTATTGGCACAATCTCAAAATCAGAAACCCCGAAATTCTACCGGCCCGGATCTCACAGATCCTACTACAAAGTACCCGCGGCCTCCTTTTAAAAGCCAGTCACAGCCTTTTCCAGGATTAGCCAGCAAAATGGATCCTGTTCCTGATCATGGAGAAAAAAGCTATGTAGGATCAGGAAGGCTGATGGGAAGAAAAGCGCTTATTACGGGCGGGGACTCCGGAATTGGCCGTGCTGCGGCCATTGCTTATGCACGAGAAGGAGCAGATGTTGCCATTAATTATTTACCGGAAGAAGAATCGGATGCGGCAGAAGTTATTGAACTGATCAAGAAAGCTGGACGTAAAGCTGTGGCAATCCCGGGCGATATCCGGGATGAAACTTTTTGCAAAAATCTTGTTTCACAAGCTGTACAGCAACTTGGCGGGCTTGATATCCTTGTGAATAATGCAGGGCATCAGAAAACGCATGAATCTATTCTTGACATCAGCACTGAAGCATTCGAAAGAACCATGAAAACCAATATATATGCACCTTTCTGGATCACGAAAGCTGCACTGCCGCATTTAAAACCAGGTTCCTCTATTATAGGATTATCGTCGGTTCAGGCTTATGATCCTTCTGAAAACCTTTATGATTATGCACAGACGAAAGCCGCAACAACAAGTTATGTAAAATCGCTTGCTAAGCAACTCGGTCCGAAAGGAATACGGGTAAACGGTGTTGCACCGGGCCCTATTTGGACAGCGCTTGAGGTAAGCGGTGGCCAGACACAGGAAAATCTCGTGAAATTCGGAGCAGATACACCGTTAGGAAGACCGGGACAGCCGGCAGAACTTGCTTCAATTTTTGTACAGCTCGCTGCTAATGATGCAAGTTTTTCTACAGGCCAGATCTATGGTGCTGCGGGAGGAAGCGGACAGCCATAAGCACAATATATTTAAAATTTAAAATCATCATATCATGAACAACAAAATAAAAATCGCCTTAGCGCTTATCGGAGCAGGTACAATAGTTGCCTGGGGAATGAACAGAAAAAAGAACGGGAAAGCAAAAACTTTTACGGCTCCCGACGGAAATTCCTATGAAGAGAACAAAATCTACAGGACTTTCGACAATAAACTTTATAAAAACGGCAAAGAGATTCATTTTGAAACTCCGGCGATGGAACAAAATGCTTCAGGAAATCATTCATTTGATCAACACGCTGACAATCTGCCAAAAAATTATGAAGCAGTAAATAAGGATATTAATTATCATCAGAAAGGTGTAAGACATCATTAAAATTTAAAAGCTCCGGTTAATTTAATTAACCGGAGCTTTTTTGTTCAGATCAGAAATTAAAACTTTGACAAAGTTTATTTGTATATGCTTACAGCGGTTTTATTGAAATGGCAAAACCACCGCTCCGTGCCATTTTAAAATTAATTTTGGATTTGCCGGTAATCTGCTTTTTGTAGATATTGTAACTCTGTGGATTGTTGATGTAATCCGCATCTTTTCCATCTTCATAAATCGTGGCTTCATATTTTTTTCCTTTATCTAAGAATGAAAAATCTACTGTGTATTCACGTTTATTTTCGTCGGTGATTCCTCCTACGAACCAGTTTTCTGTACCTTTTGCTTTTCTGGCCGTGATGATATAATCTCCCGGTTCTGCCGATAAAATCTTTGTATCATCCCAGTCTGCAGCCACATCTTTAATAAACTGGAAAGCATCCATGTGTTTCTGGTAGTTCTCCGGTAAATCTGCAGCCATCTGAAGCGGCATGTACATGACAACATACAAAGCCAATTGTTTCACCAGCGTTGTTTTTACAAAACGTTTATCACCGGGAAAATAATAATCCAGTTTAGTCTGGAAAATTCCAGGTGTATAGTCCATAGATCCTCCCATCCATCTTGTGAATGGAAGAATGGTCTGGTGATCCGGATTATTCCCCTGAAAAGCTTCATGCTCGGTTCCCCTTGCTGCTTCTGCGGAGATCCAGTTCGGATAGGTTCTGCTTTCTCCTCCCGGTCTTACCGATTCGTGGGAATTTACCATAATTTTGTATTCATTGGCTTTTTCTGCAATTCGGTAATAATGATTGATCGTCCATTGGGAATAATGATGCTCACCTCTCGGAACCATATCTCCTACATATCCCGTTTTTACAGCATCGTAACCATAATCATTCATTAATTTAAAAGCTTTATCCGCCCATCTTTCGTAATTGGTTGCAGATGCTGAGGTCTCGTGATGCATCACTAATTTAATTCCTTTTGAATGTGCATATTCATTCAGCATCTTGATATCAAAATCAGGATAGGGAGTGATGAAATCGAAAACAAATTCTTTGTTGTGACCGATCCAGTCTTCCCATCCGATGTTCCATCCTTCGATGAGGAGTCCGCCAAAACCGTTGGCCGCAGCAAAATCGATGTATTCTTTTACTTTCGTGTTATTGGCAGCATGTTTTCCGTTGGGTGTTAATTTTGAAAAATCAGTTTCTCCGATGTGAATATTATTAGCCGTTGAGTATGCCCACTGTGATTTTCCGATGATCATTTCCCACCAGACACCCATGTATTTTGTAGGGTGGATGTACGAAGTATCGGTATATTTTGTAGGTTCATTTAGGTTAAACATCATTTTAGATGCTAAAACTTCTTCTGCTTTAGGAGAAACGATGATTGTTCTCCATGGGGAAACAGAAGAGGTCTGGATATATCCTTTGGCACCCTGTCTGTCGGGAGTTAAGTGTGTTTTAAATTTAAAATTAACCGGATCCACTTCCAAATGCGATGCAGGATAATTTAAGACTGCTGCTTCTCCGACATTAACGTACAAGGGGTCTTTACCTTCTTTCTTCAGCATTAAAGGCGATTGAACGGCGTTTTTAATTAAAGTCTGGGAAGAATGTTTATCAAATGCCTGATCCCATCGGCCGGGGATTTCAGAGATTTTTGTTGTCTGCGGCTGGTATTCCTGGGAGTCATAATCAGCGACAATCCACCATGCTTTCATATCCGTCGGAAAATCAATTTCAGAATCTTCTTCACGGATGACAAAATAGTTTAGGTTTTTCTGCTGTGGAAATTCATACCTGAAGCCCAATCCGTCATTGAACAACCTGAACTTAACCACGATATTTCTATCTGTAGTGTCCTGATGCAGGGTTACCGACAATTCATTGTATTGGTTGATATAATTTTTTTTCTCTCCCAACACAGGCTGCCAAATTTCATTTTTAGAATCTCTTTTTTCATCTGCTTTGGTAAAGCCGTTGTTCAGGTCAAACTTGGCATCTTCAGGTTTGGCAATTTCAGAAGCGAATTTTACAGAAGTATCTTTAAACAATCTCAGTCCTAATTTGGAGTCTTCCACCACTATATTTCCGTTATACTTCAGGTTGTAATACGGGATTCCCTGCTTCAGCTGGAAATTCATTTCAAACTTCCCGTCGGGAGATTGTAATGATTGGGCATTAAAATTAACAAGCATCGAGAACAATAATGCTCCAATGGTATATTTTTTCATATCAGTAATTTGGTGCTTATAAAGGTAAAGAAAGTTTTAACGAAGGACAATGCTTTCGCGCATAAATCAATAATCAGATAATGCAACACTGAAATTTGTTGGGATTCAACAAAAATCAGCAAAAAAAATGTGGTATTTGTATTTTTTTGACTATTTTTAAATTAAGTAAAAACCTCAGTTATATTATGAAAAAATTAATTTATTCTTCTGTTTTCATTGTGCTTGCTTCTTTTTCTTTTGCGAATGCACAGAAAATAACAGATGGCTCAACAATAGATGTAGACGGACTTTCCGTTACTTTTAATATTCTTAATAAGGAATCGATAACCGTAGGCGGCAAAGAATTCGACCGTTACAAAGTCTCTGCAAAACTGGTAAATAATACGCAGAGAAATTACAATGTAAGATTAAACAGCGCTCCGCTGATTGTTCCTAATACGACCTTGGCAGAAGTTAACTGCATTAATGCTACGGGAGCCAAACTGACTTCAAAAAAGCTGGATCTTAAGCTTAAACCTCAAAATGTAAATGTTACCTATTGGGCTTATACGAAGGACGGTAAATACCAAAGCTTTATTATCCCGATTGTTGCAGGATATTATCTTGACAGCGGAGATTCGGTAAATGACAATGCCATCTTTATTGTACCGAAGGGAGAAAGCCCGAATGTGAATGTAAGAAGTTTACAGTAGCATCAGCAGATTTATTATCTTCAGACTGCTCCGGCCATTGCTACCGTGTCATACTCATTTTTTTTCGGACATGGTAAACCAGAATGTACTGCCCTCTCCTATTTTGCTGTTCACACCGATCTTTCCGGAATGCTTTCTGATGATTTCCGAGCAGATATACAACCCAAGCCCGAGCCCGGAATATGAGGCTCCAAAGTGATCTGCACGGTAATACCGGTCAAAAAGATGCGGAATGACAGACTCTGATATTCCCTCTCCGAAATCCTGTACGGAAATTTTTATATGATCGTCATATGATTCTGTATGGATGTGGATTTCTTTGGAGTCTTTTGCATATTTTACCGCATTATTTACAAGGTTTACTACGACCTGCTCTATTCTGTGCTCGTCAGCATGAACCTCCAGCGTTTCATTGCCTTTCAGGATAAGCTGGTATTTGTCTTCAAGCCTTACATGATTGCAGCTTTTGCTCAGCATTTCATGCAGATTGAAACGGTTATATTCCAGCATGAGCTGATCTTGTCCCAGCCTGCTCATATTCAGCAAATCGTCAATCAGCATACACATTTTCTCAATTCCTTTATCCGATTGTTCAATCAGCCTGATGTGGGTTTGCGAAAACGGCTTATCTTTAATCCGGTTGAGCAACTGTATGGAAGCTTTTACTGCTGTAAGAGGGGTTTTAAGTTCGTGGCTGGCAACACTTAAAAAATCATCTTTGCGCTGTTCTGCCAGTTTTTTATCGGTAATTTCCGTCGTCATGCCTACCATTCTGTCGGCAACACCGCTTTTATCATATCTCGGGCGGCCATGCGCCTGTATCCAATGGATAGATCCGTCTTTCCATTTCACGGGATATTCGGCTTTATAAATTCCGTTCGTCAGGATGGCCTCGCTTACAAGACCTCTTATGTGTTCGCGGTATTCCGGAAGAATAGCATTATAAAGATCAGAATAATTGAATTCTTCATCCGCGGCATATCCGTAATTGTATTTAAACTGTGGGGTACTTTCCATAGCCCCGGTAGCCAGATGGACTTCTGTTGAACCCAGTCTGCTGGCATCCATGGCAATTTCAAGCCTGTTTTTGAATTCCATTACCGATTCCCTTGCATGTACCTGCTCGGTAACATCACTTGCAACGATAAGGATAGACGTACTGTTGTTATTTTCATCAACAATCGGCTGATAGGCGAAATTAAGATAATGTTCCGTCATATTTTCTCCATTGCGGATTAACGCTTTAATTTCTTTACCGTAATACGGTTGCCCTGTTCTGTACACTTTGGACAGAATATCGATGAATATCTGCCCTTTCAGCTCCGGCATCACTTCTGCTAAAGGTTTCCCGATGATAGACCGGTCTTTGTTCCAGATCTGAAGTACCATATCATTCACAATATCTACTTCAAACTTTTCGCCGCGTAATGAAGCCATGGCAACCGGCGATTTTTCAACCAGGGTTTTAAAGCGCTTTTCATTTTCACGGAGCGTATGATTGGCCGTAATGAGTTCTTTTCTTATTTTCAGCAATTCGGTGTTGGCTGTAAAAAGCTCTTCATGCTTCGATACGAGGTCTTCATTTGTGGTAAGGTACTCTTCATTCAGTGCTGAAAGATCATCAATAAGCTTTTGCTCGGATTTCGATTTTTCTTCAACAAGATGCACGGCATTCTGTCTTTCCGTAACCTCAGATGCGGTGTGAAGAATGTATTCCGTTTTCCCCTCTCCATCAAGCATTGCTTTATATTCAAAGTCAAAATAAAATTTCTGCGGACCGTTTTCGGTAAGGAGTACGGCAGGATAATTTTTTGCCGTGAAAGTCTGCCCGGAATCCCATACATTTTTTAAAATAGAGAAGAAAGGCTGATCATCCAGTTCCGGAAGGACAGAGCGAAAATCTTTACCGATAATATTTCTGTCCTTTCCCCAAAAACTCAACATTGCCTGATTGGCACTTATAATCCTGATGTCATCACCTTTGTATACAGCAGTAGCATTGGGAGAGTAAAAAAGTACAGACAGTAATTTCTCTGCCTCGATTTGTTCCGGAGAATTCATAATCACTAAAAATTGTTTAAATATAAATAATTAAATACCATGCTTGTATTCTGTATAATCTGTCATTTCATTAAATTATTCCGACAGGACCTTCGTAAATAAATAACCATAACAGAAAACTGCTATGGCTTATTTGTATTGATTACTGAAGTATGTCTGAAAATCGTTTTGAATATATCATTAAAAAAAATCATTAATTTTTGTACTTCCTGTAGCTCCTTTAGGAAGGAAAATGACTTTTCTTTTGATCATTTTCGCTTTTTCAAGAACTTTAAGTGCTTTCTGACGTTCAATCTCTCTGTTAAGCGACGGGGAATTTTCCCATTGTGTAAATTCTTTCATAATTTAATATTTTAAGGTGATTTGGTGTAAAGTGTAAGCTTTTAAGCAGCTTATTATTGTCTAAGCATAAAGCAGACCAATTTTTATCAAAACACTAAAATATTTTTAATATAAATGAAATTACAGCAACGTAAATGCTTTATATAAGATGAAATTTTTTCGGATCAGGATAAGCAAAGGTAAAATCAAGTTCTGAAATCAGCTTATCAGAAGAAATGATTCTCTGTTTATTGTTTTCGTGGGAAGCTTCAATAGGAAGATTATTCTGGTAAGCAATCACTTCCTGTTTTGAGGGATGAAGAGGCGCTACAACGTTATATATTTTTCCGTTAATTCCTTTTTCAATCATTGTTATGATGACTGCTGCAATATCCTTATAATGTATATGATTAACAATTCCGGAAACATCTGTCATCTTAAAATTCTTCAGCAGCCGTGAATCTCCCATTAATCCGCCCAATCTAAGGATGTTAACCTGAGGAAATGCTTTTTTAATCTTATTTTCAACAAAAACACTTTCTACAGGCAGCATTTCTTCCCGAAAAATTCCGGGTTCATCAGGATAAACACTTGTGGTGCTCATAAAAAAAATCTGTTTTTCATACCTTCCTATAAATGAAAATAACTTCGAAAGCCTTTTATCTAATATTTCCTGCGAAGTTCTTTTTTCCGAAAAAGGAACAGTAATGATCATAACATCCAGATCAGGAACGATGCTCCATGGATCAGGAAATTCTTTTTCACTTTCGTTAAAAACGGCCAGCTCCGCATGAATTCCCTGAGAACGCATGTCTTCAACCTTCTGTAACGATGTCGTTGTCGCAAATATTTCTGAGTTACTCGAAAGGTCATTGTAAATTCTTGATCCCAGCCAGCCGTATCCGATTAAACCGATTTTTTTCATTCGGCAATTTAAAGATTTAATCCATAAGTTCCATCGGTTTCTTACCAAGCGACTGAATATAAATAACTTTAAAAATTGCTGTTATTTTTAAAAATTTAGTAAAAAATAAATTCAAGGCATATAATTTGCGTGTGATTTTTAGTGTTGATGCAAATTTGCAAAAGAAAATGCTTTTTCTCATATTTGCATATCAATGAAAGTTTAAGTTTGGAAACTTGACAAAACCGCTTTAATCCGATGAATAACAACATTGACCTTTATATACAGGCACTGAATTCTGCCAACTGCGGGATTATCATCACAGATAATACCCAACCGGACAACCCTATTGTCTATTGCAACAAAGCCTTTGAAAAGATGAGCGGATATTCTCACAACGAGATTATCGGACACAACTGCCGGTTCCTTCAGGGCCAGGACAGAAGTCAGCCTGAAAGAGACCTGATCAAAGAATGCATCCGGGAAGGAAAGGACTGCAAAGTGGAAATAAGAAATTATAAAAAGAATGGCAATCTTTTCTGGAATGAACTTTTTATCTCTCCCGTAAAAAACGGAGACGGAAAAATAACACATTTCATCGGAGTTCAAAATGATATTACAGAGCGCAAAAAGGCAGAGCATGAGCTTAGGGAAGAAAAGTCTTCAGTTGAAAGAAAAATACGAGAAAGAACGAAAGAGCTTGTTGATAATGAAGCATTTCTTTCAAGTATTATTCAGACCGTAAGAGAGAGTTTACTGGTACTGGACGCCGACTACAAGGTACTGAGCGCTAACACTCATTTTTTAAATTCATTTAAAGTTACGGAAGAAGACACCGTAGGAAAAATACTTTTTGAGCTTGGAAATCATCAGTGGGACATTGAAACCCTGAGAGAGCTTCTGATGAAAATCTTACCTACCAACAACCCGGTAATTGACTATGAAGTAGAGCATGATTTCCCGTACATCGGTAAGAAAGTAATGCTTGTAAATGCCTACCGTATCGAATTTGATGGTCAATATAAAGACAGGATATTAATTGCAATTGAGGATATTACCGAGAAAAAAGAAATCGATCGCAGGAAGGATGATTTTCTTTCTATTGCAAGCCACGAACTGAAAACACCTCTTACAACGATAAAAGGTCTGGTACAGCTTCTGCAAAGGATGATTCCTGAAAATTCGCCGGAAAAGTTCAATACTACTCTTGATAAAGTATCGGTATATGTTGACCGGCTGAACATTCTTATTTCTGATCTCCTTGACACCTCCAAGATACAGTCGGGAAATATAGAGCTACATCTTGATCCTTTTGATATCGACAAAACCATTCTCGATACGGTTGAAAACCTCTCGGTATCTGCCCCGAACCATAAAATCTCGCTGACAGGTTCTACAGGTGCCATGATTCTGGGAGATGAACTGCAGATTTCACAGGTCATCAATAACCTTATTTCAAACGCTATAAAGTATTCTCCGGGTTCTGATAAAGTAGATGTTTATATCAACAGGGTCGGAAATTTCGTAAAAGTTTCCGTGAAAGATTACGGAATGGGAATCAATCCTCAGGACAAAGCCAAAATCTTTGACCGTTTTTTCAGGGCACGGGAAATACAGAAGAAATTTCCGGGACTGGGAATCGGTCTTTACATCTCTCATGAAATAATCGCCAACCACAACGGTACGCTTTGGGTAGAAAGCGAAATTGGGGAAGGATCAACATTTAGTTTTACATTACCCATAATGAAAAATCACTGAAATGAATAGCAAAAAGATAATGGTCTGTGATGATGATCAGGGTATACTCGATGTTCTTCAAATGCTTCTGGAATCGGAAGGTTTTACCGTTTTTACAGAAATTAACAGTACGAATCTGATCAAACAGATTCAAGTAGATGAACCCGATCTTATTCTTCTTGATCTCTGGATGCCTCTTTTGTCGGGTGACCAGGTTTTAAAGGCCATCAGAAGTACACAAGGCGTAAAGGATCTTCCGGTAATCGTACTTTCTGCCAGTGTAGACGGGGACGACATTGCAGCAGATGCGGGAGCGAATGATTTCGTTGCCAAACCTTTTGACCTTGATGATATTGTTTCTAAAATAAACAGCCTTTTGGTTTAAACCATCGAATATAAAAATACAATAAAGGAATATGACTCTGCATATTCCTTTATTTTTGTTATCAATCTAAGGAGCTGTAAACGCTCCTGATTCGAGGTCAATTGAACAGCCGTCCGTAATAATATGGACTTTTAAATTTTCTCCATAAACAGGATGCCCCTTTTCTACCGTATCTACATTGGTCTTCTCAAGATCCTTTGCACTGATTCCGATTACCATTCCGGAACCTTTACAAATTGCTCTTTTCCCTTCTTCAATTAAAAGAGCAGTATCTTCTCCCAAACCGATTCCGAAACATTCTCTTTTAATCATCACTGCATGGGAAAGCCTTCCGAATCTTCCGCGGTGAACGAAATGCGTATCAACAATACACCGGGACAATAATCCGAGACCTGAAGCCAGCGTGATGTCATTTTCCAGTATGGCCTCGCCGTCCTCCCCTTCACAAATGATAATTTCCGGCATACACATAGCTCCCGCACTGGTTCCGGCAATAACGAAATCATCCTCGGCGAAATATTTCTCCTTTAATGCGTCACAGAGTGGCGTGTCTTTAAATTTCTCGCAGATTACGTTCTGGTCTCCGCCGGTAAAAAAAATGGCTTTACTGTTTTTAATTCTTTGGACATCTTCATCAATGGCTTTATCAACAAAATGAATAAATCCGAAATTGGTATATCCTATTTCTTTAAATGTTTTGGTATAAGTGTCGCGCATACTTTCCGGCTCGGCGCTTGCCGTAGTGATGACTTCAATCCTGTTTTCTTTATTGCTGATAAGAAGTTTAAGAATTTCGTGAGGTATGAAATCCTCATTTTTATTTTTTATTTCAACGTCCGTGTCATCGCGGTCTTCTTTACCTCCGATAATTAACAATTTTCCTTTCGGAGTTGTAGTCCTTTCTTTCATGTTCATATTCTGATCAATATTGGTATTCTGTTAGTATCGAATTTAAGCAAGAAATATAAGAATTGGGTTGATTCAAATCAATGATAGTAAAATTTATTTTTCATACATGATTTATTTAAATTATTCTGATATGATATGGGTCATAATCTTTTGCAGATTATAGTAATAACTTGGTAATATCTGTAAAAGGCCAAAAATGAGGCTTTAACCTTAAAACACAACATCTATGTTAATCGAAGAAGAACTTTTATTGTCCTATGGAGCCGCCGTCGAAGATCTTAACACTTCCGATATGATTTTCCAGGAAGGAGATACACCCAGAGAGTTTTATCAGATCAGGAAAGGCAGGATAAAGCTCAGTCATTATAACGAAGATGGCAAAGAGCTTATTCTTGCCGTTCTGCATGATGGTTTCAGTGTATGTGAGCTTTTGCTTTTTATTGATAAAAAATATCCTGTGAATGCCGTTGCCATTGAACCGACAAGTATTATCACCCTTAAGAAAGAAACGTTCATGAAACTGCTGGACGAAAATCCTCCGATCTCAAGAGACATCAACAGCTTTTTATCACAAAGGCTTTATTTTAAGTATATCATGCTGCAGAACAATACCTCGCTTCATCCTGATACAAGAATCAAAGGGGCACTGGAATATCATAAAAGTTTCAGCAACGACAGGAGTAAATTTTCTTTTGAAGTCCCTTTTACAAGGCGTGAACTTGCAGCGATCACCGGTCTGCGTACTGAAACCGTTGTACGGTGCATCAAAAAGCTGGAAAAAGAAAATTATCTTAAAATAATACAAAGAAAAATATATGTTTAAAAGGCTAATTCTTTTGTAACTTTTGTAGTTAAATAAAATTAACAGCAATATATTGTATGTCAAAGTTAAAACCGGAATATTATCAAAATACCGACGCCATATTTCTTGCTCAGGATCTTTTAGGCAAAATACTTTTCACCAGGAAAAACGGCGAAGTTACTGCCGGAATCATTACAGAAACAGAAGCTTATTTCGGGACGGAGGATAAAGCTTCCCATGCGTACGGCGGACGGCGAAGTTCAAGAACGGAAGCCATGTATCAACCCGGCGGCTTTTCCTATGTTTATTTATGTTATGGTATTCATCATCTTTTTAACATTGTCGTTTCGAAGGAGGACGATCCTAAAAGTGTACTGGTGCGATCTGTAGAACCATACAAAGGCCTGGAGATTATTAGAAAAAGAAGAAATATGGCTGTAACTGATAAAGCCGTTTCATCCGGTCCTGGCTCCGCATCGAAAGCTTTAGGAATTGACATGAGTTTCAATAAAAAATCTTTAACGGGAGATGAAATATGGATTGAAGATTCAGGATTGCTTTATGGCTCTGAAGACATTACCTCCACTCCACGGGTTGGGGTAGCTTACGCTCAGGAACATGCCCTGCTTCCTCTTCGGTTTTATCTTAAAAATAACCGTTACATAAGTAAAAATAAATAAAATTGACGGTACTATAAAAATTCCGGGAGATCTTCGATCTCCCGGAATTAAATTGGATTTATAATAATGAATATGTGTTGTAATTATTTTACAGCTTTCTTTGCTTTTTCAGATTCCATCAGGTGATGTTCCAATGTAGGAAGCGTGCTGCTGGCGAAAGATTTTAAAGATGCTTCAGATCCGTCGGAAGCCTGCTTCTTGAATTCAGCGATATCTTTTTGATGGTCTGTTACCATAAGATCCGCATACATACGGTCAAATTCAGCGCCTTTTTTAGCTTTTAAATCATCGTATTTTTTCTGTTTTTCAGCATCCAGGGCTGTTGGTAATGTGTACCCTGATGCAGAAGCCCATTTCTTAAGCTCATCATTAGCTTTACCATGGTCTTTTACCATCATAGCGCCCAAAGATTTTACGGTTGCACTGCTCGCGTTGCTCTCTGCAAGCTGTCCTAGCATTACTTCCATAATTCCACCTGTTGCTGCTGCATCTGCAAATTTTTTATCCTGTGCACTTAATGAAGCCGATGCTGTGTTGGAGTCTGACGTGGCTGTTGTTGCAGAATCTCCCGTTGTCATTGTAGTATCTGCAGGCGCGGACATGGTAGCCGTAGTATCTGCAGACTGGTCAGAAGTCGTGGTTTCGTTTTTCTTACAAGCTACCATCGCAGCTACTGCAAGAACTGTTAAAATTGAATTTTTCATAATATTATTGTAAATGGTTAAATATAAATAGCAATTATTATTGCTCACGCTGATAGTAACAATTTATTTGCCAAAGTTTAACGAATTTATTTTTTATGGTACAACAGGATTCATTTTTATAGAGAACTGTTAAAAATCTGCTTATCTGATGGAACGGATATTGTGTAATATTAAAAGAATTTAATCTTATACAGATTATGAAAATAGCAACTTATAATGTAAACGGCGTGAACGGCCGGCTTCCGGTTCTTCTTCGGTGGCTTGAGGAGGCCCAACCTGATATTGTGTGTCTTCAGGAATTAAAAGCGCCTCAGGAAAGATTTCCCATCAAAGAAATCAACGATGCAGGTTACAATGCCATCTGGAAAGGACAGAAAAGCTGGAACGGTGTTGCCATCCTTACTAAAAATATGGAAATCACAGAAGTTCAGAGATCATTACCGGGAGATGCGGACGATGATCAAAGCAGGTACATTGAAGCCATCATCAATCAAACGGTTATATGCTGTCTTTATCTTCCAAATGGAAATCCCTTTCCTGGTCCGAAATTCGATTACAAACTTTCCTGGATCAAGCGGCTTAAAAAAAGAATGGATGAACTTATTAAGATGGATCTTCCGGCAGTCGTTATCGGCGATTTTAATATTATCCCTACTCCATCGGATGTATACAAACCGGAACGCTGGGAAGATAACGCTTTATACAGACCCGAAGTAAAAACAGCCTATCAGCAGCTTCTTAAAAAGGGCTGGACAGATGCAATCCGAACACTTTACCCTGACGAAACCGTCTATACTTTCTGGGATTATCTGTATAAATCGTACAGCCGGAATGCCGGGATGCGGCTCGACCATATATTGCTAAGTCCGTATCTTGCAGGAAACCTGAAATCGGGAGGTGTAGATAAAGAGGTCCGTGGCTGGGAAAAAAGCAGTGACCATGCGCCAGTATGGATTACAATTGATTGATTTCATTTGATCAATATTCTAAATTTTATTTAATTTAAATCGAAAATTACTCATTTTAAAATAATCGTTGATATTTTTTTACAGAGCCAGCAACTTAATATTGTCATTTTTTTTAATATTCAGAGATTATTATTGATAAAAATACTTATTGTAACTTTGTTGCACATCGGATGATGTTTTCACTATAATTTAATATGAAACAAGTACGCAACACGCAAGCAAAGACCGAAATATTACATCTTTTAAGCAGTGCTACCAGTGCGTTATCACATTATGAAATACAACAAAAACTGGATGGGCTTTGTAACCGTGTAACCATCTACAGAGTTCTGGAGCGACTGGAAAAGGAAGGGAAAATCCATAAAATTGTCAATATGGATGGCGTTGTAAATTATGCCATATGTAATAATTGCGATAAAGAAAATCATTCACACAACCATTTGCACTTCCATTGTGAAAGCTGCAAAGCGGTAACCTGTATCGAAAACGTAGTTCCTCAGATTATTCTTCCTGAAAATTTCATTGCTCATGCTTATAATTTCGTCATCAGTGGCATCTGCCCAACATGCAAAAAAGAAGGATTATATTAATCAAAATTGAAAATTAATATATTATAAATTACTGAAAGTCCTTTTTTATCAAAATATTGCGTAAATATTTTTCCAAAAAAAGCTTTATGTTGATTATAAAAAATCTAATGTTTCTATAGATTGGCTTTGTTTTTGCGATGCATGGGTTATGAAAACAATTTTTATCCTTGAAGATGAGACAGGCATCAGAGATGCATTACAGTTACTCCTGTCATTTGAAGATTATGATGTTCGTTCTTTCTCTACCGTAGAAGCATTCAACAGCAGAGATCTTTCCAATGTTCCTGATATTTTCATATTGGACGTAATGATG
Source organism: Chryseobacterium cheonjiense (assembly GCF_012927265.1). Taxonomy (GTDB): domain Bacteria; phylum Bacteroidota; class Bacteroidia; order Flavobacteriales; family Weeksellaceae; genus Chryseobacterium; species Chryseobacterium cheonjiense. The sequence continues at coordinate 1,493,899 of NZ_JABBGF010000001.1, read as the reverse complement.
CCGGACGGATCCGGAATAGATGTGTGCAATGAACTAAGAGAGAATCCGGAAACAGCAAATATTCCAATCATGATTATGAGTGCACACGCAAAAGATCATGAAGTGATAAGCAGATGCAATGCCGACGAATTTATCAGCAAACCTTTTGATATTGATGCTGTGCTTCTAAAAATTGACAATCTATTGGTGGCGAGCAATTAGAATTCAAAGCACTTGCTTCTGAAATATGTAATTTATTGCTGAAAAGCCGCACGCGAGGTCACTGAAAAAATATTTTGTAGATTTCAAAAATATTTCTATATTTGCACCACTGAAAACGACGATATAATCGGAGTTTAGGGAGAGTTGGCAGAGTGGTCGATTGCGGCAGTCTTGAAAACTGTTGACTGTAACAGGTCCGGGGGTTCGAATCCCTCACTCTCCGCCAGTTTAGAAACCAAAATAAGCTAAAACGCTGTAAACATCAATGTTTACAGCGTTTTTTGTTTTAGTGCAGTATCAAAAAAAACAAAATAGGTCACGATTTATATGTTCTATTTCGTGTCCCATCCTGAAAATTAAAAGAGGCCACCTGAATATCGAAGAAACCAGACAGATATTGGCAAAGAATGCTCATTTCTGTCTTTCACACTAACAAAATGGACCTTGATCGGTCAGGACTTTGCTTCCAGAACATTAGAACCTTACAAAACTTCTTTAAAACATACTCAGGAATTCCTTATTGGAAATTACAAATCACCGATATTGAAATGATTGTAATTTTATAATTAAATGAAAAACCACTGCATCTCGCAGTGGTTTGTTGTTATTGAATATCATGAACTGACATGAGCTAATCTAAAGTATTCTAAAAGACAACATAATGAAGTCTTAATCATTGAGATTAATATTATTTCTTAATGCTAATTCTCTGATTCTATGAATTGTATCCTTCTTATTAATAAATCCTTTTTTTATATCAATAAGTAACTCTTCTAATGTTACTCTATAAAGATCAGCTTCGTTATTAGACAAAAAACTAATCACTTCATTTAAAGCCTCATCATATTTTTTTAATTCATAATATGATAAATACTTTATTTGAGAAGCATGTTCATTTTTATTATCTATTTGTAATAACTTATTAGCTATTTCAATTGCTAAATAATAATCTTCTATATTATATAAACAATTTGATAAAAATAACAGTCTTAAATTTTCATACTTTGAAGGTAAATTCTTCAAATTATCTAAAATACTAATGGCTAATTCATACTGTTCATTATCCATCAAATCTTTGCCCTTTTGTAGTTCGCTAATCATATTATGCAGATAAATTATATTGATTAATTAGATTTTGTATTTGCCGCTGTTTTTCTTGCTTTTCTTTTACTTCTTCTTCCGTCTTCGAATTTGGAGAAACATTTTTCCGTAAATTAATGTTATCTTTTTTAATCTCCGGTTTGAGTAACGTTTTAATGTCAAATTCATCCATGTCATTAAGATCAATTCTTCTCAAAGCATTCTTAAAATTTTGTTTTGATTTACTTACTGATTGTATTGCATTTTGCTTTGATCCCTGAGGTGCATATCTTTTCAGTTTTTCCTGAGCTCTACTTATCCCATCCATTTTATCTTTAGCTCTCTCAAGTTGATTTTCATATTTAACCCTTTCACTAGATTTTTGAGATCCTTCTGCAGTTTTTGCCATAGATTCCGTTGTTTCTGAAGTTTTTGTAACCGTTTCTATTACCGTAGGCTTTACAGAAGAATTTTCAAATAAAGGCATTAGAGGTCTAAACATTCCCCAACAACAATTATTATCAGTACCCTCATCAATGATTTCTATCGGAGCTTCTCCATCTGGATCAATATATTTAATAGGATTATCAAACGTGTAATTATATGGTGACCAACTTGGCATTTTCTCCGCCAATGGATCCACCCCATACCAAATACTCAATCTCGGATTATAATATCTAGCTCCATAATAATAAAGTCCTGTATCTTCATCCAATTCCTTTGCATTGAACTTATATGGATTATTGTATGATCCGTCCATCTGCTCCAGCATTGTTTCTCCGAATGGTAAATTTAGGAAAAATTGTGTTGCATCCCCATGAGAATTGGTAACAAATGTTGCCGTTCCCAAATGATCTCCATGCAGATAATATAAATCAGGATGTTGATATACTTCCCTTAGCTCTACAGAGACGTTGCTCCCCAAATCTGTTTGTTGGAGATATCGCTTAAAGTCGGCTTCCGTATCTGCCTTCTTTTCCGCTTTATCTTCAGATGTTTTACTGGTATATAATACTGAAGGATCATCAAATCGATCAGCACCATCCATCAATCTGCTCGCAAATCTTTTTGAACCTTCGAAGTAATGTTTTGTATACTGTCCCGTTGAACTTACGGTTACATATGGATTGGGGTACAATTTATAATCGATCATTCTTAATTCGTCAACAATTACAGGTGCTCCGTTCTGATAAAGTTGTGTAGGTGCTTCCAGTCCGTATCTGATTACTCGTTCTCCTTTATCATCATAAGTGTGATATTGGTAAACTCCGGTGTTATCATTATAAAATGCCCTCATACGATCCTGCTCATCCCAGAACATTTTTCTTGTTCCGTTCATGTCATTATGAATCAAAGCATTACCATTGAAATCATATTCAAATGATTCTGTATTACCGGTTGAGCTATCATTTACTTTATCTAGCTTATGTGTAGCATCTATATAGGCATAATTGTTTTCGTATGTGTTTTCCGGAACTACAATCTGGTCTCTTTCATGATGCTGAGCTTTCTTTGTAATTCCTCCCACTTTGTTATATTCCATTTTAAGCTTATACGTGGAATGTGCAAAATTAACAGATTGTACCGGCTGCTCTTCTTCACCTATAATAGTTTCACTTGTGCCTGTACCCACCAATCTATTTAACGTATCATAATATAAATCAAACTGATAAGCTCCTCCCATGCCGTTCGCCAAAGGACTGGCTATATTTTTAATCTTTGTAATATTTGCAAAATCATCATATCCATATTCGTTCTGCAACATTGGGTTATTTGCAGGGCTGTATAGACTATAATTTTTCAGTCTTCTGTTTTGTCCGTCATACAAATAACGTTGTGATGTTCCATTGCCGTATTTAATCATCAGACGCTGCTCATAATAATCATAGTCAATATTCTGAATATAAATTTCCCCCTGATCATTATTTACGGATTTAAGATTTCCTCCTCTATCATAATGATAAGAAACTATCTCATCATCCGGATATTTGATCTTCGTAATACGATTCCAGCTGTCATGATTGAAATAGGTTTTAAAATACTTTTCAGGAATATTGTATCCTCGTACAGTCCTCACTTCAGTAAGTACTTCGCCCATTCTTCCATAGGTATATTTTGTACTTCCGGATCCGTCGTCTTTTACCCGAATTTTTCCTGCATTATTATTTGCTACCGTAGAAGGATAGTATTCATAATATACATTATTTGGATTTGGATCTCCGGAAGGTAAATCCGGTAATACAATTCCTGTTAATCTGTTGTAATCATATTTATAGAAAATAAAATGAGTACTTATGCTTGAATCATTTACCAGATTATCTGTAGTCAATCTTACAAGATTTCCAGTCTGATCATATTCGTATTCCGTTTTTCCTTTATCGGGATGCTGCTGATGGATGCGTCTTCCCACAAGGTCATAATCGTAGATTGTTTCTATTCCTTCGGGATCTCGTACTAAAGTAAGTTCTCCTAAAGTATTGTATTTAAAGTTGGTGCTCAATGGTTGGTTATCTAAATAATCATCTTTCTGTACTATTTTCCCTTCTGCGTTCGCATAGGATTCAGATTTTTCATTAGATTTTTCCTGTGTCGTTTTAAACAGATTACCATCGATATTATAGGTAGTAGTTGATACAACACCATCTTCATCTGTTGCTAAGGTTATTCTATCTCGACTATCATATACTGAAGATGTAGAAGGCCCTCCGTTAGCAGGATTAAGCGCCTGATTCGTCACGCCTTCCGTAACCGGATGATACTGCCGAATGTCTCTTCCCAGTCCATCATATAGTGTTCTTCCCGATACTGTTCTTGATTCGGATCCATACCAGTCAAAATCTTTTTTCGTTTGTATAATTCTACCCAGGAAGTCAGAATAGGTATCCGTCATAATGGTATTTCCGGAACTTGCATATTCAGGATCGTAGTTTGAGGTGGACGCTCTGTAAAGCTTAATGGTAGCATCGTTGTTTGCAATGCCTGCATGATCAAACCAGTATCTGTATTTTACTGTCGGTACTGTAGAACCGCTTGCAATTTCATTTGGTCCCATGATCGTTCTCGTTCTTCCGAAACCATCATAGGTGAATACCATAGCATTTCCACCTGTATCTACTTTTCTTGTTACAACATCGAAAAGAGGATTATAGGTAGCTGAAGATTTGATGTTGAAAACATCTTTTACTTCTAATGCATATTTACCTGTTACTGCGTCATCATAAGTATACTGGATAAAATACCTTTGTCCATTATCATTCGGCGGATAAGTCACTTTCGTGATATTTCCTGCAGCATTATACAGAATATCCGTAATAATATTATTCGTGCCGTCGAATACAGCATACGTTCCCACATCACCGTTGTTCGGATTGATATTATATGCACTTCTTTTTCTTAAAAGCTGTGAGTTGGTTGTTCCCTGATACACCTCAACAAGTGTAGGAACTCCAATAATATTATTGTTAAGCGCCTGATAAGTAATATTGGTATTATAAGATGTAGAAGGGCTTTCATACTGATATTTTTCAACAAGACCTTTTGTGGTATATGTAAATTTCTCAGTTGTAACAATGCTTCCTCCGGATTCGTAAGATGTTTTAATTTTTTCGTCCAGTAAAGCAATAGCCATTTTTCGGCCTTCTCTACCGCCACTGTCATAATTGAAGGCTAAATCGGAATTCAGGTTAATAAGTGTTGCATTAAGCATGAATTTTCTCAATTTATAATTATACTTCACATCAGATAAAGTACCGCTACTTCCTACCACTGTAGTCTGATTCAATATTCCATTTAACAAATAAGAATTATTGAAATATTTATCCGTGGTGGTTCTTACTGCTGAACCATTGTTCATTTCCTGTTTAACAACAGTATCAAAACCAAAATCTTCTCTTTCTCTTCTGTCATATTTTCTGTTTCGGAACTCATATAAGGTTTCCATCCTAGTTCCCTGATCTGTCGTATATTTTGCTGAAAATGCATCCGGCTCAAGGATACTTATACTTTTAACCACAAATTTTGCATACGGATTATCATAATTTGCTCTTGCCAATTTATAATCCAATAAATAGGTTCCTTTTGAAAAAGTATTGGTGATTGTTTTTAATTTATTTGTTCTTCCAACCTGTGAGTAATTTACAATAAACCCACTGTTTGTATCCTGAACTAAATCTGTAAATCCGTCACCATTCATATCCTTGAATGCCTTTCTTGTTTCAGAAACGTTCATTCCTAAGTTCACGGTTGCTCCGGCTCCGGCTTTAATCCAAAGAATTAATACAACCACAGGAGGAATGAGGGTAATAGGTCCCATACTAAACATATAATCTCCTCCGAAAGAGAATGATCCGTTGAATGATCTTGTTTCATCTGCAAAATCAATATCTCCCCCGCTCTTCATCAACGGTACTCCTGTAGCAAAACGATTTCCAAGGTTATACCTCACTGTAGCAGCTCCATTGGAAGCAACCTCAAGAATATCTATTAATCCGTCACTGTTTACATCTTCATATACTACATCTGCTGTTCCTGTTGAAGCTCCCGCACTTACTCCTGCACTGATACCGAAACCAAAGCTGGATAGCGCCCCAAGATTAGCCGAAGATCCTAATCCTGCACCTAATGATATACTGAAACTTGCTTTCGGATGAGATTTATAAGTAATCATATTTTGGTAAGTACCATCTGCTCCCAGGCTTTTACCTAAATTCAAAGCAACTGTCATATTAGGAGTATTTCCTCCTCTTACTCTATCAGGAAGCCCATCGCCATTAATATCCATCCAGAATCCTGAACCTGCATCATATGAATTATAATATTGATTAAGACTTGCACTTACTGATGCACTTCCTGACCATGGCATTCCTGTATCTGGTTCAGTAGATGTTCCGTTATCTCCATGTGCTCCTATTCTGCCTGTTACCGGAGGACTATTGTAGGAGAAACCTGCCGAGTTACTTTTCATATAGCTTAAAGAATTCGTAGGATAATCACCATATGGAACAAGCTGAATATCTTCTAAACTTCCCGTAGAATTAGTAAACTGCATTGATGAAGGATATACCATATCAGGATAACCGTCTCCATTCATATCTGCGAAAGTCTGTGTTTCGATACTTGGTCCGTTAAGCGTTGTTTCCGAGTTTCCTCCACTTACAGGTCCTAAACTTCCTCCCTGGGTTTTATTATGTGAACTACTTCTTTGATCCCTGCTGATTGCCTTCATACTTGTATCCACTGAAAGCTGTCCAGAAGTGTAGGTGGTTGGTGTTACAAGAGGAACCGTAGGAACAGGATCTGTAAAATAGGTAACTTCATCATCTGTTTTGAAAGCTTCTCCTGATGAGTACTGTTCAGGTCCTGAACCAACCCAACGTTCAACTCTTTGTCTTCCGTATCTTGTAAATTGAGGCTTCAGAGGAGATATAATCTGCGATACGGTACTATTTCCTGCATTAGGATCAGGTGTTGTCGCTAAAATACAATCGGCTAAAGCATCATAGTTATTTTGTACATTCGGAATGTTTAAACAGGCAGAATAAGTATTCTGAGGAGTAGTTGGTGTCGCAAATTCTGACAAACTGATAGGCCATCCATACAAATAGTTATCAAAAGCTCCCGGTTTATATAAAAATTGCCCCCAGTTGTTAAAAAACATCGATTTCGTGTTATACATGGCAGTATTTACTGCAGTTGCAGTTGTTGTACCATACATCGTTGCACTATCATAATAAATATTGAATGGCTTTCCTGCAAAATAATCAGAATATTTATTAAACAATTCATAATCTCCGCCAGTCTTACAGTACACCTCAACTGTTACCAAATGATCGGTACCTAAAGATCCGAAGGTAGGATTTCCTGTAAAAAAGGTAATTGGAGACAGTCCTGAAATATTTAAACCGTCGATCATATTCTGTTCTATAAGCGTGCTGTTACCCGGAGAAACAAGAACTCTTCTTTTTGCAAGAACCTGATTTCCTTTCTTTATAACATAATAGAAGCTTCCTGTCGACAAAGTGGAAAAATTGGTAACATTCTTATTAATCTGGATGCTAAAATCATGTGGTTCATTAAAGAAACCAATATGTGGAACAGTATAAATATCAAGTTTTGGTTTTAACTGAGTTACCACAAAAGATGGATATTCTGGAATTCCTAAGAACCCGATATCAATAGGTGTCGGACTGTAAGCAACAGAGGCATGGTAATTTACATAAAGCTTTTCACTCCAGTTCGTCGCAACAAAATTTGTAAAAGAATCAGATTCTACAATGAATCTCAGATAGAACTTTTCGCCATTATGAACAGTAAGATTTAGCGTATGTGCCTGAGTTGTTAAATTTGATGGGGTATAAATTTCCGGTGTAATAAGCTCTACAATTGCTCCCGTGTTTACATCCTCAGTTACAATTCTAAATTTTATATCATCTGATAAATCAGACAGATTGAAAGATAATACATTAATTGTAACTGTTCCCGGAGCATCCAAAAGAATTGGCGCAATAGCATTGTTTAAGAGAAAATTGTTTTCATAATTGCCATTATTTAACTGAAACTGATCCTGTGACAATTCAAAAGTATTAGGAATCTCATTTCCTGTAACCTGATCAACGTAAGTAATAGTTGGGTTTGAATTAACCGCTACATTTTTCACTTTGTTTTTGTGCAGTCTTACGTAAATTTTTTCACCACTTTTTACAAATAACCTGTCAGGATTGTCAATACCGTTCGGGATACCATAGTTGGGATCCGTAGGAACAGTTTGCATCTGAGTATAATAATCATTATATCGGTTGATCACAATATTCTGAGGAGCGTCTGTGGCTAAAAGCTGTTTTAAATATATTCTTGTATTAACATAGCTAACAGGTACAGTCCAGGTTTGAGGAGTAGGATTTTTAATCTCTACGCCATAATACATTTGATCTGACAAAGTAGTAGATGGGTCTGAAACAAATGTAGGTGCAATTGAAACAGTATCTGTAAACTTCACATATCCGTCTCTAGGTGCAACCCATACTTTTACAACATCTCCAACATCCATCGGATCAGGTTCAGGTTCTCCCGGACAAGGGTCCGGTACAGAGCCGATATCTCCACACCATTTGATAGGAGCCTGTATGGCTTTTGCTTTTACCACCATATTCTCCGTGTATTCTGAATGTTTTGTCATGAAAGATGTATTGGCACCAAAATCAAATCTGTTGAACCAGACTTCTCCGTCATGTACAATATCCATCAGACCATCTGAATTAGCATCAATCAAATAGGTTTTTGTAGAACCTTGGGTTGTAGAATTTGTTTCAGATTTACTGTAAATTATTGCTCCCATATCCCAACCCCTATTTTTGGTCTTCGTTTCCGTGTAGGAAAAGTCACCTCCGGTATAGTTTTCAATTGGCTTAGACTCTGAAAAGCTTAATTTTCCCTGATCATCCAGTTTTCCGGATCTTAGAAGCAGTCCTCTACTCGGATTTCTGTAAATCATATCCTGAATCCCATCTCCATTGAAATCTATTAGCTGCTGGGCATTTCTTGCTTTAGCAGTGGAGTTGCCAAAAGGGAAGCCGAACATCAGATGTCCGTAGGCTGCACTTGAAGGCGTATAAAAATTTAATCCCGCAGCAATTCTTATATTGAGCCCTGTTTCGGTACTTATATTTCCATTGATCTTAGAAGGCTTGATTAAACTTGTTACAAAATTTGAATAAGGTTCATCATTATAAGCATTCTGAAAATTAATAGCAGTATCCGGTCCAAATATCTTTACACTACCCGATCCATCTTTTACATCATTATAATAGTCGAACGTATAGCTGTCGGAGATCTCGTTACATGCCGGTTCTATACCTCCGGGACCGCCGCCATTACCCCCTGATCCGTCGTCCATACCTCTTATAGGTGCTTTACTTGTCGATGCTTTACTATCCTCGGGTTCTTTATTTTCCTGAGCAGCTTTTGCAAGCGTTGTAGAACAAGGATTATTGGGAACGATATAAATTCTTTTCAATAGCGTTTTATAAAATTCTCCGTTTATATAATCCATTTTATAGGTTCTGATAAGCTCGGTTTTGTATTTAACCTCAATATTCTTTAGCAGAAAAGCTTCAGATCTCGGAACGCCTTGTTTTGCATTGATATTGATATCCTGTCTGGTAATACTTGTTTCTTTATTGAAGTTTACACTATAATCTTTATTTTTTCCATATTCAATTTTCTTAATCTGGAAAAAGGCTCCCGATGCAAATTCATTATAATAAGTAAATTCCATTTTATTACCGTGTGCATCTTCTACCATTCGAAGTCCCCAGTGAACAATTCCTCCCGAACCCGAAAGCATTGAATCTGATGAACCTCCATAGTATCTTTTGGTACCATCAGTAGAAGTTACTTTCCATGTATAATTACTTGGAGCTGTTCCTATTCTTTCAATAAGAGTAAAATCATGATTTTTTCTTAAATAGAACTGTTTTTTTGTACCATCATTAGGATTGGTATAATCAGACCTGTTCTGTTTATCGGTAGTAATAGCGGTGTTGTTTTCATTCACATCATTATGTCTGTGAGGAAGATATTCGTTGGGATACACAAGCATTTCTCCGTCCAAAGAATAAAGCTCTGTTTCTTTTTCTTCATTAAAAACAGGTGTTCCCCATCTTGTATCCAAGGTAATGGAAGACAATCCGTTGATATTCCAGCCATCTCCCATCCAGCTGTTTCCTCCTGTACTGCTGTAGCCTATTGATAATGAAGGCTGAAGCCCTCCCAAACCAGCGGGAACACGAATCGGATAATTGACGCTTGCATCTCCTTTCTGTGTAGCTGTAGGAACATCCATCAATTGTAAGCCTGCCGTAGGATCTGCGGCTTTCAATCCGCTGATGCTTGTAGGAGTAAATGCCTCAAGCTGTGAAGATTCAGGAACCGAAATAACTCCGTTGATATAATCGGTATCACCTTTTGTCTCAACAGTAATTACTTTTTTCTCCGTATCTACTTTACTGCTAGGATCAACTTTCCATTTTTTTGATGTGTAATCAAAATAAAAAGCTTTCAGTTCTTTTGCAGATCTTGCGCCTAATTTCTTCTCATCATATGGAAAAGAGAAAACCATATTTTTTGTAAACTCTCCCGAACGGCTTTCCAGACGGTATGCGCCGGAGTTTACAGTCATGCTTTTAATTTCTCTGGAAACAGCAGGATAATCTTTTTTTCTAAGCTTTAAAACCTGAACCTGAGCATTATTCTCTACAGAATTTTTTTCAATCGTAATGGTTGAATTTTCATACGATTCTGTATACCCTGCATCCTTTGAAATATTAATGACAAGAGGAGCAAATTTTTCTTCATTCAAAGTTTTGAATGAAGATTTATTCGCAGGGATTTTATAGTCTCTCGCTCCGTTTGCATCGGTAATAGACACAAAACCTTTTGCTTTATCCGCTTCCGTAAGCTCAATTAAAGTTTCATATTCTCCTTTTACAGAAGATACAGGTTTGTCTTTAACAAGTACAGATCCGCTTTCAAGACCTTTAATATAAAGCTTATTGCCTGATAACAACGATGAAGTATGAACGGAAGGTTTAAGATTATTTTCAAAAATAATTTTTACATTTTGTACCTTATATTTTACTCCATTCAGAGAAGAGGTAAATAGAATTGTATTTTTTCCTTTTTCCAAAGAATTTAAGGAAATCTCTTCCTTCTGAGTGTTCCATTTACTGCTAGCAACAATAATGTTTCCTCCGAAAGCAATATTTTTATTAATTGATCTTGAAACTGAATGATAAGAATCCAATCCGAAAAGATCATACACTAAATATGCTTTGATATTCTGCTTGTTTATTTCCGGAATATTAATCGTGAAAAAATTATCGGATACATCGTCTGATTCATCATCCGAAAATTCGCCGATAGTTCCCTGCTTTTCTTCGGAATCAAAAATATTATCTGATTTTTTATTTTCCGAAAATGCCGCATTTGAAATAAATTCCGTCTTAGAATTCTCTTTATTTAGGCCCTTAATGACACCAGAAGCATTATACTTAGAGAGATCCTTTTCTGAATCTTCTGCTGAATCTATATCTTCTGCTGTCGGATGGTAGACATATTTATCCATCATCCGGAGTTTAAAAGACCGAACCTTTTGCCTGTCCTGTTTCGTAAAGCTGGCACATATGAACATGCAGGCAAAGAAACACAACATTAGGCATGACTTCCTGGTAAAAGGAAGCCGTTTTCTGTATATTTTCATGGTATAAGTTATTCTACGATTAGTTTGAAAGTTTTTATGATTTTCCCGTTCTGAGTAAGGTTGACCAGGTATGAACTCTGGAGCGGAAGATGATTGACATATGACCTTGCACTGCTGCTGACCTTATCCAGGGCAATAAGCCGTCCACCCCCGTCATAAATAGAAATGATCAGGTTTTCCATCGGTGGAAAAACAATGGTGAAATTTTGGTCTTTCTTTACCGGGTTGGGATACAGGGCTATCTTTGTAAGATCCAGCGAAAGATCTTTTTCATTATATACATTTCCGGATCTGGGATCATGGTTTGGCGTATCCGGTTTAGTGTCTTTTACAGGGCTTACGGCAAAAGTGAAAGACGTTTTGTCTCCCGTATCAAAAGCATCTAAGAAATCTACTTTATTAAAGGTTATAAAATTACCGTTTTCAGTCCCCGGTATTTTTTTAATATCGCCATTATCTTTTTTAATCAGCATCCAGTAGGAAAGCGGCAAGGAGCGAGGGTTTACCGTTTCTTTGATAATTCTTACCTGATAACCTGTCTTAGGAATTTTGTTTCCGATAAAACTGATCTCCCAGTTCCTTTCCAGCACATCAATATCTCTTTCAGGCTTTAATGACATAGCCTTATTATCATCAGACCACATCACAAAATTGTTATTCTCAATGACCGTTGGATTATCCGAATTGGTTCTTTTGATCTCATTGATTCCGATAGCAAGAAAAGAATCAACCTGGTTGGATGACTGTTTTTGGTAAAGCTCATTGCCATCATCCCTTCCCAATCCTGTCGGCCGATGTTTATACGCTGCATGCTTTTCAGGATCCCAGATTACTTTTCCGTCACTCCCGTAATATTTGCCTTTTTCCAGAGAAATTCCGTATTTTATGGAGAGATAAGAATGTATTTTGTTCAGATCCATTATTTTGGCCTTTTTCAGGAAGAAAATCATTTCATACAGATTTTGATCTTCAAACTTTATTTTTAGGCTATCAGATTTTTCTTTGTTTGAATTTGCCGTAGCGGTAAATGAAAAAATGCTGGGCTTTTTACCAATTTCTTTAGATTTTTTTTCTCTCCTGTATAAGGTATTGCCTAAAGAAACATTTTTATCCTTATTTTCCCAAATCAGCTCGTCCTCTTTTGAAGCATGTACCAGGCTCAGCGTATGGCTTTTGTCTCTGCTGTATTTAATATACTTTTTCAACAGCTTGTCTTTGATCCCGCAGTGGAAATTCAGAAGGTTTTCGTCCTTGCACCGGGCAGCATCACGCGATGCAGGATTTATCTTTTCCCATATCTGCACATCAGAACCAACCAATTGGGAATGAGCATACAATGGAAACGAAAACATAAGAAACATGAAAGTTCTTGTACGTAGAAGTTTAAACATAGTTATGGTAGTTTTTTTATTTTGCTCTTATCTGAAAGAGGCAGAGATATCTTTTGTAAATATGTAATTTATAGGAAGCTTAAAAAACTTCTAGAATAGATACGGTAGAAATATAGGATGGGGAAAATTAGAGCCTGGATTTTTCATGGTAATAGTTTATTAGTTGTTTAATTCACAAAACTAAGAAAAAAAAGTTTTCGCGAAAGCTTTTAATAAAATTATTTCAAACTAATTAAAAATTTTAACTATTTTTCTTAAAAAATCACGAAAATCATTGTTTAAATAGAATATTTATTTTAAATTTATTCTGAAAACTACATTTAATAACCATAAAACTTTTTAACATGACAGAACACTCTCACGAGCACGGTCACATGTGTTTTTGCGCATGCACCAATCCCGTTGTTACCTTATTAAAAGAAGATCTTTTCGGGCCGGAAAACCTGGCACTAATGACAGCAGGCCTGCCTGACAAGAAACCTGAAGCTGTACAGCCCGCACCTGTTGTATTTACAGGCGGCATTATCAGGCCAATGATAGACGGCAATGCCGATATGGTGGAAGCCATAGGTTTTGCTGAAGGCCGGGTGGTCGCTACCGGCAGTTTTTCCTTCGTGATAGGAGAAATGGATGCCCGTTTCAAAGATGAATATACTGTAAGGAAACTCAAATCCAGACAGACCCTCCTGCCCGGCCTTTTCGAACCCCATATCCACGTGGTTTTTTCCGGTCTTATGGCTTCTTTTTTAGATGTAGGCCCTTTTGACGGTCAAAACATCAGACAGGGTTATGACAAAAACTGGGTGAAGGAAGCACTAAAGGCCAACCTGCCTCCGGAATCCGATGATGCCGTATTATTGGCAAATGGTTTAGATCCCGCTTTGCTGACACCTTACTCCAAGGATAATTTCAAAAACATTGACTATACGTTTTTAAACGATGTAAGCACAACCATACCCATCATGGTCATCAGCGCGTCCGGACATACGGTGTATATAAACAGCCCTGCAATTTCTAAGGTCTATCAGAAAAACAAAGCTCAACTCAAAAAAGATGGATATACCACAGAAAAAGAATTTGAGCAAAAAGGCCGTGGTTTGCTGCAGGAAGAGAAAGGTCTTTTGTATGCCTTCAGCACATTCAAACCACAGATAATGAAATTAGCAAAAGAAAACATGAGTAAAAATCTCGATGCTTTTTTTGCCGAAGCCAACTCACGAGGAGTAACGTCTATGTATGACGCGATCCTGAATAAAGAATATCTTGATTATCTCAAACCCTATGTAAATTCAAGAGTATTGCCCATAAGATTGGGCGGCGCCAGATATTGCGAAACGTCAACAGAACTTCCTCATTTACCCCGATACAAAGCCACCGAAAAATACAGCGATCTTTATTTCGGGCACGTAAAAGTAGTTTCAGACGGTTCGAATCAGGGACTCACGGGTTATCAGTCGGAAGATTATGCCTGTCCACCGGAAACGCATAAAGCAGGTATTTTTGATTTCAAGTCACCCAAGGCTTATTCCGAATTGATCAAATCAATCATGATTGATAAAGGCTGGCCTATTATGGTTCATGCCAACGGCGACAAAGCCGTGACTCTTACTCTAAATGCATACCGTAATGCACTTAAATCACATACAGGAAGCCCACTCCGCAACCGCATTGAGCATTGCTCTTTATTCAGCGAACGGAAGCAGCTTGATGAAATGGCAAAATTAGGCATCTCGCCGAGTTTTTTAATAGGCCATGTCGGCTATTGGGGATTCGTTTTTAAGGATATTATCTTCAAAGGCCAGCAACTGGATGGCAATGAAAAGGTAAATATGCTGGATCTCTGCAAATCTGCCCTTGATAAGAAATTAAGAATCTCTCTTCACAGCGATCATACCGTGACCCCAATTGGCCCGTTAAGAATGATGGAACAGTCTATTACACGTGTCATGGAAGCGCATCCGCCGGGATATGACTTCCCTCCTGTGCTTAATGCAGATGAATGTCTGACGCCCGAAGAGGCTCTGCGTGCAGCTACTTACGATGCAGCGTGGCAATGCTATGCCGAAAAATGGGCGGGCTCTTTACCTAAAGGCCATTTTGCAGATTTCATCATCCTTGCAGAAGATCCGTTAAGTATGGCTAAGGATAAAATCAGCATGAATATGCGCAATATTACAGTAGAAGAAACCTGGCTGGGCGGAAATGTAGTATATAAACATAAAAAATAAAAGAACTCTATTCATAAACACAATCAGTTTTTTGATATTTATTTGATCTGTCATGAGGGTCCTCTATTTCAGGACTGGCGAATGCTTTGTTTTACGGTTACCATCAGTTCAGATACAATACGCATATCTTTTTGGTAACAGTAACCGATCACAAACGTTAACAGCGCAGGTAAAAAAAGAATTAACCCTTCAGATATAAAGTATTTATGAAGCAATAAAGCCGCTAAAATAAGGATCCATCCCGACAGGAAATAATAATTTGCCAGCCAGCAGCTTCGGTATTTTGGATCCTTCTTGCGGTAAGGAATGAGTATAAAGCTAACGTGCGCAAGAATAGCTCCGGTTAAGATATCAATAACATGATGCTGATACGTAGTCAAAGTTGAAATCCCCAAAAGGACAAGCCAGATCAATAAGAAAATACGCCACCTCGAAAGATCTTTAAACACCGACCAGAATATAAAGGCAAAAGTAATATGCAGCGACGGTGACTGGTTAAACGGCGAATCGAAAGTATTTAAAAACGAAAAAGGAAGATTCAGGATACTGTTGGACACTTCAGGTTTCGTCAATGAAAACCGTAAAGGAACTGCCATAAAAAATATCCCTGCAATGATTATTACAAAAAGCATTCTCCATGTTACTATTTTTAGCTGATATTTATTTTTACACGAAAAAAATACGAGGCAGAAAAAAAATCCGCTTGCCATATAAGGAATGATCGACAGAGGCACGAACGGAATTGATCTCTCGAAGTCAAAAGTAAATGATGTAAAATTCTCTGACGAAACAGCATGCCAGGTGCAGAGGTTGTAGACAACCATGAATACTATTGTGCAAACACTCAATGCAAACGCCTGTTGCCGGATTTTCAATTGCTTTTCGGTCATTGATACTTAACATAATTATGTAAGGATAATACCATAAAATAGCATACCAAAAAATCTCCCGGCGTTAGAAAAACCCTTTTTTGTGGTATTTATTATACAGCCTGCCTACGGCTTTAAACAAGTCAGTGAAGAAGTTGAGTCCAATCAGTATTTGAAATTAAAGCTTTTAATAAAAGATTTGTAAGAAGCTGTCATGCTTTCATCAATGATCCGGTATTTTCAGTTGTGATATAAGAATTCTGATGCGGCTGAATTTCAATCGGCCTTTTCAGGATCAGCCAGGCGGCATCCAGCATTTTGATCAGGTGCAGATACGGACCCACCATTTTGTGCTCCGGTACGTTATTGAAAGTTCCCAGCGAGAAATATACCGCTTCCGCCAGGAACTCCTCGAATTTCTCAAGATCGTATTCTTTAAAAGCTTTTTGGAAAACTGTTGCCGGGTCACGGTATTCTTCCTCCGTCAGGGAACCCTGTGACAACGGACTGCTTTGTCCGGGAAGTGTATGAACCAGCCATTTTCCTTGCTTATTTCTCATGCACCACCCTGCCCTGAGAAATGACCGCAGCGACTGGTGAAAGTGGAAAACAACAGAAGGATCTTCCGGAATCCGGGTTTTGCGCTGTGCGGCGTATTGCATGATACAGTTGAGCCGTTCTTTGGCGGTGATCAGATCATGGAACTGGAAAAACACATCCATCAGCCGGAGTGCCGAATGCTTCTTCCGGCCGGACCAGAAACGGGATTCAAAGTTTTTGTTTTTTTTCATGTGGGAGTTTTGTGTTTTTTATCTGATTACATTGATACAACCTGTCTTACAAATGTAATAAAAAATTGCAACAATTCGGATTTAAGTCCGAATCATTTTACAGAATTACGCTTTTATTTGTTTCTATGGAAATTGCAAATAGAAAGATCGTTGAATTTATAAGGGATAAATGGGTTATTCCTATGAACAATAACAGCCAATTTGCTAATGAAAATAATATTGATGAAAAGACGGTAAGAAGAATTAGGGAAGACAACAAATATCAAATAAGTTTAATTACCATCATGAGAATTTGTGAAGCCCAGAATATTAAATTGTCTAAATTTTTTGAAATGGTTGGGCTATAAAAAAATAAATATTGAAAATCCTGTTTTTTTGTGTTTACGGAAACCCGTAAGGTCATATAAATCATTAATTATAAATTTGACTTAGTTAACAATAAAATATTAATATTATGGCACTTAAACCAGGACCAAAAAGAATAGCAGAATCAACTGGCGAACCAGATAAACGACAGCGTGATAATAAAGAAACACCAGGAAATACACCTTCTTTAAAACCACCAAAGAAACCCAAAGGTAGATAAACATCTCTTATATCAAATTTCAGTTTTCGGTGGGATTTGATATAAGAATTTATTCATTAAATTTATTAATTTTCTGAAATTCCATCACATTTCGAATAGTATGAATTTACTTCTTCTAATAGATTAGTTATCTTTAGCATTGCCCTTTGCTCTCAAATCAGGAGCTTCTAATAAATTTTAACTAATAAAGCTTTATACACCAACTATACATAGCGATGAAATTTGAACTAAAATTTAAAGTTTACGGTAATTTAAAAATCATTAATGATTGCATTGAAGTAAAGCACAATCATTTTTTAATTAAACTTTTCAAAGAAAATTGTCAGTTTTATATTTCTATTTCAAAAACAATTGATGAAGATTCAGAATGTCTTCCTACATTAAATTTCAATAATGAAATCAAAGAAGTTGTTTTGCCAAAAGAGGAAGCTTACAGCGAAATGCTTGAATATATAAATCATATCGAATCTTTTGCTGCTACAGATAATAAAATCGAATATATTGATAAAGTAAATTTAGAGTTCAAATGGATTCCTGAAAATGAGCAAGATAATTTTTCTCCTGTTTCTAGTATTAGGAAGACTTTAGATACTGAACAAGAACTTGATTTTATATCACAAGATTGGTTAATGCAAACTGTTTTGCATAAAAGACAATTAGGTGAACTTTTTATTCCATTTTCTTTTTTCAGAGATGCAAAAAAAATGTTTTATTCCGCAAAATATCAAACTGCATTTTGCACATTTTATCTAATGTTAGAATATTTTTTTTACGATAAAAAACGAGGTTATGGAATAAATAATAATGCGTTCAAGCAAGATCTTTGCTTAAATCGTACTCTTAATAAAACATTAGATCAAATTAAATTATATCCCGATCATCTTAAATGGTTAAATGAGCAGTTAGAACTCAAAAGAAAAAAGTATGATGAGGAAGGGTTATTGACAATTCTTAATGCATATAGAAATGATTTCTCTCATGCTTCTAATGCGAGCAAGAATAGAAATATTTTTAATGAAAACAACTTTTTTTCATTAGCATATGTAACCTTTATACTATGCAATTTTGTAGTAATAAAAAAACGTTTAGCTCCGTTTGTAAATTCTTCTGAGCTTAGTAAGTTCTATAATAGATAAAAAGGCAATATTAAATCTTGACAACAATTCTTAAGTTTCGAATAATGAGAAATATAATAAATTAATAAGTATTTTGTATATCTTAAACAAAGCAAGTTATGATAATTTACCTTGATTTAAACATTTTTGACCGTTTGGAAAAAATTGATTTGCTTGAAGAAGAGGAAAAAACTGAGTATACCAATTTGTTAACTTTTATTTCTAACGATAATGTAGAAGTTCCCTATTCAAATGCACACTTAAACGATTTATTAAGAGGTTGGAAAAAAAATCCTATATACATTGACGGACATTTAATGAACATACAGAAGCTAACAAAAGATTTGTGCATTTGTCAATATTGGGGAGAAAGAAATATCTGGTGGCATAAAAGAGATATTTTTGAGTTTTTCAATTCAAAAAAAGATGAGTTAGATCTTTTTGATGAAACTTTGGATGAATTATTTGATTTTGGCTTAGGTGATAAAAGTCCAATTCATTTAACAAAAAAATTACTGCTTCCTGAGCAGTGGGTGTCTAAGATTAGTAAAGATAAATTTGCTAAATTAATGTTTCCAACAACAATTCTTGAGAAGTCATTATACAGCTTATTTGCTGACTTATATAGTTTTCAAATTAAACTGAAATCGGATTACAGCTTTTACAAATTATTCAAAGCACAATTATCCAAAAGCATCTCTTCACTAAAAGGCAATAAGGATGTTGTGAATTACATACGGAATAATGATCAAATTCCTAAACATTTAAAAAATGATTTTTTCTCAATTGCAGAGGCTTATAAACCAAGATTTGAAATTAAAGAAAATGATAATGAATCATACTATAAAGTTATAGAGACATTTTATACATTTGACTTGCAAGGTTATAAAAGTGATGCTAATTTCAATAATATGTTCGATGATGGGCTACATACATTCTATGCTTCACATTGTGACATCTTCATAACAAATGACGACAGATGTAAATATAAGGCTGAAAAAACATTTGAAAAATTAAATATTAAAACATTAGTAATTAAGTCAAATGAAATTAACAAATTAAAAAACTTATAATATAGACTGCCCTAAAAGTTAGACACTTTTAGAGACAGCCCGATTAGTGGAATTTTGATTCCATATTCAACTTACTTAATCTCCACAGGAACCGAGATTTTATCCCAATCCATGGTGAATCCGTTTTTGTTGATTTTGTATACCAACGCTTCCTGTGTGGTTGGTAACGCTTTTGTTTTTACATCTACGCGCAAAGCATCTTTCGCCTGATCGTATTTATAAGCGCCCCATTGTTTTGGCTCTTTGTTGAAGATGGCCGTCCACGTTCCGCTTTGTTTAGGGATCAGGAAAAAGCTGTATTTTCCGGCCGGAAGTTTTTTACCCTGAACGGTAATGTCTTTATCCGTTTCAAAAGTGGTAGCTTCGTTGGCACCCGCACGCCAAACTTTATCATACGCTTCCAGACCACCCCAGATGGTACGCCCTTTCACAGAAGGACTGCTGTAGTTGATGGTAATGTTGGCATCTTTAATTTTTCCTGTAGCAGTCATTGGAGGACTTGCAGGCTTTTTAGTCTCCTGTGCAAAGGCATTTACGGAAATCGTCATCGCAGCAACAAGTACAGTAGCAGATTTAAAAATTGTTTTCATAACACTTTATTTGTTTGTTTATCTTATGATTAAAATTGTTTAAACTTAATTCAGCATTAACCGCAAATCATTCGGTGATCTTATTTTTAAATTTAACATTAAGAATTTAAGCTGGTTAAACTGATTCTAATTAAGAAATCAATACATTGATTTTTAATAATTTTTTTAAGCTAAAAAGGCTTAACTTCTTAATGGTAAAAATAAATTATAAATTTAAACAGGCTCTTATTGTTTGTTTACGAATTTACTGCTTTCGGCTTATAAAACAATAGCCCGACGGCAGAAAAAAGAATGACTGCTGCGGCGCCTATTACATTAAGCCAGAGGAAAGAAACAATATCGAACTGATACACGGCAATAACCGCAATTTCAGCCAGAATTGCAGAAATAAAAACATTCTTTCCGTCGATTTTCTTATAGTAAAAAGCGACCAGAAAAATCCCCAGTATCGGGCCGTAGAAAAGAGAACCTAATACATTCACTGCCTCAATAAGGGAACCCATCTGCGTGGCAAACATCGCTACACCGATTGAGAAAATTCCCCAGGCTAACGTGTGCAGTCGGCTATATTTCAGTTCGGTTTTCTCATCAGGAATTTCTTTTTTGAATATCAGATGAACATCTTTTAATGAGCAGGCAGCAAGTGAGTTCAGCGCCGCCGAAATGGAGCCCCAGCTGGCCAGGAAAATAACGGCAAACAGCAAACCGATCATCCCGACCGGTAAGGTATTTTTCACAAAATACAGGAAAATATAATTGGTATCTGTTTTCTCCGCATTATAGTTGGACTTGTTGATCGCTTCCTCTACCCTGCCGTGAAGCGCTTTTACCTGGGTCTGTGTATTTTTAAAATCCTGAATGGTTTGGGTAAGCTGCGGAGAACCAGTTTCTTTTAACTTTAAAATTTCTTTCGATTCTGCATTAAATTTTACCTGTAAATCCTGATGCTCTTTTTCAAAAACGGCAGCCTGCTCAGGTTTTGTTTCCTTTAAATATTGATAAGAACGCTCGTTGAAATAAATCGGAGCCGGTTTCAGGGAAAAGAAAGCAAAAAGCAAAGCACCGATGAGAAGAATGGCAAACTGCATCGGAATTTTAACCAACCCGTTCAGCAGCAGGCCCATTTTGGCATTGGTATTGTCCTTCGCCGTAATATACCTCCCGACCTGGCTCTGATCGGTACCGAAGTAAGAAAGTGCGAGAAAAAAACCACCAATCAGCCCGCTCCAGATATTGTATTTATCTTTCCAGTCAAATTCTGTAGTGATGACATTAAGCTTCCCGGATTTCCCGGCAAGATACAACGCATCGTTAAAACCAATTCCATCCGGCATATTCTGTATAAGCAGGAAACCCGCAAAAGCCATGGTTCCCAAAATGATAAGAAACTGTAATTTTTGCGTATGAGCAATTGCTTTTGCCCCGCCAACATAGGTATAAATCAACAGGATGCCGCCTGTTAAAACATTGGTGATGTAAATATTCCAGTTCAACACGCTTGACAGAATAATGCTCGGTGCATAAATGCTGATCCCTGTTGATAATCCCCTGGAAAAAAGAAACAGCAGCGAAGTGAGCACTCTTGTTTTTTTATCAAAACGGTTTTCCAGATATTCATAGGCGGTATATACATTTAACCGCTGAAAGATCGGGATGAAGGTAATACAGATCACAATCATCGCCAAAGGCAGACCAAAATAATACTGAACGAAACGCATCCCGTCGGTATACGCCTGACCCGGTGCCGAAAGAAATGTAATGGCACTTGCCTGCGTAGCCATAATCCCCAAAAGCACAATGTACCAGGGCATTTTATTATCTGCTTTCAGGTAGGATTCGTTGCTTTTCTGGCCACGGCCGATGAATACGCCATACACAACCACTACAACGAGGGTAAAAATAAGAACAGTCCAATCTATAGTACTCATGCCCAGAATTTAGTAAACCAATAATACAATGCGATCTGCAATACTAAAGCAAATGCTAATAACAGATACCAGATCTTCCAATTAATTTTCTTGTTCATCAGTTTTTCTGTGCAGATAAAAAGTTTAAAAATAACCTTGCAGCACCGACATTTCCCGCAGGAAGCTGTCTGAAAAATGCCAGCGGTGTATAGATAAAATTACCTTTCCCGTATTTGGCATACAGCGTTGATCCCTTCAAAGCTTCTTCGCCCGTATCATGCATTTCAAAAAGCGGTTCATAGGCGGTGTCCCATTGATCGGGGAAATAAGCACCACGCTCCTGTACCCAGCCTTTAAAATCATCGGCCGTAATTTTGTTCGGATAATTCAGCAGCTTATGATCCGGTTTTAAAAATGTAACCTCAGCGTTTTCTTCAGTAACTCTTTTATTGGCAATGGTGAAACTGTAGATGCCCAGCTGATCAACGGTAGTATCCTGATTGGTATTGTACTGCATCACCAGATTACCTCCCGCTTTTACATAAGACCATAAAAAAGGCATCCAGCGGCCCAGCTTTTTCTCGGTGTTATTGGCACGAACACCCAGTACGATGGCATCATACTGCGACAGCTTGTTCTGATTACCATTTACGCCGGATTGATCGATGCTGCCATAAAAATCTTCGTCTTTCAGGACATCCACCTGAATACCTGCAATGCGCAGAAACTCCGGAATGAAATCTCCCGCACCTTCGATGTACCCTACTTTTTTAATATTCGTCTGAATATTTCCCTTCATGACGGTGACCGATGCCAGTGCAAAATATTGTAAAGTAGGTAAATGCGGATACTGAATTAAAATCTGTTTTTTGTTGTATAATACTCCGTCTGCAATATAATTGGCTTCCAGCTGCAGGCGAGATGAATTAATTGCCGCAAGCTTCGTTTTAGGAATAACATAATCTATGGTAAAATCTTTTCCATTTATGGAATTTAAATCAGCGCCGCCCAAGCGTTCTCCGTTATACATCAGGCTGAAAATACCCTTGCCGAACTGTTTATTTGAATTAACCTTAAAATTCAGGCTTACCTGTAAATCTTCATTTTCTTTGGCCAAATAAAGCGGCTGTGCAAATTTCAGTTCCAATGCAGGAACAATGCGCAAAGCTTCCACTACATCGCCACGCACGGGATCTAATTTCTTGAAAGATAAAGGTAATTTAACCTGAAACTTTTCCGAACCGATTTTTAAATCAAGCAGAACATTCAGCGGTGATTCTGCTTCGGGCAAACCGATTAAAGTATCATCCGGAACAGAAAAAGTTGCTGCGTTTGTAGGAGCTTTCGCGAGCCAGTAAGGTTCTGTAAGTGCTGCATCTGCAGGAATCTGCATTTCATGCTGAATGGTAATTAAAGAATCTTTTGACAGTTTTCTGTTGAAGCTTTCTGACTTGCCTAGCCATTTTACATTTTCTAAAACAACAGGATTTACAGCTCTTGAAATTAAATTTAACCTGAAATTATAACGATCCCCGGCAACCGCTTCAGCCTGATTGGTAACGACCTCACCCATAAACCCGGCGCAGCTTAAAATAACCTGGTCAAGAGATTTAATTTTATCTTTTTTCAGCGCTGAATCCTGTAGCTCCATAATTTTTTTCCGTAAAGCAAGCAAAGCAGGCAAGCTGCGGTCTGGCTCATTGAAATTAAATCCGGAAATAATTTTATCTAAAGATTGGTCAATATCAGCGTTTCCTTTTGCAGTCCAGGTCTGAACTACTCCATCAAAAAGTGTTGCCTTTGCAGGCTCGCCCGTAACGTGGGCAAAATATTCGGTTTTAATCCCGGCTACAGACTGTGTTCCTGCACCCTGGCTTTTATGTAAGCTTCTGCTTAATCCGGCCAATTCGCCATAGCCCATTCCCAATTGTGCATCATATTGCCCGACCGTGACTTTCAGTTGATTTTCAGCGGTTGTATTGACTGCGCCAAACCGGAACGTATTCCACAATACGCGTTTCGGCTGCCATACATTCACATATTTCAGCTGATCAGGAAAAGCCGTTTTATCGCCCGCCAGCTTAAAAGCTTTTTCTGCCACCACGGCCGAAGCTGCATGCTGTCCGTGGCCTGCCGCAGCAGTAGGAGGAAAACGACAAATGATCACATCCGGACGGAATTTTCGGATTACCCAGACTACATCCGCTGTGATATTATCTGCATTCCATTGTTTAAAGGTATCCGTTGTATTTTTTGAGAACCCGAAATCAATGGCGCGGGTAAAAAACTGTTGGGCACCGTCTAATTTTCTTGCCTCTAAAAGTTCATGCGTTCTGATTAAACCTAATGCAGCACCCTGTTCTGTACCTAGTAAATTTTGTCCGCCATCGCCTCTGGTTAAAGACAGATAGGCTGTTTCTACATTCTGGTCGTTGATCAGCCAGGAGAGTAATCCCGTGTTTTCATCATCAGGATGAGCCGCAAGGTATAAGACTTTAGGAAGGTGTTTCAGGGTTTTAATATCACGGTAAATTTCAGATGATTTTGAGGGCCGAACCTGTTGGGCCGAACAAAAGACCGTGTAAAAGCCAAGAATAAATACAATGAAAAATTTTCTGAACATTTCAATTTGCTTTGCAGGGCAAATATAAGTAAATCGTTTTTCTTTCAAGGTAAAAGAAAAACCATGCACTTTTGGTGATGATTTAACTTCCCGGAAGCCCCGGAATACATTGCTGTTTTAAGGTTAATTATTAATGGCTAATTGAATGACTGTCTGAACTCTAAAGGGGTCTGATTGGTCTTGCTCTTGAATAATCTTGTGAAGGACTGCGGATATTCAAATCCCATATGATAGGCAATTTCAGAAATAGAAAGATCTGTAGTCGAGAGTATCTCCTTCGCTTTTTCAACGAACCTGTTGTGAATATGCTGCTGGGTATTGAGTCCTGTTAATGACCGTAAAAGGTCACTCAGATAGCTCGCTGATACATTTAACTGATCGGCAATGTTCTGTACCGTCGGAATTCCGTTCTGAAGATCTTCGTCTGAATTAAAATAAAGATCCAGAACTTTTTCAAATTTTTCGATAAGATGATCATTAACGGCCTTATAGGTGATAAATTGCCGTTTGTAATACCTGCTGCTGTAGTTGAGAAGAAGTTCGAGCTGGGAGATTACCACATTCTGGCTAAAATCATCCATCCTGCTCTTCAGCTCCTCATCAATAATGCTGAAGACTGAAAATAATGTATTTTTTTCGCTTTCTGATACTTTCAGCGCTTCGTCTGCTGAATAGGAAAAGAAACCATATTGCCTGATCTTCTTTGCCAACGGATAGGAAAGCAGAAAATCGGGATGAAGCAGGATGAGGAAACCTTTGCTTTTGTTATTCTTAGGTTTTTCAAAAAGCTGCCCCGGAGCCGTAAAAACCAGGCCGCCTTCACCAAAGTCATAGTGGTGCTGCCCATATTTGGCACTTCCGATCGTATCTTTATAAGCGATCTTATAAAAGTCCAGTACCATGTGGTCAGACAATTCTTCAGGTAATGTCATATCTTCCAGACGGATAAAACTGACCAGCGGATGTTCCGGTTTTGGTAATCCGAACATCTTATGGAATTCAGATAACGATTGGAACTTATGCAGATGTGGGTTGCTTTTCATTTTTTATCTTTAAAACCAACACCTGTAGACTTGATCTCAGGTGCTGGTCATGTAAAATTAGTGAATTAATTACCAAGGTGTTTCGCCGGATTCAGGATTATATTCTTCACTGATGAATTTTCCAGTAGGTCCGTCCTGAGCGATCATTGCATATTTTGCAATTCTTTTTCCGCCTTCTTCCACAGTTCCGGTACCTCTGTGATTATTGAAATCCGTAGCAACGAATCCCGGACATACTGCATTGACTTTAAAAGGTGTATCGCGAAGCTCATATGCAAGATTAATGGTATACATATTCATCGCGGCTTTTGAAGCAGTATAGACGGCAGCTTTATGGCTGTAATACATCCAGCTGGGGTCAGAATGCAAGGTAAGCGAACAGCCACTGGAAGAGACGTTAACGATTCTTGGCTGTTCCGATTTTTTAAGTAAATCTATAAATGCCTGGGTCATTCTGATAACACCATACAGATTGGTATCCAATACATCCTGAAAAGATTCGACTGGTGCCTCCAGGGCGGCCTGTGGCATTCCGCCGTTTATTCCTGCGTTATTAATGAGTACATCCAGGACATCGGTTTTATTTCCGATCTCGGATCTGGCTTTTTCTACGGAAGCAGCATCGGTTACATCCAGCTGAATTGCCTCTATATTTTCAAAACCTGCTTTTTTAAGTTGTTCTACGGCAGATTCTCCATTTTCCAGATTTCTGCTTCCGATAAAAACGAAATATCCGTTTTCTAAAAGCTGCTTAGCCGTTTCAAATCCTATTCCTTTGTTGGCTCCTGTTATTAATGCTGTTTTCATATTAATTTATTGTTTTATATTTTTCTGCGAATTCTTTCGCAAAATCTTCTAATTTCACTTTTCCCAATTTTGGTTTGCTGGTATAAAAATCTTCATACAAACTACCGTCTCCCTGTGCCTTTTGCATGGCTACCATTCCTTTGGCAATCCACTCATTGATGCCGGCAGAAAGCATTTGATTTAATAATTCTTCACTTGAAATGACTTTCCACTCCAGATTCGGATTACCGATAGCTTTACCCAAAACATTGGCAATTTCATCTGGAGAAACCTCATCGCTTGCGATATAATGTACTGTCCTTCCGCTGAAGGTTTTTTGAAATTCTTCTGCAATGGTCGCTGCAATATCATAAGGTGATACCCAGGGTTCTTTGTTTGCACCTCCGTAGCTTTGAATAATTGCACCCTGAGACTGTATAGTGGATAACCAGCGGTACATATTGCTGAAAAATCCGACGGGGCGCATGAATTTAATCGAAACATCTTCAGGAAGTGTCTGTAAAATCTGCTCAACATTGTAATGAACCAGAAGACTTCCGTTGCCCTGATCAGAGTGTGCTCCGATACTGCTTAGATGGATGATCTTTTTGACGCCTGACTGCTGAACAGCCGTAACATAATTTTGAGCTATTTTTTTAAACTCAGCCAAGAAATCAATCTCCTTATCAGAAAGACTTCCTATGCCTTCCCAGGCTTCCATTAAATAGACGGCATCTGCACCTTTAAATGTTTCTGTCAAAAATTCTGCATCCTGAATGCTTCCTATCGCCGCAACAGCATTCAGACTTTCTATTTCAGTTATTCTTTCTTTTTTGCTGCTGATTACCGTGACCTGATGTCCGGCAGCTACCAGTAAATTGGTAAGTGGTTTTCCGATGTTCCCTAGAGAACCTGTTAATACTATTTTCATTGTCTTTATTTGTTAGTACAAAGTTGCACTAACCATTACTCATAGAATAAACAAAATCCCGGCAACACTTAACCAAAATGCACCGCGCTGAAACTTATGAGGATTTATTAAAAATGAAAATTAATTGGGCTTGATACGAATTGCTTTGCTCCATCTATGCGGTTTATATTGACACACGTTTGCTAATGCAGAAAGGTCAACAAAATATTGACCTTTTCGAGTTTGATACTGTATAAAAAAAAAACGCCATAAACTTAAATGTCTACAGCGTTTCATTTACACTATTTATCAGATTTTTTATTAACGTAATCGGTTATATGATCGATGGGAATTAGGTCCAGAATATCATTAACATCAATTATTTTGTGTTCTTCCAGAATACTTTTTACGGCTTTTGCCGCTCCCGGATATGTTGTTAATCGTTCTAAAAGACCGTATACATTAACCATCTTTTTGTGTGTATTTTCAGAATCACCACCAAACCAGGATCCGTTAAAATGATGGCTTACATAGTTTTTTGGCAAATCCTGTGAAAAATAAACAGACGGATATAGTGTAACATCATGCTTTAGCTTTTGAATGGTATCGCTGTAGCGGTCTGCGCCGTAATCTTTTTCCAGCATTTCCGAAAAAATATCGGTATTGATACGCTCTTCAAAACCGCTTTGCTTATTATAATAGTCTACGAAATCTTTAGCCAATTGATGCTTCGGCTCAGCCATCCAGAATGCTGAATATGGCACCCCTTTAACTTCGAAACCACAAACTGCTTTTTCGTTGAGGAATTCATCCAGAGGCAGCTTCAGCTCCATATCGGTATCCATATAGATGCCGCCGTGTTCATACATTACTTTAGATCGTATATAATCGGAAACAAAAGCCCACTTTTTCTGTGCAAATGCTTCTTTAACATAATTATTGTCATCCAGTGGAGCATTGCTTTCATTCCATTCAATAATTTCATAATCGGGATGAATTTTTTTCCATGTGGCGATGCAGTGTTCTGCTAATTCATCCTTCGGCTGGCCTCCAAACCAGCAGTAGTGTATTTTCTTTGGTATCATAACTGAATATTTATTAGAATTGGTGTTTGGATTTATAGTTATACAAACATCAAACCTTTATGGAAATCACGAGGATAAAATCTGCTTTAAAATTGATTTTTACCAATTGCGGATTAATTTTTTGCTAATTCTGCTGATTCAATATCCGATAGGTATGATATTCGATGCAGCTTTTGAATAATAATATTTATATCTTATGCAGCATAATTCTGATCAACGATACCAGCCAAAATCCTACGTTGAAATTTCCACCCCCGAATGGGTAAAAAACGCAACGCTTTACGAGCTGAATATAAGACAGTTTTCTGAGGAAGGGACTTTTGAGGCAGTAAAACAACAATTGGCAAGGCTTAAGAAACTGGGTATTGATATTATTTGGCTGATGCCCATTCATCCTATAGGAGAGCTTCACCGTAAAGGAAGTTTGGGAAGCTATTATTCTGTTAAAGATTATTTTGACGTTAATCCTGAATTTGGTACTAAAGAAGATTTTAAAAATTTGGTGCAGGCGATTCATGATGAAGGGATGTTTGTCATTCTGGACTGGGTGGCCAACCATACGAGCTGGGACAATAATCTTGTTGCAGAGCATCCGGAATGGTATACCAGATCAAGAAAAGATACGTTTCAGTCGACAAGATGGCGGGATTATGATGATATCATCGAATTGGATTACAGACATCCGGAATTGCGCCAATATATTACAGATGCTTTAAAATACTGGGTCAGAGAATTTGATATTGACGGATACCGGTGCGATATTGCGAGTTTTGTACCTATTAATTTTTGGGAAAATGTAAGATCGGAACTGGATAGCCTGAAACCCGTTTTTATGCTGGCTGAAGCCGAAGACAGGGATTTACACAGACGAGCATTCGATGCTACGTATAACTGGAATTTATGGAATATTCTGCATCAGATTGCCATCAACCATTACAGTGTTAAAACGCTTACCGAAGCGTATCTTGCGGAACATGTATCCGTTTTTCCAAAAGAGGCGATAAGAATGAATTTCATCGATAATCACGATAAAAATTCCTGGGAAGGAACGCCGTACAGTAATTTTGGAGATGCTCTCAATGCAGTGACCGTTTTTACTTTTCTTATGGACGGGATCCCTCTGGTTTATAACGGACAGGAAGCAGGCCTTGACCGTTCACTTAATTTTTTTGAAAAAGATCCCATTATCTGGAGGAAACACGACAATGCACAGCTTTATTCCACGATTTTTGATTTGAAACACCGGAACCAGGCTTTATGGAACGGGCACTTTGGTGGAGAAATCGTAAGGATTATGAATGATAAGATGGATCAGGTCATTTCATTCGTAAGAGAGAAAAACGGACATAAAGTACTGGTATTTATCAACCTTAGCAAAGACCACGTGCTGGCACAATTTGATACTTCTTTTGACAAAGGTTCTTATATTAATCTTTTCTCCGGGACAGAACAGCTGGTGGATGAAACTCTGGTGATTGATATGGTAGGCTGGGATTATGTTGTACTGCATCATACCTATTAAAAAATCAGGCTGCCTTTTGAAGCAGCCTGTTTCATTTTATTAATTCTCAGGAATTACAATTTGCAATATTCTGGATTTATTGTGCTGAAGATGACACCTTATATTTAAATCTGTTTTAAAAAAATCTGTCTTTTCCAAGAGATCCTGGTAGTAATTAATACCTTCCAACAGGTTTGCTTTAAAATTGTTCCACTTTTTTATCTGACCTGCCGTTATCTTCCCGGAAAACTCTTCTATATCTTTTTTAAGATAATCAATATACATTTTCATCTCGTTAATAAAGATATTGGGTCTGTTTTTATGTGAGATAATATTAGCCTTCCCGTAGATATGTTTTACCATTTCTGAAAGCAATACTTCCTTATCAAAATATGCCAGATTCGGACCGGGACAGATCACAACACCTTGCCTTTCGCCTTTTATTTCAAGGCCGTTTTCCAGATATGCCGCATTTACTAAACCTACACAAAGACATGCTTTTTCGGTTATATTATCCCTTTTTCTCTGATAAATTTCGGAAGATAGTTCGTGTTTTGTATCTTCCAGTTCATGCAATTTGATTTCCTGGTATTTTTTAGACGCAGTACATATTCCTTCCGGTGAGTATTCTTTGCTTAGAGCCAGCAGTTTTTTAGGACACGAACTTCCGTACCGGTTTTTCGACTGTTTCTGATGCCTGATGATTTCGTTGGAAGAGCCTTTTACGGTGTTAAAAGGCACACCCAATGGAGACAGATTGCTGATGTAAAAATCTTTTTCTTTTGATTCTAAAAGAAGTTTTCTGGTCTCGATATCTACAGAAGTAGCTTCCGGTACCAGCAGGAAAGGCGAACCCCAACCGATACTGTCAACATTGTAGGTATTCAGAAGAAATTCATGTTCTTCAGCTGTTCCTACTCCACCCTGAACTGTTATTTTCATATCCAGAGGCTGAGCAACAGGAGATTTACCTTTCTGTTCGAGGGCTTTATTCATCAGGGAATGTGCAGATTCAATGAGCTCATGCTTTTTATTTTTAAATTCTTTCAGAATCGGCCCTAATAAAAGTCCTTCGGTTGCAAAAGCATGTCCGCCACAATTCAGTCCGGATTCTATTCTGTATTCTGAAACCCAGAGTCCTTTTTTGGCTAAAAAATTCCCCTGAATCATCGCCGAACGAAAATCGCTTACCTTCAGAATGATTTTCTTTTTGATGTTTCCTTTCTCATCGGGATAGAAATCTTCAAACTCTTCAATATAACTGTACAGTCTAGGATTCATTCCTGCAGAAAGCACCATCGATGAAGACAGCCTGCTTTTTGCAAATCCACGCAGGGACGCATGTGCATCGTTATAGATCACCGGCAGCTGTTCCTTATTTTTAAAATTATCTTTGTCAACTTTTGTCATGATATTGACGTCGATATTTCCGGGAGAAAGGTGTTTTTCAATAAAACTTTTAATTGAGGAAGTAATTCCTTCTTTTTGAGTAAGAAAATGCTCCAGTCCGGCTCTCAGCTCGGAAGTATTGGGAAGCATATCTACAAAATGGGACAGTGCCGTTTTATTTTTTGAAATTTCTTCTTTAAAGGCTTCAAATTTTTCGGTCACGATATCATCCAGCATATTAAGATAAGCGGTGATTCTTTTAGCACGGTAATCTTCAACCCTGGTAGAAATACTTGCGTAATTCAGGTTGAACTTGCTGCTGTAAAAATTTTTCATTTTTTCTATAATCTCATCATCAATTATAGAAACTACGGATGAAATTCCGTACTGTGCGACACGGATAGGACTGTCTATCGTATACGCCAATCCCATTACGGGAATATGGAAATTGTGTAAAGGTTTTTTGATCATTTTTTTATATTGATTAAAATAAATGCTTACCTCTAAATTCCCATCAACTATTCACGGGTACAAAAGTATCAGTTTAAAATTAATTATGCATACAATAACAGGTTAATTTGTTCGATAATGTTTAAAATCATTCAGAATCCAAAAAAGAGTTTCGGGCAAATCTTCGATTTGCCCGAAACTCTTTTATAACAAATATGAACTTATATTAATTAAGCTTCATCCGAGGATTTTAATTTAAGAAACATAAAAGCCAATCCTAATCCAAGTCCAGCCATTACAGCCAATCCCGTTTTTTTAGAGGGAACAGGAAGCATCGTATCACCGTAAATACGGTGTGGTTCAGGAGAAGGTTCCAGAATATTTCCTGAATCAGAAGGTGCATTTTTCAGCTTCATCATCAGCCGCATTCCTGCGGAAGCAGTATTGATAACGGGTTTTGGAAAAAGCTGGTAAATTCCGGTGAGAAGCCTGGAAGTAATATCGGGAAATAATTCCTTTTGCGGATTTTTCGCCAGCTGTACAAATTTAGCAGCCGTATCTCGGGGATCTGCAGCAAAAGGCGGAATTTTAAAATCCAGACCGGAAAATTTTGCCGAATGCATATTTCCCGTAGAACGCTGAATTTGGGGATAGAGGTTACAGATATGCACGTTTTGAAAATCTGAAATTTCACCGTGGAGGCATTCCATCATTCCGCGGATGCCGAATTTCGTGGCAGAATATACCGCACTGTAAGGAGCCGGCATAAACCCGCCGATGGATATGTTATTGATTAAAATACCTTCTTCCTGCTTTTTAAAAATCGGCAAAACACTGTATGCGCCGTGCATGTACCCGAAAAGATTGGTTTTGATAACCTGTTCGTTCAGATCCATAGGAATTTCTTCAAATTTCCCGCTTGCCATTACCCCTGCATTATTGATCCAGATATCTATTCTTCCGTTGAATTGTAATGCTTTATTGGCAAGGTTCTGCACATCGGCAGCAATAGACACATCGGTAGGAACGCCCAGCGCCGGCACACCAAGATCATGACATAAAGAGACTGTCTCTTCAAGCGCTTCTTTTCCGCGTGCTGCCACTACAACGTTGCAGCCCTCAAGAGCGAATGCTTCGGCGGCGGCTCTTCCTACTCCACTGCTTCCTCCGGTGATGACCACTGTTTTACCTCTGAGACTTTGCTGGATTTCATTATTGGATTTCATTTTGCAATTGGTTTTGGTTAATGCTGTAATATCCACCTATTATTATGCCACAGGTATTAATGCGGATATTAGAAATGATAAAAAAGAATCCCCAATATTAATTGAGGATTCTTTTTATTCGTCGAAAATTACTCTCCCATAAAACGGTTCGCTCCAGCAGATGAAAATACGATCGTTGTGCCTTTTCATTTGTGCCTGAAGGGTTTCGTACTCACCATCTTCCTTTTGTCTTTCAACAACCAGATCCGCACCTTCTCCTACATCTCCTTTACGAAACTCTACCTGATAAAGATCTGATCCTTCATCTTTAAAAAAGTCTTCTTTTCTGAAATTTCTATGTGCCATAACTTTTATTTTTTATAAGTAAAGAATAAACTGTGCCAATAATGCACACTTATATTTTTTCTTAAATTTTCTTAAAAAATATTAAAAAAATACTCCCATGAATGCAAGTGGCATAATATTTTAATATAGATAAGTACTCATGTTTAATTTGAGTTTTCATGGTTATTAGTTTTTATCCTCAGTTTTCTGAGGATTTTTTATTTTAATACATTTAGTGATGAAAATATGATAATTTTTAGCGTACCCAAAAGAAAAAACAGCTTATTTCTAAGCTGTTCCTGTTTATTTTCATACAAATAATGTTACTTACATTACATAGGCTCCTTTGTTTTGAAATACATTTATCCCTTCAATTTTATTCTTCTGGGTATTGTAGATCATTTCAACAGTAAAATGTGAAACTTCATAAAGGACATATTTCAGCGTATTAATAGTTCTTTCGTTCATAACACGTCCTTCATTCATCACTAAGCTGAATTGATCCTGATTAGGCATATTTTTAAAATCATAATAAGAAATATTCATAGCTGATGTTTTAATACTTTGGTTATCAATACACAATTTCTTTGCCAAATTATGTTAAGTCGATGTATTTTTTTATTTAATTACAATAACCACGAAAATATTTTCACCAAAAGCATACTTCTTGTTATATTTCACGGATCAGTCTGAACGTAAGATTGATTCTCGGGTTCATTTTCCTTGTAGATTTAGCAATACGATGCTCCCAGTTTACCTGCAGATTACCTTTCATGATCAATAGCGAACCGTTTTCTAAGGCGAGACTGTACTTTTTCTGATGATCATCAACCTTTCTGAAATCGAAATTTCTTACCTGGCCCAAACTTAATGAGGCTATAACAGGCCTGTTGCCCAATTCGCTTTCCTTATCCCGATGCCACGCTACAGAATCATTTCCGTCCCGGTACAGATTAAGAAGTACCGAATTAAATGTATATCCTGATAATGTCTCAATTTTTTCTTTCAGATTAATGAGTTCCGCAGACCACTCGTTTACCCGGAAGTCATTGTTTCCCAAATGATACATTTTATTACTGTCGCCGTACCATGCGGTCAGTCTTGGTGTAACAACCACTTTATCATACATTTTCTGTGTATTCTGCTTCCATGGCGTATCATTCAGCAGTTTATCAAAGAGTTCTGAAGCTTCCTTTTCAGATAAGAAATCTTTGGTGTATTCCAGAAGTTCTTCGGGAAAATGGTAGTATTCATCTGACTCAAACAGGCTCAGCTGGCTCATTTATTTTTCTTTTAAATCTTTGGTGACTTGCTTTTCAGCATTTTTGGCTTTTTCTTCCTGAGCTTCTTTTTCCTTACGCTGCTGTCTTTTCGACTTTTTCTCAGCCCTTCTCTCCTGGCGAATCACCTTATTGAGCTTCCTGTTGTATGCCGCATCCAGAATTCCCTGTCCTTTTTTACTGAAAATTTTAATTTTCGGTTTTTCATGAGTTCCGGTAACAACAATCGGGAAACCAATCAGCCCGCCGGGAAGAATACCTATCCTCACCCTGAGATCAAGCAGTCCGTTGAAGCTGGTCGTTCCGCTGATGCTTGGTCTTAAAATAGAAACCCGGAACGTAAACTTATCAACATGGATCAGGTTATTTTTAATATGGGTTTCAATATTTACCCCTTTCATATCAGGATTATTGAATGCCTTGGCGCCGATATTATCACCAACCGCGGAAAGCATTTTTAAGTTTTTCACTTCCACATCCCGAAGGTTGACGATACCACCGCCTTCAAGAGAAGGATAAATCGGTTTCATATTCCGGTCAAAATCACCTTTCAGCTTATAATCAATAGAAACAATTCCTTTTACATTTTTTGCTGCCGTTGCCATCTCACGCACCATATCTATTTCTTTGTAAGCTCGCTGTACATCAAAATCCAGCACTTTTAGCGCAACATCATAGTTGGCGGTAAGCGGAGATTCGTCCTGATAACGGGCATCAATATTCATTTTACTTCCTATGATATCGAATGATGTATTTTTGAGATACACCTGCCCTTTCTCCACAGAAGCCTGTCCTTTCAGGTGGTTTAATTCTAATCCTTTAAATTCCACTTTCCGGATATTGGTCCGCAGGGAGACATCAAGGTTTTTAGGGATAATGACCACCCCGCTGCTTTTAGGATTTTCTACCTTCGCATATTCCACTTCAATTGATTTTTTTGAATTATCGCCGTTTTTTAAAGCCATAAATTCATCAATAAGCACATAATTGGAATTTAAATTAAACTGTCCATGCAATGTTCCTTTTCTTTCGATAAAATAATTGATTGTATTGAGAAGATAACCATTCAGTGCAAAATCTGACTTTCCATACGTTGCAAGAAATTTGCTGAACCACATCTTCTCATTTTCAAACCGGAAATTTCCTTCTTTGATAAAAAATGATTTCGGTAAAAATTCTGTAGTTGCTTTTATATTTTTTAAAATTAAATTACCTTTATTGTCAAGCTTACTGTATTGTCCGGTTGTGGCATAGCTTTGCCTTCCGTTCAGCGAAAGGTCGGCCATGATAAATCCACTCACATCAAATCCTTTTTTGGCAAAAACACGGTATATTCGTCCGACATTTAAGGTGCCTTTTGCGCGGACTTTATACAGTACATCTTCAAAATTCTGAAGATCTGCATTTACAAAAACAGGATTGTCCTCGAAATCAAACTTGAAAGGATTCAGTTTTACACCCAGACTTTTGAAAGTGCCGTCTGTATTGATAATATTGGCTACAATATTGATATTCTGAATGGGATTCGGATAATATTTGGTTTTAAGCCAGCCATTTTTAAGGTTGAGATAACCGTTGGTTTTCGGAAACAATTTCTTATCAAGGCTAAAAATTCCATTGGCTTTAATATTGGTATCCATTAAACCTCGAACATCGATGTCTTTCAACCCTAGCGCCTGATCAAGGATCTGAAGATCCACAGCACCTTTAACATTGGCATTTACCTGCATTTCATTCAATCCTTTTGTTTTCACAACTGCCCTAAAACTGTTTTTTGGTCCGAGATCAAATCCCAGGTTTTTAAGATCAATCGCCAACTGATTGGTATCGAGCGAAGGAAGATCAACATTAAGATCCATATTAAGATTATTCATCGGGACCGGTGCCTTTCCGTTGGAGACAAAGCCGTCTCTTACCATTAATCTTGCTTTAAGTCTTGGCTTCAGGTTTTTCTGTTCACTAAACCGGCCTTTCAGATTGAAAAAAAGATCGCTTTTACCTTCAATTTTAGTGTCTTTTGCCCAGTCCAGGTATTGTGGAGGAAGGACGGAGATCATATCACGAATGGTAGTATTTTCTGAGGCTGCGTTTACGTCGAGATTATACCCGTCTTTCAGAATGCTTAAAAAACCGGTAAATTTTAACGGAAGATCATTAATTCTTAACTCGTTTTTTCTCAGTACAAATGTTAACGCATTGGTATTGATCCTTGTAATAAGATCTGCGTGCAATGTTTTTTGTTTTGCGTAATAAGTTCTGTTCAGGCTGAAATCCAGCTTATCTATATCAAGATCGGTTTCAAGATCAAAAATATCTTCGCTGAGCCCTCCTCTTCCTGTATAATTAAGTCCTTTGGCATCCACTAAAACTCTTGCAGAATGGTCTCTGTACGTAATATTCCAGTTTTTCAGCTTTATAAGATCAAGCTTTATCGATGTTCCGGATGCTGCTGTATCTTTAGGTTTCTGAGAAGGTTTTGATACGTACACATTATAATTGGCTTCTCCTTTACTGTTGACAAAAACATTTCCGTAAGCGTCCGTCACATAGATTTCGTCAATTTTTACCTCCCGGTCGAATATCAGGTTTTTAAGATTAATTCCCACTGATACTTCCCTTGCGGCCAGCAATGTATCTTCCTGAAAAGGTTTTGATCCTTTCAATAAAAAATCGTCTACCGAAACGGTAAGCGACGGGAAATGTCTGAAAAAAGTAAGGTGTGTTTTCCGGTAATCAAGTTTTCCGGCAAGACGCTGGTTGGCAAATATTTTCACCTGTTTCGAGATGGTTCCCGGAAATAAAATCGGTATGATAAACATTAAAAAAAGAATGGATGCTATCGAAATACCCATCCACTTCAGAATATTTAAAACTATTTTTTTAAACCTTTCCATCAGCCTTCAATTTTGAGGTTAATAAATTACACTTATCTAAAATCAAGCCATTGCCATTGAATTTATTCTATCATAAACCTAAAAATGTTTACTTATTAAACAAAATATCTACTGATGGCATAATTTATTCATTAGCCAAAAACAAAAAAAATCAATATGAACTTTAAAGAAGCAAAGCAGCATAAAAAAGAGTCCCTGGAAAACGCCGACGATACGGTACTGAATCTTTTCCATGTGGTAATAACTCCTGCAAACACGGATGAAAGTGCAAAATTTATCGAAGATTTTCTGAAATCGCCGGAATCTTTCAATGATGAAAGCTGTCAAGAATACTGCTCCGACGGAGAATATGAAGTGGTAAGCTTTAAAAAAGATACAGAAAGCAATTAATTTTATTAATCTTCTGAAGAAATCAGTTTTTCAAGCTGAATTATAAATCCTGCCTGTGCGGGATTTATTTTTTGTTTTGCTTCTTCAGAAGGAAACCATTCCCATCGGTCGACTTCCGGGATCTCCATGGTTTTCCCTGACTTCGGCGGCCAGTTGATGGTAATGATATTGCTTTGTAAACCGGTTGTTTCAAGATCTTTTTCTAACGCCCAGGCAAAAACTTTTTTACCGGCTTTCTGAGTAATCGGTTCCAGTTCAATAAAATCGCCGTCTACTGATTTCCCGGTCTCCTCAAAAAATTCGATTTTCGCCCGCTCCAGCAGACTTTCACCTTCCAAAACTTCCCCTTTCGGAATCGACCAGGCTCCCAAATCTTTATTTCTCCAGAACGGCCCGCCCGGATGAACGAGAAAATAATAAATGTGGCTTTCCGTTTTTTTAAACAATAAAATTCCTGCACTTGTTTTCATTGTAATTACCAAG
Source organism: Chryseobacterium cheonjiense (assembly GCF_012927265.1). GTDB lineage: Bacteria > Bacteroidota > Bacteroidia > Flavobacteriales > Weeksellaceae > Chryseobacterium > Chryseobacterium cheonjiense. The sequence continues at coordinate 1,455,429 of NZ_JABBGF010000001.1, read as the reverse complement.
TATTAAGTCCGCCTTCCAAAGCTTTCGTATATTTTCGTTTATTGAATGAATAGAGATCTGGCGCTTTATGGGCACCACCCTTTCTTTGTTCGTCAAGCTTCTTCAGAATTCCAAGATTCATGATTTTTCGGTAAAAATTTCCCCGGTTGAGTTCTTTTCCGAGAATCACTTCATATAATTTCTGTAATTCAGGAAGCGTAAATTTCTCGGGGAGGAGATTGTACCCAATCGGTTTATGCGAAATCTTTTCTCTCAGCGTGAGAAGGGCTTTTTCTATAATTTCCCTGTGGTCCATTGCCAGTTCAATCTCCGGTAGCCTGCTCAGACAGATCCATTCACAGGTTTCGCTGTATGCATCTGCGATCAGTTTAAATCGCGACGGATTGCAAAGTGCATAATATCCTATTGTAACAAACCGCTGCTTATGGAACAGTGTATGATCAAAATCTTCAAAATAAAATTCACTCCTGTTCTTTTTGCCAAAGACACCGAATTCTTCAAGATAGATATTCGTAATCCCTGCCCTTTCCTTTAAAATCCGGATCACCGCTTCATCCAGGTCTTCATCTTTACCTACATAGCCGCCGGGCAAGAGCCACTGTTGACGGTAATTCATTTTAAGAAGAAGAACCTTGAGTTCATTCCGGTCAAATCCGAAAATTACGGGATCGGCAGAAAGATGCGGCAAGAAATCTTCTTTCAGCTCTTCCGACTTATTTAAAATATGTTGTCTGGAATCCATTGAGAATAGGGAAATTTTATATAACAAATCTAAATAAAAATTCTGACAGCACTGAGAATCTGTGACATTAACTTCAGCCTTGACCACGAAATTTAAATAAAAGAAATTTTCATGATAAGTTTAATGTCTCAAATTAAGATTTTAGCACTAAAATAGGTATCTTTAACCACTTTTTTAAATAAATGAATGTTATGATCAATGATGTAAAGGCCAAAAGCAGGAATTATACCGTTCCTCTTATTACCATCACTCTGTTGTTTTTCATGTGGGGGTTCATCACTTGTATGAACGATATCCTGATCCCTTATCTGAAACAACTGTTTAATTTATCGTTCTTCGAATCGATGCTGGTACAGTTCTGTTTCTTCGGGGCTTATTTTATCGGTTCCCTGATTTACTTTTTAATTTCAACCACACAGGGCGACCCGATTGATAAAGTAGGCTACAAGAAAGGAATTCTCTTCGGGATCTTCCTTGCCGCATTAGGCTGCGTGCTGTTTTACCCTGCGGCAAGCTTTGCTTCTTACGGGTTATTTTTAGGTGCGTTATTTATTTTAGGCCTCGGATTTACCGTTCTTCAAATTACAGCCAATGCGTATGTATCATTGCTTGGTCCGGAAGAATCTGCATCCAGCAGACTGAATATGACGCAGGCTTTCAACGCGTTCGGGACAACAATTGCACCGGTTTTGGGCGGCCATTTGATTTTCGAATTATTCTCTGCCCCGGACGGTTCTTTTTCTGCTGCGGCAACCAAAATTCCTTATCTTATCTTTGCAGGTATTCTGCTGTTAGTAGCATTATTAATCTCAAGAGTAAAGCTTCCTGATTTTCAGGTAAAGGGTGAAGAAATCGTAAAAGGGTTCGGTGCTCTGCAGCATAACCATCTGAAATTCGGAGTTCTTGCCATGTTCTGTTATGTAGGTGGAGAAGTTGCCGTGGGAAGCTTTATCATCAGCTTCCTGGAACAGCCTCAGGTGATGAATTTATCTGAAGTAGTGAGCAAAAACTATCTTTCTTTATATTGGGGTGGTGCCATGATCGGACGTTTCTTGGGAGCTATTTCCCTGAACCAGTCAATTAGCCAGGGTAAAAAAGCGTTGTATATGCTGGGAGCGGCGGCAGTTGTGTTTTTGGTGATCTTTAGCATTGTAGATCTTACTTTTGCACAGATCAGCTTCTTCCTGGTATTTATTGCTCTTAATTTTATTGCGTTCTTTATCGGGAAAGCAGCTCCGGCAAGAACATTATCCATCTTTGCGGCAGTGAATGTCGTTCTGTTAATCTCAGCAATGTTGAATCATGGTGAAATGGCAATGTACAGCATTCTGGGAATCGGAATCTTCAATTCCATTATGTTCTCGAATATTTATACGCTGGCGATTTCAGGTTTAGGGAAATATACCAGCCAGGGTTCTTCGTTAGTCGTGATGGCTATTTTGGGTGGAGCGATTGTTCCTATTTTCCAGGGTTATCTGGCGGATGTATTCGGCGTGCAGCATTCGTTTATCATTCCTGTATTCTGTTATATTGTGATTCTTATTTTCGGCGCTTACTGCACGAAATATTTGAGTCATGTAAAGCAGGATGCTGATGCGAAATCAGGACATTAAGATAAAATTTTTATAATATTAAAACCTGCTGTGATGGCAGGTTTTGTTTTTTTAAGGAGCTTAATCCGGCTATCCACTCTATCTTTTTTCGGCGGCGGGAGCTTCGCTCCCGCCGCCGAAAAAAGGATGCCGTTTCTATCCGGGCTAGAATTGGGTTTTTCAGATTAATATCCGGGACGTTTGAAGATTATTGCATTCTGAAATACTTGTTTTTGATCTCCTTCAACTGCATTTTGTTCTCTGCAAACCTGTTTGTAACTTCCTGCAATTGCAGTTTATCTTCCGCAATTTGTTTGAAACTTCCGTCAACTGCATTTTGTTCCTCGCAAACCTGTTTGTAACTTCCTGCAATTGCAGTTTGTCTCCCGCAATTTGTTTGAAACTTTCGTCAACTGCATTTTGTTTCCTGCAATTTGTTTGAAACTTTCGTCAACTGCATTTTGTTTACTGTAATCTGTGGGAGACTTTAGTAAAAGTCGTTGGATGACAAACCTTTTTCTTTTACAATTCAAAAAAAACCTCACAGGTTTTGAAAACCTGTGAGGTTTGGATGTATTAAGTTTCCACCAGCTAAAGACTGTCGCTAAACTTATAAAATAAGCGCCATCTTTTCGGTTAAATTTATTTCAGTAAGTATTGTTTAACCCTCCGTCCAGCGGGATACTTGTTCCGGTAATATAAGATGCATATTCTGAAGCAAGAAATGCCACGAGCTGCCCATATTCCTCAGGCTGTCCAAGTCTTTTCATGGGAATCTTATCCTCTCTTGCTTTTCGGATTTCTTCCGGAGAACGGCCGGTTTCTGCGGCTTCATGACTGATAAGATTTTTAATCCGTTCCGTATTGAAATAGCCGGTGAGGATATTGTTGATGGTAACATTATGTTTTGCCACTTCAATAGAAAGCGTTTTCGACCAGGCAATCACCGCAGACCGGATTGAATTGGAAAGGGCAAGATTAGGAATCGGCTCCTTTACGGATAAAGATGAAACGTTAATGATACGGCCGCCGCCCTTTTCAATCATTTTAGGCAGGGCCAGGTTTGTGGTTTCACAGACGGTTTTGAAAAGAAGATCAAAAGCTGACTGATAATCTTCCGTCTTTTTACCGAAAGCCGCACCGGGTTGCGGACCGTTGGTATTGTTGACCAGGATATCCACCGTATTAAGGCTGAAATACTCCGAAATGATGTTTTTAAAAGCTTCGAAATCGGAAAAATCTGCTACAAGATACTGATGCTTCTGTTCATCATGCAATACCGGAAGCTTTTCTGTAAAAGCTTTCAGTTTCTGTTCATTTCTTGCCATTACTGTGACATTGGCACCGCATTTTGCCAGTTCCAGCGCAATGCCTGCTCCGATACCCTGAGTGGACGCACCTACCAGTGCATTTTTAGAAGTAAGATTGATATTCATTGATTTGATGTAATTGTATTAAAGAATGATTCTTAAACATAAATTTAAAAAATAAAACATCAATTTCACTATCTTTAACCTTTCAATTTCCGGCAAATGAATACATCTGATCAGAATCTCATCCTCATAAAGCGGCTTCAGGATATGCAGAAGGAACAGCTCAGCATATCTGCTGTGAATATGGCGGTTTCTAAAGCTTTAGATCAGTCTCAGCTGGGTATCGCGTTACAAAATTATTGTAAGCCTGTGCTTAATTATGATGAAATCATCATTTTAAATTGCGATCAGCATCATAAAGGCTTCAGAATTTTTCACAGCAGTTTTGCAGACAGGAAATACGGAGCCGATACGGTATATTCTCCCAAAGACGAGATTATAATCCAGTGTCTGAAATCTGCGGACCCTCTTCTTTTTGATCTTAAAAATTTCATCGATAAGAAAAATCAGGAATTTTCATCGCTTCTTGCTTCGGGGAATACGGGAATGCGCATGGCGGTAGCACTGGCTCTTCCGTCGCTTCATGATCACGAAAGCATTCTTTTTCTGCTGTATAAGAACTATTTTACCCCGGAAGACCTTCCGGAAAGAATATTGGCTGCCGTTTCCACACAGCTGGCCGTGAGCATACGTACGGTTCAGATACTCAGAATAGCGGGGTCTTTAAAAACAGCTGTCCCAGAAACTGAAATTATTGAACAAAAGGAAACAGCTGCTCAGAAAGGTTTTAACGGCATCATCGGAGAAAGTGCCGCAATGCAGGCAATTTATGAAAAAATCTCGCAGGTAGCTCCTTCACAGTCGGGAGTTTTAATTTACGGTGAAACGGGAACGGGAAAAGAGCTCATTGCCCAGGCTATCCACAATCTTTCAGCCTCATCTCCTAAAAAAATGATCCGGATTAATTGTGCCGCTATTCCTTCCAACCTTATCGAATCCGAACTGTTCGGGCATGAGAAAGGAAGCTTTACGGGAGCAACGGAACAGCGCAAAGGAAAATTTGAGCAGGCTCATAACAGTACGATTTTCCTGGATGAAATCGGCGAACTGCCTCTGGAGCTTCAGGGAAGGCTGCTTCGGGTGCTTCAGGAAAAGGAAGTGGAAAGAATCGGAGGGAACAAACGCATTAAAGTTGAGGTGCGGATTATTGCGGCAACCAACAGGAATCTTGAAGCAGAAGTTGCTGAAGGTAAGTTCAGAAGCGATCTGTATTACCGGCTGAATGTATTTCCGATAGAACTTCCTCCGCTTCGTGAAAGAAAGGAAGACATCCCTCTTCTTGCAATGTATTTTCTGGAAAAACATAATCAGAAAAACGGAAAAAAAATCACGGGATTCTCACAGAAAGTACTTCAGCAGATGTGCCTGAATTCATGGCCGGGAAATATCCGTGAGCTGGAAAATATGGTTCAGAGAAGCATTATCTCTGCTAAAGATCATATCATTAACGAAATAGCAGTCCCGAAAAACATCGGATTTCATCAACAGAACCAGGAAGAATGGCAAATTAAAACCCTTCAGCAGGTCGAAAAAGAACATATCCTGAAAGTAGTGGAAAAGTGCAACGGCCGGATTTCCGGCAAACAGGGAGCTGCTTTATTACTGGGACTTCCTTCCACTACGCTTATCTCAAAAATGCAGAAACTCGGAATCCATAAAAAACATTTTTTTAGAACTAAAGATTAAATTTACGATTTCAGCTCATTTTTAATACCCATTTCTATTTTGCCGGACGAAAGAGCCCAGAAAATCCATAAACCTAAAATTAGGATGAGCGCGACGGCAGGAGCTTTGAAAGAACAGATCAATGCAATAAGATAAACAGGAAATCCGAAGAGGTAATTGTTTTGAATTTTCCTGATTGCCACATCGCTGATGCCCGGACGCAAAAGTTTTTTATTACGGCTTGCCACGAACCATAACAGGTTGTACGCCAAATTGATCAGGACAAAGATTCCTGTATAAATAGCTACTACGACTGCAGATGCTTCCCCATTGAAAAATTTCGCAAGCAGAGAGGTGGGATATGAAACGGCAGAAACAAGAAATAAGATCAGTCCGTTGGAAAACATGATCCCGGAATTCCGGCTGTAAATTTGTTTGAAAATCTTATGATGATTGACCCACATGATAAATATACTGAAGAAAGAGAGGAAAAATGCTAAAAAAGAAGGCCACTGATTTTTCAGAAAATGGAGCAGCTCGTTTCCGCTTTTTACACTATTTTCATTGGGCATATGCAGGTCTAAAACCAGCAGGGTGATGGCAATGGCAAAAACAGCATCGCTGAAGCCTTCTATTCGTACGGTTTCTTTTTCCATTTAGATGATGATTTAATGTGATAATTAATGACAAGATTGATGCTTCGCTTATTGAATAAGCGAATTGTTTTGAATTAAGTTTCGGCTAAAGCCTTGATTTTGTATTTAATGTTGAGCGGACTAAAGTCCGCCCCTATTGAAATTTATTGATTTTTAGGATTTATCTGTAGCCTTTATCAATTCCCAGCTTTTTCATTTTAGAATAGAGCGTCTGGGGCTGCATTTTTAAAAGCTCAGCTGCTCCTCCCGGTCCGGAGACCTTACCAAAGCTGGTTTCGAGTGCATTCATGATATGTTCTCTTTCCATTTCCTCCATAGATTTTAATATTCCGGAGGGAATGTCTGATTGCTGTTCAACGGTTTTCGGAAGATCAAAGCTTTCAATTTCCGATGTTTTAGTCAAAAGTACGCTTCTTTCGATAAGATGTTCCAGTTCCCTGATGTTTCCCGGCCAGTGGTAACCCAGGAGCTGCTCCATCCCTTTTCTGCTTATCGAATGGATGTTCCTTTTTGAAGCGGAAGCATATTTTTTAAGGAAAAAATTTGCGAGCAGTTCAATATCTTCTTTTCGTTCTCGTAAAGGAGGAAGCTCTATCGGGAATACATTCAGCCGGTAATACAGATCCAGCCTGAATCTTCCTTCCGCCACTTCTTTTTCGAGGGAACGGTTGGTTGCCGCTACGATCCTGACATTCACTTTCAGGGTTTTATTTCCTCCAAGACGTTCTATTTCTTTTTCCTGAAGCACCCGAAGAAGCTTTACCTGAGAGTCGAGAGGCAGCTCGCCGATTTCATCAAGAAATATCGTTCCTCCGTTGGCCTGTTCAAATTTTCCGATCCTCTGGGTATTGGCTCCTGTAAAACTTCCTTTTTCGTGTCCGAACAGTTCGGATTCAATAAGTGAATGCGGCAATGCAGCGCAATTTACAATTACAATAGGATTTAAATTTCGTTCTGAAAGATCGTGAACGGCATGCGCTATTTTCTCTTTTCCGGTGCCGCTTTCTCCCACAACCAATACAGAAGTATCGGTAGGCGCAACAACTTTAATTTTTTCAATAACATCCCTGAGTACCTCACTTTCGCCTATGATTCCCTCTATTTCCTGAGTATGGAAAGCCTCCGAAACCGCAGTTCCCTTTTCAATATCAAACCGATACTTTGCGATATCCAGCATTACGATGAGATCCCGTTCCCGGAAAGGTTTTACCATAAACCCGTAAGGCTGCGTCTCTTTTACCGCTTCCAATACCGACTGATTGGTATTGGCAGAAATATAGAGAAAAGGCAGATTGATCTTCCGAAGTTCCCACGCGAGATCAATTCCAGTAAGGTCTCCTTTCAGGATAATATCGATCAGTACCCAATCAGGTCTTTTTTCCTGTATGGATTTTCTGGCCTGTACCACGGAAGAAGCGATGCCTGTAACCTGATAACCCGCTTTTTTAAGCATAAGTTTAAGGTCATTGGCCACGATGAATTCGTCTTCTACAATTAATATTTTTTCTTTCATTATTCTTTTACGATATCTGCATGCTCAGCATCGATATCTGTATTTTTTCTAAAGTTGATTGTTATTTTTAACCCGTTTTTGCTTTCAAGGGTAAAGTCTCCTTCGAGCTGATCGGTAAGTCCGCGCATAAGGTTCATCCCGAGAGATTCTGTTTCATCAATATTAAAATCATCCGGAAGCCCTACTCCATTGTCAGAAATCACCAGCCTGTATGCATTATTTTCTGACTTTTTAAATAAAACTTCAACTTCTCCTTTCCTGCTTTCGGGGAAAGCATATTTTACCGTGTTATTAATAGCCTCATTCAGTATAAGTCCCAGCGGAACCGCCTGAGCAACATCCAGAAAAATCTTATCCACATCCATTACAAAGCTGATCTTTTTTTCTGATGAATAACATTCTTTAATATAATTAATAAGCTCATAGATATACCAAGACATATCGATGGTCGAAAGATTATCAGACTGATACAGCTTCTGATGAATCAGGGACATCGCATGCATCCTGTGCTGGCTGTTTTGGATAGCCATTAAAGCATCCTCATTTTCCAGATAGGCAGATTGTGTATTGAGCAGGCTTATGACAATCTGTAAATTGTTTTTTACGCGGTGATGGATTTCTTTCAGAAGCCATTCTTTTTCACCGAGAAGTTTCTTGAGCTGTTCGTTCTGCTCATCAATCTGCTGACGTTTCAGTTCCAGTTTTTTATTAGCCTGGTTTTTAAGCCTTGACCGGTTGTAAAGAAGCGCTGCAAAAAGAATGAGGACGATAATACTTCCTAAGAAAACATACCGTATCACTTTTTCATTCTGAATTTTAGCTTCCTGAACTTTCCCCTGCTCCCTAAGTAATCTGATGTTCTTATCCTTTTTCTCCGTCTCAAACTGAAGCTGCAGAGCGGTAGACTGTTTCAGCTTTTCAAGATTAAAAATTGAATCTTTATACACCTGGTGCTGCTGCAGATGTTTGATGGCAGATTCGTATTTTTTACTTGCCTGGTCAGACTGAAAGGCCAGAAGCTCGATCTGCGAATAAAATACCAGATTTTTAGACTCTTTAGAAAACTTCCTGAACTTTTCGAGATATGCATACGTTTTTTCAGGCTGACCCGATCGTTGCAGATAGATAATAATTCCCGTAAGTTTATAAAAAAGACCTATATCAGATTCATTATATTTCTTCAGCAGCTGTTCATAGTACGGTCTCGATTTCTCCGTTTCTTTAAGCATAGAATATGATACTGTGAATATAAACAACTGACGTATTTTGGTAATCTCGTCTATAGGAGGATAATTCTTTTCCGTACGTTTTAATGTACGTAAGGCTGCCTTGTAGTTTTTCTTGTGGCAGTACAGCGACGCAAGGTTATAGGTAATCGCGTTCACGTCGCCAATATTTTTATTTTCCAGCGCTATATTCAGTGCTTTTTCAAAATTGGCAAAGGCAAGATCAAACTTGAGGAGATCATAATAGGCAAGACCGAGATGATTATAAATGGTACACCACTGATAGCTTTTATCCTGAACTTCTTCTGCCGTTTTTTCTGCCAGCAACGCATACTTCAGAGACAATTGTGCGTTTTGCAGCACTCCATAATTTCCTGACATCAAAGTATAAATTCCCTGCAGTTCTTTATAACCGATCGACTTATAAAGCCCGACTGCATTTTCAAGAAGGCTTAATGCTTTTTGATTCTGCTCTGCCAAACCATAATAATCTGCGAGATCCTTTAGAGCATCGGCTTCTTTTTTAACTGCCTTACCTCTTTTATATAAATAAACTGCCTGTTCCAAATATTTTATTTTCTCTTCAATATCCGGTCTTTCATATCCTTTGTAGGCGCAAAGCTCCTTGTAAACATCAGCTGTAACGACCCTCAGATTATTTTTTTTTGCAAAAGCCAGCGCAGCATTGGTAAGCTGTAAAGCTTTGTCCCGTTCTCCTTTTTCCCTGTGAATCTGAGCATCGAGAAGCATTGCCTTCCCGATTCCAGCTTTATATTTTAACATCGTGCTTAATTTTCCGGCTTGCTTATTAAGCTGCGTGGCCTCATCAATATCAGCTTTCAGCTCTCCCGGTTTGTTAAGATAATAACTGCTCAGGGTAATCAGCAATTCGGCCTTTTGCTGATCATCTGCTGCTGCCGCAATTTTCTTTTTCAGTTGCTGCGGATCTGCATCAGCCTGTGCATGTACCTGAATGATTCCCGACAATAATATTATGGCCAGGAATAAAAAACGGGCGTATTTTCCGGAAGATATGAAAGCGGTAGAATTCATTGTCTAAAGATAATTCTTTATGATATTTAATTTGAATTTTAAAGCTAAATTTTCCGGTGGTAGAAATAGCAGATCAGCATTCCTATTCCCGGAAGCATAAGTGTTGCCAAACCGATCTGTTTCCCGGCAAAAGCTCCCAGAAAACATCCTCCCAGAAAGCCAAAGATGGTGATCATCTGTTTCTTCAGGCTGGCTATTGCATCCGGATCTTTAAACCCTTTCCTCAACAAATTTCCGAAATCCAAAGAAGCCTGGGTTACATTTCCGGTCATCATTGTTGTCGGTCCATAGGTTTCTTTCGCATATAATTTTCCGAAGGCATTCTGTAGACCCATGGCAAAAACGGCTGTCATTGCCACCGCATACATCATCCATTTTTCAAAAATTCCGAGATAACTGAATACGGCTACGAAAATTCCGCTCAGCAGTAACAGAAATCCTTCCCAGAACATAATGGAATAGTGGTTGGTAAACCGGTAGGCCATTCTTCCTCCTGTAATTACCGCTATGATAAAAACGGGAAAAGTAAGCAGCTTTACCCAGGCATTAAGCTCAGATCCTTTTACAAACTGATACGCAAATACAATAAAGTTACCCGTGACGTGTGCCGAAAAGACAGCATCGGCCGATACAAAAGTTACCGTATCACAATATCCTGCAATCATGGTCAACAGCAGGGTTACAAAGCCAATATTTGATTTAGTTTCCATACGGTTATTTTAAGTGTGAACGAAGCATCCACGCCATTTTCTCATGAGTTTCCATTAAGCCGGTAATGTAATCGCTGGTTCCGGCATCATGAAATTCTGAAGCAAAATTATTGATATTTTCTCTAAGATGAATCAGAATGCTCTCATGGTCGGAAAGAAGGGCTTTGATATACGTTAAACTGTCATTAGCCTCCAGGTGGTGTTCCGAAAGATGTGTGAGTTCAAGATATTCTTTCAACGTTGCCGGTGCGTAATGTCCTAAAGTCCTGATTCTTTCAGCTACGCTGTCAATAATCTCATCCAGTTGCTGGTACTGTGCTTCAAAAAAACAGGTGCTTGTTATAAAAATCCTGTCCTTCCACATTCCAGTGGGCTTTTCTTGTTTTGGTGTACAGAACGAATTCGTCTGCCAATACTTTTACCATTTCTTCAGCAACTTTTGCTAAATTTTCATTTTTAATTCCGATTGAAGTTTCCATTTTCTTAAAGTGTATTTAATAAGTAATAATCAAGTGAATACGTTCCTGCACCTAAAGCAAGAATTAACAGTAATGACAATGTATACATGTAAGGAACATCCCGTACTTCCAGAGAGTCCTTTCTGTGAACCACAAAATATCCTATTGCTGTTACCCCGATTGTCGGAAGCACCGCAAGTCTGGTTCCCAAGCCGAGAATGATTAAAAAAGGAACTACCAGATCGGCAAAAGAAGCGACCAAAGCATTCAGCTTTACCGGAAGTCCGAGAGGATTGGGAATGATTTCTTTTTTACCGTTTTTAAGCCTGAATTTTTTCAGTCCGTGTACTCTGAAGAGTTCAAGTCCCAGCAGTATTCTGAAGATAAGCAATGCCACATTGTTGAATGATGATCCTATATTTGAGTAGAGAATTTTATGTAAAATTTCCATAATTTTTAATTTAAAAAGCAAAACATGAGCATCCTAAGGCTCCCCAAAATGAATGATAATTGTTGACTGGCAGATTGCTCATCCTTGCCTGATCATGATTATGGGCGTGTACGCCGCAGCTTCCGGCACAGCTGTGAACCTGGGAAGTTAACGGTACTTTCTGTGTAGATTTTGAATTCTTTTCAATCTCTTTCTGGACATGACCACCAACAGGATAATATCCGTTATATAAATTCGTAGGTGACCAGTCGGGAAGAATCGGAACAGACGGAGGAGCAAACGATGAAAAATCCCCTTTAGCATAGACAATATCTCCATTGACGATCGTCATTTCAGATTCAATATTTTTGATATCTTCTTCATCAATTGTGAAGTAATCTTTGTCTAAAACGGCCAGATCAGCAAACATTCCTATCTGAATATCCCCTTTCTTGTGATGTTCCTGAGAAAACCAGGCGCTTCCCTTGGTGTACAATTCCAATGCGGTTTTCCTGTCCAACCTTGTTTCGTTGTATAATTGAAGACCGCCCACCGTTTTACCGGCCGTTAACCAATACATGGAAACCCAGGGATTGTAGCTGCTCACCCTTGTGGCATCGGAACCTGCACCTACAGGAACCTGCATTTCCAGCATTTTCTTTACGGGAGGAGTGTTTTCTGCAGCAGCAGACCCATACCGATCCGTAAAATATTCTCCCTGATAAGCCATTCTGCTTTGTACGGCAATTCCGCCGCCTAGTTTTTTTACCCTTTCAATATTTCTTTCGCTTATGGTTTCCGCATGGTCAAAAATCCATGGAAGCCCATTGAAAGGAATTTCCTGATTAATTTTTTCAAAAACATTTAAAAACCGGGTAATGCTTTCATCATACGTCGCATGAAGACGGAACGGCCAGCGGTTTTCCACCAGAAGCCTGACTACTTTTTCCAGCTCCGCTTCCATATTTTCGGGAAGATCGGGTCTTGGCTGCAGGAAATCTTCAAAATCTGCCGCAGAGAATACCAACATTTCACCGGCTCCATTGTGCCGGTACATATCGTCACCCTGATAGAGTTTTACGGTATCAATCCAGTCACTGAAATCTTCGAATTCATGCTTGGGTTTTTGGGTGAATAAATTATAGGCTATTCTTACCGTTAACTGTTTTTTCTCATTTAATTCGTTCACCACCTGATAATCATCGGGAAAATTCTGAAAACCTCCGCCGGCATCAATGACACTGGTAATTCCGAAACGGTTGAGCTCTTTCATGAAATGTCTTGTTGAATTGAGCTGATGTTCATAAGAAAGCTTGGGACCTTTAGCCAGTGTTGAATACAAAATCATGGCATTCGGTGTTGCAATGATAAGGCCTGTGGGTTCTCCGTTAGAATCTCTTTCAATCTGTCCTCCGGGAGGAGCAGGTGTATTTTTATTGTAGCCCACCGCTTTTAAAGCCGCTCTGTTCATGAGGGCCCTGTCGTAAAGATGAAGGATGAAAACAGGAGTTTCAGGGGCAATCGCATTAATTTCTTCCAATGTAGGCATTCTTCTTTCTGCAAACTGGAACTCTGACCACCCGCCAACGACACGGACCCACTGCGGAGATGGTGTACAGTCTACCTGCTCTTTCAGCATGCGTAACGCATCGGCTAGTGAAGGAACACCATCCCATCTCAGCTCAAGATTATAGTTCAGTCCGCCACGGATGAGGTGAATATGGGAATCATTGATTCCTGGTACTACTCTTTTTTTCTTAAGGTCGATCATTTTTGTAGCTTCACCGGAAAACTGATCGGTCAGTCCGTCATTTCCTATGGCGAGAATTTTACCGTCTTTAATAGCTACTGCCGAAATATCCTGAGCATCATTAGTAAAACTGTGGATTTTCCCGTTGTATAAAATAAGATCAGCTGTCATGGCTACTTTGCATTTAATTGATCAATCGCCTCTTTAATTCCGCCACCGGCAACCGTAAAAAATGAAGGTCCTGCAAGCAGGATCAGCTTTTTAACAGCCATTTTTTCCGATACGTGCTGAGTATTCAGATAAGCCTGAGCACGATAGGCTTCAAAAGCTCCCAACACAACATTTCCTGCTACAAGGGCTGTAGGAGAATCGATTCCGGCATCCTTAATGTCGCTGGCAAATGATACGGTCTGAACTTTTAGTCTTAATGCTTCTCTCATGGCTACACTTCCAACTTTTTTCATCAATTCAGCATCGAAATTATTTCTGTCACCAAGTCCGATGAGCAATAGTTTTTTAGCGCCCATGCTTCCTTTAGGAGGATCAATCAGCAGTGTTTCCAATGCATATCCTTTGAATTTTCCGGTTTTTCTGACTTCGGTAATAATGCCTTTTAGGGCTTCATCAAGATGTACCATTCCGTTCAGCTCTGCAGGAAGTGCGGGAGATTTAAAAATATCTCCTTCCGTATATTCGAAAACACAGGCAATCTGAAGGTCTGCCACTGCTGCGGACGGTCCGTTCACCAAACCTTCAATGGTCACACCATCTACTGTTCCCCATACTTTTTTTGTGCCAATGGCTGTTTTTACCTCTGCTGTTTGTTGAGCCGAAATATAATTTGTTATTGAACCTCCTACAAGAGCTGCAATCAGCAGTAATTTTGAAATTCCTGAATATTTTAATATTACATTTTGCATAATAAAGTTGTTTTTAGTGATTTTACCTTTTAAACTAATTTGATTTTAACCGCAAAAGAGACAAAAGATTATTTTAAAGTTTAGATAAACAAAGCTCTCAAAAGAATAAAAATCAAAGATTTTTAGACTATTGTGTTCTATATTCTCGAAGTTGATTGACTTATTTAAAGATCTAAATCTTTTGCATCTTTTACGGTTAATCAGAAAGTTTAAGCAAGGTTGTTAATTTTTTAAGTGATAATTAAAATTTAAAGCCTAAACGGATATTATAGAAGACACCGCTTTTTGCACCGGGAATAATATCTTCAATGAATTCACCTTTTTGGAAATACTGAATACCGCTTACCAATGTAATGTACGGGCTGAAGCTGTAAGTAAAATTGATGAGATAGGCCGTACCGATATATCTTTTGTCTGAACTGCTTCCGGGACGGTTTAATGCTCCGCTTGGTCTGTATACTCCATCCTGAAGGGCGTATCGCCAGTTGAAAACAACATCTGCCTGTGTTCTAAGCTTTGATGACAGATCTAACGTAATGTAAGGATGAATATCAATAAGATTCACCGGCCCTACCTGCGGACTGAAGCCAAAATAGCCGCCTTTAGGGTATAGAGGATTAAAAGTCTGAAGTTTATTATCATTCTTGTTATGATCTCCTGAGATATAATCGTTACGAAAATTAATGCTTGGTTTGAATTTTACATTTTCAAACAAATAGCCGACATCTACGGACCCTGTCCAGGCCCGGATAGTTCGATCTCCAAAACTTCCGAACTGATAGGCAGCTTCGAGATTATAGATAAATCCTCCGCCATATTTCCAGAAACGTGCTCCAACAGTATGGCGTTTTTCTTTGGCCATTCCTGCTTCAAAAACAGCATTATCCCTGTGAATCCCGAGATAATATACATCCAGATTTCCAGCTTTCTGAAAGATGATTTTAGAATAAGCTCCCCAAAGGTTGAGCTGTTTCGATATTGTATTATCAAAAACTCCTGTGTTGATACTATCTGCCATCATCGCAAATGCATCTACCGAAAAAGCCTTTTGGTAATACATGATTTTAGCTCCTGTAAAAGAAAGCCTTGCATTCGGGCCTTCCCGCACAGAGATCAGCCTTCCTGAACCGTAGTCCAGTTCCTGCCGCCCTACACGAAAAACGAGATTTTTATCCTGATCTTTAAAAGCTTTAACATCAACAAAGAGATTCTGGATGCTTAGCTCATCTTCGTCGATTCCGCGGGGACCGTTTTTTCTTCCGTTCTGCAAGGCACTTCTTAGTTGTGAAAACACTCTCACATGTTGTCCGAGATGAAAATCTGCATGAATATCATACCGCTGAAGCAAAAAATTGTTGTGGCCGATATTCTGTCTTCCCCAGTCTTCATTATTGAAATCTACATATTCATAGCGTGCCTCGCCGCCAAAAGACAGATAGATATTCTTTTCTTGGTTAAGCGGCAGGAATTTTACGCGGTTGTAAAAAGTTTCAGAGGAATCTTTAAGATATTCATAATTTTCATCGTAACGAAGCAGCTTAAATGCCTGAGCCGGCAGCTTTCCTAAAAACAAGATGATCATTAAAATTCCTAAGAGGTAGGATATGGAATATGAAGATTTCAACATTTTAATTTTTAAATATTAATGATTCAGCATGTTATGGGCATAATGAATGCCCAACCCATAGGAACCTCCATATTTTTTCATAAGATCCGTCACCTGAATGTATGTTTCCTGACGCGCCCAGTCTCTCTGAAGCTCCAGCAGATACTGAACTGAAGTTACAGGCTTTACTCCGGCATGAATCATTCTCTGAACGGCTCTTTCATGAGCTTCATCACTTACATCTCCGCAGGCATCTGTGATTACATATACGTCATAATTTTCTTCCAGTGCCGATAAAGCAGGTCCTACAATGCAGACACCCGTCCACAATCCTGCAAGCACCAGTTTCTTTTTCCCGGTTCCTGTGATGGCTTTATAAGCTGCTTCATCTTCCCATGTGTTCATGGAAGTACGGTCGATATAATTTGAGGTTTCCATAGGATATGCTTCCTGAACTTCCGGAAACGCCGGACCCGAAAAGCTTTGTTCGGCAACGGTTGTTACAACGGTAGGAACATTGAATATTTTGGATGCTCCGCAAATGATGGCAACATTATTTCTTAATTCACTAATGGCGATACTTTTTGTGGCAAATGCCATTTGTCCTTCAAAATCAATCAGTACCAATGCGTGATTCTCCGGTGATAATAAGTTTGTAGATGGTTTCATAAAAGTTTATTTTGGTTAAATATTTATTTAAATCTTAAAAAAAATTGCCCGCAACTTCAGCCACAGGCAATCGGGGCTAATTATTGTTTTAAAAACTTAAGAAGTTCTGCGTTGAATTTATCCTTTTCTTCCAGGAATAATGCGTGTCCGCTGTTTTCAAAAGGAATTAAGGTAGATCCTTTGATGGCTTTGTTCATTTGCTCTGCTAAAGCATATGCGACAATCCGGTCCTGTTTTGCCTGCATGATAAGGGTTGGAATTTTAATTTTCGGCAGGTCACCTCTTAAATCTTCATCCCGTAAAGCAATTAATGCCTGTTCCATGGCATATGCCGATGACTGCATCTCGATTCCGCCTAACCATGCACCGATAGCCCGGTGAAACAGAAGTTGGAGATAAAACGAATCTTTCACCAATGGTGTTCAGCAATCCGGGTCTGTCTACGCTGACAAGATCTACCCATTTGGTGATTTCTTCTTTGGTAAATAACGGATAAGGATAATCCCGTTTTTTGGTATGAACAGGTGCTGCAGCGGCGAATAACGCTAATTTACTGACATGGGCACTGTTGTATTTTGCTACGTAATGCAAAGCAATTGCACCGCCCATAGAATGCCCACCTAGTGTTGCATCTTTAATATCCAATTTGTCTAAAACAGCTTTGATATCAGCAGCAAACTGGTCGTAATTGTATTTTCCGTACGGTTTATCGGATTGTCCGAATCCTCTCAAAGTAATTCCGATCACCCGGTATCCTGCTTTGATTAGTGGAAGATATTGGTATTCCCATGAAGCGTCACTCACCGGATAACCGTGAATTAAAACAACAGGTTTTCCTTCCCCAAGATCGGTTACGTGAAGTCTTACGTTAGGTTCTACTTCAATGTATTCTGCTCTTGCTTTAACAGTTGTTGTAGTGTTTTGAGATTCGTTTTCAGATTTGTTTTCTTTACTGCAGGAAACAAATAAAATTGCGGATAACATGATCGCGGCAATTATAGGCTTAGTTTTTTTCATTGTTAAATATTTTAAAGTATTAGATTATTTCTCTGAGTATTGCCAAAAAACAACCTAAACAATTAAAATTCTGATTAACAATATTTTAAATTATTTATTTTAAAAATTTATTTATGATATTTCGTAATTTTATTATTCATTTTGAATTGTTATATGATTTTTATGATACCAATTAGGCATTTATTATTATCAATAAAAAAAGCATCTCCACTTCGGAAATGCTTTAAGTAAAACTAATATGATATATCTGTTATAAATCTGAAAATCGAAGATTATGCCTCAACTTCAACCATAGATGTGTCTTCAGATTTTTTAAACATTTGAAAAAGAAAAATATTCCATAAAATAAGTTCATAACCATAGACGGTATCTTCAACAGGAATGGTTAACATTCGGATACCCATAAATTCTTCAGGATTATAGTTGACGATGGGAGATTCCAAACCGGTGCCGGTAAGAATTCCGTTGACCATCAGAAAACCGGGCATCAGAAGAAGGTAAACAAAGGAAACTTTGCCGATCCATCTTACTTTCAATAAAAATTTCAGAATAAAAAGGCTACACGCTGTGGAAAGGAAGGTCATAAAAGTATAAACTCTGTCTCTGAACCAAAATGCAATACACAAAGCAATAACAATACTTACGATAACAAAAATTTTCTCCGGAAGCGGCTTCCAGTCGAGCTTAAAAAATTTATCTAAACAGAAATAAGTAAAAAGACAGGCAAAAGGAATGCAAATAAAGAAAAGCAGCTCTTCAAGCGGAAGTCCGGCAACACGTATTCCTAAAAGATATCGATCATTAAACCACCACACCCCTATTTTTGTAAACCACGCATCCCAGATCACGAATACAGTTCCCACAATTAAAGAAGCTGCGATAAATGCACCGAAGTGCCTGTTGAATTTAATCTTATGATGAAAAGAAAAAATAAAACAGATGATTACCGTGAAAAAATTTATAAGTAGATAAGTGTATTGCTCCATTATTTATTTTTGCTGAAATACATTTTAAAATATTTAACGGGCACCCAAAGGAACCCGAAACATTCTCCTTTTTCCTTTCCGATATGCTTATGATGTTGTTTATGCGCTCTTCTGATTGCAAGAAGATATGGGTTTTGTGTATCCCGTAAAAATTTTATTCTCTGATGGATAAAAATATCGTGTACAAAAAAATAAGCCATCCCGTAAAGGGCAATTCCTATTGCGATGTAAAACCAGTGGTTAAAATTCTGAACTGTTCCGTAATACATCAAAATAATAGTCGGAACCGCGAAGATTACAAAAAAATAGTCGTTCTTCTCCATGTGTCCATCGTTGCTATGGTCATGATGGTCTTTATGCAGCGCCCATAAAAAGCCGTGCATAATATATTTGTGCGTGAGCCAGGTAATGCCCTCCATCACGAAAAAAGTTGCTACTACAATGAGAAAATTCATTTTTAATAATATTTAATAATCTTAGAATAAAGAAGTTTTATATTGAACATAACAGCTCATCATGAGAGAAATCTTAGCTCCATTGGAAATCCTTATTCTTCCGTTCATGATATTCTGGGCCGATTTTCTTTTGATCTTTCTGAATAATGATCTATAGTACCGGTAGGCCAGATAAACACCAAACCTTGAAGATGTCGGAAGCATTTTAATACCTATTAACGCCTGTCTGAATTCTTCCTCAATCTCTTTTTCAATGGAAGCCTTTACATTATTGTCGAAACGGGTCATATCCAGCCCGGGAAAATAAACTCTTCCCAGCGTATAGTAATCATCCTTCATATCTCTCAAAAAGTTTACCTTCTGAAAGGCCGAGCCCAGTATCATTGCATACGGTTTAAGCTTTTCATACTGCTCTTTATCACCATTTACAAAAATCTGGAGACACATCAGTCCTACTACTTCTGCAGAGCCCAATATATATTCTTTGTAAAGGTCGGAATTATAATCAAGTTTCTGAAGATCCATTTCCATACTTTTCAGAAACTGGTGAATGAGTTTTTCGTCAATATGATACTTATGTACCGTTTCCTGAAATGACTGCTGGATAGGATTTAACGAAATGCGGTCCTCTAACGCCTGAAATGTTTCTTCTTTAAATTTACGCAGCAGTTTCTCCTTATCATAATCATGAAAGCTGTCTACGATTTCATCAGCCAGGCGTACGTATCCGTAAATGGCATAAATGGGATTTCTGATAGCGGAAGACAAAGCAAGAATTCCCATTGAAAAACTGGTACTGTATTGTTTGGTTGTCTCTTTACTGACTTTGTAAGAAAGTTCGTCAAATAATTTTTTCATAGCAATCAATTTTTTGTGGCTTCTGTTGCAGCTATTTTTCCTGAGATGATGGATGGTGGTACCCCCGGTCCCGGTACGGTAAGCTGCCCCGTATAGAATAAATTTTTTACTTTTTTGTTTCTGAGCGATGGTTTCAGCACTGCGGTCTGGGATAAAGTATTGGCAAGACCGTAGGCATTTCCCTGATACGCATTATAATCTTCTTTGAAATCTTTGATACAATAACTTTTTTTATAGTCAATTTTTAGCAGAAGATCGCTTGCCCCGGTGTGCTTTTCGAGTCTGAGAATCATCTCCATAAAATACCGTTCTCTTATTTCTTCGGAATCCTCAATTCCGGGTGCTACAGGCATCAGGAGAAAAACATTCTCGCAATTTTCAGGCGCAACAGACGGATCTGTTTTTGAAGGACAGCACGCATAGAATAAAGGTTTGGTAGGCCATTTTTTGTCGGTATATATTTCCTGGGTATGAAGATCCAGGTCATTTTCGAAAAATAAGGTATGATGTTTAAGGTTAGGAATTTTTTCTTTAAATCCCAAATAATAGATCAGGCACGAAGGCGCAAAAACGCGTTTCTCCCAGTATTTTTCATCATAATTTCTAAACTCTTCGGATAAAAGTTTTGTTTCGGTGTGATGATAATCTGATGATGCTATGATAACATCAAAATCGATCTGTTTCTGATTGACCGTCAATGAAGAGGCCTTTTTCTGGTCTACGTTGATCTTTTGAACATCTGCATTCACATAAAAACGGGTTCCCTGCTCTTCTGCAATATCTTTCATTGCATCGATAATTTTTGAAAAGCCGCCCATCGGATACCATGTCCCTAACTTATATCCTCCGTAGTTCATTAAACTGTACAACGCAGGAATATCCTTTGGCGCAGCTCCCAGAAAAATAACAGGGAACTCCATTAAAACAATCAGTTTAGGATTATTGAAATATTTTCTTACAAAACGCTGAAAATTGGTAAGAAGATCCAGCTTCATTGCGCTTTTGGCTATTTTTGGAGAAACGAATTCAAACCAAGAATGGCAGGGCTTATTCACAAAATCCTGCATCCCGACTTCATATTTGTATTGCGCATCCTTCATGAATTCGTCGAGCTTTTTTCCGGCTCCGGGTTCTGTTTTTTCAAAAAGCTCTTTCATTTCTTCATAGTTATGCGGAATATTCATGGTGCCGTCTGAAAAAACCATTTCAAATTGCGGATCTAAAGGAACCAGGGTATAGAAATCTGTGGCTTTTTTACCAAAATTATTAAAGAAAGATTCTATGATGTCGGGCATCCAGTACCAGCTTGGTCCCATATCGAAGGTATAGCCGTTTTCGGTTTTGAAATGTCTTGCCCTGCCGCCGATCTCACCGTTTTTTTCAAACAGGTGAACTTCATGCCCTTCTTTTGATGCGTACGCAGCAGCCGAAAGCCCTGAAAATCCTGATCCTATTACCGCAATTTTCTTTTTCATAGTTAGTTTTTAAATGAATATTCTTCGTATACTCTTTTGATAAGATCCTTACTTTCAATATTTTTTGAGAAAATAGGATAATGAAAACGATCTAATTTATTAAGAATTCTGATAAGTTCCATCTTTTCGTTGTAGGTAAGATTTCCGGAGACAATATCTGTCGCCTGCCTAATCTTTGTCATTTGCCCTTCCAATGCTTCCCTGCCTTTATCAGAGATGCTTATCAATTTATTTCTTTTGTCGATATCCGAATCTGCCTGTTCAATCCAGCCTTGCTTCAACAGTCTGGTGATGATCAGCATTCCGACAGGTTTATCATGAATATTTCTTTTGATAAGCTCCATTTTTGTCATCTGCCCGAAAACTTTAAGATTAATAAGGTAAATAAAATCTTCCTGTGTAACGAAATCCGAATCTGAAATGGCAGATTTCGAATAGTTCCTGGCATATCTATTCAGATGGACAAGCAAAGTACTGATCGCACTTTCCGGAGATCTTCCGTTCTCTTTCCCCTCCCAGTACGGCTCTTCTATTTTTATTTTGGAAAGATTTGATGTGTTACAAATCCATTCCATGAAGCCTTTGATATCGCCTGTATAATCTTGGTTACTGTTTTCTTTTTCAAACAGTTCTAAGAGGTCAAGCAATTCTTTAGTCAATCTATAATTCATGATATTGAATTTAAAATATAAATATACTAAAATTTATTTATTTAGTATAATAATATACTATTAACATTTTTTATGCCAAACATAATTTTTACTTAAATTTTTAAAAAGTGCCTGATTAAGGCATGTTTATTGTAACCTACAAAGGACACCAATTAAAAATTTTAATATGAACAACGAAAACACTGTATCAGTACTTAACGATTTACTGAACATCACGAACGACAGAATTGAAGGATTTTCTAAAGTGGAAGACAAAGTATGGGAGACGCACTCTGCTTTGAAAAATGATTATGATCAGATGGTATCACAATCTCAGACTATGAAAGCAGATCTTATCAGATTGATTAATGAAAAAGGCGGTGAGGCAGATAATTCAACAAGTACGGCAGGGGCTGTGCACAGAGCTTGGATTGATATTAAAAATTCATTTACAGGAAATAAGGACGAATCTACCCTTGAAAATGTTGTATTCGGAGAGAAAGCAGCCATTAATGCTTATGAGGATGCTTTAGAAAGCGGAGACCTTTGTCCTGAAAGTTCGCAGGTAGTTTCCGATCACCTTCATCATCTGAAATCTTCTTATGCAAGATTCGAAAATCTTGAAGAATTAAATTAATACTTACTTTTAATAGTATTAGAAATAAGAGAACTCTTTTAGGGTCCTCTTATTTTTTGTTTAAAATCTTTTAATTTTTAATGTTAAAATTAAAGCTTCTTACTTTTGAATGTAAAATTAAATTTCGGCTAAAGCCATATTTCTTATCACAAAAAAGGTAAATGGGCTAAAGCCCATTCCTATTAATATTACAATTTCTCTTATTCCTAATTTAATTGTATCAATGTTGTTTAGAAATATTATTCTTGATGTTGACGAATAAAAAGGTTTAATTTTTACTTTTATAATGAACCGTAGAAAGATTCTTCAGGATTTCAGCACTTTGTTCCGGTGTTATATCTCTTTGTGCTTCCGCAAGCATTTCGTAGCCGACCATAAACTTTTTAACCTCGGCACTTCGAAGAAGCGGCGGATAGAAATGCATATGGAAATGCCACTCGGGATGTTCCAGTCCATCGGTTGGAGACTGATGAATCCCCGCTGAGTAAGGAAATGATATCTCAAAAAGATTATCGTATTTGGTAGTGAGATCTTTGATGATTTCGGCGAATAAATACTTTTCATCTTCCGAAAAAGACAAGATATTAGTGAGTTTTCTTTTACTGATAATCATGGTTTCATAAGGCCAGACGGCCCAGAAAGGAACAAGAGCTGCAAAACTTTCGTTTTCCAGAACGATTCTTTCTCCGGTATTCAGTTCTTTTTCGAGGTAGTCTTCCAAAAGCGATGTCCCGTTTTTTTCAAAATATGCTTTCATATTTTCCTGAGTCCTGGCTACTGCAGAGGGAATGGACGACTGTGCCCAGATCTGCCCGTGAGGATGTGGATTACTGCATCCCATTACCTGCCCTTTATTTTCGAATATCTGGACGTGACTGATAAAATCTTCAGCTCCAAGCGCTTCATACTGTTGCTGCCAAACATCGACTACTTTTTTAATATCGTGCTTTTCCATTTCCGGCAGGGTAAGGCTGTGATTGTCAGAAAAACAAATTACCCTGTTAATTCCTCTTTCGGGTTTCATGGAAAAAAAATCTGAATTGTTCTCAGGAAAATTCACTTTATCGCTGAGCAAAGATCCGAAATCATTGTCGAATAAGTAAACTCCTTTGTAATCCGGATTTATTTCGCCATTTGCTCTGAGATTCCCCGGACACAAGTAACACCCGGAATCATAAGCGGGAAGTTCTTCCGGTGCTGTTTTTTCCGTTTGTCCCTGCCACGGCCTGTTGGCACGCTGCGGAGAAACCAGAACCCATTCGTCCAGAAGTGGGTTATATCTTCTGTGGGGGTGTTTTTTACTGTCAAATGCTAAACTCATTGGTCGTATATTCTTTTATTCCTTCGGAAATTTTAACCTGGTACACTTTCATCTGAATATTAAATTCAGCTTCATATTTTTCGCGGATTGTATGGATTACATTTTCTACCTGATCATCTTCAATAAGATTAATGCTGCAGCCGCCAAATCCTCCGCCCATGATTCTCGCTCCGAGAACGCCTTTTTCCTGTAAGGTCTCTGCCACAAGAAAATCGAGTTCATCACAGCTTACTTCAAATTTTCCCGAAAGTCCAGAATGGGTTTCAGTAAGCAGTTTTCCCAGACGTTCGGCGTTATTTTCAGAAAGCGCCAAAGCGGCCTGCTCTACCCTTCTGATTTCTTCCAGCAGGTAAAGACATCTTTTGTATGGGATTTCCCCTATTTCATCACGTACTTCATCAAGCATTTCCACATTAAAATCCCGGAATTTTACAATATGCGGAAATTTTTTCCATAATGCTTTTTTTCCGGTGTCTACATCTTTCCGCCTGTCGTTGTAACCGGAGGTGAGATGCGTATGCTTGACACAGCTGTCAAATAAAACCAGGCTGTAGCCTTTAAGATCCGCGTTGAAATACTGATGATCCAGCGAGTGGCAGTCGAGCATCATCACCTTTCCGTC
The DNA here is from genome assembly GCF_012927265.1 of Chryseobacterium cheonjiense. Taxonomy (GTDB): domain Bacteria; phylum Bacteroidota; class Bacteroidia; order Flavobacteriales; family Weeksellaceae; genus Chryseobacterium; species Chryseobacterium cheonjiense. The sequence goes on along the minus strand of NZ_JABBGF010000001.1, from coordinate 1,430,985 downwards.
TTTTCCGAAAACGGATGCAAACTGGTCCATGATTCCACATTTTACGCCTACAAAAGTATGTTCAGCCTTCTGACCGATTACTGCCAGCTCTTTTTTTGAGAAACCGAGATCAAAAATTTGATTAAGGATAAAGGCAAAACCACATTCCAGCGCGGCTGATGAAGATAATCCGGAACCCATAGGAATCGTACTGCTGAAAGCAATATTCAATCCTCCTATTGTTTTCCCTTCTTCCTGTATTGCATTGAAAACACCAAGCAGATAATTGGCCCAGGTTTGTGAAACAGGTAATTGCTTTTCATGAACGTTAAAACTGAAACGATCATTAAAATCTTTAGCAAAAAAGGTACAGATATTTGAATCTTCCAATTTTTCCACTGCAAAACAGATATATTTATCAATGGCTGCAGGCAGCACAAAACCATCGCTGTAATCTACATGTTCCCCGATAATATTTATTCTTCCGGGAGCAAGGAAAATATGTTGAGGCTCTGAGCGAAAGGCTGTACGAAATGCCTCTCTGGTATCAGTAAGTAATAGTTCCGTCATCGAAATACCGCTGGTTTAAACTTTAAAAGTGTTAAATTTACACGTATATTTTCAATTAAACTTATTTAAATATGATATTTAACATTATATTTTATTATGTTTCATTATTCCATAAAATAATTAAATTCTTTTCTGTATTGTGACGGACTTTTCTTAATATATTCTTTAAAAGTTTTGTTAAAATAGCTGAAGTTATTAAACCCTGATTCAAAGCATACTTCTGTAATGCTTAAAGGCTGTTCTGCAAGCAGCTTCAAAGAATGGGTAATCCGGTATTCATTGACAAACTGGGTAAATGTTTTATTAGTAATTTTTTTGAAATAGCGGCAGAAAGACGGGACTTTCATATTGGCAAGATCTGCAATTTCTTCCAGCGTGATCTGTTCTTTAAAATGGTCTTTCACATAATTGAATATATGGTTAATCCTCTCATTGTCTTCCACCTGGGTCTGCAGATAATATTTTCCGGCATTCAGTATCCTGTAATCCTGTGTTGTGGCAAGCTCATCCAGTATTTCCAGGAAGTTGAGCAGCTTATTGAGGGATGACATTTCGTGCATGTCAGCAATCTTTTTACCGACTGTTTTTTTGATGTTTTCGTTAAAAACAATTCCGGCTTTCGATTTTTCAAGTAACGCAGAGATTCTATGCATTTCGGGAGTATCCCAAATATTTTCTCCTAAAAAATCGGGCTTGAACTGGATCACCATTTCGTAATCATTGTTTGTATTTTCGTTGGTAAGGCCACAATGCGGAAGATTGCTCCCGATCAATACGAGATCTCCATCCGAAAAATAAGAAATATTACTTCCGATCTGCCTCTTCCCGGAACCTTTACAGACAAATATAAGCTCCACTTCCGGATGATAATGCCAGACGTGGGATTTTATATTTTCATTACGCTGAAACTTCAGACTGGTAAAGCTGCTGCCGATATTCGGTTTTATAGCTTCAAATGCAGGATTGGCGTGTTTCATATGATGCCCGATTAATTATATGTAAAATTAACAATTAATATTTAATTAATATACTAATTAGGTTAATATTGTACATATATGTGAAAATTGTATTGTAGAATTGAAAGAAGATCTGCTGTAGCTTTGCAGTATAAATTATTGATAACAAAAAACTTGTCATTATGAATACATTTTTAAAATCTACTTTTCTTGCAGGATTCTTATTAATCTCAGCAAGCTTGATGAGTAAAGACAGAGACTTTTCTATTTCTCTAGGAACGGTAAATGCAAAAACAATAAACTTTGAAATATCAAATGCTAAAAATGTTTCACTGTTTGTGTACAACGATATTGACGGCGAGATATTTTCAGAAAAACTGAATGCCGTAAATGTAATTTCAAAATCTTATGACCTTAAAGAGCTTTCAACAGGTACGTATTACCTGGTAGCAGAATCAGAAGGAAAGGTTGAAAAATACAGAATCAGTATTAACAAAGATAATGTAATGGAGGTTGATAAAACGCCGGTAAGTGTTATCAATAAACCGGAATACACCATTTCAGGTAATTTTGTAAAACTTCACATGTCTGAAGTGAAAAAACCTGTTGCCATTTCTGTAACGGATTTTGCAGACAACAACTATTATACTGCCACCAAGCAGTCTGATAACGGAGAAGTAAATGTTACTTTTGATCTTGACCGTAATACCTCACAGAATTATGTCATCAGAGTAGAGGATGAAAACGGAAATGTTTTTAATAAGATCATTTCATTAAAATAAGGAACTTTTAAGTTCATATACTCATAAATTCCATATACTAATTATTATATAGTTATTCCGATTAATACCGGATAAAATTTCACGTACAGTTTTTTTTGAGGCAACTCTTCTTTTCAATCACGGAGAAAGAGTTGCCTCATTTTTTTTAATTATGGTGACCCATATTCAGTTTGATTTTTTTTACTTCTTCAAGTTCATGCACCGGTCTTTCAATGTCGTATGGAATAGGCATCTTTGAAAATGTCTGAAAATACAATAAACAGGCATCCTTCCACCAGACAGCATCTTTAGACTGAATCTTCAGCTTCGACTGCACTTCATCAAACCTTTGACGGTCAATATAAGGCTCCATCTGATCCCAGAGCTTCTGGTAATCTCTTACCTTATGAACTCCTGAATCATATTTGTAACAAAGTTCTTCCCACAAAGTTTTCCCATCTTTCATTTTATATTGCCACGGTACATGATGAGACCAAAGGATAAGATTTTCCGGACAGGTTTCAATATTTCCGTACATTTCATTAAGCGGCGGAAAATATTGTGAAACTGCATTGCTGCCTGTCTTGGTTCTGTCGAATCCTACTCCGTTTTTATCGGCCTGATGATAATACACCGGCGACCAGTCGGGTCTTCCGCCTTTGTAATCTCCCCAAGGTTCCGGACCGTAATGATGCCCTCCTGCGAAAATATGATGAAGTCCCAGAGGCATCATATAATCAACAGCAGTTTCTCTTGAAGTGAGCATCATTTCTTTCACCGGGTTAACGAACTTTTCATTATCCGTAAAGGTCATTTTAATCCATTCGTCGGCAATCTGATCTGATGTAAGCTCATGATTCCACGCAAGGCGTCCAAATGCATACCAGTTGGCCTGTGCAAAATGATGGCCTGTCCAGTTGGTATCTTCCCCGATATTGGCAACGGCAGAAATGGCAGTCATCTTTGCCGGGCGTAATGTTCCGTCCGTAATTTTAGCAATGGTTGAGCCTTTGCCATTAGAATAGGTATTGCTTTCCAGAGTTTCTTTAAATAAAGGCGCCAGATAAACCAGATGATTGGCCTGTCCCAGATATTCCTGGGTAATCTGAAATTCCACCATTTCAGGAGTTTTTCTTAACGCTCCGAATAGCGGATTGAAAGCTTCTCTCGGCTGAAAATCCACCGGACCGTTTTTAATCTGGATAATTACATTATCTCTAAATTTTCCGTCAAGGGGAACGAATTCCAGATAAGCCTGCTTGGCACGGTCGTCTTTGCTCGGACTGTAGACAAAAGCCCTCCACATTACAATTCCTCCGTAAGGTTTTAAAACATCGGCCATCATATTGGCTCCGTCGGCATGCGTTCTTCCGTAGTCCTGAGGTCCGGGCTGGCCTTCTGAATTGGCTTTCACCAAAAATCCGCCGAAATCTGGGATTAATGTATAAATTTCAGAAGCTTTTTCTTTCCACCATTTCTGAACGTTTTTATTCAACGGATCAGAGTTTTCGGTTCCTCTTAATACTTTAGGGGACGAAAAATTAACGGATAAATAAACTTTAATTCCATAAGGTCTGAAAATATCGGCCAAGACTTTTACTTTCCTGAGATAATCTTCACGAAGCATATTGGGCGAAGCATTTACATTATTCAACACCACCGAATTTATTCCAATGGAAGCATTGGCTCTCGCATATTCCTGGTATCTTGGCGAAATTGTGTTCGGAAGATCTTCCCACTTCCAGAGAGAATGTCCCGCATAACCACGTTCGATCGTTCCGTCCAGATTATCCCAATGATTAAGAATCCTTACATCGTACGAAGGCTTTTCCGTTATATTCAAATTGACCGTAGAAACGTTGGTTTGCTGAAGCCGTAAAATATGATACACCCCATACAATAAACCGATTTCCTTTCCGGCAGAAATTACAATTTTATTCTGGTTTGATTTTATGGTGTAGCCATCCTTCAGGTTTTTTAAGGATTTATCGGTTCGCAATTCCACGGTTTGCCCCTGCCAGTGACTGCTCAGTTCTTTTCTGGCAATGTTCAGTGTCGTGCTGTTTCCTTTCGCAATAATCTGATCTGCAGAAATTCCGTTTTTTGCCGGGAATCGAAGCCAGAGCTGGCTGCCATCTTCGGCGAAAATCAGTAACGGAACCATTAGAAATGCGATGAAATAAATTCGGAAATGCTGCATGGCAATTTTTTTAACATTTAATTTAATATTCCACAAATTAATTTGTGAATATGATCTGTTTTTACATTCCATAGGTTTCACCTACGGCTATTTTTATTGAACCCTTCGGGTTCCGCTCATAAAAATTTGTCCAAACTAATATTAAATTAACCACAAAAGTCACAAAAGAGAAGTTTAAAAAAGCTTTATCAGGTAATCAAAGCTTTCAAAAGAACAAAAATCAAAGATTTTAAAAACTATTGTTTAGCCTTCTTTTATAAAAATTGTTTAATATAGAAATTTCTAATCTTTTGTAGCTTTTGTGGTTAAATAAAGTTCGAACAAGCTTAAAGTTTAGTTTGTCATCTTACAAACTGGAAACTCTTAATTTTCGTCCAATCCTTCGATGGTTTTTATTTTACCGTCTTCGTCATATTCAAGCTCCACAACCTTCATGCTTCTGAGCCATGTTCTTCCTCCGCTCGGAACGCTGTCGTGAAAAAACAGGTACCATTTTCCTTTAAATTCAACAATACTGTGATGGGTCGTCCAGCCTACTACCGGTGTCAGGATTTCACCCTGAAAAGTGAACGGTCCGTACGGATTATCTCCGGTTGCATAACACAATAAATGCGTATCTCCGGTTGAATACGAAAAATAATATTTACCATTGTATTTGTGCATCCAAGAAGCTTCAAAGAAACGGTGTTTGTCTCCATGAAGAAGCGGATTTCCCTTTTCGTCGAGGATAAGAATATCTTTAGGTTCTTCACCAAATTCCAGCATATTGTCGCTTAACAATGCAACTTTGGACGGGATTGCAGGCTCATCATTTTCAGGAATTACAGCGCATTCCAGCGCTTTATTGTTTCGGTAGCGTTGCAGTTGCCCACCCCAGATTCCTCCGAAATACATATAATGTTTTCCGTTTTCTTCAAAAATACAGGGATCGATGCTGTAGCTTCCCATCATCGGGTGTTTTTCAGGTACGAATGGTCCGTAAGGTTTGTCACTCACCGCAACACCGATTCTGAAGATATCATTTTTATCTTTCAATGGAAAGTACATATAATATTTGCCGTCTTTAAAAGCAACATCGCAGTCCCAGAGCTGTCTCCCCGACCACGGAATGTCTTTAACGGAAAGCACCACTCCATGATCCGTAATTTCTCCGTTTTCTACATCATCTAAAGAAAACACATGGTAATCATTCATATCGAAATGATCTCCGTTGTCATTTTCTTCAATTCCGCTTTCGCGGTCGTGGGAAGGATAGATATAGATTTTACCCTCAAAAACATGGACGGAAGGGTCTGCCATGTAGTCGTTCGAGAAAAGGTATTTTGCTTTGTTCATTTTAGTTTAGACTTTTAGATAATGGATTGATAGATTATAACTGATAGATGATAGACTGATGATTTGATTTTTATATTGTTGAAAGCAATAATTCATTGTCTATCAGATAGAATATTACTTTTTTTCTTTTGTTAATTGAATGATTTTTTCAACAACTGGTTTTGCTTTAAAATTACGGTCGAAAAGTAAAGGGTAATCGGTTCTGCCTTTTACCGGGAAATCATTTTTCCATGATTGGTTGTCGGTAACGCCCCACAATGTTACTCTTCTGATTTTGTCTTCGTGTTTGATGAAAAGACGGAAGAAATCAAGATAACGATTATCCCATTCTTTCACTACATTTTCCGGAAGACCTTTGGTGTAGGGATTCATTTTTGCCTGGTATTCCACCGTATCAGAAACGTTGGCGGATGTTCCCCAAGGTGAAGGAAGCGCGCTGATTTCCATTTCGGTAACATTTACTTTTACACCTGCTGCTGCATAATCTGTTATTGCTTTTTCATATTCCGCCAGTTTAGGAGTATCCAGGCCGACGTGTGTCTGCATTCCTACGCCATCGATCCTGATTCCTCTGGATTTGAGATTTTTAACGATATTTATGACCGTTTTTACCTTTTCAGGATACCATTCGTTATAATCATTGTAATACAGTTCAGCATTCGGATCAGCTTCCTGAGCGTATTGGAATGCCAAAGGGATAAATTCTTCGCCAAGGATTTCATAAAACTTACTTTTTCTGTACGTTCCGTCTTCCATGATGGCTTCATTGACTACATCCCAACCTTTCACGCGGCCTTTGTATCTTGAAACAACGGTTGTAATGTGATTTTTCATTCGTTGTTTAAGCACTTCAGCAGAAACATCTTTCCCGTCTTTGTCCACAAAAAACCATTTTGGCAGCTGTGAATGCCAGATCAGGGTATGACCGATGATAAACATTTTGTTTTTTTCACCGAAAGCCACGAAACGGTCGGCGTCATCAAAAAAGAATTTTCCTTCCTGAGGCTGCAGGAACATCGACTTCATACAGTTTTCAGCGACGATAGAACTGAACTGTGAAGTGATAATCTGATCAGATTTCACATCTGTTCCGTTGATTTGCGGAAGGCTCATGGCTGTACCGATATAAAATTTATCTTTAAAAGCTTTCTTCAGGGAATTTTCTGTTTTCTGGGCAACTGCATTTGAGACCGCCAGGGTCATTAAGCCCAATACAATTAATCGTTTCATAGTCGTAATTATTTTCTTCTTTCGGCCAGATCTTTCTCGATCTGAACTTCCATTTTTTTGTTGATTTTATAGAATAAAAGTAATCCGCAGGCGATGAAAAACGGTATCGAAGGGAACACACTCACAAGCATCTTCGCGCCTGTTGCGACGGTTTCAGGCTGAACGGCGTTTACGCCTCCTTCAGCAGAAATATATCCGTATTTACCGATGATTAATGCCACCAAAGAACTTCCAATACTTAATCCTACTTTTAAGCCCACCATCATTGCAGAAAAGATAATAGCAGTGGCTCTCCTGTTGTTTTTCCACTCGGAATAGTCGGCTACATCGGCAATCATAGCCCAAAGTAAAGGGGTACTGATGCCATAAAAGAATCCGTGCAAAATCTGGGAAAGGAACATAACTCCTACTGCTTTCGGAGGATAAAAAATAAAGAACAGCACAAATAGCGTGGAAATAAAAAGTGATGCGATAAATGTATCCCGCTTTCCGTACTTATCGGCAAACCTTTTGGAAAAAGTAATCCCGACAATCATCATGATAATTCCACCTGCATTAAACAATCCGAAACCGGCAGATTTTGGATCTTCACCAAAGAAATTCATTCCTACCGAGTTAAAAAATGTGGTAATCGGTGAAATAAAACTTTTAAGTGAAGCTTCATCCACATAATTGTTAAAGTAATACACATAAGCACCGCCTTTCATCGCCAGGGTTATGAAAATGAAAGCTGTAACAGTAAGCATAATAATCCAGGGCCTGTTTTGGAAAACATCTTTTAAATCTTCTTTTAAGGTTGATTTCTGTTCAGGTTTTGGGATGATTCTTTCTTTGGTAGTGAAAAAGGTAATCAACAACATTACAGAGCCAATTATTGCAAGCCAGGTCATCACCGTTTCGATACCGGCTGCTTTATCTCCATTTCCTACAGATAAAATGATTGGCAACATAAATACCTGAACGAAAAACTGCGCAAACATCACCGCAACAAAACGGTAAGAAGAAATACTGTTACGTTCTGACATATCTCCCGTGATAACGCCGCTTAGTGCTGCGTACGGCAGGTTATTCGCTGCATATAACAACAGTAACAACGAGTACGTTGCTGCAGCGTAGATCATTTTACCTTTATAAGAAAAATCCGGTGTACTGAAAGCTAACAAAGCAGTAATCCCAAGCGGAACAGACGTGAAAAGAATCCACGGACGGAATTTCCCCCATCTTGTCGCGGTACGGTCTGCCAAGGCGCCAACCATCGGGTTGAAACCAAAACCGGCAATCAATCCTACAATTAATGTGATCACCGAAGCATCTTCTGCTTTGAGTCCGTAAATATCCGTATAAAAGTAGGCGAGATAGGTTACCAAAGTCTGAAAAACAAGATTGGCGGCAAGGTCTCCCAGGCTGTAGCCTATTTTTTCAATGACAGATATTTTCTGTGATGGATTGTTCATATGGTTGTAGATGATTGATTAATGATTATAGATGATAGACTGATAGATCATAGATTTTCTAAACCTGCTTCTCAAACTATAAATTCTATATGATTTTTTTAATTTTATTCTGTGGTGAAGGATGAAGCCGGAAGACCTGATTTGTTTTTTAAATTTCCGTCAGGATTGTCGGCCCAGTCATAGCGTACTGAAACGGGATCTTTAATTTCATCATTCCAGACAATAATATTTTCACCTTCTGTTTTCGCTTTTGCCCACTGGTATTTTCTGTCTTTACCTGCTATTGCAAAACCTTTTAATTCCGAAACGGGAGCAAAATCATCGGTTCCTTTTTTAAATGAAATCATGATCTTATTTCCTTCAATTTTCATGGCCTGATAAACAGGTCCGTCTGCAACAATATCTTTTTTATCAGCAATTTTCAATGCCTGCAATGCTAACCTGTCACCTACGGTTTTTTTGTCAAGCGGATGAATATCGTTCCATTCTCCAACATCGATGATTACGGCAAGTCCGGTTTGCGGAACATTGAGCGAAACTTTACGCTGCTGATCTCTGAGTTCTGCCCAGTTGCTTTCCACCGGCTGACTTTTTGCTTCCATAAAATTTGCAAGCTGAACGATCAGGAATGGAGCGTCTTTTTCGTTCCATTTTAACCGCCAATCGTTGATCATCGTGGTTAAAAGATCACCGTATTCTTTCGGTTTTCCGGTATTGCTTTCTCCCTGATACCAGATAAATCCTTTTACTTTATAGTTAATTAACGGATTGATCATAGAATTGTAAAGCCCGGTTGGTTTCCAGCGGATGAATGTCTGGCCCGGAGCCATTTTCTCCATTTTTGCACCGATTTTATATTTCCATGAACCTGTAAGATCGATTTTCTTTCCGCCGATTTCAAGATAATACGGTTTGTCAGCGATAAACTGTCCTTTTCCGCTTCCGTTGGTGATTCTTACAGCAATACTATTTTTACCTTCTTTTAAAACGCCGGCAGGAATATCATACCATCTCGGTGGATATTCATAAGTAACGTTTCCTACTTTCACCCCGTTGATATAAGTTACATCGGCATCTTTTATTCTACCAAGATTCAGGAAAGCTGCTTTTCCTGCTTCTCTTTTTGACAGTGTGATCTCTTTTCTGAACCATACCGAACCTTCAAATGGTCCTTCCTGATCTTCCCACGATCCCGGAACACTCATTGTTTTCCATGAAGAATCATCAAGATCAAATTTTTCCCAGTGCTGGTTTAAACCAATGTCGCTCTGATCAAGCTCTGTATACCAGGCTCTGCTTAAAGCCTGTTCGTTGGATTCTGTAGATTTTATCAGATCATCATTTTTCCATTTTTCAGCTTCTTCCAGATATTCAGGATATTTTTTAAGGGAATTCGCATCCATCCACGCCTGAACCGGAGAACCTCCCAAACTTGTGTGAATGATCCCTATAGGAACTTTATTTCTTTCATATAGATTTTTAGCAAAAAAATAAGCTACACCCGAAAAATTCTGAATGGTCTGTAGATTGGTGCTTTCCCATTTTCCGCCGTCAAGATCATTCTGCGCTGCTTTAAAATTGTATTTCTGCGGAACCGTAAAAAACCTGATATTCTGATTATTTACTGTTTTCATTTCCTCTCCATACAGCGGTTTTAGACGCCTCATCGGAAGTTCCATATTCGATTGTCCGGATGCCACCCAAACATCTCCGATTAAAATATCTTTAAGCGTAATGTCGTTAATGGTCATCACAAACGGTCCACCGGCTTTAAGTTCAGGAAGCATAATGTTCCAGTTGCCGCTATTATCTGCAGTTGCGGAATAAGTTTTATTTAAAAAACTAATATTTACCTTTTCTCCGGCATCCGCATAGCCCCAGATTTTAAGCTTCTGGTTCCTCTGGAGTATCATTCCGTCTGAAACCAGTGCAGGAAGCCTTACTTTAGCATCAAATAAACAGGCGCTGAAAATGGCTATTATTAGAAATAATTTTGAGCAATATATTTTCATGGGTTGATGTTTTAATTTTTATTGACAGACTTTTGGTAGTTCTGCGTAAGCAAACGAACTTCGATTATTTTTGAAGTAAGCATCTGCTCTTCTGCATAAAATTTTACACTAAGAATTTCTTTATTTTTTTCCGTTTCGGGAATTGGTAAAAGCATGAATTGAGGCGAGCTTCCGGCTTTTCCTTCCAGTTTTTTTGCTGATATTTTTTTGCCGTTGATCTCTACATTTAAAGACCGGTTGGCATTCGCATCAAAATATAAAATGTACAAATAAGCAGCATTCTTACCCTGATTTTTCATCCGGTAGCTGAACCATCCTTTGGCATCCCGGAAATGGCGGTCTTCCATATATCCGGTATTGGAATCTTTGCTTTCAAAATAATGATCAGATTCCGGCTGCTGCTCACCGAGCTGGATTTTATCTGTTGTTATAAGATCAAGTCGGCTTGCTTCGGCATCTTCTTCAGCCTTCTTTTTCTGAATAGATTCAATTTTATCCTGGTCAGCCTGAGGCCAATAGAGAATGTATCTTTCTTCCTGAATTTTGTAAAAAGGAACCAATTGAAGACCTTTATCAAACTTTTCTTTAGGATACAAACCTGTAAGAGTGAATGTAAGATCCTGATTATTAACCTGTTTTACATGATTAATAACCTCTTTACCATTTCCTAAAATCACCGGAATTTCATTCAACGGAATCTGCGGACCGTGGGCAATATGACCGCCGCGGCTGTCATCGGCCAGTAATCCCTGCTGATTTTCGGTTCCGTACGTAGCGGCAAGAACAACAGGTCCATATTTAAAAGCATAATAATCTGATTTATCAGGCAATTGCTCTGCAGAAAGATGCATCGGAAGATTCATTTCGATCACATCTCCTTTTTTCCATTTCTTATTTAAAGTAAAATAACCGTTTACATCCGGCTGTACATTTTGCTTTTTTCCGTTAATTGAAATGTTTACTTCAGAAGGACTTGTCCATTGCGGAGATCTTAGTTTCAGGTTAAAATTTCCTTTTCCGGCCAGATCAACAATCAATTTGGTGGACGGGGTTTCAGGAAAGTTATTTTCCTGTCTGATCAGAATTTTCTTTTCTGCCCATTTGAGTGTTGATGGAATGAAAAGATTAACATAAAGATCATTATCAGAATGTGCATAAATCATTTCACCATACTTGGCGTGATTTTCCAGTCCGGAACCTACACAGCACCAGAAACTTGTCTGCGGCTGTGAATATACCCGGTAATGTCCCGGACGCATTGGGGTAAAATACACAAAACCTCCTTTATCATGATTTTCTGTTGAAAGAATGTGATTATAGAGCGCACGCTCATAATAATCCATATAATATGACTTGGGCAAAGTGGCGAAAAGCTCTTTGGTAAGTTTCAGCATGTTGTAGGTGTTGCAGGTTTCGGGACCTTCAATACTTTTAATCATGCTGCTGAAATCATTAACAGGATTAAAATGCTCACTGACGCTGTTTCCACCGATAACGGAAGATCTTTTTTCAGTGACATTGTGCCAGAAAAAATCTGCAGCATTGTTCCACTGCTGGTTATTCTCCATATCTGCAATACGCTTGTAACCGATCACTTTAGGAATCTGGGTATTGGCATGAATTCCTGTAAGTTTATCCTCCCCTAAAAGCAGCGGATTAAGAATTGCCTGATGAGAAAACCTATGGGCAAGCTGAAGGTATTTTTTATCACCGGTAATTTCATAGACATCGGCAAAAACTTCATTCAATCCGCCGTGTTCACTGCGAAGCATCTCCTGAATCTGCTCATCAGACAGTGTGGAAACTTCATTGGCCATCCAGTCGGTAAGTTTTACCAACATATTTTTTGCTTTCTCGCTTCCTGCATACCAATAGGCATCACGAAGTCCTGCATATATTTTATGAATATTATAAAGAGGGACCCAACGGTCGTTCAATCCAAAACCTGAAGCGCGAATATTTCCCTCCGAAATTTCTTTCCATATTTTTTTTCCTGAAGGTATTCCTGAAACATAGCCGTTTCCGGATGCATTCTGGCAACGATCAAGCTCATCGATCATATAATCAAGCCTTTGTTTGATTTTTTGATCTCCTGTTGAAGCATACATTAATGACAGGGCAGAAATATAATGTCCTCCGATATGTCCGTCCAAACCGGTATTTTCCCAGTTGGGATAATTCTCTGCTTTTTGCTGTAAACCTGCTTCTTTGAGATAAGGAGCCAACAGCCTGTCGGGCTCCATCGACATCATATATTTCCTGTCAGCCTGCATGGCTTTATCGAAAATACTTTCCGAGAGCCTGACATCCTTCAGCGGGAAATATTGTACTTTCTGATTTACCTGTGCAAAAGTAAGTGACGAAAATGCGAATACGATTATGGAGAATTTTCGGTTCATTAATAAATGTTATTTCAACATTTCTAAAATAAAAGAAAGAATTTATATACAAAACATTTTAAGAGCGAACACGATAAAATCATTTTCGGAAAAGGATTTGGGGAAGCTTCTGAACTGATAAATCCTTGTAAGCTTATCATAAAAAATAAGATTATACATTCATAAGAAAATCAGTGTTATAAAATTAAATGTTTGTGTACAAAATGAATACAGAACATTTAAGCAGAATCAATAATAATTACATCAGCAACTTATCGTATTTTTAATAGTAAGGTTAAAAAATCAGTTTTTTAACATTTATAAAATTAAATTTTAAAAATTAACATAATTTTAACATTAACTTTACCTGTAATTCATCTGTTTTTAAGAAAAAATTACCTGACTTACCCTATATTCTTCTCCCAAAATCTTCTTCGAGGCTGTTGTTTTAGTACATTATAAATAAATGTATTAAGAAAGTGTAAAAAATACATTTATGCTTTATTGTATGGTTAAATACTTTACCTTTGTATAAACTATAAAGATGACCCAGGATTATTCTCAATATCCAAGACATTTGGTAGCCGTTGACTGTATTATTTTCGGATTCGACGGTGAAAATCTTAAAATTCTTCTTGTTCAAAGGAATTTCGAACCCAAGATGGGAGAATGGTCTTTAATGGGAGGTTTCATCGGAAGCGACGAAACTTCTGACGAAGCAGCACAGCGTGTTCTTCAGACACTCACGGGCCTTGAAAATATTTATCTTGAGCAGCTCAGCTGTTATACCCAAATTGATCGCGAACCCACAGCAAGAATCATGTCGATTTCTTACTATGCGTTGATTAATATTGAGAATAATATTCATATTAACGAAAAGTACAACGCTAAATGGTTCGATCTCCAGGATTTCCCCAGTCTTATTTTTGATCACAACGAAATGGTAAAAGATGCCGTTCTGCGTCTTAGAAGAAGAGCTTCCACGCGACCAATCGGCTTTGAACTTCTTCCTGAAAAATTTACGATGAAAGACCTGCAAAATCTGTATGAGGCCATCTTCAACGAACAATATGACAAGCGGAATTTTATCAGTAAAATCAATGCGCTGGATATCCTGATAAAAACTGAAGAAAAAGATATGACCTCCTCTAAAAAGGGATCCTTTTTATATCGTTTTGATGAGGATCAATATCAAAAAAAGCTTGCGGAAGGATTTATGTTTAAGATTTAAACATTATGATTTCTTTCCGATCCAGCCTAAATGGGTGTGCTTAAAATCATCCTTAAATTTCAATCCGTATCCGAAAACCCTGTCCATTGCAGAATGTGCAAATAGAATAACCCCTATAAATTCCACAATCTGAATTTTGAGGTAGAATCCTAAAACCAAAATAAACACTGCGAGCAATTTATGATGGAAAAAATTGTAAAGCCAGGCTCCTATTTTAGAATTGATTAAATAGCCGGCCATCGACACGTCGGGAAGCAAGAGGCAAAGTGGAAAAAGCCACCACTGAAATCCTATCTGAATAAAAAGAAAAATAGCAAGACCAAATTGTCCCAATTCTTCGAGCTGTAAAAGATGTTTCATGTCTAATATTTATCAGACAAATTTCTGACAATTCAACATATGTTCTCTTGACAAAAATCAAGAATTTTGTGCCTTTCGTTTTCTTATTCTACTGAATGTTTCCGGTGTCATTCCCAGAACTGAAGCAATATATTGTAGCGGAACCAGATGAAATAATTCTTTATGCTGCTCAAAATACCGATTATACCGTTCTTCCGCCGTCATCGAAAGATGCGAAAAAATACGGTCTTCCATCATTGCAAAACATTTAATAATAAATTGTTTCTCAATTTCAATCCATTTTGGAAATTTCCGGCAAAGTGTTATATAATCTGTTTTTGAAATAGATAACAATTCTGCTTCGGTGAACGCCTGTATTGTCCATCGATTGGGTTGATTAAAGAAAAATCCCATCAATTCGGTTACGAAAAAATCTTTGGTCGAAAGCCATTGTGTAATTTCTCTGCCATCTTCCGACAAAGCATATACCCGAAGAATTCCTGATTTTACGATACTCAGTTTATTGCAAATCTGTCCGGATTCTGTAAATTTTTCATTATGGTTCAGCTTTTCTTCTTTAAAGTACGAATGAATAACTGCTAAATCATCCTGACCAAGCGCCCCGAAATGTTCCTGTACTAACCGGTTGAAATCTTTCATCTGAAAATTCTTCTGCTGCTATTATAATTCAAATAATATCATTCCTGATTGAGATCCCGTTTTAAACTATTGAGAACATCTTTTGCTGAAGGAATATTTCCCAGGTTCGTTTTTATCTTTTCGAATAAATCAGAGAATCTGGCTTCCCCATTTAAAACCTTTAAAGAATATTCAAAAGGATACAACGAGAGTACGCCACCGTTCCTGTCATATTTTAATGTCATGAATCTCAGCGGAAATTCAGGTGTTTTATCATTAAAAAGTTTAAAATCCCACTCATTAACCAGGAAATAAGAAAACGCGATGGTGATTATTAAGCCAATCTGTTTGTCGTCCTGGTCAAACTGCCTGCAATATTCATAGAATCCCACTCCTTCCTGCACAGCCTGATCGATATTCAGCGGATGGTAAATCGGCTGATCTATAATGGGCTTGATTTTATTGTCAATGAAAAAGCTTTCAAGCATCTTAAAAGAGCCGTCTACCAACAAATCATTTTCAGAAAGCTCCTGTTCGGTGTATCTTCCTTTGAAATATTCTTCAGTATAGACTTCTTTTAATCCCGGAGCTTTATGATTTTCGTTGTTCGTTACCTTATTTTTTGAGAAAATTTTTCTGAAGAAACTCATGCTGTTTAATTTTTGTTAAAAGTTTTGCGCCAAATATACAAGTATTATACGACGTAGAATGTAACCAGATTAAAAAAGGCAGTATTCAAGATGAATACTGCCTTTTCTTTACCTATTTTTAATTTTACCAGAACCTCACATACAGTGCAGTAAGTAAAAGTAAAGTAACCACAATAAGAACCAGCGTCCTGTTATCAACCTTAAACATCGAGGCATCAATAGCAAACGCTTTCGGATTTATTTTCGGTCCGGAAAGGCTTATCAATATCATTACAATAATGGTAATGACGAACGACCATCCCATATTGATCAAAAACGGAATCTCCGTAATCGTATGAACGACCCCACCTTCTAATTTCTCATAGGTGAAAGCCGTATATAGCCAAGTCTCTTTTCCGAAAAGATCTACAGCAAAACTGTTGAAAAATATTGCCAGAACAAAACCTAAGATTACCCCGACCAAAGCCGCCGTTCCGGTTGTTCTTTTCCAGAACATTCCCAACAGGAACATGGCAAAAACTCCGGGACTGATAAATCCTGTATACTTTTGAATGAAAGTAAAACCACCTTCTCCACCGATTCCCAAAACATCGGTCCAGGTAAATGCCAATGCCAGGAACATTGCAATGATAATAGCCCATCTTCCGGTTCTTACCATCTGGATTTCAGTAGCATCTGCCTTCAGGTATTTTTTATAAATATCTAAAGTAAAAATCGTAGAAATACTGTTCACTTTTCCGGCCAGCGAAGCTACAATTGCCGCCGTTAAAGCTGCAACGGCAAGTCCTTTCAGTCCTACCGGTAAGAATCCTAAAATTGCAGAATAAGCCCCGTCTTTTACCCCATTGAAACCGGGTAAATGTCCTTTTGAATACAGCACATACGCTGCAATCCCCGGAAGCATTACGATGATCGGCATGAATAATTTTAAAAACCCGGCAAAAAGAATTCCGGTTCTAGCCGTTTTCAGATCTGCTCCTAAAGCACGCTGCGTAATATATTGGTTGCAACCCCAATAATTCAGGTTTACAATCCACTGTCCCGCAAAATACATCGCCAATCCCGGAAGGACTACATATTTCTGAACATTCAGGTTTTCAGGCATTGCCAAAGTGGTAGTTGTTGTTTTTGGTTTTTCAAGGATTAGCTTAAAATGCTGCGGCGCTTCATTAATCAGTGTGTTGAAACCAGCCAATGCGTTTCCTACAGCAGCGCCATTGATTCTCTGATCAACGATTTGCAATGCCATATAAACGGTTGCAAAACCGCCGATAATTAAAACCGCCACCTGAATTACATCTGTATAACCGATTACTTTCATACCGCCAAGTCCAATCAGCAAAGCCATTAAAAGCAATCCGATCATAATGATATGAAGATTGTCTCCGCCAAGCAGCGTATCAATCGCTAAAGCACCAAGGTAAAGGATTGAAGTGAGGTTAACGATTACATATAAAAACAGCCAGAACACAGCCATAATCAGCGAAACCGACTTATTGTAGCGGGTTTCGAGGAACTGAGGCATGGTGTAAATCTTATTTTTCAGATAGATCGGGATAAACCAAACGGCAATAATAATTAAAGCTATTGCGGCAATCCATTCATAAGCGGCAACGGCAATTCCTACGAAAAAACCTTCGCCGGACATTCCGATAAATTGTTCCGCGGAAATATTGGAGGCTATTAAACTTGCGCCAATCGCCCACCAGGTAAGCGAACCTTCAGCCAGAAAGTAATCTTTACTGCCCGTTGCCGAAGATTTTTTCCTGTTATAGATCCAGATCCCGTATCCGGCTACCACCACAAAATAGATTAAAAATATGATGATATCAAGAGTTGCTAAATTCCCCATACTTTATTTTTTAACTGAGAACTTATAAATGGTTTTCGACTGGTATTTTTCTCCCGGCTTCAGCTCTGTAGAAGGGAATGAAGGCTGGTTGGGAGAATCCGGAAAATGCTGGGTTTCCAGGCAGAAACCTGTTCGTTTCTGATATTTACCGCCGGTCTTCGTATCAAACTTTCCGTCAAGGAAATTTCCTGAATAGAACTGAACTCCCGGTTCATCGGTAAGCACTTCCATCATTCTTCCTGATTCCGGATGATAGACTTTAGCAATGCTTCTCAAGCCGCTCCCGTTCAGAATCCAGTTATGATCGTAGCCTTTTCCTCTTTTCAATTGCTCATCATCAGCGTTAATGTCTTTCCCGATCGGTTTAGAAACCGTGAAATCAAACGGACTGCCTTTTACGCTTTTTTGTTCACCAACAGGAATAATATTTTCATTAACCGGTAAAAATTTATCACCGTTAATCTGCAGTTCATGGTCCGTAATTTCTTTTGTAAAATTTCCGGAAAGATTGAAATACGAATGCTGTGTAAGATTTACGATTGTAGGTTTATCTGTTTCTGCTTCATAGGAGATTTCGAGAGCGTTATCGTCTGTCAAAGTGTAAAAAACAGTGGTCGTCAATTTCCCGGGAAAGCCTTCTTCTCCATCAGCGCTCGTATAAGTAAGCTTTAAAGTCGAGAACTGTGCATCTTTCACAGGTTCAATATTCCAAAATTTAGTATTGAAACCTTCTTTTCCTCCGTGAAGGCTGTTTGGGCCGTCATTTTTATCCACGTCATATGTTTTGCCTTCCAAAGTGAATCTGGCATTGGCTATTCTGTTTCCGTAACGTCCGATTAAAGCTCCGAAGAAGTATGGATTTCCATTGAAATACTCTTCCGGTTTGGTAAAGCCCAGCACAACATCTCCATATTTCCCGTTTTTGTCAGGAGCGGTGAGCGAAGTAATGATTCCACCGAAATTGATAACTTCCACCGTCATTCCGTTTTTATTGGTAAGAGTGAATTTTTTAATGGAATCACCTTTAGCAGTTACTCCGTAATCTGAAATCTTTATATTTTCCATATGTTCTGGATGAGTTTTTGGTTGATTTTCCTTTTTATTGCAGCCGAAAATACATAAAACGGCCAAAAGAATTATCAGGTTCATGCCTGTTTTTTTCATTTTTCTGAATATTTTGCAAGTTTAACGATAATATATTTCATTCCAACGAAGCGTATTCTTAAAATCACGGATTTTTGTGTTTTCATCAATGACCAGAGATTCAATACCCGCCATCTCCGCGAAGTCTTCCAACTGTTCCGCACTGATATTCTCACTGTAACAGGTATGGTGCGCACCTCCTGCAAGAATCCATGCTTCGGCGGCAGTATAAAGATCCGGAAGTGGTTTCCAGAGTACCCTCGCAACAGGAAGTTTCGGAAGCTCTTCGGTGATTTCCAATGCTTTTGTTTTGTTGATTAATAATCTGAAATGATTTCCAAAATCCATCAAAGCAGCATTTAAAGAATCAATATTTCCTCTTGAATTAAATACCAAACGAACAGGATCTGCTTTTCCACCAATTCCTAACGGATGAATTTCACAAGAAGGTTTGTCAACCGCCAAAACCGGATCTACTTCCAGCATGTGAGAACCTAAAACGGAAGGATTTGATGGATTTAAATGATACGTATAATCCTCCATAAAAGCATTTCCGCCTTCCAATCCCTGTCCCATTGTTTTCATAGCACGGACGAGGGCTGCTGTTTTCCAGTCGCCTTCTCCGGCAAATCCATATCCTTTCTGCATGAGTCGCTGTACGGCAATTCCAGGAAGCTGTTCCAAACCGTGAAGGTCTTCGAAAGTATCTGAAAAACCTTTAAAATTTCCGTCCTTTAGGAATTTTTCCAGTCCCAGCTCGATTCTTGCTGCAACTTCAAGAGATTTTCTGTTGGCCCCTCCTGAAAGAAGTGATGCTGCCATTTTGTATGAAGCTTCATATTCTTCCATCAAAGTTTTCACTTCTCCGTCACCAATGGAATTAATAACACTTACCAAATCTCCTATTCCCCAAGTATTAACCGAAAATCCGAATTTAGTTTCTGCTTCCACTTTATCGCCATCCGTAACCGCAACAAATCTCATATTGTCACCAAAACGGGCGAATTTTGCACCCTGCCAGTCGTCCCAGCCAGCTGCAACTCTACTCCATTCTCCGATTAGTTTCTGAACCCTTTCTTCAGCCCAATGTCCTACGACGACTTTTCTGTTTTTGCGAAGACGGCTTACCATAAATCCAAATTCCCTGTCGCCGTGAGCAGCCTGATTCAGGTTCATAAAGTCCATATCCATCGTAGACCACGGAATATCCTGGTTGAACTGGGTATGAAGATGCAGCATTGGTTTTTGCAAAGCGGTTAGTCCGCGAATCCACATTTTTGCGGGTGAAAATGTGTGCATCCAGGTTACAATTCCGATACAATCTTTTGCGAAATTAGCAGCGGTTAAGGTTTCGAAAATTTCTTCAGTCGTCTTTACCGTAGGTTTTAAAACTACTTGTACAGGAATCTGTGACGAAGCGTTGAATGCTTCTACAATTTTAGCCGAATGCTCGGCAACCTGCTGTAATGTTTCCGGGCCGTATAAGTGCTGGCTTCCGGTGATGAACCATATTTCTTTGGTATTGAGAGGTGTTAACATAGTTATAATTGATAATTGATAATTGATAATTAATTTTTATTTTTTCGTTTATCCATAGGTTTTACCTACGGCTACTGATGTTGAACCCTTCGGGTTCGTCTTTTTAGACACAGACGATAGCCATAAGCTAAAAGCCATTTGCCGGAAGCCAACTTATTGTCCGTAATAGGCATTTTTACCGTGTTTGCGTTCATAATGTTTTTTGATCAAAGAATCTTTAAGTCGCAGTGCAGCTGGATTAATCTGTCTTGTGAGATAGGCCATTTCAGCAATTGTTTCCAAGACTTTGCTGTTGTAAACTGCTTTTTCAGCATTTTTCCCCCAGGTGAATGGACCGTGATTACCGATGAGCACCATTTCCACTTCTTCGTAAGACAGCTTTCTTTCTTTAAAACAATCGAGGATTTGAATTCCGGTGTTGTATTCGTAATTGCCTTCTATTAAGTCATCCCGCATCGGTGGTGCGCAGGGAATATCTGCTGTTAAATGATCTGCATGGGTGGTTCCGAAAATCGGAATGTCCATCTGTGCCTGTGCCCAAGCCACGGAATAAATGGCGTGCGTATGTGAAATCCCGCCGATGTTTTCCCAATTTTTGTACAGATAAGCGTGGGTTTTGGTATCAGAAGAAGGTCTTAGATTTCCTTCGATGATATTGGCGTCATAATCCAAAATTACAATATCTTCAGGCTTTAACAACTCGTAAGGAACACCACTCGGTTTGATGGCAAAGATTCCTTTATCCCGGTCAACAGCACTTACATTTCCGAATGTATACACTACCAGCTTCAATGCATCGAGCTGCATATTGGCTTCGTAACATTCTCTTTTTAATTCTTTATAGATGCTCATTTTTTAATTTTTATTAACAGAGTGCGCAAAGTTTTTTTTGACTACTACCTGTATTTAAGGTCGCAAAGGCGTTTGACTTCGTCGAATCTTCGATTTCACTAGGCAAAGACTAACTTTTCCTTATGGTCTTTTTCTGGTATTACGTTTTTCAATTGCGTCGGGCTTTAGCCCGATGTCTGATTTTATCTTTGTTCGGCTTTAGCCAAAATTTATATTCAAATTTTAACTATTGAATTACCCGCAGTCCGACCTTAGTGGAGCTCTTTTTGTGTAGCGAAGCGTAACAAAAAAGCGGGAACCCTTCGACAAGCTCAGGATAAACTACAGGCAGATAAAGCTGCCATAAATAATTTTTAGTTGTTGGTTTTTGGTTGATTGTTGTTAAATGATGTCTGATTTGATCAGCTATTAACAGGGCGCTCTTACGGAGCTTTTATTTAATTACCACCTCTATAAACTCCTAGCAGTCAACTTTTTCTTTGCTTTGATATTATTTTCAGTGAAATCGGCGAGAATCTGGTATTGCTCCATTAATTCCGCATATTTTTCAATCTGCTCTGGCTGCGGGAAATATTCTGCTTCGAAATCAGAACCCATTTTCTGGCTTGCTTCGTGAACCGATGAATAAACTCCTGCGGCTACTGCTGCGTAAATTGCTGCCCCTAATGCAGGTGCCTGATCTGATGCCGCAACAACAATTGGTTTGTTGAGAACATTGGCCAACGTCTGCATAATAAACGGCGACTTTCTGGCAACACCCCCGATTCCGATTACCTTTTCGATTTTTACACCTTCCTCTTCAAAACGGTCAACAATTTTTTTGGACCCGAAACAAATAGCATTCACTAAAGCCCTGAAAATATGAGGTGCTTTTGTTCCCAACGAAAGATTGCTAATCGCCATTTTTAGTTCCTGATTAGCATCAGGAGTTCTGCGGCCGTTGATCCAATCCAAGGCAATAGGAACAGCTTCGGAAAGTAGGATTTTTTCGGCTTCAAGGGTAAGGTTCCTGATAAGGCTGTGTTCCATTTCTTCTTTCAACAGCTGTTTTTGATGGTCATCAATTGCGTTGGAATTCATCAGAATACTTTGAGTAGGCCACAGCAAGATGTCTTTGAACCAGGCCAACACATCTCCAAATGCGGACTGACCTGCTTCCAGCCCCATTAATCCCGGAATAACAGAGCCATCTACCTGCCCGCAAATTCCTTTCACGGTTTTGTCTCCTATTAATTCATTGGGAGCCACCATGATATCACAGGTTGATGTTCCCATAATTCGGATCAGCGTATTTTCTTCGACTTTTGCGCCAACAGCTCCGGAATGGGCATCGAAAGTTCCGACAGCAATCACCGTGTTGGTTGTTAAGCCCAATTTTGTTGCCCACTCTTTATTAAGATTTCCTGCAACTTCGTCGGAAGTGTAGGTTTTATTATACAATCTGTCACGAAGTTCTGCCAATGAAGAGTCCAGCTGATTAAGAAAATCTCCGGAAGGAAGTCCATCCCACGACTCATGCCACATTGCTTTGTGACCGGCTGCGCAACGGCTTCTTTTAAAAGTGGTAATATCCTGATGATCTGAAAGCATAAAGGTGAGATAATCACAATGTTCCATCCAGCTGTACGCTGCATTCTTCACATTTTCATCCTGTCGGTGGATATGAAGGATCTTCGCCCAAAACCATTCGGAAGAATAAATTCCGCCTTCAAACCTAGTGTAATCTTCTTCGCCCCAGTTTCTTGCTAAATAGTTGATTTCTTCGGCTTCAGTGATGGATGTGTGATCTTTCCAAAGGACCATCATTGCATTGGGATTTTCTGCAAATTCAGGTAATAAGGCCAATGCTGTACCTTCTTTGTTTACAGGCAATGGTGATGAGCCGGTAGTGTCTATACAAATTCCGACAATCTGTTCCGGTGCGGCTCCACTTTCTTTCACAACGGCGGAAATAGTTTTCTGCAATCCTTCGATATGATCAAGAGGATGCTGACGAAACTGGTTTTCCTGAGGACTGCAGTATTTTCCTTCTTTCCATCGTTGATAGTAGCTGACGGAAGCAGCGAGTTCTGCACCGTTTTCCGTGTCAATCAATACGGCACGAACGGAATCTGTTCCGTAGTCTAAGCCGATAACATATTTTTTCATTAATAAAAATGATTAATTTGATTATTGTTTTTTAACTCTTTAAAAATAAAATGTGCAATGGATTACATTCCGTAAGGAAATTATATTAATTTTTAATTTATCTCAAAGAAAACCTCACATTCCTGTTTTACAGTTAAAACAAATATAAGATTCTATTTTAAATAAATGTAATATTTACACTTAATTTTTATTTTTCTTTTATTGATGGGAGTTTACGGCTATTTTATTTTTAAAATTACCAATGAATTTGCAGGAATGTCAACCAAAATTTTTCCAATTTTTATAGTCTGGATTTCTTCTTTTGGTTTGATGGTTTCGGACTGGAAATTATTTTCATCGGTAAGTTCTGAAGAAGTCAATACAATTTTTGTGAGTTGACTGCCTATTTTAATGTTTTTTGGGTTAATTTCCACCGAAGTTTCCTTTGGATCTGAATTAACTATTTTAATGATTATTTCTCCTTTTTTAAGATCAAGAACTGCCGATGCAAAGAGATTATTTTCACCTTTGAGAGGCTTTCCGTTTTTGGAAATAGTAAGTAAGTCGGTTCCTTTGTTGTTGGAAAATAATTGCTGAACATAGTAATTCGGGGTTGCGTAAGATTTAAGATTGTTGAACCAGATCAGATCCGGTGTCCACTGCCACCCTTCTGCATGGGCAAAAAGCGGTGCGTAGGAAGTCATGGTCACTACATCAGCATTTCGTTCCAGACCGGTCATAAAAGCGGCTTCCGAAAGTGCGGTAAGCCAGTTGTTCTTGTTATCCGGTTTTACGACACCTACCGATTGAGCGGCGTATTCCCCGGCAAAAACTTTAGGTCCGGATCTATCGTAATCATCATATCTTCCTGCATTTTTGAAAAACCATTCCGGTGAATTATAATAATGCTCGTCAACGATCTGGGCATTAAGTTTTTTAAGCTCTTTCCAGCCATAATCGAAGAATTCTCCGTCAGGTGACGGTCCGCTTCCGGAAATGATTTTGATATCTGGATATTTTGCGTGAATCGCTTTTTCAAAAACTTTGTAGCGTTCGATATAGTCTTCGCCCCACTGCTCGTTTCCTACACCGATGAATTTCATATTGAAAGGTTTTGGATGTCCCATTTCAGAACGAATTTTTCCCCATTTTGTATTGGAATTACCGTTTGCAAACTCTATCAAATCCAAAGCGTCCTGAACATACGGATCTAAATCTTCCATTTTTACGAGTTCGGCAGTATTGAATTGGCACGCCATTCCGCAGCTTAAAATAGGAAGCGGTTCTGCACCTAAGTCCTCCGCCAATTGGAAATATTCAAAAAAGCCAAAGCCGAAAGACTGCCAGTAATCCGGTGTTAGACGATGCGCAAATCCATTGTTCCATTTGTTGATAAGGTTTTCCCGATCCTCTACCTTACCAATCGTTTTTTTCCACTGGTAGCGTTCTGCCAACGTTCTGCCTTCCACAATACATCCACCCGGAAAACGTAAAAATCCCGGCTGCAAGTCGTATAATTTTTCAACAAGATCTTTTCTTAAACCGCCTTTTCTACCTTTCCATGTGTCTTGCGGAAAGAGAGAAATCATATCCATATTCACCACACCTTTTCCTGTAAATCTGATCTGAAGCTTTGCTTTCTCAATAGTTTTGGAAGGCCTAAAAACCATATTATATTTTTGCCAGCCTTGTCCTTTTATCATTAAGGAGACTGAGGAAATCACAGATCCTTTTTCGTCTATGAGACTTGCATTAACCGCTGAAATATTTCCTGAAGCATTTTCGAGATTGAAAGTAAAATCATAATTTTCATCCTGATGAAGCCCGATTCCTCTGAAACCTTCGTTTTCCAGCAGGTAGTTTTTATCATTCTCAACCGTTATTCTTGCGTAGTTTTTGTTGGTTTTAGATTTGTCCGTTATAATCGTCAGAAAACCGGAATCCAGATTAGGAGAAAGTGTTTTTGTGTTAGGCTGTTTCCAGCCTGTCAACGGTTCATCAAATTCAAAGCTGCGGTTTTTGATTAGTTCTGCATACAAACCGCCATCTGCCGCAAAGTTGATATCTTCAAAGAAGATTCCGTACATCGTAGGCTGGATTTTAATGTTAGTCGACGTTCCGTCTAAATCTAAAAAATGTTTTTTGACATTTCCATTTTGTGCTGAAAAAAATGCAACACTTAGCGAAATAACTGCTGTTAATATTTTGGTTTTTGTTTTCATTTAAATTAAAAAAAATGAATTTCTTTATTGGTAAACCTTATAGGTTTTAAAAACCTATAAGGTTTCTTAATCGGACTATTAATTAATTAACTTTTATCGGAATACTTTTCAATCCGGAATCATCTGAGGTTCCTCCATAGAAAATGGTGTAGTTTCCTGATTTTGATACCAAATCATCAGCTTTTTCATCGTAAAATTTAAATGAATCTTCAGAAATAGTAAGCTGAATATTTTTTGTTTCTCCTGCTTTAATCAGCAATCTTTCGAAAGCCCGTAAATTTTTTACCGGAGCTGCCGGATCGTTATTTCTTTTAACATAGACCTGGATGACTTCTTCTCCGTCTCTTCCTGATGTATTGGTAACCGGAACAGTAATGCTCAGATTTTCATTGGTATTGATTGTATTTTTACTCAGCTGAGCGTTGCCGTATATAAATTTAGAGTAACTCAATCCGTGTCCGAAAGCATATAGCGGTTTTTCCGTCATGTAACGATAGGTTCTTCCCTGCATATCGTAGTTTTCAAAGCCTTCATGTTTGCTGGTTTTTGACAGATTGCTGTCGAGCTGTTCAAGATTTTTGTAAAAAGTAACAGGCAATCTTCCTGATGGATTATAGTCTCCCGCCAAGACATCTGCGACGGCAGTTCCACCGGCTTGTCCGCCGTACCAGGCATTCAGCAAAGCGTCATAATTTTTTTCATCCTGTTCCAAACCGAGTGAGCTTCCCGTACAAAGCACGAAAACGACAGGCTTTCCTGTTTTATGTAATTCAGCCAGCAATTCACGCTGAACTTTCGGAAGCTCAATGGACGTTTTATCACCGCCTTTGAAACCTTCTGCATTGACCATCATTTCTTCACCTTCCAGACTTGGCGACAGTCCGCCTGCAAAAACGATAACATCTGCATCTTTCACTTTTTCCCTAACTGCAGTAAAATTCACAGGGTCTTTTCTGTATATGTCAAATGTGATGCTTACGTATTTTCCTTTTTGGGTGTGGCGTAACTCGATCTGATATTCTTTGCCTTTCTCCATTTTCAAAGGAAATTCTGAAGGATGTCTGGCATCGGGACCTTTTCTCGTGGCAATTTCTTTTCCGTCAACGAAAAGTGTGTAAACATCAGATGTTGAAGGCGAAAGAATAACATCGCCAGTGTAAGGGCTTTTGAAAACGCCGGAAATAATCGCCGAAGTATTTTCCCTTCCTACATTCGGGGCAAGCTGGGTTCCGCCGAAACTGTTGTAGTTGATTCCTGCTTTATTAACTGAAATATTTGCAGGTTCTCCCTTAAATTCATTGTTGTTGAAAAACGCTACTTTCATTCCTTTTTCGCCTTTTTTCTGACTTAAAAAGTTTTGGTAAAGCGAAGCTCTGGAGGATGGATCGGCGACTTCGGTTCCCTTTTCATAAATGATTTCTGCATTCGGAAATTTGGTTTTAATTCCATCTAAAATGGTTACAATGGAAGAAGGTGTTCCGTTGTAATTTCCCAGCTGCATTAGTCCGTCATCGGCATTTGGACCGACAACGGCGATTTTTTTAATGTTTTTATTTAAAGGCAAAACTTTTTTCTCATTTTTCATCAGCACAATTGATTTCTGTGCCATTTTCAGTGCCTGTTTTTTATGCTCTTCAGAATCTACCACCGAATATGGAATTGAGTTCCAATGAACGGAAGATTTAGGATCAAGCATTCCCAATTCAAACCAGCCTTTCAGAATTCTTCTCATTGAAATATCGAGGTCTTTCTCTGTAATTAATCCGCTCGCTAAAGATTTATTTAAATTATTATACGTGTCGCCACACTCCAGATCTGTCGAATGTTTCAAGGCATCTGCTGCCGTAGTCTTTTCGTCAGGATGTGTCCCGTGGTATTGTTTCTGATAGAAATCTGCCAACGCCCAGCAATCGGAAACGACCATTCCGTCATAGTTCCACTTTCCGCGGAGAATTTCGGTTAATAAAGTATTGTTGGCGCAACATGGCTGTCCGTCAAACGCATTGTAAGCGCACATCACTTCTCTAACATTTCCTTCTAAAACTAAAGCTTTGAAAGCCGGAAGATAGGTTTCGTATAAATCTCGTTTGGAAACTTCGGCGTTGTAGGAATGACGATTCCATTCCGGGCCGCTGTGAACGGCAAAATGTTTGGCACAGGCGTGGGTTTTGAAATATTTAGGATCGTTTCCCTGAAGGCCTTTTACTGCGGCAACACCTAAAACTGAAGTCAGATATGGATCTTCGCCATAGGTTTCCTGACCTCTTCCCCATCTTGGGTCACGGAAGATGTTGATGTTTGGCGTCCAGAACGTAAGACCTTCATAGCGTCCGGTTTTCTGGGATTCGTCAAAAGATTTATTGTATTTGGCACGGGCTTCATCGGAAATCATTTCAAAAGTTTTGAGATGTTCCGGAACATCCCAGGTTGCTGCCATTCCAATTGCTTGAGGAAAAACTGTTGCTGTTCCCGCTCTTGCAACACCGTGAAGCGCTTCATTCCACCAGCCGTAACCGGGAATATCTAATCTCGGGACAGCTTTGGAATTGTCCATCATCATTCCGATTTTTTCATCAACGGTTAATAATCCTAACAGGTTTTCAATTCTATTTTCTACCGGGAGATTAGGATTTTGAAATGGATATTTAAAGTTTTGTGCGGATGAAACCGTACAGATGAAAATTGATATGCCAAACAAAAGTTTTTTCATGGAAGGATTTTTTAATTCTTACTGTTAATCACAGTCGATTTATATTATTATTAATGATTTGGTAAGAGAAACAAATATATGATTCTATTTTTAATAAATGTGTAATTAACACTTAATTTGATTTATTATTTCTTTTAAATTCAAAACCGCCATACAGAATGATATGACGGTAATGAAGGTAATAATTGATTCGGCTTATTGCTTAATGAACTTATTCTTAAAGACCTGACTGTTTTCATCGGAAATTTCGATAAAGTAAATTCCCGAAGTAAGTTCTGAAATATCAATCCTGTTTTTGCCTGGCTTCAATTTCAAATCTGTTTTTATTAAACTTCCTTTTGCGTCAAAAATCGAGGCCGTTGCACTGTGCGATTTCAGTTCGACAAACATTTCCGTTTTTGCAGGGTTCGGATATATTTTCGGCTGATTTACAACCATTTCTTTAGCCGAAAGAACCGAGAAATTTAACGGAAGAATATTGGCTGAATAGGTATTTTCTTCACTCAGATAAGCTCTGAAAGAGTTAATCGCCGGCTCACTTCCTGCAGCCACTTTATAAAACCCGGTTACTCCGTTTTCCGTCTTTAACACGTAAGCATTTGCAGGGACTTTAATGCTTTGATAAACGCCGTTCAGCTGATTGACGGTGATTGCCTTCGGGGTAGAGACATTTCCCGTACCGGTAAATGTAACGTTTCCTGTAGCGTTTACAAGCACCGGAGTATTGGCCGGAATAGTTCCGTTGGAAACCGGTGTGCAGGAAATGGCCGTTGTGCCGGGTGACATGAGATATACATTCACCCCAGAAGGAATATTGGCTTCGAAAGGCAGCAACAGTACATCATAACCATTAAATACCCTGCTGTAAGAAGCAGCTCCTGCTGTGAAATTAAATGGTACCTGAAAATCTTTTCCTGAATCTGAAAGAACAAGGTTTGAACAATTTGTTCCCGAAATGATATTGTTAGCGGTAGAACTTACATTTGAATTCACATAAAATATATTGTTTGAATTAACGCTTACAGGCTGCCAGTTGTTCGATGTTGTGATACCTGAAACCGTTCTGAAATCCAAAGATGTGTAATATCCGTTTTCCAGCGCATCCATCATATTGCTGTCGCTGTCGGAGTAAGTACCATTAAATTTTGAAGCAATTTCATTTCCTACATTAAAGTATACATCTCCTAAATTCATCGTTAAAACTGAACCGTAGTTTGAATTTCTGAGTCCTAAAATCCCTTTGCATCCGTCGGTAAGAACCTGTCTTGAAATATCTAAAGTAATATCAAAGTTTCCGCCCGAAGGAAAATTAATTTTTCCATAATTATAGGATTTGGCTATTCCCTGACTGTTAATGTAATACAAAGTCGTATTATCCGAATAGCTCTGCCCTGCCGTTGTATAACTGTTGACATGCAATATCAGTTTATTGTACCGGTCGTTCAGCTGAAGATAACCATTGGAAGCGGTCATATTGTTACTGAACAAAGGGCTTGGATTGGAGAAAGTAACAGTTGTATTGCTGATGTTAAATGCTGTTCCGAAGGCAGAATTCGTTGTTGTCTGCGTTTCGATTTTATTATAATGAATGTTTCCTCCTGTCATGAGAGAAACGGGTCTGTCGGCACTTTTGTTAAAAACGAAAGTCATTACGCTGGACGGACCGATTTCCACTCCCGGACGGAAAGTCTGCGTACTGAATGAAACAGAAGTTGTGAGCATATCAGACGAAGAATTCGTTAATACTTTTGTTCCTGAAGTGGTATAAAAAGGCAGATCCACTTTAAGATTATAGGTATTTGAGGAAGGATTAATGACCATTAAAACCACCTGATTCCCGTCTGAAGAAATGTAGGAAGACCCCTGAAGCGCACCCGTACTGTCTCCCCAGGTTGCTGCAATACGCGTTTTTCCGGTTGTATATTTGGCAAAGTGAGAAAGAATATATCCTCTTTTAGTTATTACTCCTGCCGCAGTTCCGTTGGTACCGTCTCCCATCAGTCCGTAATATCTTTTGGAAGCGTAATGAATCCAGGCATTGATATTCCCAAGCATCGAATTATTGATACTTGAAGCGAAGTTGAAAGCATCCAGATTCCAGTTAAAATCGCGCGGCGTCTGACTTCCTGAATTCCAGTTGATGAGATATTCCGTCTGCCATATTTCTTTATTATAATTCTGAAATTGCTTGTAAGCAGACTGCATCAATCCGTACTGATGTCCACCGTACACTTCAAAATTAGCCATTGTAGCGGTATTCAGCATAGCGTTGGCAAAATTATCAGTAAAACCTACACTTTCCGGAGCAATCACCTTACAGTTGATGAGATGACCGTAATCTTTTACGAAAGTCGCAATTTGCGTCGGAGTCCAGATGCATCCCTGGTATTGTGCCATTTCATCAGGTTCATTCTGAATGGAAATATAGTCCAGATCCACACCGTTAGACTGAAGATAGGTTACAAAACTATTGAGATATAAAGCATAATCCTGATAGTTTTCCGGTTTTAAATAACCGATTTGCTGTACCCCATTTGCATCGGTATACACTGCATTTACGTGATTGTTGGTTTTCCATGCTGGGGGCATCGTCCACGGACTTGCGAAAATGGTTAAACCCATTGATTTTGCAAGCTGTGCAGTAGGTAATACCACATTCCAGTTATTGCTGTCTTCAGGAATATATAATCGCATAATGTTATATCCCGCTGTACTTCCCGATCCCCAAAGTGTCTGAATTTCAGATGTTGACATATGATTATACGCAAACTGAGGGCTGCAGACAAACCCACCAAAACCTTTTATATTCTGATAGGTAATATTTTTATCGATCTTAACAGTGGTAAGCTGTCCGTAACACAAGCTGCTAAAAAGCAGGCACAGCGCATGAATAGTAAAAAGGCTGACTAGTTTTTTCATAATGTTTTAGTTTTAATTTTGTGATGTTCAGGTATAAAGTTTTGGGCAAAGAATCCCCCTTCAAGACAGTCTGATTAAAAAACCGCCAAGAAAAATCTCCTGAAATAATTCAGGCAACCATTATAAATAAAGTGATATCAGGTCTTTTGCTTATTATCTTTTCATCTTGATAAAACCAATATTTACATGAAATTGAGATTAGAGATAATTATTTCATAGGCATATTTGATAGTGGTTACTATTTTTTGAAATTTCATTGAAGGATTTCGCTTTCGGGTGCACCCAGATAGGAAGGTTCTAAACCTCCGGTATTGATCATGATCTTTTCCAGAACAATTCCCGGTTCCAGAACACGGAATCGTAATCTATGCTTTCCGGGCTGTGAAATAAGATGTTTTGTAGCTGATTTAATAATATGTTCTGACTGCCATCTTCCCAGTTCTCCTTTATAATGACCGTTGAAATTAACCACCTGCGGAGCCTGTCCGTCGAAAGAAATTTCGTAACGCAACCCTTTATTATGGTTAAAATTCAATGTCGGAGCCAGTAATAACTGAACCTCAAATTCCCCTTTGGATTCAAAGTTAATATCATATTCAAGATATATATTTTCATCAGCTTTTGGGTAAGCATTTTGAGGAAAAGTTGTTACTCCGGATTTGGTTTTTCCGAAATCAGGAATCACTTCCCAATGGATCCGGTCTGAATTATTCAATCCTGAAAAATTTTCAGCTTCCATCGAAACGTAGCCATTCTTCTCCTGAAAGACTTTTTCTTTGGGAACATCCGTTTCGGAAACATAAGTAACTTCAGGCATAATATTTTCTTTTCCGTCGGCCCAGGTTTTATACCCAATGCGCATCTGGTCCATCATGTGTGCCCATTTTCCGTTTGCAATAACATTGTTGTACTGATTGTCGAGATAGGCGTTTCTTGCAAAACATTCTTTCACCTTATCTGCATAGAAATTTGCCTGAAGATCTTTTTTAGCAGCCAGTTCCCTGTTTTTGGCAACAGCATAGTACATTTCATACAAATTGCTGCAGGCATCAATCGGGTACAAAACCATCTGGTAATAAGCATCCTGATATTCGGCCGGAATCTGTTCTTTTAATCGTAAAGCATCGATTGCCAAAGCTCTGTACTCATTCAGAACGGTTTCAAATTCATTATAATTTTCCAGGCTGTAGGTTTTGCTGTCAAGAGTTTCCGGCGTTACTCTACGGTTGTATTTTGCGTATAGGTTGATCAGCCTTGCAATTTCTTTAGCATATTTTTCGCCGAACTGCTGCGTTGCCCAATTTTCGGTATATTCCAAAAGGTTTTTTGAATTAAACTGTTTCGGATTCCAGGCCATTTCCATGAAAAAACTGATCGGGAATTCCATGGGTTTCAAATCTCCTACATTTACGACCCAAAGTTTGTCTACTTTATGCTCATAAGAAAGATTCATCTGCTCCCAAACCCGCTGGATGGGACTGATATTGATCCATTTTGAATTTCTAGGGCCTCCGACATAATCAAAATGATAATACATTCCGTAACCGCCTTTATGCAGAGGTTTAGAAAGGTCCGGAAGCTTCCGCACATTGCCCCAGTTATCATCGCAGAACAACAGAATCACATCATCCGGAACCTTCATTCCTTTGTCATAATAATCCTGAACTTCTTTGTACAATGCCCAAACCTGCGGTGTTTTTTCCGCTTTTTTTCCGGTAGTTTCAGTTATAATTTTACGTTGGTCTTTTACGATTTTTTCCAGCAGAGCAATATTCGTTCCCTCTCCCATTGCTTCATCGCCGTCGCCACGCATTCCCACCGTTACAAGTCTTTCCCAGTTGTTGCTTCTTTCAATCCCCGATTTCCAGAATTTCTGCAAAACTTCACTGTTTTTGGCATAATCCCAGACGTTCGGAAGATTATTTTTTTTGATATACCGATGCCAGTCGGTTTGTGCCAAAGCCATCGGTTCGTGGTGTGAAGTTCCCATGACAATTCCCATTTCATTTGCCAGCGGTCCGTTCAACACATCATCGTCATAAAATGCTTTTCCCCACATGGCAGGCCAGATGTAATTTCCTTTTAAACGCAGGATCAGTTCAAAAACTTTCTCATAAAATTTGGAATTGAACCCACCAAAAGTAGCTCTCGCCCAGCCTCCGAGTGAAGGTTCTTCATCATTCAGGAAAATTCCGCGGTATTCCACAGCCGGCTCTCCATCGGTGTAGATTCCTTTTTTAAAATAGATATTTTCTTTTACCTCAACCGGAACATCTGCCCAGTAATACCAGGGCGAAACCCCAATCTGCCGGGACATTTCGTAAATTCCGTAAATCGTTCCGCGCTTGTCGCTTCCGGCAATTACGATGGCTTCGGAAATTCCCGGATATGGATTGCTTACATTTTGGATCATGTATTTTTCTCTTTTTCCGGTTAATAATTTTCCGTCAATTTTTTTTTGCCTGATTAAATCATCAATTACCGATTTAGTTCCGACGGTTCCAATGATGATTAGTGGAGATTGCTGTGCGGAAAGCTGATTCAGCAAACTCGGCTCGGCTCCGGTAACTTTCTGGAAATCGGATTGCAAACTTTTAACGGCCCTGAGAATTCCTTTGTCGATTCCCGGATTGGTAAAAATCGAGAGTCCTGAATTTTTCTCTTTTAAAACAATGGTTTCCGAGTTTTTTTCCGTGGTGATGAACGGCTGTGCTGCTTTGATGTGCAGGCAGAATCCGAATAGCATGACCAGAATATAGCGTTTTATATGCTTCATATTTTTTATTTTCTTTTTCCTAAACCTCATAGGTTTTTGAAACCTATGAGGTTGAATGTATCTTATTCTTTTATCCATAGGTTTACCTACGGCTATTGATATTGAACCCTGCGGATTCTTTGATTGCAGCGAATTTTTTGCAGCCCGACTTGAGCGGAGCTCTTTTTGCCGCAGCGAAGCGTAGGCAAAAAAGCGGGAGCGGAAGGCGGATAAAGCTGCCCAAATTTTTAATCTAATTTCTCAGCACAAAACCTCCATTAGGCTGGATTTCTATCGTGAAATCACCGTTTTTGTTTACTTTCACTTCTTTTTCGGAAGAATTTCCCTGAGCATCATCATTGATTAATTTCACTGTTTTTCCTGCGAACATCGGAAGCCTGATCTTTAATTTCTTACCCGTTTTTTCTGCATTTACTCCGGCAATATACCATTGATCCTGATGTCGTCTCCCTATCACAGAATATTTTCCGGGATACCCATCTATGAAAACCGTTTCGTCCCAAAGAGTAGGAATATCTTTCATAAAATCCAGCTGGAATTTCGGGGCATCCGTCAGATTATTCGGCATTACGGCGAACATCTGAACAGGATTCTGGAATAATACTGCTGTTGCCAGCTGAAAACCGTCTGTGGTGTATCTTTTATTTTTATCCTTATTGGATTTTGTTAAAAACCTGTTGAGGAAAGTTCCCCCAAATTCCATGCTTCCCACCGTATTTCTGATAAAAGGATGCAACGAAGCGAAAAAAGCTTCCTGTTTACGCACATCTTCAGAAAAATACAGCATTTCTGATGCTAAAACGGCTTCGCTTCCGGCATAATTCGGATACATGACTTCCCAGCCTCTCGGTAATGTGGTTCCGTGGAAAATAATCGTTAACCCAAAATCATTCGCATCCGAAAGAATATCTTCATAAAGACGCATGGTTTCCTGCTTATCGCCGCCGAAGAAATCGACCTTTAATCCTTTTACGCCAACTTCCTTCAGCCATTTCATTTCTTTTTTGCGTTCAACGGAAGAACTCATTTTATTTCTTGGTCCCATTGGTGCATCATTGGCAGCGCCATTGGAATTGTACCAAAGCATAACGCCAACATTTTTGGATTTTGCATACTGAATGAGCTCCTTCATTCGGTCTTTGCCGATGTTTTTGTCCCAAAGCGCATCCATCAGGATATATTGAAAGTTTAATGCAGCAGCGAGATCAATGAATTTCACCTGATCATCATAATTCATACTGTTATCCTGCCAGAGAATCCAGCTCCAGGTAGATTTTCCGAACTGATATTTCCGGGAGGGTTCATACATCGGTTCCACCACATCAAAAGGAACCGTAGTTTCTACAATCGGCTGTAAAGATTCTCCCACGGTAATGGTTCTCCATGGTGTTGATCCGGGCAGGGAAATTGCTGCCCCCGTACTTCCGAATCCATTGTTTTCAGCCATATTGGGATAAGCAACTTTGTACAGACTCTTTTCAGAAGTCGTTTCCAGATGGGAGGCACAGTATAAACTGTTCACTCCTGTTTCCGAAAGCAATATCCAGCCGTTATTTCCGAGGTGAAATAATCCTGGAAAAACATATCCGTAATCAGCTTTGGCTCCGAGTTCCGCATCTGCTTTATACCCGCTTTCATAGCTTGGCGCCGTACGGGCAAACCCGGTCATCGGCTTCATCATGGGAGAAAGAAAGGTAGTGGTCTGAAAGGGAAACCGGTAACCGGTAATTTCTGATGTTACAACTGCACTCAAACGGTCTTTCATGGGTAAAAGATGATATCGGAATGCAATATTGTTATTACTTACCTGAAATTCAATACTGATGCTGAACTGATCTGCATTAGTAAAATTAACCGTTAATGTATTGGCTTTATAATTGACCTGCGATTTTTTAATTTTTTCGTTGGTATAGGTTTTTGCAAACTGATCTTTTTTGCTGTCGGTAAATTTTAAATTTTGAGAAAAATCAGATTCATTGGTGATTAAACCTAACGAAGATTTCTCCAGCATAACTTTTCCCTGATAGGTTACGTTGTATAACGCTTTACCATTTTCCGAAAAGACATTCAGCTTCAGTTTTGCATCGGGACTGATAACCTCTGCAACCTGGGCAAAAATTGAAATTCCGCTCAACAGGCATAATAGTAGTGATACGTAAGATATTATTTTAATCATAATCATTTATTTTCAAGAAAAGTCCAATAGTCGAAAAACATAACATCCTTTGCTGCTTTTCCGTTAAATACAAAATATACATCGTGAACACCGGTAATTTTTTCCTTTAACTCGGTCTTTACAGTTTCCCATCGGTCGTCTCCACCGGTCAAGGGAACTTTTATTGTGGCTACTGCCGGTCCGGTAATACTGTCCAGATGAACATCCATCGTTACCTCGCTGTTGTGTGTGGTTCCTACTCTTGCGGAAAATACTTTGGCACCATTTTTTCCAAAATCCACATTTTTCACACTGGTGTAAGCACCGCTTTTTTTGGCTTTAATAAAAACACCGGCTTCTTTGTTCTGATACGATTTTACATTTTCCGACCATGCGATGGTTTCCGCCTGATTGAAACTGTAAGGATTTACTGTTGCGATGGCTTTGGTAATTCCGTTCGTCATCGCAAATGGTGAAATAGAACCATCTTTGTTGAATTCCAGTTCCTGAACGCTGACAGAACGTGTAAATCCGCTCCCGCCCGGCAAAGCACCATTATGATAGAAGAAATATGTTTTTCCTTTAAAATCAATGACTCCGGGATGGTTGGTAAAAGATTTTCCTTCGGCAGGCATAATAATTCCGCCGTATTTCCATGGTCCCTGTGGATTTTTGCTGGTAGAATATCCTATAAATTCGGGAAGCGGACCACCCGGCCAGAAAAGGTAATATAAATTTTTTCGTTTATACAGCCAAGGCCCTTCCTCATATTTTGAGGGTCTTTCAGGATTGGGTTTTCCGTCTCTTTTTCCGAATGATTCTTCGGTCATGGGTACTTCAATGATATTTCCTGAGCAGGAAATCATATCTTCATTTAATTTAACATATTTCAGCTTCGGGTTTCCCCAGTACATATGTGCCTGTCCGTCATCATCAACAAAAACGGTGGGATCGATATCGCCCCATTCGCTCTGTACCAGCGGTTTTCCCAACGGATCATGAAACGGCCCGAACGGACTGTCCCCAACAGCAACACCAATCGCGCCTTTATTATTGGTTTTAGACCACATCGGAACATACATAAAGAATTTGCCGTTTCTTTCCACGCACTGAGCAGCCCATGCATCTCGTTTTGCCCATTCAAAATCGTTATAAGAAAGAATGGTTCCATGGTCGGTCCAGTTTACCATGTCATTGGTGGAATAAACTTTCCAATCGTTCATCGTAAACCAAGTGGAATCATCTTCATCATGCGTAGTGTAAACGTAGAGCCTTCCATTGTAAACCATCGGAGCCGGATCTGCGGTGTAATTAGTCTGAATGATAGGATTCTGGGCAGAAACTGCTCCTGAAATCATTAAAAACAAACCCAATATAGATTGTATCGTATTTTTCATATTTTATTTGTAGTTGTTGTTCAGTCATCATTTAAGAATGAACTTATCTTTTATATCTATCTAAAATTTTACAGAGTCTATACACAAGTTTTTCGCACATGAGACACATAGGTTTTAGTTCCAACTTTGCACATATTTCAGATCACATGAGATTAAAAATCAAAGATTTTTATGTTTGAAAACTTCATAATCGTCATTGATACTTTGTGGTAGCGCTCTATTTTTTCTTAAAGCTCCAATAATCGAAATTAAACAGCTTTCTTCCTGCAGTAATATTTTTCCCCTGGAATACAAAATAGACATCGTGAACACCGGAAACCTTTTCTGAAATTTTTGATGATATTGTTTTAAAATCTTCCCAGCCACCGGTTCTTGGAATATCAACCGCGGCAATCTTAGGTCCTTTTACCTCATCCAGATGAACTTCTAAAATTCCGCCGTCAATTCCCGCGGCAACTGAAGCTGAAAATTCTGCAGCGCCAGTTCCGAAATCCACTGCACGGACTTTTATAAATCCACCCACTCTGGTATCGGAAACAAAAACTCCGTTTTTTTTATTTTCTAAAGTGCTGCATTTTTCCGACCAGGCCATGGTTTCCGCCTCATTTCTTTTGTAAGGATCTAATGTTCCGACAGAGCTTACTCCTTCCCTAGTCATTTTTATTTTTGGAATACTTCCATCGGCATTGTATTTAAATTCTTCAACAGCAGTAGACCGTCCGTAACTTCCGCCGTTTGGTAAAAGTCCGGTATGGTAAAACAAGTAGGATTTCCCTTTAAAATCGATAATTCCTCCGTGATTGGTAAAGCTGTTTGTGGGCTGATCGGTCATAATTTTTCCCTGATATTTCCATGGCCCAGTTGGTGATTCGCTGGTTGCATATGATAAACATTCCGTTTTTCCGGTCATACCTGCATACATCATGTAATATTGATTGTTTCTTTTGTACAGCCACGGACCTTCTACGTAAACATCATCAAACTTTTCCTGCTTTTGTAAAACCTCATCACTTCTTCCGGGACGTCTCAATCCCCCGAAAGATTCTGCCGATTGTGTAATTTCCGTAATTTTTCCGGCATAAGAAATCATATCCTTATTTAGTTTAGCATAAAATAATTTGCTGTTTCCCCAATAGAGGTAAGCCTGTCCGTCATCATCAATAAAAACGGTAGGATCGATATTATCCCATGTCCCTGTTGAAATTAATGGTTTTCCGAGTGCATCCTTAAAAGGTCCGACAGGGCTATCTGAAACGGCAACACCAATCGCCATATTATTATCAACAGTCTGAGCACAGATATACCAGTAAAATTTACCATTTCGTTCGATGCATTGTGCCGCCCAAGCTCTATCCCTCGCCCAGTTGAAGGATTCTAAAGAAATGGGAACACCATGATCCGTCCAGTTTACCATATCTTCAGTTGAATGAACCCGCCATTTGGTCATCGTATAAAAATCAAATCCCGGCTGATCGTCTCCCGTGTATACATACAGTTTGTTTTTATACACCATTGGTGCCGGATCGGGTGTAAAATGCGTCTGAACAACCGGGTTCTGAGCAAAAACAGCAGTGGTTGCCAACAGAAAAGGCAATGCAATATATTTTAAATTTCGATGAATCATAGTTATTATTATTTTGTTGGAATAAATTTATAGTAGACAACGCCGTGCGCGGGAATATCCAATAAAAGGATTTCTTTATCGGTATTGATTTCTGCAATGTTTTTCTGTCTCCAGAGATCTCTTACACTCTGAGTCCCTGAAATTCCTAATTTTTTGAAATCTTTATACGGCAACTTAACTTTTTCCCTTCCGAAATTAGCGAAAGCAACGGCTTTTCCTCCGTCTTCCAGCTCTTTTACATAAATTCTGAGTTCGCCGATAGTATGTAAGCAAACACCTTGTTTTCCCAAAGCATCCTGATTAACGGCAATCACCTCATCGTTTGTCAGAAGGTTTAAGGTAAAATCATCCAGTTTTTCGAGATCGCAGCCAATCAGCAATGGTGCCGAAAAAATACTCCAAAGGCTGATGTGGAGGTATTGTTCGTCCGGTTTTAAACGGCTCTGGTGCGGATTTCCCCAGCCTACTATTCCTACCACCAGCATATCCGGATCATTCCAGTTGCCCGGTTTTGCGTAAGAAGCAGCTTTCTCCTGAGCCAATGCAATATTTTTTACGCTAGCCCAGGTGTCCGTTATATCATTGGTAGTGCGCCATGACTGAGCATGAACTTCATCACCCCATTTCCAGACATCACCCATTCCGTATTGGCAAAGATTGTATACGATATCTCTAGGCTGTTGTTTCAGCAAATTTCCCATTAACCGAAAAGGTTTTACGCCTTTATCGGGATCACCGCCGCCCTGAAAAGCAAGAGAAGGAACTTTATTACCATCATTACCCGGTAATCCGTCAATGACACCACCGTAGCTGCACCAGTCGTATTTCAGGTAATCAACGCCCCATTTTGTATAGCTTTCGGCATCCTGCTTTTCGTAGCCATAGCTTCCCGCGCATCCTCCGCAGGTCCATGGTCCGGGAGAGAAATAAATTCCCATTTTCAGTCCGTTTCCGTGAATATAATCGCCCAGATTTTTCATATCCGGAAATTTGGAATTGGTTAAAATATAACCGTTTTCATCGCGCATCTTTCCTTGAAACGAAGGGTCCTTTCCGTCTCTGTTAAATTGCCACGAATCATCGATGTTGATGTAATTCCAGCCGTGGTTTACCAAGCCAGATTTTACCAAAGCATCGGCAGCACGTTTCACTTTGTCGGCAGAAACTTCGTGCCCGAAACAGTTCCAGCTGTTCCAGCCCATCGTTGGGGTAAGTGCAATTCTGTCTCCTGCTTCTATTCTTAATTTTTTTGAGGCTGAACCTTTTGCATTTTTTGCAGATAATTCTACTTCATACGTTCCTTTCGAATCTATTTTTCCGGTAATAATTCCTGTTTCGGGATCCAGCTTTAATCCTTCGTGAAGCTTTTTAGCAGAGAAAATCATCGGCCGGTCCCCTGTTGCTGCAATTCTGAAAAGGAAAGGCGAACCGGGACGAACACCATAAACACCTGCTGAGTTGATACGGGGCGTTGCTGGAGGTTTTGGAGTTAAAATATATGGTTCTGAAGCAATCGGATTGAATGTTTCCAAAGTAGCAATTCCGTTGGTTTCGAATTTTGCGTTGACCCAATCTGCGTGATCGTAATAAGGACCATTTCCGCCATCCGTTACTACAAGTTCGAGCTGCTTTATTCCTTTTAATGATATCGAAAAGGGTTTTGCTTTATCGCCCAAATGCATGATTCCGCTGGACCAAAGTTTTTTGTTGTCGCCGTAAATTTCAAATTCCACGGCAGGATCATGACCTTTCATTTCATCATCTAATCCCACTAATGCTGAAAACTTGTGGGCTTTACCATTTAATTTTATCAATAAAGAACTTTCGGCGTGAGTGCCGAAACCCCTGTCGAATGTATCTCCGGCAACCGTCAGTTTTTTTCCGTCCACCGAAGTATTGATACCCGGTTTTCCGTTTCCCTGGGTGGCAACGCTGAGATCTAATTTATCCAGCCAAACTGTAGATTGCGCACTTAGCCAGCATCCGATAATAAAAAAAATGAAAGTAAATAGTTTAAATCTTAACATTTTTAGAATTTTAACTGAATTAATGTAACTCATAAAAAAAATTAAGTTTTGGCTAAAGCCAACCTTATTCTTGCTTTATAAAATGGGCTTCCTTCGACAAGCTCAGGATAACATTGCCCATTCCTATTGATCCTAAATTCCGATTCAATACGGCTTAATCTGCACTAAACTTCCACCAGTCGAAATAGAAAAGGTCTCTGTCTCCTCTGAAAACAAAATATACATCATGAATGCCTTTCATATTCTTAACCGGCGTCTTTATGGTTTTGAAAATATCACCTTCAGCTTTTCCGGTTACTGTCACCGTTCCCAAAAGAGGTCCGTCGATCGCATCGGTACGAACTTCTATTTTTCCGCCGTACAATGCTGCTACAGAAACTTCTATAGAATGGGTTCCTTTGGAAAAGTTTACGCCCTGGACTTTGATATAGTCTCCATTGTTGACCGACGATACAACGATACGATCGGTGATTTTTTTACCGGTATCATAAGGATTGTTTCTTTCCCATTCGGTCATTTTTTCGGTTTTCAGACCTTCGCTAAAAGCGATGGTTTCGGCTTCTATTCTTTGATATGGATTAAGCGTTGCAATTCTTTGTACACCTTCCGAATCCCAGAACGGAAGCTTCTGAATGGTACCGTCAGCATTGTATTTCATTTCACTTACGCAGACAGAACGTCTCTCGTAATGTTTACTCATCGTCTGTTTTCCTATATTGTAATTGAATCCGAAAACATAAGATTTACCTTTATAATCAATGATTCCCGGATGATTTCCGTTGGAACGTTTGTCGCTGTCCATAATCATTCCTTTAAATTCCCACGGTCCGGTTGCCGATTTTCCCATTGCATAACCGATTCCTTCGGGACAGCAGGTAGATGCATAGGCCATATAATATTTTCCGTTTCTTTTCCACGCCCAGGGTCCTTCCTGATAATGAAAAGGGTCAGGAGAGCCTTTGATCTTGGCCACAGATGGATCTTTTACAATATCGCCATTTACCGAAATCATATCTTCGTTCAGCTTCACATACCAAAGGTTTGGATTTCCCCAATACAGGTAAGCTTGTCCGTCATCATCAATCAGGACCGTAGGGTCTATATCGTCGCTTGAATTTTTAACCAAAGGTTTTCCTATCGGATCACTGAAAGGGCCATATGGACTATCAGCCATCAAAACACCGATTCCTCTTTGTCCGGGCATCGGGCAATACATATAAAATTTTCCGTTTCTTTCGATTACCTGCGGCGCCCATGCTCCGTTTTCCGGATCGGTCCATTTGAAATCTTTAAGGGAAGCCACAACGCCGTGGTCTGTCCAGTTGACCATATCCGTGGACGTGTACAGCAACCAGTTTTTCATTTTAAACCCGAATGCATCATCTTCATCATGACTTGTATACAGAAAAACCGTGTCTTTGTAGACCATCAGTGCAGGATCTGCCGTAAATTTGGTCTGAATGATGGGATTCTGGGCGTTTAGTGATACTCCCAGAAACAACAACCCAAAATTCAGTATATATTTCTTTATCATATTAATTATTAATATTTAATGATTTGTTCCGTCCAGGTTGGCGGATGAATGTAAAACATTCCGTCCTTGTAATGCACCGGCTCGATTCCCATTTGCGGACCCAGTTCCCAAGGCTCAAAGGTCTGACTGTACGGATAGGGTCGTTTTTCGTACATAAAGTAGTGGCAGGAATTCCAGAGATTTCCGTCCGGGCCGATGAATAATGCGTTGTGCCCCGTTTCCTGATAAGGGTCTTCAGTGTCTGTAAACTGAAGGTTTTCGTATCCTCCATCTTTTGCCATTTGTTGTCTGTAGCCTTTTTTGCGGGTTCCGAAAATCGGTTCAGGGGAAGCAAGTTCCCAAGGTCCCAACGGTGATTTTGATTTCAGCAAACCCACTTCATAACCTCTTGTCCACGTGGAGAAAAACATAAAATACGTTCCTTCTTTTTTAGTCACGAAAGGTCCTTCGATTCCGCCGACCATCCATTCCGGCCAGCCCTGTTGTTTTTTATCTAAGAATTTTTGAATAGACGTGGTTAATTTTCCTGTTTTTAAATCAATTTTAGCCTGAAACAATCCATTTCCACTGCAATACAGATAAACCTGTCCGTCCTCATCCTCGAACAAAGTGGCATCGTTGTTATATTGTGGAGTCAGCGGACCATTCAACAGTTTGTATGGCCCTGTCACTTTATCAGCCGAAAACAACCAAATGCTGTGTGTTGCCATTCCTTTAGGGTCTTCTTTGGTTACCTTTCCGCTGTTTACAATCAAATAATATTTCCCTTTTATATAATGAATTTCGGGAGCCCAGAAGCGACCGTCATAA
Source organism: Chryseobacterium cheonjiense (assembly GCF_012927265.1). Classification (GTDB taxonomy): domain Bacteria; phylum Bacteroidota; class Bacteroidia; order Flavobacteriales; family Weeksellaceae; genus Chryseobacterium; species Chryseobacterium cheonjiense. The sequence continues at coordinate 1,387,564 of NZ_JABBGF010000001.1, read as the reverse complement.
GGACAATCTTTGGGAAGTTTTTTAGCATCAATGAGAAAGGAATGCTGTTTCCAATTGACCAAATCTTTTGAAACCAACATCCTGACTCCGGGATTTTTGCCTTCCCAGACAGGATTGGAAGTTCCCACACAATACCACAAATCATCAACCTTAATGATGAAATGGTCGCGCATAGAAATGGCAGAATCTCTGGTAATCGGATTGGTGTATCGGAATTCTCTTTTGGCTGAAATTTTTGATGTTTCACCCTGAGCAAAATTCAGATTTGAAGTAAAAATGAATAAAAATAATAATAGAATATCTTTTAAATTTTTCATATCTCGAATATTTACCTTTTATAAGGACTTTCATCCATTTTCAAATACGTTTCTTCATAACCGCCGTTGTCTATGATGATTTTGTGCAGTACAATTCCAGGGTCAAGAGGTTCTAGAGTCAAAGTAAAATTGCCGTTTTGATTTGACGGAACAACAAATGTTTCAACTTTTTCCACAATTCTTGCTGCTGCGGCAGGATACATTTTGGTGTAATTATTTGCCCATGTCAAATCCTGATTGATACCTATTATTTTTGAGTTGTTTTTATCAAGATAAGCCTTTACACTGTGTCCGCCTTTTCTGAACGGAAGTGTGGAATCAAAAATGAAATGAATTTTTACCTCGGAAGGTTCATTTTTTAGATTAAATTGATAGGTTATCGCTGAACCAGTAGTTTTTTCCGTATAAGGCATCAATGCAATCCCGGAAAGTGTTCTCCCCAAATCAGGAATGACCGTCCATTTTGTATTTGTTGAAGCTTTAACCTCAAAAAAATGTTCGGCTTCCATTGCAACTACACCATTCTTTTCTTCAAAAATATAACCGCCTGTTTTGGCTTCTTCTTTCGTAATTCTGTAAACAGTTGGCTTGATATTTCCTTCCTTTGGTTCGTCCCAGGATTTGTAACCAATGTGCGTCTGGTCCATCATGTGGTTCCATTTTCCGTTGGAAATATTGAGGTTGTAATCTTTGGTATATTCTGCATCTCTCGCAAAACATTCATCGGCATAATCTGCCCACTCATTGGCTTTTAAATCTTTTTCTGCTGCCAGTTTATGATTCATTGCAACGGCATAATACATGTCGTAAAGATTCGCCATTGCACGGACGGGATGCAAAACAATCTGTTTATAAGTGTCTTTATAAACCTCATCTAAATTGATGAATTGTCTCAAAGCTCTTGTTTCCAAAGCTAAATATCCGTCTCTTACCTGCAAAAATTCACCGCTTTGAAGATTGTATGTTTTATCGTTCAGCATTTCTGCTGAAACTCTTGAATTGTATTTACAGTAAAGATTAATGATTTCTGCAATTTCTTTGGCATTGGTCTTTCCAAAATGTTCTTCTGCAAACTTCACCGAATAAATTTCGAGATTGTCCTGTGTAAAAGAATTGGGGTTCCACGCCATATTCAGGAAAAAATCCATTGGGTATTCGTTAGGTTTTAAATCTCCGACATTCAGAATCCAGATTTTATCAACACCGTAACTGTACGTTAACTGCAACTGTTCCCACATATGCGGAATCTGCGTCATATTCAGCCATTGATAGGCTCTCGGCGCACCGTGCAGATCAACGTGATAGTACATTCCGTAACCGCCCGGATGTTTTTTGGAATTCAAGTCAGGAAGTCGTCGTACATTTCCCCAATTATCATCGCAAAGTAAAATAATGACATCGTCAGGAACTTTCATTCCCTGGTCGTAATATTCCAAAACTTCACTGTACAAAGCCCAAAGTTGAGGGGTCTTTTTTGCAGGTTTCCCTGTCACTTTTTCAATGACTTTTCTTTGGTCGGTCATTATCTGCTCCAGCTGTCTGAAATTGGCTTCGGCACTTCCTAAATCGGTCATCGGTTCGTCTCCGTCACCACGCATTCCCATTGTTAAGAGATTGTCATAATTTTTGTTCCGATGGAATCCGTCTTCCCAGAATTTCAGAAGCGCGTCTTTGTTCGTATGGTAATTCCATTCTCCGTTTCCGTATTCTCTGCGATGATTTCCCCATTCTTTTTGAGCGCGCATCATAGGTTCGTGATGCGAAGTTCCCATTACGATTCCATATTCATCAGCTATTTTTGGATTAAGAGGATCGTCTTCGTTAAAGGCTTTTCCCCACATCGCAGGCCAAAGATAATTGGCTCTGAGACGCAGCAGAAGCTCAAACATATTCGCGTACATTTTGCTGTTGACACCTCCGAATTTAGTTCTTGCCCAAGTTCCGAAAGCAGGCTCTTCATCATTGATAAAAATCCCGCGGTATTTTACTTTTGGCTCGCCCGAAGCAAAATATCCCGGAATGACATACGCTGCAGAACGTTTCTTAACGGGAACATCATTCCACCAATGCCAAGGTGAAACACCGAGCTGTTTTGAGATTTCGTAAATTCCATAAATTGTTCCCCGTCTGTCACTTCCTGCGATGACAAGTTGTTTTTTAGAATTTGAATTTTCTATGGTTGTAATGACAAAACTTTCCCACTTTCCTTTCAAATCTTTAGCATTGATTTTTTTTGAGGAAATTAATTGGTCAATCTGCTTATTGGTTCCAACTGTTCCGATGATGATTTCAAACTCGGCAGAAGTTTCTGTTGCAGAAAGGTTCGGTAATTTACCCGTTACTTTCTGAATGTCTGTTTGTAAATCTTTTGCAGCACGAATAACAGCAACATCTTCGGATGCATCATAAAATAAATCGGCAACTTTTCCTTCTTTTGAAACAATAGGAAAACCTTTATCATCTGAAATGATATTTTCTGCGATTCCTGAAGTTTGTTGCGCGAAAGTTCTTGCTGCAAAAAACAGAATTAGGATGAATAGTTTGTTATTTATTAGACGTTGTTTCATGAATAAGCTTTATCATTTAAAATTTACCGTCACGTTCTTCCCAGAATAATTAATTGATTTCTCCCGCCCATCCGGTAGCATTATATGAAAGTTCCTTTTCTCAATCATTCCCGGATATTTACCTTTCCGTGCATCAATCGTTAATGTTTTTGATTTTTCGTTCCAGTGAAAAGGAATTTCAGTATAGCTTCCTTTTTCGTAATTGTAATTATCAAATTCATCTTCGTACAAGATGAAATCCGCATCGGTTCCGGGATAAACTTTAATGGTAAGATTGTCCCATTTTTTCTCAGTCGCATACTGTACATCGGGACCAAACGGAATGATGCTTCCCGCTTTTACATATAAAGGAATAGCCTGAAGATTAAGCGTTTTCTGAATTTCATGACCTCCGTTGTGTTTTTCATTTGTCCAGAAATCAAACCAATCTGCACCTGCTGGAAGATAGACTTTCACCGTTTTATTTTGTGAGAAATCTACATTGGAAAGTGAATTCTCTTTTTTGTTGGCATCAGTTTTATTCCAGCCTTCATTTTCATCGGTTTTAACTATTTTTTCAGGAGTATATTGCGCATTCAGAATCGGAGCAACTAAAAATGACTTTCCGAAAAGATATTCATTATTGATATCCCAGCTTTTTTTGTCTACCGAAAAATCCATTGAAAGAGCACGCAGAAAGCTCGAATTATTTTTAGAAACATCCCAAGAAACTGAATAGATATAGGGCAACATACTGTAACGCAATCTGATGAATTTCTCTATTGCATCATAAACCGGATCACCTTTCTGTCCAAACTGATAAATTTCTCTCGGCACATCGGTTCCGTGTGAACGCATCATGGGTGTGAAAGTTCCATACTGCAACCACCGAACGTACAGTTCCTGAAACATTTTGTTTTGGGGACCTCCGTTTCTTTTATAAACTCCGGCGAAAAATCCTCCGATATCTGAATTGAAATTCGGATTGCCTGTCAGACTGAAATTCAGTCCTGCAGGAACCTGATTTCTCAACGATTCCCAGGAAGAATTGATATCGCCAGACCAAGTATTGGCAGCATATCTTTGCTGACCTGCAAAAGCCGATCTTGTTAGAATAAAAACCCTTTTATCACTTGTAGTTTCGCGCTGATGATCGTAAACTCCACCCACGGTCATCAACGGATAGGCATTTCTCACTTTACGGAAGGAACCAAGATACGTTTTGGTATTTAAATCTTCGGGGTTCTGGCTAAGATGGTCCGGCTCCGTAGAATCCATCCACCAGCTGTCTACTCCCAGGCTGAACAACCCTTTATTTAAAAATTTCCAGTAAATGTTTCTGGCTTCAGGGTTATAAGCATCGTAAACACGGACACCGGAAGGATAGTTCAGATCCGGAGGCCAAGTGTCTCTTCCTGACTCAGGCCAGGTTTTGAAATTGAAGAGCATCCCTTTTTTATCCATTTCACGGTACTGATTGGTCATCGGTCCGAATGACGACCAGATGGAAACGGAAAGATGCGCATTCATATCGTGAATATCCTGTATCATTTTTTTGGCATCGGGAAAATCGGGGCTGATGAAATCCATCGCGTTCCACTGATAATTATTCCCCCAATACTGCCAGTCCTGGATGATTCCGTCTAAAGGAACTTTTAAATTGCGGTATTTTTTAACCACCTCTACCAGTTCATCCTGACTTTTATAACGCTCTTTGCTTTGCCAGTAGCCGTAGGTCCATAAAGGAAGCATCCGCACATTTCCTGTGAGGCTGCGCATTCCTGCAATCACTCCGTCGGCATTTTTTCCGTAGATAAAATAATAGTCTATCCCGTCTCCTACTTCCGAAGAGAACGATGTTTTCTCCGGTGTATCAGTAAACTGCGTGGGAGATGCATTGTCCCAAAAAATACCGTACCCTTTTACAGACTGAAAAAACGGCACAAAATCCCAGGTATTATTCTGAATCATTTTCACGTCTGTATTCCGTTGGGACATTTTTCCGTTCTGTAAAATTCCCAAACCATAAATGGGTTCATTTTTTTCAAGCTGAAAAGACTGTGAAACAGAAAGGGTTTGATTTCCGGCATCATCAAAAGGTTTGAATGCGTTTCCCGATTCTTTAAGAAGCTCTTTTCCTGATGGCAACTGATAAGTTATTTCTCCTGTTGTATTATTTATAGAAAGCTGAAGACCTTTTGTTTTTACTAAAATATTGTTCCTGCCTTCCGAAACCGAAAATTTGGTTTTCTGTTCTTTTTGAATGACGGAAAGACTATTTTTTATGAATGTTTTTCCAGATGGATACTTAATGATTCTTACCGTATTTTCACCATACCATTTTACTTCAACAGTTGCATTTTCTACAGTAACGCTGATGCCTGAGTCTGTTTTTCTGTAAGACTGTGCATTGAAATTTCCCGAAACTATTACAATCGTTACGATAAACGCCTTATTTCTGATGGTATTGAAGTTCATTTTTTGTGATTTGGATTGGAATTAAATTGTAAGCTTTCATTTTTTTATCATCATAATAAAAGAAATGTATTATCTCTTTTAAATTTACACGGCTGTGTAACTGCTAAACTATTCAGAATCTTTAAACAGCAGCTGAGCAAAATTGTAAAGGTTGTTTCTCCAGACCGGCCAGGTGTGACCTCCGGGATACTCGGAATACGAATACTTAATGCCTAACTCATCCAGTTTTTTCATCATAATCTGACAATTTTTATAGGCAATATCTTCTTTTCCGCCCATTGAAATCCAGAAGTTTTTTATATTGGAATTGATTTTTTCTTTGTTGTCATTCATAAATTTATATTCACTATCAGCTACTTCCTGAAGAGACGGGAGAATCCATCCTGAGCTGAAAACGCCTAAGGAAGAAAACATATCTGAATTCTGAACGCCTGTATGCAGGGTATAAATTCCTCCCATTGAAAGTCCGGCCAGTGCTCTGTTCGCTGCATCTTTTTTAACCCTGAAATTAGATTCAGTAAATGGAATTACAGATTCCTTTAATTCTTTATCAAACATCTGCAGATTCCTGGCTCCGAAGCTTCCGAACCCGGCAGGTCCGATGTTGGCATCCGGCATTACGATGATCATTGGTTTTGCTTTACCTTCGGCAATTAAATTGTCCAGAATAAAATTCGTTTTCCCCTGCATTGCCCAGCCGCTTTCATCTTCGCCGCCGCCGTGCAAAATATAGAGAACAGGATATTTTTCATTCTGATTTTTATTGTAGCCCGGAGGTGTGTAAATGAACACTCTTCGCCATGAGTTGGTTACTTTTGAGAAAAAATTCTGAATTCTGATATCGCCATGCGGAACATCTTTCATTGCGTAGTATCCATCACCCGCAAAAGGCACTTCTATACCGCTTGCATATCTTCCCATCCCGTAAAAGGTTTTGCTGGAAGGATCGGCAACGGCAACGTTATCAATTAATAAGGAGTAATAATGAAAACCTTCACTTAAAGAATCTGTTGTGGCTTTCCAGATACCGTCCTGGTCTTTTGAAAGATCATATTTTTTACCAAGATCAATCTGTACTTTCTGTGCTTCCGGTGCTTTCACTCTGAAAATAGCCTTTCCGTTAGGTAAAATCTGTGGAAACTGGGCATTCCTTATGTTAGATTCAGCAGGAATCCCCAACACGGTAAAATTGGGAAATGCAGTCTGATCTACGGGTTTAAAAATGAGCTGTGAAAATATGTACAAATCATTTTTCCAGACTTTAAAATCATGTCCGCCCGGTTCAATGTAAAAAATATGGGGAATTTTGTTTTGTCTGAGATAATCGCTGGTTCTTTTGCTAAACGGCATCAATCCGTCGGCATCGCCGCAGGAGATCCAGATCAGTTTTAATTCTTTTGCTTTTTGAGGATTCGGAAGTAAAACCTGAGGTTCTTTTGTATTAGGAGCAGATGAAAAACCACCTACCCAGGCAAATTTATCAATATTTCCCAGTCCGAAATTCAGGGTTTGTCCGCCTCCCATTGAAAGTCCGGCAATGGCCCTGTTTTCCCGGTCTTTTTTTACCGGAAATTTCTTTTCCACAAAAGGAATAAGATCAGTCAACAAATCTTTTTCAAAAGTTGCGAATGCTTCCACCTTATCTTTTGCCATGATTTTTCCCGTTGCACGATCGTCTTTTATCGCCCTGCCATTAGGTAAAACAACGATCATGGGTGTTAATTTCCCTTCGGAATAAAGATTGTCAAGAATGATTTGGGGCGTTCCGTTTTTGTACCATTCTTTTTCGTCGCCTCCGATTCCGTGCAGCAAATACAGAACAGGATATTTTTTATTTTTATTAAAACCCGGCGGTGTATAAATCAACGCTTTTCTTACCGTTCCTACCGTTTTGGAAGGATACTGAATGCTGTCAATTTTTCCATGGGGAATATTTTGTTTTATTTGGTCAAAACCGACAGGAGCCTGCTTTTCAAAATTCTGGGCTGATGCAAAAATTCCTGTGAGGGAAAATACGATTGCAAATACAATTGAATTTTTCATATTTTTTATTTGTATTTTATACACTTATTAGTTTGGATAAAAATTTTTATTTAAGATTGATTTAATCTTTTCGTTTAAATTCAAAAAAGTCTACATCTACAAATCCTCCTGAAGTTTTTGTTGCATAGTTGAACACGGCAAACTTTGATCCCATAAACAATCTTCTGTAATCGAAAATCATTTTGTAGTCTTTTGCCATTTCCGTCCAGTTTTTCTGGTCTGTGCTGTAATAGAAATCGGCTGTGTCTTTACCTAAGTTAAAATCGGCATCAATGCGAAGAAAAACCGTATCTGAATTCAGCGGAATGCGTTTTGTTTCCTGCGTTTTCACATCGGTAATAGCTTTCGTTTTATTGTCCAAGCTTACCGAAGCAGAAGTAAAAACGATGAATTTTTTACTGCCTTCTTTCACAATAGATAAAATTCCGGAATCTCCGTTGAAAGCACTGAAACCGGCTACATCACCGTCTTTCATCCCTTTAACATCCAGGGAAATAATTCCGCTCGATTTCGGGCCTTCCATTCTCTGGGTTAAGGTATTCGGTGCTGCATAAAGATTGCTTACAATTCTGCTCGTTTTCAGTCTTAAAAATCCTTTTCTTTCGGATAGAGACCATGCTTCATTTACCGGATTATGGTTCCATTGCCACTGTATTTTCATTTTCTTTGCGGAAAAATCGTCGCTTTCGATCAGGTGATTTTTAGGCTTAAAAGGCGGAAGCGGAATTTCTCCATGCAAAGGAACTTTTCCGTTATCTCCCAACACCGGCCAGTCGTTTTGCCACTTTACAGGAATCAAAATGGGCACACGCCCCACTCCGTTTCGATCCTGGAAAATTAAGGAATACCAGTTTCCGTTTTTATCGTCAATCAAAGCACCTTGTCCTGCGTAAGAAAACCCCAGAAAATTATCTTCAAGAATTACTTTTTTTTCGTAAGGTCCTGTTACTTTATCCGCTCTGTAGACAACCTGTCTGCGTTTGCCGTTTCGTGGCCAGGAAATCATCATCATATAATATTTCCCATCTTTTTTAATGATCTGATTGCCTTCCAGAAGTCCGGTTTCTTCGGCATCTTTCTGAAAAATCTCGGTTCCGTTCTGATCACCGATGATATTTTTAAAATCAGGACTGAGCTCAAATACTTTGTTGGAAGTAAAAACATAAATGCGGTCATCATCGTCAAAAAACAAGGATGCATCATGAAAATGCCTGGCTCTGGTGATTAATTTCCACTTATCTTTTTCCGGATTTTCCGTTACGTAAAAATAAGATTTGAACGGCTCGTCATTGGGAGAAAACAGTACGTAATACTTTCCTTTGTGATAACGGATGGAAGAGGCCCATTGTCCGCGTCCATAGACTGTTCCGTTTAATAAATCATATTTCGAATTGTCATTTAATGTATTGAAAACATAGCCAGACATTTCCCAGTGTACGAGATCTTTAGAATGCATCACCGGTGCTCCCGGCATGAGATGCATGGTAGTGCTAATGAGATAAAAATCATCACCGTTTCTGGTGATGGACAAATCCGGAGCATCTGCCCAAATAATTGGATTGGTAAATTTTGTAACCGATTTCTGAAAAGGGTTTATCTGGGCTGAAAGATGACTCAGCCCGATAAATCCCCAAAAAGAAACTATATAAAATGATTTTTTGATATTCATGGTGATATGGTTATTTTACAAACTTTGAAGATTTCAGAAACCTTCAAGGTTTAAAATCATTATTAGATTAATTCGGCACAATATCGTTAGACGATGTACTGTACAGACCGATCAAGCTTCCTGTGAAACCGCCGGCTACATCGGTAGATAAGATGTCTCCGGAAACCGGTCCGCCAAGATTTTTGAAAGTTTTACCGTCCGCTGAATAACTGAAATTGAGATTATCTTTTTCTCCCGTTACCTGTAATGTAATCGCTTTTGAGGATGAAATTTTTTCGCTTGCTATTAATTTCGATTCCCCTTTTTCAGTTCTTTCCAAGACCATGTAAAAATCTTTATCTTTTTTGGTAATCCCGAATACGTAATTGAAGCGCTCACTTTGGTAGCAGGTGATTCCGGCGAGCTCTTTTTCTGATTTAGGTTTAAAATCTAAGGTAACAGATGTTTCAAAATCCTCATGCTGCAGTCTGTGGAATATTGCTGAAACAGGAGCCAATGCTTTAATATTGGTATCAAAAGGATTTACTTTTACTCCGTTTTTTGTTATGGTAATAAAATTTTCGCGAGGTCCTCTCATGGCAATCCAACGGAAATCAAGGTTTTTATCGGTCAGCTTATCAGAATATGTGAAATTTCCATTCGGGAAAAAGCCATTTTTCCCGGTTTGATTTTGCGCACCCTGAGGCAGTTTCAACGTTGGTTTCATGGGAACCAGGCCGTTCTGGAAAACAGGATACGTCCCGCTCCAGTCAACCGGAAGGATGAATGTTTCGCGGCCTTTGTTCACACGGTTGTTTACATTTGGACGAATTGCCAGAAATACCCCGTACCATTGTCCGTTCGGACCTTCCACCAAGTCGGCATGACCTGCCCAGTCCACCTGTTCTTTTCGGTCTCTCGGGAAATAGCGCTGCGTAAGAATCGGGTTATTTTTTGCGGGAATAAAAGGCCCTTTCGGAGAATCGGCCATAAAGATAACTTCGCTGTGATTGCCACCGGTTCCTCCTTCTGCACACATCAGGTAGTATTTTCCTTTATATTTGTAAAGATGCGGACCTTCAATCCAGATTGGCTTTTGGGTAAGGTCAACACCACCGTTTACAATTATTTTATCTGTACCTGGTACCACCTGGTCTTTTTCCAGATCATAATCCCAAATTTTGATCACGCGGTGACCTTGATATTGCTCTGTTCCTTTTGGCGGAGCATCATTATGAACGATATAGGCTTTTCCGTCTTCATCAAAGAAAATCGCAGGATCGATTCCGTCGAAATTAAGCTTCTGAACTTCGCTCCAACCTTTTGCAGGATCTTTTGTTTTTACAACCATATTTCCTACTCCACCAGCAATCTGCGTGGTGATCATATAGAACGTATCGTTGTATTTGTTGTATTTGATATCCGGCGCGTAAATTCCCTGCGAAACTCCGCCTTTTTCTACTTTAAGCTGAGAAGGTCTGTCCAGAACGTGCCCTACCTGTTTCCAGTTTACCAAATCTTTGGACGTAAAAATCGGAACTCCCGGGAACATTGAAAAGGAAGAATTGACCAGATAATAATCTTCACCTTTTTTAGTGATGCTCGGATCCGGATAACAGCCCTGAAGAATTGGTGAATAAAATTCATCCGACTGCAAAGGATGATCATTGTATATTTTATCGTTTCCACGGTAATTAAAATTGGTGAAGGTCTGTGCGGACATAGTACTGATGGAAAGCAGGGCCGCTGCTGCCAGAATATTAGTCCTGTTCTTTAAAAAATTTGGATTCATGGGTCTCTTTTTCATATATAAATTTCTTAATTTCTGTTTTAATTGTTGAACCTTTCGGGTTCTTTATTATTTTGTCATTATTCCACAGGTTTCACCTGTGGTTATTGTTGTTGAACCCTTTGGGTTGTTTTTCATTGTTCAATAGGATTTCATCCTATTCTGATTTTAAATTTCTTTTCACATTCACAGGTTTTACCTGCGGCTATTGTTGTTGAACCCTTCGGGTTTGTTTTCATTGTTCAATAGGATTTCATCCTATTCTTATTTAGGTCGTCCTTTCAGGACTTTATTTTTAAGATGTATGTTTTTCCCGGCTCTGTTTGGAAATCATATATCAACGATGTTTTAATTTCAAAAGGATTTAGTTTTGCATCTGCCGAAATTAAAGGTTCTTTGATTTGAGGAATTTCAAAAAACGGGTTCGGATTCTTACCTTCTGCTTTTTTAAGTTTTGAGCTTCCTGCAAGCTGCATTTCATTCGGGACTCTTATTCTGCAGTTACCGCCAAGTCCTGATTTTATAAGTACTTCTCTTGCTTTATTATTTTCCCATATAATATCTATTTCAAAACCTCCGTATGTTTTTAAACCGGAAATTTTTCCGTTTTTCCACTCATCGGGAAGTGCAGGCAGCACGTCGATAAAGCCATTCTGTGTCTGCAACAACATTTCCGTAATTCCTGAAGTGCAGCCGAAATTTCCGTCGATCTGAAACGGCGGATGCGCATCAAAAAGATTCGGATAGGTTCCTCCTTTTTTGCTCCAACCATCTTGTTCTACTAAGGTAAGCTGGTCTTTGATCAGTTTATTTGCATGGTTCCCATCCAAAAGTTTTGCCCAAAGATTTACTTTCCAGCCCATTGACCAGCCTGTGGAAACATCGCCACGATGAATTAAAACCGTTCTCGAAGCATCCGCCAGTTCGGGAGCAGTAAACGGATTAATTTGGTTGGAGGGAAACAATCCGTATAAATGGGAAACGTGCCTGTGATTATCTTTAGGATTGTCCACATCATCTATCCATTCCTGTAGCTGTCCGTACTTTCCTATCTCCATTGGTGGCAATTTTGAAATAACAGAATTCCACACTTGAATTTTTTCCTGATCTACATTGAGAATTTCTGCTGCTTTTTTTGTTTTGCGGAATAAATCTAACATCAGCTGATTGTCCATCGTATTTCCTGCTGCCAAAGCACTTCCCTGATGCCTTTGAGGAATGTTCTCTGGAGACATGGACGGACTTACCACGAGCCACCGGTGCGTTGGCTCTTCAATTAAAAAATCTTCATAAAACTCTGTGGCTGATTTAAGAATGGGATAAACAGATTTTAAATAATTCTTATCACCATTGTAAACGTATTTTTCCCAAAGATGCTGCGAAAGCCACGCTCCGCCCATCGGCCACATTCCGGCATTGGCAAAATCCACAACCCCTGTTATTCTCCAGATATCGGTATTGTGATGGGCTACCCAGCCGCGGCTGTTGTACATTACTTTCGCCGTTTCTTTTCCTGTGGTGCTTAAATCTTTGACCATCTGAATCAGAGGTTCGTGCATTTCAGAGAGATTGGTTTTCTCGGCAGGCCAGTAATTCATCTCCGTGTTGATATTGATGGTGTATTTGCTGTCCCACGCCGGTTTATTCGAATTGTTCCAGATTCCCTGAAGATTGGCAGGCTGGCCGCCGGGCTGTGATGAAGAAATCAAAAGGTAACGCCCGAACTGATAGTATAATGAGATAAGTTCCGGATCGTAACCTGTTGCAAAATTTTTAATACGAATATCGGTGGGATTTTTTGCAGCTTCAGAAGTTCCTAAGTCAAAATCAACTCTTTTGAAATATTCCTGATATTCTTTCAGATGATTTTTAAATAAGGTTTTAAAATTCTTGTGCTCCGCCTCAGCAATGTATTTTCTGCTTTTTAAAACTTCATCGGCATCTAAAGTTTTATAATCTGTAAAGTTTGTAGCGATTGATATCAAAATGGTAACTTCATCTGCATTGTTTACCGAGATAGATTTTCCTGAAATAGAAGTATTTCCACCTTTTGTAATGAATTTTGCCACGGCATTAAATTTCACTTGCCCCTGTGCACCGTCTAAAGTTGAGGATACACCGTTCATCTGCAATATAACACCATCAGCCTGACTATCTTTTTTGAGCTCACTGTCGAAGTTTACCGTAAAATTCAAAGCATTTTTTTTGTCGGCGCTGAGTTTGATAACAATGAAATTATCCGGAATTGAAGCGAATACTTCTCTTTTAAAATTAATTCCATTGGAATTAAATGTTGTTGTCGTCAACGCTTTTTCAATATCCAGTTCTCTGTAATAGCTTTTAACATCACCAAGATTCTTAAAATCAAGAGTAAGATCTCCGATATTCTGAAATGCCGAGCCGTGGAGGGTTTTTGCAGTTAAACCTTTATCAGCAAGAATCTGAGCTTTTTTATAATTTCCTGTAAATAAATAATATCTGATGGAATCCAGCACTTTGGGACCGTCGGGATTATCGTTCCGGGAAGGGCCACCCGACCAGAATGTTGCTTCGTTCAGCTGAAGTTTTTCTTTGTAGGGATCTCCGAAAACCATTGCAGCAATCTTTCCATTACCAATGGGCAAGGCTTCTATCCACTGTTTGGCAGGCTGGGTATACCACAGCTTATATTTTCCTCCTTTTTGTGCAGAGGAAAATATACTTATCAAAAGACAGATGGCGATGATGCAAAGTTTAGATTTCATTTTTACTCTTTAAAACTTTCAAACTGTATATTTTGATATCAAGCTGTTTTCTTTCTATTGATGAGCCAGATAATTGCCCATGCTGCAACATAAGATATTCCGGCAATAAAGAAGATAATATTGTATCCTCCGTTGATGTTTCCGGCTTTCTTGAAGGCGTCTAAAATAATCCCGATGAATAGAGGAAAAATAATTCCTGCTGCCGAACCGAGCATCCCGCCAAAACCAATAACGGAACTTACATAGTTATTGGGCAACTTATCTCCCACCGTAGTCATCAAATTAGCTCCCCATCCCTGATGTGCCGCTGTAGCAAAGGCTATGACTACAGTAATCAGCCACATATTATCTACATATTTTGAAAACATAACCGGAACAACCATTAATGCAAACAATAGCATGGTAAGACTTCTTGCCCTTCCTATTGCCCATCCTTTTTTTATCAGAAATGAGGACAGATAACCGCCGCCTATGCTTCCAACCGTGGTTCCGCTGTAAATGATAATCAACGGAAGAGAAGGTTTTGTCATATCCATTTTAAATACATCTGAAAAATAAGCGGGAAGCCAGAACATAAAGAAATACCAGATAGGATCGGTAAGGATCTTGCCAATGGCAAATGACCACGTCACTTTGTATTTCAGCAATTCTGAAAGCGGAACTTTGGAATGCTCTTCCGTTTGCCCGTTTTGATCACTTTTAATATATTGAAATTCTATTTTGCTGAGTCTTTTTGTTTTTTCCGGGATGGTATAAAATTTCCACCAGAGAATAATCCATATTAGTCCCAACGCCCCGATCCAGACAAAAGTTTCGCGCCATCCGTAATGTCCTAAAATATAAGGCACTAAAAGTGGTGCTAATATGGCTCCAACCGTAGCTCCGGAATTGAAAATACCTGTCGCCAAGGCTCTTTCTTTCTTCGGAAACCACTCTGCAACGGATTTTATCGCTGCCGGAAAATTTCCTGCTTCGCTGATTCCAAGCGTACTTCTTGCTATAATAAAGCCCAACGTACTTTTCACAAAACCATGGCCGATAGAAGCCAGGCTCCACACAATAAGTGAAACGGCATATCCTACTTTGGTTCCGACCCTGTCAATAAATCTTCCCATTGCCAGATAACCAATGGCATAGGTAGCAGTGAAAGCCATTACGATGTAGCTGTAATCTTTTTCGTCCCAGACAAATTCTTTTTCAAGAATAGGCTTCAGCAAGCCCATTACCTGACGGTCCAGGTAATTAATGGTAGTTGCGAGAAATACCAAAGACAGCATAAACCATCTTACGTTGCCGTTTTTAGGAGCCTGCATTAGTTTTTATTAAATTGTTATTATGTTCTGGATTTTCAATGAATCGGACTTTCGTCCATTATTCAAAATAATTCTTTAAAAACAAGATCTTAATTGCCATCAAGATCCTGTTATCTAAATATGAAGAGAAATTTTACTTCAATTAAACGCCGCTAAAGGCGCTGAAACCACCGTCAACAGGCAATAATGCACCTGTAATAAAGCTCGCGGCATTGGAACAGAGAAACTGTACTGCTCCGTTCAGCTCTTGCACTTCACCAAATCTTTGCATTGGTGTTTTGGCTATTACTTTTTTGCTTCTGTCTGTTAAAGAGCCATCAGGATTTAGAAGAATTGCGCGGTTTTGATCACCAATGAAAAAACCGGGAGCTACTGCATTGACACGAATTTTATCTCCGAATTTCAATGCTACATCCGAAGCCAGCCATTGGGTAAAGTTGGTAATTGCGGATTTGGCTGCGGAATATCCCGCCACTCTTGTAATCGCAGAATAAGCTGCCATTGATGAGATGTTTACGATACTGCCGCTTCCCTGCTCTGCCATTGCCTTTCCGAAAACATAGCTTGGATAAACGGTTCCGTTGATATTAAGATCGGTAACCTCATCCCATCCCTGTATGTTCATATCAAAGAATGACTGTTCAGGAGATAATGTGGCGGAAGGAATATTTCCCCCTGCGATATTCAGCAGAATATCAATTCTGCCATATTTTTCTTTAATTTTTTCTGAAGCGGCTTCAAGGCTTTCGATGTTCAATACATTTGCTTCTACGGCTAATGCTTCACCTCCTGATAATGTAAGTTCTTTTACGAGGTCATCCAGTTTTTCCTGGTTTCTGCCCAATGCAACTATTTTTGCACCTGCATCTATGAAACTTTTAGCAAGGCTTCCTCCCAAAACACCAGAAGCACCTGTAACAACGGCAACCTTATCTTTTATGCTGAATAAATCTTTCATGATGATTGATATATTTCCACAGGTTTCACCTGCGGCTATTATTATTGGATCCTTCGGATCCTATTTTGTCTTCGACATTTCATTTTGAACGGCTGCCATTACACCCTCAATTTGCCCGAGAGCCAGCATTCTTCCCAGGAAAGAATACCCAGGATTATATCCTTTCTCTATATCTTCGGTCAATAGTCTTCCGTGATCGATTCGCATCGGCAATTCTGGATTTTCCTTTTCAAATACACTGATCACGTCAATTAATTTACCTCTTCCGCCTAAATGATGCGCTTCAATAAAATCACCGTTCTCGAAAACGTTGGTGCTTCTTAAATGAACAAATTTTGTACGATGGGCAAATTTCCGGGCCAGCTCCGGAACATCATTTTGAGGATTGGCACTTAAAGAGCCTGCACAAAAAGTCAGCCCGTTGTGTGAATTGTCTACAGTATTAAGCAACCAATCGATATCTTCTTCATTGGTTACGATTCTTGGCAAACCGAGCAGTGCAAATGGCGGATCATCGGGATGTACACACATCTGGATATCCCATTTTTCACAAACCGGCATTATTTTTTCGAGGAAATATTTAAGATTCAGACGAAGCTGGTTTTTATCAATTCCGTCGTATAAAGACAGCAAATTATTGAATTTTTCGACAGGATTTAAGTCTCCTTCCTTTATATTCCCATTAACAAATCCCTGAGTCTTTACAATTACCGAATCAATGAGAGTATTATCATCTTCTGGCGTAAGCGAGTTTTTAAGTTTTTCTACCTTTTGAAGAATTTCGGGTGTATAATCATTTTCTGCTCCCTGTCTTTTCAGAATATGGATTTCAAAATAAGCAAATTTAGCTTTATCAAAATATAATGACGAAGAACCATCTTCCCATTCGTGAAAGAGATCTGTCCTTGCCCAGTCGAGCACAGGCATAAAATTGTAACAGACTGTTGTTACTCCTGCTTTACCCAGATTCTCGAGACTTTTAATATAATTTTCTATTAAAAAATCTCGGTCTTCACCTCCGTATTTTATTGCTTCGCTTACGGGAAGACTTTCTACAACAGACCAGCGAAGACCGTGACTTTCTATATAGTTTTTGTAATCATTAACAGCCTCCAGACTCCAGATTTCCCCCTTAGGAATATCGTGCAGTGCAGAAACAATTCCTTCTACTCCTATTTGACGGAGTGTATTAAGCTTTATTTTATCGTTCTTCCCAAACCAACGCCATGTTTTTTCCATAGTAATATCTGTTTTTTTATTAAAACAAAGCAGGTGTTTTTTGGTAAACACCTACTTTGCTGTTAATATGAATGTAAGAATAAATCAATTAATACCCAGGATTCTGGTATTTTGCTTTCTCTTCGGCAGTCGCTCCGCTCATTGCATCAATCTGTCCCTGAGGGATTGGTCTTAGATAATGGAATGGCTGGATATTACGTGTTACCGTTTGAGGGGTGTGGTTGCCATAAGCAGTTCCACCGATTTTATACGTAGCCGCATATTCTCCCCATTTCTGTGTGCGAACCAAATCATACCATCTGTAGAATTCTCCGTAGTATTCTCTGGATCTTTCTCCAAGGATGTAATCTATGGTAATTGTTGAAGGAGTTGCCGCAATCATTGCTGCACTGTTATCAGCAATATAGGTAGTATTTTGGGCATTACTAAACTTCCATTTTCCTGCTCTGGCACGGATAACGTTAATAAGATCTCTTGCGCTCATGGCTCCCGAAGCTCCTTTTACGGCTGCTTCCGCTGCAATGAAATAAAATTCAGAGAATTTCGCTACGTTGAAAGGACGGGTTAAACCTGCATTCGGATATCCTAAACCATTCGGATCATCCGTACGGTACGTTCCTATTTTCCACAGTCCGGGATAAACAATTCTGCTAATTCCGTTCGGTGCAATCACCCAGTCTGCTCTTCCCGGTAATGTTCCTGCTCCGACACCGTTTTGTCCTGCATCTGAAGGGTAAGTCGGTGTTTGAGAGTCATCATTAAGGAAACTCAGAATAGCGCCTCCTGGCTGTACCGGTAAACTATTGGCATTGTACAGAACAGGATTAGTAACGCCTGCTTTATCCCAGTTACCTCTGTAAGTAGTTACAAAAGTTCCGTCAAATCTTGAGTCAGTTGTTTTATTAGCAAACGTATTCTGAATAACACCTATTGTAGGACACATACGCACCCACGGACGTCCCAGCGACTGTGTTGCTGCACGTTGCACAGAACTTACGGCAGCCCAGCTTGTTGCAGAACTACTGCTTTTCAGGTTGGTATAGTTCCATGTCTGCATCCATGCAGCAAAATTATCAGGAGCCCATCCTGAACCGAAACCAACTGGATCTGATTCATTATAAAATACACTTGACTGGGTATGATCTGCATATAGCATACATTCGCTATTTCTATCATTTGACCCCACATTTACATCATAAAATGTAGGCTGTAAAGAGTATGGACCAGGAGTACTGATGCCCGTCATAGCAGTATCATAAGCTTGCTGAAAATACCATTGTGCATTATGGCCATCCGGATCAGTTCTCGGAGTTTCCGGATAAGTCGGGATGCCATTTGGATTCTGCAGCCACCATCCATACGTAAGATAGGCTTTAGCCAAAAACAATCTTGCTACATTTTTAGTAACTCCACCGGTTACCCTAGGAGAAGCAGGTAAATTGTCTATAGCTCTTTTCAAATCAGGAAATATGGCTCTTGTATAAACTTCCGGAACCGTATTTCTTTTAGAAGTTGTTACTGCATTAACATTAAGTGCAAGTTCTCCGGCTCCTAAATCCAAAGGTACTCCTCCATACGTCTGAACGAGCATGAAGTAATCAAAAGCTCTGAAGAATCTTGCTTCTGAAATTAATGATTCTGCTACTCCAAATTTGGGGCCTCTCTCAACAATTCCATTGGCTGTATTAATATAAGGGAAAACCGATCCCCAAATCATACTAGGCGGAAAAGAGGCTGGTGTAACGTTACCATTTCCCGAAAAGTCAAGTTCCTTGAAGTTTCCATCCGCACTTTGTGCCCAGGTAGATTCGTCGGTACCATTCTGGCAGTTGCTCATAAAGTAGCCATTACCATATAATAAACGTAAACTTCTATATAAAGATGTAACACCGGCTGTTACCCCATCCGGAGTGTTGAAATAATCAACTGTATAATTCGATCTTGGCTGCTCGTCCAGAATTTCATTACAGCTGGATAAGCAAAGCGATAAGAAGAATGCTCCTATAACTATTTTTTTATTAAACTTGATCATGATTTTGTAATTTAAAAAGATAAATTGATTCCCATTAGATAATTACGCGTTGACGGATTATTCGCACCTATAATCAGCTGACGGCCGTTATAAGGAAGGCTGCCATTTACCGCCTGGTTCTGGTTACCATAAGAATTCGGTTCCGGATCCATACCAGATTCTTTATGATAAGGCGAGAATAGAACAAGAGGATTTGTCACAGTGACATAAATTCTAAAACTACTCAACTTCAGATCATCCAAAAATTCTTTGCTTACATTATAGCCCAAAGTTATTGTTCTCAGTTTAAGATATGACCCATCGAAATAAGCAAGTGTAGATCCATATTTTGGATTGTCCCCACTCATCATACCTCCCGGCTTAGGATATCTTACATTCGGATTATCTGCTGTCCAATAATCCACATCTACGTTATTACCTCTTCCTGTTAATCTATTAAGATAACCTGAAGAACCATAAATAGAGCTAATTAAAACCCCACCATGTTGGAATGCACCTACGGTGCTCAGTTCAAAGTTTTTATATGAAAATCTCATATTAAAGCCACCCTGCCAATCCGGAGCCGTATCAATAATCTGTCTGTCTGATGCATTGATTGCTCTTACAGGAGTACCATCCGGATTATAACCTCCGGTGTAAAGCACTTTAATCATACCTACGTTACCACCAGGTTCCAATATATTGAGATAGGGATCGCCCTGCTGCCATAAACCAATATTCTGATAATCGTATATCGCGTTAATATTGTGTCCTACAAACCAGTTGTTGATTTCGTCACGTGTAGTTCCTGAAGATAAAGCTAAGATCTGATTTCTGTTGGCATACCAGTTTATCCCTGCATCCCAGCTAAAACCATCAGGATTATTGAAGATACTTCCGTTAAGTGAAACTTCCCAGCCTTTATTTTCTATTTGTCCTATGTTATTAGTTACTCTATCAATACCACCTGAAATCGGAAGTCTTGTATCAGCTAAAACTTTTTCAGTTTTGGTTCTGTAATATTCTACCGTTCCTGTAATTCTATTATTAAATAGGCCAAAATCAACTCCAAAGTTATTGGTTTTAGAATATTCCCATCCTAAACCAGTATTTGGCGCAGTTAAAATATAAACACCTGTTGTATTTGAAGATCCAAAATTATAAGGAGTTACCTGCAAAGACCCCAATGTTGTATAAGGAGCAACCGCCTGGTTGGAGGTTTGTCCCCATCCGTATCTTAATTTAAACTGGTTAAGAAATTTAATATTCTGCATGAAAGATTCATTGGCAAGATTCCAGCCTAAAGATATTGCGGGATAGGTATGCCACTTGTTACCCGGTGCCAAAACAGATGCACCATCTGCACGGAGCGTAGCCGTAATCATATACTTATTGTCATACGTATACATGGCACGACCCATGTAAGACAAAAGTCCTCTTTTCTGATAAACCTGATCTTCAGGTTTTACAGAGATATCAGCCTGTGGCGACTGCCCCAAATTATAATATTGGAAAAAGTCTGCAGGTACATTCTTGGCACTCATATAAGAGCTGATATACCTATTCCCTTCTGCCGAATATAGAGCAACTGCATTAATTTTATGCTTACCGAAAGTTCTGTCATAAGTCAATAAATTCTCTAAAGTCCAGTGATAAGTCTGGTTATTTCCTTTTCCAGCGCTGGAAGGTGCTGCTGCATTTACATTAAATACACCTACGCCTGTATAGTTTCCGCTATTGGAAGTAAGATAATCCAGTCCTACATTTAATCTATATTTTAACCCGGTAACAGGAAGGTTTACTTCTCCGTATAAATTATTATAGGAAGAAAATCCTTTACTTTCGTCAACATATTTATCACCCAGATTTTCAAGTGTTTTTCTTACATAGATCCAAGATTGATCAATATTTGAGGCAGTACTCATTGTTCTCTTAAAACTTCCATCCGGATTATAAGGATTGGCTAAAGGGGAATAACCTAACGTTGGCGCTCCTGACACCCCATTTCCTTCTGATACCGTATAATTGGTATTTGTTGTAAATCCGAATTTAAAACTTTTACCAACCTGCTGATCCAAACCGATTCTTAATGAAAATCTTTCATAATTCTGAATTGGAATGAGCGCATCCTGCTTAAAATAAGATAAGCCTACGTTATAATTACCTCCATCTGTTCCACCGGAAACACCCACATCATGGCTCGTAATCATAGCCGGTTTATAATACAATTTTTGCCAGTCTGTATTGGTATCCAACGTTTCATCTGTTCCTAATCCATAGATATTTCCGGCATCAACTCTAAGTTTCGCCAATTGAGGACCATCCATCATGGGATATCTTGAGAATAGTGTCTGAACTCCTGTAAATGAATTATAGCTGAATCTTGGTTTTTGACCTTTAGATCCTCTATTGGTAGTTACCAGGATAACCCCATTCGCCCCTCTGGAACCATAAATGGCTGTGGCAGAAGCGTCTTTCAGGATATCTATACTTTTAATGTCATTAGAACTAATATCACCCAATGATCCCACAAATGGAATACCGTCCAAAACGATCAAAGGATCATTAGTTCCTGTTAAAGATCTTGCTCCCCGGATTCTGATCTGCATAGTGGCTCCAGGTTTTGATGAAGTCTGGGAAATATCTACTCCGGCAGTTCTTCCCTGTAAAGCCTGTGTAATGTTTGCTGAAGGTACCTCACGGAGGACATCTCCCTTTACGGTAGCTACAGATCCTGTAACTGCTTCCTTCCTCTGTGTACCGTATCCAATAACAACAACTTCATCGATCTTCTTCTCTTTTGTTACCGTATCTTTTTTAACCTGGGCATACGCCAAGCCGGAAGGTAATAAGGCCATGGCAAAAAACAGGGCCGCCTTATTGGTTTTAGCTAAATAAAATCGGTTCATAATTATTATTTTTAAATATTAGGGTTGAATAAAAGGCTGTTAATAATTATAGTATGAGAAATCCTTAGTGTTAGCAGCCTTTTTATTTTTTAATTAGATATACATGTTTACAATAGCTTCAAACAATTCCTGTTTTCCGCTTTTTGGCTGAGGTTCCCCGATTTCATGTGCTATTCTCTGAAGGTCTTCCAGTTTAAGGTTTCCTTCTTCAAAAGCCTTTCCGTTTCCGTTGTCAAAAGAAGCGTAGCGGTCTGTTCTTAATTTTTTATAGTCTGAATTTTCAAGAATATCTGCTGCTGCCAGAAGGCCTTTTGCAAATACATCCATTCCTGAAATGTGAGAGATGAATAAGTCTTCCGGATCAATAGAGTTTCTCCTGATCTTTGCATCAAAGTTTACTCCTCCTGTTCCTAATCCTCCTGCAGGAAGAAGTACAAGCCATGCCTGCACCATTTCCAGATAATCTACCGGAAACTGGTCTGTATCCCAGCCATTCTGGTAATCTCCTCTGTTGGCATCTATACTTCCTAAAAGTCCTGCATCTACAGCCACCTGAAGTTCGTGCTCAAAGGTGTGTCCTGCGAGGGTTGCGTGGTTTACTTCAATATTTAATTTAAAATCTTTATCAAGTCCGTAATGTCTCAGGAATCCGATTACGGTTTCAGAATCATAATCGTACTGATGTTTTGTAGGTTCCATAGGTTTTGGCTCGATAAGGAAAGTTCCCTTAAAGCCCTGTTGGCGTGCATAGTCTCTGGACATTGAAAGAAAACGTGCCAAATGATCTTTTTCACGCTTCATGTCTGTATTTAAAAGACTCATATAACCTTCTCTTCCTCCCCAGAACACATAATTTTCTCCACCTAAAGCAATCGTTGCATCGATAGAATTTTTCACCTGTGTTCCTGCACATGCTACCACATCGAAATTCGGGTTGGTAGAAGCTCCGTTCATGTATCTTTCGTGGGTGAAAACGTTGGCTGTTCCCCATAAAAGCTTAATTCCCGTTTCTGCCTGCTTTTGCTTGGCATATTCAACCACAGCCTGAAGGTTTTTCTCATAATCTTTCCAGTTATCTGCCGGATCTACCAGATCAATATCATGGAAACAGTAATAGCTGAAACCCATTTTAGACATGAATTCAAAGCCGGCATCCATCTTATGCATTGCTCTCGTAACGGCGTCATTCCCAATATCCCATGGATGGTGAATGGTAGCTCCTCCGAACGGATCGCTTCCGTTTGCACATAAGGTATGCCACCACGCCATTGCAAAACGGGTCCAGTCTTTCATCGGTTTTCCCATCACTACTTTTTCTGCATCATAGTAGCGGAATGCCATTGGATTTCTGCTTTCTTTCCCTTCAAATTTAATCTTGTCGATCCCCGTAAAAAACTCTTTCGTACCAGTTAAAGTGTTCATATTTTTTTATTTATTTTAATTTTTTTTGCGTAGAGATTCCCTGCTCACCGGCTTTAAAAGGTCAGTAAGAGCAATGGAAAATCTTCCGTTGATTTGTTTTAGATTATTTCTTTAAGATGATGCTTCCATCGTGTATAGGCTTCTTGATATTGTTCCTGTTTCTCGTGTTCAGGCTCTATCACTGCTATTTTTTCGAGTGATGAAAATGCTTCTTTGGAATCTGCATAAAATCCTATTCCCATTCCTGCCGCTCTTGCAGCTCCTACAGCTCCGTCGGTATCATAAAGTTCAATCACCGCATTGCTGACACTGGAAAGTGACTGACGAAATATTGAACTTAAAAACATATTGGCATTTCCTGCACGGATCACCTGAATATCCATCCCTATATTTCTCATGATATTCATTCCGTATTCGTAGGAAAATACAATTCCTTCCTGCGCCGCACGCAGGATGTCTCCTTTTGTATGGATGTTAAAATTAATTCCGTGAATGGAACAGTTGGTTTCTTTATTTTCCAATACTCTTTCGGCACCATTTCCGAAAGGCACAATACTAAGACCTTTGGAACCTATCGGTGAAAGTGAGGCCAGCTCATTCATATCTCCGTATGAGGATAATGAAGTTGCAAAATTATGCTTCAGCCATGAATTGAGGATCCCGGTTCCGTTGATGCATAGCAATACACCTAATCTTATCTGCTCCGGCGTGTAATTAACGTGGGCAAAGGTATTAACTCTTGATAATTTATCATATTCCAATTGATCGAGTACTCCATACACAACTCCTGAAGTTCCGGCAGTGGAAGCGATTTCTCCCGGATTAAACACGTTCAGTGAAAGTGCGTTGTTCGGCTGATCTCCGGCTCTGTAGGAAATCGGTGTTCCTTCTTTGAGGCCAAGTTCCTGCGCGGCAGATGCGGAAACCGTAGCCTGGATTCCAAAAGTAGGGACAATTTCCGGGAAGAAACTCTTCGGAATTCCGTAATGGCCGATGACGTCTTCTGAAATACAGTTGTTCTTAAAGTCCCAAAAAATCCCTTCCGAAAGTCCTTCAATAGTCATTCCTATTTGTCCGGAAAGTCTCATGGCGATATAATCTCCGGGAAGCATTATTTTATCAATTTTTTCAAAAATTTCCGGTTCGTTTTCTTTTACCCAAGCCAATTTGGATGCGGTAAAATTACCCGGTGAGTTCAGCAGATGCGAAAGGCATTTTTCTTCGCCAATTTCTTTAAATGCTTTTTCGCCATAGGGTACTGCGCGGCTGTCGCACCAGATAATCGACGGTCTCAATATATTCTGATCTTTGTCTACGAGAATAAGACCGTGCATCTGCCAGGTGATCCCTATTCCTTTGATATCTTCAGCATGGACTCCGGATTCATGCATCACTGCTTCATGTGCAAGTTTCAAATTTGTCCACCAGTCAACAGGGTTCTGTTCTGCCCATCCGGGATTCACAGCAGTGATTTTCATCTCCTTTTTCGGGGAAAATTCTGAAGCAATCACTTTTCCGCTGGATGCCTCTATGAGACAAACTTTTACAGAAGAACTGCCGATATCGTAGCCTAGTAAATACATAATTTATTGAGAAGCTTTTTATTTAATGAGTTTAGTATTGTTTTTCTTATAGATCTTCGCATCGAATTTATAATATCTTGCGGCACGGTGTGAAACGTTTTTTTCAATTTCGTCCAACGGAACGATATAGTTGAATGATGAGATCTTTTTATGAAAGTTTTTAATGTCTATATATTTTTCACTTAATGCGCTGTAAAGCTGATATAGCTGTCTGATCGTAAATCTCTTCGGCAGCAGCTCGAAAATGATAGAAAAGTCAGATTCTATCCATTTTCTAATTTCGACGAGCGATTCGCTGATGATCTTATTGTGATCAAAGGGCAGCTCGGGCACTTCATCGATCGGGAACCAGTCTACATTGTCATATTTTGTACTGTTAATCTTATGATCGATCTTACAGAGGGAAAGATAGGCGACGGTAATAATCCGGTCGATATGATGCTTGTATTCTTTTCCCATCCATTTGATGTCATGCTCATTGTTGGCCCTTCCCGGATCTGCAAAGCATTTGAACTGCTTTAGAACCATCTTCCTTATTCCCGTAAGTTCGTGGAGCACTCTTTCTGCAGCATCGTCTACATCTTCATCGCTAAAAATCAGGCTTCCGGGTAATTTTCTTCTCCTTTCCTGAGGGATCTCATCTACATGCCGCTGAACCAATAAAATGTTCAGGCGGTTTTCGTGATCAAATCCGAATACTACACAATCTACAGATACGTACGTATGAATAAAGTCAGGGCTCATTTAATCGTTAACATTTATGTAACATCACAAATATAAAAATTCAATTGAATAAAAAAAATAAATTTAATGCTATTGCCTACATATCAGCAATTTACATATCGATTTTTTATGATAACAATTGTATATATTTCATGATAAGGTTATCATTAAAAGTATACTTATTATAATCTTAAAACATGAGTTTACAATACCTTGTAAAAAAATAACCTCAAAATATAAGTGAAATTTTTTGCTTAAAATACTATGATAAGAAACGCTAAAAAAAAGATTATTTTTTTTATTAAAAAGTGTAAAAAAAACACTTTTCAACTTAAAAATTCCTTAAAATTTTAATTTTTTCTTTACCATTTTTATATGCAAGACTAATAATTTATGCCAATAAAGAAATATTGGGGAAATTTTTAAGATTAATTTTATAATAACCAAAATTTAAATAAAACAGCAATTGTTATTGATATTTATAGGCGTGAGAAATCCGGAACTATCTCTGGCAGATGGAATTATTAATAGATTCAAAATCCTTATACATCAAGCGTCAGATGTACCGTATATTAATTTTTGTTTGTGATTTACAGAGATGGCACAACTTCTGATATAGCAAAGACATCAATCACTTAAATCTTAATAATATGTCGATAAAAATACAAGTTGCCACGTGTACTGACTGCAATGGTTACTACTCTTCCGCTCCTCTAGAAAAAAAAGATATTTTCAACCCTGAAATTACAGATCATTATTTTTATCATGGCGAACCTTGGTTTACTCTTGATCTGAATGATTTTGAAAAATTCAGAAAGTATGACCGTACTGAAATTAAGATTATGGAGCTTGATGAGCACCAAAAGCAGGATCATATACACTGCCACTGCCTGAAAAAGAAAACGGCTTCCAAAAAGAAATACAGCTACGGGGCATCGAAAAAACAGAAAAACATACCCATTATTGAAAAAAATGATGCCGATACAGACATTTACTTTAAAGATCTTTACTATACCTACAATAACTTCCATGGAATAAGCGCCAATACGTATGGAAGCTCCAGCAGAAAGTTCAGGTAAGCATTCGAGATGTTACGTTATAAATAAAGCAGAGATAAGTTACTATCTCTGCTTTTTATATGGTATGGTCAGTATTTCTGTTTTAAATCATTTATCTAAATGATAAACAGTGTTTAAGTGTGTATAATTTTGAATAATCTGATAACTATTCCGGTATTTTAAAGTAATGTAACGTCTGACAGCTTTTTATTTGAAAAAACGCTTACCATCACTTTTTCTATTCTGCTTCTGTCGGCATCCGTAAGATTGGATCCGGAAGGGAGGCATAAACTGTTTTCGAAAAGTTTCTCGGCAAAGTCTCCTCCGTAATATGGAGCATCCTTAAATACAGGCTGCATATGCATCGGTTTCCAAATCGGGCGGGACTCAATTTTATCTTCAAGGAATGCCATTCGCAGGTCTTCTCGGTTTTTAGATGCGGCATTTTCATCTATTGTAATCACCGACAGCCAATGGTTGCTGAAGAAATCACTGTTAGGTTCGCGGAATAGTTCTACTCCATCCATATCTTTAGTAATTTCAGCATAGAACTCATGCATTTTTCTACGGCCTTCCACCCTGCTGTTCAGAACTTCCATCTGACCTCTTCCGATTCCGGCAGAGATGTTACTCATCCTGTAGTTATATCCAATTTCGGAATGCTGGTAATGAGGTGCATTATCTCTTGCCTGGGTAGAAAGGAATACCGCTCTGTCTTTATCTTCTTTAAAATGGCACACTAACGCCCCTCCACCTGAAGTGGTGATGATTTTGTTTCCGTTAAAAGATAAAATCCCAAAACGTCCGAAAGTGCCGCAAGATCTTCCTTTGTAAGTAGACCCCAATGATTCGGCAGCATCTTCAATCACAGGAATATCAAATTCTGAAGCGATGGCTAAAATTTCATCCATTTTTGCGGGCATTCCGTAAAGATTAACCGCAACAATGGCTTTCGGCTTTTTATTTTTAGAAATCCGATCTACAACCGCTTCTCTTAACGCTACGGGGCACATATTCCATGTATCTTTCTCAGAGTCTATAAAAACCGGTGTTGCTCCCTGATAAACGATAGGGTTGGCAGAAGCTGAAAAGGTAAGAGACTGGCAGATTACTTCATCACCGTAGCCCACGTTGCACTCAATCAATGCAAGGTGAAGCGCTGCCGTTCCTGATGAGAGTGCGGCTACTTTTACATCCTGATTGAGAAATCTTTCAAGATCCGCTTCAAAGCCGTTTACATTAGGTCCTAGAGGCGCTATCCAATTGGTGTCAAACGCATCGTTGATATATTTTATTTCGGTTCCACCCATATGAGGGGAAGAGAGCCATATTTCAATGTTCATAATTACTTTTTTAGATTTACTATTATTATTTTATAACTCGGTGATTTTTATAATTCTACCCGGATTCCCCACTACTGTCGAGCCATCCGGAATATCACTGATAATAACCGTACCTGCTCCGATGGTGCACCATTTTCCTATTTTTATACCCTGAATAATGTTTGCCCCTATTCCCACGTGCGTCCCTTCACCTACGTAAACACTTCCACCTAATGCTGCATTGGGAGAAATATGTACAAAATCTTCCAGCACGCAGTCGTGATCTATTGAAGAATTTGTATTGATAATACAGTGTTTTCCTACTGTAACCGCAGCATTGATGGTAACTCCCGCCATAACTACGGTTCCTTCATCTATTTGCACCCTTTTAGATACTGATGATTTTGGATGAAGTAAAGTTACGTAATTAAACAACGCACTTTGTTCAACTATATTTTTCCTGATCCTGTTGTTTCCTATCGCAATTACGATATCTATATTTTCTTGTGGTGGTTCATGAAATACAGAATAGCCAAGCATTTTCTTCTTTGAAACGTTTTCATCTATGTAAGCGTCAATATGATATCCGCTTTCTTCTGCAATTTCAGCAACTACCTTGCCATGACCGCTTGCTCCATATAAATACATTTTTACACTTTTTTAATTATTTCCGTTAAAGGCTTCTGTTGTTGCCTGTCCTTCTTTGTTGACTCCTTCTTTTTTAAAAACTTTTTTAAAAGTGAGAAGGATTATCTTACAATCCAGTGCGAATGAAAGATGATCGATGTACCATACATCCAGTTCAAATTTCTTTGCCCAGGAAATGGCATTTCTTCCGTTTACCTGTGCCCATCCTGTAATGCCGGGACGAACTTCATGCCTGCGTTTCTGAGATTCATTATATAAAGGCAGATACTGAGGCAATAAAGGCCGCGGCCCAATGATCGCCATGTCTCCTTTCAATACATTGATAAGCTGTGGAATTTCGTCAAGAGAGGTTTGACGTATAAAACTTCCCATTGGTGTAAGTCTTTCGGCATCCGGCAGGTAATTTCCATGGCTGTCTTTTTTATCAGTCATGGTTTTAAATTTAATGATATTAAACATTTTCTCATTAAACCCCGGCCTCCTCTGAAAAAAGAACGGTTTGCCGTCATTCTGAAAATACAATACCACAAGGACAATAAGAAATACAGGTGATAATAAAATCAAACCTGAAAAAGCGATCAGAAAATCGATCATTCTTTTAAATAAGTTTTTATACATCTATATTATTTTCTTTAAGCAGCGTTTTGTATTCTTTTAATAGCTCGTTCCAGATGACCGACTGCTCGTAGCGAGACTGGATCATCGGTCTGGAATTCGTTTTCAGCTGATGGTACAAATCTGTATCGGAAAGTATTTTTTCCATGGCAGTCTTTAGCTTTTCACTGTTTTTAACAGGGATAATTATTCCGTTTTGATCTTCAATAATGATTTCGTTACAACCGTTAATATCAGAAACAATACTTGGAAGTTCCATTGCTCCTGCCTGCATAACCACATTGGGAAAGCCTTCTCGATAGCTTGGGAAAACCAGAGCATCCGAAACCGCAAAATAAGGACGTACGTCTTTTTGAAATCCTACATCTAAAATATCCGGATTGTTTTTTATTTCTTGAAGTGTTTCCGGAGTTAAAGGATCGAGTTCTTCTTCCAAAGGCCCAATCAGCAATAACTTTACGGGTTTTAAAAGTGCCGGATTTTTGCTGATCTGTGAAAAAGCTTTAACCATCTCATTGATTCCTTTATCTCCAACCAAACGTCCTACGAATACAAAAACAAAATCTGATTCAGTAATATTAAGCTCTTTTTTTAAAGCATCTTTTTGCGTTTTGGAAATTTTATCGGGTGAGAAATAATCCAAGTCAATCCCATTAACATTTCCGTTGGCTATAACTTTTAAAGGTTTTGACGTGATTTTATAATTCATCAGATCTTTTTTAACCCCTTGTCCTTCCGGATAAATATTTGTCGCTGCAGTGCACAACAGGCGATCCATATTAATAAGAATTTTTTGCACAAAACCTTTTCTGGTGGGAAAAATAAGACCTGTAAATGTATGGATACGAATAGGCACTCCCGCCATTTTGCCGGCAAGCATCGTCAAAAGACCTGCCTTAGGAGTAATAGAATGTACAATTGTCGGTTTTTCCGATTTTAAAATATGATATAATCTGAAAAGAGAAATGAGATCTTTTACAGGACTGATTCCTCTTTCCATATTGATGCTGATTGTTTTTATCCCTTCACGCTGTCTTACCTCGTCAAGCAACTCACCTTCGGAAGATATTCCTACGATTTCGAAAAAACCGTTCAGAAACTTCAGCTGTCCTTTAAGCAGGACATTTAATGACAAAGGTATTGTTGATGTACGGATTACTTTCATTTTATTTATATAATGATTTAATATCCTGTATTAATCTGTTTCTGCTCTCAGCAACCAACCCCATGGATCTATTTAGCTGATTTTTAATAGTATCGTATTCCGATATGGCTTTATCAAACATATCGATAAGCAAATCTGATTGTACATCCTGGATTTGTACTACATAATTATTCAGGCTGAAATCTCCCATAATTCCTTTAGCCTTATTACCGCCATAGCCTATTGCTATGGATGGCACAAGAGAGGTGAGTGAAAAAATGATTGAATGAAAGCGTGTACCGACAAAGAAGTAAAAATTAGAATAAACTGCTTTTAATATATCGCATGATAAATTTTCGTTTATCCAGATCATATTAGGATCTTTTACCTTCGCCAATAAGTCGTTGATAGCATTACGGTCATCTTCATGGGAATTTGGCCCCAGTGATTGATTACATAAAGCTACCTTATATCCTTTTGCCAATAAATGCTTTGTAAGATCTGCCACTGAGTTTATATATTTCTGGTATAGTGCTTCAGGATTTGATAATCCAGGGAAACGCCATGGACGGATTGTTACGCCTACAATTTTATCGTCTTTCGACAGGTTGTATTTATCAAGGATTTTTATCGCTTCTTCCTGGCTGCCTTTTTCAAGGAAAAAACCGAGGTCCATTTCAACGGGTATTTTTTTACCCATAAGCTGTCCCAGGCTTTGCGCAGAAACGTTTTCTCTGGCATACACAAGATCCAGCTTTCCGAATACGGAACGCACCTGTTTTTCAACAGTAAGTCCTATAAAAGGGCCATAAGAGTTGGGCAGGAAAACAACTTTTTTTCCTAACGCTTTTGCAAGTCTTACGTAGAATAGAAAATACCACATAAGATAGGGTGCTGTTTTTTCGCCGTATGCATGGATAAATCCTCCACCTTTTACAAAAATTGTTTTTGCCTGATGAAACTGTTTTACGGTACGGTAAGTTTTGTCGTCGAAATTTTTTCTTACTTTTTCAAGATCGTTACAGATTTTTATGAGATACCTGGTATCTTTAAAATCCATAGCAGCATTTTTTATCTGCTTTAAAAGTTCGACCTTAGATTCTTTAATATGCTCTCCTGATTTATGCTGTCCTCTTCTGGGGTGCTTCAAAATATTTTCGAGTAACTTGAATCCATGTTCTTCAGATTGTTTGCATAGCAATTCTCTTTCTTCTTCATTATCACCGGCATCCAGTATATATACTTCATCATATAAACCGGTATCTTTGGCCAGCCTCCAGCTTTCCCAGACCAAAGCCTGGTCGCCTTTATTTAAATCTGTTACTCCGGGTACTATTATCGCGTTCATTAATTTTGTATGTCGTTTTTTATTTTTTGTAAGAATTGATATCTTCTATTGTTAATTGTCTGGAAAGAATATTCTTTTGCGCGTATAAAGTTTTCACGACTCATTTTCTTCAGAATATTTATATCATTCAAAGCTAGATTAATTAAATTACTTAAACGTTTACTTTCTTTTACATTATAGGTAAATTCTTCAGATATAAGCTCTGGTATTCCACCTGCCTTCGATGCTATAATTGGACATGCTCTTGCCATAGCTTCAATAACACTTCTTGGCAAACCTTCCGTCAATGAAGGTTGTACGTATAAGTCAAGGTTATCCAAAAAATCATAAATTTCTTCACGATTATTTATCCTGCCCTTGAGAATGACTTTATTTTCTAAATTAAATTTTTCAATAAGCTGTTTTATCCACTTGGAATCACCTCCTCCTACTATCTCTAGTTGAAAATTGATCTTTACATCTCTTAAAGCTCTGAATAAAACTTCATAGCCTTTGTATGGTAATGAAATGTTTCCAATCATACCAATTTTTTTGACTTCTGAATTCATTTGTAAATAGTCTATGTGCTTGCTTAACACATAATCATCAAACACATCAATTACCACATTGGAAGCATTAATCTGATTATTGGAATTGGGGTATCTATTCTGTAAATATTTTTCGGTTACATAAACTGCTGCATCAGCATTACGAATTGCCTTTCTATTTTTAGCAGCTGTTATTGAAGCCAATAATTTCCCTTGCAAATTGCCAAAGAACCACATACTATCGTAGGCACATCCTACCACTTCCACAAAATATTTTTTATCGTATTTCTTACAAATTTCAGCGGCAATTACACCAATATTGGAGGGAAGTCGTAGAACAATATATTCGGATTGCTGAATATAGGGAGTAAGCTTTTCTATGATTTTTTTCCTGTATTTGAAATAATCTTTTCCACCTTTTATTTCGAAGAATAAATCGAATACAACATTTTCTGCATCCGCTTTTTTGTGGCCATGAGATTCGTTATCCAGTTTTACTCCACGGCCTATAACAGTAAGTTTTCCAAAATTATCTGTAAATCTACTCCACACATCTGAAGTAAGTGTTCCTGAAGTAAAAACTTTTTGAGCTTTATCAACATAGAACGGGTGATCGTTTATAAATACTATAGACATTTGATTGGAAATAGATTAGAAATGATTATAAAATTGTTGAAATAATTTTTTTGAGTCGTATTTTTTAATAGTCCATTCCTGTAAATTCTGCTTATTTTTAGAATGGTAAATTTCAATGATTTTACTTTTTGCTCCTTCAACATCCAACGGATTTATTAAAAATGAATGTGCTTCTTCAGGAACAGTTTCTTTAATTGGTTCTATATCAGAGGCAACAATGGGAATATCCATAACCATAGCTTCTATTAAAGCATTGGGCTGGCCTTCGGTAATTGATGGAAAATAATAGCAATCCATTGTATTTAAAAACCGGGGAATATCGCTTCTGTTTTCGAAAAGCAGTATTTTGTCTGAAAGCGCTTTTTCTTTTATTACGGATTCCAATTTGTTCTTTACCTCATTACCACATAAAATAAAATAAAAATCTTTATATTCTTTTATGAGCTCTGCAGCTACTTTTACAATTGTGGAATGGTTCTTTGCCGAATTGAATCTGCCTGTATGCCCTACTACAAAAGCATCATCAGGAATTTTGAATTCTTTTCTAAGGTTCTCTTTTTCTACATTAAATTTTGATGCATCGATACCGTTATAAATTACTTCAAAGCGTGGATCGCGTTCCCAAACACTTGGATAAAAAAATCTAAACGCGGCTTTTGAATTTGATAAAATATCAGTGGCATATTTTGAAACAAATATTTTGGCCAGGTTATTATACATTTTTTTTACAAAAATTGCTTTAAAATGGTCCGAAGAGCCTCTGTAAAAGACGATTCTTTTTTTTATTCCCACAAGTTTCGAAACAAAAAGTATAAACCCTGCAAAATTACCTGTAAAATCACATACCGCATCAAATTTATTTTTTTTAAAAAATTTTTTGAGTGCAGTATAATCTAAGGGATTATAAAAACTTATTTTATTCTTGATAATTTTGACATTTGGTATTGATTTGTACCTATTTTCCAGCTGTCCTCCCAAACCACCTTTACAATAAATTGTAATTTGGCAAAATTGTTGATGCTTTTCTTCCAAGAATCTTAGCAAGTAATTTTCAATTCCACCGCTCTGCAAACTTGTCACAAAAAAAATAACATTACCCATTCAATTATCTATGAAATTTAATTTTTTTTTAGCTACCCTAATATTAATTTTTGTACAAACTCTTTCGGCTCAAACAAACACTTTTCTTGTAAAAGATTATGGGGCTATTGGTGATGGCCACCACGATGATTATTCAGCTATTCAAAAAACTTTTGACGCTGCCAAAAATACGAAAAATAGCGTTATAACATTTGAAAAAGGCAAACAATATATAATTTCAAAACCTATAAAAGTTTATTCTAATATCAACGGCAACACATCAACAATTATACCGTTATCTTCACAAGCAATATCTATTATTTTTCCCAATTTGAAAATTGAAAATATCACAATATCCGGAGCTGCGTTTCAATACTTGCGAATTGATCAAGATAATATTTCAATCAATAACTGCAATTTGAGCACGAACTCCTATTTTGCCCTTATTGTGATCAATGCAAACTCTTTCACGCTTACAAACAGTTCTGTTCAAAATAATTTTTCTAAGGAAAAACAGTATGCCTTACATGCCATAAAAAGTGTAAAAAATATTAACATTATTAATAATAAAATTAAAGGTGGCGTAACATTTAAAAACAGCACTTCTGGTGAAAGTGGAAATCTTTTGTTTAAAGACAATCAGTTTTCCATTGATTACAGCACATTAAGACAAGATGTGAGCTTGCAAAATGATGCTTTTACTTTTTACAGCAATACGAATATTGCGTTTATAAATAATAAAATAAATGCTAATAATGTTAACAGGTTATTTAAAATTTCTGCCAACTCCTCAAAAGATAAAAATAATGTGTTAAAAATTACCGGTGCTGCGCCAGACAATATAAAATTTGAAAACAATGAGATTAATGCTAAAAGTTCCAATGGTAAACAACTTTTCGATTTTTATATCGGGACGAAAGGTGTAATTTTAAATAATAATAAAATTAACGCAAAAGGATTTGCTACCCTTTTTGAGAACAAAACTAAAGCAGATTTGGAAAGATCTTTTTCACTCACTGATAATATAATCAATTTTGATTCGGAAATTTTATATTTTGACGGATATGGAAAAAATAATACAGCAAAAAACAATATTGAAATAAGAAATAATATTTTCACCTATGACGCAGATGAGTTTAAATTCATGTCAAAAAGAGCAGGGCAATCTAATGATGTTAAGTTTAATTTTTTGTTTAACGTAAGAAATATTGACCGTTTTATTTATGATCACAATACACTTAAACAAACTAAAAACAACTTATATTTTTCAAACCGTTACTTTTTTTATATTCAAAATCCATTAACGGCTGAAATTACAAACAGCTCCTATATTGGCGGTATAAAATTAGTTCCTGTAAGGGAAAATCCTGCAATCAAAACCATTAATAATCAGATCTTAAAAACAGATTTTAAAGAAGCAATAATAACAGATAAAACAAATAAGGTACAATACAAGCTTATCAAGAAGTAAGTTTCGCTTGTTTTTTGCTTTTTATTTTTACAATCTGAAAAATAAGCAATATATATACAATGTCTTTTACAGGACTTAAAAATTGTGCCCTATTGATATATATCGCTGTAGAGCTTAATACAATTAATATTAAAAAGAATTTATCCGAATGTTTTTTCAAAGCATTAAAACTAATTTTACTTGTAAGATATCCGTATAGGAACATGAAAAAGAAAACACCGAAAATTCCAAAATTGATATATATATCTGAAATGATTTCTGTTCCTTCACCATAGGTTGAATTTCTTCCCTGCCCTATAAATGTAAACAAACGGCTTGAAGCTGTAAGTTCCACGGGAATATTAAAAGTAGAAATAAAAAAACCTGATGCGAAAGGAATAATTCCCAAAATACCAATTATAAATTGTAACCCGAATAAGTAGCTGTAATTATTAGGAAAATTAGACAATGCCCGGTACATAATCCTAACACTGGTTGCCAGCTCTTCCGTAGGATTGGATTTTGAGTTCTGGTATTTTGAAAAACCAACCTCAAAAATATTTGCATCTTCACTGCTTCTTCCTAAACCTATTATTGACAATAATAAAGCTCCCGTAATAATAAGTAACAAAAGGCTCCCCAAACTGATCCTTTTTACAAATACGCCAAAACAAAGTGCAATTACTATAAGAATCTGCATAAACGGGCCTCTATCTCCTACGAATAAAAATGTAATAATATAAAGCAACAGTGTACACAGAAAAATAATATTACCACTTATGATATTGGGTAATGTAATCTTACGAAGAGTTTTAAAAAAAATAAATATCCTAAAATACAGACTGACGCGGAGTAATATCATAAAATAAGATGCTCCTTCTCCCCAGGATCCCATACCGTCATGAGAACCTTGTAATAATGATCCTCCCGCTAAACCGAAAAAGCCTAAAAAAGAAAATAATAAAATATAATCTAGCTTCATTATATTATACTTATTCTTTGAGCTGTTAAGCTCTTTTTTGCTTTTTGCACTTTTAATGGTTGCAATCACAGAACCTATCATCCATAAATGAATAGAAAACGCGCTTAACCAAGTGGCAAAGTTAACTACATGCTTATTTAACCATACATAATACGGATTGCTTGGCTGTATGTTCAAACTATAAAAAAAAGGAATTTGAAAATGAACAATAATAAAACCTATTAAAAATAATGTTTCAAATCTCACCCAGGTTGTATATAATTTCCTAAAAGTGAAAAGATATACTACAATTGAAATAAATGAGACAATTGAAAAAAAGAAGTTTTCAGTAGTATTTATAGGAGATTTTAACTTAGGAATAAACAAACCAAGCAACAAAGAACTAAATATTAAATATATTAATAAACGTTTATATTTCATTTAGAAAAAAATTTTAAATTTATATTTTGTTAGAATAAATTTTATTATATCTAAATTCTTTGATACAATAGCAGACTTAAGTCTATTTCTTAATAAGGATCTTAAATATTTTTTCTCTTTTTGAGTTTTATTTTTAAATTCTATATTACTTATAAATGAATTATTTATATTATAATTTGTGAAACTTAACTTATTTTCGGAGTCTTGAACATATATTGCTGTAACCCTGTTTGATTTAATAAATCTATAAACTTGACCAATACGTGCCCATAAATCCAAATCCTCTCCCCGATGAAGAAACTCTTTAAAATTTCCTACTTGATTAAACACTTCTTTTTTAACAACAGCAATTGATGTCCAAAAAAAATGATAATTTATGGCTTCATCGAAATAATTAGCAATAACCTTAATTGAGTAATTTTGATTTGCAGGAAATTTTTGATTACTTCTAATAAATGATGTACAAAAAACTTTATCTTCTGGATATTTCTCAATAAGTTCAGAAATAGTTTTCAAATGATCAATTTCCCATAAATCATCACCATCCAAAAAAGCAATCCATTCTTTTTCAGCATTTTTTATCCCATAATTTCTGGCACTGGAAACACCTCCATTGCTTTTATCAATAATGCGAATTCTGGAATCATTTATTTGCTGTACCACTTCCAGGCTGTTATCGGTAGAACCATCGTTTACGATAACGATTTCAAAGTCGGCAAATGATTGATTAAGCACAGACTGAACTGTATTCCCAATGCTATTTTCTTTATTGTATAATGGAATGATTACTGAAAACATAATTATATGCTAATTGCTGTAAAATTTAATTTTGCTTTATCAATTTTTTCTCTTAAAAAAGAAGGTTTAGAATAAAGACTCCTGTCTGAAAGCCAGTTTAAAATTACCTCCGCCTTCTCTTGCACTTCAAATTCCGCATCAAAGATACGAGCCTGTTCGGTTTGGCCTATATCTGCCAGAAAATCCGTACATTTTTTGTGATATTCTACCAGCATAAATGGAGTATTACCAAAACAGGCAAAAATTCCTGCATGTAATCTGGTAGCAATTACAGCATCGCATGAGTTGATATCTCTCCATACAGCCTGTGTATCTTTATCATAATCCACAATTACAAATTTTTTAGGCTGGGCTTTATTAATAACATCCTGAGTTAATTTCTTATCTCCACTATTTTTATTTCCATTTATAATGTAGAATTTAAACAGTATATCCTCTTTTTTGTCCAGAAACTTAATTAAATTAATAATCTGCTCATTCCGCCTTACTTCATTTTCCACATGCCCTCCTTTATGAACAGATTCGAACGGGCACACACTTATCCCAATAATTTTTTGAGAATTATTTGAAGATCTATTTTCCTGACAGCCGTATATTTCAGGTAATAAAGCCGCCAGGTCAAAGGCATCAACAGGCTGATATGGCAGGCCACTAAGTGAATTTACGTAGTCATAGGATCTTTTATCACGTACGGCGATAAAATCGATTTCTTTAAGATATTGCTGTACAGCCTTTTCATCTTCATTTGTTTTGAAAGGCCCGACTGATACTCCAATAGCACCTATTTTAATCTTCTTACCTGTTTTTTTTAAGTTTACAGCATATTGTTTAACATTATTTGAAGACATTTTGCTATGGATGGTAGATCCGCCGGCAGAGATCAAAAAACGGGTATTATTCAGCAATATTTTTTTCTGCAGATCATACGTTTTGGGAATTTCTAAAGGATACCCTTTTGCATTGACAATAGTTTTCGGCAGCTTGGATTGGAGTCCGAGAAACCTGCTTTTTTTCTTATTCCAAATCATATCGGCTCCCCAAGAGGCAACTTCAACAAAGGCATCGTCACCTGTGTTCAGCTGCCCATAATATCCTGTAAATAAAATATCTGTATTTATCATTTTTTTAAAACCATCTTTAAATCGTTAATTAATGCTTTGTTGAATACTAACAGAAATGGTAAATAAATGGCCATATAACACAATACATCTATAGCTATTATAAGAAAATTATTGTATTGTTTAAACCATAATTCGTTCAGCCAAAAAACCAGAGCGAATGGAATTATAGAAATAAGGATAATACTAAGGCTATGGCCTATTTGCTGATAAACACTATAGCTAATAAACCGGCCACTAAAATAACCATTGAGGTAAGCAAAAAAAACATTGGTAATACACAGTGACCAAACAATTGCGTTAATGCCAAACGGAATGCAGATTATTAAAGATATTACCCCTATTATTTTTTTAATGACTTCCACCCGTAAAAACATATCGCTTCTTCCTTTTACCTTTAAAATATTTAAGTTATAGGTTCCTAATGGTAAAAATATAGAGGCTATACATAAAATCTGAAAATAAGGAACAGAAGGTAGCCATTTTTCGCCAAATACAATAAGAAACAGAGGCTTGGCTATTAAAATCAGAATAATCATTAAAACTGACGAAAATGACAGCACTAAGCGTGTTGATGAAATATAAGCCTTTTTTAGTTTATCCTGATCATTTTTTATGCTTGCAAACAGCGGAAAAGTAACTTTATTTAAAACAGCGGAAATCTGATTGACCGGAAATAATCTAAGACTGTCGGCCTGTGTAAAATATCCAACACTTGTTGTAGAGAATTTTTTACCAATAATGATCCTGTATAAATTCAGATAAACTGTGTTGAGAACACCTGATAATGTAAGTTTATATCCGAAATCAAAATGGTATTTAAATACAGACTTATCAAATATCATCTTAGGCTTCCATCGGTAAAAGAACCATAGAAACAATGAAAAAGAAACTGCCTGAGAAATATTAAGTCCAACAAGGCTCCAAACTCCAAAGCCATAATAGGCCATAAGTATACCCGTTATAGCACCTATAACTACTGACGGTAGCTGATAGGTAAACTGAGATTTGAAGTTTAATTCTTTTGTGAACTTAGCCAGCTGTACTACATTAAATGAAGAAATAATAAACACTAATGCATACATTCTAAGAAGATGGGTCAATATTTCCTGTTTATAAAACTCTGCAACAAAGGGTGCTATTATATAAGCAATGCCATATAAAATTACACTTACTCCAAGATTGGTAAGAAAAACAGTACCATAATCATTTTCTGTATTTTTATCATTCCGTATCAAAGAGGAAGTCATGCCACTGTCACTTAAGCTCTGCCCCAGAGCTACAAAAACAGCAATCATGGCTATAAGTCCAAAATCGGATGGTTGTAATAACCGGGCCAAAATAATCTGAACTCCGAAGTTAATGAACTGTATACTGAACTGCTGTATAAAAGTCCAGATAACTCCCTGTTTCGCTTGTTTTATTAAACTCATATTAAAGATTTAAAGGGAAAATAAAACAATTTATAATCCCTTTTATACTACAATCTGGAATCACAGTCGGCCAGAATTCCCTTTACATCGTATACTACCCCATTCTCCTTAAGATAATCTTTAAGATTCATGTTCATGAATTCCTTATGAGCAACAGTAAGAATAACCGCATCAAATTTCTTATTAGGAATTTCATTCACTACCGTAAGGCCATATTCATGAACCACTTCTTCAGGATTTGCCCACGGATCGAATGTTGTAACTTGTAACTGGTAATCCTGAAGCCCGCAGATTACATCTACTGCTTTGGTATTCCGTACATCCGGACAGTTTTCTTTAAATGTAATTCCCAAGTTCAAAACCTCTGCTCCATTGATGTTGATATTTTTTTTAATCATGCATTTTACCAGCTCAGAAGCTACATATTGGCCCATTGAATCATTAAGTCTGCGTCCTGCAAGGATAATTTCAGGATGGTAGCCGTTTTCCTGAGCTTTCTGCGCAAGATAATAAGGATCTACACCAATACAGTGACCTCCTACAAGCCCTGGTTTAAAGGGTAAAAAATTCCATTTTGTGCCTGCTGCTTTTAATACTTCGTGAGTATCAATTTCAAGAAGATTAAAAATCTTTGCCAGTTCATTAACGAAAGCAATATTGATATCTCTTTGTGAGTTTTCAATAACTTTTGCAGCTTCAGCAATCTTGATCGTAGGAGCCAAATGGGTACCTGCTACAATAACGGATTGGTATAAACTATTTACAACTTCTCCGATTTCAGGTGTAGAACCGGAGGTTACTTTTAGAATTTTTTCTACTGTATGTTCCTTATCTCCTGGGTTGATACGCTCGGGAGAATATCCCGCAAAAAAATCTTCATTGAATTTCATCCCTGAAACTCTTTCAAGCACAGGAATACATTCTTCTTCGGTAGCACCCGGATAAACGGTAGACTCATAGATCACAATATCACCTTTAGACAATACTTTCCCTACTGTTTCCGAAGATTTATAAAGCGGAGTAAGATCCGGACGGTTGTGCTTGTCTACAGGTGTTGGTACAGTTACAACATATATATTTGCATCTTTGATATCCTGAATATCGGCAGAAGCAAAAAATCCTTTTTCATTTTCTGCAAAAGGGCTTTCGCTCACCAAAACAGATTGCAAAACATCAGCTTCCACCTCAAGTGTGCTGTCATTTCCTGCTCTTAGTTCTTCAATTCTTTTCTGGTTAATATCAAATCCTACAACAGGGTATTGTGTTGCAAATAAACGGGCCAGCGGTAATCCTACATATCCGAGGCCGATAACAGCAATTTTATATTGTTTTTCCATAAAAATCTTTTCAATAGTTTATTTTAAATTTCCCCAGTACCATTTGATGGCTTCTTTCAGACCATTTTCAATGGTATGGCTAGGATTGTATCCTAAAAGGTTTTTAGCTTTATCAATCGATGCCAATGAATGCGGAATGTCACCTACCCGATTTGGCCCGTGTACGATTTCGACATCAGCGATTTTCGCATCATATTCACTTAAATATTTTTTGATATAATTTACGAGATCATTTAGTGTTGTACGATCACCTACCGCTGTATTATAAACAGTATTGATGGCTTCAGGACTTTCGGTGAGCATAGCCAGTTCATTCATCTGGATCACGTTATCGATGTATGTAAAGTCTCTGGAATAGTCCCCGGTTCCGTTAATCTTTGGTGACTGGTGATTCATCAGCTGCTTTACAAATAACGGAATTACCGCTGCGTAAGTTCCATTGGGATCCTGTCTTCGCCCGAATACATTAAAATATCTAAGTCCAATGCATTGTATCCCATAGGTTTTAGAAAAAACATCTGCATACAATTCATTGACATATTTTGTAATGGCATAAGGAGATAAAGGTTTTCCAATCACTTCTTCCACTTTCGGAAGTGAAGCCGAGTCGCCATACGTAGAAGAGGAGGCAGCATATACGAAACGTTTAACTTTTGCGTCCCTCGCTGCAACGAGCATATTCAGAAAACCTGAAACATTAACTTCATTGCTGGTAATGGGATCATTGATTGACCTGGGAACGGATCCCAATGCAGCCTGATGTAGCACATAGTCTACATTTTCAAGTGCAGCTCTGCAGACTTCAAGATCGCAGATGCTTCCTTCAATCAGTTTATAATCCGGATTACTTAAAAAGGGTTCAATATTATGGCGATGCCCGGTTGAAAAATTGTCCAGACAGACTACCTTATAGCCTTTATCTAAAAAGTATTCCGTAAGGTTGGAGCCTATGAACCCTGCTCCTCCCGTAATTAAAATTTTACCCATTTTTATGATTTAAAAATTCTTTTCCACCAACTTTTTTTACTTTCATCATTATTATAGCCATAGCCATAGCCATAATTATAACCGTATCCGTACCCTCTTGCTTTTTTGGAAACATCATTTACCACAAAAGAAACGTTCTTTAATTTAGACTCTTTTACCAGATCCTGAGCGAAATCAATAAGTACTGTTCGCGAAACGCCTGATCTAACTACGTATAATGTCGCATCTGCCACATCTGCAATACTAAGGGTATCCGAAACCAACATAAGTGGTGCCGAGTCAATAATTATATACGCATATTGTGACGCCATCTGGGCAATCAGCTTTTGATATCTTCCATTGGAAAGAAGTTCCTGAGGATTGGGAGGAATCGTTCCCGCATAGATTACGTCACAATAAGGATTGGTATATGATGTATGGATAAGGTCCTCAACATGTACTGATTCATCGTATAAAAACTCCGTAAGACCTTTTCTTTTAACTGGTTCACTGTCGTATCTCTGAATCTGTGGATTTCGGATATCAGAACCGATAAGAAGAGATCTTCCGTTTTTATTGGCAATTGTCAATGCAAGATTTACAGAGACTAATGTTTTTCCTTCACCTTTTACGGAAGAGGTTACCATGATTATTTTAGCCAAATCTTTTTTAGGCAAAACAAATTTAAGGTTAGAAACCAAGACTCTGAAAGACTCTGCGAGTTCGGAAAAATCGTTTTTCTGCACAAGATGATTTTCATCTTCATCCAGGGATGGGATATCTACAAGAACGCCAAGGCCTGATCGCGCTTTTATATCGTCTCTATTGTAAATTTTATCATCAAGCATAAAAAGTACATAAAAAACAGCAAATGGAAGAAATAATCCAACAAGCAATGCCCCCATAAGAATAATATTGCTTTTTGGAGAAACCGGTGTATCATCCGTAAATGCAGGATTAACAATTTTTGCCTTTGGTACATCTACAGATAAATTGATGGCGTTTTCTTCTCTTTTCTGTAGAAGGAATAAGAAAAGCTGTTCTTTAAGATTCTGCTGGCGTTCGATTCCTCTATACACCTTTGATTGACCGGGAACTTTGTCTATAACGCTATTACTTGTTGTAATCTGATTTTGAATCTGCGATATAGTTGTTCTAACCGCATCTTTCTGTTCTCTGATATTGTCCCGGATAATGTCTTTCAAGGAAGCTATTTCCCTGTTCATTTCGACAACCGCAGG
The DNA here is from genome assembly GCF_012927265.1 of Chryseobacterium cheonjiense. Classification (GTDB taxonomy): domain Bacteria; phylum Bacteroidota; class Bacteroidia; order Flavobacteriales; family Weeksellaceae; genus Chryseobacterium; species Chryseobacterium cheonjiense. Next base: position 1,343,718 of record NZ_JABBGF010000001.1, on the reverse strand, counting down.
GTTTTCGCTGGTAGCTTGCTTCAACGTTTTGTTTCTGCTGATCAGCATCTGGTTGTACTGTGCAATTGACTGCTCTAATGAAGGATTAAGTCCAAGATTAGAAGGCATTAATTGATTATTGCCTTTTGCCGCTTCAGAAGTAAGCGAATTTAAAAGATCAAGCTGAGCCTGCTGCTGAAGGAGTGCTTTTGTATTTTCACTGGTGTTCTGTAAAGCAAGTTCTGCCTGCGCCTGAAGATCCACAATGCGATTTCGGTTCTGAAAGTCTTCTTTCTGATTCTCTACCCCTGATAAATCGCGGGTAATAACCTCCAGTCTTTTATCTATAAATTTTTGTGTATTTTCGGCCTGAAGGTTTTTATCTCTTTGTCCGTCTAAATTATATTGACGGGTAACTTCATCAAGAATGCTTTCTGATTTTTCAGGAACGGTTCCTACTAAACTTATGTCCATCAAAAGGGCTTTTTCATCCGGTAAATCAACCTGAATTGTCTTTTCAAGCTTTTTTACTTTTTCTATAGGATTCGAGAAGACAATTTTATATTCTGGCTTTACGGGAAACTGACGGTTTCTATTCAAAATAACGGTTCCGAAATCAAGATTTAAAGGCATATCAAACTTTCCGGTAAACTTACCGTATTTCTCGCTCACAAGTGTGAACTCATCACCATTAATTCTTCTTACATAATATTCTGATGATACAAATTCTTTATTAAAATTCAGAATTTTACCGGATATTGGCACCTGTGTAAAGAGTTGGGAATCTTTAATTTCACCTGTATTAAAATATTCTACATTGAGATTAAGTTTTTTTATAACCTGCATCAATATAGGTCGTGAAGTTACAACTGCAGCTTCACTTTTCAATTCATCTGAGTTTCCTAAACCTATTCCAAGATTATCAAGATCGGATAATGCCGAAGTAAGGTCATTTTCTTTTTTATCAAATTTAAGAGTTGTTTTACTCTGATATTTTGGTACACTATAGCGAAGATAAATATATGCGCTTATTACACAAACTAAAACAGACGCCACAAACCATGGCCATTTATAGAGGTATTTGGAAATGATTTTTCGTAGATCAATTTTTTCCTCTTTTTCTTGAAATTCAAACTGCTGCATATTATACATTTATCTTGTTAAAGCAATAACCAGGGTGGCCGCCGCTATTACTGAACCTATAATCTGGAAAGTAAGGGCTCTGTTAGGGTTAGAATTTGCCTGAATTTGCTTATTTTTATCCGGCTGTACATATAATATGTCATTCTGTTTCATATAATAGTAAGGTGAACTTACGATATCTGATCTTGTAAGGTCTAAATTGACAATTTCATCATTACCATCATCCTTTGTACGGATCAATTTTACATGAGTACGATCTCCAAAATCAGTCATATCACCTGCTAAGCCAAGCGCCTGGAAAATATTGATTTTTTGGGAAATACTCTCTTTCTGTCCGGGCTCTTTAACTTCACCTAGAACACTTACATTAAAGTTCTTTAATGTAATGGTTACCAGAGGATCGGTGAGGTATCTTTTCAGGCGGGATTCAATATCCTGCTTCAGTTGTATTTGCGTCATGCCTTTAGCAAATATATTACCCAGTACCGGAAAATTAACATATCCCTCTTCATTCACCAGATACTCGCTTGGCTGCACATATTGGTTTACACCCGTCTCACCTCCTACCTTATTTGCAGTATTAAGATTAAAAGGTTTTACTGCAGTGTCATCAAGTGCGGAGACCAAGATAAGAAGTACATCTCCTTCCTGAATACGTAACCCGTCATATTTTGCTTTGGCAACCTCTTCTTCCATATTATTTTTAGACATATAGACCATATTCTGCTTGGGTTTGCACGACAGTAAAGTTATTGATATCAATAACAGATAAGTAATGATATTTCTATTCATAGTTATACTCTGGTAAGACAGCGTCCTGATTACAAAAAGGCTTCTCACTTTTTAATTATTATATTATAAATCCGTCATCACACCTACATGTGATTTTTTTAATGCTTTCCTATATCAATTTTTCTGCCGAAATAGTATCATCTGAAAAATAATACAGTATTAAAAATGGAATAATCAGATTATCAGTATAATTAAATAATATTATATTATTTATAAATAATCATAAAAATGATCAGTCCTATCTTATTTATATATTCTTATATAAATTATGCTTTCCCTGCTAATATTTACACTCAAAAATCAACAATATGAAGATACCTTGGATATCAACAGACAAATGAATTGAATAGCAAAACAAACAATAAGAAAGAGAGTTATGTAACCTTTGTCAGAAAGACCTGTATTGACTACTACTGCACTGATATTTTTGAAAAATAAACATGAAAACAGTACTAAAGAAATAACCAGAGCAGCCACTGCGTTACTTTGCAGATTGGGCTTAGACTCTAACTCCCTGAGGTTAAAAACATTCTTTCTTTTTGAAAGAGCTATTACAGTGTCATACACCATTTACATTTTAATATAATACGATTTCAGCACGCCAAAGATAATAAATTATGTATACATTATCGTGATTTAATTCTTCATGTACCGGATATTATTACTCCAAGCCCTATAATTAATCTTAGTTTAAAGAAAATTGCTATTAACGAAACATTCCGGTAATGTACACATTATAATATAGTCTCAAAACGAATAACACAATCATAATTAACTATGATAATATTTTATTTAATACAAAATTAAAATATGCGTAGGATCATATTTCAATAATTTTTAAATATTGAAATTAGTACTGTTGATTATCAGCTATTTTGATATTGTGAAAGAATTTTGCACGATAAACCTTAAATGATGGTAAACTATTTGTAATTATAAGTACATTTTTAAAGTTCTATTTCAATTTCTTAATAATAGTAATTTTATTATTACAGATTATTTTTGGTACAGAAATTACTATATAATTTTATAATAATTATAGAATTATATCTAATATAATAATATCAATATAATCTTAGTAAAAAATTATCTTAGCCCATTATTAAGTCTATTAGAATATAATATGTATATTATTACAGATCAGCTAAAAGAAAATGGTTTCAGTGTTAATCGTTTGGATCAGATCATAAAGAGAAACAACAACAAAAGACAGTTCAACACGCTGGAATATTTTTGCATCTATATTATTATGGAAAACATAGGTCTCATAGTAGAAAATACTTCGTATAATATAACCGCCGGAAACATCGTTTTTCTCGGGCCGCAAAAAAGTATAGAATTCGGAAAAGCAAAAGGACAGGATACTTTCATTATTTCATTTTCTTCAAGCTTTTACGAACGATCTATTAAGGATAGCCTGTTTTTAAACTCTCAGCTTTTTTTTAATTATAATTCCGATATCTTCATTGCTCCTTTTAGCAATATAGAAGAAATGCGCGTAGTTTTTATGGACCGAATGGAAAACTTCCGGAAGAAAGACAAAAGCCTTTATCTTTCTGCTGCCCATAATGCGATAGAAAGATTAATTCTTGACGCCTTTCTTCATATTCCCACGGAAGAAGTAAAAAAAGATATAAAATTTGATTACCTCTATTGCGTAAACAAATTTAAAGTTGTTTTACAGCGCGATTATAAAACAGCAAAAAAAGTTTCACACTATGCAGGCGAGCTCAATGTAACTCCAAGAAAACTTACGGAAATGACCGAGTATGTATTGGGAAAAAGCGCCAAACACGTTATCATTGAGAAACTTATATCCGAATCTAAAAAAATGCTCAGCTATACCAATTACACGATTTCTCAGATCGCATTTGAGCTTGGATTCAGCGATGAAGGTAACTTCACAAACTTTTTTAAAAAACACACACAAAAAAATCCTTCAGAAATGAGATAATTAAAAAATATTTGTATATTTGATTATGTAACCACACGGTGATAAATCAGGAAATGTATACCAAATATTTTTTTATTGTAGTTTGTCTTCTTGCTTTCACTTTGTTCCGGGCACAAAATGACGGAACTACAATAAATGTGCGCTTATATCCGGTTCAGATGCTGGCGATTGCTCCTGCAGGTACAGAATCTGCCAAAACAAAAAGCAATCAGGAATCAAGCTTTGTTGTGATTTCAAGCCCATCGGGATTTGAAATAAAAATGCAGCAGAATGTATACAATAAGTCTGCCGATATCAAAAATGGGGATCACGGGCAGCTTTACAGTGAAAAAGATAAAGCATACAACCTTATCAATTATGAAAAAGGGGTGGTTGAAAAAATATTTGAAATTAATCATCATGCCAAAGACAATAAAAAATATGCTTCTTCAGACAATGATTATTATATTTTAACCTTAATGTCAAATTAGGAGAAAAAAATTAACATCAGAAAAAAAATTTTATACAATTAAAGATTTATTAATTTACTACACATAATTAATTAATGATTATTTAACTACAAATAATCGTGATTTGTGGAGTTATTTTCATTTTCATAAATAATTTTTATTGACAAATCAATAAAAGCATTCTTCTATATCGCTTATTCTCAGCTACAAAATTTACAAAAAAATCGTAATTTTTCACAATAACTCTAACTTTTTAAGTCTATACTTTTGCACCATAAATTTTTTGAATTAATATTTAAAAACAATAATCGTATTTATGAAAAAGTGTATTCTTGCTTCTGTTGCTTTATTAGGGTTCATAACAATCGGAGCACAAAACGTTACGTTAAACGTAAGACTAAAACCAATCCAGACTTTGGTGGTTAACAATTCTCAGAAAATCGTAAACTTAGACTACGTGACAAAAGATGATTATGCAAACGGAGTATCTTCTCTTAATGCAGATCACTTAACAATTTTCAGTACCGGAGGTTTCCAGGTAAAAGTGAAAGCTGCGAATGCTGCCTTACAAAACGGAGGCAAAAACATCCAGGCGAACACGATCCAGCTTAAAGCCAGTGCAGGTACAGATGCTGTAAACGGGGCACAATATGCACAAGGTACTACCCTTTCTGCAAACGAAACAACTTTGGTAACGTCTACAGCAGGAGGTGTAAACAAAAAAATCAGCATCGAATATAAAGGTGCAGGAGGAAATGCTTACATCGATAACTATATTGCAGGACAGGATCCTACAGTATATACTACTGAGCTTACCTACACTATTATTGCACAGTAATAAATATTGTAGATCTATTTATAAAATTAAAATGCTACAAGAAATTGTGGCATTTTTTATGCTGTTTTAGTCTTAAATTTCATGATGAACAAGACCTACAAAATACATCGTATTTTTATTTTCATTCTAGTTTTGCTTTTCTCTCTGGATTATGCACAAACAGGTGTTTCCGTATCTCCTCCGAGATTATATTTCGAATCTACCGCAGGAAACAGTAATACGCAGAAAATCACCATTACCAATGTGAGTACCAAAAACACACTGGATCTTGCCGTAAGCCTTGGAGATTGGGAATACAATGAAAAAGGCGAGAATATAATGTATGCTGCCAATACGCTTAAAAATTCCTGTGCAGGGTGGATCAGTGTGAAAAAAGAAGACAACTATTTTTCGCTGGCTCCTGGAGAAAGGAAGGATATAGATGTCACCATTACAGTTCCCAACAAAGCCGCAGATACATTAGCCGCTCACACGGCAGTTCTGTATGTAAGCCAGATGAATCCGGTAGATGATGTTGATAACAAGGGAGCAAAAATAAAGGTTAGCATTCGCTCTGGAATTAAGATTTTTCACAAAACTCCTTCCGCAAAGACGAAAAAAATTGAAATCCAGAACCTTACTTTTGAAAAGTCTAAAAAGCAGCTCAACCTGTTTTTTGAAAATCAGGGAAACGTATGGACAGACGGCAAAGTTTACACAGATCTTGTCAATATTGAAGACGGCAAGAAGGTTTCTATAGATCCCATTATATTTTATACCATGCCTGGTAATAAAAGACAGATGGACATCTCTCTTCCTGCAGATCTTCCGAAAGGAAAATATACAGCCTCTGTAATGATTGATTACGGAGATAATAATCTTGAACTCGGAGAGTTAAATTTTGTGTATGATTAAAATAATCTCAGCCGTACTTCTGTTACTAGGTCAGTACTGCTATTCACAAATATCATATTATTCATGGGTTAACAGTTACCTTCAGATTAATTCATACGAAGGAAACACAAATCCTGATGCCTATACCGCAATGATGAGCGGGAACGGCAATTTTAACGTCCCTTTATGGCGTCTGTCTGCAAAACTGAAGCAGCCGATAAAATCTACCGACGGTAATTATACCATCCCCGGCAACAAAATATCACTGCATCCTGTAGCTTCTTCAGGACAGGCAGAACCAGGTCCTGTGCCCGGTATTCCGCAAATCGGGATGCCGCTTAATGTAATTCTGCAGGAAGGCCAGGAAGTTTTTCTGGTTCCTAGCTCTAATGCCCCATTGTATAATTCGCCATCACAGCCAAACGGATACTACAATTTACAGATAAAATTCAGCCTTACCGTGATGGGTGGCGCTTACTTGGGAAGCTATCCTGCATGGATGAAATTTTATGCACCGGTAGAATTTACCATGTATGATCAGTACAATAATGTCATCGGTAAAATGAATCATAATTTTGAGATTCAGATCGGTACGCTTTCAGGCATCCCTCCCACCGATATTCCCGAAATGTCGCTTACTTTTGCACCAAATGCCCAGAATGCATTACTGGAATTCAAAAGTATGGACGATTATACCAACGGAGTAAGTGTAACGTACAACAATGCACTGATGGTAAAAAGCAATACCAATTATCAGATTAAACTCAAATCTCTGCAGTCCCAGTTTACATCGTCTTATGGAAATACCATCCCGATTGATGCTGTAAAGATGGCGCTTTCTTCAGCAACGGCAAATACCAGTGTATATCCCATATCACTCAGCGCATTACCGCAGCTTGTTGCCAAAGGAAATGCCACCCAGGGAAATACCATTTATTATGATGTGAAATATTCTACCACCCATAATGATGAAATCTTCATCAGTGCAAAATCAGATGATTATACCGCAACCCTTCAGTACGAGATAACGCCTCAATAAAACCAAATGTTTTTAAATCATTTCCGGAGAATCTTTTTTTTATTTTTAATCTTTTTCATTACTTCATTGATTGCTGCACAAACAGGCAACGGGATCAGCATGCAGGTACGGGACGACTCCAATATAGGGAATGACCGTATCATCAGTACTATCGCTGAAATTAAGAACGATTCCCAAAATCTTTTTAAAGGCAAACTGAATATCGCTGTTCCTAAAGGATTCAGGAATATTTCAGGAAATACTTCAGAAATCGAGGTGCCCGCTGGAGGAAATTTATATCTGCCTATTAAAATACTAGTTAACAGCAATGCCGGCTTCGGAGAAAGTAAAATAGACTTCAATCTTACCGATTCACAGAATAATATTGTAAAAACCCAGACCCTCGTCCATACGATCGCTGAAAACAATTCCATGGCAATCAGTACAGATACTCCTATTATCTATATGAGTAATGTAAATGATTCTATAGAAGTAAGAGCGAGGGTTTCAAATCTGGGGAACAGAAGACAGGACGTTACGATTGTATTTAAAATTCCGGAAGCAGACCAGGGAAATTTCTTTATCGAAAAAAAAGGAAGTATCGAAGTACAGAAAGATTCTGTTTTTATTTATAGATTCAGGCCTTCCAGCAATCTTGCAAAAACCCCTCAATTCAGTGTAAATATTGTTGGTTTCAGGGAGCCGGATAAAGAAATATTCGGGAACAGCACGGTGTCTATTCAGAATAATGCTTCAATGCAGCGCTATCAGTCTTTAGACAATAACAATCTCGGCTATACCAAAAACAGCATTACGACAAGCTTAAGGTATCTCGGCAGAGAAACATACCTGTATCAGATGATTGGTTCCGGTGGTTTCAACCTTCCGTCGGGATATGTTTTTATCAGGGGAAATATCTATAAAACCAATGGACCTGAAGATCCGGTAGTAAATAATACCTTCGTTACCTATAAAAGAGAAAAGAGCGAATATACACTGGGAAATATAAGTAAGATTATAGAACTTTCGCTATACGGAAGAGGTGTAGAGTATGCTTTCACTTCTTCGGATAAGGACAAAAGGCTTGAATTCGGTTTCATAGACCAAAGTTTCAGTCTTATAGACAGAACTCCTTTCCTGAAGTTGGGATATGGCTTCTATGTAAGAGGTACACTGGGAGCAAGCAATGCAAGCCGGAATATTTCAGCTGCTTATATTTTTAAAACTGATCCTTACGAAAAAGTGAAACATAACCTCCTGGGAACCAATTTTCAATATGCTTTTAATAAAGAATGGAAAATCAGCGGTAAATTATTCAGCGGGATGAGCATCTATGAGAGTATCAATACAACAAAGCCTTCCGGAGCATTGGAAACGCAATACTCGGGAATTATCAATAAAATCAATCTGAGCGGTAATTATTCTTTCAGCACCAATTATTATCCCGGCAACCAGAGAGGGATATTCCAGCTGCAGCAGAATATTTCCAGCAGCATATTCAAGGATAATTCTATTTATGGTAACATCATGATTTCCAACTTTTCTCCTAAATTTTATTTCTTTGATAATAATTTAGAGACCAACAGCAGCAGACTGGAAGCGGGATTCAATTTTCCCAAAAGAAAAAATTTCGGATTGGGCATCAGCCTTCAGTATCAGAATGAAAACTCCAATACCTACAATACCTTTTTCGGGCTTGCACAAAACAGAGATCTGAAAGAGATGAGTGCGAAAAGACTTGTGGAGCGCATAAGCTGGTCGAGCACCAACAGACAGCATTCTTCCATCTTGGGAATTGAAACGGGGCTTGTAAATTATCCTGACAGCGATGCCAATCAGTACCAGATGAAATTTACGGGAACCTACGCCTACAAATGGCTAAACTTCCAGTATATTTACCAGTACGGAAGCTATTATCTTTCCGAATTTGCATTTTCTAAATTACTGGGCATTAACAGTACTTATGAGAAATCTTCGGCTTCAGCGTTTATCACCCAAACGATGCTTAAAGGAAAGCTGAATATCAATTCAGGGTTGTCTTATACTGACGATACCCTGTACGGGAAATCGCCTTCCGGATTTATCAATGTGAAATTCTCTAAAGAAAATTATGGATTTTACCTGAACTCATCGTGGTTTAATTATTCGCTTAATAACTTCAACAACAATCTTTTTACGGTAGAAGCCGGCGTTACGATAAATCTGCGCAGCAACTATATGGATCCGGGTAAGAAAAGCAGCATTAGAGCTTTCGTATATTATGACAGGAACAACAATCGTATCTATGACGAAGGAGACGATAAAGCGACAGGCTATACCATCATGATCAACAATATATCATTCAAAACCGATGAAGACGGGAATATTGAATACCGTGCGATTCCTTACAACAAATACACTTTAAGACAGGTGATCCAGCAGGGATGGTATTATGATGAAACTGAGTTTGATGTGAATTCCCACAATTATTCGTTAGAAATTCCACTACATCAGAATGGTACCGTTCATGGTAAGGTAACTTATGATTATGACACCAAAACCGCACTCGAATTTGATCCTAAATCTGCAGGTATTGCTTTTGATATCTACAAGGATGAAAAACTTATAAGACACATGGTTTCCGATGACGCCGGCGAGATCATATCTTTCATTGAATCAGGAAATTATAAGATAAAACTGAATGAAAATTCACTACCTTCGAATACCTATTGTGAGAATACCCTACAGGAGTTTAATGTTGAACCGGGGAAAATAAGCGAGCTTGCCCCATTCGTCATTAAAGTAAAAGAAAAGAAAATCCGGGTGAAAAAATTCGATAGCAAATAGCACGCTCTGACCACCTTTAAAAGAATTAAAAAATAAAATCACTATAAATGGTACATTAGTTGATCGAATTATTTTGAATTTTTTCAGCTTCTGATTACATTTGTACTAAATTTAAATTTATGAACTACACGCTTGAGCTCAACACACAGGAGTCTGGCTCTAATCTTGTTTTTAACACCATAAAATTCGATGCATTCAAGGTAAATATTATTGAAAGATATACCGGGAAAATGAATTTCAATCCTAAATTATGTGAGGTTATCTTCAAGTTAAGAACACTGGATGATGAAATTATCAAAAGAAGAGACGGAAATCTCAGAGTAAAAATTAAAGACGACAAATTTGAGACTTATCAACAATTATCAAGAGTCTTAAATTCTTACGACTATAAAAATAAACTGATCAACAGAAAAGAAGCCGACCAGAATTATATCCACTTCATGTTGAGTCTGATTATTTTTAATTATGAACTTAATTAATTACACGCCTTACGTATAGAGTTTGGTCAGGCACAGAAGATCCATTCTCATGAATCCGTATGTTTTGATCTGAATACCATATCAATGACTGAACTCCTATACAACAATTTATCAATCCGGAAATAATTGGTCCGGTTTTTTTTCTTGAGAAATTTCAATTCCTGAAATTATCTTTCTTCCAAAATACACTGCTGTCATTCCTGCATTTTGATACGGTAAATTATATGCAATATAGTAATGTGGTATCAAAATATTTCACTACATTTATTTCACCAATCCGATACTATTTTATAATTATTAAATAGAATCACCACAAAATACTATATCATGAACAAATTTTACCTGAGTCTGCTATTCAGCTACTCTTCCCGCAGGCCATGGACAACGGAGCCTGTCCGGAACAACTTTACGACATTCAGCGGAGTCACTCCCGCTTTACGTGATTAAAACCTTCGAGTTTTAGGACTATATTCAGCATAAACACCTTTCACCAAAAACTATAACCTATGGCTTTTCTAATAAAAAAGGCTGTGCTATTTTTCTTCATAATGCTTTTCTGCATAACTGCCGGTCAAAAACCGGATTCCTTATACAGCCCCCCGGAACAGGAAAATATTAAGTATCCCCAGATTCAGGTCAAAGGCCTCTTTCAGGCACGCTATCTGGTTGGGATGAGTAAAGATGTAGATGTCAATGGTCTGCATCATTCTGATCACAGCGGTACTGATAATAATTTTATGATCAAATACATGAGAGTCCAGATGCGTGCTCAGATCAGTAAACGAACAGAAGTTGTAGCTCTTGCAAATCTTGCAGATTTTAAAAACGACCCTAAATCAAGAGTCCTCGAAAATGCATACTTAAAATATACATTCAATCCCAAACTCGCCTTTACGGTAGGGCAGTTTCGTCCCTGGTTCGGGCTTGAAGAGACCTACCCTATCGATATCATTAAATCACTGGACTGGTCTAATCAGTATACCGAATTTGGAAAACTGGGATGGACAAGTTTTCAGATCGGGCTTTCTGCAACAGGGCAGCTCAATCTGGGAACAATTCCTTTTCAGTATGGTATTTCTGTAGTAAATGGCAATGGCAAAAACCAGATTAATGATAATGATAATGGCAAACAATATTCAACCCGTCTTGTATTCGGATTCTCAAAAAAATACAACCTTAATCTCGGCTTAAATGGTGGAATCGGTGAAGTCTTTGGTAAAAAAATATATGCGGTAGGAGTCGATGTCAGTTCACTGATCAAGTTTGATCCCAGGTGGAGCCTGGATATGCAGCTTGAGGCAAAACAGGCCACCAATCACCCGCTCTATTTTGCAGCAGATCCGGAAACGAGGTCTCAGAATCCTGACGAATATTTAATAAGAGGGGCTTATTTTCTGCCCAATATACGGTACGAAATTAACCACAGAAACCTGAGTGCTTTCGAACTTTCCTGTCGGTATGAATATTTAGATACCAACTTTAGACTAAATTCAAATCCTAGGCAGACCATTACTCCTATGTTCGGCCTCGAATTCCTCAAAAATTACGGAGCCAGAATTCAGTTGGGAATGCAGTTCGACCGTTATAAACATCAAATAGAAAATACAACACAGTACAACAATAACCTCTTTATCATTCAGGTTCAGAGCAGATTCTAAATATAAAACTCAACCATCATGAAAGAAATAAATAGTAAAAATGTTGCGATAACCTTTGCAGTAGCACTCGTTATCTGGTTTATTCCCGTTCCGGAAGGCGTAAGCGACAATGCATGGCATCTTTTTGCAATTTTTGCTGCGACTATTTTAGGCATAATCCTTAAAGCGGCACCAATGGGTACCATGTGTATGATGGCCATTGGCTTTACGGCTTTTACACAGGTCTTAGCTCCGGGAGAGGCAGGAAAATCAATTACCAAGGCACTTTCAGGGTTTGGCGATAAAGTAATATGGTTAATCGGAATATCATTCTTTATAGCAAGAGGATTTATCAAAACAGGCCTAGGAAACAGGATTGCATTTTTATTCATAAGAATTTTCGGTAAAAGTTCTTTGGGACTGGCGTACGGATTAGGTTTGGCAGATGTCTGTCTTGCTCCGGCAATTCCGAGCAATACGGCAAGAGGCGGAGGGATTATTTACCCCATTATGAAATCGATGGCCACAAGCTTCGATTCGGTACCGGAAAAACCGGAAACCCACAGGAAATTAGGTTCATACCTTACACTAAACAGTTATTATATGAATCTGATCTCATCATCCATGTTCTTAACGGGAACGGCTAGTAACCCGATGTGTCAGAAATTTGCAGCCAATCTCGGCATCAATATCACCTGGATGTCCTGGGCTGCTGCCGGTTTTATTCCGGGATTGGCCGCATTTTTTATTGTTCCGCTTGTTTTATATAAACTCTATCCGCCTGAATTGAAAAAAACAGGTGATGCCCCAAGAATGGCCGCCGAAAAGCTGAAGGAAATGGGACCCATCAGCAAAAACGAATGGCTTATGCTGTTGGCATTTTTTATTCTACTTGTTCTCTGGATCTTCGGGGGCAGCCTGTCCATTGATGCGACTACCACTGCTTTTATCGGTCTTACGTTACTTTTACTGACATCAGTACTCACGTGGGAAGATGTAAAATCTGAGAAAGGCGCATGGGATACAATTGTATGGTTCGCTGTTTTGGTGATGATGGCAAGCTCATTAAATGAACTCGGATTCATTGGCTGGTTCAGCGATCTCATTAAACAGAAAATCGGTGGAATGACCTGGACTGTCGCTTTTCCCGTAATTGTTCTGGTATATTTCTTCAGTCATTATATTTTTGCCAGTGCTACCGCTCATGTGGCAGCCATGTATGCCGCATTGCTGGGAGTGGGCGTTGCCGTAGGAATTCCGCCTATGCTTTTAGCCATGATGCTGGGGTTTTTAGGATCAATTTACGGAGTGCTGACACATTACGGACATGGTCCAGCACCGGTGTTTTTTGGAAGCGGCTATGTCGATCTGAAATCCTGGTGGCTGCGCGGTCTTGAAATCGGAATCGTACTTTTAGTTATTTATATGGGGCTTGGTGGTCTTTGGATGAAAGTTTTAGGATATTATTAATAATTTAAAAATGATTTAAACTTAACTGCAAACCGAAGGTTGGACGAAGCCAAAAGAGACAAAAGTTATCTTGTCTTTGGTCGTTAATAATAAAAGGCTTTAAAATAAAAATCAAGGATTTTTAAGACTTTGAGGTTCTTTTTTATTATACTTAAAGTATAGTGCTCAAACCTTCTGTGTCTTTTGCGGTTTAATGAATAGATGCTATTTCTGATCGTGCTTAAGAATATATTTTACCCTTAAAAATAAAAGAATCGTCAGGATCAGAAGCAGGATCAGAAGATGTATTACAGCATCAATATTATCTGCAACTGATCCTCCTGCCTGAACAATTGAGATATAAACTTTAAGGAATGGCGAAGTGGGAATAAGATTTGACATTATCTGAATTACAGACGGCAATGACTGATACGGCATGGAGTATCCTGTGATCAAAAATATAGGATAAGAAGAAAACACCAATACCTGGAACGCAAAAAGCTTGCTTCTGAAAAAGCTCCCGATCAGCATTCCCAGTACAATTACAGAAGAAATGAATATTGTGGTAATGAAAGCCAGATCAATAAAACTTCCTCTGACTGAAACTCCGAAAACCGAAAAATTAACTGTGGCAAAAAACATCCCGAAGATCATAAAAATACACAGATACAGAATTCCTTTTCCCAATATTAACTTTGAAATACTGAATCCCGAAATCCGGTAAAGTTCACCTAATTTTTTTTGTTCCCTTTCTGAGGTAAACCCCGCGGCAACACCTATCAGCAAAGTCTGCTGCAGGATAATGGCGAGCAGCCCCGGCAAGAGAAAAGAACCATATGTCATACTCGAATTATACAGAGGCCGATAATCCATATTAATGGGATTGGTCATTTTCATGGATTCATCCTCACTCATCCCCTGCTTGTTGAAATAAGTCTTCCGAACACCGGCTCCAACAGTAAGGCAGACTTTGGTTACGGTGCTGAGTAAGTCACTGGAAGGCAGAAAGCGTGAGGCGTTCAAAACCAGGTTTACGTTTGCCTGCTTTTGGGAAAAAATATATTTTTCAAGATCTTTCTGAATATAAAAATAACCTTCCACCTCACCCTGATGCATTTTCTCCTGAGCTTCCGAGATATTAGAAGCCGGAACAATTTCAATCATCGGAGTTGCATTGAGCTGTTCGGTAAGCAGCCGGGAAACAACAGTACCGTCATCATCAATCAGGGCAAGCTTTACTTTCTCTTCGCCTTTATTCAGGTAAATGCTGCCGTACATAAAAGCATATAAAACAGGAGCAATCAGCAAAATGAGAAATAAGCTTGAATCTTTTGAAATATTCCGCATTTCCCTTTTCAAAATGGTAAAGATATCTTTCATGACCGCATTTTTTTTAGATACTGATTGACTTTTCTCTGAAAAAACACAATAGCAACCGGAAATGTGATCCCTATAAAAAGCATCAGCTTAACCATTTCCGGAGCGGCATACCGTAACGGAAGTTCCATGAAGTAAAGCTTAATGAATCCGTCCAGAAAATGGGTATAAGGCATGATGTCTGCATACAGCTGATCATACCACGGCATCGCCCAGCGGGGAAACGTAAAACCGCTGAATACAAATGCGGGGGATGTGAAAAAGAGAGCCACATCCACCACAAAAAGCAGGTTATCTGAAATGGCGGAAAGCATCATCCCGATTCCGATACATGCCAGAGCGAGTAATGTATACAATATGAAAAAACTGAAATCCGTTTCCGGCTTCCCAAGATCAAAAACAGGAAATACAACGAAACTGATCAGAATAAATAAAATCCATGCAATACAGAGATGAGCAAGCATTTTCCCCATAATTATCTGTGAAGAAGAACTGGAAATATCCAGCAGACTGTCAATTGTCTTTTTTTTAAATTCCAGATTAAGGATAAGGACAGATGCTACAATCAATGCCATCTGCAAACCTACGGTTACCAGCCCGGGAGTAAGGTACAGCTGATAATTAAAATCCGGATTATAGAGAACCGTCGTGTTGAGTTTGATTGGCTGCACAAGCGTATTGGCTTTATCGGCAGCCATTCCCTGCTTTTCCGCCTTTTGCAGTACTACCGCAAGGCCACCTTTTATAATGATTTCGGCAGCGCCTTTGTAGATCATTTTTGCCGGAACAAGGTAAGCGCCGTTGGTGTATAATGTGATGTTCGACTGATGATTTTTTTTGGCATCAGCTTCCATATTTTTCGGAAAATGAACAGCACCGAAAATTTTCCCTTCCTTCATCAGCTTTTCAATTTCCGCATTACTAAAAACAACATGGGTGAAATGAATATTATCATTCTGCTCCATCATATCAGTGAGCGTTCTTGAGACGAAAGAACCATCTTCATCCCAGACTGCCATCGGAAGCTCTCTGGCAAACTGTTTCTGATAAATCAATCCGTAAAATAGGAAAATAATCGGCGGAATGACCAGCAAAATCACATAGAAATTAGGAATCGAAAAAATCCGTTTCCATTCGCGTACCATGATGATGCTGATTTTTTTCAAATCGTAATAATTTAAGTTACGGTAATATAAGCTGTGCCGTCATTCCGGAACGGAGGCCTTTTACCCGGTTCGGATTTTCCGGCTTCACTTTGATCTGAAAGGTTCTCAGTTCGAACTCCCCATTCTGTTTTTCCGGAACCCAGTCTGCGTAACCCAGCGCCGGAGCAAGCTCTGAAACTCTTCCTTTCATTGTTTCAGGTATACAGCCCGGTATTTTCATCATCACCAGGCTTCCTTTATCGACCCTTGAGATCTGATTCTGACGAAGATTGAACTTTACGAAAAATGAATTATCCTTCTGAATGGTCATCATCGGATATCCCGCATTCACCATTTCACCTTTATTGGAAACGATGGTTGATATCTTCCCCGATACCGGTGCTTTAAGAGAAGCATTATCTTTAATTTCCTGCGTCAGCTTTTCCGCCTGTTTTGCCTGATTGAGAATTGCCTGTGCAGAGTTTTTCATTTCATCATTGCTGCCTCTCTCCAGAAGCTGTACATTCAGTTTTGCGGTTTCCAGTTCTTTCTGGGCGGCTTTATATTTAAAGTAAATAACATCCCTTTCCTGGCCGGAAACAACTCCTTCGGAATATAAATTCTGAAAACGGCTGTAGGTTTTAGACATCAGATCCATCTGCTGCTGAGCAATCTGCTGAAGGTTTTTGGCAGACGCCAATACTTCAGGCTCCACCCCACGGTTTACTTTATCCATCTGGTTGCGTGCAATTTCAACGGCATCCGCAACCTGAGACTGGATGGTCTCGATTTCAGAAGTTTTCATCTGGGCTACGGTTTGTCCTTCTTTTACCTCATCTCCTTCCTTTACAGGAATCTCCAGAACACGGCCGGGGAGAGAGGCCGAGACGTCAACAAATTCGGCGTCTACCATACCAATGATGGCATCTTTAGGTGTATCCTCAGATTTTTCTTTCAGGAGATAAACAAGCGCTGCTGCAAGTACGGCAACCGGAATAAAAACAGCCCAGTAGTTTTTTACAAAATTTCTCATCTGTTGATTGTGCTTCGGATCTTATCCGGTTAATTTATTTATAATAGTTATAATCAGTTGGCATAAAATTATGATCAGGGGATATAAGTGGTAATATTCTCCGGATTCCCTGTGATATAAAAATAAGTTGCCAAAGCAGTCTGGTACGCCACAAGTGACGTGTAATAAAGTTTTTCGGTCTCATACTGCAGCTGCAAGGCGTCATTGACATCTTTTACGGAAGAAAGGCTGTTTTCCATTCTCTTCGTTATCATAGCTGTTGTTTCATATGCCTGCTTTCGGGATGTGTCCAGCGTTTTGCTTTGCTGTTTTAGGCTGATCAGTTTATTTTCCGCTATTTTCGTAGCGAGGTTTACCGATTTCTGTTTCTGCTCGATGAGCAAATCAGCTTCTTTGACCAGAGACTGCGAGGCAAGATTCTTTGAACGTCTTTCAGGATCAAAAAGAGTCCATTGCAGTTCAAGTCCTATCAGCCAGGGCGGGGTAATAACGGGAAGATCTTTTCTGAAGAACTGAACATTGCCGATAGCGAATACATTAGGTCTTGAAAGTGATTTTGTAATATCGACTCCGGTTTCCGCTTCTGCTTTTTTACTCTGAAGAAGTTTAAGGTCTGCATTATCTGTTGCTGATGAAAAAGCAGGAGCTTCAGCAGATTCATTCAATTTTTGATCAATTTCCACCGGCTCATCAAGAGGTAAGCCCATCATATCTTTTAAAATAAACAGAGCATTTTCCTTTTCCGTGGTTAAACTTTTCAGATTGGTTTCGCCTTGCATTCTGGCAATATCTGCCCAATTCTTCTGATATGGCGGAATAATTTCTGCTTTGAGAAGGTTTCCTGCATAAGCTTCATTCTTCTGCAGAGATTCGAGACTGCTCTTCTGTTTATCAATCATTGAATTCAGGTACATCACCTGAATGTATTGTAAAGCAATATTGTATGCCGTAAGATCTTTCGAAGACTCAAGATTGGCTTCGCCGCTTTTCACCTGTTCCTCGGAAAGTCTCCGGGACGATTTCAACTTTCCTCCGAGATAAATCGGCTGTCTTATGACCAGCCCAGCCAGGAAATAACTTTGCTTAGTAATTTCAGGATTGTAGTTGGGATATACTGCACTGATAATATCTTTTGAAGTCTGATAAATAACATTCTGTACCTGCTGTGAAAGCGGATTGCCCGTAATCTGCTGATAAACCGTATTAGCCGAATATACCGCCTGGTTGGCAGAACCTTCCACAACACCATCTTTTACCTGCTGCAGATTCACCCTGAGCGGTTCACCGATATAATTATAACCTGCCAGAAGGTCAAGCTTGGGAAGTCCGTTGTTTTTACTTGAAGCCAGCAGTTTCTGCCTGGTTTCAAGCGACTGCTCGGCGAGCTTTACGACAGCGTTGTTTTGCTGTGC
This sequence comes from Chryseobacterium cheonjiense, assembly GCF_012927265.1. GTDB lineage: Bacteria > Bacteroidota > Bacteroidia > Flavobacteriales > Weeksellaceae > Chryseobacterium > Chryseobacterium cheonjiense. The sequence goes on along the minus strand of NZ_JABBGF010000001.1, from coordinate 1,325,314 downwards.
TTTTTCAATGCAATATTGTAAAGAAAACTGCTGACAGAAAATTTTTGCTGAAAGCATCAGAAAAAGCGACACAGAGATTTTCTTTATGCTCATAACATTTGTGGATGGTGTTTGGTATTTTTCAGTACTCTAACAAATTTAATGAAAAAGTACCACATTTAGGATATGTTAAAGTGTTAAAAAACCATATTTCACATTGCATGAATATAACTCCATATCGCTCCAATGTTCTTTTACATCAAAAGAATACAATCTACATCGCAAGAAAGTAGTTCTTCATCACAAGAATCTATCCTAACATCGCAAGAATGTAAGTAATGATCACAAGAATGCAAATCTTCATTACAAAAAAGTAATTCTTCATCGCAAGAACTTAACTTTACCTCGCAAGAATGTAATCTTATACTTGTCAAAGATCGTAATAGCCAAGGAAAGGATCATATATCTTCAAAATGTATTTTTTTAATAAACATAAAAAATCCTGCAGAAAGTTCTGCAGGATGAATTATATATTTTCTTGATCTATTTTCCCATGGCTTTATGATCTGTAAAAAACAGGAAATTTTCCTTTTTCTCGATGAGCTGCATCGGGTATAATTCCGGTTGGTATTCTCCGTTCAGGATTTCATTCAATGCATGTTTTTTAGACTCACCGAAGGCAACAGCCAGGATATTTTCAGCTTTGTTGATTATCGGCTCTGTAAGGGTAATTCTGTACATTTCCTGGGATTTCAGGTAATAGGCAGACACCCATTTTTCTTTTTCATGAAGGATTTCTTCTCCGGGGAAAAGTGATGCTGTATGACCGTCATCTCCCATTCCTAGGAGAATAAAATCAAAAATACCTTCATCACCGAGAATAGTGCGGATATAAGATTCATATTCTTTCGCATAGTCTTCAGGAAGAACATCATCTTTGTACATTGGGAAAATATGGTCTTTATTCACAGGAGCCTTATTCAAAAGCGTGTCAAAAGTCATTTTTGCATTGCTTTTTTCATCGTTTAAAGGTACCCATCTTTCATCAACCCAAAAAAAATAGATTTTATTCCATTCAATTCCTGCGTATTCATCGGTTGCCAGTAATTTAAAAATGGCTTTAGGGGAAGATCCCCCGCTTAATGCAACGGCAAAACGCCCTTTTTCCTGTATTGATTTTACAGAGAGGGCAGCAAACATTTCGGCTGCTTCCTTATATAATGTTTCTAAATCGTCAAATATTCTGATATTCATTTTGCTTTATTTAATTTACCACCATTTATCGCCCTGTCTTTCCACCAGCGTAAAGCTTTCATCGGGACCCCAGCTTCCTGCTTTGTAATTCGGGAAAGAAGCGTCTTTATTGTTTTCCCATGCTTCCTGTATTGTTTTTACCACATCCCATGCTTCTTCTACCTGGTCGGAACGCATGAATAGGGTAAGATCACCCAAAAGGGCGTCCAGCAATAAAGTTTCATATGCTTCCGGAGTATCTTCCTGACACACGAAATAGTCGAAGATCATTTCTACCGGCTCAAGTGAAAGGGTAAGTCCCGGCTTTTTGGCCATGAATTGCAGTCTGATATCCATTAATGGTTGTATATTAATAACAAGCCTGTTAGCCGCAAGATGGTGCTGTGTATCTGAAAAAGTGGAATTCGGAAGCGGTTTGAACTGAATGGTAATGTAAGAATGCTTTTCCTTCATTTTTTTTCCGGTACGTACATAAAAAGGAACACCATCCCAACGTTCATTGTCAAGATAAAACTTTACTGCCGCAAAAGTTTCCGTATTGGAATCCGGTGCAATCCCGTTTTCCTGACGATAGCCTTTTGCTTCAAAGCCATTGATGGTATTCTTTCCGTACTGCCCTCTCACGGCATAATGGTCTACCTTATCGGCGGGAATTCTGCGGATTGATTTCAGAACATCCACTTTACGGTCTCTGATCTCACCGGATTCTAAAGTTGCGGGAGGTTCCATCGCTACCATGCAGAGAATCTGGAGCAAATGATTCTGGATCATATCACGTAATGCTCCCGTCTGTTCATAAAAGCTTCCTCTTGTCTCTACCCCCACTTCTTCTGCAACGGTAATCTGTACAGATTCTATATGCTTGTGATCCCAAAGCGGTTCAAAAATAGAATTTCCGAATCTGAAAGCCAGAATATTCTGTACGGTTTCTTTTCCTAAATAATGATCGATTCTGTAAATCTGTTCTTCTTCAAATGTTTCGGAGAGGAGTTTATTGAGTTCGATAGCCGACTGTTTATCGTGCCCGAATGGTTTCTCGATAATAATCCTGTCTTTTTTAGGATCGGAAGCAAGTGCGCTGTTTTTAATATGATTAGAGATCGTGGAGATGAAATTTGGTCCTATGGAAAGATAGAATAAGCGGTTGGCCCTCGTCCCGTAAATGGTGTCGAAATCATTAAGCTTCTGCTGCAAATCTGTATAAGAACTTTCCTGATCCAGCTGGTGTCTGAAATACATAATATGCGCCTGAAAACCGGCCCAGTCTTCCGGAGTCAGTTTTTTCCTTGAAAAGCTCTCAAGATTTTCTTTAACGTAATTTTTAAAATATTCATCCGTATTGTCTGCCCTTCCCAAAGCAAGGATATTAAACCCTTTAGGCATTCTTCCGTCTATATATAAATTATAAAACGCCGGAAAAAGTTTTCTTTTTGCAAGATCGCCTGTGGCACCAAAAATAATAATCGTAGTGGGCCTCAGGATTTTATTTTCATTCATTTTCCCGAAATTTATTGATTTGTACTGTTCCAAACGGTGTGGAAAACTCCTTCTCTATCAATTCTCTGATAGGTATGTGCGCCGAAATAATCTCGTTGTGCCTGAATAAGATTTACAGGCAGTGATTTCGTTGTATACGCATCAAAATATCCTAATGCCGTCTGAAGGCCAAGACTTGGAATTCCGTTTGTAACGGCAAATGCAGCAGTCTTGCGGAGAGATTTTATTTTAGATTTTACCAATTCTGATATATCCTTATCCAGTAAAATATTGGTCAATTCGGGATTTTGTGTGTAGGCCGCATAGAATTTTTCGAGAAGCAATGACCGGATGATGCACCCGCCTCTCCAGATTTTTACGACATCCTTCAATGGAATTCCGAAATCGTATTCTTCAGAAGCTTTAATGAGCAAAGCCAGCCCCTGCGCATAGCTGATCAGTGTGGAAAGGTAAAGTGCCTCTCCCACTTCGCGGATGAACAGCTCCTTGTCTTCCGGAGTAATTATTTCTTTATCAGCATAGAGTTCTGAAGCCTGGATTCTTTCATCTTTATAGGCGGATAAAATTCTTGACGTCACCGCGATATCAATGGTCGGGATAGAAACGCCTATTTCCATAGCCTGTTCTGAAGTCCACTTTCCGGTTCCTTTTGCACCGGCTTTATCCAGAATCTGATCTAAAAGATCACTGTTGCCAAGAGAATCTTTCTGTTTAAAAATATCTCTGGTAATCTCGATTAGGAATGAATTCATTTCACCATTATTCCATTCTCTGAATACTTCATAAAGTTCATCATTAGAAAGATCGACTCCTCTTTTCAGAAGATCATAGGCTTCGCTGATCAGCTGCATGATCGCATATTCGATACCGTTGTGAACCATTTTTACATAGTTTCCGGCTGAACCTTTTCCCATATAAGCGGTACAAGCTTCACCCTCTACTTTAGCCGCAATAGATTCAAGCATAGGTTTCAGAAGGCTGAACGCTTCAGAGTCTCCGCCAGGCATGATACTTGGTCCTTTTCTGGCTCCTTTTTCACCTCCGGAAACACCAATTCCCATAAAATGAAGACCTTTTGAAGCCATCCCGGAAATACGTCTGTCGGTATCTTTAAAGTAGGAATTACCGGCATCAATCACGATGTCTCCTTTGCTTAATAAGGGTGAAATATTTTCCAGAACGGCATCTACCGGCTTTCCTGCAGGAACCATAAGAATGATTTTCCTTGGAGCTTCCAATGCTTCCACGAATTCTGCCAGAGAGCCTGTTCCTTTGATTTTCATTTCTGAAGTTGCATCGCTGTGCAGCTGTTTTACCTTCTCTTCATCGAGATCAAAACCTGCCACCGAGAATCCGTTGTCGGCAATGTTGTAGAGAAGATTTCTTCCCATCACTCCGAGACCGATCATCCCATAATTATATCCTTCCATTGTATTGATATTATATAAATTCTGTTATACAGAGAATAAAATTACGCAAATGCTAATGATGAAAAAAATAATGATGAAGAAATTGTAATTTAAAGAAAAATCAGCAATATGGAAATATTCAAAACAACCTTTCATATAATATAATTAACTCAATAAAATCGACATTTTTAAATTATATCAATATAAATATTAAAAAACTATTAATCATAAATAAATTCCATTTACAAAAAGTGTTTCGCCTATAATTGATCATCAAATCATAATTGTTATGAAAATACTCTCCCTTTTTTTAGTAGGATTCATAATACTGTTTATGTTATTAACCTTAAACAATAATAGAACCTGTTCGTAGATTTGTATCTATAAAAATTGTAATTTTAGCCACTTTAATATGGTATATAAAATTCTCAATCAAACAAACCAGAATGCAGATATTATCCTTTAAAATTGCCACTACCGTAGCAGCAATCTGCTTCAGTACGGCTGTTTTTGCACAGCAGAAATTTTCGGTAAGCGGCACCATCAAAGATATCAGAAACGGAGAATTAATGATTGGGGTTACGGTAAGAGTAGCCGAAGATCCCACTATTTCTGTGGTATCCAATGATTACGGGTTTTATTCTCTGTCACTTCCCAAAGGCACGTATCATTTAGTCATTTCAAATCCCGGCTTTAAAGATTTCCGGCAGAGCATTGCTGTTGAAGATAATCTAAAACAGGATCTTCAGCTCGCCCAGGGAGGAGAAGAGGAAGAAAGAACAGCTAAAATTGATGAAGTGGTGATCTCAGGAGTGAGAAAGGATAAAAATCTTACCTCTGCCCAAATGGGAACGGAAACATTAAGCATTAAAAACATTGAAAAACTGCCTGTTCTTTTTGGTGAAAAAGATATTATGAAAACCATCCAGCTTTTACCGGGCATAAAAAGCAACGGAGAAGGCAGCAGCGGATTCAGCGTTCGGGGAGGAGCCACAGACCAGAACCTTATCCTGCTTGATGAAGCAGCGGTATACAATGCTTCTCACCTGCTTGGTTTTTTCAGCACCTTTAACAGTGATGCGCTGAAAGATGCGAGCATTATTAAAGGCAACAGTCCTGCGCAATACGGTGGTCGTCTTTCTTCCGTACTTGATGTGAAAATGAAGGACGGAAACAACAAAGAATATAATGTAAACGGAGGACTGGGGCTTATCAGCAGCAGACTGAGTGTCGAAGGACCTATTCAAAAGGAAAAATCTTCATTTATTGTTTCGGGAAGAAGAACCTATGCGGATGTTTTTCTAAAAGCAACCGATGATTTCAAAGACAGCAAGCTTTATTTTTATGATTTAAATTTAAAAGCCAATTATCAGATCAATGAGAACAACAGGCTTTATTTATCCGGATACTTTGGAAGGGATGTTTTGGGGTTAGGCGATACGTTTGCGACAGACTGGGGAAATACAACCGCTACTCTGCGATGGAACAGCATCATCAGCAGTAAATTGTTTTCCAATACCTCTTTTATATTCAGCAATTACAATTATAATGTAAGCTTAAGCAGCAATAACAACACATTTGGTTTATCTTCCAAGATTGAAGACTGGAATCTGAAACAGGATTTCACATGGTTTGCTGGAAATAACCATTCGGTAAAGTTCGGTCTTCAGTCTATTTATCATACAATTACACCAAGCAGTGCTTCAGGAACGAGCGTAAGCAGTTTTCCGAGAAATCCGAGATATTCATGGGAAAATGCTTTTTACATCAACGACGATTATAAAGTAAGTGAAAGTTTTACCGTAAATTATGGCATAAGGCTTTCTTTGTTCAGCGTTTTAGGAGGCGATACATTTAATACCTATGAAAATGGAGTTCTTACCGATTCCGAATTTCTCGAAAAAGGAAAATTCGGAAAAACGTATGTAAATCCCGAACCGAGAATTACGGCCAATTACCGCATTAATGAAGTCAGCAGCATAAAAGGAGGTTATTCCAGAAATACACAAAATCTGCATTTACTCAGCAACAGCGGAAGCGGAAATCCTACGGACCAATGGCTCGGAAGCAGCTATACCGTAAAGCCGGAAATCGCTGACCAGGTAAGCATCGGCTACAGCAGAAACTTCAGCAATAATAATTATGAAATTAATACTGAAGTATATTACAAATCGATGCAGAACCAGATCGATTATAAGAATGGAGCGCAGATTACTTTTGATACGGCAGCAGATGTGGAAAGCGAACTCTTGTTCGGTAAAGGAAGAGCTTACGGGCTTGAAATTATCGCCAAAAAGAAAAGCGGAAAGCTTACCGGATGGATTTCTTATACCCTCTCGAAAACAGAAAGAAAAATTGACGGAATCAATGACAACGAATGGTACAACGCAAGAATGGACAAAACACATGATCTTTCGTTAGTAGCAACTTACCAGCTCAATCCAAAATGGTCTTTTTCCGGATTGTTTCTTTACAGCACCGGTAATGCAGTGACTTTCCCTACAGGAAAGTATGAATTAAACGGTCAGACTGTGTTTCAATACAGCAGCAGAAATGCAGACAGGATGCCGGCCTACCACAGAATGGATCTGAATGCTACCTATGAGCCAACAGGAAACGGGCGTTTCAAAGGGTCGTGGTCATTTGGTATTTATAATGTATATGGACGCGAAAATGCCTATACTATCAATTTCGAAGACAATCCTGACAATCCGGGAACAACAAGAGCCGTACAGACTTCCCTGTTCCGATGGGTTCCTAATATCACTTACAATTTTAAGTTTTAATCATGAAAAAAATATTTTTAATTATAGCAGCTCTTACAATAACAGCTTCATGTGAAAAAGAAATTGATCTTGAACTTGAAAATGAAAGCGGAAAAATTGTAATCGAAGGCAACATCACCGACAAGGCAGGACCTTATATTGTGAAAATCACGAAATCGGTTTCTTTTACATCTGCCAACGAGTATCCTGCCGTAGAAGGCGCACAGGTAACATTGAATGATAACGCGGGACATTCTGAAGTATTGCAGTACATAGGTAATGGAAATTATAAAACATCAACAATTACCGGCGAACCGGGAAGAATATACACCTTAAATGTAAAAGCGGAAGGAAAGGAATATATTGCGCAAAGCACCATGCCTCTACCGGTTGCTTTCGAGGGACTGCAGCAGGATTCTTTTGTAGTGGCAGGTGAAACAAGCTATACGCTTCTTCCAGTTTTTACAGATCCTCCGGCGTTGGGAAACCGCTATCTTTTTAGTTTTACCGTAAACAATAATCCTAAGAAATTCTTCTCGGAGTTTTCTGATAATGTAAATAATGGATTGCCTAATCAGAGACCACTACTGCTTCCTAATGACGACAGCGATCCGGGAGATATAAAAGTGGTGAAGGGAGATATTATTTATGTGGAGATGCAGTGCATCGATCAAAATGTGTACACCTTCTACTCTGCCCTGCTTCAGCTTTCCGGCAGCGGCCCCGGAGGCGGAATAACACCGGCAAATCCACCCAGCAATATCAGCAATGGTGCACTGGGATATTTTTCCGCTCACACCTCAGAAAAGTTAAGTGCCGTTATTCAATAACGGCACTTTATTTTTTTAATAATCTTAGGTTTAAGCGTACTAAGTACTGCTGAAGCTTATGCATACATTTTCGATTCTATCGGCAGACAAAGCAGGTTGTTCTTTACCAGTAAGAAGAGATCATCGAAATAAAAACGGATTGAAAGATCATTTACCTCAGTAAGTACCACGCCGTTCTGATCGGTACAGTAAAGCATAAAAAGATTTCCTTCAATTCTTTTAAGATGCCAGTTTTGAACGTCACAGTTCAGTTTCGATTGTTCTTCCAGGATAAGCTCCAGAAGCCAGTCGCAGTCTTCTTCAGAGGATACATCTACAATTCCTTTCGTTAGTTTGTAACCTTTTTTGAAATCAAACAGTTCTTCTGTTGAGGTGTAAGAATCGTAAAGAGTGTTTACGGAGTTTCTTTTTTTGTTTCTTTTAATACTCATGAAATTAGTTTATAAAATTATTCTTAGTTCTTTATTTAGTTCAATTCTATTTTAAGATCATCCGTTTTTTTGGAAGGATGATTCACTGCATCATTTTTGATAAGCTTTACAAATTCATTATATTCAGTCGGTAAGATCAGATAACTGCCCATCTTCCAAATTGTGATTTCATCAAATAAAAAATCCGGCGAGATAAATGTGTTTTCAAAAAGAGCATTTCCTGAGCTGTCTCTACACTGAAGTAAATATTCAAGTCCTTCTGTCCTTTTCAGGTTCCAAAACTCCATCAGTTGTTGCCCCCCTGCTTTCTCCTGAAAACAAATAATCTGTAAAAGCCAGTAGCATTGCGTTTCACCAGATATTCTAAAAAGTCCTTCGGAAAGAAAATATCCGGAACTGAATTCAACAAAATCTCTTGGCTGTATAAAATGACGGTAGTAGTCATTCGCCGATTGCATATAATTTTTCATTTGTATTAATATTCTATAATTTTGTTTTATCTTTGCAAATATAGACTAAATTCCGACTATAAAAAAACAATTATGGACAAAATTCAGACTACAAAAGAAAGAATTTTAATTTTTTTGGAAACAAACAACATCAAAAAGGAATCTTTTTACAGAGAAACCGGGATTTCAGCATCGAATTTTAAAGGCGCCGGACTTAAAAGTGACCTGGGTGTAGACAAGCTTGCCAAAATCCTAAGAGTTTATCCTGATTTGAATGATAATCTTGTATGGCTTATTACAGGTGAAGGTGAATTGCTGACGCAAACGGAAGAAAACAAAAAAGACCATCAGAATGATGATCTTTATACTAATGATTTTAATGATAAAATTGGGGATCTGCTTGCGAATCTTTTTGCCCAGTATAATGCTCAGGACAAGACATTAATGTTTTTACAAAGCCAGATCAGTAAAATTGAAAAGAAATACAGCAAAGCGATTTCAGAACAGAATAAAATGTTACATGAAATTCTTTCAGCAATGAAAACACCTGCTAAATAAATTTAGTTTTTGTTGATAATAATCTTTTCCGAGCCGTAGATGAAACTTTTCGTAGGCACAGACATAACGATATACCCAAGTTCACTGGTAAATACTTCCAGCTCTTCAAGGGTTTTGATAAATCCGTTATTAATTTCCTTCTTTACCAAATTCATTTTTCTTATATATTCCTCCTCAGATATTACCGTATTGTCATAATCTTCCCATAATTTATCCGAGAGAGCAACAAGAATCTTTAATCTTTCTCTGTGACTACTCATTTTTTCCTAAACGTTTAAATAATATGGAAGAAAATCTTTCAAGCGTACTGTTATTAAATTTATCAAGGAGATAAATTTTCCTGTAATACCTGTCAAGCAGAAATACAAGGACGATAATCACTAAAAGCAGACAGATTATTGCAGCATCTGCAATAGCCGAAATTTTGTTCTGATTAAAAAACACAAATTTCACATAGGTGCTTAAGTGAAAATATCCCGATATCAGGGCTGCATAGAAAGTAAATCTGTTTGCTCTGAACAAACCGCCCAGCGCCAACAGTATCATACAAACCGGTATCGATAAAAAATAAATAGCAGAATCAAGATCGAGACTTCTTACACCGGCATTATTCTCAAGCTGTACATTTACATCAATAAAGTAACCTACTATATTGTTCAAAAAAGGCAATATAGCTGAAATAATGACAAAAGCCGAAGCCGTAATCTCAATAATGAGTTTACTTAGGCCTGTCCGGTTTTGTCGGATCAATTGTTTCTCCTGTATCCGCTGTTCCCTGCTCTGTGGAGAATTCTGTTGGGATTGCTTGTGGTGCATTGATAATTTCCTTGGTTTTCGTTGAATCTGTTGTTTTCGCCGTTTCACTGCCCTGTTTACCTGCTTGTTTAAAAGCCTGAGAGCTTTCAATTGGTTCCTGGTATGGATTTTCTTCTTCATACCTATCCGAACAAGCCGCTAAAAGGGACAATAATAAGACTCCGGATAATAATAGTTTTATGTTCATAGTAAAAATAATTTTTAGCATCTAAATATAAGTTTTACAACCGAAATTTAGACATAGTAAAAATATAATATTTACTTCTTATTTCCTATACTAAAATGCACATAAAATTTTACTCCGGAATTTTTTATATCACCGCATATTGAATTCAAATTTACTAAAATATATTCGGATTTAAGAATAGAAATGCAAAATAAAACTTAAAAATCCATTAAAATATAAAATAGTTTTCTAATTTGAGAATTTATATATCTGGACATACAGGAGAATTAATTTAAAAGAGCGGCTAACATATTATTTTTAATATATTGATAATCATTAAAATATAATGTAAATATTGATAGAAAGGACTTTTTACAGAATAAATCAGGAGAAATAACTCCACTTTTTACATCTTGTATTTTTTAATTAATATTTTTTTATTTTTTTTAAGCCACCAACTGCTATAAATAAAAGTATATTTAATATATTTTTATCATTTAACCGCAACTCTATAAGTAAAATATACCATAATATCAATAAATCGTGACACTATTTTACAATGCTTGGCCGTAATTTTGTACTCTAAATCACAATTGATATGGAAAAATACACCAAAATAAAAACAATACTTGTTGCTATCGATTTTACCGTAAAGACCGATAGCGCCACTATGCTGGCCGTACATATGGCACGGCGTCATAAAGCACGCATCATTCTGTTTCATAACGTGATGAAATTTTTTATAATCGACCGGACCGGCAGGCAGATGGTAGGAGAAGATACCATAAGCAAACAATATAATGATGCGGAAAACAGCCTCGAACTTATAAAAAATTCCCTGCAACAGTCCTATAATGATATTGAGTTTTTAACACGAATTGGTACAGATACAATCACAAACAGCATCAATAAAATTATTGAGGAAGATTCAGTTGACATTGTTATAACCGGAACATCCGGAAAACAAGGACTTCGTGAACTGATTCTGGGATCATCATCCTATCAGATACTCACCGGAGTGAACTGTTCTGTACTTTTAATGCCGGAAGGTTCCCATAAGTACAAATTTGAGAAAATCCTGGTGCCTGTGCGAGTCTTGGAAAAGCTTAATGAAAAACTGGAGATATCAAAACTCATTGCTGAAAAGAACAAAGGACTCATCAGTCTTTTCGGAATCTCGGGAGATGAAAATCCTACCGCCATTCGAAGAGCTTTTATAAAAATGAGAGAATCTCTGAAAGTGAGTAATACCGAACATTATACTTCATTCGTTGTAAGCAATGATAAAGCCGTGGAAATTTCCAAAGCTTCCAAAGATGCCGAGTTTGATTTAATTATCCTTACGTATCAGGATGAAGAAAGCTGGAAGTCATTCTTTTCAGAGAATTTTTTTAAACAAATTATTAATAACACATCTGTCCCGCTGTTGTTTTTTAAAGACAGCGACATCCCGGGCCAGGATCCGGAACCGGCAGGTTATGATATTACACTACCCTTTCCGGGATAATAACAACCGATGATAACAATAGAAATATACAACCCTAAACAAACTACTGAAGCTACTGAAATTAAATTTACAGAATTCCTTTTCGAGCATCTCGGCAAGTACGGTGATCATGAGAATGACATCAAAAAAGCCATAAATTATGCCTTAGGAAAAGAAAATAAACCCGGCGGAACAATTGTAACCGCAACAGACCAACAATCAGGAACACTAAAAGGAGTCTGCGTTGTCAATAAAACAGGCATGAGCGGCTATATTCCTGAAAACATTCTCGTTTATATCGCGACAGATAAAGAATCCAGAGGTCAGGGAATAGGAAAAAAAATAATGCAGAAGGTTATCGAAACCACAGAAGGAGATATCGCACTTCACTGTGAAAACGAAAATCCCGCCAGGCATCTTTACGAAAAGCTTGGATTTAAAACAAAGTATCTAGAAATGCGATTAAAAAAATAATATGTCTTATATCACTTTAAATACACAAAAGCTTGCAAAAAATTATGATTTTCTGAATCATCTTTTCAGCAGTCACAAAATAGAATGGGCAGTCGTTGCCAAACTTCTCTGCGGAAATGAAACATTCCTGAAAAGTCTTCTTTCCGTAACAGATAATGATATCTGTGATTCGCGTCTCAGTAATCTGAGAAAAATCAAAGAGCTGTCACCCGAAACCAAAACCGTTTACATTAAGCCTCCAGCAAAACGTCTTGCAGAAAGCATTGTGAAATATGCAGATGTAAGCTTTAATTCTGAACTTGAAACCATAAAAGCATTATCCGAAGAAGCTTTTAAACAAAAAAAGATTCACAGGATTGTTATTATGATAGAAATGGGTGAGCTTCGGGAAGGCATCATGGCTGATTCTCTTCCTGACTTTTACGCTGAAGTTTTAAAGCTTCCGAATATTGAAGTTTCGGGAATCGGAACAAACCTGAAATGCCTGAACGGTATTCTTCCCGACCGCGGAAAATTAAGTCAGCTCGTAGCCTACAGACGAAATGCCCAACAGCGTTTTAAAAAAGAAATCCCCTACATCAGTGCCGGATCATCCGTTACAATTCCTCTTCTCAGCAAGGGAAATGTTCCAGAAGAAATCAACCATTTCCGCGTTGGAGAAAGTCTTTTCTTCGGGACCGACGTTTTTAACGATACCGTTCTCAAAGGGATGCATCAGGATGTTTTTACCCTGACTGCAGAAGTAATAGAAATAATTGAAAAACCAATGGTTCCTACCGGAAAAGTTGGTAAAAACCTTACTGGCGACAGTCCTGAATATGATGAGAAAGACCGGGATAAAACTTCGGTGCGGGCCATTGTAGATCTGGGTGTTCTGGATATCGATATCAAACAGGTTTATCCTCTTCACGAAGGGATTGAAATTCTGGGAGCAAGCTCAGATATGATGATTCTGAACATTACGGATGATACCAAAAATCTGAAAGTAGGTGATGAGCTTAATTTCGGAGTACGCTATCTTGCTGTTTTGCGGGCGATGAATTCAGACTATGTTGATAAGAAAATCATTAATACAGGAAAAATAAAAAACACCCCTGTAAAGGCAGTAGTATGATTTGAACAGATGTTCCATGCCAGACGCTTTGTGCGGTATTAAGATTTATGGATAAACGGAAAAGCTTATATTTTGAAACAGGATATCAAAACGCTGCAACTTCATCATCTGGAGAAAGTACACCACCTGAAAAATGAAGTACTGATCATTCCTATTGCTCAATTGTTTGACAGAATTGATGCTAATAAGCATTGGAGAAACCGGTTTTATACCCTTTTTCTTTTTAAAGATACCGGAGGCTCAGTAATTATTGATGATCAGCTTTATGAAATTAAAAAAGACTGTCTGGTTTTCATAAATTACAATCAGGCTTACTCTTTCAATTTTTTATCCGGTGCAAAAGGATATGCTGTTCTGTTCACGAAGTCTTTCTACAATTATGTTTATACCGGTAATAAACTTATCCGAAGCGATACCGCAATGGCCGAAATGCCGCAGATCATCGATCTCAATGTTTCGTCTGTGGCAGAATTCTGGCAGAATTTTTACATCATCAGAAAAGAATACGGCAGAAATCGCCTGTTTACTAAAGAAATGATCTGTATGCAGCTGAAGATATTTATTTTAAGGTGTATAAGAGCTTCAAAAATGAAGCAAGGGCGTAATTCGCCTGCCGATCATAAAAGACAAGTCGTAGAAAAGTTCTCAGAACTTGTCGACCAGCATTATAAGGAATCTAAAACTACAGCTCCTTATGCTGAAAAACTGCACCTGACTCCAAATTATCTGAATACGCTTATTAAACAATATCTTGCTCTGAGTGCGGGACAGTTTATAAAAAATCGCGTCATACTGGAAGCTGAAAGACTCCTGCTGCATACCAACCTCTCGGTGACGGAAATTTCCTACGAGCTTGGATTTACCGATAATTCACATTTCGGAAAATATTTCAAATCTGTCACAGCCAAGTCTCCTAAGATGTATAGAACACAAAATAAAATTCAAAAATCCTGACATTTAATAGGTAACCATAAATGATTATGAGTAATTATATTTGTTTAAAGTACCACGATTCCCACATTGTCTTCAATGTTTTAGTACATTAGCAAAAAATTAAGGTGTCTTATACCATAAAAGCAACCAAAGAGGGACTAATCTACATTAAAGCCTCAAGCATCATCAAAATCAGCAAGCCCAATTCTATTGACGGTGCAAAAACTTCAGGCAGTCCTTTAATTATTAATGCTAACCAGATAACTTTTTTGAGCTTTGACACGGAAAGTAAGGTCACCTACTTTATGGTAAATGGCTTCCAGATTTCCATGAAAATTATTTTTCAGGAGGCCGAAGAAGCGCTCCAGCTTGCCAAATTAAATATTGAAAAAATTATAAAAGACTGATAAAGGCTGTTTACACTTTTGATATTTAGCCTAAATAATTCAGTTTTATTACTTTAAAATCTGATTCTTCACCTTCAATTCAGGATTTCAATATTGGCGGCACAGCCTTTGAATAAAAAAACAGCAGAGCCTTCAATTTCATTATGAAAAAAATCCTGTCTGTATTTATAGCCGCAATTTCAGCATGCATCGCCTTGATCTTTATTTCAGGTTATCACTTTATATTTAAAGCATTTGCATTAAATATCAGAAAAGGACCGATGACACCGTCGAGTGATGACGCAGAAATATTTTCCTCAAGAAGTATCCCCAACCAAAATCCGGAACCGTGGGAAAAGTCTCCTGACTACAATTCTGCTGAGCTTACTGAGCCTATTCTTAAAGAACTGAAAAAAACAAGAGCTTCATCTCTCGTCATCATACGCGACAAAAAGCTTCTTTATGAAGAATACTGGAAGGATCACGACGCTTCATCTTTAATGAATTCTTTTTCAATGGCAAAAGGTGTTCTTTCATTATTGGTAGGATGTGCGATTGACGACGGTTACCTGCAGTCGGAACATCAATTGCTGTCTTCCATATTTCCTTCTTACGAAAAAAGCAGATACGGCAGACATATTACCCTCAACCATCTTATGACGATGCAGGCCGGACTTGACTGGAATGAAGAATATCACCACCCTTTCTCAGAAAATTCGAAACAGTATTTTGTAGAAGATCTTGCAAAACAGGCTTTTGAAACCGAATGTAAGGAAATGCCGGGACAAAACTATGAGTACCAGAGTGTCGCTGCCCAGCTTCTGGGTCTTGCCTTACGAAAAGCAACCCAAAAAGATCTTGCGACCTACCTTTCTGAAAAAATATGGCAGCCTCTCGGCATGGAATCTCCTGCAAAATGGAGCATCGATCAAAAAGGGGTGGAAAAATCCTTCTGCTGTATCCATGCAACATCGAGAGATTTTGCTAAAATTGGGCAGCTGGTTATGCAAAATGGCAGCTGGAATGGGCAACAGCTCATCAGCGAAGCGTACTGCAAAAGAATGCTGACCCCTACAAAAGTAAATGATGCTTTCTGCTTCACCATATGGGCTGATGATGAAACATCGTTAAAATATCGATTTTTTTACGGGTTTTTAGGCCAGTTTATTATTATGATCCCAGAAAAGCAAATGGTCATTGTGAAAACCGGATTTTATAACAGACTGGATGTGGATGAAAAGAAAAGGCCACTCCAGGTAAAACTTTTTGCTGAAGAATTTTCAAGGATCATGTAATATATTATCACTGTTTACTATTCTAAATAAACTCTATTATCATGATATTCTTACATACCTAGGTATGTCGTGGCATACGCTTTGAATACTCCAACATGACTGCAAATAAAAAAACAGGTTCAATTAGTGTTTACTATTGAACAGTCTTTTTTATAATCAAAATTACTGCAAAACAGAAGTATAGATATGGAAAAAATCGACAGTATTGGTATTGTCGGAGGCGGGCCGGCTGCATTATTTGTAGTGAAGCATCTCATCTCCGAAAACGTATATCCGCGGACATTATATATCTTTGAAAAAAGTACAAGAATTGGCGCAGGAATGCCTTATAGCCGTGAAGGTGCGGCCAAAGAGCATGTTGCCAACGTTTCTGCCAATGAGCTTCCCGAATTGCCGGAAACTTTTTCATCCTTTATTCACAGAAAGCCCTACCCTCATCATCCTGATTTCTCCGATTATCGTGATATCAAGGAATACAAAGTAATCCCCAGGCTTATCTTGGGTGATTATCTTGAAGAGCAATTCAAAATACTTTTGAATACCGCCAGAAAATCAGGGGTTGCTGTAAAAGTTTTCACGGAAACAAAAGTTACGGATATTCGAAAGAAGAATGGCTTTTTTGAAATAATTACAGAAAGCGGGCAGTATGAGTGTTCAGCAGCAATACTATGCACCGGGCATCACTGGCCTATAAAACATGAAGAGCATATAAAAGGCTGGTACGATTCACCCTATCCACCATCAAAATTCTCTGCGCCTACCAATTTCCCGGTTGCTATACGTGGAACTTCTCTCACCGCTGTTGATGCCATTAAAACACTGGCACGGCTTAACGGGACATTCAGTGAGAAGAATGGCGAAATAGTCTATCAATTAAATGAAAACAGTAGTAAATTTTCACTCACTTTATTTTCAAAAAGAGGCTATCTGCCGGCATTGCGATTCCATTCTGAAGGAAGCGCCTTTTCTGAAGGTTGGATCATGTCGCAGGAAGAAATCTACGAATATAAGGAGAAAAATGGTGGTTTTATAGACCTGAATTATGTGTTTGAACGCAACTTCAAGCAGCCGCTACGTAAAAAAAATGAAAAATTTTACAATGAAATTAAAGATCTCACCATTGAGCAATTTGTAGAAAAAATGCTCAGTATACGGGAAGAGCTGGATAGTTTTGAACTTTTTAAAGCTGAGTATGAGGAAGCACAGAAATCAATTGAGAGACACCAAACCATTGCATGGAAAGAGACGCTTTCGGCATTCAGCTATGCGATTAATTATCCGGCCAAGCATTTTTCGGCAGAAGATATGATGAGGATGAAAAAAACTTTACTTCCGCTTATCTCCGTAATTATTGCTTCACTTCCTCAATCTTCGTACAGGGAAATTATTGCTTTGTATAATCAGGGACTTATTAATCTGATAAGTGTTGATGATGAAAGCTACGTAGAACCTCATCAGGAAGAAGGAGCGGTCTATCATTATACCGATCATCATACCGGAGATAAAAAATCTGATCATTACCAAATGTATATTGATGCCATCGGGCAGCAGCCGGTACAGTTTAATGACATTCCTTTCAGGACGTTAAGGGAAGAAGGACTCATCAGCTCCGGATATCTTAAATTTAAAGATACAAATGTGGGTAAAATGCAGTTTGAGAAAGATAACAGAAAAATTCTCAAAACAGATTCTGAGAATTATTATCTGCGTGTTGACGGATTGAATATCAATGATTATTTTCAGGCACTGGATTACTACGGAAAAGCTACGGAAAATCTCTTTATTATGGCTGTTCCATATATTGCAGGCCTCAATCCCGATTATTCCGGTCTCGATTTTTGTGATACCGCAGGAAAAAGAGTGGCCACTTGCTTAAAAGCCGATACTATTGCTGATAAAATAGTTTCTTAAATAATTCATAAAGTTTTCAGATTATGAAGTAATGAAATGATTATTTCAAAATATTTCCATTTTATTTATCTATTTACCGCATACCACATTTATATGAATCTAACCTTTATTGGCAACAAAGTTGTACAGTAATATGCTCTGAACATTATCTTTAACTGAAAAATTTTTCAAGAAAACAATTACATAAAAAATAAATACAATGAAAGTACTATTCGTAGTTACCTCCCATGACGAATTGGGAAGTACAGGTAAAAAAACAGGATTTTGGGTAGAAGAATTTGCAGCGCCTTATTATTTATTAAAAGATGCGGGCTTTGATATTACGGTAGCAACGCCAAAAGGCGGACAGGCTCCTATTGATCCTAAAAGTGAAGATCCGGATGCGCAGACACCTGCTACAAAACGTTATTATCAGGATGAAGAAGTACAAAACATCATCGCCAATACGGAGAAACTTAGTGAGCAGAAAGCTGCTGATTTTGACGCCGTTTTCTATCCGGGAGGCCACGGCCCGCTATGGGACCTTGCTTACGATAAAGATTCTCAGCAATTGATTCTTGATTTTTATAATAATGAAAAGCCGGTAGCAGCAGTGTGTCACGCTCCCGGAGTTTTTAAAAATATAATGCTCGAAAACGGCGAGCCATTTGTTAAGGATAAAAATGTTACCGGATTTTCGAATACCGAGGAGGAAGCTGTACAGTTAACGGACGTTGTACCTTTTCTTGTTGAAGATGAGCTTAAAAAATCCGGCGGAAAATATACGAAGACTGATAATTGGGGAGTACATGTTGTACAGGACGGCCTTCTGATTACGGGACAAAATCCCGCTTCGTCAGAAGGTGCCGCAGAGAAATTAATGTCCGTTCTGAAGAAATAAATTTTTTGACTTTTTAATAATATAAAATTCGGGCGGCCGTGAAACGGCCGCCCGAATTTCTATCCACAGGAAAACGATTTAAAATTATGCCGATGAATACCATAACAAAAACTTTTATAAAAGGAATTGCCGTCGGACTAGTGGCGTCATTCATAAAAACTCTTGCAGAACCGCCTTTGCAAAAGATCGGAGAAAAACAATTTGCTCCTAATGATGATGATCTCAAACTTCGTGGAGCAGACGTAACGCATCAGCCGGAAAATATGCCTCCGGCAGTTTTAGCCAAGGAAGTGTATAATAAAATTACCCATAAAGAGCTTTCGTATGCTAAAACATTGCAATCCATGAAAATAATCCATTATACTTTGGGTACTTTGATCAGTGTAAGTTATGTGACATTAGTAAATAAAAGCAACTTCTTTAAGGCTGGTGAAGGTATTGCAGCAGCAGCAGCAGTGTGGGCATTAACCCATGGCTCTACGGTTCCATCCCTGAAACTACAGGGAAAAGTTTCTGAAATGCCGAAGTCCTGGTGGGTTTGGGAATTCGGTTCTCATATTATTTTCGGAATAGCGATGGAGCAAACCAGTAAAGTAGTAAATAAACTTTTTTAGCCTATGATGCGTAGTTACGAGCAACCGAAATCAGATTAAATTTAATAAATGCTTTCGCTTCTTAACAAATCAACAGAAGTCTGTACTCCCATTCTTTTTCGTGCGGAGCCCGATGAATACAGGGCAAAACTTTCTGTCCCGGATGCTCTACTGCCAATCTCCAGAGATTGCCTTTTCCTAAATTAACAGGTATTGCTTCTGCATCTGCGGTATAATGAAGATCAAAATAGTTGTCTCTCAGGAAAGATTCAAATTCTGTATCAGGGCCATCATATAGTTTTTTAAGCTTTTCACGAATTTCAGGAATGAGAATTTTCTGAACACACTGGTCATTAGATACAAGCTCACTGGCTGCACCGTAATAGGTGCACAAAAAAGTTGAGGTTTCTATAGGGGAACGATCTGCATGATATGAATAAACATCGGTAGAAATAAAGTCGAATTCTTCGTCGCGTTCATAGTTTTTTAATAAATTAAGGCAAGGTGCTGCCCCGAACTCTGACAGCATTTTCATATCGAGGATGATCATTTCCCGCGCTACATGTCCTTTTTCAGACAGATTAAGGGCCAAAAGATCATTTACAGAAACTTCTGTGATATTGTCTTTAAGCGTAAGTTTAGATACAATCTCGTGAAAATCTCCGTTTAATTTTCTCTTCCAGCAGAGAGCATTCAAATTCCCCTGAAATTCTGTGTTCACAAGCTCAGGAAATGAAGAGACCATTCCGATATGGTAGTTTTCAGACAGAGTATTCATGAATAAACGTACATTTTAACCATATGCAAAAATAGGTATTTTAAGTACACTTAACAATATATTCTTCCGATGGTTTAATTTGCCTCTGCAATCATTTATACCACATCTCAGGGTAATGGTAATAATTAGTATGCAATTTGCAATAGTCTTTAAAAAACGATGACTTACAATCACAGCTTCCGGATATTGGTTTTATCTGCATTCTTATTTTCTTTCGCCTGCGGTGCACAACAGGAGAATGAAAAAAAATACTCATTATTTAACCCTGTTCCGAAAGCGCTTATGCGGGAAATGAATACCGACCGTCCGGATGTCACCGAATCACCTTATACAGTAGATGCAGGTCACATTCAATATGAGACAGATGCAGTAAGGCTTAAAAGAGAAGAGTCTGAATTAAATAAAACGCAGACCATACTGATCAATCAGGCTAATGTAAAGATAGGAATTACAGGTTCTACGGCCATACAAATAGGTTTTCAAAGTTATGGATTACAGAAAGAAACTGAAAAAAGTTCCGGCAATATCTCGAAGACACATGGTTTTGGAGACATCACCTTCCGCATAAAACAGAATATCACAGGAAATGATAAAGGTAATTTTGTAATGGCGGTACTGCCCTATGCTAAAATTCCATCATCGCAGTATGATGATGAAAGCCGGTTTGAGTACGGTTTAATCGTGCCTATGCTTTATAAATTTGCAGGAGAGTGGAATTTAGGATTTCAGGTAGAAGTAGATCGTTTGAAGGATCAGGACCTGCCGGAAATGCATACCGAACTTCTACAAACCCTTACCATTAGCCATCCGCTAACAAAAAATATTGACGGCATTGCAGAAACGTATTATACATATGACTTTAAAGCACATCAGTTTGCCAACTATATTAATGCTGCAGTCCAGATGGAGGTAGCAAAAAATTTCAAAGTTGATGCGGGACTTAATTATGGATTGCAGCACCATGCAGAAAAACATTATTTTATTGGTTTTTCGTACCTGCATTAAATCTGAGACAGGGAATTAATTAGAAAAAAATCACTGTGTATATTCCGAATAATTTTATTCATCGCCATTTGCACACAATTTGCTCAATCTAAAAACAAACCAAATACAATATATTATGCAGTTTATTGATTTTAAAAAAGAACATTTTAAAGAAGATGAAAAAACAAATGATTTTGTGATTGAGATCTCAAAAGACGAAATCGGATTCGGGGAAATAAGGGTACAGGAAAGAAAAGATGACGAAATTTATGAAGACGCAGAGTATGAAATCACCGATAATCCCGTAAAGGTTACCATAAGAATGAAAAAACCTGCCGATATAAGGGTTAATTTTTAAAATAAATGCTCCGAAGAAACTTCGGAGCATTATCAAAAACTTATAACATGAAAAACTACTATTTTAACTTATAAAATTTAATATAAAACCGAGGATCTGCACCACATTGCACTGTATTTCGTGTATCTGTTGTACAGATGGGGATCCTCGGGAAAATTAAATTCATCATTGTGTATTTTAGGCTGTAACTTATTATAGCTTTTCCGTACTATAAGGATTCAATATATACTCAGGTTTAATGCCTGTTTATTGTATTGATTTCTTCAGGACAAATAATAAAGATTACATTTTTTTTAAATTATATTCCAGATAATCAACTTATTCAATCTTTGCTTCAGTTTCATACTGTTATTTCTTACAAGAGAAGTACTAATTATATTCCAAATTAAATTAAATATTCAATTAACTGACTTACAGTATTTTATATAAATAAACTAAAATCCAAGATTCCAAATTCCGGAAAAAAAATCATTAATTGGAAATCATCCGTATACAGGTTTCTTCAAAATAAGATTCTGAAAACAGCAGACTCTTATGATATGCCGACTCACTGAAAGACCGGTATATTTCCTCATTGCACATCAGGTAATGAATTTTTCCCGACAGCTCATATACATCTGCAGAATTGATAAGGAAACCGTTCTTATTTTCATTGACCAATTCTGTTATTCCTCCAACAGGAGGAACTATTGCCGGAAGCCTATATCGCATTCCTTCCAGAATCGTCAACCCAAAAGCTTCAACCCATTGTTCCGGACGTGACAGGTTGACAATAATGCTTGCCTCACGGTAAAAAGAATGCATATCCTCCTGTGCGGGATACATTTTAAGATGACCCGGTACCGTTTTATTTTTAAAATAGGCATCAATTTCTTTCTGGGAAGCATTTAATACAAGTTTGAAAATATATGTGCTGTTTATTTCTGCCAGCTTTACGAATTCGTTGACCCCCTTATAGGATTTCAGAGAACAGATCATCAAAATAATAGGATCTGTTTTCCCCTGCATTGTATGCATGTATGACTGATCTGCCTTTTCGGCAAATTCGCGTTCTAAAAAGTTATACAGAAGTACCTGATTTTTAACAATCGGTTCCTTTTCCATAAGATAATTTGAAACAAAAACTCCCTTTGAAGCTGTTAACCTTGCGATTCCGAATAAAAATTTTTTAAAAATTTCAGGTTTTAGAGAAGTTTCATGAATATGATAAATTATTTTACAGCCCCTCAGTTTGCCAGCGACAGCTGCCCCAAAAGGAAGCACGGTATTAATGTAGATAGTATCTTCCCTTCTCAAGAAAAACAGAAGCCTGATCGTAAGATAAAGCTAACTGATAAAAAAATTACATCCTTTTATCAGCGGGTTCTGAGAAAACCGGTACCAAATAGGATGACGGGTTACTTCAGGCAAATCTGATAAAAAGCCTCTGGTCCCGCCGGAAGTAAATAAGTGAGCTTCTATATTTTTTCTTGTCCAGGTTTTTAAAAGCTGCATTAATACCTTCGGACTTCCGCTATAGTCGTTTAGTAAATGGATGGCTATAATTCTGCTCATGTCATATACGGTTCTAATTTCATTAAGATGTTCTACTTTTTATTCAGGGAGAACTTTTCAACGTATTGTTTCCTGGCTCCCAGACTTAATTTTTTTCTGAGAGGCTGATCCAGAAACAGTCTTACCAAAGTGAGGCTCAGTTCTTCTATTGTCTTTTTATAATTCTGCTGAGGAACCAAAACCCCACAACTGTTATTTATAAATTTTCCGGAGCCGTCATTTTGAAGGCTTATCACGGGTAATCCGAAACTCAGTGCTTCGGGAACTACCATTCCTGCTCCTTCATGGGAAGGAAAAAGGAATACAGAAGCACTTTCATAC
The DNA here is from genome assembly GCF_012927265.1 of Chryseobacterium cheonjiense. Lineage (GTDB taxonomy): Bacteria > Bacteroidota > Bacteroidia > Flavobacteriales > Weeksellaceae > Chryseobacterium > Chryseobacterium cheonjiense. The sequence goes on along the minus strand of NZ_JABBGF010000001.1, from coordinate 1,302,093 downwards.
AGTTTTATGAGTTCTTTACGCTCGATCCAGTCTATAATTTCTATAAAATCATTCATCCCGTTTTGGCGGATAAGGTTTTCGTAGAGTGCTTTTTGCTTTACTGTTCCTACAAGTATAAGTCTGCATTGGGCCTTATCTTTTTCCGGCAGATAATTGATAAATCCGATGAATGACCGTATCGTTAAATCAAAAGCTTTTAAAGGAACAAATCTTCCCACACTTATTGCCGTAAAGCCAGATTTGGGATTAACCTCCAGGTGTTGCTTAAAATCTTCGGCATTTGCGGATGGATAAAGATCTTCAGTGAACTCGAGCTTTTCGGGAACGACTGTATTCAGGTACCAGGTATTTTCGGAATGCTTGACAGTCTTTTTTAATGAACATGAAAACTTTCGGAAAAGGTTTTTCATCATCCACATAAACCGGTCTTGTAAAAAATATGTTTTTGAATACATATTTAAATATTGTTCCGGGATCAGCGAATGAGGTTCCACAGGTCCCCAAACCATTGGCTTATGGAACTTCCACAGAAAGCTTGGAGTACGGTCATCATGAAAATTTACATTGTGGGTAATATCAAATTCCAGTTTTTGTTTTTTAATAAATGAAACAATACCTTTCTGCCAGAGATAGTAGTACAGCAAGGCTCCTCTACGACCTTTTTTCCAGAACCTCATCCAATGAGGAAGATCGAAATAGAGAAAAGAAATATTTCTGTAAATACTGTCAGGATGTTCCGCTATATATTTTTCAATAGAAGTCCTGTTATTTTCTCTTGTAACGGCGATCACTTTCCTGAATCTTGCAATCTGACATACAAAATTCCAACCCATCTCATCTTGTGATCCTTCATAAGGATTTATAGCATAGCAGCTCGCCAATATAGTTTGATTCGTTTTCATAATTGTTCTTTATTATTAATTTAGCAGGAACACCTGCGATGATACTTTTTCAAATTGGATTTTGCAGCGACGAATCTATTTTCCAGAGTTGCTCCCGATCCGGCAGTTTTTTATTTTGATTATTTTCGCCCGCCTCCCAGGTAACAAATGGAAATACTGATATATTCTGGGTGTTGGCTGTACGGTTGGCAGGTACTACGTGATCCTGTAAAACATTAAGATTTGCTGTTTCTGAAATTACTGCGGATCCTGCAGTACCCTTAACACCGTTAACAGACATGACAAATTCTTTCCCGGAGAAAATGCCTTTGATATATATAAATGTGTTTTTTAAAAAAGATATTCTTTGTTCGGGCTGCATTTTCAATTCTTTAATCTGCTCCGTTATTTTTATCTGTTTGTATTCAGGTATATTTTCTTTAATAAAATCTTTGCAGCACTCCGGTACTTCCCTTTCGTTAAGCGAATAAAAATAATGCAGGTATTTTGCAGTATCTGAATCACAGGTAGTTTTTATTCCAAATGTATCGGCTACTGACCGCTTGATCATTTTTCGTGCTTTCATAAATTCAAAGCTTTTCTCTCCAATTTTTTGAATAAGATTAAGATTGAGGATCTGCTTATTGTTCATAATAATTCTTATACTGTACATAAATGATTTTTTTGAAATCATCAAATGATCGGTCATACTATTGCTTTTAAGAAAACGGATTATGTTGTCAGCGTTCTTCGGAGATACGAGAATATCAATTTCAGACTCAGGACTTAGCTTTTCGGGTTCCTGATCGGGAAATTTTAAAACGGCATAAGGAGTCAGATGCATGCTATCAAACATATCCATGATAAGCAGTTCTTTTTTTGTATATATTTCTTTTGCAAACTCGTTCAATGCTTCCGTCCAGGTCTGCAGGAGCAGATGAGTCTCCACATCCAATACTTTTTGTTTTTGTATTGTGAAATATTCTGATATATTGATTATAAGGTAAAATTTCAGGTAGTGAATCAGCTCTGCGTCACTAAATTGGAGGGTTAGTCTGTTTTTCTGTTTCAGATCCTTTAAAATAGCTTTCCAGGGTTTTCTATCAACTAAAATTCCGTTCCGGATAATGAAATGGAAGAAATCAAATCCCTTCGGCTTATCACAGGATGCAAGCTCCCAGTCATAAATAGAAAGCAAATTACCCTGCACATAGCAATTCCATGAAGTAAAATCGCCGTGAGAAAAAGAAAGATTAATATATTGTGTTTCATCTACTTTTTCTATTACTTTGTTCAGTTTCCGGATTAAGCCCGGCGGAATATTTTCATCATTGAATATATTCAAATTTTTCTTCAGCATCTGGAAGTATCCCCAATTCGCTACTAAACATCGACGCTGATACCTCTGTCCGATCCCTTTAACTGCTTTCGCATGGATTCTTCCGAATGTATTTTGGCGGTGCCCGTTTTTAGAAATATCACGGGTCTGCAAAATATTACCGTTGTGAAATAAGGACCTCGGAACCGAATAAAAGTTACTGCTGGAAGCAAAACGTATGTTGGCAAGCTCATTAATAAGAAGATCTTTCGCTGTTTCTGTACATGCAATTTTATAAAATCTTTCCGCAGCGTACAAAAGAGCTTTATCGGCACCGGCTGTTCCGGTAGACATTGCCCAGTCACCTTTGATATTAAAAACAGGCTTTCCTTCAACAGCGCAGTATAATGTCTCTTTCTTAAAGAGCAGTCTCTGCAAACCAAGCTCAAATATAAGCCTTACTGCAATTGAATATAATTTTGCATTAACTGTACAGGCACTATAAAATTTTAAAAACAATGGTTTTTTTGATTTTGAGTTCCAAAACCATTTCAGGGAGCCGTCTGCATTCTGTATATAAGAAAAAGATATTTTTAAACTTCCAGGCTGCTGTGTACTATACAACTTATATCCTGTACTATTAAATAAAGTTTTCATATTATTTACTTTGATGTATATAATATAAATACATTGCCAAATAAATAAAACACTGATTATCAGTATATTAATTCATATTTAAAAATACCGTTTTTCCATATTTTGGAATAAAGTCTAATTTTTAAACTGAAAATTATAAGAAATTATATAGCTTTTGTACTGGATTACTACCTAGGGAAAATATCATATTATTGGGTACGACAAATTGAAAATAATTAGAAAATTATTTCCTTTTTTTACATCGATTTAATGGGGTAATTCGGCAATGGTAAATGGTTACCTTAGGTTAGATTTTAAAGGTAATTCTTATAAATTCGTGATAAGTTTTTCACAGTAATAGTGAAGAGAGTATAGATAAATATGTATTATTCAATCTTATATTAAAATAGAAATAAAAAAAATTTCCTGAATATTTTAAATTTATTCTGGGCCATTTCCTCTCTGATGCTGATGATCTTTTCTATAGCTTCTTTCATTTTTTCGCAGACATCGTTTCCTTTCGTAATATAATCGAAAGTACCGTATTTGAGTGTATCTACAGCGGTATCAATATTTTGCTGGGAAGAAACCATAATCACATAAATATTAGGATCATATCGTTTAATTTTCTTTAGAACTTCAAAACCGTTGAGGTCTTCCATATTGTAATCCAGAAAGATGATATCAGGTTTATGGTGAAGCGCATTAAGGCATTCGGTTCCGTTGCTGAAAATCGTTATATCATTATAATAATTATTTTTTAAATATCGCTCATACATGCTGGAGCAAAATTGGTCATCATCTACAATAAAAAGCTTCAAATTGTGAGTATTGTCCATTTATATAATTTACTAAATACTGTCACCACAATTATACCTTTTATTAAATAACTGAAATACAAATATTTACACATAAATATATTTCCAAAATATGGAATCTGATCCTGAATCTGGACAATCTATAATTGATCTTCTTTCATCTGTTCTATGACGGTCAATAGTACATTTTTTATTTTTTCAAATAAAGAAAACAGCATGGCAATATCCATACTCTGCTCTTTAGCTGAAATTTCCAGCTCTTTGAGGTCTGATGTTATTGAAGTAATGCCTACTGCTTCCACACTTGGTCTGATCTTATGGACCAACCTTGCAATTTCTGCAAAGTTTTTTTCGTTAAAAGCAAGCTCTATAAGAGGAATCATCTCCTGGGTCTGCGTAATAAATAATGTAATAATCTTCCTGATAAACGCTTCATCACCCTGGCCCAGCTTTTTAATTTCTGTAAGATCATAAGAAGCTATTGCATGTACTGCCTCTGAACCACTTTTTTGATTCTTTAAATGCTTATCGATAATCTTTATGAGACTCTCCTCTGCAAAAGGTTTGGTAATATAATCATCCATTCCGATGCTGATACATTTATCTATCTCGCTTTTAAAAGCATTGGCAGTGAGGGCGATGATCGGAGTTTTAATACCCATTTCCTCCCGTAGTATTTTGGTCGCCTCAATTCCGTCCATTTCGGGCATCTGAATATCCATTAAAACAATATCAAACTGTTCTTTTTCCAGAAGTTCTACGGCGATTCTGCCGTTGTCGGCTTTAGTTACCATACAGTTGTAATGTTTCAGCGAATTTTCTGCCACCAGTTGGTTCAGCTCATTATCTTCTACAAGCAATACCCGAATACCATCAAGAACAACATGCTGATTTTCTGCTGAAACCTCTTTGCGGGGTTCCTGATTCCCTTTATTGAGAACCAGCTGTATAGTGATGCTCGTTCCGACATTTTTTTCGCTCTTTACATCAATTTCACCTTTCATAAGATGGATGAGTTCCCTGGTGATCGACATTCCTAAGCCTGTACCACCATATTTCCTGGAAATGGAGCTGTCTTCCTGGTTAAACTTTTTAAATATACTTCGGACGTATTCTTCACTCATACCAATGCCCGTATCTGTAATACTGATCGAGAATGTCTGCTGGTGAGGAAGATCCTCTATAACCTTACAATCCACAGCGATTTTCCCCCTGCTGGTAAATTTTAGTGAATTGCCCAAAATATTATACAATATCTGCTCTATTTTAGAAGGATCTCCTTTAAAGGTCGGAAAAAGCTTGTCGGAAAAAGATGTCGTAAGCATCAGTCCTTTTTCCTGCGCTTTTGGCCTGAGTATGGTAATAACATTTTCAATACTTTCTTTTAATGAGAAATTTTTATTTTCCAGCAACATTTCTCCCGATTCGATCTTCGAAATATCAAGAATATTATTGATAATCGATAATAAATGTTGTGAAGCATTGTAGCTGTAATCTAAAAATTCCTGTTGTGAACCGCTTACCCCTGCTCTTTTCAGCTCACGTAAAAAACCTATGATTGCATTTAAAGGAGTCCTTATTTCATGGCTCATATTTGCCAGAAAGACCTCCTTAGCTTTGGAAGCTTCAAGTGCTTTGGCACGTTGCAGTTTCAGTTCTTCCTCCAGTTTTTTCTGATCTGTAATGTCAAGATGAATGCCTATTGATCCTAAAAGGTTTCCCTGATCGTCGTAATTCGGAGCTCCGCTTATTGCCCACCATCTTATTTCTCCACGTTTGTTTTTTACAGGAAGCTGATAAACACTTGAAACACCTTTCTTCCTCAGCTCGATCTGCTCACGAAGAAACTGCATGTTGCTTTCTCCATACAGAAACAGCTGAGCCGGATTTTTACCAATCAGCTCATCAGGTTCAAAGCCCGATACCTCACAAAAACTCTGATTGGCGTACCGGATCATCTGATTGTTATCAACTTCAAGCAGTCCCAGATTCATATTGGCGATGATGTTACGGTATTTTTCCTCCTGTCTCTTAAGGTGGTCTTCCGTTCTTTTTCTTTCGGAAATATCGTTGTACTTCCAAAGATGCCCCTGATATTGATCATTAATAAAAATAGGGATGTAATCTCTCTCCAGAAACGTTCCGTCCTGCATTTCCAGCAGTTCATTGGTAACGATCTTCTTTTCCTCAAGTATTTTGTTGATTCGCTGTACAAAATGATCCTGATCTTTAAAGAGGGCTTTGGATTCTTCTGCTGAGTTTGTGCAATCCATCCCAACCATCATATCAGCAGAAACAGGTATATTAAACATTCTGCAAAAAAGATTATTGGTAAAAATAATCTGCCGCTTTTCATCCTCCATTAAGACCCCTGATTGTAAATTGGCAAGCAGCTTTTTAAGCATTTCTACGGTACGCGAAAGGTCTCTTTCAAGAACAAGGCGTTCCCTTACGTTTACAAGAACCTGGGTGAATATAGTGAGAAGATTTTTCTCAGTATCCGATAAATTATGATACTCCTTTACAAAATCAAATCCTACAAAACCCAGGCATTCATTCTGCATCATTGCCGGAATTACAAAAAGACTCTTAATGTCCTGTTCCTGTAAGATTTGTTTGATGTCACTTTCGGGAAGTTCCTGAACATCAGGATAATAAATACTTCCTCCCTTTTTGTTGATTTCCACCCAATCTCCCATCATTTCAAGAGGGATATCCTGAAGGTTTTCTATCTGCGGGGTAATGCCCTCACTGCAGTATTCATAGACATTTGAACAGGTTTTTTTTGTAAAATCATATCTGAAAATATACGCCCGGTCTGCTTTCACAAATTCAGACATTTCCTTAAGGGATTTATTGACGCTTTGGGACACCTCTTCTATGGGGATATTGATGTACTCGGAAGAAATATCCATTAGAAGATTCTGAAATTCAAGCTGGCTGTTAAGCTGCTCCTGCAAAAATATTCTCTTTTTCAACTGCTCAGATATATAGGATGACAGCTCGGTAAGATCTTCAGAACCGTGACTTTCAAGAGAAGGGTCAAGAATTTTTATAACCTCGTAAAGATTAGAGATGGACTTTTGCTTCAAAATATTTTCATTCTTAAGGTTTTCATTAATCTCGTTATATTCTTCTTCGTTTTGTTTAAAAACATGATTCATGAGATCTTTATCTCTCTCAAAAGATTTGTAAGATTCGTTGACTGCATGAATGAAGTTTTTGAATTGCGGATGATTTTTACAGTCTTCGGTCAGATATTTATCAATCTGTCTTTTTAAAAGCTTGTGAAATTTAATTTCCATTTTGTGTAATTTCGTTGATGGTCGTAATAGTGATGGTCTGGTTATGCAAAACACAATGATCAAAAGGCTGCAGGGGTGATATTTCGCCGTATGAATAAAATCCTGCGATTACAGTATCCGGTCCCAGAACATCCCTTACCACATCTACCTCTTCTGCAATACGGTCGCCCAAAACCAATTTTCTTCCCACACAACTGATAATGATTGCTATTGCAGCGTTTTCCTTGCACATTTCAAGACACTGAACTGCAGCATCGTGGGCGGCATCAACCAGCCTGTCTATATTGGCTTTCATGAATCTTACTTTGCTGCCTTCCGGGATGTCTCCTGCAAATACCATTGTCTCATCATTTTCATTAACGGATAAAATAGTTCTCACCACAGGATAAGGATTGTTTTCCGAGGTAAGGGACAATGGAAAAAGAAGTGCCGAACCCGGTAATTCTTCAGCGTATTTTCCCAGATATTTTTTATACAATTCCAGTGCATTTCTTCCGTCAATTTCGTAAAGCACGTTTTGATGAGACTTTGTAACTGTTTTTTCGAGTCCGAAGCTCTCCCACCCTCCGTATGAAGAATGAGACAGCACCAGGTTCTTACCGTAGAATCCAATGGCTACAATCTTATTGGGTTCTGCCACAGCATTCAGTCCGACTACCGTTTTTTCAAAATGGTCATCATCACCGGCAAGACCACCGGTTATCAAAACATCTGCAGGCCTTCCCGAATTCAGTCCCTCAACAAGCTGGCTTCCGTTGACCCGACTTCCGTCCGACAGGATGAATACCCATCTGAGATCCTCTTTTGGAAGTCGGCTGATGAGCATTTTCCCTGCTTCATAACTGTCCGGAAAATCAGTAATGTCAATTTGGGAGGTTTTCAGTAACGCCTTGTAAAAGCTGATGGCCGTAACGGCTACAGCATCATCATACACCTCATTGCTGAAGATTTCTCCTGAAGATGATGACAAAGCAATTTCCGCTTTCGGGAATTTTTCTTTCAATACATTGAAAAAATTTTCATCTTCAAGTATCGCTCTGGCTCCGTAAGCCAGAACCAGCCCGGTATTTTGGTAATCAAGTTTTTTATCATTTCTTTCAAACTTCCACTCTCCGTTTTTATAAAGTAATTTTGCAGCTTTCATAAGAATATTATGTGTTTTTCTTTTCAATATGCTGAAGTAAATTATAGATCGTTGATTTCCCGATATCCAGCATTTTAGCTGTTTTAATTACATCATTATTATTTTTTTTCAGAAAGTGGATGATAATATCGGTTGTATATTCTTTAAGCGTTTTCTGACCGTGAAGAAAGTTCTCCGATTTTTTTTCGAGATTATAAAAAGTAATATCTTCTGCCATAATCTCTGCCTGATCCGACATCACACATGCCAGATCAATAACCGATTTCAGCTCCCGCACATTTCCGGGAAAGCCATACGAAAGAAGCTTTTTTTTGGCCTCGTTGGATAATACTAAAGGTTTGCTTTTATTTTCTTTGGCAAACAATTCTATAAAATGCCTTGCCAGAATCAAAGTATCCTGTTCCCTATCGCGAAGCGGCGGAATTTCAATGGGAAGGCCGATAATCCGATAATACAAATCTTCCCTGAAGGTCCCGGCTTTTACTTCATTAGCAAGATCTTTATGGGTTGCAGTAATTACCCGCACATCAAGCTTAATTTTCTGGCTCCCTCCTACTCTGGTAATTTCTCTTTCCTGAAGGGCCCGAAGCAGCTTACTCTGAATATTGAGATCAAGCTCTGCAATCTCATCCAGGAAGATGGTTCCGCCATTAGCCTGTTCAAATTTCCCTGACGCTCTTTCCGAGGCTCCGGTAAACGCACCTTTTTCATGACCGAAAAATTCACTCTCCACAAGTTCTTTCGGGATAGCAGCCATATTAACCGCTATAAAAGGTTTATTTTTTCTTGCAGAATTGTAATGAATCGCTTTAGCCACCACTTCTTTTCCGGTACCCGTTTCGCCGGTTATCGAAACATTGATGTTTGATTGTAAAGCCTTATTTATTTTCGAAAATATTTTTTTTATGGATTCGCTCTGTCCGATAATTGTTTTTTCAAAAGCATATTTGGTTCCAAGCTCATCTTTCAGATCTTCAACTTCCTGTTTCAAAGAAATGGTTTCTTTAACCCGGATAATAGAATTCCACAGCAATTCTTTCGTATGCTCGTTCTTTACAATATAATCTTTTGCACCAAGCTTTAAGAAATTTACGGCTACCTCAATATTTTCCTGACCACTGATGACGATAATGGGAAGATCCGGATATAAACTTTTGATCTGGGTAAATAACTCATCACCCTGCAAATCAGGCAGTCCGAAATCAATACAGATGATATCCGGAGCCTGGTAAAGCGCAGACAGACACTCTTTTCCGGTATTGCAGATATGAACGTCATAATCAGGATTCAGCTGCAGATAATATTTGAGCATTTCCGCGAAGAAAGGATCATCATCAACTAAAAAGATTTTCATTATTTTGGATGGTTGTTTAGTTTTATTTTATTACTAATTTAAAAACTTTTCGTCAGATTAAGAATTATTTTCTATTTAAATAAAAAAATTGAAAATAATAAATAGTTATTAATGGTATTTTATAAAATAAATTATAATATAAACCATATTTTAAAAATATAGTATACCTTAAAATTTTTAAAATAATCCCGACAGTGCAGGACAATTTTTAACTCCGGTTATTTTAGATTGCAGTTATTTAAAATGTAATAATAATGAGTTTATTCAATCATAAAATAAAAATTCTGACTTTTACAGCTTTACATACGGGGATACTCTTAGCTTCGGCACAATCAACAATTCAGAAAAAAACTGAAAAGATTGCAGTCCAATCGGGTAAAATTGTTCCAACCCATCTGAACTGGTCAGAAAGAATGCTGCTTTCCGAGATGTACCGCTTTCCCGAATCATGGATGCTTGATTTCAGCAAAAGCCCGAAATGGACCTACCCTTCAGCCATCGTATTGGACGGTGCCGAACAGCTCTACGCAAAAACAGGCAAGAAAGAATATTACGATTATATCAGCAGCTTCGGCGATAAGCTCGTTACGGAAGACGGAACAATACTTACTTACGAACTGGAAAAATACAATATTGATCTTCTGAACAGTGGTAACGTATTGCTTTATCTTTATGAAAAAGAAAAAAAAGAAAAATACCTGAAAGCACTCCGGACCTTAAGACTACAAATTGAAGGGCAGCCAAGAACCAAAGAAGGTTCTTTCTGGCACAAAAAAATATATCCGTACCAGGTGTGGCTGGATGGCCTTTATATGGGGATGCCTTTTTATACGCATTATACAAAAGATTTCTCAAAAGAAACTGATGCCGCAAAAGCTTACGATGACATTGTTTTCCAGTTCGATTCGGTGCAGAAAAATCTTTTAGACAAAAAAACAGGGCTGCTGTATCATGGCTGGGACGAAAGCAGACAGGAAGCATGGGCCAATAAAGAAACAGGATTGTCTTCCAATTTCTGGGGTAGAGGCATGGGCTGGTACGGAATGGCCATGGTTGACGTTCTTGATTATTTACCACAAAACCACCCCGGAAGAGACCGGTTAATTTCTTACATTAAATCATTCGCTGACGCTATTATCAAAGTTCAGGATAAAGAAAACGGATTATGGTACCAGGTTCTCGATAAAGCAGGTGAAAAAGGAAATTACACCGAAGCTTCGGCATCTGCAATGTTTGTGTACATGATGGTCAAATCTGTGAACAAAGGCTATCTTCCTCAATCGTATAAAGGATATGCTAAAAAAGGATATGATGGAATCATTAAAAATTTAATTACCATAGACGAAAATGGCGTTGTAAATCTCAATAAATGCTGTGCGGTTGCCGGTTTAGGAGGAAAGCCTTACAGAGACGGTTCCTACGAATATTATGTTAATGAAAAAATCCGTTCTAATGATGCCAAAGCAACCGGCCCTTTTATTCTGGCCAGCATAGAATTTGAAAAAAAATAAAGCTGAATCATTTAAAAATTTAACGACAATGAAAAAATTCGGACTTATTTTATGTCTTCTACTGGTAAATTTAATTTTTGCACAGGAGAAAATCATTTTGTGGCCTAAAGGCAAAATGCCGAATTCAAAAGGTTTACAGCTGAAAACCGAAGAAAAGGACGGGAGAATTGTACAAATCAAAGAACCGGAACTGTTTGCTTTTTTACCTCCAAAAGAAGTAAGAAAGCCAATGGCCGTCATTGTTATTCCCGGAGGCGGTTATTACAAACTGACTTATGATCTGGGCGGTTACCAGATTGCCAAGTGGTTTAATACCTTAGGAATTTCTGCTTTTGTCCTTAATTACAGATTACCGATTTCTCCTGATGTAAAACAGCGGGAAATTGCTCCGTTGCAGGATATTCAGGCGGCGATAAAATACATAAGAAAAAATGCAGAACAATACGGAATTTCACCGGAGCAGATCGGTGTGATCGGAACTTCAGCCGGCGGACATCTTGCAGCATCAGTCAGCAATATCACAACAGATTACACCGAACTAAAGGATGATTGGACATCCATTTCCACCATTCCAAATTTTGCGATTTTAGTTTCGCCGGTTATTGATTTGGGAGAATTTGCGCACCTCGGAAGCCGCACCAGTTTATTAGGGGAAAATGCATCTCAGGAAAAAGTCTCCGAATATTCTATGCAGAACCGGGTTACAGATAAAACACCGCCAACACTATTAATTCATGCACAAAATGACAAAACCGTTCCTGTAATGAACAGTATTCTCTATTATCAGGCAATGACGAAAAATAAAGTAAAAGGCGCACTGTTTATATTTCCTGAAGGTGAACATAAAATCGGAATTACCAATAAATCTGAGCTCACCGATAATTGGAAAAAACTCTGTTCCGACTGGCTTAAAACCCTTTTCATTGCGCAATAATTTTTGTAACCGACAGTGCAGGATAATCAATTCTTATAATTATTTTAGATTGCAATACATAGAAACCATTCTAAAATTTCACCCTGATTTTTATGAAAAAATATATTTCACTTCTGTTTTTTTTAGTCTTTTCAGTTAGTATTTCTGCACAGTACAAACCCTGGACTTCTGCAAAACAGCCTTTAAAAGAGATTAAAGCTTTAAAAAAATACATAAAGAAGCCAATGTTCCGAAATGCAGACTACCTGATTACTGATTTCGGCGCTGTAGGAGACGGAAAAACAAAAAATACGGAAGCTTTCAAAAAAGCCATTGAAAAGTGTAATGCAGAAGGCGGCGGAAGAGTAATTGTTCCGAAAGGTGTTTTCCTGACCGGAGCCATTTATCTGAAATCGAAAGTCAATCTTCATTTAAGCGAGGGTTCTACGATTCTATTCAGCCGTGACAGCAACGACTACCCTATCGTTTTCACGCGTTGGGAAGGAATGGAATGCATGAATTATTCATCGTTAATTTACGCTTACGAAGAAGAAAATATCGCCGTTACCGGAAAAGGAACATTAGACGGAAATGCAGATAACGATAACTGGTGGTTTTGGTGTGGTGCAACAAAATATGGTTACAATGAGTCCCGCCCGGGAAGACAAAATCCTGCCCGCGCGAAGCTCCACGAATATATGGCGCAGAGAAAACCTGCCAGAGAAAGAGTTTTCGGGGACGGTTATTACTTAAGACCTAATTTTGTTCAGCCTTATAAATCTAAAAACTTTTACATGGCGGATGTTCTGGTTAAAAACTCACCAATGTGGAATCTGAATCCTGTTCTATGTGAAAATGTTCTCATTGAAAGAATAAAAGTCATCAGTCACGGGCCGAATAACGACGGTTTCGATCCTGAAGCCTGTAAAAACGTCTGGATTAAGGATTCGTATTTCGATACAGGAGACGACTGTATTGCTATAAAATCAGGAAGAGACGAGGACGGAAGAGACATCGGAAAACCTGCCGAAAACCACATCATTGAAAACTGTGAAATGAAAGACGGTCACGGCGGAGTCGTTATCGGAAGCGAAATTGCCGGCGGTGCAAAAAATATTTACGCTATCGGAAACGTAATGGACAGTAAAAATCTTGACCGTGCGCTGAGGATCAAAACCAGCTCAAGCCGTGGAGGGATCATCGAAAACGTATTTTTCTACAATACAAAAGTGGGCGCTTACCAAGAAGCAGCCGTTCGTTTCAATATGCATTATGAAAAGCCCGGAAATCATATTCCGACCATCAGAAATATCTGGGTTGAAAATTTAACCGTAGATAAAGGCGGAAAATATGCAGTTTTCTCCGATGCTTATGAATCTTCACCCGTGACGGATTTCACCATGATTAATGCTAAAATGGTCGGTGTTCAGATTCCGTACAAAGTAGATTATATGAAAAATGTGACCTTAAAAAATGTAACTGTAAACGGAAAGCCTTTAACCGAGTTAAAACCATAACATGCGCAGAAAGACCATTGTCGCCGGACTGATTGCTTTATCATCATTCTCACACTCTATTGCCCAATCGAAACATTGGCAGAACATCGAGCGTGAGCTGCATTACAAAGAAAACAACGGTGATTTTTTACTGGTTAACGGGAAATACCGTTTCAACCGTGCTTTGTACGGAGACAATCGTGCATCGAGAGTTGAAGCAGGAGATTTGCCGGAATTTGCATTATACCTTCCCGGAATGGGCGGAAATCTTCAATTCGTTATTCAAAAAGGTAATTCAATCAAAAAACTAATTCAGGCGGATAAAATTGAAACCCGTTATCGACCTGGTTCAATGCTGTACGAAATTAAAGATCCGATTCTTGGAAACGGAAGCATAAAACTGACTGTTTTGGCGCAAGCTAAAGAAGAAGGTTTAGTTGTGAAGATGGAAACCCTCAATGTAGATTCTTCCACAAAAATCTATGCGATTTACGGCGGGGCAAGCGGCACTACGTTTAGCAGAAACGGTGATATTGGTGCAGATCCGGAATCCGGATTTTACCTGTTGCCGGAATATTGCCTGAACAATCAGTTTCAGGTTAATAAAAATCAGTTTCAGCTCAATTATTTAAATAAGAAAAAAGAAACTCAAATTGTCAGCGGAAGTTTTTCAAATGTAAATTCCTTACAGCAAACCGATGCGACAACTTTAGAAAAACTGGCCGAGTTTACTCAAAATAAAACAGATAAATCTCCGATTGTTTACGCTTCGTATTCTTCGAAAAAAAATCCGGTTTATGTCCAAATTGCCAAAGGGAAATTAGTTAAAAATTTTTCGGATGAAGAGTTGAAGAACATCTTTAATGAAGCGGAACAATCCCGCTTAACATTAACGAATCGAATTCAGTTAAAAACTCCGGATTCAGATTTAAATAATTTCGGAGCCAATCTAGCTGTTGCTGCTGACGGAATCTGGGAAAGTCCGACCTTTCTTCACGGTGCCGTTGCCTGGAGAATGAGGCTGAATGCGTGGCGTGGTGCTTATACAGCCGATGCTTTAAGCTGGCACGACAGAGCAAAAGAACATTTTGAGAGCTACGCCAATTCTCAGGTTTTAAAACCAGATTTTGCCCCTGTCGTAATGGATACGGTGCGCCATCTTGCCCGTCACGAGGAAAAAATGGGGACTTCCGTTTTTTCGAGCGGATATATTTCCAGAAATCCGAATGACAATACCAAACCACATCATTACGACATGAATCTGGTCTTTTTTGACCAGCTTTTTTCGCATTTCAATTATACCGGAGACAAAGAATTCCTGAAAAAAATGTGGCCAGCGATGGTTCGTCATATGGACTGGGAAAAACGGAATTTTAAACGGGGCGATCTGTATGATGCCTACGCTGCAATTTGGGCAAGCGATGCACTGCAATATTCGGGTGGAAAAGTCACTCACACTTCGGCATATAATTACAGGGCCAACCGTGAAATGGCCAAACTGGCGAAATTGATCGGTGAAAACCCGCAGCCTTACGAACAGGAAGCAGATGCGATTCTAAAGGCTATGAAGAACCAGCTTTGGATAAAAGACAAAGGTTATTTTGCTGAATACAAAGATGCATTGGGCAATCAGATCGTTCATGACAAGCCGGGAATCTGGTCAATTTATCATGTTTCCGATGCGTTTATTCTGAATGAATTTGAAGATTATCAGAACTTACAATACATTAATAATTATACCCCGAAGATTCCGGTGACGGTAAAAGGGGAAAAAAATAAAAATTATTACACACTTTCAACAACCAATTGGCAGCCGTATGACTGGTCGATCAACAATGTTGCATTAGCGGAAAATTTACAAACTGCTTTGGCTTATTGGCAGGCCGGAAGAAATGATGAAGCGTATCAGCTTTGGAAGGGAAATTTGGTAGAAAGTATGTATTACGGAATCAGTCCGGGCAATTTTGAGCAGCTTTCTCATTATGATGCTTTTCGTGGTGAATTGTACCGTGATTTTGCCGATCCGATTGGCGTGGCTTCAAGAACATTGACAGAAGGACTTTTTGGCGTTTATCCGAATTTGTTGGAAAATAAAATCAGCATTAAACCGGGATTTCCAAAGAATTGGAACTCTGCAGAACTCAAACTTCCGGATTGGGATTATCAGTTTAAAAGAACTTCAAAAAAGACTAAGTATTTATTTAAATCTAAATACCAAAATCCGGTTTCGTTGAAAATGCATATTCCTGTTAATAAGTCCAACATCAGATGGGTGAAAGTAAATGGTAAAAATGTTGATTGGAAAATTAAACCGAATTCTATTTTACAGCCAGTTGTTCAGTTTGAAACGCCAAAAGGAAAAGATTTTAAAATTGAAATTAAATATTCCGGAAAAGAAATAAAAAACGAACAAACAGATTATATCCATTATATTTCTGAAAATCTTCAGTTAAATTTTGATTCAAAAAAGAAAATAAAACAAATCTACGACCCACAAGAACTCATTAAAAATTCCCCTTCTCCGGAAGGGTGGATTCGACCAACGGGAGAAGACGGGGTGGTCAGCTCAACATTCAGTCTCATTCATCAAGAAAGAAAAGGAACTTTTTTCGTACAGATAGAGCAAAATGGAATAACATGGTGGCAGCCCGTGAATGTAGATATCCGTTTTCCTGTGGAAACAAAATGGATCAGTCAAAAACTTCAGATTCAATCCAAATTATCCATTCCAATTACTGGAAAACTTAGTGTTAATGGTATAACTCAAACTTTCAGCCTTCTAAAAAATCAAAATAAAACCATTGAAATTCCTTTGAAATATTTGAGCAAAGGAACCAATTTGATAGAGTTTGAATACAATGGAATTAAGCAAAATATTGAAATCACAGACTGGGAAATTGAAAATCGCGGTGAATTCAACAACATTTCATTGGCATCAAAATACAATGAAAATGTGACGGAGATTTTCAATCAGAAATACCTTTCTCCCCGACTGAAAATCCCTACGCTTCAGCTTCCGTGGCAGGGAATCGGAAACTGGTGTTATCCGCTAATTACGGCTCAAATCGATGATAGCGGATTAATGAATAAGAGAAAAAACAACAAAGTCGATTTCCTTGGAATTCCTTTTTTGATTGATAAAACGGATAATAATATTGCGTTTGCCAGTCAGTGGGATAATTACCCAGATTCGATTGAAATTCCGTTGAGCGGAAAAGGAAGAAAGATCTATTTTTTAATGGCCGGCTCTACCAATCCGATGCAGTCGCAGATTGTGAATGGTAAAATCACCGTTCAATATACCGATGGTTCGACTTCAGCATTGGAGTTGAAAAATCCGACGAACTGGTGGCCGATTGAGCAGGATCTGTTTGATGACAATTTTGCTTTTGAGATTCCGGATGATAAAATCCCGTACCGGGTAAAACTGAAAACGGGAGAATTGTACAAAGGCGGAACATTGAGCAACTATTCGAGCATCAAAGGATTTACAGACCGCCAGATTGATGGTGGTGCGGCAACGATTCTGGACTTGCCGATTAATCCGGATAAAGAATTAAAGTCAGTAAAATTAACGGCAGTGAGTAATGATGTGGTGATTGGAATGATGAGTGCTACTGTTTTGAAATAAATCTAAAATCAATAGGGACGGGCTTTAGCCCGTTCTGAAAGAATAATAATTTATTGGCTTTAGCCAAAACTTTTAGATTTTGGTTAAGCCACAGAATTAACCATTGTTAAAATGGGCTGAAGCTCATTCCTATTTATAAATATCCGAAAATAACAATCAAAATGAATAATGTTCTATTTGATATGAGAGATATTGCAGCCCGACTTGAACGGAAATCCTTTTGTGAGAAGGAACGACGAACAAAAGATTGGGAGTGGAAGGCGGAATAGCTGCCAAAATAAAATATTGAACAAATTTATTCACTGAAATAAAAGAAAATGAAAAAAATTGTAATATATCTGAGTCTTTTTTGCATTGGATTTTCTTCAATGAATGCTCAGAAAATCGACCGTAAGAAGGTTGTTCAGCGGCATAATGTGGTTAACGTCACAGCCGATACACTATCAACTTTAACGGTAGGAAACGGAAAATTTGCCTATACGGTTGATATTACCGGAATGCAGTCGTTCCCGGAATATTATAAAAACGGAGTTTCTTTGGGAACGCAGTCTGAATGGGGCTGGAACAGTTTTCCGAATACAGAAAACTATAAATTCGAAGAAACCTTAAAACCGTATGACTTCAATAATGACGGAAGAAATGCCTTATACAGCGTTCAGATCAAAGAGCCGGAGCGCAACAAAAAAGCGGTGGAATATTTCCGTGTCAATCAGCACCGTTTGCAGCTCGGAAATATAGGCCTTGAGCTGATTAAAAAAGACGGCAAAAAAGCACAGATTTCAGATTTGCAGAATATCAATCAGAAAATTGATTTATGGACGGGAATCATTACGAGTGAGTTTACTTTAGAAGGAATTCCGGTAAAAGTTTGGACAGCCGCTTTTCAAAATTCAGATAAAATCGGGGTTAAAATTGAATCGGATCTCATTAAGCAAAAGAGGCTGAAAATTTTTGCACGTTATCCTTATCCGAGCGGACAGTTTCTGGATGAAGCGGTTTTTTATGGAAATGAAAATCAGCATTCTACAAAACTGATGTCATCAAATTCAAATCAGGGACTGATTGAGCATAAACTGCAGACTGCCGATTATTTTACACAATTATATTTTACAGACGGAAAATTAAGTGAAGCAGGAAAACATTATTTCGTGTATGAACCTTCTCCAGGCAACAAAAGCGCCGAATTGACTGTAGAATTTTCACCTAAAAATCAGAAAAGTACTAAGACGTTATTTGCGGATGCTGAAAAAGAAAGCAGTACGGGTTGGAAAAACTTCTGGGAAAGCGGTGCGGCCGTAGATTTTGATGGAAGTACCGATAAAAGAGCCAATGAACTGGAACGCAGGATTGTTCTTTCCGAATATTTAACAAAAGTTCAGTGTGGGGGAAGCAATCCGCCGCAGGAAACGGGACTTACGTTCAACAGCTGGTACGGAAAGCCACACACGGAAATGCATTGGTGGCACGGCGTTCACTATGCTTTATGGGGAAGACCGGAAATTCTGGAAAAACAAATGGATTACTATTTCAGGTCATTTGAAAAAGCTAAAAAATTAGCCGAAAGACAAGGTTATAAAGGCGTTCGCTGGATCAAGATGTCGGATAATGACGGGAATGAAAGTCCGTCTTCTGTTGCTGCATTTCTGATTTGGGAACAGCCGCATTTAATTTATATGACCGAACTTTTATACCGCCACAATAAAGACCGAAAAGTTCTCGAAAAATACAAAGACCTGGTTTTTGCAACGGCTGAATTTATGGCTGATTTTGCCACCTATGACAAGGAAAAAAACCGTTACAATCTGGGAAAAGGGGTGATTCCGGCGCAGGAAGTTTTTCCTGCAAAAGATACTTTCAACCCGACTTATGAAGTGGCGTATTGGGACTGGGCGTTAAAAGTAGCTCAAGAGTGGAAAGAAAGACTGGGTGAACCGAGAGATAAAAAATGGGACGACGTGATTACGAAATTAGCTCCGCTTCCTGTTCAGGACGGTGTTTATTTATCAACAGAATCGGCAAAGGACTCTTTTACTTTTCCGAAATGGATGACGGATCATCCGTCTGTTTTAGGTGCACTCGGAATGGTTCCGGAATCTCCGAAACTGGATAAAAAAATTATGAAAAATACGCTGGATATCGTATGGGAAAGATGGAACTGGAGCCATACATGGGGCTGGGATTTCCCGATGACAGCAATGACGGCTGCAAGGCTCGGACTTCCGAACAAAGCACTGGATGCGCTTTTTATGGATATTCAGACCAATACTTATTTAAAAAACGGGCATAATTTCCAAGATGATCGGTTGAGGATTTATCTTCCCGGAAACGGAGGAATTTTAACTACTGTTGCCATGATGCTGGAAGGCTGGGACAATTCCACAGGACAGTTTCCGGGGTTTCCGAAAGATGGCACATGGAAAATAAAAGCAGAAGGTTTTAAAAAGATGCCTTAAAAAGTTTCACATTCATATAGTTGAAGTCTGTCCAAATAATGGGCAGGCTTTTTTGTTCGGGTTCATGGTTTAAAGTTTACAATAAAATCGGAGTTATCATCGTTTTACATTACAAAATCGGTAATTTGAATAATTTAAACTTATATAAATAAAAAAATCTAAACTATTTAAAATTAATGATTTACAGTTAAATATTTCATTAAACATGACGATTATCAGTTATTATAAATTTTTGTAACTTGTCTTCTTTAACAGATTATTTTTATTTAAACATTTTTGTTAAGATAAATCATTTCTCATATCCTACACTATGGCTGAAACTTTTGAAATACACATCAACGAAAACTCCAGAGTTCCCAAATACAAACAGATCGTAGATTCTATTCTTAACGGAATTGATGCAGGAGAAATTAAAATCGGTGAAAAAATCCCGTCTATCAACGAACTGAGCGAATCGTGTTTTCTCTCAAGGGATACCGTTGAAAAAGCCTATAAAGAGCTTAGAAAAAGGCAGATTATAGAATCGGTTAAAGGCAAAGGCTATTATATTTCACGTATCAATAAGAATGACTCGATCAACATTTTCTTTCTGATCAATAAGCCAAGTACTTATAAAATGATGATCTATGATTATTTTGTGAATGCAATCGGTTCCAAAGGCAATGTAGAGATGTACATTTACCACTGTGACGAAACACTTTTCATTAATGCTTTAAAAAAGAATCTGGGGGGATTTGATTATTATGTGATCATGCCTCATTTCCGGGACGGGCAATCAAAGCACACGAGCTCTACAAGTGAAGTGATTGAAATAATCGAAAAGATACCCAAGAATAAATTGCTGATGCTGGATAATACAAAGCCGAATATTTCAGGAGAATATGGCTCTATTTTTCAGGATTTTGAGCATGATATTTACAATGCGCTGAAAGAAGGATTAGATAAAATAAAGAACTATGGAAAAATAATTCTCGTTTATCCTGACAAAGATATTCATCCCTACCCTTTCCGGATTGTG
This sequence comes from Chryseobacterium cheonjiense, assembly GCF_012927265.1. GTDB lineage: Bacteria > Bacteroidota > Bacteroidia > Flavobacteriales > Weeksellaceae > Chryseobacterium > Chryseobacterium cheonjiense. Next base: position 1,281,615 of record NZ_JABBGF010000001.1, on the reverse strand, counting down.
AGAGGATTTGAGAATTTCTGCAGAGATTTTAAACTTGATTATGAAATTCTTGATGAAATTTACCCCGACATGGAACTTCAGGACCGGGATATTTTCATTACCATCCGTGAACGTGATCTGGTGAATCTGGTGAAACAGATCCGTCAGAAAAACCTGAAACTGGGCGAAGACATCGGAATTATTTCCTACAATGAAACTCCATTAAAGGAATTGCTGGGAATCACCGTAATCACAACAGATTTCAAAGCAATGGGCGAATCTGCAGCGTATATGATCTTAAAAAATAAAAAGGAATCGGTGAATAATGTGTTTAAATTTATCCAGAGAGATTCTCTTTAAATTGTTATTTAATTAAATTGCGCAATCGATTACACTAATTTTAAGTAATTAATTTTAAAATATTTATTATGATTAAAAAAATTATTCTTGCCTTGAGCTTCATCATGACAGTCAGCATCTCTGCACAAAAAACAAATGATAAAGATGCAGTGGCGGCTGCCGCCGAAAAGCTTCGATTGGCTATGATTAGCGGGGAAAAGTCGTCACTCGAGTCATTAATTTTACCGGAATTGACTTACGGACATTCCGGTGGTCACATCGATGATTCCAAAGAGTTTGTCGAAAAACTGGCCAGTAAAAAATCTGATTTTTTAACTATTGATATTACCAATCAAACTGTACAGATTGTGGGCAATACAGCGATTATCCGACATCATTTTTACGCAACGACAGCAGATGCAGGAAAAGCTCCGGGAGACGTAACGCTTGATATTCTTTTGGTTTGGGCTAAAGTGAAAAACGACTGGAAATTGCTGGCAAGACAGGCGGTAAAGGCTGAGAAAAAGAAATAGTTCTTTATTAATTTAAAATTCGCAGGGAGTTCTTTGCGAATTTTTTGTTTTAAAAATTTTTGTTATTTATTGACGCAGAGATTTATTTTTTATTCTGAATATGTAAAGGAGCAAAGAATGAAATCAATAATTGATTTTTATGAAGCGGTCCTTCGAGCTTTACAAAACAAATTTATTTGTCTTACTTATTAAAAATCAACGAATAATTAAATCTTCGTTAAAACTTGTTTCAAGTTTTGGCTAAAGCCGATTGAGATACACTAATAAAAAAACGGGCTAAAGCCCGTTTCTATTGATAATTATTGTGTATTATTTATAAAAAAATTAAAGTTTAAAAAAACTTTTATCTTCTATCTTCCAATCAAATTACCTCACCCTAAAATCATGTAGCTGTTCCGGTTTTTCGCAGCAAAGCTGTTCCATTACCTGTCTGAACTGCATTTTGAGCATTTCAATAATGTGATCACCACCCTGATCGCCCAAAGCACCTACAGCATACATAAACGTTCTTCCCATAAAGGTAAATTCGGCACCGCAGCTCAATGCACGGGCTACATCCGGACCTGTTCTCACGCCGCTATCCATCATGATTTTAATCTGATCTTTATATTTTTCACTGATCTCTTTTACCACAGCAATGGTAGATTCTCCGGCATCCAGCTGTCTTCCTCCGTGGTTGGAAATAATCATTCCGTCAAAACCTAAACGTACCGCTTCTTCAGCATCTTCATCGGAAGCGACTCCCTTGATGACCAGTTTTCCTTTCCACTGATCGCGGATCGCCTTGATTCTGTCAGAATTTAATCTTCCTGAAAAAGTGGAGTTCATGAACTGTCCCAACTGTTTTACATTCATGTTTTTATCCATATATTTTTCCATGGTTTTAAAGCCCGGAACACCATGTTTCAGCATTTCCAGACACCATTGAGGTTTTGCCAACGCCTGGGAAACATTTCTGAAATTCAGCTGCGGCGGCATTGCCAGCCCGTTTCTTATTTCTTTTGCTCTGTATCCGAATGTAGGAACGTCTGCCAAAACTACCAGAACATCATATCCGGAAGCTTCACAACGGTTGAGAATATCGTCGCGCAACCATTCTTCTCTCGGATGGTACAGCTGATACCATGCTTTTCCTTCCGTTAATTCCGCGATTCTTTCAATACTGCTGGTAGTAACGGTGCTTAAAATAAACGGAATATTGTGTTTAAAAGCTGCTTTTGCAAGAATTTCAGGAGCATTCGGCCACATTAATCCCTGCAAACCTACCGGAGAAATCCCGAAAGGCGCGGAATATGTTACCCCGAATAATTCGGTTTCCATATTGGCTTCTGCAAAATTGTTATTCAGATACCGAGGGCGAAGCAGCACTTCTCTTAATTCGCTGGTATTTCTGTCGCGGTTTATATTTTCATTGCAGCCGCCGTCCAGGTATTCAAAAGCGAAACGGGGCATTCTTTTTTTAGCTCTTTCAATCAGTAATTCGAGGGAAGCGTAACGGGTATCGAAGGGAAATGCCATGATTTATAAATTAAGAATTAAGGGTTGAAGCACTTTCATCTGATAATGCTGCTGTAAGAAGGTTTCGTCTATCTTTTTATTGGAAATCACCATGGAAGCTCCCAATGCAGAACCCAGCGGCGAATGGCTGGACATTACATTATAATGCTGAAAATGATGTGACATCAGTTTCATAAATACATCATTATCGGTAAATCCGCCATCGATATAAATATGCTGAATTTCAGAATTTCCGATGGCATTTGTAATCGTATGAATCTGTAGATCCATCAATTCGATCATCAGCTGATGATAAGCTTCTTCAAAAGTTGCGAAAGAATTTAAATCGGTCCCGCTGATCATTTTTCTTTTTAAAATAATACCTTCAAAACGGAAATAAACTGCTTTATGCTTCATTAAGCGAAGGTACAAATCCTGGTCAAACTGTACTTCCCTGTGGAAACCGTACTCTTTTCCATAATGCGCACATAATTTTTCGACCTGAATTTTATATTCATTTCCCATGAAAAAACGCGATGCTTTCACACGTTTTCCATCAATTCTCATGTAATTTAAGCAATTGTTTTCGATGTCTACATCGGTTAAGCTTTCATCATTGAAAGGATTGAGAGAAATGCTCCAGGTTCCCGTTGATAGCAGTAAAAACGGCTCTTTTTTGCTTAAGATATAAGGTAAAAGTGCCGAAGAACTGTCGTGGATCCCAACCCCGATTTTAATTTTTTTATTTCTGTATGAGGTATTAATGCTTGCTGAAGTAGGAACAATTGGAGGTAATAAGGCATCGATTTCTTCTTCGTACACCCAGTCGTGGTAATCTGCTTTATCATAATCCCAAAGATTGGTGTGACAACCAATTGATGTAAATTCGGAGACACAGATTCCGGTAAATAGGTAGGATAAATATTGGGGTAAATGAAGGCTGTACCGGATTTTTTTGAAAACTTCGGGATGTTTGTATTTTAACCAAAATAACTGCAACCCGGAATTCAGCATTCCTGCTTGTGGCGAGGCTGTTTCACGGGCTATTTTTAATTTGCTTCCGTGTTTTTTATAGAATAGATCCAATATTTCCTCATCCATCGGCTTGGTATAGTTGTACAAAGGGGTGAGAACATTTCCTTTCTGATCTAAATGTACAAAGCTTGCCCCATACGTAGAGAAATTAATGGCTTTTACTTCAAAATTTTCATCATCCAAAATGGCATTGAAATTATCTTTAATCCAGTTTTGTAAGGCCGCCAGATCTTCCGTCGGATAACCGTCTTCATCAGTCGTAAGGGGAAGTTCCGTATATTCCCGAACGATTTCTTTATAATTTTTATCAAACAGAAAGAATTTTTTATTGGTCTTTCCAATATCAAATACGATGGTTACCTTCTTTTTTTTAGACATTTTCAAGGATGATTATTTTTTTCATTGCGAGAGCGGAGCGACGAAGCAATCTTTTTAATTAAACACTTTCTTTTATTTAAACGCAAAGCCCGCAAAGTTCTTTTTTTAATACTATACGTTTTTAAGTTCGCAAAGGCGTTCTACTTAGCAAAGAGCACAAAGAATTTAGGATATATACTCTGTAAACTCATAATGTTATCTTTATTTATAAAACCTTTTTAAACAAAGGTCATTTTGTCATTGTGAGGAGCGGAGCGACGAAGCAATCTTTTTAATTAAACACTTTCTTTTATTTAAACGCAAAGCCCGCAAAGTTCTTTTTTTAATACTATACGTTTTTAAGTTCGCAAAGGCGTTCTACTTAGCAAAGAGCACAAAGAATTTAGGATATATACTCTGTAAACTCATAATGTTATCTTTATTTATAAAACCTTTTTAAACAAAGGTCATTTTGTCATTGCGAGAGCGGAGCGACGAAGCAATCTTTTTAATTAAATACTTTTATTTAAACGCAAAGCCCGCAAAGTTCTTTTTTTAATACTATACGTTTTTAAGTTCGCAAAGGCGTTCTACTTAGCAAAGAGCACAAAGAGCTTAGTTTATTTTGTAAATTCAATAGTGTTATTTAATTTATATCTTTTTTAACGCAAAGCCCGCTAAGTTTTTTAATACTAAATGCTTTAAGTTTGCAAGTCCGTTTCACTTAGCAAAGCATATTGATAATTTTGATTCATCTGTACCGGATATTCAATTTGAATATTTCCCTACACCATTAAGGAGTGTTCAGATATTAAGATCATTAAGAAAAAATCCACTAATTCTCAAGCAATACTGCTTAAACCCCAATAATCTAAACACTTTCAACCTTAATGATAAAAATATAAGGATACATATAATTGAAAACTTTCGATTGCACTTGAAAGTTCAAATTATCATTTTAAAAACAGGTTATAATCCTGTTGCTTTTACATTCAGGCCTCTTTCGGAAATTAAATTTTCTCTGACTTTCAGATTTCTGTAAGCCGAAATAGGATCAATCGCTGCACCTGTCTGTAATCTTGCAGCTTTCAATAATGGACGAACATCCGTTCTGTACGCATTTTGTAAAATTTCCTGGGCACGAACAACATCGTTATTCAGCTGCGCATCTTTCAATGCTTTCTGATCTACTAAAAGTGCCTGAGCATATGCGATTAAAATCGCTTCCAACGACTGAATAAGGTCTTCCAACGGATCTTTAATATTATGACTTGCATCAATCATCCAAGCCGGATATGGATTCTGCGGATTATTTTCTATTCCGTACACCAATTCATTGAAAATCAGGAATAATGCGTAGGGTTTTATTGAACCCACTGTTAAATCATCATCTCCGTATTTGCTGTCATTGAAATGGAAGCCGCCTAGTTTTCCTTTATACATTAATGTCGCCACAATCTGCTCAATATTTGAATTGGGCAAATGATGACCTAAATCAACCAAAGTATAGGCTCTTTCTCCACAAGCATTGGCCAACATGAAAGAAGTACCCCAATCCTGAATAGTTGTTGAATAGAAATTCGGTTCGTAGGGTTTATATTCGATGAACAGTTTCCAATCTTCCGGCATTTCTGCATAAATTTCCTTTAAACTTTGCTCCGTTTTTGATAAAGCTGTCTGAAAGTTCAACTGTCCCGGAAAGCTTGCCCCGTCTGCCAACCAAACGGTTAAGCTTTTTGAACCTAGTTCTTCTCCGATTCTTATTACTTCTTTATTATGCTCAACAGCATACGCTCTTGCGTCTTCATTTGCAGCATTTAAAGATCCGAATTTGTAGGATTGTTTTGCTCCCCGCTGATCCTGAAACGTATTGGAGTTCATTGCATCGAAAATTAATCCGTGAGCAGCTGCTTTTTCCTTAATCGCTTTAACATCACTAGGAATATCCCAGGGAATATGAAGCGAAATTGCTCCTGCGGAGTGTGTTAAAGCATGAATTAATCCAACATCATCTAATTTTTGCTCTAATGTTGCCGGCTCTCCACCGTAAGAAAATCTTCCGAAGCGCGTTCCTCCGGCGCCCAAAGCCCAACTTGGAATGGCTACCTGAAAGTCAGCAATTTTGTTGACAATTTCAGAAATGTTTGCTCCTGATTTCGTGAGTTTATCTGATAAATAAGAGAAATCCGAATTGAAATTTGCGATTTCACTTTTATTATACTGTTCTATACTTTCTTTGTTTATAATCATATTCTGATTTATTTTTCACAGAATTGTATTTATTATGCACAAGACTTGCATCCTGTGTTATTATTGGTCGCCACTTCGTGGCTCTGGTTGAAGAAATTTATTTTTAAATTCATTTAACATAATAATATCAAACTTACGATTTAAAATATATTCCTTCAGTATTGATGTAAAAAATTATCTCGGGAAAGCATTAGCCATTCCGCCGTCTACATTGATGATGTTTCCTGTACTTTTGTCTAAAATGGCAACACAGGCAAAAACTCCGTTGGCAATGTCTTCAGGAAGAATGATTTCGTTTAAAAGATTTCTTTTGGCGTAAAATGCCGGAAGTTCTTCCACCGTGATTCCGTTGGCTTTTGCGCGGCCTTCTGCCCATTTCCCTTCCCAGATTTTGCTTCCTACAATTACACCGTCCGGATTCACCACGTTTACCCTAATTTTATCCGCAGCCAATTCGGCAGCTAATAATCTCGTCATGTGCTGTTGTGCTGCTTTTGCAGTTCCGTAAGCCACATTGTTTGGCCCGGCAACCAATCCGTTTTTGCTGGCAATATTGACAATGTCTCCGCCTAAAGCCTGCTTCTTCATGATTTCCACACCATTTTTTGAAAGTAAAAACTGTCCTTTCACTAAAACATTTTCTAAAAGGTCCCAATCGTTCAAAGTGGTTTCTTCCAAAGATTTTGAAATGGCCAATCCTGCAGAATGAACGATGATGTCTACTCCACCAAATGCCAAAACAGTTTCTTTGAAAGCTTTAGCAATATCCTGCTCACTTGTCACATCACACTGCACTGCAGTTGCCTGGTCTTTGCTGTATTTTGATGTCGCCGTTTGTACAGCTTCCTTGTTCAAATCTGTATAGACTACAACCGCTCCTTCAGCAACCATTTTATCGGCAATGGCCTGCCCGATTCCACCTCCGGCTCCGGTAACGATGGCAATTTTTCTTGATAATGGTTTTTCTTTCGGCATTCTCTGAAGCTTCGCTTCTTCCAATAACCAATATTCGATATCGAAAGCTTCCTGTCTTGGTAATGAGGTGTATTCTGAAATGGCTTCTGCACCACGCATTACATTGATGGCGTTCACATAAAATTCACTGGCCACTCGTGTAGTCTGCTTGTCTTTTGAGAAACTGAACATACCCACTCCAGGATAAATGATGATGACCGGATTCGGATCACGCATGGCAGGACTGTTCGGATGTTTACAGGTTCCGTAATATTCTTTATATTCTTGTCGGTATTGTTCGAAAAGCGGATTTAATTTTTCTAAAATTGCTTTTGAATCGCTTAAGTCTTCATTTTTATCTAAAGTTAAAACCAACGGCTGAATTTTCGTTCTCAGGAAGTGATCGGGGCATGAAGTTCCAAGCGGAGCCAGCCTTTCAAGATCGTTGCTGTTGATGAATTCCAAAACCGCATCGCTGTCTGTAAAATGGCCAACCATTCTGTTTTCGGAAGAAGCCAAACCTCTCAACAACGGCATAATCTGCGCCGCTTTATTTTTGCGTTCGTCCGCAGGCAGAGATTCTATTTTTTGTCCGCCAAAAACCTGACCTTTTTCTTCAATTTTTTCAGCAATATATTCTGAAGCCATCTCAATAACTTCAAGACTGTTGATATAACATTCGTAAGAAGTATCTCCCCATGTGAATAATCCGTGGCTGCCTAAAACGATTCCTCTGATTCCGGGATTTTCATTTAAACATTTTTCCAGCTGCAATCCCAGATCGAAACCAGGCCTTTGCCATGGAACCCAGCCCATTGAATCCCCCCATATTTCTTTGGTGATGGCTTCGCTGTCTTTAGCTGCAGCTACTGCAATCAGGGCATCCGGGTGAAGGTGATCTATATGTCTGAATGGAAGTAACCCGTGAAGAGGAGTATCAATGGAAGGTGCTTTACTCTCAAGATCATAGATACAGTGATCAAACAATCCTACCATTCTGTCTTCATCTTCCAAGCCTTCGTAAACATTTTTAAGATTTCTCAATCTTTCGGTATATAAGCCGGCAATTCCTTTTCTCGTTAACGTTCCGATATCTCCACCTGAACCTTTCACCCACATTACCTCAACTTCTTCATTGGTTAAAGGATCTTTTTCGATGGTTTTGCAGCTTGTGTTTCCACCTCCGTAGTTGGTGATTCTTAAATCTGCTCCTAAAATATTTGAACGGTACAAAAATAAGGCTACCTGGTCATCTCCAAAAGATGCTGCTTTTTCATCATCCCACAAATAGTTTACGTATCTGAATGTTTTTAGTTTTTCCATTGTTTTACTTATATTCTAAAATTCTAACCCAAAATTAGATTCTTCCATTCTTTACACCATCCCGTACTATACTGCTAGATGCTTTATTTAAAGATAAATTAACATTTTGTTTTTTAATTCACCTTTTATGGATTATTTTATCTGGTCAGAGTTATTTACTGGTTAATATTTTGTGATTATCGTTAAAAAAGCAAACATCAAGAAATGTAAGCATAAAGCTCTCATTTCCTAATGTTTACGTTATATTATTTTATATGATTAATATCCAGGTAACTGCGAGAGATTAGGATTATCAACCAAAGGATGTCCTGCGGAAGCTGCTGCGAAAGGCAAGAGTTCTGTTTTGTTAGGTACAAAGCCGTAGAACAAACCATCTCCTCCGCCTTCAATCCAGTTCGGATATGTTCCTCCATTTTCAGCAGAACCCGTAGGTTTGGTGTAAATGATGCTCCCGACCTGCAATCCATTAAACCCTTCAACAAATCCTACTGCTTTTCTTGCATTACCATTGAATGTACTGGTATATGCCTGGAACATGTTTACAGGATACCATTTGTCTTCAGCCGTTGAAGTTTGTCCGTTGGCTGCTGCAATATTCTTTAAAACCGTCTGATACGCTGCATAGTTTGCAGAATTGGTCGGAACTGCCTGAACTGCCGCAATCTGCGCAGGATCTGTTAGTTCTATGTAAGTAACTGCTAAAAACGGATCGCCGTAAACCTGTGCGTCTTTGTGGAATTTATAAAGCCTGTACACCGGTGTCGATGCAAACTGACCTGTTCTGTCAGAAAGATTTTTCATGGCCTGTTTTGTAGCATTGATTTCACTGGCGATACGGTTCATTCTGATCAAATCCGTACGAAGCATAAACTCATCGGAAAATTCCCACTTACGCTCCTGAACAAGAGCATCCTGAAACGCCTGCTGACCACTTGGTATTGGCAATGAACCTATTCCGGCACGGTTTCTTACCTGCTGTAAAGCAGCTGTAGCGGTAGCTGTAGGTCCTCCGTTCAGATAATTCTGTGTTTCAGCATACATCAGTAAAACATCGGCATACCGGATAATCGGGATATTCAGGTTACGTGCATCGGCAGCCTGTGGCTCTACACACCAGCTTATTCTGAATTTACCAGGCATAATACAGGAATAAGTACTTCCCACATCTACCCAGGTATCTGATGCATTACCAGTTCTCAGGAAATAAATGCTGTAAGAAGTACAGGCAACATCCCTGCGTTTATCTGCCTGATTAAAAGACAAATAATAGGTTGGCAATATGAACTGCAAGGCTTTTCTGGATCCGTATGTTCCACCTCTGGAACCGGGGTGTGCATACACTCCAAATGCAGAGTTGGTATTGGGACCATATTCGGCGATATGCCAAAGCATCTCCTGGTTTACGGCTGCAAAATTTCTTCTGTCAAAATTGAACCATAATGCTTCGAAACCGCTTTTTCCACCCTGAGCCTGTACTAGGCTGTTGGTACCGCCATTAATTACAGAAGCTGCTGCTGCATCTGCAATCTGGTACAACTGCTGAACTCTGCTATTATCAGAACGACGGGACATAGTTCCCGCTCCTCCGGTATTAAGATCCCAACGAAGAGAATATCCCGCCGCATACAATGCTATTCTTGCTAACAGTGCATTGGCTGACTGTTTATTGAGTCTCTCCGGGGTGCCGTTTGAAGCTGGCAGATTATTTACCGATTCCTGAATATCAGCAATGATACGATCATAAATTCCGTCTCTTGGAGAACGTTTCGGGTATAATGTACTCGGGTCGTTAGGATCTGCTTCTTCAAGAGGAATCCAGATTGCAGGTACATCTCCGTAAACCCGTATCAAATTGTGATAACAAAATGCACGGATCGCTTTTGCTTCTGCCAGCAAAGCATCGCGCTTCGGACTTGCGGGCATTGTAGGCAATCTGCTGATGGCAATATTGGCTCTTTCAATAATCGCATACATCGCAGCATAAATTCCTGTAACCGTGTTGGGCGTATACGCGTCATACTGATAGTTACAAATATTATATTTGGAGTTGTTGGTAGATCCGTCTTCTGCAGAATGGGTCACGGTATCACCAGCACCCAGCTGATAGAACATTTCGGTGGGAACAAGGCCTCTGTAAAGTCCCTGAACAAAAGCATCTGCAGTTTCTATATTTTCAAATACCGATTCTGTATTGGATGAATTATAGGCAGGCTGATCCAGAAAATCATCACTGCACGAGTTGATGCTGAGACCGGCTACTAAAATTGCCGGAACAATAATCAGCGTTTTTATAAGGTTTTTATTATATCTGTTTTTCATGATGTTAACATTTGTATTTAGAAGGTTAAATTAATACCCAGAACATAACTTCTTGAGCGAGGAAATGAAGAACTGTCGTAGCCCGGTGTAACGGTAACACCGCTAGCTGCAGAAACTTCCGGGTCGTATCCCGAATATCCTGTGATGGTTGCTAAATTATTAACGGTAAAATAGATCCGTGCATTGGTAAGCTTAACATTGCTTAAAAATTCTCTCGGAAATGAGTAACCCAGCGTTACCATAGAAATTCTTAAATAAGATCCATCTTCCACATAATATGATGACGGGTACGTGATGTATCCTGAATTGGTAGTGCTTAAGCTCCAAAGTCGGGAATCTTCATCCGGGTTCAGTTCTTTTAATCGTGCAAGGTTTGTTGTCGCCTGCCCTGTATTAGGATCAATAACACGGTAATAATTATCTCCAAACTCCGAAGGTACATTCTGGAACATGGCGTAAGGGCTCATGCTGTGCTTGGTAGCATTGTAAACATCTCCGCCTACGCTGAATTTCAAAAATACTGCAAGATCAAAGCCTTTGTATGAAAAATTATTACTGATTCCCCCGATGAAATCCGGAGTACCGTTTCCTATTTTTACGAGTTTTCTTGTAAACTGATCTCCTGCTTCATTATCTGCCGCAAATTTAATATCACCGGGCTTTGGAGTTCCGGATGCGGGTTTTACAACTCCGGGCTTTAAGGTTAATGAGCCGTTGGATTCCTGGATAAAGTCATCGGTCGTATAAATTCCCTGATAAACATATCCGTACATATCTCCTAATTCTTCCCCAACGGTAGCATAATAGGTTACCATACCTGCCCTGTTACCACCGACACTGAAATTTCTGAAGGTTCTTCCTTCATCGAGCGATAAAACTTTTGATTTATTGAAACCTATATTGGCATCTGTAGACCATCTGAAATTACCGGATTTTACGTTGATAGAATTTAAAGTGAATTCCATACCGGTGTTCTTCATGGAACCGATATTTTTAAACTGTCTTGCGTACCCTGTAGATGCAGGAAGTACAGTTTCCAGCAACATTCCGGTTACATTGTTGTTGTACCATTCTGAAGTTAATTTAATCCTGCTGTTAAATAATGCCAAATCTACTCCGATGTTGGTAGATCTCATTTCCTCCCACTGCACCATACGGTTTCCTAAAACACTGTTTGTTACAAGGGCCAGATTTCCGATAGTATTATTCATAGGGTAATCGGTTGCGACAACATTAGTCCTGAAAACATTATCAGGAATACTGTTGTTACCTACAATCCCGTATTCAAACCTGAATTTAAGGTCATTAACGTACCTTTCAATTTTAGAGTTTTTCCAGAAACCTTCCTCGGATACTCTCCATGCAGCAGCTACAGAAGGAAATACGCCCCATTTATTATCCGGGCCGAATTTCGAAGATCCGTCGCGACGCACCGTACCGGTAAGAAGGTATCGGTTATCATAATTATAATTTACCCTTGCAAAATAGGATAATAGGCTAAATGATGATCTGTCTGTACTTTTATCTGCAACGGTCGCATTAGAAATGTCATCCAGTCCGTAATTTAAAATAGAGGGAAATCTTACCAGCCTCATGCTGTTGCTCTCATTTTCCTGATAAATGATCTCATTACCGATTAAACCGGTAATTCTATGCTTTTCACCTAATGTTTTGTTATAGGTCAGCGTATTGGTAATCTGATATCGGTATGCCTCAGAATTGGCAATGCTGCCGTTGATCCCTGTATTAATAGGATCAGTGAGGTAGGCACGGGAATTTTTATCTGAAAATGCGGTCGCTTTGGTATTGGTCCAGTTATATGATCCTGCGGTTCTGAATGTAAAATCTTTCAGCAGGTCAAATTCCAGTCCTACATTGGCCAAAAATGTTCTTACTCTTCTGTTCTGAGTGGAAGCAGCCGTTTCGATATAGGGATTTTCCGTATCAAAGCTGGAATCTAAAGCAGAGAAATCCGGAAAAGTCTGGGTGTTGAATAGCTGATCCTGTGTAAATAAAGTTCCTCCCGTAATAGGCTGCAGCAATATTTTTTTCATTCCCGAATAAGCGCCCCCACCATTTGTAGAATTGGAAGTAAACATGGAACTGAAATCCAACCGTATGCCCTTATACAATTCCGAATTGATATTAGCGCGCAGTGAATTTCTGGTTTCATTGAAATTCTGCAATAATCCGTCCTGTTTATTATAGTTATAACTGATAAATGCCTGTGTTTTATCGCTGCCTGCCGATACGCTCACGTTATGATTTTGAGTCACACCAGTACCTCCAAGCATTCTTTCCTGCCAGTCTAAAGCTGGTGCAGACCCGTAACGATTGGCTATTCTGCTAAACACTCCGGTGTAAAAACCCGGTGAATCTACCCCAAGGCTATTATCAAAAACATTACTCCACTGGGTTGTTTTTCCCTGAAGCTGTGCCATTTCATACTGATATTTTACATACTGTTCAGAACTGGAAAGCATATCCAGTTTCTTGGAAAGCATATCAAATGACATGAATGAATTGTAGTTGATGGTAACCCTGCCCTTTTTTCCGGTTTTGGTTTTGATAACGATAATACCGTTGGATCCTCGGGCACCGTAGATTGCAATGGCAGAAGCACCTTTCAGTACATCAATACTTTCAATATCATTGGGATTAATAATATTCAGTGCATTATCCAGCTGGAATCCGTCTACAATATAAAGAGGCTCCGTTCCCTGGGTAATGGAAGCCCCGCCACGAACGGTAACGTTTGCTCCTGCTCCGGGTGCACCTCCGGCTGTTACAATATTCAGTCCGGCAGCCCTGCCCTGTAAAGCCTGTAAAGCATTCATCGCCGGTGTTGCCGCAAGATCTTTTGCAGAAACTGAAGATACGGACCCTGTTAAATCTGATTTTTTAACTTTACCGTAACCGATAATGACTACTTCTTCAATATCTTTAGTCTTGTCTTTCACAGTGTCACGTACTGCCTTTTGTCCGAACATAAAGCCAGATGCAAGCAAAAACAGCGGTGCAATAAGTGGCTTAAAATTCTTCTGTTTGATTTTAATAGACATATATTAATTTTTACTTTACCAAAATACACTGTTACAAAAATTCCGGCATCCTGCAATATCCTGCATTATAATTCTCATAATTTTCATTAAATAAATATCAAATTTTCATTAAACAACAATTAACCATAATAATTTAATCACATAAAATAGAATTAAATCAATTTTCATTAAACGAAACACCACTTATTAATGCAAAAAAGGCACATGAAACAGTGCCTTATGAGTTAAAAACTAACTCTGAAACTATATAAATGATGAATAAGTGTAATAATTATCTTAATGAATTTCCGTAACCTACGATTAAAATGGATATGAACATTACAATCATCCCGACTACGATGGTAGAAATTGTTTTCCTAGAAACGCCTTTCCATTCTTTAATAACTACTCCCCAAAGATTCGCTATTAAAATGATAAATGCCATGTGCAGAATCCATGAGCTCGGGCCGTTCCCCATTTTACTTTCACCCATTCCGTAGAAGAAAAACTGTAAAAACCACATCGTTCCTGCCAATGCACAGAAAAAGATATTTTTTGCGACAGGAACATTTTTTTTGGTATAATCGGTATAGGATTTATTTTTAAAGGACAAATAAAGACAGCCCATCAGATTGGAAGCCATACCTCCCCAGAGCACCACAATATACGTTACATTGTTCTGGAACAGAAATTCTCCCTGACCGGGATTAGCAGCCTTCCATGCTTCGTTGGCTACCATCGCCATAGGTTTTCCTGCTTCCAGTCCGAAATTGAAACAGGCACTCAGAATTCCGGAAATAATGGCAACCGTAAGTCCCAGTCCAAATTTATACTCGGTTTTAACCTGTACGCCGTGAGGATCTGCAGATTCTTTCTGAAGTTCTTTGTCTTTCATAACACCTGCCTTTCCGCTAATGATAATCCCAACAATACAAACAAGAAGTCCCAATAAAACAAACTGTCCCCAACTGCTGGAAAACATTAAACCAATATTATCTTTGCCCTCCTGCGGAGAAAATTCATAAAAAATGGATGGAACAAGTGAACCGATTACCATCGTAAGTCCCAGCATAATACTGCTTCCAAGAGCCACGCCCAAATACCGGACACCCAAACCGTACATAAAGCCACCGATTCCCCAGAGAGCCCCGAATAAAAAAGTCAGTCCCAAAATTGATGAACTTTCATTCTGAATAATTTCCCAGAAATCAGGAATGGTAAGAAAGGCAGCAAGCGGTGGAACGATAATCCAGGAAAAAACACCTCCTATCAGCCAAAATGTTTCCCACTCCCAGCCTTTTACTTTTTTATAGGGTAAATAAAAACTTCCCGAAGAAAAGCCTCCTAAAAAATGAAAAATAACTCCTAATAATGCATTCATAATTTTATCGTATCGATTGAGTTTGAAAATTAACAAGATGTAATCGATAGCGCATCTTGTAGTGTCATGTACAATACATGTGATTGAGGGAAATTTAAAAAAAAAGCAAATTTAAAATTTCTCACTTAAATACCATTGAGTAAAAAAGCAATTAACTCCACTTTCATGAATCCCATTCAATTGTTATTTTAATTGATAAACCTCACTAGCTGCTAATAACAGGCAGCCCAGTCCATAATCCTCAAAATCGGGTTCTTTGCTTACAGAAAGCGGTTGTCCGTCTTTAGGTTCTTTTCCCGTTCCCTGAACCCATCCTAAAAATCCGTTCGGTTGAACAGAATCTTTTACGATGGCATTCCAGGCTTTTGTTAAAACAGGTAAATACGTTTTTTTATCAATCAGGTTATTATTGATTCCGTAGGCCATTCCATATACGAAAAGTGCGGTTCCCGTCATTTCTTTACTACCGAAATTTGTGGGATCATGAAGGCTTACATTCCAGAAACCATCTTCTCTCTGAATCGGGACCAAAGCTGATAATAAGTCTTTATAATCCTGCAGATATTCCTGGTAATGCGCATCCGACTTTGGTGTATCTTCTAAAGTTCTAACAAGCGCGGCCACTACCCAGCCGTTTCCTCTGCTCCAATAACAATCTTCGCCGTTTGGTTCTTTATAAGGCGGAACAAAACTTTTGTCTCTCCACCAGAGTTTATCTTTTGCATTGTACAATCCGTTTCCGCCATGCTTGTATTTGGTAAACGCATACATTTCGTAATTCTTGTCAAAATATTTTTTATCACCGGTAATTCTTCCAAGTTTGCTATAGATCGGCATTCCCATCTGGAGCGCATCAATCCACCACCAGTCGTCTGATTTTCCGGAAGCGATCATGCTATCCATGGACATTTTTACATATTTAATTCTTTCAGGATTTTTTCTGCCGTCTATCTCGTAAAGATCAAGATAAGTCTGTCCGCATGCCTGGTTGTCGGCATTTCTGGTGTATGTTCCGCGCATCATATCCCAGTTATGCTTTTGAGACCAATCTAGAGCGTAATTATAGTATTCTTTTTTAGGATCTACTTTGTAAAGGGCTATCAGACCTTCATAATAAACCGCTCTGGTCCATAGATTACTTGGCCATACTTTTTTGCCCACAATTTCTTTTCCTGCATCGGGCCATTTGTTCATAAAATATTGATTGGCGCGTTCTGCAACTTCCAAAACTTCCTTTTTATCCGGAGGATTCGCATTTGTCGCTGTACTTTGCTTTTGAACCGAACAGGAAATCATTCCCGTGATAATGATTGCAAAAAGGCCTGTTGTTAATAGTCTTTTCATTTTATATTTAAATTAAAATTATTAAGGTTTAACGGTATAAATATTTGGTTCTGGAATTTCTTTTACCGATTCATCCAGATAATAATCGGTATGCGGCGGCTGATTGTAGCCGACATTCTGCCAGACAATGCTTAACCTGTACTGCGGATTGTGCATTAGAGTATACAATCTGTGCTTCGTGGGAATGGTTGTACTGAAAATTCTTAATTCCTGATTATCTGCTGTTCTGTACATCACTTCTTCGCGCCAGTCCCCAAATAAATCTGCGACTAAAGAAGGATTCTTCTTCGTTCCGTTATTCGATTCACATTGATAATCTTTGGCATCAAAAATCAGGTTTGACTTTTCGTTTTTCCAGTCCCACTTTGAAATAATGGTTCCGTCCAGAATTTCGCTCAAAAAATCGCCATCCCAATAGATTCCCATATTAACGGAAGGGTTTTTGTCGCTGATTTTTTTGCCTTTGGCGGTGTAAACTCCTTTCAGTCCAGCTCCGGCAGCCCAGCATTCCGAACCTTCATAACGAGGGTCTATATTTAAAGACAAACCTCTTCCCGGTCCCTGGAATTTACCGGCTTTGCTATACACGGTTGAAGGTAACTTCCACAATATCTTTCCCGTTTTCCCATCTCTGAAATGTACTCCCGCATCATCAAAACGTTCCTGAATATCAAAAATTTCTAATCCCGGATTAGATGGGTCTAAATCTCCAACGTGCAAAGCATCGCCGTGACCGAAGCCTGTGCTGTTCAACACTTTTCCGTCATCATCAACCGTCATTGCCCCGAAAACGATTTCATCCTTTCCGTCATTATCTACATCGGCAATGGTCAGGTTGTGATTTCCCTGTCCGCGATATTGTTTATTTTCTTCCGAACTTTCCGTATCAAAAAGCCAGCGGAGAATGAGTTTCTTATTTTTAAAATCCCAGGCTGCAATTGCTGTTCTGGTGTAATATCCTCGTGACATAATCACGCTCGGCGTTTTTCCGTCAAGATAAGCGACAGCTCCTAAAAACCGGTCGATGCGGTTGCCTTTGGCATCACCCCAGGTTTCAGTCATCTCATCACTGGTTGGGTTTAAACTTCCCGGAAATCTCGGAACCTGGTAATTGACCGTATGAATTTCAGCTCCGGTCTGGCCGTCAAAAACTGTCAGAAATTCCGGTCCGGAAAGGATCATTCCGTTTTCGTTGACATAATTTTTAGTCGGATCACCAATAAATTTTCCTTTTCCGTCTTTGCTTCCGTCAGCAGTTTTCATTACAATTTCTGCCTTCCCGTCCTGATCCAGATCATACACCAAAAACTGTGTGTAATGGGCACCTTCCCTGATATTCTTGCCTAAACTAATTTCCCACAAAAACTGGCCATTCAGTTTATAAGCCTGAATAATCGGCGGGTCTGTCTCTCCTTTCTGGCTGTTGTCCTTCGATCTTCCTGTCTGGTGCAGAATAATTTCATATTCTCCATCACCATCCAGATCGGCAACAGAAGCATCATTCGGCGTGTAACCTTCAGGTGTTTTTAAAGGTATTGATAAATACGGTTTCTGGTTGGCTGTATATTTCGCAAAATCCTGGTCAACTTCCTGATTTTTCGTATTTGATTTTATAAAATACGTGTAATTCTTTCCTTTATCGGCTGTTTTATCTAAAAAATTGGTTTCGTTGAGCAACGGCTTTTCGTTCAGTTTTGTGGTCTGATTATTTTCGGTACGATATACATCGAAATGGGTATTGTGAGCTTCCGTTCCCAATAGGCGCCAACTTACAAAAATGCCGGAATCTGCAGGAATAGCGACAATTCCTCTTTTCAGGTATTCCATTTGTCTCTGGGCAGAAATGGTCTGTGAAAGAAAAATGGCGGATGTAATGAAGATATATTTGATTTTCATAAATCTTTTTAGTAAGTTTTGGCTAAAGCCGAATTGGAAATCTCTTTTTATTAAACGGGCTAAAGCCCGTTTCTATTGATTTTGCATTGAATATTATGTTTTGACAAACCTTATAGGTTTTTGAAACCTATAAGGTTTTGCAATTTGAATTGCTTGCAGCCCTACTTGAACGGAGCTCTTTTTGTCGCAGCAACGCGGAGACAAAAAAGCGGGAGTGGAAGGAGGAAAAGCTGCCCAAAAAATTAAATTCAATCGATTGCACAGATTCTATTATTTATTATAACTCTTCTTGAATAACCAATTTACCCATTCTTCAGTTCCCTGATAATTGGTAAAGTCTGCCGGAAGCTTTTTGCCGTCAATATATTCGTTATAACACCAAGGATCTCCTAAAGCGAAAACAGTTCCTTTGCCGACTTTTGCAACAGCTCCGATATTTTTCCCTTCCGCTGTCAATATAGCTTTTGCAGGTGCTTTCACATCTATTGAACTGACTTCCTTCATATATAATTTCTGTTCAGAGAAAATCTCGTTTCCGGCAGGAACCATTACTTTTCCCTGCTCAAATTCTCTTTTCTGAACACGGTTGTAGCTGTCGTCATTAAAATGAATACCAAATTCGCCAGCTAATTTGTTGAAATGTTCAAATTCGGAATTGCCGTTGTCGTTGCTCATCAAAACCAAAACTCCTCCGTTCTTCACCCATTCCACCACGTTTTTAATGGTTTTTGAGTCTATGAGATTGGCTTTTCCTCCGTACGCTTCTTTGTCGATATCCGGATCTACGATGATATAGATATTAGCGTTTTTCAAATCTTTTTTTGAAGGAGCCGTTGTCAAAGTAGTGATTTCTGCGCCTTGTTTTTGGAAAATTTCGCCTAGTAAAGAAAACCCGCCATTAGTAGTGTCATTCCATGTGTAATGCCATGATTCTAAAGCTTTGGTTTCTTTATTTTCTCTTTTTTCATTGTTGAAAAAGTTGTCCAGAACGACTCTCGGTTTGTTTTGAGCATTGGCAAATCCGAATGCGAGTAGACTTCCTAATGCTAATGTTTTTACGATATTTTTATTCATAAGTCTTTATTTAATATTTAAATTCAATTTATTCTGCTGTAATTTTTAACGCAAAGTCCGCAAATATTTTTTTGACTACTATTCTTTTTAAAGTTCACAAGGCGTTTCACTTAACAAAGATCACAAAGTTTAATTTTATTTCGACGCATCACAAGAATTTATTTCGAATAATATACAGGAATTAATTGAATTTCGCCATCCACACCTGAAGGTTGCACCTTCCAATCTGACGCATCAAACGGTTTGTAATCGATGTTGACGAAATTGATTTCATGGTAATTTCGCCATTGGATTTTATGCTGGTCCATATAGCGGATTCGGTTGGCCATCAGATTAGAAACCTCAATCTGAATAGTATTTTTACCTTTTTTCAGATATTTACCAATGTTGATTTCAAGCGGAAGGCTCCATACAATTCCGGCGTGCTGACCATTGACAATCACATTTGCGCTTTCATATAATTTATCAAGCTTCAGTATAAAGTCATCCGCTTTTTTATTTAATTTAAATGAAGTCGTGTAAACTCCCGTTCCTGAAAAACTTTGTGTTTGAGCATCTTCCGTGAAATTCGTCCAAGGCTGAAGTTTGTCCAGAGTTCTGGATTTCGGAAGCTCGGGACCACCTTCTTTGAAAGTCAAATTCCAGGGCTGGTTTAAAACGACCGGCTCTTCTGTTTTTTCAATATATTTCCATTTTGGAAGTGATGAATCCCCATTTTTCGAAATTTTTATAATTAAAGATTCTCCTGATTTCAGTTGAATTCTTACTGAATTATTTTGTGTTTCTGCAATTCCAAATTCACCATTTTCAGGGTTCATTACAACAACCTGTCTTCCTGTAAAATTCAATGGAATATTTTGACTGATTTCTTTTGAGGTATGATTGACGATGTAATAATATTTTCCGTCATCAAACTGTCTTCTGACGAATTTCAGTCCTGTATCCGTCAATTTTTCTCTTTCAATTTTTAATAATTCCAACCCTTTTTTAATATCTGAACTCAACACAATTTTTCCTTTTCCGAAGGTTGCAGATTTTACATTTCCGTTTTGCTGAAAAGGAATTTGTCTCCATAAAGACTGTAATTCGTTTCTTCTTTTTTCCACTTCAACATTCCCCGGAACATCTTTAGGTTGGCTTTGAAAAACCACGGATGCTCCATTCCGAGCTAAATTCAAGATATTTTTTAAAGTAGATTCAGGCAAATAAGTCAGTTGAGGAATAATTAAAACTTTGTAAGAACCTCCACTTTTTGAAACCTTAATTTCATGGTTTTCAAGCTGTGCTTCAGCAATCAATTTATCCGAAATCATATCCAGGGAATATCCGGATTTCCCTAATTTTTCAAGATTTTCATAAAACGCAGTAGGATGCAGCCATTTTTCAATATTATGAATTTTGAACGCCATATCTTTTCCTTTCGGGTTCGACCACTGATCGTATACCGGCCAGTACATCAGGATTTCATTGTCAGATTTTCCGCTTTGCAGAACAGACTGCGTTCTTTCGATGTAAGAATTTAAACCTTTGATATTCGGCCACAAAGAATTTTCCGGGACAAAATTGGTTGAAGCATAAAACAGCCATCCCGGAAACTGGACATCAGCCGGCGTATAAGTCGTTCCGTGATAAAAAATATGGTTGATTCCTGAAAGGAAAATCTGTTCCGCTTCCGGTTTTACCTGCGACCAGGACGTTTTGAAATGCTCTGTTAGCCAGGTAAAAGATTCATTTGAAATGAGAGGTTTTCCTGTAATATTGGCTGCTGAAGAGGCAAATTTCAGCATATTGATATCGGGAACTTCCTTTGTATTGATGTCTTCCAAATTCCTCTTCAACCCCTGAATATCGAATTTTGTGCTTCCAAAGGTTTCAGATTCGGGAATATCGACTGCAGCATATAAATCCAGCAAATTTCCCGGTGAGCCATGTGCTTGATTGGTATTTTTAGAATTTTTAGAATGCGCCCAATTGGTGAAATTCTCCGTAAAATTATGAAGGATTAACTCACTCATCGTTTCGCGGTAGTCCGATTTTATTCTCCCTGCAATTTCACTTTCATTATCGCTTATCAAATATTTGATATAAGGACTTAAATCATACCCTCTTCTTTTTCTGAATTCCTCTTTGAAATCGGCAGTCCAATCGGCATTATACACTTCGTAACTGTCATTGAAAAATGAACGGACTCCGTAATTAGAGTTTTCAAATGCTTTATCAAATGTTTCCAGATAATCTTTGGTCGCGGTTGGCGAAAAATGGTCTAACGTGTAGCCATCGCCACCCGGAGCAGCACGCTTTACTTTTTGCAGCGTTTTACCTGTAAAAACTGCGTAAACTGTCCATTTACCTGAAGTTGGCATCCAGTTTAAAGTCCCGTCTGCATTGACTTTATCCGTTAAAACAACTGCTTCATTTTTTTCATTGTAAGCTGTTATAATATCGAGTTTTGTGGTTTTTAAGCTCTTCTGTTTTTCTTCTTTCAGAATAATTTTTTCAGAAAATTTTTCATTGGACTGAATTTCATAAGTCTGGACAATCATTTTTGTGGCAGCATCTTCTTCATTCACTTGTGGCCCGCCGATCGGCCAGCCTGTGCCGACTGCCATATCAACGCCCATATTCAGACTTTTTGCTTTATTTGTCGTGAATTTTAGCATTTTCATCCATTCCGGGGAAAGGTAATTGATGTAGTTGTTTTCAAAACCTTTCGCGCCATAAATTGGGACTATTTCAACACCTCCGAAACCTGCTTTGGAAAGGGTTGTCAATTGTTTGTCTAAACCTTTTTCATCAACAGCACTTCCCATCCACCACCAGCGTGTCCACGGTTTTGCGGTGTCGTTGGTTTTTGGCCACGGATTTTGCGCGGAGAGATTTCCGAAGGCAAAACAGAGAGCGCTTATTTTTATAATTTTACGAATATTCACTTTTTACTTGTTTAATTTAACCACAAAAGTCACAAAAGTTTTTAAACACATTAGTTGTTTAAGTTTGTGATTCCAATGCTTAGAAGAACACATTAGTTTAAAAATCAAAGATTTTTATTAGTGTTTTTGCAATCAATTCCCATCAGGTTTTAAAGATTCCATAAAAACAGATTCCGGCCAGTGGAATTTTTCGTCATCATCGGGTTTATTGGGATTAAAATTTTTATAATTTTTTGAAATATATTTCTTCAAAGGTAAGTTTTGTTCAACGATTGATTTTACAACACATTTTGCCAGTTCGTACGCTCCGTAAGTATTGAAATGCGTGTCGTCGGCTAAAGCTGTCGGCTGGTTCGGGTAAGAATTCGCCGGATAGTAGACAAAAGCTTTCTTGGCCGCTTCCGGTCCCATCGCTTCAAATAAAGTTTTGCTTAATGCATTCAAATCAATTAAATCTACTTTTTCTTCTTTTGCAATTTCCCTCATCGCATCAGGAAAATCATCCAGCGTGTTGATTATTTTATTGTTTTCATCAAAAACTCTGCGATTCATTGAGGTAACTAAAACAGGAGTTGCTTCTAATTCTTTGGCTTTCAAAATCCAATCTTTCAAACGTTTTCTGTAACCTGATTTTTCGCTGTTTCCATATTTCTGGTCGTTGTGTCCGAACTGGATAAACAAGTAATCGCCGGGCTTTATCTGAGTCCAGATTTTATCGATTCGATGACGGTCTTCAAATGCCTTTAAGGTTTCTCCGCTTTCCGCATAATTGGCAATTACCACTTCATTCGGAATAAAAAAGTACGGCAACATCTGTCCCCACGACGCCCACGGTTCATACTGCGCATCAACAACTGTTGAATCACCAGTTAAATAAATCGTTTTCGCCGTTTTATTGGGCTGGATAATGACCGAACAAACTTTCGGAGCGTTATCATTAAATTCAATCGTCAGCAAATTGTCCCAATGCAGGTATTTTCTTTCTCTCGGTTTTAGTTTTACAATTCCTATATTTTGTCCCTTTTGATTTCTGATAATGCTGTCTTTTATGTGAACCGTAATTGTTTTTTCCACAATTTCGCCTTCTTTTGTTTTGACTTCATTCATCATCAGTCGACGGTTTTCAACCCGAACTGTTGTTTCAGAAATTCCTTTTGTATCACCTAAATTCAGTTGAATATCATAATTTCCTTCAGGAAGAACCACAGAAAAATAGAAAGGTTTGTCGCTTGTGATAAAGTCTCCTGTCAGAGCATTACCACCGTTATCAACAGATTTTAAACCGGAAATATCCATAAATCCGTAGCCTGTTTTTTTATCAAATTTTGAAGTTGAAGTAACAGGAATAAATCCGCTTTCGATCCTCTTCCCACCAAAATCAAATTTGAAAGCTGTCTGTTGGGCAAACATCAACGAACAGATAAAATATATAAAAAAAAGAATTGGGCTTTTCATTTTAATCTGTTAAAATATTTTCTTTCGGCATGGTAAACTGTTTATTTTCATCACCTAAATCCGGCAATCCAAAATAGAAATACAATGTTCTTTTAAATGTTCCGTTCAGATGATTCGTTTCACTTTCCGGGCCCAAAGATTCTGTTTTATCGTTAATATTAAACGCTAGAACCGTTCCCAACGGTGGGATTGCATCGAGGAATGAAATATTCCCTGTTGGCAATTTCGGATAGCCTTCTGCTCCATAAATTCCGTAAAAATTAAAAAGTCTCACGAACATTTTTTCTTCCTTGGTTCCAACCGTAATTTTCCCTTCCGATGTATCTAATTGTAACCACGAAACATCATCGAAATAGCCTTTAAATTCAGGATAAACCCACGGTGATTGTCCGGTTCTGGTTAAGTTTTTCAAATTCTGCCAAACATTGTAAGTCTGTCCCTGCAACCGGTTTTTCCAAACATGATATGGTCCTTTCCCGAGCCATTTTGCACTGATAATATAGTTTTCAGGTTCATCGAAACTTACTCCCGAAAACGGATAATTGCCGTTCAAAGAATATTCATAGTTCAATTCCAGAATTCCGTTCGGATTCAGTTTCCAGATAATTTTATTTCCGTTTTTATACTTTACTTCAATCAGTTGATTTTGACCTTCCGCAAAGGATTTTATCGATGATAATTCCATTGTTCCGTTCACGAAAACAGGCCCGTTCTTAAAAGACATTTTTTTACCTTTTTTATCAATAATGACTGATTTCAGTAAACCATCTTTTTTTCCGATGGCAAATTCTTTCTCGTCTGATTTTAAAATAAATAACGAATCATTCTCAACGATAGAAACAGGATTTGTTTTAATTAATAGATTTGAAAGCTGTCTTGAAATTTCATTATTAGATTTGATTTTCCAGGTCCAGGTGTAAATTTCTTTCCCGAAAGCATCAGTTGCCGTTAATAACAACCCTTCACTTTCTTTCCAGTCTGAAGGTAAGTTCAGATTGATATTTCCTTTTCCAGTTGGCTGAATATCCGGCGATTGCATTTTTCCTGTTTTAACAATATCAAATCCTGATTCAGAAGAAAATGGTGTTTTGAAATTGACTAATTTCCATTCAAAATGACAGTCTTTTAAATTCGTAAAATGATAGCGGTTTTCAACTGGAATAATTCCGTTAAAATCATTAGGCAACGATTTCAAATCAATTTTTATAGGGCTGTAAATTTCACGGATGGCGTAAAAACTTCCTTCTTTCTCGCGATGCGGACCTAAAACGCCGTCGGGAGCGTTGATGGCGTTCACATCAATCTGGTTATTAAAATCTGTCCGTACCAAACCTTCATCCACGAAAGCCCAAAGAAATCCGCCTGCTCCTTTTTTGGAATTCCAGTGAAGCTCCCAATAATCGGCTAAAGAAGTTCCGCCGCCACCATCGTCCTGAGCGTGAAGAAATTCAGTTGGCATATAAATATTTTCACCTTCAAGAATTTTTTGGGTGCTGTAATAATCTTCGTAATGATTGCAGTCGATACCGTTGAAAGTATTTCCGGGCTTGTGATGGGCGTGAATTACAGGACGGTTTGACAAGTCGTATTTTGCAAATTCTGAGTCGAGATCAAAATTATGTCCGCCTTCGTTTCCGTTGCTCCAAAAAATAATGGAAGGATGGTTTGCATCTCTCACCACCATTTCTTTCACAAGTTTTTTTCCAACTTCTGTGCTGTATTTTTTTTGCCACCCTGCCAATTCATCCAAAACATATAAACCAAGCGAATCGCAAATCTTTAAAAATGATTTATTCGGTGGATAATGAGAGCAGCGAACGGCGTTCATATTCATTTCCTTGATAAGCAGAACGTCCATTAAATCGATGTTTTCCGTAACTGCCCTACCCGTTTCCGGGCACCAAACATGACGGTTGATGCCTTTCATTTTAACTTTGGTTCCATTGATAAAAATTCCGTCACCTTTTCGGATTTCAATCGTTCGGAAACCGAATTTTTCTTCGGTATGGAAGATATTTTTTCTGTTTTTATTTAAACTGAATTTTGCTTTGTACAAATTGGGGGTTTCGGCTGTCCAAAGTTTTGGATTTTTAACAGAAAACTGAATCTGTTTTAAGGTATCACCTTTTTGTATCTGAATCTGAGATTCACCAACTAAATTATTTTTAACATCGAAAATTTCGACCTTCAGATTGTTGGCAGAATTAATTTCATTTAAATAAATATTCGAATGGAAAGTCCCGTCTGCTTTGGCATCAATGGCCGTTCGCGAAATATGTTCTTTAGGATTTGCTTCCAAATAAACCGGTCGGAAAATCCCACCCAAAATCCAGTAATCTGCCAAACGCTCTGCATTATTAACGGATTTGTCAGCCGACATTTTGGAAACTTTGACTTCTAAAACATTCTCTTTTCCGAAATTTAATTTGTCTGAAATATCATATTTAAATTCATAAAAAGCGCCCTGATGAACAGGTCCTGCAACCTGTCCGTTGATTTTTACTTCGGTATCGGTCATTGAACCTTCAAAAACAATGTTGATATCTTTCCCCTTCCATGAATTGGGAATAGTGAATTTGTGCTTATATAAGCCTGTTTCGTCATGAAATTTAAAATTCCTGCTGTACGTTACATAATCCCGACCGTAATTATACGATCCGAAGCCTTGCTGTTCCCAATGTGACGGCACCTGAATTTTGTTCCAGTTCCCTGATTTTCTTCCTGAATTTACCCAAAAATCCCATTCTTTGGTGTGTTCCGCATCTGTTCCGCTCAGGAATCGGACTTCCTTAGATTGGGAATACAGGAGTTGTGAACAAGCACATAAAAGAAAGAATATTTTGGAGAAAACTGTCATTTTGCGGAAATATCGGAATCGTCTTTTTTATCGTAAGTCTGGTTCAGAGAAGTAATTTTGGTAACACTTACTTTGGTTTGCTTCAAATTTTTAATATTAACTAAATTCTGCTCTTCAGGCTTCAGCGCTTTAATTTTCAGGTTTTCAAAAGTGAAATCCTTCAGCTCAAATAAATCTGATTTTTCAACAGAAAAAGCGGTTTCGCAGGTGATGTCAATATTTTTTAATGTAATATTATTGGCTAATCCTTTTCTCGGTTTTTCTTCACCTTTAAGATCAAAAAACTGGCTCCAGCCTTTTACATATAAGAATGTTTTTACATTTCCTTTGATATTATCCAAAGTAATGTATTCATAATGTTGAGGCGTGTCGGGACGCATTTTCAAATGCAGTAATCTTGAAGGATCTTTCACCACAGAGTTACGCAGAAGCACGTTGTAATTATGAATCGATTCACTTCCGCAGGTTAAAACCGAATGGCAGAATCCGAACGTATTGTCTTCAATTAAAATATTTCTGTTTTCACCGTTGTTTGGGTCTAAATCAGCTTTTGGGCCTTTTCCTCCTTTTAGAGCAATAGCATCGTCATTCACTGACATGTAACAGTTTTTAATTAAGAAATTGGTACAGGCATCAATATCAACCGCATCTGAACTGGGTGCTTTTACCGGTTCTTTTGGCGCTAAAATGGTAAGATTTAATAATTTAACAAAATGAGATTTATAGTAGTGCGTACTCCAGAAAGGTGAATTTTTTACGGTAATTCCTTCAATCTGAATATTTTTTGAATTGGAAACGTAGATAATTCTTGGTCTCATTTCATCCATATTGGTGCATTTGGGATTCCATTCGCGTCTTTTCCAGAAGGATTTCCAGAATCTCAGTCCGTTTCCGTCAAGAGTTCCTTTTCCTGAAATGGTAAACCCATCCAGCCCATCTGCATTAATAAGAGCCGGAAAATACTTTACCGTCTGCCCTTCCATTCTTGTTGTAACCACAGGAAAATCGTTGATATCGTCACTGCCTTTTAGCTTTGCCCCACTTTCCAGATATAGATGCGTTCCCTGTTTAAAGAAAACCGAGCTGATCAAAAAAGTTCCTTTGGGAACGATAATGACACCGCCTCCATTATTGGCTGCATCATCAATAAGAGCCTGAAATTCTTTTGTCTGAAGGATGGTGCTGTCATTTTTTAATCCGTTATCGGTAATGATGTATTTCTTACCCAATTTGTTGATGTCGGTGGGTTTATTTTCTTTAAACCATTTTGGGATAGGAGTTCCGTCCGGAAATTTGTCCTGACTTTTTAATCCGGAAAAGAAAAAGAGAAAATAAAGAGAAAATAGAAGCTTTGATATGTTTTGAAATGTCATAACCGGTTTTGTTTTGCTAATAAACGAAAATAAAAATATAGTTTTTGAGCATCCGGAGCATCCTGTCCTTACCTGTCAGTCAATTTTATTCATTTTATGACCAATAATTATAATCGGCAATAATTTTTTATCTTTGGTTCATTAAAATTGTTTCATAAATATCGTACAGGCGCATCCTTGCGTTTCAGCCAGCTTATTCTAAGCCGGCTCATTACTCTTATTATTAATTTTAATGAAACAATTATGAAATTTATAGATTCATCTATAGATCAATTCTATACACAAAGTCAGGAAGAATTGAGACTTTCCACAGGTTTGGGACCTCTTGAATTCGAACGCAATAAAATATTAATCAGCCGATATCTTACTCCATCAGCTAAAATTGCCGATATCGGCGGTGGCCCGGGACATTATGCTCAGTGGCTGGCCGGTTTAGGCCATGATGTTACGCTAATTGATCCGGTAAAAAAGCATATCAATCAGGCTAAAAAGCGTTCCGGAAAAAACTTTTTCAGATGTATTCAGGGAGAAGCACGCCATCTTGCCCTGGATGATGCAAGCCAGGATCTGATCATTATGCACGGTCCTCTGTATCATTTACAACATGAGGATGAACGGATCGCTGCACTTCGTGAAGCTGGGCGTAAACTGAAAAAAGACGGGATAATTTTGGGTTTTGCCATTACCCATTCAGCATCTGCGGTTGCTGCTCTTCACAGTGGTCTTATTTATCACCATGATATTTTGGCAATGTGCACTGAAGAACTATCTTCGGGTATTCATGAACCTCCGTCCGAATTTCCGTTTATGCTGCCAGCAGGATTTTACCACCGTCCTTCAGAATTACTTACAGAATTTAGCCTTGCCGGTTTTGAGACGATTGAGATGGTTCCCGTAGAGGGCCTGGCCTGGCTTGATGGCAGTTTTTTTGAAAGCTGGGCAGATCCGGTGAAACGCAGCCAGCTTCTCAGATTGATTCAGATTACCGAAAAAGACCGGGAATTGCTGTGTTTCAGTCCGCACATTATGGTAGCTGCTAAATTAAATGCAGACTTTTGAGCTGATAAAGTGAAGTAATTTACATTCCGAATTTAACATTACTGAAGCTGACAAAATAATCGGCAGTATGATCAGGGGACTTGGTATTCGCCAGTCCCTTTATCAGTATATCCTCATTACCTTTTTGCCATTCCGAATTAAAGAGTGTGAAAAATGGTAATATATTAACGGGTATCATTTTAATTAGATTTAAAGATATTTTTATTTAAAACTGAGTTTAGTCAAAAGCTTTCTCGGCCGTATAAAATTAGAAAAGAAACTACTTTATTTATGACCCGGGTCATGAATCTGCTATTATTTAAACTGTAGTTTTATGATTACTTAATATCACACCTAATGCAAAATATTCTATGCTTCAGCCACCTCCGGTGGAATTTCGTATTTCAGCGACCGCAACATCTGCTTACCCGTTTCGCAAAACAGTATAACGTTTTTTATTTTGAAGAACCCAAGATTGGTCCCGATTCTTATGAATTGACCCAACAAAACGGCGTTTCAGTTGTTGTTATTTATTTGGAAGATCATCAAGCTGATTTTAAAAGACGTATGGCTAAACAGATCAATAACTTCCTCAGAGATCATAACATCCGGGAATATCTGTGCTGGTATTATACGCCTATGGCTTTGGAATATACTTCGCATCTGACTCCTAAAATTACAATCTATGATTCTATGGACGAGCTGTCGGCATTCCGGTTTGCTCCGCCTCAGTTACTGGAATATGAGGAAGAGCTCTTCCGTAAAGCCGACATTGTTTTTACCGGCGGTGTTTCGCTTTATGAAGCCAAAAAAGACCGTCATCACAACATTCATCCTTTTCCGAGCAGCATTGATAAAAAACATTTCGAGCAGGCACGCTATCATGTAACGGACCATCCGGATCAAAAACATATTCCGCATCCAAGGTTCGGTTTCTTTGGGGTAATTGATGAAAGGTTTGATACGGCTTTACTGAGGGAAGTTTCTCAAAAAAAGCCAGACTGGCATTTCGTTATCATAGGACCGGTGGTAAAAATTGATCCTGCAGAACTTCCACAGGCAGAAAATATCCATTATTTAGGCCCTAAAAAATATGAAGAGCTTCCCGGCTATATCAGCCATTGGGATATCGCGTTGGTTTTATTTGCCATTAATGAATCCACAGAATTTATCAGCCCTACAAAAACTCCTGAATATCTTTCGGCAGGTCTTCCCGTGATTTCCAGCCCTATTAAAGATATTGTAAGAACTTACGGTGAAGAGAACCTTGTTTACATTGCCAAAAATGCAGAGGCTTTTATAGCTTCCGGAGAAGAGGAACTTCAAAAGGACTCGCGCACAGAATGGCTGTTGAAAGTAGATGAATTTCTTGCCGATGATTCATGGGACAACACCTATGATAAAATGAGGTTATTGATAAATAAAGTTAAAGAAAAAAACGGGATTCATGTATGATTTTCTGATTATTGGCTGCGGGTTTGCCGGATCTGTGCTTGCCGAACGCCTTGCGGACCAGGGGAAAAAAATCCTTATTGTAGACAAAAGAGATCATATAGGGGGCAATGCTTATGATTATTATAATGAGGAAGGAATTATGATTCATAAATACGGACCTCACATTTTCCACACAAATTCTGAAGAGGTTTTTAAATACCTCTCCCGGTTTACCGAGTGGCGGCCTTATGAGCATCGTGTTTTAGCAAGCGTAGACGGACAGCTTGTTCCCATTCCCATTAATCTTACAACCATTAATAAACTTTATGGAAGCAATCTTTCTTCCTCTGAAGTAAAAGAGTTTCTGGCATCTAAAGCTGAAGCCAGAAAACCGGTTCTGACCTCGGAAGATGTCGTGATCAATGCGGTGGGAAAAGAGTTGTACGAAAAGTTCTTCAGGGGATATACCAAAAAACAATGGGACCTTGACCCTTCGGATCTTGATGCTTCGGTTACGGCAAGGGTTCCCACAAGAACCAACAGTGATGACCGTTATTTTACGGATATCTTCCAGGCAATGCCTAAAAACAGTTATACCGAGATGTTCAGAAAAATGCTGTCACATCCCAATATTCATATTATGCTGAATACGAATTATAAAGATATCGTTGATATGATTCCGCATAAGAAGCTGATCTTTACAGGACCTATTGACAGCTATTTTGATTTCCGTTTTGGTAAACTGCCCTACCGCTCCATTGATTTCCGGTTTGAAACACTTGATCAGCATAAGTATCAGACAAGCGGTACGATTAATTATCCTACCTCGAATCTATACACCAGAATTACTGAATTTAAACATCTTACCGGTCAGCAGCATTTGAAAACAGCCATTGTTTATGAATATCCTACGGGTGAGGGAGATCCTTATTATCCTATTCCGAGAAAGGAAAATCAGGAGGTGTATAACCAATATAAAAAACTTGCGGATGAAACGCCGGATGTATATTTTACCGGACGTCTGGGAACTTATAAATATTACAATATGGATCAGGTGGTTGCTCAGTCGTTAGCGCTGTTTCGTAAAATTTCAAAAGAAAACGAGAATGATAATCAATAGATCAATGTCCGAAAATCCCTTCCGTTCTTTTATTATGGGAGGTTTTGAATGTGCAGACCATCAAAATGCCTTCGGGGAAAGAATTGATCTTATTTCATTAACGGGACATGACCGGTTTATTAATGAAGATTATGCCAGACTCCGCGAAATATCCATTACCACCGTGCGGGAAGGAATCCGGTGGAGCCATGTAGAAAAAAAGCCTTTTGTGTACGACTGGAGCCAGGTAGAAGAAATTATCATTCATGCTCATAAACATGATATTCAGGTGGTCTGGGATATCTGTCATTTTGGTTTTCCTGATGATCTCACGCCTTTACACCCTATGTTTGCGCGCCGTTTTGCCCATCTGTGCAGAGCATTTGTAAAAAAATACAGAAGTCTTGTTCCGTATGGAGAACTTATTATTACCCCAATCAATGAAGTCAGTTTTTTGTCCTGGCTGGGCGGTGAAGTGAAAGGAACCAGTCCATATTGTATCAATCAGGGATGGGAAGTGAAATATATGCTGATGAAAGCTTATATAGAAGGTATCGAAATGATGAAGGAAATAGATCAGTCGGTAAGAATTATGGTTACAGAACCGCTTATTCATATTTCAGCACCGGATCAGACGGATACAGATTTATGTTCGGAAGCCTGGAAAAGACATCAGGAACAGTTTCAGGTACTTGATATATTAAGCGGGAAAATATGCCCTGAACTCCGGGGAAAAGAAGAATATCTGGATCTGATTGGTGTTAATTTTTATTTTAACAACCAGTGGACAATTCATGATCAACAGTGTATTGACTGGGATTGTGATCCTCCAAATCCGCTCTGGAGAAGCCTGAACTCTCTTGTAAAAGAGGTGTACCTGCGATATGAAAAACCTGTTGTAATTTCAGAAACCAGCATTCCGGAACATAAAAGATATTCGTGGCTTAAAATGATCGGTGAAGAATGTATTACCATCATCAAAAGCGGTATTCCTTTATACGGATGCTGTATTTATCCGATCATCGACCGGCCCGACTGGGATTTCCCTGAAACATGGCATCACAGCGGATTATGGGATATCCCAAACCCGGATAATCTTTACCGTGAAATACATCTTGAAAGCCTGTTGGCACTTAATCAATTCAGATTTAACCTCTCCCATGTTCTGGAATCGGAAAAAGCCGTGGTTACAGCAGAAGATTATTAATAATTGTTTTTATGGTCCTAAAATTGCAATGCCTATTTTAACTATAGGTAATTACTATCGTGATCCAGGTTGAGACCGGAAATCATATCGGTATTTATCATTACCTTGTGGATTGTTTTAAATACTGCTTTTTTCATGAAAATACCAAAAGGAATTAACCTTTTCAGGAGGTCAATAATGAGAGGACTGACCAAAAATATTGGAAAGTCCGCTTTAAAAAAATCTGAAAAAAATGATGTTAAAATAAAAAAAATCCTCATTTCCAGGCCCAATCACCGTCTGGGTAACTTACTTCTCCTCAGTCCTCTGGTACAGGAAGTGAGCAATACATTTCCCGAAAGTAAAATCGACCTCTTCGTTAAGGGCCAGATTACTCCTATCATCTATAAAAATTACACTCATATTGATAAGATCATCCAGCTTCCCAAAAAGCCGTTCAGCAATATTTTTAAATATCTGAAAGGCTGGATCTCGCTGCGTACAAGAAAATATGATCTGGTTATCAATGCCAATTTCGGTTCGTCATCAGGAAGAATATCAACTCTGGTGGCCAATTCCAGGTACAAGATGTTTGGGGAATTTGATGAAAAATATGTGGAAAAGATTCAGGATTATCAGCATTCTGCAAAACAGAGCATTTATAATTTAAGGCAATTTTTGTCGGAACTGGGAGTTTCGGAAAATAATGAAACTATTCCCAATCTGGATATTAAACTGGATGCCAAAGAAACAGAAGCCGGGAAAAAGAAACTTTTTTCCATCACACAAAATGACAAGCCTACGATTTGCCTGTTTACCAATGCTACCGGAGATAAATGCTACTCCGAACAATGGTGGTCTGATTTCTACAATATATTGAAAGAAACATTTCCTGATTATAATATCGTAGAGCTTTTGCCTGTTGAAAATATATCCAAACTAAATTTTGCCATCCCTCATTTCTACAGCAAGGATATCAGGGAAATGGGAGGCTTTATAGCCAATACTGCAGTATTTATTGCGGCGGATAACGGAGTCATGCATCTTGCCAGTGCAAGCGGAACACCGACGGTCGGCTTGTTTATGGTAACCGATGAAAATCTCTACAAGCCTTATAATCCAAAGAGCTTCTCGGTAAATACGCAACAGACAACGAACGAAGACATCATGAATTTACTGCGTACAACCATAGGATAGAATTATATAATTTAAAAAATATGATATGAAATTGATTTTTGCTGAAGGTTTATCACTATATAAAGATGACATCCTATCGACTTTGAAAAAGTTTAAAAACGAAGGGACATTAATTGGTAACGGCTCCCGAAATGTGATTAAGTTTTTCAGGTTTGAAGGGATTCATCTCAATTTTAAATCTTTCAAACAACATAATATAATAAACAGGCATGTCTATAAATTTTACCGGAAATCTAAAGCACGGCGTTCATTTGAATACGCACACATGCTTATTGAAAAGAATTATCATACTCCCCGACCCGTTGCTTATATAGAAAACCACGATTTCATAGGACTTACGTCCAGCTACTACATCAGCGAACAGATGGAAGATGTACGGACCCTGGACAGTGTTTTCGGTGACCACTCTTTTGCCGACCGTGAAAAGATTATAAAAGAATATACATTGCTTATGTTCCGCCTGCATAATGACGGAATTCAGTTTCTCGATAATTCTCCAAATAATTTCCTGATCCGTAAGGAGGACGATAGTTATTCAATTTACCTGGTAGATCTCAACAGAATGAACTTCTACAGTTCAATTGACCTGAATAAGAGACTGAATAATTTTGCCAGAATTACTAATGATCCCGAGATTATTAAAATCATCGCCGCAGAATACGCCAATTTATATGGCACCTCAAAGGAGATCTGTTTAAAAAAGATCATGGATGCTGCTCAAAGACAGGTGACGAGAAGAAAAATAAAAAAAGTGCTCAAATTGTATAAATATCTTATCCCTAATCTGGTTATCTGTTATTTAAATGATCCTGCTTTTATGTAGTATTAAGAAAAAGAGAATGGAGCTATAAATATCTCCATTCCCTCTTAAAATTACTAGTTAAACGAGTTTCTGAATTCCAAAGGTGATACATTGGTCTTTACTTTAAAAAGCTTGCTGAATGATTGCGAGTGCTCAAAGCCCAATTCATACGCAATCTCCGAAACAGAAAGATCGGTTGCTGATAATTTTTCTTTAGCCTTTTCTATGACAGCATTCTGAATATACTGTTGTGTATTGAGTCCCGTCAAGAAACGCAGCATATCACTCAAATAACGCTGCGAAAGTTTTAATTCCGAACTTATATACTTAACTGTAGGCAAGCCATTTTTCAGACTGTCTCCTCCATCAAAATAGGCATTTAGAAGCTGATCTAAAGAACTTATAACCTCGTGATTGATGGACTTTCTTGTAATAAATTGACGATTGTAAAAACGATTACTGTAATTGAGAAGTAACTCTAATTGTGATACCAGAACATCCTGGCTGAAAAGGTCGATATTGTTTTTGAGCTCATCCGCTATTGAAGCAAACAGACCGGCCATAATTTTCTTTTCTTTTGCCGATAGAAACAGCGCTTCCGAAACATCATAAGAGAAAAAGCCATACTGGTGGATTGTTTTACCTAATGTATAATTACGGATAAAGTCCGGATGAAAATAAAGGGCAATTCCTTCATAGCTTTCTCTGTCCACGGGCGGAAAAACAATCTGTTTTGGCTTTAAAAAAGCCAGTCCGCCTTCTTCAAAATCATAAAATCCCTGACCATACTTTATCTGTCCCTTAAATTTTGTTTTAAATGAAATTTTATAAAAATCAAGACTTATTTTCTGTTCTTTAGGAAATGTTTCGATGGGTACATTCCGGTAGTCTACCAGTGCAATCATTGGATGCAGCGGTGCAGGCAAATCCAGTAGCCGCATCAATTGCGAGATACTGCTGATATGGTGGATGTCAGATGGTGGATGCATTTCTTTTACGAATGTACTCAATTTTGTTTTGACGGACGAATTACAATTTCACCAACTTCAACATCGTCCGGCTGACTAACTGCATACATCACCGCGTTGGCAATAGCTATAGGATCTAAAGCCATCTGATCCATATCTTCCTGAATGACCGCCCTCATCTCTTCGTTTTTGATATTGCCGGCAAAATCTGTTTTCACAAATCCCGGTGAGATTCCCGTAATCCGTATTTTTCCGTCCGATTCCTGACGAAATGCCTCCGAGATGGTA
This sequence comes from Chryseobacterium cheonjiense, assembly GCF_012927265.1. GTDB lineage: Bacteria > Bacteroidota > Bacteroidia > Flavobacteriales > Weeksellaceae > Chryseobacterium > Chryseobacterium cheonjiense. The sequence continues at coordinate 1,245,666 of NZ_JABBGF010000001.1, read as the reverse complement.
CGGATGGCATTTTTTGTTCCGGCATATACACCCATCATGGGGCTGATCTTAAGTCCTGCCGTTGAAATGATATTGATGATATGCCCCGCCTGCTGTTGTCTGAAAACAGAAATTGCGGCAGCCATCCCATACAGAACGCCTTTTAGGTTGATATCGATCATCTCTTCCCAGCCTTCTATATCCTGGTCGTCAATACGGCTTAACTGACTGATACCTGCATTGTTTACGATTACATCTAATTTTCCGTATTGTTCAACAGCTTTATTGACCAACTGAACCAAATCGGCTTTATTCTTTACATCGATGGTCATAAAGGTAGCTTCCCCACCTTTATTTTTTATCTCTTCTACCAGCTCTTGCAATCGTTCTGTACGTCTTGCTCCTAAAACAACTTTAGCTCCTTTTTCTGCTAAATCTATAGCAATGGCTTTGCCCATTCCGCTGCTTGCGCCGGTAATCGCCACTACTTTACCTTCAATATTTTTCATGATGCTTTTTATTTATCAATCTGCTTTTGTAAAAACTCAGGATAACGGTCGCCGGCCAGTGTAATTCCACTGACTGTGGTGTCGATTCTTTCTAATTCATCGGCTGTCAATACGATATCCGTGCTGGCGATGTTCTCTTCTAAACGATGTAATTTTGTCGTTCCCGGGATGGGTGCTATCCACGGCTTTTGAGCTAAAAGCCATGCTAAAGCGAGCTGTCCGGTGGTAATTCCCTTATCTTCGGCAATTTCAGAAAGTGCCTTCACCAAAACCAGGTTAGCTTTTATATTTTCTTCAGTGAAACGAGGCAGAATATTCCGGCGGTCGGCGTCCTCTAATTTGGTATTAATGATACCTGTAAGAAAACCTTTTCCCAACGGACTGAAGGGAACAAAGCCTATCTTTAACTCTTCCAATAGAGGAATGATTTCCTGTTCAGGCTCACGCCAGAATAAAGAATATTCACTTTGCAAAGCTGAAACAGGCTGAATGGCATGTGCTCTTTTTATCGTTTTTGCACCGGCTTCCGATAATCCGAAATATTTTACCTTGCCTTCCTGTATCAGATCTTTGACTGTTCCGGCGACCTCTTCTATCGGGACGTCGGGATCTACCCTGTGCTGATACAAAAGATCGATGTAATCTGTTTTCAGTCTTTTCAGAGATGCCTCTGTAACTGCTCTTATCGTTGAAGGCCTGCTGTCTAACCCTTCCGACGGTCTCGCATTTTTGCAGCCAAATTTTGTAGCAATAACCACATCTTTTCTGAAAGGTTGTAAAGCCTCGCCAACAATTTCTTCATTGGTGTAAGGTCCGTATGCTTCGGCAGTATCAAAAAATGTAATTCCTCTGTCAACAGCACTTTGCAACAGCATGACAGCTTCTTTTTTGTCGAGTCCTTTTCCGTCCAGAAAATTTAACCCCATACAGCCAAAGCCGAGCGCGGAAACTTCTAATCCGCTCTTTCCTAATTTTCTTTTTTGCATGATTTTTTATTTATAAACCGGTTTCAATTACCAATACAAAATTCCTGAATACCGGGTTCTAAAAAGTAGCCAGATTGGTATATTTTGTAGTCCAAAATCACCAATCGTCATTTTTTTTGATTTGCAAACTTTGGAAGGATAACGGATTATTTTATATCAGCTATAAGAGTGAACGAGGATTTAGCATTCAGTTTTTAAAATTATATTCACGTCGATAAGATACCTCTATCTATCCGACTGCAGTTCTCTATGGTATTAATTTTTATGGTACAATTTATTTAAAATAAATTCTCTGATAGTAAATTTCATCAGTGTCTTTTAAGCGCATAGTCGTAGGTAAAGGCTATCCGCTGATCCTGAAGATCCCAGTTTGATATTTCCATTCTGACCAGTTCACCGTACTTTTTGCTGATATCTCTTAAGGAATTGCCAACCGATTTCCGGAGGTATTCACTATCACTGGCTTTATGGCGGCTTATGAGATCAACAGCCACTTTAGGATGCGTTTTAAAATAAGGACGTCCTGTCCAGATCCGTAGTCCTTCGGTAACTGCACGACAAACATTGGGATGCTTATCACTGAGCCATGCAGTGATTTCGGGGAGTGACTTTTCATAGCCGTTATCTTTACAGTATTGATCAAATGCTTTTGCAACTATTTCCTGTACCTGCCAGCTTCCATCCGAACGCGCAGCATCTTTCAGCAACAGAAGCACCGTATAATCTCTGGCTGCAATAAATCCCAAAATAAAAACGGCACAGCAGCGGACCTGATAAAACTCATTCCGAAGCATATCCACAGCTAACGCTTTTGATTCTGATACATCTGTATGGTCAACTATTTTTTTTGCCTCCACTTCAAATAATTTAAAGCCATGCTCCACTGCTGTCAGTTTCTTTAGAAGATCATTCATTATATTATTACTTCTATGCAATTTACAACTATTAAAATATTTAATAAAAATCAATTTTGAACCATACAAGCAAGCAATTTGAACCATACACCAAAGTCATGTATCTTCTAAAAACTGAACTTTGCCATATAAAATTAAATATATACATGTCAGAAATTGCAAAAATTAAGTTGGGTCAAAATGGCCCCCTGGTTTCAGAACTTGGTTTAGGATGTATGCGGATGTCATCGATCTGGGGCGGCCCGACACCGGACGAGGCAGAAAGTATCGCCACTATACATCAGGCTTTGGACAATGGAATCAATTTCCTGAATACCGGAGATTTCTACGGCGCAGGTCATAATGAAATGCTTATTGGGAAAGCTATCAAGGGAAGGCGTAATGATGCGTTCATCAGTGTGAAATTCGGAGCTATTTTTCATAATGGGCAATGGATAGGTATGGATCTCCGTCCTGTAGCGATCAAAAACTTTGTCAACTACTCTCTTACCCGTTTGGGAATTGATACAATTGATCTTTATCAGCCCAGCAGAATGGATGGCAGTGTTCCGATAGAAGATATCATCGGAACGATTGCCGGTTTGGTTGAGGAGGGCAAAGTTCGACATATCGGAGTATCGGAAATTACTGCTGAACAACTTCGTACCGCCAACAGCATCTATCCAATCAGTGCTTTGGAGATCGGATATTCTCTGTCAGACCGTCAGATTGAAAAAGATGTATTGCCTGCAGCAGACGAGTTGGGAATTGCTGTCGTAGCTTTTGCCAATACGGCAGAGGGGCTTTTAACCGGTGATTTGCAGGCACCACTTCCTGCACAGGACTACCGAAATCACTTCTCCCGTTTTCAGGGTGACAATCTCATTCATAATCTTACAAAGGTTGAGGTTCTGAAACAAATGGCTAAGAGTAAAGGGTGTACACCAACTCAGCTTTCAATAGCATGGGTAAAGAACCAGGGCAACAATATCATGCCATTGGTCAGCATGAGCCGCAGATCAAGACTTCCTGAGAATATTGCTGCTATGAAAATTACATTTACTCCTGAGGAGATGAACATTTTAAACACTACATTTGCAAGAGGAGCCATTAAAGGCGGTACTTATCTTCAAAGATAGATGGAAAGTCCAACAGAAATTCTTCCCGGCGTTATATTCTACTCTTACCTTTCGTCAGAACGGAAAGAGAAGGCCTGTATCTGGAATCATCACACTCTGGTCATGCAGGTATCGGGTCAGATGGTTCTGGAGACCTCAGAGCAGAATCTCATCATTAGTGCCGGAGAAGTTTTACTGATCCACAAAAATCAGTTGGGAATCCTTACCAAGACTCCTGAACCGGGTGGATATTACGAAACGGTCGTCATATCCCTCCAGGAAGATCTGATGCGCAGGATCGCTCTCGAAGAAAAGATGGAACCTAATGCTAAATACACGGGCTCTCCAAATCTAATTCTCCCGAATAATGATTTTCTTAAAGGGTACTTTCAATCCATTGTTCCCTATGCCAGGAGCTCCGGTGCAGAAATGACCGATGAGTTGGGATTTTTAAAAGTGAAGGAAGGCATCAAATTAATTTTGCTTGCCGTTCCGGCGCTCCACAATTTTTTGTTCGATTTCTCTGAGCCTTATAAGATCGATCTTGAAAGATTTATGCTTAATAATTATTGCTTCAATGTTCCGGTCGAAAAATTTTCCCAGCTTACAGGGCGAAGTCTTTCCGGATTCAAAAGGGACTTTCAGAAGACCTTCGGGATGCCACCACGAAAATGGCTGCAGGATAAAAGACTGAATGAGGCTAGACACTTAATTGAAAGTAAAAACAAAAAACCTTCAGCCATCTATCTTGAGCTGGGGTTTGAAAGCCTCTCCCATTTTTCCCATGCCTTCAAAAAGAAATTTGGGAAAGCACCGACATTAAGTTGAAAATATTTTTTCATCTCGTAAAAGCCTAAAAGCTTAAACTTGCGTCCGAAGAGCATGACTGGAATAAACAGATAGACCACCACATATAGCTATATTAACATTAAAAATATCATTCAGAATTTTGTTTATCCAGTAAATATATTTTTCTGCTGATATAGATAATAATACACTAAAAGTCATTTTAAAATCAATATAAAATCACGTAACTCATTAATAGTTATGAAAATATAAGATCTAATCCGGAATCTTATCCAGATGTCCCAGCCATTTTAATGGTGAGTATGAATCCCCTATACAAAGCTTTAAAATCTGTGCGTTATTCTTTTCAAAATTCTCACTGTTGCTGAGTATGATAACGGCTGTTTCCTTTTCAGGGAATGCCACAGCATAATTCTGATTAGCATCACCATGTCCTGTATGAAAGAAGGCTTTGCCGAAAGGCGAGTCGAATAATCCCACTCCCAATCCCCAAGCGAGGTTAATGGCATCATTTTCATCGGTCAAACTGTCTTTCAAAGGCCCGAATCCCCTCTTACTTTTTACTGCGATTTGTGGCTTAAATATCTCAGCATAACCTTTACGGGACAGGCCTTGTTTTTTCATCAGCTTAATAATGAAACCCGCATAATCATTCGCTGTGGTAGACATGGATCCGGCTGCTCTGCTGCTCTCCCTTCTTTCCGAACCGTATTTCTTTCCGTCTTTGAAATAGGCATTCGAGAAATTACTTTCAAATCTACTTTGCCAGATCATATCTGTATGTCTCATCTTCAGAGGCCCGAAAACCTCCTCACTGGCAATATCTTCCAATTTCTTTCCGGTGTATTCCTCTATCATGAATCCCAAAAGGTTGATGCCCTCGTTAGAATAATAGAACTTTTCACCGGGCTTCGCAATAAGATTGACTTTGTTACCATACAGCTGTCGAAGAACCGGCAGTCCCGAACTATGGCTTAGGAGCATTCTAGGGGTAATCTGGTTGAAGGATTCAGGATTGTCTGCCAGATCTTTCCATTTTGCATATTCTCCTATCGGCTTTTTCAGGTACTTATACACCGGCTGGTCAAGATCGAATATACCTTTCTCTACCAGACGCATAAAGATATATGCACTGACCGGCTTGGTAAGTGAAGCTGCATACATCACTGTACTGTCATTCAATTTTTTCTTGCTTTCAAGGTCCTTGTAACCAAAACTTGATGAATAGATTATTTTATTTTGGTTGATAATGGCAACCTGCAGGCCGGCAATTTTTGCGCTATCGACCAAACGAGACAGTCGCTGATGAAGAATTTGTACATCAATTGTTTTTCCATCGAGATGTCTGATCCTAATATTTTTTTGGGCAGCTAAAGGCAATATCCATATTAAGAACATGAGTGTAAAGAGTTTTTTCATGAAGAAATATTTTACGACAAATGTAGCGGCAAATAGATATATTATACCAGGACTCCTTCACGACATATATACGCCATTTAGCCCTGGAAGGCGTATTTTGAGAGTTTATTTCAGAAATTGATAGGTCAGAGGATAAAAGCATGCTCTTTTGTTGATACTCCTGAAAATATTGAAAAGACACATGATCAGGTTATAAAAATAGATGATCACAGTCAGCGGAAACCCAACGGAAAACACAAATATCATCAATAAAACTGATGGTATCAGCAGAAGCGACATAGTAATCTGAAAATTAATAACCAACTTCCCTTCAAGGTCGTAAATCCGGGATTCATCTTTCTTAAAAAACCAAAAAAGTCCGGGAAGAACAATATTGAAAACAGGAAAAAAAAGCCCGATTAATGCTAACATGTGAAATAGTGGCTTAACCATATCTCCATTTCCCTTTTCCGGGGCCTCTGATAACTGTTTTTGCACTGACAGTTCCTGAGTGTCTATTTCGAGTGTGTCCGCAAGCATTTTTAACGTCGCTGGATGTGCTTCTACTTTTCCACTTTCGATGCGCTGTATTGTTCTTGCACTCACACCGGAAATATCTGCAAGCTGTTGCTGGCTTAATCCCTTACTACGTCGGTAATGTGCTAATTTTGAAGTCATCATACGCAAAAATATGAAAATTATTTAGCTGAAGCTTCCAATGTTTGTAACTATGCCTGATATCAACGAAGATAATTTCTGTTTAGACTAAAATGCAGGAATATTCTCCTTTGAATCTTTGAATGCTTTAATATTCATAGCATGATTTCTTATCGAGCCCGCATAACCATTAGTACATATGTTATTAACGGACCCGATTAATCTTTTATATAAATTTTCCTTTTTATCTTCTAACAATTCCATATTCTTAAAATCTCTCGATACCACATTCCTTCAAAAAACTATAAATTATGGACGAGCAGGTTATGGTGGTCTCTATTTTGCTCTTACTATTCTATCACCAATCAAAAATATACAATATGTTAGCAATGAATTTTCGCGGACCTTTTCGCGTGCGCGCAGACCGCAATATGCCTGAGCCACAAATAGAACATCCGGAAGACGCCATCGTGCGGGTTTTAAGATCCTGCATCTGCGGCTCAGATCTCCATCTTTATCATGGCCTTGTTCCCGATACACGGGTGGGTACTACATTTGGCCATGAATTCATCGGTGAAGTGGTTGAAATAGGCCCTTCCTTACAAAAGCTTAAAGTGGGCGATAAAGTAATGGTGCCTTTTAATATAGCCTGTGGAAAATGCGCATTCTGCAAACAGGAACTTTACGGCAATTGCCATGAATCAAATCCAATGGCAACTGCGGTTGGAGGTATTTTTGGTTATTCCCATACGGCAGGCGGCTTTCAGGGTGGACAGGCGGAATATGCCCGCGTTCCTTATGCAGATGTAGGACCAACCGTTATTCCTGACTGGATGGACCCTGACGATGCAGTTCTGCTTACCGATGTAGTGCCTACAGGATATCAGGCAGCAGAAATGGCAAGTATTCAAAAAGGCGATACGGTAGTGGTTTTTGGCGCAGGACCTATCGGTATTATGGCGGCCAAATCTGCATGGCTTTTTGGCGCAGGAAGAGTAATCGTCATCGACCATCTGGAATACAGACTTGATTTTGTAGCACAATATGCCCAATGTGAAGCTTATAATTTTAATAGTATTGGAGACCCTGTAGTTTTTATAAAAACACAAACCGATTCGCTTGGCGCAGATGTATGTATAGATGCTGTTGGCTGCGAAGCGAAAGGCAATTTAATGAATACGGTTCTGGGGACAAAGTTACTTTTACAGGGTGGTTCTACAACAGCGCTTCATTGGGCCATTAATTCTGTGAAGAAAGGAGGAATTGTTTCTATCGTAGGTGTATACGGACCTACCGATGCTTTGGTGCCGATAGGTAACGTGGTAAACAAAGGAATTACGATCAGGGCCAACCAGGCTGCTGTGAAACGTAACCTGCCCAAGCTTATTGAGCATGTAAAAAACGGCATTCTTGATCCCAAACAGATTATTACTCACAGAATTCCGATGGAAGAGGTAGCTGATGCCTATCACATATTTTCACGCAAGCTGGATGGCTGTATAAAAACAGTACTTATTCCGCCAACCGCATAACAAGTTTTAACCACAAAAAATATTACGACATGCTTACAGATGAAACAAAGCCTTCCGATTTTAAGAAAAGCGAGCAGGCAGATTATACTCATATAAAAGGCTGGGGAATAGATGCCGACCCTGAAAATGATCCTGTATATCCTATGAAAAAACGGACTAATGAAGAACATGACGGTTACGCATGGGATAGGCCTCAACAACAAGCTGAAGACGTTGAAATTTTAAAGTCCGTGGAACGGCCTAATTTAACTGCTGTTTTCGGTACTGCATCGCCACCGGAAGGTGTCAACGGAGCAATAAGAAAGATGGCCTTCCGTTACAGTGAATCCAGCTATGGAAGATGGCTTCCGCTTGTACTGGCAGACCGTGTAGGAGCCTTTGAAGGAATTATCAGCGATTTAAAAAACGGTCATATGCCCAATATCTTCGCCGAACGTGGCTGGGGCGCCGAATGGAAATACAACAGAAAGGGCTTTCTGGTGAAAGTGGCTTTAGCAGCTGCAGTGACTGCTGTTGCCATAAGCGTAATATCGTCAAAAAAGAAGGAAAACGATTGATCCGGTTCTAAAATTGACTTTGTTAGTCGGGTTTATCAGGATTTTAATTTGAAATTTTCAAAACAATCACAAACAGGACATATACATCGTGACCTATTTGATTTTTTTAAATCATTGGAAACGGCAGGGACGCTTCGTGAAGATACCTGTTTACATTAATTTTTAAATATATTTATTATGGGAATTAAACCAGGTCCAAAAAAAGTTGCCGAATCTACAGGTAAGTTAGATCAGCGCCAGAGAGATAATAAGGAAACGCCGAAGAACAAAACCACGCTTAAACCTCATCATCATAAAAAAGGGGATTAACGTAACGTTGTTTAAGGAAGCAATTTCCTAAAAAAGTAAAAATTCCGGCAATTGCCGGAATTTTTTTATGGTATTAAAGATTAATTAATTACTATAACATTACAAGAAATCAAATCTTGTATACTCATAGTATTAATTGTCGTCTTCAATAATGAATATGTAGGAGAAGGCGAGTTAAACGATTACTGTAATTCGGAAGAATGAATTTCGCATTTTTCTTGCCATAAAAAATCCCCCACACGCTTGTCAATAAACCATTGACTCCCCTGTCGGACATACTGATCATTGTAAACCGCTCCAATGATAGTCCTAATCTTCTTACCTTCTCGATCACTAATCAATGTAATCGTGCAATAACAGATGCCTGTGGCCTCATTTCCTTTGACGGTAAAAAAGGATTGTCCGTTAAAATGGTAAATGATCTCTACATCTTTAAGAAATTCTGCAAAAACCTTAGCCATGATGTCGCGACCTTTCAATTCCATAATAACTTTGCCCTCAGCTCTGGTTTTTGATAGGGCATTCTCTGTAAAAGCTTCACCTGATTGTTGAAATCTTTTTGGTCTCCTAAAATAGAAATCTTGTCCACGAGTTCTTTCAGCAGTATTTTGTCTTCTGTTAATGTCTTTTTCATTGAGTTATTATTAGAGTATAATATAAGCCAAGGCTTTTTTTGAACTCAGAAAGCCACTCTTTTAATGTTTGTTTAATAATTACCAATCTACAGTCAGGACGATCTTTCCCTGTATATGACCTCTGGCCGCTCTTTCATGAGATTGACGGGCCTGAGCTAATGGAAATGTACTGTCGATCACAACACGGATAACTCCCTGATCAAGTAAGGCTGCAAGTTCTGAAAGCTGCTTGCCATTGGCGCGTACCTGGGTTGCTGATACAGTGACCCCTAATCTTTCTGCTTCATCATGATCGGAAAACCCTAAAGGGAAGATCGGAAATAATGATCCGCCCGGTTTTAAGGTCTTTAAAAATCTACCTGTCCTGGGTCCTCCTACCGCATCAATAACCAGGTCGATATTTTTTAAGACTTCATCAGCATTTGTTTTGGTATAATCAATAAATTCATTGGCCCCAAGTTCTCTTACCAATTCTTCCTGTCGGCCGGAAGCTACGGCAATAACCCGGGCGCCTTTCCATTTGGCAAGCTGCACTGCGAAATGACCTACTCCACCCCCTGCTCCATTGATCAGTACGGTTTTACCTTCGAGAGAAACCGGGATGTGCTTATTCGGTTGAAGAGGATTCTGCTCATCGTGGCCAACCTCAACCATAAACTGCCAAGCGGTAAGGAGCGACATCGGAGCGCCGGCAGTATGGACGTGGTCAATACCGGCTGGTTTTAGAGCAAGTTCCGACACGGGTACATTAACGTATTCTGCGTAAGCCTGACTTGGGCCATAGCTTGGAAATCTCACCATCGAATACACTTCATCACCCACAGAGAATTCCTCCACATCATCGGCAACCGATTCAATGACTCCCGAAATGTCGGTACCCAGAATGATCGGGAAAGGGCCTTTCGGCTGCCATTCCGGAGGTAACATTTTGTATCCGTCCCGAAGATACCAGTCGGGTGGATTTAGGCCTATCGCATGCACTTTCACTCTTACCTCGCCTTTGTGTAATTCCGGAATAGGAGCATCTTCATATACCAATACTTCAGGACCTCCAAACTCATGCTGACGTACGGCTTTCATTGTTTTATTTTTTTCAAAATTGCTTTTGTTTTTATTTGATTGTTGCATCTTTAATTTTTTTAAAATGATGGCACAAAATTAATTTAATGGTATCTTTGTCACAAGTATGTACTTTTTGGTAATCTATATACTAAAAAGTATGTATTATTGAAAATCAATACATTAAATTTATAAAAAGATGAAAAATAAAATGACAACTGCTGAAACCGATCAGCAATGCGGGGTAGATTACGCGTTTAAAAGAATTGGAGGTAAATATAAGGGGAGAATATTGTGGCATCTTAATTCTAAGGAAGTGTTGCGTTATGGGGAACTGAGAAGAACATTGCCTGATATTACCACCAAAATGTTAACACAGACTTTAAGAGAACTTGAAGATGACCGTTTGATTACCCGGAAAGTGTACCACGAAGTACCACCAAAAGTAGAATATGCTTTAAGCGAAACCGGGATGGAGCTGATTCCCTTTATCAAGCATCTGCATCATTGGGGCAATAAGCAACTGGAGAAGGAAGGGACCTCTTGTGAACATTAATAAATTCTTAGTGAAATGTATGAATCGATGGAATGGCTTCTGTATTTTGATTATCTTAATTTTCATGTAATATAGTAATGGTATGATTCCTAACAAACATTTCACCGCCAGGTTTTGCCGTTTCAACCATTTATTATAGCATTGGTTGTAATATTTTACTTTCTTTGTACCCATGAATAAGAAGGAGAGAAAAATATATTTTTATAGTGCCTTTTTGATCACTCTGATAGTTAATTCTGCAAAACTGATGGCTTTAAACAGTGATGGGATTATTGCCCGGTACTGGCAGTTCGATATTGGAGAATATGCTTTCCAGTTTTTATATAATATGTTCTTCTGCCTTCTGTTATTTTATCTTAATCTTTCTGACGGCAAGTTTCTGAATGTGCTTAGGAAAAACAACCAATACCTGAAACTATACCTATTCAATGGTTTGTTGATTGTAGCAGCAATAATATTAGGAAGCATGCTCCATTCTTTACTTTTCGGTACTCATCCATTTCCGGGAGGCAGAATCAGAGGATACTTTGCCCGGTTTTTACTCAGCAGTATCATGATTGCTATAGTGATCCGTCTTATTCTTCTGATGCGTGAAAGCAGAAATAAAGACCTGATCAACGAACAGCTCAATTCCGCTTATCTGCAGGCTCAGCTGCAATTGCTTCGGGAGCAGCTTAACCCCCATTTTCTATTCAATACCCTGAGCAGCCTTTCTGCTATAACCAGGGAAAATCCGGATCTGGCTCAAAACTATATTCTCCATCTTTCAAAAATCTTCAGATACACATTGGTCTCTCCAGACAACAATCTGGTAATTCTCGGGCAGGAGCTTGAACATTTAAAATCCTATATCGAATTGGTAAAAATGCGGCTGGAAAATACTTTTCAGATTCATATCAATATCAGCGAAGCTATTATTAATAAGCAAATTCTTCATTTATCACTGCAGCCTTTGGTTGAAAATGCAGTAAAGCATAACAGCGCTACCCTTTCAAATCCTTTAACGGTAGAAATTTTTGAAAAAGATAAATGGCTCATTATTCAAAATAATCTCCAGCCAACCATTGGCGAGGCGGAAAATACCGGACTTGGACTTATCAACCTGAATGAAAGATACAGATTGCAAACGCATCATGAGATAGAGATCCATCAGACCGCAGAATATTTTATCGTAAAGCTTCCTTTATTATGAAAAATTTACAAATCGTCATCATTGAGGATGAATCTGCTACCGCAAGAAATCTGGAATATATCCTGAAAGAAATCAATCCCGAGATTCATATGGTGAAGACGCTGCAAAATATAGCAGAAGCGGTGGATTGGTTTGCTTTAAATGAGAGTGCTTATGATTTGATTTTTTCAGATATCCGCCTTTCCGATGGGTTATCTTTTGAAATCTTCAGACGCGTCAACATAAGAAAACCCGTTATTTTTGTTACAGCATATCATGATTATGCCATCGAAGCTTTCCGTAACAATGGCATTGATTATATCTTAAAACCTTTTGACAAGAAAGAAGTACAACGCACTTTATTTAAATACGATTTACTTATAGCATCTGTCTCAAATAATGAACATGCTGAAACAGGAATCCTGCTGCAAAAACTCACAAATACGGCAAAGAAGTATAAACAATCCTTTCTTATCCACTACCGTGGCAGGCTTATTCCTGTAGAAGCAGCTAAAATCAATTGGTTCCGCACCGCCAACGAGATGGTATACGCCCATGTGACCAATGGAATGCAATATATAGTGGAATTTACACTTGAACAGTTGGAAAATGACCTTGACCCGGCGCTCTTTTTCAGGGCTAACCGTCAATTCATTATTAACAAGAACGCCGTTGATGCCGTAGAATACTTTTTCAATGGGAGGCTACTTGTCAAAATACATCCGTTACCTCCGGAACAGGTCGTTGTCAGTAAGGCAAAAGCCATGCATTTTAGAAAGTGGCTGGATCAATGATGAATTTCACCCTGAAATTTAGCAGGTTCACCCTTTTTAATCTTAAAGAAAATCATCATTCTTGCTACATTTGTTTCATTAAAATTAAATTTTCCAAGATGATTTTAAAGCAAAAACTATGGCCGGTCTTTATTACAGCATTCCTTTGCATGACCTTTGTGAATCTTGAAGCACAGACAAAAAAATTAAAGGACAGTACTCCCGAACAACGTGCAAAGATGCTGACGGAGTGGATGACAAGTAAATTAGCATTAACCCCAAAGCAGGTAGAGCAGGTTTCTGCACTTAATCTTCAATATGCACGAAAGAATGATCCTATTCTGCAAAGTAACGAAGGTAAGCTCGTTAAATTTAAAAAACTGAAAGTTTTACAGAAAGAAAAATCCAATGCTCTGAGCCAGATTCTTGACCCAGGACAATACGAAAAATATCAGGAAATTAAAGATCAAATGGTTCAAAATATTAAAAATAAAAGAAAATGAAAACACTATTACATCTATGGGTAATTATTATATTTATTACCACTTCTGCATGTTCTCAGACTACTACCGAAACTGAAGAAGCCTCCCCTCTTCAGTCTAAGCTTGGCAACAGCCTTCAGGGACCGATACAAAAGCCTACATCAGGATATGGTTCAGACGGAAGCTATCAAGTAGCAGAAATTAACTTCACTAATCCACAGTATACGGCAACACAGGTTTCAATTTTCTATCCTCAGGGGATTACTTCTCCGAGACCTACTATATTCTTTTCGCATCCTTTTGGCGGCGAGGATAAAGATTATAATATAGAACTTTATAATTTTATTGCAAAGAAAGGTTATGTAGTGGTTTTTGTACCTTACCGGACTATTGACATAAGCGTTAATCACCGTTACCAGACGCTGTGGGAAGGTTTCACAAAAGCTGCGGCAGATTATCCCAACATTATTGATACTCAGAAAGTAGGTTTTATGGGACACTCATTTGGTGGAGGAGCCAGTATTGATCTTGCCTATAAGGCATTTACTGAAAAAGGCTGGGGACAGTACGGGCGCTTTCTTTTCACGATGGCACCCTGGTATTCTTTTAATTGGAACAGTCCGCTAAGCACCCAAGAGCAATTACAAAATTTTCCTTCAAATACCAAAATGATCACACAGGTATATGATGAGGATGATTTTAACGATCACAGAATGGCCATTGATATTTTTAAAAATATTAATATTCCTAATGCTGAAAAAGATTTCATTTACATTAAATCATCTACCGTTAACGGGTACAATTATGTAACAGACCATGCAATGCCAAGTTCGCGAACAACTTTTGACGCGCTGGACTATTATGGGGTATATCGTCTTTTGGATGCCATGATGGATTACAGTTTCAATGGAAACAGCAATGCCAAAAATACCGCTCTGGGCAATGGTTCCGCTGCGCAGATTACCATGCCTTCTTATAACGGACAATCGATGACTCCGCTGGAGGTCACAGATAATCCGGTACCGAAATACCTGCAAGCCAAATACCAGTTTAAATGCGGAGACACTACCAATCCTCGGGTTTCCTACTGCAATTGAAAGCATTGCTGAATACCTCAAACCTCAAAATCGCTGAAGTAAAAAAGGAGACCGTTATGGGGTCTCCTTTTCGTTTAGCCAGAATCTACTCTAAAATAGTTTTATTGCTCTGCAGACACGAAAAGCAAAAAATTATAGCCTTAGGAATTATTCAAGTTTCAGGGTTTTTTTATAGGACAAAAGAGCAAATAAGCCCAACAGCAGGCTGTGTTTAAAGTTTAGCTGTTTAGAAAAAGATACAGAGATTTTATTTTATCATCTTCAATAAATGCAATATCGGATCCTATGGCTACAGTCAGTTCGGGTGCTCCAAGTTTCCAACTGATATGCTGAACATTATGGTTGAATTTTGGAGATTCCGTAACAACGAATTCAAAATCGGGAGCCCATTCCTGCTGCAGTTTTCCGATGAGATTATTGATGGATTCGATGCCAACAAAAGGTTCGCTGTCGTTGCTTTCGTAAAAATGGATGTCAGGAGCGTAGATTTTCTCCATTAATGAAAGTCTTTCCGCAGAGTTACGGTTGTTCCAGATCATTAATAAGCTGTCCTGTAAAAGAATTGATGCATTCATAATAATAATTTTTAATGTTAATTTTAAATTGTAATCGCTAACATTACATTGGTAAAATTATAATTATCAGAAATCCTGAACGATGACATTTGTTAAGAAATGAGATTGACTTTTATTAAAAGATTTTTTATTACTCCTTAAAAAATCTTACGGATGCGGCTTAACCTTTCCATTGAAATCCCAAGATAACAAGCAATCAAACTCCCAGGAAAACGTCTCAGAATTCGGGATGTGATTTCACCAGATTATGTAACGCTCTTCAGCAATCAAACAGATGAAAGTAGGGATGCGTTTGGATTACTACTGTTCCTTTGTTGTCGGTTTCTCTGATCAATAAAATTTAGACATTTCCTGTTCAACACTTTACAATATAAACAAAATCACTTAACAGCAATAAATACAATATTCTGATCTTTAATCAACAAAAACCAATATAGATTAAATAATACTATACAAAAATTAAATATTATTACCTAATTCGGAAAATTCATAAATCTTATCGGCAAATTTGAAATTATTGTTAAAAGAGGACACCTAATTTAGCATCAGGAAATAAAAACAATTTCATTAGTATAAAATCTTTAATCCAACAATCATTACAATGAATGTGGATTTTTAGAAGCCGGCTAAATTGTGACCTTAATAATACTAACTACATTAAACGATTAACTTTATGAAAAAACCTTCATTTCCTGTAGCAGTTTTACTTTTTATAGAATATTATTACTGTGCAATAATCGTGTACGTAAGTTCACTTGTATATACTGTAGGATCCTGTCCTGCAATATAGTTATCCATGTAATCATTTGCTCCTGCACCTTTGTATTCAATACTGATTTTCTTATTGGCAGCTCCTACCGTAGACGTTACCAAAGTTGTTGCGTTTGCAGAAAGGGTGGCACCCTGTGCATATTGTGCTCCGTTTACAGGATCTGTACCTGCGCTGGCTTTAAGCTGAATCGTATTCGCTTTGATGTTTTTGCCTCCGTTTTGCAGAATAGCGTTAGCATTTTTAACCTTCACCTGAAATCCTCCGGTACTGAAGATGGTTAAATGATCTGTATTAAGTGAAGAAACTCCGTTTGCATAATCATCTTTCGTTATGTAGTCTAAGTTTACAATTTTCTGAGAATTGTTAACCACCAAAGTCTGGATTGGTTTTAACCTTACATTTAACTTAACGTTTTGTGCTCCGATTGTGATGAACCCTAATATCGCAACAGAAGCAAGCATACACTTTTTCATAAATGATTATAATCTTTTTATAGTTAACTCTAAATTTTGAAGGTGCAAATGTATAGACTTCCAACGACACGCTTATTGTAAAAAATGACGAATCTTTTGTACTTCTTTATGTCATCCAAGCAGGTTAGATTTTAACTCTCTGTAGTTACAAGTTTTTTTTCAGCATCAGGTAAATCGTGACCTATTTTGGTTTTTTTTGATACTGCGCTAAAACAAAAAACGCTGTAAACATAATGTTTACAGCGTTTTAGCTTATTTTGGTTTCTAACCTGGCGGAGAGTGAGGGATTTTGTGCCCATTCCTCATCGCTTTATGGATAAGATTTTCGCTGTAGTATCTCTGTGGATGGCCTTAAATAGGACATTGGCAAAAAAGTGGTAAAATCCTAATTTAAATTTTACGTAGTAAAACTAAAAATTTCTGCTCAAATTTGCAAGGAAAAAGTTCAAATTTTGAACAAGTTTTTTTAGAGTTCAAATAAAGAATTTAATCCTTCTTTTGCACCTGAAATTTCTCAGTTGAAATATTTCTAAAAGAAAACGAAGAAAAAAAATTTTAAAAAAAGAAAAAAGAAAAAAGAAAGCCTTTTGAAAATGAGAGTGTCATTCTGCCAAGGTTCTTCGGAAAAAAATCTTTGTGTAGATTTTTATACGTAAAGAGTTTTCTGAAAATCAGAAGGACTGCTCTTGTCAGAATTTAGATATTTGACTAGAGAGCGAATTATCTTTGCTTTCTGTTTTTTTATTTTTTATGAATACATGAAGACTAAAGTAAATGATGATTTACATTACTATTTTATTTAACTTTTACCTGACCTTTTACAAGTTACTTACATTCTGATTTTACGAGCATTATGTCAGATAATAGTGCTTGTAAATAAGGTTTATATTTATTAAAATTTGCAAATAGGAGAATTAAATCATATGACTGAAGAAGAAAATATACCGATTTGTGTAAATTGTGTTAAAGATGTGAGATATAAAAAATTGATTAGTGGACTTAATAATATTGATCTCTGTACTTGTTGTCAGGATAAAAATTATGTTATTGATACGGACAGTAATGAATTTATTCAAATGACAAAAGCTCTAATCAGGTATCATTACAATGAGTAGGATTATAATCATCATTTTGGCGGCGTTAACTTTTAATTTTTTTGAAAAAGATGATAACATATTTCTAAATAAATTCAATTTTAATGACTTAGGAGTCTACGAAGAATTGTTTGAAAGGATTAGTAATATAGAAGTTTACCAAGAATTTGATTAAGTTGTATCATTATTTACCGTATATTACGATGGTGAACATAATCCTTTACTAGAATCTATAAGATCAATACAAGATAATTCTATCATTAATATCAAAAACAAACTTATAACAGAAAATTATTTTAAGTAAAGATGAACTTATTAAAATAAATCTAATAGTAATTTAAACGACTTATTCAAAAGTATAAATTTTAATCATTCTTTGATTGTAAATCAAGAGTATGTTTGGGGTTAAAATTGTTGGCTAAAGCTTCAAGTTACAAACGACGGACAATCTGTTATTGAGGATTTTAAGATTGAACTTGACTTTGAGGGCGATTTCGAAAAAGTTGGCAAGATGTTGAAAGGTGAAGAGATCTTTTTTCCATTTTAGGAAACGAGAAAAAAATTCTAAAAATTACACAATTGTCCGACTGTGCGTATATATGTCTAAAAATATTACATATGTAGTCTTATTCTGTTCTAAATTTATGCATCATGCGATGGATAATGTAATACTATCTAGAGTAGCTGGGCTTACGGTGAGATCATTGACACGAATCAGAAGCACAGACTACAAAATCAATAAGCTATTTAACAATTCACGATCGAAGTAATCACTGCATTTCCCGGAACCGCATCGGTGTCATCTGCATATTCTTTCTGAAAAAATTATTAAAATGCGTAGCCTCTTTGAACCCTAGTGAATAGGCAATTTCGGAAACATTCCATTCGGTATGTCTTAATAAGATCTTTGCCTCCTGTAATAAACGTTCCGCAATAATCTCCGAAGTCGTTTTTTCAGTAATTTCTTTAACGGCGCGATTGAGATGATTAACATGGACAGAGAGCTGCCCCGCGAATTCAGAAGGTGAACGAAACTGGATCCGCTGCCTTGCATCTTCAATCGGAAACTGACGCTCTAACAGTTCCAAGAACAGATGAGTGATCCTCTGAGACGCATTAGCCTGCTGCTTTTCAGCTTTTGAAGCCGGTTTCATCTTAAGGGTATAGTGTAGCAGATCAAATACCCGGTTTCTCAACAGATCATATTTATGAGCATAATCTGAAACCAACTCAGTCTGCATTTTCCTGTAAACCTGCTTTACATCTTCCAGCTGCTCATCTGTAAGTTCAAAAACAGGTATGACGTCGGGTTTAAAAACTTCATAGTCGTTCAGATTTCCGAAATGATGGAAAAAAGCCGGCGTAAACACGCAAAAGAATCCCGCCTTATGATCATCAAGCCATTCAAACTTGTAAGGGATGTGCGGATTGGTAAAAAAGAGCGCCTGCTTTTGGATATCAATGACCTTGTCAGCATAATGAATCCGGTTTCGACCGATGATCAGGGTTATCTTAAAATAATCTTTCCGGCTATAAACCACCGGCTTAGCATTGTTACCGATGTACTCATCGATGGCAAAGACATTAAAGTGCCCCACCCCATTACGTATATTTTCAGGAACCCGATTAAATTTCGACCGGTAAAATTCTTCCAGTGACTGCATTTTTTCCATTGACTAAATATACGAAAATCAAACAAAAAAAACACTGCCACTTTAAAATGGCAGCGTTATTAATTCAGATGATCATTTAAAAATCGGTAGAAGAAGAAATGTCCTTATTACTTTCCAGTTCCTCTGATAGCAACTTTATCTTGTCCTGTGCACGATGGTAAGCATCACTTCCCAAATACAGGCGTACGGGCGGATTGGGATTCTGTACAAGATTGATTAAAACTTGGGCCAGCTTGTCGGGATCTCCGGCCTGCGCGCCGTTCATTACAGCGTATTTTTCGTGTGAAGCCCTGATCGCATCGTAGCCGTCAATTTTATTTTCAGCAAATACAAGGGAGCTTTCTTCCAGAAACTCGGTGCGGAAAGCACCCGGCGCCACCACCGTTACTTTAACACCTAACTCTTTCACATCTTCTGCCATGACCTCGGACAGTCCCATTACCGCATATTTTGTTGCGGCGTACATAGCCCATCCGATTCCCGGGGCAAATCCTGCAATTGATGAAATATTGATGATGTTTCCCGATTTTTGTTCTCTAAAATATGGCATGACCGACTGCATCGTCTTAATCACAGCCATCACGTTAATGTCAAAACTGTCCTTGATCTCTTCTTGGTTTAATTCTTCCACGGCCCCACCGATACCATAGCCTGCATTATTGACCAAAACGTCTATTCTCCCGAAGTGGCCAACAGTCTTTTCAAATGCTTTGCTAATAGATTTGCCGTTTGTCAGATCTACTTCCAACGGTAAAAACTGCTGTTTGTCAAAATCTCCGAGCGCCTCAGCTAAACTCCGGGATTTTCTGCTGGTTGCAGCAACCTTGTAACCGTCTTCGAGAAGTTTTTTGACTAATGAAAGCCCCATTCCTCTGGATGCTCCCGTTACGAACCATACTTTTTCTGTTTCCATACCTTGATTTTATTATGATACAAAATTAGATTGACTATCGAAATCTGTTGTAATTAAATCGAAACAATTGATTACGAAAATCAAATAATTGAGAAAATTTTAGTTTAATTAATTATTGAATACCAGAAGCACAATTCATTCTGATGAGAATAATGTAAAGTTGTTTTAAAAGATTATTCAACCGCATATGAAAGTATGTTGAAGGCCATAAAACAGCTTAAAGTCGGATTATTGACCTGAGCCTCAATACAAGAGGAAACTCTACACCGAAGCTCTTGGCCCTCTATGATTTTTTAGGCAACAATACAATCTGGGGATCGGCATAGTAGTTATTCACCTCTACAACTTCCCTCGGCATCCAGACATCATAACAAGTCAAATTACCGTCTCACAGATCTTCACAATGCTTTACATTCATGCCTCGTAGCAGTATACCGCCATCATGATTAGCATCTGCATAGTTCAGACGGACAATCCCCAGATGATCCGTATAATTGTAAATACACATATTTTTCTAAAAATCAAATACCCTTCCGAAGTCGGCACAAACTTTAATCTACCGCCTGCACAGGACAGCCTATACAATGATCTACCAGGGTGTCATACTGTGAACCATCCAGGTAATCGACTGTCTGCTGCCTATAAAAAAAGGATTTGTTGTAGACCTAGCCAGTTTGGTATCATCTGCCTGATATAAATGTTATTTTAATGACGAATATTCGCTTAACAGAATCTTTTGTGAAGCGAATTTGTATTTCGGTAGTTTTTATTTTACGATTCTATATCCGAAAACATCTGCTTTTTTTATATGAGCATTTTTAATTAGATCAATCGTCTGTTCATCATTTCCTTTAACAAGAATTGTTTTGTTTTTAAATTTTATTGAGACACTGTTGATGCCATATGAATCATATACTAATGGTATTTCTGCTTGTAAGCCTCTCCTGACTTCGACATAGCTTTTATCGGGATTTGCACTTTGTACATCTCCTCTTTCGATGGTATAAGTCTTAACAATAATATTTCCATATGTAAAAACTTTTTGTTCTATTTTCTTTGCACATGATGCTAAAAAAGAAGCGAACACTAACACTACGATGTTTTTCATGATTTATTTATATTTTCTAAAAAATCCTCCATAAATATAAGTCCCTGATAAAGTATGTTCTCCGTAATATGGGTCCCTCATTAAATGGCTTATCAACATCCAATTGATTAGAAAAACCTACTACAGGCATAACACTGTTATAAAATTGTGACGGATTGTCTCCTCCTAATGTCTTGTTCCTGTCATATTATGATGGTATATTTTCTACAATAAAGAAAGTATTGCTTTCACAATGTCATCGTAAACCTGTTTATCCATTTCTCCGCTTCTAGCCATAACTCGGATTCCAGCATAATTGTTAAAGATAAATCTAGCTAAAACTTTTGCATCCGTTCTATCGGAAATCTGTCCTAAATCCTGACCTTTCTGAATTGCATTTGTAAATACATTAACCATTGTATCTGTATTTTCCTGTACTATTTTAGCAATTGCAGAATCGTGCATTGCCAATTCAACAGAAGAATTGACCATAAAGCAGCCTTTCGTAATTCTATCTTCCAGACTTTCTATAATAGCTTGTTTAAAAATTGCTTGCAATGTATCTTTTATATTTTCTGAAGCGTTGAAAAGCTCGCTAATGGCATCCTGATTCTGCTTCTGGTACTTATCTAACGATTTTATAAATAACTTTTTTTTATCTCCAAACGTATCATAAAGGCTCGATCGACTTAACCCCAGATGAGTCACAAGATCCTGAGCCGAAGTGCCATTATAACCCTTATGCCAGAAAATTTCTATCGCTTTATTTAGAGCTCGTTCTTCATCAAATTCTTTTGTTCGTGCCATAATGCCAAATTAATTGAATAACAAATATAACAAAATAACGGAACATTCATTCCGTTATTTTAGCAAAAGAACTATACAACAGAATTGACAGTCAAACCGCCATCAACAATGATTTCCGTTCCAGTAATGAAGGATGAATCGTCTGAAGCGAGAAAGCCAACCGTTTTTGCAATTTCGGAAGATTGCGCAAAACGTTTCAGTAAAATTTTCTGTCCAAGAACTGCTCCTAAACCTTCCACTTCTTCTGTTGCCAATCCTAATTTTCCATAAAGTGGCGTTTCCACTGGTCCGGGCGAAACAGCATTA
Source organism: Chryseobacterium cheonjiense (assembly GCF_012927265.1). Lineage (GTDB taxonomy): Bacteria > Bacteroidota > Bacteroidia > Flavobacteriales > Weeksellaceae > Chryseobacterium > Chryseobacterium cheonjiense. The sequence continues at coordinate 1,223,448 of NZ_JABBGF010000001.1, read as the reverse complement.
ACTCTGATTTTTCTTGATGCCAATTCAGCTGCGAATACTTTATTCATAGAAAGAACAGCGGCTTTACTAGCAGCATAAACACTTGAATTGGGCATTGCCAAATGGGCATTTACTGAAGTATTAAAAATAATGGAGGCGCCGTCATTTAATATTGGTAATAGTTTTTGAAGTGTAAAATAAGTTCCTTTTACATTTACATTCATAATATTGTCGTAATGATGTTCAGAAGCTGCCTCTAAAGGTGCGAAAGCAGCAATACCTGCATTTAAAAATAAAATGTCAACTTTCCCGAACTGAGACGTGACCTGCTTTACAAGATCATCAATAGAATTCAGATCTGACTGATCAGCCTGAATTCCTGTTACACTGAGTTCATTTTCCGCTTCTTGAAGGGCTTCTTTGTTTCTTCCTGTTATTATTACTTTTGCACCTTTTGCTGATAATTCCGCGGCTGCCGCAAATCCGATTCCGCTATTTCCTCCTGTCACAATAGCCACCTTGTTTTCTAAATTTTTCATTTTGAATTGTTTTAATGATTAATTAATAAATTTTGATAAGGCAAAGGTAAATAACGGAACGCTCGTTCCAATTAACGTATGATAAGATTTTTTAATTTTTTCAAAATGTAATTTTTCAAGAAAAATTATAAGTTTTAAAAGTGATTTCGCTTGATGCCGAGCTTCAAAATCTTGGATGCAAGTGTAGTCGGAGGAACACCAAGAATTTTGGCTGCACCATCCTCACCTCTTATTCTTCCACCACATTTATTTAAAACATTGAGAATATGAGCTCTTTCATTTTCCTCTATCGTTTTATGCTGTCCAAAATCCTCATCAGCATGAAGGTTGTCTGAACTTGCTTTTACTGGTAATGGAATGAGATCTATATACTCACCTTTTGTCAGAATGACGCTTCTTTCAATCAGGTTTTCCAGTTCACGGATATTTCCCGGCCAATGATAACTGAGTAGGCTTTTCAACGATTCAGAAGAGAGATGTAATTCGTTTTTATTTAATTTTTCGCAGAATTTACGAATGAAATGTTGTGCTAAAATTCCGATATCATCCTTTCTTTCTCTTAAAGCAGGTAACTGCAATGGAAAGACACAAAGCCTATAATACAGATCGAGACGAAACCTTCCTTCAGCAACTTCTTTCTCAAGATTACGATTGGTGGCGGCAATAATTCGGATGTCTACTTTAATGGATCTGATGCTTCCCACACGCTCGATTTCTTTTTCCTGAAGAACCCTCAGTAATTTGACCTGAATATCCAAGGGAATCTCCCCTATCTCATCTAAAAATAAAGTGCCCTTGTTGGCCTGCTCGAATTTCCCGATATGCTGATGCAGAGCTCCTGTAAATGAACCTTTTTCGTGACCGAAAAGTTCTGTCTCTATCAGAGTGGCAGGTAGTGATGCACAGCTTATTTTGACGAAAGGCTGATTTTTTCTTGATGATAAACTGTGAATAGCAGTAGCAATTTTCTCCTTTCCTGTACCGCTTTCACCAGTAATTAAAATAGTAGTATCTGTTGGTGCAACCTGACTTATATTATCAAAAACGCTAAGTAAAGCAGGACTTTTTCCGATAATCCCTTCAAATTGATTTTCTAATGGTTTTAAGGTAATTGGTTTTTGACTTTCTTGGATTTGACTTGCAACAATATTTTCAACATTATAAATCAAATTATCCTGCAGTCTTTTGCAAATCCCCAGATGATTCTCATCAAACACAGCAGGATTCTTACTATAAAATGAGAATACAAATTTACCCTTTTTCGATATAGACAAAGGAATTGGAAGCGTTAGATTGGATTTCATTCCAAGATGATTTCCAATGATTTTATGAAGCGTCGGTTCCATTTTTTTCTTCTGGAATTCATATTCGTTATGATGAATTATTCTCTCTTCCATCATCGAATTTTTCAGAATCAATTCCAGTTCGTGAAGTTTTAAACTCATTAGTTCCTGCAAACTTTCCAAGGTGATTTTTTGATACTCACTAAAACCTGTTCTCAGAAAGCCTACAAAAAAATTCTTCGAAGTTTCGTCGGATACATAATTGGCAATCATCAGTTCGTAAGGAATTAAAGGCTGTAAAGCCATACAGATTTGCTTAAGATATTGATCCCAGGTTCCGAAATTGGAAATTAAGTCTTTGAGTTGTCTTTGAAATAATTGTTCTTTTCTAATAGAAGATTCTATACTATGCTTCTGATGATATCCTGCTATCTGCATCATTATCAAAAGATCCTGTTCACGAAATGGCTTTACAAGAAAGCCATAAGGATGTGTTGCTTTGGCGTCACGCAAAACATCCTGACCTGAGTTGGCTGATAAATAAATGAAGCCTATATCTTCTTCCTTCAAAAATTTCCCTAAATCGATTCCTGTGTCTTTACCTGTCAAAAAAATGTCTAATAATACAAGCCCCGGTTTCTCTTGGGCAATATTTTCTTTGGCATCGCTAACACTTCGTGCAATTCCCTGAACAGTGTATCCTGCGTTTTTCAACATCAATCTTAAGTGATTAGCTTCCACAAAATTATCTTCTACGATCAGGATTTTTGTATTTGTATTCATGATTCTAAATTGTAAAAATTAATTCGATTTTTGTTCCTGCTTCGTTACTGACGTGAAATTCTGCCATAATATCTTCGCTCAAACCTTTCATCAGCTTTAAACCTAAAGATTTCGAATTTTCAATATCGATGGGTTCAGGAATTCCCATTCCATTATCCCGAACTGTAAGATGAAATTTATCGTTTTCTTTATTAAGATTTATGGTAATGACGCCTTCATTATTACCTGGAAAGGCATATTTGATGGAATTGGTCACCGCTTCATTTAAAATCAGACCGATCGGTACAGAATGTGATAAGGGAAAATCTACTTTATCAATATTGAGAGCAAATCTGATCTGTTTTCTTACGTCAAAAGAATCAGATAAATAATACGTAAGATCCAATATATAGGATGGCATATCGATCATCGAAAGATTTTCAGACTGATACAGTTTATTATGAATCATCGACATCGCCTCTACCCTTCTCTGGCTTTCCAAATTAGCTTCGATAGCTTCTTTACCTTCCAGATATTCGTTTTGACTTGCTAATAACCCAACAACCATATGCAAATTATTTTTTACCCGGTGATGGATTTCCCGCAACAGCCATTCTTTTTCTGTGATGGCATTATTTAATGAGATATTGGTCTGTTTAATTTGATCCTGCTGTGTACTGAGCATTAAGTTATTTCTCTGCTTCAGACGATATGCTCTGTAAAGAAAACATACAAAAACCATTAAAACGATGAAACCTCCCAACATAATATTCCTGGTCAACGACGCTTTTTCGAGGCTGGCATTCTGTAAGGTAGACTTACTGGTTAGGTCGCTGATGTATCTGTCCTTCTTTTCAGTTTCATAAAGTACATTCAACTTACTGATTTCCTTTGCTTTTTTTTCGTCAAAATGTCTCTTACTGAATTTCACATATTCCTTGTAATGCTCCAATGCGGGCTTTAAATCTCCTCTTGCCGAATCTATTTTATATTCCCAAAGATTAAAATCGGCAAAATAACTGTCCTTATTAATTTTTCTGCAGATATTATATTGAAGCTGGTTGTAAAATTCAGCCTTTTCATAGTTTTTCAGAGCTAAATTAAGATCAACTAAAGTGGTATATATTAAAGCCAGAATATCATAATCATGTACGGACGAAATATTGTGCAATAATTTTTTCTGGTAAGGAATTGCTTTATCGTACTGTTTCTTATGTAAAAAAATCCTGATCGTAATACAATCTAATTTAAAAGAATTGCCCTTACCAATAGTCTTATATTTCTTTTTTATCGTGGTAATTAGTGCTAAAGCATCGTCGTAATGACCGGTTTTTAGCATTGTGCGCGAAATATTTCCCACAATTGCTTTAATGTCATCGGTATTTTTAAATTTTTCAGCGATTTGCAAAGATTTCTGATAATACAGTAAAGCATTAGTATAGTCTGTCATTTCTTCGTACGCCATTCCAATTCTATTGTAAATCACATCATTAAATTCTTTTCTATCACCGAGTGTTTCGTTGGTATAGAGCGCCAGAAAACAATATTTCAGTCCTTCCTTATAATCTCCTAAAAAAATATAAGCTGCACCCATCAGATCATATAGGTACTGTAAATTTTTATAGTTAGTCTGTTGATATAGGGACAGTGACTTTTTTAAGCATTTAATAGATTCAACTCCATTTCCCAACAAAAGATAGATATCCCCTTTTTCCCTGTAGCAGTCTCCGATTCGATGTTTATTTCCTGACTTTTCAAAATAGCTGATTGCTTTGTCGAGATAAAATATACGGTCATCGTATTTTAATCCCATCAGAGTTTTGCTGGACCAGATCATTATCCAGGATTCTCCGAGGAGATTATATTCATTAATATTTTTGAGATTATTTATCGCAGCAACAGCGTAAGAATAGCTCTTAACCAGATGATTATCGTGCTGCTCAAGCATAGAACTCAATAAATAAGTTGCTCCAATACCTTTCTTGTATTTGAGTTTTTTACTGAGCGCAAATGCTTTATTAGAATAATGGATTGCCTTTGTAACAGGTGCAAGATTATATTTGTCTCTTTCAAAGTAAAAATTTCCTAATGCTAAAAGCATGTCTACCTTTTCGTTATTGTCATCAAGATATTTCAATCGTTTTTCTGCCTGCTCAACATTGTATTTGGTAATAACAATACTTTTCGCTTCAATATAGAAAGGGAGAAAAGTAAAAATTAAAACCATTAAAAAGTTGGTAAATCGTAAATATGAGTTCATTAGCTTCTGAGGATTTCACACTATAAAATATAAGGCTAAATTACAATTTAAAGCATTGAAATACAATGCATAATAAGAAAAAAAATCAATTTTTCAACCAACGAAATAATGCTGCAATTTTTCGTTTTACAACGAAATATCGTTGGATTAGAAATTCAGATAAAATCACAAATAACTGATTATAAACCCATTAAACATAATGCCCAATTTTTGTGAAGAGTGTTGGTATAACAACCATATTAAACCCAGTTATGCAAACAAATCACCGAAAAACCATCTTATTTATTACAGGAGCCTTTGTCAGCAATGAATGTTGGAACGAATGGAAAGACTTCTTCAATAACAAAGGATACAAAACCATTGCTCCACCCTGGCCATTCAAAGATGCATCTCCCGAGATACTCCGAAAAAGACATCCGGATGCAGAAGTAGCATCTATAAGACTTGCTCAATTGATTGATCATTTTGGAGAAATTGCCAGATCATTTGATGAAAAACCCATTATTATTGGTCATTCAATCGGTGGTTTGATTGGTCAAATCTTAAATCAAAAAGATTTAGCGTCATCAGTTGTGGCGATTCATTCGGTTCCTCCGCAAGGTATAATGACTTTCAAGTTTTCTTTTATGAAGGCAGGTTGGGGACCGCTGGGATTTTTCACTTCAATAAAAAAAACCTTTCAGATGAGCTTTCCACAATGGCAATACGCTTTTGCCAACGGGCTTCCCCTAGAATGGCAGGAAAAAGGTTATCAGCAATTGTCAATTCCGGAGTCTAAGCTGGTTGTAAGAGATACAATTACATCCGTAGCAAAAGTAGACTTCAGCAGGCCGCATGCTCCCATACTCTTTATTGCAGGTGAAAATGATCACACCATTCCCAGACAGTTGAATTTCGATAATTATAAAAAATACAGCGATAGAAGTTCGGTAACCGACTTTAAAGCTTTTCCGGACAGGAATCACTTCGTATTAGGCCAGCCGGGCTGGCAGGAAATCGCACTCTACATTTCAGAATGGCTTCAGGATAATAAAAATTAAAAAATTATAACTCATTCAAATTATCAATTATGAAATCACTCATTAAAAATCTAAAACAGAAAAACAGTACGCTTTTTTTAAGCTTATTAGCAATCAACTTCTTTATGCTGACTTCTTTCAGTACATCGGATGTTACCTCAAAGACAGATTCAGTAAAGACAAAAACTTCATTGGTTAAAACTGATCCTAAGCCCGCCAATCCGCCTGCTAATTTCAAACACCAGACCGCCGTGGTAAATGGGGTTAAAATCCATTATGTGATTGGCGGAAAAGGAGAACCTTTGGTATTGATTCACGGTTTTGGTCAAAACTGGTTTATGTGGAACCGTCTTCTTCCTGAACTTTCTAAACATTTCACCGTGATTGCACCCGATTTGAGAGGTGTTGGTGAATCTGATAAACCGGCCGGAGGTTATGACAAAAAAAATATGGCGAAAGACATCCACGAACTTGTGAAAAAATTAGGTTACAACAAGATCAATCTTGCGGGACATGATATCGGTTTGATGGTGGCTTATGCATATGCCGCTCAATACGGTGACGAAGTTAGAAAAGTGGCTTTGATGGATGCTTTATTACCAGGAATCGAACCGGTTTGGTCTCAGGTTTCAGCTTCAGCGTGGTGGTTTGGCTTTTTCGCCTGGCCTGCTTCGGGGGATATTGTGACCGGAAAAGAAAAAGAATATCTTACCAATTTCTGGCCGGTTGTAGGTCATGCAAAAGACCCCTTCACAGCTGAAGAAACGGAAGAATTTATCCGTGCGTACTCTGTAAAAAACGGGGCGAGATCAAGTTTCAAATGGTTTGCCAACTTCCCTCAGGATGGAAAAGACAATTTGGTCTTGATGCAAACGAAATTAAAAATGCCATTGCTGGCGATGGGCGGAGAATATTTTGCGGCAGCATTCTTAAAAGACCATTCTAAATTGGTAGCAGACAATGTAACCGAATCTAAAATTGCGGGCGCCGGACATTGGATTGTTCAGGAAAATACCGCTCAGGTACAAAAAGATCTACTGGCATTTTTCCTTTCAAAATAACCTTTGACAACAGCCCATTAAATTTAAAAAAATGAAACGAATACTGTTAGTCCCATTATTTTTCTTTGGTCTGCTGATTCAGGCTCAGGAAAAAGCTGACCTCATCGTTTACAACGGTAAAATTGCTACGATGGAGAAAGCTGGAGAATTTGTTCAGGCGATGGCAATAAAAAACGGAATTATTCTGGAAACAGGAACTTCAAAAAGTATCCTGGAAAAATATAGGAACTCATCTGCGAAAACTATTGATGCCAAAGGAAAAACAGTAGTTCCGGGTCTGAATGACAGTCATATTCACGTTATTCGTGAAGGACTCAATTACAATGCAGAATTGCGTTGGGATGGCGTTAAAACTTTGAAAAGAGCAATGGAAATGCTCAAGGAACAGGCGGCTAGGACGCCTCCCGGAGTTTGGATCAAAGTGATCGGTGGTTGGAATGAATTCGGATTTGAGGAAAAAAGACAGCCGACTATTGAAGAAATCAATCAAGCTGTACCCGACAAACCTGTTTTTATTACCTATTTATATGGAAAAGCTTTTCTGAATAAAAAAGGAATTGAAATCTTGGGCTACACCAAAGATACCCACTATGAAGGAAGCATTTTGGAACAGGATAAAGACGGAACCCTGACAGGTTTAATGTTCGCCAAAGAAACGCCGAAAGCCATTTACACAACGTTAGGTTTGACTACAAAACTGACTCCTGAAGAAAGAATCAACAGTTCTCTTTACTTTAATCGTGAACTCAACCGCTTTGGATTAACTTCAGTTATTGATGCTGCGGGAGGTTCACAGAATTTCCCGGCAGATTATTCAACTTCGATGGAGCTAGCAAAACAAGGAAAACTGAATCTCAGAATTTCTTACTACCTGTTTGCCCAACAGAAAGGAAAAGAACTTCAGGATTATGAAAAATGGGTGAAAGAAACGGTCATCAATAAAAATGACAATCTTTTGGTTGCCAATGGGTACACCGAAGAAGGTGCAGGAGAAAACATCGTAGCCTCAGCGGCCGATTTTGAAAATTTTCTCGAACCAAGAATTGTTCTTTCCGATAAGATGGAATCTGATCTTGAACCGATTGTCCGCTTACTTGTCAAAAACAGATGGCCATTTCGTCTGCACGCCACCTACGGTGAGTCAATCGACAGAATGCTGAATGTTTTTGAGAAGGTCAATAGAGAAATTCCATTTAACGGTTTACGGTGGTTTTTCGATCACGCAGAAACCATTACACCGAGGGAATTAGAACGGGTAAAAGCGTTAAACGGCGGTGTAGCGGTGCAGTTCAGAATGTATTTTCAGGGTGAATTGTATGAAAAAATGTATGGCAAACCCAAAACGCAATTGCCTCCAATCAAAAAAATGCTTGAGATGGGAATTCCTGTGGGAATGGGAACTGATGCAACGAGAATCTCCACCTACAATCCCTGGATGGCTCTACATTGGCTGATCACGGGAAAAACGTTGGGCGGAATGCAGTTCTGGCCAAAAGATCAGGTGTTAGACAAGTTCACCGCATTGCAGCTCTACACCTCGGGAAGTGCCTGGTTTTCCGGCGAAGAAAAAGACAAGGGAAAACTGATCAAGGGAATGTATGCTGATTTTTCCATTTTATCCGAAGATTATTTTACAGTTTCAAATGACAGTGTCCGAAATATAGAATCTGATTTAACGGTAATGAATGGAAAAGTAGTCTACGGCGCAAGAGATTTTAAAACGTTAGATCCTGCGATTGAACCTGTAATTCCGGATTGGTCTCCGGTGAAATATTTTGGAGGTTACGTGCAAACGATAAAAAATTAAAACATCTTAAAACTTAGATTATGAAAACTCAAAAAATGATATCAGGAATCATGCTAGTTGCTACTTTCCTGTTTACCAATATTTCAATGTTGGCCCAGTCCGCAATGCCCGACCACCTTCCTATTTGGGATGCCAATAAGGTAACGTTAAAACTGCATAAAATTTCGGAGAACGTTTATGTGGTCTCACCCAGTACCACAGAGGCCGAGACCACAAAAGGAATTCCACAGGCAACTTCCGCAGGATTTATCGTGGGTGAAAAAGGTGTTTTACTGATTGAAACCATGTTAAGCAAAAGATTGTACGATCAGTTATATAAGCTGATAAGATCAGTAACTGATAAACCAATCGTTTATGCCATCAACACAAGCGATCACGGAGATCATTGCTTTGGAAATTATCTCCTCCCGAAGGAAACTATTATTATTCAAAATGAATTCTGCAAAGAAAATCTTTCAAAGAACTATGACCATATCAAACAGTTTATGATCGGACTTTTCGGAAGCGGGCGCGGCATTGAGGAAAGTGTTTACAGACCTGCAGATGTCACGATTGCAGTAGACCAGACGATGAAAATAGATATGGGAAAAGAAAATGTTGTGGAGGTTATTAACGTGGGAACAGCACAGTCTCCGGCAGATCTTTTCGTTTATCTGAAATCTCCTGCAGGAAATGTTTTGTGGGCAGGAAATCCATTTATTGCTGAAAGCCCGGCTATTCCCTGGTTGTTTGATGGCTATTTTTTGGAACCCGTAAAAAACCTCAACAAAATCTACAATATGATTTCTGACAAAGACATTGTCGTTCCGGGACACGGTAGAATTACCAATAAAGCAGGCATCAGGTATACCATTGATTATGTAACGGCACTGCAGAAAAATGTAGAAAACGCTGTAAAAGAAGGACTCACATTAGAACAGACCAAATCTGCCGTGGCAATGAAAGAGTTTGATAAAGGATATACGCTATTCAATTGGCTGCATTACAATTTCAATATTCCTAATGCCTACAAAGACATTAAGAAAAATGCAGTTCAATAAAGTTTTTAAGAATGTTTGATCTGAATAGACAGTTATGAAAACAAAACTTTTATTATCAGCGCTCCTGCTTCCTATATTCTGTTTTTCTCAGGAATATCAGGTTTTTAAGTCGCTTCGGTACGATGAGGATTACAGTTTTATAAAAAATGATTCTACAAAAAGTGATTGGTACAGTAAGATGAAATTTATCCCGTTAAATGCTTCAAAAGACACCTATCTAAGTTTAGGTGGCGATGTAAGATTCCAGTATTTCTATGCCAAAAATGAAAATTGGGGAGACGGGCCGCAGGACAGTGACGGCTATGTTTTATCAAGATATTTGTTCCACGCGGATTTTCATGCGGGAAAATTTTTCAGGGCTTTTGTTCAGGCTCAAAGCAGCTTGGCCGACGGTAGAATTGACCCAAGTCCTGTCGATCAGAACCCTCTCGATTTGCATCAGGCTTTTGCGGATTTTAATATTATTAATGAAGGCAGTAAAAAATTGATTGTAAGAGCAGGAAGGCAGGAACTGTCGTACGGATCACAGCGATTGGTGGCTTTAAGAGAAGGTCCGAATAACAGGCAGTCTTTTGACGGTTTGAAATTGATAACAGAAAAGGAAAATGTTTCAGCTGATTTCTTTTTTACGAATTACGTGATCGCCCGCAATGGAATCTTTGATGACACTTCCAATCAGGACCGGCAGTTTTGGGGCAGTTATTTTGTATTTAATAAAATTCCCGTTATCAAAAATATAGACATTTATTATTTAGGTTATAAGAGGACGAAAGCCAATTTTGATGATGCCAAGGGAAGAGAACTCCGTCATTCGTTAGGAACTAGAATTTGGGGTAAATCCGGAAACTGGCGTTATGATGGTGAAGCTGTATTTCAGTTTGGCGATGTGGCAGAAAAAAAAGTCAGCGCATGGACCGCTTCTATTAACAGTGGTTACCGGTTTAACTCGGTAAAATTTAAACCGGAAATTGGTTTCAAAACGGAAATTATCAGTGGAGATAAAACGCAGGGTGATTCTATGTTGCAGACGTTTAATCCGTTATTCCCAAGAGGTGCTTACTTTGGCTTAGCTTCTGTGATCGGACCATCCAATTTAATTGATTTTCATCCGTCATTAAGTTTTGAAATTACCAAGAACATTGACTGGATCGTCGATTATGATATGTTCTGGAGATACAGCGGCAATGATGGAATTTACGCCCCCAATACTTCTTTAATTTATCCCGGAAATACCACTACCAAGAAGAAAATCGGAAATCAACTGGAAAGCGAAATTGTCTGGGAACCAACTCCGTTTCTGTATTTCCGCCTGGAAGGAACATGGTTCCAGGCTAAAGATTATATAAAAGCGTCAGGAACCGGTAAGAATATTTTCTTCGCAGGAATTACTACCCAGCTTAAATTTTAATTTAAACTTTTTGAAAGCTAATTATGAAAAACAAGACGAACACGACAATTAGTGCTTTAAAATTAATCGTATTTTTTGTCATTTTGAATTTCTCAGGCAATGTAACTGCACAAAGCTATTCTGAACAGGAGCTTCAGACCAAACAGACCGTTGACAAATTCTTTGAATATGTTGGCTCCAAAAATCCCGATAAGATTGCCTCTGTCATTTCAGAAAATGTAGACTGGTATATTTTCGAATCCAAATATATGCCCTGGACCGGTCATCGTTCCAAGAGGGATCAAATTTCTGAATTGTTTAAAACTCTTTTTACCTATTTTGTTGAAGGGTCTGATAAATTTGAAGCGCAATCATTTTTGCTTCGAGGCAATCAGGTTGCGGTCTTTGGAATGGTTGAAAGGACCGTGAAGAAAACCGAAAAACATTTTAAGATGCCTTTTGCCATGCGTATTACCGTCGAAAATAATCTGATCACCCAATTTACCATGTATGAAGAAACGCTGATTATAGAAAAGGCATTTCAATAAATTTAAAATCTAAAAACCATGAGTAGCAGAAGAGATTTTATTAAGAAAACAGGCTTAATCGGAATTGCAGGAATCGTGCAACCCTTAAATGTATTTGCTTCTTCTCCAAAATTGAATGGCCATGTGCATTATAAAAAAGAAAATACAAAGTGGGCAGACGGATCACGACTTGTAGTATCCGTATCAATGCAGTTTGAAGCTGGAGGGCAGCCGGTAAATGCTGAAAGTCCATTCCCACAAAATATGCAAAAAGGATTCGTCGATCTGCCGGGAGAAACCTGGTACCAGTACGGTTACAAAGAAGGTATCCCCAGAATGCTTGACAATTGGGATAAGCTTGGCATCAAAGTGACCTCACATATGGTGGGATCTGCGGTACTGAAAAATCCGGCCCTTGCCAAGGAAATCGTGGAAAGAGGTCATGAAGCAGCTGCACACGGTATGGATTGGACAACGGAATATTCAATGCCTTATGAAACTGAGAAAAAATTCATCAAAGATGGTGCGGACGCTATTAAAAAAGTCACTGGTTTCACTCCCATCGGCTATAACGCCAATTGGCTGAGGCGAGGAGCAAACACACTGGAAATTTTGCAGGAACTTGGTTTCAAATATCATATCGATGATTTAAGCCGCGACGAACCTTTTCTGGTTAAAGTCAAAGGGAAAGAATTTGCGGTTGTTCCTTACACCATACGGTGTAATGACATTGTATTGATCGAAGGAAAAAACTTCAGTGCAGACCAGTTTATCCGTCAGGTCAAAATGGAATTTGATCAACTGTACCAGGAATCCGAAAAAAAGCGACGCCAAATGTCTATCAGTTTTCACGACCGCATTGGCGGAACGCCGCAAATGGTTGCCGCAACTACTGAAATTATCAATTACATCAAGCAACATAAAGAGATAAGCTTCAAACGTAAAGACGAAATCGCGCAAATGGCTTACGACGAAAAATCCGTGATCCGTGAATTTTAAATTAATAAAAATTTGGATTTATTACGAACTCTAATAAACCATAACCATTAATACTCAAAAGATGACCTATAATCATTTATTTCAACCCTATAATTTGGGAGGAAATCATTTAAAGAATAGATTCGTAATGGCTCCTATGACCCGTTCCAGATCGACACAGCCGGGAGACATACCGAATAGTCTGATGGCAGAATATTATGCTCAAAGGAGTTCAGCAGGACTCATCATAACGGAAGCAACACAAATTTCCTTACAGGGAAAGGGTTATGCAAAAACACCCGGAATTTACACTCAAGAACAGATCGAAGGCTGGAAGTTGATCACCGATGCTGTTTACAAAAACGGAAGCAAAATATTTCTTCAGCTTTGGCACGTTGGCAGAGTCAGCAGCTCAAAAGTAAATGGACTAAGACCTTTAGCACCGTCAAACATCTTAGCTCAAAACACCACTGTTTATATTTTTGATGATATTTTAGGCGGTGACGCAACATTTATTCCCGTGGATAAACCAAAAGAAATGAACAAATTGGATATCAAAAATGTCATCAGCGAATTTGTACAAGCATCAAAAAATGCCATCGAAGCAGGTTTTGACGGCATCGAAATTCACGGCGCCAACGGTTATTTGATTGATCAGTTCTTGAGAAGCAACAGTAATAAAAGAACTGATGAATATGGAGGCTCTAAAGAAAACAGAATCAGGCTATTAATTGAAATCTCAAAAGCAGTTTCCGAAGCTATCGGAAAAGACAAAACAGGAATCAGGTTATCACCATTTATCAGTTTTAAAGATATGAATGACCCTGAAATCCTTGAAACTATAATGCTGGCTGCCAAGGGATTAAATGATCTCGATCTTTTGTATATTCATCTTTGCGAGGCAGATTGGGACGATGCCCCACGGATTCCAATTGACTTTAGAATTAAGCTGAGAAATACTTTTAAAAACACGGTCATCGCAACAGGAAACAAAACGCCTGAAGAAGCAGAGACATTACTGCAGAAGGGGTTGGTAGATCTGATTGGATTTGGGCGGAATTTCCTGACAAATCCGGACTATCCGTTCAGAGTAAAGGGAAATTTACCCTTAAATTTAATTTCCGATAGTCATAGCGTATTTGGAGGTGGTACGGCACGAGGCTATACCGATTACGCCTCAGTTAAATAGATAACGCCACTAGATTTAGTGGTGTTTTTACTTTGAAAGTATTCTGTGAATGTAAAATAAAGATATCCAACCGTTTTTCGAAGGGGCCCATGACATAGCTAAATTGTAATTGTTCAGCAATATTGCTACACGTAACCAGAAGCTGGGTATGTTTAACCAATAGCGGATTTCTAAAGCGCATTTATGTGTTACACTTTATCAACAACTTCAATACATTCATTAATATCGAGTGTATACAATTTTCTGGCGCTCACCTGACCTTTCATCATTGTGAATTTTTCATAGATTTTTTTACCTCAGTGACACTCGAGGGTGACATTCTGATACTTGATGTACATGTCGGGCATTCAAAACTGGCAGCTGCAATCAGCTGCTGTACATTAAAGGGGATTGTCCCCGCACAAACCGGACATTGTAGCGTTTGATTTAAGCTCATGGCTGTAATTTATATGGTTTATTTTAAACTAAATTATAAATTCTAAGATAAAATCAATTCCGTGAAAACACGCAAAATTGATATGATATCTTCAAAAATAGGCATATTAACAGCATGAAATTAACGTTTACGGATTGGTTTCAACTCCCCACCAAAATCTAACATCACCACCTGACTTCCCTGAAATGGATTATAAGACGGCTGGTAATCAATATAGCCCGAAGAATGCAGATTCTTCAGGCATTTATGATAGGTGGCTTTTGAGCGGATTTTACTGATACGCATCACTTCATCGCGGGAAATTCTGACCGGATTTCGGAAACGGCTGAAGTTCCAGAATTGGAATAAGGCTAAATAGAGGCTGATGTGTGATGGATTAAGCGTAGTATCCTGAGCCACCTTTTCATAAAAAACTGTAAGGTGTTTGATATAATTCATTGGTTTCAGTATTGGGAAATATCATTGCTTCTTCTTAAGCATTTCTTCAATGTCTTTGTAATTGTAATATATTGTCCCGCCGACTCGGGTACAAGATAATTTCCCGCTGTTGCGAAGGTTTTGCAATGTTCCGGAGGAAATTTTCAAAAGTGCTTTGACCTCTGAGGAGCGGAGCCATAATTTCTGTTGGGAAATCTTGATTTGAAAAAGGTTTTGTAGGTCTTCCAGCAACTCGGTTTTAAACTCCTGAAGATCCTCTTTTGTTATGAGATTTATAATCATGATTGATTCTTTTTGAATATTACTAAAGCAAAATTGCGATATTGAAATCTCTAAAACAATAGTACTAAACTTTAAAAATGTACTTAAGATTAAAAACAATTAGTTTTAAAAGTATCGCTAATAAAAAAGATTGAAATGGTATAAAAAGTGGGCGTAGACAATACTACACGATCAATATCTCCTGTTCGTTAAGGAACTCTTTAAGCCTTGGGTAATATCATCATTTCTCTTAGTTACAGGGACAATTTGATTTATTTTGATTTATTTCGATTTTGTGATAGATCGTCAGTAAATTCTAAATTATCATTCACTTTTACTTCGCTCTACAAAATGATTAAATTCAAATAATTCTTTTGCGGCCTCGTCCCAGTTTTTTCTTGGGATCAATTGGAGGGTGACGAAAATGTCGGTCTTCTTGTTGTAAGAATCGATACGTTCCAGCCTGCCGCGATAATCCTGTTCAGCATGTCTGTACAATGCATAGGGTAAGATCGTGTCAGTGGGATAGATATAAAACCGGGTGTAGTTCCAAGGTGAGTTGATCTCGAAACGCTTGTATTGTTTTCCAAACAAAATGGTATCAGATAACTTTCTTCTGTTCCTGTAATTGGCGATATGTTCTTTTGAAAAGACAGCACCTTCTTTCTTCTCCGATACCGATAGCGGTTTTTGTTTAAAGACAACTTCCGAAAAGATAGTGGCTTTATTTTCGGAAAGAAGCGGATAGTACAAGGAATCTTTTATCAGAAACAGTTGCTTGTTGATTTCGGGAAAGGTTCGGTCGGGAACTATCTCTATTAAATGATCTTCAGAATAGCTCATTTTAGAAATATGAAAACTCTGCATCTGGTCCAGACCCCTGGAGGCATCAAAATAGACGTTGGAGATCAGGTCAATTCCTCCTTTTTTGGATTTGATTTCCTTATGGCAGGAACTTACGATCAACATCTTCGTAAGCAATATAAAAGGTATCAATTTTATTTTCATCGTGTTGGATTTTAAAAAAGCGGCAGATCAGAAGTCCTGCCGCTTTCGGACATTGGTCAGTATTTCTTTATCGTTTGATGCTTTGCTCTTTCACGTTATTTTTTTCGTGCCTGTTGTCCTGTTCCAAACCTTCAAGAGGTTTGTTGGCATTCAGCCGGGTCATATCGTTGTCATAAAGTTTTAGATTCCTGTACTGAGGATCAAGAACCGCTTTTCCTTCTACGAGGTAATCATCCTGCTTAAATTTTACTTTGACGATATTTCCTTTCTCCAGTGATTTTATAGTATTTTCTTTCCATTCCGGCTTGTCAAAAACCAGCTCCGCTTTTTCTACGATCTTGGCGGTATCCACGCCATAATTTTCGTAGAAGTTTTGAAAGTAATAGTTTCCCTTTTCGGTTTTTGGGTGACTGAAATCAAACTGCACAAAGGCGGTCCCTTCTTCCTTGGTCTTAGGATTCAGAAATTCGTTTTTCACGCTGCGTCCTTCCAGAAGATTAATGGCTTCCTTAGCGGTAAAATTATTCTCTTTGCTTACCGGAAAATTGTGAGAACGCTCCTCGCTGTTCTCCATTGTTAGTTTGGCGTGGTAGGAGTTGAGAAAAATGCCACCTCTGTCTGTTTTATTGAATTTTAAGGTAAAATCCACCTTATTGCCGGGCAGAACTTTGTCGGAACCGGTTTTAATTTCGAACTGCTGTTTTTTAGCAGCGATTCCTTTTTCTAAATCTTTATGAAGCTGTTCGCCTTCGCCGAAACCAAGGTATTTCATCTGGTCTTTCAGGTACTGGACCTGGTCGAAATCATTTTGTGTTTCCATAATGTTGTGGTTTTGATTGTTATATTTTACTTCGTCGATTGATAATGGCCTATAAGCCGACATCTCTTCTTCGTCCAGGAACATTTTGATAATTTCACCTCCCGGCAATATAGAGTAGGCTTCTGCAAACTGCTGTTTTTGAAGTAAGCCATAAGCCAATTCGTATTTATCATTCTTAGATAGCTGGTGTCCATCAATGAAATCCGGTAGTTTTCTTAACTGTTGTTCAGTTAGCGCGTAATCGCCGCTTATTGTTCCGAATTCTTTCTCGTCCGAGTAGCTTTCCCTTTGGTGTGGGCTGATCTTTAAGTCGTCCAGTATAAATTTTTGCTCTTTTGTAATAGTTCTATGAGCAAGCAAATCATTAATTTCCTGTTCATAAAGCTTTGGAGAAATATGGCTGAGCTGGGCTTTTTCTCTCAGGTCGTTTTCTGCAAAGCGTTTAAATTCATTCAGGCTTTTTGGGTTTTCAGATCGGTCTTTCATGTCCGTCCACTCGTTTTTACCGTACGGTAATTTGTATTCCTGGGTTTGCAGATCATAGCTGTAGTAACTCCTGCCATTTGGACTTTTCAGGGAACCACTGCCATCATCATAGTCATTCCAGCTCCAGCCTTTTGGAAGGTCTGATGCGGGTGTTAGATGTTCTTCCGGTTGTGTACTACTGAGATTTTGACGGCTAATGAGTCCGTTTTGGGATGGTGTCATTTCCGTATGGATGGGGCGTAGATCAAAAGGCTGACCATCTAGCTGGTAGTCAAAAGTGTATCCGACCGCTTCACATTCTTCCTGGAACTTTTTACAATCCTTGTAATCAAGTCCAAAGCTGGCTTCGTTTTTCTGCCATTTATCCAGAACTGTCTTTAACTCTTCCGGAAGTTGGTCGTATTCTTCAAATAAATCCATTTTTACATTTGTTAGGTAAGGTTTACATATTTTTAAGGAATGGTAAAGGCTAAGGATTTATCTCCTGAATCTTCGTTTTTCTTCCTGCTGCTGTTCCTCATTCTCTTGTACCCGGTTAGCGTCTTCATACCGATCCCTGTCGTTGACATTTATCTGAACATCGGAATTAATAGAGTTTTGCATTCTTTTATCTTCTATAGAGATTCTTGTCACGGAATCGAGTTTCCTGGAAACAATATTGATGTCATTCGCAATTGCCTTGGCAATCTCCGGGTATTGGTCGATTTTGTCAGAGAGGTAATTTTTCAGCTTCTGCAGTTCGGACTTATATCGGCCCAGTTCCTGCAGATCCTTCTGATCTGCGATTATAGCGGTGAGTTCGGTGGCATTTTTAATACAATCGAATTCCACTGTTTTGTTGTTTTCCTTATCGAAAATGAACGCTTTCTTTTCGATGTTCCAATCAGCCGGAGATTTTGACAGGTCTTTAATATCCGTATACTGGACCTTTTCTTTGCTTTGTTTCAGAATCTCCGACAGGCTTTTGTCCCTTTCAAGAAAGATGACCTTTAACTGCGTATTATTGTCGGTGAGCTGAAAAGTAGCACGGTTCCTGTCATTGTCGGCGACGATCGTGTAGCCCCGTAGAAACTTTCGGACATCTTCAGTACTTAATTTTTCGGAAAATGTCAGGTCTTCTTTGATGATGCCGTAAGTTTTCAGGTCTTCGGTCGGTAAATTGTGATTTTCCATATAATGATGTTTTTTATGTTAGGGTATAAGAGTATTTAGTTGTGGTAAGATGCAGCAAGCCACTCATTCGCTTCGAGAAGCTCATTGAGAAAACGGACAGGATTGATGTATTTACCGTTTTCCCGGACGGCGAAGTGCAGGTGCGCTCCTGTTGAATTTCCGGAATTTCCGCTTTTTGCGATTACGAATCCCGCTTTAACGAACTCACCGGCTTTATAATAGATTTCTGAGAGATGCAGGTAGGCTGTTTCAAAGCGGTTATAATGTTTTACTTTGATAAAGTGGCCTCCACCCATCGGATCCCAGCCGGTTTCGGTGACGATTCCATCCATCACAGCATATACATTTTCATAGTAAGCTTTCAGGTCGATGCCATTGTGCATTCTGAATGTTCCGGAAATTGGATGCACTCTTGTGCCGTAGGGTGATGTAACGGAAATTGATCTGTCCAGCGGCATCGTAATCTTTGGATATTCATCTTCTGCCGATCTCTTTCTGAAATCATGCGGTGCCTTGTTAATAAATTGACCTTGAAGTTCCAAGATTAATGAATCCTTCAATTTTTGCATATCCCATTTTTTGCTGTTGGATATGGAATTTTCTTTAATCATAGTTTTCAGGGAATCCAATTCTTTTTTCAGGTCAACTTTACGTGTTCCATTCAATAGATTCTTCCAGAATTTCTTGCCCGTTTGCTTTTTCAGATTCTTAGTTTCTTCTGTCTTGTTCGCTACCTGAGGATTCTCTGCTTTCTGTGGCGATGTGGGCGTAATCGTATTGAATTGCCCATATAAAGAGCAGTTAAAAGAAAAAAATATCCCGATTATACAGTACGCGGTAAGTATTTTCATGAGGCTGATTTTATAAATTCATTGACAATGAGTTCCACTTCCTTGTTGATCTTCCGGAAATTGGTCATCAGGATTTCCTCTTTCCGGTCTTTTCCCGTTTTATCTGTAAATGAATAGTAGACAGGCATCGGAACGTAGTTTCGTTCTTCCTTTTTAATGGCTTTTGTATCCAGATTTATTTTTCCGTGAATGGCAGATGTCTTGTATTTGTTCGTATCGTTTTCTTCGCCTTGAGCAATCATCCCGACCATTTCGCCGGTTTTCAGGGCTGCAATCTTTCCGGCGGGAATCATATGATCCATTTTCTCATTGATACCGGTGGTCGTTCCCTGCTGCGATATGGATTGGGAGTAGGATTTCTGCTTGATTTTTCCAAACAGCTTTTCCAGCCAGTCCAGCGTATTTTTATCCCTCGCCGAACCGGAAAGGATATTTCCGACAATGGCAGAAATGGTATCCGCCACTTCCTTTTTGTAGAATTGCCTTAGCTGCGGGATTTCCTGAAGACCGAGCAAGACAGCCACCCTGTTGCTTCGAGCGGTTGCCACCACATTATCGATCTTATGGATATAAATGGTTGGGAACTCATCGGCAATAATGCCTCCCGGTAGGTTATACTTGGAATTGATCAGTCGCAAGGTTCGGTTTAACACCGAGGAATACAAAGCAGAATTAATATCCTGTGTTCCTGGGTCTGAAGCTAAGATCAGAATAGACGGGTTCTTGCGGTCTGTAATTTTCAGTTCAACTTCATCGCCTGAAAACACCCAGAAACTTTCTTTGGTCGCTAATCGCGACAGGAATATTTTCAGTGTTCCGATCTGTCCTTCCAGTTGATCGAAAGCTTTGTTATCATAGGCTGTTTTGAAGGGAGACAGTAGGGAACCGATCTCTTCATTGGTGAACAGCGTATCAAAAATTTCCTGGTAGCTTCGGTTCATAAAGGCAAGAATATGGGGAAGATCCGAGTACTTCCCATTTTCCAGCCTGGCAAAAAAGTAGATGCAGGATGACAGGAAGTTGATGGCAGATTGGGTAAAGAACGCATCGGAGCCTCCACCCGAACTGCTTCCGCCTTTTTGCAATGATGACACCGTCGATTCTGCCATTTCCTGTGCTTCGGCCAACGTCTCAATATACTTTTTATGAAAAGGATTGACCCTTTTTGATCTTTCGACCTCGTTCAGATTGATGACGTGAAACCGGTAATTGTATCCCGGATCTTTGCTTTTCTTGATTAAATAATGATAATAAGCGATCTGCGCCAGGTCCGGAAACTTGAAGTCATAGATGCACAGGCAGAAACCTTTGGCGATCATCTGCCGGATAGCAGGGTTGATCACTCCGAAGGACTTTCCGCTTCCAGGTGTTCCGATCACTGTTGTTCCACGGAACGGATTGATGTTGATCCAGCCTTTATTGATTTTACCATTATACCGGAACAGGTAAGGGATATTAATACTTGTATCGGTATTAACCAGCTCTTTGTTCTGGTCAAATGATTCTTCTTCCACATTCCATCGGTCTTTCCCCATTTTCTGCTGCATCATCTTGGAAATGCTGTCGGCACCCATCTGAAGGATAACTGCTCCCAGAAAGGAGAGAACTGCGTAGACGACCTGATAAAGATTCATTCCCGGGAATATTTTGGGAAGTTCGGTGTTTCCTGCTTTTTCCTGCCAGATCAATGCGCTGAACATCATTGCCAGTCCCAAAACCATTGGAATGATGATTCCGGTAGCAATATTGAGATCTTTCTTTTTCTTAGCTTTGGTTCCTACTGCCACTAATCCTATTAAAACCAATGTGGCAAACTTGGCATTGATCGGAGGATAGATAAAACTCATTTTTGAGAAGTTCTTCAGAAGATTGGAAATAACAGGGACGTCGGCATTCAGGTAAAACAGAGAAGCACAGTCTAATGCTACCACAGCATAGACTGCCTTTTGTAGGAATCCGTAGATTTTGATCTGATGTTGTTGTTCTTGCATTTTCTTTAATTAAAAAATTAAGTGATTAGAAGATCTAAAAATTGGGACAGGCCCTGCCTGTTAGAAGGTGTCGGCTTTAAGAATATCCGAGTAGTTTACTTTCATTTTGATGGTCCTTCCGGAGAGCTGTTCCTCGATAAGACGGATCATCATCACCTTGGAATTGGGATAGGTGAACTTTTTGAACACGTAAATATTCCTGAAGTTCTTCCTGAAATGCTTTTGCGCGTTCAGCTGAAACACCGGTGTCATTTCAATGCTCTGATTATTGGTGGTCTTGTGGATCTTTTTATCTTCAATAGAAAACTTAAGGGCCTCCAGATCATAACTTAGGTTGGAAATGTTTTTAAAGGTCATATCCAGGAAAATATAATCTCCCATAACATATACATTATTGAGCTGCATACCGAGATTTAGGCTGTTTTCAGTTCGTACCGGCTTTTTATCGGCCTTCTTCTGAATAATATCTAGGGCAAACTTCCTGAGTTCACGGTTCGAGAAAGTCATTTTATCGAACTCGATGGGCTGCATGGCTTCGGGCTGGATGTGGATATTGGTAACCGTATTTAGATTATCCGCATTTCTATAAACAGCTTTATACTGCGCGATGAACGACTGACCGACAACGGTAATAATGCCCACTGTATCGCCGCTAAAAAAAGGAGTGAATTGTTTTTTCTTATCCTTATCAGAGATAAGATTATCGGTCATTTTTATTCTCGCAATATTTGGTACCGGTAGATCACCGGTCAGTTGAGCGGTAGACAAATCAACATACTGAATCGGTTCCGGTGAGATCATATGAAGGTTGATCCCTTCGGTGATTTCAAGTTCCGGCAGATTAGAAATAACCTGCTCAGAGATAGCAGTTTGTGCTCTTAACAATTGCGCGGTGAACAGCAGCAGGCTGTATAATAAGGTTTTCATCATTTTATTGATTTTGTTTGTTCTGTGATTCTTTGAGTTGTTTTTCGTCGATCAGGAATACATAGGAGTTGTACTTCAGCTTGGTTTTATTGGTTTTGATGAGATTGGCGATGGATTTTGATGTGGAAGTAAACAACTTGGAACCGATGCTGGTAAAGAAGCCCTGTCCGCCCATATCCATCTGCGTTCCCTGAACCGAATTGCTTCCCATTTCGCGGATCATATCCCGGAACACGCTTTGCGGAACATATAAACCCTTCATCCCGTCCACATCGTAAATAGATAGGTTAACGGGAAAGATCTCTCCCTGGGTAAATACCGATACGATCTTAAGGTCAACCCTTTGCATGGAAAATCCGGAAATCTGCCCATAGAGAATAGAACCCTTGCTGATCTTTCGGTTGCTGACAAAAATGTCCTCCAGTAAACGGAACCTGATCCGACTGCCGAGAAAGCCTTTGTTGTTTTCGTCTATCACTGCCTTGATAAAGCTGTTCTCCTGTTCTTTATAGAATGCATTGAACACAGCGTTGATTCCTGACTTGCTGACATTGAAGGTGGAGTTAAGAAACTCGTCCATCTTTTCCTTATTGGCTTTCAGCTGCTGTTCAGCTGCCAATTTGCTTTGGTATTCCGGGTCTCTCGCTTTTTCCAGGGAATCCATCACGAGCATCTGCTGCTTCAGGTATTTGACCGGATCAGGCTGAACGCTTTGTGTCACCTTAGGGCTTTCAGCTAAGATATTAGGTTCCGCTCTTCCGTATGATTTGTCATTCAGCATGCGGATCATTTCCGCTGACCTTTTATAATCTTTATCCTCACTACGCTGTTTAGAATCATAATAGGATGAAAGCTTTTCTTTGGGCTGGTATCGATTTTGCCTTGAGGATACCGTTTTAAGAGAATCAATTTTTCTTTTTTGTGCTAACGACAGCTGGTCATCATAGTTCAGCAGGCTGTCCTGTTCTTGATCCAGTCCTTCCAGCATCGTACGATTATCATCTTTCCTGAAGAATGCATCGTAGGCATCATTTTTATTCATAATCGAATCCTTCGTTTCACCCAATGAAAGGGATAGCTCCTTGGGCTTGTCTTTTGGCGTATCCTCTTTCGAGAACTCCGCACCGACGTACCCAAAAAGAAGCAGGAACGGCAGAGCCAAAAGCGGCAGCACATATTTTTTCTGTCTGAAATTAATTTTCTTCATTGCGTTTTGATTTTTTTATAACTGCTAAGGGTGTTACCGGTTATTTTTTAATTGCTGGTATCGGTTAAACAGAAACTCGATCCTCAGGCTGTCTTCTTTTTGTAAAGCATTCCGGTCTCTTTTTTCTTTCAGTAATTTCAGCTCGCCGACGATCTTTTCCATTACCTTATCCTGACCGGAAGCTTTATTCTGACCGATTTCATTTTTGGAATAAAGAACCGGCGGCTTTATACTAAAAGTTGTTTCAGAAGGGAAGAAGATTCCCTGTATCAGCGAGCCTATAAATGAGACCGAAAGAATGATCATTGAATACATAAAGAACCTTTTCGGATTTTTAGCCACACGTTCCAGCCACTTTTTGCCGGTTTGTTTTAGAAAAGCATTCATATTAATAGGAGTTTTTAGTTTGATTGGAGAGCTCCTCATTATCGATGATGCGCCAGTTCCTAAGCATAACCCCGTGAGGATTATTAGGGCTCCGGATTATATCCTCAAAGAAACCCTCGGTGATGAGCTTTCGGGTAATGACCGATGATTTCCTGGTGATCATCTGCTTTCCGAAGAACTGAAATTTCTTCTGCTCCATATTGAGCGCAATCGAATCGGCCTGGATGCTGACCATTGAGCTGGAAGCGACAATCTGGTTGTAAAATCCTTTTTCCCGAAGGTTGGTATATTCCTTCTTTCCGCTGTCATCAATCAGATACAAGGACTTTTGGATATTTTCCTTGATATACTGATCATCGGGAGCCAGTGTAAAAAACAGGCGATGGAACAATTCGATCTGCGCTTTGTATTCTACCGGTCTGTTCAAAAGGACATCAGTTTGTTTGGCGAGTACAGGAACACCATTGTCCAGAATGTAAATTGATCTTCGGGAATCCTGGATCATTTTGTAGGCAAAAAAGAATCCTGCCAGCACAATGATAACCGCAAAAGCAACAGTTGAAACTGAAACAATCTTGTTAATCTTAATTCTCTGTTCTATATTTTTGATAAGCATGTCTTATTTCTTTTTATTATTCATCGCTGCCTGAACTCTTCCTGAAGCAGTACCTGCCGCTGCTGCTTTAACAGCCGATGCCGCCGCTGCTGCACCTCCTGTTTTGACTGCCAGTACTGCTGTTTTAGTGCTACTCGCAACTTTTCCCGCGGCATTTTTCATTTTGGTCATTGCACCTGCTCCTCCGGCGGTTACAATCGTATCAGCAATAGTAGGCGTCATCAGCACCCCGATACCAGTCACGATATAAGCCACACAGGTAAAAAGTCCATTATAGATCATTCCGGAATTACTGACATAGACCATCAATGCATCCAGGTTGGTTACTGTACCGTTGGTCAACAGGGTATCGTACCGTTCGATTTCCATGGTGTAGCCTGAGGCGATAAGTTGCTGGCCGATGTTGATGATGGTGTAGGCCACAAAAGTGTAAAGGTTAACATTGATGAATTTGGATACCCAGCTGTATAGAGAGTTTTCAAATCCCGGTACCAGTGCCATTCCCACTGCAATCGGACCCAGAATAATGAGAATGTAAGCCCAGATCTTGTGGATAAAGAAAATCAAATAAACGCAGATTCTCAGGATAGACAGACATACAAATTCTATTACTTCGGCAATCAGTTTCTGCATCTGAAATTCCATCCTGATCTGCCATTCTTTGATGGGCTGTAAAAGCTTATCAATCCCGTCACTGATGTCAAACCACGAGTCATCCGCATCTTTAGAGGTATTGTTTATGACCTCCTGCTTGGCATCCTCCTCGGCGCTGAGCTTGATGACCGCATCAAGCAATTGCTGTTGTTTTTTGAACCGCTGGACCCTTAGGTCATTAACCTCGGATTCGATGTCGCTGAAAATAGCAATGCCCGGTTCGGCGATGGCTTCAAACGGTGCCTGGATCAGATTGACAAATCCCGTCCAATACACCAGGGTAAACCCGATAAGAATAGGTTTAAGCATCGGGACAATTTCCCATTCACGGTCTCCGGCGGCCATCTGCCAGCCCATATACCCTAGATACATCAATGCGCCTAATCCACCGATTGCCCTTCCGACCAGTGCGGAACCTTGGGCGCTGTCCTGAATGCTGGTGTCCAGCTTGGTAAATACCTCCATAAACCACTTTTCAAACGCACCATCACCTTTGAGGAATTGAAGAAGATTGCTGTAATCGCCATCGGTCTGGGCAAAGCTTATGACCGGTAAAAAGATCGTCAGGAGACAAAATATTAATGTTCGTTTTCTATTCATCTCTAATATTTGTGTTTATATTGCTGCATCACGTTTTGAACAATTGCCCGGTCTGAAGCGGGCGTCCATTGTGTGGGCAAAGCGGTTGATAAATGGCTGTTCAGGATGTTTTTGTAATCCAGAAGAAGCGTTGTCCGGTTATTGTACTTTCTCAGTTCCTGAACAAATTTCCGCCACCGGATGAGTGTCTCGTGATACATCACAAAACGTTTTCCCCTCGGCATATCCATAGACCTTGACATTGAATATTTTTCCTTGATCAGGTCCAGCTCATCCTGCCATCGTTTTAATGTTCCGGTGGTGTTAAGAGCCTCATAAGTGGGTTCATCTTTCAACCGCCATTCGATAAAATTCTGTGGAGTATCCGGAAATTCCGTTATCGGTTTGAGCATTCGTTTGTAATACAAGAGCCATAACGGATCAGCATCCACTGTAGCCGAAGTCCAGTGGGCAAGGTCCTGGACGCTTCTTTTGTAAATCGTGTCGGAAGCGGCTTTAATTTTCTTTGCCTCTTCTTCCTGGAATTTAAGCTGGGCAAATCTCAGATTCTGTTCTCCGGTAGGTTTCAGCGGGCGGATATCGTCCCCATCCTTATAGTCCCGGTTGATTTTGGGAGCCCAAATGCCCCAAACCGTTGCATACGCAAAATTGGTCTGGATGCCCAGGAAATATTTTGGATAAGGCCGCCAGTCTCCCCAGCTCTCGAAGGTCATCCGTTTGTGCTGGGCAACAATCGAAGGATCGTTTAACCTTTTCACGCTTACTTGTGATGATACGGCAAACGCAAGAAATAGAAAGACCAAAAATTTTCCTTTTTTAAATAATGTTTCCATAATTCTTAATTGAAAATGTATTTGTATTTTGTGATAATGTCTCCGACAATCGCTCTGTCGATGTTTATATAGTTCCGAAGTACCGGAACCTGATACAGGTATGGTATCTTTCTGGCATTTTCGAGTCTCAGAATAATGTACAGGATGTTCCCGTGAATATTCCTTACACGAGTAAACACTTTTTCGATCAGCATTTCCCGGTCGCTGGCATCCATCAGGAAATCCTTATCTTCATTCAGAATCTCCTGCATCACTTCCTGCTGCAGCTTTAGGATCTGCTTCCCGATCTCGACATAATATTTTGAGACTAGGGCGGCGTATTCAGGGTGTTGTGCAGAGAGATCCATCATTTTGTTGGAATTCGTGACGATCCTTCCCAAATATTGGTATAGATAGACCAGTTTTTTACTCTGGGTCAGTGCCGAGTTGACATTCTTCAGCTGCTGGCAGATGTATTCCTGGATGGCGATCACCTGCATTGTTTTATTGTTGATATCGTCGTACAGTTCTTTCTGCTTTTTGTAGGAATTCAGGAAAGCCTGTTCGCTCGCCAGACGTACCCCGTGATTCACGGTGATCTGGGTCAGCAGCTTATCATTGATGACAATTTGCTGGCTGTTAACGGTAAGGACAGAAAAGAGAAATGTTCCTGTAACTATTATTTTCTTCATTGTTAAAAGGATTTAATGTTATTTATAATACTTTCCACTACCTGTTTGTCTCGGTTGACATAATACTGGAAGGCTCTTTTGTTCCGTAAAACCTTGACTTTGATGTCCATTATTTTTAAGAGCATATAGGTGGAATTTCTGCTGAGTGTTTTGACTTCACCCACCGCATAATCCAGTAAGATCTTCCGTTCGGATTGTTCCATCTGGTTGATGGCTCCGTAGGACAGAATAATTCCTGTGAGTAACCGCAAGGTCATTTGCAGGTCATCTACAAACTGCATCTGTGAAGGCAATACTGCAATTATGGAATAAGGCGCCGTATTGATCTCATTGATAATGGCGGTCTGGTTTTCCGTTATTTTATTAATTTCCCTGTTGATCGCTACTCCCGCCGGAATCGCTTGTATCGCATGTGACACGATTCTTAGTCTGTCCTGAATTTTGGTGACTTTGTCTTTAAAGTTCTTCCATTGATTCTGGTTGGCGGTTTCCACTGTGGCATTGAGAGTTTGTTTCTGCCGCATTTCTTTCTGCCGGTCGTGTTCTTTCATCGTGGCGTTGATCTCAATATTCATCATCGGAAAGGAGACATTCTCTTTTTGCCAGGCAGGCGTGGAACCTCCGCTAGAAGAGGTGATCACAATATATCCAATCAGGATGAACAGAGTCGCAAAAATCTTCTTCATCACAAGCGTTTTAAAAATTTCTTTTGTAACGGTTCATAATGTCATCCACAATGGCCTTATCGGTATTGATGTAGCCGGCAAAGGGGTTAATGGAATTCCAGAATCCCAGACGGTTTGCTTTTTCCAGTCTCAGCTTGATGGCGAGCAACCACAGTTTGAGGCTTTTTACATTTCCTGAAATGTTGTGCAGGATCTTGTAGCGGTCACCTGCCGTCGCCAGATTCAGCTCTCCCGATGCTAGAATATCCGAAACATCGGTGACGATCTTCAGGCTTTGCTCGTAGGTTTTCTGTGAAGCCTTTACGCCGAAAATGGCATACTGCGGATGCTGTGAGGCTAACTGGACGACCTGCGAGGAATAGGTATAGCATTTGTTCAGCTCAGAATAAATTTCCTGTACCTGAATCCCATTTTGTAAGGTTCCGGAAACTTCTTTTAATCCCTTCAGTATTTTATTCTGAATACCATTGGCGGCGACCATCTGTGTTCCGACCCAGGTCTGTGCATCCTTCAGTCTGGAAGTTTCTTCAATAACCTCGTTTTGTTTGGCTTTCAGATTTTCCGAATAGAGAATCATCGCAGCGGTTACCGTGGGGTCAATGTAGGTATTCTGAGCGGATAGCCATCCACAGAATCCTAAAAATAGCAGGCTAAGCTTTTTCATACTGATATTCATTTTTATGCATTAGTTCAGAGAAACTGATATTTCGTTCTTCCAATTCTTGAGCGATGATCTTGAAGATATTTTTCCCGGGATGGTTTTTCTTCATCATTTGGTAGTAGGAAACGATATTTTGATCTAATGGATTGTGGTATAAATTGACAAGGGACACCAGGTTTTCAAGACTCTCGCCAAAAGCTTTTAAGTCCGTTACGATCCTTAGCAGAGCTTCATCGTAATTACCATATTTCCGTACATAATATTCAACTGCTGATTTCTCAGGCTTTTCGGTGGTATAGGTCAGGTATTGCTCAAGGGAAACCTCATTGCCGTAGACCTCGCCTTTGGAACCCCGCTTCAGATAAAATTCCTTGAAACGGCTTCTTCCGGATTTGTTATTGAGATTGTTGATCGTGAAGATCTTGTTTTGCTCCACTTTATTCAGCGATAACAGCGATGCTATGCGTTCAAAGTTGTCCTTGAACTTGGTCTGGTCTAACAGGATAAAGGTGTCGGAATTGTTGATGATAGAATCCTTAACCACGGCATTCCCGATAATATCATCCAGTTCCTGTGTTACCACGACGGCCTCTCCCCAGAATTTCCGAACGGTTTTATAGAGGTACAGAATATATCCGCCCATAAGCTTACTGGCAATCGCTTTCCAGGCTTCTTCTATGATCAGAGCTTTACGACGGTCTTTTCTAAGCCTCATCTTCTGAATAAAGGTGTCCATAATGATCAGCGTGACAATCGGAAACAGTTTCGGATTATCCTTCACATTATCGATCTCGAAGACAATGAATGATTCATCGAAGAGTGTATTGTCGGCAGATTCGTTCAAAGTCGTTCCGTATCTTCCGCCTTTGTAAAAATCCCTCAGCACAAACAAAAATGTCCGGAGGTTGAATTCTCTTTCCGTAATACTGTGCTTCTTGTTATTGAGATACAGCAGCAGGAATTTGTCGCAGTAATCATAGAAGCCGTTGAACGAAAGCTCTTTGGCTTCCAGTTCTTCTTCGAGTTCTTTGATCTTTTTAATAAGAGCCTTTCGAAAACTTTGATCCCATTCTGACGGTGAGTCCGGACGTTCAATAATATCTTTTGATTTTACAATGATCAGCTGTGTTTCATTATAGATCTTTCTTCGGTAGTCATCGCTCAGTGCTTCATACGCTTCGAAGACCTTATAGAACTTCTTGCTGTCATAATCCGGGTTATTCAGGTTTTTATCCGGATGGTAAGATTTCAACAATTTTCTTCCTGTCTCTTTGATCTGATCTGAAGAAGCATCAAACGGAAGTCCCAGAATATCGTAATAGCTTTTTTCAGAACTTTCGGTCGATGACCGGTCACTGTGAATATCCTCTTCGTGAATGTTGTATTTGTTCAAATAAAGAATGAGCTCTTCTGACGTTTTATGCTCATACCAATCGGTTCCCGAATTGAAATACTGGTGATAATAGGACATCAGCACATTATCAAGGATCGATTTCTGAGCAGAGGACACCGTTGCATCGGGACCCTGCCAGATCAGGAAGATCAGGTTGGTCAGAAATTCAATTTTCTCAATATTAAACTCTTTTTTGTCCATCAAAAAAGGATTCATTGTGATCGGTTTTTCTTCAGTATATTGGATGTACCTCCCGCCTTTGTACTGGCAGATTCCTGAATAAGAATCTCCGGTATCGACAATAACTACATCATAATTGTAGGTCAGGTATTGCTCGATGATATTATTCATCAGGAATGACTTGCCGGAGCCGCTGGGGCCCAGCACAAACTTGTTCCGGTTATTGATTCTTCCGGTTTTCATCGGCTGGTCTGCCGGATCCACTTTTAAAGGCACGCCCTGCCTGTCGGTAAAGCGGAGGTAAAAGTTGGATTCTTCGTTCACGGGGTAACTTTCTTTAAAAAAAAAACACAAGGCCGCTTCGCTTGTCGTCATAAAAAGATCGTATTCCCTGAGTTCGGTGGCATTGCCCGGAAGTGCTGCCCGGAACAATTCCAATTGGTTATAGGCATTTTTGGAAACGATGATCCCTTTGGTGAACAGCTTATTTTCAATCTGCGACTGTATCCCTTCCATTGCTTCCGGCGTGCTTGCTGAAAAAAGCAGAGAAAAATGAGCATTGACGACCAGCTGCCCATCAATGGCTATGTTGTGAAGCAGCGTTTGAATTTCTTCTGCGATGATGGCATTGGAAGGCGAATTGTTGGCCGCGCCTTCGTGCTTTTTCTTCTTTTTGTCGAGTTCTCTTTGCTGCTGTGCCTGCAATGGAATGGTAATGATCTGGTTGTAAACAATGGTCTCGTAATCTTCCAGCTCATTGATGAAAGTAAAATTATCAATGGCTGTTTCGGAAGCTGCTCCATTTCCGCCAAGTATCGAATAGGGTTCTATTTCAGAAGGCAAGTCAATATTTTCTACATCGACATAGGCGATATTTTTGACAAACCGGTTGCCTATTCTCAAATATTCATTGGTACTTTTGATGTTGTCGAATACCGGAACATCGGAAAACTGCATCGACAAAATCCCTGAGATATAATATTCAAAATCTTTCTCAAATAAAAATTCAGGTTCACAGCCACTCTGCTTCAAAAGCATAAATACCTTCTGACATTTGTCACGCAACTCTTTGTAGCGCTTATCTGAAAAATGATAGTGCTTTATTTTCTTTTTCAGCGTGTCATCAACAATATCTGTGAAGAGCAAAATCGTTTCAATAGTCTTAAAAAGCCTCCCTTCAAAGTGTTCGGAATACTTTTGCTGTAGGAATTGGACGGATGGTTCAACGGTATATTTTTTTTTCGTGAAGATGTCCAGTTTCTGAACAATCCTTCCCTCTCCGATAATCGACACGATCTGGTTAAGAACCGTGTGGAAATTCAGGTAATTATCGGGATCAGCAGAATACTGTTCCACGATGTTTTTTATCCTAATCCCGATGATGGGATTGCCGTACTGCCCAAACAGCACATCAAAATCCCGGTTGAAATCTTTTCCGTAATCGTAACCGATAAAGGGAATGTCAAAGGTGTGTTTCTTTGTTGTTGCCATTCTTTAGTAATTTTTTGTGATGCATTCTTTTTGGAAAAACGAAGACCTGGTCGGAGTTTCTGGTCTTGTCATAGAGTCCGTATTTGTCTTGTCTTCTGAACATCAGGTAAACTCCGCCGGCTGTAGCTGACACTCCCAAAAGTGATCCGAGCAAACCGAATTTTGATAAGACCAATGCGGCAATGACTCCTGCGCCGATAACGACCACCGCATAAATGATATACTTTCCCTTAAGCCCGAAAAATACAAGAGGCTTTTTCAGCCCCTTATAGAGATAGAATCCCATTGCTTAGGCAAAAAAGGAGGTTACAAATTCAGGGACAACAATAAGGAAGATCATCGCACCGCCATAACCCAGGATCTCTTTATTAACATCCTGGTCGCCGTTGGTCCACTTGTTATAGACCCGCAGACCACCGATAAAACCAACCAATCCGCCAACGGCTTTTAAGATCAGCTTGATCGGATCCCAATAATCTTTGATATCATCGGCGGCATTGGAGATAGCTGTGGCGCCGCCTTGTGCCAGCATTGGAGTGACAGCCATAAGAAGCATTGCGACGGTGAACAATTTTTTCGGCGTTGAGTAATGTTTGCATTTGTGTTTCATAATAGATAAGATTTTATAGTTGAATTGTATTTTTTAATCAAGAAAAGTCATAGAGGGTGTGCTATCCGGCTCAATGGAGCGGATCATGAAAAGGGTTTGAAGTTTGTTTAAATCACTATAGCAAAGAGTGATAGACCTTAAAGCCGTCACTGTCAGCAAGAACCTGGACGTGTGTTTCGGCAAGGCTGAGGAATTGGTGAAATTGCTGTTTCAGTTTCAAAGAGGAACTTTCATTTTCCTGCGTTGTATTAATGTGATCTTCAACGTCAGATTTTGGATCTGAAAAGGTTCCTTTTTCATCATTCTGAATACTCTCCTGCGCTGCCCAATCATCTTCCGGGACTTCTATCTGCTCCTTTGATTGTTCGTCAATCTGTGGATCGGTTGCAAAAGCATCGATGTCCTGTTCGGATTCAAATTTCCTTCGCCAGTCTTCCAGATCGTAGGGTTCACCCGACTCTTCATGTACTGAAGAAAATGGTTCCTTGGTGCTGAAAGAACTTGGGGTTTTAAGATGTTCAACATCATCGATGGTGACTTCTTGTATTGGAGTGTTGTTTCCGATTAATGTTGTCAGGGCATATTCTTCACTCTCTTCTTTCTGTTGGGAAGAATCCTTTTTCAGGAAAAGGTCATAAACAATATTGCCTGCGTAATAGAGCAGATAAACAGCCAGGATAGTAAGAAATATTTTGATCATTATAGGTGTTTTTAGAATCGTTATATATTAATTTCAAGCGCGTAGTTGATGTAATCGACCAGTTCTGCAAATGCATTTTTGACCGCATATTTCTGTTCATAGGATAGCTTTCGAGTATCAATAGTCTGAAGGCAGTTTCTTTTGAATACTGGGCTTTTCAGGATCACGCCATACTTGCTGATTTCCGCATCCATACCTTCCTGGTTCTGATACTTATAACCTTTGTCATATTTGGAACGGATGAATATTCGCTCTGCCTGGCTTTCCAATAGTCCCAGGAAGTTGATAAAGACCAGGGTTGATTTTGCGGAGACATTGGAATATTCAAAAGGGATCAGGATAAAATCACTGTAGATCAGCAGATCAC
Source organism: Chryseobacterium cheonjiense (assembly GCF_012927265.1). Taxonomy (GTDB): domain Bacteria; phylum Bacteroidota; class Bacteroidia; order Flavobacteriales; family Weeksellaceae; genus Chryseobacterium; species Chryseobacterium cheonjiense. The sequence goes on along the minus strand of NZ_JABBGF010000001.1, from coordinate 1,190,170 downwards.
TGTACCGGGCATCCAGCGTTCCCGCAAGATCAAAAATGTTGATGTCCTCACTTTCCTTCATTTCGATCAGGTGTTCAAAATCTGAGAAGGGCTGCTTGTTTTCATCATCGATAATCTCCACATCATACAGTTTCGGCAATTCCGACTGTTCATCTTCCTTCCATTTGTAGTAGAAAGATTTCTGAAAATCAAAATCGAACACATTAACCTTTCTTTCGGATATTCCTGAAATGTAATTGGCAAAAGCAATGGCTAATGTGGTTTTGCCTGTTCCTCCTTTTTGAGTTCCGAATGTGATAATCATTTTGTTGTTCGTTTTATCTTTTTTTTCTTCGCTTTTTCAATTCGTTCTCGGCCGGGTCTTTTGTGCTTCCTGAACTTTTTGTCCATTCAAAAATCATCTCGTTAACGACCTGGTTCAGCACGTTTCCGGAATTGTTTTCAGTCTGTTTATTAATCATCAATTGAGGATTCAGAAACTGTTGATATTGTTTTTCGCCGACCAGGGTTCGCAGCTCACTGATGAAGTGAAGTCGTGTATGGATAGCGTAATATTTCTCATCCTCTGCTTTTATCAAAATAACATCCTCTTTACTTTGGTTTTTGAGATATTCTTTGACATCACTTCTGACCGTATCGAATGTCGTTTTGCTTTTCAGTTTTTTATTTTCAAACAGCATAAAGTCCTTCAGTTCTTTCTCCGGATATTTTGCTTTTAAAAATTTCAGTAAGACCGTTTTGGTTTCCGAATTGGGGATATTATAATCTTTCAACTTTTCAAAGAGCCTTTTATCCATTATGACAGATGTTAATCTAAACAAGTCACCCATTTTCATAATATCACTTCCTTTCCAAATAATCCCTGCCTTATGATCGATCAGTGTGTAACCGAAAGGCATTTGATCATCCTTGTGATGAAACACGATGTCAATTCCGAAAGAATCTCTTAGCTTTTTCTGCAGCTCGCTTTCAAATTCAATTACCGGTTTCCAATGATCTTTTTGCTTGTCGTCGGGCAGCATTGCCTCTTGTTTTCTGTAGTCATCCACTCTAAATACTTTGTTAGAATAGAGCTGCCTGTATTTTGAAAAAATGGCTCTGATCTGCCTGATCCGTTTCTCGCTGTACTGATTGCTAAAAACAATCTGATTTGCTGAGATGCTTCGCTGGACAATGCCGTTTTTTGAAATGGTCATGGATTTTCCGTCATTTGTGTTTTCGGTAAGTTGGTAACCATTTCTGTTGAGCAAAGTTTTCAGCTGCTGAAAAGAGCCAATTTTATAATTTAAGAGTTGATTTAATCTTTCTTCCTCATTGATGCCGTACCGCTTTTCCAGGACTTCGGCTAATGCTTTTTGCGCCTTCAGCTTTTCGTAGCTGTCATCAATTTTTTTTCCGGTCCGTTTGTTTACTCTTGTTGAAACAAGATGAATGTGATTGTTCTCCGTATCATCGTGAAAAATGGCGATGTAAGGCTGTTGCCCGTACCCGAATTTTTCCATAAAATCTTCACTGATCTTTGTAAGCTCTTCCTTGCTATGCTCTTGAAATTTAGTCGAGATCACCGCGTGGAATTGTGGCTTTTTCACCTTGTTGCTTTTTGAGATCACTTTCAGGTAATCCCTGACCTGTTGCTTGCCTCTGTCTTTATTAATAAATGATGGAAAATTCTTCATCAGCATCAGTTCTCCTTTACCTTTATCAATCTTTTTATCATTGTAGTCTACTCCGGGAAAATTAGTTCCCGCCGGTTTCATCACTTTGACGATCATTTGGAAAGCAGTGCGTAGATATTTTCAAATATTCTGTTCTGCCTGGCTTTCAGTATTTCTATTTCCTTGAGTTGCCTGGAAAATACCTCCAGTTGACTTTCCGAAATATACTTTTGACCGTTTACCATCTTAGCGACCTGATTGATATTGGTCTCAATCTTCGAAAAAATGTTGTCCTGCTTTTCAATGAATCTAATGACCTTTCTTCTTTCATCATCCATGATTCTGTTCTCCACGGAATCAACGATCAGACGGGTTAGAGAGATATTCCTTTCCCTGCATATTTTTTTCCAGTTCTCCTTTCTCGCTTTTTTGATTCTGAAAAAGATTACTTCAGAACTTTTACTCTCTTCTGTGTTCAAGGCTGCCTTTAGATAGATTGTGAACTCCAGCTCGGAACTCCTGTGACACTTTTCAAGACAAAGGTTTTAACCGCAGGCGGTGTGAGAATAATCCCGGTAGCGAAATCAAATGATCGGTATCCTTTTGCAGGTTGCCATAGATTCTCGTCAAAATAATAAATTCCGGGTTCCGTAATGTTGATGACCTGACCGGCCAATATGTACGGAACCGCCACGAAAAACAATGCCCCCTTTTTCGAAACAGAGTAAATCTTTTTCGATAAGTGATCACCGGTTATACGGGGCGGAATTATCCCGTCATAATGATTGGGAACGACTGGTTTGCCTACTACATCCAGCATGATTTTGGGGGTTGCCGTATTGATGCCGATCTGTCCCGAAACCTGTATTGTCAAAAGACTGAAGAAAAAGTAAAAAAGTGTTTTCATCTTTTTTGATTAATATTTCTGTTGCAAAGTTGGAACATCAAATCGATGAAAACAATAGTAGTAAAGGGACTTGGGCTATAAAAGAATTATTTGGATTTCTTTGTAATCTTTGGAGACTAAAAAAGAATAATTTAGAATATTATATCTGATTTTATAAAAAAGACGAGTTCCGAAGTCTTTTCACCCTTTGCAAAAAGGCAAGATCGTCTTTGTATATACAACTTGAAAAGGTGTATATACAAAGACACATCTTGCTCCATTATACCGTTGATTTTTTTCAGAGATCTGAAATGACAATGTATTAGGTTCATTACTAATAAAGTGTACTTAATGCTTTTGAAATAAAAAAAGTAAAACACAATATCTAAGATGCTGCCCAATTTTTGAGCCACTTTGACAATACCCTGCTCAAAATATTGCAGAGTGGCTAAGAAAAGTTGCTTATTTTTAAGACCAATCCGCACATTCTTGTAACATTTTTAAGCAGGCTTTAAGTTAATTACACGAATGTTAATCAATTTATGTAATAAACGACACGTTCTGTCGTATGTAGTTTTTAGTTTTGTAGAGTAAGTTACATATAATGTTATGATATAATTCACATAAAATTTATATAATATATCTTTCAATAGAGAAATAAAAATAATATTTTTGCAGCGATTTAAAATTAATAATCAACAACTCGAAATAAACATTAAGAATGAATAAAATCTACTCAGGTGCATTACTCTTATGCTCCGTTCTGAGCATTTCCGCCCAGGAAGTAGTCTGGCAGAAAGACATCAAATCCTCCACCCAGGATTTTCTTTCCCAGGTTACCACGACCATTGACCAACAATATTTGATAACCGGCAGCTCTATCCAGACAGGAAATGGAATGTCCAAAGCCGGAGGCAAAAGCAATATGTCAGTAGCCAACAGCCAGCAACCGAATAATGGCTATGATTTCCATTTAATTAAATTAAACCAACAAGGTGATCAGGTTTGGGAAAAATACTTCTCGGGACAAAACCACGATTTTCTGTCTTCTACAGTAAATACGCAGGATGGCGGATTCCTTCTTTCAGGAACTTCATTTAGCGGAAAAGGATTAGACAAGAAAGAAGATTCCAAGGGCGGCTCGGATATCTGGCTGATAAGAATTAACGAATTCGGGGATGAACTGTGGCAGAAAACCATTGGAGGAGCTTCGGATGAAGAGGCCAGAGCGGTGATCCAGACGACCGATATGGGATTCTTTGTGGCGGGGAATATTCAGAATTCTGCAAAAGGTTACGGATCTAAAGATATTTTGATTGTAAAACTGGACAAAAGCGGAAAGGAATTATCGCAATTGATTTTAGGCGGAAAAGGTTTGGATGAAGTAGAGAAGATGATTCCTACGAAAGATGGCGGTGCATTGCTTGGGGTGTATTCCAGAAGCAGTGCCGGAGGATCTAAGAAGACAGAAAACTTCGGTGAGGGCGATTACTGGATTATCAAGCTGAATAAGGAAGGCAAAGTAGAATGGGAAAAGAATTTCGGAGGGAAAGGTGATGACCATTTAAGAACATTGGCTTTGACCTCAACAGGTTATTTAATCGGAGGTGAATCAAGATCGGAAAGATCGGGAAATAAAACCGTGAGCATTGAAGAAGGAACGGACCTGTGGCTGATTTCACTCAACGAAAGAGGGGAAGAAATCTGGCAGAAATCCTACAATTTCAAAAACCGGGATGTGCTGATGGGAATGAGCGTGCTGCATGCTTCAGATGATAAATCGTCAAAAGGCATTTTACTGGGCGGATATACTCAGGCTGAAGGAAGGATAGAAAGTGACGATGAAACATTTTGGATGCTGTATTTGGATCAGAATGGTAATGAACAGTGGAGAAAGCATGTAAAGGGCGAATCCAGGAAAAGAGAAGAAAGGCTTTCTGATATTAAACTCAATAGAGACGGATCTATAATTCTAGCGGGAACCAGCGCAGAAGAGCTTGGAAAGGAAAACTGGAAAATTGTGAAGCTGGGTGATAAACAGATTGACCAGCTGATTGAAAAGCAGGATATTAAAATTTACCCGAATCCGGTGAGTGACTATGCGTATGTGGAAATCGGGTTCGACTTTAAGGAAGCGGATATTGTACTATATGATATGGGCGGAAGACAATTGCAGAGCTTAAAAACCAAAAATAAGGTAACTAAGATCAATACGCAGAATCTTATTCAAGGAGCATATCTTATTGTTGTAAAAACGGATACCGAAAAAACCGCTAATGGTAAAATTATTAAAAAATAAAATGATGAAAAAACTACAGGAAATTACTTTTCTACTTATGTCGATTGGAATTTTTGCACAAAGTCAGCAAGTAAACTTTGGAGATCTTCCAAGACCAATTCCATCCACTTCCTATAATGTCACATACCAGGAAATGCCGATGTCTACCGCTACAGGTGTTCCCAATATATCAATTCCTCTAGGTGGAATTTCATCACAAGGTGAGAAGATTCGTGAGGATTTGACATTATCTTACAATCCCTACAATGTTAACAATGAGGATTTTGTAAGTGACGTAGGCTTTGGATGGTCACTGTTTTCTGGAGGGGCAATTTCCAGGCAAATAGTTGGTGGTTTAGATGAGTTATTTGATAATGCTTCTGCTTCAAATTATAATCTAAATGATTTTGATGACCTTTACTACTATAATTTACCAAATGGCGTTTCAGGGAAATTTAAAATTTACCGTGATATTTCAAATAATACTTTTTCTATAGTCAACTATGATAGAAACAGTGTTAAAATGGAATTTACCAGAACAAGTAATACTGCAACCCTGATTGTTAATTCTTTTACTCTAACAGATGATAAGGGATATAAGTATATTTTTAATGATTATAGTCAATCTCTTTATACAACTGGAAATAAACTTTATAGGTCTGCATTTTATCTTAACAGTATTCAAGATGCTTCCGGACAAGAAATTCTTAGTTATGAATATCGCAAAAACTATCACTACTTAGATACTACAAATTTATTATACCAGAATTGCAAACTGAAAACAATCAATAGCATTGGTTCAGGAAAAATAGATATTGAATATAATTATGATCACACATTAGTTTACACAATGCATGATCCTTATAGTATATCTAAAATAAAAGGACAAAATTACTATGGTAAAAATTTATTTGAATATACTTTTGAGTATTCTTTCAAATATTACTCTTCTTTCAACAACCAGAAAAGAGTATTAGATAAAATATCAAAAATAAACTATGAAAATCCAAATTCTCCTGAAGTTACAACGCTTGAGTATTACAATGACTCTTTAGATGATAATGTTAGTCTTCCCAATTTTACCGGTATATCTTGCATGGATTTTACGGAGACACAAAAATATCCAGCAAGTAGTGTTATAGGCATTCTTAAAAAAATACATCTTCCAACAGGAGGAATTATTGAATATGGATTCGAACCCAATGAATATTTTTTTGATAAAAATAGTCCGACCTATATACAAAGTTTGCAAGAAAACTATATAGATCCAACAATACAAAGTATTGAGCATATTGGCGATTTTAATTATTCAAACACATACACGGCAGGTCTAGCCCGATGGACTTTACAAGGAGATCCTACTAAACAAAAGAAAATTTATTTTGTTTTCCATGCATTCAGAAATCCAGATAATCCATTCTTACCGGAAAATCCAGGTTATTTGAATAGTGGTTTTAATCTTGATGGCATCAATTCCAGCAGTTTCTCGACTTGTGGAACAGTGCAAGCTGACGAATATAGTTATACAGTAACATTGACCTCACTAGTGAATCCTGGAAGGCATAATTTTCAATTTCCCGGAATGTGGGAATCTGGCTCAGTATCAGTTTATGAACTAAAAAATACACCTCCGCCTTACAAAAATGTCGATTATACTTACGGTGTAAGAATTAAGAATGAAAAACATTATAATTCGCCCGCAAGTACTACTCCTGATAAAATTATTTCTTATTCATACAGTTCATTTGACGATAACAATAGTTCTAGCGGATACAAATTTGTAAACGAAAATGCATATTCATCTTCTGAATTTGTATTGTATAAGAATGTTAAAATAAGCGAAGGTGAAAACATGGGATATATCAATAATTATTTCAAATTACCAAGTGACTATCCAGATACTTATACTACCATAGACGGTGTACAGCATGCTGTAAAGAATTTTTATAATCTTACACAGAGTGGCCTAATTTCTAAAAAATCATTTTTTAATAATAGTAATAACAAGGTTAAAGAATTTATTTACGATTACGAATTACAAAATTCCAGTGGTATCACAGCAATACCAACAGGTTACGGTTATACTAGAACAGGAGCAATAAAAAAATTAAAAATAGAAGAGGTCGATTTTTTAAACAATCAGCCAACAATATCTAAAATAACAGAGTCGAATTTCGAAAATCGTTTTAGATTCAATAGTATTTCCAGTACAAAACAAACTCTTCCTGATGGTACAGTTTTAGAAAAAAATTTCACTTACCCTAATCCTCTCATTATGATTGGACAAGTCAATGAATTTCAACATCTTATTGACAAAAATATTATTGGAATTCCGGTGCAAATTATTGAAAAGAAAAATGGAACTGTAATATCAAGTAATAATACAAAATTTGCAAATAACAGCCTTTTCCCTACATCAGTAGTTACAACAAATCCTAATGATGGAAGTCTGAAAACATCAATTAGATATGATAAATATGATGACAAAGGAAACTTATTGCAGTTCACAACCAATATCGATGAAAACACTGGCATTGGTGTTCCTACTACATTGATATATGGATATAATCAGACTCTTCCCATTGCCAAAATTGAAGGAGCTACTGTTAGTGATCTGAAGTTTGTACTTATACCACAGGGATCACAAGGAATTGTAACTCGATCTAATCAGGACGTTGATGAAACTTCTGAAAACCTTTTACTGCAAGAGCTCGATGAGTACCGTAATAATTCTCTGCTTAAAGATTTCATGATAACTACTTTTACTTATGATCCTCTGGTTGGAGTTACAACTGTTACCCCTCCAAATGGTGTAAGAGAAATTTATAAATACGACAATAATGGAAAATTGAAAATGACAGTTGATGTCAATGGGAATATTGTGAAAGAATATAAACATAATTTAAAACCACAACTTTAGAAATGATGAGAAAAATATTATTATTTATAAACTTTTTTATAACAGTTATAATTACTGCACAAAATTTAAGCAATAATGAAAATTATACATACTCAAGAATATACTTGGAGCCTGTTACCGTTTCCCAGTCTAATGCGAAGCAAATTCAAAGCGTTAATTACTTTGATGGTTTGGGAAGAACCAAGCAGAGCGTTGCTATAAAAGGATCTCCTAATGGAAAAGACCTTATCATTCACTCAGAATATGATAATAACGGAAGGCAAACGAAAAGTTATCTTCCCCTGCCTTTAGATACTCAAAACGGGGCATATCAAATAAATATTTCTTCAGGTGAGATTAATTCCTATTATGGAGTTCCAAATGCTTATAGTGAAATATTGTTAGAAAAGTCTCCATTGCAGAGAATTGAAAAATCTGCTTCTCCCGGAACAGATTGGCAGATAGATGGAAACCACACTAAAAAAAATGAGTATAGAACAAATGCGGAAAATGCAGTAAAGAGATACCGGGCTAGTACAACCTGGAATCCTGCTACACAATTGAATGACATATCTCTTGACATTGCACCTGATGATAGTTATACCACAAATGGCTTTTATAATATAAACACTTTATTTAGATATATATCAATCGATGAAGATGGGAATCAAATTGAAACCTACACAAATTCTTCAAAACAAAAAATTTTAGTCAGGCAGATTAATAAAAAAACAAATGGAATTACAGAAAATTTAGATACTTATTATGTATATGACACGTATGGCAATCTATCGTTTATAATTCCTCCAAAAGCTGCTGTTACTTCTTTAGTTCCTGCTATTTTAGATAATTTATGCTATCAGTATAAGTACGACAAATATAATAGATTGGTAGAGAAAAAGCTTCCTGGGGCCGGATGGATTTATATTGTATATGATAAACAAGACAGACCTATATTAGTACAAGATGCTAATCTTAGAACTACAAATAATAACTTTCAGAATAAAGGTTGGATATTTACTAAATATGATAAATTTGGTAGAACAGTATATAGCGGTTTTTTCTCAAATACATCTACACGAATACAAATGCAGACAGATGTTAATAACATGTCTGTAAATATTTTAAATAACGAAAGTTATAGCACAACTCCTTTTTCACAAAATGGAATAGATGTATATTATTCAAAGACAGCATTCCCTACCGGTAGCATGACCATCTTGAATGTTAATTATTTTGACACATATCCTGCGAACGCCCCTGTGCAACCGCCTCAAATTAAAAACCAAACAACTTTACCATCATCTCCCACAAATTATACTTCAAATGGTATTTCATCAGTAAGGAGTACAAAAAGCCTTCCTACTGCAAGCTATGTGAAAAATGTAGAAAATGATAGTTGGTCATCTACGTTTATATGGTATGATAATTTAGGACGAGTAATAGGTTCCAATAATAAAAATCATTTAGGCGGATTCACTAACATAGAATCTCTTTTAGATTTTTCAGGTAAAACTATAGAGACAAATACTAATCATTCAAAAAATACCTCGAATATAGAATTTAATGTAAAAGATAGATATGTTTACAATGATCATGGCTTCATTGCTCAACATTATCAAAAAATTAATTCTAATCCAGAGGAGCTGTTAACGGATTATAGCTATAATGATTTAGGGCAAATTATAAATAAAAAGGTTGGTAACAATTTGCAGAATATAAACTATCAATATAATATAAGAGGTTGGTTAACAGGTATAAATTCAGATAAAATAACGAATTTAGGGAATACTCTTTTTGCATATAAGATAAAATATAATTCTGTAGAAGGTGTAGAATCACCAAATAACTATGATTCCAACCTAAAGGTAAAGCCAAAATATAATGGAGGAATTAGTGAAACAGATTGGAAAACAGCGGCGGGCTCAAATGAACCTTTAAGAAGGTATGGTTATGTTTACGATGGTGCTGACCGTGTTAGAGCGGGGCTCTTTCAAATTGATACAAATCCTTATTCTAAGGAATATAGTGAGATAATTGATTATGATCTTAATGGTAATATTTCTTCATTACATCGTACAGGATCTATGGTAAACTCTGTTGCTGAAGTGATGGATGATCTAACATACAGTTACGATGGAAATAAATTATCATACATTAAAGAGTCAGGAAGTGGAAATGCTCTAAGTGGATATCCATTGGGAATTGGACAAGGTCAAACCATAAATTATGATGCTAATGGCAATATGGTTAGTCATTTAGATAAAGGAATTATAAGTATATCGTATAATTTTTTAAATTTACCAGTATCAATTAAAAATACATCCAATTCTGAAGTCAAATTCATTTATACATCAACCGGAGCAAAAGCAAGAAAGATTGATAACAATGAAATTACTGATTACTTAGGAAACTTTCAATATACTGTTTCCAATGGTGTACAAACTTCTTTTGTTCTAATTAATGAGGAGGGTTATTTTGATTTTGTTAATAATAGATATGTTTATCAGTATAAGGATCATTTAGGCAACATAAGGATTTCTTATACAAGAAATCAGAATGGTGTAGCAAATATTCTGGAAGAAAATAATTATTATACTTTTGGTCTAAAACATTCTGGTTATAACACCGGTGATCTCACTAACAATAAGTACAAACATCTTTATAACGGTAAAGAATTACTAAGTAATGGAAATCTTGATTATGGCTGGAGACACTATATGCCAGATTTAGGTCGTTGGGGAAACATGGATCAATTTTCAGAAGCTTATCATTCCACAAGTCCATACGCCTACGTACTAAATAACCCATCGAATATGTTTGATCCAGATGGAAGATTAACTCAGGCTCAAATCGATTACATATGGAATAATTCGGGACAAGGATACACTTCCTGGACATTTAACCCCGATGGAAGTCCTAGAGTGAAATCATTTAGCTATATGGATAGTTCAATGGTACAAAGTATAATTAGCTCTATCTATGCTGCTGCAAGTAATTCTGGAGGCGGTGGCGGTGGAGGCGGCGGCTTCGGTGGCGGCTTCGGTGGCGGTGGCGGTGGCTTCGGAGGCGGCTTTGGCGGTGGCTTCGGAGGCGACTTTGGCGGGGGTACCTCAAGCTTTGGAAGCTATACAGCTATTCGTTTTTGGTCCAGTGACATAACTCAAAATTCCTACAGAATTGGTGATGAAATATATACTGATGCTGATTTTGGTGTTATGAACGAAATTAGAATTTACGCTCAGAACTTTTTAAATAATACTCAGTCTACTATTAATAATGGTCTGAATTGGATTCAGACCAATCCTAGAGAATTTACGGGAATAGCTGGAACTATTGAGGGTTTCTCACGGTTAGCAAGTTGGGGGTTAAAAAATTGGAACGCTTCTTCAAGTATTACAAAAAGTCGTATTTTTGCAGAAACAATCAGCACTAGACTTCCTGCATCCGCAAAAGTACTAGGAGTGAGTTCAAAAGGTCTTAATATTTTAGGAAAGGCTGTCGGAACTGTTGGATTACTAAATACTGCTTATCAGTGGCAACAAGGAAACATATCTGATGCAAGAGCAATTGCAGACGGCATTGCCGGAGTTGTTGGTTTTATGGGGCCTTGGGGAGCAGGAATATCATTAGTATACTTTGGAGGAATGGCAGTTGCTGAAACTTATTTTAATGACGGAAAACCATTATTTTAAAATGATCAAATTTATAAGATTACTTTTTTTTCACATTTTTATTTACTTCAAAAAAAGAGAGGGAAAGTCAATTGCGAAATTTTCTACATTCGCTGTATTCACAGTAATATTTTCTCTATTAATTATAAATGTTTACAATTTTTTTTACCAACAATATGATATTCATTACACGAGTCTTTCAGGAGAATCATACATATTAACTTGTTTAGTTATTGGTATTTTTCTAGCATATTATCTCAATAGAGAAAGTTTTAAAGATATTGATGAGTATTATGATTACAGTAGAAAATATTATATCTATTTTTTTATCTTACTTACATCAACGCTTTTTTTAGTTATTTATACTGGAAAAACAAGCAGAAAAAGGTTGGAATCAGCTGATGTAAAAACAGTTGATAACAAAATTTGATCATTTTCACCTAACTAGAAAGACAATCATATCATTTTAAACTACCGCTTAATTAGCGGTAGTTTTTTATGAAATTAATTGCACTTACAAATAATAAATAATTTTGTCCGAAGTAAGATAAATAGAAAAATTTAAAGTATTTTATCTGATTGATTTAGCTTAACGCCTAATTGTGAATAATTTGATGTCGTATTTTACGAATTTGATTAAAAAAATTACAGATAAGATGACAAATCAATACCTATACTTTCTTATTTTTGCCGATTAAAATGATTATTGAGACATATCATTGTACAGTAATTGGTAATCGCAGATGTCTAAAGCATTATCAAAAACGGAAATATTTTCTATATTATTCTTTCCTTGATATGCCTGATATCAGATTTGATCTCTGCTATGAAATTTTGCATATTTCGTTCTGAAAACTCATCTGGTTCGTATTCTTTTGTATTGATACTACAGGCAAATTCCCAGATCTCTTTAATCTCCGGTAATAGAATTTTATATGGTTCATAAAAACTATTATCAGCCTTAACCCAGATACCATCTGCTTCGTGAAACTGAAATCTTTTGTAACTGATTCCATCATTGGATGTAATGAAAACATACGTTCTGTCTGTTTTCAGATCAGAAAGATCTTCAACATATTTTCCTACGATATAAGTTCCGTCCTTATAAGGAGGCATTGAATCCCCATCAGCCGGAAATGCCCTGAACTTACCGCCTTTCAAGAACGGTAAGGATATAATGTCAAGACTTTCTATGTATTCAGGATCACCATAACCTTTCAAGTAACCCATAGAAGTTTTATGTGGAACGACCTCAATCTGGTCATTGCCATTATGATCGACTCTGATAGGAAGAACAATTCTATTGTCCGGCAGCTTGATGGTATCTTCCAAAGAATATTTTCTCACATCCAGTGTCAGCATCAGATCGATGCTGATGCTAAAATATTTGGAGATATTGAGAAGAACGTCAAACGGTGGTTCGGAGCGACCATCTTCATATTTGGCATAACGGACTCTGCTTATCCCTATATTCTCGGCGATACTTTGCTGGGACAAACTTTTTTTATGCCTTAGAAACCTGATATTATCTGAAAAAATTGACATTGATACAAATTGTATCAGCAAATATAATAAAAATGATACAAAATGAATCTAATTTTGTCAAATGAAACGGGCAATAGCACATATGGATTTGGACACATTCTTTGTCTCCTGTGAGAGACTGAAGAACAGTGAACTTATTGGAAAGCCGCTTATAATCGGTGGTGGTGACAGAGGCGTTGTCGCATCATGCTCTTATGAGACCAGATATTTTGGGGTAAGAAGCGCCATGCCGATCAAGATAGCACTTCGGCTTTGTCCTGAAGCAAAAGTCATTAAAGGTGATATGGAAATGTATTCCAATATGTCACATGTGGTCACCGAGGTTATCCAGGAAAAGGTTCCTGTATTGGAAAAGGCAAGTATTGACGAGTTCTATCTTGATCTTTCCGGTATGGATAAGTTCTTCGGCTGTTATCAATGGACGACCGAAATTGCAGAGGCTGTGAAAAAAAACACAGGACTACCTATCAGCTTTGCATTATCCACCAATAAGACCGTTTCAAAGATCGGAACCGGCGAATCGAAGCCTATTGGTAAACTTGAAATTCCGGAACAGAAAATCAAGCCATTTCTGAATCCGCTTTCCATAAAGAAGATCCCGATGGTTGGAAATGTCACTTTTCAGCTCCTATCCAGGTTGGGCGTCAGAACCATCGAGACCTTGTCGGAAACACCTGTTGAAGTTTTACATCAGCTGATCGGAAAAAACGGAGAGGAACTCTGGAAAAAAGCCAACGGCATCGATGAGTCCCCTGTTCTACCCTATTCGGAAAGGAAATCCATTTCAAAAGAAAATACATTTTCCCAGGATACCATCGATGTCAACGGAATAAAGAGCATATTGTCAGGAATGGTGGAACAGTTATGTTTCCAGCTTCGTCAGGAGAAGTGGCTCACCTCTACTGTGGTGATAAAGATCCGTTACTCCAACTTCGACACGGAGACTAAGCAATACAGGATTCCTTACACGTCGTCCGATCACACATTGCTCAGGTATGCATTAGAATTATTTGATAAAGTGTATTCCAGAAGGATGCGGATCCGACTTATCGGTGTCAAGTTCACCGGCCTGGTACACGGCTGTCATCAGATGAACCTGTTTGAAGATACGGAAGAGCTTATCAGTCTTTATCAGACGTTGGACAAAATTAAAATGAGGTTCGGTTCAGACAGCGTAGGAAGAGCTTCAGGATTTTTAAACCTATAGATTTCAATGTTTATCAATTGTCACTCATATCATAGCCTGCGATACGGCACCATCTCTGTTAAAGAATTGGTTCAGCATTGCGTTGAACTCGAGATCGGCATAGCTGCCCTGACCGACATCAATTGCATTTCCGGCATCTATGATTTTCACAGGTTATGTGAGAAGAACAATATCAAGCCTGTGGTCGGAGTGGATATCAGAAACGATAACAGGCAGCATTACATCTGCCTGGCAAAAGATCGATCAGGCATCGGAGAGATCAACAGGCTTTTGACAAGCCACAATTGCGAAGAGATCGATCTTCCACTTCATCATCCTGACCTGTCAAATGTGTTTGTCATCTATCCACTCAGCAATTATCCTGAGAAACTTGATAAAAACGAATACATCGGGATACGCCCTGAAGAGATCAATCTCCTGATAAGTCCCAATGTGAAAAAGTACATACACAGAATGGTCATTTTACAACCTATTACTTTTAAGATCAAGAGAGAATATACACTACATAAGATTCTGCGTGCCATCGACCGGAATACGCTGGTCACAAAGCTTGATGAAAATGACATATGCAGCCAAAACGAAAAACTGATTCCAACTGATGAGCTGCTAAGAAAATACCAACATTATCCGCAAATTATTGAAAACACCAAACATTTGCTGGAACAATGCCATTTTGATTTCGATTATAAAACTCCAAAAAACAAAAAGAACTTTACAAAAAGTAAAGACAGCGATATAAAGCTTTTGAAGGAACTTGCCTACAAAGGGTTCACCAAGAGATATCCTGATGATGACGGAAAGGCTAAAGCCCGGATGGATAAAGAGCTTACTGTCATTGACCAACTTAATTTCTGTGCTTACTTTTTGATCACCTGGGACATCATCCAGTACAGTAACCGGATGGGCTTTATGCACGTAGGTCGTGGAAGCGGCGCCAATAGTATTGTGGCCTACTGTCTTGGCATAACGGACATCTGCCCGTTAGAGCTGGACCTGTACTTCGAGCGCTTCCTGAACCTGAACCGGAAAACTCCGCCGGACTTTGACATTGACTGGAGCTGGCAGAACCGGGATGCGATCTTACAATACATCTTCGACAAATATGGCAAAGACCATGTCGCATTTTGCGGAACCAATGTTGAGTTCAAATACAGATCTATTTTCCGTGAGGTGGGTAAAGCATTCGGTCTTCCCAAAGAAGAGCTTGATGAACTTGCTACCAAATCCGTAGAGCAGCACGACATCAATTCCGTATCCAGATTGGTCCACAAATACGGGAAATTATTGGAAAAATTTCCTAACCAGAGAAGTATGCACTCCTGTGGAATTTTAATCTCTGAAGAACCCATCACCAATTATACAGCATTGGAAATGCCCCCGAAAGGATTTCCGATCGTCCAGTTCGACATGCACGTGGCCGAGGAAATCGGTCTTGAAAAATTTGACATCCTTTCCCAGCGAGGTCTGGGAACCATAAAAGATACCGTAAGCTTAATTGAAGAAAAACGAGGCATTAAGGTCGACATACGGGACGTCAGTTTGTCAAAGGACGAAGAAAGGTGCAATGAATTTCTGAGCAGGGGAAAAACGATCGGTTGCTTCTACATCGAAAGTCCTGCCATGCGCGGGCTGCTCAGAAGACTGAAGTGTAACAATTATAAAGTATTGGTAGCTGCCTCTTCGATCATCCGTCCGGGTGTGGCACAAAGCGGAATGATGAAAGAATACATCTTCCGCCATAATAATCCGGATCAGTTTGAATATTTCCATCCTGTATTTGAAAAAGAACTGGGAGAGACTTATGGCATTATGGTATACCAGGAAGATGTAATAAAGATCGCCCTTCATTTCGGAGGGTTATCCCCTGCTGACGGTGATGTCTTACGGCGGGCAATGAGCGGCAAAGGGCGTTCCCTAACTGCCCTTCAGAAAGTCAAGGATCATTTTTTTGAATCCTGTAAATCCCTTGGCCATCCGGAGCAGCTCTCCAAAGAGGTCTATCGGCAGATAGAATCCTTTGCGGGCTATTCATTCTGCAAAGCCCACTCTGCATCCTATGCCGTAGAAAGCTACCAAAGTCTCTACCTGAAGGTCTACTATCCTATTGAGTTTATGGTTTCAGCGATCAATAATGGCGGCGGCTTCTACAGAACAGAAGTATATGTCCACGAAGCCAGAATGTCCGGTGCAGCCATATTAAATCCCTGTGTCAATCTAAGTGAATACCAGACTACGGTTTACGGAACTGACATCTATTTAGGGCTGATGCATATTGAAAAGCTTGAAAGCAAAATTGCAGTTTTAATTCCTGAAGAAAGAAAAAACAATGGTGATTATACGTCCCTGGAAAACTTTGTCAAAAGAATTCCTATTGGCATTGAGACCTTACAGACATTGATATTCATAGGAGCATTCCGGTTTACCGGGAAGCAAAAGCACGAGTTGCTAATCGAGGCCAGATTTCTTCTGACAGGAAACAGGCGGTTATTTAAATATGTGACGTTATTTGAAGAATCGCAAAAAGAATATACTCTTCCGACAGTAGAAAGACATCCTTTGGAAGATGTATTTGATGAAATCGAGATTCTTGGATTTCCGGTTTCAGTAAGTCCGTTCGATTTACTGCAAACCCAATACAGAGGCAGCGTGATGGCCAAAGACCTGACGAAATACCACAAAAGACAGGTCAAGATGCTGGCTTATCTGATTTCCAGAAAGCATGTTCCTACCAAAAGAGGTACTATGTTTTTCGGAACCTGGATCGATGCGGAAGGTGAATATTTTGATACAGCACACTTCCCGGATAATCTTTCACAATATCCTTTTAAGGGTGGCGGATGCTACCTTTTATTAGGTATCGTGGAAGTTGATTTTCATTTTCCCACCATTACCATTTTGAAAATGGCAAAAATGCCATTCATTCCTGACCCTCGATACACCTTAGATAAAGACAAAGCTTACGATGCATATAATAATATCCGTGAAGATGTGAGTATGACTTCAAGAAAGCCTTATCCTCAGGAACACGAGATTGGATTGCCAAGAAATAAAATTAGGTAATTTATTTTCATATCAAACTTTTAAAAGTATTCCATACTTATAAATAACTAAAATTCAATTTATTATATTTTTTTTGTAAATTACACTAAACTAAATTAACATGAAAAACAAACTACAATCCTCTATATACTCATCTCTTTATAATTCACTTTTATATAAATATTTAAATTAAGCGAATTAATCATAAAATTCGGTAATATTCATATCATTTGTCATTGTCATTTGTATTAAAAAATTACCCTAAATAATTATTGATTAATATTCTTAATCACTTTTAAATTTGATATCTCATTAAACTTTATCAATTAAGAATCAAATATCATAACAATTAAATCATTAAAAATGAAAGAGAAATATCTTATGTTGAACACGATTGAGGCTTCATCACTGCAACTAGCATTTATAAGAAGTATTCTGACTGATTATATCTATGTGGAAATAGATGATACTTTTATAATAAGCTGTAAAAAATCTCTCAAAGATAAATTGGCACCACAGCTTGATATTGAAAATATTAAATACATACTAGTTTATGTAAACGAAAAGTCTGGCGGTGATGTTTATTGTAGCGGAGTAAATGCAAAAGACGAGAAGAAGATAAAAAATATCATTCTATTATAAACTGAGTTATGAAAACATATTTATTACCCTTTGTTCTTTGTTTTTATGGAGTATTTGATGCACAATTTAACAACATTTATCCAATAGGTGATCAAATTAATATTGGCTATAAAAGCAGTATGGTTCCTAATAGGGAGAAAATTTTATTTGAAGCAAATCCTATAGTACGACTACCGATATATAATAATATTAAGTCTAAATTGGAATCGGGAAAACCAAAGGCTTCAACGCTGTATTTGAACTTCAATCCTACGATAAGAATGTATGATGATAATTCTAAGCCTGTTAAAACACCATCTTATAAAATAAGCTTAGGGTTTCAAAATATTATTAGATTAAAGCCTTTTAAGAATATTGAGAATCATTTTCTAACTTATAGTATAGAGTCAGGTCATTATTCCAATGGGCAGTCTAAATGCATATTTGACAAAAATCTTGATGATGGAGGTGCTGACTGTAACAAAGCTTACTCATTCATCACAAATGATTCAAAACTTTCTGATATAATTAACAGAGAAAGCGGTAATTTTTCAACCAACTTTTCTGAGGTAGCTCTAAATTATAGGGTTGTTAGCCTAGGTGAAGACTATAGACCTTCAGAAAGTATTTCGCTTTTAATAAAGTATAATCGATTTCATAATGACTTGTTGTGGATTATTCCCGATATCGGTGGCTATACGCCGGAAGACATTAAAATTTATGGGAAGAATCGATATAATTTTGGTTTTACATATATTAAAAGGTTTTCTGATCAAAACTTTCTCAAAGAAAAATTGAAATTAAATCATTGGACTACTAGTGTCAATTACGAGCTAATAAGCAAACCTCACAAATCGGTTAATCCTTCAAGATTAGAGTTGAACGCAACAGCATACTTTGAAAATAATCTAGGTATTTTTATCAATGGCATTTTTGGTCACGATGATTATAATTATCGATTTGTAGATAGCGGATCTCAAATATTTTTAGGATTAACGTATGATATTTTTCCGCCAGTTGAAATGAATCTAAGATTAAAAAAATAATTATTAATAACGCTATTTATTCTAATCCTCTTAGCTAGGCAATTATTGTTATCTTCTCTAAAAGATAGTTACTAATATCAATTTTATCTAGGTATTTATGGCTTTCTTGTTTCACAGTAGATTGCGAAATTATCCAAACTGGTAGTAATACCACCATAAAAAAAAACTAATCTAACCCAAAAACTATAAATTATGAAAACTTTTTTTTCACTTGTACTTATCTGTTGTACAATAGTTCTATCTGCACAAGTATCTCATATTTTTTCTATCGATAAAGATACTTACTCTATTACTTTTTCGAAAAATGAGAACAATTACGATTTTACCTTATTCAATGTTAGTGATACAAAAAATAAGACAAGTTTTACCTTACCTAAACTAGACATCATAACATTTAAAAATGTTATGTTTGAAAATCTAAAAACTTTAAAATCTTCTATGTCATTACCACAAGAAGATGAAAATGTAGACCGGGCAATTAATGAAGTATTCTATACAGCAGTGGCCAATATAGATGCTATAGATGATCTGAACTACGCTCCAATAGCTGGGACTATAACTATAAACAAACAGGTAAATATTTATCGAGACGTTGCACTGCCGAAAGTTTTAGGAATTATACCCAAAAGCAATTCAGATAAAATTCCAGGCTTATTATTTAAGATAGAAAAAGTGCAAATAGTTTTTCAAAATGGCTTCATACAGGATGTAATTGTAGATGGGGAAATAGTCGCAGACAAGAAAATTGATGAATCAAAGATCTCTGTTGATATAAAAGAGTTTGTAGAAGCTAAGCTTAGATTTACAAATTATTATGGTATAGGTTTTTCTAGTAAAATGAATATCCGAAAATTAGGTAATACCTA
Organism: Chryseobacterium cheonjiense; assembly: GCF_012927265.1. Taxonomy (GTDB): domain Bacteria; phylum Bacteroidota; class Bacteroidia; order Flavobacteriales; family Weeksellaceae; genus Chryseobacterium; species Chryseobacterium cheonjiense. Next base: position 1,170,454 of record NZ_JABBGF010000001.1, on the reverse strand, counting down.
TCTCTATACAAATCAAAAAGAAAATATTGATAAGAAATTTACCAAACCAACAAAGCCGCAATACAGCCTTTTCGATCTTGATGAAATGAGTATAAGTTTAGGAGAGGTTTTACAATTTTATGACTATCAAAACGGAGTATACACAACAGATTATAGTCCAGCAAATCAAAAAATATCATTGAAAGGAGGCGAGTCTTCAACTTTGTACAAAGATAAAACCTATAAAATTTTGGAGGCGAGGATTTTCAGTGATTTTTTAGGTTTCAATTCCGATAAACCTAATGGTTTAATACAGATAGAAGTCGACAAACAATTTAACTTTAATACCACAAGATATCAATTTTTGTGGTACAAATTAAGAATGGGAATTGGCTATCTAGAATATTTAAAATTAAATGGCGGCTTAACGAAAATAGAAGATAACAAAAGATTACTTATTCCAGATATGGAAGATGAGCAAGCTACATCTTACAATGGTAGTAATATTCTTATAAATAAGAGATTCTCTACACCTATTGACATTTTGAATCATCAAACTTGGAACATTGGCACTAACGCTAACATCTTTTTAATTGATATGCCGACTTTAAAATCCCAGTTACACGCAAATGTCGGTTTTCGATTTGCTCAGACAAAAGTTCAGGACAGCATCAGAACAATAAATAGTGATCTTAGTACAACTTCAAAAGCTAAAGAATACAATTTCTCCTATTGGCAGTTTTATCCAGAATTCGTATTACATATTTTACCCGAAACTAGATACGGCTTCTATGCAAGTTGGAGACAAAAATATTTTTATTCTTTATCTGAAAATATAGAATTTGCGGGTGCACGCGATATATTAACCGGTAATAGAAGGGAAAATATTTCCAAATGGATCAACGAGTTTGAATTGCTAGGCTATTTATATCTTAATGAAGAAAAACAAAATGGTAAATTATTTATCCGGTGGAGACTGGATTCTGAACGTGGTTACTCTAAAAATAATTTCACACAGTTTCAGGTCGGTTATGCATTTTACATTTTGGGAAGAGGAAAACAAAAATGAAATATACCAAAATGCGTAACGTTATTTAATTACATATAAATTTGAATATTTTATTTTTTATATTGGGTTTCTAACATTATAAATTTATAAAAAAAGAGGCTGCCCAAACTTTGCGGACAGCCTCCTTTAATAATTAACTGTCTTTCATCATTTTGAATCTCCGGCTTATGTTTATAAAGTGTTAATCTGGATTTTTCGGTTGATTTGGAGGTCAGTGTTCCATATTTTTAGGTTTGTTTCCACAGAATAAGATTATGTATTAATTGAATTAAAGTAGCTAAAACATTTTTTTCTAATTACGGAAAACCGTAACTAAATTTTCTAAATTATTTATAATGCCTCTTTAGCTTCAACATACCAGTCATTTATATCTTTAAAATTCTGGTACATTATAGACCAATCCTCTACATCATCATATTCTTTTTTAATTTTTGATGCGACAAACTTTCCGTTGTCATCATTGTCCAGAAAAAGCAAGATCTTCAGATATTCTTTTAAAACCTTTTCCGCTTTAAAAAGCATTGCCGTAGAATTTAAAACTAAACAGTCGCAGGTCAAATTAAACTGACTTTCAATATTGCGAAAACTAAGATAGTCAATGAAGCCTTCGAAAACAGCAACCTCATTATTCATAATATTTGAATTGTTGATCCAAGTTACATCTTTAGAGCCCAAGCAGAGTTTAGTATACTTGTTCCTTATTTCAAAACCATCAGAATCGTTTTTAAATCCGATTCCGAAATATTTCCTTCCATCCATCTCATAATGCACCTCTCTAACCCACCTCGTTTGCTCAGAAACTTTTCTTGAATTCAGGTATTCAATCAATGCCGGGTGCCTGACTTCGTCGACTTTTAATATTCTGTAAGAAGTTTCAGATTGTATTTCTTCAGCAAAAGTCTGAATATTAAGCAGAAAATTAAAAGATGACAGGTATTTCAATGCTTCCGAAACAGAGCATTTTGTTATTTGCTGCACAACAGAAATCACATCATAACTCACTCCTGTTCCAAAATCAAAGGCCGTGTTCCTAATAAAATCCACGCAAAGACTGGGAATTTTTTCTTCCCTGTCCAGCGCAAAGTAAAAAGCGGTTCTGCGGTTTTCTTTTACAGGAAAAAGACTGAATGATTCCAGCACCGAGCGGATGCTGACATTTTGTTTTATTTTTTCGCAATTCATTTTTTTCTTTTTTAAAGCACGTTTCTCTCACTAATTCCTTTTAACAAAAAATAACTTTTTCATTCTTTTGATTATACTTTTAGCTATTTGATGTAATTGCAGTCTTATAAACCGTTTGGATGATTTTCGGGATGAGTCCAATTCCGACATAGAGATCAGTTCATTTCCGAACTTAAAATGAGTATAAATCCGAAAAAGCACCCTTTTCGAAATGAGTGCAAATCCGTTTTGAATAGCAATCAATGAAAACTTATCCGCAATCATAAGGTGTAATCAACAAACGACAAGCTTATCAGGCTTTCAGGAATGAGTCCAATTCCGATATCTAAATCCTAATCCTCGCTCTTTTAATACGTCATTAACATCAGCGAGCGGAATTCCGAATTTGAAAGCAGTACAATTCCGAAATACGGATGAGTACCAATCCGAATTCACAGGATAACCGGATAACCATTCGGCAGCAGTTTTCCAATCTTGCTTTCCCGGTAGAGTTTAATAATATTCTCCTGGATTTCTATCAAAAATCCCCTACCCTGCAATTCGGTAGAGCTTTTCCCCTTTAACCTGGACGTTCTGATTAATTCCCTGAATGCTTTTTCAATCAATTCGCGTGTCTGCAGAATGTTTTTATACTGATAGGCAAACTGTAGCATTTCATCCTCCCGTAAACCATATCTTTTCCTGAAATATCTTAGCCGTCTCGTAATATCAATTGGAACGTTATCCACTTTCATCTTTTTTTCAGGAACAGCATCCGTTGCATACGGTATAATCGAGATCATATCCCCTTTATATTTAAAGTGGAATGATAAACTATTAAACCTGTCAAGGTTCGACCTGGAGGGCTTCAGAAATTTAAAGCACAGGTCGTTAGCTGTTTTGTAATTGAGTCCGAACTTTCTGTTCAATGTCGAAAGCTTCAGTACTGTCCCGGTCGATGGAATTTTTGACAGCCAGATTGCAAAGATGATGTGTTTGTTATTCCTGATATTATACACCAGATCATACAGCACATAATTATACTCCGGAATGACTATTAGTTTTTTAAGCCAGTAACTGCTGATCAAAAAACTCGTGTAGCCCCGGTGTTCGTAGTTGGGTGTTGAGATAAGACCACCAAAGGTTCGAATCTCCTTTCCTTTTGAATTCAAAGACGTATACCATCCCATTCTAAATTTCGCAAGAAACTCGTAGGCATCGATCACCTGTCTGCTGGAACCGCTTGGTGAGATCTTCAGGTTCCTGATCTTCATCGAGGTAAATATGTTGTTTTCAGTTTCAAACTCTTCCTCGAACAAAGACAGCTGCTGCGGACGGTCTTCCGGCCTGAATTGCTCGCTGCCTATAATGGTTATAATATTAAAGATGACCCGAAGCGCATTGATCGGAATATCGGCCGCTTCCTGATCTTCAAATATAAAATCATCTACAAAACCATTTCCCAGCCTAATTCTTTCCGGCTCCTTCCCTGTCTTTGCTGTAAACTCCTTTTTGACAAGTCTTCGGTCCTTTTGAGGGAATGTCATAAACTTCTAATTTTTTTTATTACTTATTACATTTCAAATTCACAATTGCTCCTTCGGATGTCTGATCTCGGGGATACCATCTAGGGTCAGCTGATTTTGACCAACTTCAGAACTGAGAAACGGTAACACATTTTTCAGAGATGACTGCCAATTGGTTATGGGTCTTCCTGAAGCGCTTTTCCAGTTACTTTTAAGCCAGCCTGAATGCTTTGCCATAATCAAATTATCGAGTTCAGGATTATATGCATCCAACGTTCGGGCATAGTTTAAAAACTCTTGAAGGCTAGGCACCACTCTGCCATCTGTTAAAAGTCTGGAAGGTTCTACAAGCATATTCAAGTCATCGGTTCCAGCCACATTATGCTTTTGAGCTATTTCCTCGCTTTTTAAATCATTACCATTCTTTCCAAAGAAATTGATAATCTCTGATGCGGAATCATTTTGTACCTTTTCAAAATTCGTTGATTCTAACTTGTAATTGACTATCAGTCTGTAAATTCCGGCGACGCCCTGCATGCTCCGGTAATCGATCAGTCCGAATTTTCTGAGCTTTTCCCTGGTCGTCCTAACAGTTGCCCTGCTTACGCCCAGGCTCTTTCCCAGATTGACATCAGAGATCGCAAACTGGTACGCATTTTTTTCTTTGGCAAGCTGCAGCAAGTACAGATACAATGAAATGGCAGCTGTGCCAGGTTTCGCCTTTTTGCTGAATAACCAAAACCTGTCGATGAGTTCAACGTAGTACATCTCTTATTTCTTTCCGAAAAGCTGCAGGGCCTTCTCCTTATCGATAATGATAATATTGCCGTTCTGGATGATCGCCTGATCAAGGATTCCCGAAGATTTCACTTCGGATGCTTTTGAGACCGAGCATCCCAGGATCTTGGCAAGGCCTTTTAGCCCGTATTCATATTTCTTCTCTAGGCTCAGGTTTTTCGACACCTCTAAAAATTCCGCGACAGTAAGCTGCCAGATCGGGGTTTTGGGGTCAATGATTTTCTTTTCCATACTTTTGAAATTAAATGTCCGGTTATAAAAAATTAACAGTACAAAGTTTGAAAAACAAAGAATACAGTTTTCGGTAGTTCTTCGGTACTACCGAAAGATTTCATCAGAAAAAGCATGAATACACATTGATCAGGGACCATAACTCCGGAATCCAATGATTTAATACCTATTTCAATTAAAAACATAAAAAATGGATCCTGAAAACAGCATTCAGGACAAAAAAACTGAAATATTAAGAAAAAGACATTACTTACTCATCAAGGTCATTGAGATACTGATTAAAATTCTGCTGCAGCAATGAAAGAAATTTACTTCGGTCCGTTTTCCGCAACCGAAGCTCTGCAAGGGTCTTGTGAAAATTGCCTAAATTGACGTTCATCGAACTTTCTGCCCACCGGAAAATTTCAGCAAGGTCGGACTGCCCGCCGTTGAAGCACTTGGTGAGATAAAGCGCATACAGCAACTCGGTCAATGCCACTTTGGGAGCTGTCCATTCGACCTGTTTAGCGCTTTCCACAGCACTTTCACGGTTATCGTCGGAGTTTATTTTGCCGCTGAGAAATTGCTCCAGCATATCATTGGCAAGAATCTGCGAGACCAAATGGTCATGGGATGTTGAAAATTCCTCGTCATAACTGTACAGTTCAGGACTGAGCTTCAGCTTGAAATCAAATTTGAATCGCACAAAGTACTTTTTGTCAAGATAGGTTGATTTCCGGCGGTAGTAGGTGATAAATTCCTTATTCTCCCTATAAAAGTGGAGCAGGCTCTCACGCTCGTTTTTATAGTAGGCCTTGAGAACTTCCGGATCCGCATATGGCCTGGAAGCTTCTATTGACAATACCTTGGAATAATAGATATAGATTGCAATAAATTTCGGCTTGGTGATCTTGAAGAACCTGATCTCTTCACTCCAATTGTTGAATTCATACCGGCGAAGCAATTCCTTCATTTGCCTTATCGCTGAATCCGTTTCCATCAATATTTCTTCTGCCTGGCTTATAATGCCATTATCACTCCTGTTGATCTGATCCACAGCGTTGTTGAGCTCCAGCCACAGCTGGTCAATCTTTTTTCTAAAATACTGTCCGTTCATACGTTTGCCTTTAATGTTCACGTAAAAATCGGGTTAAAAAAAGATAAAATCAACTGTGCCGAAGCTCCTGCTGCCTTTTTCTGATAAAATCGATCGGCCGCATTCCGTTGATTTCGAGGAAATGAGAAGAAAATTTCTGCCGGTTGGTCATTCCGCACTCCACTGCTAAAGCATCAATACTGTAGTTCAGGTATTTACTGTCCTCCAAAAGAAGCTTTGTGATGTACCGGATCCGTAATTGTTTAAGATAAGTGGGAAACGTAGTGCCCATATGGACGTTGAGAACATATGAAAGATGTGTCCGGTTGCTTCCCATCATTTTAGCAACTGCCGATATGGTAAGGTTTTGCGTGAGAAACAGCTTTTGATCCTCGAATGCTTTCAGTTTGCCCTGGATGTCTTCGATAATTTCAGGACCGTAGAGACTTCTTCCGTCTGTACGGACCGGGACCTCATGCACGGGCTGCAGGCTTTCCGACTCCTTCAGTTTGCGGAGCAACTCCTGATACTTCAGCGTGAGCAATTTTTCCCTCTTCCGCGACCTTACGATCATATAAGACCACAACAGCATTCCTGCGCCGACTGAGATATAGATCAACGCCAGATCCTGATGATGCTTTTGCTGAAGCTTCTTCTTCTCCTCGACTAACGTCTCCGTATCATATTCACGGTACAGCTTCGCAGAAAGCATCGCAAAATCAGCATTGATAATCGAATCTGCCCTCAGGAGCTGTCCCGTATAATACAGCTGCCGGTCCTTATCTTTACGGCTTTTCGCGTCGTTGATCAGGTATTCGTAATTGGACCTGATCTCAGGCGTTATAAACCGAAATTTGTTAACCAATGAATCTACTTTTCTAAAATAATGAAGTGCATTGATCCGATCTCCCTTCCGGAGGTATGATTTTCCTATATAAAAATAAACAGTCGTCAAAGAAGCGTGGTCATCCACGCGGCTGAGAATATCCCTTGCAGACGTTAATTGTTCCAGTGCTTCCAGGGGCTTGCCCTGACGAAGCAGCTGAATACCCTTTCCTTTTCTGAACAATCCCAACTCGGGCAGGAATTCACTCCTTTTTTGCAGCCTCTCCAATCCTATATTGATCAGTGAATCCTCTTTGCGGTAAATATGCAAATGTTTATAGCAGGTACTAAGCCGGTAGATACTGTTAAAATAACCTCTCTCGTTATTGATCTTCAGCGTTGGGTTCTCATCATCGTTTGCCTTTCTTGCAAAATAGCCACCGGCATCAACAAAGTGGTCCGCCGCTTCCCTGTAATATCCCAGATAACTTTTGACCATGCCCAGATGATAGATGATCTTGTTTTTAAGGTAAAGATCCTGTGAATTTTTCGAATATTTAAATGCGATCAGGTATTGATTGAGGGCAGGTTTGTACTGTCTGCGGTTATAATAATACACGATCCCTTTTCCCAGGTAAGACCTGGCAATCTGATCACGGTCACCCGATTGTATCGAAGCAATGATGGCGCTGTCGGCGTACAATAATTTTCTCTCGGGTTTTTCGCTATAGTATAGGGCCTCTTCATAACCTCTGATCATTTTTTTCAGATTACGTTCGCTCCTTGCTTTTTTTAGGTACAGATTGACAAAGACTATTGCCCTTTCGTCATTTTCCTGATAGGCATTAAACAATGCAGCAATTTCCTTATACGACCGTTCCGGGATTTGATGACCATCAGTAAAACACCAAACCAGATTCAAGATCAATAATAAAATCCTTTTATGATAGTGCATAACGATGAGATATATTCAAATTTACTCAAAAATTGATCATTAAAAACCCTTTTCAAAGTTCGTCAATAATGCATTTTATTAACTATTGACTATCAGAAACATAAACGTAAGAACATTGGGAACGATGGACCAATCATTCCGTAAAAACGGCCATATCGTTACCGTATTTCCTTTTTTTAACGCCTGCACACTGGTAATTTCGATGTCAGAATTCTACACGAACCCGGCCGGGATAACTTTTTTAAAACCGTAAAAATTACAAACCATTATGAAAAAGTATATCTCAGTTTTAATGCTGGCACCGGTAGTACTTATGCTATCGTGCGACAGAGACAACGTTAACAATCAAATGCCTCACGAAAACAGGCACAACGTCGAATTCAGGAGAAATCAGCACCAGGCCGAACCGGCATCTGCTCGGGAAGAGCAGGCTGGTTCTGAGTCTAAAGAAACCGGCGACGATGACGAGCCGCAAGATGACAAACAACATTGGAAGGCTCATAACGATTCGATATCGTAAGCTGAATGCACGATGAAAAAGTTGGCTAGTATGGAAGAAAAGAAAACGACGCTCAATACGGGAAAAAAGTGTACCGTCAGCGGGGAATGGGAAACAGAAGGACGCCTCAGCACAACAGTCTATGTGTCAAAGGGAGCGCTGATGCCCGATTACTGCGGAAAGAATGTCAAGTGGATATTGGTCAGAAAAGGATAAAATAAAGTAACATAAGAACAATGAAAACCTTCAAATCAAAATTCGTAGAATACACCAGTTATTTTTTCATACTGCTGTTCTGTTATGCCAGTATTAGCAAGATGATGGATTTCGAAAATTTTCAGTTTCAGATCGGCCAGTCCCCTCTTCTGAGCTCTTATGCAACAATCGTCAGCTACGGAATTCTTGCGGCAGAACTTGTGGTTAGCACCGTATTGATATTTGAAACCACCCGGAGAGCAGGACTGTACATATCTTTTACATTAATGGTCCTTTTCTCTTTGTATATTTACATCATTCTGAACTACAGTAATTTCGTACCCTGCTCCTGTGGAGGAATACTGGAAAAGATGAGCTGGAGAACCCACCTTGTATTCAACCTTCTGACGGTTGCCCTTTCAGCAGCTGCGCTCTTGATTCAAGCCAGCATCATGAAAAGGAGTGTCTTGAGCCCGTTACTTCTCATGACCGGATTAACACTTCTGGGTACAGGCAGCATGCTTTATCTCTATCACCGATCTGAATACTTCGTGCAGAAAGAAAATAATTTTGTCCGAAAGTTTTTACCGCATGCCGTTGATGAAGAAGACCGATTCGACCTAAAGGTAAATTCATATTATTTTGCCGGATCGGATAATGACGTACTATACCTTGGCAACCATACGACACCCTTTGTGCTGAGCGCAATCGATGTTAATTTCAGGGAGCTGAAGACATTGCAAATTATTCCGGACCAGGCAGATTTCAGCTTTAACAGTTCGAAATTCCTGGTCAGGAATCAGAAATATTATTTATGGGACGGTACCGTACCTGTTCTCTATCAAGGGGATATCGGAAAGCCCAATATGACAACGATTAGTTACAAAGATTCGCATTTTAGTCAACTTCAGGCATTGGATAATGGTTTTTTCGTCATGCTGACCTATTCCCCCCGGGAGAAGATACAGGCACTGGCCTTATTATCATCCGGACCGACACAGGAGAGAGTCAAGATCTATCCAGGACTTCTTGAAAAGACTAATGACGGGATTTTTGATACCGATGGTAAACTAACGGTCGATCCTTATAACAATAATGTTATATACACGTACAGCTACATGAATAAATTCATCGTTCTCGACCAGTATTTACAGCGAAAAAAGGTATTCCATACGATTGACGATCTAAGCCATCAGGAGATCGATGTTATACAACTGAAGAACGGTCAGAAGAAAATGAAAAAGAATCCGATTACGGTCAATAAATTCACATTCGCATACCGTGGATTATTGTTTATCGAGTCCGACCGGCCCGGTAAATTAGAGAATAATATCAATCATAAGCAGTCCATAATTATTGATATTTATTCAACGAATTCCCAACAATATCTGGGAAGTTTCTTGCTACCGAATCCGCAATCATCGAAGAAAACACAATTTTATATTAAGGACAACCGTCTTTATGTGATGATCGAAAATGAACTGATCAGATATCGTTTTGCGCAAAACATCGTTAAGCAGTTCAAATCAGGGGAAGCCGAAAACCTGAACACAGAGTAGGCACCAATATCAAATTTCATTAACATGAAAAATTTAAGAAAAATCGCACTGCCCTTGGCAATCTTTGCATTCGGCATCGGAAGTGCGTACGCCGGAACAGCGTCAGAGAAGGAAGATAGTGCTATAACACAAGGCTATCGTTTTGACCCTCTTGCCCCAGTGGGAGAACAGTGTATGATTACAGAACATGAGTGCAGCACCATCGTATCGGGGGATGTATGTACGTATGTAGACAGCTCGTCCAATGAACAAAACCTGTTTCAACAGGGATGTGTAAACGTGCTGTATAAAATTCCTTAAACCCTAATTAACCCTGAGGCAGTCTATAAAGTCTTCATGCTGAGTACAGTCTATGACCGACCTGGTAACAGATTCTAAGAGCAGATAATACTTTGAGACTGCCTCAATTTTTAATTAACGTCCAAGCATAACCATAGGGAAATGCTGCTAAACAGGACGTTGCCGGTGATCGCTCCCGTTATAAAAAAAATGAGCATTTTCACTGAAAACCGCGGAAAATTATACATTATTCATAAAGAAATTGATTTTTATGAAAATTATCTTTACGTTTACAAGCGCAATTTATACCTGTTGCGGCCACGCTATCTTTACATTGTGGTCGATTTTACACTAAAAAAAATAGCGTTATGCGTAAAAAAAATCAAGTGTTTATTGTAATCTTTCTTTTAGGATTAACTGCTATAGCGAACGGTTCATTGATAAAGATCGACGGCAACGCTAATGCAGAGATCATGATATTAACTGGATTAGTGATGGAAATGGTGTCTCTCACCGCTTTCTTTTTCAGCAACATCAACAAGGTCAGGACCTTATTAAAACAATTACGGGAATGATCACAAAACAATAAATGCCTGGAATATCCAGGCATTATTGTTTTGTTTCCGTAAATTTTTCACATAAGCTATTCAAAGCCCAATGCTGCGATACCCTTAAACATTTCTTTCCGGTACAGATCACGCGGCAAGGTACAGCATGCAGTTGCAGTATGCTTTATCATTGTAACGGTTTATGCAAAAATTCCTTATCGATCCATTCCATATTTTTTTTACCGCATAGTAAATAATCAAACCATTCCAACATTCTGATGGTAAGGTCTTTCCGTTGCTCTTTTCCTATCAGCGAATGCTGCTCATCCTTGTAGAACAGCGCGATGACCGGTTTCCTGTATTTACGCAATGCATTTGTAAAAGGATCGGGTCTGCTCCGGACTCACATTCTTATCGTTAGTACCCGTCCACAAAAGCATCGGACTATTGACCTGATCTGCATAATACAAAGGATTATTGCTGTAGTATTTTTCTTTATTTTCAATAAACTTTCCCAACTTGAACTGCCCGTCCTCATAGCGGTAATAATCCGCAGAGAAGAAATTGTAATTAAACGAGAAAGATGTATTAATGATGTCCGCAATCGAAGCACCGGATATATAGGCCGCAAACCTGTCGGAATGGGTAGCAATAAAATTTACCTCATATCCGCCATACGACTGTCCAACCAGTCCGACCCTTTTCATATCCGCCTGTCTGATGGTTGCCAGCCCGTCAAGCGCAGCATTAACGTTCTGGAGCGCAACGATACCCGGACCTTTCGAACCTGTATTATTGATATCGGGAAGCATCACCATATACCCCGACTCCAGGAAAAGTCTTTCATTGAATCCTCTGGAATTCTTAAAGGTCGCCCGTAAGTACCTGTTGGCATTTTTGTTCTGTATTTCATAAATGGAGACAACCACGGGATACGTCTTATCCTTGGAAAAACCAGGCGGGAAATAGACCGCAGCAGAAAGGTCTTCACCGGCTGCGCCTTTGTACGTAAGCCGCTTCATCGTTATTTGGCCGGCAGATGTCTTTGGCACAGCGGTATATATTGTCCTGCTAATATGATCCTTCCCTGTCATACGAATTTCAGGAGGCCGATTAAAATTCTCAGCCATCCAGCAATAGCTTGTCAATGTTTTGTCAAAGATAAATTCTGAAATCCGATCCTCCGTTTCTTCAGCAATAACACTGACGATCCCGTGATGCCAGCTCACGATTGACGAGCGGTTTTGTTTCTCATCACTCATCTTGATAACCATCTTACGACTGAAGTCGACGGATTGACTGATAATTTTGTACTCCATCAATGACTTATCCCTCGAGGCGTTCAAAATTTCAAGATGGTCAGCGGTAAACGAGGCAATGAATTTCTTCTTCAATGTTACAAGATGCTGCCGCCACATTTTCTTACCGGCCACCCAAAGTACTTCATGAGCTGAAATAAAATAGGGAATAGCATCTTTTTGAACAGACAGCCCCTTCTGCCTGGTACCGTGAACAGTATCGTAGGCCATCCATTGGTCACCTTCAACGTAAAGCATGAATTTACCCTCCGAATCTGTGATAAAAGCCCCTGAAGTATAGGCAAAAGATCTGTTCTGTCCGGTCACAGGATCATACAAAGCATAATGCTCAACAGCTTCAACAGCAGCGTTGTCATTCTTGTCAACCTGCTCATGATCAACAGCGGCGCGTAAAAATAAACCTGATTGCCCGACAGCTCCGACAGACCCGTAATCTTTATGGTCAGTCTCAATCAGCCTATCTGTTTCAGGAAACCAGAGAACCCTTTTAGTGATCTTATCCTCTCTGAAATGCGCCTCCAGATCATAATCCTTTCCATACCAGATATCAACGATTGAATTCTTCTTTACCCTATTTTTTTCAACCGTAAGAAGAACCGCATCACTTACGGCTGAAGGTCCCTGCTGAATGGCGTCAAATTGCGTATCGTTGTCAACCGACAAAGCGACGGGTGACCGACCAGGACTTACCCACAACAGTATAATGCCCTGATCACCTTTTTCCCGGACCAGCCATCCCCCGGCTTTTACACCGGAGGGACCGGCAGAATAGATCTCTGATGCCGTGGTGTATATGGTGGATGCCTTTTTACCATCATAAGTCAGGACTTCATTACCGCTGGCACTGCGTCTGATGATCAATAGTCCACCTCCACTGTCAATCACCCTGCTTACCTGAGAAACAGAAAAAACATTTTTCCATTGTTTATTATAGCAATCCAGCCTGCCCGTCAGGGTACCGGCGTAGTGGATATACACTACATCCAATGGTCTTGAATAGCTCACGTTCTTAACTTCTGAGAAGCTGATCTCTTTATTTTTTGCCAAGTCTACGAGCTTTGCCGTATGACCAACCCTGTACATGATCTCGTTTTTCCGGATAAACTGCCATTGACCTGCTCCGGCTTCAGTCCGTTGCAATGCAGCATTACGGACCGAAGCTATTTTCAGTTCCGGAAGCCTGCTTTCGTAGGTCGACTGCCAGGCCATCCACATTCCATTATCCGACATGCTCAGAAGGCGGACCTCTTCCTCACGCTCAACCAGCTCCTCCAAGCCGGATATTTTACTTTGGGCTTTCACTATACCAATTGTCATCAGGTAGACAATGATCATGATGAGTATTTTCTTAACGAGCTCCATAGTCCGTTTTTGATCTGTTAGCACCTGACCGCTTAATATCCTTCATTCTGAGGATTCAATTTGGGATTAATAAGCAGTTCTTTATTGGGAATCGGCCATCGCGCATGAAACGGTTTCCAATTCGGTTTCACACCCGTCAGCTGATCAAGCATGCCCCATCTTTTAAGATCGAAAAAGCGGATGCCCTGTTCCGCGAACAGCTCTTTTCTTTTCTCGATTCGCAATTCATTCATAGCAGCCGGAGCCGACAGACCAGTAGAAAGAGCGGCCAGACCAGCACGCAGCCTTGTTTTATTGATCAGGTTTACCGCTTCCGCTACCTTACCCTGTTGGATCAGCACTTCTGCAAGTAGCAGCTGGACTTCCTCCAAGCGCATGATCACTGAATACTCATTAGGATTGTTTCCGGCCAGGTTCCTGTATTTCGAAACTTTATAATGGGTCTGCGACTGAAAGGTCACGGCAGTAATGTACTGCTGTTTCCTGAGATCAGCAGCAGAGTACTGACCGACCAGATCCGTGTTCACCATAAAAGATAACGGAGCCGCGGTAAAATTGTAAAGAACAGCCTCTTTGGTCGCTTCGTTGGCATTGCCGGGCTTCAACTGCCACAGAATATGACCGCCTCCTTTTTGAAATACTTTCGCCAGATCATTCTGAAACGAATACAGCGGAGATTGAATAACCGACTGCAAAAGAACCTCTGCTTCGGTATTTTTATTCAGCAACATCTTGATCTTGGCCAGAATAAGTATGGCAGCATACCTGTTCGGATAGATCCGTTCCGCATTCCGGTAGCTTTCCTGGAGCAGATTGGCACCTTCCGACATATCTGTTTCAATCCTGGTCATGAATTCATTTTCAGGCATCCTGGCGAGCTGGCTATTAATGGTATAGTCCGTGGTATCCGTATAGGGAATTTCACCATAAATCTGTTGCAGGTAAAAGTAAAGCATAGACCGTACAAAGAGCGCCTCCCCGGTAATCCTGTCCCTGACCTTCTGTGATAATGATGTTGAGTTCCGCACGCCTTCGATAATACTATTGCAGGCATAGATCTGCTGATATGCGTTGGTCCAGACATTCGTGACCACAGAATTGTTCGGAATCTGGGCGTTGTAATAAATATCCGACACCCCGTTGATCCCGGGCGTATACACCGTGCTGATGTCATCCGTATACAGACCTCCCAAGAGACCGAACCCTTCCACACCGCCTGACAGCAGTGAGTTGCTCCAAAGACTGGAATACAGGCCGGCCAGGGCCGCCTCAGCCGTCTGCTCGTCCTCAAAGACAAGCTCCGTCGGCAGCTGGTTGTTCGGAAAATCGGTCTCGATCCATTTCTCACACGAAACCGCCGTCAGCAAAAGCCCTACTGAGACAGCATATATGATTTGTTTGATTGTTGTTGTTTTCATTTTTTTTGATTGATGTGAATTAAAAAGTCAACTGAAATCCTAAAGAATAGGTTTTTAACGGCGGAAGAAACCCGGTCAGCACAAATTCCGGGTCCAGGCCGAAATAATTCGTAAACGTCAGCAAGTTCTGTCCCTGTACATAGATCATCGCTTCCCTGATCCCGAACTTATGAACCGGGATGCTGTAGTTAAGCTGCACATTCTTCAGGCGTATAAACGAGGCGTCACCAACGGCCGCCGTTGAATTCTGAAATAACGAATGCAGCGTATTTTTCTGAGCCACCGTTCCCGTACTGTACTGCATATAGGTTCCGGTCGGATTGGAAGGTGACCACGCGTCGAGCACTTCCAGCGGCTGGTTGTTCATATTTCCCGGGATAAGCATCTGGCGGTTGTAGTTCCAGTTTCGCTGCTTCACGAACTGGAAAAGAAAGGATGCCGACCAGTTCCTGAACCGGAGCGTATTGGACCAGCCCCCGTAATACTCCACCCCGATCTTCTCGATCACCTGGTTATCGTCCGGTGAGGTCAGCCTGCCGTCCCCGTTAAAATCCTTGAACCGGTAAAGACCCGTAGCGGGATCCACCCCTTCAAACTGGTAGACCTTGACCAGTGTCATCGGATAACCGATGACATACTGGTTGCTGTACGTTGAGCCCGCAAGGTTCGGAAACGCCACCAGCTTGTTCCTGGGAACAGACACATTGACTGCGGTCTCGTACTTCAGCGGGGAGCTTTTCAGCACCTGTACGGAAGCATCAAATTCCCATCCCGTATTCTGGACCGTCGCCGGAAGATTGGACTGTATCGATGGAAACCCCGCCGTAGCAGGCAACGGAATTCCGACCAGCTGGTTGGATGAACTGTTGTTATAATAGGCCGCCGTCACATTGATCCTGCTTCTTAAAAACGACAGCTCGATCGCGGCTTCCTTCTTCACCGTCTTTTCCCAGCTGAAGTTCGGATTGTACAACCGGGACGGCGATAATCCGGTAATTCCGTTGTATACCGATGTAGTAATGCTGTATGTGTTCAGATACTGGTAATCCCCGATCTTGTCATTTCCGGTCGTTCCTATGCTTCCCCGTATTTTGGCAAAGCTTAACCAATTCAGGCCTTTCATAAATGGCTCTTCAGACAAGATCCACGCAGCACCAATGGCCCCGAAATTTCCGAAACGGTTATCAGGCCCAAAGCGGCTTGATCCGTCTCTCCTTCCTGTCAGATTTAAGATGTACCTTTTCCTGTACTGGTAATTCAACCGTGCAAAGGCAGCCGTATAAAAATACTGGCTGTTGACCTGATCCGAGATGATCTTGGTTTTCGCAGCGCCTATATTCCGGATCAGCGCGTTGCTTTCAAAACCGATTCCCTGTATCGCACCCTGCCGGGTCTCAGACTGCTGAAGGGTGGTTCCGATCAAGAGATCAAAGTGATGATCATTCCACGAATACGCTGCCGTAACCTGGGGTTCCAAAAGGTAAGAAAAGCTGGTCTGGTTATTTTTCGATGAAATGGAATTGGCACTCGTCAGTCCGCCCGATGTATTGTACATCGTGTGCGGTTTCAGGCTGAGTTCCTCGAAATTCTGATACGTAATCCCACCATTGAACTTCAGGGAGAGAAAAGGAAACAGCCGGTAAGAGATATTCGTCCCACTGTTGATAAAGTTCGTTGAGTTCAGGTATTCACTGTTGAATAATGCTACCGGATTGGAAAAAGTATTGTTTTCCCAGTTGATATTCCCTGACGCATCATAGAGCGCCGGAGCATTAGGGCTCAGCGTCAGGCTTCTTTTGGTCAGGTCATCATTCTGAACATTGTTCTTCTGGAAAGAGAATGAATTGCTCATGTTGACCTCCAGACGCTTATCCGGCGTCCTGAATGTAAAATTCCCGGTGATGTTATTGGTCTGGTAGCGAAAGTCGGCAGGAAATACCGTCGTCTGCTCCTGATGCCCGTAGCTGATAAGGTATGAAGTATTGTCTGATCCTCCGCTCAGGGACAGCTGCACCACCGAAGCATCTGCCGTCCCTCCAATCAGTTCCTTCTGCCAGTCCGTATACCGGTTCTGATCCCAGGTATTGAGATCATAGGCCGTTGCAGGAATTGTTGCAATTCCGTCATTCTGGAATGCCTGCTTTCTCATCTGTAGGTATTGCGACGTATCCATCATCTTCAGACGATTGGCCACTGTACTTAGGGAATAGGAGGAATTCAGCTTCAGGTCTGTCCTGCCCTTCCTTCCTTTTTTCGTCGTCACAATGATGACCCCGTTCGCACCACGGCTTCCATAAATCGCTGTCGCATCCGCATCCTTCAACACCTCGAAGCTTTCGATATCGTTCGGATTGATCGCGTTCAAAGGACTGATGGATGAATTCGGAAGGACCGTCACTGCGTACAATGAAGGCGTCTCAGAACCCAAAGGTACCCCGTCAATAATATACAGCGGCTCATTCCCTTCCCTACGGATGCTGTTCTTCCCCCGGATCTGGATATCAAAGCCGCCACCGGGCGTTCCGGAGTTCTGCGTGACCGACACTCCGCTCATCCTTCCCTGCACGGATGACAGTACATTTGCGACAGGCTGGTTCTCTATCTCCTTCGAAGAAACCCGTACAATACTTCCCGTCCGCTCCTTGTCACGAACTATATAATATCCTGCATTGACAACCACTTCCTCAATGCTCTGTTCCTTTCGATCCAGCTTAAGATTGACAATTGTTCTACCGTCAAGAGCAATTTTCTTGTCCGCATATTCAGGATGCCGAAAAATGATTGAAGGATTTTCTCCTGTTATTTCTAATTGATATATGCCTTTTGAATTGGTCAAGGTGACCTGGTCACTACCTTCCTGAGAGACCACAACTCCCGAAAGCGGTGATTCATCCTCTCCGACAGTAACGGTTCCCGTCACTGTCCTGGTCTGCGCTTTAATGTTGCCGCATATTACGGTAAACATCAACACAAGACCGATACTTCCTATTTTAGAATAGGATTTTTTCATAGTTTTGTATGGGTTTTAATTTTATTAAAATCCTCGAATAAACTCTAGCTCTTTCCGGGTCTGCAAACTTATGGGAGGAGCTTTTTTTATAATGAGGATGATTCTATTTCATTTCTTCTTATCTATTATTACTACTGGATTCAGGTATTTGAAAACAAAACTTTCGCAGTGCCCTTTGGTAAAGGATTTCCCTAAGATAACCGCAAGGCACCTGAAAGCCATTTAATATGAATGAAATTGTGTCCCGTGAAAGCTTATAAAGCCGCAATGAGTTGTACACCCCATTGTATCGTGTCATTTGATACTATGTTTTTGAAGGTGCTTAGAGAGTGTAGAATATGCGGGCAACATCGTATAAACGAACAACATTTTTCGTCACTCAATTATTGCACTTCATCATGAGTATTTCACAGGCTAGCTGTATGCAAGAAAAAGTCTACTTAAATACATTGTATTTTTGTTCAATCCACTTTTTGATTTCATCGTGTTTATGAATATCGCGAGGAACCTCATTTATAATAATTCGCTCAAGATTATTATATAATGATACCGGCTTATCTTTCCACTTCCAACTATCTGCAAGCGAATTAATAAAATCCCTCATTTCGTATCCCTCTGATCGGTTAAGTTCTTTAGCTTCCTTACCATGTCTGACGTTAGGATTGTCCTTATCGGATTTCGCTGTCCACTTATACTTATCCTTGTAAACCATCTGGTCTTTAGTATATGCCATATTTTTAGTTTTCTTAAAGATACGGCAATCACTTTTTTTTACATTACGGTTTTCCGTAAAGACATTAAAAAAATACTGCTATTTTTAACAACGTAACGCATTGTTTCCCAGTTAATATTATTTTCCGCTTACATGGGTAGAGTGGCCAGTTATTATTACTAATACAATTAGGTAAGAAATAGTGAGGGTCTGATATTGCATCCAAGTTCTTTTTAACTAAATAAACCAGTTTATAATAAGCGGAAAATGAGTAAATTTAAGGTTGATTAGAAAAACGCTTTTAATAATAAAATATGATGGGTAAAGTTGGGATAAAGGATTCAAATCTTAAGCTGATCGGCAGATTTTATGATTACCGTATTTTAGGTGCTTTACTTTTCCTGTATCTAGTGGTCTATTGGTTCCCTGTAAAATTTGTTACAGATTATTTTCATATCGGAGAACTAGAAAATTTCAGGACCTTTATCTGGAGACAACTTATACAGTATCGGTAGGCTCGGGGTCATAGCTATGGAAAATAAATTGACTAACGAAATTGGGGTAATCAGCCATTTCGAAATTGCGAAATGGGCAAGTAATGGATGGTATGAACTCTTTCGGTCAGGCATGTATGAACAAATATCTACTTTGAGGAATCTTATAAAAGCAGGGCTGCCATATAACTTTTTGCTTGACGAGTTTTTTATGCTTGGGCGAGATATTGCCGTCCGTGAAGGAAGAATAGAACCTGGGATCAAAAATGAAATCTTAGAATGTATTATAGAAACCGGACTAAAAATTTATAATAATTCTGGATAGTCAAAACGTCTGAGATATGATATACAATACCAGTTGAACTGGCTATGGAAGAACTTCCTTTTGGCTGACAAACAATATCAGGTAATAATTGAGAAATATAAACAAAGAATCGAGGAGGCAATATCTGGATGTGATTATTATCAAGTACCGGAATAAGAAAAGCTAAGATGCATTTTGAGATTACAACAACTATAATTAAACAAAACAATATATGAGCGGTGTAATGGAAGAAGCAGAACGCTTCTGGGCTTTGGGCCTAAATTCTATACCTGACAAGCAAGTATGCAACAGACATATCAATGAATATGCAATTAGGAATTTTATTAGGCGGAACGCTGAGGATGGAACGTGTGATTATTGCGGTAAAGAAACCAAAGTTGTAGAACTCGAAGAGTTGGTAATATTTTTAATGGAAACCGTCTGCAGCTTTTATACTGATCCAGCCGATTTTATGTCCTACAATGGAAGAGAGGGAGGTTACCTAGGAACACTTTACGACTCAAATGAAATTTTGCAAGAGCACTTCCAGCTTGATATCACCGAGCAGGAACTTTTTAATGATGTATTTAGCTCTATAGATCTTTCAAGGGAATGGGGAAATGAATTTGATTACCGTGATAGTCCAGCTGATACTTTAAAATTTAGTTGGGACTATTTTAAGGATGTCGTACAACATCGATCACGATATTATTTCGGTATGGCAAAAGATTTAAACTCTATCGACTACAAGCTTATGCCCGAAGAAATTCTAAAAGAAATAGGAAAAAACATCAAGAAATACCACCTTATTAAAACAATGCCAGTAAATACCCCACTTTTTCGGTGTCGACAGCATAAAGGCAATGATATCTCAGTTAAGTATGCAGGAGGAATGACCTCTCCACCACAGGCTTTTGCTACACAGCCAAACAGGATGAGTCCAGCCGGTATTTCAATGTTTTACGGCGCTTTTGAAGAAGAAACTGCTATCATAGAAACTGTGCAATTCGAAAAAAGGGAAAGTAGGTTTTATACAACTGCTATTTTTAATACAAAGCGAGCACTCAATATTATCGATCTGTCGGCTCTACCGAAAGTGCCAAGTCCCTTTGATGTAACAAGACGAAATCATTATTATGCACTTATCTTTCTTACCAATTTCGTAAAGGATCTTGCCAAGCCTTTACTCGATAAAAATATGGTGCATATTGATTATATCCCTACCCAGATCATTACCGAATATTTTAGATTCCCTTTTTCTGATCGATTACCCAAAGCCCAAAGAATAGACGGCATTATTTACCCTTCTTCACGTAACGGAAAAAAAGCTTGCGTCCTCTTCTTCGATAACGAAGAAAGTTTAGAAGCTCTTTCATTTGATCCCTCCTCTATAAAGAAGGTAAAAAATATCATGAAATTTTGATGATAATAAAAATTTACTAAAATAATACAATAAAAATTAATATCCACGCAGCTATTTTAAAGTTATCATTATTGACCACCCTTTTCCGGAAGGTAACTCGAAAGTAATAATTCTACAATTTCTTCTCCGAGTTTTTCAGAATAGATGGCAAAAGCATGATCAAGTAAATCACGGTTGAGTTTTGAAAATGCTAGTTTTCCAAATTCATTTTCGTGAAAGCGTGTTCGCACTGCGTCCTCATACCAGTTTTTTATATTTTCATATCTATCATCTTGACCATCCTCAAGCATCTCAAGCAATTCATGAAGTGAGCGATCATTTCTAGCCGCTCGTTTATAAGTTTTATAAAGTTTATTCACTTGCCACAAAATATTTTCATCATTATACTTTCCGAAAAGTTGAAATACATTTACGTTACCATGTTCAGGGGCCAAATCTCTTAGATCTTGGTCTCCGATGAATTGTTTCCATCGTTCTGAATCCCTGGGACATTTAATTTTCAGATCAAGTGCGACTATCTCTTCCTTCTCGTCGAATATTGGCTCAAAAACCAAATCGCGGCTAAACCCAGATATATATGGATTTAGGTGAAAAATATCTGAAAATAATAATTTCCCCTTATTGGCTGAATTGCAAACATAGTCGCTTGGCACTAAATTGAATAATGAAACTGCAAGCATTGGATGATCTACTTGGCTAAAAAAATGATCCAAATGATATTGGTCAACAACCTTACCAGTTAGTGGATTATTAGTATGCTTAGCCTTCGAAATGTTACAATAAGAACAATAATCAGAAATATCCTTTTTATAAAAGAAGTCTTTAACCTCATCACCTAAAAAATTGTACGAAAATGCCTCATACATTACATCCTTGGACACTCGTTCAGTAATATCAAAACTAGCAAATAAATCATCATGAAAACCTTTGATCAGATTTGGCTCACCGATTATTAAGGTTTTTAGGCTATCGTTACCAATATCTAAAATATAGTCTGTTAGCTCAATTAGTTTCGAAAAATCAACGTCAATCACCTCTTTCGCATCAGTTTGGTAGGTCCTGATCTTTTGTTTATATACCGCCTTATTAAAACTTGACTTAGGTGTTTTAGGCTTTACCATCGTATCTACAATGTTTTTAGTTATTGTTTTTACCTCACCAATATCATCATCATCTACTGTGTCTGGATCATTCAAATGACTAAGCGAAATTTTTAATAACCTCAATCTCTCCAAAACTAGTGGCTGAATTAAGTTGTAATACTCAGTTTTGAAATTGTCGATTTTAGGTAACTGTATCTTAATCATTATTGCGATTTTTAAAGTTGTCTAAACTAGCTTTCAAAAATGAATCACCTATGTTTTGTAATAAAGCCGAATCATCAGGCATCATTTCACTCTTTTTAATACGATTTATCGCATCCTTGATTTTGTTCTCTGCAAATTCACCCATCAAAGTTCCTGTAATAAAAAAACCGTCAGCTAATAGATCATTGATATTGGCAGCGAAGGTTTGAGATGCTGGAATTTTGGGAATTGCTCTACCAGTCTTGGGAGAAGGCTCAAGCAACAAAATATTCTCGCTAGGTAAATCCGACAAAATAAAAGGAGAATGCGTTAGCAAAAGAATATTTACAGAAGTAATACGGGTACTTTCTCGTTGAGAAAGTCCTTTTAATTCGCGCAATAGTCTGTCAATAAACCGTCTTTGGTATTCTGGATGGAAATAAAGCTCGATCTCATCATAAACGATATTTATTGCGGTGTACTTTGAACGCTTACCTCTCCCCGAATGGGCAGATTGCAGATTATTAATGTGATAGATTACAGATTGGAGTGTATGGATCATCTGTTGTTCGCCCGAACTCAGATCAGTAAATTTTGAGAGGTGTTTATTGCTGTCCGAAAGTTCGAAATCGATATCGAATATAGAGGGTGGAAGTCTGGTCATGATATTTGACTTCGCCGTACCGTTAGACCATTCAAAAATTTCTTCCAAACCGTAGTTAAATAAAATCCCATACTTTCCTTGAAGTTGAGATTTTTTAACACTAAACATTTCCTCCCCCTTTGTTTCAAGACAGTAAACCAAAAAATGTACGGCCTGCTTCAATTTGTAAGTAATATGACTACCATCGTCAAAGAGATCCTTAAAAAATTTTGTATTCTGAATAAAAGGAGTCTTCTCACTAAATTGATATCCTGTTCCAAACCACGGATATTTTACTGGAATACTATCTATTTTATTAATAATGTAGTTGCAAATAATATCTTTAAGCTCAAAATCAACAGTCATTAATTTTTTTTGCTGCCTAAAATTTAGATAGTCAGCAAGAAAGGTTATCAGTAAATTTCTTTCCCTCAACGGGGCGGTAAGTTCATTGTTAATGAAACGAACATGTTTGGGAATGGCTTCAATCTTGTTCCTATTTAATTTGAATATCACTTTATTGATAAATCTATCATCACTTACAAAAACTTTCTCATTGTAATCGGCAATATTCCATTCGTGAAGTTTATTTGCCAGAAGTCTGTAACGAGCAAAGTTCATCTCAGAATTAATATTAAAATTACCTTCGGTTCGCATTGGATTAATCACTATTGGCGCTGTATATCCATCATTTTTATGGAACAATGAATTTATCCAATCACCAACATGATGTGAATTCAGCGCATAATGGGAATGATTTACGGCAATCGTGTAAAAAAAATAACTTGAAAGATTTTTACTGATAGCCCTTGGTTTAGACAATGGATTATCAGCGTCAATTATATTTGTGAGAGGCGTTGCATCAAGGTCAAGCAGCAAACGGTTATAAGCTCCATTCAATTCGAAATATATTTCAGCTTTAAGATCCTTACGAAATGATAAAATATCAGCCTCTCTAATTTTGTTTGCCTTTAGTTCATCATTTAGAAATTTTTTACGTTCTTGTAAATCTCTTTTTTGGGTAGTAAAAGATAATAACTTATTTTCTACATTTTTTAGAAATTCAGGATCGTTAACATTTTCTTTATCGGTAATCCACTTCCTCAAATCCCTCTCACTCCTCGCTAAATCTAATTCTCGCAATCGAAAGTTCAGTTTCTCATCTTCTAATTCCTTATTAGCTGAAATGATTGTGTTTAGATTCGGTTTAAGTATATCCGTATTGATGCAATGCAGATAAATACAGGAGAACAGTAACTCAACAAGTGTGCTTTTCCCAGAGCCGTTTTTTCCGGCAATAGCCGAAACACTAATTCTTAAAGATTTTCCATCTTGAGAGCTTTGATTATATATCTTATTTGGAAATGTAGAATCTTTCTTAATTGATACTACATCCTTGTTATTAATCCCAGTTATGGGCAATCCCTTGGAATCTAAGAAAGAGTATGAATTATAAATGGGGTAGATCGTGCCAGGATTAAGATTTTTTACGAAACGCTTATGGCATCCCTTCAAAGGGCGAATTGCTAAGAGCTTAAAATCAGACATGAGTTAATTAATTTTTGTAAATCTAATAATTCTAATTCGATTCTGACTACAATTTCGCAGCCTACCTGACCTCAAAATATTGTATTTAAGTAAAAAACATTTACAACCTTAATAGTTTTGAAATCAAATCAAGGTCTGCAGTTGCCAAAGAAAGCTTAACACCCGACGGATATTCTAAAGTGATCTTAAGCCGTTCACACCCACCTTTATCTTCCCTGTTCTTAATTTTATAGACCTCATTCTGTGATGGCTACGACGACATTAGAAGGCTTTGCTTGTCTGCAATTGACTATTGTAACGTTTGTAAAAATTTAGATTTTTAGCATTTAAAGTTTGAGAGAACTATACTATAAATCTCTTAAGAAACGGATCAATAGCATACTTGGGAATATAAACGAATTTTCCTTCGTTATATTTAGGGATCTTATTGGTAGAAACTATACGACGTAAAGTAGATTCCGCAATTTTGTATTTTGAAAGAATTTCACCAATACTGTAGCAATCTTTGATGGCAGGCTTTTGCTTAACATTGGAGAAAGATCTTTGCACATATCTTGATTCTAACTGATTGCAAAATAACTCATCAATATCTCTTTTAGAATCCTTGTCTTTCTAGCAGAGAGATTAATAGCATTCAACCTTCCTCCTTTAGCCTCAACTGTTGTGGTATCTTGGAAATGTGGGTTTGTGATGTGATTGTCCTTTAAAAAGGTGAATTCTTATAAATGAAGATTTCTGCTCTACAAGGAGATTGTGATTTTCATCGATGAATTTTTTTCTCTTTTAAAAATCCAATGAAAATCTTAGACTATAATCTCCAATCATAATATCTGATAAGCGAATTTGTCTACTTGTTCTACCTTCTAAGGCAAAATATAGAAAAAGTGTAGTTTCGGCACCATTTAAAAAATTGCCCTGCAATTTCATCAGATTACTTGAACTTATAACGCTAATCTGATATTTCCAACCTGATCTTTATATGATGAATATTATTTTAGATTTTTATTTAATTTAAAAAAAATATAGCATTGAAAATCAACACTATATCTATTGCTTGTTTAGAACATTATAAGACTTATACTAATTCACCATTTTCGTAATGAAAATGTTCCATTGATGCGCATGTAAATCTTTGAATAAATCTTGATTCTTTTTGATAGTCATTTCTAACAGTAAAAAAATCTTTTTCTATTGCCCAATCGTAAAGTCCTATATCTACAGGATATATATTTAATATTCCAGTTAATGAATATTTTTTTATCCATTCTTCTGCATTTTCTAATGTAGTAAAAATCCCTGCTGGAAAATTTGATTCTTCTCCAATAAAAATATACATTTCATTTATTTCCATTATTTATTTTTTAAGTAGTTATGATATTTTTGATAATTATTTATTTTATTTCCTGCACCCCGTATAGCTGATTTATTTTTTTCAACTATTGTTTGTTGTGACTTACTTAATTCTGAACTACCTTTAATCGGTTTACCATTAGCTCCTATTTTAGTACTATTTCCTCCTCCCTTTACATGCAAATGCGCAGGAGCATGATCACCAGATTTATAGTAATGTTCGATAGTAATTCCGTTTTCATTTACTATTGTCTTATTTGGCAATGTAGGCTCTGTAAACTTTCCGGTCTTTGATTTTCCAGCCTGTTGTAAGCTTTTTATTTCCTCAAGACCTTTTAAAGCCGGAGCCTTTCCTCCTTGTGCCATCAACATTCCTTCCGGACCACCCGCGACAGCTAAACCAATTGTTGCTAAATCTCCAATTGTATTTACAACTTTTTCTTTGGTTGTCTCTACAGGGACTCCGGTTTGTAAAACCAAACCTCCTATTTCGTCAACTACATACTTATTTCGGATCTTATCTCCTATAACTGAATTAATCCCTCTACCCACTAAATTTGAGACAGACGCACGAACACTATTGATACCCCCTGCAATCATACTCGCAAACTCCATTGGATCGTCCGGTAAACTGGAATCATTATTATTTATAGATTCTGCTTCCAATCCTTCCAGTTCCCTGTGTGATATAACTTTATTTTCAGAGAAATTAAACGGTGACTGATATGCATACTGTTCCGCCAATGGGTCGACATTAAAGAACCTTACATATGTCGGATCATAGTTTCTCCATTTAAAGGAACTCCACCCGGTGTCCTGTTGCTTTTCCTGCTCCTGAAATGCATAGGTGTAATTAGTAGACATGGAACCGTATGTATTTAAACTTCCTCCAAATTCCAGCCCGAAAGGGTAAAAATCGGTAGTTCTATCAATTGTAACAATCCCGTTGTCATTTTTAAAGAACGTTAATCTGATGTTTCCAATCTGATCTTTATACTGGTAAAAATACTTATTTTTCATGAAATCAAAATACCCTTCCGAAGTAGATACAAATTGCAACACCGTTAAAGGGTCACCAAATACAGTTCCTGTGTTTTCTGCATTATACTGGAATCCGTCTAGATATTCCGTTGTAATAGAAGCATCCGCCTGAGTACGTCCGGAAAAATAATTATGAACTTTTTTAAGCTTGCTTCCATCTGCACGGTAGATATACGTAGTATTTTTATATACTGTAATTCCGCTATGTCCAAATCGATCTTGTCTTACCACCGATTGATTAAATTTCACATAATTCGGTAGGTTGAGATAATTGTACTTAATCTCCAAAAATCCCTTATCTATCTGATTTGTCATATTGGCGTTCTCATCATACGTAATCACATTTCCCGACGTATCTGGATAACCAAAATAGTTTCCTGAGCCGTCAATTACCGTATCAAGCCTGTTTCCGGTGTAGGAATACGTCAAATCATCCATCAGTTGAGCTCCGATGTTCTCAGCTTCCCTATTTCTTTTAAGGGTTAAAACGTTCCCGTTGAGGTCATAAGTCAACAGCTCATTATAATAGTTATTCTCAGGAATCGAAGCATTAGGCTCGGAATAAATACCTCTTTTCAGCCTTCCCATCGGGTCGTACTGGTAAGAATATCTTTTTAAACCGTTACCCCCAGAAGCGATCCAGTCAATCTCCGCAATATTCCCAATATAATAAGGCGCAGAAAGGTTTGTATTTGTCGGATTATTAAATTTAACTTCATATGCAAATAATTTACTTCCTAAACTCTGTGGATTGTTGACTTTGGTAAGCCATCCCTGAATGTTATATGAATAATCAATACTTTCAAGCGGGCTTGCCGGATTTGTACCGCCCACTTTTTTATTCTTTAACTGTGAGAGTTCGTTGTACTCGTTTTGAGCCAGTATTTCGACAGGATTGCTGTTAACCTGATGTTTGTGTATAAGTAACCTGTTTTGGTGATCGTAGCCAAACGTTTCCGTAATTACCTTTTCCGTGTCGGTAATAAGTCTTTTATGGTAAGTAATGCTTTTTTCTACCGTTTTTCCCAAAAAGCTGAGTAATAAATCGTTGTTGGTATATCCACCCAGATGATTTGCTGATTTCGTAGCAATGACATTCCCCGCTGTATCGTAATAGCTAAATGTTTTCGTCCAGCCGTTATTTTCGACATTTTTCATATAGGAAGCTGTTAACAGCCCGTTAGTCGAAGCATCGTTATTCGCATCGAGTGTCTGGGGCAGTACCCACTGCCCTAAAACAGTTTGAGGAATCGCAGGGGCTTCCTGCGAGTAGGTATCGTAATAATTAACTGTTAAAAGCGTAATATTTGCTGAAGGAAAAGCAAGATTCCGGTAATATAAATTTGTCCCGCTAAGCGTAATCGGGCTCGTAATTCTGGATTCATTGTTTAACGAGGTGGAGGTAATATTATCTACTTCGGTCTGTATCGCCTGTCTAGAATCCGAATTGGGATAAAACCCAGTATAAACTACTCTTCCGGATTCATCATATTTGTTGAAAATCCAGCCTCTGCTTTGGAAATTGTTGTTGGTGGTTTTAAGTACTGCATCCTGCTTTAACACCAGTCTGTCCTGCTTATCGTACACAAAATACTCCCAGTCTTTATTAGGCAGCTTTTTCTCTGCCAAACGGTTTTTCCCGTCATATCGGTACTGGTAGCATAGATTATTCAACACTTCATCGGGAATCGGAGTTCCTGCGGGTAGGTTTTTAATCGTATCCGAAGCCTTTGGTGGGATAATAAATGCCTGTTGGTTGTATTCATTATATACATAATAGGTATCGGCATTTTCTGAAATGCTTAAGACTCTTCTTACAAGCAAAAGCTGTCCCCGTCCGTTGGTATATTCGTAAATGACATTTCCGTCTTCATCTGTAGCTTTCTTTTTGTAAATCGTTCCTGCCTTATAATATCCGCCTGTTCCTCCAACCCTGGCTCCTGAATTAGTGATTCCCTCTACCGTATTGGTTGTTGTGGAATACACCCGAATATCATTTGCTGAATTTGCCAGATACTCATACCGAATAGGCTTACTTGTCCAATCATTCCCGACTTTCGTTTGTTCCTGCAATCGGTCTAAAGGGGAATTTTCGAGCTTTTTCTCTGCAAAAATCTTTTCACTACCATAAATTATGGGATTCGTGGCATTGGTTAAGGGACTAGTCACCAGATTTCCGTTTAATGTGTTTGATTGTGGAACGGGTAAATAATCTTTTACCTGTCTTCCGAATCCGTCATATTCAATATGGGTAACAACATCCTTCTGTGTTGGGGAAGCCTTAACATTAACAATCTGCTTAGGTCTGCCAAGCCCGTCGAAATAATCAACGGTAACTGACTGCTTAACACAGTCCGCACTAAGGCATTCAATGTTTTGAATAAAATTCTCATTGGAGGTCGGAACCTGTGCATAGCTGATTCCTGCGACCATCAAGCAGAGAAACGATAATGTTTTCTTTGTACTATATTTCTTCATATCTGTGATTATTGCTGATATTTATAATTGTTCTTTTTAGCTGTTTTTATAATATCCGTTCCTGAAGTATCTTTCAATTTGATATTTCCTTCCTTGAGCCTACCAAAAGAATCATAAACAAAGCTTTCCCTGACTCCTGTAGGTGGTGTAATGCTGGTAACACCGATCAGTGGGTCATATGTGTAGGTAGTCACTTTCTTTCCGGATAATGCTGATTCTTTTCTAAAACTGTTCAGGGCATTTAATAACAAACCTTCCTTGCTTGGATCTATAGCATCGTCATTAGAAGCTGAGATAATCGTTGAGGTTGTTGCTAAAGCCATAATTCCGTCATAGGTCATTCCTTCTACTTTTGCAATCGGCTGGGTTGTATTATACCCCCAGATTATCGTCACAGGAACACCGTCTTTTGTCGTGTACTGAACAATATTTCCTTTATCATCGTACCGATCAAAAGTTACCTCTGTAGACGAGCTATTGTTTAATACATTGTAGGATTTTACAGACAATGGTAATACAAAGCTTTCGGCTGGTATTGTCGGTAACGATATCGGGTAAATTGTTTCTGTTTTATCAATTGTTTTGGTAACGCTTCCGGTTGACAGATTTTCAGTAGTTTCCAATGGAATACCCACCATATTCCTGTCGATCATGAGCTGGTTTCCTTTCTCATGGGCGTAGCTGTAATTGGTTTCGCTCACCACGGCATCAGGCTGAATGTTTTTTTCTTTGGTTAGCTGAAAATGAGATGGATTATTATAAAAATACTGCAACTCTGTTTTGATGGGGTTTAATCCGTTTGTGTCATATTCAAATATTTTTTTAGAAGACAAGTAATTAAATTCGCTTCGTAACTCATAACTGTTTACAGAATAAGTATTCTGATCCGGCATCTGTGTACCATCGGAGGTGTCTGTATCAGTGATTCTTTCATACAGTTTTCCCACAAAATTATCCACCGTTTTATCATAAACTGGATTTCGGGCATAGACGTATTCCTCTGAACGTAGTGTAATAAATTGATTACCTTCTTTCCGGATGATGCTCTTTTTTAATTGATTCCCTGCAACTAAAGAATTGGTAAACATAGTCCCTCTTACTAGCTCTTGACATACCGGCACCGGCATACCGTCCTGCGCTGCATTGAACTCATGAACAATTCCTCCTCTTTCAAAATTTTCCCCGAAACTTTCTATTACATTCGGATACATAATGGAATATCCATCCAAAGAATATAAACTGGTTTTAAAATTAGAATACATAGTGTGCTTTTCCTGTCCGTCTTTGATGGTATGGTCTACATTACGCAGATAATCAGGTTCCATTGTTGCCGGAATTCCCGAGCTTTGTTCAGGATTTTGCAGGGTGCCGTAATAATATTTTTTTGTCTCAACGTTTCCGTTATTGTCGTAATCCCGTGTTTTGGAGACTCTGACTCCTCCTACAGGCTCGTTTACTTTAACAGTATAGGGCGCACCTGCCGGAGCTTTTACAAAGGCATTAGCGCCTAAACAAGGTCTCTGTACCCGGCTTTTAATTTTGTAGTTCACTCCTGCAACCAAATCTACTGCGATATTTGCCGGAGTTTCATTAGTGGACAAACTTTTAATAGTGGCTCCTGTATTGGCATTAATGATACTAGCAGTTACCTGCGGAGGGTGTACTGGATCATCAGCCCCACAGTCTCTCCACGCCACAGCATACAAAGTTGCCGTAACATTCCCACTTACTGTAAACACCGGAGAAAATGCTTCATATCCATATCCTACAGATTCTGAAATAGTAACGTCCGTTATAGTTTGAGGTGAGGGAGTAATGGTTTTATCTTTTGATATGGAATTGGGCTCATAAACAAATTCCGTCTTTCCTTTGGTTGGATAATATATGTTTTTCAACATCCCTTTTGCGGTATATCCAAAATCAGGTTTCCTGTTAGAAGATATATTTTGAAAGGCATTATAAACCGCATCAGTATTATTATACGGATCATAATTAACTGTATTATTATAAATGATATTTTGATTATGAGCACCATTAAAATACCCATAAATATCCTTAGCAAAAGAATGTCGTGGGGCTAATTGATCCGGCGAGTAATAATCAAATGAATATCTTGAAATGCTTTCACCAGTAGGTGTTACTTCCTTTATATTTTTTAAGAAAATGTGTTTTTCATTTGCATTGGTATAGATATTAAATAAGTATGTACTTATAGAAGGGGAAACAAATGTGTCATAGCTGAAAGTATATGTTTTTAACGGGCTCAAGGCATTATAAACCTCAACGGAAATAAGCTGTTTGGATTCAGAAGAATTTGTATCAATTTTCTGGTAATTAAATTTTACTTTTTTATTGTTGATTTGGGCTTCCTGTAAAAACGGGACTTCATGACGAAGCTCATTATAACAGGGAGTCTTTAAAACAGCAGGAGATAACGACCAGCTTGTACCCCCTGCAACGGCTGTCTGATAATAGGACTGTTTATATTGAAAATTTTCTTTTGCATAAGTAAAAACAGCTTCCTGCCCATCAATAGTTTTTATTTTGGTTAAGTACCAGGAGGTGTCATTTAAAGCGGGAGGAACTACGCCTCCGCAATGGCTCCTGTTAAAAGAACTTTCAACAGCATTTTCCCCACCGAAATAATATTCTGTTCCGTCTGTATCGGTAATTTTAAATTTGGGAGTAGAGTTGTTAGGAGAAGCTAATTTTTCAATTTTAATACTGGAAGGATTGATTTGTACAATCATATTCCCGTCAAAGAAAAACTTTCCGGAATTACTTAAAAAATTAAAACTGAAAATATCTTTTTCCGTATCTGCCGTTCCCGTTGTAATGAGTGCAGCTTCAGGGCTGTCTACATTACAAAGTCCAGCTGTATTTACTGTATAAAAAGGAAACTGCAAATCGTCCAGATCATTAATTTGTCTGGAAATCACACCTCCTGTAACCAGGTTCCAGTCTATTCCTAATTGTTTTGCTACACCATCCACCTGAACCCCGTTTGAATTATAAGTAACATTAACCGGAATAGAGATTCCCGCTTCTTCCAGTGTATAAATATTTAAATTGATGTTGGGTGAGCCTGTAAACAATCCAATCGGGACATTTCCGTATTTTCCGAGTTCGGAAGCCTGTGGGGAAGACGGGACTATTTTAGGTAGAAAATCTTCATCCTGTGTTTGAGCAAAGGAAAATTGTGTAGCTATTAAACCAATAGCTATGATGAGTTTTTTCATAGTTGTATTTTTATTTTTTGATAAGTTTAGCGTTTGCCGTTTTATTGGTAGCTGTTTTAATAGTGATGAGGTAAGCGCCCTGTATTAAAGGTTGGGTATTGATCTTGGTTACCTTATTGTTAGTTTTTAGACTTTGCAACTGTCTTCCTCCCATGTCGTACAGTACAATATCCGCTTCCCTGAAGTCGAACCCGATTTCGACATAGGTGTAATCTATTACCGGGTTCGGGTAAATCTTAATATCCTGCTTTTCGATCAGCTGGTCAATCTGCTTATCTCCCAGTTTTACAATTTTCCAGTTTTCTTTCCCCAATTCCTCTGCGCTGGTTCCCGCTAGAATTATGGATCCGTCTCTATTCAGCTTAATATCCGAAAGCCGTTCCTCTTTTTTTCTGGATTCGCCTTTTACATGTTTTCTCCACTGTTCTTCTCCTTTTTCATTCAGATAAAGCATCCAGAACGTTTCATCATCACTTTCTATTCTTCCTTCAGCCTGAGTATAACCTCCTAAAAGAATTCCTTTTGACGATTGATCATCTGAAGCATGCAGTACGCTCATTCCCATCAGCACATCCCGGTTCTTGAAGTTGTAGGATTTCTGCCAGATATCTTCCCCGCTTTCATTTAAAGAAATCAGCCACAGGTCAGTTCCTTCTTCAATACCCACGGTTTTATTTCCCGATCGTTCCGACCTTGATTCGCCGCCAATTAAATAACCTGTAGATGTTAAAGCCAGTGTTCTCAAATGGTCATCACCTTTCCCTCCGTAATTCTTTTCCCATTCTACTTTGCCTTCCTTATTAAGCTTAATGATCCAGTAATCGCCCTCACCGAAATTTTCGGTCTTCTTAGATCCTCCGGCATTGCTTCTGGAATACACTCCGAGCAATGCTCCGCCATCTTTCGTGGGAATCATCTTTTCTACTTCATCCAAACCTTTTCCTCCTAAAATAAGTTGCGATAATTCTTTTCCGTTTTTATCCAGTTTTACAATCAAAATATCTTTCGAACCGTAACCTTTTTCAGAATTTTGAATATTCCCCGCCACAAAGAATCCCATATCGGTCGTCTGGATCACTGCTCTGGCTTCTTCATCGGAATTGGTTCCGATTGTTTTCTGCCACAGTTCATCCCCAAACTCATTGATCCGGATCAGCCAGATATCCGAGCCTCCTTTGGAGCCTTCTTTTTTATCCAAACCCTTCGAGCTGAAAGACGTACCGGCCAAAATGAACCCGCCGTCTTGGGTATTGACGGTTGCCGATAGAAAATCGTGGTTCTGTCCTGAGAAATATTTTTCCAAGACTTCTTCTCCCTGCTGGTTGAGTTTAATTAAATGAAAATCATAGCCGTTATTCGGCTGCTGGCCGTTGGCTGCCGGCATATTGCTTTTGCCTCCGGCTTTCGAAATTTCACTTTCATGGCGGATGGAGCTTCCTGTTATCAAATATTGCTGGTCGATGGTGGTGGTAACCTGGGAAAGAAAATCCTGAGTAGAGGATTTGATGTCTTTCTGCCAGACTACTTCCTGGGCGGAAATGCCCAGAACGGAGCATAGGAATAATGCCCCTGAGTAGATTTTATTCATTCTTAATGTTTATTTTGAGTTGTTGATTATTAATTTTAAATCGCTGCAAAAATACTTCTTTTATATAATGTTTAGAAGAAATACAATATCAATTTAATATGAATTTCATAAGATGGAATATCCTGATATATCCATAATCATAATATCGTTTGCAAAACTATGATCCATTAACGACAAAACATGTTGTTTCATATATTGTATCACACAATATGCATTTAAAGATTTACAGGCATATGGGCATTTAGAAACAAGTTCTCTTAAGCAATTTAAAAGACTATTGATAGAGAAAATATTCAGCAATTCTGATCAGTATATCTCGAAATAGTTCCCAAAAGACCCATTATTTTTATCAGACCGAAAAATAATTATTTTCATTATCTCGGCAATGGCCTTTTTCAGTCAATGAAATTGAAGTGTACTTTTCGGATTATAGAGAGATCTCTGTAGCGCCAGCAACGAAAAATTAATGCTTTTAACGGTGCGTTAAAAGAAATTCGCACATCGCCTACCAACCACATTCATATTTGAAAAATAAAATCCTCGGCTTCCGGTTAAGGATTTTATTTTACCCCAGAGATTCAGCTATGTTCCCAAGCTTGATCGCAAGCCAGATGGGTAAAATACGATTTCTCCTCGGTTTTTGCTTCTTTTAAAATATCAGATTCAAACCGGATCTTCAGCTCCCAAGTATCCCATTTTCTCATCTTCTTCTGATAAGGGCTGAAACTACACTTAACTTCAAAGTACTGCTCTTTAGGGTCACCTGAAAATTCTACAATAATGCTTTTGGCATTCATCTGTACTTCTTCCCGTATCGTCGCTTTAAGTTTCATTGCCCATTTTTTCCAAAGCTATTGCGGTAATGAGACAAAAGGTGTCGTGTTTAGACTTTTTGTTCTGCATTCTTATTAAGCCTGTGGTCTGTTCCTCTGAAAGAATTTTATAAGATAATAATATACTAGTTAATACCAATAATTAAACAACATTTCAAAAATTAAACAGCATCAATCTTTTGATGCTGTCTTTTTTATCTAAAATCACTAAATAATAAAGAATATAATCAACTGAAAATCAAACTAAAAACAAGATAAAAATCATAAAAATTTGTTTCCCTGCATTGTTCTGCGTCGATCTTTTTTATTAAATTTATATATACTAATAAAATATGATAATTCACAGAGTAACAAAGCTTTTCAATCTTGGATTTACTGACCCTACAGATTCTATAATAAATATGATGGAATCATTTAATACAGAACAGAAATGTAGAGAATATCTTGAAGACTTACTTTGGTACAACGACCCAATATGTACTAATTGTTTAAGTGAAAGACCTGACCATTACAAATTAAAAAAGAATGGCGAATTCAATGGTATTTATAAATGCAAAGATTGTAGAATAAATTTTAATGTGAAAATTGGAACTATGTTTGAAAATTCAGCAATTCCACTAAGAAATGGTTCTATGCAATCTATATTTTCACCTCCCACAAAAAGGTATTAGTAGCCATCAACTTGCAAGAGATATTGGTGTAACTCAAAAAACTGCATGGTTCATGCTTTCAAGAATCAGACATTCATTACGTTCTGAAAAAGCTAAAAGTTTTAATGGTGACACTCAAGTGGATGAAACTTATATAGGTGGAAAAAATCATAAAAAATCCTGGCAAAAAAGAGTAGAAAATACCCAGGGTCGAAGTACTAAAACAAAAGCTGTTGTATTTGGTTTGCTTAGTAATGGAAAAGTATCCACAGAAATCGTTCCTAACACAAAAGGAAAAACTCTCACAACGATTATTAAAAACATGGTCAAAAGAGGTTCTATTGTGATTAGTGATGGTTGGAAAGGTTATTCAGAAGTACATAAGCATTATGAACATAAAAGTATACCTCATACTAGAGGTCAATATGTCAAAGATAATTCTCATACCAATAGTATTGAAGGATTCTGGAGTTTATTAAAGCGTGGAATTCTTGGTATCTATCATTCAGTCAGTCCAAAACATTTACAGCTTTACTGTGATGAATTTTCCTTTAGATACAATACCAAAGATTTCGACGAAGGTAATCGATTTAATTTTGCTTTTATACTGTGCATTTGAGGAACGACTTACTTATGAGGAATTGATAGCTTAACTTTTGATTTACCACATTAAAGAATCATCTTGATTATTTAATTAAACAATTTTAAAATTCAGATAATGTCTAAATTTTTATTGTTTTGTAAAAAAACAAGAGTATTTTTAAAGTATAAATTTTACCTATATCAACTTCGCTTATTAAAATTTTTGGGTAAATTTATTCCATATTTAAAAAAAATGGGCTATACAAAAGATCAGATTTTAGATAGGTTTAACAATGCTATTATTCCACGAATAAACAATTACTCTGAAAATAATTTTAATACAGACTATTCGGATTTTAAAAGATTTGATTATATAGAAAAGTCATGTGACGTTATATATCGTGTAAAATATAAAAAAACGATAGAATTTAATATTCTATTGATAATTGAACATGAAGAATTATCATTTGGACTAATTAATAAGAATAAAAATTATGAAATATATGAGCTTTATCATTATTTAAACAATATGAACGATACTGATAAAAGTTTTCTTATTGCTCTGATGAATCATATAAAAGAATAAATCCGGCATTGCCGGATTTTATTTCATTCACAATCCTAAAACTCCTTTAGAAGCACTTAAATAGTTTATAAACTCATCTGAATACTTATAGTAATTTTTATCTGAATCATTACGATCAGTCCAACCAAATAATTTATCACTTAAATCAACTTGTTTTTTATTCAAAAGATTAGCTAATTTTGTTAGAGTTGTCCATGCTGAAATATCAGTTTTAGATATTCTATTTCTTTGCATTCTATATAATCTCACATAATGATCTAATTTGGGAATCATAGTTATTGTTTGCTTTCTAATAGCTTCTCTCTGTTCAAACCAAATATCAAGTTATTTAAGATAATCTTGGTCTTTTTGCAAAAACCTACTTAATGATCCGTTACAAGAAATGTCATAATTTAGTTTTAATATATTTGTAACCCTTATCATCATATATTGTATATCCAAATTTTTTAGCAATTGCTATTCCTTTATTCGCAAAATTGCTTCTTCTTATTCTATCATAAATATCGTGTGATAAAAGATAGTACGAATTACTTTCAGAATTCTTAATTTAAAATCGAACCTTCTCCATCTTGACCATATTCTTTAAAAATTTTATCGGAAACTTCATTTTCAACAAATTTACCTTCTCTTGTTTCTCTTGCAATTGTTATGTATTTTGAAATTATATCATAAGTACCTTTAATTGTTGAAAAATTTGAAATTGTTTTTTCACCATCTTGAAAATATGCCATTCTTTTTGATTTATTTGCTGACTTAACAAATCCATCTTTGTATTTATATTCTTCCGAAAATGTTTTTTATTTTTCTAGCATTTCAGGATATTCTTTTACAACAGGTGGAATATATGATGATGATTTATTGGGATTATTCATATATTCATCATATGACTCTTTCGCTAATTTTTTGGAATTAAGAAATAAATCATAATCATAGGTTGGTACTTTTCCTTTGACAAAGGTATAATCATCAATTTCTTTAGTTGTAATGAGTTTTATATCATTTTCATTAATTTTTACTTTACTGACGACTTCATCATCGATTATAAGTTTTTCTTGTCCCGATAAAGAGAGACTTGTTAGCATCAAAATAGAACATGATGCCACTGTTTTGAATGTAGAGAATTCAAATTTCATTGTGTGGTAATTTAAGGTTTAACATAAAAAATAAAGCGTGGACATTGTACCACGTCAACCTTAGGATTACCACACCCTAAAAAACAATGATACAAGCCACGCCAAAACTGGCGTACCTTATACACATTATTTGTCTTTTCTATTGGTGAAGTAAAAAATTACTTCGTTGTGGTAATTTTAGGTTGACAATAATGCAAAAAGCACGATTTATTTTACATTCCTTTAGGAATGGTTTTTATTTTTAATAATACAAATATATAAAAAAGATTTAAGGCTGAAAAACGCAAAACCCTCTATTTTAGAGGGTTTTGCATATGAAATATTTTCATACTTATTTATTAATAATATATTCGTATATGATATTTATTAACTTTTTGATCTCTTCATCAATCTTTTCACTTTGAATTTGAACATCAAATACATTACCATCATATTCAGTCTTTATAAACACTTTATTATTTACATTTTCAAAAGTTACAACTAGTTCAAGATTAGAATCTATTTTATTATATCCTCTATCTATAAAATCTTTAGCATGTAAAATAATATTAGTTTTTTGCTCATTATTAAACAAAGTATTTTCTAAATTTATTGTTTTCTTCTTTTTATTCTTATCAATAATTGTCAGCATATTAATTACACTGAAATCTTGCGGTTGTTCAGGTCTTTCTATGCTTGTAATTATCCTATTAGCAATACTTCTATTATTTAAAGCTAAATCCTTGTACTTTTCAGAATTCGTTTTTTTTATTTGAATATTGAATTTATTATTATCAATTATATTTAATATAGGTTTAAAAATCTTTAGCCTCTCTTCATCATTATAAGTTGTCAAAATTTCATCTAATTCATTATTATCCATATCATCGTCCAAAACTATATCTTTAAACTTCCAACCTACATTTTCAACCCAATACTTAACATCCTTATCTTCGATTTTAGTAGTTAATATATCATCTACTGATAAACCTATTTCAAAACTTCCAAAATCGAATTCTACTGCCCTTAGGTCAGTATATGGTAATGCCATTTTATAAATTTTTGAAAGTACCTTGTCATCAGCTATTTTATTTGAAAAAGTTTTAAGAAAATCGATTTTTAAGAAGTTTTTGAATGATGATGACAAATTACTTAACAAAACATTTGAAAGATCATTCAATCCAATTGTATCACCATATAATTTATTTTCAGAGGAAAACTTAACGAAAAAAGCATTTTTTCTAAGACTTTGTAAATAAGGTTTATTATAAATTTGGTTTAATTTTTCAAAATAATATGAACTTTCTGAAGGAAGGTATTCAATATAAGAATCATTGCTTGGAAAATACTCTTCTTTAATCTGGTCAGTATACAAAAATTGAGTATCAATTATATGTCCTTCAAAATCTTCTTCTATTTGATGTACTAAGTCATTCTCAAGTATTAAGTTTTTGAGAGAAATTTTCCTAGATAAATAATCATATATGTTTTTATCTTCAACCTCGAACAAAAGAAAAATATCTGAAGTCTCTCTGTTATCAACTAAATATAAAAAATAATTTTTCTTATTTAATTTCAAATGAGATAATATTACCTCATCAAAATAAATAAGATCTTCTACTTTTTCAAACTTTGATAAGTCAAATTTATTATTTTTCATCTTCAAGCATTTCAGTCATTTTAAACTTATTTGGTAAATCAAACTCTATCAATGGGAAAAAAGTAAAATGATTTAAATTTTTTCCTGATTGATATTTAATGCCATCATCATCTTTAATAACACATTCAGCAATAGCATTATATCTCTTTTGCATTCCTATAGATACATTCTTCAATGCTTCTAGAGCTGAATTTTTAGTTTTATATGTAGAAAGCCCCCATGCATTACAAGTATTTGCATACTTAGGCTTAAATCCATAATAATCAAATGATTTATCTAATGAATTGGTATTTATCCATCTGAATAATTTAATTTCTCCTTTATAATTTTCAGAAGGGCAGTTGTTAATTTTATCAATGTAATCTTGGTTAACTAGTTTCATATTTATGATATCCTCTGTAAAACTTCACAAATATACACTTATAAATCAATTACAAAATAACATTTATAATACGACAAAACTAGTCGTATTATATTTTAAAATTAAACAAAAGAATTATTAAATAGATTAGTCATTTTTTTCTATTGTTGTTTCATCTACATTTTCTTCAACTAAAACATTTTCTTCCTTATCCTCAGTTGTAGTTTTCTCCGTATTTTCTTGAACAAGAAGAGTTGAATTTTCTAAATTTTCTGCTATAAATTCTTTAATGATTTCATAATAATTAAAATTTAGAATGTATATACAACTTCACAAATCATTAACAATATATTAAAAAAGTATATTAAATATGATATTGTATTAGATTTATTTTGTATTTTTATTTAAAACTAAATTATATAATCATGGCAAAAATACCACAAAACCATAGAAAAGCATGGTCGCAAAATGACATTCAAAAATTACAAAACTTAGCTAATAAAAATACGCCAACTGGTTTAATAGCCCATCAATTAGGGCGTTCAACAGGTTCAATTAGTAGTCAGGCGAATAAACAAAATATCTCTTTAAAACCAACAAATAAATCTCCTTACGATAGGAAGGTTTCTGAAGCTAAAAAGAATATCAAATAAACTACTTATGAGTATCGTA
Source organism: Chryseobacterium cheonjiense (assembly GCF_012927265.1). Lineage (GTDB taxonomy): Bacteria > Bacteroidota > Bacteroidia > Flavobacteriales > Weeksellaceae > Chryseobacterium > Chryseobacterium cheonjiense. Next base: position 1,130,084 of record NZ_JABBGF010000001.1, on the reverse strand, counting down.
ATAAATTTTACACTTGCCAATTCAATTATTTCAAATGATAGTTTATTGAATTTTATAACCAGTCAAGAAACTAATGCCCAAATTTATAAATTAACACCTCCTAGTGAAAAGCAAATATCTGCTGCTACAGATTGGAAGGCTATAGTAGGGACGGTAGCAGATGGCTTGACTATTTTGACATCACTTTGGACTTTTTATTCTGAATTTATTAAGCCAAAGAAAACAGAAGAAAGTAATTCTGGAATTTATATCACTATTCAAGTTGATAATAGTATAAATGATATTTGGATTGGTAATGATATTAATTCAAAAGAAGAATTAATTGCAAAATATAAGGATAGCGTAAAAGCATTGAAGATCGAACCAGCTAAAAATTATGAAATAGAAGATTCTACAATTTGGAAAAAAATAAAATAAATAAAAAACAGCATTAAAAATTAATGCTGTTTTTATTTTGGTAACTTAATGCTCTGTAAATCTTCAAATGTTTTCATAAATTTAAATTGATTAAACAAATATTAGAATCAAATATTAGAATGTATCAAAAATAAAAACAGCACCGACAGATTGGCAATGTCTAAATTTTGAAATGTTGTTTAATTAATTTGGTATTAACTAGTATATTATTATCTTTTATAAATATATCTGGCATCTTTAGGATTTATAGCTGGGTTATCTTTATTTCTCATTTGATCGAATAAGATGCTTTTTCTGATATTCATGTAATACATCATATAGATCAATAATTTAATCTTTATATAAAGCAAGCCTTATCTGGTCAAAACCTTCTCTCCCCTTAAAACGGAAAAGATAAGCGTTTAAGTTTTTATTTTTCCATTTTACATCATCTCTTACTGTTTCCTCTTTAGATTTTTCAAAATCTTCGGATTTAACAAAAATCGGATTACCCATTTTTTCTGATAGAAATATCTTAATCTCTTCAAATTTATCTGTGAAGATTTCTCGACGCGTGTCAATTTTTTCGTTATAATTCCATTCATACAATTTAAGTTTAACATCTTCTTTTGTATCGGAGAAATAATCAACTTTTAAAATAAAATTGTTAGGAGGTCTTTCGAAAGTAATAGGGTTTTCAAATTTATGATTGCTGAAGTAAGGATAAATATTTTCGCTTACTGCCCAAAAATATCCCAGTGACTTATCTTTTGATTTTTCGGAAGTTTCGTCCTTCTTTATTTCAGACATCTTTGGGAACTCCAAATTAATTTCTTTTTCTACTTTTATGGTTTTGTCTTGATAAACAGAACAACTATTTAATAAAAGGCTTATAATTAATAACAAACAAAAGCTTTGATTCATCATTTTTCTAAAAACAATATTATTTTGAAGGGCGCGGAGGCGGCAGATATTCTTATTTCGCATTTGGCTTACAATATTTTATTAGATTTCCTTGATCAATCAACTCTAAATTTTGTAAATCTTTGATTGTATAAACAAAACCTTTTGGTAATCATTGCCATGATCATGTGGTGGCTTTAAATTATTGTGAATATAATTAATTTATTGTTTAATTCAAATTTTGCTAGTAGGAAGAAAAAGAAAGTTAAATGAAAGAAAAATTTAAATTACCTTTGAAATGTTTTGTTCGTTAAATATTCATCTAAAGCTAATGACTAAAATTATATACACCCTCGCAGTTATACTATCCGTCAACATCTCTGCACAAGAAATTCCCATTAAAGACAATAATCTCAAAACTGCTTTATTACAGCAATTCGATCAAAACCATAATGGAAAACTGGAGGTTTCAGAAATAAATACAGTAACCGAACTGAAACTTGACGAAAAAAATATTTCAGATGTAAGCGGTCTTGAACACTTTCAGAGTTTGACAAAACTTAATCTGCGAAAGAATAATATTTCAGATTTTACCCTTATAAACAAACTTACCAAGCTTGAAAATCTTTATATAGGTGACAACAATAAAATTGCAGTTCTGAACCTAATGGGCCTGGTTAATTTGAAAGGAATTTATGCTTTCAGATTGGGACTAACCAAAATACAGTTAAACTCACAAAATATAGAATACATCTATTTACAGGATAATTTATTTACCGACTTTGACGCCGGGGAGTTTCCTGCACTTCACACACTTAATCTTGAAGGATGCAAATATCTTTTCAACGTAGATCTATCAAAAAATAAAAAGTTGGTACAATTATATTTACTAGGAACATCAATGAAGGAACTGGATATTTCTAATAACAAAATCCTGAAAACATTTTACATAGAAGATTATGTAAAACTTATTAAATCGGCAGACCAGGAAGCGACGGTACGTGCTCCTATTATTACTACTGTAAAATAAATATCTTTAGATAAACTAAGCACAATGGTACCTTTATAATAGAAGGTTTAAAAAAATGAACTAGAATTTGTAAGACACAATGAAATAACAAGTTGTATTCCGATACCTTATCGTAGACCAGTAGGTACAAGGATTTCCCGCCACTTTTTACTTTCATTCACGAAAATTCATTTCTTTCACATCAGCTTAATCAAAAACAACCGGAGAAAAATGATACTCCTCTCCTATTGAGATTACCTATTTAATTTTGGCGCCAGCTAAAAAATGCCGTAAACGAAGCATTATCAAGTCTGTTACGCATTATTGAAGGGCCGCAGAGAACAGGAGTAACACAGACCATTCTTAATATTATTGCCCATGCGTTAATGAACGATCAGCGTGTGGAGGTGGTTTCCGGCAACAATTCGGCAACCCGGAATGGCTTTGAAAAGCCGGAAAAGAACGTAATCTCTTTTATCGCAACGCCTTTCGGAAGAATATCAAATAAAGATGATGTTTCCAAAATGATAAAAAACGTAAGTAATATCTACAGCGAATTTTCATTAAGGCAGTTTATCGGGTCAGCTTTCAAACGCTAAAAAGCAGATTCATTAATCAAATTTCCCGCAACCTTTTTTCAAAAACATGGGAAAGCCCGACCGCCAATGTTTTAGAAATAGGGTTGCTCCAAACGCCGCAAAAATGCGTTTCCGACCAAAGGGAGGAATTGCATTTTTGCCCCCGATTTTCCTCCAGCCAATACTTTTAAAACGCAAACAAAGCAACCTGCCAAGTCAACTGACTTCGCAGGTTGTTGTAAAAGATTATATTCAAATTAACCTACTCCCTTACTTCGGACTTCTCCGAAACATTTACGGCCTCCTATTTTTTATTAGGATTCTTAAATGAGAATACTATGCTCCCTATTGATTTATCAAAACTCATATACCCCTGATAGGTCTTTCCTTTTCTACTCACCAATCCTTTGATATAGGCGGTCTCTCCTGCCTTTAACTTCTCCATCTGCCACCTGCGAAGCTTAATTCCTCTGAAATATGCAGGAACTTCCCTTTCAGAATGCGGTAGTCCGCTAAAACCGGAGCTTCTAAACTTATTCTCAAACAAAAATTCCACCCACTGCCTATCCGTATTGAACTGCACGGTTGCAGAAAAGCGCTTTCCTTTCTTCGATACCATATTTTCAACAAACAAAGATTTTCCCTCAAGGAGCACCTTTTTCTGTTCCCAATCCAATCTCACCCCGCAAAGCACCTCAGGAATCCGCACAAATTCCATTCTCAAAGAAATCAGTTCATTGGTCAGCCTGTCCAAGCTTATTAGCGAAGGAGTGATCTCGCCCGTAACTGTATCAATAAGATCCACTACCCGTCCCATATTCCCCGAAGTCAAAAGATTGACCCTATCCTCTTTTGTAAACTTATGCCCCTCAAACTTCTTCCTGAAATCTACTTTCTTACCAACGCGGTGTACCTTCACCATCAATTCTCCATCATCACCGATCCTCAACTGCAAACGTGCATCAATCTTACTTACCGTTGCCCCATCATTAAAAAGTACCGGAATCAGCATCGGTGTTTTATAGCCTTTCAAGAGCGCATCCAAAACCCCGATTTCTTCCAACTTCTCGCGATCAAGACCACTTTCAGCCATCTTCTCCCAAGGAACATCTTCGATCTGATAGCGGTATTGAGAACGGTTACTGATCAAAGACAAACCGTTGCCATAAACATTCTTCACCGCAAAAGAATCTCTTTCAGCAGACTTCTTATTTCTGACATGATCAACCGCCTCAATAGAAACTTCATACGCTTTAAGATCATGTCTTTCATCATCCGATGAATCATTGATAAACTCCTGTAAACCTTTCGCTGTTTTGTGCGCCTCAAATTCCCTGACTTTAAAAAATGAATATTCGGAGGGATCTTTGAGCTGATTGTAAAAATCTGAATAGAAGTCCGTAAAAGACTGTTCCGCTGAATCGACACGAATAACTGTATCGACTTTGTTGCTGTCAGGCTTCACATCAATAAGAGCTCCGGACGGATTGACCGCCTGAACAATTCCGACAGAGTTATTACGATGACGAAGTACCAATAAAGTACTGACTTCTGAAAGTGCTGTGTAATTGCTAATGGTGTTCATGTTGAATATTTTTAGATTTTAATATGTTGGTTGTACTTACTTTGGCTTATGATACTATTTTGATTGTATTACATCAACCCCCTCGTCCGCAAACGAGAAATACGCATCCGACGTCAGGATCACATGATCCAGCAGGCAAATATTGAGAATCTTCCCCGCCTCTTTGATCTGGGAAGTCATCTTAATGTCACATGAGGAAGGTTTCAAATTTCCTGAAGGATGGTTATGAGCAACAATGAGCGCCGTCGCATTGCATAACAGGGCCGCCTGCATCACGATCCTCACATCCACCAGCGTCGAAGAAATCCCGCATTCCGAGACCTTCTTGATGCCCAGCACCTTATTCGCCTGGTTCAGGTACAATGCAAAGAACGATTCCCTGTAATCCATCTCATCCGCGTCAAAATGCGCCCTGAATACATCTACCGCATCCCGTGATGTCGATATCGACCGCTCACAATTACCTTTTCTTGAATAGCTTAATTTGATTTCGTTGACAATATTGAATTTCATCTGAATTGCTCCGTGTGCGGCGGAGACCTGTTTTTCCCGCACCTGCTGTTAAAAAACCCTGCAGATTGCAGCTTGAAGGAAATCTTGACTTTCTTATTTTTACCGAAGGATATCACTTGATCTAAAGACCGTATCATACATTTTAAGATGGTATGATATCATCTACAGATGGATAAGACATCTGATATAATCGTTCTTTTATCATGTAAGATATACGGACTGATACCAAGGGTAATCATAAGGATCAAAATTTCAATGAACTGCATTTGCATCTTGTGAGGTTTCTGACTTTTCTATGCGGATCAACACATTCAGGCAGTCCCAATGAAAACCGGAATCAATTCCAAAAGAAACAATAAGAAGTCACCTTGATGAAGGCCTGAAATCTTTTTGCGGAGGCTCCGTGATCTCCGGCCACGGATACCCAAAAAGATTTTTTTCAGCAGGGATAACTGAATAGATTTGCTACAGAAAATCACGAAGCGATCAAATAGCCAGATGACAGCTGAGATTTGCCATGTATCCTGTAATCAAACAGTATATGCTGGTGCATACATTTGATATATTTTGCACAGAAATAGATAGTTCTGAAAAACTGATTTGCTATTTAGAAGCTGAAGTCTCAGAATCATATGAATATCGTACGCAACATTGGCCAAGTCGAATATGGCAAGATTATTTATAACGTGTGGTAAATAATTATCTCAATATTTGTACATTAGTATAAAGTAGGCAAATGAATCAAAATAACATCACCGAACGATTGCTTCGTCTGGCAAAAAATGATCTTGCTGTAAGAGAACGGCTGCTGAATACTAATCAATTAAACGGTGGCTACCATCCTGAAATGGAAGCGGTGCATAGAGCCAATGCAGCAGAACTGAAACAAATAATCAATGAGATAGGATTCCCCGGAATCTCTAAGGTAGGAAGAGAAGCTAATGAGGCAGCCTGGCTGATCGCCCAACACGATATTGCCGAGCCCGCTTTTATGAGGTCATTTTTTGAGATGATGACTGAAAACGAGTGGGATATCAAAAAAAAGCATTGGGCTTACCTTTATGACAGGATTCAGTATTTTCAGGGCAAACCTCAGCGATTTGGAACCCAGCTTAATGCAGATGGTAGTATATATCCGGTTATTGATGAACAGCAATTGAACACCCTACGAGTGGAATATGGACTACCCATTATTTCTTCTGATGATTTGAACCGTACTGCCAAAGTCGAAGATATCGAGCGTATCGAAAATGAAAACCCTGATTACGTGATATGGCGAGATGGCGTTGGCTGGAAATCAGATTAGTATCGGCATTGACGTACTTCCTATAAGAAAAACAAACAACATAAATAAGTGCGATGCTATATGAATCATAGAACTGATAGAGGTTAGTCGCTAGCGACTTCAATTTGAATATATTTATTTTATTGAAAATCCCTTTCTTCACCTCAGTCATTTATACTTTCACAATTTCGTTCTAGATATGACGGAGTTCGATTTTATGTTACTTTTTTAAAATTTCAATTAAAACACAATATTTCGAGTTGTTTGATATCAATAAATATAACCATTCCTGAACTTCCGGCAACACTTTTCGAACGTCCGGCATTCTATTCCATCAAATAAAACATCTATCTTTACTGTTGGCTTATTTAAGCTGACAGGCAAAAAAATAAAGAATAATACTTAAAGATAAAATGGCAATGAATATAGGATGGATCGGTTTAGGAACGATGGGAAAACCAATGGTCAGAAGACTATTAGAGCAAAATTATCATGTTACGGTTTATAACCGCACAATTGAGCAATCAACTGAGCTGGTAGATTTAGGCGCAACAGCAGTAAGAACCCCCGTAGAGGTCATATCCAAAAGCGACTGTATTTTTATTATGGTTTCTGATGATCAAGCTGTACAGGAGATTTTTTCAGGCCCGGACGGATTGCTTAAAGGAGAACTTTCAGGAAAAGTATTCGTCAATATGAGCACAGTATCGCCGGGTATCAACAGATCCCTTGCGGAAATTGTAAATGAAAAGGGCGCAACACTTATCGATGCTCCGGTATCGGGAAGCGTTATGCAGGCCGAACAGGGACAGCTGGTCATTCTGGGCGGAGGAGACGAGAAAGTGTTTGACGAGATAGCCCCTGTTTTTGATATGCTGGGAAAAATGTCAATATACGTTGGACCGTCAGGTTCCGGGAATGAATTGAAGCTCATCATCAACAGTCTGCTGGCCATTTTTACGCAGGGATTCGCAGAAGCGGTATTGGCAACGGAGTCTAAAGGTATCAAACTGGATAAGTTTTTGACCCTGCTTAATAACAGCGCCCTTTCCAATATCTTTTTAAAAGCCAAGGGCGATATCCTCACCAGCGGAAATTTTAATGCAGCCTTTGCACTCAAGCATCTTGCCAAAGACCTTGATCTTGCAAAACAGGAGAATATTCTCAGGGATATGGGAAACCTCGCATTACAGGAATTTCAATCAGCAGCCGTTCATTATGGTAATCAGGATGTGATTGCAGTCAAGAAGTCTTTGGATGAACACACCCCATCATGACAAATTTGTAATTCAAAAAGATCCGTTTAATTAGAAATATAACTCTCTCTTGTTATGGAAGAACTCGTATTACCACAGGGCTTAAGTTCTCAGAATGATGATGAAAGGAAGGTGTTTGCATGTTCTTATGAATCTAAAAAACCGAGCATCAAATCCCGCATCATTTTGGACTGGCATCTATTCAGTTTCCTGTTGGAAGGTGAAAAGGTGGTCAGCTATGCATCCGGAACGCAAGGTATTGACAATACTTCATTCTTTTTTCTGCCTTATGGTAATTGCCTTATGAGTGAGAAACTGGCTCAGGACGGGCAGTATAAAAGTATCCTGCTGTTTGTAAGCACAGAAGTCTTCAAAGACTTCTTTAACAGTTATCCGGCATCAAAAAATTCTAATGTAAAGAGTTATCATCAGCTTGAAGTAGAACCAAGATCAATTAAGAAAGATGCTTATATCGACAACTTTATTTCCAATCTGCAGATTGCTCTGAGCAACCAAAATTTAAATACTGACCATGTTCTGCGTCTGAAGTTTGAAGAGCTTATGATGTACCTTTTACAGGACAAGTCCCTGCTTCCCTACTTCAAATCATTATGCGAAGAATGGGATGAAGATGCATTGATCAGAAAGATCGTAAATATCCATATGGACACTGGCGTGACCGTGGAAGAACTGGCGTTTCTCTGTAACATGAGCATCTCCACATTCAAAAGAAAGTTCACCAAGATCTTCAATGATGCTCCCAAACAGTGGTTTTTCAAGTCCCGAATGCAGAAGGCTGCTAAACTTCTGAAACAGCAAGGATTAAAAGCCAGTGAGATCTACGAAGATCTGGGCTACGAAAACCTTTCAAGCTTTGTACAGGCATTTAAAAAAATATATGGCGTTACCCCTAAGCAATACCAACTCTCAGAATGAGCTTCCAGCAACACTTTTTGGATCGTTAGCTCAATAAGATCACGAATTTAGGTCTGTAACTTTGTTAAGTGTTAATAACAAGACATTTAACAAATTAAAACAGATCAAAAATGAGAACAACATTCTTAACATTCATGATGGCTGTTATCGCCACAACAGCCACATTCGCCCAAACATTTACACTTAAAAGCAGAGAACTGGGTGGACAGTTTACCAACAAGCACTATCTTAACGGGATGGGCTATACCGGAGAGAATAAATCTCCGGAACTTTATTGGGAAAATACTCCTGAAGGAACAAAAAGCTTCGCCGTGACCATGTATGACCTCGATGCGCCTATAGGAAGTGGTTTCTGGCACTGGGTGGTCTTCAACATTCCTGCAAATGTTACCGAGCTGAAGTCTGACGCCGGAAATATTTCCAACAAGCTGATGCCTGGACAGGCCGTCCAGAGCAACACGGATATGGGAACGCCCGGATATGCGGGAGCAGCGCCAAATGATGGTCCGGCCCATAGATATCTAATTACTGTTTATGCTTTAAATAAAACATTGGATCTGGATAAAAATGCCACACCGGCCTCTGTAGGATTCAATATGTTCTTTTCTACCATTCAGAAAGCATCCATCATCGTTTACGGACAAAAAAAATAAGTTATGCTAAATGCGCAACAACTTGCTTTTAATCCATATAAAAATTTAAGAAATGACAAAAAAGTATTTTACAGCATTAGTCAATTACAACAATTGGACTGATGCAATGATTATGGAATGGTTAAATCAGATCAGTGAAGAGCAATGGGTGCAGCCTATTTCAAGTAGCTTTAGCGGTGTCAGAGAAACAGCTGTTCATATGGTCAGCGCAAAAAAAATATGGATTGACTTTTGGAACAAAGAAACTGATCCGGTGTATTTTTCTAAGACGTTTCAAGGCACCAGGGAGGATCTGATAAAAGTTTGGGAAAGATCATCGGTCGACTTACAAATGGTTATTGAAAACTATCCGGAAGAAGAATATATGGATCCTATAACGTTTATATATCCTAACGGAAAACAGGGCCAGATGATATTTTGGGAAACATTTCTGCACTTCATCAACCATGCCACCTATCATCGTGGACAATTGGTTACGCTACTAAGACAAACAGGGTTTACCAACTTTTCTAATACAGATCTCGCAACTTATTTTATCAACACAGGTATTTAACGGCTAATCACAAACTGGTGCAAACAAATGCATAGTACTCATTTTGGTTAGAATAACTATTGTTCTGAATGGTTAATTATGATATTTTTACTTTTAGCAATGAAGCTATTGTCCATCCGCGGATATTTTGATGTACTGTTCTATACTCTAAACATATAACAAATCTTAGTTAGCACCTGATAAATTATCACTTGAAATGATTTTGAGAATAGCGATTTTCCTATTGTCGCTGAGCAATATAAGATTATATACTAATATTCAGAATATCTGTAAAACTTTCTGAACGCTAAAGGAGTAAAGCCAGACATTTTTTTAAAAAGATTATTAAAATGGGCTGGCTCCCCGAAATAAGTAGGTAAGCTATCGTTGACATGTCATTGCTGGTATATCTCAGTAAATATTTAGCTTCTTCTATCCTTCTTTGTAAAATCATACTTTTAGGTGAGGGGAAGCTCCAAATCCAAACTGTTGATCCATTTGGATTATACTTTTATACATTCTATTGCAATATTCCTCGCTTTGTCTGCCCTGTTTCCTTCACTATCACTACTGTTCCCAAAATGTCTGTAATTGATGCCGGGCTCTAGGTAGTCAATTATTAATAATTCGTTTGTGTCGGTATCATAAACACTGCACTCAATAGTATAATGTTCTTTTGTCATGTCTGCATTGTAACTGAAGTATAAATAATCCCATTGGTCATAATGAGCGGTTACGCTGTTTTCTTTCCTATAGATGTCGCGCCAATTAGTACTCTGGGATTTATATTCAATAGGAATATCTGTTTTATTAATGAACTTAATATTGGTATGCAGTACGTTTAATTCTTTTCCGAAATTTTGTTTCGAAATGTAAAAATGAAAGCTCCTTCCATCTAGTTTGCCGAATTCAAAACCATTGAACATAGTTGGTAATTTGTGTCCAATAAGTCTATCGATGCTGTCATATAGACTTGTTTCATAATACAAATAATAGTATTCATTGGCTTGTAATGTTTCGCTTTCAAATTCTTTTATAGTAACAGTATAAGGTCCATTACCAACAAAGTATTGCTTTCTTACATCGCCATTATCATGTATGTCGCATCTGATTTCTATCTCTTGATTTTCTTGATTTTCTTGAGCTACATTCAATTTAATTAATAAATTGCTCATATTGTCAAAATAGTATTCAACAAATCCATTGTTAATGGTTGCTATCCGATTTGCTATTGATACTATTTCTCGGTCGGTGAGCAGAACGACATTAGTGTCGTTTTGATGTTTGAAGGAGTCTATTAGATCTACAAATTGATTTTGCGTAGGAATGTCTCCTTTTTCAAAAAATGTTTTTAATGTATTTTTATCTCTTATAGCCATTGTGTTGTTTTTGTATTTGTTTATAAATTTGTTTTAGTTTCATGGATTTTTTTTGAAACTGCCATACTATTCTTGTTTTTCACAGTTCAAAATTCATTGTTTTTTTATTCTTGTGAAAGTTTTTTGAGCGCTTTAGTCTGTAGTTGCAGTAGCTTTATTTCATTAAAAATCTATTGATTTACAGTTTGGTTCCAAGGCCAAAATTCATTGTTTTTTTATTCTTGTGAAAGTTTTCAGCCTTCTCTATTCGGTAGTTGCAGTCACTTAATGCAAGAGTATTGACATGACGACACCTGTTTCAAACTGGAATATTTCAGCCAGTAATGTCAATTACAGAAAAAAATGATAATGTACAAGACGAAATGATAAAATACCAAATATAGATTCTATAATTAATTCATCTATAGCAAAATATAATTTGTAAATATTGTGGAAGCGATTAAATTTTTCGAGTAAAAACTTTAGGAATTAAATGCTATATTTACGTTCCAAACCTGATAACGATGAAGCGTACAGAGACTTTATTTTTATTTCTTATATCATTCCTGATCTTTGGGCAGAAAAAACAATTTCTTTATGAATATAAATTCACTCCTGACGATAAACCAATATGGGAACAACAATATCTGAGTTTATACCCAATTGTGAGTATACTGAAATACAAAAAATTAATGTGTAAAGGAAGATTCTCATGAATTCGCAAATTAAATAAACAGATGAATAATAATACAGAAGAAAACTTTGACTTAAAGAGGTTGCGAATGGTATATGGTTATCATGACAAAGCCACGGAAATAAAAATTTTAAATACCGATTTTGAATTGAGTAAGGAATTTCAGAACACATTTCCAAAAATGACAGCGTTGATCAATACCGCACGAGTATTGAACTTAGAAATAGATCAAGAGCCGCATACACTTTTCTCATGGACTCATAAAGGCAAAAGTTGTGGTTGGCTAAGTGTTTTTAAAGATGTTAGGGATCAGGAGTTAGACATTATAGACGAACACCAGCTGGTGTTGAGTCAAATAGGTGGCATTGCTACTGATTATGGTTATTTTAACCATAATTTTTTTTTACTACAACAATTTATTTTTACAAAATATCGATGTACGAAAGGTTTTGGTGATTGGGGAATAGATTATGAATTAGCTTGTACGAAAAATAATATTCCATTGCAGGATAGGATAAATCATGAAGAGTTAATAGTTTTTGCTAGTGCATACAGAGGAAAGCTTACAGCATATAATCCTCTGACCAAAGAAATCCTGCAATTTATTCCTAATGATCAAAATTACCCACGGGGTGAATACGGGTATTGCAGGGAAAAAGTGGCGAATCAACCCGATGATACTTTCTATACTATTAAAGGTGTCAGATATTTTAGAGATTTTGTAGAACATCTTGCAGAGGAATGCTGGAAGGTTATTTTTTCTACCTATAATAAAGTTCACAAAATTTTAGAAGATAAACAATTGGACGAAGCAAAAGCAATAGCTGGAAGCCTAGTTGACAAAGTTGAAAGAGGTTCAGTAGAAAACATTATTGGAGAATTTTACTTTTACCAAGAGGACTACAAAACAGCATTAGACTATTATGTAATGGCATACAACAATGGATATTCTATCGATAACATTGTTGATTATAATATTTGGGAAGTATGTGAGTTGCTAATGGAAAAAGATAACGATAAGATAAAATGGTCGCAGTATTACTTGAGCCTTTACCCTGATGGTAGATATACAGAAGATGCAAAAATTAATATATAAAGCAAAGAATGGATCTACAATTTAAAGGTAGTGTCTCACTAACTGTGTAAATTAAAAAGTTACTTTTTTACTGATAAATGATTTTTTAATACATATTAGATTTGCTTCATCTGAGCAGAGCTTAATCATTTTATACTATTTTTCAGCATACACATTTTGTTATATTCGTTCGAAATTATTGTGAAATCGTCTTTTAATTTATGGTCCGACATCTATACCATAATACGTAGCGCTCTGCTGTCAATATAAACGATTTCATTGTACTATTTCTCATTTGTGAATTAATATTTTACTCAGAGTAGCATATTCTCAGCTACTTTGAAATGTAAATATTGAAAAGATGAGTATTTATATTCTATTTGAATCCGTGGGCGAATAGAATCCATTGGTGATTATACTCCCAGCCATTGTAATATTAGTACGCCAGCTAATCCGGTAATGGACACTATGGTTTCCATAAGCGTCCAGGAGCGAAATGTATCCTTTATACTAACTCCAAAATAAGATTTAAACATCCAAAAACCCGGATCATTAACGTGTGAGAACATCAGGCTGCCTGCGCCGGTTGCCAAGACCATTAATTCAGGAGTAACATGGCCAGCCTGTACGATAGGTAGCATAATACCCGCCGCCGTAAGCCCGGCAACACTAGCTGAACCGATAACCAGGCGGATAATCCCTGCGATAGACCATGCTAATACCAGCGGCGATAGACTGAGATCGTTTGTCAAATTCGCGATATAGTTGGCTACGCCACTATCCACCAGTATCTGTTTGAAAACGCCGGATGCTGCAATAATAAACAGGATCATGGTTATGCCGCGGAAGGCTTCTTCCACACTCTCTGACTGTTGCTTTAAGCTTTTACCCTGACGAATGCCCATTGTGTACATTGCTAATAGGGAGGCAATCATTAACGCAATAACAGGATCTCCTACAAACTGTAAAGCTATCAGCCAACGTGACGTTTCCGGCAATAGTAAATGAGAAAAAGACCCCAACGCGATCAGCAATACTGGAAACAGGCCTGTGAGCAGACTAATTCCAAACCCCGGAAGCCTCCCTTCGGCATCCTGACGCTTTTGAGGAAAAAGTTCCGGGGGCGGATTCGTTGCGATGCCTTTAAGGGTTCGTCCAAATAACGGCCCGCCAATAAGAATTGCAGGAATCGCCACTATCATGCCATAGGCCATTGTCAAGCCTATGTCAGCTTTAAAGGTAAGTGCTATGGCCATAGCTCCCGGGTGGGGAGGCAGATAACCGTGCGTTACGGATAGGGCTGCCAATAGTGGAATGGCTACGTATAGCATGGGCAATTTGTTGGACGCACAAACCATAAAAACAAATGGCACCAATACGATAAATCCAACATTATAAAATAACGGTATGCCAACCAAAAAACCTGTAAGCACCATAGCCCACGGTAAATTCTTTTTGCCAAATACCGCTGTCAATACCGTTGTAATACGCTCTGCCGCACCGCCTTCTGCCATCAGTTTTCCAAGAACTGATCCAAAGGCCAACAAAAGTCCTAATTGTCCCATCGTACTGCTTGCGCCGGTTTCAACAGATTTAAGAATCTCCTCAACGCTCATTCGCATGGCAAAGCCTACAGCGATAGAAGTTATAAGCAAGGAAAATACAGTGTTTAGTCTGATCACAGTTACTAAAATGAGCAGCATAACCACTCCAAATACGATAATGATTAAAGGCATAGCGGTGGATTTAATTTAAAACTCGTCTTCTAGTTTATGGTAAAGTCGCTGAAATTGTTCAAAATTTCTTACATACACAGCATGATTTTCTCCTCTCGGTATATACATTTGTTCAGCATTATCTGCCTCTGTGATTGGCTCCTTAACCTCAATGCCTAGTGCTGCCATACCTATGAGTGCCGCTCCCCATGCAGAGCTTTCTACGGTGTTTTTAATGAAAACAGGCTTGTTGAAAATATCTGCTAACATTTGAACCAGATTCTGAGAACGCGCTAAACCGCCACTTGCATATATTTTGTGAATAGGGCCGGTGTTTTCCTCCAACGCAATTCCTACGCTGTAGATGGCGAACAGCATGCCCTCCATCATTGCACGAGCAAAGTGGGCCTTTGTGTGTTGCAACTGTATTCCAAAATAAACGCCTTTTGCATTGGAATTCCAGTGCGGGGCACGTTCACCAGTTAAATAGGGCAAAAAAATCAAGCCTTCTGATCCCGGATCGATGGAATCGATCATTTCGTTTAATAAAGCGTCAGCATCTTTATCCTGTATTTTTCCGATCGATTCGTCCAAGAAGGTATCCCGGAACCAGCTCCGCAAAATACCCCCATTATTAACAGCTCCCCCAACGATATATTCATTCGGTCTAAGGAGATAGCTAAATAACCGTTGCTTTTGCTCCGGGTTTGGCAGAGGACAGGTTACCCGTATCGCTCCGCTGGTGCCAATCGTCACAGAAGCGACTCCCGGTTTCACAGCCCCGACCCCCAAATTGGCCAGACAACCATCACCACCGCCAATAACAAATGTGGTACCTTCGGGGATGTGCATAGAGGCTGCGATATCTGGATCCAGCAATCTTGTAACATGATCAACAGGTACGGGCGTCGATAGTTGTTCGGCAGAGATTCCTGCTACATTCAACGCTAATTCCGACCATGCTAGCTGGTGTATGTCAAATAGTCCCGTAGCGGACGCAATGGAATGGTCAACCAGATAGCTACCAAAGAGTCGGTAAAAAAGAAATTCCTTAATGCCGATAAATTTATGGGATCGAACTAACAGTTCTTCATCATTGGATTGTATCCACATTAATTTGCAAAGCAAAGACATGGGATGAATGGGCGTACCGGTCTGTTGATATAGCAGTCGTCCTTTTTCAGTTGCTTTCAATTCAATAGCGATGTCTTCACTTCTCCGATCAGCCCAAATGATACAATTTGTGAGTGGCTTGCCCAATCTGTCAACAGCTATTAATCCGTGCATGGCACTGCTAACCGAAATACACATCGGCGGTTGCATCTTTTTAAGGTCCTGTAATTCGATCATCACATTTGTAACGGAAGCGATACACGCGCTATACATAACTTCAGGATCCTGTTCATAATCTCCTTCCAAAGGATTCAGTATAGGATATGATATACTGTGTGTTGCCAAAACGTTACCTTCCAGGTCAAATGCAACGGCTTTTGTGGATGAAGTGCCAATATCCAATCCTATTATCATAATTATAATCGTTTTTGTGAGGTAGTTGTTTTAAATATACAAAAGTTCAGCAATACGTTGACAATCATTATAAGACAAAATTTAAATATATTCGTTATATCACTTTTATAAATAATATAATTAATTAGGGTGGTATAGTAAGCCTCAAAACATTTCAGCAATCAAAATCAACTCTTTTTATTCTATCGAATGATGATTTACAACAGAAATTTTTATTTCGATCGTACTAAAAACCACTGCGATTGCAGTGGCGTTTTTTACAATGTATAATAAGAAAAATTATATGGTAACGTTTCAAAAATTTCAGATATAGAATTTAAAAACTTTTCTCCTTCTTTATCTGGCTTATACTTAAATACTACTCGGATTGCTAATTCTTTTCCTACTGAATCGGGATAAAGTTCATAAATACTTTGATTATCTAAAACATCTATGTAAGAGTTAAGCTTTGCTTCCAATAGTTCAAAATGGTTTTCAGCATCCCATTCTAAATGATCTGATATTGTTAATGTTACAATGTTATCTTTAGTACTTATAAGATCTATTACACTGCTATTTTCTACTGACATAATTTTAATTTGTTTTATTATCTTTTGGTCTTACAACATTAATGGTCGTTGGGGGTATTACAGTTCCTCCGGGAATTCCTGGCTTTCCTTTTCCAACAACTGTTCCTCCGCTATTTTGTATGATTGGGAAACCTGCTGTTTGATTTTTTGTTAATGGTGCTGTACTTGAAGATTTTGCTTCTGTTAAATTTATTACTCCACCTTTATTACTCGTCATATCAATCCTTACATTTTTTGCTCAGGGTTGATTTGGTTTTATGGTAACCTGCTCTTGGATATTTGTTTCACCGCTATTCTTCAAATCTTGCTTAGGGACTTGCTCAAAATTAGCTCCTTTTTGTGCATTCTGTCGAACTTGTAATGTATTACTATCTCCAGTAAATTGCTCTCCAATCCAATCAATTGCCCTTTCAATAAATCCTCTGCTTGCTCTTGCTCCAGTAACAACAACTTCCTCAATATCTGTTATCCTTTCTTCAATAACTTCAGGAGTAATAAGAGGTTGTTGATTAGAATTTCTGTAAGTTTCAGGAATCGCAGGATTAAATCGTACCTGTCTAATGAGTGGGCTTTCTCCCGTTTCCCTCATTATCTCTTCCTCCATAGGATCAAAAGGTTCTAAACCTTCTAATTACCTGTAAACAGAAATCCTGTTTCCGGCAAAACTATAAGGCGACCAAGTATTATATTTTTCCGCAAGCGGATCGATAGTGGTAAACCTTCCGATATCGGGCATGTAATTTCGCCACTTAAAGCTATACCAACCAGTCTCTTGCAACTCTTGTCCCTGATACTTATAATTATACGCGTTATCAAAATTATAGCTTTGCGTATTATGCATTAGCCCAAAAGGATAATAATTCGTTACACCCTCTGCTTGACCCGTGACGATATAGTTGTTGCAAGCTGTACTTCCATCCGGTAAAACGGAACAATTATTAACGACAATATCTCCCGTCACCTGACCATTTCCGTCTGCATCACTGTAGCTTAATCTTACATTACCCAAATGATCCGTATAATTATAAAAATACCTGTTACTCAATTCATCAAAATAACCTTCCGAAGTAGGGATGATCCTCGATTTCATTCCGTCACTGGTCATGGTTCCGGTTTCATCTTCCCATGCATAGGTAAACTTATACTGAAAGCCATCCATGTAATCGGTTTCTAAGCCATTAAAGAACTTCTTCACTTCCAATCCGTCTGCACAGTACACATAATCTGTTATCTGGACATTTTGAGTGATCTTCTTCGGTAAATTTAAATAATTATATTGGATGGATGAAATATTTATACTTCTGGTAAAATACTTACCACCAAAAAATTTAAAGACTTATTTAATAAAAATGTAGCAGCTCTATAAAAACAATCACCCTCGCATTTTGCGAGGGTGATTTGTTTATTTCTCACGCATTATAAATACGAGAGTTCAGGGTAATATTCATTTTATTAACTATTTTATTGTTAAATTAGATGAAGAAATAAGCAATTCTAATATCATTTAATTATCCATTATCTGTAGCTATGTGCTTTATTTGTAAATAAAATACTATACCTATTTCCATGTTTATTAATATAAATAAATTTATAATTATTTATATTTTCTGGTTTTAACGTAATTTTTTTCTTACCATCAATAAAAATTGAAACATCACTAAAATTATTTATAATACATGGAGCTGCAAATCCTAGTGTTGGTTTAGTTTCAATATTGCGGTTAAATATAATTTTATTATCATTAATAATTTTCACCATATTGTTAAAGTTCGATTCAAATACAATTAATGATTTTTCATCTTTATGAAGCTCATATTTATCATACAATACTTTTGATATTCCTTCTATCTTATCTGACAAATCCTTATTTTCATATAAAAGATGTGTATTAGAGCAACTTGTTAAGAATAGAAAACAAATTACAAAGTAAACTTTATATATATTATTCATAATTATTTGATTATTCAGTTTTTTGCTGTTCTTCTACATTCTTTATAATTGTTGATCTTTGCTGTGGTGTAACAACCGTACCAATAGGATGAGCTTGAACTATATTTTTGGGATCCTTTAAAGTTTCCTTATCTAAATGTCCTAATCCAAGTTCATGTAATGTTTCATGCACTCCAGTCTGAGCAATAGTTGATCGATCATCCTTATCAAATTCAATTTGTCCATCTTTATTCCATAAAAAGTGTTCTGATTTACCTACACTTATTTGTGTTCTATTTATTTGTGTATTTCCTACTACATCAGTCATTCCAAGTGCCGTAGTTACTGCAAATTCAATAGCAGATTTAGGCGCGTCATTTAAGTCAACTACATTTGTAGTATCGAATCCCATATTATAATCCCATAGTGGGACTTCCTCCAACGCCTTCTCACATCGTTTTATTATCTCCTGGACGATACAATCGTGCGAGAGCAAGGGAAAACCATTTATCGAGTTTCTCGGATACTGTAATCAAAGAAAATCCATTTTCCTCCTTTCTTAGCGAAAGTGAAAGAGATGGCGCTAATACCCCCCCAAAGTGATACATATGCTAAATCTGGATTTAAAATATAATACTGTACAAATAAATCAGCATTAGACAGTTTGTTGTCAATAGCAAGTGTTATTCTTGCATTAGAATAATTTAAAGGTTTGTCAGTGATAAGGCTATCCTTGTCGAAAATCGTGATTTTATCTTTTTTAAGATAGTCTTTTAAAATATAATGAACGCGTTTATTTGAAAAGAACTCATTTGTAAATATTTCCTTTGAATCTGTTTGTACATGTTGCTGACTAGAAACAGATATAAATATAAATAAAAAAAAAGACATAATATTTGAATTTTAAGCTTACTTAGATTGGAAAATATTTGATAACATTTGAAAGTTTTTAGATACAAAATTATTTAGATATTTAGATAAGTTATTAGGTTGTCCAATATGTAAAATTCCATTTCCAATAGTTGCTTTAGGATATAATCCATTAAACAGTTTAAATTCAAAAGCCTCCCCATGCTCTGGCTGTCCAGGCGTATTACTGAATTTTTTCAAAAAAACCATTTTTTTTCCAGTTGGTCCATTTATTTGATTTCCCCAATGTGCTGATTCATGTCCAACTAAAGCTACCATATAAAATATATTTGCGACTCCTTGTATTGTATTAGGATCTCTGTTGGTATTTTCATACCAATTTAATACTTTAGTAATATCAACGGAAATGGAATTTAAATCTTCTTTTGCAAAACTTCCAGAATAGTCATAAAAACCATCACCATACACATTATCTGCGTGAATTATCGGACCTTCTCCGTAAATAAATGCCTTTTTAATATCTGCTTCATTCATCCCTGTTACATCCATAATAGCTTTTAAAAAATTAGGATCATGAATAATATTAGGCAAAATATTTTTCACTAAATCATAAAAAGCAGGATAATTTTTTTTATAATAGTCTTCAGTTCCTTTTGGAAACTGGAAGGTGGGACTTCCTCCCCCGCCTTCTCCCATTGATCCTAATCCTGTGCTTTGTGCAATACCTCCATAGTTCGACTCCCAAATGGGATTGCCTTCATAATCTATAGGACGGTCTCCTCTGTCACTCGCAAATCCAGACCCCGTATTGTACCAGGTAGTTCCTGATGGTGATGCCAGCATGGACTGTATGGCCGATTGCGATAACCTTCCATCCGGATCAATAAACCTGACAGGATTATTATTTCCATAAACATAGGGTGAAAATCTTCTTGAAGCCTCTGCTAATTGATCTACAACGCCCCATCTTCCGATTTCAGGCATATAAAAACCTTGCTCCATGATCATACATTCCCGTCTCCTGTAATTCCTTGCGGTAAAAGAAAGAATTGAAATGCAAAATAACAAAGCCACCAAATAGGTGGCTTTGAGGTTTATTATGCGTCATTTATACCATATTCGTAAAGCCTTTTAGCAATATCTTCATATGATGGTGCACTCTCTAAACTAGCAACCCAATCTTCAATAAACTCTTTTGCTAAAAAAACTTCTAAAAGATAATGATATTTATTTCCATTTTCTTCCTTGATTCCATTATCATCATCTTCTGGATAAGATAAAATTATTTCTGATTTGTAATCATCCATATTCTTTAAAAAGATAATTAAATCCTCATCAACATCATTAATTTTACTAACTAAATCTATTAAATTCATAAAATATTATTTTACATTTATTTTCCCAAATTGAAAAACCACCCCTATTTCCAGGATGCATAGTACTCCAAAAAGTCTTCCAACTGTATGTTGTGATTTAGGAACTAACTGCATAATTCCTTCATCTACATGATGATGCCAAACCCAATTTGTAGGTAATTTTCCTAATATTGAACCCGCAGGTGATCGGGGGATAACTATTCCCAATTCATCCATAGACGAAGCAAATCTCACATCAGATTTCATTACTGCCTCAAGAGCTTTGTTTGCTTCACAGAAATGCCCTCCTCTATATATTCCAGGATATGAGCTTGTACTAAGTTTCATTTCAAAAGCAACAGAGTAAAAAACAGCTTTTTCTTCTGCTAATGCTAATTGAGGTTTCTTTAACGCAACAATTCCAATCACCCCCAAAGCCATTCCTATATATGGGTGATCCTCAGAATTTCTTTCAATACAAATACCTGCAATATCCGAAAAACCAAACATATCACCACCCATCATTCGTACTCTGGAATAGATCAAACGTAAAGAGACTGTCTTTAAAACAGTCTCTTTATTACTATTCACGGATTACAAGTCCGCGAGAAGGTTATTTATTTAACAAAAGGAATGTTTGCTACGATACTATCGTTTAAGAAATGATAACCTTTTAATTCCAAATCGTCTATATACTGTTTACAACTTAATGGCATGGAGTTTTGTTTGTTGTGATTTGATTTAACAACCCTAACATAATTTCCCGTTTCAGAATAATCATATATTGCTCTTTCCCTGTAATTTAAGCTTAAAGCTTTTTCAATTTTTTCATTAGATTTTATTATAATTATATCATTAATACAGTCACTTTTATCATGTGAATAATACCCTCGAGAAAATTGTATAGGATTCATTTTTTTTGTGTTTAATAACCAATATGATTCACCAGCAAACCCATATGGATCAATAATATACGTTTTATCACTATTATTTTTTATACTATACATTATCTCCTTTTTAGTTTCTAATTTTAGAGGTGTTGTTATCGAAATATCTATTTCTTTACTTTTATTAATTTTTGTCTGTGAGGAACAGAAAATACAACTAATGCTTGTAATTATTAATATTATTATTCGTCTCATTTTATCAACATTTAAGATTTAAAATATATTCATTAATTTCATATAAGTAATCATTTATACCAGAACCTAATATCCCAGTCCATGCTGCAGTTGCCTTATAAGCTGAAATCTCTTTCATATTTTCAATCAATTTCCTTCAGTAGATCATAATAATAAAAAGAGGTTGTCATCAAACAACCTCTTTTTATTATTATATATGGAGTACAAATTTTCAGGGCGGTTGATAATCTGCGAAATTGAATCTATCTAATTTTTTAGATCACTTTTTGAAAATTCAAATAGACTTTCATTACTTAGCAAATCTCCACAAAATAATTTATAACCTTTTAATTTAACCTTCTGTTCAGTAGTGAGATTTAAATAAATTTTTTTATTAATAGAATATTTTAATCTCAAAATATATTGAATTTCTGGCTGAAGAAAGTATAAGTTATAATAATAATCGGTATTATTAAAATCTAAAAAATCAAATGTCTTTTGAAACGAAAGTCTTTCTCCTGGCTGTAAAAAAATTATATTATTAAATAGATACATGTTCTTTTTAGCCAATAATTTATTTTTAATTTTATACTTTTCTTGCCAGATTTTAAGTTTTTCTTCTCCAGTAATCTTTTGTTTTTTAATATCCTCTCGCATATTTAGATCCGATTGTCTAAAATCATGTGATCTAGATTCACCGATAATATATTTATTTTGTTCTTTGAATAATAACATTACGCCAAGACCCTTATCAGCAAATTCGTAATAAAAGTTAGATGATGGTTCATCAGGATAGTAAACTCGAAATCCTGTTGTATCTATAGGTATTGCATAATTGATGTTTGAATTATTCTCTATATTAATATTTAAAATATGTCTTCTACTGTTCGGAATTTTTTCAATCGTGTAATTGATACTTAATTGAGATTTAAATAATGATATTAATAATAAAAAAAGTAATACAAAGGTTTTATTTAGAATGTAGTTTTCGAATTGCTTCATAATAAAGTTTATTAAATACTGAATTGAGATTAGTTTTTCTTTCTTGTATAAATTGTATTTCACTATCAAAATACTGTGGCCTCTTGGCTTTTGGCCCATAATTATCTACGGAATATTGCCATACATCTTTGATATTTAAATTTCCAACACTAATTTCCCATGAATAAGATGCATATTCTTTATAGAATTGAAGGCCGCGTGATGAAATTGAAGATCTTCGTCCCATAGCCTCCATAAAAGAAGAACTATTCAATTGTACAAAAGCATGAACCACTTCATGACCTATTGTATAACCATATGTCAATATATTACTTATTTTAAGCATATTTATATCTATTAATGATCCTTTTTCTTCTCCTTGTGGGCAAGACGGACAATTCTTAACTTCGTTAAATGTAGGATTTTTGCTTATTGCATATAAATTACTAAGCATTGGAACTTTATCAACTAGTTTTGTCCAATCATTAAATTCAGCTGTCTTTCTTTCCGGATTATCCCAGCCAGCATCAACCAACTGTTGTTTTAAATTTAACACCCCGATAGATGCCGCAAAATAGTCAATGCTCCCACTTGCTTCAAACCCTAGACTGTCCATAATTTGTCCAATAGTTGCTCCGCCCCCTTGGCCATCATTACCCAAAGCCGTATTAACGATCATCACCCCACTGTCATCAGAATAGAATTTAGGCAAATATTCTTCATCTACTCCTGATCTTTGCAGAAAGCTTGCCACAGAACTTCCCAGACTATACTGCCCGCTGAGGTTATCCACCGTAATTCTTCCATCCGGATCAATAAACCTCAACGGATTATTATTCCCGTAATGGTAAGGGGTAAACCTTCTGGATGCTTCCGCCAACTGATCCACAACGCCCCATCTTCCAACATCCGGCATATAGAACCTAGCGCCGTAATCATCCATTCCCCTCTCCTGAAGCTCTTTGCCGTTGTAGTTATATTGATCAACATTGTTGTAAATATAATTTTTAAAATCAAATTGCTTTTAAGTAAATAAAGAGACTGTCTTTCAACAGCCTCTTATATCTCACGGATTATAAATCCGCGGTACATGAAATATGTACTATGTTGATAAAAAGTTAGTTATCATAAAAAATAATTCCCAAAATGATATTGTAATCTTCACTACTAAAAATAGAACAACTTTTTCTTTCGCCATCAATTACTGATAATCTTATATTTTTCAAATCTGATTTTTTCATTTTCTTTACAACCTCTCTATGTCCATCAAAATAATTTTTTGTTTGGATACTAAGATCTAGACGATCGTTATATATATCATACAAATGCTGTCTTGTTTGAATAAATGTTGTTGTAAAAATATTTTTAATAGTTCTAATTCTATTAATATAGTTTTCAACTTGATTTAAATGATCTCTTATTTCATATAGATCATTTATTATCTTATCATTCATAACTAAGTTATTTATATTATTAAAACTATTTTATATACGGTGTCCATGTCCCTGCATTCCAGGGTATAATTTTTTGTGCTCCATATACAGGGCCAAAAACCTGAACTTCTCCTTCATTATGACGATCAAAAAAAGAAAGTCTTGATACAGGAAAAGATTGTTTTAATATTATTCCTCCAGGCCCTCTTCTCGAAGCTGAATAATTAGCGACATTAATACTCGTACTCCAAGAAGTAAACATACTATTATTATCCCCTCTATTATGTTGTAATGCAGTAGCAGACCCTCCCCAAGGTATAGCCATTCCCATATAAGCATTTGCTAAGTCAGGATGCTTTCCGTGAACCCCTCTGTACAAGGTGACTATTTGTTCAGGTTCATCACCCGGCATATCAGTTGCTCCTGTAAGAGGTATATCATAACCACGAGCATGAGAGCTGTCTCCGTTTAGCATTAGGGGTATTCCCCATTGCCCTAACCTTGCAATAGTTCCTGCTACTGCAATAGCTTCTTCCCACTTTATAGCAGTATCAAAACCTTCAAAAATCACCTCTCCAACTTCTACAGTATTTACTCTAGAAATAGCTGCCCCCGGTAAGACTGTAGAAAATTGTGCATCTCTTTTAGCTGTTCCAAAAAGTTTACCAAAAAAGTTTGAAAGGAATCCCACAAATCCAGTACCTGGGCTATTTTTCGGATTGGGGCCTCCCACGCCTTCTCCGTTTTCAGGCTCGTGAAAAAATGCTTACCAAAAAAAATAAAGATTTTTTTGCTAAAAATGCTGATACACTATAAATATTAATACCTAACTTTGATGTGGTCTATTATTATTCTGGACTTATGATCAGAGAATCGGTTCCGTGACACAATTTAATATGGGATTGCTCCATTATAATAAGCAGTAGGCAAAACTTTATACTTTTCTATAAATTGCTTCACAAATTTTTTTTCTTCGCTTGGCTTTACACCTATTCCTAAATATGCAGAATGATCTTTATTAATGAAAATCATTCCCTTTGGTCTTTTAAGGTCATGCTCATTTTCAAAATAAAATCTATACTCCCTACCTTCTTTTTCTAAAATAAAAGAGAGCATTTCTTTATAATCGTCTGTTTCATATTCAATTTCTCCAAAATATGGAGGATATTCAAAAATGTTATATTCAGGCTTTAAACCCTCTAAACAATTTTTAATAAAGTCAGAGACGATTTTACCATTAATTTTATCAATATATATATATAAATCAACTAATTCCATAATTATTGTGTTGCTTTTAATCCTGCACTAATAAATCTTCCTCCTTTTGTTTCGTAATAGTAATACACTTGTCCGTCTTTAACCATTTCAAATGTTCTTGCTTCAATAAAACTTCCGGATTTCCCAGAACCTCTTACTCCATATTGAATACGTTGGTATCCCGTAAAACCACCTTTTCTTCTGATTTCAGATGCCGCTGTATTAAAACTATCAACTAATGTAGAAATATTTTTTCTACTCCAATTTAAACCAAAATCTTTTCCATGTCTAGATATGGCATGTTGAAAACTTTTTACATCAACCTCTGTCATTTCTGAAAATGCCTTAAAAGGAACTCGATTAGGATTTAATTGTCTAAAAGCTCCAATATTCCCAGTACTTAATCCTGAACCTATGAGTCCATGTTCCGCTCCCCATCTAATTCCTCCTCCAACGGTACGACTCATATATCCCGACATCTGACCTCTCATGTCATCCATTCTGGCTTGTCCAGCTGCATCAAGAGTGAAAATATTTCGAGTGTTATTATCAAACCAAGATAAAGGCTCCCTAATATTATCCTGTACCCAATTTGCTGATTTCTCTCTAAATCTACTTAAAGAATTACCCGGTGGGTCATCATCTGTAAACTGCGAAAAATCAATCCCTTTAAAATACTCTGATTGTGGCTCAAGCATTGCTAATAATTCTTCTATACTTGGTTTTCCACCGCCACCGTCTTGACCATCATTACCCAAAGCCGTGTTAACAGTCATTATCCCACTATCATCGGTGTACATTAATGGCAAGTTATTTTCGTCTAAACCATTTCTGTTAATAAAGCCAGCTACAGCGCTTCCCAGGCTATACTGCCCGCTGAGATTATCCACCGTAATTCTTCCATCCGGATCAATAAACCTGACAGGATTATTATTTCCATAAACATAGGGTGAAAATCTTCTTGAAGCCTCTGCTAACGGATCTACAACGCCCCATCTCCCAATTTCAGGCATATAAAATCTTGCGCCGTAATCATACATCCCTGTTTCCTGAAGCTCCTTGCCGTTGTATTTATACTGGTATGCATTCTGTGTGGTCCCCGTATAATTATGCAATAACCCGAAGGGATAGTAATTATTGACTTCTACAATTTCACCCGGCTTATAGGAATCGATACAGATCGGCGGATTAAAAGGATCCCAGGGTCCGCTGCACTGCTGGTAAAAATACCTCCTTGGCTGAATCGCCCCGTCCTTGTTTGAATCTGAGTAGCTTAATCTTACGTTGCCTAAATGATCCGTATAGTTGTAAATATACTCATTCGAAAGGAAATCATAATATCCTTCGGAAGTCGGCATCATCCTTAACTTTATTTCAGCAATCTCATCAGGGTCTTCAACAACAAGCCCTCCTCCCGCTGATGTTTCCGAAGGCTTGGTGCTTTTATACTGGAACCCGTCCAGGTAATTGGTTTCTATATCTCCAAAGAGCTTCTTTAGCTTTACCCCGTCCGCTCTGTACACATAATCCGTTACTTTGGCATTCTGGAATAGATTAAACGTAAAGAGACTGTCTTTAAAACAGTCTCTTTATTATTATTATTATTATTATTATTATTATTATTATTATTATTATTATTATTCACGGATTACAAGTCCGCGAGAAGGTTATTTATTTAACAAAAGGAATGTTTGCTACGATACTATCGTTTAAGAAATGATATCCTTTTATTTCCAGCTCATTGATATATTGTCTACAGCTTGCAGGCATTGCATTTTCTCTATCATGTTTAGACTCAACTTTCCAAATATAGTGCCCACTTTTAGAAAAGTCATATCTATGTATTTCAGAATAATTTAAATTAATTGTTGTTTGAATTCTTTCTTTGGGTTTGATAATTATTATATCATTCTGGCAATCTACATTTTCACGGGAATAATAACCCTTTTCCAGACCAAGTGAATTAAGTCTTTTATTCTCAAATAACCAATAAGACTCTCCAGCAAAACCATAAGGATCAATAATATAACTATTATTACTTTTATTCTGTATAGTAAATTTTACTGGTTCTTGCGAATTAAGATGTATAGGCATTTTTATTAATATGTCTATTTCTTTACTTTTATTAATTTTTGTTTGTGATGAACAAAAAATACAATTAATACTTGTTATTATTAATATTATTATTCTTCTCATTTTATCAGCATTTTAATGTTTAATATATATTTATTAATATCATATAAGTAATTATTTATACCAGAGTCTATCACTCCGGTCCATTTACCAGCAGCTTTATAAGCAGAAATTTCATTCATATTTTCAATCAATGGATGATTTCCCTGTAACAAACCGTTTTTCCAATTAAGAAAATGATCCACTTCGTGTATAACGGTATCACCAAGGCCATAATTCGTTCTTTTTCCGTCTACAAGCCCCGGCGCAAGTAAAATTTTTCCTGTATTGGGGTTTGTTATCGCTTTAAAAGGTTTTCCAGTTGGGCGACCGCTGTCTATGAATAAGCCACGTGAATCAATATTAAATTTGATATATTCTTTAGACCATTCTTCCATAGTATCTTTAGTTGCTACGGCAATCCAAGCATCTTTAGGAACAAATAATGATGTTATTATACCTAAACTAATCATATTTGCAGGTGCATTAGGATTTAATCCTGATAGACTTAGAACCAAACTAAGCAAATCAATTGAAGGGCCTGGGCCGGAATTTTTATTTATCCATGAGCTAGGTGAGCTTCCTCCCCCACCTTCTCCCATCGATCCTAATCCTGTGCTCTGTGCAATACCTCCATAGTTTGACTCCCAAATGGGATTGCCTTCATAATCTATAGGACGGTCTCCTCTGTCACTCGCAAAGCCAGACCCCGTATTGTACCAGGTAGTTCCTGATGGTGATGCCAGCATGGACTGTATGGTCGATTGCGATAACCTTCCATCCGGATCAATAAACCTGACAGGATTATTATTCCCATAAACATAAGGTGAAAATCTTCTTGAAGCCTCTGCTAACGGATCTACAACGCCCCATCTTCCAACTTCAGGCATGTAAAATCTAGCGCCGTAATCATACATTCCTGTTTCCTGCAGCTCCTTCCCGTTGTACTTATACTGGTACGCATTCTGTGTGGTCCCCGTATAATTATGCAACAACCCGAAAGGATAGTAGTTATTAACCTCTACAATTTCGCCCGGCTTATAGGAATCAATACAGATCGGCGGATTAAAAGGATCCCAGGGCCCGCTGCACTGCTGGTGGCTGGATCGCCCCGTCCTTGTTTGAATCCGAGTAGCTTAATCTTACGTTGCCTAAATGATCCGTATAGTTGTAAATATATGCATTCGAAAGGAAGTCATAATATCCTTCGGAAGTGGGCATCATCCTTAACTTTATCTCAGCAATTTCCTCGGGATCTTCAACACCAATTCCTCCTCCTGCGGATGATTCCGAAGGCTTGGTGCTTTTATACTGGAACCCGTCCAGATAATTGGTTTCTATATCTCCAAAGAGCTTCTTTAGCTTTACCCCGTCCGCTCTGTACAGATAATCCGTTACTTTGGCATTCTGGGTGATTTTCTGAGGTAAATTTAAATAATTATATTTATTTTTTTTAATATCAAATTAAATTTTACTGTGTTGTAAACACAAACCCCCGATGCAAAGCGTTGGGGGTTTTTATTATTGCTCATGGATTAAAATTCGCGAGAACAGAGGTTACAAATCTGCGAGAACGGTATATTGTCATCTTAATTTTCTTTTATGATGTATTCACCACAGACATTTAAGCAATTCCAATAATAGATTGTTGGTGTACCCGCCTTCCGTATCAGATATCCTGCCATATAATAATCAACATCACGAACGATAGAAACATGATTATCAACAGATTCTTGTTCCAAAATAAACGTATATGTTTTATTCTCCTGAAGCAATTTTTGTTTTTTTGCCTTGTTCTCGCAATATCTCCCCTTTGCAAAAACACCGTCCATCTTTTCGTTTCTAATACGGTATATAATTATACTATCTTTAAAATCAATTTTATAAAGTTTAGCTTTAATAATTTTGGAATTTTGTGATGTGTCATTCTTTTGTACATTACAACCTATAAATAATAAAAATATTAGGATTATATATTGATATTTCATTTGTTAATATTTTATAGTTCCGAAATCTATTATAATTTTATTTGTATTTATATCTCTAAAAAACACAGTTTCGCTAATAACTCTTCCTTGCGTATTTCTCTGGACAGATCCTCCTTGTATATAATTTGACGGTAGGTCTTTATATCTTGAGTCTATACGGGCAGCTTCTGCATGAGAATAATCGTAAGCCGTATTTCTGTCCTTACCAGGAAAATGTAATGCACCTATATAAGCTTCTAATGCTGCGTGTAAAAAACTAACACCTTTTTCTGAGTTTAAAAACTTGTCAAATTCTTCAGTTATTTTTGGACTAACAATATTCGTAGCTGTTATTTTTCCATTATATACAAAGCTTCCTTTAAATGCATCCCCAAGAGAAAATACATCTGTTTTTAGATTTGCATCATAATATCGAAATCCAAATACCGTTTCTAATCTAACTTTAATATCCGGATTCTTAATTGCTTCCAATAACGTGGTAGCTGCTTCGGATAATTCAACTCCCTCAACTGCTGAGCCACTAACCATTCCATCTTTAAAGGTTAAATTTAATTGTCCTTTCATTGATTCTTTTAGAAGATCAAATGCGGCTTGTGCGAATTTTCCATAAATGCCTATCTCAAAAGTGGGACTTCCTCCACCGCCTTCTCCCATCGATCCTAATCCTGTGCTCTGTGCAATACCTCCATAGTTTGACTCCCAAATGGGATTGCCTTCATAATCTATAGGACGGTCTCCTCCGTCACTCGCAAAGCCAGACCCCGTATTGTACCAGGTAGTTCCTGATGGTGATGTCAGCATGGACTGTATGGCCGATTGCGATAACCTTCCATCCGGATCAATAAACCTGACAGGATTATTATTTCCATAAACATAAGGTGAAAATCTTCTTGAAGCCTCTGCCAAAGGATCTACAACACCCCATTTCCCAACTTCAGGCATGTAAAATCTAGCGCCGTAATCATACATTCCTGTTTCCTGCAGCTCCTTCCCGTTGTACTTATACTGGTACGCATTCTGTGTGGTCCGCGTATAATTATGCAACAACCCGAAAGGATAGTAGTTATTAACCTCTACAATTTCGCCCGGCTTATAGGAATCAATACAGATCGGCGGATTAAAAGGATCCCAGGGCCCGCTGCACTGCTGGTAAAAATACCTCCTTGGCTGGATCGCCCCGTCCTTGTTTGAATCCGAGTAGCTTAATCTTACGTTGCCTAAATGATCCGTATAGTTGTAAATATATGCATTCGAAAGGAAGTCATAATATCCTTCGGAAGTGGGCATCATCCTTAACTTTATCTCAGCAATTTCCTCGGGATCTTCAACACCAATTCCTCCTCCTGCGGATGATTCCGAAGGCTTGGTGCTTTTATACTGGAACCCGTCCAGATAATTGGTTTCTATATCTCCAAAGAGCTTCTTTAGCTTTACCCCGTCCGCTCTGTACAGATAATCCGTTATTTTGGCATTCTGGGTAATTTTCTGAGGTAAATTTAAATAATTATATTGAATGGAAGAAATTCCTTTATCCAAATGGGAGGTCATATTCCCGCTGCCTGCAGCAAGACCATTATCATACTGGATGGTATTAGGGGTTGCCAAATAAGGATATCCGTTATTGTTTCCGATCTGTTCTTCGGTTACTTTTGTAAGCCTGTTTCCGGTATAATCGTATTTCAGGTTATCGATCATCATGGCGATAGTACTGCCCGCTGCAAGCCCTTCGGATCTTTTCAGCCTTGTGATATTTCCATTGATATCATACTCCAGTTTTTCAAAATATTCTTTAGCCGCTTCATTTCCCGCTTTCTGGTAGAATCCGGCTGTAAGCCTGTTAAGAGGGTCGTAAGAATAGCCGTATCTTTTCAGCGGCTCATTTTCTTCCGTTAAGGTCTTCCAGGATACTTCGGCAATATTCCCGTTGTACCTCGGCTTTACTTTAAGGGATGAATCCAGCGCATCAGGGGTTTCCAATCCTTCCACCTGGTTATAATTGATCTTATACCCGAAAAGATCAGACCCTAAATTAGCAGGATCGTTCATCGCGGTTATCCATCCGCGGATGTTATACGTGTAATCGACAGTCTGAAGACCGCCTCCTAAAACGGTACCGCCCACTTTCTTGGTTGTGAGCTGCGAAAGTTCGTTATAGGTGTTCCGTGACAGATATTCTACCGGATTATTGTCTACCTGGTGGGTATGGGTCAAAAGCCTGTTCTGGGAATCATAGGTGAAGTTTTCGGTAATGACTTTATCCGTATCCGTGTTCAGCCTTTTGTGGCGGGTAATATTCTGCTGGACAACGCCTGCAAAGTCCAGCTTAGATTCTGTCTGGGTACGGCCGCCTAAATGATTGATGGAATAGCTTCCAATAGCTCTTCTTTTTTTATCGTAGTAGATATAGCTCTTCGTCCAGTTATCGTCTTCAATATTTTTCACCAGGCTCATCACCGGAAGGTTTTTAGTGCTTAAACCTTCTGCAGTAAGAGTTTCGGTAAGGGTAGGCTCTCCTAAAATACTTGATGGAAAAGAAGGGTTGAAATTGTATGAAGGAGTGGTATCATAATAATTAACGGATAAAATCTTTCCCACATTTACAGGAGCTGCTACATTAGAATAGTATACCGGCATTCCACTTACCGTAAATGTTGTTGCCTTTCTTATTTCGTAAACATTGGCGTTGGCATTAACATTGGTTTGTAAGGACTGCCTGGTCAATGAAGTTATTGAAATACCGGTATATGCCACCCGTCCAAATTTGTCATATTTGGTAAATGCCCAGCTCGAAGAAGTCCTCATATTGGCATCCTGGCTCATAATAAGTTTGTCGGCAGTATTATATACCATATAATCTTTGCCCTTGCCCGGAAGTTTCTTTTCCACCATCCGGTGCTTGTTATCATAAACATACTGGTAGCAGAGATCATCCAGGATTTTCTGGGTGACGGTGTTGTTATTTAATGAGATCTGCTCGTCGGCTTTGGGTGAAATGACATAGATGAGATGCCCGTAATCATTATAAACATAATAAGTGTCTGCATTAGTCTGTGAATTCAGTGGTTTCCGTACAAGGACTGTCTGTCCCCGCTCATTTTTAAATTCAATGGTGGTCTGCCCGTCTTCATCGGTTCCCGAAGTTTTGGTCAATACTTTCTCACTGTAAAAGGATACTGCAGGCAGGGAAGATACCGTTACGGTATTTTGCCAGGTGTTGGTAATCGTATATTTTTTTACTTTGTCCGTGGTTTTATTTACGCTGTACTGCATTTTCTGCGTATGTCCCGTACCCATGGCCCAGTCGGCCCCTGGAGCAGCTGCTTCAAGCACTCTTCCTATTGGCGAAGCTTCAAACTTCTGCTCGGAATAAGCGTTGGCTACGCCATAATAGCTGTTGGCAGAAGCAACGGATATATTCTGAATACCCAGGTTTGCCGTAGGCACAGGAACAGGAAGTACCGATTGGCTTTGTCTTCCTAAATTATCATAAACAATCGGAGTTACCAGGTCCTGTCCCTGTGGGGTAGCTTTCACCTGTATCACCTGTTTAGGTCTGCCCAATCCGTCAAAATACTGTACGGTCTCAGATTTTTTGCTTCCGTCTTCAGAAAGGTAAACTTTCGTGTAAATGTAGTTTTCTGTAGAAGTAGGAAGCGCCTGCGCATGGTACACTGAAGCCAAAGCCAGCGCAAGGAGTGAAATATACTTTTTTATCGATTGCAAGTTATATATACTGATGTCCTTTTTCATCGTCTAGTTTTTATTGTTGTATTTGTATTCCTTCACCGTAATTCCGTTGGCATCTACCACTTTTTGCAGCCTTCCGAATGAATCGTATTTATAATTTTCCTTTATTCCTCCGGAGGCTAATGTAGTGGTCATTCCTACCAGAGGATCATAAGTATAGGCTGTCACGATGAAATTAGAAAGAGCAGGATCTTTGATAAAAGTATTGAGCGCGTTCAGTAAAGCGGCCTCTTTGGCAGCTTCTGTAGCGGCTGTGGCATCTGCATCTTCATTGGATGCATTTACAATTGTGGTGATAAGCGATGCCGGAATATCCGAAAGCCGGGCTCCCTCTATCTTTGCAATGGGTACTGTTTTATTGTATCCCCAGATTATGGTTACAGGATATCCCTGCGATCCTGAGTCGGGAAAGGATCTGTATTGCAACAGATTGCCTTTATCATCATAAATATCGTATACCGTGGTTGTTAAAAACTGGCTGAGATTATCCGGCAAATATGTGATTTGTGAAGTCGGATAGAAATGAGTGGTGTCGTCATATTTAGTTTCTGTCTTAGCTAAAGTAGTTCCATTTTTTTTAGATTCGGCCATAATCAGGCGGTCCTTGATTTTGGCTCCCCACAATCTGAGGCTGCCGGCTTTGGTATAGGTATAATTTTCTTCCAACACTTCTCCCTCACGTGTTATTGTTTTTTTATTTGCCACATTCAGGTCCTGTGCATCCCTTACCGATTCCGTTACGGTAGAAATGGCATCCTGGCCGAAAAAAGCGGTGGAGGTGGAGGTTTGTTTTTTGATTATGGAGTTTTTCACCTTGATACTTCCTACACTTTCACTCAATGGATAGAAATCTCCTACAGGATACAATTCAAATGCATATTCTTCTTTAGCTACCGTATTTGCTGCTGCATCAAAAATTTCTTTTTTAGTAAGGAGGCCATTTCTCAGAACATTGTAGTGGGTATACGGGGGAGAAATGTTGCCATCTGCATTTATATTCTCCGGAGTATCTTCCATGGTTTTAAAATAATAACGGACATATCCTTTATTTTCTCCTACCGTTTCTTTTACATTCTTATACACAACAGGTTCCGAATCATTAGAATTAAGAAAAAAGCCGCTGGTTAAAGAAGTATTGGCAAACTGCTGATAAGAATAATTGCGTGTTTCGGAACCTAAAGGAACATTGTTTTCCATAAATTCAATTTTCTTTATTCGTACGCCTCTTCCGGTCGTGTAATTAGGAATTGGCAAAGATTTATATCGTATTCTTTTAATGGTAACCGTACCTCCGCCTCCGGTTCCGACCACTTTGAATGTATTGGTTCCGGGCATATATTTGGTAATTCCATCGTTTCCTGTAACTCCCGAAGTCAGCTCTATATTGATAAATGGAGTAGATCCCGGGTCCCATGTCGGGCTGTCTGTATAGTACACAGGATCATTCACACAGTACATCAGATAGCTTGCTCCATCAGAATCATCCGGATTAGCTGTTAAGTTGAAATTAACCGTAGTTGCGTGGTGAGTATCAAAATTATAGGTACCTACTTCTTCCAATACTTGCGCATCACGGTCTATAATATCGTACGGAAAAATATACTTAGGGGTAAAATCAAGAGTGAAGGGGTCAAAGGTATTGGTTTTCTTTTCAATATACTGATTAGGCTCAAATTCATACCGTACCTGTCCGCCGGCAGGGTATTTTATTGTTTTTAAAAGACCCAGAGCCAGATATTTCGGATTATCGGATTCTGAAGGCAGACAGTGGCAGCTTGAGCTGGTCCAGTAATTGCCGGCGAAAAAATCATCATTATATTCAAATTCCGTTTTTTCGAATGCAGAAGAAGTTCCATATTTTTGAATGGAATTCAACACTCTTTTATTGTAATATCCCGACAGAACATCTTCAGGAGCGCAGGATGACGTATTGGAATCGCTAAAAGTAAAGTTATTTTCACTGTATTGTAAACTATACTTCTGAATTGTTTTTCCAGCTTTGTTTTTTAATTCTGCAGTCTCCAGCTGAAAAGGGTCTGATAACTTCTGTCTCAGGCTGGTATTAAGGTTGTATGTGAATTCCATGCTTCCGAAATCGGGTGAAATCACTTTTTTTAATTTTAAGCTTTTAATCTGTGGCGACGGAAAATCGGGTGCATTATAAATATCTTCCAAATACTCAAACTGCATTTGGGTAACTTGGTTTACATCTTTTATTGAAGACAGATAGTATGTAGAAGTATACGGCGTTGTATTATTAAGATACTTAGAATATGCTATATCCTGCCTGTCAAATGAATAGGAGTTACCGGATTCATCTATAATCGTAAAGCTGTTGGCTGTTGGGTTATAGGTAATGGTGATTTGGGTTTGAGTGCGCATCACAATATATTTCTCCCCGGAAGAACCTGTTTTTAATAAAAATTTACCGTTATGTCCCATAAAAGCGTAATAATACCCATCGGTAGGTATTCCGTTTGCAGGATTTACCTCCCTGTATATAAGACAGCTAACACCATATAGGGACCATCCCAAGCCTACATCTGAAGCCTTACTGCGTTTAAGGGAGTTATTGGGATGATAAGAAATACCGGTATTTATTCCCAATGACGGATTGTGGGTAGACAAAGTAAAGAAAGGGATATTGATATCCGGTATTCCTGTAGATAATGATACGGGAG
Source organism: Chryseobacterium cheonjiense (assembly GCF_012927265.1). Lineage (GTDB taxonomy): Bacteria > Bacteroidota > Bacteroidia > Flavobacteriales > Weeksellaceae > Chryseobacterium > Chryseobacterium cheonjiense. The sequence continues at coordinate 1,093,966 of NZ_JABBGF010000001.1, read as the reverse complement.
CATTGATGAAACTCGGTATAGATGCGGCAGAAGGGGCCGAAAAGAAATTTCCATCCGTTCCTTGGGAAAATAGTAAACTTCCGCAGAAATTTGCCAAAAATAATGATATATAATGTATTTTTCTCATTCTAATTACTTTTTAATCAATTTAGCACTCGCTGTTTTATCATTCGTTTTCACCGTCACCAGATACGCTCCCTGAATAAGATTCTGGGTATTAATCTTGGTTACTTTATTTTTGGTTTTTAAGCTCTGAAGCTGTCTTCCGCCCATATCATACACGATAATCTCTGCTTCAAACCCCTGCCCTGTGCCTGTCGACGGTGTGGTCCCTGAGCTTGTCGAAGGGAAGCCGATTTCCACATAGGCGTAATCTGTTACCGGATTCGGGTAAATCTTAATATCCTGCTTTTCAATCAGCTGGTCAATCTGTTTATCTCCAAGTTTCACAATCTTCCAGTTCTCTTTCCCCAATTCCTCTGCGCTGGTTCCCGCTAGAATTATGGATCCGTCTCTGTTCAGCTTAATATCAGAAAGTCGCTCCTCTCTTTTCCTGGATTCTCCTTTCACATGTTTTCTCCACTGTTCTTCTCCCTTTTCATTCAGATACAGCATCCAGAACGTTTCATCATCACTTTCTATTCTTCCTTCAGCCTGGGTATAACCTCCTAAAAGAATTCCTTTTGACGATTGATCATCTGAAGCATGCAGCACGCTCATTCCCATCAGCACATCCCGGTTTTTGAAATTGTAGGATTTTTGCCAGATTTCATCCCCTCTTTCATTTAAAGAAATCAGCCATAAATCCGTTCCTTCTTCAATTCCCGCTGTTTTGTTTCCGGATCTTTCCGATCTTGATTCTCCACCAACTATGTATCCTGTGGAAGTCATGGCCAATGTTCTTAAATGGTCATCACCTTTCCCTCCGAAATTCTTTTCCCATTCTACTTTGCCCTCTTTATTCAGCTTGATAATCCAGTAATCACCCTCACCGAAATTGCCGCTGGCTTTGGCATAATTGATGGTTGATAATTGATGATTGATTCCGGATGCTGAACCTTGATTCTGGGAACCATCATTCATCAATGATCGCTTATCATTCATCGTTACAGCTCCGCTCCTGGAATACACTCCGAGCAATGCCCCGCCGTCTTTGGTAGGGATCATTTTCTCTACTTCATCCAAGCCTTTTCCGCCTATAATGAGTTGTGATAAATCCTTTCCGTTTTTATCGAGTCTAACAATCAATACGTCTTTGGAACCGTAACCTTTTGAAGAATTCTGAACGTTACCCGCCACAAAGAATCCCATATCGGTCGTCTGGATCACCGCTCTGGCTTCTTCATCGGAATCGCTTCCGATTGTTTTCTGCCACAATTCATCCCCGAATTCATTGATCCGGATCAGCCAGATGTCCGATCCGCCCTTGGAATCATCTTTTTTATCCAATCCCTTACTGCTAAATGAAGTTCCTGAAATAAGGAACCCGCCGTCCTGGGTATTTACTGTAGCCGATAAGAAATCATGGTTTTGTCCGGAGAAATACTTTTCCCAAACCTGATCTCCCTGCTGGTTGAGTTTAATTAAATGAAAATCGTAACCGTTATTCGGCTGCTGGCTGTTGGCTACTGGCATATTGCTTTTGCCTCCGGCTTTCGAAATTTCACTTTCAGGACGGATGGAGCTTCCTGTTATCAAATATTGCTGGTCGATGGTTGTAGTAACCTGGGAAAGAAAATCCTGAGTAGAGGATTTGATGTCTTTCTGCCAGACTACTTCCTGGGCGGAAATGCTCAGAACGGAGCATAGGAATAATGCCCCTGAGTAGATTTTATTCATTCTTAATGTTTATTTCGAGTTGTTGATTATTAATTTTAAATTGTTGCAAAAATACTTCTTTTATACAACGTTAAAAAGAAATACAATATCAATTTAATATGAATTTCATCAGATGGAATATCCTAATATATCCATAATCATGATATCGCTTGCAAAACTATAATCCATTAACGACAAAACATGTCGTTTCATATATGCATCGTGAAAAATAAAACAATGTTACAACTCATAATGAAAGTAAGGCGTAGACTTAAAACGTTGATTGTCTATATTATTAAGTAGGAGAAAATGATTGACAAAAAGCGAATATTGATTTGATAATTACGCAGTTATATTGATCCTTACCATTTTATTGCGTTATTTTTGGTAAACGATATAAGTTTTAGCTACTGTTTTCTCTATATCGGGATTAGATACAAAATCAAAGGCCTCCCGTAGGAAGCCTATGAAAAACACAAAATATTAATATGAAAAAAAACTTTTCAGTCAGGAACTGCATTTTGCTTGCATCCTGAATGGAATCTTACAGTTACAGATCTTTTAGGCCAACAATTGACTAACAAATAAGATCAATTTTTTGATACATCTATTCCCAGCAGATATGTTTTATATATTATTATCAATTTACTTTAATAAATTCTGATCCGAGATCGGATTATTTATTTTATACTTATTGAGTTGTCATCTTTTGAACAATACAAATTTACGGCAGCGGCAAAAGTTTCATTGTAGTGAAACATTGAAGTTCATGTAGTGAAATAACCACACATATTCGTTATCAGAACCTTAAACACTTTCTAAGTGTTGAGGACACATATAAATTTATGTTATCTCTAGTATTAAGCTGTCGTCATATAAACCGATATTTACAATGATAAAACGATCCATTAGCCTCTTCCGTCAGGAGCAATACGTCTTATCAGGTAATACTTTCGTAAATAAAAAGACTGCCATCAACAAGATAGACTTTTAGGGCTGTACATTACAAAAGCTTCTTTTTTATTACTCAAGGAATACAAATCCGAGACCTTGGGTTTATTAACTGTATAAATATAGGAACGATATAAAATTGTAATAAAAGATGAGTAAAGCATAAAAACATTTTGTCATTTTTTTTAATCCTGTTGAAGGTATTTCGACATATGAGCAAGAATATTCGCAGCCAAAACTGGTGGGGACTTTAAAGACAATAATTGGATTGGCCTGAATTTGTTGGAATAAATGTTTAGTTTATCGCATTCTAAATAAAGCTCAGCCGCCATTGGTGCGGTTCTGCATTTGATAATGCAATCAAATTTCCTACATGATCAAGCGTAGGTTAACGAAAACTGCTGATTTTTATGACATGGCTTCGCACGGTTATTTTTTGATGATAGAGGTATCATAACGCAGATCATCCAATGATTAAATCCTCTGATTTGTATTGTTAAATAAATAACTGATGAATCGAAACTGATGTGTGCTGTCAATAGTGAGGCGGACCTATTTCAGGTCGCTAATTTCGATTATTTTTTTTCATACATTTACATAAAAATTAATGACTTATGGAGAAAAAAGTGGTACTGATTCAGGATGACGAACAAATATTAGAAATTATGGATCAGATCTTGACCAGCGAAGGATATGATGTGACGCCATCATTAAATACCGATCCGATTGAGGAGATTGACGATATCAATCCTGATGTTGTTATTGTGGATGAATATATCAAAGGAGATAAAAGAGGAACTGAGGTGATTGAAGAGTTGAAGACAGATCCTTCCACTGAAGATTTATCAGCCGTATTGACTTCCACCTCTCCAGAATTATCCAAAAAGGCAGAACAATGCAAAGCTGATGACTATATTGAGAAACCTTTTGACATTGATCATCTGGTAGATGTCGTTAAAAAAAATACCTAAACCGTAAAATTATTTTTAATTGAAATATTCATATATTATCACCTTTCTTTGGAGATTACGGTTCACTAACCGTAATACTTATTTTAATTATAAAACAGTTTCCTCCAATTCTTTTCCAAACAGTACTTTACTCCATTATTATTAAAATAATAAAAAATATCTGTAGGCAAGACACCAAATATAAATGCTTCTAAACATTGAAATGTATTATAGTATTACTTTTCGTTCATACAATTAAAATTTACGAGTGTTACAATGTATGGTAATTTATGTATATATTGATCGAATCTGGAGGTAAGATGGTAGCAAAAAACTAAATAGTATTTATTATCATTGTTGTAAATATTCAATCCCATTATAAGTGCATACAGAAACTTTTAGTTTCACTTCCACCTACATAGTACGCAGTGCTGAGATTTTGCTAAAGTCTTCTCAAATGTTTCAATATTTATGACTTGATGGTACTGATAAGGATAGCAAATACATAGGTATTGGGTAAAGGAACAGAATCCCTGTGTAATATTTTTTTAATCTTACAGACTCATGTGGATAATCGGGTAGTTTTTTCCTGAATTATCTTTTGCTGATCGCGAAATTTTTCTGAAACCCATATTTTCATAGAACCGGCGTGCCAATGAGTTTTGTTCATTGACATCTACTTTGGTAAATGCAGTTATCTCTTTCATAAATTTGCACAATATTTTTCCGTAGCCTTTTCCCCGAAAATCGTTGTGAATAAAAAGCATTGCCAGAGTATCTTCAGCAACAGCAGCAAAACCCACAATTTCATTCTCTTCAGTAACCAAATAAACATTCAAATTTGGCAAATAATCTCTTGGAATAGCTTCTACAAAATAATTAAAATCCTCTGCTGAGAGAAAATCATGAGTAGCCACTACAGCAGATTCCCAGATTTCCATAATCCGTGGATAATCTGATTGGGTCGCTAATTTTATATGGTACAAAATGATAATTTTTGTGAAAATAGAAAAAGCAATCTAAATATCCAAATGAATATTTGATATAAACCTCTCCTTGATCCTTTGATTTCAGATCTTTATAGTAAATTCCATAGTCTAACTTTCTTGAAAACTCTTTAGACGTTGATTTAAAAACATTTACAGTCAATATACCAAAACCGTGATTATTGGAAGTTTTGATATCAGTAACAATTCCTTCAAAGACAACACCGTTTCCTAAAACTTTATTATTTTCAACATATTCTTCTGATCCAATTGCTGTTACATAAATAATCATGCCTATGAAAATAATGAATAATATAATAAATCTTAAATACTTCATATCTATTTTTAATTAAACCGGGGATTTCTAATCCAAGAATTTTCATTAACACCATTATGATTTCCTAATGCCTTTTCGGCCTTATAAATACTTGTTAAAAAATTTCTTTAAAGTATCCGTTTTATTCCATTAAAAACTAATTTTTTATAATGTCGTCTTAATTTTCTTTCTAACTTTTTGTTGTTCTTCAAATTATGAGGAACATCCATCCCATTAAAGTATATTTGGGTTTTATTGTTTTTTAGAGGAAATAGGGTCATATTAATATTTCTCAAAGTATCATTGTCAATAATCAATTGATTTTTAATACATTTTCTAGCTCCACTGGTTGAATCAACTACTCCCCGGTAATAAATTGGTTTGACGGAATCAAACTCAATTCCATTTTCCTTTAATGTATTTATTAGGGTATCCTTATGGTAATTAACCACTATATTACATTTATAACATTTCAGATTTCCATTGTTCATCGTATAATAAAAACTTGGAGGAGGAGCCTCAGCAATAAAAATAAATAAAGAAGGGAAGAAAACTACATACGGGTTTAGCCTGGTAATAAATAGATGTTGGAATTTATTAATATTTTTTATGATATAATAGGGAAATGGCAATAACACTGCCACAAATAAATCCGAATAATCTATAATTCTTGTAGTTTCCATCAAGGAATATTCATTGTAAAAATCTATTAAATCTTGAGAATATTCGCTTTTCCAAAATGCAAAAATTATTAATGCAGCAAAAACACTGTTCTGCTTCAATTTCGGAAAAATAAATGTTAGAAAAAAGGGAAATATTATTATACCGCAAATATCAGATAATTTCCCCGTAATGAAACTTGGATAAGTAAACTTTAAAACTTGGTCATTGACAAGTAACAATAATACTCCTAAAACGAAAACATAATTCGAGAGTAAATACTTGTTGTTATTTATATTCATACCTATTTGCTTGCCTCTCAAAGGTACACATTATCTCATTTGGTTGGATTGTTTTGTGGCCCTTAATTTGTCGTCCGGACTGTACACTTTATTCTAAATTGTAAATTATTTCGTGCTAAATGCAATGTTATATTAGTAATGATTTCTTTATTGTTTTTCGATAAGTGCTGCTTCTAAAACGGTCCTGTTGTTTTCGCCCCACTTCTCCAGGCTCATGATCAGAGGCAACAGACTTTTCCCAAGAGGTGTTAACTGATATTCAACTCTGGGAATTTTCGTTTCGTATGAACATTTTGTAATAAACCCATCCTGTAACAGCTCATCCAGCTGCTTCGTCATTACCCTCCGGTCTGCGGATATTTTTTTTTGCAGCGCACCGGGTCTTATGATGCCTTCTGAAATATAAAACAGCAGCATCAGCTTCCATTTTCCACCTAACAGTTCTTTAAATAGATGCAGTCCGCATTCGGTTCTGGCAGGAATTTTCTTTTTGTACATAAACTTGGTTAATAAATTATAACGATTCCCGCACAAATTTGTGCGTAATTGACTTGCACATCATAATACAATAATATTGCATAAGATTATAAAGAAAGAAATAATGATCAAATTTACGTTTTTGGTACAGAAACTACCAAGTATGAGTCTTGAAGAATTTATCGACTATCACAAAAACATACACGCTCCTTTATTCTGTTCCATTCCGGAGACAGAACTTTATGTTAGAAAGTATGTAGTCAACCACCCTATCATTGCAGACGGTTTTCCAAAGCCGTTGTATGATGCCGTTGTAGAAATCTTCTTTGACTCGTTTGAGGATTTCAACAGCTTCTTCAATTCAGAAAATTATTTAACCAAGGTTCATCCCGATGAGCCCAATTTCTTTGACACGGCAAACTATATTGCGATGGCGAACAAGGAAACCATCGTCAAAGAGGGTGCATAATTAATCGCTTTATTACTTACGCACATCTGCTATCGGTGGATGTGCTATTGATACAAGATGACGAGTTAAACCAGAAATTAATTATCTCATTCACAACTCTATTTTAAATGTGAAAATATAATGATTAATGTTTCAGGGTTTGTGATATGTGAGCAAAATAAGCGCATGCGTTCCTCCTATGTCAAGGTATAGAAGACCTGCGGTATAGAAAAATCTACTCCTAAAAGATTTAGAAACTTTACATAGTGATCCGGAGTAATACACCTTCCTATTTCTTTACACGGATACTGGATCTCAATCAAAATTCCTGCTGTAAGCTTTAGAATGCACCATCTGACATCCTGAATTCAGAATTGTCAGAGGTTAACCCTCACGTCTCCCAATAACATCGGTATTTCTTTGCCCTACAACATCCATCAACGACAGCATATGTCGCATTGTATATGAATCATAAAAAATTAAACAAAGTTGCACTCACAATGAAAATAGGACGTAGACTTAACACGTGGATTGTCTACATTATTACGTAGAAAGGAAATGATTGAAATAAGCACACACTGAATTGAAAATTACGTAGTTATACTGATCGTTACCATTTTTTAAAGCCTTATTTTTGGTATACAATATAAGTTTTTCGCTGCCCATTCTAAGGTTAATAAAGGCAGTAAATACTCATAACAAATGGGGAAGCTGAAAACCAATTAGAGTAAGCATAATGAAATACCAAAAAACAAAATCATGACAACCAGTACAACATCATCTACGACGATTAAGGATCTAAAAAGCTTAGCACAGCAAGCACTCACGAAACAAATTGAAATAATTAAGAACAGTCCGGAAAATAGTCCGGTTAACATGGCTAATAAGGCGCTTCTTTCTTTTGATGATTCAACATCGGTTTGGGCTGCAGGAGGAACACTTGAAGCCGGCGGGCTTGTATATTATGGAGTATCCTGCACATTGGCTTTAACCAATATCACAAACGTGAAAGCAGTTGAATTTGAAGCTCACGGATGGGGCGCTGTAGCAGCTGTAATAGAATGTGAGGTTGCCGGAGCATTTGTGGTAGATCCTAGCACGGTAGCAGGTAATTGTGAATGGGCAATTGTCGCAGGTGCCATCGAAGAAGGAGCCGTATCACTGACATTAATGACCGAATCAGGTTCTCTTATCGGTACATTTGCTGGTGTAGCCGAGGGAGTCGGTGCCTTTACATGGGGCAAAGATAATGGTGACCTCAAAGTATCTGAGTAATTGAATTTCAAATCTTATATATGCGATTATCATTTTTTGGTAATCGCATATGTATATTGCTGATGTAGGCATATGGTAGATGGTATCGCTAAGGATATTATTTAGTATTGCTACCTTTACGGTGAAAAGAATCTATTGATACTGAATAAAATTGCATGAAACTTCCTCTCCCTTTAGAAACGCCTTATGTGAAAGAGGTCCTGTATAACAAATCTTTACAAAACCTGCCTGATGAACAGTGGAAGGTGATCGAAGGATTTGACCATTATGCGATCTCCAGCTACGGACGTTTGAAAAGCCTGGAACGCCAGGCATCATCATTATTCGGTAGAGAAAGGATGATGCCCGAAATAATGATGGAGCTGATTTTTGTAAAACGTTTCAATCAATATCTTCAACAAAACAGTTACCATGTTCACTGCTCCTTGTCGTCAGGCGGTAAAAAATACCGAAAATCAGTGGCCAGGCTGGTGTATTACCACTTTGTTGAGAAATTCGATTACAGCGATCGGAGTATTTCTATCATAACCAAAGACAGAGACAGTCTGCACGTACACTATTCCAACCTACAGAAGATATCTGCCAGTGAAAGAAGGAAGACTCAGTTTGCTGAAAACCGTGTCAGGAACCGAAATGTTATTTATCGGCAGGCTGTCAGTCAATATACTGTCGAAGGCGAACTTGTGGCTCATTTTAACAGCATGTATGATGCCGCCGAGCACATTGGTCTGCAGCCCGAATCCATTATGGATGTAATCCATAAGGAATTTCTGACCGCTGGGGAATACCGCTGGTTTTTAAAAAGTGACAACCCGCAACAGAAGGATTTTGTAGTACAAAATAAATCTTCTTTGCAGCAAAAGATCTTTAATGCCTCTCTTTGGAAAAAACTGGGAAAACCTCCTATTGATAAAAAGAATCCTCCACCCTGCATGAATTTGTCGGTAAAAAGCCTGCCGGGTGAACAATGGCAACCCATCCCCCTTTTTGAAAACCGGTTTATGGTATCCGACAAAGGAAGGATAAAAAGACTCAGCGGATGGACTACTACCGGCCGGAAGGTCTTTCTGCATGAACAAATATTATCTCAGCTCCTTTCCATGGAAGGAACCCAACGTTCGCTCTTTACCATCTTCAACCATCAAGGCAAACAAAGGTCGATTACTACCGTTAAGCTGATGTATTACTGCTTCGTGGAAAATTTTGACCTGTCCGGAAAAACCCATGTTGTCATCAACAAAAGCAATCCGTTTTGGGATGTTGACATCAGCAATCTTTCCCTGCATCCCATCCATTCCGTACTGAGAGGAAAAGTATAGGATTACTTCATTTTCTTAAAAAAAAAGAGACTAAAATAGCCCTCTATCCGTACACAATCTCTGCAATTATTATATAATTTTTAACAATTTATGCTCAATAGCAACAATTAAAGCTCCGCGTTCAGGTATGGTTTTTGTTTGTAAATATCATTCAGTCACTTAGCTGTAGCGTGTTATAAGCACTTTATTTGTGTGCACAGCACCTGAATGCACACGACACCTCTAGTAAGAGATAAATTATATAAAACCCAAAAAAATATTAATATGAGACAGAGTGATGACAACAGAATAATTCCGATGACGTCGTTTTCCAGCGGAAACGGTACATCGGTAGCAGATGATGTCTATTATTATACCAATCAGATCGTGAATGTGGTCATGCTGGGCAAGCCCGGTGAAGATTGGTTTTTAATAGACTGCGGAATGCCGCACTGTGGGGAGGAGATTATCGCCGCTGCTGAAGACCGCTACGGTAAAGACAGGCCGCCCGCAGCAATATTCCTGAGCCATGGCCATTTTGACCATGTCGGTGGAATTGTAACGGTATTGGAAAAGTGGGATGTCCCCGTGTATGCCCATCCTCTGGAAATTCCTTTCCTTACCGGAAAACAGGAATATCCTGAACCTGACGCTTCTGTTGAAGGCGGTTTGCTGGCCAAGCTGTCTTTTATTTATCCGCATGAACCCATAGATATTTCCGAACGTGTATCTGCTTATCCGGAGGATGGTACATTACCGGGACTCAGCGAATGGCGCTGGATCCACGCGCCTGGCCACTCTCCCGGTCAGGTGGTCTTCTTTCGTGAGAAAGACCGTATCCTGATCTCTGCCGACGCTTTTATAACGGTGAAACAGGATTCATTCTACAAAGTCCTGGTTCAGAAACGTGAAGTACAGGGGCCTCCCCGATACTTAACGACAGATTGGGCGGCCGCCAGGGATACGGTAGCCAAGCTAAGAGATTTAGCCCCGTCCCTAGTGATTTCAGGACACGGGCAATACATGGAAGGTGAAGAATTGAGATTTGGCCTAAATAGGCTTGCTGATGATTTCGACACTCTGGCCGTACCTTCACACGGGCGGTTTGTATAGTAAGGACAGATTCCGGCAATGTATAATATGATGTTGTAAACCTCATGGAATTTTAAGGTATATAAGTTCTTGAGTATCCGCTTTACACATAGCCTGTAATAGTAACAATAAATAATCTTTTTAAAAGTCTATTTCCGAAATACCTGAGAGGGTTACAAGTGCTTACCTGCAACGATAGGCCGTGTCATGTATATAGGTCATCGAGATCAAATAAAAACTACTGTTTTAATGATATTGAAAATTATTTGATCATTAAGTCAAAAAACCGAAAAATACTACTGCAAAAATATCCCCAAACATACAATTTGCAATCAAATCTTATTTAAGAATTAGTAACATTTGAGGCTTGCCAACGGCGTGGATTTTTAGCACTAAAATTCAATAGAATTACTACCGGTGAACCTTGTACAAATGTTCATTGGAGCACTTCAGCCCACTTTTGGAAAATTCTTGTTAATGCCCAGTTTTATTTTTCATAGTATAGAAATGGAGTTTTGTCGTTTCCAAATATAAATACCTTATTGTTGTCTATTGCCATTGTACCTTTGTCTGAAATCCAATCATAATTCTGATTTAATGAAGTTCCATCTTTAAATAACACATTGTATTTATTATTTATTTTATAAATCCCAAATCCGTCTTTAATGATAATTTCTCCAATATTTTCACATTCAAATTTACTTTCTAAAACTAAAATTGGCTTATTATATAAATTATAATATTTCCACTTTGAGTTTATTTTTAAACCGATAAGATTTGGATCTTTAGAAAGAATAACTTTAGAGTAGGAAAATGGCAATATAGCATTATTATTTTCATTGACAATTCCTATTTTTCCATTTTTTCTGGCTACAATTAAACTCCTTCTGATACAGTAAATAGTATCATATAATGGTTGGATTATCATTTTTCCATTTTGATAATTTTCATCCAATTTATTTACACCATATTTTTTGTTTTTTCCTTTAAATGGAATTATCCTTTCTGTTTCAAAGTAAGGTTCCGCACATCCATTACCAGGCACTATAAATTCTCCTTTTTTTAAATCAAAGACTTCAAATGAAGAACAATTATCTGTATGACAAAGTGCAACAAAATTGTCCCGCATCGGCGTATGCCACAACTGAAATACTTTATATATTGGTCTGGTTAATAAGTTTCCATCAATATCAATTATTCCGAAATTGTCATCTATTTTTACTAATGAGGATTTTCTACCAACAAACGGATAGGCAACTTGAAAGCCAGTTTCTGATATTTTTTTATTGGTATTCGTATTTATATAATAAAACTTATCACCCATAAATTTCGGCATTATTGAATCTTTCTTATAGGATAAATCCTTTAAGGTTTCAATGTCAAAAGGAAATTTATTAAACTCAATTTTATTTTGTGAAAGTAAAGTTTTGTAAGAACAAAAAATAATTAGAAATATGATCATTTTTTTCATTTCAACATTTATTAGGAATTTGTAATAAAATTGCACATAACTTTCAAACGCATTGCGTCAATCTGATTATATGACTTTCGTAAAGCTATTTATAGTTCTGTAAACGATAAAGGAGAGTAACAATAAAACAATCTCAACAGGATTAATTGCTGAATGTTTGGTGACAACCGTTTAATTAACAAAATTAGTTATTTGAGGTATATAATCAATAAATTAAATTCTGTTTGCCTTAGCTACATATTTTATTTCTGATCTGTTTTGTAATGAGCCGTAATTCTACGTAACGATTAATATAGTATTTATACTCTATAAAAAGGAAAGAAATCTTCGTTACTTTGGATTGTCAGGATATATATTTTTAGAGATAAAAGATCACAACTAATAAGATCCTTGAATTTTACAAAACGTTTTATAATTATTCTTTGAGTTGTATGTGTAAGCAAATGAAATCTTAAACATTTATGCAGGCCGGCAATCATAACAATATGGGTGCTCTGCTTAAAAATAATTAAGATGTGTCATTTGATATAAATTTTTGTAATAAATATCCCTGATAAAGTCACTTAATACATTAAAAATAAACTAATATGTCTGAGAATCAAGAAAACCAAGAAAACGCATCCTCCATCATTTTACCGGATGATCAGTATGCTCATACCGGTGCACCTACGGAGTGGTGGTGGCATGTAGGAACATTATTTACTGAAGACGGCCGCACTTTCGGTTTCGAAATTAATGCCGCAGGGATGAAAGATAATTCAGCTGGATACAGTTATGCTTTTACACAAATACAAATAACTGACGTTAAAAATAAACGTAATTACCAAAAAGTAAATGTTACCATGCCTTGCCCATCGAATTGGGCACAATATGATAAAACACAACCATGGTTTGTAGCATTAGGACAAAGTGGTACGGATGGTGCTGTTGCGATGTCGGCTGTGGATAGTAATCCACTCAATATGTCAGTACAAGCAACTTTTACAGATATTGATCCTGATTCTAATATAAAAACCCCTTGTGAGCTTGATCTCGATTTCTTTCAGCAGGGCCCTCCGTTGCTTGTTTGGGGAACAGGTTGTAATCTTGTAGATCCCAACGGTACAAGTCCGATCACACGAAATAATTATTATTATTCTTTAACGAATTTACGGGCTAGCGGCATCATAAAAATAGGTAGCGAAGAAATTAAAGTTAGCGGTTTAACCTGGATGGATCATGAATATGGGGCATTTCCAAACGGATCAACAGGAAAAGTGATATGGCTATTACAAGATATCCAATTGGATAATGGTCTCCATCTTTCCAATTACACAAAATTCGGTGTCGTACCCCAGGAAAATGTTCCGATGCCTTCCAATGCAACATTTTTGGTAAATGGTGAAAGCATATTCTTAAATACAATCACAACTCCCCTGGGTCCTATCTTTATAAGTAGAAAAGGCATAACTTATTTTTTAAAATTTAAAATTGAATTTGAAGATTATAAACACTTAAGCTTTATAGTAAATGTTTCTTATCCAGATCAAGTTTTCAGGGATGGTGAGAGCGCAGATGTATACGAAGGCGTTGCGACTGCTGAATTTCTATTTAATATGACTGAGAAAAAACAAATGGTTATTACTAAGGGGACAGCATGGGTGGAGCAGAATCTTGGGTAATGCCTGTTCCAGTTTTCTGCTAGAATAAATATATTCAGCTACCCAAGGATGGAACCCTAGAAGCATTTTAGGATAGCTGAATTTTCCCCTGACTTCTATTCGTTAAGCAGGTCGCGGATATCCAGTTGGTCTATAATCATCATAAGCGCCGATACTTGTTGTAAAAAGGTATTTAAACCTGCCATTCTATAACAACCTCAGTTCATTAGAAATGCAATAATGACCTGCGGATCTTTTGTTCTCGCGACTATGGCTTGATAATATGTCCTGTTATTTTTCCGAATACACTTTTTCTGAACATAAATTCCAATTGTCTCATAGTGGTTGGAATTTCTCCCGGAAAATAAGGGAAATATTGCGGTGAATCTTCAATTACCGTAGGACTTACTGCATTGATACGGATCCCATTTTCCAACTCGATGGCTGCTGCCCTGACAAATCCTTCTACAGCTCCGTTAGCCGCTGAGGCATTTGCAAAATTTACTTGCGGTTCATCAGTTAATGCACCAGTAATTAATGTAAACGATCCTTTGGGATTAATGTATTTCTGACCGATCAACACCAAATTGATCTGACCCATCATCTTTCCTTCGACACCATTTCTGAAGGTTTCATTATTCAGTTTGCTCCAGGGACCGACAAAAGTTGGACCTGCAGTTGAAATTAATGCGTCAAACGCACCCGCTTGTCTGAACATATTCTCAATTGATTCGGTTGAAGTAATATCAGCTGAGATATCACCTCCTTTGGAAGCAACTTTAATTACTTCGTGCTCATTCTCCAGAGCTTTTACCAAATATGTTCCCATAGTGCCGGTTGCACCTACAATGATAATTTTCATAACTATGATTTTTATGATTAATTTGTTTTTCAAATTGTTTTAAAAAGTATTTACTATGATATCTCAATGAGGAAATTTGAGTTCAGTAATATTTAAAAATGACTGTAATTGAGTGGATAGATTTTAGAATTGTTCTAAAATTAACTTTTTACTGGCTGCCATTCCTGCGGTAGTACCCATTGCGACTGCATTGGCGACGGTTCTCATTCGGGTGGTGTTATCACCTGAAGCGTAAATGCCTTCAACAGAGGTTTCGTGGAATCCGCTGACTTTTAAATACCCGTCCTCGGTAATTTCACATCCCAATGTTTCCGGTATTGAACAATGCTGTATAAATGCGCGGGAAGAATATAATGCTGTAATTGCTAAAGCCGTATTGTCATTAAATATAATATTTTGGATATGGCCATCGATGTGATTCAGCTCTTTAATTTCCTTTTCAACAATCTGTATATTGTGAGATTTCAGTTTTTTCACTTGTTCATTGGTTAGGGCTGATTTTCCATTCGTATAGATTGTTAAATCTTTTGTCCAATTATTAATCATTTCTGAAAGCTCGTATGCATAATCTCCATTACCGAGAATACCTGTTCTTGTATTCCGAACCTCATAACCGTGGCAGTATGGGCAATGAATAACAGAAATTCCCCAAGACTCAGCAAATCCTTCAATTTTTGGCATAATGTCTTTAATACCTGTAGCAAAAATGAGTTTCTAGCCTGGAATTCACTACCTGTTTCCGTTACAATTTCAAATCCATTTTCGATTTTTCTGCTGGTAGCTGCAATCCCATTGTAAAAGCTTACCGTGGAATATTTTTCTACTTGTTGTTTTCCCAAGGTAACAATGTCTTTAGGGCGTATTCCCATCATGAGTGAGGAAATTATGTGAATATGGTGTCTGGGCATTACACGGCTTGCCGCTATCAATAATAAGTACTTTTTTTAAAGCCCTGCCTAAAGCCATTCCAGCAGCCAAACCGGAGTAGCTTCCTCCAATAATAATTACGTCAAATTGTTTTGTATCTGTTTTCATAATAAAGTTGTTTAAATAAAATGGAAAAGTGACTGCAATCATCACAAAACCATCGTGTTTATAAATTTTGTCGTATTAAGTAGTTTAATAGCGGTTTTATATAAATGCTTACTTATTTATTATCTTTTTACACTGAATTGACGTATAATAAAGTCAACCAGCGGAACTCCAATGAATACAATAAACGGAACCAGTACAACGGTTAAGATGAATGCTCGCTGATAAATCGGTAACGTATTTAATGCTTTACCAAACAGGAATAAAAGAAGTGTGATTGACGGATAAATAGCCAGCCATATTTTTAGCGAAGCCATTAATTTCATTCTTGTTTTCATAATGTTTTTCTTTTGAAATAATTTACAGAACAAAATTACTTCGGCAGAAAGTGATGCTGTTAGGACAAAAATGAGAATCGATAGGACTTATCTGAAGTTCTGCCTGAATATTTCGGGAGATGCTTTGGTATGTTTTTTAAAAAACCTTGTAAAGTAGGAAGGATCTTCATAACCAAGATTATATGCAATTTGACTGACTTGGCTGGATGTAGCCAAAAGTTGACGTTTAGCTTCGAGAATGATATGGCCGTTTATAATTTCGGACGGGGTTTTATTTAATAGAGATTTAGTAATTGTGCTCAACTGATATGAAGAGATATGAAGCAAATCTGTATACTGCGACACTTGCTTATGCGTGGTAATGTTTTCTTCAACCAATTCTAGAAATTGTTCTAATTTTTCCTGTGTGTATGAACTGGTAGCAACTGACGGTGTTATTTTTTTTTGTCTTTGTCGAAGCAGTTCAACCAGGAATATGCTTAGATTGGCTTTCAGAACTTCCTGATATCCTTTTTCTTTTTCTGCATATTCTTTCAATGCATTCAATATAATGTTTTCAATTTTCGTAAACCCTTCTGGTTCTAGCCGATAGGTATTATTTTGTATCAGCTTTGTCAAATGATTTTGTGAGGTACGGTTATGAGAATACAGAAAATCCGTTTTAAACTGAATAAGATAGCCGGTACTTTTTACTTTTAAATCAAGACGATGTACCTGTCCCGGGCGCATGACAAAAACGGTATGGTCCTGTATGGTACAATGGGTAAAGTCTATATCATGCTGGCCTGATCCTTTTTTAATGATTAAAATATAAAAAAAATCGTGTCTGTGGAGTTCCTGTATCATATCATTCTTGGCAAGCAGCGGTGCAATATCCCTGACAGAATAACTGTTGGACAGATGTGCCTCATCTTGTTGATTGATTTTCCTAACAGGGATATCCTTCATTTTTAGAATAAATAATGTCAAATTTAATGTTTTTATATGAACACTAAAATGAACTTGCACCTATTTGAGATAGAATGTGTGGTTATGTTCGTTCCTTACCGTAGCATCGATATCCGCAACATATATCCTGTTATTATCAACTACAATAGTACTTCCTGGTTCTTCCATCAGTATTAATTTGCTATTCGCTACTGCAGTTCCCTTCACATTTAATTCTTTGTCGGAATAATACAGCATTTTCATATCTCTATAAAAACTCACTTGTATTTAAATCAATCTAAAATTATTTTTTGTTGGCTTCCGCAAATTCTTCATCGGAAACAGCTTCCAGCCAAATATTTTGATTGGTTTGCGGATTTCCATTCGTTGCTAAATGCGAGAACCAGCTGTTAGCGGTCGCACCGTGCCAATGCTCAACATTCGGAGCAATTTCTACGATATCTCCAGGTTTTAAACGACGTGCGGGTTTTCCTCTTTCCTGATATAAACCTTCTCCACCCACAACGATCAAAAGTTGTCCGCCTGTATGGCTATGCCAATTGTTACGACAACCCGGTTCAAACGTAACATTAGAAAGGGGAACATTTAAATTTTTATTGCTTGTAAGCGGCGCCAAATAGGATTTACCTATAAAATATTGTGCAAAAGCCGTGTTTTCTTCGCCTGTTGGAAAATCACTTATTGTAGGGATATTTACATTCATTTTCTTTGATTTTATTTTATTTTATTTGAATTTATTTTATTTTGTGCAATTACAGTTGGACTAAACGCTAAAAGAATGATGATTAAATATTTCATTGTTTTACATTTAATTTATGATTCAATTGTTTTGAGGATTTTTGCAGGAATTCCTCCCATCACAACATTGTCCGGAACATCTTTAGAAACGACTGCTCCGGCTGCTACCACCGCATTTTCCCCAATCGTAACTCCCGGCAAAATGGTTGCATTGGCTCCAATCCATGCATTTTTCTTGATTAAAATAGATTTTCCAATTAATCCTTTTCTGTATTGAGGTTCTAAAGGATGATTTTCCGTTATGAGGCTTACTTTCGGGCCTATTAAAACTTCGTCTTCAATGGTAATTCCACCTAGAGTCAGAAAAGTACAGTCGAAATTGATGAATACATTTTTTCCGATATTAAGATTTTTTCCGTAATTGATGTAGATAGGCGTAAACACCGCTACATTCTCCAATTCTTTGCCGATAATTTGACTTAATATTTTCAAAATATCATCCGGTTCTGTGGAATTATTTAATTCAATCAATTGCTTTTTAACCTCATAAGAAGCCTCCAGTAATTTTTGAATTTCCGGGTCATTGGGCATTATTGTTTCACCACTTTTTAGTCTGGTGAAGATATCTTCGTTAAAGCTCATTATTAAATATTTAGAAAATTAAAAGGCTGAATCCATTATTTTAAAAAGCAGATTCAGCTATTGCAATGTTCAATTATTTTAAATTGGTTCGGAAGAAATTTTCCAGTTTTTCAAAAGGAATCACATCTACTTTGTCGTATAAATCAACATGAACCGCATTCGGAATAATCATCAGTTCTTTTGGTTCCGCAGCCATTTTGTAAATGTCTTCAGAAAAATACCTTGAGTGCGCATTTTCACCGGCAATTAAAAGCATAGGTCTCGGTGAAATTTCTTTGATGTAACTTAAAATGGGCATATTCATAAATGAAAGCGCGCTGGTCAATCTCCAACCTTTGGTTGAATTTACTGAACGCTCGTGAAAACCTCTTGGAGTTTTGTAATAATCAAAATAATCTTTTACAAATTGAGGTTCACTGCCCGTTAATTTTTCCGGAAGATGAGAAGATGGATATGCCTGTTCCCCTGTTTCCGCATCTTTCCATCTTTGCTGGTTTAGCTCTACGAGCGTTTTTGTTCGTTGTTTAAGTGTAACTACATCGTTATATCCTTTAGAAATTACTCTTGTCATATCATACATACTTGTAGTCGCAACGGCTTTTACTCGCTTATCTATAGCAGTAGCATTCAGTGCCATTCCTCCAAATCCGCAAATCCCGATGATCCCGATCCTATTTCTGTCCACATTTTTCTGAAGCCCCAGGAAATCAACAGCCGCACTGAAATCTTCGGTATTGATATCGGGCGAAGCTATATTTCTCGGTTCGCCACCACTTTCGCCTGTGTAAGAAGGGTCAAAAGCGATAACGGCAAAACCTCTTTCCGCCATTTGATTGGCATACAAACCGGAAGACTGCTCCTTCACCGCACCAAACGGTCCACTGATTGCCAAAGCCGCAAGTTTTTCGTTTCCTCTATTTTTTGGAAGATATAGATCTCCGGAAAGTATGATTCCGTAACGGTTTTTAAAGGTAACCGCTTTTCGGGTAACTTTATCGCTGAGCTGAAAAGTATAATATTCGTTTTGTTCTGTTGTATTCATTTTTCCTGGATTTGATTTTTTATTCTGCGCAAATGCCTGTCCGATGAAAAGAAAGTACAAAGCCACCACTGTTGTTACTATTTTCATATCTGAATTTTGTTTAAAAATTACTGATACAAAATTAGAAATAGCGGAGTGCTAACCGTTAATGATAATCAAACCAAAAATTAAGAAAATCAAACCTCAGCCAAACGAAATGCTTTTGGATTGGTTCCGGTTTGTTTTTTAAAGAAATTATTAAAATATGTTGGATAATCGAATCCTAATGCGAACGCTATTTCTGAGATATTCCAGTCGGTGTGCTGCAGCAATGCTTTTGCTTCTGTGAGAATTCGTTCCGTAATATGAGTCGTAGTGGATTTTCCGGTAACTTCTTTCACAGCTCGATTGAGATAATTAACGTGAACATTCAAATTTTTCGCAAAATCCTGAGCTGATTTCAATTGCAGAGATTGGTTTGTAGTTTCGATGGGAAATTGTCTTTCCAACAGTTCCAGAAAAACGGATGATAATCTTGATGCTGCATTTTTGTTTTGGTCAAAATCTTCTGCAGGTTCCAGCTTCAGAGATTCGTGGATAATCAAGCTTATGTAATTGCGAATCAGCTCATCCTTGTAAACATAATCGCTTTCCTGCTCTGCAATCATTTTTTGGAAAATGGTATTGAGAAAGAGTCTCTGTTCTTCGGTAATTTTCAGAACGGGAGTTCCGCCAATTTTAAAGAAAGAAGACTGTTGGAGGCTTTCGGAACGTTCAGAATTTTTAAAAAATTCCTCAGAAAAAAGAATGGTATAGCCTTTATAAGTTGTTGAAATGGTTTCCCAGGAATACGGAATATGCGGATTTCCGAAAAAAAGCACCGTGCCTTCCTGCTCGAAGCTTTTATCAGAATAATGAATCTTACTTTTTCCTGTCGTAAGACAGATCTTATAAAATTCTTTTCTGCTGTACACACGGGTTTCGCTTCCGTCCTGTTCAATCTGGAATGCACGGAAACCTTTTAGTTTTAATTCAGTATTAAACTCCGAAACAACTCTTTTTACCTTTTCTTTCATTTTTCAAAGTTAAGAAAATCAAACTGCAAACGTAACACTAAAGGCAAATTCAATTTATAGAAGAATCATATTGTTAAACGTCAAAATCATGGTATTCTTATGATTTCATCGTCTACGGTTGCTAAAGCATTGAATCCTCAAGCAAATCCACTGTTTCATCAGAAGATTTTGATAAGCTATTAAATAGATTCGCTGTTCAGGATTGTTGAAATTTCTCTCGGCTGAACTATTCGAATTACTAATCATTTGTAATCGATTATATTCTGAAATAAACGTAATGAGATCTAAATTCATAATAGCTCCTTACAAGTTACTGTCGTATTAATTATCTTGATCAATTAATTAATTGCTCTACCATCCTATTTGATATTCACCTCTATCAATGCGTATCATTTTAAAAGATTTAATCTCAGGATCTGCAAATTTTATTCATTTAACAGTTGAATCTATATTTCAAAGTTTTTGAAATACATCATCATCCATCAATTACCACTTGAAATATACTTTGACCTATACCGTTCAATACTCCTATTATGCCATCTTTTCGCATATTAGATCTTCCGTTACAATTTTTATCGTTAAATAATTCCTTTAACAGCTGATGATCAATATAATGGAGCGTTCCTTCTAGGGCATAGAAATTAATTAGAAAATGAGTTTTAAAAAAAACGCTGAAATTCTATTTAATCTTCATTATGTATTTCTCAGCTTTTTCAAGTTGTGAATCATATTTGAGCGGATATAAAATATCATTTGTCGTCCTTTCTACAAGGATATCAGGTTCTATCCCGACTCCAACAAACTCCCTTCCGTCCGGAAATGTAGCCCTTTTTGTGCAGATCCATGCGGTGGCATTTCCTGGCAAATCAATTTGCAACGGTTGCCCGGTACTACCACTGGTATATTCTCCCAATCTTTTTACCCGTTTCTGACCATCCAAAAAGATCAAAAAATCTTCAGCTGCGGAATTCGTATAATTCCCCGTTAAAACAATGGTGGGCATCAGGAGTTTTACAGTGGCCGCTAAGGTGTCAGGTGCATAAGGATATTCATAGAACTTGCTGCCAAGATAAGCTTTGAAATAAGCCTTCGAGTCTTCAGCAGAAAGTCCCCATTCCGGTTTGCCTTTCAGGGTGTCTTCGGCAGTGAGAAAAGAACCTATTCCGCGATCAGTCGGTATAATCTCTCTGCTGTATGTTCTTTCGCCATATAATAAGTTGCCTTCTATAAAATACTTTGCAATATTTTTAGCATTTTTAGCACTGCCGCCGCCATTGTTTCGCAGGTCGATAATAATACCCTTTGCAGCTTGAATTTCCGGTAGCTTTTCTTCAAAGCTTTTTACCACTTCCGCATCATTAAACGTATGAATTCCAATATAGGCAATTTTGTTTTGAAGCCATTTCAGCTCAAAATTAGGTTTGCTTGGCATCGAGTCGGGAAATACATCTTTTTCTTCCGTTGGTGCATGAGTCAGTGTCAAACTTCTGATCTTACCATTCGGTGTGCGTATTTCGATATTGAAACGCTCTCCTTCAAAACCTCTGAAAAGAAAGGCAGCCGCCTTGTTATTAAGCTCATGTAGGGTAGATACTGAAATATAGGGTTTTACAGACTCATTGATATAGGCTTGGGTAGGAATACCATTCACCTTTACGATCTCGCTGCCGAAGGGAATTTCTTTAGATTTGCTTTTATTGATTTGCGTTATCAATACCTTTCCGGCAACATTCATGGGAACGATTCTGTATTCTCCAAAGGAATACAGCATCAGCTGTTTTTCAATGTTTTCCGGAAGATAGACCTGGGTATGACCATCCTTTAAAACGGCACATAAACGCTGTAGTTCCCTGTAATACTGATAATCACTTGTAGTATGCTGAATGTTTTCGATAGCCCTTTTATAAGCTGCCTCCCATTGCTGCTTGTCTACTTTATAGAGGTATACAAAATTGTAATTGACCTCACTCCAGAATTTTGAAAGACCATAGATTTTATCGGAAAGAGATAAGGCGTTCGCTGGCTGTGCATGAAAGCAAAAGCTGAAGAGAAATAAGAAAAATGTACAGATTGGTTTTAAAGATGTACGCATAGGTAACTGAATGAAGGTATAATTAAATATTGTTTTGCAAAATAATTGTTTTAAATATACAAAAGTTCTGGATGCAACAACGAAAATTGACTATTATCTGCCGAAAGGTCTGTATCAGTATACGGGCCTGACCAACAGCAAGGAAATCATTCACGTAGTTGAAATTATAGTGAAAAAATTTATATCTGCCTATGAAATCACCGTGATCAAATCAGATGAAGCCTGTACCTCTGGTTTGAAAAAGGTAAGAAAAAATAGCGTTACCGGTTTCTCCTGATTCGAATTCCCGCCTGCAGTTGCCAAAGCTTATACATAATGCTGCTTCTTTATATATTTTCTGTGTGTAAATAATTTTTAAGTTCTAATTTACTGTACTTGTCAAAGGCTGGCAATAAGGTCGGCATTGCAGTCTAATAATGGTATATCATTTCTGATACCTCATGTACAGAGATGTGTTTCAGATCAGTTTCCTTTTAAGGTTGATTATATCCGCACTGGTTTTGGCTTTTATATTGCAGGCATTCATTCATGAGTTCAAAATTTCAAGCCAATGGATAATAACGAATATCGTGCGAAGTTTCTAACAAAGATTAATAGTAACAAAATAATAACCGGTATTATACTTGGAATATTTATTGTTCTTATCGCATCGTTTATAATCGTTTACACCTTTTTCGGCAAGCAACTCCAGCTGCCGAGCTATGGTTATGTTGTGCCCCTGTTCGTCATCCAGTTTATCATCCTTCTTACTACCTTTATCCTGAGTATCTCTTTCTTCAGAAGTTATGGAGAGGTCCTGGCTGTTATGAATGCTAATGATCTGGAAACTTTGAAACAAATAAGCGAGTCGCGTTCCTGGCCAGAAAGGTATCTTCCCTCTTTTATTATTTATTCAGGTAAAATTCGGGTTTTTAAGTGGTTACGACAACCTGAATTTCACTTTACAGAACTGAAAGAAATTACGATTAAAACCAACATCTTTACACGGGGAAAACAAAACAGGCTGGTGATATTCCATAAAGTAAATGGGGGCACCTTCTTCTTTGCAGTAGACAACAACTCAGCTCAGAAAAGACATCTTATTGAAAAAGCAGTTGAATATAATCCCGATATTATCATAAAAGGCAATATGCACTAAAACAAACCGTGTTGAAAAGTTTTTGATTATTGTCTCTATATCAATTTGTATTACCGCTAAAATAATTATATGATCAAACGAATTCTCATCCCGACGCTAATCTATGCTGTATTAACAGTGGTCATCACCCTTACCTTATCTCAGCATCAATCATTTGTAACTATTTTAGTAGTTCTCAATTCGATATACGCCGTTCTTATCCTATTAACCGTCCTTCAACATCTTAAACTTGCAAAACAAAATATAAGTACGGATAATGGACATCTTCTTGCACAATACCGAATAGATGTTAGCGGCAACTTTTTTGAAACTCCTACCTTGTATAAAATTTCACAAAGACCTTTTTTATTAGGCCTGGAAAAACGATTGGTTAATAATCAGGATTTATATTATGATGAGCGCTTTTTTTATGCTGTTGACAAGCCAGGCACTGTTTTAAGGTATCCGCTCGTTGATATCACCGAACTTAGCAGGACCAGTATTCAAATCAATAACAGCCGCATCTGGCAGGTTAAAATAGCTATAGGCTCAGAAATTATAGAATACCGGTTTACGCATAACTTTTCCATCTGGAATAAAAACTTTTTGAATTTCTACAACAGGCTGAAACAAATCAAGCCGCAGGCCATACAATCAGAATGGAGTTTGTGGCGGCTGTAAGTGATCAAAATATTTCTTTTACGGCCTTCCCTGCCAGTCAACTTCATAATTCTCAACATCCTCACCATATGCGGTAGTGAGCAAAAAACCGGTTCCCCCCTGCCCGACGTCAAGCTTGAAACTGACCGAACAATATAAAACTGAAAAACACTATTAAATATAGGATACCTTATTTTTTAATGTTCCGTCCTCAATGTTTCAAGCATAAGCTTCCGGTGCTTTACAGCCCACTCACGTAACTGCAAGATGACCGGTGCGCAACTCTTCCCATGTTCGGAATGGGCATAGCAAACAGCATTTTTTGCACCGTTTCCATACTCAACAATGATGAGTTTGTTTTGCTCTAAATATCGAAGCTCTTTTGTCAGTACTCGTGAGGTAATAGGATGCAAGTCGCTTTTTAATTCTACAAAACGCTTCGGGCTGCCGCATAATGACGCCATTATAGCGCCACGCCAACGGCCTCCAATTAGTTCCACTGCATCCTATACATCTCTGTGCAGCAAATGCTTTTCTCGATCCTTCATAATAACCCATTTTATTGATTACTGTGATCGTCTTTGCTTTTATTACAATCACTGTTAAATTAAATTTGGTATCCTTAAAGATACTCAATCCGATTCAATAATCAGGGCTATTGTCTTCGTAATTATCTAACTTCGTGATATGAATGATTGCTTTGAAATAGAACTGGTTTACAATGCTTGTGTCATACAGGTGTGGCAGACTTTAACCAATGCCGAACTTATGAAGATATGGTATTTTCCACAGATTAAGCATTTCGATCTAAAAGTCGGTAATGCTTTCAGGTTTGCGGATGACGGTTCGACTTATAAGAAAAATTGGAGGATAACACGGTTAGAAAATGATCGCTTAATGGCACACAGCTGGGGCTATCAAGACTATCCCGGCTACTCGGAAGTTACTTTTGAACTGTTTGGCCAAGGTAATATGACAGTCTTAAGGCTGACTCACACCGGACTGAGCAGCTTTCCTCAGGATCTACATTTTGCCTATCAGCGATTTGAGCTTGGCTGGAATATGATTCTGGATCATAATCTTCGTCAGTGTTTGGAGGACCAAACCTGATGTACGCGTTGAGCAGTCAAACAACGATAATATATACTTATGAAATTACCGGAAATAAATTTTGATAACCGGAGCCGCAAGTGGTATCGGTTTGGAGATTGCCAAATTGTTCAGTAAAAAAAACAATACCGTCATCATGGCGGACAGAACGGCTGACCGGCTGATCACAGAGGCTGAAAAATTGGTTAATGCAATCGCCATTACAATTGATCTTGCTGATGAACAGGCATTGAAAACTTTTATAGAAAAATTAAAGATTGAGCACAGCGATCTGAATATTGCCATCCTCAATGCGGGGATAGCCAATGATTATGCTTTGTTTAGCGATCTTTATAATTCAGCGTATTCACATTCAGAAATGGCAACAAACTATCTTGCCAACGTGCAATTGGCACATGGTCTGGAACCTATTTTAGCTGATCAGGAAAATGCGGCATTTGTATTTACCACCTCCGGGCTGGCGTTTGTTCCGAATCTTACCTATCCAACGTACAGCGCCACTAAATCTGCCCTGCATTCATTTGCGACTGCCTCACGTCTGGCATTGGAGCGAAAAGGATCTGAAATCAAAGTATTTGACCTGATGCCCCATTAACAGAAACACCATTGGCCAAAGGACTGGATGCTCCCAAGATTAGCGCTGCACAAGTTGCAGCATGGTTTCTCAACAGTTTTGAAAATAATGAACTGGAAATTCATGTGGGAGATACTGAAAAAATTTACCAGTTGTTTCTGGACGATCCCCGTCAGGCTTTAGCTGCAGTAAACCCTATTCTATAAAGAAGTCTATATCTGGCTTACAAATGTGATCGGTTGTTTAGGAGCCCTCAATAATATCTATTCTGATTTTTTAGTTCCTTACCTTTGCGACCGATTATAATAAAAAAGCAGTTCTATGAGCCCTCAACACTTTGAAGTGTTGTGGGCTTTCTGTATAAACGGGTGATCGAAAAACGTGTGGCGATTTCACTACATCAACTTCCATGTTTCACTACAGAGAAACTTTTTTCGCTGATGCACATTTGTAATGTTCAACAGAGAACAATTAAACAGGAATAAAAAATAAAACAATACCATTTATGAAAAAGCAAATCGCTATCGCAGCATTAACTATCGGAGCATTCGTATCAGGAACAAACACTGTTCAGGCTCAGAATACTACGGCAACAACAACCGTAAACATTACCCTGAATGATGTCATCTCTATCGACGCGGGAAGTACGGCAATCGGCAATACAGTTGACTTTAACTATGCTACTGCAGCAGATTACAACTCTGATCAGACGGTTACTAAAGCCAACTCTTTAAAAGTGACTTCAACAAAGAATTTTAATGTAAAAGTAAAAGCAGGAGGTGCGAATTTCATGAATGGAACCAACGTAATCCCTGTAAATGTTCTGACCATCAAAGCTGCTGCTGCTTCCGGAACCATGGGCGGAACAAAAAATACTGTTGTTTTATCTGTAGCTGAGCAAAATCTGGTGTCAAATGCACCGTTGGGAAGTGCATTAACACTGAATCTGGACTACACGATTCCAGCGGCAAAATCATCTTCTTCTGATATTTTAGGAAAACCAGCGGGAACGTATACACAAACCGTAACGTATACTGCGACTGCTTTATAATAAAAAAAGGGAATTTTATATAAGCCCCCAACGCTTTCAATGTGTTGGGGGCTTTCTGTTTAAACTAGCGTGCTAAATATGTGTGTTAGTATGTCATAAAAGAATAATATATTTGATGAAAAATAATCAGAAAGAACTATGAAATCAATCATTACTAGCTTATTGCTCATGAGCAGCACTTATACTTTCGCTCAAAATAAAGAACATAAAGAATATTACGAAAACGGAAAACTCAGGTTATCCGGATATGTAGATAAAGACGGAAAACAGACCGGAGAAGCCAAAGAGTATGATGAAAACGGAATGTTAAGAACTTTGTCCCACTTCAAGAATGGCGAAATAATTGACGGGACAACCTATTATACAAACGGAAAAATACAATCTACGGTAACTTTTAAAGGCGGAAAAATCAACGGAGAGACAAAAAATTATTATGAAAACGGAAACCTGGCAGAGGCAGGAACTTACAAAGATGGAGAGCCGGTGGGTGAATGGAAAGAGTATTATGAAAGCGGAAAATTGGCTAAAATTATAAATATTTCTTCGCAGGAAATCCGTTCAAAAAGTTATTATGAAAACGGAAGCCTGGAATCTGAAGGTCAATATCAATCAGATGAAGAAACAAAAGTAGGAGAATGGAAAGACTATTACGAGAACGGAAAGCTTAAACAAGTAGCAAATTATAATGGTAACCAAATGAATTTACCTTCTAAGGTTAAAAAGTATGATGAAAATGGTAAAGTTACCTTTGAAAATTAAAGACTGTATAGTGCAGTTGTATTTTAACCATACTTCCCGGCAATAGTCGGGATTTTTTGCATGATGACGTTAAAATGCTGAGTATAATCTTTTAAAGGCATTAAATTGAAACAACTTTTTGAAGCACTCACCAGCAGATATATTAATAATACGGGACAGATGCTGAACATGGTAATCGGTAATTGCTTGGCATGCAATATCCAGCGCTGTACAAGCGGACATGCAAATACCGCCTTAGAACAGACGACACCTCAGAAATGCCACCACCACAGTGCGGAAGTAGTCCCATACGATGATAAAATAAAGAAACAGCCTTATCATGACAAACAGATGGTAAACTGTGAAGTCCAACCTAACAAGGGCTCTGGTGAAATGTACATATATTTTGTATCAGTTGGAATTATTTTTTTAGTATAAACCCTCTACAAATTCTGAACATTATTGAGGAGGCAACAACGTCATGACTGCCGCCTACGTTTCCCTTTATTTTTATAGAAATGGAAAATGAATAAGTCTAAAATTTAAATTCCTTGCATAACCATTAGGCGCTGTTAAAAATAGTCGAAGGTTACAAAATTGATTGGCATTTACTTTGTTATGTTAAACATATCAATCAATGTATTTTAAGATGACAAAACTTTATATATTAGGAGCTGTGAGTCTGTTATTACTTTCATGTAAAACCGATAATGACAACGAAGACAATGCAGCATCGATTGTGGCAAATTGGAAATTTTCCAAGGCGGAAGTTGTATCAGGAAGCGACAATACTACTGTTTTATATTCCCAAACGCTGACCGGTTGTGATGCAAATACAACCTTCGAGTTTAAGAGCGACGGAAAATATGCGATCAGATATTTTCTTAAACAAAATAATCAATGCCAGTTTGATTATGAAGATGCCGGAATTTATAACTACGATCAGACAGCACAGACGATAGCGGCTAAGAGATCAAACTCCTCTCATACGGAAATTTACAAGGTCGAACGATTGAATAATGATGAACTGGTGCTATCACTATATGACGACTATGATCAAAATAATGATGGTATTGAAGATAAAAATGTATATTATTTAAATAAATAGGTGCGGTCACATCAGGACAAAAACACCATATTATAAGTGTGTATATAATGAATCATTTGTATTGATAACCGGTTTCTTATCTTTCATACTGACCACAATGCCAATTAAATTATAATCTGTGGCCTGTATTGTTAATGAGGTACTAAACAGTTAGCAGCAATGAATACATCATCTGCCAGTCTATACAATCCGGAGAGCTTCGCTTTAGAGATGAATAGGTTCTGACTATATTCTAAGTAGACAGTACATCAGTAAGTATTAAGGCAGCTGTTACACGTACAAAATAGGATTGACTATCGCCAATCCTAAATCACAAGATTAAACACAAAATTTTGCCTTTCGGCTGAAGAAACTAACCTTGCTAAGACGCTCTGAATGAACTGCTTCAAATAGTGTCCGGTTTTCTGATCAACACAAGAATTTATCGTCTGCATTTCAAAAATACGTAACCATTGGCTTTATTATTCGGATAATATAGTGAAACAGCAAAAATAGAAGATCAGACGGCAAAATCATCAATTGAAGTGTCACGTCATTCAATCCAATTCTTATGATCGCATAAGAAATGTGGAGCCAGTAACACAGGCTCAGTAAAATCTTAGTCTTGATAGATCATCAAAATATAAAACTTACTTATACATTCATCAGCATAGATAATTGCACAATAAAAATTGACAAATTGATTATGGTTACAAGTGAACTTCATATATGTAACAACAATTTCACGAATTAAATGGCAACCCGAATAATGTCAAGTAAAACGCATAATTCTAAGTGCCTGATTTCAGCACCTCGGAATATCGGAAGCTCACATCTGCAAAATAATATTTATCAGAATTTTTAATAGAATCATTTACATCAAATTAGAAAAAAACTTCCCAAAACTAAACGCTCAAAAAGGACCAGAGCAGACTCCGATCCTATAAACAAGATTAATTGGAATAACAACGCCCTCTAAGGGCAATTGTACAGATTAGATTTTTATTGATATTAATTCTTGCTTTTATCCATAGACACAAAACAATTGCTGTGCAATTTTGTTATATAAATTTTGATGCAGTCTATAAGATTCAACCCCCTCCGCCGACAGTAGAAGACTTTCAGCAATAGATGCTAAAGCTCATATCCGTCTATTTGTTCACATACTATTTTAAAGACATTGCAAATGTACTATCTTAGAAGAAGTTGTTTCTAAAAAATTAGGTGACAATGATTATAAAGGCCCTGAAATGTCAATTTTCGGCTTTGAAGTGTAGGATGATCGCTTTAAGTATTTAAATTTACGTTTCAGAAGTATTTTTTACCGTCTGACCTAAAAATAACAATGAAAGGAAGTTGCAATATGTACCTTTACCGCTTACATTAAAACTATTTTATAAAAATGATAAAGAACACAGGATTCTTTAATAAAATGAAAAGACGAATGGCAGTATGGCTTATTGCTTTTATGCTTTTCTATCTTTTAACGTACTTAATTGATCCTTTTGCATACAAGGAATATATTGACAAGCCATGGTCCGTGATTATAGAAGATTTCCTGTGGGTTTTAGTGATTTCAATCGTAATCTCGGAACTGAGTATGCTGATAGATAATTTCTTACAAAAAAAACTTTCATGGGATGTCCGCAATATAAAAAAGCTTCTAACGCAGGCTCTTTTACAGATTATAGGAAGTATTATTATTGTCTTATTCTTTTATTCTATTTTTTATGTCTATGGTCCTACTGACATTAAGTATACGGTTATACAGGAATACACTTTCTTGGCTCAGTGGATTGCCGTTAATATAATGGTTTCTTTGCTGATAAGTGCTATTAATACAGGTAGTTACTTGTTGGAAAGTTGGAAAAAGACAGCTATTGAGGCAGCTCAACACAAATTAAAAGCCTCTGAGCATAAAAGAATAGCGATGGCCGCAGAACTGCAAGCTTTGAAACTGCAGATCGACCCGCATTTTATCTTTAATAATCTGAGTGTTCTTTCAGAATTAATATTGGAAGATCAGCAATTAGGATACGAATATTCTGAAAGCTTTGCTAAAGTGTACCGTTATTTATTAGTGAATTCAAAAAAAGATAATATAACATTGGATGAAGAACTTAAATTTTTGGATGCTTACATTTATTTGATCACAAAGAGAATCGGGGAAGGCGTACGTTTCGATATTGCTATTGATCGATCTTTCCGGAATATGCTCATACCGCCGTTAACCCTCCAGTTTCTGGTTGAAAATGCACTGAAACATAATCAGACTTCAAAAACAAACCCTCTTGTTATAAAAATTTATACTACCCAAGACCGCTACCTTGTTGTGCACAATTCTTTGGTACCTTTACTTAATAATAACAATTCTTCCGGAATTGGAATTAAAAACATCATAAGCAGGTTTGAATTCATGGGGGACAGGAAACCCTTGATATTAAAAACAGATAAAGATTTTATTGCAAAAATACCATTATATGAAGTTTAGAAAAATATTGATCGTTGAAGACGAGAAACCAAATGCGGACCGCTTAAAGCGGCTGATCCTAAAATTAAGGCCTCATGCTGAAATACAATCAGTAGAGGATTCCATTGCTTCATCTGTAGAATGGCTTGAAAATAATCCCATGCCTGACCTTATTATGATGGACGTCAGGCTTTCCGACGGTCTAAGCTTTGAGATCTTCACTAAGGTAGACGTGAGGTGTCCCGTCATATTTACAACTGCTTATGACGAGTATGCCGTAAAGGCTTTTAAATATAATAGTGTGGATTACCTTCTAAAACCTGTTGAAGAGGAAGAATTAGAAGCAGCATTGCAGAAATATGAAGGCTTTATGGAAAGCATTCCCTTTGTAGGAACTGCTTTAGAAGGTTTGTTAAACTATATTCAGCCAAAGGAGTTTAGAAAAAGATTTTTGATTTCTCATAAAGATGGCTACAAAACAATCTTAACCGAAGATATCTTATATTTTTTTACTGACCTGGGAATTACCAAAGCCCAACTGATAAAATCTTCGGAAGTAATTCCGCAAACCCTTGAAGAACTGGAGAAACAGCTGGATCCAAAATCATTCTTCAGAGCCAACAGACAGTATATTATTAATATTAATTCTGTAAAAAATGTGTTTAATGACTTCAACGGTAAATTAAAGATTGAACTCATTAACCAGCCTGAAGCAGAATTGATCATCAGCCGGGAAAAAGCATCGTCTTTTAAGGCCTGGATGGATTTTTAAGATACTTCTATATTTAATTAACATAGCCTGCATCAACTTTTGAGCAGGCTTTTCAATTTAAAATCTTTTAGTGTGTATGCTATTTGTTAGCGCTGTAATTTTATATTAGTCGTATGGGCGTATTCAGATTGAAATTTTTTTATAAAAATTGTTTCAAAACTTACAAATTATTTCATAAAAGAGCCCTGCAGTTAAAACCGAAGGGCTCCGACCAACATTGAAAACAACTATTATAAGGAAATCGCATATCCAAGCGATACTGCAAAACCTCTGTTTTTGATTGCCGCTCCTTTAGCGTCAGAAATATTACTCAAACCTAAATTATATCTTCCGTCAACAATAAGCTTACCCGGTCCTGCTGGAATGGCAACTCCCGCTCCCATCTGCAGCCCAAAATCGATAGTTTTTGTTTTCCCATAGACCGCTTTTACAGCATTATTCTTCCCCATTAAAAAGCCCACTGATGGTCCTGCGTTTACATAGACGGGTCCGAAGCTGTACTTCGCTAAAACCGGAACTTCTATGTAATTGAAATTAAAATTCTGGTTGACCAATGCGTTTTTGATTTTTGTACCTTTACTTATAAAGTTCAGCTCCGGCTGAATGGAAAAATTTGCTGCTCCTGTGGGAATATTCACACCCAGGCCTGCCTGAAAGCCCACTTTTGACTTTTCACCATTTACTCCCTCGATAGACTGTTTATAAACAGCGATCCCAGCCTTTGGAATTAATTGGATGTTTTCACTGTTTTTTTCTTTGGTCTGCTGAGCATTTAGGCTAAAGAATCCCAATACCATGGCTGTTGCTACTAAAACTTTTTTCATTACGATTAATTTAATGTTATTATTTATTTGATTATTTATAATGCGAAATTACAATAGATATAGCAGCGTGTTTTTGATTTTAAGGTGAAACGGAAGAAATGACAGGTCAAGCGTTATTTTGAAATTGTCAAGTGAAAAAGCCCCAAAAATGACATTGGAAACCATAAATAAATGCAGTGAACACTTCATTTTGAATATCTCCCGTTTCAAGTGCAATTAATTACGTTTCACATGATTTACTAAAAAACATACCCGGTTTATCGGCTTACTTTGCAGTCAAATAAAAAAGTATTATGTATTTCAGAACCGGATTAATCGCTGCATCACTGAGTATAGCTATGGTAATGTATTCCTGCAATTCAAATGACAAGCAGCAAGAGGCAACTGCCGCCTATCAGATGTCAGCAGTGCCAACAGACTTTATACAGTTAAGAATAAGCGACGCCGAAATCAGCACTGGTTACCCGGGATCCATCGAAGGTCAGGACAACGTCGAGCTGAAAGCCCAGGCAACAGGTTATCTGGAAGCTGTTCTGGTTAAAGAAGGGCAATATGTAAATAAAGGTCAGACTTTATTTAAAATTAACTCATCGGTCTATAATGAACAGGTAAATACAAGCAGAGCAGGGCTAAAATCTGCTTTGGCCAATCAAGCTGCAGCCAGACTGGAAGTTGAAAAGCTAAAACCTTTGGTGGAGGGAAAAGTTGTTTCCGATATGCAGTTAAAAACAGCTCAGGCTAATTACGAAGCAGCTTCCGCCCAGGTAGCCCAAGCTAAATCGGCACTCGGATCCTCCAGTATTAATGCTGGCTTTACCTTTATCAAAGCTCCGGTAAGCGGATATATCGGAAGAATTCCCAACCGAATCGGTACTTTGGTTTCTCCTTCTGATGCCTCACCGCTGACGACATTGTCTAACATTAATACCGTAAATGTATATTTCTCAATGAATGAAGCGGACTACATAAGTCTGGCGAAATCATCAGCGCAGTTGTCTAACAATGATGTGAATCTCCTTCTGGCAGATGGAAGTACTTACGACCTTAAAGGCCAGTTGGAAACTGCCAGCGGCAATTTTGATAAAAATACAGGAAGCATACAGATGAAAGCTGTATTTCAGAACCCCAATAGGCTGTTAAGATCAGGTGGTACAGCACGGGTTATTATCCGTAAAAATGCAAGCTCAATCGTTAGAGTACCCAAAAATGCAGTTAAAGATATTCAGGATAAATTCTTTGTGTATAAATTGGTCGGAAAAGGCAAAGTACAAATGATACCTATAGAAATAGAAGGCGGTACAGCCAATGATTACTTTGTGAAATCCGGTGTGCAGGCAGGGGACAAAGTGGCTATTAACAGCATAGATATGTTAACCGACGGAGTACAGGTTGTTGCAAAAGTAGTACCTCAAAAATAATCTTAAAATAGTAAAGAAATGTTGCAAAAAATAATAGACCGTCCGGTTTTGGCAACGGTGATTTCTCTTATCATCGTTATATTGGGTGTCATTGGTCTCAACCAGTTGGCCGTCACCCGTTTTCCGGATATTTCCCCACCCACCATTATGGTTTCCGGGTCCTATCCCGGAGGTAACAGCGAGACGGTAATCCGATCGGTGGTAACACCTCTTGAAGAGCAGATCAATGGTGTGGAAGATATGGAATATATTAAATCCAATGCCAGCAATGATGGGACGTTTTCGATTTCCGTGATCTTTAAACAGGGTGTGAATCCAGATCAGGCTGCCGTTAATGTTCAGAACAGGGTTCAGCAGGCAACCCCTATTCTACCGCAGGAAGTAATCCGTATGGGTCTTACTACCTCCAAGCAGCAAAACAGTATGGTTATGCTTTTCAATCTTTACACGGATGATAACAGCAAGTACGATGAAAAGTTCCTGCAGAATTATGCTAATATTAACCTAATCCCTTCCATTAAAAGAGTTAAAGGTGTTGGGCAGGCGCAGGTGTATGGCGCTAAAGATTACTCAATGAGAATCTGGCTTAACCCTCAGAAAATGTCTTCATACGGAATAGATCCGAACGATGTTTCAAACGCCATTGCCGACCACAGCTTGGAATCTGCTCCAGGAAAACTTGGAGAAGAATCAGACGCTGCGCTGGAGTATATCATCAAATACAAAGGAAAGAAAAATACGCCTGAAGAATACGAAAGAATTATCGTTAAGAACGATGGGGCAAACATTATCAGGCTCAAAGATATTGCCCGTGTGGAATTTGGATCCATAACGTATAGTGGTAATAACTTATCCAACGGTAAAAATGCAGTGACCATCGGGATTATGCAGACCACCGGATCCAATGCTAATGACATTGAAATCGGAGTAAACAAGTCGATTGAAGAACTCTCCAAATCTTTCCCACCCGGAATCAAATACACAAAAGTAATCAGTACCAAAGAGAAGCTGGATGAGGCGACCGGCCAGGTTAAATCAACTTTGATAGAGGCATTTATTCTTGTATTTATTGTTGTTTTCATTTTCCTACAGGATTTCAGGTCAACCATCATCCCTGCAATCGCAGTGCCCGTAGCGATCATCGGAACATTCTTTTTTCTTCTCGTTCTCGGATTCACCATTAATGTACTGACCCTATTTGCTTTGGTACTTGCCATTGGTATTGTGGTGGATGATGCCATCGTTGTGGTCGAAGCTGTTCACAGTAATATGGAAGGCACTAACCTTACCGGTAAAGAAGCTACTCATAAAGCAATGGGTGAAATAACGGGAGCGGTTATTTCCATTACGCTGGTGATGTCGGCAGTATTTATCCCGATAGGATTTATGTCCGGATCAGCCGGTTTATTCTATAAGCAGTTTGCATATACATTAGCCATTGCAATTTTGATTTCAGCGGTTAATGCACTGACTTTGACGCCTGCTCTGTGTGCCGTATTTTTAAAGAATAATCACGCGGATGATGCACACGGTAAAAAACAGGGATTCGGAAAAAGATTTGCCACAGCGTTCAATGCAGGATTTAATAATATGACCGGAAGATATGTAAAAGGGGTAAGATTCCTCATTTCGAAAAAATGGCTTTCCGGCGGACTGATCGTATTAATTATTGGCGCTTCGGCGTGGATGATGACCAGCACACCAAAGAGTTTCGTACCTATGGAAGATGACAGCCTGTTTATGTACAGCTTGACAATGCCCCCCGGTACAGGTCTTACGGAAACAACAAAAACATCAGAAAAAATTAACGCTATCCTGAAGAAGCTTCCGGCTGTAAAGGAGAACACCTCCATCACAGGTTTTAATATGTTGAGCAACAGTTCAGGATCAACGTATGCTATGGGATTTGTCAAGCTTAAAGATAAAAAATCACGTGGAGATATCCAGGATATTGACGAAATAATGAATATGGTCAATCAGGAATTATCCGTTATTAAAGAAGGGACAGTATTGACTTTTAGAATGCCTCCGGTGGAAGGCTATGGTATGACAAATGATGCAGAAATTGTTCTTCAGGACCGTATGGCAAGAGATCCGAAATTCCTGAAAGCAAAAGCAGATGAAGTAATCGGGCAATTGATGCAGGTTCCTGGCGTGGCGTATGCCTATACAATGTTCAGAGCAGATTATCCGCAGCTGGAACTGGAAGTTAATGAAGATAAGGCCGACCAGTTAGGTGTAAAAGTATCCAATGTCTTAGGAACAATTCAAACTTACTTTTCCGGGGACCAGTCGCAGAATTTTTCAAGATTCGGTAAGTTTTACAGAGTTAATATCAAAGCCGACGGAGTCTTCAGAATGGATGAGAATGCCTTTAATGATATTTTCGTTAAAAGTACGAATGGGCAAATGGTTCCTGTCAGCACATTGGTTACGCTTAAAAAAGTGTACGGTCCTGAGTCGGTAAATCGATATAACCTGTTCAGCTCACTGAATATCAACATAACACCGCAGCCAGGCGTAAGTAATGGTGAGCTAATTGAAAAAGTTGAAAGTGCATTAAACAATCTTCCATCCGATTACAGCTATGAATGGACAGGGCTTAGTTTAGAAGAAAAATCATCAGGAAATCAGACCGTAGCTATTTTTGGATTGTGTTTGCTTTTCGTTTACCTTCTCCTTTCGGCGCAGTATGAAAGTTATGTACTTCCGCTTGCCGTAATGCTTTCTATTCCTACCGGTATTTTAGGTGCTTTTTTAGGTATTACAGCAATTGGCTACGATAACAATATCTATGTTCAGGTAGGACTGGTCATGTTGATCGGACTTCTGGCGAAAAACGCCATCCTGATTGTAGAATTTGCGCTTCAGAAAAGGAAAAGCGGCCTTTCAATTCTTGAATCCGCGGTTGAGGGAGCCAAGTCGAGATTAAGACCCATCATTATGACCTCCTTAGCATTTATCGTGGGAATGATCCCGTTAATGCTTTCCGCCGGAGGTATGGCTGCAGGTAACAGATCGATCAGTACCAGTGCAGCGATGGGGATGTTAACAGGTGTAGTATTGGGTGTCTTTATGATCCCTGTATTATATATGTTCTTCCAGTTTCTGGATGAAAAGATATCCTCTAAGAAATATTCTACTAATGAAAATGTACAGATCAATGAAAACAATTAATTTGAAACAATACTTTTTTACAGTCGCAACGGCATCACTATTGATGTCCTGCGCTGTAGGAGCACCATATAAAAGAGGAGATATTGATCTTCCTCAAACGTACAAGGATGCCCCTGCAGTTACCGGTGATTCCATTGTACTTCCCTGGAAAACTTTCTTTAAAGATCCGAGACTTGCAACACTCATCGAAACAGCATTAGAGAAAAATAATGATGTGCAGGTAGCCCTCAAAAATATTAAACAGCTCGACCTTGCCTACAGGCAAGCTAAAAACTCCCTATTACCAACCGTGGATCTTACCGCTGGAGTTACCAGAAGCTGGGCATCTGATAATAGTTTAAACGGATCGCTGAATCAGCAATTTACCGGTAATAAATATATCGATGACTTCAGCGCGACGGTACAGGTCTCTTGGGAAGCTGATATCTGGGGCAAAACAAAGATGCTTAAAAATTCCGCTGCTGCCGATTATTTTGCTCAGAAAGAGAATGTACAAGCAATAAAAAGCAGAATTATCGTTCAGGTTGCACAGGCGTATTATAATCTTTTAACACTGGATCAACAGCTAAAAATAGCAAAGGAAAACATTGAATTAAGCGACAGTATGCTTAAGATGATGAACCTTCAGTTTAATTCCGGTTTGATCAATTCCCTTGCCGTTCAGCAATCTGAGGCTCAAAAGAAAACAGCAGAATTGCTTGTTCCCTTAGCTCTGCAGAATATTTCAGTACAGGAAAATGCTTTAAGCATCCTTTGTGGCAGCTACCCTACTGCAATTGAAAGATCCGGAACCTTGGAACAAATATCGGAAAACAACGCTTTATTAAACGGAGTTCCTGCACAATTATTAAGCAGAAGACCAGATGTAAAGGCCGCTGAGTTTGCGGTTATAAGCCTGAATTCAAAAACAGGTCTGGCTAAAGCCGCTATGTACCCTACCTTTAGCCTGACACCGCAGATCGGGGCGAACTCATTCAAATTTAATACCTGGTTCGATCTGCCGGGATCATTAACCAAGACACTGGCTGCTAATCTTGCGATGCCACTACTTCAGAAACGCCAGCTGAAAACAGCGTATGAAACGGCAAAAATAGAACAGGAGAAAGCAGCGATTAACTTCCGGCAAACAGTAATGACTGCAGTATCCGAAGTATCTGATGCGATGGCAAGATCTAAAGGAAGCACAGAAAGACTTGCCTTGCTTGATCAAAGAACTAAGATATTAGATAAAGCTATTGGCGATGCTACAAAGCTTTATAAAAGCGGAATGGCCAATTACCTAGAAGTAATTACCGCACAAAACAATAAACTGCAGAATGATCTGGAACAGATCAATGTTCGCCTCGAGAAAGCAAATGCAGAAATAGATCTTTACCGTGCATTGGGTGGAGGCACAAATTGATTTCAAAATGAGCTGACTTAGTATTCTGAGTCAGCTTTTTTGGATAGATTATTGTCTCAAATCTTTTGCAAAATGATGTTCATTTCAAATGATATAAGATCATCCTACAAAACATTATTTTGCTAATCAGTTTGTTGAATAGTTAAACAATGGGATGCCTTTCAAATATTTTATTTTCATCAAAATGGTATCTGTATGTCGTCAATCGCCTTGTTATGGTTGAATTAAGACTTTCTGCAATCTTAATCATTTTAGGGTTGAAATCACCAATCCACTGGAGTTCAATAGTTTCAAAATCAGTAAATTTTAACATGTGTTCGGTCCCTTCACAGATCATATAGCCTTCTATTCCCTTTTTCTGCCATTCCGGTACTACTCCAAAGACCATTCCCACCATCTTACGATTTTTACGGAACTTTTTTAACCATAAAAATTTTAATTTCTCTATCAGACCAAATTTACCGTTAAAATACTTTAACCATTGATTGATATCAGGAATGTTCAGCCATACTGCTATCGGTTTATCATTCTCGTATACAAACCAGGAAATATGTTCGTTGATGATAGACTTCATCTCTTCAAACATTTTGATTGTATCCGCTTCTTTCAACTGCTTTCCTTCGCCGTGAGAAATCCATGCTTTGTTATAAACTGTTGTAAAATCTTTGGCATATTTTTTTAGATTATTCTTTTTCAGTGCCACAGCCTTAATGGCCGGATTGAGCTTGTGCTTCTTATGCATTATCATAAAAACTCTTGAAACTTCGCTATCGGTCCTACGGGAATAACAAAGTTGGTCAAAATAACTTCTAAAACCATAATTTTCAAATAGTGTCTGATAATAGGGAAAATTGTAGTTCATAGAATACAGCGGCTCCGTGAACCCTTCTACAAGAAGTCCCCAAAACTTATCTCTTTCACCAAAATTGATAGGACCGTCCATTGCTTCCATCCCTCTTTCCTGAAGCCAGTTTTTACAATAGTCAAATATAAAATTCGCAATTTCCTGATCGTTGATACAATCAAAAAAACCGAAACCCCCTGTTGGCTGCTCCTGTTTGTAAGACCTGTTGATGAAAACTGCAACTTTGCCAACAGTTTCATCATTTCGTTTGAACAACAGTCTCTGACAATGACCGTCTTCAAACAACTTATTCTTAGCATTGTCAAAAATACATTCAATATCTTGGTCTATAGGACGGATGTAATTCTTGTCATCATTGTAGAGTCTGCCAGTAAAATTCAAAAACTCTTCCTTTTGCTTTTTATCCTCCACAATTATGATACTAACGTTCTTCATATACTTAGCTGTTTAATAGTAATAAATTCAAAGACTTTGTAAATATTGATTTAAAGTTTTCTCTTATTCCAATTTTCTTATCTGTTGAGAAGTTAAAGCTATTAAGCAAATGACACCTCCCACAATTCCCATAACAATAAATATGGTGGTTACGCTCATTAATTCACCGATTAAAAAAGCAATACCTAATCCCACTGGAGTTGCAAATCCTTGGATTGCAGTTAAAAGAGACAACGCATATGATTCGGGATAATACGCTGTAGCAACGCGGTAAGAGGTGCATTACCTAAGATAAATGACAAGCCGCTGATTGCCCAAAAGGTTACAGCAAGCCAAAATAGATTGGGACTGGCTATCGCTGTTGCGGCCATCGAAAAACAAGACAGAGCAAAGCCAAATATAATCCATAAAATCTTGCGCTTCGGAGTGAAAAATGTTACAATAAGTCCTCCTAGAACCATTGCTGCGCCTGAACAACCTTCAATCAGGGCGACCTCCGGTGCATTGCCATTGAAGTAATTTTTTACAAGCAATGGAACGAACGTGAAGCATGGCATAATCACCAAAATCATTGCACCTAACATAACGTAAAGGTTTCGAAGTCCCTTGTTGTTCCAGACCAACTCTATGCCTTCTTTAATTTCCCGTCCAATATTTTTAATGCTTTTGTTTTCACTGATATGCTGGGGTATTTTGAATATAAGAAGTGGCAGAATACCGAACAAAGCAGTAAACACATCAATACTAAGCGCCCATTCGATGGGCATTAGACTAATAGCTAACGCTCCCAAAGGTGCACTAATTATCGTAATAACTCCTCCTAAAGTCTGGTTGAGACCAACTGCATTGCTGAGGAAAGATGCCGGAACCAGCATCGGAATACTTGCATCAGAAGCAGGATCCTGGATCGTAGCTAAAATCCCCCTCACACCGACAAGAACATAGATATGCCAAATACTGATGAGCTGAGTATAAAAAAGGTAGATTAATATAATGATGCAGAACATACTCAAGAGATCAGAAAAAATCATCAGCATTCGCCGGTTGTATCTGTCTGCAATAGCTCCTGCAATAGGGCCTAGTAATGCCTGTGGCAAAAAAGCCAATACACCTGCTATGGCTAAAGATGAAACCTCGCCCGTTGTATCGGTAATCCACCATAATAAAATAAATTGTGTTACTGCTGATCCTACTTGGGAAAAAGTCTGACCAATAAAAATGGAGACATACCTGATTTTCCAGTCTTTATTTACTAAAGAATTAATTTCTTTCATATGAATCGCTTAATCAATCATTAATTGATAATGACTGTTTTATTTAAAATTAGCAATATTCCGAACGTAAGGTGCAAAATCTCAGGTGAAGCAGCAGAAATGCACGATGAAATGTCTATACATTTAATTGAAGTGAATTAATATTATATCCAAACATATTTCAGGTCATTGGCAATTTCATATGCTTGGAGAATAATGCCTACTTCGTTGTTTAATATTACCTATGAGATAGTTGAAAAAATGGGATTCTATTTTATTTTAAATGACAGAGTAAAAAAATACGACAGCCTTTCACAGCATTTTTGTTTGGTAGAGGTGCAGGATTAAATGCTCTTAAATGCTTCAGTTTTACCATACTGATTTGGTATTGAAAAGCAGTCTACACAAGATAAATTAGCCCTTTAAATTTAGAAAGATTGATAAATAAATCTTAAACAATCATAACTATATTTGATAGTTATTTCATTTTGCTTTTCTCAATAATTTTACAGTAGGATAAAAATTTTCTAAATGACTTACTTTTTGAATCATAATATCCTGACCAACCATTTATTATATTTAAATGAAATATATAATCGTTGATAAAGACCATGGGAGGAATAAATACTAATTTAATAAATAGTTTATAATTACTTATTATTTTAGGAATATTGTCTTGTTGTTCTGTTTCATTGTTTATTTTCTCTATACGTGAAGATATGTTATTTTCGGAAATTGCT
Organism: Chryseobacterium cheonjiense; assembly: GCF_012927265.1. GTDB lineage: Bacteria > Bacteroidota > Bacteroidia > Flavobacteriales > Weeksellaceae > Chryseobacterium > Chryseobacterium cheonjiense. The sequence continues at coordinate 1,051,840 of NZ_JABBGF010000001.1, read as the reverse complement.
TTTCTTTTATAAATTTTCATATTCACTTATTATATATTATTATAAACGGGTTTTAAAAGGTGGCATCTTTTCAACTGTAAAAATATTTCTTAAGCTTAAAGAGATGTCCCAAACGTTTCGTCTTCTTAAATACTCTTCACAGCAGATTCCAGAAGCAGCCTTCTTTTGGGACATCCTTTGACAGCTTATATATGATCCATGCCTGATGTTGAAAGAAGTTAATGTTAGGTTATATTGTAAATCGTTGCATGGATCTAAGCTATATAGAAATGATAATTCGTTAACGAAGATAATATTTGTAGCATCCTATCTTTCAAAGAAATCTAGTAAAGCGTAGAAATATGCTGGTGAAGCATCATTTTAGGGGTTTATAACGTCTTCAGCAAACCATGCATTTTGAAAACTGATAAGATAATTGAAACCATTTTGATGCTTAAAGCATAATTTGATTTACCATTGTTTAGGGAAAATCAGCTGGTAACCGGATCGTTGCCATTTTAGAATTATCCTAACTATTCGTGCGTATTAAGCGGCGACCGATTCCGTTAGATAATGATGATGGCGGCCTCAGAAGTAACCGGCGCGAAGTCAAGGTCAGATGGTATTGCTTGCAAGCTTAATACACTGAGAAAAGTACAATGGATTGGAAAAGGTTTTAAATCATTCAACAGACCTATAGTATAAGTATAACATCTCAACCCTGAAGTTATATAAACGTAATGTTCCTTTCGATATTGGATATCACAATATTCTAGCTTCATGAACAGTCCTAAACTTCAAGTATAGCTTACCTTTTAAAATTCTGATTAAAATAGTAAATAATTTTTCAAATTTCTAAATTTTTCGATGTCAGAAATATTCCAGCGTTGATGTAAAATATTGAGCAGTAATTCATCATAAGACCACCCAATCTTTCTGGCGGCTAAAGCTGAAAGGCTATCCTGATCTTCTCTGCCCGGTCTCGATGAGCCTGTCATATTTGGCTTCATATTCAAGTCAAATAAAAGATATCTTCCTATAGAATCTCCGCGGCAATCAATTCTTATTGGTGCTTTTGCCTTAACAATTTCAGCAGCTTTTTCACAAGACTTCATCAGATCAATGACAGGTTGCTCTGCTGATTCTGAATCGTTCAAAACTTTACTGTTGTTAATAACGGCTACGGCACCATTATATGGCGCGATACCGTCTTTGTGATTGAATCGTCTGACAGGCGGCAAACTCCAATAGTAATCTTTACGAATATTTTTTCCGACAACCTGATAATCGCCAGGAGGCATCACCGTAATCGTTAATTCTTCTCCTGGAAGGAAGCTTTCAATATATAATGAACTGCCATATTGGTTAGAATTAAAGAAAGTTTTAATATTTTTTTGCAGCTCTGCATCATTATGTACGACAGTAACTCCCTGACTTCCTCTTCCGCGGATTGGCTTTATTACAACAGGAAAGTCGAATTCTTGAGTGATTGTAAAACGACCTTGGTGAATAACAGTATTGTCGGGAACAGGAAGATTGAAACTTTGTAAAAGTTTATTGGTGGTTATCTTGTCATCAAAAATATCAACAGCTAACGGTAACTGCCCAATGATGCTTACGTTACTTTTCTTAAAGCTTTCAATTGGGTGGCCACTGTATAAAACCGTATTTAACCAAATGGTATCTGCTCCTCGGCTTATAGCATCCTTAATTCCGTCAACCGTATCTGGAAAAGACCATTCTAAATCTTCCGTTGTTCTGGGAATATCCATAGGTGTGATGATATTAACACCACTTTTACCTAAAGAGAATGCGATGTCCGCTGAGCTATCAGCGTAACCTCCTATTTTCATTGGTTTAATGATTCCACTTTTTAACGGTGGTTGTTTGGCTTGATGTAATAGTGCTACTTTGCGATTCATGTCACTTTTTATGATCTGGTATTTCAACAAACTTAAAATATAGATGATCTTAACAATACCAAAATTGGTAGCTTCGCCGAGGTATCTATAAACTGTACTATATAAGTATTTAAGACTTCTGAAGGTCTACGCTGTCGACCTTAAATTTACAAATAATATTCTTTTAATTCTACTTGCAGGATACTCGCTTAAAATGATTGCCATTTTTGAAATTTATTGCGAAGGTTTGGCTTGAACGAATAGTATTCCACAAACCCTTCATTATCATTATAATTACCAATAAAAACAGCACCAATACAAATATCGTAAATTTTACAATTGTATAATTACTTAGAGCACACATAAGAACAAACAGTCGATCATCAGAAGTTAGCAAGAAAACTAAACCAGTACTTGACATTATTGGACTTAATATTTAAGAACTGGAAAAAAGAATATTTCGCAAAAAACGATAGGGACAGCACCGATATTATCTATAAAGAATTAGAGTACATCATCAATACGATGAGAACATGTGTATTTTTATTGAAAACAAGATTCTATTCTCAGCGCTCATAAATCCCCAGGGAACAGCAGCAGTATCGAAATGCAGTTATAAGGTACAATCTGCTTTACAAATATACTAAGAATTCACGGCTGCACCCATTCCAAAAGCTGAATGCTTTGTATAAAAGTACGATATATAGCAACGCAAATTGTTCCGAAAAATCTGACAAAAGGATGTTTTTTATACAGAGATATACCGGAACGTACAGTTCTGCAACGGCAAGGTTTTTCGTTGCAGATGACGTTACTGCATTGTTTTATTATTGATGCATTTCTTTTACTGATTATAAGTACTATCCTACTTTCATTCTATATGATTTTTAACACAAAAAAATAAAAAAAAAATTAAATAAGATATTTTTATCCGATTTAATAATACCTTTGCAAAAGAACATTAATATGCTAACAATGCAGAGAAAATACTTACTTATCCTATCCCTATTATCGCTGCTTCTTAATGCGGGGCTCCTGTATGTGTTCTTTTACAGGGGAGATAAAGCCGTTGTAAGTCCGGACGGAAGAACGGAAATAAAAATGCCGGAAGAAAACCGGGCTTTTGTCATGAAAGAAATGCGCGGTTTCCTGGAAAGTGTCCAGCAAATAAATGAAGGAATTGCTAAAAACGATCCCAAGATTATTGCCAAAGTCGGTAATCAATCCGGAACGTGTAAAGTGAATCAGGTACCTCAGGGAATGATAAGATCTTTACCGTTTGAATTCAAACAAATGGGATTCCAAACCCACGAGCTCTTCGATGAAATGGCAAAAATGGCAAAAGAAAACTACAACCGCCAGCAGACACAGGAAAAACTCAATCAACTTCTTAACAACTGTGTGGCATGTCATAAAACATTTAAAATAACTGCTGAATAATCTTTTACAATGTATAGTCATACCATTATTGCAGGTCTTTTATTTACGTCAGGAATAGCTCACGCGCAAATCGACAGTCTGAAAATGAATATGGACCTGAGAACCAGAGGAGAGCTTGACAACGGTGTCAAAACTCTTATTGCAAAAAGAAAATCTCCTGAAACAACGGTTGCTTCACGGGCCCGTTTCGGAATTGATTACTATTATCAAAAGCTGGAAGTGTATGTCTCCGTACAGGACGTCAGAACATGGGGTGAAACCAACTCGGTTGCTGCAAAAAATCAGAATCTCACTTTACATGAAGCCTGGGCAAAATATCCGTTTTCTGAAAAATTTGCGGTCAAGCTTGGAAGACAAACCTTGGCTTATGATAATGAGAGACTGATGGGTGCCTTGGATTGGGCCATGCAGGGAAGAAGCTTTGATGCCTTAAAAGGAATATATACCATTAATCAGAACTCAAAGATGGAGGCTGTATTAACGTATAATAACGATGACAGCGACACAAATGATCTTCCTGATAAGGAAATTTACAGCATTGCAGATGGCGGAGAAATAACAAAATCACTACAGGTGATCCACTACCAGTTTTCCGGAGACCATAAATTCCTGTTTTCTGCTATTGCCATGAATACTGTTTTACAGAATCCTTCCGGAACGCATTACGATATGATAACGGTTGGCGTTAATTCTAAAAAATATGTTGACGGTATAGGATTTTTCGGATCTGCATATTACCAGACCGGCAAAAATACAGGCGGGCAGACCAAGAATGCCTATGAGCTTTCTTTCAATGCCGATTGTTCTGTTTTACCGGCACTTCATCTGACAGCAGGCGCCGAATGGCTGTCAGGGAATAATTATAATACGGAGCCAGGAGAGAATCAGTCTTTCAGTCCTTTATATGGGACCAATCACCTGTACAATGGTCTTATGGACTATTTTTACTCCGGTACCAGTCATTTCAACACGTATGGTCTGAATGATTATTATCTCACTTCTGCTCTGACCCTGAATTCAGATACAGATTTAAAAGCAGCGCTTCACTCATTTACAACAAACGGAAAAGTAGGATATGATAAGTCCGGAAACAATTTATCATCCTACCTGGGAACTGAGCTGGATTTGATTTTCACTAAAAAAATAGGAAAAATCATTACCGCTAATCTTGGCCACTCCTTTATGCTCGCAGGAAGTACGATGGAAGTACTGAAAAACAATCCTGATCCTAAAAAACTGCAGACCTGGACCTGGCTTGCATTTAAAATCAACCCCAATTTCAGGTTAAAATAATGACTCGTGACCTTTGAGTCATCCATACACATTCTTAAATTCTTTATCTTTACATTCACAAACTATATGAATGCTGATATTTTCAAACACCTGCCAATATGCTATTAAAGCCTGTATCGTCCTCGCGGAAGAAAGAGGAAAAATAGGGATTCGTGATGTTTCTGAGAAAATCGGAACACCTGCTGCTTTTACATCTAAAATTCTACAGCATCTGGTAAAAAAAGGCCTCATCTCTTCCGGAAAAGGAAAAGGCGGAGGTTTCTATATGACCGAAGAACAGTATGAAAAGCTCAACATCAGGGATATTTATGAGCATTTCGAAGGCAGAGAAGTCCTCGATTCATGTCTGCTGGGGTTGAAAAAATGTGATGGCAACAATCCCTGCCCTATTCATCATCAGGCCGCTGAAATAAAGCAGAAAGTCGTCATTATGTTTCAATATAAAATAAAGGATCTGAAAGATTTCGGCAGCGTTATGATGCAGGAATGATTTCTTTCAGGAACGTAGCAATAGAAAGCATAATCAGCACAGAAACAAAAACAAGTGTAGCGGTTGCGTACGGAAAAGGGATATAAAATGCGGAAAGTGTGCCCACCGATACTAAAATGATTTCGTTAAAAACAATACCGGAAATCATCAGCATAATACTTTTTTGAAGCATTTTGCTGATTTTTACAGTGTACAGCTCTACAATGATCCAAATCAAAAAGAGACTTACTCCCATCAACAGCACCAGGTGAAGATAGGCAATAACGATATGAATATTGCCGAATACTATAGTACCTAATGCGGGAACTGTCGACAAAGTCTGAAGGATACATTTCAAAAAAAATGCGAGTCCGGAAACAGACAAAAGAATTTTTTTTATAAAATCCTGACTCTTAAATACATCTGTTTTTTTACTCCACACCAGCAACTTCATGATTCCCAATACCTGAAGAATAGAGATAAAGCTGAAGAATATCCGCCAGATGTCTTCCATTTCGATCCACAGTAAGGAAAGACCATAGCCGAATAAACAACTGGTGAACATAAGGTAAAAGATGTTCCTGTTGAGTTTTCCCGGGATGCAGATTTTATACTTCTTTAGTACGGTCAGAAACAGTCCGATACACGAAAACATAAAGAAGCCATTGTACTGATAATGCAGATAAAAATAGGTTGATGCCCTAAACAAGACATCATATTCATCTTTTTTTCCTGAAAAATACGCCAGTCCAAAAATTCCTATTGAAGAAAAGACTGCGAAAAAAGCACCTGCTTTCAGCCAGATGACTTCAGGGTTCCTGTTTTTTTTGGTATCCATCATCAGAAATATGAAATAGGTAAAACCGGCAAACAAGACCACCGAAGAGAAAATAATGGAAAGCCAGAAATAGCCTCCGTAGAGAAAAGAAAACAGCATTCCGTAAGATCCCAGCTGGTTGAGTGTCATCAGAATTTCATATTTTATGATTTTAACTTTATTGATATGCTCGCTGAGGTATCGGGCTACAAAAATATAAATGGCCGCACTCACCCATCCGTAAAAGGCAAAATGGGAATGCGACTCCTGCATAAATGTATGGGAAATTCCCGGAAGAGAAAATGCCATTCCGTACCTCATCATCACACCGATAACCGATACAATAAAGAAATTAAACACGCATAGCTTTATCCAAAATCCGGAATTTTTCATTATTCCGGGCTTTTGCTTATTGTTCTGCATTTCATTTTGTCACCTGTTTTTACAACCGAAACATCGAGATATTGTACAGCTCCGCAGCTGGCAGCTTCAAACTGTTTTGCTTTTTTGTCTGCGTATTCGTAGGTATATCCTATTGCCATTACAACCTTATGACCATTGCATTGTCCCATAGCCAGATAAAGATATTCTCCCAGTTCGGGCTTAATTATCGTATTCATTTTTATTCAATATTTAAGTTTACATATATTTAATTTTCAGATCTTCGGCAGCTGATTTACTCACTTATATCAGTAGAGCTTCATCGTATGATTTAATTTACTTCCAAAATTCGTCCTGATAGCTATAGCTATCTTCCTCTTTTCGATGAAACTGCAGCAGATGTTCTCCAATGGTATCCAGCTCCTCTCCGGAAAGATGCGCTTCCAGAAAAGGGAAAATCATTCGTTCTTCAAAACGGATGTGTTTATACAAAGTATCGGCAAAATCAGACAGTAATTCCCTGCTGCCCGATTGAGTGATACTTTTAATCAGCTTCCTGATCTGCCTGTGTTCATCTTCCATCTGGATCTGCAAAGACCCATTATTAACTTCAGGAAGTACAATGTCTTCGATGTCAAAATGCCGGCTGAGATTTTTTTCCCAATAATCAGCGACATAATTTTTAATTCTTTCATAAGGAATATCTTTTTTAATTCCTTGTCTGATTTTCCAGCAGCACTGCAATCCAAAGTGATGGTCCCGGGATAGAGGCACTAAATTTTCATTTCGTTTCATAAAGATATTTTTTAAGTTAACTCCTTACCTGCTCTATTGTTAAAAGCAGGAAAAGAACCGCCGCTGCTTTGTAGCGGCGGTTCTATATCAGATGATAACTGATTATCGTTTTTCTTTTAAAGACCAGCCTGCTTTTAGCCCTATGATGAAAATCACCAGCAGTAATTCACCCACTGCAAGCAGAATATCACCGGGTACGCGTAACCAGCGTAAGGTTTTCATAAGATCAGTCTGCATAAATTCTGCAGAACGTGCATACCAGTATCCTTCTTTAATGGAAGCCACAGATTGCATAATGCCTATCGGCAGCAGGCTGATGGTCACCATTACCAGGAGCCCGATATTGGTAAGCCAAAATGCCCAGCCAATTAGCTTATCGTTCCATTCCCTGTCCGGATATAGGCCTCTCAGCATAAACATCATCAGGCCGATTCCCAAAATTCCGTATACCCCGAATAGGGCGGCGTAGCCGTGAACTGCCGTGGTATTCAGCCCCTGAATGTAGTAAAGTGCAATCGGAGGATTAATGGCAAATCCGAAGATTCCGGCACCCAGAAAGTTCCAAAAACACATTGCGATAAAGCAGTAGATCGGCCATTTGTATGCTTTAATCCATTTGGTAGATTTGCTGAGCTGATAATTTTGCCAGGCTTCAAAGCCAATCAGTACCAGCGGAACAATCTCCAATGCACTGAATGTTGCTCCCAATGCTAAAACAGCTGTTGGGGTTGCACTGAAATACAGATGGTGAAATGTTCCCAGAATACCACCGGCAAGAAAAATAATCGTAGAAAATAATACAGCGTGAGTTGCTGATTTCAGCCTTAATAATCCCAGCCTTGTAAAAAGGAAAGCGGCTACTACAGTGGCGAACACTTCAAAAAAGCCCTCCACCCAAAGGTGAACCACCCACCATCTCCAGTATTCTGCGATGGCCATATGGGTCTGTCTTCCGTACATCAGCCCTGCTCCGTAAAACATCGCAATGGCTACCGATGAAAGGGTGAACAGCAATAATAAATGCCTGTCTCCGTCCCTCTTTTTAAGTGCCGGAAGCAATGCACGGATCATTAAAATCAGCCATAGAATAAGGCCAACCAATAATAAAATCTGCCAGATTCTGCCTAATTCCACGTATTCATAACCGGAGTGGCCCCAAAGGAAATTATCAACATACCCCAGTTTCTGCATTACTCCCATCCATTGCCCTGCCAAAGATCCGAAAACAACAATCAGCAGTGCCCCGAACAATATATTGACACCTAATACCTGATATTTGGGCTCGAATCCTGAAACAGCGGGAGCAATATACAATCCGGTAGCGAGCCAGGAAGTGGCAATCCAGAAAATAGCCAGCTGAACGTGCCAGCTTCTGGAAATGGACTGAGGAAGAATTTCATCAAGCGGAATTCCGTAAAAGGCATTTCCTTCCACGCCATAATGAGCCGTAACTACTCCGGCCAGCATCTGAACCAGAATAAGCAGTGCTACAACCCAGATATATTTTAATGTTGCCCTCATCGATGCTGTAGGTTTCATATTCCTGAGCGGATCTTCCAGAGGCAGCATTTCCCTGTCATTGATTTCTTCTTCTTTATTTCTGGCGTGATATAATACCAGCAGGCCGACGCAGCCAAGAAGCAGCAGTACACTGAATCCGGACCAGAGGTGCAGCGACGGCGGCGGAACATTTCCTATCGTTTCATCGTGCGGCCAGTTGTTGGTATAGCTGACATCATCACCCGGACGGTCTGTGATGCAGACCCACGCCGCCCAGAAGAAAAACGCATTCATTTTAGCCATTCTCTCCGCTGTTTTGACGGTATTTTTCGGAATAGCATACTGATCGCGCAGCTTGGCCATTTCAGGAGCATTCATGAAAATTTTAGCATAATATTCGGCTAATGCTGCCTGTACTTTTGCCCGTTCCGGGGAAATGACAATTGTATTTGTCTTTGCATCCAGTGTATTTTTCCGGAGTTCCTTTTTCAGAAGCACTTTGTATCTTGCCTGCTCATCGTCCGGTAAATCCTTATATACTTTACCGTCTTTTTTAGCAAGTTCGTCCAACAGAAGCAGAGATTCCATGTGAAGGTAATCGGCACTCCAGTCGGGTGCAATGTAGGCTCCGTGGCCCCAAATGCTGCCGACCGTCTGTCCTCCAATCGATTGCCATACATTTTGTCCGTCTTTGATGTCCTGCGCAGTCGTAACTATTTTTCCTTCTGTAGTTATTACCTTATCGGGTATGGGCGGAATTTTCCGGTAGATTTCCACGCCGTAGAAAATCAGGACTATAAAGGAACCTATGATTACAGCGGCAAGCCAGGTCCATAATTTTTTAGGTGTCATATATTTTTTTATTTTAATTCTTAGAATTGCTTAAATGATCAAAGTGCTGATTCTGTGTTAAGAATTCCTCATACTACACCTCAATGACCAATGTTAAACAAACCGCGTGTTAATATGTTGCTGAAAATTCTTTCTCCAATTCGATGGCTTTCGGAAAGAGGATGTTATTCTCAAGATGAATATGCCGGTGAAGATCGTTTTCAAAGTCCTGAAGCATTGCAAAGGCTGCTCTGTAGGTATTGCAGGCATCAGAAGGCGGTGTATAGTTATCGGTGAGTTCAGCAATTTCACTCAGGCGCTCGCCTTCTGCCGTGTGCTCGTGCTTCATCATATTGACGGGATTTTCCACGGTACCAAAATGAGGCTGCTGAATGGCGCTTCCGTCGGTCTTTGCTTTAACCATATTTTTGATAAAAGGGAAAAGCATGAGCTCTTCTTTTTTCATATGGGCACCCAGATCCTGAGCGGAGGCGTAAAAAAGGTCTCTGATCCGGAACAGTTCCGGGTGACTTTCTCCATGTACTTTGCAGAGTTTATCTAAAAACTGTAGCAGGACAGGCGTCTTTTCCGCTACATAGCGATGGTGTGTTTTCTCTATATAGTCTGCCAGCAAATCAAGCGGCCAGCTTTTAAAATCAATGGATGATGCAGCATTTTGCGGGAGATTTTCGATCTCTTTATAGATGTTGTTTGCATCCAGCTTTTTGGCTTCACAGGCATTTTCAATTGTTCTGTCTCCTTTGCAGCAAAAGTCGATACCATGGTTCTTGAAAATTGCTGCCGTTCTGAAATCTTCAGCAACGATCTCTCCTATAAAATCTGTTTTTATATTCATAATTAAATACTTTTTTATCTTTTATTATTATAAATTTTTTTATTTTTTCACCTGTAAAAACTACCCTGTATTAATTGGTTATGGCTAATTCTTTTACCATTATTTTTTCATTGAAAGGATATATTTCACCATTTTTTTTGCATTCTCTTTACTGAGTCCTGCATGCGGTGTCATCGGAATTTCTCCCCAAACACCTTTTCCTCCGTCAATAACTTTCTGTGCAAGGTGATCTATATCAGCATCCGTATATTTTGCAGCAACATCCTGGTAAGCAGGACCTACTAATTTGGAATCTACTTTATGACAGGACAGGCAGTCTGCCCCTTCCACAAGAACTTTTCCTTCGGCTTCGGGAGATGCGGGTGCTGCTTTTGCTGCAACGGCGGCCGAGTCTACCGGTTTGGGCTCTTCCAGCATGGTATTGGATTCGGCAACAGGTACGGGATCGGTATCTTTTTTATCTGAGCAGGAGATGATCGTGAGCGATAACAGCATTGCTGTCATAAATACATTTTTCATTGTTTAAAAATTTTAACGGGTTACAATTCTATTTGTTTTCTAATTTCTTTTACGATGGCATTATCATCCGTGTCCAGCCCTGCCTGCTGAAAAGCAAGTGTTCCTTTTTTAGAATAAACAGTGATGATATTGGAGTGCGAAAATTCTATGGGAGAAATTTCTTTGTATTTCACTGCCATTATATTGGCAAGTTCACGGGTGTCGGCTTCATTGCTGCGGATGAAGGTCCACTTTTTGTCATCAAATCTGTTGACTGCGAGATAGGCTTTCATCACTTCCGGCGTATCGGTTTCCGGGTCAATGGAAATCAGCACGAAACTGATATCTTCCGGATTTGTTTTTCCCACTTTTTCTGAAATGGCTCTCATTTCAGCTGTCAGTCTCGGGCATGCCGTTTTACAGGAAGTAAAAATCATTGCAGTAACAATCACTTTTCCTTTGAAGTCGGAAAATGTAATGGCATTACCGTCCTGTTTCTGCCATTTTGAACTGATGTTATAAATGGAATCCGAGCTTATTTCTTCATTTTTTTTACTGCAGGATAACACTGTCATCGCAAGCAGAATGTATAGTATCTTTTTCATTATTTAAAATTTTTATAATCTTTGGCACATCTGAAACCGAGATTGTTGAGACAGTAATTTGCTTTTAGGCTTCCTCTTAATGCATAGCGTACGAATGCAGCATAATTTCTGAGGTCCGATGAAGTAACAGCTGCTCCTGCACAGAAAAGATTCTCATTGGTAGTGTTATCTTTTCTCGATTCCCCGCTCATCATTACCGAATTAAAGTCGTAGGTCCATTCCCAAACCATACCGTACATATTGTAAACACCGTAGTAGTTGGGCTTTTCCTGTTTTATCAGTTGTCTTGTTTTGTCTTTTTTCTGATAAGATCTCAGCACATAGTCGGTAAACTGCGTTTTTTTTGACGCATTGCGCGAATTTTGATCGGCCAGTGCCACGTATTCCCACTCATCAATGGTGGGAAGTCGTTTTCCTACACTTTGGGCATAAGCTTCCGCTGCAAACCAGGACACATTGGTTACCGGCGCTTCGGGATCAAGGTTTTCAGGGATTTCATAATCATTTTTCCAATGCTTCAGATAGGTACTGTCTGCATATAAACGCAGCACTTTGCTTCTTGCCCATTGCGGATTTTTTTTCAGGAATCTGAGATACTCCGAATTGGTTACCGGACTGTCATCCATATAAAAAGATTCTACTTTTATCATTCTCCCTGTATCTTTACCAATGAAAGCTTCATATGTTCCGCCCTGAATCTTTACCATTTTCTTAGTATCTGCCACAGGTTTCAGTACAAAAATCTGAGGTTTCGCATCAGGAGTAATTTGGTTTTGCCCACAGGAAATTAATACGGCACCTGTAAACACGCTTAATATGCTGATCAGAACTTTCATCTCTCCGGAATTAAAACCTCAGTACACACTATTAACTATGGATTTTTTTTGTAAACAGCAGGATTTTCCGGCCCGGTCACTTTTATTTTTCCTAATGCGCCTTTATTGAAGGCCCTGAAGATCGCATGATCCACAATTACATATTCTCCCGGAACCGTTGCTTTGAACTCTACAATAGAAGCCCCGCCGGGAGGAATTACCGTTGTCTGCACATTTTCATTAATCTTGCTGCCTCCTTCCATATATACTCGGTCGAAAATTTCTCCGATGACATGGAAAGATGAAGTAAGATTGGGTCCGCCATTACCTACGAAGAAACGAACGGTTTCCCCTACTTTAGCCTGTAACTCTCCATCTCCCAACAAGGCGCCCGTTTTTCCGTTAAAAACGACGTATTCAGCATGTTCAGCAATTGCTTTATCCATATCAAACTCCTGCAAACCTTTGTCTCCGAATTTTCCTTTAGTATAGAAATCGCCCTGCATGATATAGAATTCTTGATCCACTTTCGGGAGTCCGCCTTCAGGTTCAATCAGGATGAGGCCGTACATGCCGTTGGCGATGTGCATTCCTACAGGTGCGGTTGCGCAATGATACACGTAAAGCCCCGGATTCAACGCTTTAAAATTGAATATTTTTTCTGTTCCCGGAGCAACAAAAGTAGCTTCTGCCCCTCCGCCGGGACCATTTACCGCATGAAGATCGATATTATGCGGAAAGGTATTGTTTTCATTATTCTTTAGATGAAGCTCGATCTCATCTCCCACTCTTGCTCGGATAAAGCTACCCGGAACCGTTCCGTTGAAGGTCCAAAAGTGATATTGTGTTCCGTCTGCAAGATCTCCTGTCTTTTCAATCGTCTCCAGCTTTACAATCACTTTTTTCGCAGCACGGCTGCCAACCGGTGCGGGAACATTTGGCGGTGCAACAGGCTGCTGAAGTTCTGTCGTTCCGTCGGCTTTTATTTTTTCGGTATCAGTATTATTTTCGGAGTTGCCGGAAGCATTTTGCCTGCAGGAAATAAGGCTGATGAATGATGACAAAATAGCGGCGATGAACAGTGTCTTTCTCATGATGGATTATTTATAGTAATTTTTAACTTATGGAATCTTATTAGATAAATTTTTTAATAAGATAAAAATACCTTTTAGTATTTTATTAAATTAAATTTTTTTTATTTCTTGAGGAATGTTAGCTTTAGATCCAGATTTTCTACAAACAGCTGGATCTTAGATCCTTCCAACATTATCTGTATGGCCTGCCTGATGTGTTTAAATTCATTATGGATAGGACAAGGATGATTTTCCGAGCATTCTTTTAATCCCAAACCACAGCCGGAGAACAGTTTGTCACCATCAATCTCTCTCACAATATCGGCAACGGATAATCCTAAATTTTTATCATCCATATAAAAACCGCCGTTTGGTCCTTTGGCTGATTGTACGAAGCCTTTCCTGCTTAAATCCTGAAGAATCTTTGCAATGAAATATTCCGGTGAATCAATTCCAGATGCAATATCTTTAATCCCTATCCTGCTTCCGTCTTTGGACTTCTGCGCGACATATATAAGTGCACGGATGGCATATTCACAGGTTTTGGAAAACATTATCTGTTATTTTATATGACAAAAGTAATGTAAGTTTTTGAAATAAAAGAGTAAAAGGTATTTTATTTTAATGATTATCGTCATAATTTTGTTTCACACAAATCTTCTGTTCACTAAACCAATACCTTATAACAGTAAGCAGATATTGCTGGAATTTTATGTAATGAAGATAACATCTTTTTGGCAAATGCCACAGCAATATGTCGGAATCGCATTCGCTTTGATGTTTTTTGCCTCCGTCTTGCAGAATAGCATTAGCATTTTTAACCTTCACCTGAAATCCTCCATCGGTACGCATAAGAAATTGTGATTATACTGCCGATGTAAACTGCTGTATCGTGTCTTTACGGTCTGAATATACTACAGCATTTTTTTTGTCACTGCCAGACGGTGAGTAATTAATCTTTGCGATAGTTATTTTCCACATTCTCATATGCCACTGTAGATAATAAATGGTGCAGTATTTGTAAAATTTACGACAAGTGATACTAGATTTTATTATAACCATTAAATACAATATATGATTATTAAGGAGAATCTTTTATTAGAGCACGGCGCACAACATGTATTTTTTGATCTTAATCAGGAAATATTTCAAGAAGGACAGCGGGCCAGATTTTATTATCAGATTGTTGAAGGAACTGTTGAGCTTACCAATTATAACGATTCCGGTAAAGAATTTACCCAGAATATCATTTCAGCAGGACAATGTTTCGGTGAAACGGTGCTGTTTATCGATCAGCCCTATCCTATGTCGGCGGTTGCCAAATCGTACTGCCATATCTTAAAATTGTCAAAGACTGCTTTTTTAGGATTATTATTCCGCCATCCTGAAATCTCGTTAAATATATTCAATGTTTAGCAGAGCGGTTATATTACAAATCAATCATGCTGTTTACTATTTCATCTCATGATCCAACCCACCAGCTGCAGACCGTCATGGAATATTTCAGGCAATACAATTCATCAAACAGCCGAAATTCTGTTCCAATCCCCCTGTCAAGAAAACAATTGGCAGGCTTGACCGGTTTACGAATCGAAACGGTTATCCGAACCATCAAAAAAATGGAAAGGCAGAATATGTTGAGAATTGAGCAAGGGAAGATCTACTACGCAAAAGAATAATGTTTACAGTCGGTAGCATTGTCCACTCACACTCTTACTGTTTTTAATGCTCCTGTTCCACAAATGTATTTATGCATATATACATATATATTTCTGCTGGACGTACCATCCGGTTCTGATCCAGTTTTAGAAATTGCTGCATTATACTTTGAATATTATCTAACAAACACCGATGCGGCCAGCATTGGCCTATACGTAGATTCATTCTTACTTACATTGGTACTGATTGACAATTCGATGTCCTAGTAATGCAGCAGATAACTGCTATGATCAACAAAAGCCTGTAAGGCGAGAATGAATACTACTTTACATAATTACCTAAGCAAACGAAACCATACCTAACCGGCTTTACGGAGGCTTTATATGATGCAACATATAATCTTTACTGATTTTTATATAAGCCCAAAACACAATTTAAATATTCAATCTACTATAGAACAATAGCAGATGATTCTCTATGATCATGACTAACCATACAATACGCTTCCATGCAATGCCAACTAATTTATTGTAAGTTTTTCTGGCTTACATTTGAGTAGTATTTGCGTTACGTGAATTGGATGCAGTTCTTAAACACATTATTAATTTAAATTAGTCAATACTTAATCTGACAGTTATGATCAATTAGTATTGACTAATCCAACTTCCTTATCCATTATTTAGTTTGAAGCCTATCTTTTAAAACCGCCATATCATCACTCACCTTTTTATCCAGAATCTTCGCATAATGTTGCGTAGTTTTAATATTCCTATGCCCCAGCATTTTACTCACACTTTCAATAGGAACGCCATTGGACAAAGTAACAGTAGTCGCAAACGTATGCCTTGCAATATGAAACGTCAAATCTTTATTGATTCCGCAGACACTCGCAATTTCTTTCAGATACGAATTCATTTTCTGATTGCTGAGAACAGGAAACAGGACATCTGAATTGACGCATTGCGGATGATTCTCATATTTTAAAACCAGCTCCTGAGCCACAGGCAATAACGGAACTCTGGTTATGATATCGGTCTTTTGACGATAGGTAAAAAATGACGGTTCCGCTACCATATTACTTCTTGGGGATAAATGCCTTCGAAATCTTTATAATCATAAGGATGGTCTTCTACCATCATTTCAAGACGTTTAATGTCCGGATCAAGTGACAGCGCCTCTGGAACTGCCCAGCTTTTCATAACCCCGTCCATCTCCATGTGAAAATCGTCATGAAGAAGATGTGAGGCATTGTGCTTCTTAACGACAAATCGAAGTTCTGTGCCTGAGGGTCGTCTCCTAATGGTTCAGGAGTTTTATCTTTCGATTATTTTTTATGGTAATCCGATAATTTCATAAAATCGACTTTTAGGTAATAAAAAATCTTTCTGATGAAACCAGAAAGATGAGTTATGATAAGCGCTTTCTGTATAAATCTTCTGGATTGAGTTATTTTTTCTGCTTTTCTTTCAAATACTTTTCAAGTACTTTACAGTCATTCGATCCTGTAGCGCGGATTGCTCCTGTTACAGCCTGGGAACTGACATTCATCTTTTCTTTGAAATGCTGGATCTCATAATTTTCAGAACCACTTAACTTGTTGCGGTCACGCTGGTCTTTCTTTGATTTGTTGTCTGCCATAATTTTTATATTTTGTCATAAGATGAACAAGTAAGATACCTGCAAGATCTTTTTTATCAATCGCATAGCGGATCAAGAGCCCAATGTAGTACGTCAAAATATATTTTATACAATAAAAGATCTTTAAATGATCAATTTTTAGAAGCCCCGCTGTTTCCATCTTCTTGAGAACCCATATAAAATAACCTTAAGGGACCGGAATAACGCCGTCTTGATTTTTTGACACTAACACTAACAAAAACGCTGTAAAATAAATTTTACAGCGTTTTAACGAATTTTATTTTTCCGACCTGGTGGAGATTTAAGATTTCTACTACCGCATTTTATATCAAAACATAATATGTAAGAATAAAAATAATGGCAGAGCATACGGCAAATAAAGACCATTTAAATCTCTTGACATTAAAATGTTGAAGTATACCTAAGACCAGGCAATCGGATATAAATCCAATTATGAAATATATTAAACTAAAATACAACGCATACGCAAAGATTTCTGATCCGTAACCCTCAGCAATTAACAAAATAATCAGAGGTATTATAAATAAAAGAGTATGGTATATTAAGTTAAATAATATTATCTTTTTCATTTATTTTAAAATTTTACAACAGTTCTTTTTTCAGTAGTTTTAATCCATTCACCTGCCTTATTTTGCTGATAAACATCAACATTCGTGTAGGTTACAGTAGTTTTATTTTCAAATTGTTTGTAATGCATATTCCTATTATACATGTAATTATTGATTGTATCGACTTGATTGCCAGCAACTGTAAATGTTTTAACGCCTTCCCGTAATCTTACTTCTGTTTCAAAGACGGCACTATTTTCTTCAGTACTGCCGCCATGACCTGCAACATATTCAAAAGTAAACATATCTATTTTTCCTCCACCTAGCTTTGTTTGTAACGCATCCGACAAAGTGTTGACGTACTCCAAGTATAAATCTGGCCTTTTAGCAATTTTATCTGGCTCATGCCAGTCACCTAAATGACCTATTCCATTAGCATACATATGATTACCATCTGAAAGCCGGGAATGGGCATAACTATCACCAAAATAATGTAATGCAGTTCCTATTTCTTCGTATGTATTGGCATTGGTCAGCATACTCCTTCCGGTATTTCGAGCATCTACGGATCGTCCGCCATTGAGAGCGTGCATACTTCTTTGGAGTACCGGATCCATCCATGTACTTGGAGAAGACAGTACTTCTCCGCTTCTGCTCATAATATTATCAGGAGCTTCAGTGAAGTAAGCTAATGTGTAAGCATCTCTTCTTCCCAAGATTGTTGCCATCAAATAAACGGTCCAAAAATGTCCATCGGTTTCATATAAGCCATCTGCATCTATATATTTCGTCGGATTATTAAATGCATATCTGTAAGGACTCCAATCACCTGATTTTTCCGCCAGCGGATCCACTACTCCCCACCTTCCGATATCTGGCATATAAAATCTTGCTCCATAGTCGTACATTCCCGATTCTTGTATCTCTTTACCATTATACTTATAACTCTGATATCCTCCCAACGAACTCTTTAACCCTCCAATGTGATTTGATCCGAAAGCATAATAATTATTCGTATCGGTTATCTTCAGTTCACCATTACTATCTTTCTGATAGCTTATCCGCACATTCCCCAGATGATCTCTGTACTGGTAAATATACCGGTTTTCTCTGAAACTGTAAAACCCTTCAGCGGTCGGCACAAAATCAAGGATCCACACAGGTGTTAGGGTTCCAGGTAGCGTGGGAATAACCGGGTCTTTAAAAGCCTCTTTTTCATAGGCAACACTCGTGCGGCACCAAAGGCATTGGGTAACCTCTGAATAGCTATACTGGAAACCGTCCAGATAATCCGTAATATTGTTCGTAATCGTAGGATTTCCTCTGCCCCCGCCACTGTAATAGGTTTTACGAACTTTAGTACCGTCTGCCCTGTATAAATAGTTTAAGCTAAAGCTGGTAAAAGTTCCAAAAGGATTAGCCTGAGTAATTCCATAAGAATTAGGCAGGTTCAAATAATTATAAGCAATGCTGTTAATTCCCTTATCCTTCATATTGATCATACTTCCGTTAAGATTGTAGTCAATGATGTTATTACCACCTTCGTAACCGGTACTGTTTAGCTGATTTTCGATAATTTTAGTTAACCGGTTTCCTGTGTATTGATAGTCCAGATTATCTACCAATGTGCTTGTAAGCAATGATACAGGAGTTGCCGTACGTTTAAGATTTGAGATATTACCGTTCAAATCATACGTTAAATACTCATCAAAATTACCGCTGAGTCCGGTACTTGGTTCTTTATAAAATGCATTTGTCAGTCTGTTGAGCTTATCGTAGGTATAATCATATCTTTTTAAAAGATTTTCAGAACCATTATTCCAGTCGATCTCCGCAATATTCCCGTTGAATCTGCCGGGAGCAATATTCGCACTTTCCGGATTATTATATTTTATCTCATATCCAAACAGCTTACCGTTAAGATTTACAGGATCATTGATCTTGGTCATCCATCCCCGTATATTATAGTTATAACTGATGTCTTGCAGAGGCGTCAGAGGAGAAGCCCCCCCGACCTTTTTTCCGGAAAGCTGACCAAGTTCGTTGTAGGTATTCCTGGCTAAATATTCCACAGGGCTGCTATCTACCTGATGGGTATGAGTGAGCAATCTATTTTGGTGGTCATAAGTGAAATTTTCTGTAATCACCCTATCAGTATCAGAATCAAGTCTTTTATGAGTAGTAATCTTCTGATAAGTCATACCTGCAAAATCCAACTTGGAGTCTACCTTTGTACGTCCTCCTAAGTGATTAATAATATATTTCCCGATAACTCTTGTTTTTTTATCATAATAAGTATACTCTTTTGTCCAGTTATCATCTTCTATATTTTTAACCAAGCTCATTACCGATAAGCTTTTGGTACTTAATCCATCTGCGGAGGGAGTATCCGTAAGTGTTGCATCTCCAAGAATATTGGAAGGAAAAGGAGGGTTAAAGCTGTATGAGGGGTAGGTATCGTAATAATTGACAGATAATACAGTGTAGTTGTACTGAGGATACGACGAATTGGTTGTATAAAAAACATCGATCCCTGTATTGTTGAAACTTGATGCTGTCCTTATTTCATTATTGGAACCAAATCCCTCTACTACAACCGCCTGTTGGGCTCTGCCCGGTGGGCTGTCTAAAATACCTGTATAAATAGGTCTTGAAAATTGATCGTATTTTGTAAAGAGCCATTTGCCTTGCCCCTCCAACACGGCATCACGGGTCAAAACTAAACGATTCTGATTATCATACACCATATATTCCCAGCCTTTACCCGGAACTTTCTTCTCGACCAGCCTATTTCTGTTATCATATTTATATTGAAAGCACAGGCTATCCAACACAGTATTAGGAAGTAATGTTCCTCCCGTTAAATTTTTAATTTCATCAACTGCTTTAGGGGAGATCACATAAGCTAGCTGATCAAATTGATTGTAAACGTAATAGGTATCTGCGCTCTCAGATAAAGTAATCATCTTTCTTACAAGTACAATCTGACCTTTAGCGTTCTTAAACTCAATGGTTTTGCTACCATCTTCATCAGTAACAATATTTTTATATAATTGCCCTGTTCCGAAAATTCCAGAAAAATTAACTTCAGATACAAAACTCCCATAGTTAAAAGAAGCTGAATATTTTTTTACCTCACCATCTGTATTTGTATCATAATTCAATATAATGGGTTTATCGTTCCACGCTGTTCCAACATTTTTTTGTTGAGAAATTTTGCTTAGCGGAGAGCTGTCGAATTGCTTTTCAGCATAAATTTTCTCGTTTCCGTAAAGATCATTTTGAGTTGCATTACTTAAAGGAGAGGTATAAATTGCGCCATTTTGAGTTGCAGCTTGAGGAACCGGTAAATATTCCAATGCCTGTCTGCCAAATCCATCATATTCAATATAGTTAACAACATCTCTCCCTTTGGGTGAGGCTTTTACACCAACCGTTTGTTTAGGTCTTCCTAAACCATCATAATATTTAACGGTATTAAATTGTTTTGCACCCGTAGTAGTAGAATTAACCGGTTCCAGATATGATCTTATCTGTATATAGTTTTGATTATCGCTAGGTGATGTTTGTCCATATGTTAGTCCCGATAATAATATTGATCCTATCGGTAGTAGTATTTTTTTCATGATTGATTTAGTTATTTATCATATTCTACTGAAAATCCAACCGTAGATGTTGGTTGAGGAGCTCCACTGTTTGCGCTTACAATGACATAGCCATCTGGAGTAATGGTTACTTTCCAATTTCCACTATTGATATACTTTATAGTTGAAGGCCTGCATGCTGCTCCGATATATCCAACTGAAACACCTCCACCAGTATATGACATTCCGGATGGCGGGTTTGCACTATAAGTAAGAATCATTGAAATATGGTTAAGTGCTGTTTGCTGTATAGAGCTATAGTTTACATTTGCATAATAATTTGGGGTAAAATCACAAGATACAAATCCGCATGGTCCACTCGTATTAGCAACTGTTTGACCATTCACATTGATATCATTTTGGGCTTTTTGATCAGCATCAGCCTGATTGATATATGAATAATGCTTCCCTGCAGGTACATAATAGTAGTACTGACCACCAACAGAGGTTGGTGCTGTACATGTGGAACTATTTCTATAAAAATACTGACCTCTGGCTTCGTTAAAATATTTTGTTATTGTATTATTAAGATTATAATTATATTCCTTAATAATGTTATTATCTTTATCCAGCACTTTTTCTAAACGATTGTTCGTGTCATATACATTCAATTCTTTTGTACCGGACGGCTGGATACTGTTCTTAATTCCGATAAGGGGGTCATAAGTAAATGTAGTAACTTGAAAATCTTTTAATTCAGTTTTATTTTTGAAAGTTTCTAAAGCATTGACAAAGGTTGCTTCAGACAAACCATCAATATCAAGATCAGATTTTTTGACAATATCTAAATCTAAATAGGAATTAACATTATTGGGATCTAGATTAAATGACTGCATCACCTGCTGATAAGAGGCACCATAAATTTTTGCTATAGGTAAGCTTTGCTTATAGCCCCAAATTATTGTTTCGTATACGCTTCCATTATGCTTTTTTTCAATCACATTTCCATTAACACCAATCTTAGTGACTTCCTCAGCACCATAATAATTATTTCCATCAAGGCTGGTTTCTTGTTTAACGCCCAAAATGACATTCTGATTTGCGGCAGACGAAGTTGGAAATGTAAACTGATTATATTGAGTCCTACTCTTTACAATACCACCTCCATCAGTTGTTAAAGTGGATTCAGCGACTTCATTTAACCTATTTTGAGCCCGCAACGCATTCCCTATTGTTGTGGTAGACTCATATGCATACTTAAATTCAGTTTTGGTAATATTAGTGGCTATCTGTTCCTTTATCTCAGAAACTTTTCTTTCATTATTATAAGTGAATGTCTTTGTTTTTTGTACTGATCCATTATTAAAAAATGATTTTGTGACAATTACCTTGGGATCATAATTGAATGAGTAATATTTTTGTACGCCACCAAATACTCCTATATCTAATGAAGAAGAATTAGCCACATGACGGTAACCTCCCATACTAATCCTGTTTAACTGATTCCACTTAAGCTGATACGTATATTCAGTTGATTCTACAATATTATTATTGTTGTCAAAAATTTCCTGTTTTATTAATTTACCATTTACCCTGCTCATATCGGCTTCAGGAAGTAAAAAAGGTGTTGACGTGACATCCAGCTCATATGTTGCATCCAGATGGTCACAATTCCCAGCCATACATCTTAGTGAATATGAATCGGTTTTATTTGAATTATAGACAAAATCGCCGATATTAATAGTACTGTTATTAACAGTGTCAAATAATGAATATCTGTTAATTATATATCCGTTAGCATTGTTACTACTTCTTTTAGAACTTCTGATAACCTTATATAATATTGTACCTTCAGCAAAATGGTTAGCAGATTTGGTAATATTATTTCTATCATATCCTCCCAAGCCATTCCAGCCTTTCATAATTGTGGCAAATACGGGCAAGGAATCTATATATCCAATACCGTCTGCGTTTTCTCCGTATGAATAATCTGTAAAGGAGCTTGTATTTCCGTCATTTATTTCTACTGTTTTTACTCTTGCTCCTGGCCCTTCTCTCTTTATTCCATAGTAAGTAAAATAATTCGAATCATATTGATACGCGGTATAACCTCCCTGATGTTTTATCTTGTTAATAAGACCTATAGAGAGATCACCAATAACAGGTGTTTTATCATCACTAGTTGTTGCAATCTCATTTCCTGTATAGGTATTTCTTTTATAAAACGATACATAATTATGATCTACGTTATTTAATCCGCTATCATAATAATAGTAGATTCGAGGACGTGTCGTAGGTGCTGTTACACCCGTAGTAGGATTGTTCCTGTAATATCCCCAAATATCGATTTTAAATGATTGTCTGTGAGGTAATGTCTGCGGAGCATTATATTCGAAATCATATTTATCTTTTACCTTATCTTCTGCCACATTCAGGAATAAAATGCCTCTTAAAAAAAGTCTCCTATAAATTGCAAGCTGGGAATCTGATAAAGCCAGACCATTACTGTCATTTGATAAAATATAATTACTATCAAAGGCAACAGTTCCTTTTTTAACATTACCATAAAAAGATGATATAGAACTTAACCTGGGAACATTTGTAAAATTAGGATTATCAAAATTAAGTAAATCCTTCCTCACTTCTGCGTAATTAAATTTAAGAGATGATGTCTCATTACTTATACTTGTGACCACCGGAGTTTCATTGATATGAGCAGAATAGCCATAGACATCAGAATAATACTCCTGATCATATGTATTTATTTGTAGCGAAAGGATTTTTTTCGGTTCATAGTTATAGACTATTTTTTCGCCATATTTGTTTTCTATTT
This sequence comes from Chryseobacterium cheonjiense, assembly GCF_012927265.1. Lineage (GTDB taxonomy): Bacteria > Bacteroidota > Bacteroidia > Flavobacteriales > Weeksellaceae > Chryseobacterium > Chryseobacterium cheonjiense. The sequence goes on along the minus strand of NZ_JABBGF010000001.1, from coordinate 1,028,304 downwards.
TTGACAAATACCATGATACGGGTACTCTATCATAATAATATTGAGCAGCTGAATCATTTGGATCACAATTCGGAAGATTGCCGAAATTAGGATTAAAGGATGTCAACCCTTTTAGAGGATAGTTCTGGACAGAAAGATTACCATTTATGATATTTTCGGAATCTTGTTTTACTGTTTCAAAACTATCAAAAGTGAAACGCACATTTTGCTCATCAATTAATATAAATTTTTTAAAAAATGAGTAATTATCTACTTCATACTCAATTTTATAATTTTCATTAGAAATTAATTTAATATTTCCATCCAGATCAAAATAAAAATTAAAAGGCTCTTTACCAGGAATAACAGCTGTAAATAAATCACTCTGCTTATCAGTAACTGTTAATTTAGAATAATCATTATAATAAAATTTAGGTGATATAGAGCCTGTATAGCCAGGAGCCGGATTTGGTGTATTAAAAAATTTTTCAACATTAGATTTTACCAAAGGTAAATTGTATAAAAGTCCGACCTGATCTTTTCTTAAGTAATCATAACATAATGGATAAGCAGCTCCACTATCAAAAAAACCATACTTGACGGTTCTGTAAACTTTTATCTTCTTTTCGTCTGCCTGATCGTAAATTTCGCGAGTAATAATACCCTTATAACTTAAGTCCCAGTTTTGTCCAATCTCACCGCTTTCAAAATTAACTTTAACCCCCTTTGAATCGTAATAAGCATTAATATCTAGAGTATAATCTTTTATTCCTAGCTTTTCAATAGGTACACTAATACTGGCACGTCCCTCATTTTCATGAATATTGCTCATTTCCAAGGCACTATTTGTAAAAGGGCTGGTTTGTGATTTTGCGTATGCAAAATTTAATACGATGGCCAGCAGTCCTAATTTAAGATATTCTTTCTTCATTATTTCTTTATAAGCTTTGCACTTGCAGATTTATTATCATTAGTTTTTATATTCACCAGATACGCTCCCTGAACCAGAGCCTGCGTATTAATTTTAGTGACTTTATTTTTTGTATTCAAACTCTGAAGCTGTCTCCCACCCATATCATATAAAACAATATCCGCATCCTTGAAATCAAATCCGATCTCCACATATGCGTAATCTGATACAGGGTTCGGGTAAATCTTAATATCCTGCTTTTCGATCAGCTGATCAATCTGCTTGTCTCCCAGCTTTACAATTTTCCAGTTCTCTTTACCCAACTCCTCTGCGCTGGTTCCTGCTAAAACAATCGAGCCATCCCGGTTCAGTTTAATATCCGAAAGTCTTTCTTCCCTCTTCCTTGATTCACCTTTCACATGCTTCCTCCACTGCTCATTCCCATTCTGGTCCAGGTACAGTATCCAGAAAGTCTCATCCTCATTTTCTATTCTTCCTTCCGCTTGGGTGTAACCTCCCAATAAAATACCTTTAGTTGATGACTGATTGTTATCGGTTGATCGATTGTAAACGGCATTCATGCCCATTAAGACGTCACGGTTTTTAAAGTTGTAGGATTTCTGCCAGATTTCTTCACCTCTTTCATCAAGGGAGATCAACCATAAGTCGGTTCCTTCTTCGATACCAACCGTTTTATTTCCGGACCGTTCTGATCTTGATTCTCCACCGATTAAGTATCCTGTAGAAGTTAAAGCCAATGTTCTTAAATGATCATCTCCTTTTCCTCCGAAGTTCTTTTCCCATTCTACCTTGCCTTCTTTGGAAAGTTTGATAATCCAATAATCACCTTCTCCAAAGCTTTGACTCTTCTTTGATCCTCCTGCATTACTTCTTGAGTAAATACCTAGCAAGGCTCCGCCATCTTTCGTTGGAATCATTTTCTCAACTTCATCCAGGTCTTTCCCGCCCAAAACCAGTTGTGATAACTCTTTTCCGTTTTTGTCCATTCTGATAATGAGGACGTCTTTAGATCCGTACCCTTTTTCTGAATCCTGAGTATTTCCTGCAACAAAAAAACCTAAGTCGGTGGTTTGAATTACCGCTCTAGCTTCTTCATCCGAAGTACCGCCTACGGTTTTCTGCCACAGTTCATCTCCAAATTCATTGATCCTGATCAGCCAGATGTCAGAACCTCCTTTAGAATCGTCCTTTTTATCCAGCTCTTCCCCCGAATAAGAGGTTCCTGCTGCAAGAAAGCCACCTTCCTGAGTGGCGAGTGTTGCCGATAGAAAATCATGGCCTCGTCCCGAGAAATACTTTTCCCAGACTTCTTCACCTTGCTGGTTGAGTTTGATTAAATGGAAATCATAACCATTGTTTTGTCTGCTATCAGCAGATAATTTATCTGACTGAATGGAGCTGCCTGAAATCAGATACTGCCCGTCGATGGTGGTTGTGATCTGGGAAAGAAAATCCTGGGTGGACGATTTGATGTCTTTCTGCCAGACTACTTCCTGAGCGGAAATGCGCAAGACAGAGCATAAGAGTAATGCTCCTGAGTAGAATTTATTCATTCTTAATGTTTATTCGAGTGTTGATTATTAATTTTTAAACCGTTGCAAAAGTATTCTTTTTATTTCTCCCTTAAAAGATATAATTATCAATTTTACATGAGTAATATCATAATGATATATTTGAACGTTATGCAAATTATTTTAACAAAACTATAGATTATATACAACAAAGCTTGTCGTGAGATAGTAGAATGAAAGAAGACTATGCTGTACTTTTCAAGATACGTAATTTAATTAATGATATCGCTTTTAACTTATAAAATGTATTTTACTTAGTATTACCAGCCAAAACGTCTGTAAACTCAAATGAAAACTTAAACATATTTTCATCTCGGAGATAATAATAATTGTCCTGGGATTTTTCATCCGTCAGAAGAACCGTCCTTTCAGAGAGATAAGGTTGACCGCTACATTGGCGTTGCAAAATCCTGAGCTTATTTTTGGAGGCACATTCTGGTTATTGAGGAGTTGAGGAGTTGCTCACCATCTACTTCGATAATCGGGATTGGCTGTTTACGACCTGTTCTTTCAGGAGATCTAATCATTCATGATCCGTTCCATCCAGACCATAAATTCTGTTCTTTCAATTCATAGCGGTGATTTTTGATGTTAATAGATTTGAACAGTTGATCAACTTATTAAGATAAATTGAGTAATGACATAAAATCACTACTTTTTCATAGTACGGATGAAATTTTTATAATTTTGACTGAAAGATAATGTATTATGGTGCAACTGGAGTATGCTGCGCAGTTAATCAGGCTGGTAGAAAAAGACCTTTCGGTCAGAGAAAGACTGTTCAGGGAAAAACAGCTGATCGGTGACTATCATCCCGAAACGGAAAAGATACACCGGGAAAACGCAGAAACGTTGAGAAAAATTATCTGTGATATAGGATTCCCGGGCATATCAAAAGTAGGCAGTGAGGCCATTGAGGCGGCATGGCTGGTTGCCCAGCATGCGATTGCAGAGCCCGCATTTATGAAATCATTTTTTGAATTGATGATTGACAATATGGAGGACGTAAATAAAAAGCATTGGGCTTATCTCTTGGATAGGATTCAGTATTTTCAGCGGAAACCTCAGCTATTTGGAACACAGCTCAACGCAGATGACAGCATCTACCCTGTAGTAAATCTGGAAGAGTTGAAGGCTTTACGATTGGAATATTTCCTCCCGATGTCTTGTTTCAGTCATAAGTGGTCCGCAAGTTTCTTGTCCGAACGATATATGATTGCTCTTGCTGTGGTAATCAGTGGTACTGCTCCTGCGGTAATGATTCTCAAAATAATCAATTCTTGTTCAATATCTGGATTTAAAAACACCGTTGAAAGCAAATGTTTGTAATTGCTAATTGAGAAATTGTATAAAATTTTTCTAAATCTTCTACCAAATCATTCGGCATTCTCCGGTATTGGTACAGGAACAGAATCCCTGTGTAATATTTTTCTTAATCTTATAGACTGATGTGGATAATCGGGTAATTTTTTGTTGAATTATCTTTTGCTGATCACGAAATTTTTCTGAAACCCATATTTTCATAGAACCGATGTGCCAATGGGTTTTGTGCATTGACATCTACTTTGGTAAATCCAGTCATCTCTTTCATAAATTTGCACAATATTTTTCCGTAACCTTTTTCCCGAAATCATTGTGAATAAAAGCATTTCCAGAGTATCTTCAACAACAGCAGTAAAACCTACAATCTGGTTCTCTTCATTTTAGACAATTGAATTCATAGTAAAGTTTGATATAATTTTGCAAATCACTTCTGGCCTTCAAGCTTCATTTTCAATGCGAACATGTCATCACCTACTTTCTTATCCAAAATCTTAGCATAGTGCTGTGTTGTTTTGATATTCGTATGCCCAAGCATTTTACTTACACTTTCAATGGGAACACCATTCGACAACGTAACAGTAGTCGCAAATGTATGCCTTGCGATATGGAACGTCAAATCTTTATTGATACCACAAACGCTCGCAATTTCTTTGAGATACGCATTCATGTTCTGATTACTGAGAACAGGAAAAAGGACATTTGAATTCACACATTGCGGATGATTCTCATACTTTAAAACCATTTCCTGAGCTAAAGGCAATAGTGGAACCCTGGTTGAGGTATCGGTCTTTTGACGATGGGTAAAAATCCATTGGTCACCATCAATCCCGACATTGATATTAGACTTAGACAATTGCTTGACATCCACATAGGCCAGACCTGTATAACAGCTGAAAAGAAAGATATCGCGAACCTGGTTCAATCGATCTGATGCAAATTTCTTTTCATAGATCATCTGGATTTCTTCTTTGGTAAGGTAAGGACGTTCTACAGCTTTGATCTTTGCTTTGTAACCCAGAAAAGGATCTTTCGTGATCCATCCATGCGCCATGCACAAACGGATGATCTTTTTGAAATTCTTGAGATACTTCACAGCGGTATTGTTTCCACATTTACGGACACTGCGCAGCCAGAAATCATAATCACAGACAAAACCGTGATCGATTTGCGTGATATCAATATCAGAAACTTTGTATTTCCAATTAATGAATTCTTGCGTATGCTTTAAAGAAGTTTTGTAACGTTCCAATGTTCCGGGAGCAAAATCCTGACCGACCAAGGCTTCCACTTTGTCATTATGCTCCTGGAATATCGGAATAAGCATTCTTTGCTCAATATCAGTTCCAAGCAGTTTAGATTTTAAACTCTCTGCCGTTACAAAGTTTTCTTCTTTCAGCATCAGGTAGTGGAAATCGTATACTTTCTGTTCCAAAGTTTTTAGATAGAGATTCAGTGTTTTAGCTTCTTGCGAATTACCTAATGCCTTGTGCGCTTTAACATCCCATTTCTTTGGGTCTATATACCTTTTAGCCGCAATGTCTGCTGCCTTGCCGTCTATCGTAATTCGTAAGTAGATGGGAGCGGTTCCGTTTGTTCTGATCTTATTCTTTTTGATGAAGAATAACAGGTTGAATGTTTTGTTCATTGTGTGATAACTTTAAATGATTAATAATTTACTTTTTGTTACCACTTTTTGCAAGATGTACAATCGTTAAACTGCCTATTGGTCGGGCTTTCCCTGATTTTCCGTGACCCATTTTTTGTGATTTTTTGAATGGGACACTAAATAGGACATATAAATCGTGACCTATTTTGTTTTTTTTTGATACTGCGTTAAAACAAAAAACGCTGTAAACATTGATGTTTACAGCGTTTTGGCTTATTTTGGTTTCTAACCTGGCGGAGAGTGAGGGATTCGAACCCCCGGACCTGTTACAGTCAACAGTTTTCAAGACTGCCGCAATCGACCACTCTGCCAACTCTCCCTAAACTCCGATTGTATCTTCGTTTTCAGTGGTGCAAATATAGAATGTTTTTGTGTACTGCCAAAATATTTTCTTCAGAAATTTTAACAGAACGTAATAATCTACTAGAAATCAGATAAATTATTTTTAACGCATCTCAATGCAACATCTATTTTTATCATAAGCTTTTCAATGCTATGAATAAAAAACGCACTTAAAAAAGTGCGTTTAGGTTTATTTAAATAAAATATGTTAATGTAATTCTGCCAAATATTTTTCGGCATCCATAGCCGCCATACATCCGCTTCCTGCTGCTGTAATGGCCTGTCTGTAGATATGATCCTGAACATCACCTGCTGCAAAAACACCCGGAAGATTGGTTCTTGCCGATCCTCTTTCGGTTACAATATATCCGTTTTCATCAAGATCAATCTGTCCTACGAAAATGTCTGTATTGGGTTTGTGACCGATTGCGATGAAAATCCCGTCAACATCAATTTTGGAAGTTTCCTGAGTCTGATTATTGATTACTACTGCTCTTTCCACAAGATTATTTTCACCTTCAATCGCGATCAGCTCATGATGGAATTTCACTTCTATATTAGGTGTACTGTGTACTCTGTGAATCATTGCTTTGGATGCTCTGAAAACATCTTTTCTCACCAGCATGGTCACTTTTTTGCACAACTTGGCAAGATAAGTAGCTTCTTCCGCTGCGGTATCTCCCGCCCCCACCACTACTACATCTTTTCCTTTATAGAAAAATCCGTCGCAGGTTGCACATGCGGAAACGCCTCCACCGGCGTACTTTTTTTCATCTTCCAGCCCAAGATATTTTGCTGTTGCCCCGGTTGAAATAATTACTGTTCTGGCAAAAATTTCTTTATTGCCTGCATATAGTTTGTGAACTCCGCCAACTTCTTTAGAAAATTCAACTTTTGTGATCATTTCATAATGCACTTTTGTGTCGAATCTTTCTGCCTGCTTTTGCAAATCCATCATCATTTCAGGACCTGTAATTCCCGCCGGATATCCCGGAAAGTTATCAACCTCCGTAGTTGTGGTTAATTGTCCGCCCGGCTCCAGCCCTGTATACAGCTCAGGTTTCAAATCTGCTCTTGCCGCATAAATTGCTGCTGTAAAGCCTGAAGGTCCAGATCCAACGATCACACAATCTAAAATGTTTTGCTCCATAATTTGCTTTTCAAAAGATTTTAAAATTTACGTCCGCTAAGTTCGTAATTTTTAATATGTATTTAAAGTTATTTTAATGATACTTGTCAATATCTAATATGTTGAATTTCGATATTAGTTAATAGATGTTGGTTGTCAGTTGATAGTAAAATTAGGTCAATCAACCAACAACAAATAACAATCGACCAATCACAATTTCATCTTAATCTTATCGACATTGATGATTTTGTAAACCAGCTCTTTAATCAGTTCTGCTTCGCTCATATTGACCGCTCCCAGGCCTTTTCCTTTCATATCGAATTCCCTTAAAATAGAAATCACCCGCGTTGCATGTTTTAAAGGATATAATCTTGCTGATTCTGCGTAATCTTTAATGAAATAAGGATTGACACCCATCTGTACGGCAATCACCTGTGGCGGCTGTCCGGCCATTGTATTGTAAATAATCACGTTGGAAAAGTAATTGTACAAACTGGCCAGCATCATCACGAAAGGATTATTTTTAGGATTCTTCCCCATGAAATGGGCTATTTTAAACGCTGCATTGGCATTTTTTGTACCTAAAGCCTTCTGCAGTTCAAAAACATTGTATTCTTTGCTGATCCCGATATGATCTTCCACTATTTTTCCGTCAAGCGCTTCACCAGGCTTAAGGATAATTTTTAATTTGTTCAGTTCATTGGCAATCCTAGAAAGGTCGTTTCCAAGATATTCTGCAAGGAGATGAGAGATATTGGGTGCGGTTTTAATACTTAATCTGGTACATTCATCGGAGATCCATTTCGGAAGATTGTTTTCTTTTACAGATTCACTAAGGATTAATGCTTTTGCCTTGTCTAATGCTTTTGTTGCTTTTTTACGGCTGTCCAGCTTTTTATGTTTATGCGCAAAAACCAGCACGGTAGAAGGAACAGGATTGGTTACGTAAGCTTCGAGGATTCTGTTTTCTTCTTCATTGAATTTTAAGTCCTGCGCTTCTTTTACAATGATGACCTGCTTATCACCCATCATCGGAAACTGTCTCGCCAGGGAAAGAATTTCCTGGTAAGAGGTATCTTTTCCGTAGACAACGGTCTGGTTGAATGCTTTTTCATCTTCCTCCAGAAAGTCATGCTCAAGCGCTTTTACTGCAAGATCTATAAAGTAAGGCTCTTCTCCATGGAAAAAATAAATCGGTAAAACTTCTTTATTTTTAATATTTTTGAGGATTAAATCTAATTCTTTCATCTTATAAATGGAACTTCCAAAACTGAATTTTCAGGAAACTTTTGATTTTAAATTCAAGAAAGACAAAGATAAGTTTTTTATTTATGATCTGGTTCGTAAAACTTACCTTTTGCTCACTCCTGAAGAATGGGTGCGCCAACACTGGATCCATTATTATCTTACGGTAAAGTCCTACTCTGTTTCTGCTTTAATCACGGAAAAAAAGATCGTTTTAAATGGATTAACGAAAAGAATTGATCTTTTAATCACAGAAAAAACAGAACCTGTTATTTTAATTGAATGCAAGGCGCCGCAAATTAAATTGACCGAAAAAACATTTGAGCAGACGGCAAGATATAACTCGATTGTTGGAGCACAAGAAATTGTTTTAACGAATGGTTTACAGCATATTCATGCTAGATTTGAAAATGGAAATTACATTTTTTACAAAACTTAAATATAACCTATCTAGAGATGAAAAATGCACTTATTATCTTACTACAAACAGTCTCTATTCTCACCTTTTCACAGTCAAAAGTTTTTGTAAATAATAATCTGAATAGTGTAGAAGATCCTTCAAAAAGACAAAAAATTATTGAAAATTTAAGTCAATTCATTTTAGATAAAAATGTTGCGAATGAGAATCTGAAAATTGTAAATCCAAAAAACAAATTAGAAACCTGGCTCTTTTTAGATGAACTGAGAAATCAGCAGAACAGTAAAATATTTACCACAAAATTTACTTTGATGTATGAAATTATATCAACTGAAGCGGTTGACAAAAATAGTTATACAATTCATCTGAACTGCTATTTTGAAGATGGGAAAATAAAACAGCCAGTTGCAAAAATTCAAATATTGTTACAGGAAATTAATGACGAATTTTTACTATCCTCAACATTTCCCGGCAATATAAGCAACTGGAAATCAAAGACATTAGAAAACTATACATTTTACTCCGAAAAAAGTATCGACGAAAAAAAATTAAAAGATTTCATTACAAAAAACAACCGGATAAGTTTAAATTTAAATGAGAAAAAACGTCCTACAAAAGTAATTTTGACAGATGGATTTGTAAATGCTTATAAAATATTGGGAATTAACTACATAACAGGGGAATCCAACACTGAAAATATGTTCTTTGGCGTTGACTTTACCACTGATAACAGTAACAGTATCTTAATTGTAGCCACACAGGACGGTAAAATTGACAGTTTCTCTTTCGGCAGCCTCTTTAAAGCAAGAATTACTAAAAAGTATCCACGAGAAAATTTGTATTTACCCGCTTTGGAAGGATATTCTTATATTAATGACGGACATCCTTTTTATAAATGGGAACAAATATGGATTGATTTTAAAAATACTTATTCAGCAACTCAGAAAACAGATTGGCTGTCGCTATATGGTAACAAAGAAAACTTTAGTCTTGCTTCTACCCCACTTTATTTAGAAAATCTTCTAAACGGAATTATTATCAGAAAAGTTGAAAAAGAAAAAGGTTTCAGTAAAGTTTTAGAACTTTTAAATTGCGGCAGATTTAATATTGAAAATCAGGAAAATTATTTTAAAACTCTGGAAAGAATATCAGGAATCACAAAATCAAACTTCAACGAAAAAATTGATGAGTTGATCAGCATAGAAAATAAGAAAAATGAGTAGAAATGATTTTAGCCTAAAATTTGATTAAATTAATCAATACCAATAAACTCCACATGAAACATTTAATACTATCAACACTTCTGTTAACTTCGACATCAATCTTCAGTCAAAACCTTAAAACGGTTTCTTACCAAGACGGTTCGCAAAAACTAAACGGTTTAGTCACCTCAAATGCCGGAAAAAAACTTCCCGGAGTTTTAATCTTACCGGCATGGAAAGGTATTGATGATGAAGCAAAAAATGCCGCTGCTGATTTGGAAAAACAAGGATATATTGCTTTTGTGGCAGATATTTATGGTGAGGGAAACATTCCGGCAGATAATGATGCTGCGGCAAAAACCGCAGGATATTATAAGAAAAACTATGAAGCTTACCAGAAAAGGATTTCGCTGGCGCTAAACGAATTAAAGAAAAACGGAGCTGTTCCTGAAAAAATAGCTGTAATCGGATATTGCTTCGGCGGAACGGGGGCTTTAGAATCGGCAAGAGGAGGTCTTCCCGTTGTAGGCGTAGTTTCAATTCACGGAAGCATTGGAAAAGATCAGACAAGGAAAAACGGACCGATTTCCACAAAAATACTGGTTGAAAATCCTGCAGATGACAAAAGTGTAACGCCGGAAGATTATAACAATCTTATCAAGGAAATGAATGAAGGAAATGCGGACTGGCAGATCATTACTTATGCACATTCAAAACACACATTTACCGATCCAAAATCTCCGGATTACAATCCTGTAATGGCTAAAAGAGCATGGAACCATACGCTGATGTTCCTGAAAGAAATCCTGAAATAGTGTAAATGTAAAAATATAACAGTGTAACAATAACTAAATAATTAATTGTTACACTGTTAAGTTTTAAAATTAATTTTTCTGCTCAAGCTCTACATTATATTCTTTTGGGGAATACTTGGTAAGAGAACCTGTAGCAGCATCAATTCCTACACCGATAGCGCCCCCTAAAAGGATATTGACCAATGATACCGGATTAAAGGTTTTGGTAAGCTTTATTTCTTTATTATTGAATCCTTCTTTTTCAAAGGTTACCATTTGTTTGCTTAAGGATCTAGGAATCTCAGCAGTACATGGAGTTGTACATTTTTCAATTCCTTTGTGAAATACTTTGGCACCTTCCGGAGTCGAATTAAAAGTGATCCTATCTTTTGTTCCTGTAAGGATACTTGCGCATGAAGTTGCAGAAAGGGCGATTCCCGCTAAAAGGGCTACTGACAGTTTGTTTTTCATAGTTAGTTTTATCTCTCGTAAAAATTTGCGCGAACTTACGAATAATCTTCCGTCAGTCAAAAGAAAACTATATATCAAGGTCAGTTTGGGATCATTATAAATTATATTTTGATTGTTACACTGTTACGTTATTAAATTCATACATTATGCAATTTAATCTACTCCTTCATCTTCCCGATGTACCGATTCCATAGAAAACGCAGGAAGACAAATTGAAATATATTCGCACTCCTGTTCAAAAGGATTGCTGTAGCGGATTCTGGCGCCTTTTTCGATCCTAATGCTCTGACCTTTTTCCAGAACTACTGTTTCACCATCGATCTCGAATTGTTTTTTTCCTGAAATAATCAGCGTGAATTCATCAAAATCAGGAGTCTGGTGCGGCTCGCTCCATCCCGGTGGCGCAATCATATGCGCAATGGAAAGGTCTGGGTTTCCTGTGGAATTTCCCCAGTGTTCTTCAATCAGTTTTCCATCGGTAGTCGGAACTACGAATGGCGTCTGCTGGATTTTAAATTTTTTCATATTTTTCTTTTTAATTTGGTATAAAATATTAATTCTTGAAGGTTCTCCGAAATAAGCAATTTCCTGTTCACCCTTATTTTCTGCGCCCAATCTTTCCATAGCTGTTCTGGAACGGATATTATCTTTTCCCACATGAAAATACACCGTATCGACAAACTGAAAGATATAGTCGAGCATTAATTTTTTGATTTGAGGGTTAATTCCTTTTCCCCAGGACTTTGTTCCGTAAAAGGTATACCCAATGAAAATACTGTTATCTTCTTTGTTATAATCGTAAAAACGGGTGCTTCCCAGCATTTCCCCGGAAGATTTTTCAATGATTTTAAAGGCTCCGCCACTTTTTATGGCTCCTTCAAAGAAAGTACTGAAGACTTCTCTCTGATACCGGTCTTTGTTCGGATGCTGGCTCCAGACTTCCGGGTCGGAGGCGACGTGATATAAAGACTCAAAATCCCCTTGCTGTAAGGGGATTAACTGATATTGTTCATTTTCTAATATAGGTTGAATAGAAAACTTCATTACTTATCTTATTGATGCTAACTGCAATTAACTTTTTGTTTTCGCAGCGTCGGCCTCGATTTTCTTAATTTCTCTAAGTTTATCGGCAATTTTATTTACGGCATCCGGTTTGGAAGGTTTTACCGGAACTTCTGCCTGTAGATCGTCCCATTTTAATACAAGATTAGCCGCATTTTCATCGGTAGGATTCAGCGTTATTTCAAACCACTCCTGCTTATCGGCAAGTTTGTTTACCGGAACGGTAACATCCACCACATCCTGTTTAGGATCATAGGTATAAGCACCCCACTGCTGGAAATCTTTGTTTAAGATTACTTTCCATTCTTTTTCTGTAGGAACGATGAATAAACCGTAAGTTCCTGCCTGAACAATTTTACCTCCGAAGTTTACCGACTGTCCGAAAGTAATTTTTGTAGAGGAGTTGGCTCCCGCTCTCCAAACCTGTCCGTAAGGCACAAGCTCTCCGAAGATTTTACGTCCTTTTACGCCGGGTCTTCCATAATCGATCGTAATTTTAGACATTGAGAACTGCTGCTCTACTTTCTGGCGCGGACTTGCCGCCGGCACCGAATAATCCTGAGCAAAACTGAAAACCGAAGCTGATATACAAATGGCAAATAATAATTTTCTCACTTTTAAAATTTTGTTTAAAAATACAAAATCAGGATCAGAAAAGTATTTGTTCGGGATGCTAAAATTTTGTTAAAGATTGTCGTTTTTTCATTTGCATTTGATAGTTAGCAAGTGATTTTTGCAGTAAAATTTCATACATTTGTTAAAAACAAAGAGATGGAATCTGTTACATTAAAAAATATTCAGCAGTTACTAAAAGATGCTCCAGAAAGCGTTCTGGAAAAAGTTTTAGGCTATATTGAAGCAATTCTCAAAGATGAAAGCAATACTTTTACACTTTCTGAAGAACAAAAAGAAAGCCTTCGAAAAATAAAGAAAAGACCATACGAACAGCATACGGAAATTGATACTTTTCTTAATGAAATGAAATCGAAGTATGACATTTAAGATCATCATTTCCGATGAAGCAAAAATTGATATAGAACATTCATATCTTTATTACCAAACAAAAGTAAGTAAAAAAATTGCGGATAGTTTTTTCAGAGATTTTAAATCTTCATTGAATATTATTTCTAAGAATCCATTTTTTAAAATTTGGCATGAAGGTTTTCATTGTAAACCAATGAGAAAATATCCTTTTCTAATCTTTTACATGATTGATAAAGATCTGCGTACAATTATTATAGCCAGAGTTTTTCACACATCTCAGAATCGGAAAAATATCCATAAAAAAACCTCACAGGTTTTAAAACCTGTGAGGTTTGATTTATATCAATCATTAATAATCTTAAACTACATCGTCTCCATTTTGAAGCTCATGCTTTCGATTACTTTCAGGATGGCTTCTACCGTATCCATTGATGTTAAACAAGGCACCCCGTTTTCTACACTCATTCTTCTGATCTGGAAACCGTCTCTTTCCGACTGTTTTCCTTTCGTCATGGTGTTGACTACATACTGAACTTTTCCTTTCTGGATCAGGTCGATCAGGTTGACACTCTCCTCCCCGATTTTGTATCCTATTTTGCAAGGAATTCCTTTTTCTTCGAAGAATTTTGCTGTTCCTTCCGTTGCCCAGATTCTGAAGCCAACTTCATGGAATCTCGCCGCAAGATCAGCTGCTTCCTGCTTGTGCTTATCTGCTACCGTGAACAGGATTGAACCGTGCATCGGAACTTTTCTTCCGGCAGCAACCAATCCTTTATAAAGCGCCTTTTCAAGGGTGGTATCTTTACCCATAACCTCTCCTGTAGACTTCATTTCAGGGCCTAAAGAGATATCTACTTTGGTTAATTTTGAGAAAGAGAAAACCGGAACTTTTACAAAAACACCTTCTTTGTTTGGAACCAGTCCGCTTTCGTAGCCTAAATCTTTTAATTTCTGGCCTAAAATTGCTTTTGTAGCAAGGTTCGCCATCGGAACTTCAGTGATTTTAGATAAGAAAGGAACCGTTCTGGATGATCTTGGATTGACCTCGATTACATAAACATTTCCTTCAAAAAGGACGTACTGGATGTTCATTAATCCGATAACATTTAATCCTTTTGCTAATCTTTTGGTGTAATCAATCAAAGTATCGATTTCGCTTTGTGAAATATTCTGTGGAGGATACACTGCAATCGAGTCTCCGGAGTGAACTCCCGCTCTTTCAATGTGCTCCATAATTCCCGGAATGATTACTGTTTCTCCATCGCAGATCGCATCGATTTCCACTTCTTTTCCAACCATGTATTTGTCGACCAAAACAGGATGTTCAGGACTTGCTTCCACTGCATTTTCCATGTAGTGTGCCAGTTCTGTTTCTGTGTAAACAATTTCCATTGCTCTACCTCCCAAAACGTAGCTCGGACGAACCAACACCGGATAGCCGATTTCGTTGGCAATTTTTATTGCTTCTTCTTTTGAAACGGAAGTTTTCCCTAAAGGTTGCGGAATCTTCATTTCCTGAAGTGCTTTTTCAAACTTGTCTCTGTTTTCCGCTCTGTCTAAGTCTTCCAGAGATGTTCCTAAAATCTGTACTCCGTGAGATGCTAATTTATCTGCTAAGTTGATGGCCGTTTGACCTCCAAACTGAACGACTACTCCTTTTGGTTTTTCAAGCTCAATGATGTTCATGACATCTTCCTCAGTTAAAGGTTCAAAGTATAATTTATCTGAAATGGAGAAGTCTGTAGAAACTGTTTCAGGATTATTGTTGATGATGATCGCTTCGTAGCCCATTTCTTTGATTGCCCAAACAGAGTGTACTGTTGCGTAATCAAACTCAACCCCCTGACCGATTCTGATGGGTCCTGAACCAAGAACAATGATCTTTTCTTTGTCTGAAACAACACTTTCATTTTCTTCTTCGTACGTTCCGTAGAAATATGGGGTTTCAGATTCGAATTCCGCAGCGCAGGTGTCTACCATTTTATATACCGGCATCACTCCGTTTTCTTTTCTGAAATTGAAAACTTCACGCTCCGCCACATCCCAAAGAACTGAAATATTTACATCTGCAAAGCCCAGCTTTTTAGCTTCCAATAAAATTTCTTTGTTGAATTTATTTTCGGCGATTGTTTTTTCGAAGTCAATCAGCTTTTTGATTTTCCAAATGAAGAATTTGTCAATTTTGCTCCATTCTACAATCTGTTCCCAGTCGTATCCTCTTCTTAGAGCATCTCCGATGATGAATAATCTCTCATCATCACAAACTCTTATTCTTCTTTCAATTTCTTCTGCGGTAAGTGCTGCAGCCTGTTTTGTTTTTAAACCGATATGTCTGATTCCTGTTTCCAGAGAACGGATGGCTTTCTGTAGAGACTCCTCGAAATTCCTTCCGATGGCCATTACTTCACCTGTTGCTTTCATCTGTGTTGAAAGTCTTCTGTCTGCTGTTTCGAATTTATCAAAAGGGAATCTCGGAAACTTTGTTACCACATAATCCAACGCTGGCTCGAAACAAGCATATGTTTTTCCTGTAACCGGATTCATGATTTCGTCAAGCGTTAGTCCAACCGCGATTTTTGCCGCGATTTTTGCAATCGGATAACCGGTTGCTTTTGAGGCTAAAGCTGATGAACGGGAAACTCTAGGGTTTACCTCGATGATATAATAATTGAATGAATGCGGATCTAACGCCAACTGCACGTTACATCCTCCTTCGATTCCTAATGCTCTGATGATTTTTAACGAAGCGTTTCTCAGCAACTGATATTCTCTGTCTGAAAGCGTCTGGGAAGGCGCCACTACAATGGAATCTCCCGTATGAACACCCACCGGATCGATGTTTTCCATGTTACAAACCACAATCGCATTGTCGTTGGCATCACGCATCACTTCGTATTCTATTTCCTTGAAACCAGCAATTGATCTTTCGATCAGACACTGTGTTACAGGGCTGTGTTTTAATCCTAATTCGGCAATTTCTTTTAATTCTGCCTCGTTGGAAGCGATACCTCCTCCTGTTCCACCCATGGTGAAGGCAGGACGAACAATTACCGGGTATCCGATCTGATCAGCAAATTTTAAGGCTCCTTCTACCGTGTTTACGATATCAGATTCCGGAACCGGCTCATTCAGTTCTCTCATCAGCTCACGGAACAGATCTCTGTCTTCCGCTCTGTTAATGGCTGAAAGTTTAGTTCCCAACACCTCTACTTTACATTCTTCCAAAATTCCTGACTTTTCCAATTCTACCGCCATATTCAGTCCGGTTTGTCCGCCAAGCGTCGGTAAAAGCGCATCGGGACGTTCTTTTCTGATGATATGACTTACAAACTGAAGCGAAATCGGTTCAATATAAACCTTATCTGCAATTTCAACATCGGTCATAATGGTTGCAGGATTCGAGTTGATCAAAATAACCTTGTAGCCTTCTTCTTTTAAAGATAAGCAAGCCTGCGTTCCTGCGTAATCGAATTCCGCCGCCTGACCGATAATGATGGGACCTGAACCGATTACTAAAATTGTTTTTATGTCTGTACGTTTTGCCATTTTTCTTTTTATATTGAGTTGCCAGAAGTTAGACTTTTAGCAATGTTTATTTAGATTTAATTTTTACACATTGTCATTCTCAGGAATCTGTTTTAATTATTGAGATTCTTCATTCCGCTTTCGCTTCATTCAGAATGACAAACTAAATATTTTATTTATTCTTAAAATCTTCCATTAACTGGATGAATTCATCAAACAAATAGTTCGCATCTTCCGGACCCGGGCTCGCTTCCGGGTGATACTGAACGGAGAAACATGGGTGAATTTTATGTTTCAAACCTTCGTTTGTTCTGTCGTTCAGAGCGATGTGTGTTTCTATTAAATCTGTGTTTTTCAAACTTTCCTGATCTACGGCGTAACCGTGATTCTGGGAAGTAATTGCTACTTTGTTTTTTTCTAAATCCAACACCGGATGATTCCCTCCTCGGTGTCCGAATTTTAATTTGAATGTTTTTGCGCCGCAAGCCAGACCAATCAATTGATGTCCCAGACAGATACCGAAAATCGGAACCTTTCCTAAAATTCCTCTGATCATTTCTAAAGCCTGTTGGTTATCTTCAGGATCACCGGGACCGTTGGATAACATGACTCCGTCCGGATTCATCAGTAAGATTTCTTCTGCGGTTACATCCTGGGAAACTACCGTGATATCGCAGTTTCTTTGAGATAACTCCCTGATAATTCCCAGTTTGGAACCAAAATCTACCAATACTACTTTTAAACCTCTTCCCGGATTTGCGTAAGGTGTTTTTGTGGAAACCTGCTCTACCTGATTGGTTGGAAAGCTGGTTGATTTTAATTCTGAAACTACCGTGCTTTCATCAGCATCAGCGTTTACGATTTTTCCTTTCACGACTCCGTGGTTACGAAGGATTCTTGTCAGTCTTCTGGTATCGATTCCTGAAATTCCTGAAAGGTTTTTCTTTTTAAATAATTCATCTAAAGTAATCTGTGTACGAAAGTTTGAAGGCAAATCACAAAGTTCTTTTACAATAAGACCTTTGATAGCGGGTTCAATACTTTCGTAATCATCTCTATTAATTCCATAGTTTCCGATAAGCGGATAGGTCATACACACAATCTGACCGCAATAAGACGGGTCAGAGATCAGTTCCTGATACCCTGTCATTCCGGTATTGAAAACTACTTCACCTGCAGTTTCCAATTCTGCTCCGAAACCTTCTCCATGAAACACTTCACCGGACTCCAGTATTAATTTTTTCTTCATTTTAAACTTTTATCTCTTATTATTTTATTTCTATTCTATTTAAACCACCCGTCAAAATTCATTTTGAATTTCGCCACTCCTCTAAAGGAATTTTTGATGTTATTTACAGATCGCCCTTTCAGGGCTTTAATTATCTTTTCTTTTTCATGGGTTTTACCCATGGCTATTATTGAGTCGCCCTTTCAGGGCTTGCCAACTTTTTCTTTTTTATTGGTCTTATTTAAAAGCATATCCTTGATTTTCCAGAGCTTCTTTTAAAATGGCCATTCTGGCGAAGACACCGTTCTGCATTTGCCTGAAAATCCTTGAACGTTCACATTCTACGAGGTCTGTGTCAATTTCCACACCTCTGTTGATTGGCGCCGGGTGCATGATGATGGCTTCTTTTTTCATGGCTTTTTCTCTTTCTTTTGTCAATCCGTACTTTCTGTGATATTCTGAAGCGGAGAAACTCATTTTTGAGTCGTGCCTTTCGTGCTGGATTCTCAATAACATTAATACGTCTACATCGTGAATCATTTCATCAACGCTTAAATAGGTTCCATTGATCAGCGCTCCTTCGTCAAACCACTGTTCAGGACCTGAAAAGTATACTTTAGCACCAAGCCTTCTCAATGCTTCCGCGTTGGAATTGGCTACCCTGCTGTGCTTAACGTCGCCTACGATTCCTACTTTCAAGCCTTCAAATTTTCCGAATTCCTGGTAGATGGTCATTAAATCGAGCATACATTGGGAAGGATGGTTACCTGTTCCGTCACCCCCATTGATTACAGGAATTTTTATATTCTTTAATTCATCAAAATATCTGTCTTTTTTATCTCTGATAACAACCAGATTGACACCTAAGCTCTCAATGGTCTTTACCGTATCATACAGGCTTTCTCCTTTGTTTACGGATGAGTTGGAAGCATCGAAAGGAACTACCTGCAAGCCTAATTTTCTTTCTGCAATATCAAAGCTTGTCTTGGTTCTGGTACTGTCTTCAAAGAAAAGATTCGAGCAAAAAACTTCCCCTTCTATTTTAGCCGTTTTTCCGTTGGCAAAAGCTAAAGCTTCTGTTACTATCCTGTTGATTCTCTCGGTGCTTAGTTCTGTAATCGTAAACATAATATTTCAATTTTTCACAAAAAAAAAGCGAAGAAACATCTTCGCTTAAAATAAATAAATATTGTAAAGGGCGCTGTCGCCCGGTAATTCTAATGATATAAATACTGTGTTATTCATTAGGTGCAAAGATACAACAATTTTACAAACCGGCAAAAGAAAATTTTAAAATCTTAAAATACCACGATTTCTAAAATATTTTTAATTTATAAATACTATTTTTGTTACCATACAACGTTTATAAGATATGGACTTAAAAGACAAAATGATTCTCAGCATTATCCAGGAAGACTCGACATATTCCGTAAAAGAAATTTCGGAAAAAATCGGTCTTACTTTTACACCAACCTATGAACGCATCAAGCAGCTGGAGAAAAACGGTATCATTGAGAAATATGTAGGGCTCCTGAACCGTGAAAAATTAGGACTGAACATTGTGGTGTATTGTAATGTTCGTCTTAAGGAACAATCCAAAAAAGTATTGGAAACTTTTGAGAAAAATATCATGCAGCATGATGAAGTTCAGGAAATTACAAGTCTTTCCGGCGAATACGATTATATGCTGAAAATTATTGCTAAGGACATTAATTCTTATAATGATTTTACGGTAAATGTTATTTCCAACATTCCCAATATCGGGCAATATCACAGTTCCATCGTGCTTCACGAGGTGAAGAAGTCTACGAAGTTTAAGATTGATCTGGATTAATTTTATTTTAACAATATATTTTAACTCATACTCAAAGATGCTTCGGCTTCGCTCAGCATGACATCTCTAAAAAATGAATCGCTAAATCAACAGTATAGAGATGTAATGCTGAGAAATCTAAGTTTCATTTAAAATAATTTAACCTAATAATTTATTCTTCAGCTTATTAAACTGATATTCTATTTTATCGAGACAAAGGTTTCCAATGCTTCCCTGATGCGTATGATTTAAATTTCCAATTTCAAAATCGAACTCATTATTTTCAATTTCCTGCCCTACTTTTATATAGGCATCCCGAAATGAACTTCCGCTTTTTACTTCTTCATTAATTTTTTCCACGCTGAAAAGATATTTATACTTTTCATCCTCCAAAATCCCGTCTTTCACCTGAATATTCGGTAAGGTGTAACTTAAAATTTCAAGGCATTCCTTTAATGAATCAATGGCCGGGAAAAGAATTTCTTTCGTCAGCTGCATATCTCTGTGATAGCCCGAAGGAAGATTATTCGTTAGTAAAATAAATTCATTCGGCAATGACTGAATTCTATTGCAACGCGCACGAACCAGCTCAAAAATGTCCGGATTTTTTTTGTGCGGCATGATGCTGCTTCCTGTGGTAAATTCTTTGGGAAAGCTTATAAAATCAAAGTTCTGGCTCAAATACAGACAAACATCATAAGAAAATTTGCCAAGCGTTCCCGCCAAAGTCGCCATTGCCATCGACAGCATTTTTTCTGATTTTCCACGCGTCATTTGTGAATACACAGAATTATAATTCATGGAATGAAAGCCTAAATTATAGGTTGTACTCTCACGATCGATCGGGAAAGAAGAACCGTATCCTGCCGCAGAACCTAACGGATTTTTATTGATGATATTTTTAACTGAAAACATCATTTCAATATCATCCAGCAAGGCTTCCGCATAAGCTCCGAACCACAAACCGAATGATGATGGCATCGCAATCTGCAAATGGGTATATCCCGGAAGCAAAACATTTTTATGCTGTTCCGCTAATTTAATTAATATCTGAAAGAATTCGTCCGTTAATGCTGTAATTTCACGGATTTCATCTAATAAATACAATTTAATATCCAGTAAAACCTGGTCGTTTCTTGACCGTGCTGTATGGATTTTCTTTCCGGTATCGCCTAACTTTTCAATTAAAATTGATTCGATTTGGGAATGGATATCTTCTGCGGTTTTATCAATTTCGAAGGTTCCGTTTTCGATATCTTCCAGAATTTCTGCTAAAACAGATAACATTTTCTCAGATTCTTCATCGGAAATAATTCCAACCTCTGCCAACATTTTGCAGTGTGCGATGGAACCTCTGACATCGTATTTCGCCAAACGCTCATCAAAGTCAAGGTCTTTCCCGACTGTAAATTTGTTAACTAATATATTAGTGGCATTATCGTCTTTTTGCCATATTTTTTTCATAAAAACTTTTTTTATTTTTAATTTCTCTTGCCTTGAAGCAAAAGAAACAAAAGTTCAAGACTGGAAATCTCTGATTCGACGGAGTCAAACTCCGGCTAAAAATTATTTCTGTTCTCTAAAAAATTCTAAAACTTGCGCGAATTCAAAATTTGTTCTTCGTTCCATGATTTGTCTCGCGCTTCGAACAGTAGAATTTTCTTAACGTTTCACAGAATTAATTTTCTTAACGCCTCCGTTTCCTAGGTCGATATTTTTACGCTTCATAAACTTCCATAACCACTCCTTTGAGCTTCCAGCTTATAAAATTTTTTCCAAAATTTTGATATAAACATCAATACCTTCTTCAATTTCTCCGATAAAAATAAATTCATCTGCGGTGTGAGAGCGCCTGCTGTCTCCGGGTCCCAGCTTTACAGAAGTGCAGGGAATAATTGCCTGATCTGATGAAGTCGGTGAACCGTAGGTTGTCCTTCCAATCTCAAGACCTGCCTGTACAAAAGGATGATCCATCTCAATTTTTGAAGAATTCAACCTGAAAGATCTTGCCGTTAAGGTTGATTTCATCTGCGACTGAATGATTTCAAATACTTCTTTATTCGAATATTCATCGGTAACTCTTACATCTAAAGTAAAAGCACATGATTCCGGAACCACGTTATGCTGAACGCCAGCGTGAATTCCCGACAATGTCACTTTAATTTCACCCAAATAATCTGAAACTTTTGGGAATTTAAAATTCAAAATGTTCCGGAGGTCTTCCATACATTTTACAATCGAGTTATCATCATTCGGATGAGCGGCGTGAGAAGGAGTTCCTTTCATTTCTCCGTCAATGACCAACAGCCCTTTTTCCGCGATTGCCAGATTCATCTGCGTGGGTTCTCCTACAATAGCAAGCTCCACATTCGGAAGCTGCGGAAATAAGGCTTCAATCCCGTCATACCCGGAAATCTCCTCCTCTGCCGTCAAAGCAATAACAAGATTATATTTTAAATTTTCCTGATCAAAAAAATGCAAAAAAACCTGTACCATCGAAACCAGTGAAGCTCCAGCGTCGTTGCTCCCCAACCCGTATAATTTTCCGTCTTTTTCAATGGGCAAAAACGGATCTAAAGTATAAGCCTTATTCGGTTTTACGGTGTCATGATGGGTATTCAGCAAAATAGACGGCTTGAAAACATCAAAATTCTTATTCACTGCCCAGATGTTATTTTTAAAACGTTTTGTCGGAACTTGGTATCTTTTAAAAAAATTTTCAATTTCCACGGACGTATTAAATTCATCTTTGCTGAATGAAGGAATCTCAATCAGTTTTTTCAGCAATTCTACTGCGTTATTCAGTAATTCTTCCTTATTATAAAGAGATTTCAGTTCCTGCATGATGGTTTTCTATATGGTTTATTAGTTCGGTTTCTTTGATTAAGAAGACTTTATTGACTTTATTTTTCACTGCTCCAAGTGCATTTTCGAGTTTGGGAAGAATCCCTTTGTGTAATTTGCCTTCAACTTTTAAAGCTAAAAATTCTTTCTCTGAAATATTTTTAATAACAGATTGAGAATTATTTACATCTTCCAAAACACCTTCTTTATCAAAGCAGTACAATAATTCTACATCATATTTTATTGATAAAGCCTGCGCAATAACCGAAGCGATGGTATCTGCATTGGTGTTGAAAAGATGTCCTTTTTTATCGTGGGTAATTGCTGAGAACACCGGCACCAGCTCCCATTTGAGCATTTTGGAAATCAGCTTTTTATTAACACTCTTTTCTGTAATATCTCCCACAAATCCGAAATCTATTTCGGCATGTTTTCTTTTTTTAGCCTTAATTAAATTTGCATCAGCACCCGAAAATCCGATGGCTTTACATTTCTTTTGCTGGAGTTTTGCGACGATATTTTTATTGATTCCGCCTGCGTAGACCATCGCTACAATATCCAAGGTATCTTTATCTGTGATTCTCCGGCCATTGACCATCTTCTGCTCAACGCCCAGCTTATCGGCTAAAGTCGTTGCCAGTTTTCCACCTCCATGAACCAGAATTTTCTTTTCCTGAATTCCTGAAAACTGCTCAAGGAACTGATCCACCAATTCTTCGTTATCAATTAATGCTCCTCCGATTTTTATGATGTATAATTTTTCTTTCATTTTATACATTGTTTTGTTAAACCTCATAGGTTTTAAAAACCTATGAGGTTTACTTATTAAGAATTAAATCCATCTAAAATTTCAGAGAAAACTGCCTGTGCAGAAAAAATCCGGTTTTTGGCCTGCTGGTAAATGATGGAGTTTTCGCCATCCATCACCTCATCGCTTAATTCTACATTTCGCCGTACCGGAAGACAGTGCATTACTTTAGCATGATTCGTATTCTTCAATTTTTCATTCGTTAGCATCCAGCTTTCTTTGACTTCAGGCATTGCTGCATAGTCTTCAAAAGACGACCAGTTTTTAACATAGATAAAATCGGCGTCTTTTAATGCTTCATCCTGATTGTGAATCACTTTAACATTTTTTGTAAAGTTTTTATCCAAATCATATCCTTCCGGATTGGCAATCACAAAATCAACATCCATTTCCTGCATCCATTCTGCGAAAGAATTTCCTACGGCATGTGCAATGGGCTTGATGTGAGGCGCCCAGGTTAAAACCACTTTTGGTTTGCGGTTTACACTGAGCATAGCCTGTGGTGAGCTTGACGAACTATCGAAATGCCAGTTTTCGGTAATCGTAATGCAATCTGCCAGACTCTGTAGAGGATGGCGTGTCGCTGACTCCAAGGAAACAACCGGAACTTTTGCATGTTGCTCAAACTGACTTAAAATGCTTTCATTCACGTCATCTTCTTTGTTTTTCATTCCGGCAAAACAACGAACGGCAATAATGTCGCAATACTGATTCAACACTTCAATGGCGTCTTTGATATGTTCTACCGTATCGCCGTTCATTACGGCGCCGTCTGCGAATTCAAGATTCCAGGCTTCCTGAGCGGCATTTAATGTTAAAACATTTAACCCTAAATTCTGGGCTGCAATCTGGCTGCTTAAACGGGTTCTCAAACTTGAATTTAAAAAAACAAGCCCGATGGTTTTCCCTTTTCCTTTTTCGGTTTCCGAAAGTGGATTTTCTTTAATTTGTAAAGCTTTATTTATAATTTCCTGTAAGTCTTTAACGTCGCTTACAGAGGTGAATTTTTTCATTTTGAATTTGATTTGTTTTACCACAAAAGTTTCTTACACATAAGTCACATTAGATTTAAGTTTAAAACTTGAAAATATTTAGAACACATAAGTTGAAAATCAAAGATTTTCGTAAGCTCTAATGCTATTTAAAAGCTCTATAGATTCTTAAAATCGTAAGCTTTTGTGACTTTTGACTTCGTCGAATCTTCGATTTGTGGTTAATTAATTTTAAAGATTTTCTAAAACAGTTTTTAAAGCATTGATGAATATATCAGTTTCTTCTTTTTTAATGTTAAGCGCTGGAAGAATCCTTAATACTGTTTTATCATTAGAATTTCCTGTGAAAATATGATGATCATACAGGAGCCTGTTCCTCACTTCCGAGCAGTCCCTGTCCAGTTCGATTCCAATCATCAGACCTTTCCTCCGGATGCTTTTAATATGTGGGAAATTTTTAATTTCATTTTCAATATACTCACCCATTTCCCGAGCATTTCTGATGAGATTTTCATCTTTCATAACATCCAAAACCGCAATTGCAGCCACACAAGCCAAATGATTGCCCCCGAAAGTCGTCCCCAATAAACCGTTACTCGCCTTAAATTTCGGATGAATCAAAACACCGCCGATTGGAAAGCCATTTCCCATTCCTTTTGCCGTTGTGATGATATCTGCTTCAATTCCGAATTCCTGATGCGCAAAAAAGAACCCGCTTCTTCCGTATCCTGACTGAACCTCATCCAAAATCAAAACAACATCATGTTTTTCGCACAATTCTTTGATTTTAGTTAAAAATTCAAGCGTTGGAATCATAATTCCTCCAACTCCCTGGATTCCTTCAATAATGACCGATGAAATTTCATTCCCTTGTTTTTCGAAAACTTCTTCAAGCTGCTGAATATTATTCCATTCAGACTTAATAAATCTTTCATCATAATTTACCGGAGCTACAATTTTCGGATTATCCGTCACCGAAACCGCGGCCGAAGTTCTCCCGTGAAAAGAACCCGAAAAGTACAGCACTTTACTTCTTCCATTATAGAAAGAAGCCAGTTTTAAAGCATTTTCATTCGCTTCAGCACCTGAATTACACAGAAACAGATTATAATCCTCCAGTCCTGAAAGCTTTCCTAATTTTTCTGCCAGTTCGATCTGCAATGTATTCTGAACCGAGTTTGAATAGAAAGATATTTTGTCTAATTGCTCTTTTAACCTGCTTTGATAATATGGATGATTGTGCCCGATAGAAATCACGGCATGACCTCCATAAAAATCAAGATATTTTTCTCCTTTATCGTCCCAAAGAAATGATCCCTGAGCTTTTACCGGATTAATGTTGAATAACGGATATACGTTGAATAAATTCATCTTAGTTGATTGTTTTGGTTGATAGTTGTCGGTTTTTCTGACAACTTATCTTTATTACTTTTCTTTTGTCTTGAAACAAAAGAAACAAAAGTTCAAGACTTGGAAACTTCCGCTAAAAAATATTTTTATTCTCTAAAAATTCTAAAACCTGCGCGAAATCAATGTTTGTTCTTCGGTTCGACATTTGTATCGCGCTTCGAACAGTAGAATTTTCTTAACGTTCACAAAACTATTTTTCTTAACGCTCCATTTTCCTAAGTCGGTTTTGATTCGAGCCTTTAAAATTCACAATTGACTATTTGACAATTTGCATTTATAATTCTTTTAAAATGCAATAGGTTTTAAGTTTAATCCTAAATTTTCTTCCCAACCCATGGCAATATTCATATTTTGCACGGCCTGTCCGGAAGCTCCTTTCAACAAATTGTCAATTGCTGAGTGAATGACCGCAACATTCCCACATTTTTCAATCTGAATCACACAGCGATTGGTATTGACAACTTGTTTTAAATCAATTGCATTTTCGCTTACCCTTACAAAAGGCTCATCTGCATAAAAATCGTGATACAATTGATTGATATCTGAAAGTTCTACATCTGTTTTCACCGTGGAACTCGTAAAAATTCCTCTTGCAAAATCTCCTCTCCATGGAACAAAATTCAGACTGATTTCATTGGTATTAAAAGAAACTAACTGCTGTAAAATCTCATCTGCATGTTGGTGTGTCAAGGTTTTGTAGGCCGAAACATTATCGTTCCTCCATGTAAAATGGGTTGTTGCCTGCAAAGACTGGCCTGCACCTGTTGAACCCGTAATTCCCGTAGTATATAATTCATGTAACAAACCTTTCTTAGCTAACGGAAGTAAAGCCAGTTGAATCGCTGTGGCAAAACACCCCGGATTGGCAATACTTTTTGCTTCTGAAAGTTTTTTTTTATTGATTTCAGGCAAGCCATAGATAAAATTCCTGTTTCCGAAACTGCCATTCAAACGAAAATCATTTCCTAAGTCGATTACCAATGTCTCATCTTTTACATGATTTTGATTCAGCCAATTTTCACTTTCTTTATGAGGAAGACATAAAAACAAAATGTCTACGTCTTCGGGCTGATCTGTAAGAACCATCTCACAAACTGCCGCTAAATCCGGGTACAGATCTGAAATTTTTGTTCCCGAATTTGAACGGCTATATAAAAAACTTAATGATACATTGGGATGAAAAGCCAGCAGCCGAACCAGTTCGCTTCCCGTATAACCGTTAGCTCCGATGATTCCTGCTGTTTTTATTTCTTTTTGATTAATCATTTTTTTATTTTAATATTAATAGGATTACATCCTATCCTGATTTAGGTCGTCCTTTCAAGATTTCCAGGATTAATTTATATTTGATTAATCTGATGATATATATTCAGAGAATTGCTTACAATTTTCGTATATCCTTTCACGTCATCGCCGGTCCATGCTCTGTTGGCTTCGCCATAGCTTCCGAATTTATCAGACATGAGATCGTGCTGAGATTCAATTCCGTTCAGGATAAACCTGTAAGGATGAAGGGTTATAAAAACTTTCCCACTAACCGTTTGTTGGGAATCCACGAGGAATGATTCGATATTTCTCATCACCGGATCTAAGAAAAGTGCTTCGTGAAGCCAGTTCCCATACCAGTCGGATAATTGGGATTTCATCATCTGCTGGTATTTCGAGAGCGTATGTTTTTCCAGTAAATGATGTGCTTTGATAATAACAGATGCTGCCGCCGCTTCAAATCCTACCCTTCCTTTAATTCCTACAATGGTATCTCCAACATGAATATCTCTTCCGATTCCGTACGCCGAAGCTAATTCTTCAATCTTTTGAATGGCATAAACCGGATGTTCAAAATTTTCTCCGTTCACTGCGGTTACTTCACCGTTTTTAAACTCAATTTCAAGTTCAGAAGGCTGATTTTCTTTCACTTGTGAAGGAAAAGCTTCTTCGGGCAAATAATTTCTTGAAGTAAGGGTTTCTTTTCCGCCCACGGAAGTTCCCCAAAGTCCTTTATTAACAGAATACTGCGCTTTCTGAAATTCCATTTCGAAGCCGTGGCTTTTCAGGAATTCAATTTCTTCTTCACGTGACAAGGCCATATCCCGGATTGGCGTGATGATTTCAACATCAGGACACATCACCTGGAAAATCAGATCAAAACGAACCTGATCGTTCCCTGCTCCTGTGCTTCCATGAGCAATGGCATCTGCCCCGACTTCTATTGCAAATTTTGCGATTTCCCGTGCCTGAACCGTACGTTCTGCACTTACAGACAACGGATAAGTATTGTTCTTCAGGACATTTCCAAAAATAAGATACTTCACACATGAATTGTAGTAATCTTCCTGCGCATTTATACACCTGTACTGTTTCACTCCGAGGTCTAATGCCCTTTTCTCCAATTCATTCTCTTCCGCACTGGAAAAACCTCCGGTGTTTACAGTGACTGCATAGACGTCATACCCAAGAGTTTCACTCAGATATTTGGCACAATAAGAGGTATCCAGACCTCCGCTAAACGCTAAAACTACTTTCTTGCTCATTATTGTATCGGTTTTCAGGCTGAACATTTTCAGCACTGTTTTTTATATTTTCAGGAACGAAAAGCATGGCTGTGCAAAGACAGTTTTTCCGTTCTTTTTTCATTAAGATATCGTAATTCACACAACTTCTGCAGCCATTCCAAAACTCTTCATCCTGAGTGAGTTCAGAATAAATAACCGGTTTATATCCCAGGTCACTGTTAATTTTCATGACGGCCAAACCCGTCGTTAATCCGAAAATTTTAGCAGTCGGATATTTATTTCGGGATAATGCAAATACTTTTTCTTTTATTAAAGTAGCTACGCCCAGATGTCTGAAATCAGGTGAAACAATGAGTCCCGAATTGGCAACGAACTGTCCGTGAGACCAGGTTTCTATATAGCAGAATCCTACCCATTTTCCTTTATCAGTAGCGATTACAGCGTTACCTTCAGTAATTTTTTTACTGAGATATTCTATGGAACGTTTGGCAATACCGGTTCCTCTGCGCTGTGCAGAATCATACATCTCCTGCTGTATTTCACTCACATACATTATATGTACGGATGAGGAAATTTCTATTTTCATTTATTTATCTAAAATTTTTGGCAAATTTAAAATATAATTTCGGTAATAAACAAATTAAATAGATATTTTTATTGATTAAAATTAATATACAGGTAATTTTATCTTTATACTAAATTAATAATTTGCTAAATTATTATATATTTGCTAAAAATATATAGTTATGGAAAATAACTGTCCAAAATGCAAAGGCAGCAAAGTGGTAAAAAGCGGTATTGTTAATAATAAGCAACGCTTTCTATGCAAAGATTGCCAGTATTATTTTACTGTAAAAAAGCTGGGAAAACAAATTGATGATTACTATGTAACCAAAGCATTACAGCTTTATCTTGAAGGGTTAAGCTACCGTGAAATAGAGCGAATTATCGGCGTGTCTCATGTCACTATCAGTTCATGGATCAGGAAATACAATATTACAAGGCCACCACATTCAGAATTCCATCCGGTATATAAAATCCTTAAACAGAACGAATTGCTCGAGTATATGTCTAAGGAGGAAAATATTAAAAACTCAGGTCTCATCATTACCCAATTTGCAGATAAATATATGCTCATCAAATGGGAACGGTTTAAAAAATAATATATTATCAAACTGTTAATGAGTTATTTAGAATATATATTAGATTAAATTTTTCTTTATTTCGGTTCAAACCAAAGTTTTATATATATGATTACCTTTAATATATATTAAATTTTTATAAATAAATTATTAATTACAATTTGGCTTTCACAAAAAACAACGCCAAAAATTAATAATTTATGAAGAGAATACTTATTATCATTGGATTTGTATTAATCAGCAATACTTTATATTCCCAGGGTTCACCTGATTATGGAAGCGGATTAAAGATAAACCTCAATCAGCAGGGTGATAAATACATCAGATTTATTTTATGGGACCAGTTCTGGGTAAGAAATACCCAAATGAATCCCGGAAGCATGGTTGGCGGTGAAGCTACTGACAATTCATGGAGTCTGGGAAACAGAAGATTACGTACTTTAGCATACGCCCAAATTTCCAAAAGATATATGATTCTGGCTCATTTCGGAATTAATAATCAAACCTTTATTAATGGAGGCGGATCCGGAACTTCTGGAACAGGAGGATACGGAAACGGTAAAAAGCCGCAGCTGTTTTTCCATGATGCCTGGAATGAATATGCCGTTATTTTACCCGGAGAAGCAGGAAAATTCAGTTTGTCTTTAGGTGCCGGTCTCCACTATTACATGGGACTTTCCCGGATGACCATGGGCTCGACCTTAAATTTTCTTACAGTAGACTCTCCTATTTTCACATGGCCGCTGATTGACAATTCGGATCAGTTCGCCAGACAACTTGGTATGTTTGCCAAAGGAAAATACGGAAAACTGGAATACCGTTTCAGCCTGAACAAACCCTTTGCGACAGATTTGGTGCCGGCAAATGTTGCAGATCCGGCAAAAGCCGTTGCAGTAGATAACAACGGAAATCCCAATTTTTCAAAAGCCGGATATGTAGAATATCAGTTTCTGGATGAAGAATCCAATCTATTGCCTTTCAAGGTAGGATCTTATTTAGGAACAAAGAAGGTCTTTAATCTTGGCGCCGGCTTTTATCATCAGAAAGACGGAACCCGGACTTCTGTAAATTCAAATATTGAAAAGCACGACATAACACTTCTTGCTGTTGATGCTTTTGCAGACATTCCTCTGGGAAATGCAAAAAACAAGATGGCTGTTTCAGCTTATGCAGGGTACTACAATTATCAGTTTGGCCCGAACTACATAAGAAACATCGGGATTATGAATATTGCCTCTTCTGATCCGAATTTCGTAGGAAATAAAGCTATTGCCGGTCCGGGAAACCTGCAGCCCACCATCGGAACCGGTAATATTATCTACGCACAAGCCGGATTGCTGTTGCCAAGTAAGGCTGAGAAACCGAAAATCAGGATACAGCCTTTCGCAGCGTATACTCACAAAAGTTTTGAGGCTTTCGACAAATCTTCATCCCAATTCGATGTCGGCGCTAACTGGTTCATCGACGGTCATCACGCAAAGATTACCACCCAATACTCCAGCAGGCCTGTTTATACAAGCCCTGCAGAAAGCCCTTCTTCCAAAGGAGAATTTATAATACAATTTCAGATTTACCTGTAAAACTTTGAATTTTAACCATTAAGATTATTTAAGCGGATAAAATCAATTAAGAAAACTAAATATCAATTCAAATTAACATAAAAATTAATCATATGAGCGATAACAATCAAGTAAGCTACGAGAATATGACCGAAAGACAAAAAAATCGCACGATTTGGGGCGTGATTACGGCATCGTCACTCGGAACATTAATAGAATGGTACGACTTCTACATCTTCGGGAGTCTGGCTGTTGTTTTAGCCACGAAATTTTTTCCGTCGGATAACCCGACCGCAGCATTTTTATCTACCTTAGCTACTTTCGCGGCAGGATTTGTCGTAAGACCTTTCGGAGCCTTATTTTTCGGCAGACTGGGCGACATTATCGGAAGAAAATATACATTCCTGGTAACGTTACTCATCATGGGGTTTTCGACATTCCTCATCGGATGTATTCCCAGTTATGAAACCATCGGTTTTCTGGCGCCGGTTTTAGTTTTAATTTTAAGATTACTGCAAGGGTTAGCCCTTGGAGGAGAATACGGAGGTGCGGCAACTTATGTTGCAGAGTATGCACAGCCCGGAAGAAGAGGCTATTGGACTTCCTGGATCCAGACAACGGCAACAGCGGGGCTTTTTATTTCGTTAATCGTTATTTTGGTAACAAAAACCACACTCTCAGCTGAAGAGTTTGATGGCTGGGGCTGGAGGGTACCGTTCTGGATCTCCATTCTAATGGTAGGAGTTTCATATATCATCCGAAGAAACATGAAAGAATCTCCACTGTTTGCAAAAGCCAAAAGTGAAGGTAAAACTTCAAAAAATCCTTTAAAAGAAAGCTTCGGGAATAAATTCAACTTCAAATTTGTCTTATTGGCATTATTCGGAGCGGCGATGGGACAAGGAGTCATCTGGTACACAGGACAATTCTATGCCATGAGCTTCCTTCAAAAAGTAATGAATGTAGAATCTGCACAGGTTGACTCACTGATGGCAACAGCATTATTTCTGGGAACACCATTCTTCGTTTTCTTCGGGTGGCTTTCGGATAAAATCGGACGAAAAGCCGTGATGATGACGGGAATGCTGATTGCTATTTTAGCATACAGGCCTATTTATGACAGCATGTTCAAAAGTGTAAATCTTGAAAATAAAACTGTTGCCGCAAACGGAATTTCAGAAAAAAGAACAGCAAAAATACACAATGAAATCGCCACAGACAGCCTCGTTACCTTCCACAAAGAAACTCTTTTCACCGATGGTACGCTGGTAAAAAAAGACAGCCTCATTCACTGGTCGGCAAACGGCCCGGTAATGAAAGACGGAAAAGCTGAAGAGCCGAAAGTAACACAAACCATAAAATTAGCAGATAACACAAAATGGTATCTTGTTCTGATGGTATTTATTCAGGTGATTTTTGTGACGATGGTGTATGGTCCTATTGCAGCTTTCCTGGTAGAAATGTTCCCGGTAAGAATACGTTACACCTCAATGTCTCTGCCATATCATATCGGAAACGGCGTTTTTGGAGGCCTACTTCCTGCTGTTGCGACCTATCTGGTAACTACCGGGAAAGAAGCCGGACACACCACATGGTATCTGGAAGGGCTCTGGTATCCTATCGGTGTAGCAGGAGTCTGCTTGCTTATAGGCTTATTTTATCTTAAAAGCAAGAATAATAATATTCATGATTAAACACTGAATCGCGCAATTTTTTTATTAATTTTAAAACAACTAAAATGAACGGACTCAAAAAAATATTAGGCATACTCTGGATCGCAATCGCTCTCGTAGTGGGATATTTCGGAATCACCGTAATGGGAATCCCGAAAATCACTTCGGGAAAACAGGAAGATCTGGTGTTCGGGATTATTATTCTCTTTGTACTGATGCCGATTATTTCCGGCGGAATGGCCATTTTCGGATACTATTCGTTAACAGGAGAGTATTCGGACGACAAAGAATAATTATAAATTAAAAATGATAATTGATCAGTGACAGATGTATTTCTGTTAAATGATCAATTATCATTTATCAATCATCAATTATGAAAAAGAGGCACGAACAAAAATTAATCATTCTGAGCATCGGGCTTATGATTGCTTTCAGCATTCCTGTTTCGTTGCTGTTCAACAGTGACCGCGAGGTGCTTGGCTATCCGATGATTCTCGTTTATATTTTTGTATTGTGGATGATTTCCATCATTATTTCTTTTGTAATCATAAAAAAATATGATGAGTAGTTTTGCTTTATTTACTGTAGTTTTATTTTATCTGGCGCTTTTGTTCCTGGTTGCCTATCTGGCAGAGAAAAAGAAAAGCAAGCTCTGGATCAACAATCCCTATATCTATGCACTTTCCCTGGCTGTATACTGTACAGCGTGGACGTACTACGGAAGTATAGGTGTTGCGGCAAACAGCGGGCTCAACTACCTTCCGATCTACATAGGTCCCATCATCATCATTCCTGCATGGATCTATATTAATACACGCATTGTAAGGATTTCAAGAGTAAATAAAATAAGCAGTCTTGCCGATTTTATTTCCCTGCGGTATGGAAACAGCAGAAGCTTCAGTGCAATGATTACCATCGTATGTCTTCTGGCAGTTGTGCCTTATATCGGGCTGCAAATCAAAGCCATTTCCGAGACCTTTCACCTGGTAACAGAGACCGCCATTTCGAAAAATATTCTTACGGATAATGCTACTTTCGTGGTGGTTCTTATTGCCGTATTTGCATCCTATTACGGAACGAGATATGTCGATGCATCCGAAAAACGGTTAGGAATAATCTCCGCAATTGCGCTTGAAAGCTTCCTGAAACTTTTCTTCATTATTATTTTAGGACTTTTCGTTATTTACTTCGTATTTGATGGTTTTTCGGATATTTATCAAAAGGCCAGTC
Source organism: Chryseobacterium cheonjiense (assembly GCF_012927265.1). Classification (GTDB taxonomy): domain Bacteria; phylum Bacteroidota; class Bacteroidia; order Flavobacteriales; family Weeksellaceae; genus Chryseobacterium; species Chryseobacterium cheonjiense. The sequence continues at coordinate 994,450 of NZ_JABBGF010000001.1, read as the reverse complement.
AGTTTAAAGATTTTAAAGAGAAAAATACCTTTAACGGAATTGAAGGCGCATTAAACTGGATGATTCTCTGTATGATATCAGGAACAGCCATCTGTATACTTCCAAGACAGTTTCACACGGCGATTGTAGAAAACAGGAAGGAAAAGCACATTAAAACAGCCATTTGGTTTTTCCCTTTGTATCTTTTAATTTTTACATTTTTTATCTTTCCGATTGCGTGGGGCGGAAGATTAATTTTTAACGGACAGAATGTCAATCCTGAGTTCTACTCCATCCTGATTCCGCAGCATTTTAACAATACACTGATTACGGTCTTGGTATTTCTCGGAGGATTAAGTTCCTCTATATCAATGATTATCATTTCCGCAATTACCTTATCCATCATGCTTTCCAACAACCTTATCATTCCATACGGATTATTGGGCAAATTCAAATCAGAGAACGAAAGTCAAAATACACGGAATATTACCAACATCAGAAAATTCAGCATTTTTGCGTTGATTATTATGGCGTTTGCCTTTTATAAGTACTTCATTCTAAAAACTTCACTCGATTCGGTGGGTCTGATTTCATTTGTAATCATTGCCCAATTGGCACCGGCATTTTTCGGGGCTATTTTCTGGAGAAGAGGAAGTTATAAAGGTGCTGTTGCAGGATTGCTCGCCGGATTGGTAATCTGCTATTTCGGACTGATTATCCCGCAGTATTATTTCTCTTACAACCAGGAATTTAAAGGTGTTTTGAGAGATATGTACAACATTTTCGCATTTTTCAATATTCCTTATTTAGACAGGATTCCACAGATTTTTTTCTGGTCTCTGTTGGTCAATACAGGTCTTTTTGCAATTATTTCGGTAAGCATTAAAGGCAATTACCGCGAGAGAAACTTTGCAGAACTGTATGTAGATATCGACAAATATATACTGAATCACGAAAATGCATTCATCTGGCGCGGCAAAGCTTATATTTCGGATATTAAAAATATTTTGGAACGATTTTTAGGCAAAAATAAAACAGAGCAAGCACTGAGAATTTTCAATTTAAAATACAGTATTGACTCCCAAACGGAAACAGCAGATTCCCGGTTCATCAAATTCTCAGAAAATTTATTAGCCGGAAGAATAGGAACTGCTTCTGCAAAAATTTTGATTGAAGGTGTTACAAAAGAAGACAAGATTTCTTTAAAAGAAGTATTAAATATTTTAGAGGAATCTAAAGAAAATATCTCTATGAATAAAAAGCTGACCGAACAGTCTGAAGAATTGCAGAAATTATCTGATGACCTGAGAAACGCCAACGAAAGCCTTATTATAAAAGACCGCCAGAAAGACGATTTCCTGGATTCCGTTGCCCATGAACTGAGGACGCCAATCACAGCCATCCGGTCGGCAGGGGAAATTTTAGCCGATGATGAGGATATTCCATCCGAAATTAAAAAAGAATTTTTAAACAATATCATTACAGAGTCTGACCGGCTGAGCGAAATCATTAATGATATTCTCTATCTCGACAAACTGGAACATGGAGCGATCTCTCTGCACATTAGGGAAAATAATATCATGGAAACCTATAAAAAAGCACTGAACCCGCTTCTGCATCTTATTCAGAATAAAAAGATCCATCTCAGTGAAGTCAATCTTTTAAATCAGTTTATATTTGAATACGATGAAGCAAGGATGATACAGCTCTTTCAGAATATTCTGGGAAATGCTTTAAAATTTACAGACGAACAGGGAACCATACAAACCAAATTATCCGAAAAAGAAGATGAGTTAATTATTAAAATTTTCAACACCGGAAAACACATTCCCGAGGAAGATCTTGAAATGATATTTGACAAATTCTATCAGTCCAAGAACCAAAATATTTTAAAACCCACAGGAAGCGGACTGGGCCTTGCAATTTGCAAGAAGATCGTTCAGGCTCAGGGGGGAACCATAACAGCGGAAAACAGCGGATTGGGTGTAACCTTTACAATCTCTTTACCTAAAATTATAAAAGATAATAAAAATGAAGTTGAACAAAATGAACACAACCTATGAAGAAAATAATTATTGCGGATGATGAGCACAAAATCTTGATGTCCTTAGAATACAGTTTCAGGAAAAACGGCTACGACGTGTATATCGCAAGAGACGGAACCGAAGTACTGGAATTCTTAAAAACCATGGTGCCGGAGGTAATCCTGCTGGATATTATGATGCCTAATCTTGACGGCTACAGCACGTTGGAAATCATTAAACAGGACGAAAGATTAAAAGACACAAAAGTCATTTTCCTGAGCGCAAAAAATAACCCGAGAGATATCGAAAAAGGCATGGAAATGGGAGCCGATGCGTATGTAATCAAGCCTTATTCAATCAAAAAGCTGATGCAGCAGATTGAAGATATGTTTTGAAGATCACAACAATTTCAAATTGTTATTTAAAAGTTAAAATAGGTTCTTCATTAACTGTGTCTCACCATAACCTAAAACACAATACCATATGAATACAGACGATTTATTTGCACAAAGCATAGAAAATAAAGAGAATTTCTGGAAAAAACAGGCTCAGGAAATCGGTTGGTTTAAATTTCCTGAAATCATTGCATCAAGTGATGAGAATCATTACAACCAATGGTTTCCCGACGGAAAGCTCAATATGTGCTACCTGTGTATTGATAAACACATTGAAGAAGGATTTGGAGAGCAGATCGCTATTGTGTATGATTCTCCGGTTACCTGCCAAAAGAAAACCTATACCTTCAGTCAGGCAAAAAAAGAGATTTCAAAGCTTGCCGGAGGGTTGGTTTCTTTAGGCCTGCAAAAAGGAGATACGGCAGTCATTTATATGTCGATGATTCCGCAAACGCTTTTTGCCATGCTGGCCTGTGCACGGATCGGCGTTATTCATAATGTTGTTTTCGGAGGATTTGCACCGCATGAACTTGTAGTGAGAATTGACGACTGCAAACCCAAAGCTTTAATCACCGCAACAGCAGGAGTGGAAATCGCCAAAAGAATCCCCTATCTGCCTTTGGTGGAAAAAGCCATTGAACTAGCACAGGATAAAGTAGAAAACATTATCGTGTTCAACAGGAAACTGGTAGACAATCAACATGAAATGTTTGACGGATTGATCGATTATGAAGAATTGGTTCAAAAATCGGAATCCGCAGACTGCATTTCTGTTGAATCGACACATCCGCTCTATCTGCTGTATACTTCCGGAACAACGGGAAAGCCAAAAGGCATCGTAAGAGATACAGGCGGCTATGCAACCGCACTGAAATTTTCCATGAATTATATTTATGGTGTAGAACCGGGTGAAACCTATTGGGCAGCTTCTGATTTCGGATGGGCCGTAGGACATAGCTTTTCGGTGTACGGACCTCTCATCAACAGGAATACAACTATTATTTTTGAAGGCAAACCGATTATGACACCCGATGCCGGAACTTTCTGGAGAGTTATTTCAGAATATAAAGTTTCGGTAATGTTCACGGCACCAACAGCGATAAGAGCGATTAAAAAAGAAGATCCCAACGGAGAACTGGTAAAGGAATATGATCTGAGCCATTTCAAAAAGCAGTTTCTGGCCGGAGAAAGATGCGATGTAGCAACATTAGACTGGTTTGCAAAACATATCGGAGTTCCCGCTATTGACCATTGGTGGCAGACGGAATCCGGCTGGCCGATGCTGGGATTAATGACTTCCGATGAAAATTATACTATAAAAAGAGCTTCCGCCGGAAAACCCGTTCCGGGTTATGATATTAAAATTTTTGACGAAAACGGATATGAACTGGATGCGCATCACGAAGGCTACCTCGTGATTAAACTTCCTCTTCCGCCGGGAGCCCTGCTTGGAATCTGGAATGACAATGAGCGTTTCCAAAGCAGCTATCTGTCACAATATAACGGCTATTATTTTTCCGGAGACGGTGCCATTAAAGATGAAGACGGCTATATCTTTATTACAGGAAGAGTAGATGATATAATTAACGTTGCCGGACACCGGCTTTCAACCTCAGAGATGGAAGAAATTGTCTCCTCACATCCCGATGTTGCAGAGTGTGCCGTGGTGGGAATTGATGATGAACTTAAAGGACAGGTTCCTTTTGCTGCCATCGTTTTAAAGAACGGCTCTACAATCTCCGAAGAAAATATTGAGAAAGAAATAGTAAAGAATGTCCGCGAAAAAATCGGTGCCGTTGCCTGTCTTAAAAACGTAATGACCGTAAAACGTCTGCCAAAAACCCGTTCGGGAAAAATCCTGAGAAAGCTCATCAGAACACTTCTGGATAATAAAGACTTCCAGGTTCCATCTACTATTGATGACGAAAAAATCATTGATGAAATTCAGCAAAAGATCATGGAATACAGAAAAGAAAAGAAATAAATATAATTAAATAAACAGAATTCAATTCAAAAAAAAGGGATATGAGAAATTACCTGATAGAAGATTTACCACAATATTTTGAGGATTATAAAAAGTCAATTAAAAATCCTAAGAAATTCTGGGATAAAATAGCCGATGAAAACTTCGTGTGGTATCAGCGTTGGAGCAAAATCGTAAAATATGACATGAATGAAGCCAAAATTTCGTGGTTTAAAAATGCTAAATTAAATATTACTAAAAACTGCCTGGACAGACATCTTTCGGTAAGAGGCGATAAAACAGCCATTATCTGGGAACCCAATGATCCCAAAGAAGAAGCGCAACATATCTCTTACAGTGAGTTATACACCAGAGTCAACAAAACAGCGAATGTGCTGAGAGAATTGGGAATTGAAAAAGGAGACAGGGTGTGCATCTACCTTCCTATGATTCCCGAACTTGCTATCACAATGCTTGCCTGTGCAAAATTGGGAGCTGTTCATTCTGTAATTTTTGCAGGGTTTTCAGCATCTGCTGTTTCTTCAAGAGTTAATGACTGCGGTGCAAAAATGGTCATTACATCCGATGGCAGCTACAGAGGGAATAAAGTTCTTGATCTTAAGAGCATTGTTGACGAGGCTTTGGAAAAAACACCCAGTGTAGAAAAAGTGTTGGTGGTAAGAAGAACCCAAAATGATGTAAAAATGAAAGAGCATCGGGATTTCTGGATGGATGATCTTTACCAAAACGCTTCTCCGGATTTTGTTTCCGTCATTATGGATGCCGAAGATCCGCTTTTTATTCTGTATACTTCCGGATCAACGGGAAAACCGAAAGGAATGCTTCACACCTGCGCCGGATACATGGTATATACAGCATATACATTTAAAAATGTATTTAATTATAAAGAAAATGACATCTATTGGTGTACTGCAGATATCGGCTGGATTACAGGACATTCGTATATCCTTTACGGACCGTTACTTAACGGCGCTACAACTGTTATTTTCGAAGGAATTCCTACTTACCCGGAACCGGACAGATTCTGGGAAGTGATTGAGAAACACAAAATTACTCAGTTTTATACAGCACCTACAGCCATCCGTTCACTAGCCAAAGAAAGTGTAGAATGGGTTGATAAGCATGACCTGAGTACATTAAAAGTAATAGGCTCCGTTGGAGAACCCATTAATGAAGAAGCGTGGCATTGGTTTAATGATCACGTCGGGAAGAAAAAATGCCCGATTGTCGATACATGGTGGCAGACGGAAACCGGCGGAATTATGATCTCCCCTCTCCCATTTGTAACCCCTACCAAACCTACCTACGCAACATTGCCGCTTCCGGGAATACAACCGGTTTTAATGGACGATAAACGTAACGAAATTATGGGCAACCAGGTTACCGGAAACCTCTGCATCCGTTTTCCGTGGCCGGGTATCGCAAGGACCATCTGGGGAGACCATCAACGGTATAAAGAAACCTATTTCACTGCTTTTCCGGGAAAATACTTTACCGGTGACGGGGCGCTTCGTGACGAGGTCGGCTATTACAGAATTACCGGGCGTGTAGATGATGTCATCATCGTTTCCGGGCATAATCTTGGAACCGCTCCTATTGAAGACAGCATCAATCAGCATCCGGCTGTCGCGGAATCTGCTATTGTTGGATATCCTCATGATATCAAGGGCAACGCACTGTACGGTTATGTCGTTTTAAAAGAAACCGGCGAAAGCAGGCAAAGAGAAAACCTTAAAAAAGAGATCAATCAGCTTATTTCCGAACAGATTGGTCCTATTGCAAAGCTTGATAAAATTCAGTTTGTTTCAGGGTTACCTAAAACGCGCTCAGGAAAAATCATGCGAAGAATATTGAGGAAGATTGCAGAAGGCGACTTCAGCAATTTCGGAGACATTACCACACTTCTGAATCCTGAAATTGTGGAAGAAATTAAAAATGAAAGAGTTTAAATACCAATGTAAAGAGAGCAGATATTTCGGCTCTCTTTCTTTTTATTACTAACTGCTATTAAATAGACAATTCATATAAAAACTTAATTTATTATAGATAAAATAATATAATTGATATTTTTTTAAAAATAATTTAAAACATTGCGAAAAATATTGTATCTTTAATTAAAATTAAAAACTATTGCTATGTCAAATATTTTAGCTGGATTATTTGAACCCCACAGCGATTATAAAAAACTAGAAGCCGATCTTGAAAGTTCAGGTTTTGAGAATTCGGAATATATTGTTTATTTGAACGAAGATAACCATCATTCTCCATATATTGTAAGCGTGTCAGTCAAGGAACATCAGATCGATGATGCCCGACATGTCTTCAGCCAGAACACGGTACTGAAAACGTATCTGTTCGAAAATATGAGCCTTGAACAGGCTAATTACAGCACCCTTAAACACTATATCAGTGCCAGAAACAAAGCGGAAATCCATAACAGCCCGGATGTTAGAATTAAAGGTTCAACCATGGGAATGGATTCCGAAGTGAAATTTTAAAATACAAATGATAAAAATAAATTCCCTGAATCCGTAGATCCGTCTATGGATTCTTTTGTATTTGAAAAGTGCAAAAAATTTCGTATTTTCGTGTAAATATAGGCTATAGCACGAATGAGTTACGACTTAGAACAAGAAAACAAAGAAATTCTCGCCAGATATAAGGATCTGATTTCCAACACATACCGAACACTGGACGAGGAAAATAATAAACTTATCCGAAAAGCATTCGATATTGCATTGGATGCCCACAAAGATCAGCGAAGAAAAACCGGTGAACCTTACATTTACCACCCTATTGCCGTAGCTAAAATTGTAGCCACGGAAATCGGTCTTGGGGCCACCTCCATTGCCTGTGCCCTGTTGCATGACGTCATTGAGGATTCCGATTATACCTATGAAGATCTGAAGAAAATTTTTGGTGAAAAAATTGCCAATATTGTCAATGGACTTACCAAGATCTCCATCATGAATCACCAGAACATCTCGGTTCAGTCAGAGAATTACAGGAAACTTCTTCTGACACTTTCTGAAGATTTCAGGGTAATTCTGATAAAAATTGCAGACCGCCTTCACAATATGCGTACGCTGGAAAGCATGGCTCCGGATAAGCAGAAAAAAATCGCTTCCGAAACGGTGTATATTTATGCACCGATGGCGCACCGTTTAGGATTGTATAACATCAAATCTGAACTTGAAGATTTATCCTTAAAATATAATAATCCAGACATTTATACAGAAATTACAGAGAAACTTGAGCTGGCTAAAGAAAGCCGCGAACGGTATATTGAAGAATTTAAAAAAGAAGTTTCTGAAAAACTGCATGAAGAAGGACTTAATTTTAAGATAAAAGGCCGCGCAAAAGCAATTTCTTCCATTTACAGGAAAATGCTGAAGCAGGGCGTGTCTTTTGAAGAGGTGTATGATAACTACGCCATCAGGATTATTTATAAATCTGACGCTAAGAATGAAAAATTTCTGGCCTGGAAAATTTATTCAATTGTAACGGATGTATATCACAGTAATCCTTCCAGAATGCGTGACTGGATTACACAACCGCGTTCTACAGGATATGAAAGTCTTCACCTGACCGTTTTAGGACCGGATAAAAAATGGATTGAAGTACAGATCCGTTCTGAAAGAATGGATGAAATTGCGGAAAAAGGGGTTGCAGCCCATTATAAATACAAAGAAGGTTACAAACAAAGTACCGAAGACCGGAATTTTGAAAACTGGGTAACGGAGATACGTGAGGTATTGGAACAACAGCAGAACCTTTCTACCTCCGAATTGTTGGATAATATTAAACTCAACCTCTATTCCAAAGAAGTTTTTGTTTTCACTCCGAAAGGGGAAATTAAAATTTTACCGACTAATGCAACGGCTCTGGACTTTGCCTTCTCCGTACACTCTGATTTGGGAATGAAGTGTTTAGGCGCAAAAATCAATGGAAAGCTTGTTCCGATTTCATATGTTTTACAGAACGGTGACCAGGTGGACATTCTTTCTTCACAAAATCAGAAGCCAAAGTCCGACTGGCTGGAATTTGTAGTTACCTCAAAGGCCAAATCAAAGATCAAGAGTTATTTAAACTCACAAAAAAATCAGCTGGTAGAAGAAGGCAAAGAGATTCTTCAGCGGAAGCTCCGTCATGCCAAAATCAATTTCAATGATGAAGAGGTTAATAAACTCCAGAAGTTTTTCAATCTCAAATCTTCCCAGGAATTGTTCTTAAAATTCCAAAGCAACGAGCTGGATGCAAGCAGCCTGAGAAAGTATATTGAAAGTAAAAATGTATTTAACAACCTGCTTTCGAGATTCAGAAAATCTCCTTCAAAAAATACAGCTTTTGTAGAGCCTAAAGAGCAGAACCTGGATATGATTGTCTTTGGGAAAGACGAAGAAAAGCTCAATTACACTTATGCAAAATGCTGTACTGTGATTCCCGGGGATAAAATATTCGGTTTTATTACTATTTCGGACGGTATCAAAGTACACAGCGACAACTGTCCGAATGCCATAAATCTTCGGGCACAATATGATTACAGAGTGATTCCCGCCAAATGGGTAAATGAAGAAAGCTTTAAAAACAGGGTAAAAATAGAAATTGAAGGGCTCGACAGGATGGGAATGATTAATGATATCACCACCGTCATTAGCGGCGCAATGGGAATGGATATGAAAAGTATGTCTATTGAATCGAACGACGGCGTTTTCACCGGAACCATTAATCTTGAAGTAAAAAACAAGAGTCAGCTGGAGCAGACCTTTAAAAAACTCAATGACATTGACGGTGTTTCAAAGGTGAGAAGATTACAATCTTAATGTGAATCTTACAGAATACTTTAGAAAAATTTCAGCAGCAATCAGGTTTCAGGAGTGATCCTGATTTTCTGTTGTAAAATCGTTAATTATTACAAATGCATCAGCTGCTGAAGGATTCAGTCATTTCTTGAGCAGGAACAAGTACTGACTTTTTAATTAAAGATTTACTAAAGAAGACTAAACTGACCGTAATGATGAGATTATTCTTTATTATCACTGGATTCCCCTTTTTTATTCCGGGAGCGTTTCAATTCATCAGATAATAATTTTTCGATCCTTACTTTTCTGATAGCCATATTCAGTTCGTTTCCGAAAAGAAGGAGATAAACATTCACATTTACCCAAACCATAAGAAGAATCATACTTCCTATAGATCCGTAAAGAACATTGTACCGGGCAATATTTTTCACATATAATGCAAAGAAATAAGTGGTTACTACAAACAGTACAGTGGTTAAGATAGCACCCGGAATCGCCTGTCTGAATCTGGTGATTTTCACAGTTCCCAACCAATAAAAAAGCGTCAGAAGGATGAAATAAAACAATGGGAAAGATACGAAACCAATAATTTCCGAAAGATTATTTACCAGCCAGGAGACATCATAAACAGGTGTAAACTGCTTCAAAACAACCTCAGAATAATACACCCCGAAAAGCGCAAGAAATACAATCAGCACAAATCCTATAGTGATAAAAAACGAGAGAATAAATTCTTTGACATCGCTCATTTTCTCATGAGTGCTTTCATTGAATCCGTTGATGAGGGAAAATGTTCCGTTGGTGGCAAAAACCAGGGCCAGAACGATGGTCAGATTACTGATTCCCTTCATATTCGGGACAATGCTTTCCTCAATATAATTTCGTACATCACCTTCCATGTTGGAGGGAAAAACATTATGCATTAAAACATCAAAAATATAGAACTGCAGCTTTTCATAATGCGGCATATATGGAATTACCGAAAGAATAAAGAGAATAAAAGGAAACAAACTGATCGTAAAACTCCAGGAGATAGCAGCTGCCTTTCTGCCTATTTTATCTTTAAAAATACCTCTGATATAAATCTGAAACATCTGCCATAGAGATATTCCCAAAAGAGGAATATGTATATCATCAAAAAATTCTTGAATTTTAAGTATAAATTTCGGAAGTTTCAGACCCATGTTATTTAAAAATATTATCTATCTTATCAAAGTTTCTGTTTACAAATGTAGGAGAATTAAACCGAAAACCAATTCCCGCCCGGAAGAGCCATTGTGTGGCAGAGTAAAAATTTTCATTGGAACTGTTAATCCAGTTTAGCTGCGCGCCTGCGCCGAAAAACCACTTCCCGTTGTCGTACCCGATTCGCCCGTTAGAATAGCCTCCCACATTAAATTCATGAAAATCTTCATCTATGAGCTTTGCGTAATATATTTCAGGATAAATCTCCAGCACCGCATACCAGTTTTTAATTTTTTTCTGAATGCCTGCTCCTGACCTCAATGCAATTCTCAAATCTTTGGACGGATTGTTTTCTATGTCGGTAATGACATTTCCCTGATAGATTACTCTGTTCATATCACTAAGGATATTATACTGATAAAAAAGTCCTGTACTTACGACAAAGACATCTTTTAGCGGCTCATAGGTCATATTATTAAAGCTTCTATAATCTGACTTATTTCCGATCCAAAGATAAGTTGTTTCTCCTTTAAAAGAGCGGTATTTCGCATCCGGAAACTGCAGATAGCCTTCTTCATTATAATCATTCCCATACAGCAATTGCAAAAATTCTTTGGTATCCTGAAAGTAAAGACCTTTCACCTGACTGAAATAAAGATACTGCCTGATTTTCGGAGCTACGAAAAAATTAAATCCAAAATTGAAATATTTGGATTTTCCTTTTTCAGGGTCATCATTATTGATATGGGTGAGTTTCGGAGCAAAAGAAAAACTGACATCAAGCCAACGGTATCTTAGGAAAAATTCTGTATAAAAAGCATCATTTGGCCGTAGATGAAAAACTTTATCCTCGTACAACAAACCAAATGAATTATGTAAATAACTCAGTCCTCCCACAACAGAAATTTTCTTTTTATCTTCTTCCAGGTACCGCGCTGTTTTATCGTCACTAATTTCCTGGGCAAAAGAAACTAATGGAAAAATGAAAAGCAGAAAAGAGAGTGTTTTTATTTTCATTGGACCGGTGTGGTACAAAAATAATGATTTTTTCAGACTTCACTTCCAGAACAGAACATGATTATGAATTCTCTTGATTTATAAATATCTTTGACGCATAATTTAGAAGAAATGCAAATTAACCTGCTTTGTATTGGCAAAACAGATGATAAGGAAATAACGTCTCTTATCAGTTATTATATAAAAAGACTACCCAAACACTGGAACTTTGAGATCACCGAAATTCCGGATGTAAAAAATGCCAGGAATCTATCTCCCGATCTTTTAAAGAAGGAAGAAGCCAGGCTTTTTTTGAATTACATTGACAGAACGGATCTCGTGATGATCCTCGATGAAAAAGGCAAACAATTTACCAGCAGGGAATTTTCACAGAAAATAGACACCTGGATGAATTCTTCCGTAAAAAAAATCCATCTTCTTATTGGTGGTGCATACGGATTTTCAGAGGAAATATACAGTCGGGCTAACGAAAAAATATCGTTGTCAAAGATGACCTTTACCCATCAGATGATCCGGTTGTTTATTGTGGAACAGCTGTATCGTGCAGATCAGATTCTCCAGGGAAAACCGTATCATAATGACTGATTGAATTTTAGGTTGGAGTATTTCAGGTTTCGGGGCGGCGGCTTCGCCGCCGCCCCGAAACCTGAAATACTGGAGGGAATTATTTTTTTACTTCACATTTAGAATAATATTCTATCAGCAAAGGCTTTTCATAGCCTAAACTTACCGCTTTATCAAGACTTGCACAAGCTTCCTTAGGTTTTGCTGTTTCAAATAAAATCAATGCTTTATTTACATAGGCCTGGGCGAATTTCGGATCGATAGAAATTGCTTTATTCACATCGGCAAGCGCTTCTTTATTTTTTTTCAGTTTGAAGTAAACATCGCCTCTACCACTGTAGAGAAGTGATTCTGGTTTTTCAGAAATCAGCTGATTATAATCTTTAAGGGCCCCTTCAAGATCGCCGCTGTTCTTTTTAAGATTGGCCAATCCGGTCCTTGCATAGATGTTATCAGGTGCAAAACTCAGAATCTGATTCAAATCTTTTGCAGCAAGATCTTTTTTACCTAAATTTTCGTAGACTTTCGAACGGGTAAGATACATATCTGCATTTTCCGGTTCAAGCTTAAGTCCTTGATTAAGATAATCCAAAGCAGCCTGTTTATTTCCTTTTTGACCGTGGATAGAACCTAAATTGGCATATACCGCGGCAGACATAGGATCGGCCTTCAGTGCAGATTCATACGATTTAAAAGCCGCATTTGTTTTACCGAGTCTTCTTTGTGAAGTTCCCAGGTAATTATAATATTCTGATTTGAATTTCTGGATTTTTTCGGTCTGAACCAGCTTGGAATATTCTTCTTCCGCACATTTGTAATCTGCTTTACGGAAACAATCTTCAGCAATTTTTTTATCCTGTGCGTGCAGTGATAATGTTGCTAAAGCTAAAAAAAATAGAATGTTTTTCATGAGGTTATATTTTGTTTGTTGATCACTTTTCTGGCGAGCGCAGCAAATATCACTCCCAATAAAGTTCCAACAAACGCCCCCACCAAAATATCTATCGGGAAATGCACTCCTAAATAAATGCGGCTGTATGCTACGATCACAGCCCACACAAATATAGCATAAGGAAACCATTTAAGCTTATTTTTTAATAAAATACTTAAAAAGGTTGCCAAAAAGAACGTATTGGATGCATGTGCAGAATAAAAACCGAACTGCCCGCCACATTTTACAATCCTCATATGATCCTGTAAAACCGGGTCGTGACAGGGTCTCAATCTCTCAATCCCGTGTTTAAAGACACCGGCAAGCTGATCCGATATGGTGACGCCTATTGCAATAAAGATCAGAATAAAAACCAATGACCTTAGTTTGTAACTTTTAAACAGAAAATAGCAGAAGATAATATAAAGCGGAACCCAGATCCATGTGCTGGAAATCAGTATCCAGAACTGGTCAAAAGAGGAATTCCCTAAATTATTGAGAAATAAAAAAAGTTTTTTATCTTCCTGAATAATCTCCTCCATATGCTATCTGCTTACAGGGCCTTCATAGGTTTCATCTTCTGAAGGTTTAGGTTTAGGAGGTTCATTTGAAGAATGGGAATCTGTCAGGATATCATTTTGGACATCTTTCATCGGATTAAAATCTTTTGCGGCATCTTTTACTTTTTCAATCTCGCGTTTAATCTCAGAAACAGGGTTATCTGTCTCTTTCATGATCTCCGTTTTGATGTCTTCCACTGCACCGCGCATCTTTCTTACCCCTGCACCCAGATCACGGGCGATTTGAGGAAGTTTATCCGGTCCGAATAATACTACGATTGCCACGGCAATCAATGCCATTTCTCCAATGCTTAGTTCCATAATACAAAATTACAAAAGATAAGTGAATCTCAATACTTATTATGAAGTTTTAATAAAATATTAAGTTTGAAATTATTTACTGAACTGCAACAAGGCATTGTATAAATATCTGCATCTCAATTCACAAACAAATCAGATTATAAAAAAAACAAAAATGAAACTCATTTAAAGTTCGTTTTAATCGAGTTTTTCTTTTTTTATTTCTTTTTTCTGAAAATTAAAATATGTGATGATAACACTTACCGCCATTAAAATAAAAGCCAGAAAAAAAGGTGCTCCCGAAAACTTAAAAGGTGCTTCATCATGCGTAAAGAAATAAAACAGATTCGTCATCATCGGCGGACCAATGATCGCTGTTGCACTCATCAGACTGGTAAGAGCTCCCTGAAGTTCTCCCTGTTCGTTGGAAGGAACATTTTTTGTAATAACCGACTGAAGCGCGGGCCCACAGATCCCACCCAAACAATAAGGAATTAAAAAGACAAACATCATCCATCCCTGAGTGGCAAATGCAAACAATAACATTCCAATAGCGTAAAGTGTTAATCCGTAATAGATGCTTTTTTGCTCTCCTAATTTCGGAGTTGTCCATCTTATCAGCCCACCTTGGACTAATCCTACGAGCAGCCCGACTACTCCTAAAGAACCCCCCACCATTCTCTCATTCCAGCTAAACTTGTACATCGTGAAGAAACTCCAGTTACTCTGAACGGCATGTCCGGCAATATAAATTAAAATTAAAGAAACTATTAAACCAGATATTTCAGGATGTTTACCCAAAAACTTAAAAGACCCGATCGGGTTGGCTCTTTTCCAGTTGAATTCCCTTCTTTTATCTTTATCAAGACTTTCCGGAAGAATGAAATAACCATATAGGAAATTCAACAGACACAATCCTGCAGCCGCATAAAACGGCACTCTCGCTCCATAATGTCCTAACAGTCCTCCCAATACCGGCCCGATGATAAATCCGAGTCCGAAGGCAGCCCCGATAAGTCCGAAATTCTTCGCCCGGTCCTCATCTGTAGAAATATCTGCAATGTAGGCACTTGCGGTAGTTACACTTGCCCCTGTAAGTCCGGCAATTATTCGCCCTATAAACAGCCACGTAATGGTGGGGGCCAGAGCGAGCAGAATATAGTCTATAGCAAATCCGAAAAGAGAGATAAGAATAATCGGTCTCCTTCCAAATTTATCACTAAGATTACCTACAACCGGAGAAAAAACAAATTGCGTAAATGCATAGGCAAATCCCAGCCAACCGCCATATTTTGCCGCCTCGCTTATATCGCTGTGAATTAGCTGCTCAATAAGCTTGGGAACTACCGGAATGATAATTCCCCATCCCGTAATATCAATTAGGAGCGTAATAAATATGAAGCTCATTGCCGCTTTCTTTCTCGAGTTTTCCATAATGGTGCAAAAATAATCAAATCAGTAAAAATAATGATTCTAAATTGCGGGTAATGAATGGGTAATGATAAACCGATAATGGGAATTATGAATGGCTAATTGTGAATTTTTCCTGTTTCTTTATAATCAGTATTAAATTTTAGATGCCAACTCTTCTGAAAGACTGAAATATTGAAATGGCCGGCTACCGCCCTAGCCCAGATTGAGCGGCATGTCTGAGCTCTTTTCTTTTTTTGGCTGCGGCGGCTTCGCCGCCGCAGCCAAAAAAAGAAAAAGCGAGTAGCGAAAGCTGGAAATTGCTCAAAAAAACTATATAAATATAATTTGACGAAGTCAAAAGCTCCTAATTGAGTTGAAGAGTTTGAGATTGTAGAGTGTGAGTTTAAAGAATTAATATAAATACAATTAGTAAGCAACCAACAATTGACAGCAAACAAAAAAGCCTTTCCGAATGGAAAGGCTTTTCTTATTTATTGTAGTTTACTTTTATTTTGAAGCAAGTACTTCTTTGTTGGTCGTTGATTTACCATGAACTTCGTCTTCCTTCCCTGTTTTCAGGAAATCATAGGCAATAGCCGATGCTACGAAGATGGATGAGTACGTACCGAAACCGATACCAATCAACATCGCAAACATAAATCCTCTTAAGTTATCTCCACCGAAAATGAAGATGGCTAAAATTACCAGGATTGTAGTAAATGAGGTGTTGAAGGTTCTACCCAATGTACTGGAAATAGAATCATCAAATAATCCTGCTAAGGTTAATGATTTCTTTTCTCTCAAGTATTCCCTGATCCTGTCAAAGATAATTACCGTATCATTGATGGAGTATCCTAATACCGTAAGGATCGCAGCAATGAAATCCTGGTTGATCTCCATATTGAAAGGCATATATTTATGAAGCAATGAATAAGCTCCCAGAATGATAATTGCATCGTGGAACAATGCCGCAACCGCTCCAAGAGAGAACTGCCATTTTCTGAAACGTGCCAGAATATAGATAAAGATAATTCCCAATGCTCCCAATACGGCATATACCCCGTGAGTTTTGATATCATCAGCAACGGAAGGACCTACTTTTTCAGAAGAAATAATTCCTGCATGCTCTTTATCCGCAGATTTAAAATCTTTTAACGTTGTTCCTGCAGGCAATTCTGATTTCAACCCTTCGTACAGCTTCTGCTCAATAACCTGGTCTGCTTTTAAAGATTCATCTTCAATAAGGTAATCGGTAGAAATCTTCAATTGGTTGTTGCTTCCGAAAGTTTTGGCTTCCACAGAAGAGTTTTTACCATCTTCCGTTTTAAACATTGCTGTTAATTTATTTTCGATATTTTCTGCTTTCACATCTCTGTCGAATCTTACTACATAGTTTCTACCACCGGTAAAGTCGATACCGTATTTGAAACCGTGAGTAGCGATTGAAATGATACAAACTACCGTTAAAACAGCTGAGAAAATATAAGCATACTTTCTTTTCCCGATGAAATCGATCCATGTATTTCTGAATAGATTCTTCGTAGCCGGCGTCCATACAGAAAGTCCTTTTCCTTTGCTCAATCTTGAGAAGATCATCACTCTGGAAAGCAGTACGGACGTGAATAAAGTCATTGCCACCCCGATCATCAAGGTCAAAGCAAAACCTTTGATCGGTCCTGTTCCGAAGAAGAACAATACAACCGCCGTTAAGAAAGTAGTTGTGTGACCGTCAATAATCGCATTCAATGCATGCTTGAAACCGTCTTTATATGCTTCAAGGATACTTTTCCCTGCAAATAATTCTTCTTTTGTTCTTTCATAAATGATAACGTTCGTATCGACCGCAACAGCCATTGTAAGAACGATACCCGCGATACCAGGAAGCGTAAGCGTAAAGTCGCCGGAATCCATAATACCGAAAATATAGAAAAGGTTGATGATCATTGCAATAACTGCATAAACCCCTGCTCCACCGTAATAGAAAATGATATATACGATGATAATTGCAAATGCAATCATGAATGACATTAAACCTGCATCAATAGATTCCTGACCTAAAGAAGGACCTACAACCGTAGCCTGAACCACTTTTGCACCTGCAGGCAATTTACCTGCTCCTAATACGTCAACAAGTTCTTTTGCTTCTTCCTGAGAGAAGTTACCGGAAATCTGTGTTCTACCGTTCGGGATTGCGTTTACAACATTCGGCGCTGTATACACTCTGTTGTCAAGCGTTACGGCAACAGGTTTTCCGACGTTTTTCTCGGTTAAAGTTTTCCATTCTTTTGCTCCTTTGGAATCCATCTGCATGTCTACCACCACTCTGCTCAATTCATCATAACCGATACTGGCAGTTTCCACAGCACCATCTACAGGAGCTTTCTGGTTGATATTACCTCTGATGGCATATAATACCAAGCTTTCAGCATCTGTAGCCTCAGGCTTATAACCCCACATGAATTGGGTATATTTAATGTTGGCAGGACGTAAAGACTGTGCTACTTTGCTGTTTAGGATTTTGTTTACAGCAGCCGTATCAGATAACTTTACGTTGGCAACACCATTGGTTTTTAATCTGTCAATGTGTAGAAGGTTCATGAAGTTTACATTCTTAGCAACTCCCATAGAATCACCTTTTGCAGCAACCATTGTAGTAATGGTCTGGAAATAAGGCGCAATTTCAGGAACCTGCTGTACTTCCCAGAACTGAAGCTTTGCAGAAGTCTGAAGCATCTTTTTCACTTTATCGATATCCTTCATACCAGGCATTTCCACGGAAATCCTGGCGGTACCAGGAACTCTCTGAACATTCGGCTGGATGGCTCCGAGCTTATCAATTCTGGTTCTGATAACTTCGAAAGCTGTTCCTACAGAGGCATCGATCTTTCTTTTAACAATAGCTTTTACCTGCTCATCAGGCGTATTGTACTTTACTTCAGTAAGCGTAGTATTTCCGAAAAGTTCCGGATCTGCGAGCTTGAAGTTGGTACCTTTAGCTTTGTTGATTGCATCGAACTGCTCAAAGAAATTGTCGATGTACGATTTTGTAGAATTCTTCTGAACTTCATCTGTTTTGTTCAAAGCCTCAATAAGAACAGGGTTTGTGGAATAATTGGTTAAATCATTCACAAGGTCTCTCTGGTTAATTTCCAAAAGAACGTTGATCCCTCCTTTCAAGTCAAGACCAAGTTTCATTTCCTTGTCTTTGGCTTTGGTGTAATAAAGTTTTGTGAATCCAAGATTCAGTGTATCCTTAGAAAGTCTTGCGATTTCTTTCTGATACTTCTCCGGATTGTCTCCTGCAATAGCAGTCGCCTGCTTTTCAATTTTGCTGGCGTACCATGTTGGTAATAGCTCGTTTAAGCAAATCAACCCTAGTACAATAGCAACAATTGTAATAAGTCCTTTTCCTTGCATTTTGTTATAACTACGTTAAATTAAGTCGGCAAATATAATCATTTTCTTGAATTTTATGAATTTTTAACAACAGAAATCATTTATTTTCAGATATATCGGTATTCTTATTTTTATTTAAGATTTAATAATTTTTTCATGCTATTTTAATGAATATTATAAAGTTTTTATGGTACGAAATTTTCATTCTGATTTAATACACTAAATATCAAAATATTATGAAAAATCTACTTTTTTGTGCCGGTATCTTTTCTTTCAGCATCTTTAATGCACAAAGCATTAACCTGGAAGAGTTTGCAACCGGTTTTACGGCTCCGGTAGAAATTACCCACGCCAACGACAGCAGAATGTTTGTTGTGCAGCAAAACGGCATTATTAAAATCGTACAGCCGGATGGCACGGTAAATTCGTCCAACTTTTTGAATATCAGTTCAAAAATCACTTATGGAGGTGAAAAAGGGCTTTTGGGACTCGCATTTCATCCTCAATACTCGACGAACGGGTATTTTTTTGTGTATTACAATGACACCAGTGGAAACATTACTGTAGCACGATACACCAGAAGTTCCAATCCGGACATTGCTGATGCTACAACAGAAAAAATTATTTTAAACCAGCCGAAGCCATTCGACAATCATAACGGTGGAAGTATTCATTTTGCGCCGGACGGTTATTTATGGATTGTAACCGGTGACGGAGGAAGTGGCGGCGATCCCAACAACAATGGGCAGAATAAAAATTCTCTGCTGGGAAAAATGTTACGGTTAGACATCAATTCCACAGGTCCGTACAATATTCCACCGGATAACCCTTTTGTGGGAACGGACGGGGCAGATGAAGTCTGGGCTTACGGATTGAGAAATGCATGGAAATTCAACTTTGATACGGTTTCCGGCAATGTTATGATTGCAGATGTTGGACAAGGTAATATTGAAGAGATTAACAGAATGCCCCTTACGCAGGCCGGAATTAATTACGGATGGAGATGTTACGAAGGAAATAATGCGTATAACACTTCAGGATGCGCGGCACAATCTACCATGACTTTCCCTGTTGCAGCCTATGATCATTCAGGCGGAAAATGCTCTATTACAGGAGGATATATCTACAGAGGCACACAATATCCCGCACTGCAGGGAAAATATATTTTTGCCGATTACTGCTCTACCCAGATCGGAATTCTGAATAACGATGATTCCATTACCTGGTCGGCGGCATTTTCCGGAAATAATTTTTCAACTTTCGGAATTAATAATCAGAACGAACTTTTTGCAGCAGCGGTGAATAACGGCAAGATATTCAGAATCACCACGTCTACTTTAAGTACAAACGAAAATGATCTTTCAACACAGATAAAAATTTATCCGAATCCGGCTTCGAAAAAAGTTTTCATTGAAGGAATTAAAGATAAAAACACAACAGCTGACATCACTAATACTGAAGGAAGAAAAGTATTGGAAAAGGCAAAAATTGAAAGCGATAACAGCTTAAATATTTCAGGAATACCGGCCGGAGTTTATTTCATTCATCTGAATGACGGTAATCAGAAATCATACAGTAAAAAATTAATTATTAAATAGTTCAGACTGTTCTGTAAAGAGCTTCAGTCAGTTTTGACTGGAGCTTTTTTTAAAAAATACAAAACTACAATTACAGGCAGGATAAGAAGTAACTTTAGAGCAATAGAAAATCTTTCTGTCTCACCATCAAACAATTGAGTGGGAATTAAAGAAACAAAAAGGAAAGCAATTATAAAAAATACAGTTTCCCAAATTGATAATTGTTTCTGTTGTTCATTCTTATTGTTCCGGTTGTTTTTTAAGCTTAAAACCCAGAATCCCAGAAACAGAATCATATATGGAAACGTCCATATCCTATAGGTATCATATGCAATGGAATGCAGGATCAACGGCAGACCTGTAATTAAAATCAGTATAAGAAACAATGAAATATTCTTTTTTAGTTTAAATTCTTTAAAAATCATCCATAAACAAAAAAGAATAGGAATTCCGTAAAATATTGTTGCTTTCGAAATAAAAACTCTCTGTATAAAATGCCCGTGCTCTTCCCTGAAATAATATGTAAAACTTTTGGTATAAGCTGAGCAGACTGAACCTGCTACACCTTCTGAAATTGATGAGTCTTTTAAATAGGAAAAGATCTGAGCATAGTAATCTCCACTGATTTCCTGATAAAAAGAAATAAAAAGCGCAGTAAGAAAGGGTAAGATTAAAAATAAAATGAACCTTTTTAAAATATTGCCGGAGAAAATATTTTTAATTGAAAAATCCCCCTCAGGCATCTGATTTACGAGGATTGCAAAGCAGCACACGGGAAGCATCAAAAAAACCGAAATCTCGTGAATAAAAATACTAAAAACCGCGACCAGCGACGATAGAAACATTTTATTCCGCGCTATGAGATCAACTGCTAAAATGGTCAGCAAAAAAATAACGTGATCCAAATACCCTATCAGATGGGCTGAAAAAACAATGTATTGAGAAAGCAGGAAAATGACAAAAAACAATATTCTGTAAAAACTTTTTGCATTTTTCAGAGTCTCACGGAAAGCAATCTTCACAAGTAAAAAATACAGTGCAGCCAATATCGCGATTGAAAGAACAGTAATAGACAGTGTATTTTTTTCAGATAAAAATCCGAATATTTCCCCAGCCAGCCCTCTTTTGATAAACCCGAACCTGTAATCCAGTAACCAATGAGACTGTGCCCACTGGTTCGGTATTCTTATCGTTTTAGAAACACTGAAAATCAGTGTGTATAAATAAAGAAATATCAGAAGAAATTTCCTGTACATAAAATCAGATCGTCATGGAGAAAATCCTCGTTTCCGGTTTATTTCTCATCATTCTGAGATCAAAAACCATAGCTACATTTCTCGTAAATGCCCGTCCTTTCTCTGTAATTTGAATGTGGTGGCCATTTATTTCCACCAATTCATCATTTTCCATTTCCTTCAGCATTCCAAAAGCATTTTCAAGCTCGGGGAAGGAATTATTGATATCAAAAGTTGTTTCAAGCTGACACATCAGGTTCAGAATATGCCTTCTTACCGTAAGATCTTCATTATTCAGGATATGGCCTTTCACGACAGGAATCTGTCCTTCTTCCACCATTTTCTGATATTCTTCCACCGTTTTTATATTTTGGGCAAAAGCATACCACGAGTCTGAAATGGCCGACATTCCCAGACCAACCATCAATTGGGTTTTGCTGGAAGTATAGCCCATGAAATTCCGGTGTAATTTTTTTTGGATAAGTGATTGGTACAGATCGTCATGTTCTAAAGAAAAATGATCCATTCCCACTTCAATGTAACCTAATTCTTCCAGTAATTTTTTACCGTCTTCATACAAACGGCGTTTTTCTTCACCACTCGGAAGGTCGTTTTCATCAAAACCTCTCTGTCCTACTCCTTTTACCCACGGAACGTGAGCATAAGAATAGAAAGCAAGACGGTCCGGCTTCAGTTCCATCGTTTTTCGGATGGTATACTCCATCGCTTCCCAGGATTGATGCGGAAGCCCGAAAACAAGATCATGACTTATTCCTCTGTAGCCGATTTCCCTTGCCCATTCCGTTACATTTTTTACATTTTCAAAAGGCTGGATCCTGTTGATCGCTTTCTGAACTTTCAGGTCGTAATCCTGCACACCAAAGCTTACTCTTCTGAAGCCCAGATCATATAGGGTCTGAAGATGCTCTCTTGTGGTATTATTGGGATGCCCTTCGAATGAGAACTCCTGATCTGCCGCAATTTCAACGGTTTCAAAAATTCCCTCCAGAAGAGTTTTCAGGTTTTGCGGTGAAAAGAAAGTGGGTGTTCCGCCCCCCAAATGAAGTTCTTTCAGCTTAGGCTTTTCATTAAAAAGATTAAGATACAGCTGCCATTCTTTCAATACGCTTTCCAGGTACGGAATTTCCACGCTGTGCTGTTTGGTAATGCGTTTATGGCAGGCACAAAAAGTACACAATGCCTCACAAAAAGGTAAATGAATATAGATAGAAATCCCTTCTTCTGCATTCGATTCCTTAAAAGTTCTGATCACACTCTGCTTCCAAAATTCCGGAGAAAAACCGCTTTCGTCCCAATATGGAACGGTAGGATATGAGGTGTATCTAGGACCGGGAATATTATATTTATCTATTAAAGAATTCATTTTGATTTAAAATTTTAATAAACTTTCAGCAAGTTTCATATTGCAAAATTACGCATAACTGATGAATTTTTAACCATGAAATATATTAGGCCTTTTTCAGAAATTTGTAACCCATCTAAATACCTTTCAGAATATAATTTTCATTAATGAAATTCTGTCTTTTCCTGCAAAAACAACGGTATTATTATCAATCCATTGGCAAACGAAAAATCCCTTTTCATCAGAAATCTTTTTCCACGTTTTCCCGAAATCTGATGAATAACTGATGTGCTGATCTCCAACAGAAATAATTTCTTTTCCTCGGGAGCCCGGCTTAATTTTAACGCACGTTGTGTAACCGACGTTTTCCCCGGAAGCCTGAATCTGCCAGCTTTCACCACCACTATTGGTTGTGGCGATATTATTGATGTTGGCTTCCTGCTTGGTGTAATCTCCTCCTGCAACAATACCGAATCGGGATACAGGATCAATATCCAAAGAATATATTCCTGTTGAAGAACTGCCATTAACAAAGTTCACTTCTTTACCGTATAATTTTTCACCCATTTTATAGGAATAAAACTGTCGCGATTTTTTGCCGCCTGTCACAAACCAGAACTCTTCATTATGAATAAAAACGTTTGAATTGCTTGCAGCAAAGGCAGCTTCCCCCTCTCCTATTTCAAATGATGTTTCACAAGGCAAATTTTCCCAGCTTTTACCGCTGTTTCTTGTTATTACGATATTCATGCATTTCCCGTAAGGATCGCCCAGTGCAATGCCATTTTCTCCTGAAAAAGCAAGCGCATCATAAAAAGCATTTTTGGCGGTATCGGTATGAACGATCTGATATTTCAAACTTCTTTTATCAATTTTAAAAAAATAAGCAGGACTCTCAATATTAATTGCATAAAAATATTTTTTATCCTGAGCCAGCGCCCGAAACTGCAGTTTTTGTTCAGATAACCTGATCTGTTTCTGATTTTCAGGATTTTTTAAATCAACATATCCGAATTTCGAATCTGTACCACTGTACCAGATTTTGTTGTCATAGACCTGTAAAGCACGGATGCTTATTTTATCATTTAAAATAGTTTTAAAACTTTCTATCTTCTGAGAGAATGCAAATACTCCGAAGAATAAAAATAAAAATGGCAATATTTTTTTCATAGATAACAAAAATAAAAAATCCACAGAATTCTGTGGATTTTATTTGATTATATTGTTTTTACAGATCCAGATCCGTTTTTTGTAGAGGTTCCTGTTCAGCTTTGAATGTTTCGCCGTAACCCACCTTATGAAGTTTACTGTGTCTGAGACTATAAGTGAAATAAATAATCACCCCTAAAGCAAGCCATGCCAGTGAAAGGTATTTAGCCTCGTGGCTAAGGTTCCAGATCAGATAAATATTGATACAGATTCCCAGAGTAGCAATTACAGGAAGTGCAGGAACTTTAAATGTTCTTGGCATGTTAGGCTCTTTCTTTCTTAAGATCCACACTGCCACACAAACCATTGTAAACGCGAATAAAGTACCGAAGCTGGTCATATCCGCCAATTTACTGATCGGTGTAAATGCTGCTACTGTTGCAATGATGATTCCCAACAGCATTAAACTTTTTGCCGGTGTTTTTCTTATAGGGTGCACATCGCTGAACATTTTAGGAATAAGTCCGTCTTTGGACATTCCTAAGAAAATTCTTGACTGCCCCATGATCATCACCATTAATACGGAGATCAAACCTACTGTTGCTGCAATGGTAATGATATACCCTGCCCAGCCTTGTCCTGCGATTTCAAATGCATAAGCAACAGGAGCTTTAATAGCGTCCGGATATTTTCCCTGCGGATTAAAGTCCGAGTAATGCATCATTCCCGTTAAAACAAGAGATACAAGAATATAAAGTCCTGTACAAACCAAAAGAGAAACAATGATTGCAAAAGGAACATCTTTTTTAGGGTTAATTGCCTCTCCCGCCTGTGTAGAAACCGCATCGAATCCTACATAAGCAAAGAAGATTGCAGCGGCTCCCGAAATAATCCCCTGAATACCATACGCTTCTTTCAGGTTTTCCCCTTCTTTTACCATCGTAGCGGCAGGAATGAAAGGATCCCAGTTATCTGTATTAATAAAGAATACCCCCGCAATAATTACGAAAAGAACTGCAGAAACCTTCATAATTACGATAAGGTTATTTGCCTTAGCCGCTTCTTTAGTCCCTTTGATAAGGATAGAAATTACAAAAAGTACAATAAGGAAAGCCGGCAGATTCATAGAAAAACCTTCTCCAGTATAACTTGCAGGATCTGAGGTAAGGTAATCGGGAAGATGAAGACCGAACATTTTTAATAACTTGTTAAAATATCCCGACCAGGAAACTGCTACCGTCATAGATCCCATCGCATATTCGAGGATGAGCCCCCAACCGATAATCCATGCAAAGATCTCACCCACCGTTCCATACGCATACGCATACGCTGAACCTTCAACAGGCAGAATAGAAGCAAATTCTGAATAACATAATGCTGCAAACACGCAAGCAATTCCTGCAATAATAAAGGAAAGAGCCAATGCAGGTCCTGCATGATAATAGGCTCCGGTACCTGTAAGTACGAAAATTCCTCCTCCAATGATAGCACCGATCCCGATAGCCGTAAGACTCCATTTACCGAGTACTCTTTTGAGCTGACTGCTTTTCATATCGTTTTCGAAAGCACTCATCGGTTTCTTGGTCCAAATTTTAGACATATTTTATTATTTATTAAAGATTTACGAAAATATAAAAATTTTAGAAACCTTAACGTTTATTACTAGATTTTCGTCATTTATTTTACCAAAAGGCTGATAAAAAACTGATTTTCATATTATTTAAATCATTTTAAAGTGTGCCTTTTTTTGTTTATTTTTGATCTCATGAATCTATATGAGCTTTTCGTAAAGCCCTACGAAACCTACACAAACCTGCAGATTTTCCTTGAAGCCTTCGCTACTGTATTCGGAATTCTAAGCGTTTATTTTTCCATTAAAAAGAATATCTGGGTCTATCCTACCGGTATTATTTCGACATTGATTTATGTATACATTCTTTTCAATTTCGGGCTGTTGGGCGACTGCATGATTAATGTTTATTATACCGTAATGAGTATTTATGGATGGATTCTGTGGGCAAAAAATTCGGAAGACCATGTTCATGTGGAGGTATCATGGGCTACAAAAAAAGAATGGCTGTATGGGATTTTACTTTTTGCCTTAAGTTTAATCTTAGTAACTGTAGTGTATTATTATAAACCGTACATCGACAACAGTTTTTCAATGGAAAACGTCAGTCTGGGTTTGTACCACCTGGATTGGGGCAACTGGCTGGATGTTGTAACCACTTCCGTATTTCTGGTGGGAATGTGGTTTATGGCAAAAAGACGTATTGAAAACTGGATCTTCTGGATCATTGGAGATTTTATCTGCATTCCGATGATGATTTATAAAGGTCTCGGTATCACTTCGGTTCAATATTTGGTATTTACTATAATGGCAGTCCAGGGCTATATTACCTGGAAGGAAAGTTTAAGAAAAAAGTCAGAAAAGTCATGAAAAATTTATTAAAAATAGCATTTAGCGTTGTAACGATAGCAAGCTTAGCATCGTGTACAGCATATACAGATCCTTACGCAAGTACATATGGAGATCCGTACTATGATAACGGATATTATTACGCCCCTCAGGGTTATTATGGCGGCGACGGATATTGGGGAAACGATGGGTATTACTACCGGAACAATATGAACTATTATTATGATAACGGCATGCCGTACTACTATCAGAACTATAATAATTCAAGACGGAAAGTTTATATTGAGAGAAGATCTGATGGTACAGTAACCTCTGCAAGGCCTAATAACGGATTCAGAGGAGGTGTAAATGACGGTACTTCCAATAATAACGGAAGTTTCAGAAACAGCAACAAGCAGAATAACAGCCAGAGACCAAATAACGGCTTCAGGAACCAGCAGCAGAATACGCAGAAACCTCAAAGCAACAGCGGAGGCTTCAGAAATAACTCTTCGGGCAATTCTAACAACGGTGGTTTCAGGAACAGTTCAGGATCTACAACCCAGCAAGCTCCATCGCAGCCGAATACCAATCGGAATACCAATGGAGGCGGATTTAGATAAAACGATTATAAATAAGAAAACGGGCAGCTAACACTGTTCGTTTTTTATTTTAATTGTAGTAATTTTGCCAGCTTAATTTATATAAATATCAGCTCCATGGAATTTTACAAATATCAGGGTACAGGAAATGATTTCGTAATGATTGACAATCGTTCGGGAGAATGGGATGATCTTTCAATTGCCAGTATTCAGAAACTTTGTCACCGCCGCTTCGGAATCGGTGCAGATGGACTGATTAAAATAAATAAGGCAGAGGGATTTGATTTTGAAGTGGATTATTATAATTCAGACGGCTCAAAAAGCTTTTGCGGAAACGGTGCCCGCTGCTCAGTGGCATTTGCTTTTTTTCTTGATATTTTTGAAAGTAAATGCAGCTTTACAGCCATTGACGGAGCGCATGAAGCGGAAATCCATAACGGAATTGTAAAACTGAGAATGAATGATGTGGAAACCATCTCTCAAGATGGCAGCGATACTGTGATGGACACCGGCTCGCCACATTACGTCAAGTATGTTAAAGATCTCGTTAATTATAATGTTTTTGCAGAAGGAAGCGGAATCCGAAATTCTGAAAATTACAAAGAAAAAGGAATCAATGTGAACTTCGTGGAAAAAATTAATGATGGGGAAATATTTGTAAGAACCTATGAACGAGGTGTTGAGGACGAAACCTACAGCTGTGGTACCGGAGTTACAGCTTCGGCTTTAACTTTTCTCCAAAATAACAATCTAATTTCCGTGAATGTACAGACTTTAGGAGGAAATCTTAAAGTATATGCTGAAAAAAACGGAAATTCTTTCACAAACATTTGGCTGGAAGGTCCTGCAAAACAAGTTTTTAAGGGAAAAACAGACCTTTTATAAAAAATATAATCAAACGATACATGAAAAAAGCTATACTCATCATTATCCTGCTTGTTTTTGTAATAGGTGGATTTTTTGGTTTTAGATTTTATACTAAATATTACGGGAATAATATTAAAAAGGACGGATATGTTTTAATTCCCCATAATGCCGGCTTTAAACAGATCTTAGATTCTGCCGCAAAATATGTGGATAGCAAAGAAGCCTTTGCAGCAGTAGCCAAAGAAAAAGATCTGGAAAAATATTTCAAACCCGGGCGCTACCATTTTCAGAAAGGATTGGGAAATGCTCATCTCGTGAATATGATTAAAGCGGGAAACCAAAGTGAGAACAGCTTTAGAATCGGTGATTTCGGAGACGTTTATCAGATGCTTGGTAAAGTAACCAAAAAAACGGAACTTGATTCTTTACAATTTGTAAAAGGACTGAACACCATTGCGGCTGAAAAAGGGTATAACAGTGCAGAAGATCTTAAAAAATATTTCTTTATCGATACGTATAACTTTTTCTGGACGGTAACACCGGAAGAGTTTTTCAAAAAGTTTAACGATCAGTATAACGAGTTCTGGAATTCTGAAAGAAAAGCAAAAGAGCAGGAGTCCGGGCTTACAAGAGAACAGATTTATGCATTAGCTTCTATTGTTTATAAAGAATCCGGCGGTAAAAAGGATGAAATGAAAACGATTGCAGGGCTTTATCTTAACCGCTACAGAAAAGGTATGAAATTACAGTCGGACCCGACGGTAATTTATGCCATTAATAAACAGACTAATTTCCAACGACCCATTAAAAGGGTTTTCTATAAACACTTATCTACGCCATCTCCCTATAATACTTACGCCAATAAAGGTATTCCTCCCGGGCCTATCTGTGTAGTAGATAAAAATTCTGTTGACGCAGTTTTAAATGCTGAAAAAAACGATTATATTTTTATGTGTGCCGATCCTGCAAGATTAGGATACCACAAGTTCACTGCAAGTGCCGAGCAGCATGCGATTAACGCAAAAGCGTATCAGGACTGGCTAAACTCTAACAACATAAAATAATAATCATAATTAACTTTTTTTAACAATTTAATAATTAACATTTCGCGTTTTAAAGCGACATATATATTTACAAATAATAAATTAGGCTTAATATTTGAAGTTAGAATCAATTGATAATTTCATAATATTAAGAGAAATCTTTCACGATTTTACACAAAAAATACCTTATGAATCAGACGGAAATCATTAACATTTTTACAAAAAAAACCTTAGGACTTACTTTTGTACTTTCGGCAGCAGCTTTGGCTTTTGCACAGGAGAAGGTAGGTATTTCGGGATCAGTCGTCAGCAAGAACAACCAGCCCGTTCCTTATGCTTCTGTTACATTCAGTAATAAAGCAAACAAACAGTTCAGCGATGCAGCTCTTACCGATGAAAAAGGACAATATAAGCTTGACCTTACTCCCGGACAGTATGACATTACTGTTGAGGCAATCGATTACAAAAAGAGTGTCGTTACAAAACAGATTGCAGCGGCAGGAAATATCGGAGCGCTTTCTATCGACCCGGAAACCAGTGCAACCAACATTAAAACAGGAGAAATTCAGGGAGTTGTTATTACAGCACCCTCTACGAAACCGTATAAAGTTGAGCTGGATAAGAGGACCTATGATCCTTCTCAGGATATTGTAAGCAAAGGAGGAAATCTCCAGGATGTTCTGTCCAATGTCCCTTCAGTTTCTGTAGATACCGACGGAACAGTTTCAATGAGAGGTAGTTCTAATGTAAGGTTTTTGATTAACGGTAAACCATCTGCATTATTAGGAATTGACGATGGCGCCAATGCTTTACAGAGTATTCCGGCTGATCAAATTGAGAGAATTGAAGTCATTACCAACCCCTCTTCTAAATTTGAAGCAAGCGGAACAGCAGGGATTTTAAATATTATTTTAAAGAAAAATAAGAAAACAGGATTCAACGGAAGTATAACTGGAACATTAGGATACCTTCCACAAACTAACCTGAATACCAATTTAAGCTGGAGAAAAGGAAACTTTACCTGGTTCCTGAATGGGGGCGGAGGATACAGAGAATCTAAAAATACCAGCAGAAATGATGATTACTTCAGCAATGCAGTGCGTGATGACGATCAGATACAAAGAAACACAAACTCCGAAAACAATAGCAAGAACATCAATTATAATGCTTCTGCCGGAATCGTTTATGATATTACCGATAAAACTTCTGTGAATGCATCCGGTACGGTAAGAACATTCGATAATGAAAGTGTAGGAAATATTGATTATTTCTACGATTTCTTAAGAATTCCAAACAGTACTTCCCGTAGAATCAATTTAGGTACAAATAACAACCTTGCATTTCAAGGAGATTTTGGATTAGATCATAAATTTGACGATAAAGGACAAAATTTATCACTATCATTAAGCCTGCAGAGAAATCGTTCTTATAATGATACTGATATTGATCAGACGCGTGACGGTTTATTTGAGTTAAAAAATATTGTCAATCAAAACACCATCAATAGAACCATAATTGCCAAAGCTGATTATGAACTTCCACTTGGTGAAAATTCTAAGCTTGAAGCTGGTTACCGTTTAGATGTCAACAATAACGATTACAGTAATGACGTACAGCAAAGTACTAAAGTCACTCCTGTTTTATCTTTCTTAAAACCATATACTTATGATGCTACATATAAGGAAATGTTTAATGCTTTCTATGTACAGTTTAAAAGTAAAATCGGAAACTTGGGATATCAATTAGGTCTAAGAGATGAAATTTCAAATATTGATATTTTTTATAAAAACTTAGTTCCTACAAGCCCTGCTTTAAATACCAGAAAGAATTATAACAATCTCTTTCCAAGTGTATATTTAAGCTACGAATTTGCAAAAGATAATCAGTTATTATTGAATTATACAAGGAGAATTGACCGTCCAAGATCATTCTTCATGATTCCAAACCCTAATTATAACGATAACCAGAATATTTTTGACGGTAATATTGATCTAAATCCTTCATATGTTGATTCTTATGAATTCGGGTATAGTATTTCCAAGAAAAAATTTACAATCAATCCTACATTATATTACAGACACCAGACCGACGACACTAAAATGTTAGTATATAACAAATTAGCTGAAGATGAGAATGGAAATATCCTTATTCCTAAAGTTATTGAGTCTCATACAAAACCAATTAATCTTGGTACTGATGATCGATTCGGATTGGATCTAAACTTTAATTGGGATGCAACAAGTTGGCTGAAATTCCTCGGAAATGTTGATTTATTCGGATATAATACTAAAGGAAGTACTACTTATGATACTTTTGATTTTGATGGAAACCCTACCCAAGCCATTGCTAATTTTGAAGGAAAGGGATTTTCAACAAGAGCCCGGCTTACTTCTACAGTAAAAGTTGACAAAACATTCAGCTTACAGGTTCAGGGCTTCTACAGAGGAGGTCAAAAAACAGCATATCAGGATAGAAAAGACATGTATGCGATTAATTTCGGAGCATCGAAAACAATATGGAATGGTAATGCTACCATCTCTTTCAATATTCAGGATATCTTTAATACGAGAGCGATGAGATCTACCACTTATACGGTGAATAGTATAAGAGATTCCTACATGCAGTGGCAACCACGACAGTTCGCTCTTTCCTTTACCTACAGATTTAAACAGGGGGAAAAAGTGGAGCAGCCAAAACGCAAAAAAGACATCAACTCCAACGCTACCGGAGATGATCAGCAGGGCGGACCAATGTAAGCTCTAAACACATAAAAAAATCCCGAAAAATATTTTTCGGGATTTTTTTATTTTGCGGCTTCTGCTCTGGAATTTTTTTCCATTTCAGCTTCATAGATTCTTTTTCTCAAATCACTGGAAGAAAACCGATGGTCTCTTTTGTTGTAAAAGATCTCAATACCTTTTTCCTCACAATATTTTTTACCGGTAAAATCCTTATCCATATAGTCATCACCGATAATCCTTACATCAATTACAAATGATTTTAGAATATCTTCAAGATCCTGTTCTGTATAATAAGGTATGATTTCATCCACAGCATTTACTGCTCTTAGCTGAATATACCGCTCTACAATAGTTTGTGTAGGCTTATTTTTGTTCGGACGGTCATGAGAAGGATCAATTTGCAGACCCACGATAAGGTAGTCACAAACAGTTTTCGCCTCTTCAAGCATTTTAATATGTCCGGCATGGAGTAAGTCGAAAGACGAAAACGTAATGCCAATTCTTTGTGTTTTCATAATAAATTTCTTTTTTTAATTAAATTTTAAATATTCCTTGCATTAAGATACTTCTGCCATTCCCATACCGTTTTTAATGATTCTTCCAAAGAAGTTTCAGATTTCCATCCGAGTTCTCGTTCCGCTTTATCTACATTCGCATATGCAATCGTAATATCTCCTTCCCTGCGCTCACAGATCTGATAAGGAACCTCAACATTATTTGCCACTTCGAAGGCTTTAATAACTTCCAAAACAGACGATCCTTTACCAGTTCCGAGGTTGTAAATATCAATAACAGCGCCATCTGCCGTGTCTTGCATTAATTTTTGCAATGCCGCCACATGAGCCTTAGCCAGATCAACTACATAAATATAATCCCGAATCGCCGTTCCGTCGGGCGTGGGATAGTCATTGCCCCAAACATTCAACTTTTCACGGATTCCTGCAGCTGTCTGCATTACGTAGGGTACTAAATTATTAGGAATCCCCATTGGTAACTCACCAATTTTGAAAGAAGGGTGCGCCCCGATCGGATTAAAATATCTTAAAAGACAAATTTTTCTCTGGTACGCTTTCGCAAAATCAGCTAAGATTTCCTCGCCCATCTGCTTTGTTTTACCATAAACACTTTCAGGCATTTTTAGCGGTGTATTTTCATCAATCGGCATCGTATCCGCCTGGCCGTAAACTGTACAGGAAGAACTGAAAATGAAATTGGAAAGTCCTCTTTCTTTAAATTCCTGCAAGATATTGATCAGAGAGAACAGATTGTTTTCATAATAATCAACCGGTTTTATCTGGCTCTCTCCCACCGCTTTTGAGGCGGCAAAATTAATACAGCCGTCAATAGAATGTGCATCAAAAACCTGGGTTAAAAGCTCTCTTCTTTTTAAATCAAAAGGATAAAAGACCGGTTTCCTGCCCGTAATATTTTCAATATTTTTTAATATAAATTTCTCCGAATTGGATAAATCATCTACAATAACAACTTCAAAATTGTTATTCAAAAGTTCCACCACCGTGTGTGAACCGATATATCCTAAACCTCCTGTTACGAGTATTGCCATATTGTATTTTTTTGGACTTTGTCAAAGTTGAAAGTCTTTGACAAAGTGTGTTTTTTTAATCATTACGTGTTCCTATTTTATCTACTTCAGATGTATCTAAAGTAAACTTTCTCTTATTATTTAAATAAATGAGTGAAGAAAAAATTATAGTAAATAATATTATTATAGCGATAAGCAAATATCTTGATTCATTTTTTTCATGCTTTAGGTAATGAATATTAAAATCATAAAAATTTAGCATCATAGCTAAAAAATATGCTAGACTAAGATACATTACAGCCTTTATTGGCTTTACAAAAAGTAAAATTAAAGCGGTCATATAAACAGTTATATAACCGATATATAGTAATATTTCAACACTTTGATTTTTATATCTTAAATTATACTTTTCAAAAAAAAACAGAGCATACAAGCTTAATGAAGAAATTGTAAAAAGAATTAAACAAATAACAACATTAGCAATATATAATTTCTTACTATTGAAAATATTCCTTTTCATTATTTCATAAACTCAAGCACCGCATCTGCAATATATTTCAGCTGCTCTTCATCCAGTTCCGTATGCATCGGAAGAGAAATAACCTCATCAAGCAGCTTATCAGTGTTTACAAAATCGGCATCATTGCTTTCCTGAAAATAAGCCTTTTGTTTTCTTAGGGCAACAGGATAATAAATCATGGCCGGAATTTCCTTTTCCGTTAAAAATTTCTGAAGGTCATTGCGTTTACCATTAAGGATTCTCAACGTGTACTGGTGGAAAACGTGAGTAGAATTCTCCGCTCTTTTCGGCGTTAAAATGTGCTCATGCCCTGCAAAAGCCTCATCGTAATAATCGGCAGCTTTGTTTCTTGCTTCATTATAATTGTCAAGGTGCGGAAGCTTTTTTCTCAAAATAGCAGCCTGAATACTGTCCAATCTTGAGTTTACTCCAACTTCATCATGATAATATCTTTCGTACATGCCATGATTCACGATTCCTCTTAAACGATGTGCTAATTCATCATTATTGGTAAAAATGGCACCTCCGTCGCCATAGCATCCGAGATTTTTAGAAGGAAAAAAAGAAGTGGTTCCTACGGTAGACATTGTTCCCGCTTTTTTTACACTTCCGTCGGAAAATGTAAATTCTGCACCGATCGCCTGGGCATTATC
This sequence comes from Chryseobacterium cheonjiense, assembly GCF_012927265.1. Taxonomy (GTDB): domain Bacteria; phylum Bacteroidota; class Bacteroidia; order Flavobacteriales; family Weeksellaceae; genus Chryseobacterium; species Chryseobacterium cheonjiense. The sequence goes on along the minus strand of NZ_JABBGF010000001.1, from coordinate 960,209 downwards.
TTCGATAACGTATAAATTATGCTGTTCAGCAATTTTTAAAATTTCTTCCATATTGGCACACTGCCCGAAAAGATGAACCGGAATAATGGCCTTTGTTTTTGGGGTGATCGCTTTTTTAATCGCTTCTGTAGAAATCGTAAACGTATCATAATCAACATCTACCAGTACCGACTTAAGTTTAAGCAAATGAATGACCTCAACCGTTGCTGCAAAAGTAAAATCTGCAGTAATGATTTCATCCCCTTCTTTAAGATCAAGAGCCATTAAAGCAATCTGAAGGGCATCCGTACCATTGGCACAAGGTATTACGTGGTTTACGTCTAAATAAGACTCTAATTCATTCTGGAAAGACTTTACCTCAGGGCCGTTGATGAAAGCCGCTGAATCCATTACATTTGAAACTGCATTATCTACTTCATTTTTTATCTTGTAATACTGACTTTGTAAGTCAACCATTTGAATCTTTTTCATAAATAAATATTTTTGTAAAAATAAGGAATTTAAAATCCTATCAAAAATTTTATTGATTTTGTTTTATCTTTATATAAAATATCTACATGAAAAAAATTCTACTCTTTTGTCTTTTAACGGGTTATTCAATAAGTTTTGCACAAACCTCGCTTGTTTTCGTGTTCTTTAAAGATAAGCCGAACAAGTCTGCATTTTATGCCAATCCCTTGTCTGAGCTTTCCCAAAAGTCTCTCGACAGACGGACTGCCCTTGGCGTTCCGTTGAATGATCAAGATGCACCTATTGAGCCATCCTACATAACCAATATCCAGAATTTAGGCTTCACCGTTACGGATTATTCAAAATGGCTGAATGGTGTTGCTGTCAATGCTACTCCGGCCCAGGTTTCACTTTTACAAGCCCAGACTTATGTAAATTCTGTAGAAAGCTTTGCCCGAAATACATCAGGTGTGCATAAGATGCAAAATATCAATAAATGGGAAGATCCAAATATCAGTGCAGGAAAAAATCTTACAGTTTTCGATTACGGCTCCGGCGCACAGCAGATTGATCAGATTAACCTCCGTCCGCTCCATCTTGCAGGCTACACAGGAACAGGAGTCACCATTGCTGTGATTGATACCGGCTTTCCCAATGTAAATACAGGCTCGGCGTTCTCACGGCTGTGGAACAACGGACATATCAAAGGCGGATACGATTTTGTAACAAAAACCACAGATATTTATAATCCTTCCCTCAATATACACGGAACGGTAGTCCTCGGTGCCATCGGCGGCTTTGTGCAGGATACTTTCGTAGGATCTGCTCCCGATGCCGATTTTTATCTTTACCGAAGTGAAAATGCCAACGTTGAAATTCCCGAAGAAGAAATTTATTGGATCGAAGCTGCCGAAGAGGCAGACCGGAAAGGCGTTGATATGATCACAACGTCTTTGGGATATTCTACATTTGATGATCCTAAATACAATTATTCATATGCTAATCTGAACGGAACCACTTCTTTTATAGCACGCGGAGCGGAAATTGCCGTCAACAAAGGAATTTTTGTATTATTTGCAGCAGGAAATTCAGGAGTTCAGCCATGGCATTATATTTTAACGCCGGCAGATAATGCGAAGGTCTTTACCATCGGTTCTGTGGATGCAGCAGGAGCGTCTTCGGATTTTTCCTCTTACGGACCGAATTCTGTGGGAGTCATTAAACCTGATGCCAGTGCAAGAGGGACAGCAGCGATTACGGTGAGCAATAACAATTCTACACTTCCGGTAAGCGGAACCTCTATCGCCACGCCCATTGCCGCAGGAGGCGTAGCATGTCTCATCCAGGCATTTTCTACAATGAACAGGGATTTGATGAGAGACAAACTTAGACAGACCGCATCACTTTATCCTAATCATACTGATCAGATGGGCTTTGGAATTCTTAACTTCGGAAGCCTGTACAACAATGTTTTAAACACTTCTGAATTGGTGAAGAAAAACAATATTGTCATTTTCCCGAATCCGGTAAAAAATATCCTCAATATTGCTTCAGAAAAAGAAATTACATCACTGGAAGTGTATGATAATTTAGGAAGATTGATCACCACGGTTAATAATCAAAAATCCATAAAAGTTGAAGATTTCAGCAAAGGAGTTTACTATCTGAAAATCAAAACAAAAGATGCAATCTATTATGAAAAATTTATAAAAGAATAAAGCAAAACCTCTCAGTTCGAGAGGTTTTTTATTGAATTTATGTCAGAAGCTGAGTTCATCAAAATCTTTAATTTCAGATAAAAGAACAGGCTTTTGAATATCAACTTTAGACCATGTTTCTTTGAAAACCTCTTCACGGTCTTCCTCGTCTTTATTGATATTATCTTTGAACTGTTTTTTACCCGTTAAGAAGTTAATGCTCGTTTCGTTTTGCACAATCGCCCCTCCAGAGCTAGCATCATAACCAATCAACTGGAAATCATTTTTTCTGAATTTAAAAGTATAGGTCCAATATCCATATCTGCCGTGCATATAATTAACATAGAGATTATTTTTGTCTATGGAGACCTCCATTTCCGGAGCATAATACACGCCGCCATCTTCATTTTCGGATGAAAAGCAGTTGTTGTTTTCTAAAATCTTTTTATAGCTGTTATCTTCTGTTTTAAACAAGATAATAATTCCCCTACGGTTGCGATCCAGTTTTCCACGATACTCATCGGTGACTATTTTATCTTTCTTTGTCCCTTTGATAATCAGCACATGATCTTTGCGCCCGTCGTTATTCAGATCTCCTTCCACCTCATTAAAAAGCACAAATCCTTTTGGTATAAAATCAGCAGGTTTTTTCTTATCAGCAGTTTTTACATAATCTTCCAAAACTTTTTCTACCGATAATGCTTCATTTTTAGCAGCTGGCGGCAACTGGCTTTCTTTAGATTTATTACAACTTTCCAACAAAAATAAGGCAGTAAGAATCGATACTGAAAAGAATATATTCTTCATAATTTTTACGCTGAATTTCTGCTGGCATTGATATTTCCAAACAGAGAACGGGTCACCAGCTTTTCGTATGCCTCTTTATTCCCTTCCCCTTTCTGAATTTTGATCAGCGCATATTGCTGAATGCTCAACAGCGGAAGAACAATTCTTTCGCGGATCTTTACGGATTTTCTGGAAAGCGGATCTTCCTGTTGGAGCATGGTGAAGCCGGTAAGCTCAAGCATGATATTTTTAGAAAGGTTATATTCATCAAAAAGAACATTCCAGAAAGCACCGAACTTCGGATTATTTTTAATATAATAGGTTAATGGAAAATACGTCTTATTCATACTCATCATCGAGTTTAAAACCAATGTTTTAAAGAAATCGGAACCTTTATACAACGCAATTACTTCATCAAACCTTCCCTGCTCTTTCATCTGCTGCATGGCAAATCCGAACCCGAAAAATCCGGGAACGTTCTGCTTGAGTTGCGACCATGATCCAACGAAAGGAATGGCTCTTAAATCTTCAAATTTAAGTTCATTTCCTGCACCTCTTTTCGACGGGCGGCTTCCGATATTGGTTTTCCCGTAGTATTCCAGCGTACTCATTTCCTGAAGATAAGGAACAAACATCGGGTGCGCTTTCAGATCAGAATATTTTTTATAGCTGATGTCGGCCAGTTCGGCAATCAGCGATCTTTCTTTTTCCGTAAGGTCTTTTTTGGAATTTTTGAACACATCATTTTCCACGCCGGCGGTTAACAGCTGCTCAAAATTATATTTTGCCTGCTCCTTATTCCCGAAAATGCTGGTAATCGTCTGTCCCTGAATCGTTAATTCAATTTTATTATTGGCAATGGTTTTTCCTTGGGAGGCATAGAAATCGTGGGTTTTTCCACCGCCTCTTGCAGGTGGGCCGCCTCTTCCATCGAAGAAGACCACTTTAATTCCGTTTTGTTCGGAAAGTTGTGTTAACACTTCTTTTGCTTTGTAAATTTCCCAATTGGCTTTCAGATAGCCCCCGTCTTTCGTACCATCAGAAAAACCAAGCATGATCGTCTGCTGATTTCCTCTTCTTTGCAGATGCTTTTGATATATAGGATTCGCATACAGCTCGGCCATCACGTTTTCTGCATTGGCAAGCCCTTCCATCGTTTCAAACAGCGGAACAATATCCATATTGATCTCTTCATCACGGTAACTGCAGATTTTGAAAAAAGCATACACATTCATGACGTCTTTAACGGCGTCAGAGTTTGAAATAATGTACCGGTTCATTCCTCTCGATCCGTTGAGTTCCTGGATATCGGAAACCTGGGCAACCGTAAGCAAAGTATCTTTAACAATATCTTCAAAATCTTCAGGATTTACTTTTTCCGAAACCTGAATCAGGCGATTGAATTTCTCTTCATAATCAGCTTCTTCATTTCCGATGATTTGGGCATAAACTTCATCAATCACTTTCTGATGAATCCTGCTGTCCTGGCGAACATCCAATGTTGCAAAATGAGTCCCGAAAATTCTCACCCGGTCCCTGAAATCGGTCAGCAGGTCGATAAATAACGAATTATGCTGTTCTTTAACGATTTTTTCCGCTTCATCAATCCTTGCGATGATATCTTCCGCCGTTATTTTTTCATTTCTAAATATAGCTGAATACAATTCATTGCTTAGTTTTGTTAACACTTCCGAAACGCCTCTGAAGCTTAATCTTCTTCGTACCGATTTTAAATTATTATAATATGCTTTCAGAATTGCTGAATGAAGTTCTTCGGCCACTCTTTTGGTGACATCGGCTGTTACAAACGGGTTTCCATCGCGGTCTCCACCCGGCCAGAAGCCAAGCTGGATCAGGTCTTCATGAAGGTGGAAATGTTCACTCCCGAAGATTTCTTTTATTTTCGTAAAAAGCTCCCCAATCGTATCATAATATACATATCTCAGGTAAAAAATGATGCTCATTGCCTCATCAATCGGAGTAGGCTTTTCTTTGTTAACGAAAGGTGTTTTTCCCAATTGCTGCAGAAGCATATCGATATTGGTGATGGAATCTGTTGTGATCGCATTTCTGAGGTCGTGAAGGATTCTCTGCACCGAGTTCGGATAAAACTGGGTGGGATGCGCGGTAAAAACAATTTTTATGGCAAAATCTTTCAGCTTTTCACGGACTAATTCAAGCTTGTGATCCTGAAGTGAATGCTCGTAAAGGTTGGTCACCGTTCCTTTGTCGCTTTCGGAATGAAGATTGGGAAAGGCAGCATCTTCAATACTGTCAAATAAAACGACCTGTCTTTCAATATACTGTATGATTTTAAAAAGCAGTTCAAGTTTCTGCTCTTCGGTTTGTAAATCGGTATGGCTTTTAAAGAATTCTTCAACGATTTCTTCTGGTGTTTTTCCTGCTTCGTAGCCGGTTTTGCTTTCTTCACAAAGAAAAGGAAGGAGCATCCCGATGTTCGTCATTTTATCATAAGGCAGGCTCATAAACAATGAATTGTAGATCTGGAACTTATTTTCCACGATCTGCCTGAATTTTTCTGCGCGTTGGTCGTGTATCATATAACAAATGTAGGAGATTTTGGATTGAATTCAAATGGTGCTTTATTTAAAAATAATTTAATTACGGATATTTTGTTTGATTAAATATAATAGTCTTCACAATTAGAAACAATTTGTAAAATATTTGACTTATCGTAAAAGCATTTTAATTATTTATACTTTAAGTCCATTCTTAATACTAAATATTAATTATTTTTATACCTTATTAATCCGAATCATCATGAAAAAATTAATCCTATTCCTCCTCCCGCTTCTTCTTTTCACCGCCTGCGGTGAAGATTGCTATAATCCGCCACAGCCTATTGTTTTTGAATTTGTGAATGCTGCCGGGGAAAACCTTATTGCCAACGGGACGCTTACTACTTATTCTATACAGGATGAAAATAATGTGGGCATTCAGCTCACCAAAACTTCAGAGAACAGGGTATTGCTGGAAAATGTAGGAGCGTACAACGGTACAAAGAATTATAAGTTTTATTCTAATGTCAAACTTTTTGATTTCTCAATCGAATCAGCTGAATTCAACAGCGGCTGCGAAGGCTATCAGATCAAGAAACTGACTTTTACCGGCGTGGGATTTGATGTGAAAGATGAAAACGGGTATTACAAAATTATATTCCAGTAAATTTCCTTTTTACTTGTTTAAACTTTTTATTAACCGCAAAAGATTTAGATACTTTTAATTAAAGTTCATAAACATAAAGAATAAAGAACACAACAGTTTTTAAAATCTTTGATTTTTATTCTTTTGAAAACTGTGTTTCTCCAGTAACAACTTTAAATAGCCTTTTGTCTCTTTTGTGGTTAAATTTAAAATAGTTTAAACAGCTTTTTTGCTAAATTAAAAAAAACAGAATGAAAGTATTATTTCCGGTTGTATTGTTGTGTTCAGGTTTGGTTTTCAGCCAGAAAACCGTTCCTGCAGATTACCAAAAAATCCCTGAAATCCTTGACAACCCGGAACTCCTCTACCCTTTTATTGTTCCTGACAAAAAATATGATTACTGGTCGGTTCTTAAAAACAATCCCGATCCTGATAAAGCAATCATCTATGAAAGTCAGACCCCGGACTTCATGACACTGAATGATCCCGCTCCCGTAAAAGGTTTTTTTCAGAAATGTTTGGGAGAAAACTGCTTTTCTTATGTGTTGGCGTGTGATAAAGGCCGCACGCAGTATTTTTCGGATGAACAGCAGCTGAGAAATTTTATTGGCTCTGTAGATAATCTGCCGGAAGCCATTTTAATAGCCAATACCTACGGATATATTATGGATACAGGCAATACACTAAGCAGCTCTTACAAGATAGACGAAAAGCATGTTTCACTTTACCTTACAAAGGTAACAGTCAATTCAAAACAAAAAGAATCTTTTTTAATAAAAATCAACAGGAAAAATGGAAAACTGGAGGTAAAAAGCAATGGAACTTATTAATATGAATACATCATTCTTATTTCTATTACTATCCACAGCTTATTTTATACACAGAATTACTTTTTACGTTTAAAATAGGTCCGTATTCTACTATACAGCGTATTCTTTAACTGATTCACCTTTTCAACGAAGCTATAAAGCATTGAAAAATAACAAATTGTACTTGATTGCCTCGTCGGAGCAGTTGATCGGCTCTTCGGAGTGGTTGATCGGCTCTTCGGAGTGGTTGATTGCCCATTCTAAATACTTGATTGATTCATCTAAATGATTGATTCTGTATTCTAAACACTTGATTGATTCATCTAACTTATTGATCCTCTACTCGAAGTGCTTAACGATCTCATCGGAGTAGTTGATGGTCTCATCGGAATGCCTGAATGCCGTTTTATGTAAAAAATTATTATGATGTGTCGGTTCGAGTTATTTTCCGTAATGAAATGGAGGAAAATTGTATCGAGAACTTTTGCTATTAGTAGGTTCTCGATACAAAATTCGTTCAGAATTTCTACTCGAACTGACGAAGTATTATCTTGAAACAGGCAAGGTTAAAGTTTTTTAGTATTTAAATTCCAAAATAATTCCGATAGCTTTCATAAAATTAAATCATTAAAATTTTAAAATTTCATTAACTCTGTTTTCATTAAGCATTGCGTACATTTGAATTAAAATAAATTTAAGGACTATGCTTAATTTCGAGTTTAAAAATCCAACCAAAATACTTTTCGGAAAAGGGGAAATTGCAAAAATCTCCAAAGAAATTCCTTCTGACGCAAGAATCTTAATGATTTATGGTGGCGGAAGCATTAAAAATAATGGCGTTTACGATCAGGTAAAGGAGGCGTTAAAAGATCATGCTATTTATGAATTCGGCGGTGTTCCTGCCAATCCTGAATATGAAGTTCTGATCAATGCGTTACAATTCATTAAAGAAAAAGATATCGATTTTCTTCTGGCCGTTGGCGGAGGTTCAGTAATCGACGGAACAAAATTTCTATCTGCAGCAGCCAATTACGACGGCGAGCCTTGGGAAATTCTTACCAAATCCGTAAGAACTTTTGAAGGAGAAGGATTGCCTTTCGGAACGGTTCTGACATTACCTGCAACAGGATCTGAAATGAATTCCGGCTATGTAATTTCAAGAAGAGAAACCAATGAAAAATTGTCTTCCGGGGGTCCCGGCCTCTTCCCGCAATTTTCAGTATTGGATCCGGAAGTGGTGAAATCGATACCTTCAAGACAAATTGTAAATGGCTTAACAGATGCCTATACTCACGTTTTGGAACAGTATATGACTGCTCCCTCGTCAGCAGATTTGCAGGAAAGGATTGCAGAAAGCATACTGATCAGTCTACAGGAAACGGCGCCCAAAGTTCTGGCCGATGATTTCGATTACGAAGCAGCCGGAAATTTTATGTGGTGCTGTACAATGGCTTTAAACGGACTTATCCAGAAAGGTGTGATTACCGATTGGGCCGTTCATGCAATGGGCCATGAACTGACGGCATATTTCGGAATTGATCATGCGAGAACCTTAGCCATTATTGCGCCTTCTCATTACCGCTATAATTTTGAATCTAAAAAAGGAAAATTGGCCCAATATGCGGAAAGAGTGTGGGCAATAAAGAACGGAACTGTTGAAGAAAAGGCAGAAGCTGGAATCAGAAAGCTGGAAGAATTTTTCCACAGCCTGCACATCCAGACTAAACTTTCGGAATATACCGAAGATTTCCAGGGAACGGCAGAACGAGTGGAAAAGGCATTCACAGAAAGAAACTGGACCGGTCTCGGAGAATACAGAAAACTTACGCCTCAGGATGCCAGGAAGATTGTAGAAATGAGTTATTAAAGAAACAGAAAGCCTGAAGATGAATGATGGAAGTTTCCTAAATCAGGAAATTGATAATCAACCTACGAGAACCATCTGCAAACTTTTGTCAAAATTATTTTGTTTACAAACATTCGTTTAAAAAACCTTGATTTCATTAGAAATATTTCAAATTTATTTATATTTTAGCATATTCTTAAATTTGTAAAAATGAAAAAACAATTACTTTTATTTGCCTTTTCAGCATTCGTGCTTAGTTCTTGTGAAGATGACGATATCCAAGCGTATGAAATGGATATGATGAAAGGTGAATGGAAAATCAGTAAAACAGAAGTAATTTCAGGAAAAGACGATAAAACAGTTCTCGGAACCACTGTTCCAACCGGATGTGAAACCAAAAATACGATGGAATACAGAACGGATTTTTATACCGCTTTTTCAGCTTATACCGGAACAGGAACAGACTGTCAGCTCGCTTACAAATCGGAAGGAACGTATGATTATGATACAGAGACTAAGAATCTAACCATAAAATATACCAATGACAGCCCACGGCCGTATCAGGTAGTTGTTCTTACAAGTTCGGAAATGAAGCTTAAACAGATGTTCGGGAATATTGACCAGAATGGAGATCAGGTGATTGACTACACCTACATTTCTTTAAAAAGATAAAATGAAACTCCCGAGATTCCGGGAGTTTTTTTATGAAACGGAATTTTTAAAATGATTATACAATGAAGAAGATGTTATCAGCATTTCTATTGCTGACTTTTGCCCTTTTCTTTTCACAGGAAAAAAAACCGATGTTCTGGCAGGACATAGAGAATTTCAAAAAACAGGATCAGGAAACACCGCCACCTAAAGATGCCATCCTCCTGATTGGAAGCTCATCATTTACAAAATGGACGGATGTCGCCAATTATTTCCCTGATAAAACCATTATTAACAGAGGCTTCGGCGGTTCAAGATTAACGGATCTTAATTATTTTGCCAATGATCTTTTAAATTACCAGCCAAAACAGATTATTATTTATTGCGGAGAGAACGATTTTGCGGATGATGACAAACTGAAAGCTGATGTTGTGGTAGAACGCTTCAAAACTTTTTATCAGAAAATAAGAGCTAAATTCCCGAAAATTGAAGTTGATTATATCTCCATTAAATATTCTCCGAGCCGCGAAAAGCTTTGGCCGCAGATGAAAGAAGCCAATAAAAAAATTGCCGCTTTCATGAAAAAACAGCCGAATGCAGAGTTTATTGATATCACTAAAGTAATGCAGGATGCTAAAGGCAATGTAAGAAAGGATCTTTTTGTAGAAGATATGCTTCATATGACGCCGGAGGGTTACAAACTCTGGACTTCCGTAATGAATCCTTATATGAAATAAATGAGAGAATCGGTTAGAAATTTACCGCTTTATCAAAAAGCCGGGGAAATCTACGAAACGTTAAAGATCATTACTGATCTGTTTCCTGAAGATAATGACTATCTGCAACATCTAAAGATTAATCTGCTTGAAGACAGTATGGTTATTCAGGCTAAAATATCTGGTGCCGAAGCTGTAAAACTATATGACATCAAGATGGAGAATGCCGCAATTATCCGTAAAGCAGCAAGAGATATTATGGTTAGCGGAAATAATCTTGAAATGTTCGGGTTTACAGATTCAAAATATTACAAACTGATCAGAAATCTTATAGAAGAATTCCGCATTTTGTTTGTGGAATGGGTAGCCGGATTTGACCCTAAACATTTTATTGTTGATGATTGGGGATTATTTAATCCTCCGGGAATATCTCACGACTACATTCAGAATGATGACGAACTCGATTTTCTTGATGAGGATGAAGACAATGATTTTTAATTGATAACAACAAAAAACTCCCGAAAATTCGGGAGTTTTTGTTATTTCTTTTTCTTGGATTTTGAAATTGCTTTTTGCTGGGCTCTGTTGGCACCGAACTTTTTCGGCGCTTTTCTTTTGGATGGGCCTCCCCAGTTTTCCTTCTTATTTTTGTCTTTCTTTTCGTGGAATGCTCCTCCCCCTTCATTCAGTTTTACCTGAGCAGGATTTTTCATGGATACCACTTCTTCTTCAGAAGCAATTTTCTTAGGATTAATTTTCACCTCTTCAGGGAAGTCGATAAATTTCAGCTCCTTATCCATCAGCAATTCGATGTCCAGAATCAACGGTTCCTCCTTTTTGGTAACAAATGTCACTGCTTTACCGTCTTTGTCTGCTCTACCCGTTCTACCGATTCTGTGGATGTACTGCTCCGGAATATCCGGAGTTTCAAAATTGATAACATGGGTAATATCCGAAATATCAAGACCTCTCGCCATGACGTCTGTGGTAATAAGACCTCTTATCTCTTCATTTTCAAAACTCTTCATGGCTTTCAGCCTGTAGTTCTGGGACTTATTGGAGTGGATCACATCAAACTGATCAGGGAAAAGCTCATTAATTTTGGTAAAAAGAAGATCTGCGTTTTTCTTATTATTGTTGAAAATCAATACTTTTGACATATCTTCGTCCCGCTTCAATAAATATTCGAGAAGGTTGATCTTCGTATTGAAATTTTCGACTTTATAGGCAGTCTGCTCAATTTTTTCAAGCGGAGTACCTGATTTTGCAAGGGAAATCTCTACCGGACTGGCAAAATACTGGTCCAGCATCTCATCTACAGCATCAGTCATGGTAGCTGAAAAAAGAATGTTCTGTCTCTTCTCTTTCATCATTTCGAAAATATGCGTCAGCTGTGGTCTGAAACCAAGATTCAGCATTTCATCAAACTCATCAATAATCAGCTTCTGAACTTCTTTTAAGGAAATGGCATTATCAATCGCCAGATCCATCACTCTTCCCGGAGTTCCCACTAAAATATCACATCCACTGTCGAACAAAAGTTTCTGCGTATTGATATTTTTACCTCCATAGATTCCGATCACTCTTGCTGTGATATTTTCTGTCAGCTTTTCAATAATTTCCGTCACCTGTACTACAAGCTCCCTTGTGGGCACAAGAATAAGAACCGTAGGATTTCCGTTTTTATTATATTTCCAGGTTTTAAGGACAGGTAAAAGATAGGCCAGCGTTTTTCCTGTACCGGTCTGTGCAATTCCCATCACATCACGCCCTGAGAGTATCGGTTTCAGGCTTTTTTCCTGAATGGGTGTAGGCTCGAATAATTCCAGATCTGCTAAAACATCAAGAATTTTAACCGGAAGGTCAAAATCTGCAAAAGTGAGTTTTTCCATTTTGCAAAGATAGGCAATTAATTTTTGGAAATAAATGCCGCTTTCAGGCTTTTAAATATTGATTTCCGGCTATCTGCGAATGATTTTAAATGCGAGATCACGCCCCATTTCCTGCATAATCGCCAGATTGATCCAGGAAAGCGCAAACTTCTCCAGCAATTCTACTTTATCGGATTTTCCAAAATCTATACATGATCCAAAACCGCAATCCAGCGCCAGTTTTTTAGCAACCTCTTTTGCATTTTCGCTGTCACCTGCCATAAACATATCAATTCCTTCGCCTTTGTATAAAGGATTCAGCATATTTTCAAAACCCGTAGTATTAAAGCATTTTACGACTTCTGCATTTGTTTTATCTGCTAATGCATGGTAAACGGTTTTATATGGTTCCGGAGTTTTCATAATAGCATTGGTCGCATCAATGATTATTTTTCCCGAAGCATCGCCTAACTTTTGCAGAATTTCAAAAATGGCTTCCGGAGGTGTTGCAATGAGAATTACTTCACATTGCTTCACTGCATTTTCTATCACTGCGAAACGGTCTTCACCAATTTTTGTTGCCAAAGCAATATTCTTTTCACTGAGAGGAAACTGCGCTCCTATCAAAACATTGTGTCCGGCTTTAATCCATTGCTGGGCCAATGCTCCGCCTACATTTCCCGAACCGATAATTGCAATATTCATAATTTATTGTTGATTTAGATTATACTGATGATATTATTTACGATTGACAGGACAAATATAGTTTCCTATTTGGATAAAAATCTATATTGTCTATCTTTGTGAGAAACACACAAAAATGTAAGTATGCCTGATTTTATTTCGGATAATCATCTTTTTCATAATCCGGTGGAATTTGCATTAAGCAAAATCGGAGGAACCTACAAAATGCCTATTCTCTGGCGTGTAAAAGACAAGCCATGGCGTTATTCTGAGCTAGCCGGCAGTATTCCCCATATTTCGCACCGGATGCTTTCCAAATGCTTGAAAGAATTGACGGAGGACGGTTTTATCACAAAAGAAATTTTTCCGGAGGTTCCGCCTAGAACAGAGTACTCTATCACTGAAAGAGGTAAAAAGGCTTCTGAGATCGTTGCCATCCTCAGAAATTACGGAACGGAACTTATGCACGATTACGGAATTAAATCACACTAAGAAAATCTGTTATTTCCTGGTAATTCTCAGCAAAATAATAATTGTTAGTATTACCGAAAATACAAATCCGAGAACGGCTACAAGAGACATTTCCCCGATTTTAGGGCCGGATTCCGAAACAAAGACAATTGCTGTAGCAATGATGTTTGCACCAAGTATCATTGTAAGAATGAGATTAACAACACTTGATTTTATTAACTGGTTGGTTTTCTCAATATTTTTAATTTCGCTGGTGACGGTGAATTTATTTTCGTCAAGTTTCTGCAGCACGGAACGTAATTCTCTTGGGATTTCATCTACATTATCGGTAAAGGTCATCATTTTATCCATCCCGGTTTTGAAAATATTCTGCGGACTGATCTTTTTGGCGAATATTTTTTTCGTGTAAGGATGCAGGCTTTTAACAACATCGAGGTCGGGATTAATGGTGCGCCCTACTCCCTCAATCAATCCTATTCCTTTGAAGAGAAGATAGAAATAATCCGGCATGTAGAGTCGGTTATCCTTTAATACATCTTTCATCTTGTTCATGACCGCGTGAGGGTCTATTTCTTTGAGAGAAGTACTGTGCACAAACTCCAAAATGTCTTCCACATCGCCTTCGAATCTTCTTTCGTCCGGGATCTGGTAGCTTACTGCCATTTTTTTGAGATACCGCACGATCTTATGAGGATTTTTTGCGACAAAACTTACAATGAGATCTTCCAGGATTTCTTTATCGTTCGGAGGGATCTTACCTACAGCGCCAAAGTCTATGAAAACTACTTTCCCGTCTTTTTTCACCAGAATATTCCCTGCGTGAGGGTCTGCGTGAAAAAAACCATAGTCGAGAATCTGCGAAACAAAAAGCCGTAATCCTGCTTCGGAGACATTAACCGGACTTATAGAATTGGCCAGAAGTGTGGCTTTGTCCGTTACTTTAATTCCATCTACAAACTCCATACATAGGATATTGTTGTTGGAAAATTCTTCATAAACCAGCGGAACGTAGGTTTCTTTGCTGTTTTTAAAATTTCTCCTGAACTGAAGAATATTTTCTTTCTCATTAATCAAGGAAACTTCTTCCAGCAGGGATTTTTCAAAAGTGGAAATGGCCTGTTTCAGATTAAGTTTTTCTCCGATTTCAGAATAGGATGAAATGAGTTTTTCGAGATCCTTGATCAACAAAAGGTCGTCTTCAATGATTTTCTGTACATCCGGCTTTTTTATTTTAAGGATAACCTGTGTTCCGTCTGTAAGCACAGCTTTGTACACCTGTGCGATGGAAGCAGTCGCCAAGGGTTCTTCCTGAATTTCTGAAAAGTAGTCCGAAACTGCGATATTAAATTCATTTTCGAGAATTTCGGGAACGTTCATTTCTACCTTATCTACTTTATCCTGAAGTTTCTGGAGCTCCTGAATGAGTTCCGGCGGAAGAAGGTCTTCCCGGTTGCTGAATGTCTGGCCAAGCTTTACAAAGGTAGGTCCCAGCTCTTCCAAAGCCAGCCTTATTCTTTCATAAACAGTTCCTTTTGAGATAATTTCTTCGGGGTCTGAAGAAATCTCAGCCTGCTTATTTCCAACATTCATTCTTGCCAGAAGATCTTTGAATCCGTATTTGCTTAATACGGAAATCAGTTTTGCAGATCTTTTCAGTTTTCGCTGTTGCTTATCGAACATAATTTATAAAAGTAATAAAAAAACAATCCACAAGCATCCAAAAAGTATTCCTAATCATTAAAAAAGCTTTGTCCAAAGACAAAGCCGGTAGATATTTATACGACGAAAAGTTTTTTCCATCTTGAAACCGTATTGCGGCTCAGTTTATAATGCAAAGCCAGCTTGGTATTGTTGAGGCCGTGTTCTTTCTGAAATTCAAGAATCTTAATAATGGTAGACTTGCTGTACGACCGGTGTTGCTGATTGGATTTGATAACATCCTGTGATACAGGGGTAAATATGATATTATTAATAGCAATTACATCAAGTTCCGTGAGGTTTTTTTTGCTCAAAATTTTACCGCACTGTTCTTTTTTTTCCGGGAACTTCTTTTGCAGGATATCTGTATATATTTTTTTAAAATCTGGTTGAGATATTTTTTTTTTCATGTTATCCGTTATTTAAATTACCGTATTTCTTGGTCCATCTGTGCAGCGTAGATTTCGGAATTCTGTATTCCTTCACAATCTGGGGCATTGTTTTTTCCTGGGTTTCTATAAGCTCAACAATAAAGTCGATCACTTCCCTTGTATAGATACTCTTGCGGAAATTGGGAAGCAAAGATTTTTTTTCTGTCTGCTTATCTACTTTGGAAGGCGGGGCATAGAGAATAAGATGTTGCGAGTATATCCTGAAAAAATCGTACTCCAGAAGTTTGCTCCATCTCATGAGAATGTCGCTGTCTAAACTTTTGGACTGATACATTTCTTCTACTTTGTCTTTTGTCGTTTTCAGGAACTTGCAGATTCTTTCGAAATCAGTTCCAGTATCGTCGACCCGGGTCTTTATGATACTTCCTATGTGTATTTCTTTGTAGTCAAATTTCATCCTTTTAGTATTATATGTGAAAATAAAAATGGTGTTTAATATTTTGGCTGAATAAAATTCTCTATCCCCGATAGAAAAGGTGAGATAGAAACACTACGAAAAATACCAGAAACTGAAACTTTGCAATCCGTGTGCAATGTATTATTCATTACCAGATGATTTTATTGTGTTTGTATTTATTTAATGGAGAGCACCGATAACATTATGATTCTTCAGCAAAATAAAATCAATTTCAGCAGTTTGTATTTTTAAGAATTGAGGGAATTGTAAGAAGGTATAAAATCTTCGATCGTTCTGTAAAGATTCATTAAAATCCGGTTTCTTCATGAATATTCTATGGTTCAGGTTTGTCAGGTTAAAGTTTTTTTTGGTGTAATATTAGTTTTATTTAAACTAAACTATTTCTACAAATTTAGCTAAAACAAAACAATAATACAATATATTTAAAGCATTTACATTTAAATATTAATATTAGAGTTATTTATTGATTTATGGGACTAAGCTAAATATTATTTGTAAATATTTACCTAGTTTTATTACCAACGTTTATCTTCGTATTTTTATTATCTACTATACTAATATTACATTATTATTGTTATGTAGTGTTTAATAATTTGTAAAAATTTCGTAGACATTTTTCAAGAGTAATTATTTATAAGTATTGATATTAATTTTAATAACATTTTAGAGATAGGACTAAAAAAACACCTCTTGTTGTAGAGGTGTTAAGATTTACAATTCGGAATTAATGAAAATAATTAAGAAATATTATTTTTCAGATAGGTTTCATAAAGATCTTTCCTTCGGTCTTTCATGACCTGTACAGAGCCATGGTGATGGAGATCTTTAAGAAGATTTAAATCTACATCTACAATCAGTGTCATTTCTGTATTGGGTGTAGCTTCTCCTTTAACGGCATTTGACGGGAAAGCAAAATCCGACGGGGTAAAAACTGCCGCCTGCCCAAACTGAATGTCCATATTGTTAACCCCCGGAAGATTTCCTACGCAGCCCGCAATAGCAACATAGCATTCATTTTCAATGGCTCTTGCCGCTGCACAGTGCCGAACTCTCATATACGCGTTTTGAGTATCTGTAAGATATGGAACGAAAAGAATCTTCATCCCCTGATCTGCCAAAATTCTCGGCAGCTCCGGAAATTCAACATCATAGCAAATTACAAGTCCTATTTTTCCGCAATCGGTATCAAAAACCCTGATTTCGCTTCCGCCTTTCATTCCGTAATATTTTTTTTCATTAGGCGTAATGTGAATTTTCCTGTATTCATCCACTCTTCCGTCTCTGTGAAGAAGGTAACTTACATTATACAGATCATTATTTTCGAAAACCGGCATGCTTCCGGAGATAATATTGACATTGTAACTGATGGCCAGATCAGAAATTTTCATTTTGATTTCTTCCGTTAATTTGGCGAGCTCAATCATGCTGTCTCTTTCGGAAAGCTTGTTGAAAGGAGCCAGTAAAGGGGTATTGAACAACTCCGGAAAGAGGACGAAGTCTGCTTTATAGTCTCCCATCACATCTACAAAAAACTCTACCTGTTCGTAAAATGCATCAATATCTTTAAAATGTCTCATCTGCCACTGGACAAGTCCCAAACGAATAATACTGTCCTGCATGGTATTGGGCTTTTTACTGTAGTAAATATTATTCCATTGCAGGAGCACGGCATTTTCTTTTGAAGATTCGTCTTCGGGAAGATATTTTTTCAAAACCCTGATGGGCAAAAAATTATTTGAAAGCTGAAAGGAAAGCACCGGATCATAAATTTCCTTATCCCTAACTCTTCTGATATATTCTCTTGGCGAAAGCTCGCTGTGCTTATGGTAATTCGGGATTCTTCCTCCTAAAATGATCGATCTTAAATTTAATAATTCACATAATTCTTTTCGGGCATCGTACAATCTCCTTCCTAATCTCAATTCACGAAATTCAGGATCGACGAAGACTTCTATTCCATACAGAACATTTCCTGTGGCAATATGTGTATTGAATGTATAATTTCCGGTAATATCGCTGTAGGTGTGGTCATCTCCGAATTCATCATAGTTTACAATAATGGAAAGTGCCACAGCTGCCAGTTTTCCGTCAACGGTAATGCAGATCTGTCCCTGAGGAAATATTCTTGTTAATTTTTCTATGCTTTTTTTTGACCAGACATATTCGGACATTTGCGGATAAGCTCTCCTCATTGTTTCTACCAGCTCGTCATAATCCTGGACGGATAATGGTCTTGTTTCTATTTGCATTGGATGTAATTTTACCTAAATTTAGGGAAAAACTGAGACTTATCTATAATACACAAGTTTTTAAACGCAAAAGTCACAAAAGGTTTGATTTATTTAAGCTACGTGTTGAATACAAAAAGCTAACAATAGTCAACTTCAGCATACATTGCTTGCAATCTAATTTCAATTTTGAATTACCAATCTTTTAACCGCAAAAGACAAAAGATTTTGATGTATTTTAAGCTAATATTGAAGACAAAGCCAACAATTGCTTAATCTTATTGTATACACAATGCTGTCATGCAAGAAGATTGAAAATTAATTGATAACCAATTCATTGTAATTTTACTAATTGCACGTTAGGGTTCAGTTCGATGTAAAGATTCCAAATTAACATTAAACCGAAATTTAATAAGTTTTGGCTAAAGCCAATTGTTTTCTTAACATTATTAAAATGGGCTAAAGCCCATTTCTATTGATATTTCTGTACTATTTTTACATCGAACTCACATTACTTTAAAACAATTTAATCATAACGATTATGAAGATTTCTTAAACATTAGCTATTTTTAATTAATACATTGAATTTACTAAACTTTATCACCCGGAAATAGTCTGTATACTGCTTTTTCAGAATCAAGTTGCTTAGATTCTTGCAGGATGGCAAACTGAGTGGTAATTTCTAAAATTGAAAGGACGACTGCGACCCTAGCCCAGATTGAAACGGCATCCTTTTTGGATTGTGGCCGGAGCGAAGCGGAGGTCACAACCCAAAAGATACAGTGGAAAGCTGGAAATAGCTATCATAAAAAAATCCTACCAAAAAAGGCAGGATTTATGTCTAAAATTCAAGTCAAGATTATTCCCACTCAATTGTTGCAGGCGGTTTGCTTGAAATATCGTAAGCAACTCTGTTGATTCCTCTTACTTCATTGATGATTCTGCTTGAAACCGTATCTAAAAATTCGTAAGGAAGCCTGCTCCATGTTGCGGTCATAAAGTCGATGGTATTGGCCGAACGAACGACTGCTGTGTATTCGTAAGTTCTTTCATCGCCCATTACGCCTACAGATTTTACCGGCAACAGTACCACGAAAGCCTGAGAAACTTTTTCGTACAAATCATTTTTATACAATTCCTCAATGAAAATATCATCTGCTTCCTGAAGAATTCTCACTTTTTCGGCGTCAACTGCTCCTAATATTCTGATTCCTAAACCAGGACCAGGAAATGGATGTCTGTGAACCAAATGATGCGGAATTCCCAGTTCTTCACCTACTTTTCTTACTTCATCCTTGAATAATTCTCTTAAAGGCTCCAGCAATTCAAATTCCATTTCTTCAGGAAGTCCACCCACATTATGGTGAGACTTGATTACGGCTGAAGGGCCGTTTACCGACTGGCTTTCAATAACATCGGGATAAATCGTTCCCTGCGCTAAGAATTTAGCCCCTTCAATTTTATGGGATTCTTCGTCAAAAACATGGATGAACTCATTCCCGATAATTTTTCTTTTGGCTTCAGGGTCATCAACTCCGGCCAATTTAGATAAAAATCTTTCGGAAGCATCCACTAATTTAATATTCATATGGAAATGCTCTCCGTAATTGTCCATTACTTTCTTGCCTTCATCTTTTCTCAACAATCCTGTATCAACAAAAATACACGTCAGCTGATCACCGATGGCACGGTGAATCAATACCGCTGCTACAGAAGAATCTACCCCTCCGGAAAGTCCGAGAATTACCTTTTGATCTCCCACTCTTTCACGGATTTCCTCAACTGTTTTTTCGATATAATTGGTCAGTTTCCAGTTTTTCTCTGCATTACAGATTCCAAAAACAAAATTTTCAAGCATTTTTCCGCCCTCTTCGGTATGAGAAACTTCCGGGTGAAACTGTACGCAATAGATTTTCTTATCTTCATTCGCCATGGAAGCGATCACCCCGGACTGAGCATTCAGCTCAAAGCCTGCAGGCAGCTGGCCTACCTCATCAAAGTGGCTCATCCAAACAATAGAATTATTGGTTACGCCTTTCAGTAAAGAACTTTCTTTTACAATTTCAAGGTGCGCTTTTCCGTACTCTCCTTTTACGCCTTTATGAACCTTCCCACCTAAAAGGTGCGCCGTTAGCTGCATTCCGTAGCAGATTCCCAGAACCGGAACGCCCTGCTCATACAGTTCTTTTTGAACAAGATGGGCATTTTCAGCATTTACAGAGCTTGGTCCACCGGAAAGAATGATTCCTTTCGGCTGTTTTTCTAATATGGTTTCTAAGGGTGTATTGAATGGTAAAATCTCGGAATAAACGCCCATTTCACGGATTCTTCTTCCGATAAGCTGGTTGTACTGTGATCCGAAATCTAAAATGATAATACCGTTGTTCATTTTTTATAATTGATAAATGATGATTGATAAATGATTAATGTGATTGATTAAATATTCAATTACATTATTTTCGGTTATCCGGGTTATACCCGGAGCTATTGTGTTTCGCCCTTTCAGGGCTACATCTAAGTCTTTAAATTGTATTAATAGGTTTTATTATACTTTACTCAGGATGACCTAATTCAATTTTATTGATAAAACTTTTACAAAAAAAGACCTGGATTGCTCCAAATCTTTTTCCGTGATTTATTTTTTAAAACTTTCCGATGTCTTCTCTATAGAAGCCGTAATCGAAATGTACATGGCTTGCGTCTTCGTACACTTTTTTGCGGGCATCTTCGTAAGTTGCTCCCGTAGCTACGATATTGAGTACTCTTCCACCGTTTGAAACTACTTTGTCACCCTTTCTTACGGCACCTGCATATAAAAGTTTGCTGTATTTCAGCTTTTCTTCACCTACAATTTCGAAACCTGTTTCGATGTTTCTCGGATATCCTCCCGAACACATAACAAGACAAACGGCTTTTTCGTCTTTAAATTTAAGCTCAATGTCTTTTCCGTCCATACAATCCTGAATTACATCAAGAAGATTGTTTTCCATCAAAGCCATCAATACCTGAGTTTCAGGATCTCCGAATCTCATGTTGTATTCTAACAGATAGGTTCCGTTTTTGGTAACCATCAATCCAAAGAAAATAATTCCTTTGAAACCGAAACCTTCTGCTTTAAGACCTTTTAAAGTAGGTTCAAGGATATTTTTTTCAAAGTCAGCATAATGTTCCTGAGTGAATTCCGGACTTGGAGCTACTGTTCCCATTCCTCCTGTATTAGGTCCTGTATCACCGTTTCCTGCTTTTTTATAATCTTTTGCAGCAATACAAGGGAATAATTTTTCACCGTTTGAGAATGCGATGATTGAAGCTTCAAAACCTTCCAGATATTCTTCGATAACTAAACGGATCCCTGCATCTCCATACACTCTTCTGATCATGAAGTCATGAATGGTTGCTTCTGCTTCTTCCTGCGTATCGCAGATTACGACCCCTTTTCCTCCTGCAAGACCACTTGCTTTGATCACTAACGGATACTGCTGGGTCTGAACATATTCTTTGGCTTCGTTATATGAATCAAATACTACGGCTTTTGCTGTTTTGATATCATAGGTCTGCATAAATTTTTTCGAGAAAGCCTTGCTTCCTTCAAGACTTGCCACTTTCTGGTTAGGACCAAAAACTTTAAGATCATGCTTCTTGAATTCGTCCTTCAGACCTGCTACAAGAGGAGCTTCAGGACCAACGATCGTTAAATCGATCTTTTCTTTGATGGCAAAATCTCTAAGTTCTTTAATCTCTGATAAATGAACATTTTTTCCTATTACATCAGTGGTAGCGTTTCCGTTGGCGAAAAACATCTTCGTAATTCTTGAATCGTTCTGAAGCTTGGCTGCCAAAGCAGATTCTCTTCCACCTTCACCTATGATTAATATTCTCATACTTTATTTAATTATCTAGTCTAATTTTACAAATATATAATTTTGAATGCTATAAATACAATCTCAAAATATAATTTCCGGATGTATGCATTTAATCTCAATAAAAATTTTTAACGCAAAGTCCGCTAAGATATCTTTAATAACTGACTGCTTTTTAAGTTCGCAAAGGCACTTCGGCAGGCTCAGCATAAACTATAACACTCAGCAAAGACCGGAAAGCAATCTATCCTAAATTACAGATTTTCATCTATAATTTTAATTTAATTTTAATTAATGTAAAAAATGTCTTATTCCCGTAAACATCATCGGGATGTTGTGCTCATTGGCAGCATCAATGCTGTCCTGATCCTTCACACTTCCTCCCGGCTGAATAATTGCCGTAATACCCTCCTGAGCGCAGAAATCTACTACATCACGGAACGGGAAAAACGCATCGGAAGCCAATACAAGATCGCCGGAGAATTTCTCTTTTGCTCTCTCGATCGCCTGTTGGGTTGCCCAGATTCTGTTTACCTGTCCGCCACCGATTCCGAAAGCCTGAATTCCGTTGGATACTACAATTGCATTGGATTTTACGTATTTTACTACTCTCTGGGAGAATAATAATGCTTTTTTCTGCTCTTCGGTAGGCTGGGTTTCAGTAACAACCTTGATGTCTTCAGAGAAGATGCTGTCGTTATCCTGAACCAAAATACCTCCGTCAATCTTCACCCAGGTCTGTTTGTCAGAAACAGGGTTTACGATTTTTATAATTCTCAGATTTTTTTTCTTTCTTAAGATTTCGAGTGCTTCCTCGTCAAATTCGGGAGCCATAACGATTTCAAGGAACGTTTTGTTTAATTCTTCAGCTGTTGCCGCATCGATTTTATAGTTCATTGCAACAATTCCGCCAAAAATGGAGACAGGATCACATTCAAAAGTTTTCTGGTATGTTTCCAGCGCCGAAGTTCCGATCGCCACTCCGCAAGGTGTGGAATGCTTCACAGCACAACAGGCCATTTCTTCTTTAAATTCGGTAACTACTTTCCAGCAAAGATCCATATCACGAAGGTTATTGAAAGATAATTCTTTACCTCCTAATTGTTGGAAATCTTTCATTGCTCCGTTTTCGAAAGTAGAAACGTAGTAAGCCGCTGTCTGATGAGGATTTTCTCCGTATCTTAGATCAGAAACCTTTTTGTAAGAAGCATTCAGATAGGTAGGATATTCTTCTTCTAAAAGCATTCTTGAAATTGCTGCATCATAAGCTGAAGTAAGATTGAATACTTTTCCTGCCAGTTTTTTACGGGTTTCGATGTAAGTATCGCCGTTTTGTTCCATTTCGATTTTTACGGTTGCATAATCTTCAACATCCGTAATTACCGTAACGGAATCAAAATTTTTAGCGGCAGAACGTAGCATTGAAGGGCCTCCGATATCGATAAATTCTACTTTTTCGTGAAGGGAAATGTCTTTGTTAACATTTTCGAAGAACGGATAAAGGTTTACAATAACCATGTCAATCAGGCCAATTCCATGCTCCTGAACGGTATTCATGTGTTCTTCGTTGGAACGAACCGCCAGCAATCCGCCGTGAACCTTCGGGTGCAATGTTTTTACTCTTCCGTCCAGCATCTCCGGAAAATCGGTAACTTCATCAATCTGAATCGGATTTAAACCAGCATCTTTCAAATGTTTGAATGTCCCTCCTGTAGAAATCAATTCATAATTTTGGGCTTCCAAAAACTGCGCGAATTCAGTCAATCCGCTTTTGTCAGAAACACTGATTAAAACTCTTTTTTTGCTCATTTTACTTTCGATTTTTTCTTGTAATAATTCTTATTGTAAATCTGATAGGACTTCATCCTATCCTGATGTAGGTCGTCCTTTCAGGACTCCAACACTTAAAGAACTTTACTTTCAATTTTACTTTTTACAGCTATTTCAAACTGTAGACCGGTTCTTTCACCTCCGATCTTATTTATTTTTACTTAGATTTTCAATTTTTTCGAAATAATTTAAATCTAAATGTGTTTTTGATTAAAGAGATGATTTTCTTTGACAAGTTCAGGATAAACTCTTGGCTCAGCATAACATCTCTAATACTAACTATTCTCTCTTCTGTTTGTCATGCTTAAAAGCATCTCGACTAAGCTTAGATTCCTATGGAATAACAAACTGAGTGGCTATGTTGCGTTGTCAGGCGAGCTTGTCGAAGCCTTTCATTGTTGTTAGTTTTTTAACCACCCCGTCAAAAATTCTTTGAATTTTTGTCACCCCTCCAGAAGAGGGGAATTTTTTGTATCGCTAATAATTAATGTCTAATTACTGTTTAATTATTATTTAATACTTTATTTATCGCTATCGGGAAAATTTCGTATTCTATTAAATGAACTTTTTCCGCAACGGTTTCAGGAGTATCGTCTTCTGTAATTTCAAATGACTTCTGCAGAATCGCTTCTCCTTCATCAATTCCTGAGGTTACAAAATGTACGGTGGCTCCGCTTTCTTTTTCTCCGGCTTCAATCACAGCGTTATGAACATGGTGCCCCCACATTCCCTTACCTCCGAATTTCGGAAGCAACGCCGGATGAATATTGATTATCTTCCCATTCCATTTTTCGCAGAACTCAGGTTTCAGAATGGATAAAAATCCGGCTAAAACGATTAAGTCTGTATCTTCAGGAATTACTTCAGCCAATTCGCTGCTGAAATTTTTCCCTCTCGGAATCAAGGTATTCTTTATGTTATGTTTTTTTGCTCTTTCCAGTCCGTAACATTCTCTGTCGGCAACAACCAGAGATACTTTTGCATTCCGGATTTCTCCGTTATCAATAGTATCAATAATTCTCTGAAGATTGGTTCCTGAACCTGAAATGAGTATAACTAAGTTTTTCATTTTATTTTGAGAGGCTGTTATTAACTAGCCCCGATTGCAGCGGCATCCTTTTTCTGAAATGGCTTTTTAAAAAAGCGGCGGCGAAAAAGATATAGCGGAAAGCGGGATTAAGCTCCTAAAATTAATTTAATGTAGCAATTTATCATTCTAACAATATTTCAAATTGGTAAACTGTTGCATTGCTATATTGTTACATTAAAATGACAGATTTATTTTTTCGTTTCCTTCTGTAATTTCTCCGATTTCGTAAGCATCATCCAAAAGGTGCAATACTTTTTCGGCGTGTTCCGCATCCACTACAACGATCATTCCTACTCCCATATTGAAGGTTCCGAACATTTCTTCACGGGCTACACCACCTCTTTTTTCCAGTTCCAGTATAATACTTGGGATCTGGATTTTTGAAGCATCAATGGAAGCACATAATCCTTCACCGATAATTCTCGGGATGTTTTCGTATAAACCACCACCTGTAATGTGGGCGATACCTGCTGCCTGAACTTCTTCAAGGATTTTATGAATGTCTTTATAATATAATCTTGTAGGAACCAAAAGCGTTTCGTACAAAGGTTTTCCTTCGAATTCTTCGTTGAAATCAGGAAATACTTTTCTTACCAGCGAGAATCCGTTTGAATGGAATCCCGAGCTTGGCAATGCGATGATTTTATCGCCGGCTTTGATTTTTGAGCCGTCAATAATCTGATCTTTTTCTACAATTCCTACGCAGAATCCTGCAACGTCATAGTCTCCCGGCTGATACATTCCCGGCATTTCGGCAGTTTCTCCGCCAATTAACGCACAGTTGTTATCTTTACAGGCTTCTACCATTCCTAAAACAATTTCTGCAGCAATTTCAGAATCAAGTTTTCCGCAAGCCAGATAATCGAGGAAGAATAAAGGTTTTGCCCCATGACACAGAATATCGTTAGCACACATTGCAAAACAGTCTACTCCTATCGAGTCGTATTTTTTTGAGTCTAAAGCTACTTTAAGTTTTGTTCCTACACCGTCGGTTCCCGAAACAAGAACAGGATTTTTGTAACCTCCGATTTCATAGAAAGCCCCAAAGCTTCCCAAATGATTCAATACATTGGAATTGTGAGTTTCGCCCACAGCTTTTTTGATTTTGTCAACGGTTTTGTACCCTTCTTCTTTGTCTACTCCTGCGGATTTGTAAGTGTTGCTCATATTATTAATGTAACAGTGTATCAGTTTAACAATTTAACAATTTAATCGTTAATGGCTAAATTGGCACAATTTATTTCTATGTTTTAGTTCTAATTCCGAAAATAAAAAAGCCGACAATCTTAGTAGATTATCGGCCGATGTTTTATCTGATTATTTCAGAGCCCACAACATTCCCTTTCTTGGAGAAACATTCTTTAAAAGTGGTCTGAATATTCATCTTTATTTCTTTTTGCAAAGATATTAATTTTAAATTAATATTCAAATCTATTTTTCAAGGATAATTTCTACTGCCGAAAGTTTTGCGGTTTTTTCCTTCAATTCATTGTCTTTCTCTTCATTAGAAATTTTCTGAGCCGATTTGTCAAAATTGTCATTGAAGAAAGGCAGGGTAAAAGTGTCTATAATATTTCCTCCGTGAAGCGGGAAACGCTTGGTTGCTGCTTCTAAAACACCCAATCCGCCTCTTGCGCCGGGAGCTGTAGCCATTAACAGCATCGGTTTTTCGTTCCACACGGCTCTGTCTTTGATTCTGGAAGTCCAGTCGAATACATTTTTAAATGCAGAAGAATAAGTTCCGTTGTGCTCAGATAAAGAAACCACAAGTACATCTGCCGCATCGATTTTGGCTGCAAAATTCTTTGCTTCCTGAGGAACTCCGCCTTCTACTTCGCGCTGGTGCTTGTAGATCGGCATTTCAAATTCATTCATGTCTACCACTTCCACTTCTGCATTCTGAATAAGTGAAGCTGCATAAGTAACTAAAAGTTTATTGATCGATGTATCGGAATTGCTTCCGGCTATTGCTAAAATTTTCATTGTTTTTATATCTAATTTAAAGTATGTTTTGTTATTTTATCCGACTAAATTTTGATTAACCACCCCTCAAAAATTCATTCTGAATTTTCGCCACCCCTCCAAGGGCGGGGAATTTGTTGTGCAAAATTAGGGTTTATTTAAGATATGCAGGTAATTCCATCGGAACTTCCATTAAAAGGATTTCTGTGTTTTCTACAGCCTCAATGTTGAAACTTTGGGTATCCCAGATTCCTAAGCCGTCTTTTTCATTTAATATTCTGTCGCCAATTTTTGCACTTCCTTTTAATACAAAGGCATAGACTCCGTTTTCTTTTTTATGAAGCATATAATTTTTACCGTTTCCTTTGGTAAAATTTGCGAGGTTAAACCAGGCATCCTGATGAATCCAGACTCCGTCATCGTTCTTATCGGGAGAAAGGATCTGCTGGAAGCCGTTTATTTTTTCACCTTCTTTAATGCTTTTCTGATCGTATCTCGGTTCAACACCGGTTTCCCTCGGGAACACCCAGATCTGCAGAAATTTTACTGCTTGATCTTTATTTTTATTGTACTCGCTGTGCATTACTCCGGTTCCCGCACTCATCACCTGAATCTCTCCTTTTTTAATGACTGCTGTTGTGCCCATTGAATCTTTGTGTTCAAGATCGCCTTCCAGCGGAATTGAAATGATTTCCATATCCCGGTGAGGATGCGTTCCGAAACCCATTCCCTGGGTAACGGTATCGTCATTTAAGACTCTGAGCGCTCCAAAATGCGTTCTTTCATTATTTTGATAATTGGCAAAACTGAAAGTATGGTAAGAATTCAGCCAACCGTGATTGGCGTGGCCTCTTGTATCTGCTTTATGATATACTGTTTTCATATTGTGATTATTTATGGTACAAATGTACGTTCAATAAACTGCTAAATTGTTGATGTAAGATAAGAATAGATTTTAGTCAATTTTATTGGTTTTTGTATTCATTCCAATGATTTGAGGAAAGGAATCGAGCGTATTTTCGGCTAAAGCCCAAAGATTATGGTATAAAAAAAGCGGGCTAAAGCCCGCTCCTATTGATTATTTATTGTTTAAAAATGTACCTGCTTGATTTCTTCTTCAATTTCCTTTGGAGTATCATGTTCAGATTTAATGAAAACCATTGTTAGTACGGCTCCCAACAACATACAGATTCCACCGACTACGATATAATCAATTGCCATTTTACCGAAAATACGGCTTACAATCGGTCCTCCAAAAATTCCGTTAATGATTTGAGGAATTACAATAAAAAAGTTGAATATTCCCATATACACCCCCATTTTATTCTGCGGAATCGAATCGATCAGCATTGCATAAGGCATCGCCAAAATACTTGCCCAGGCGAATCCCAGTCCGACCATTGAAATCCACAGATAATGAATGTCTTTAATAAAATACATGGCGATCAGGCCCAGTCCTCCACAAGCCAAGGCTAATGCATGTGTTTGTTTTTTACCGATGAATTTTGCAATCGGTGTTAAAGCAAAAGCAAAGAAAATGGCGTAGAAATTATAACTTCCGAACAAGCTTCCCGTTAAGTCTCCCGCTTTGTTAAATTCCGCAGAATGGGTATCATCCGGGGAAAGCCCGAAATGATGTGTTGCCAATGCACTTGTTGTAAAAACCCACATGGTAAATAAGGCAAACCAGGAAAAGAACTGTACAATTCCTAATTTTTTCATCTGGGAAGGTACATTTTTAAAGTCTTTAAAAATATCTGAAAGTTTGGATTTTTCTTCTGCGATTGGTTTTCCACCTTCAAAGGATGCAAATTCCTCCGGCGAATATTCTTTGGTCGTAATAATGGTATATAAAATTGACACGATGAGAACGGCTGCGCCAATGTAGAAAGAATAAATCACATTATCTGCTACGAATCCTTTTGGAGCCTCATTGGAAACGCCCAATTTCGTAAGCCATCCCGGCAGATCTGATCCGATAACCGCTCCGATGCCGATTAGAATTGTCTGAACCGAAAAACCGATGGTTGCCTGATGCTTCGGCAGCATATCTCCTACTAAAGCACGGAAAGGTTCCATAGCCACATTAATGGACGCATCCATCATTGCAAGAAAAATCACGGCCATCAGCAGCACATTTGCAGCCATCACCTGCGTTGCAGAAGCGGCATTTGGAAGCATTACCAGTCCGATTGCACATAAAACAGCTCCCAGTAAAAAGTATGGCTTTCTTCTTCCCAGCGGGCTCCAGGTATTATCTCCCATATGACCGATTATGGGCTGAACGATAAGCCCGGTAACCGGCGCTACCAGCCAGAACCATGATAATTCATGAACATCTGCTCCAAAGTTGGCCAAAATCCGGCTTGCGTTTCCGTTTTGTAAGCCGAAAGCCATCTGGATTCCTAAGAATCCCATGCTCATATTGATGATCTGAAGCATTGATAAATTGGGCTTTTTCACTTTACCAAATTTACCGGAATCTACTTTTCCTGTCATTTCTGCCATTACTGCTTTAGTTTTTGAATTAATATATCTTCTATCGGAGCTTTTATTTCAACCACTTTATCTACAACATCATTTGGAACTGTTACGGAAAGTACGTACTGTTTCACTTTCCACTGCCCGTTTATTTTTTCTAAAACACCAGAACCGCGGCAGATTTTCATCTGGGTATCCAGCAGCTCATCAAACCAGGCCATTTTACCATCTTTGCTGAAATAGATATTTCTTTTCAGTGATGTAAAATTCCAGGTTGTGTTTTTATCAAAATAAGGCTTTGCCCAGTTCATAAAGGCTTTTTTGTCCCAGACTTCCGTTGCATCTGTCCCGATGAAGGTAGATTCATCAGCGAAATAATTGAAATAGGTTGTAAAATCTGCTTTTGCGGCTGCAACGTTGAATCCGTCAAGCATTGCTCCGATTTCTGTTTTTTCTTTTTCAAATTTTTTCTGAGCTGAAATGGTCGTAAAGCTCAATATACATACGATGAAAGTAAAGAATATTGTTGTTTTTTTCATATTTAATTATAAACCTTAAAATTTTATTTTTTAACGCAAAGAGCGCAAAATTTTCTTTTAACTACTAACTGTTTTTAAGTTCGCAAAGGTGCTTCGACAAGCTCAGCATAAACTATTCACTTAAATAAGATCACAAAGATTAATTGTGATATTTGTGAAAATATTTTGTGCTATTCGTGTTTTATTTCAATTCAACAACCATCGACGTTTTTGCAGGAATTTTAAAGTTTTCCCTTATTGAAAATTCTTTATCAGAGAGAATATCTTTTCCTTTCGTAAAAGTTTTAAGTGATTCTGCGAAATGTTTTACATCTACAGCCTGTTCCGCATCGCTGTTATTTAAAACAACCATCACACTTTCTTTTTCATTATATCTAAAATACACAAAAACATCATTCTGAGGGAAGAAATTTTTTGTTTTTCCGGTATGGATGACTTCTTTTCCTTTTCTCCAGTTCAGGAGCTTTTGGGTAAACTGATAAAATTCTTTTTGCATGGACGTCTGCATTGAAGGATTAAAGGCATTTTGTTTATCAGATTTCCAGCCGCCGGGAAAATCTCTTCTAATATCCGCGTCACCACCTTTGTTTTTGTCACCCCGCATTCCCACTTCCGAACCGTAATAAATCTGTGGAATTCCGCGAACGGTAGCAATCAGGGTTAATCCTAATTGATATGCTTTCGGATCGTCGTTAAAAATTTCGTTCCATCTTTCGGTATCATGATTTTCAAAGAAAACCATCACATTATTGATATCGGGATACAGGAAATCGCTGGATAAGGTATTGTAAATCCTGTTCATCCCGCTGTCCCAGCCTTCTTTTTCTTTAAGTGCTCTCGGAAGGTCTCCGTACAGCATAAAATCCATGACCGATGGCAGATACGAATTGTAATTCGCCGCCTCCCCTGTTTTTGAATTTTTTTGCCATGCCGAAATATGCCCCGCTGTATTCAGCCACGTTTCTCCCACGATATTAAAATTAGGATATTCGTCGGTAATGGCTTTTGCCCATTTTGCCATAGCCTCCTTATCGTTGTAAGGATAAGTATCTACACGGAAGCCGCCAAGTTCAGCATATTCAATCCACCAGATTGCATTTTGTGTAAGGTACTTTAACACCAGCGGATTTTTTTGGTTGATGTCAGGCATTGTAGTATCAAACCATCCGTCAAGGGCGATTTTCTTGTCTATATCGGAAGCATTGGTATCAAATTGGGTGGTGGTTTTGTAATTAGACCGTTTAAATCCATTTTCACCATCTTCAAACCAGTGAATCCAATCTTTTGTCGGCAAATCTTTGATCATCCAATGCGAAACTCCCCAATGATTAGTGACGTAATCCATCACCAGTTTCATATTCCTTTTATTTAATTTTTGTGAAAGTTCGCGATATTCTTCATTGGTTCCATACCGTGCATCGATCTTATATAAATCGGTTTGTGCATAGCCGTGATAAGAATACACTTTTTCGTTGTCTTCATTCACAGGGGTTAGCCATACTGCTGTTGCTCCCAGGTTTTGAATATAGTCGAGGTTATTGATGATTCCGCGTAAATCTCCACCGTGACGTCCGCCGGGAAGACTTCTGTTTGCTTTTTCTGTTAGTTGCGGGCTCGAATCGTTTTTCTCATCACCGTTGGCAAAACGGTCTGGCATAATCAGGTACATTACATCTTTCGAGGTAAAGGATTCCCTTGCTGCGGAATTAGACTGTCTCTGTTTCAACTCATAGGTGTACGTGCTGATGTTCTTTTTTCCTTTCTTAATACTGATATTGAATTTCGGAACATTGATTTCATTGGTATTTACCGTTACAAAAACATAATTCGGATTTTCAACCTTTTGAATATCCTTAATCTGAACTCCGTCTGAAAACTCAATCTGGTCATTGGCAATGTTTTTTCCATAAACCAAAATCTGAAGTTCAGGATTCTTCATCCCTTTCCACCAAAAGGCAGGTTCTACTTTCTGAATTTGTGAAAAAAATAAAGATGAAGCAAAAAGTGAAACTGTATATATAAATTTCTGATACATAATTATTTATTAAAAATTACATGAGTGATTAAATATTATTTTACCGGCCTATTAAAAACCGCATTGTAGTGTGTTATTCCCGAATTTTTAAATTCCACCCTCCGATTCGGCATATTTTGAAGTTCATATTCTCCATTCAATGTAAATTTTACTTCCGTGAATTTATAACCCGTTAAATAGGTTACTTCCGCCTGATATACATTATCGCCATTTATTTTTTCGAGTTCGGTATCCTGCTCCCAGTTCAAAGGTTTATCGCTTCCCCTTATCCCAATGGATTTAACTTCTGTCTGGGCGGGAACTTTGAGTGTGTAAATTACAGTCTGCTTATATGCCTTCTGAACGCAGCTACTCATTATAAAACAAGAGATTATAAGAAGTACTATTTTATTCATCTGCTCATTTTTTAGCAATTAGATAATCTAATCCCAATCTTCCTGAGCCTAAAATGATATAAAATAAACTCAACCACATAATTCCCATTGCCGGCAACATATTCCAGACACCTTGATTTGCCTGCTGAAAAAATGCAGCTACGAACATGGTAATGAAAATAAGAACTGCGAAAGGTCTGGTAAACAGTCCCAATAATAAAAAAATCCCTCCCACTCCTTCACTGAATGCTCCCATCCACGCAAAGAATGCGGGAAACATTGCAAAAATCCCTCCGTATTCAGAAACATCATTTGGAAACCAGAATGCTACTTCAAAAAATTTCAAATTGTTATCTTCCGGGGACCATGGCAAACCAAATTTTGCGGCTCCAAAGTCGCTAGTCAGTAAATATCCACACACTATTCTGGGAATAGTAAACAGAAAATCCTGCCACCAAAATGGCATTTGAATGGGATTTATAATTCTTTTTATCATAGGAATTTGTGTTAAAAAAACCCTACAGAAAATCTGTAAGGTTTTAATTATTTAAAATTATTTTACAGGCTTGATAGAGATTGCGAAACCTCCGCTTCTTACCATTTTAAAATTGATTTTAGACTTACTCGTGATCTGCTTTTTGTAGATGTTGTAACTCTGTGGATTGTTGATGTAATCCGCGTCTTTCCCATCTTCATAAATCGTGGCTTCGTATTTTTTTCCTTTATCTAAAAATGAAAAATCTACCGTGTAATCACGTTTGTTTTCGTCGGTGATTCCTCCTACAAACCAGTTTTCTGTACCTTTTGCTTTTCTGGCCGTGATGATATAATCTCCCGGCTCTGCTGATAAAATCTTTGTATCATCCCAGTCTGCAGCCACATCTTTAATAAACTGGAAAGCATCCATGTGTTTCTGGTAGTTCTCCGGTAAATCTGCAGCCATCTGAAGCGGCATGTACATCACCACATACAAAGCGAGCTGTTTTACCAGCGTTGTTTTTACAAAACGATTGTCTCCCGGGAAATAATAATCCAGTTTAGTCTGGAAAATCCCCGGTGTATAATCCATCGGTCCTCCCATCCATCTCGTGAACGGAAGAATCGTCTGGTGATCCGGATTGTTTCCGGCAAAGGCTTCAAATTCTGTTCCTCTTGCTGCTTCTGCAGAGATCCAGTTCGGATAGGTTCTGCTTTCTCCTCCCGGTCTTACCGACTCATGGGAATTTACCATGATCTTATACTCATTGGCTTTCTCAGCAATCCTGTAGAAATGGTTGATGGTCCATTGGGAATAATGATGCTCACCTCTTGGGATAATGTCTCCTACATAACCGGTTTTCACGGCATCATAACCATAATCATTCATTAATTTAAAAGCTTTGTCTGCCCATCTTTCGTAATTCGTGGCCGAACCTGAGGTTTCGTGGTGCATGATGAGCTTAATTCCTTTTGAATGTGCATATTCATTCAGCATTTTGATATCAAAATCAGGATACGGAGTGATGAAATCGAAAACAAATTCTTTTGAATGTCCGAACCAGTCTTCCCATCCGGCATTCCAGCCTTCAATTAAAAGTCCTCCGAAACCGTTGGCCGCAGCAAAATCAATGTATTCTTTTACTTTCGTATTATTTGCGGCATGTTTTCCATTGGGTGTTAGTTTGGAAAAATCCGTCACTCCAATATGAACGTTTTCAGCGGTGGAATACGCCCACTGAGATTTTCCGATGATCATTTCCCACCAGACACCCATATATTTTGTAGGGTGAATGTACGAGGTGTCTGTATATTTTGTAGGTTCATTCAGGTTGAACATCATTTTAGATGCTAAAACTTCTTCAGCTTTCGGGGAAACAATAATAGTTCTCCATGGGGAAACGGAAGAGGTTTGGATGTATCCTTTTGCACCCTGTCTGTCGGGAGTTAAGTGTGTTTTAAATTTAAAATTAATCGGATCTACTTCAAGATGTGAAGCAGGATAATTTAACACCGCAGCTTCACCAACGTTTACGTACAAAGGATCTTTTCCTTCTTTTTTCAGCATTAAAGGCGACTGAACGGCATTCGGCACCATTTGCTGCGACGCATTACTGTCGAATGAATTAGGCCATCTTGCCGGAATTTCAGAAATTTTTGTTGTCTGCGGCTGGTATTCCTGGGAATCATAATCGGCTGCAATCCACCAAGCTTTCATATCCGTTGGAAAATCAATTTCAGAATCTTCTTCACGGATGACAAAATAATTAAGGTTTTTCTGCTGTGGAAATTCATATCGGAAACCTAACCCGTCATTGAACAATCTGAACTTAACTACAATATTTCTATCGGTAGCGTCTTGATGAAGGGTTACCGCCAATTCATTATATTGATTGATGTAGTTTTTCTTCTCTCCCAACACAGGCTGCCAGGTTTCATTTTTAGAATCCCTTTTTTCTTCTGTTTTGGTAAAGCCGTTGTTCAGGTCAAACTTTGCATCTTCGGGTTTAGCAATCTCCGAGGCAAATTTAATGGCGGTATCTTTAAATAATCTCAGGCCCAATTTAGAATCCTCCACCACTACATTTCCGTTATACTTTAGGTTGTAATACGGGATTCCCTGCTTTAGCTGGAAGTTCATCTCAAACTTCCCGTCCGGTGATTGTAAAGATTGGGCATTAATACCAACAAACATTGTCGAGAACAATAATGCTCCCACTGTAATTTTCTTCATAATGATTATTTATAAACGTCTAAAAATAAAGAAAGTGCTGCTTTTCAGCAACACTTTGCTATGTTATTTTATATTTTTACAATTTAGTAATTGTTAATTTATAGTATGCTGAATTATGTAAATCCAGTTCTATCTTATAATTTCCAGCCTGAGAAACTTTATAGCTTGGATCTCCATTTACAGTTCCTTCAGTGTTAAGGAATGTTTTTATTGCAGTTCCTGATACAATTGTCTCATCTGCTGATTCTGGCTGAAACTTGATTGCCCAATCATCATTTGCTCTGAATTTAAAAACTCCTGAATTGCTTAAAGCGATAGAATTAATTACATATGTTTTGGTAGCAGGATTGTAGACAAAATTTGTATCCGAACCCCAACCTGTAGGCGTTGCATCTCCGATAACTCCAAAGTTAGCCATTGTAGCAGAGTACGTATTTCCAGTCCAGTCAACTTTTAGGTAATATGTTCCTGCCAAAGCTGCTTTCACATTCTGCTCTCCTGTTTCTACCAGTTTTCCTGTAAATGTACCATCGTCTCCTTTATCTCCTGCCCAGTCCTGATTAATGGTAAACTTGTACTCACTATTAGGATTAGTTACATAAATAAATCCTCTGTATTTGTTATTTTTTTCAGGAGAGAATAAATTTGGGGCATTCGCCGGATTCCAGTCTGCATATCCAGCCGCACCGGCATATCCTCCAGGAACATTTATTTTAGGATATACTAAATCCGGATTTGGAGTATATGCGGTCATGTTTACAGTAAGTACATTTGAGTAATAAAATGTTGTACTGTTCAAAGCAGATCTCATTCTGACTTCGATAGGTTTAGCAACGTTTGCTGCCACACTCATTTGTGCCAAGATATTATTTAGCTGAAGATGCGTTACAGAAATAGTATTATTATCTACGGGTAAATCCTGCAATACACTTTGAGAAAAATTTGTACCCGCAACGCCAAATTGCAATGAGTTTGCCATCTTAACATTAGGGCTAAAAGTTGGATTTACCCATGTAAAGGTCAGGGCAGCTTGATCTGCGATAGTTTCATTTAAAACAACGGATGTTTTATCTGCAGATAATTTTCCCTGCGATGTATTATTTAGTTCTATTTTATCATCTTCTTTAGCACATGAGGTAAGATAAAGCCCTACCAGTACTACTAAAAAAACATTAAATATTTTTTTCATTATAGTTTCTTTTTAAAATTAATAACCAGGGTTTTGTGTTAAATTAGGATTTGATTGTAGTGCTGAACTTGGAATCGGGAACAACTTGTAGTTATCGGAAATTGAGGTTCCATTTTTTACACCGCCTTTCCATGGCCATAGATAACTGGCACCTGTGAATTTCCCAAATCTTATCAGGTCTTGTCTTCTCATACCTTCAAAATTAAGTTCTCTTGCTCTTTCATCAAGAAGACTATTTAATGTGATAGAAGTTAATGCTGTAGCACTTGATCTTGCTCTAACCTGGTTGACATAAGTTAATCCCTGAGAAACAGAAGTTCCTGTGGCTCCTCTTAATGCACATTCGGCATACATTAAATAAACATCAGCTAATCTGAATAACGGGAAATCTGTTGATGAGAATTTAGTTGCACCACCATTTCCGTTAGAATCCTTATTCCAGAATTTATCCGATGGTAATCCATCAGTCCATGCTTTATAGTCATTCATTTCCCAGTTGTGCCCCTGAGTCCAGAACAATTTTGCTCTTTTATCAGTACTTGCCTGAAGATCTGCAACACTATTTCCGAACAGACCGTACCAGGCTTTTGTAGCTCTGTGACCTGCCCATCCTTCTAAAGCTCCGAAATTTGCAGGCACCATAGTATCTGTGCTAAGGCTACCATTTACAAGATAAGTGGTATTTCCAAAACTCTGGCTGGAAACTGCATCTGCAAGAAGCGGAAAAATTATTTCTTTGGACGTATTGTTATCAGATGAAAAGTTTTTCCTGATATTAGACTCCAGCTGATATCCTCCTTCATTGATAATTTTATTGATATAGGTTGCAGCATCATTATATCTGGCTGTTCCTGTATACACTTCTGCATTAAGATATAATTTAGCCAAAAGCATTCTCGCACAAGATTTGTTTGCTCTACCATAAGAGTTCGTTGCAGGTAAAGTAGACTCAATTGCCAAAAGCTCACTTTCAACATAATTGAAAAGATCTTTTCTTGAAGTTTCCGGTAAAAGTGCGCTGGTATTAAAGTTATCATCTTTTACCAATACTCCTTTTCCAAAAAAATCGATTAAATAGTAGTATGATAAAGCTCTTAAAAATCTTAATTCGTCAACAACCTGATCTTTATTTGCATAATTAACCTGGCCACTCTTCATGATTAGAATTAAATTGGTAGCCTGTGGAATCGTATAATAGATTCTGTCATAAACATATTTGAAGAATTTATTATTGGATGTCCAGTTTGAAGTCGTTGTAAGCTGATCCAATCCATTATCTCCCCATCTGTTCTTCATATCATCTGCGGTAAAATCCTGAAGGTTTACCAAACCTCTTACAAACGGAGATTCTCCCGGGTCTGCGCCTGAGATATCAGATTTATCCGGTCCTTCCACACTCGAAAGAGCAAAGCTGGCATATAATCTTGAAAGCAATCCTTCTACCGCATTAGGATCAGCTGCCAGAAGGTTTTCCAAGGTTAATTCTACTTTAGGTTCTGTATCTAAATCGCTAATACAAGCTGTATTCACAGCCAGAAATGTGAGAAGAGTAAGTACTTTATATTTAATATTTTTCATTTTAGTATTTTTTAGAAATTAAAGTTAAATCCAATTGTATATGTTCTTGGTCTTGGATAAAAATTATTATCAATTCCGTTAAAATTTTCAGGATCCTGACCAGAATAATTGGTCCATGTGTAAACGTTGTTTACCGATGCATATACTCTTACATTTGTACTTTTAAACACATTTTTAAATAAATAACCAACTGTTACGTTATCCAGTTTTAAAAACGAAGCATCTTCCAGGAAGTAATCCGAGAAATATAAATTATCGGAAAGCGTAAATGGAGAATCTGCAGTAGATACCAGAACGTTATTCAAATTTTGTGAATTTTGAGGAACGGTGTAACTTTTGAATCCTTGAGCAAGTTTTCTTGTATTGTAAATCAATCCTCCAATCTGTCCTCTGAAAGCGGCATTCAAATCCCAGTTTTTATAATTTAAAGAGGTACTGAAACCATAAGTCCATCTTGGTCTGATTGCTTTGTAATACCTGTCATTTTCATTAATGATTCCATCATTATTTCTGTCAACATAAACATTATCAAGAGGATTTCCATTAGAATCATATACCTGCTGTAATACCCAGGCAGAATAAGGCTGATAGCTTACAGCATTATTCGCAATTTTAATCCCAGTTCCGATTGGCAACGTACTGGAGTTATCTGGGAAATAACTTACATCTCCAAGATCAACAATTTTAGCATCATTATATCCAAAATTACCTGATACCGACCAGTTTAGGTTTTCATTTTTTACAGGAACTACGGTTAGATTCAATTCAACTCCTTTATTTTCTAAAGACCCTACATTTTCAGTAAATTCGTTTGTTAATCCCTGCCCGGACGGCAAAGGTACTTTAGCAAGAAGATTAGTTGTTTTTCTTGAATAAACATCTATACTTCCTGATAATCTTTCCTGTCTAAAGAAAGAAAAATCAATACCTCCGTTCCATGTGTCTGTTGTTTCCCAAGTTAATCCAGGATTAAATGCTAATGCACTATAAGTACCTACCCCAGGAAAATATTGAGAATTTGAACCCCCAATAGAGAAGTATGGGCTGGAAGGATAAAACCCTGCAACACCAACAATATCTGCGTTACCCGTTCTACCCCATCCTAATCTTAATTTAATATCATTCACATTTGGGGAACTATTAAAGAAGTCTTTATTAACTTTCCAAGCAAAACCCACTCCCGGGAAATATCCCCATCTTTCACCTTTCTGAAATAATGATGAAGCATCTGCTCTGAAATTTAATGTAAATAAATATTTATCATAAAAATCAATATTCGCTCTTCCAATGAATGACTGTAGATTCAATACATTATAATATCTGTTATTAGGGTTCAGTGCAGTGCCAGGATTCGGAACTCTTAAACCGGTTGCATCATCATATCTGTAATTATCCTTATATCCGTCATTCTTAAAGTTCTGGTAAGAATATCCTCCCTGAACAAGGAAATGAGATAAAAATCCGGAATATTTTTTTTCATACACCAAGTAAGCATCCATTGTTTGATTAACAATATTCTGATGTTCTGCATAATCAACCCCCGGACTGAATACGTAATCGTTAGGAGCAACAGAATTTTGAGGATTTCTGTATGTGGCAACAGCATTATTACTGTATACTGTTTTAAGGTTGGATCGTGATGCTTCCAATCCTAAGTTTACAATAGCTCTTAAATCCGGTAAGAAATGGAATTTATAATTAATCTCCGCATTTCCTAGAAATTTAGAAATTCTTTGCGGAGATTCTCTTTGCAAAAGAATAGCTAAAGGATTACTTTGTCCTTGAATTAGGTATTGATTACCCGTTAAAACTGTATTCTGATAATACCCTCCAAATCTGTCATATGCCCCACCTGTTAAACTTGTTTGAGAAAGGTAAATTGGCAAGGTCGGGTTCATATTAACTGCTCCTCCAATTGCTCCTCCATCGTCAATAGCATTAAGCTTGGAAACCAACCCTTTTAAGCTGAAATCAATTTTCAAATGATTATCAAAAAAAGAAGGCGTGATATTTAGGCCTGCCGAGAATCTCTCATAATCACTGGTTTTTATAACACCTTCAGTTCTGTTATACCCTACAGATAATCTAGTAGGAATCTTATTAAATAAACTGCCTGAAATACTTAGGTTATTATCCGACGACACTGAATTTCTGTAGATTGCTTTCTGCCAGTCAGTGTCATATATAGTTCCCGGCTGGGTAGGATTAGAGACACTTCCTCCGACACCCAATAAATAATTATAATTTGGATAATTCTGATTGATAAAACTTTTAAACTGATCGGCATTCATCACGTCAACATATCTTGTAACAGTACCTACCGAAACATTCGTATTCAAGGTTACTTTCAGTTTTCCTCCTCCTCTTTTGGTTTTAATGATAATAACCCCATTAGAACCCCTGTTTCCGTAAATTGCCGTTGCTGAAGCATCTTTTAATATTGAAAAAGACTCAATATCATTTGGATTAATCAAATTTAATGGATTCGCAACTCCCGCAGGATTATTGGTATCCAATGGAACACCGTCGATTACAATCAAAGGATTATTATTAGCACTAAAAGAAGATCCGCCTCTAATTCTAATATTTGGTGCAGCATCCGGAGAACCACCTGAATTTGTTATTCTCACACCAGGAGCTTTACCAGCAATTAATTGGTCAGCAGAAACAATCGCTCCTTTGTTGAAGTCTTTTTCAGAAACTGCCGTAATTGATCCTGTAAGATCTGATTTCTTTTTCGCTCCATAACCAACCAATACAACCTCTTCAATTTTTTTCTCTTTGGTTGCAGAGTCACTGGTTTGTGCATGAATCATTGCACTTGCCAATAGAAATGCAGGTGCAATTTTTAATACCGTTGTAAAATTTCTCACAATATTATTTTTTATATAGTTACTTTTTTCATCATACTGGCCTCAGCCTTCTGCAATTTAAAAAAAAAACATAATTATTATAAATTTTTTAAAAATTTTCATAAAATTATGTAAATTAAACGATGATTTAAATCTATTTTATTAACTATCAATAGAATAACATAAAATATGCACAGCATAATACAACATTAAATTTAACAATAAGTTAAACATTTGTTTAACTAAATGTAATACCCGATCGTATTAATAGACTATAAAATCGCGTAAATTAATACCATATACTATTCCGGAGATATTCATTATCTTTGCAGACTAAAACTTACTATAAATGTCGAACAGAAAGATGATTACGGCAGCCTTGCCTTATGCAAACGGGCCGGTTCATATAGGACATTTGGCAGGTGTATATATTCCTGCGGATGTTTATGCAAGATTTCAGAGAAGATCGGGAAAAGATGTAGCGTTCATTTGTGGCTCAGATGAACATGGGATCCCTATTACCATAAGAGCTAAGAAAGAAGGAGTTACCCCTCAGGATATTGTTGACAAGTACCATGAAATCATTAAAAAATCTTTTGCAGATTTAGGAATTTCATTTGACGAATATTCAAGAACCACCTCCAAAAATCATTACGAAACAAGTCAGGATTTTTTCAAAGTTCTTTATGAAAAAGGAAAGTTCACGGAAGAAATGTCTGAACAGTATTTTGACGAGCAGGCAGGAGAATTCCTGGCAGACCGTTACATTGTTGGGACATGCCCGAATTGTGGAAATGAAAACGCTTACGGTGACCAGTGTGAACGATGCGGCACTACCCTGTCTCCTTCAGAATTGATTAATCCGAAATCAATGCTGAGCGGAAATGTTCCGATCCTGAAAGAAACAAAAAACTGGTACCTCCCATTAAATGAATACGAAAGTTTCCTGAATGAATGGATCATCGAAGGCCATAAAGACGACTGGAAACCGAACGTGTACGGACAGGTAAAATCATGGCTGAATGACGGTCTGAAACCTCGTGCTATGACCAGAGACCTCAACTGGGGAGTCCCTGTTCCGCTTCCCGGCGCAGAAGGTAAAGTATTGTATGTGTGGTTTGATGCACCAATCGGCTATATTTCTTTCACTAAAGAATGGGCAGAGAAAAACGGGAAAGACTGGAAAGATTACTGGCAAAGCGAAGAATCCGATCTTGTGCATTTTATCGGAAAAGATAATATTGTATTCCACTGTATTATTTTTCCAAGCATGATGAAGGCTCACGGCGATTTTATCATGCCAAAAAATGTACCCGCCTTTGAATTTTTAAATCTTGAAAATGACAAAATTTCAACCTCACGAAACTGGGCTGTTTGGGCACACGAATATGTTGAAGATTTCCCGGGACAGCAGGATGTATTGAGATATGCTCTCCTTTCATCGGCTCCGGAAACAAAGGATAATAATTTTACGTGGAAGGATTTTCAGACAAAAAATAATTCTGAGCTGGTAAATATTTTTGGTAATTTCATAAATCGTGTTGCGGTTTTAATTAATAAATTCTTTGAGGGAAAAGTTCCTGAAGGAGATATTGATGCGCCTGAATTAGAGCAAATAAGCAAAAGTGCGATTGAAATCAGAAATTATTTAGATAAATATGAATTTAGAAACGCCCTAACTGCTTTCATGAATTTAGCAAGGTTTGGAAATGGATATCTTCAAAATGAAGAGCCATGGAAAACTTTTGAAAAAGATGTGGAAAAAACTAAAAACACATTATTCATCGGAGCGCAGATTGCAGTTGCATTAGGAAATTTAGCTGAGCCATTTCTTCCTTTTACTGCTCAAAAGATCTATGAAATTTTCAATGTCAGTCAGTCAGACTGGACTACTATTGAAAACTCAAAAGTTTTAATTGATGCAGGGCATAAAATTATAGAAAAAGCACCTTTAATTTATTCAAAAATTGAAGACAAATTAATAGAGGCTCAAGTAGAAAAACTGGAACAGACCAAACAGAATAATAAAAAAACAAATCCTAACGCCAACCCTATGAAAGAAGAAATCACTTTTGATGATTTTACAAAAATCGACCTGAGAACTGCCACCATTCTGGAAGCTGAAAAGGTAGAAAAAGCAGATAAATTACTAAAGCTGACTGTTGATACAGGTGTTGACGTAAGAACCGTTGTCTCAGGGATTGCAGAAAGCTTTACACCGGAAGAAGTAATCGGGAAGCAGGTAATGATTCTATTAAATCTTGCCCCGAGAAAAATCAGAGGTATTGAGTCGCAGGGAATGTTGTTATTAACGACAAAACCGGACGGCAAACTGTCTTTTGTAACTCCGGATGACAGCAATGTAGAAAACGGGATTGAGATTGGATAATCCATTATTCTTAGATAAACAGAATCCACATGAGTTTTTCATGTGGATTTGTTTTTCGTTATAACAGGAAGCTGGTAATATCAATTTAAATAGCATTAAGCTTAATTTTACTTAAAGCCTTATTGTTAAAATTAAATATTGAGGTTTATTAAGTGTTAAGATTATTGAGAGAGAGAGATTGCTTCGTTGCTTTGCTCCTCGCAATGACTTATACTTTATTCTTTCGTCAACCTCGCCAGATAAGCATCTTCATCCTTAAGCAATTTTTCGATCTTAAAGCCATTGTTTTCAGCAGCGTTTTTTAACGTATTAAAATCGAGATACAACCATTTGATCGGGTCTTCAGATTCTCCTTTGTAATGAACAATATAATCCAGCTCGCCATAATAGCCTTCTGCCGGAATATAGACCCCGCCGTCTTCATCACGATCGAACATATACAGAATATCGGTACTGTCGATCAGGATCTGTCCGTTTTCGTTCAGAAGTGAGTGCAACTTCTTCAGGTAGATATCAATGACGTGGAGGCTCTGGAAAATACCGGTTCCGTTCATTAATAAAAGTATCGTATCAAAAGTTTCACCGGAAAAATGCAGCATGTTTTCAGCTACAGCTTTTTTTATTCCTCTCATCCGGCACACTTCTATGGATTTAGGAGAAATATCTAAGGCTGTTACGTCGAGATTTTTTTCATTCTGAATATATAAAGAATGTGATCCGGCTCCGGCTCCTATGTCAAGGACTTTTCCCCGCGACAGTTCCAATGCTTTCTGTTCGATTTCATTCATGTCCTCAAAATCCCGGAAGAGGTATTGAACCGGAAGCTCATCCAGCTCGGAGATTGAAGTTTCAGTCTGCAGATCCTGAGGATTTTCCTGATGGTAATAATCCCAGATCGCCTTTCCCATAAGGTCTTTCATAGCGTTAATTCTGACTGTAAAGATATAGGTTTTTGATTTATTTTTTAAGATACTTATTCAATAATATCTTTACAATTGCAGACTGAAATCTTACCACAATGCTAAACGAATAAATGTATCGGTTTCTCACCTGAAATAAACAAAGCCGATTATCTTATTAAGGAAATACAAAATTTTTAGTTATAAATAAATACTCTGAATCAAACACTCTTCATATTAGTAATGGCATAATTAATCACCCTACCAGCCTCGAAGTAAGCGTTCCACTAGCCTCGAAGTAAGCACCTCACTAGCCTCGAAGTACACACTCTACCAGCCTTGAAGAAGACACTATGCTTCGTGCGATGCATACCCACTGCATCGTACTATCCACACTTAAACAAAACGCAAAGCTCCATTCTATAAATAAAATGAAGCTTTGACTGAGTAAATGAAAAACAAGGT
Organism: Chryseobacterium cheonjiense; assembly: GCF_012927265.1. GTDB lineage: Bacteria > Bacteroidota > Bacteroidia > Flavobacteriales > Weeksellaceae > Chryseobacterium > Chryseobacterium cheonjiense. The sequence continues at coordinate 916,014 of NZ_JABBGF010000001.1, read as the reverse complement.
ATCGTTACAGCGCAGGTCCTGCTGCGTCTTTTATTTCTTCTAACAGTTTTCTCTTCTCGCGGAGCCTTCTTCTGGCAATTACCGATTTCCCCGTCAGCATTCTGATAAAGCGAAGGTATTCGAAACGTTCTTTTCCGAAATGATGGGTAAAAATATAGATCAGGATAAAGATCCCGGCAAGAATGATATATCCGAATATTTTTTTGGAAGCCACAAGAATAGCGTTCAGCTGAATGAGCTTCATATTGCCCGCAACATTCTGCGGCGTCACCGTCATCCCATCCATATATACCGCCAGATCACCTATTGCCATTACCTGAAAACGGTATTGGAACCAGGAATACAGCGCTGAAAAAATACCGACTGCCAGAAATGTTCTCCATACGAGTACCAAACCAATTGCGGCAAGCATTTCATCCATCTCAAGTTTGTCCAGCGTATAAAACCAAACAGAGATGAACAAAGCGCCCATTCCGAATCCTTTCAGGAACATCGGAAGGTACCAGTAATGGTAACTGAATTCCAGTACCATTGAAAAATACATGATAATTGCATATCCCAACATCGCGGCAAAACCTGAAAAGATGTACATTTTCAGCGGAATGTCATTTTTAAACCAGAAAACAGCCGTTACACCTGCCAGAATTAAACCGGGGATCATTAAGAGATTCAGTTTTGCATTCGTAAGCTGATCGTATCCTAACACTCCCACAGCAAAAGTATTCTGAATGGACGTCGTTCCTAAGAACATACCCAGGCACAAAAGCATAAACAGCCCATGCCGAACATTATTTTTAGTGAAAATTTTAAACGATAAATACGGTCTCTTTAAAGTCTGTTGCCTAATGGCAAGCAATGCAAAACTTACGAAAGCTGCAATTCCGGCATTGATGATATTGGCTGAATGAAGCCAGTCCTGCTGTTTTCCGAATGAAAAAACATACGCCAAAAACATAAAGGCTGCCATGAAAAGCAATACGCTGAGCCAGTCTATATAATGCAGCGGAACTTTTAATGCAAAATACTTATTATGCATAAAAATCCAGTGGATAAGAGCCAGAACAAAACATGCGACCGAAGCCATTACATAAAAATGCTGCCAGTTGTACCGGATGGAAATATCTGCCGCATAATAAGCTGCAACCTGATTCAGCACAAGGACGAAGGTGTAAAATGCACCGTAGAACATTCCACGGTTACCGATCATCGCCATAAGCGGGAGAAATAACTCAATGGTAACCATCATTTTTAAAAAGCCGATCAACAGTGAGCTGAAGACAAAGATCATAGGATCATAGGTTGTGGAATTCAGGTAACTTAATAATCCTAAAAGCACCAGTAAAACCGTCATTTTATCACGCACCTTAAATCTCATTTTCATCCTGAGAACAATCGGCATACAGGCTCCCATTCCGATCGTGGTTGCATAATTGGCCCACATGAAATATTCTGTCATCGCCCCGGTTCCGTTTGCGAGATAGCTGATATTTCCCGTATACACGCCACCCAACGGCATTACTACTGCAAGCAGCAATACGATAAGAAGAAGCTGTACCGGTTTGGGAACCCAGTCGTTGTATAATCCTTTATTGTACATTTTTGTTGATTTTAAAGGTTAAAGGAACCAGGTAAAAAGTCAGAAGAGCCAAGTATCATGCAAGTTGCAAATTCACCAAATTTGTTAGAGTTTTTACGCAACTTTCTTACTTCAAAACCTTTATACCTTATACTTTTAACTTGGCTCTTTTTACTTTTTACTTACTAAACTCACATTCACATTCATTCCCGCACTCAGTTTATTGAGATCTTCTTTTTTATTGGATGATGTAAATTCTATTCTCACTGGTATTCTCTGCTGAACTTTAATAAAGTTTCCGGTAGAATTATCCGTCGGAATACTGGAATATCTTGATCCTGTTGCTGCTGAAATCGCCTTTACCACACCTTCAAACTGTTTTCCACCCAATGCATCTACGGTCATCATCATTTTTTCACCGATTTTCACATCAGGCATCTGGCTTTCCAAAAAGTTGGCGGTTATCCACTTTTGTCCGTTTAATACAATGGTGGCTACCTGCTGTCCGGGTTGTATCAGCTGACCTTCAGAGATGGTTCTTCGTCCCATCACGCCGTCATAAGGAGCAGTGATTACCGTGTAAGAAAGGCTGATCTTCGCCATATCGAGAGCCGCTTTTGTTCTTTTAATTTCAGCATCATTGATCCCAAGTTTACTTTTCACCTCTGTTGTGGAAAGATTTGCCGAATGTTTTTGGTTGATTAAAGTTTCATAAGCTGCTTTCTGTGCATCATACTCAGTTTTTACCTGGTCGTACTGCTGCCTGGTGACCGCTTCGGAAGCCAGAAGGTTTTTGTAACGGTTGAGGTTTTGCTCCGCATTCCACAGTCTTGCTTTCGCGCCTGCAATATTGGATTCCATGACACTGACGTTGTTAGATACTGTATTAACAGAAGAATTGGTAGCCGTTCTCTGGGCAAGAGCGTTCTGGTAAGCGGCTTCTGCCTGTCCCAGCTGAGTGAGAATCTCACGGTCATCAAGAATGACAAGCGTATCTCCTTTTTTTACAGGCTGATGTTCTGTAAATCTGATTTCTTTAATATATGCCGAAACCCTGGTGTTGATAGGATTGATAAACTCTTCCACCTGTGCTGCTTCTGTATAAGTTTTATCGCCCACATGGAAATATTCCCGTACCAGCCAGAATAATCCGAAACCAATCACCAGAAAGACGATGATATTGGAGATAACTGCTCTTATTTTGTTCTTTTTATTTTCCTTCTTCTTTGCTGCAGCACTGGTTTGCACTGAAGATGTATTTTGAATATTTTGTTCCTTGTTTTCCATTGTTCTATTTACCTTAAAAAATTATAATGTTCCTGTTGATTTCAGAAGATTGTAATATTGGTACAGCATATTGATCTCTGCATTGGCATAATCTAGTTCCGACTGTAATTTCTGATTCTGTGCATCGATCATTTCCGCCTGCACGGCAAGCTGATTCAGATATTTGGCTTCCGTAATTTTGTAGTTTTCTTCTGCTAATTTTTTAGCATCATTAAGAATTTCTGCCTGCTGAATGGATTCATGATATTTGATGTAAGCGGCATTTACCGCCATGTCAATATTCTGCTGTGTTAGCATAACCGCATCATTGGCCTGATTTTTCTGAAGCTCACCCAATTTTACCCTTTCTTTGGTTTTATATAAATTATCAATATTATAGCTCAGGGAAATTCCGGTTTGCCAACCTCCGGAATACATATCCAACACAGGATTTCTTGTCGTAATGGGTCTTTGCAAACTATATCCGCCAAAACCTGAAATGGTTGGCATCTTATCCGTTTTAATGATTTCGATATTCTTATCGGCAACATTAACATTAGTCTGTGCAGATTTCAGTAAAGGATTGTTATCGTGAGCAAGATTCAAATAATAGTTAATACCAATGCCTGATTCTTTATTTTCAAGACTTTCTACAGGAACGATTTCCGTATCCGGAGCTAATCCGAGGGCAACACTTAAATTATAATTGAGAATTTTTTTATTGTTGGCTAACGTAACAATTCCCTGATCAAGGTTTTTAATTGCCAGCTCGCCACGAATCACTTCATTACGGGTAACCATTCCCTGCTGATAAAATTTCTGAATATTTTTAAGCCTTTCCTGTGCCAGCTTTTTGTTGTTCTGAAAAACTTTTTCCTGGTTTACAATTTTATAGACATCCAGATAATTGGAAATCACCAGAATTTTCACATCCTGCTTGTTTTTCTCCAGATCAAGTTCGGAAAGCTGCTCACGAAGTCCGGCCATTTCAATAGATTTATTCACCAGTCCACCTTTAAAGATCAGCTGCGTTGCCTGTACAGCGTACGAGCTTCCATAGTGAGGCATCGGAACATTTGTTGAATTTGAAAAATCTTTTTCAATTGCTACCGCATCACCCAAATAGAACTGACTTGTAGAAGCAGTTATATTCGGAAGTTTCTGAAGTTTTACAACATTTGTATTCTGTTTTGCAATATCAATATTCTGTGCCGAAACTTTCAGCTGCTGATGATTCTGAAGGGCAAGTTCTGCCACTTCATTCGCTGTCATCTGTTTTATTTCCTGGGAAAAAAACAGCGCAGGAAATACGGCTATCATGAATGACAGCGCTGTTTTTATATTCTGTACCATTTTACCTTGTTTTACGAATGCAAAGTTATGGCAGGTAAAGAGTCAAACAAATGTTTGAATTTTGGAAAAAGATGTTCAAATGTAGGATTTCAGTTTTCGAACTGATTTCTATATTGTGTTGGGCTTTCACCCACATGCTTTTTAAAAAAGTGAGAAAAAGAATACTGATCGCTGAAGCCCAGCATCGAGGAAATTTCAGAAACAGGCTTATTGGAGGAGTTCAGAAGCACCTTAGCTTCATTCATAACAATTAAAGCAATGATCTCACTCGCAGACCTCCCTGTCACAGACTTTATTACCGATGAAAGATGTCTGGTTGTAATTGACTGCCTCCCTGCATAAAACTCTACACTTCTTTCGGCATTATGGTACTTAGCAACATCATTAAGGAAAACAAAAACAATTTCTTCCTGTCTTGACATCTGGTTCATAGCGCTGCTGTCTTCTTTAGAAATAATCCCGGCCATCTGGTAGCAGAATACGGAAAAAAGATGCTCCACGATTTCTTTTTTATACGTCATCTCCGTTTTGGAATCCAAAATATACTTTAAAAAATTTACGCTTTTCCATACGACTTCCATTTCATCGGCATGAAAAGGAACGCCAATATTCATCTGCTGCCTGAAATACCGGTATGTAATTAACCTGTTGAATTTTAACGATAAAGCAGAAATAAATTCTCTTTTATAGGAAACCATCCTCGATTGGAAATCATCGCTTACGGAGATCATTTCATAGACCGTCTGCGGATCTGTTACCATAAACATATTGGCAGAAAGTTCCAGATCCCTGAAATGCTGCTTCAGCTTTATCGTTCCTGTTTTGATAAATATAAATGCAGGATTTTCCGGACGGAACGGTTTGTCGACAGCAATTCTCTCGAAGATATTATGTTGCGTAAAGATTTCAACCCCGAATTTTTCTAAGACAGACATAGAACAAATGTAAGCAATCTGCTGAGTGATTACAAAAATTTATTATTTTAGTGTTCCAAATTACAGCTATGAGAAAAATTGATTTGCTTTTTGCAGAATATGCCGAAAGTCACAGGAATTCTACCAACAAACTGATCCACTGGATCTGTGTCCCGCTGGTTTTCTGGAGTATTTTAGGGTTTATTTCCCTTATTCCGTCAAAGTCAATCGGCTTTATCTACATTGGAGAGATCAGCTATATAAGTTTTGCAGCAATTGTTTTAGTTACCATTTTTTATATGCGGCTTTCATTGATCATCAGTATTATCATGTTTATACTGATGGTAATTATGGAAAGTTTTGCCTACGGCATTAATATCCGGTTTAAAGAAAACGCGTGGTTGGTTTACCTTTTTGTTTTCGTAATCACCTGGATTTTCCAGTTTGTAGGTCACAAAATTGAAGGTAAAAAGCCCTCTTTTCTTAAAGATTTACAGTTTCTGTTAGTCGGTCCGATCTGGCTATTGAGCTTTATCGTTAAAAAATTGGGAATAAGATATTAAAATTGTTGGAATAGAAAATGGGAGCCAGATGATGGAAGTAGGTTTCATAATCTAGTTTCCTTCTTCTTCCAGGATCATGCTTCAAGGCTGATTAATCTTCCAGAGCATACACCGCAAAACTGGCCAGCCAATGGTCGCCTCCATAATTTCCCTGGAAAAGCAGAGGAAGGCCGTTATTTAAAAATAATGCGGCTGTTTTCTGAAATTCTTTTTTCAGGGGATGACCATTCGGAAGAGACTTTGCAATTCCCTTCATACACCAGGCTTTTGAAAAAGACAACCCGACAAGATGTATCGTCTGATAATCTGACAAATCACTGACAACAGGGATTTTTTCTATATTTTCGATGCTGCGTTTCTCGTAAAACTTATCAAACCATTGTACAAACTCTTTCTGTGGTAAAACCCTTCTCATTAAATCTGCTATTTCGAGGCTCGGAGAAAAGAAATCCGATCCGTCGGGTTCAAGATAGGCAGGCGTTTTTTCGTCTTTTAAATAAAAATATTTTGCCTTTTCGACCAACTGATTTTCAAACCCCTTATCACCGGTCGACCTTGCCCAATCCAGCGCAAAAGCCATTGCAAAAGCACTATTTGGGTGAACACCGGTTCTGTTCGGATAAGTCTGTTTCGGAAGATACGTTTTCCAGGCTGTCAGAATTTTATCCGTTAAAGGTTTAAGATTCTGATGCCAGATTTTTGCTTTGGGGTGGTTCCATGTTATGAGCTCTTCGTCAAGCTTCAATAACCAGGCCCAGCCGTAGGTTCTTTCAAAAGTACCGGTAAGCTGATATTTGGTAAAATAATCGGCTTCTGTCTGCAGATTTTCTTTACTGAATGATTGATCCAGCGTATTTTCAATTTCTTTTGCTATGGAAAGGTCTGGTTTTGTTTTCAATAAACGAACCAGCATCCAGTGTCCGTGAACCGAACTGTGCCAGTCGAAACAGCCATAAAAGCTTGGATGCAGCGCTTTCGGGCTTAAAGGAACTTCATTTTCATTGTTGATGATATGTGCCGTTTTGTTCGGATATTCCTGAGTGATGCAGTGAAGCGGCTTTTCAGATAGTTTTACAGCTACTTCATCCGTAAGTTTCGGAACTTCCTGGGCAAACATAAAAAACGGAGAAAAGACAATAGCTAAAAGACTTTTTTTCATTGACTAAAAATATAAAATTATTTCAATGTATCTTTAATATAAACCAGAGAAAAACCAGCATTGGAGTCTGATATAATTTTCAGTACACTTTTTGCTATGCTCAATAAAACTTTTATTCATGAAAAAATTACTGATCCCTTTATTCTGTTTAATTCTTATCCATTGTAAAAAAAATGAAGCGCAGTCGCTTAATGCCAGTCTTGTTGATGTCATTCAGGAAGATAAAGTAGCTGCAGTAAGTGCACCAACTTCTTTATCTGAAAAAATGATGCCTCCAAATCAGGAAGTTGATCCTGCAAATCCGTCTTCACAGATTAACACAATTACCAAGAAGATTATTAAAAATGGTGAAATGAGAATTCAGGTTGGTGATATCAAAAAGGCGCAGGAGCAGATTAATTCCATTCTTAAAAACAATAAAGCTTATATTCAGAAAGAAGAATTTCAGAATACGGATACTGATGAAAATTTGGACCTTACTATTCGGGTTCCTAATCAGAATTTTGATGGTTTGATCCATTCTTTTTCTAGTGGGCTCGGTGCTGTATTGTCTAAAAATATTTCATCCAATGATGTAACGGAAGAATATACCGATGTTTCCATTAAACTCGGAAACAAGAAAATTTATCTTGAAAAATACCGTGAAATGCTTAAGACCGCTAAAACAACGAAAGATATACTGGAGATCCAGGAAAATATCCGAGCTCTGGAAGATGAAATTGACGTTGCGGAAGGCAGGCTCCGTTTTATTGATGACCGCGTGAATTACAGCACTTTGAATGTAAATTTATACACAGAAAAAATCAGAAGTTCTGCTACTTCAAAAATAGGTTTTGGAAGCCGGTTTGGTGATTCTGTAACGGAAGGCTGGAACAGTTTTGTAGCTTTTCTTTTAGGAGTTATTTCGCTTTGGCCTTTCTTTCTGCTGATTCCTGTTGTTGTATTTCTCTGGAGAAAATGGAGAAACAGGAAGAAAAAATAAAGGATAAAGATATTTTCAATATATATAAAACTTGATCATTAGAAAAACTTCGGCAGGTTCAGCGTAATACCCTACACAACAACAGTTAGTATTAGAGATGTCATACTGAGCTCGTCGAAGTATCTTTTTAACAGATTACGCAAATCAAAATTTGACAATAAATCTGCATAATCTGCAAAAATCAGCGGGAGATTATAAAATTTATTTCCCCAGTACAAATACAGCCGGGATTTTATGAAGTTCCGGTTTCTGCTTCTGCCACTCCTTTATGGTTTTGGTTTTGATAAACTCGTGTTCCGGATCGTTGATATTGGCAGCAATACACAGTTTCGTATTCGGGGATAAAAACTTCGTCAAATCTTCAAAAAGCGGGTTGTTGCGGTAAGGGGTTTCCATAAAAATCTGGGAATAACCGGTCTTCTGAACCATGTTCTCAAGATGCAGAATCTGTTTTTTCTTTTCACCTTTATCAATGGGAAGGTAGCCGTTAAAGGTAAATTCCTGACCGTTAAAACCACTCGAAATCAAAGCCAGAATAATTGATGAAGGCCCGGAAATAGGAATCACCCGGATATTTTTTTCATGACACCATTTCACCATAAGATTACCCGGATCAGCAATACACGGAAGTCCTGCCTCTGAAAGCAGTCCAAAATCCTGACCTTTCAGCATCAGTTCCTGTGCTTCTTTGATATCCGCATTTTCAGTGTATTTATCTAAAAGAAAAAGTTTAAGATCCGATTGTTTTTTTTCAGGAGCAAAGAATTTCACCACTTTTCTTGCGGTTTTTTCATTTTCCACAAAAAAGTAGTCAGTTTGCATGATGTAATCTTTTATCACTGGTGAAAAATGCGTGATAGAAGTATTTTCGGAAAGGTAAGCCGGAAGTAAGAAAAGCATTTATATTATTTTTTAAGTCTCTCTTGTAAAGAAGGTTGTACGTAATATTCTGTCATATCCATTGAAAAAGAAACGGATGTTATTTTCCATAGACCGTTGATCTTCATCAGTGTCCATATTTCTTTTCCCCAATTTAGCATCTTGCCATCGTACCAAAAGCTGTAGTCAAAATTAGCAGAAGCAATTGATCCGTCTTCTATAATTTTAACATTATCAAACCGCTCTTCAGATTTATTGTTTTTAAAACTTTTGATAAATGCTTTATAATTATCTGTAAAAAAACTTTTTTCATTGGGATCTTTTTCTAAAACTTTTCTGTAAGTCCGATCAGTATATACACCTGTCCAGAGAACAGGTTCCTGAAAAAGAGAAATAAATTTAGCTTCATCCCTCGTTTTAATGCAATTCATAAAATCAGTCATTACTTGTCTGACAGCCTTTTCATCTTTAGTCTGTCCGAAAATAAAATTACAGCTCAGCAAAAGTAAGATTAATATCTTTCTCATATTAAATTATTTGTTTTAAAATAGCTTCACAGCCACGATCCAGTAATTGGAAAACTTCTTCGAACTCTTTCATATCTCCCCAATACGGATCCGGAACTTCAGCATTCTGATGATCGCCGAGCACTTCCAGAAATAAAGAAACTTTTTTCCGTTGATCTTCATTCCGTGCTTTGGAAACAACATCTGCCAATACATCCACATCCATACAATAGATTTTATCAAAATTTTCAAAATCCGCTTGTGTAATGGGTCTGGATCTCTGTTGAGAAATATCAATCCCGTGGCGTGATGCCGTTTGTATTGCTCTTTGATCTGGATGTTTACCTTCATGCATTGAGATGGTTCCTGCCGAATCAATAAAGAAATTTTCGGGTGCTTTGGATTTCATAATTCCTTCAGCTAAAGGGCTTCTGCAAATATTTCCCAGACAAACCATTAATATTTTCATATTCTTAAGACAATTAAATGATAAAAGCTTTAAATTCTTTAATCCACAAAACTAAATAAAAATGGAGAATAAAATTATTCTCCATTTTTATTATTTACATTAAATTATTTCTTATTGCTTGATCCTTTCTGATAATTCCTTCACGTATTTTTTCACCTCTTTATCAATTTTGGAAACATCTTTAATCGTTTCGCAGGCATACATTACTGTGGAGTGGTCTTTTCCGCCCATTTCCTCACCTATTTTAGTGAAAGTTGCGTTCGTAAGCTCTTTCGCAAAATACATGGCCAGCTGTCTTGGCAGTGCAATTTCTCTTTTTCTTGTCTTGGATAAAAGCTGCTCTCTTTTAATCCCGAAATAATCGCAAACCACTTCCTGGATATACGGAATATTGATAATTTTCTTCTGATTGGCAGCAATTTTATTAATGGTATCCTTTAATAATTCAAGACTTAAATCTGATTTATAAATGGTAGAATACGCAATCACAGAATTGATGACACCAATAAGCTCTCTAACATTTGTCTTGGCTTCAGAAGCTAAAAAATCCAGCATATCATCTGTAAGGACGATACCGTCTCTGCTTAACTTATCAACGATAATCTGTTTACGGGTGCTGTAATCCGGAGATTTAATCTCTGCGGAAAGTCCCCATTTGAAACGGGAAACAATTCTGTCCTGAATATCCATAATATCGGCCGGAGCTTTATCAGAAGTAAGGATAATCTGTTTTCCGTTCTGATGAAGATAGTCGAAGATATGGAAGAAGCTGTCCTGCGTTGCAGATTTACCGGAAAGGAACTGGATATCATCAATAATCAAAACATCCACCATCTGGTAAAAGTTGGCAAATTCTGTCTGCTTATGTGCTTTGGCAGCCGAAATAAACTGCTGGATGAACTTTTCGGAAGAAAGATACAAAACGACTTTATCCGGAAACTGGCTTTTCACTTCCAGTCCTACAGCCTGGCCGAGGTGGGTCTTCCCTACCCCGTAACCACCATATAAAAATAAGGGGTTGAAAGCTGTTGCACCTGGTCTTTTTGCAATAGATCTTGCTACGGTTGCCGCAAATTTATTGCTCTCTCCTTCTACATAATTGTCAAAAGAGAAATCCGATTTTAAGTTGGAATCAATATTTACTTTTTTGATTCCCGGTACTACAAAAGGATTGACGATATTTGATGAAAATCCCTGAGGCATTGTTTCCTGAACTTTAGGGGTAGGAACGGTTTTTCCTTTCATGTTCATAGTAACGGGCTTTTCTAAACCGGAAGGCTTATTTTCCATTACCGAGTACCATAATTTCACACCTTTTCCTATATTTTTCTTCAGGGCAGCAGAAAGCAAGGACAGGTAATTATCCTCAATATATTCCTTGTAAAAATCACTCGGGACCATCAGTGTAAGATTGTTGTCAACCAAAGAAATTGGTTGTACTTTATCAAACAGCAAATCGAAAGATTTTTCAAGTTTTTTAAGATCAGAATTATCTTCAGCAGCGTTTAGATTATCGCGCATGAACTGAAGGCACTTCTGCCATGTCAACATTAAATTTTCATCCATAATTTATGCCCCGATTAGTTCTTAGTTAGTATTGTTTTTAGAAGGAAGACAAAGGTCCAAATTTTTTATTTCAAAAAAAAATATTGTGCTTATTGATTATTTAAAAATATATTTGTATGTATAATTAAGCAGGAATAATGATACACACAAAACACTCATTACGAGTACGTTACGGAGAAACAGACCCTATGAAATACGTTTACTACGGCAATTACGCAGAGTATCTCGAAATTGGCCGGGTAGAACTTTTCCGGAGCATCGGGATGTCTTATAATGAGATTGAGAATCAAGGAATTTGGCTGCCCGTTTCGGAGTATAAAATTAAGTATCTGCGGCCGGCTTTTTATGATGAAGAACTGGAAATACATACATATGTTAAAAAAATTCCGGGTGTCAGAATTGAATTCGAGTATGAAATTTTTAATGAGGAAAACATTAAAATCACAGAAGCTTCTACCACTCTTTTCTTTCTGGATGCCAAAACCAATAAAGTGGTAAAATGCCCGGATTACCTGATGGAACTTATCAAAAAGAACTGGAATGAATAAATTTCAACCATAATCATAAAATAATGAAGATTGCATTTTTGGGCCCGGAGGCCAGTTTTACACAGCTTGCTGCGATTCAGCTTTTTCCCGGTGAAGAGCTGATTCCTCAACCGAACATTCTCGACTGCTTTGAAGCAGTAGAAAAAGGCGAAGCGGAAAGAGCCGTTGTTCCCCTCGAAAACTCTATTGAAGGTACGGTTTCCATGACCCTCGATTATTTATACAAAACATCAGGAATACAAATACTTGCCGAAGCCGTTATGCCGATTGCCCACCACCTCATGATCCATCCCGATTCTGATTCGGGATCAATTGAAAAGATCTACTCGCATCCACAGGCATTGGCCCAGAGTTTCCACTTTTTGGATACGCATTTTAAAGAAGTTCAGAAACAGGACTTCTCTTCAACTGCTGCCGCTGCAAGATATGTCTCAGAAAATGCGGAAAGAAATTTAGCGGCTGTTGCCAATCAGTTTGCCGCCAATCTGTACGGACTTAAAATTATTCATCACAATATCCACGATTTTGAGCAGAATCATACAAGATTTATTATCATTTCCAAAGATTCCGAAAGCTATGAGAACAACAGCCTGAAAGTTTTAGGTGAAAAGTCAGGATTGCTGGTAACGTTACCAGAAGATCATGCAGGAGGCCTTCATCAGGTATTATCGGTATTTGCATGGCGTAACATGAACCTCAGCAAAATAGAGTCAAGAACACTAAAAACAGGATTGGGTAATTACTTCTTTTTCATCAATGTCGTGGGAAAATGGGAATCTGCTCTTCATCATAACGCACTGGAAGAATTAAAGGCGCTGGATGCAGAAACCTCTTTCCTGGGAAATTACAAAGAGTTTTGTCTGGAGAGCTAAAAAGATTATTAAAAAACAATTCATTATTGCAGTTGTATGTTCAACAGGATAGCCGCAGCTCTTAATCATCGCTACTTAAAAAACATTTGATTATATTTGATACTATCAAATCCGGAAAATAATGTATATCCTGATCGCCATTTTATGTATAATCATTATTATTCTTTTCAGCACTCTGAATAAAAGGATCAGGAACCTGGAAAATGAGATTTTCGAAATCAAAAAGAATCTAACTGACATTAAGGATAATGAAGTAAAAGATTTTTCTGTAAACCAATTGTCACCAGCGGCAGACAAGAATAGCGAAAAAGACGAAAATCCTTTTGAAACTCAAGAGCTTCAGGCTGAAGATAAGATTCACGTCAGTCCTGTATTTGATTTTTTAAAGCAAAATGCCCTTGCAATAGTCGGAATTTTCACGCTGGTTCTGGGTATCGCGTATTTTGTGAAATATGCTGTTGATAACAACTGGATCGGTGAGGCTGCAAGGGCGGGAATAGGATTTGCTGCAGGAACACTGATCATCGGTACCGGGCATTTTCTCAGGAAAAATTATAACGTTTTTGCTTCCATCATTACCGGTGGCGGGATCGCCGTACTGTATTTTACAGCTACCATTGCATTCAGGGAATACCATCTGTTTTCCCAAAACACTGCATTTTTAATGACCTGCCTGATAACGGTGGTTTCGATATTTCTATCGTATTATTACAAAAGTGAAATCCTTATTATTTTTTCCCTGATCGGAGGATTTCTTGCGCCGCTGATGATCAGTACCGGGCAAAGCAATTATCCTTTTCTTTTTATTTACATTACCCTTATCAATACCGGGATGCTTGCGGTTGCATTTCTTAGGGGATGGAAAAGCATCGGATGGATTGCGTTTATCTTTACAAGCATTTACCTTGGTTACTGGACAATAGCAACTCCTGAATTCATCACGGTCTATTTTTATGCGGTCAGCTATATCGTTTTCTACGCGTTTGCGTTACAGAATTATTTCACGAAAAAGAATCTTTTCCCGTGGGATATTTTAATGCTTGTTCTGATCAATTTTACGGGCGTTATCGGCACTGTTTATATTTTTAAACAACTACAATACGATCCCATCATTATTTTCCCTTCAGGATTTGCTTTACTCAATAGTTTTCTGCTGTACAGAGAGCATACGGAAAAAAGATTTGGCACCGCTTATTCCGTATTTTCAGGTATTGCGGTCAGCCTTGTCACTGTCGCGTTTGCCCTTCAGTTCAGAGCAAATTTAATCACCTGTGTATGGGCTGTTGAAGCCACGCTTCTGCTGTTTATATGGAAAAAGACCGAGCTTCGTATTTTTAGAAATTTCTTTTATATCATCTTTCCTCTCGTAATCATTGCCCAAATGATGACCTGGACGAAATATATGGATGCTAAAAATCTCAATATCATTTTTAATCCTCTGTTTCTTACCAGTTCCGTAACAGCATGTACTGCATTCATTAACTTGCTTTTATTGAAAAAGCTCCCGGAAAGAAGAGAAAACAACAGTCGTTTTTTTGAAAATATATTTACCGCCGTAAGCTATGCAATCTTTTATACTGCCATTTTACTGGAAATCATTTACCACATCTCAGGAAAACCTCTGATTGTTATTTTCAGCATCGGGATGCTTTTCAGTCTGTATTATATTTTTGCGATGCTGCTTTTTAGAAAAAAATTTGATATAAACCATACTCTTGAAGTGGGACTGATTTATATCTTTTTCTCTCTGATTATCATAAATACCATCATTGCCGGCACAGGAATTATAACGCATATTATCATGAAAGATATTGACCTGAACTATTACTTAATGTACGGGCTATACCTGATTCCTATGGTTTATACCGCAGTGAAAATACTTCCTGGCTCATATTTTTTCAGGATAAAACTTTCTTACTGGTTCCTGGCAACGGCTGTTGTAACAGCAGTAAGTATGGAAGCATATCATATCTACCTGCTGATCTGCTCAGAAAACAGGGCTGATATGGAACAACTGGAGGAATATTTCACTCTGCTTTATCTTCCCATCATTTGGGCTGTGCTGGCAAGCATTTTTATTTTTAAAGGATTAAAAACCGATGCCCGCGAGTATGGCAAAGCCGGATTTGCTTTACTGGGAATTACCATTGTAAAATTATACCTGTATGATGTCTGGAAAATGGATAATGTTTCAAGAATCATCGCATTTATCATTCTTGGGATCATTTTACTGCTCAGTTCTTTTTTGTTCCAGCGCCTGAAAAATATAGTGGCCACCATGGTCGAGAAAAGTGATGAAAAGATTGAAAGAAATGAAACCGATATGCAATAACCCCCAAAAAAGGCTATTTTTCATTAATTGTTTAAAATATTATAAAATTTTCTTTACAGATTCTAAAAAATACTTATATTTATCAAGTTTTTAACATACATATTCCAAAAACATTATGAAAAAGTTGCTCTACTCCTTTTTAATATTATCTTCTGCTACATTATTTGCCCAGAAGAATGCCTCTACAAAATTTGCAGTGGCTGATGATATTGTCGGAACAGTAGATATGTTTACTGCCAATCATAAAGATGCGATCCAAAGTACGCAGACGTACAAGTCGGCGGCACAGCTTCCACAGAACCTTAAAAAATACAGCTTTATTGCCGAAAACGGTTTGGTAGAATATAAATTAAAAAACGGTCAGGGCGCCATTGACAGAATTGCTCTTTCAGAAATTAATACTCAGTACGGACTTCCTAAAGATACGCCTGTAATCATCGATGGTTATGAATTTAAGAACAGCGATACAAAAGTTTACGGAGACATCCTGAACAATATGAAAGTTATTGATAACAACGGAGCGAAAGCCGTATCAGTTACCACTAAAGAATAATCAATTTAAATTATAATAATAAAAAGGATACTTGCTGAAGTATCCTTTTTTATTTGCCAACTGAATCAGAACTTTAATATTTATTGTTCCATTTCTTTTTCAGTTCGTCATAGATTTTCTTTTCCGTTGCATTGTTTCCGGGCTGGTAGAGTGTCATATCACGTATTTCTTCCGGAAGAAAATCCTGGTCTACAAAATTACCTTCATAAGAATGGGCGTATTTATATTCCTTCCCATAATCCAGGTCTTTCATCAGCTTAGTGGGAGCATTCCTCAGATGCAGGGGAACGGGAAGATTCCCGGTTTTCTTTACCAGCGCCAATGCTTCATTAATAGCCATATAGGTAGAATTGCTCTTCGGAGAAACAGCCAGATAAACTGCCGTTTCACTTAAAATAATTCTTGCTTCCGGATTTCCGATCACATTTACTGCCTGGAAACAGGTGTTGGCCATTATCAGGGCATTCGGATTGGCCAGTCCGATATCTTCTGCCGCAAGGATCAGCATTCTTCTTGCTATGAATTTAATATCTTCACCGCCTGCAATCATTCTTGCAAGCCAATATACGGCTCCGTTGGGATCGCTTCCGCGCATGGATTTGATAAATGCCGAAATGATGTCATAATGCTGTTCACCATTCTTATCATACAGTGCCATGGTTTCCTGCAATACTTCAAGCACATCTTCATTTTTAATTTCCTGTTTTCCTGAATTTTTATATTGATTTAAAACCAGTTCCACAGAATTGATCAGCTTTCTTGCATCCCCTCCGGAATATTGTATAAACGCTTCTTTTTCAAGAATCTTAAAGCCGGACTTTTCATCATTATTAAATCTTTCAAGGGCAATATCTATTAATTCTTCAAGCTTTTCATAGCTTAAAGCTTTCAGAATATACACCTGGCTTCTCGAAAGCAATGCAGAAACGACTTCAAAACTTGGGTTTTCCGTCGTTGCTCCTATCAGAACGATCCAGCCCTTCTCCACAGCATGAAGCAAAGAATCCTGCTGGGATTTATTGAAACGGTGAATTTCATCAATAAACAAGATCGGGGATTTTCCCGAAAAAAGATTCTGTTTTTTGGCATCTTCGATTACATCGCGGACATCTTTAACTCCTGAAGAAACCGCAGAAAGCTTATAAAACTTCCTTCCCGACTGTTCGGAGACAATTTCAGCCAGTGTTGTTTTTCCGGTTCCCGGCGGTCCCCAAAAAATCAGAGAATTTAGGGTGTTATTCTGCAGCATTTTCCGGATGGTTCCCTTTTCTCCTGTCAGGTGTTCCTGCCCGAGAACATCTTCCAGCGTCTTCGGCCTTAATTTTTCAGCTAATGGAATATTTTGATTCAAGGTATTTTAATTATTTTAAATTGATGTAAGGTGAGTTGTCAATGCAAAGTTAGACAAAGAATTTCTATTACTCTATTCCTTACTTAAACAGTGGTATTACTTTTAGCAACGTAGTACTAATTGTATTCCTGCGGATATATTTTAAGCCAAAGTATAATTCATTATTTAAAGTAAAGATAAGAATATGTTGTATAAAAAAACCCGCCAATAGATTGACGGGTTTACGTATGTCGATTCTTTATTACAAAGGCGGATTCTGATCTTTTCCTTCTATAGGCGAAGTATCTTTTCTATTGACCAGCAATACATTGTACTGATCGGTAAGCGCATTCAGCTGGTTGATGACGGTGGCGTATGGTGACGGCGGTGTATCTACCAGAAGATGAAGTGCATCGATCCTGTCACGCAATGCGTAGTAGGCGGCATTCACCTCTTCCCTTTTCGATTTAATGGTTTCCGGACTGGCATCCCCGTATTCCTGGGTACGGGAAAGATACGTGGTATTGAACAGGTCATTGGCTGTTTTCATCTCATTGATCCATGCAGAAAGATTAAAGGAGGCAACCGCATTTATAAGTTCCGGTTTGTTTTCCCAATCCCTGATGAGATTGTTAAGCGTGGCGGTTTCTGCCTGATAGTTTAAACGGGCAATACCGCTTCCGTACAGAGCCATATTGTCGAGAAGCAATTGTGCCTTCTGTTTTTTATCTGCTTCGAAATGATAAGAATGCCCCAAAAGAAAATAATAAATTCCGTTAATGGCATTATCCCTTCTTTCGTCCAACTGTAAAAGTTCCTGTGTTTTGTCATTCGCCAATGCTTTTTTATACAGGTTTTCCAGTTCGGAAATCCGGTTATTAAAGGTTGAAAGCTTGGCGTCGATCTGTAAAGTTGCTGGATTGTTTAAGGCGATAATTCCTGAGAAGTCTTTTACGTATTGCAGGTATTCTGCATTGCGAAGTAATCTTAATTCAATTGTATTCATATTTTTTTACATTGTTTGCGTTTTTCCGGGAAACCTTGTTGCGAGGGTGCAAGAAGGTTTCCTGCTTCCGGGAAAGTTTGTCGCAGGGGTGCAACAACCTTTCCCGGTTACCGGAAAAGCCGTTGCAGGGGTGCGTGGAGGTTTCCCGGTGTTCCGGAAAACTTCCCGCGAGGGTACGGCAAACTTTCCGGAAGATTAGATATTATTTGCAGCTTTCAGCCTGGCTTTACCAGAAAGCAAGCTGGTCTTTCAGCTCCTGGTTTCTTTCCTGTAGCTCTTTGATGCGTTCTTCGTATTGCTCTACCAGCTTTTCTGAAACATAATAATTTATTGTAGCAATTTCGTTGTTAACAGTAGAGCTATCATAGCTGTTAATAAAATTATTATTCCCTTCTTTCTGTCCTATCAAATCATAAATATCCGTCTCATAAAATTCAGAAATTTTCAGCAGGTTATCGAGTCCCGGTTTCGACTGGTCGCTTTCCCACTTACCATTCGCGGTCTGCGAAACATCAAGCTCCATGGCTACCTGTGTCTGCGATAAATTTCTTCCCGTTCTCAGCTCCCTGAGTTTAGTTCCTAAAGACATATCAAATAATTTTCAGCTAATTTACTATTTTTTATATTCAAAAAATACAACTTTTGTTGGCGTTTTTACAACTTTAGTTCAGATGCATGTGAAATATTTTCTTTAGATTTGTTGCACAACTATAGATTGGTTTTTATCTCTTTCCAACCTTACGGATAAAAGATGCATCTCTAGTTAAAAGAATTAATTTAAACCACAAATAACAAATGCAAATGATGAGAAAGAAAATTTCATGGCTGTTTTTATTAACGGTGTTCCTTGCCTTATTTTCCTGTAGGAATGAGCAGGATATTTTAAATGAAGCTTCTGCAAATAGAAAACGGGATATTATTTCCTTTTCCGCTTTCCAAAAAGAAACACAGATTCAAAAAGTTGGAGAGGTAATTTCTCCGATAAGTACCGCACAAAAAAACAGTCAGCATGACGACCCACTTTCGGGATTCCTCATTGATACAGAAACGATCAACCGTATTAAAGCCAATGGGGATATTTCTACCTATGCCTTTAGAATCTATTCTCTGTTCGGCAATCCCCAGGATGTCTATAATATGGTATACCGCAAGAGAAATGACGGCACGCTGCATTATTCTATTATAAGGATAATAGGGAATATTCCTTATGTTCTTTACGATTCCGAAGCGGCTTCCGCAGCCCAAAAACACTCTCACAAAAATGCGGTTGCCAAAACCTCAAGTTATGAAGACTGCCTGGCTTCTTACAGCGTGAGTGTATGGCATTGCAAAAATGGTCATTCTTGGGATACGTGCGACAAATGCCCTGAATGTTTGGAAACATTAACAGTGTGTGTAGGAAGTGGAGGCGGAGATAACTCCGGTGGTTTTGGCGGCCCAAGTAACGGAAACCCTTCCAGTCCGCCGCCTCCTGTAGACCCTATTACAGAGGGTGGCTCTGCTGCATATCTTACAGACCCGAGCGGATATGTTTTTGATCCTAATGTACTGCCTTCTACTGATGAAGGCTATGTAAGAGCGCTGAGAGCATATCTGTTTTCGGAGCAGCTTCCGGGAGCCACATAGCACCAGTGGGCGAGTGGAAATGCAGGCATTTACCAGAATATCATAGAGAGCTACCTTAACAATTATTCTACTGCCAACAATACAGAAAATTTGAATTTCCATAACCAAGCGGTACAGTATTTTATGGATCATCCTAATGCTACTTGGGAAGAGTTCTATAATCAATATCTTTCAGCGGACAGCCCTTGTAAAAAAACAAAACCATCTATTGATAAAGCCAATGCTATTTTAAAAAACCCAACGGTAAAGGCGCAGATGGATGCTGCATTAAAAGGAAAAGCAGATGCCCCGAATGAATGGGCTGTTGCTGTAGGGCTGGATATTGCTACGGGAAATTATATGGTAGAGGGTCCCAACGAAGGCACTCCTACAACTTCCAATTTCCCCTCTGCCAACCTGGGAAATAAATATATTGCATCCGGCCACAGCCACGCCAAGAAAAGAGGCTCTCCTTCTGCATTGGATCTTTACAGCACACTGCAATTGTCACAGGTAAACTACCTGAATTACAGGCAAAGTTATGTATACGGGATAAACAACGGTAGTGTGGAAGTATATGCCCTTGTAATAACCGATAAAGATTTAGCAGGAACTTTTTTCAGCAGTTTTCCTAAAAGCGAAAACTATGATGATGCTACGCATTGGTTTAAAAAGGAAAGTGATTTCTATGATGATGTTGATAGAATAACAACTATTTACAAACATAATAATATAAGCAATAATTCAGGTGAAAACCATAACGACTATGCATTAGCGTTAGCATATATTCTGGATAAGCACAATGCGGGAATAAGTCTTGCAAAAGTAGATGCAAATGGTAATTTAAAAAAAGTAAATGTATCAATAGAACAAACTACTACCAATGGCTTTCCAGATGAAAAAATTGTAGTTTCTAAATGTCCTTAATCTTAACCTTTAAAACATTCAACTTATGAAAACATTATTATTAAAAATATTAGTTGTAACAAATTTTCTTTTAATATATAGCTGTAAGTCACAAACAACAAATGACTATATAACATTTTATAATAATTTAGTACCTAAACTAAATTCATTAGTACCCAACAAAATTCAATATTATAACCAAAATTTTTCCAATTTTAATACAGAACTCCAAAACAATGGCATTAATATCATATCTTTTACTTATTATCCAAAAGTTATTCCCGGAATTCAATATTATGTTTTAAACTTAAATTTTATTGAACTTGATATGTGGAAAATTGCAAGTGAAAATTCTTACAGAAGACCTTTTATATCAATAACATTTCAAGATGAAATCCCATCACAAATAGATCAGTTGAGCATACAAAGCCAAGGCAGGTGGAACCCTACCATTGCCCAATTCTTTGCCAATATGAAAATAGAGAAAATAGAGTTTGTGGGGATTAATGGATACAATAATCCGGATAGAACTATAAAATAAATGAAAGCGATATTTTTTAAAATCTCAATCATTATAAGTTTACTATTTACATTATCCTGTAAATCACAGACCGTAAACAATTATATTACGTTTTACAATAATTTGGTTCCCAAGCTCAATACAATGGTTCCTAATAAAACACAATATTATAACAAAAATTTCTCTAATTTTTATAATTATTTACAGAGCAAAAGTATCGATATTACATTTTTTATGTGCAGTCCTAGAGTCATTCCTGGAACACAATACTATGTTATAGACTTGCGTTTAATGGAAAATAGAATATGGAGTGTTGGAATCGATAATCACTTTCAAGTACCATTCATATCAATAACCTTTCAAAATGAAATCCCATCACAAATAGATCAGTTGAGCATACAAAGTCAAGGCAGGTGG
Source organism: Chryseobacterium cheonjiense (assembly GCF_012927265.1). GTDB lineage: Bacteria > Bacteroidota > Bacteroidia > Flavobacteriales > Weeksellaceae > Chryseobacterium > Chryseobacterium cheonjiense. The sequence goes on along the minus strand of NZ_JABBGF010000001.1, from coordinate 894,692 downwards.
AATGCTACCATTGCACAGTTCTTTGCCAATATGAAAATAGAGAAAATAGAGTTTGTGGGCATTAATGGATACAATAATCCGGATAGAACTATAAAATAAATGAAACCGATATTTTTTAAAATCTCAATCATTATAAGTTTACTATTTACATTATCCTGTAAATCACAGTCCGTAAACGATTATATTGCGTTTTACAATAATTTGGTTCCAAAACTTAATATTTTAGCAAATGTAAAGACACAGTTCTATGGACAGAATTTTTCTGTCTTTTATAACGAAATGTTGAATAAGCAAGTAAATGTTGTAAAAATTGATTGCGATACGAAAGTTGATCCAAGTTCTAAATATTATATTCTGAGATTATATTTTGAAGACTCTGACTTATGGTCTGTGGCGACAGATAATCCATTTCAGTACCCTTGGGTTTCTATAACTTTCGAAAATGAAATTCCTAATCAAATTAACAATATGGTTTTACAAAATCATGGTGAATGGAATAATACTTTTGTGCAGTTCTTTTCTAATATGAAAATTGAAAAGATAAAATTTATTGGAATAAACGGATACAATAGTACGGATTGGTCTGAAAAATAAAAATATTGAAATGAAGAAAAATATGACGGTAAAATTTAAATTAATAATAATTACAATGTTTATAGATTTGGGTATTAATGCCCAAATTTATAAACCTACCAAGGGTGAAGTTGTTTTTATAAGTAAGGCAAAAATTGCTGATAGAAAACTATTTGACAAAACTTTTAAAAAATATAAAAAAGTATTTATTGAAGCAACACGAAGAACGGATAAGATAAGAAATGGTAACAATCCTGATCATAAAATAGTAAAACAACAAGAAGATCTATATAAAAAACTATTTACTTCCAGTTTTATTGAAAAAACAATGTTATTTATTGAGGATTCAGCTATATACACTCATAAATATACAGATTCAGTAATTTGGTACAATAAAAGAAAATTATCTAATAATAAAATTACTAGTAGGGAGAAAATAAATATTAAAAGCAATATATTGTTTAATCTTTCCCAAAATGATTCTACACGAATTATAGAAAAATATACTTACAGTTATTCTCCTATTAAAATCACAAAGATTTTAGAAAAGAGAAATATAAGAAAAAACATTAATAATTTTGAGTGTTTCAAGGTTATTTATGAGTTTAAAGTAATTGAAGCTAAAAGTTATTTTGCTGAAAATATTGTATATAGAAGAGAAGCATGGGTCACTGATAAAATTAAAAGTGTTTTTCATCCTGTTGTAGATGAGCAAGAGATTATAAAAAAATATTACCCTTTAGAAGTTAAAGAAACAATTAAAGGAGTAAAAGGATTTGAAAGGACCTATATATTAAATAAACTTACACTTTTATAGTTTTGATAACTTTAACCGCAGAAAAGAGAAAACAGTTTTTAAAAAGTGATTAATTAAAATTGTAATATTGGTTTAAGGAAAAATGAGAAATATTCTTTTTAAAATTAAATATATACTAACATTATTCGTTTTGTCATCCTGTTCGGTATCTAAAGAGTGAAGGAAGAAAGAAAGATATGATAGTGAAGATTACTCTGAATAAATAATTGTAAACCGTCATTATTGGGCGGTTAAAAAAAATAAAATAAAGCTGCCTCAAATGAAGGCAGCTTATTTATTACAGTAATACGATCTTTTGATTCTTTCTCACTTATCTAAATCCACAAATCGACCAACACCAAAATATCTCCGACAAACAAGCTCCTATCCTGCTGAAACTTCCGGTATATTTCAGCCAACTTCCAATTTTTTACGCTATTTTTGCAATGTTTTGAAACGTACAGCCAATAAGATCATCACCTTTCCTCTGGTAATCCTAATTAAGTTTTACCAATGGTTTATATCGCCGCTACTTCCTAAAAACTGTAGGTATGAACCTACCTGTTCGCATTATATGGTAAAAGCATTGCAGGTGCACGGTCCGGTGAAGGGTTTCTGGCTGGGAATAAAAAGAATTTCAAGATGCCACCCTTGGGGAGGAAGCGGTTATGATCCTGTACCACCCAAGAAGAGTAAAATTTAGAATAAACAACTACTAAAAAAATAAAAATGAGTAATATTTTTTTCAGAATGTATCTCGTCATTTTTGCGTTGATTACCCAATGTCTTTTTGCGCAGAATTATCCGGACGGAATGTCAGACGGAACTCTAAAAATCAATAATGCAAGTGTCCCTGTAAAGATCTACAGTACTACGGAGCTTGGAGACCTTAACGTGTTCCCCGACAGAAAAGTAGAAGGAAACGTACTGATTATTCTGAACGAATCTAATTTCGAACCTGCGTATTTCAACATCATCGCTCTTACACTGGATAAGCTCAAAACAGCTCACTACCAGTTTTTGGATAAAAATTTCAGGCTTATAGAAACACAAGCCACGAAAGAGAATATTGGAGCTTTCAAGTACGCGGTAAAATCAAACAAACCAGTTGCTTCTTCCGATCAGGTAAGTCTGGAAACGCCTTTTAAAATATGGGATCCGACGAAGGGAATTGTTTTAGGGCCTATTACCCTGCATTTTTACAGCTTGATGTTCATTTTTGCTTTCGGTTTCGGATATATTTTAATGAACAAAATATTTAAGATCGACAATGTTAATCAGAAATATCTCGAACCACTTTTCACCTGGACTTTAATAGGAACAATCCTTGGAGCACGTCTGGGACACGTCATCTTTTACCAACCGGAATTGTTTAAAGAAGATTTCTGGAGTGTGTTTTTACCGATCAGTACTAAAAACGGTCTTAAATTTACAGGGTTTTCGGGATTGGCAAGTCATGGTGCAACCATTGCATTGATTTTCACCACCCTTTATTATTCATTTAAAATTATTAAGAAAAATCCTTTCTGGGTATATGACAGACTGGGAATAGTAGTATCGCTGGGCGGAGCCTTCGTAAGACTGGGGAATTTCTTTAATTCTGAAATTATAGGAAAACCGGCTGATCCCAATTCTCCTTTTGCCTTGCTTTTCCCGCAACAAAGCAGTGAATACGGATTGACGGTTCCACGTTATCCTTCGCAGCTTTTTGAAGCATTCGGATATATTTGCCTGTTCGTCCTGTTGTGGATTTTATACAGAAAAACCAATAAAAAATATCAGCAGGGATGGTTATTCGGATTATTTTTCATTATTCTTTGGGCGATCCGATTCTTTGTGGAATTCCTGAAAGAACCACAGGGTGATGAATTTATTCAATTCGGAGGACTGAATACGGGACAGGTATTATCCATTCCGTTTATGATCGCCGGGGTAGTCATCATGATTGTATCTAAAAAATTCAGGATTACTCAGGCGGAAAACGAAAAACCTGAATAGTTTTAAATCATCAAAATAACATATAGAAGAAAAGCAAGTCCTCAGAGACTTGCTTTTCTGTTTATCGTTATCTTGTAGTTTTTCTATCGCAAGATTCTAATGTCCCATAATACCCTGAAATTACTTTAATATCATCAATCTAATATCCATTCATCTATTATCTATCATCTATTAGTCTATATCTTCAAAGTCTTCTCATAAAAGCTTTTGTACTTTGCCATTTAATTCAGAAAAAACATTGCCAAATTCATTGATTACATCAGAAGGAAGCATCGCCTCCTTAGAATACTTCTCCGCAGCAAACTCGGCCGCTTTTCCATGGAACCATACTCCCAACACTGCTGCTTCCTGTTCGGAATACTGCTGTGCAAGCAAGGAAGTGATAATTCCTGTCAGTATATCCCCGCTACCGCCTTTTGCAAGCCCCGAGTTGCCGGTAATATTATAAAACACCTCACCTTCCGGAGTGATAATCTGGGTATGATGGTCTTTTAAAACAATATAGATCTGATGTTCACGGCTCTTATTTTTAGCAAGTTCTGTTCTTTCGAAAGAATTTTCCGTTTTGCCGAAAAGTCTTTCAAATTCCTTGGGATGAGGGGTGATAATAGATTTTTCAGGAATTAACTGTATACTTTCATAATTCTGAGAGATGATATTTAAAGCATCGGCATCAAGAATCAATGGCTTCGTGTAGTTTTTTAAAAATTTTAAAAGACCTTTTGCCGTATTCTCATGAGTTCCTAATCCGGGACCAATTCCGCATACCGCTGTTTCTTCAACATTAAAACTTTCAATATAATCTTCTCCGCCTTCGATGAACATCGCTTCAGGATCGGAGGTCTGTAAAATTTCATATCCGCATTTCGGAGCAACGGTAAAAGTAAGTCCTGCCCCTGCCTTCAGAGCAGCTCTGGTAGAAAGTACTGCCGCTCCCATTTTACCATAACTTCCTCCGATAATAACAGCTTTTCCGTAAGTGCCTTTGTGTGAGAATTCACTTCTTACTTTAAAAATCTTTTTAATAACCTCATCATTGATTACATAATCTTTGGTTTCTGTTTCTTCGACATAATCTTCACTTAAATTAATATCTAAAATCTCAATCTTTCCGGCAAATTTTCCGGTTTCGGCATGAAGGAAAGACTTTTTCCAAAACTGGAAGCTCAGCGTATAGTCAGCCATGAATACTACGGCATCATGATCTGAAATAGCGTCTGCCATGAGTCCCGAAGGGAGATCAACCGAAATTTTTATATTTTTTTTACGGTTTAAAAATTCCACCAGGTCTTTTATATCACCATCCAGCTTGCGTGACAATCCGGTACCGAAAAGCGCATCAATAATCACTGTTCGGCCGTCGAAACGGTAGCCTGATGCTTCTTTAAATTCTCTTATGGTAATTCCTGAAATTTCTTTGATATGCTTAAAATTCTCCTGAGCATCGGAAGAAAATTTAGCCTTCGTATTCGTGAATACATCTACGTCAAAACCTTTTTGGTACAGCATTCTGGCAATAGCAAAGCCATCCCCTCCATTATTTCCGCTACCGCAGAAAACAGCAAAATTCCTGTGATTGTTGCAATTTTCGGAGATCCATTCCACACATGCTTCCGCCGCCCTTTCCATGAGATGTACAGAAGAAACAGGTTCATTCTTTATCGTATATTGATCACAATTGCGGATTTGCTCTGCTGTAAAAATTTTCATTGAAGTACATTTAATGGTATGCTAACAGCAATTTACAAAAAGTAATTTTAAATGATTGAAGTAAGTAAAAATTTATGTTAATATGATACCTTAAAAAGTATATATCTCAATAAATTATTAATTAAACCCTCAATTGCATTAAAATAATTACATTTTTTTGTAATTTAAACCCTGATTTAGACAACAATTAAAAAATATAAATATGGGATTTGTCAAAGAATTTAAAGAATTTGCGTTCAAAGGGAACGTTCTTGATCTTGCAGTCGGTGTCATCATTGGTGCTGCATTCAGTGCCATTGTAAAGTCATTTGTAGATGATATCATCACGCCGCTTCTTCTGAATCCGGCTTTGGAAAAGGCTAATGTAAAGAATATTGCAGAACTTTCCTGGCAAGGGGTAAAATACGGTAATTTTTTATCTTCGGTCATCAGTTTCCTTATTGTTGCTTTCGTGTTGTTCCTTCTTATTAAAGGCGTGAACAGCCTTAACAAAAAACCGGAAACCGCACCTCCGCCACCGGTACTTACCGAAGACCAGAAACTGCTTACAGAAATCAGAGATTTGCTGAAAAGTAAAAATAATATATAAAGAAAAAGCACTTCATGATGAAGTGCTTTGTTTATTTCTGGATATTACTGAATTTGTAAAATACTGGATATCTGCTCTGCCAGCGAAAGTCCGATCCTGTCCTGAGCTTCCAGCGTTGAAGCACCGGTATGTGGCGTCATGGAAATTTTAGGATGGTTCAGGATCTCTCTGGAAGGTGTAGGCTCGTTAATAAAAACATCAAGTCCTGCAAACTTCACTTTTCCTGAATCTAAAGCTTCAACCAGAGCAGTCTCATCAATTACGCCGCCTCTTGAGCAGTTTACGATGGCTACGCCGTCCTTCATCATTTCAAATTCATTTTTACCGATCATGTATCCGTCTTTCTGGGCTGGTACGTGAAGGGTTATAAAATCGGAATGCTTAAGCACATCCTGAAGCGGTTCCGTTTCAATATCAACATTGATGAACTGTTTATTGTAAAAAGTTACTTTAATGCTTGCTTTCCCTACATTGCTGTCTGCCGCTACCACTCGCATTCCGAGCCCTAAAGCAATCTTAGCTACTTCCTGCCCGATTCTTCCCATTCCTACGATACCGATTGTTTTTCCTTTCAGCTCTATACCTGCTGCATATGCTTTTTTAAGAGAAGCAAATTCACTATCACCTACCAAAGGCATCTTCCTGTTGGAATCCTGCAAAAATCTTGCTCCGGAAAACAGATGGGCAAAAACCAGCTCTGCTACAGATTCTGAAGAAGCTGAAGGGGTATTGATTACATGAATTCCTTTTTCTCTGGCATAATCCACATCAATATTATCCATTCCTACTCCGCCTCTCCCGATGATTTCAAGAGAAGGACAGTTGTCAATAATATCTTTTCTTACCTGTGTGGCACTGCGTACCAGCAATGTGCGGATCTTATGCTCATTAATGTAATCCATTAAAAACTCCTGCGGAACTTTCGTGGTGATTACTTCAAAACCTTTCTCAGTCAATGCATCAATCCCGGATTGATCCAAACCGTCGTTTGCTAAAACTTTCATAAACTTTTGAGATTATATTAAAGATTAACGAATTATTTATATCAAAATTAATCGTTTAATCTTTGGATTAAATTTTTATTCTTCGTCTTCTTTAAAAACTTCAATGGTCACCTGCTTTTCTACAAGATCAGTAAATCTGCCTTTATATCTTGTTGCTCTTACCAGATGGTTATCTATCCAGTGATAGTTTCCACCTCTGGGTTTTCCGCATAATACACTGTGGTATTTGAAGCCGTGTTTATCCAGCCAGTCGATAGTAATCTGTTTCAGGTTTTCCGTTCTCGACGTAAAAAAACAAATCTGATGGCCTTCATCATACCATTTGTTGATGGTTTCCAGCGCATCAGGAAAAGGTTCGCAGGTAACCATTCTTTCGGGTTCTTCGTTCGGGACGTCTTCCGTAATGGTTCCGTCGATATCAATAAGATAGTTTTTTACACCGTCTTTCAGGATAGGGCTAATGTGATCTTTGTACTCTAATTCCATCATAAAAAATTGAATGGCAAAGTTACGTTTTTTACAGTAATAAGCCCCGCGAAACTTGTCAAATGTAAATTTTTTAAACTAAAATTAAATATTTAGCGAATAATTTTAATCTAAATTAATAATTTTTATAATTAAAGTTAAAAATATTCTTTCATTGCGATAACTGATTATTGTACCACTAGCGTAAAGGAATTTCAAAATCATGATGTTTTACCAAAAATTTTCAGAATACATTTATTACACTTACATTTGTAGAAATGGAAGAATTCGTAGTTTTAGTAAACCCTGAAGATCAGGTTCTCGGTTTAATGGAAAAGCAGCAGGCGCACATCAATAGCCTTCTGCACCGTGCTTTCTCTGTATTTTTGTTCAACAGTAAAGGTGAAATGCTTTTGCAGAAAAGAGCTTCCGGAAAATATCATTCCCCATTGAAATGGACCAACGCGGTATGCTCCCATCCCAGAATTGAAGAAACCTATCTCGAAGGAGCCAAACGCCGTCTGAAAGAAGAACTGGGAATAGAAGCCGATCTTTCAGAAAAATTCAGTTTTATTTACAGAGCTGATGTTGGAAACGGACTCTGGGAACATGAGCTTGACCATGTTTTTACGGGCATTTTTGAAGATGAATTTAATCTTAATAAAGATGAAGTGGAGGAAGTACGTTACATTTCAATAGAAAATCTTGATCAAGAGATGTCTGAAAATCCTGATCATTTTACGGAATGGTTCAAGATTATCCTTGATGAATACAAACACCATTTTAATTCATGAAAAAGATTTTTCTCGCCCTTGTTCTGTTCGCCGCGTCTTTGTTAACGGCACAGGCAATTCCTACGGAAGTTTATGATCATGAGAACTATTCTATTGTTTATCCTCAAGGCTGGAAAGTTACCAATGACAGCGAGATTATCAATATATTTCCGCCAAGCCAGATAGGGGCCATAACCATTTCAGAATATCACGACCTGAATCTGCCGAAATCCGAAACCAAAAAATTCATCCTTGCCCTTTATAAATCTTCCGATGACGAAAAGAAGGTAACTTCGAAAAGCGGCAAAAAAGGATATACAGAGTACTTTTACGAATACCTTGATGAAAAGCAAAAGCTCATTTGGATCACTAAAGTGTTTCAGAAAGATAAAGACCTGTATCTTGTGTCCGTAAATTGCGGACAGAAGTACTGGAATGGCAATTTTATGAAGCTTTTCAATGAAGCTTTTGACAGTTTTAAAATAAAGAAATAGAAATAAAAATTAACTATGAAGAAAACAGCATTGTACGACAAGCACGTATCTTTAGGCGCTAAAATCGTACCTTTTGCAGGTTTTGAAATGCCTGTACAATATTCCGGAGTTACTGTAGAACACTTTGCCGTAAGAGAAAAAGCAGGTTTGTTCGATGTTTCTCACATGGGACAGTTTTTCATTGAGGGAGCAGGTTCAAAAGAACTATTGCAATACGTTACCACCAACAATGTAGATGCTCTGGAAAACGGAAAAGCGCAGTATTCATGTCTTCCTAATGAAAACGGAGGAATTGTGGACGACCTTATCGTTTACAAAATGGAAGACGACAAATATTTCGTGGTTGTGAATGCTTCAAACATTGATAAAGACTGGGACCATATTTCTAAATACAACACTTTCGGAGCGAACATGACGAATGCTTCTGATGATATGTCATTACTGGCAGTTCAGGGCCCGAAAGCTACCGGAATTCTTCAGAAATTAACGGAAACCAATCTTTCAGAAATTCCTTATTATCACTTTGCCGTAGGTTCGGTAGCTGGAGTAAGTGATGTCATCATCTCCAACACAGGCTACACCGGAAGCGGTGGTTTTGAAATTTATTTCAAAAATGAAGATGCCTTAACGCTTTGGGATGCGATCATCGAAGCAGGTGCAGAAGAAGGAATTATTCCTTGCGGATTGGCTGCCAGAGATACTTTGAGACTGGAAAAAGGATTCTGCCTTTATGGAAACGATATCGACGATACTACCTCTCCAATCGAAGCTGGACTAGGCTGGATCACCAAATTTGATAAAGATTTCCTCTCCAAAGAAACATTCGCCAAGCAAAAAGAAGAAGGCATTACCCGCAAATTAGTTGGTTTTGAATTAACCGATAAAGGGGTTCCAAGACACGACTACCCTGTTGTAGACGCAGAAGGAAACGTAATCGGGAAAGTAACTTCAGGAACACAGTCTCCTATGAAAAAAGTAGGGTTAGGTCTTGCTTACGTAGATAAGCCTCACTTTAAAATAGGTTCTGAGATCTTCATACAGGTAAGGAATAAAAATATTCCTGCCCAGGTAGTGAAGGCTCCTTTCGTTTAATTTTCAACATTATTTTGTCAAATTTGAAAATCTTTGACAAAATTTAAAAATACCATAAAACCTGCTTTTTGCAGGTTTTATTTTTTTAGGAGCTTAATCCGGCTATCCACTATATCTTTTGTTTTGTTTTCGGCGGGAGCTTCGCTCCCGCCGAAAACAAAACAAAAGGATGCCGTTTCTATCCGGGCTAGCACACTTTTATCCGGTATTTCAATTTTATTCATTTTATTTGCATGTATGACAACTTTAAAAACCCTTACTATTTTAACTTTAATTTTCAATGGACTGATTTTAATTGTTATGGGTCACTCTTTTTATAATAATCGGATTAATTTTATTCTTAAACTTAACATTAAAAATCTGAATAAGAAAAAATTCTGATGTACTAAACATAGGAAACCATGAAAAAAAGCATACTATTTTCAATAATTGCCGTAATTATCCTCATTGCCGTCTTTATCTATTATCCGGTATGGGACCAAGAATGGCTATCTTATGCAATTATTTTTATATGTTTTGCCATGCTTTGTTTTTCAGGAGCTAACATCATGACAGCTAATGAACCTGTTGATTATGATTCCACAGAAAAGCAAATGGACAAGCTTTATACGGAAGACGGTATCTTCAGTTATACTGCTGAAGGATTTTATTTTACCACGAAATCGGAATCTAAAAAATATATTAAATATTCAGACATTTTAGAAGTTAATGCATTCAAAATTCCTTTTTTGCATGAACAAACTCATTCCGGTATTGAATTAATTACATCCGATGAAAAATATGAATTTCTAGATCAGTACTGTAAAGGAATTGAGAAATTTACAGAACAGCTTTCCGACAACCTCCCGTTTCATCACAACCATGAATTAAAAATGATGAATAACCATGGTCTTAAAAAAAGAAATCTATTTCGAAAATAATATAAAACTGCTATATAGGATTTACAGGGCGGTTAGTTTGAACTCTTTTGTTTAGAATTCCTTTTCGTACTCCGTTTTCTGCAACCTTGTTTGAGACTTCCGTCAGAATATTTGAATTTTAAGTAATTTTTAAAAAATAAAAACCTCACAGGTTTTGAAAAACCTGTGAGGTTTGGTTTTGAGTCTACGTCAAAAAACATTTATAAAACTTTGAGAATATCTACGACTTCACTCCAAAAAACTCCTGCAACGCTTCTACATTCTTTTTATCATTTCCCACGAAAATTTTATCATTGGTAATAAAAACCGGGCGCTTCAAAAACGTATAATGATCCAGTAACAATTCTTTAAAATCCTTTTCTGTTAAAGACTTTACATTCAGGCCTCTCAATTTGATCTGCGTAGACTTTTTACTGAATAATGTTTCATAAGATTGGGTTTTCTCATACATTTCGGCTAATTCCTCTTCTGTAACCGGTTCTTTTCGGATCTCGCGCAGTTCCCAGTCTGACAAATCGAATTGCGCTAAAATCTTTCTGCAGGTATCACACGTATTCAGGTGAAAAACTTTTTTCATTTAAATTATATTCTAATCGTTAACAGAAAATATTCATTTTCATTCTTCAAAAGTAAGATTTAATCTAAAGTTTTAAAAATTATAAATACCTTTATTCAAATTTTAAAAGAATGGAGAACAAACCTGTGACTTTTCAGTTTATTTCTGAGCCTTCAGACGTCAATTACGGAGGAAATGTACATGGAGGAAGCGTGATGAAATGGATTGACCAGGCCGGCTATGCATGTGCCACCACCTGGAGCGGGAATTATTCGGTTACCGTTTATGTAGGCGGCATTCGTTTCTATGAGCCGATAAAAATCGGGGAAATTGTAAAAGTGGAAGCGCAGGTGATCTACACCGGTTCTTCTAGCATGCATATCGCCATCAATGTGTTCTCCAGAAATCTTAAGCAGCCGAAATTCGACAAGAAAACACACTGCATCATTGTATTTGTGGCAGTTGATGAGAACGGAAAAAAACTTCCGGTCCCGAAATGGATTCCTGAAACCGAAGAAGACAGACAGAAAGAACAGTACGCTATACGGCTAATGCAGCTGCGTACACAGATTGAAGATGAAATGAAACCCTTCCTGTAATGTATAGAAAAGATTTTATCAAACTTTCATCGTTGGGATTCCTGGGTTTATATTCCTGCGGAATTTCTCCATTTAAAAAAAGACAAAACACATTGGCAATTCAGTTATACACCGTCCGGGATGCAATGTCGGCAAACCTTGAAAAAACACTCGAAAGACTGGCAGCCATGGGCTTTACCGGACTGGAAATCTATGCGTACAACAGTACTTTTTTCGGAAAATCCCCTCAGGAATTTCAGCGCATTCTTAAAAATACAGGATTGAGAGTCATCAGCTCACATCATATAACAGGAAATTTTAATAAAGGACAGGGAACTTTACTCTATAACTGGAAAAAATCTGTGGAAGATCTTCATTTTATCGGTTCAGAATATATGGTTTGCTCTTACCTTTTTCCGGCAGAACGAACTTTGGAAAACTATAAGAAACTTCCTGAACTGCTTGAAAATTCAGGAAAAGTTACAAAAGAAGCCGGAATTCAGTTTGCGTACCATAATCACGATTTTGAATTTGAAAAATTTGATGACAACCGAAATGTTTATGATTTTATTTTAGAAAATTCATCATCAGAACTGGTTAAAATGGAGCTGGATTTATACTGGATTTCAAAAGCAGGAATCGATCCGCTGAAGTATTTCGAGAAATATCCCGGAAGATTTCCGCTGTGGCACGTAAAAGATATGAAAGCCGGGACAAAAGATTTCACCGAGATCGGAAATGGTACTATAGATTTTGAGCGAATTTTTAAAGCCAGAAAGCAGGCAGGTCTTCGATACTGGTTCCTGGAGCAGGATTCCAGTGATAAAGATATTTTTGAGAGTATCTGCATCAGCAGCGAATTTATAGCTAAAAACAATTTCTTTTTAAAATAATTTTTATCTTTGTCCAACAAAAGGAAATGGTGTTCTTCCTTACCCAACCGCTTTTCAAAAGCTGATGACGCCTGATTAGAAGATTATTAACAGTAATTGATCAGGAAAATTATGTCTCAACATCGAAATTTAACACGAACAACACGACTTCAAACAAGGTTTTTCTTCAGAAAATATCCGGCTTTTCCTTATATTCTGAAATGGCTTTTCATTAGTCTTATTATTGGAATTTTCGTTGGAAGTGCTTCTGCCGGTTTTTTAACATCCCTGCAATGGGCAACTGATTTCAGGGAGAATCATTTGTGGCTGGTTGCATTTTTGCCATTGGGCGGATTTTTAGTGGGACTGCTGTATTATTATTTCGGGAAAGATGTGGAAGCAGGAAACAATTTACTGCTCGAAAATATTCAGGAACCTAAAGAAATTATTCCTTTTAAAATGGCTCCTTTTGTCTATTTGGGAACCATTGTCACCCATTTTTTCGGCGGGTCTGCGGGTCGTGAAGGAACTGCGCTTCAAATGGCGGGAGCGATTTCAGACCAATTGACAAACATCCTGAGACTTGATAAAAACGACAGAAAAACCCTGCTGATTTCTGCCATTGCAGCGGGTTTCGGTTCTGTTTTCGGAACTCCTTTAGCAGGAGCTGTTTTCGGACTTGAAGTTTTCCTGATCGGAAGAATTCGTTATAATGCAATTTTTCCGGCCTTTGCTTCCGCAGTATTTGCTGATGTTGTAACCAATCTCTGGAAAGCAAAACATACACACTATCATATTGATCTTATCCCGAAACTTGAGTTTCTGCCGATTTTATACAGTGTCTTGGCAGGAATCATCTTTGGGGTATGTGCAGCAGCCTTCAGCAGAATGCTTCATTTTATGGGTTCGGGTTTTAAATCTAAAATAAAATATCCTCCGCTGCGACCTTTTGTCGGCGGAATTATAGTTGCTGTTGCTGTTTTCGCGATGGGAACTTCAAGATATATCGGTCTGGGAATTCCGACCATTGTAGAATCTTTCGAAAAACAGCTTCCTTTATATGATTTTGCCCTTAAGATGATTTTCACAGTCGTTACCCTTTCCGCAGGATTTAAAGGAGGTGAGGTCACTCCCCTTTTCTTTATCGGAGCAACGCTGGGAAGTGCGTTGTCGTTATTTATTCCTCTTCCTTTTGGTTTGCTGGCCGGAATGGGATTTGTGTCCGTTTTTGCAGGTGCAACAAACACTCCGCTCGCCTGTATGCTGATGGGAATTGAGCTCTTCGGTGCCGAATGCGGAATTTATGTCGCAATTGCCTGTATCGTATCTTATTTATTTTCAGGGAATAACAGCATTTATACAAAACAAAAAATTGGGGAAGCAAAAAACAGCAGATTTGAGCGTTTACAGGATAAAAATTTCTCAGATTTGTAGAATGTTCCAGTTATATCATTGGTTATTAGTGAATAGTAATTACCATTTTAAATCTTCAAAACGATCAACTAAAAATTATCAGTAAGAATGTTTGATTACAGATTAAAAGTTTTTCATGCCGTAGCATCAAGATCGAGCTTCACGAAAGCATCGGAAGAACTTAATATCTCACAGCCTGCCGTCACAAAGCATATTAAAGAAATAGAAAGCCAGCTCAACACCAAATTGTTTGACCGAAAAGGAACTTCGATTCAGCTGACGCAAAGTGGAAAGATATTGTTTGACTATGTGGAGAAGATCAGGAATATTTACCGGGATCTTGAATTTGAAATCGGCCAGATTAATCAACAGCAGAAAGGAAAACTTATTATCGGGGCGAGTACGACCATTGCCCAATATATTTTACCGGAAATACTGGCTACTTTTAAATCTTATTATAAAGATATTAAAGTGGAACTGATTGCCCACAATACAGAAATAATATCAGAGCAGCTGAAAGAAGGAAAAATTGATCTCGGCATTATTGAGGGTGAATCGCAATCCAGCTTTTTTGAATATAAAAGATTCAGACGAGACGAAATTGTTCTTGTCGCAAAAGCCAGTCACCTTTTGGCTAATAAAAACATAACACTGAAAGATTTATACACCATTGATCTGGTTTTCAGGGAACCGGGTTCAGGATCATTAGAATTTATCCAGAACCGGCTGAGGGAAAAAGGAATCGGCATTGATGAACTGAATATCGTAATGCAGCTGGGAAGCAGTGAAAGCATTAAAAATTATCTGCTGCATTCGGAAAGCATGGCATTCCTGTCAATCAGTACGGTTTTGAATGAACTTAAAAATAATCAGCTGAGTATTATTGATATTAAAAATTTCAGCATTGAGAGAAATTTTCATTTCATTCTTCCGAAAGGTGAACAGTCTGAACTGATAAAACTTTTCCTGCAGTTTGTCGGCAGCATTTAATTATAACAAAAAGTTATTCCGGATAACAAAATACAATTTACTTTGTAATAATAATTTGTAGAATTTTGAATGGTTAATTTAAAGTTTTACAAATGAAAAATTTTGTTCAAAATGAAAGATTCATAAAGGTTCTTTTCATTTTTCTGGCAGCATTATGCCTCAGCCCTTTTATTTCCTCACCGGCTGCTTTGTTAATCGGTTTTATGATGGCTGTATTTTTCGGAAACCCGTTTGAAAAAAGCCTGCACCGGTACATTCATCTCCTATTGCAGATTTCGATCGTAGGTCTGGGCTTCGGATTAAAATTAAATGAAGCGCTGGAAGCAGGAAAATCAGGGTTTATGCTAACGGTAATTAGCATTTCTGCCGTTATGACTCTTGGTTATTTTGCAGGAAAGTATTTTAAATTAGAAAGACCGCTATCTTTTTTAATTTCAGTGGGTACGGCCATTTGTGGAGGAAGCGCCATAGCTGCCACCTCTCCTATCATCAAACCGGAAGCGAAACAGATTTCTCTTGCTCTTGCCATTGTATTTACATTGAATTCCATTGCTCTGTTTCTATATCCTGCAATTGGGCATCTTTTGAGCCTGAGCCAGGAACAGTTCGGGCTGTGGTGCGCAATTGGAATACATGATACGAGTTCGGTTGTAGGAGCCGCCGGTAAATACGGCAACGAAGCCCTGAAAACTGCAACTACCGTTAAGATTGCCCGCGCCTTATGGATTATCCCTGTTTCTATGGTGACCATGTTCATTTTCAAAAACAAAGCGTCTAAAATTAAAATTCCCTGGTTCATCGGTTATTTTGTAATGGCTATTCTGCTGAATACTTATGTGCCGATCAAAGGCATCAGCACAATTATATCCTTTGCAGCAAAATCGGGACTTAACCTTACTTTATTTCTGATTGGTTCTACCCTATCTGTTCAGGCATTAAAAGGGATCGGGCTAAAACCTTTGCTTTTTGCTGTATTGCTCTGGGCTTTCGTCAGTATGGGAAGCCTTTTATGTATACTTTATATGAAATAGTACTATGATGTCTGTAACCCAGCCCCGATTGCAGCTTTGTTTGAGCTCATTTTTTATGATAGGGCTGCGGCGGCTTTGCCGCCGCAGCCCTATCATAAAAAATAGCGAGTGCGGAAAGCGGGAACAGCTGCCAAAAAATTTCGATCTGTACTGTAAGGATAGGAATTACAAAAGCCTTCCGGTGTCCCGAAAGGCTTCTGCGTATTAAATGTGGAAATGTTTATTTCTAATGAAATAATTTTTTTATATAACATCCTTGCAAGTATATACCTGCGGGCATGCTATGTATTGGATGCAGTATTTCGGTCCTGTAACAGATCCTGCACAGTCGCATCCGCAAAGTGAAAGATCAGGAGTTCCGCTAATACCTCCGGTAATGTTTTTAAGGTCAGCTTTTTTTAATTTTGTTGCGTTTTTTAAAAAATTCTGCATTGTGATTGGTTTTTAAGGTTTATTATATTTCAAAGTTAAACAAATATTAATTATTCACAGCATAATTTAATATTAAATTTTATAATTTATTTATTTTGTTCTACTTATTGTTTTTATAACGGTAAAGGATATCAAAATATTTCTTAAACAGTTATAATTATTCTGTAAATTCAAGATCTTTATTATGGGTTTCGGATATGGTAAGGGAGGAATAAAATGCAAGTCCGAAAACGATAAGCCCAACCAATGCGGCACTTACAATCACCGTGAAATCATTTTTAAAGAAATCGAAAGCCAGAATCATCACAGGAACAAGGCCGCGAACCATATTCGGAACAGTGGTAGTAGCGGTGTTCCTGATATTCGTTCCGAACTGCTCTGCCGCCAGTGTGACGAACATGGCCCAATATCCTGTTCCCAGGCCAAGCCATACGCAGAAAAAGTAATACTTTGTTTCAGTATCGGTATTTCCGAACAGCATGAAGGCAACACCGATAATGGTAAAAATCAGCATATAGAAAATAGCCATTTTCCGCGATTTTAAAAAATGTGAAATAAACCCGCTCGCCAGATCCCCCACGGAAATCCCTATATACGCCCACATAATAGCTTTACCGGGACTCAGATCTATGATCCCCAATTCCGGCGCAAACTGATTCGCAAGTACCGCCAAAATCCCAATACAGTACCACGTCGGCAAACCAATAGCAATGCATTTTAAATATCTTACGAAACGATCTTTATTGGTGAAGAAAGACAGAAAATTTCCTTTGGAAACGGATTTGTGTTCAATATTTTTATAAATTCCGGATTCGGATACGCTTATTCTCAGGAATAATAATAAAATGCCAAGTATTCCTCCGATGATGTAAGAAATATTCCAGCCACCGGCCAGCTCCACTGTGAGTTGAGCTACAACAGCTCCCATTAATCCAAAACCGGCAACAACAGAGGTGCCGATCGCCCTTAAATTCTTCGGCAGGCTTTCAGAAACCAGGGTTATTCCTGCTCCAAGCTCTCCGGCCAGTCCTATCCCTGCAACGAATCGTAAAGCCGCATATTGATACACCAAATGTTCTTTTGGAAAATGCGGTAAAAAACCACAAGCAATATTGGCCAACGAATACACCAAAATAGACCCGAATAAAACAGACAATCTGCCTTTCTTATCTCCGAAGATTCCCCAAAATATACCTCCGATCAGTAATCCCACCATCTGCGCATTCAGGATAAAAGTTCCGTCCGTATCCGGATTTAAACCCAAAGCTTTTAAACTGGGAATACGGACAATGCCGAACAAAAGCAGATCATAAATATCCACAAAGTATCCTAAAGCAGAAATGATGACAGGAATTGAAAAAATATACTTCAGTTTCGAAGACGTGAAAAGTTCTTGCATTTCGGAGTTTTAAATTTTGCTAAAAATAAAAAACCTTCCAATTTCTTGAAAGGTTTTTATGAAATATCTTTTTACGATTATTATCTCGCAATATTTACCGCTCTTGTTTCTCTGATTACAGTCACTTTTACCTGTCCAGGATAAGTAAGCTCGTTCTGAATTTTTTCGGAAATATCATAAGACAGCTGGGAAGCGACTTCGTCATTCACTTTACCGCTTTCTACCATTACTCTTAATTCTCTACCCGCCTGGATCGCATACGCTGATGAAACACCATCGAAGCTTAGGGCTGCAGATTCAAGATCTTTTAATCTTTGGATATATGATTCAAGCACCTGTCTTCTTGCTCCCGGTCTTGCTCCTGAAATGGCGTCGGCAACCTGAATGATCGGTGATAATAGTGAAGTCATTTCCACCTCGTCGTGGTGGGCACCAATGGCATTTACCACTTCTGCATTTTCACCGTATTTTTCAGCCCACTGCATTCCTAATAAAGCGTGAGGAAGCTCAGATTCCTGCTCAGGAACTTTACCGATATCGTGTAAAAGACCTGCTCTTTTAGCTAATTTTACATTTAATCCTAATTCAGCGGCCATCGTTGCAGCAATGTTTGCTACTTCTCTGGAGTGCTGTAATAGGTTTTGTCCGTAAGATGAACGGTATTTCATTCTACCTACGATCTTGATTAATTCAGGGTGCAATCCGTGGATTCCCAAATCGATGATCGTTCTTTTTCCGACTTCAATAATTTCTTCTTCGATCTGTTTTCTGGTTTTCTCAACAACTTCTTCGATTCTTGCCGGGTGTATTCTACCATCTGTTACCAATCTGTGGAGTGATAATCTTGCAATCTCTCTTCTTACCGGATCGAAACATGAAAGAAGGATCGCTTCAGGTGTATCGTCTACAATAATTTCCACTCCTGTTACCGCTTCCAAAGCACGGATATTTCTTCCTTCTCTACCGATAATTCTACC
The DNA here is from genome assembly GCF_012927265.1 of Chryseobacterium cheonjiense. GTDB lineage: Bacteria > Bacteroidota > Bacteroidia > Flavobacteriales > Weeksellaceae > Chryseobacterium > Chryseobacterium cheonjiense. The sequence continues at coordinate 876,030 of NZ_JABBGF010000001.1, read as the reverse complement.
TTTTACTTCATCTGATTCAATATTGAATACCGATACGGAATTTTCAATGGCCTGCTCAGTTCCGATTCTCTGGATTGTCTGAATAACAATTTTTCTGGCTTCGCTTTTTGCATTAAGCTGGGCTTCTTCCATGATGCTCTGCACGTGTGCCTGAGCTCTTGTTTTGGCTTCTGCTTTCATGGTCTCCACCAATTCGGCTCTCGCTTCTTCTGCCGTATAGTTGGAAATTTTTTCAAGAATTTCAACTTTTTTGGCAGTTGCAATATCCAGTTCCTGCTGTTTTCTGTCTAGAATCTCATTTTTCTTGGCATAATCAGCGATTTGTCTGTCAAGATCTTTTTCAAGCTTTCCTGCTTTGCTTAGCTCATCGTTCAGCTTATGTTCCTTATCCTTAATTCTTTTTTCAATCTCCTGCATTTTCTTTTCTCTTACCTGAATATCAGCGTCATGCTGTGATTTCAGCTCCAGAAATTTTTCTTTTGCCTGAAGGTTTTTTTCCTTTTTTATGGACTCGGCCTGAACGTTGGCTTTTTCTATAAGGTTTTCGGCATTTTTCTTTGCATCATCTATAATAAATTTTGCTTTAGTATTGAGTGAGCTTTTGGAGAAAAATATTCCTGCTGCCGCTCCGATTACTAAACAAACAATGCCGACTATAACTTCTATCATAATGTATATTGAGTTTTAATTGTATTTACATAAAAAAGCCCACAATAATCCAGAGATTGAGAGTAAACTCCTAATCAACACGATTTGAACTGATTTCCACTGTCTGTAATCCGGACGAACCGGCACGCCATTCAATGGACATTTGTTCGGTAATTGTTTAGCGTTGAGTTTACCTTTAATGTGTTAGAATTATTGTAGGCAGTACTTGTTGGGAAAAAAAATCTATTTCCCTGTTTCATTCAACGACTGATTGATTTTTGCTAATCTTTCGTTGGTAGAATGTATTGTTTTTTCGTAGTTCATAGACACCACTTCTGCATTGGTTCCCAATTTCAGGGCACACATGGCCAAAGCATCCTGTTTGTCTCTCACATCGAAATTCTGTTCAAAATCTTTAATCATATTTTCAATCTGCTTCCCGACTTTACGCAGTGTTTCTTCTTCTGCTGCCGGCACGTTCAGCGGATATACTCTTCCTGCAATATTAATGGTTATTCTTCTTACTTCCATTATAATCCACTGTTTTGAAGCTGTGCAATACAGAAATCTATTTCTTTTACCAACCTGTTGATGTGGTTTTTCATCAATCGGTTATGTTCAGGATTTCCTGATATTGCTGAATAAAGTTTTATATTTTTTTGTTCTTCTGCTAATACCTGATTTTTCTTTCTCTCCTCATCATACCTCTTTTTCAGGTCTTCATGCTCAATATTTAATTCCGAGAACTTTTCAGTAAGATTTTTATAATTCTTTTGTAATAGCAAAATCTTTTTCTCTAATTCTGAAAAATTGTTTTCTAAATCTTGAAGCATTTCAGGTTTTGTATATTCTAACTAGTAGCAAAAATAACAAAATATTAACACTAACAAAAATAAAAGTCTCTATATTTTGATTTCAAACGGAAAAGGAGACACAAATGTGTCTCCTTTTTATGTTTTCAGTTGTTTTTTCTTATTCAAATTTCAGCACGAAGAATACAGCTCTTGTCTGTAGGGTTGACATTGCTGAAGTCCAGTACGGAGGTGTAGTCGCATTATCTGCCACAATCTCGTTATTCATGATGAACGTTCCTCTGATGGCAGGAGTCAGCTTAAATTTATTAAAGTAAAACTGAATTCCCATTTCTGCAGACCATGCAAAGTTGTGCGTGGTAGATCTGAATACCTGCTGAAGGTTATCATCAGTAGAGTCTGAATTCGACTGAAGGTTAACAATATAGTTCACCCCTGCTGCTACGTAGGGTCTTGAGTTATACCATCTCTGTCCGTGGAATTCCAGCAATACGGGAACATCAACCAATGTGGTTTTGATTTCTCTCACTCTGTCTTTTTCCGTCAAAGGGATCGGGATGAAAGGATCGTTTGTCAAAGTACCTGCCGCATACTGGTCATTAGACTGCGTATTGAAAGTTAATTGTCTCTGACCAAATTGTAACCCCGGTTCTAATCTTACATCCAGATAGTCGTTCAGTCTCCATTTTGCGATTAATCCGGCACCGAAACTGTAGCTTTCTTTAGATGTAACAAGATTTTGATTATTACTTGAGCCATATCTTGGATTCAGAACGATACGGTAGTCTAGTCTGTTACCATTCAGATAAAAACCCCAGCTGAATTTCTGCTCATCAAAGTCTTCCAACTTATCCATTCTGTTACGGGTTCTGAATTGCGCGTTTGCTAACAACGCAACATTTACTGAGGCTAAAACCAGTGCTTTTAATAAAAATTTATTCATAGGTTACTTTGTTGCTTTATAAATTGTGGCTATACCTAAACTTAGTTTTTTATATTCAACTTTTTTAAATCCTGTATCTAAAAGAATTTGTCTCATCTTTTCCCCGAAAGGAAAAGCATTTACAGAATCCGGAAGGTATGTGTATGCCCTATTATCCTTGGAAACCAGTCTGCCGATAGCAGGTAATATATTTTTGAAATAAAACATATACAATGGCGCCATGAAACCCTCAACCTTTGAAAACTCCAGTATATAAACACTCTTGTTATCTTTAACAACTCTTCTTAACTCTGCCAAACCTTTGGTAAGGTTTTCAAAATTCCTCACTCCAAATGCAACGGAAACCGCATCAAATCTATTGTCCTCGAAAGGTAAATTTTCTGCATCCCCTTTTTGCATGGAAATTTTGCCGTCTAATTTAAGTTTTTTTATTTTAATAACGCCAACATTTAACATTTGTTGCGATAAATCCAATCCGATCACTTTTGAGCCTGTACCTTTTTCAACGGCAATGGCAAGATCTCCGGTTCCGGTAGCTACATCCAGCACTTCCTGCGGGCTGTCTTTTTTCATCCAGTTCACCAAAGTATTTCTCCATAAAACATCAATTTTCATGGACAGCACATGATTGAGCAGATCATACTTCGGTGCAATGTTGTCAAACATATCCTCTACCTGGCTCTTCTTGGTTGCTTCAGAGTTGTAGGGTGTAATTTTGGTAATATCTTTTGTCAAAACTTAAAACTTGTAATATTCGTTATAGTAATTAAGGTAATCCTGCTTTCTGAAGATCTTTGATCTCGACTCTACCTTCTGGACGTTTTTGATCACTTTATCATAATCTTCATCTACATTGTAATAAAAATCATCGGTAAACAGTTTGTTGAAGTGTTTTGCTCCCCCAAAATATGCTTTCCCGTCAATTATAGTCTTATCAAGTGCCAAAAGTAGTGAATCTTTTTTAAGATTGTAGCCGTAATATTGTTCGTGGATGTAATAATCCTGATGCGCAATATTAATCAGCCCTCTTATTTTGTTAACTTCAAAAGCCGAATCGAACAGCATTTTTTTATTCTGGTCAAAAACTTTAATGGAATTTTTGCCGGTATTCAGATCTACATGAACAGTCTGGCCTCCTGCAATAGTACCTTCGGAACCGTTGTTTATTTTATAATAAAAAGTATTGGGTGTGGGATTATCCACCACGTAATAATTCTTTTTGGCCAGAAAGAGAAAGTAAATCCCAAAGGCAAAGATAAATGCCGCAATTGCAATAAGTAAACCTTTTAAGGATGCATTATTTTTCATAGGATTGTAAAGTACAATTTTTGCAAATTTAATAATATTTTTAATTCTCTGTTATTAATATTAATTATTAACTTTGCATCTTTAAAAAATCATTTAAACGAATGCCGAATACGATCATAATTGGTTCTGGATCTTACCTTCCCAGCAGAATTATCGGGAGAGACTATTTCTTAGGTTCAGAGTTTTATACAGAAGACGGGGTAAAGATTGATAAGCCTGCTGAAGAAACGATTGCAAAGTTTGTAGAAATTACTGAGATAGAAAACAGAAGATTCATAGAAGAAGATCTTTCCAATTCTAAAATCGGCTACGAAGCTGCCAAAATAGCGATTGCAGATGCACAAATAGATCAGGAAGAGCTTGATTATATCATTTATGCAAGTAATTTCGGTGAAGTTACTGCGCACGGGTATGCGGATTTCATGCCTACTATGGCTGCAAGAGTGAAGAATAAACTCGGAATTAAAAACAGAAAGTGCGTAACGTATGATATGCTTTTCGGTTGTCCTGGCTGGGTAGAGGCTATGATTCTGGCAGATAATCTGATTAAAGCTAAAGTTGCCAAAACCGTTCTTGTAATCGGCGCAGAAACACTGAGCAGAGTAACGGATCCTCATGACCGAAACAGGATGATTTTTGCAGACGGTGCAGGTGCTGTAGTGGTAAAAGCCACTGATGAAGAAAACGTAGGCATTATTGCCCACAATACCATTTGTGATAACGGCCCCGAACTGGATTATTTAGCAAATGGGCCATCCATCAATAAAGAATCTGACCAGACACGCATTTTCGTAAGAATGCAGGGAAGAAAAATATATGAGTATGCGTTGAAAAACGTTCCTGCTGCGATAAAAGAAACTATTGAAGATGCAGGTCTTTCTATTGAAGACATCAATAAGATTTTGATCCACCAGGCTAACGCCAAGATGGATTATGCCATGATCGAAAGGCTACACAAATTGTACAATGTGAAAGATTACGATCACTCCATATCGCCAATGACAATTCAGGAATTCGGAAATTCTTCAGTAGCGACCATCCCTACCATGTTTGATTTAATAATTAAAGGAAAAATGGAAGGTCAATCGTTTAAAGAAAAAGGTAACATTGTAATGACTTCGGTAGGTGCCGGAATGAACATCAATGCTATCGTGTACAGATTTCCTTAATATTATTTAATTTAAAATACAAAAAGCACAGGGAAATTATTCTTTGTGCTTTTTTTTTAAACAGATTATGCAAAGAAACTTTTTTATTATTGCAGCCGTCTTCCTTTTGCTGGAAGCATACATTTACCAGGCTATCAGAACCCTTACGGATAACTCCTGGATCAGGATCGGTTATTGGGTTATTACCCTTGCGGTATACGGTTTTTTCGCATACGAAATCTCCAATTTCAGCAGAGCCGACAGAAGCATGATGAGAGCACAGATCATGATATCCATATTCCTGATCTTTATTCTTCCTAAAATCTTTGTTGTTTTGTTTCTCCTTATTGATGATATCATCAGAACCGGAGGATACCTGATCGGATTAGCGGGATCTTCAGAGAATTTCTTTCCTGAAAGAAGAAAATTTTTAAGTATCGTAGGATTAGGACTCGGAGGTGTGCTTTCGGCACTTTTCATTGATGGAATTACCTTTGGAAAGTATCGTCATAAGGTAAGAAGAGTAAGAATCAATTTTGCCAATCTGCCAAAAAGCTTCAAAGGATATAAAATTGTACAGATTTCGGATGTGCACAGCGGAAGTTTTTCGGATCCTTCCAAACTGGAACATGCCATCAACCTTATCAACGAGCAAAATCCAGACCTTGTATTATTCACAGGAGATATGGTGAATAATGTGGCGGAAGAATTTAAGCCATTTATCCCTTTGTTTTCAAAAATAAAAGCGAAAGATGGCAAATTTGCCGTTTTAGGCAATCATGATTACGGCGATTATATTAGCTGGAAATCTTTGGATGAGAAAAAACAAAACCTCGATACTTTAATTGATTATGAAAGGCAAGCCGGTTTTGATATGCTTAGAAATGAACACCGTATTATTGAAAAAAACGGCGAGCAACTATACATTCTTGGCGTTGAAAACTGGGGATTGAAACCCTTTCCGCAATTCGGGAGAATTGACGATGCGTTAAAAGGAGTGCCGGAATCCGCTACAAAAATCCTGATGAGTCACGACCCTACCCATTTCGATTACGTTGTAAAAAAACACCCCGGAAACATCCATCTGACACTTTCCGGGCATACACACGGGATGCAGTTCGGACTTGATCTTAAAAATATTAAATGGTCTCCGGTTCAGTATAAATATCCGAAATGGGCAGATTTGTATGAAAGTGAAGGCAAAATGCTGTATGTAAACAGAGGTTTTGGAGTACTGGCTTACCCCGGAAGAGTGGGCGTATTACCGGAGATTACGCTTTTTGAACTGGCTTAATTTCAATTTTTTTCGAAAAATTTATCAATGAAGGATACAGGAGAAAGACATATCATCAATCAGCAATTCAGCAATAAATCTGAATTATATCTTCATCTGATGCACATTGCAACCTATGAATATGCCAAAAAACTGGTAAAAGGCAAAAAAGTACTGGATTACGGATGTGGTTCGGGATATGGTTCACATATGCTTTCTGAGTCTGCCGCAAGTGTAACAGGTGTTGATATCAGCCAGGAAGCGGTTGATTTTGCAAACAACCAATACACGGCTCCAAATCTGGATTTTAAAACGATTGCGGAATTAGGCAATGAAAAATTTGATGTCATTACTTCTTTCCAGGTTATTGAACATGTGCCCGACGATAAAAAATACGCATCTGCAATTGGACAGCTTTTAAATCAGGGCGGAATTGTACTGATATCAACTCCAGATAAAAAGCACAGGCTTTTTAACTATATCCAGCAGCCCTGGAATATTTTTCACCTGAAAGAATATACACCGGAAAGTCTGAAAAGACTTCTTAAAAAGAATTTTACAGAGGTTGAAATTTTAAAAATAGGTTCAGATGCAGATTTAATTCTGGAAGAAATCAGAAGAACGAGAAAGCAGAGAATAGCCGTACTCCCTTCTACTTTGGCTATTTATCCTTATCCGCTGAGAGTTTTTCTTTTAAATGTTCAGAAAAAAATGTTTGAGTTTTTACGAAAAATGAAAGGTAAGAGATCAACTGAAAACCATTCGGAAAACACAGATTCTTCTGACTTTTCACAACAGTATTCCCATGAAGATATTGTATTTGAAAAAGAGATACGGTATTCCACAGATCTTCTGGCAATTTGTAAAAACGAAGAATAGAACTTAAAAAATATAATCTTTCATACGGGAAGTAGCCATTTCTTTCTCGTTGATCCAGGTAAGGAGGGCATCTAATTTGTCCTCCATTTTTTTGCCGGAATTCAGCCTTCTGTAAAAAGGAACATCAAAATGATACTTTTTGAAATCGGTAAACTGCCAGGAATTTAAATATATCAGGACAAACTCATCGTTCTTCAATGTTTCAAAAACCATATTCTGGTAATATTTCATCGGCAGAACCTGAAATATAAAATCATTATAAGGCAGCTGACTGTAAGGGGAAATACTTTCAGGAACAATGCTCAATCCGTCTTCTTCTATAATTGTCGTATCTCTTCTGAGCCGTTTAAAAGGAAAAAGAATACCGGCATTATCAATATTGGAAATATAACTGAATTCCATTAATTTCAGACTTTGATAAGAGATTTTATTATCCTTCTGCCGGAATCCTTTTATGTGTTTTTCTAAAAAATCCTGGGTTATCCTTTTGGTATTTTCTATTTCTTCAGGATTAGAATCTTTATTGTAAAAAGCAATTTCATGCCCCTGGAATGAAATTGCTTTTAGTAAGTTCTGTAATTTTTCTACCAAAGAAACTTCAACAAAAAAGCTTGCTTTTATATCATGAATATCTAAAATTCTTAAAATAGCTTTTGTATTATTTTCTGAAATTTTCAGTCTTTCATCATCGGAAACTTCAGCACCATTTTTGCATTTAGCTTCAATATTCACGATGTTAAAATTCAATAATATCATATTAAGTAATTTTTAGATAAAATTTTTAAATATTTAAAAATCAGATGTTAAATTATATCCTAATTAAAGTAAAACTTTACTTATTAATTTTTATTAAGTTTCACTTTCAGATTCTTAATCATGTCTTTCGTCATTTCAGAAATTCCGTAATCATACGATAATCCCCAATCATTTTTTGCCACAGAATCATCGATTGATGCCGGCCAGGAATCTGCAATCTGCTGTCTGAAATCCGGCTTGTAATCAATTTCAAATTCCGGTATTTTTTTCTTAATTTCTTCAGCAAGTTCTTTCGGGGTGAAAGACATTCCTCCGAGATTGTAAGAAGATCGTACGCTAAGATTTTCTTTCGGAGCTTCCATAAGCTTAAGCGTTGCATTGATGGCATCATCCATATAAAGCATCGGCATCCCTGTATTTTCAGAAATGAAACTTGTATATTTTCCTTCTTCTATAGCTTCATAAAAAATCTCAACAGCATAATCTGTTGTTCCGCCACCTGCCGGAGTCTTCCATGAAATTAATCCGGGATAGCGAATACTTCTTACATCTACCCCATGTTTGTCGAAATAATACTCGCACCATTTTTCTCCTGCCATTTTAGATATTCCATACACGGTAGTAGGATTTAATACTACGTCCTGCCCTACATTTTCTTTTGGAATTCCTTTTCCGAAAACAGCAATTGAACTTGGCCAGAAAATTTTCTGAATAAGTCCTTCTTTTGCCATTTCACAGAAGTGAAGAAGAGGTTCAAGATTCAGCTTCCATGCGAAAATCGGCTGCTTTTCTGAAGTACCGGATAACAAGGAAGCCAGATGATAAACCGTTGTGATTTCATAATCTTTAATGATCTGTCTTACCAACTGTGTATTTGTAACGTCCATTCTTTCATAATATCCTGCAGAAGTAATGCCCTTCTGCCATCTGTCGAGCCCGGAAGCAACAACGTTTTCCGTTCCATGAATTTCAACAAGTCTGTTTGTAAGCTCGGTACCGATTTGCCCTAAGGCACCTGTAATAAGTATTCTTTCCGTGTGGGATTCCATTTTTATTTTTATTAGTTGATACAAGCAAAAGTAAATATTTTAAAGCCTATCTTAAAACAAAATCGTAAATTGGATTACAAAATTTGTAAATGAAAAAGATTATTGTTTTACTGATTCTATTTACTTCCACAGTATCAGCACAATATACTGATATCAACATTGTAAAAGAGGTAAAGGTAAAAAATAAAGGTATTGTTGTTTCGGCACATCCGCTTGCAAGCGAGGCAGGTGCTAAAATATTGAGGATGGGAGGTAATGCTTACGATGCAGTTGTTGCCACACAGTATGCGCTTGCCGTCGTTTATCCGCAGGCCGGGAATATCGGCGGCGGCGGCTTTTTGGTAGGCGTAAAAAATAATGGTGAAAAATTCACACTCGACTACCGTGAGACAGCACCTTCAAAGGCTACTCACGATATGTATCTTGATAAAAAAGGAAAGGCCGATACTGATCTTTCACAAAACGGAAGACTTGCTGTGGGAGTTCCAGGAAGTGTGGCCGGTTTTTTTGCAACGCTGAAGCATTGCAAGTTGCCGATGGAGCAGCTGATTCAACCGGCGATAGATTTGGCTGAAAAAGGATTCGCTATTACACGGCAGGAAGCAGACCTTTTGAACAACAATAAAACAAACTTCGAGCGACACAATAAAACAAATATTGTTTTTGTGAAAAATACTCCATGGAAAACAGGCGACCTTCTCATCCAAAAAGAACTGGCAGAAACTTTAAAACGGATTCAAAAATCAGGACAAAAAGGATTTTATGAGGGTAAAACCGCAGAACTTCTTGTTGCCGAAATGAAAAAGGGAACCGGAATTATCACCCCGGAAGACCTGAAAAACTATAAAGTTGCTGAAAGGAAAGCCTTGGACTTCGATTATAAAGGAAATCAGATTGTTTCGATGCCGTTACCTTCAAGCGGTGGTATCCTTCTGGCACAAATGCTTAAAATGGCAGCTTACGAAAATCTTGAAAAATATCAGCAGAATTCAGTAAAGGCCGTTCAGGTTATGGTGGAAGCTGAAAGAAGAGCGTATGCCGACCGGGCTGAATATATGGGAGATCCCGGGTTTATTCAGGATAAAACTTCATACCTTATTTCCGATGAATATTTAAAAAACAGATGGAAAAGTTTCAGTTTTAACAAAGCCACTCCCAGCGCAGAAGTCGGTAAAATCATAAAACAACCTAAAGAATCTACCGAAACTACCCATATTTCTGTTATTGATAAGGATGGAAATGCCGCTGCCGTTACCACAACGCTGAATGGCCTATACGGAAGTAAAGTTGTTGTTTCGGGAGCAGGATTTTTCTTAAACAATGAAATGGATGATTTCTCCATCAAACCAGGAGTTCCAAATATGTTTGGGGCCGTGGGCGGAGAGGCTAATTCTATTCAGCCCAATAAAAGAATGCTTTCTTCAATGACTCCGACTATTGTCCTGAAAAACGGGAAACCTTATATGGTTGTAGGAACACCGGGAGGAACGACGATTCCTACCTCTGTTTATCAGTCAATTGTAAATGTGGTGGATTTTAAACTGAATGCCAACATGTCTGTGAATGCTCCGAAATTCCATCACCAATGGCTTCCGGAAACAGTTGCCTTTGAAAAGAATTTTCCTGAAACTACTATAACGGATATGGAAAAGCTGGGCTATAAAGCTGAAAAATGGGGACAAATCGGGAGAACAGAGATGATCCTGATTGACGAGGAGGGAAACATTCATGCTGTTGCAGATGGCAGAGGTGATGATTCGGTAGCGGTGGAATAATATTTAAAAGACTTTGATTCTTCTTCTTTAAGAATTTAGACGATCTAGTTTCGGCGGAGCTTTCAGCTCCGCCGAAACTTTTACTGACATTTGTCATAGTAAACAATAATTTTTTCATAATTTTCGCGCTTCAAAACAATTTCATTGAAAGCAAAAAAACTTTATCAGCAGCTTTATCTTCAGGTGGTGATCGCTATTATTGCCGGAATTCTTTTAGGAAAATTTTATCCTGAACTCGGGGAAAAGATGAAACCTCTGGGTGACGGATTCATCAAACTGGTAAAAATGATTATCGCTCCGGTAATTTTTATTACCCTTACTTTGGGAATTGCACACATGACAGATCTCAAGAAAGTAGGAAGAATTGCTGTTAAAGCCATGATTTACTTCTTAACCTTTTCGACACTGGCTTTGATTATCGGACTTGTAGTTGGAAACATTTTGCAACCCGGACACGGACTGAATATAGATCCTGCTACCCTTTCGGGAGACGTATCACAGTATCAGCAGAAAGCGCACGAAACTACCCTCACCGGGTTTATTATGAATATTATTCCGGAAACGCTCTTCAGTCCGCTGGTGGGAGAAAATATCCTTCAGGTTCTTCTTGTTGCTATCCTGATGGGAGTTGCCCTTGTTTTAACAAAAGAAAAAAGCAGGAAAGTCACCGAATTTCTGCAGGACCTTTCGACACCGGTTTTCAAAATTGTGCATATGCTGATGAAGCTTGCACCTATCGGAGCTTTTGGGGCAATGGCCTTTACGATCGGCAAGTATGGACTTCACTCTGTTTTAAATTTAATATTCCTGGTTGGAACGTTTTACATTACTTCTGCCTTATTTGTGGTTTTGGTTTTAGGAGCGGTAGCGTGGTACAACGGATTCAATATCTTTAAACTGATGTACTATCTTAAAGAAGAACTGCTGTTGGTTTTAGGAACCAGTTCGTCCGAATCTGCACTTCCGGGAATCATGGAAAAACTGGAAAAGGCAGGATGTTCGAGAGCGATTGTGGGTTTAGTTGTTCCGACAGGATATTCTTTCAATCTGGACGGTACCAATATTTACATGACACTGGCTTCACTGTTTATCGCGCAGGCTTTGAATATTCATCTCCCGATCGAAAAACAGATCATGCTGCTGTTAGTGGCCATGTTAAGTTCAAAAGGTGCTGCAGGAGTTACCGGGGCCGGTTTTGTAACATTAGCCGCCACGCTTGCTGTAGTTCCTGAAATTCCTATTGCAGGAATGACACTGATTTTGGGAATTGATAAATTTATGAGCGAATGCCGAGCTTTAACGAATGTGATCGGAAATTCCGTAGCAACGGTCGTGGTTGCCAACTGGGAAAAGCAACTGGATAAAAGTCAGCTGCAATATGCCCTGGATCATTCCGGTAACGTAGAGGAAAAGCTGGAAGTTTAATCTGATAAAAATGTACATTACTCAATCTTTATTCGCTATATTTTTATTAGCATCGGTTTTTGGAAAATCGCAAATTAATGATAATAAAATTCGGCTGTTAACTCTACAGAAAGGATTAACTGGAAAAAAATTAATTTTCGGAAAATGGACAGAAAAAGGAGACACGGAAACACATTTGACGTATTTGGGAACCGTTAAAACAAACCAGGGAAAAACTTATAAAATTATGAATTCAAGTTGGATTTGGGGTCTATCCCGCAGGGCAACAAATAGAATACTTATATTTAACGGGGAGAATCAATATTTAGGAAATTACCCTGTTGCTGTAGATACAGATTTACCCACGAAACTAATGAATAAAATTTTAATTTTCCAAAATACAAATTCACAATGTAATAAAAATATTGCATCGAAAATCAATCTTAAAAATGGTTTACCGAAAGAGTTTTTCAGAGAGTGCACCGATGGATATGGAGAGATTTACAGCTTTAACAGATTTTAATGAATAATTTAAATCAAAATATTCAAACTTGAAGGCTGAACTTTTACGTGAATGGGTGATTTGATTTTATTGAATTCACCATCAATATGCCAGTTTTTGGTATTAACCTTAAACTCTATTTCTGAAACAGGGAGGTAAGTGATGTAATTATCATCTTTCAGTTTTTTGGTGAACATTCTAAATGCAAAAAGCGGAGAATAGGTAATCGGGAACTTTTTTACCAGTACCATATCGACCAGTCCGTCACTTTTACTTGCATGTGGTGCGATGTACGCATTATTCCCGAACTGGCGGGTATTGGCAATATTCACCATCAGGTATTTGCCGTTGTATTCCTTGTATTTTTCATCCAAAAATTTTACCTTTTTCGGTTTGTAGCTGAAAAATGTTTTAAGGGAAACTTTAATATAGTTTTTAAAACCGCGGGTGGTTTTTTCAAATTCTTTCACCACTTTGCCGTCGAAACCTGTTCCCGAAACATTAATGGACAGTCTACCGTTGATGGTAAAAGTATCAATCTTTCTGGATTTTTTTGCCCGCAGCTTTTCGAGAAGCTCATCCAGGTTTTTGCTGAAATTGGTTTCGTTGGAAAATCCATTGCCGGAGCCCGCCGGAAAAATAGCCAGGATTTTTTCTGTATTAATGAGATTACGGGCTACTGTTGAAATCGTTCCGTCTCCACCGATGGCCACGAAAACATCAACTTCGGCATAATGTGCCTTAATAAAATCATCGGTTCCCAAAATAGATTCTGAAATATAATACAAGGGATCTTTCACCTTGGCATGCAGTTCATTGAGAAACGGCTGATAGTTTCTTTTGGCCGAAAAAGGATTGATGATGAAGGCTACTTTTTCCATTGATGCAAAATTAAAAAATGCTTTCAGATTAGAAAGCATTAAATTCAGTTAATTTTCATTCTTCGGGCAAAATCAGGTTTTATATATTCCTTCATATCTTCCCATGAGATCGTGAGAATAATATCTCCGATATCATAATCATGGCTGATCTCATTCATATTATAATGAAAATAAAGGTTGGAATCATCAAAGTAAAAATTTCGGGTAACGGGAAAAGTAATCGCAGAGAGAATCTTATACGCTTCTCTATCGTAGGTTTTGATTTGCTGCATCATAGTAGTTTTTTCGAAGCTGAGTTTTAAAATTTTACTGATGGTTTCTTCCGACAGTACTAAAACATCAGATAAATCAAGTTTTTTCTGGTTTTTAAAATCAAAAACTTTCTCCACATAATGATACTGTACTCTATGTTCGGCTTCAAATTGGCTGGTATAATACTGAATGGAAACATAATTATTCCTGTTCATCCGTACATTCATCTGAGAAATATAAGACCATTGCTGCTGCTGTTTTACATGTGAAAGTCCGCCTGAATTTTTCATCCTGTCATAAACCGACTGTTTTTCTTTTTTAAGATAAGCCTGAAGCCCGTTTCTGGAGAAATCGGATATTTCTTTACCAGAATAAATTTCTGCAAGAAAATTTTTATTGTCAAGATTGGGAAACCATAAAAGCTTAGAAGAATAACGCAATACTACAGAATCAGAAATTTTAACGGTATCTTCTTCTATTACAGAATCTATACTGATCCGGCCAAAGCCGTTCTTGTCAGTATTCTTCTTTTCATTCCCAAACTCTTTGCAGGCAAAGATGCTCGTAAGCAAAATGAAGGCATATAGGAAATACGTTTTTTTCATCATTGTGTTTATTAATTTGTAACAGCCTTAATAGCTAATGCCCATTCTTTTTTCAAATTCGGGATTAATGGTACCTTTCAGTTCTTTCCATGAAACAGGAATGGTAATATCCCCTGCTGCAAATGCGGCAATCTCGTAAGGGCTGTAATGGAAATACAGATTTTTTTCGTCGAAATAAAAATTATCTGTTGCAGGAACTACATCTACCAAAAGCATCTCTGAATTATTTACAGCTCCGGAATTATCTGTAGTTCCGCTGTTTATTTTGTTAATATTTTTCAGCAGCATTGCTTCAATTTTAGTCTTAGGCATTGTAGTAATATCTTTCAACTGAAGCTTTTTATTATTTTTCAGATCAAAAACTCTTTCTGAAAATCCGTAATTATCGTGAGCTCCTCCTTCATAAGAACCCCAGATATATTGAATATGGATATAATCTTTGATTCTTGATTTAAGCTTCATTCCTGTATCCGAGTACCATTCCTGTGAAAAGTTCATATCGGAAATCCACTCTTTAGAATCCTTTTTTATGGTATTGAAATACTCATTTTTATTTTTTTCAAGCACTGCCTGGAGTCCGTTTTTTGAAAAGTCGCTGATGTTTTTTTGGTCAAAATAAATGCTGTCAAGAAGCGTCTTATTTTCAATATTTGGGAATACCAGCATGGTAGATGAATATTTAACTTTTAGCGAATCACTAAGCTGTAATGAATCATTCACTTTTACAGAATCTACCGTAAATGAGTTCGCCTGAACAGTATCATTTGTAACAATGTCGGTACTGCTGTTTTCGTTTTTTTTGCAGGAAACCATCATGAGTGTTGATAAAGCCAGAGCTGCCACAATATTTTTCATAATTCTGATTTTCTATACAAATGCAAAAACCATTCAAAAAATGAATGGTTTCTAAACTTATTTAAAAATTGTATGGTTTTTATTTTTTCACAAGGCTGATTACCTGGTTTTCCTGTTTGGATGCAACTCCCCAAATCTGCTTGAATGCAGGATAGTATTCTTTGGGATAGTTCGGGCTAAGAACTTTTGTGGTGGAAATCACTTCCAACGTATTGCCTTTTTGCTCTGCAATATAGCTATACTCAATTTCTTTATCCTCGGTAACAATTTTTTTATTTTTCGGCATTTCTTCAATCGCATATCCCTCCGGAATCTGAAGAACGATCTTTTTCACTCTTGTAAAAGGTGTGATAAAATCAATCATGTATTTTCTTTCTTCCGTCTGATCAAATTCATTGGAGTTTTTATTCAGGAAAAGCATCGGATTGATGATGATCTTTTTGCCGACTTTATCAATAAGGTTTTCGGACGAAAACTTCATCGTGCTTTCAAAGTCACCGTTTTCAATAACTTTTGAATCGATATCTGTAAAGTCTATGGAGAAATTCTCTTTGTATTGTTTTTTATATTTATCAGCATTATCGTCATAGCTTTCTTTGGCAAACATGGCATAGGTCCCGGTATCCCTGTCAGAATAGTTTCCGGAAATACTTCCGTCATCATTGATTTTTGCGGTAGCCGTAAGATAGGTAAAGCTTGTTTTTGCATTGCTCATCGTAAGCTGCTGCACCTTTTCTTTGGAGAGAAGAATTCCAAACTGGTTCCAGTCTCTCGGAGGAAGCTGGTCTATAGAAGACTGCTTTACCGTAGCATCATACAAATGGTACCCGTCCTTGGTCTGGATTGCAGCAATCACAAAATTCATATTGGAAACATTGGGAGAAGCAAGATTGATGAGTCCGTTATTAATGGTAGAAATAGCCAGAGGATCTGCCTTTATACCTGCCTCCCGCAGCAACATTACGAGGAAAAGATTAATTTCTGCAGCATTTCCGATTTTGGTTTCAAGCATTTTTTTGATTCCTTCATCGGTGTAAAGACCGGCATCTCTATTCCATGTAAAGGTATTTTTAACGTAACTGAAAATAGCATCGGCTTTATCAAGTTCATTGGAGATTCCTGCAATATTTGCAGGCATATTTTCTTTAGCAAGCCTTGTTTTCTTCAGTTCTCCACCAAAATCTTCTCTTTCATACATACGATCCTTAATCTGCTCCCACGATGATGAGTACAGCTTCAGTTCCCTGAAATTTGTAGAGTGTAGTTCTGCACCGATTTTCGTTCTGTAATTTCTGTCATTGTTTACGAACTTTTCCGTTTTGAAAGCTTTTATATTTTCATAGCCAAATCTGTAGGTTCTGTAGTTCGTCCCATACAGCAGTCTTTCATCAACTTCTTTATATTTTGGAAGCAGAGAACCCGTGTAATTAAGGTTATACGCTACACTTGACGGGCTGTCAAGAACATATTCCGTGTAAAGAGAAGGCGTATCGGTTTCAATCAGTATTTCAGGAACACTAAACCCGAAAGGGGATATAACTTCATATTGGTATTCGATAACAGAGCCATTCTTTACATTAGGAAATGCAAATTTATTAATGGAAATATACTTACTCTCTTTACTTTTATATTTGGAGCTTTTGTCAACTTTTGTGGCGACAGCCGCACCATTTTCAAGATTGTATGTATATGCCTTTATTTTGCTGAGCGATTCCTGGTCGCCACCGTTCTGGTAAAGAGGAATTTCAAGATTCAGCCAGTCTTCCGCCTTATCTTTATCATAAATTTTCACCCTGTAGAAAGTGCTTTTAATAAGATTTCCGGTAGCATAATCCATACTGAAGTGCAGTGACTTATAAAGAATTTCAGCAGGTGCATTTTCATCCAACGTCGACTTTTGTTTTGACAAATCTGCATCGTTAAATTTTGGCGGATCGAGAAATTTGTGTTTTTGAGCCTCAACAAAAATAAACTGCATTGAGCAAAAGGCGATGAATACTATTTTCTTCATGTTAAATCTTAGATATTAAAACTTTTGAGTTGTCGATATTAATAGTTTTTTTCCTGAAATTGATGTAATCGTTATATTTTTCTTTTGGGTAAATACCTTTATTGATTCTAATGGATCTGTTGACTTTTAAAGATTCTCCATTCTTTACAAAACTTAGTTTATAGGTTCCGAATTCTGAATTCAACACTACATTTTCCGGAACTTCTTCTATTTTATAATTCTGAGGAATCATAAAGCTGACTTCATACTCATCTTCAAATGACTGTCTCAGTTCGAAAGGCAATTCCCTGTTATCCTCGGTTTTATAAACGTTGTTAGAATAAATAGGAACGGCCCTGAAAATGATGCTGCTTCCCGCATTTTTAGAATAATTATTTGCTTTAAAATCCAGATCGTACTTAGCGACTGCATTATCTTTATCATTCAGGAAGTTTTTCAGTTCAATTTTATCGAAGTGTAAAATATCCAGCATATTTTTTACCGCTTCCGTCCGTTCTTTCGGAGACATGGAAGCAAGTGCAAGATTATTATCATACTGAAGTCCTGTATAAGAAAAACTTCCCTCTCCCAGTATGCTATTGTCTTCATTGATCTTGATTTTAAGCTGCTGCTTTTCTTTGCTTTGCTCGGCAGTGTAATCTGGAGTATCCAACAATTCTATTCCATTTTTTCTGATTGACAGGACATTTCTTGCTGTCGTACTATAACTTAAATGATTAAATGCAATCTTTTGCGAGGTATTTTCCAACCATATATTCCCCTTTTCTGTAGGCACCATCAAAATAACATGATTTCCTCCCATTTTAGGAAAATCTTTATCAAAAGACACAGGTGAAGCTCCTGAATTGATCACTGAATAATAAGAAGGTATTCCTGCTTCGTCCAGCAAAGTTTTCATATAATTGGTAAGTCCTTTACAATCACCATATCCTTTTTTCTGCACTTCATCCGGAAGCATCGGCTGCCATCCCCCTATTCCCAACGCAACGAAAATATATCGTGTTTTTTCCTGCATATGCTGATAAAGTTTTTTGACTTTCTCTTCTGTTGTCCCTGTAAGATTAAGACTCATAACTTCAGCTTTAATAGCCGGACTGGATGTAGAAACCGGCTGCAGAATGCTATTGTAATACCAGCTTCCGAAATCACTCCAGCTGTTGATACTTCCCTGTTTTCCTTCAAGGTTGAATTTCGTTAAGGCAAAACTTACTTTGGGTAAAATTTTTACAGGTTGAGGCAGCAAAAACACATTGTCTATTGCAGGAACATTTTTATAAGTATAGGTTTTTTCGCCGGCATTGTCACTTTCGATTACTGAAGTGTAATTATAAGCTGACGGATAAATTTTTGTTTTAAGGTCAATGCCGGATTTATTAATGAATTTCATCTGGGCTTCTTCTAACGAAACCTTGGTAGATCTGAAAGGGGTAAAATCTGGTAAAAAGACCGTATTTTCATCACCAATCTGATAAGAAAATTCAACAGTGTACGGATATTGTGTTGGTGTATAGGATAACACCATTACTCTGTTATCCGAATAAAATGTTCCCTGATCGTTATTGGCAAAGTCTCCGAAATCGGATTTTGAAAAAGATTTTATTTTTTTCCCTGCCTCATCATAGATATTAACTTTAACATCAGAGATGCTGTTTCCTTTTTCGTACGGAATATATGCCCGGGCATCCGAATCTCCGTCCTTATTAAGAACTGTTGTTACGGTATAATACTGGTATTTGATATCATCGATCTTGTTGATCTGAATGGTAGTTAAATCTTTTCTGATAACCGCATCAGCATTTTTTTTCAGGTTCTCCGGAATTGCAGAAACAGGGAAACTCTGTGTATAATATAAAGATGCTGCAGAAAGCGCTACGGTACAAAGTATTTTAATCATGGTTATTAAAATTTAGCAAAAATAGGAAAATCCGGGCAAGTGTTAAAATTAATTTTCGTGCACACAGGATTTAAATTAACATAATAAAAGACCCCATTGCTGAGGTCTTTTTATTATGTTAAATGCTATTTTATTATGCGTCAATTTTTGCATATTTGGCATTTTTTTCAATAAACTCTCTTCTCGGAGGAACTTCATCTCCCATCAGCATGGAGAAAACACTATCCGCTTCTACAGCGTTATCAATAGTTACCTGTTTCAGGATTCTGTGTTCCGGGTTTAGTGTTGTTTCCCAAAGCTGTTCAGGATTCATCTCACCAAGACCTTTATAACGCTGTACTTCTACTCCTTTTCCATCCGGAGACATCTCGAGAGTAAATTCTTCACGTTCTTTTTCGTTATAGGCATACACTTTTTTGTTCCCTTTTTTCAATAAGTACAACGGTGGCTGAGCAATATAAATATATCCGTTCTCAATCAATTCTTTCATATACCTGAAGAAGAATGTAAGAATAAGCGTAGAAATATGGGATCCGTCGATATCGGCATCGGTCATGATTACAATCTTATGATACCTTAGCTTCGCCATATTCAATGCTTTGCTATCTTCTTCCGTACCAACAGAAACTCCAAGAGCCGTGTAAATATTTTTTATTTCTTCGTTGTCATATACCTTATGAAGCATTGACTTTTCAACATTCAGAATTTTACCCCTTAATGGAAGAATAGCCTGGAAAAACCTGTCGCGGCCCTGCTTTGCAGTTCCACCCGCGGAATCTCCCTCTACAAGGAAAATTTCAGATTCTGCTGGATCTTTTGAAGAACAGTCAGACAGTTTCCCCGGAAGCCCCGACCCTCCCATCGGAGATTTTCTCTGCACCATTTCACGGGCTTTCTTAGCAGCCTGTCTTGCTTTTGCAGCTAAAACTACTTTTTGAACGATCTGCTTGGCTTCAGTTGGGTTTTCTTCAAGGAAATTACTTAGCATTTCCCCAACAATCTTATCTACTGCTCCGGAAACTTCGGAGTTACCAAGCTTTGTTTTGGTCTGCCCTTCAAACTGAGGCTCCATTACTTTTACGGAAACTACGGCCGTTAATCCTTCACGGAAGTCATCCCCTGTTACCTCTACTTTTTCTTTTTGCGGAATACCCAGATCATCAGCATACTTTTTAAGGGTTCTCGTAAGAGCACGTCTGAAACCTGCCAGGTGAGTCCCTCCTTCATGGGTATTGATATTATTAACGTAAGAGTGAAGGTTTTCCGTAAATGAGGTATTGTAGCGCATTGCTACTTCTACCGGGATATCATCCCTTTCGCCTTCCATGAAAATCACATTTTCCATGATAGACTCACGGTTCCCGTCAATATAGGCAACGAATTCCTTCAATCCTCCTTCAGAATGAAAGACTTCTGATCTGAAAGATCCGTCTTCCATTTTTTCTCTTTCATCCGTTAAGGTAATGGTAATTCCTTTATTAAGGTAAGAAAGCTCTCTTAAACGGCTCGCTAATGTATCGTAATTATAAACCAGTTCTGTAAAAATACTGTCATCCGGCTGGAAGAACTGCTTGGTTCCTCTCTGGTCACTGTGGCCGATTTCTTCAACACCGGTCTGTGCTTTTCCTCTCGAGTAAATCTGCTGATATACGTTTCCGTCTCTGTAAACAGTGGTAACCATTTCATTGGAAAGTGCATTCACACACGATACCCCAACTCCGTGAAGACCTCCTGAAACCTTGTAAGAATCTTTGTCAAACTTACCTCCGGCCCCGATTTTCGTCATTACAACCTCAAGAGCAGATTTTTGTTCTTTTTCATGGAAGTCTACGGGAATACCCCTACCATTATCACTAACTTCGATTCCGTTTCCTTCTTTGATTGCAACGAAGATCGTATCGCAGTATCCTGCCAAAGCCTCGTCAATAGAATTATCCACTACTTCATAAACCAAATGATGTAGACCTCTTACTCCTACATCACCAATGTACATTGAAGGGCGCATACGAACGTGCTCCATCCCTTCCAATGCCTGAATACTACTAGCTGTATATTGTTTCTGACTCATATAAAATATTAAAAATCCTGCTAAATGCAAAGACCCACAAATATCGTGATTTTTTTCGAGTTATGAAAGTTAAAATGAATCAAAACGGATAGATTTTTCCACACAAATCTGATATAATTTACAGGTAAAAAACACAAAGTTAAAACCTTCAATTTTAATAAGAACTGTTGTAAATCATATGAAATATAGGCAATTTATCCTTACATTTATTTGCTTAAAAAGTTGATGTTTATGGACGATTTCCTTGCAGCCCGTGCCCAAATGGCAATGTCCCTCGGTTTTCATATTATTTTTTCCTGTGTAGGAATGGTCATGCCTTTCCTGATGGCATTTGCCCACTGGAAATATTTAAAAACAAATAACGAAATCTATAAAGGTCTTACCAAAGCATGGAGCAAAGGCGTTGCCATACTTTTTGCCACCGGAGCTGTTTCAGGAACAATGCTTTCTTTTGAGCTTGGCCTTCTCTGGCCACAGTTTATGAAACATGCGGGACCCATTTTCGGGATGCCTTTTTCTCTCGAAGGAACAGCATTTTTTATAGAAGCCATTGCCATTGGATTTTTTCTTTACGGCTGGGACAGGTTTAATAAATGGTTTCACTGGTTCTGTGGCTTTCTGGTGGGTTTAAGCGGTTTAGCATCCGGAATTTTGGTTGTTGCAGCCAATGCATGGATGAATTCGCCTGCCGGATTTGATTATGTGAACGGACAGTATCTGAATATAGACCCCATTAAAGCAATGTTTAATGATGCGTGGTTTCCACAGGCACTGCATATGTCGGTTGCCGCATTTTGCGCCACAGGATTTGCCGTTGCAGGCCTTCACGCTTATATGATCTTAAGGAAAAAAAATGTTGAATTTCATACCAAAGCTTTTAAAATTGCCGCAGGATTTGCCTTGATCGGAGCGTTTGGGGCGCCTCTGAGCGGCGATATTGCTGCAAAATCTGTAGCGGAGAGACAACCTATCAAATTAGCCGCAATGGAAGCGCATTTTGAAACAGAAAAAGGTGCTGCTTTTGTGATTGGCGGAATTCCGGATGAAGAAAAAGCAGAAATAAAATACGCTATAAAAATCCCTAAAGTTTTAAGCTTTCTGGTCAGCAATGACTTTAATACCGAGGTTAAAGGACTGAAAGATTTTCCGAGAGACGAATGGCCGCCGGTAGCTGTGGTACATTTTGCCTTTCAGATCATGATTTTCTTCGGAGTGATAATGATTATTATAGGAATGGTCTATCTGTTTGCAATATTCTTTAAAAAGGAATGGCTGGAGCGGAAATGGCTGCTGAAAACCTTTTTGGTTGCTACGCCCTTCGGATATATCGCCCTGGAAGCGGGATGGACGGTGACAGAAGTGGGCCGACAGCCCTGGATCATCTACGGAATCATGAGAACCGTTGATGCCGTTACGCCGATGCCGGGAATTCAATATTCATTCTATTTCTTTACCGCTGTTTTTGTTTCGCTGTCTTTTGTCATTATTTTTCTGCTGACAAGGCAGATCAAAATGGTCCCAAAACTTTACGACCCTACCGATCCTCAGTTTAACGCTAAACAAAAAAAATTATGATATACGTCGTTATAGGTTTTCTCTGGCTGTCAATCTGTCTTTACGTAATTTTGGGTGGGGCAGATTTCGGGGCAGGAATTGTAGAGCTTTTTACGAGAAAAAAAAACCGTCCGAAAACGGAAGTTATCATGTACGAATCGATTGCTCCGGTATGGGAAGCCAATCACATGTGGCTAATCATTGCAATCGTTATTCTTTTTGTAGGTTTTCCTGAAATTTATACCACCCTGTCAACATACCTCCACATTCCTTTGGTTTTAATGCTTATAGGAATCATTGCGAGGGGAACGGCTTTTACATTCAGGCATTACGATGCTGTAAAAGATGAGTGGCAGGGATTATATACCCAGATTTTTTACTTTTCAAGTTTATTAACGCCTTTTTTCCTGGGATTAATTGCTGCGGCAACCATTTCGCATTCTATTAACCCGGATGCCAAAGGTTTTTTAGACCTGTACATCTTCAGCTGGCTGAACTGGTTTGGGGTTGCTGTAGGACTTTTCACCGTGTCCATCTGCGCTTATCTTGCTTCTATTTTTGCTTTACGCGAAACAGTTGACCGCTTGGAACTTAATTTAATGATTAAAAAATCAAAGCAAACAATGGTTTTTGTTGTCATTACAGGAGCATTGGTTTTTTTAACAGCTTATTTGTCTGATATTCCGCTGATTATGTGGGTGTTTTCAAAGCCACTGGGAATCATGGCAACAGCTTTTGCAACGGTTTGTCTATTATTGATTCTGAGAGCGATGAGTACACGTAAACTTCTTCCTGTAAGAGCGCTGGCGGGTTTCCAGGTCATTATGATCTTAGTTGCTGCAACATACCAGCATAATCCCAATATTATTCTTTTCGGAAACGGACAGCATCTGTCATTGCTGGAGCATGTTGCGGCTCCGAAAACCATTTCCGCTTTGGGTTGGGCGCTGATTTTGGGATCGATATTTATTTTACCGTTTTTGTTTTATTTAATGGCTTCATTCAGCAAATTGAGAAGATAAATCTGCATTCGTAACTTATGTCAGGCTATACAAATAAAAAAGAACTTACAGATGCAATACGAAAATCGTTTGTTTCGTATGATAAGGAATTTGATGATATAGATGAATCTGAAAAAGATCTGCTGAAAACCGGCATCGACAAAACTCCTTCACAAAATCTCTCTTATCACATCGGATGGACAGGTTTGCTTTTAAGCTGGGAATCTGATGAATTGAAAGGACTTGAAGTAAAAACGCCAACCCCTGAATACAAATGGAATAACCTTAAAGAACTTCACAATTCTTTTTATAAATCATATGGTCCATATAGTCTAAAAAAACAGCGCGAAATATTATCTGAAAAGGTAATTGAAATTTTAACGTGGATAGAAAGCCTTGATGAAAATACACTATTTCTTCCTGAACAACGAAAATGGGCTACGACACCAGCCAAGTGGCCCTTATATAAATGGATTCATATTAATACCGTAGCGCCTTTTAAAAGCTTCAGGACTCAAATCCGGAAATGGAAAAAAATATAGACTATAATATTAATAGATTTCGGGCGGAAGCTTCGCTTCCGCCCGAAATCTATCATTTTTTACGCACTACAATTTCTACTCTTCTGTTTTTGATCATATCCTCTTCGGTCCGTTCGGGATATGTAACGGGATTGAGATGTCCCATTCCGGTAACTTTTATTCGCCGAGAATCTATTCCCCGCTTTTCAAGAAATTCTCTGATAGCATTAGCTCTTGTCCAGGAAAGGTTAAAAGTTTTCAGGTCGAGATCTTCGCCATCGAAATTATCATAATCACAACAGATATGTCCCTGAAGCTCAACTTCGAGAGAGGGATTATTTTTCAGTACATCAGCCAGCTGGATCAGAACTTTATTTCCTTTTGGAAACCAGACATGGCGTCCTCCGATAAAATTGACATTTGGTAAAGAATAGGTCTCTCCAACCTTCATTTCATAAACCTTTTTGCTGAAAAAGCTTTCAAACGTTCTGCCTGATTTTATTTCGCCGATCATTAATACCTGATCAATAAAAATATCGACTCTCCTGTTTTTACGACGCAATTCTTCGGTACTATTATCATTGATCTGCTTTTCTTTTCCCAAACCAACAACGCTTTCCAGAGCAATGGTATTTCCGATTCTTGCCTGAAGATATTTATTCACTGCATTAGCCCGACTTTCAGATAGCTTTTTATTATACTCCGAACTTCCCGAAATATCACAGTTTCCAAAAATTCTGAATTTCAGATTGCTTTTCAGGTTGGCTAAACTATCTAATTTTCTCTGGGATTCTTTTGTGAGTTGATAACTGTTATAATCGAAATAGACAGACGTAAGCATCTGTGATTGGATGCTTATACAACAAAAAATAAACAAGAGAGTTTTCATTTGTTTTTAATTTTATTTAAAAACGAGAAAATGTTTATTTATTATTCAATGAAAAATAAATTATATCAAATTAGTCTCCTCTTATTATACTTCAAAAATTAATTTTTTATTGCTTTCTTAGAAAATACTTTATTTGTTGCTGTAGTGATTTTTAATATATATATTCCTTTTAATAAAGAAGTTGTATTAAGCTTAGTATCTTTACTTCTTAAAAGTAAACGTCCCTGCTCATCAAAAACTTCAACTAATTTTACTTTAGTATTAGTAAACAAATTAAGTTCATTTTGAAAAGGATTTATAAAGTTGATCGATTCGCTCAGCTCATTTTCATTTGTAGAAAGATAGTTTTGCAAAATTATATATCTTTTAATATAATTTGTATTTACAAACAAATAAAGATAGTTATCCTTTAAAGATATAAATATTTTATCACTCGGATTTACCATTTGGGTAGTAATTCCAGTATCCAAGAGATTTTGACTATTAATTGTACTTAATCCATTATTGGTAAAATTGGCCAAATACAATTTTCTAGGAAAATTATCATCCAAAACAGGAATGATGTAGTTTCCTTGAGTAACAGTAAAATCTTGATTATACAATAAGTTTATTCCATTAATGACTAATGGTAAATCTATTTTGCCGTTAGTTCCGAATGAGTAATCTAACAATCCTGTTGAAAATGTTCTTGTCAGCAAGTATAAACTTGTATTGTTGCTATCAAATAAGTAATTTATAAATGAATAATCATCCAATACATGAAATTTCATAATTGAACCAGAATTTCCATTATTAAATTGTGCATTTCCATTAACACCAAAACTCGTGTCATAAATACCGGTAATATAATTCATTTTCCTCAATTGAGAATAGTTGCCGTCATATTCCAAAATTGAATTGCTAGAAAGCAAAGGGACAAAAGTTTGTTGATAATTGAAAATCGGATAACCATAATTAGTCAAAAAACTATTAGTAAAAATACTTCCGTTTACCCCAAAAGTAGTATCCAAATTTCCAGATTGTGTATATTGATAGATATTATTTACGGTACGGATAATTAATTTTCCGGTAGGAAGCAATTTACGATAAATCTCATTTGGATAAATTTGTGTTTGACCATTATTCCCGTATGTTGGATCTAATGTACCATTATACAAATATCTTTTACCGGAAATCATATATAAATAAGATGAATCAATGCTGTGAACAAAATCTGCATCATTATTTGAGTTATAATAAGTTGGAATAAGAAATGATCCTCCTATACCAAAATCAGTTGATAAACTTCCATTGTTATTCAGCATCGTAATTTTGGAATAAATAAGAAATGGATCTGTAAGATCATAATTTTGAACCATTATTTTGTCATTTAAAAAATGATAGGACAGAAGTCCTCCAAGATTAGGTCCTAAACTTACAGTTCCGTTATTACCAAAATTAGTATCTAAAATTAAGTTGATTTGAGCATTACAAAAACTTGCAATCAGCATAATAGCTGTAATAAATATTTTTTTCACTTCATTTGTTTTTGCAAAATTACTGTTTTTAACTCAAATACAAAGAGCAGACTTTTCAGCCTGCTCTTTGTATTTATTAAATAAAAATCTTAAACCAATTTCATCAAAAGATTTTCATCAATCTTTTCAACTTTTACCAGATTATTCTTTGTCAGAGTTTTCGAAGCTTTATCCCATTTTTTTCCGGAAAGCTGGCTTCTCTCTTTCACTTCTGCTAATGTAAAAGGTTCTTCCTGCGAATTTAAAATCTCAAGAATCACTTTTTCGTCTTCTCCCAATTCAATTTGAGGAGTCACCTTTTCAGGTTTCATCTGCGGGAAGAACAATACTTCCTGAATCGACGCATTATTTGTTAAGAACATGATTAATCGATCCATTCCGATTCCTAATCCTGAAGTTGGCGGCATACCATATTCAAGAGCTCTCAGAAAATCTTCATCAATGAACTGACCCGCTTCATCATCCCCTTTTTCAGACAATTTTAACTGATCTTCAAAACGTTCTCTCTGATCAATCGGATCATTAAGCTCTGAGTAAGCATTTGCAATTTCTTTACCGCAAACCATCAGCTCAAAACGCTCTGTTAATCCTTCTTTGCTTCTGTGTTTCTTCGTTAAAGGTGACATTTCGATAGGATAATCGGTAATGAAAGTCGGCTGAATGAAGTTCCCTTCACACTTCTCTCCGAAAATTTCATCGATTATTTTTCCTTTACCCATTGTTTCATTCACTTCAATTCCAATAGACTTTGCAAAATCAAACAATTCCTGCTCTGTTTTCCCTGTAATATCAAAACCTGTGAATTTCAGGATTGCATCCGTCATTGAAATTCTTTGGTAAGGTGCTTTAAAATCTACTTCATATTCACCAAACGTAGCCTTCGTTGTACCGTTTACCTGAATAGCGCAGAATTCCAGCAATTTTTCAGTGAAATCCATCATCCAGTTGTAGTCTTTATAAGCTACATAGATTTCCATCGCAGTAAATTCAGGGTTATGGGTTCTGTCCATCCCTTCGTTTCTGAAGTTTTTGGAGAATTCGTACACCCCGTCAAAACCACCTACAATTAATCTTTTCAGGTATAATTCGTTGGCAATTCTTAAATATAATGGAATGTCTAAAGCATTATGATGTGTAATGAAAGGCCTTGCAGCTGCTCCTCCCGGAATCGACTGTAATATCGGAGTTTCCACCTCAAAATATCCGGCATCATTAAAGAATGTCCTCATCGCATTGAACAATTTGGTTCTTTTTACGAAAACTTCCTTTACCTGAGGATTTACCGTTAAATCCACATAACGCTGTCTGTATCTTAATTCCGGATCATTGAATGCATCATGCACCACCCCGTTTTCATCAGTTTTTGCCTGCGGAAGCGGTCTAAGTGATTTTGTAAGAAGGGTAAAGTTTTTTACCAAAACCGTTTTCTCACCAACCTGCGTTGTAAACAATTCCCCTTCAACCCCGATAATATCTCCGATATCTAAAAGGTGTTTGTAAACTTCATTATATAAAGTCTTATCTTCACCGGTACAAATCTCATCTCTGTTGAAATAAACCTGTATTCTGCCTGTAGAATCCTGCAGTTCAGCGAAAGAAGCCTTACCCTGAATTCTTCTTGACATTAATCTTCCTGCAATCTTAACCTGTTTATTATCAGCGAAATCCTGTTTTATAGATTCTGTAGTATCTGTAATTACATATTCATCTGCCGGGAATGCGTTGATCCCCATTTCAACAAGCTTGTTCAGCTTTTCTCTTCTGATAATTTCCTGTTCTGATAATTGCATTATTTCTATATTTCAATAACGCGCAAAGATAAGGGTTTTTGTCCTTAAAATTCAAAATTTTGTGTCAGTTTGAAGCGAAATAAGGTAAAATATACTGCCTTAAAAACAAAAAAAGCCGTTTCCCGGAATTGAGAAACAGCTGTATTATTTTAAGAATGAAATTATTTTTTCTTTAATGTTAAAATATATTCCACCATTTTTTGGGCCTCTTCTTTTGATACCTGAGGATGAGGAGACATTGGAACATTGCCCCAGACTCCACTGCCGCCTTCTATAATTTTGGAAGCAAGCAGTTCAATATCTTTTTCAGAATATTTGTCTGCAATTTCCTGGTAAGAAGGTCCTATCATTCTTTCATTAACCGCATGACATCCGGAACAGTCCAGGCTTTCGATGATCTGGTCTCCGGAGAGATTGCCTTTCGCAGCTTCTGCATCAACCTTTTTTTCCGGAGATGCTGTATCAACCGGTACATTTTCCTTTTTGGAACAGGAAAGCATAGAAAGTCCAATAATTCCTGCTAGAAAAAGTTTTTTCATTATTTCGTAAGTGTATCGGCTTTGGCATCTTTAGCAGGCACTGACATTGCAGCATTCACATCAGCTTCCGGTGTATCTCTTGTGGTTGCGCTGGAATCCTGCTGTACTGCAGTTGGTGCGTCCGGCTCAGGCAACATGGTGTTGCTGTCTTGTAAGTCATGATTTGGCTTTTTAGAACAGTTAGCCACTAATAAACCTCCGATAAATGCGATTGCTAATACTTTTTTCATTTTCTATAAAATTATTAAGCAAAAATATAAAAAATAAAGTTTTAAACTCATGATAAATATTCATTTTTAAAGATATTTCTAAGTAAAAATTACCTATTAAGACTTTATACAGCAGGTTTAATCTAATTACGATACTAAAAGGCAGGAATTAATTTTTCCGGATTTTATTTTTTGTATTGAAAAAAATATTTACATTTGTGGCATGTTTAATATCAACAACAATAAAAATTGGTGGTGGCTTTCAAACTCTTCGTCGGGTCTGAAGTTATTGTCGTGTTGGTGATTTTTGTGCAGCGATTATAATTAAAATTATATAATAATAAAGACTTTGACGTATCCCGTTGAAGTCTTTTTTTTGTTTAATATCTAAAAGAAAACTGTAATGTTCAGTAAAAAAATAAAAATAAAAACCGTTTCCAGAAAAACCCTCGGCGATCTTCAGACTCCGATGAACATTTACCTGCAGGTGCGCGATAAATTCAGGGATACCATTCTGCTGGAAAGTTCGGACTCTAAAAATATCGAAAATAATTTTTCATTTATTGCCATTAATGCCATCGCCGGGATTGAAGTTAAAAACATCCATGAATATGAAGTTAAACTTCCAGGACAACAACCCGTAAAACGTAATTTAGATAAATATATTGCCGGTATTTTTGACGAATTTTCAAATGTGTTTAAATGTGAAAAAACCAATGACCCCGTTGCAGAGACGGCACAAAGTCTTTTCGGGTATACGAGCTTTGAAGCCGTACAGTTCTTTGAAAAACTTGAATTTAAGCCGCAGAGTCCTGAAGTTGAAATTCCTCTTATGCGCTACCGGCTCTACCAATATGTGATTGCCATTAACCATTATAATGATGAAATGCACCTTATTGAAAATCAAATTGAAGGAATAAAATCTGACATGTACACCCTGGAAAGTTTTATTAAAAATAAAAATCCCGCAATTTATCCTTTTGAAAAAAACGGAGAAGAAACCTCGAATATTACGGATGAAGAATATATTGACCTCGTAAAAACGGCACAGAAACATTGTATGAGAGGCGATGTATTCCAGCTGGTTTTAAGCAGACGATTTGAGCAGAAATTCAAAGGTGACGAGTTCAATGTGTATCGCGCTTTGAGAAATATCAATCCTTCGCCATATTTATTTTTCTTTGATTATGGAAACTATAAATTATTCGGTTCAAGCCCTGAAAGCCAATTGATTATTAAAGATAACAAAGCGATTATCCATCCTATTGCGGGAACTTTCAAAAGAACCGGCGACTTTGAAACCGATTTACAGTCGGCTGAATCTTTAAAAAAAGATCCTAAGGAAAATGCAGAACATACCATGCTCGTTGACCTTGCGAGAAATGATCTCGGAAAGCTGGGAAAAAATGTGACCGTAACAAAGCTCAAGGAAATACAGTTATTTTCGCATGTCATTCATATGGTAAGTGAAGTTACAGCCGATTTACCGGAAAACACAAAACCGTTTGAAATGATGGCGGCAACCTTTCCACAGGGAACTTTAAGCGGAGCTCCGAAACATAAAGCTTTGCAACTTATCAATACCTATGAAAAAAATTCCCGGGGCTATTACGGCGGATGCATCGGTTTTTTCGGATTAAACGGAAGCTGCAACCAGGCCATCATGATCCGTACCTTTTTAAGCAAAAATAACACATTGTATTATCAGGCCGGCGCAGGACTGGTCGCAAAATCAAATCCGGAAAGTGAACTGCAGGAAGTCAATAATAAGCTTAATGCGTTGAAAAAAGCAGTGGAAAAGGCAGAAAAGCTGGCAGAAAATAATTAATGAAAAAAATAAAATGAAATATAACCCAACAACCAACAACCAACAACCAGCAACTAAAGTTCTTGTCTTCGATAATTACGATAGCTTCACCTATAATCTGGTTCAGATGATCGAAAGAATACTTCAGATTAAAGTAGATGTGGTGAAGAACGACGAAATTACGCTGGAAGAGATTGATCAATACGATAAAATTGTACTATCACCCGGACCCGGAATTCCTGAAGAAGCCGGAATTTTACTGGAATTAATTAAAGAATATGCTCCCACAAAAAGTATTCTTGGAGTTTGTCTCGGTCAGCAGGCTATTGCAGAGGCTTTTGGAGGAAGTCTTATTAACCTTTCGGAAATTTTCCACGGTGTTGCAACATCCGCAGAAATTATAAAACAGGAGACGAAAATTTTCAAAGATCTCCAAAGCGGAATGGAAGTGGGAAGATACCACAGCTGGGTAGTGAATCCCAAAGATTTTCCTGAAGAGCTTGAAGTAACAGCAGTAGACAAAGACGGAATGATCATGGCATTGCAGCACAAAACCTATGATGTTCATGGCGTACAGTTTCACCCTGAAAGCATTTTGACTCCGGAAGGAGAAGTCATTATCAGAAACTTTCTGCTGGATTAATAATTTATCTAAATCAAAATCAATGAAAGAGATTCTTGAATACCTTTTCAATCATCATACGTTGTCTAAATCGCAGGCAAAAGCCATTATGATTGAAATTGCACAAAATAAGTTCAATGCTACTGAAGTAACCGCTTTTGTAACCATTTTCCTGATGCGGAATATTACGTTGCCGGAACTTCAGGGATTTCGTGAAGCTCTTCTGCAAATGGCTGTTCCGGTAGAAATCAATGCAGATGATGCGATTGACATTGTGGGAACAGGTGGCGACGGAAAAAATACCATAAACATTTCAACATTAGCGAGCTTTGTGGTCGCTGGTGCCGGACAAAAAGTAATAAAACACGGAAATTACGGAGCATCAACCCTCACAGGTTCTTCAAATGTTCTGGAACAAGCAGGATATGTATTCAAAAAAACTTCGGAAGAACTGCAAAAAGAACTGGATCAATCCAATATTTGTTTTCTTCACGCACCTTACTTTCACCCTGCCCTTCAATCCGTCGGAGCGTTGAGAAAGTCACTCGGACTAAGAACATTTTTTAATCTTCTGGGTCCGTTGGTGAATCCTGCCAAGCCTCAATTCTCCGTAATCGGTGTTTATAATCTTGAAATTGCAAGAATTTATCAATACCTGCTGCAAAAAGATGAGCGTGAATTTATGATCGTTCACGGAATGGACGGTTATGATGAAATCAGCCTCACCCATGACACGAAAATCATTACCAAAGAGGGCGAGAAAGTATATTCTACATCGGATCTGGACTTTGAACCTATAACTGCTGAAAGCATTCAGGCGGGATCATCTATTCAGGAAACAGCGGAAATATTTAAAAATATTCTACAAGGAAAAGGAACGTCACAGCAAAATACAGTGGTTTTGGTTAATGCTGCCGTTGCGCTTCTTCATACAAAAAAATTCGGGGATTATAACAATTGTCTAACCCTTGCTAAAGAAAGTCTTTATAGCGGAAAAGCACTGAACAGCTTCGAAATGTTATTAAAATAATACCTATGAATATACTTGATCAAATCGTTCAGAGAAAAAAGGAGGAAATTGAGTTTTCAAAGTCGAAAATTTCTGTTCAGCAACTTAAAGATTCAGCATTCTTTGAGAGAAAAACCTATTCTTTGAAGAAAACCATCAAAACCAAAAGCGGAATCATTGCCGAATTCAAAAGGCAGTCTCCGTCAAAAGGAATTATAAATAATACTATTTCTCCACTGGAGGTCACTTCAGCCTATGAAAAATCAGGAGCGAGCGCAATTTCGGTATTAACAGATCAGGATTTTTTTGGAGGAAGCTTTGATGATATCATTCAAATACGGCAACAGATCAGTATTCCTATTTTAAGAAAAGATTTTATGGTGGATGAATATCAGTTTTATGAAGCTAAAAATATGGGAGCCGATATCGTATTGCTTATTGCTGCCTGTCTTTCTGTTTCTCAGGTTGATGAATTTACGGATCTCGCTCATCAGCTCGGATTAGAGGTTTTGCTGGAAATTCATACCGAAGAAGAATTAAAACATTACAACAAAAATATTGACCTGGTTGGAATCAACAACCGGAATTTAAAAGATTTCCGTGTAGATCTCGAACATTCCGTTCAGTTAAAAAACCTGCTTCCAAAAGAGACCTTTTCCGTTGCCGAAAGCGGAATTTACAGCATTGAAGATTTCTTGTATTTGAAAGAAAAAGGGTTTGACGGTTTCCTTATGGGAGAATATTTTATGAAAGATGAAAATCCGGGAAATAAGTTCAGGGAATTTGTTTTGAATGTAACAGTTTAAAAATTTAACAATGATGGAGCGGCAACAACTACTACCCGGAAATGATCTGTTGAAACTGAAAGTTTGCGGTTTAACACAACTGGAACAAATCGAAGAGCTGACTGCAATGAAAACGGATTTTCTTGGTTTTATTTTTTATGAAAAATCATCCAGATATATTTTAAATCATTTGAGTTTAAAACAAATTGGAGAAATCAAACATCGGGGAAAAGTCGGGGTTTTTGTGAATGAAAATTTAGAAAGAATAGCGGAAACCGCAGAAAAGACTAAATTGAATTTTATCCAGCTCCACGGCGATGAAAGCAAAGATTTTACTATTGAATTAAGAAAAAAAATACATCCGGAAACCGGAATTATTAAAGTCATAAGAATGGGAAATCAGAACTCAGAGTTACAGCAAATTATCCATGAAAACCAATCAGCAGATTATTTTCTTTTTGATACCGATTCTACAGCCTTTGGCGGAACCGGAACAACTTTCGACTGGAACATTTTGAACTCCATTGAAATCTCACTTCCCTATTTTCTAAGCGGCGGAATTTCATCAGAGAATATTGAAAAAATAAAGCTCTTAAAACAAAAACCCTTTGCCATCGATATCAATTCGCGCTTTGAAATAAAACCCGGTGTCAAAGATTTGGAAAAAATAAAAATGTTAAACAAATTGGGATGCTGGAAAAACACAAAATGAAATATGATGAAAAATATTTATAGGATTAGAAATTTGATAACCATCCCAAAAATTAACTGCAATAAATAAAACCAAAATATGAATTACAAAAATCCCGATCAACACGGATACTATGGCGAATTCGGAGGAGCTTTCATCCCCGAAATGCTCTATCCAAATGTAGAAGAATTACAATCCGGTTATCTTGAAATTATTGAATCTGAAAGTTTTCAACGAGAATATCAGAGCTTATTAAAAAATTACGTTGGGCGTGAAACCCCTTTGTATTTTGCCAAAAATTTAAGCGAGAAATACAATACCCAAATATACCTCAAAAGAGAAGACCTTAACCATACCGGAGCCCACAAAATCAACAATGCGATCGGCCAGGTTTTATTGGCAAAACGACTCGGTAAAAAGAGGATTATTGCGGAAACCGGAGCCGGACAACATGGCGTTGCCACTGCCACAGCTTGTGCGCTACTTGGACTCGAATGCATTGTGTACATGGGCGAAATCGACATTCAACGGCAGGCTCCGAACGTTGCCCGTATGAAAATGCTTGGCGCAGAAGTCATTCCCGCAACTTCAGGTTCCAAGACATTAAAAGACGCAGTGAATGAAGCCTTGCGCGACTGGATTAACAATCCTTCTACAACACATTATGTCATAGGAAGTGTGGTGGGACCGCATCCTTTTCCGGATCTCGTAGCCCGGTTTCAGAGTATTATTTCAAAAGAAATCAAAGAACAGCTGTTGGAACAGACGGGGCGTGAAAATCCTGATTACGTCATTGCCTGCGTTGGCGGCGGAAGCAATGCGGCTGGAGCTTTTTACCATTTTGTTGATGAAGAAGATGTAAAATTAATCGCTGCGGAAGCCGGAGGCTTCGGAGTAGATTCGGGAAAATCTGCTGCCACAACTTTTCTGGGAACTTTAGGCATTCTTCATGGAAGCAAAAGCCTGTTAATGCAGACAGTTGACGGACAGGTGATTGAACCCCACTCCATTTCCGCCGGCCTGGATTATCCGGGAATTGGGCCTTTTCACGCCAACTTATTTAAAGAAAACCGGGCAGAATTTTTCAGCATTAATGATGAAGAAGCCTTGCAGTCCGCATTTCAGCTTACCCGGATCGAAGGCATTATTCCGGCTCTGGAAAGTGCTCATGCCTTGGCAGTTTTAGATAAAAAAAGGTTCAAAACGGATGATATCATCGTGATCTGCCTCAGTGGCCGCGGAGATAAAGATATGGAAACCTATCTGAAACATCTATAAAAATAAATCGTATTACGTTTTTATCAACCCGTAAAAGAAGCAAATGATTAAAGAAAACATAATCAAAGATTTTACACTTTTGAAAGCTGTTGGTTTTGATTAATATTTACTACAAATATCTTTTGTGTCTTTTGCGGTTAAAACAACAACATTAAAAAAGGTTTAAAATGAAAAAATTAAATATATACTTCACCGCAGGAATTCCTCAACTGGAAGACACCGCAGAAATTATAAAGCTTATCCAGGATTCCGGTGCGGATATGATCGAAATCGGGATGCCCTATTCCGACCCGGTTGCCGACGGACCTGTTATTCAGAAGGCTCACGAATTGGCACTGAAAAACGGAATGACCATTGAGAAACTATTTGCCCAGCTGAAAACAATTAAAAATGAACTCAAAATTCCTCTGATTTTAATGGGTTATATCAATCCCGTGCTAAGCTTCGGCTTCGAAAGATTTTGTAAAGAATGCTCGGAAAGCGGTGTTTCAGGACTCATTATTCCGGATCTGCCGGCCATTGAATTTGAAAGAAACTATCATTCAATTCTTAAAAAATATAACCTGAATTTTACTTTCCTGATCACTCCTGAAACATCAGATGAAAGGATCTTGTATCTCGACTCTTTAAGTTCCGGGTTTCTGTACGCTGTAAGCTCATCATCGACCACCGGAAATCAAAATGCAGATTTAAAAAATGAAGACTATTTTTCAAGACTTTCCTCTTTAGCTTTAAAAAATCCGGTAATGATCGGCTTCGGGATTAAAACAAAACAGG
The DNA here is from genome assembly GCF_012927265.1 of Chryseobacterium cheonjiense. Classification (GTDB taxonomy): domain Bacteria; phylum Bacteroidota; class Bacteroidia; order Flavobacteriales; family Weeksellaceae; genus Chryseobacterium; species Chryseobacterium cheonjiense. The sequence continues at coordinate 839,978 of NZ_JABBGF010000001.1, read as the reverse complement.
ATTTTGAAAATGTGACCCAAAAAGCCGACGGCGGAATCATAGGAACTGCCTTTGTCGATATTCTACTCAATAATAGAGACTGGAAGAACAAGGCCATAGATTTCATCCATTCTATGAAAGCATAAAAATCACTAAATTTGTGTTATCAAAAAATAAAATGAATACACATCAGAATAAAGTTGTAGAATTCGAAGACCTGGGAACCAGAGATTACCAGTCAGCGTGGGATTATCAGGAGTCTCTGATGAAAAACATCATTGATCTTAAAATCAAAAACCGAGATCTGCCTGCAGAAGAGCATTCTACTACACCCAACCACTTCCTTTTAGTAGAACATCCGCATGTTTACACCTTAGGAAAAAGCGGACATGAAGAAAATATGCTCGCCGGAATCGACAAATTAAAGGAAATCGACGCTACTTTTGTAAAGGTAAACCGCGGCGGTGATATTACCTACCACGGATACGGACAGATTGTCGGCTACCCTATTTTAGATCTTGAAAACTTTTTCACCGATATTCATAAATATATGCGGAATCTGGAGGAGGTGATCATTAGAACCATTGCAGAATACGGACTGAAAGGCGAACGCTCCGAAGGGGAAACCGGAGTCTGGCTGGATGTAGGAAAACCTTACGCCAGGAAAATCTGCGCGATGGGGGTGAAAGCTTCAAGATGGGTTACACTGCACGGTTTTGCTTTAAATGTGAATACTGACATGAGATATTTCGAATATATTATTCCGTGCGGGATCAAAGACAAACAAGTCACTTCTTTAAAAAGAGAATTGGAAAGAGAACTTACATCTGAAGAAATGGAAGATATTAAAGCAAAGATCAAAAAACATTTTGCGGAGGTTTTTGAAGCGGAGCTGGTGCAGCATCATGAAAACCATTAAGGTAAAAAATAAAACCAATTGGTTCCTGACTTTTGTTTTGGGATTTGGATTAATAATGATTTCTTTTATCATATTAGTTCTTCTTCCACTCATCGCGTTTCAGCAGGATTCGTTTTTAATTTCACTGTTTTCGTATTTTTTTAGTACCATTCCTTTTATAACTTTTTTTATTCTTTTCTTATATATCTGGTTGTGGAATACGTTCGGAAAAACAGTTTTGAAATTCGATGATGAGAAAATTATTGTCATTAAAAGATGTAAATTATTCACACCTGCTAAAACATATTACAGAAAAGACATCAAAATTGGTATTGAAAATTTTAAAATAGAAAAAACAAAGTATTTCACACGGAACAATATATTTACATCCTCTACCTTTTCGATTGTATTCCATCAGAATAATAGGATCATAAGGATTATCGACTGGCAATCTCCAAAAAAGTCAAAAGAAATACTGAAAACAATACAGTAATTGTCATTCCGGAAAACTTAATTAAATTCTCCGGAATGACATTCTGAAACTGGTATTAAATTATCTGATTACCGAAACTCCCGCATCAATTCGTAATTCAGTACCGTGAATATAAGAAGCTTCCTCTGAAGCCAGAAACAGTACGGCATTCGCAATTTCATCCGGCTCTCCCTGTCTTTTAAAAGGTATAGAGGAAATAATATACGTCACAGCTTCCTTAATTTGATTCTGACTCAAACCCGTATTATTAAAAATATTTGTCCTGATATGCCCCGGACTGATTCCGTTTACACGGATTCCTTTTTCTGAAAGTTCCGCGGCGAAAGTTTTAATGAATGACTGAACCGCAGATTTTGCAGCAGAATACACCGAAAAGTCAGACATTCCAACTTCCGTCACAAAAGAAGTATTGAAAATAACTGAGCTTCCTTTTCCCATCAGCGGCAACATCTGCTGGACCGTAAAAAAACTTCCCTTCACCAACATATTAAATAATTCGTCAAAATGTCTTTCATTAACATTTTTGATCGATGCGAATTTCCCATAGCCTGCATTGGCAAATACCAAATGGATACTGTCTGTCATTTTTTCCACCTGATTTCTGAGATTCATGACATCCTCCATATTTGCCGCATCCGAAACGATCCCCGAAGCATTATTTCCTAATTGCTCCAGTGCATTCTTTACTCCTTCCTCACTTCTGCCGGTAATAATTACTTTTCCGCCATAATGAATAAACTTTTGGGCGGTTGCAAATCCCATTCCTTTCGTACCTCCTGTGATCAGGGCAAATTTGTCATTAAATTTTTTCATGATATTTATATTTAATCTTTACAAAGATTAAAATACCGTGACACCAAAAAAATCCGATTCATGCGGAGTTTAAGCGAAATTCCTAATCCTTTGGTTTTTCAGTTATAAAGTAAACCACAAGATTAAATTGCACACAATTTAATTTGGCAACATTTTTGCATGTACTAATTCAAATAAAAATAATTAGCAAAATGTCATTAATAGAAGATTTAAATTGGAGACATGCCGTAAAAGCATACGATCCTTCAAAAAAAGTTTCAGAGGAAGATTTAAATAAAATTTTAGAAGCGGCAAGGCTTGCTCCCACTTCATCGGGTTTACAGCCATTCCGTGTTATTGTTGTTGAAAATCAGGAATTAAAAGAGAAAATGGTTCAGGGAGCATTAAATCCTGAAGTGATGAGAGATTCTTCCCACGTATTGGTATTCGCCGCATGGGACAGTTATTCCGATCAAAAAATCGATAAAGTATATGATTATCATACTGATGTGAGAGATCTGCCTAAAGGCCGTTTTTCAAGCTACACTGATAAACTTAAAGAAATATACGGTGCACAAACTCCTGAACAGCACTTCGCTCATACGGCAAGACAAACCTATATTGCTCTGGGACTTGCCATGGCTCAGGCTGCAGAACTTAAAATCGACAGCACCCCTGCAGAAGGGTTCAGCAATGAAGTGGTGGATGAAATTTTAGGACTGAACGCTTTGGGATTAAAAAGCGTAAGTTTGCTATATCTGGGATACCGGGACGAAAAAAACGACTGGCTTTCCCACATGAAAAAAGTAAGAATTCCGATGGAGGAATTTATCATTAAAAAATAATCAACACCTTAATTTCAGTCATGGAACAACAGGAATCTTTAAAACTGCAAAACCAACTCTGCTTTCCGCTGTATGTAATCGCAAAAGAGATTACCGGCCTTTACCGCCCGTTCCTTGATGAGCTGGATATTACCTACCCCCAGTATCTTGTAATGATGGTATTATGGGAAAATGACGGCCTTTCGGTAAACCATATCGGCGAAAAGCTGTATCTCGACAGCGGGACACTGACGCCCTTACTGAAAAGGCTGGAAACCAAAGGTTTCATCCTGAGGAAAAGAAAAAAAGAAGATGAAAGGGTGGTTGAAGTATTCATCACGGAAACAGGGAAAGCTTTAAAAGCAAAAGCCTGTGAAATTCCGGAAAAAATATATAAAAAGATTGATGTTTCTGAACAGGACTGGATTGATCTTAAGAAAAGTGTATTAAAAATATTAAATAAAATAGAAAAATAAATGAAAACCTTATATACAACAAAAGTAACAGCAACAGGAGGAAGAAACGGACATGTAAAAAGCGACAACGGAGTCCTTGACCTTGACGTTAAAATGCCGAAAGCCCTTGGAGGAGCCAACGATGATTTCGCCAACCCGGAAATGCTTTTTGCAGCAGGATATTCAGCGTGTTTTGACAGTGCACTGAACAGGGTGATCTCTTTATCAAAAGTCCAGACAGGAGAGACGACTGTTACTGCGGAAGTAAGCATCGGACAAATTGAAAACGGAGGTTTCGGACTTGCTGTTCAGCTTGACGTCAATATTCCAGGAGTTTCCTTAGAAGAAGCACAGTCTTTAACAGAGAAAGCGCATCAGATCTGTCCTTACTCCAACGCTACAAGAAATAATATTGAAGTGAAACTTTCGGTAACGAACAATTAGAAATTAGCTTTTACCTGTAATGAAGTTTAAACCTTTTGAGGTTAAAATAAAATCTGTTTCTCAGGAAGCAGATTTTTTCATATTATAGAAATTATCGCGTCACAGAATCCGCTTTTTTAAAGGCATCCACTTTCTGGTATGCATTATTCTTTTCTTTCTCTTTTTTATCAGAAATTAAAATTCCGAAAAGATGGTCGATCTCATGCTGGAAGATCACCGCAGTAAAACCTTCCACCATCTCCGAATACTTTTGTCCTTTTAAGTCAACATATTCCAGCTGAATCACCTTACTTCTATAAAACTGATCCCTGAAATCAGGAATCGAGAGGTCGCCTTCCGGACCGAGATTCTGCAGCTCAGATCTCCAGACAATGACCGGATTGATGAAGTATTCCAGCGGTTCACCAGGTTTATCAAATCGCTGTACCCAAATCACTTTTCGGTTGATTCCCACTTGCGGTGCCGCGATTCCTACTCCACCATCGGTTGACAGCAGAGATTCTTTCATTCTTTTAACTAAAACTGCGGTATTTTTATCCAACGGATCAATTTCGGTGGAAAGACTTAATAAAGTTTTATGCTGATGCTCATCAGTAGTCTGGTAAATCGGCAGTGCCGTGTTTGCATCACCCTGATTAATAATGGAAATCTCATCAGAAGTAAGTTTCTGGGCGTTCAAAAGACTCATTAAAAAGACGAAGAGAAATGATATTTTTTTCATGTTACCGGAATATCAGACAAAAATAAAAGATGTTTTAAATTTTTCAAAGCCGATTCGTATTATTAAGATTATAGTAGCTATTTGCTATATCTTTGACCACAGATTTTACAGATTTCCACAGATGATTGTGAATAATTTTATTGATTTTTTTAAGTTTTATTTAAATTCTAAGATTAAAGACTCAAGTAAAATCTGCGTAATCCGTTTAATCAGCGGGAGCTTTAATTTTCTACAATATCACATTGGCTTTTTAACTTTTCCCTGATTCTTTTAATACGTTTTCGTCATATCCGCAGGAAGTATCAGGTTAAAATCTGTTGGCACATACTCTTTTTCCGGAATCTTCAGTTCAGGATCTTCAGATTCAAAAACCGATATGACAGCCATTTTCAGGTTGGGATTTTTCTGCTTGATATACCAGTAAATTCCGCCAAACTCTTTGCTGTGGTAATTTCCGTTGTAATGAATGAATGTTTTTCCGGACTGAATATTTTTAAGAATCGATTCCGCCATTGTGGCATCTTTAATGGCTTGTGCGGAGACAAAATTCATTACTTTCATTTCTTCTGCATGGTCGCCCATCATTTTTTTCATTTCCTGATAACCTGGCGTTTCCAGCGTGACTTGTATAGGAAGTTGTGCAATATAGGTTTTATCTTTCGGCATTAAGCTGTTCAGAGATTCCAGTCCCTCTTTTGAAGTCTGGGAAGCATATCTTCTGGGAACATTGGTGGCAATGAAAGGCAGTTTTTTGGCTTTCGCAAAATCAACCAAAGGTTTATAATCAGTTGAAAAATTATTCCACAACCTTGCGGAATCCTTGAGCGTTTTAGCATCGAACGTCCCGTCAAGATATTTGTTGAGCTGTTCCTGATTGTCTCTTTCGAACATTTCGGCACCCAGCATCAGCTGTCCGCTTTTCTTTTGGTAAAGCGCCTCTGTAACTTTCAGCTGGAGCCAGTGATTGATAGAGTTATTATGATTTTCGCCAAAGAAAACAACGTCATAATCAGCGAGTTCCTTCACCAGCTTTTCGGTGCTGATTTCTTTTCCTTTTTTATTATAGAACTGATAAGCTTTAAAATTCTGGGCATTCAATGAGCAAAAAAGAGCAAGCAATAGTATTGAGAAAACGTTTTTCATTTTTATTTATTTTTTAACACAAATACCACAAATAATTTTCACAAATATCACAATACTTTTTGACTTTTCAGATCCATGATAATTTAATAAAAGGATTTGAGTTATTTATGAAACATTTATGCAAATTGTTTAGATCAAAAAAGCCGCCCTGCAAAAAACAAAACGGCTAAAAAAAAACGATCTAACTATTTATTTTTCAAGGTCTGCAACAAGATTTTTCCATTCCTGTAGTTCCGGAATACCGGGCTTTCTTTTTCCAAAAAACTGTACGATGAAGTCTCCTTCTTTGTTGAATACTTCAATAGCCGTAACCTCACCGTCTTCCGTAGGTTTCTTCACGATCCATGCTTCAGCGATCTTGGTCACCTCAAGATGCAAATTGAAGTCCGGATCCATCACATTGAACCACTGCTGGTGCCAAAGTGTTTTTTTCACATTCCCGGTATGAATCTGGATAATTCCTCTGTTTCCAACAAAAATCATGATCGGCAACTGCTTTTCTGAAGCGTCTTCCAAAACATTGACCACTTTAGAGCCGTCGATTTTTTTGGTAAAACCTTCCGGAGCCAGTCTCAATGCCTGAGTTCTGCTCACCCCGAATTTTCTGGTCATCATGAAGAAATCGTGCGTGTCTTTAAGATCCGTCCATGCTTTTCGGAAACCTTCCACATCAATTTCGGAGTCCGGTTTCTCTTCTGCTTTAGGAGCTACCGCTTCGCATTCTATGATTGAATGCTGCTCATCTGCTTTAAATTTTTCCACTATTGCATCAAAAGCAGCTTCATTGCTGTCTTTGGTTAAATAGATTTTATGTAAAGCCAGTCCGTCTTTTCCGAAGAACTGCAGGCTTTTTTTATCACCTTCCACCACTGCAAAAGCGAACTTCCAGTGGTTAAGAAAAATTCTGAGGTCAATATCTTCGCCCACGAAAAGTTGTGCATGAGGACTGCTGAAATCACCATTCAGGTACGTACCTTTTCTTTCATGAACACATTCGTCATTACGGGTAAGTGCCATTACTTTCCCCATCTGTTCCGCTTCCGTCAGAATATCTTTAAATTCCGACTTTAAAACCGTTACACCTTCGCCAACATTCGTAGCCAGCAGTTCTGCTTCGCTTACGCCCAGCTCTGCCGCTGCATTGCGAATTCTCAAATGAGGATTATCTGCTTTAAGAGCTTCCCATTTTTCTTTAAGATCGTGTACTAATGTGCTCATTATTTTATTTTTTAATGGTTAAAATTGTATAATTTCTTGTTATTGTTTCTTCTGATGTTTTGCTTTTGATCTGCTCTTCCCGTTCTGAAATTTTCATTCTTTTAAAATGGCTTTTCGAGATTATCTCTTCCATTTCAGCGTTGCTGTACAATTTGAAATCAAATTGTGTGAAAGGCAGTTTTTCCATGAAATTTCGTTGTCCGAACGTGAGTACAAACGTTCCGCTGTCCTTTAGAATCCGGTATATTTCATTTAAATATTCAACAGGCTGCTCCCAGAAATACACGGTGTTTACCGTAAATATCTTGTCGAAAGTTTTATCCTGAAATGATAATTTCTTTCCCTCATACAAAACAAAATCCGCCTGACCTTCAAAATGCTTATTCAGTCTTTTCGCCTCCTGATGCATGGTTTCGGAAATATCAATTCCGGTATATTTTATATTTGTGGCTTTATTTAAAATGCTTTTTACGTGGTCAGCATTTCCGTGCCCGATTTCAAGAATGTGTTCATCGTCTTCTATTAAAAGCGTCTGAATACTTTCCAGTGTCATCCCGATATTGGTGGCATTCATCATCTCACCAATTTCAATTCCCTTCTTTCCCTGCGGATTGGCAAGGTTTTGTGCTAATATTTTTAAATCCTGTTTTTCCATATTATCCAAAAATAATCATTGGCCTGCCCGTAATCGGATGATCACAGATCGTGCAGGGAAAATTGTAGGCTTCACTGATGTTTTCTGCGGTAAAAACTTCTGCCGGTGTTCCGCAGGCCGTCACACGTCCTGATTTCATTAGTAAGATTTTATCCGCGTACTGCGCAGCAAGATTCAGATCATGGAGTACAACAATGGCTGAATTCGTTTTTCCCGTAAATTTTTTGATGATTTCCAATGCTTTGTACTGATGTTTTACATCCAGATTATTCAGAGGCTCATCAAGAAAAAGAACTTTGTGGGCAATTTCATTCTGAAGCTGCGCCATGACCCTGGATAAGTGCACTCTTTGTTTTTCACCTCCTGATAACGTGTTGTATTCTCTTTCTTTAAGATGGAAAATATCGGTTTCGTACATCATCGTATTCATGGCTTCATAATCTTCCTGGGCCGGCTGTGCATCGAAATACGGATAGCGCCCCATCATCACAACATCTTTCACCTCAAGCGGAATATCATTGCTGTTATGCTGTGAAAATTTTGCCTTATGTTTTGAAAGCTCATTGACTTTCCAGTCGCTGATATTTTTATCTTTAAATAAAACCTGTTGTTTTGACTTTACTTCATTCGCCAGAATACTCAACAGACTTGATTTTCCTGCTCCGTTCGGCCCGACGATAGCCAAAAATTCTCCATATCCGAGATGTACATCCACCGAATCCAGAATATGAAATTCTTTATGTCTGTAACTGATCTGATGTGCCTTTATCATGACAGTGATTTTTTGAATTTAATTAAAATAGCAATGAAAATCGGACCTCCCATTAATGCTGTTAAAATCCCGACAGGAAGCTCCGAAGGTTCAACAATGCTCCTGCTGAATGTATCTGCCGTTAATAATAAAATACTTCCGCAGATTGCTGATAAAGGCAGGATGAAAGCATAATCTGATTTAAATAAAAGCCTTAAAATATACGGTACAATAAGTCCGACAAACCCAATTGTTCCCGAAAATGCCACGCAGCTTCCGATCATTAATGCCGTAATAATGATAATCTGTTTTTTCAAGGCTTCGACGTTAATTCCCAAGTGTTGCGCATCTTTTTCACCCAGCATCATGGCATTCAGTGCTTTACCTTTAGGCAACAGAATGATGTAGGAAATGATCAGAACAATTCCCAAAATGATATTCTTCATCCAGGTCGCAGCGGCTAAACTTCCTAAATTCCACAATGTTAAATCTCTCAACTGCTCGTCTTTTGAAATATAAATCAGGAATCCGGTGATAGAAAATCCGATGGCTGTAATAGCAACTCCGGACAACAGCATCATAACCACATTGGTTTTTCCGCCGCTTGTTGAGATTTTATACACCAACAACATTGATAATAATGAACCGGCAAAAGCGGCAATACCCACCAGCGAAAATTGTACAGCTTCAGGAAGATACTGTCTGAAATGTCCTCCTAAAACAATCGTAATTGCGGCAAGTAGTGTTGCTCCCGATGTCAGTCCGATTAAATCTCCTGTTGCCAGCGGATTTTTAAACAGTCCCTGGAGGCTCGTTCCGGAAACGGCAAGCATACTTCCGATGAGTATCGCCATGATAATCCTGGCTGCTCTTACGTCCCAGACTACATATTGATCACTTAAAGACAAGCCCGGATTATCTTTTATAACTTTTCCCAACACTTCAAAAGCAGATTTGCCGGCGAAATCATAAACTCCGGTATTAAGTGACCATACCGCTATGATGAGAAGCAGTATGGCACTTATGGTAAGGTAAACGTATAATTTACTTTGCGTTTTCAATGAAAAGTTTGTTTAATTCCACAGCAGCCTCACCCAGCCTTGGCCCGAAACCGGAAACCAGTCCGCCATCCATTGCGATGATCTTTTTATTTTTTCCGGCGTTGGTTTGTGCAACACCCGGCATTTTAAGCGCGCCTTCATTTCCTCCGGCACCCTGCAGTCCGCTGGTGAAGAAGAATAAAACATCAGGGTTTGCTTTTACAACAGCTTCCGGTGTTAAAGGTTTAAAATCTTCAAAGTCATTAACTGCATTTTCACCTCCTGCAATTTCAATTAAAGAAGCCATGGGTGTATTTTTTCCTGAAACCATCAGCGTATTTCCTCTGGCGTAGATGAATAATACTTTCGGCTTTTTAGCGATACGCTGAATCTGTTTCAAATCAGCATCAATTTTGTCATTGAGCTTTTGATAATCTGTATTTCCGGTGGCTTTGGCAACATCTGCAATCAGCTTTTTGGTTCCGTCTACGGTAAATTCCTGTTTGAAAATTTCAGTTTTAATTCCTGAAGATTTGATTTTACCCATCAGTTCCGGGTTGATGTCTTTATCTGAAGCTAAAATCAATGTCGGAGATACGGCCATGATCGGCTCGATGGTCATTGATCGTACATGACCCAGGTCTTTCGCTGTCGCTTTTAGTGATTCAGGATAAGTACTGGTAACATCTGTTCCCACGATTTCTTTTTCGTGGCCTAAAGCTGCTACAATTTCTGTGATCCCACCGTTAAGTGTTACAATTTTATTACTTGATTTCGGTGTTTCGGCTTTTGTTTCCGTTTGAGTTTCCGTTTTAGCACCCTCTTCTTTTTTGCAGGAATATACTGCCATCAGTACAGAAGCTGCAAAGATGAATTTTTTCATAGATATACTTATTTGATTTATTGAATAGAGAAAATGTAAAATCTTACAAAGGTTTGTATTCGAAAGAAGGGAAACCTCTTTCGTCTTTAACTCCCTGATCGTCCGTATTTGCTTTGGTAAGTCTGGTAAATCTCAGCTTGAAATAATACCCGTTGGGATCTTTGAGAATATAAAAACGATCCCCGTAAACTTCCAGACCATTGGTGCCTACGGGATTCCTCCAGTTGGACCCGATTACACGCTGATCATCGTAGATGAATTTGGATGGATCAATATCAGAAGTTTTAAAATTATTATACGCTTCCACTCCTGAAGTTCCTGCAGGAACAATTACCTCATAAGCGCCTGTTCCGCCGACATTATTGATCGTTACAAAGTCGGCATAAATATAGCTTCCTGCTCCGGAAATGGTGTTGGTGAATACCGTGAAACAAAGGTCCCACTTTTTCTTTTCGGGTTGAATGGATACTTCGTTTTTATTTTTTAAACTGATAAAATTATAGTTATAGAGAGTATTTTTGGCTACCGTTATTTCAAAATAATTATTGCCATCAATATCTGCTGATTTTACTTTATAGCCTTCCCCAGACCGTAAAATCTGTACTTTTTTCCATCCGCGGCTGTCACCTCCCGTAGCTACAGAACCAACGGGTACCGAACCATTGTAGATTTCTTTACCCATATTGACAAGATAAACCGCATTCTCAGAATCATTGGCTTTAATTTCTTCAATAGCAGTATATCCGGAGGGAAAATTTCCTTTGACATCATCGATATAAACCTCGTTGGCAGGATTGAAATTGGCTACCTGAACCTGATTTTTCAAGGTGGAAACGGTAGCTTCCGTTACCTGACTGAAATCTGTAACATTAGGGATTTTAGCTGCAGCCATCATGATGGAAGAATTCAACACTACTTTAAATTCCGGTCCCGAATACAAGGCGAGATCCCAGTCGGTTCTTCTGGTCAGTTTTTGTACAGGTCCTTTCGTTATCGGATCAGTTTCGCTGAGATCAATCCACACCTGATTGGGTTGTGTTGCCCCGCCTACCCTTGGATCTGCAATGGCTCCTTCTATTTTGGCTACCGATACAGGATCTTCATTATCATTAATACATGACTGAGAAATAAAGGAAGCTCCTACAAGCAAACAATAGAGTATTTTTTTCATTTTTAATGTATTTAAAAATTATAATTTAACCTCATGAAATAACTTCGTCCATAGAACAGATTCTGCAGTCCGGAAGAGGCATTGTGGGTATCCCCAGACTGAATGGTATTTTTCACACTCGTCACGTCGAAGATGTTTTTAATTCCCGCACTTATTTCAAAATGGTTTTTAAAGAAAGGCTGGCTCACTGTGAAATTCAACATATTGAAATCCCCGATTTCCCCTAAAATATATTGCCCCGGATCTCCCGGATCGTTTTCTTTTCCCTGGTAGGTGTAGCGTCGCTGAGTTCCGGTGTATTTATAATACAGTGCAAACAAAGTTTTTGACACCGGCAAAGTGTAGTTGGCGGCAAGATTTGCTTCAGCATAATAATTATAATCATCAGGTGAAGTGATGTTTCCTGTATTTAAAACCTGTGAAACGCCCATAACCGAAACTCCTGCATTCAAAGAAAGATCTCCTTTTCTTACGTTAATTCCCCCTCCGAATAAGATTGATCTGTAATCGTCTACATTCAGGAAAGTTATTTGCAGCGGGCTGTTGTTGATAATCACATCCTGTATTCTGTTTTGCACATCAAGGTACATTCCGGATAGGCTGAAATTAAATTTCCAGTTGCTGGAGTTGGTTAAAGCATAGTCCCAGAAAACGGAAGCAGAATAACCGGTTTCAGGTTTTAAATTTTCATTTCCTCTGATGTCGTGATTGTTATCAACTACAAAAGTGTATAATTCATCGTAAGTTGGAAATCGGTTGGCTGAACCGAAAACGGCACGGATGTCCGAATTTTCAGAGGTTGTAAATCTTAATGTTCCTGAATAGTTATATTGCGAACTGAACCTGTCGCTCAGGGCCAGCCTTACTCCGGGACGGAATGAAAACCAGTCATTTACTTTCCATTCGGCTGATAAGAAATTGGCATAATTGAATATAGCGCGTTCAATGCTTTTTCCATTGTTATTGCTTTCAAAAGTAGTTGCATCGGCAAAACCCTTCGTACGGTCTAATTCGTATCCAAGCTGAAAATTAATTTTTTCATTATCTAAAAAATTATTGAACATTCCTCTTGAGTACAATACGTCGGATTTGTAGAATGTAATTTCAGAATCTCTGGAGATTTCCTGTCGGTTGGGAACATCATACGTATAAACCTGTGATTTTCTTTCCTGGCTTTGATAAGAGAAGTCTCCGTTATAGTTAATTCTTCCGAATTTTGTCTGAATATTAAACTGATGAATCCAGCGGTTGGTGTGATAATCTTTGTCGTTTGCAGTATACGTCCTGTTTCCTCCGCCCAATGGAAGATCCGTAACTAAAGGATTATAGTAGTTGATTTCTTCCGTAAGAAAGTTCAGCTTGTAAAAAAAACTCGTAGCGTTTTTGCTGTAACGGATGGTTCCGTTTACGGTGAGCTGATCTTTCGGCTGCCAGTCGTACCCGCGCTTTCCGTCGTTATTTTCACTAAAATATTTATATCCGTTAAGCGAACCTTTATAACCCTGGAAATCATTATGATTAATATCTGCAGAAAGAGACCAGTTGTCATTAAACCTGTACCCAAAATTCAGTGACTGGATATGGCGTCCGTTTCCTTTTTTGAACCAGTCGTAGTCATTTCGTACTGTTTCTTCCTGTATGGATGCCAGCGCGGTAAACTTTTTACTATAATTTTTTTTCGTAATGATATTGATAACTCCGGCTACCGCATTATTTCCGTATTCCACGCCCATTGAACCTTTTACAACCTCAATTCTTTCAATATTATTGACATTGATTTTAGTAAGGTCAACAAGATTTCCCATGCCTTCATCACTCACCACAGGAATATTATCAATAAGAATCTTGGTGTATTCGCCACTGAGCCCCATGATGTTGGCCGTTGAATTTCCTGAGCTTTTGCCGGGTTCTATTAAAATGTTAAGATTCTGATTCAGCACTTCGGCAACATTCGTCACCGCCATATTTTTGATCTGCTGTGCATCAATTACTTCAACTTTATAGATCGATTTGTCAATTGACTGCTGCATGAATTGTCCGGTAATGACAACCTCATCGATTGTTTTCTGCTTAAGAGAATCTTTTTCCTGTGCATTCACCCATAAAATAACGGATAATGATAGTATGGAAAGCACTTTCTTTTTCATAGACGAAAAATTTTTGACAAATATATAATTTTATTTAGAACAGTTAAAAATAAATATTATAATTTTGTGGAATAATTCTAAATAAAAATAACGTTATGAAACTAAGACTACTTTTAGGAACTTTACTCTTTACAGCAATGGCTGCACAGGCGCAGGTAGCAACACTTAATGAAAACTTTGACGGCTTTACCGCAGGAAACACTACTTTCCCACAAGGCGGCTGGTCGGCCATAACGGCTTCTCCAACTCAGGAATTCCCACCGGTGTCTCCCAGAATGATCGTTGCTATAGACAATAGTAATTCTGCCAATAAGTTTGTACAGTCTTATGCCGGAAACAACGGTTCTGCGCCATCTTACCTTATTTCTCCCCAGATTACAGCTCCTGCAGGCGACAAAACATTATCATTCCAGACAACGTTAGTTTCCCCGTCGCCCGGTCCCGGAACGATACAAATCGGACTGGCTTCAAACCCTGCGGATATGTCTACATTTGTTGCCGTTGGAAATCCAATCACCGTATCAACAATCGGAGCCGTTCAGAATATCAGCCTTACCATTCCGGCTTCTTCATCTCAGTATATTGTATTCCGGTTTACCCCTTCAGCAACACATGTTGCGGTACAGATTGATAATGTTGTATATAACACCGCTTCCAATCTTGCTGTTTCTGATCAGATCAAATCTAAGGAATCTGTAAAATTTGCAGTGAATGCAGAAAATACCGCTTTACAGTTTATCTCCAAAAAAGATCCGAAAAACATCAGTATTTATTCTGCATCCGGACAAAAAGTGGCGGGCGGCAAATTAGCCGGAAGATCTTTCGATATCAGCACATTGCAGACAGGAGTATATTATATCATTATTGAAACTACAGAAGGTTCTGCAGTAAAATCCAAGTTTATAAAGAAATAAGATTAATTAGACAGCCTTACGGCGGGAGACTGATTTATGATTTCATAGATCGGTCTTTTTTTATGTTTTAAGAGTAGGCTGAAGCTCATTATTTTCTTTAAATAATTAAAATTTAAATTTAAAACACGACAAAAATCATATTTTATTTAGAACAAATAAAAATAAATAATATATTTTTGTAGAATAATTCTAAATAATAATTTACATCTGATATTATGAAAACAAAACTACTTTTCGCTTCAATGCTTGCTTTAGGAGTTCAGCAGACTGTTCTTTCGCAGGTTGATGCCAACGGATATACGACAGTAAATATGACGATGGGCGCAAGCTACCAGAACCGTGTATTTTTTGATCTGAGTAGCAATGCAATGGTCCCTCAACCAGCCAATACCTGGGATATAGCTTTCTACAGAAACTCCAGCATGAATTTCGGGACAAGAATTAATGATGCTCAAAATATCGAAGTATATCAGGCTTCCGCTAATCCGAACGACTGGAATTCTATTACAACTAACAGTGTTGCTGCTTACGGATCGCCGCTATATAATCTTGACAATACAACATCTATTCAGGAAGGTGCTTTCGAGCAGGGAACAGCTACTTACGGCTGGGGCGAATACAATCCCGGAAATCATCATATTGAAGGAAAAGTAATTTTTATCCTGAAATATGTTTTGAGCAATACCTATTACAAATTCATGATTGACGATTATTTCGGAGGCTACACTTTCAAATATGCCAAATGGAACCCGGCAACTTCGTCATGGGATACCACCGTTTCAAAAACCATAGCCAACGGAACCGACGATGCGTATTTTAACTATTTCTCTTTTGCAACCGAAGATAAAGTAACTAATCTGGAGCCTCCAAAAGCCAACTGGGACCTTATGTTTACAAGATACTGGACCGATTATCCGTACACCGACCCGAATACAGGTCAGCCTGCTACTACGAAATACAGAATGTCCGGCGTGATACAGAACAGCAATATCACGGTAGCCAAAGTACAGCCCGAGACTCAGGCAACTACAGCTTCTACTCTTCCTGTAGCTTCTTCATTTTCAAACAATATTACAACCATCGGTCATTCCTGGAAACCGACGGTAGGTGTTTACAGTGACGTAGTGTATTACATCAAACAGGGTTCTGATTATTACAGAATGTATTTCACTTCAAACGAAGGTTCCCAGACCGGAAATATGTATTTTAAGTATAAAAATATTACATCATTTTTAGGAACAATAGATGCTTCCGGTAAAAAAGCTTCTTTCGGAATTTATCCTAACCCGACAACGGCAGATAAGCAGGTCACTGTTTTATTTGATGTTAAAGAAAAGCTCAGCGGTAAAGGGAATGTAGAGATTTATGATCTATCCGGAAAAAAAGTGCATTCTGCTGAACTTACCAACCAGACGGGCTTTTATAAACAGGATCTGAATCTTTCGCACCTCTCTCCAGGAAATTATCTTGTGAAGATAACGTTCGGCGGACAGACGGAAACGAAAAAGCTGATCGTGAAATAGGCAATTCTGAATGGTCAATTAAGAATTTTTAAAATTAACGATTAATACTTCACTTTTCAAATAATACTTTCTATTTTTTCTAATAAAAGGCTGCTCGCATTCGTGAACAGCCTTTTAGATTTAATAAGGTTATCTTTATTTAAAGTGTTTTAAACCCTTTATACACTACGGTAGAGCTTTCCAGCATTTTGGATACTTCTTTTCTGAAGTTCAGCAGATGATCCTGTCCGCTGTGACGGTTCAGATGATCTTCGGTTTCCCATAATTCTACCATAAAGAATGTTCCTTTATTGTCTTTATCTTCAATAAGATCATATTTCAGACAGCCTTCTTCTTTTCTGGTTTCTTTTACCAAAGTCTGAAAAAGCTCAACAGCTTCCATTAAATAGTTTTCATTAAACTTAAAAACGGCAACGACGTGTATGTTCATAGTATTTTTTTAATGCTGTAAAAGTAAAATATTTTCAAAACCAAAAATATTTTTTATTGCATTTATTTTCAACTCAATAAGTGATTTTTATTAAAAAACAGATTTATAGATGGTTATGGAACTCATAATAATCACCAGCAGTCCAATGACGATAAACATGCTCTTCACAGGGAGTTTAGCCGTAAGCATTGCGGAAAAAGGTGCGGTAAAGATTCCCCCGATCAGCAGCCCAAAAATGATGTTCCAGTGCTGGATGCCCAGGGTTAAAATAAAAGTAATAGCTGCGGTAAGGGTTAAAATAAACTTGGCAACCGTAGAACTTCCCACTGCAAACCTTGGCGTAAAGGAATTTTTAATTAATGTTCCGGTCACCAAAGGTCCCCATCCTCCTCCGGCAAATGAATCGATAAATCCTCCGGCAAGGCCAAGTCTGGTAAGATTAGTTTTCTTTTTCAGTTTTTTATCCTGCTTATTTTTAAAGGCATTGGATAAAATCTGAATGCCCAGATACAGTGTATAAAAGGAAATAATGGTTTTTGTGATTTTTGAATAATATTCTCCCAGATATGTCAGAGAAACAGCTCCGATCACAGCTCCGATTACAGCCGGAACCGCAAGCCTTTTCACCAGCGTTTTACTTACATTTTTCAGCCTGATATGGCTTAAGCTTCCTGCCGCGGTGGTAAAACTTTCGGCAGAATGAATGCTCGCACTTACCGCATGTGGCGGAATACCCAGAAACAGCAGTGTGGTAGTACAGATCACACCATAGCCCATTCCCATTGATCCGGCTACAATTTCCGCTAAAACGCCCACCAGCAGCATCCAGTAAAAAATATAGTTATCTTTAGCAAGGACCGTAAAAAGTTCGTCCAGATACCCGAGCTGATATATGGAAAAAACGGTAACAGACAATACTGCGGCTGTTATAAAAAATACATTGAGCCTAACCTGAACTTTTCTTGAGATGATCATTACCGTTTACATTTAGTTGTTAAAACAATAATTATAGACTTACAGGATCATGACAGCACCTACTGTCGAATTGCCGGTTTCGTCGATCAGGATGGCATTTCCTGTGTTACGGCTTTCATTAAAGCTGTCGAATACAAGTGGAGAAGCCGTCTTCAATCGGACTTTTACCACTTCATTCAGCCTGATATTTTCCGTAACCGGAATTTTTTCTAATGTATTGACGTCAATTTTGTATTCGATTTCTTTTATCAGCGCTTTCAGAAGCTTGCTTTTATGCTGGATAAAATATTTACTGCCTTCAGTCAGTTCTTTTTTATCCAACCAGCAGACAACCGCTTCAATTTCATTTTCCATTTTTGGAAGACTGTCCGGTTTAACGAGGAAGTCACCGCGGCTGATATCAATATCATCTTCAATATGAATAACGGCAGGCTGTCCGGCAAAAACAGCATCCGTTTCCTTACCTCCTGTTTCAATAGACGATATTTTTGTATTGATATTTTGCGGAAGCACCGTAATTTCATCCCCTTTTTTGTAAACGCCGGAAATCACTTCTCCGGCATAACCTCTGTAATCGTGAAGCTCATCAGTCTGAGGCCGGATTACATATTGTACCTGGAATCTCGGGCTTTCAAACTCGTTGTTGTTATTGACCTCAACTGTTTCCAGAAAATCAAGCAGTGAAAGGCCATCGTACCAGCTCATATTTTCTGACCGGGAAACAATATTATCACCATGAAATGCCGAAATCGGGAAATAGCTGATATTTTCCAGTCCCAGTTTGGCTGCAACTTCATCATACTGAATTTTAATATCATTAAAAATTTCCTGTGTATAGTCAACAAGATCCATTTTATTAATGGCTACCACTACATGTTTCATCTTCAGTAATGAAGCGATGATGGAATGTCTTTTGGTCTGCTCGATAACTCCCTGTCTTGCATCAATAAGAATAACAATCAATTGTGAGTTTGAAGCTCCGGTAATCATATTTCTTGTGTACTGAATATGTCCGGGAGCATCGGCAATAATAAATTTCCTTTTAGGTGTCGAAAAATATCGGTAGGCAACATCAATGGTAATTCCCTGCTCTCTTTCAGCCCGCAATCCATCAGTTAAAATGGCAAGGTCTATTCCGTTTTCGTTCTTATTTTTTGACTGTTTCTCCAGCGCTTCCAGCTGGTCGACCAATATATTTTTACTATCATAAAGAAGTCTTCCGATGAGGGTACTTTTGCCGTCATCCACGCTTCCTGCAGTGATAAATCTTAATATGTCCACGTTTAGTTTATTAATAATGAGTAATAGGTAATAAGTAATTTTTGAGCTCATCAAATTACATTACCTATCAATCGTGTTAGAAATTATATTAATTTTAAAAAACAAATTTTAAGCACAATTGGCATTGCTTATTAAAAATATCCGCCCTTTTTCCTGTCTTCCATGGCAGCTTCCGTCACTTTATCGTCGATTCTTGTTTCGCCGCGTTCTGAAATCCTGGAAGCCGTAATTTCCTTCACTACTTCATCCAGTGTTTCCGCATGGCTTTCTACGGCTGCTGTACAGGTCATATCGCCTACTGTTCTGTAACGGACTTTTTTATTGACAATCGTATCATTTTCATCAATCCGGATAAAATCTGAAACGGCAATCAGCTGTCCTTCATGTTCAATCACATCACGATCATGCGCAAAATAAATCGATGGAAGCTGGATATTTTCTTTTTTAATATAATTCCAGACATCGAGTTCCGTCCAGTTGGAAATCGGGAAAACCCTTACATTTTCACCTTTGCTGATTCTTCCGTTATAAATATTCCAGAGTTCAGGGCGTTGTAATTTTGGGTCCCATTGCCCGAATTCATCCCGAACGGAGAAGAAACGTTCTTTCGCTCTTGCTTTTTCTTCGTCTCTTCTGGCTCCGCCGATACATGCATCAAACCCGAATTCTTCAATCGTATCTAGTAAAGTATGCGTCTGCAGCCAGTTTCTTGAGGCAAATTTTCCTTTAGGTTCTGCTAATTTTTTAGCTTTAATGGTATCTTCCACACTGCGTACGATCAGTTCTGCACCGATTGTTTCTGCAAGATAATCCCTGAACTGCAATGCCTCCGGAAAGTTGTGGCCGGTATCAATATGTACCAAAGGAAAAGGAATTTTCATAGGTGCAAAAGCTTTTATTGCCAGATGTACCAATGTGATGGAATCTTTTCCGCCGCTGAAAAGCAAAGCTGGCTTTTCAAACTGTGCGGCAATTTCCCGCATAATGTAAATACTTTCAGCTTCCAGCTGTTCCAGATAGTCTAGTTTATATGTATTCATTTTGAAAGTAATATTTGAATTAATGCGTATGAAGGCCGCACTCTTTTTGTGAATTTTCCCACCACCAGCGTCCTGCACGCGGATTCTCGCCTGCAACAACAGCTCTCGTGCATGGCTCACAGCCGACACTTATGAATCCTTTTTTATGCAAAGGCAGCTCCTGAACCTTATTCTGTTGCAGATAAACGAGAACCTGCTGGTAATTCCAGTCGATTAACGGATTATACTTGTAAAGCCTCCGTTCTTCGTCCCATTCGATAATAGGCATATTTTCCCGGTTTTCCGATTGTTCAGAACGCAATCCTGTGATCCAGATGTCTGCATTTTCAAGGGCGCGGTTTAAAGGTTTAACCTTTCTGATGAAACAACATTCTTTCCTGTTTTCTACAGAATGGTAAAACGCATTGATGCCTTTTTCATTGACGTATTTTTCAACATCCGAAGATTCCGGGAAATAGACTTCCGTTTTGGTTGCATAGCGGGCATTATTTTGTGAAAGCAGTTCATAGTGCTCGTAGAAAAGCCGGCCTGTATCCAGTGTAAAAACTTTTATCGGCAGCTTATTTCTGAAAATGATGTCGGTAATGACCTGGTCTTCCTGACCAAGTGATGTTGAAAAAACAGCTGTTTCCGGAAAACGTGAAGAAATAAATTTCAATCCTTCTTCTGACGGAAGCTGTCTGAGTGTTTCTGCATCTTCTTTTGAAATCATAATTTATTCATTTGAAGTAATGCAAATATCCAATAAAATTATTATCCCACCAAAAAAGTAGACTAATAATTCAAAAAAAAGGACCGGGTCAGTCGACCAGATCCATTAAAGTTTTTCTTTCCAGAATATTCAGCGAGGCATCCCTTACTTCAATCAGTACGTCGTGCAGCCCGCAATGATCTTCGGTACAGTCTTCACAATTTTCATAAAAGTTCAGGCTTACACAGGGAAGCAGCGCAATGGGCCCGTTTACGAGACGGATAATTTTGGCCAGCTTAACGTTTTCAGGATTTTCTTTAAAAAAATATCCTCCACCTTTACCTTTTTTACTATCGAGAATCCCCGCTTTTTTAAGTTCGAGCAGGATATTTTCCAAAAACTTCAAAGGGATCTTCTTATGATCGGCAATTTCGGAAATAAGAATAGGCCCGTCGTTCCTCTTTTCTACAAGATACGACAGCGCCTTAAACGCGTATTGAGATTTTTTAGACAGCATTACTACAAAAATAAGAAAATTGTTTTAAATCATCAATATCCTGAAAAGTTGAAAGATCAGGATATGAATACGTTGCAATATACAGAAACTACCAGTATAATTTTATTTGAATTAATTCAAAGACTGCTGACAGACAGCTGTCATACGATCGGCTAATTTTGTGCTATAATTAAATATAAAAAATGAATCTATTATCAATTCGCATCATTACTGCAGACATAGAAAGGTTAATAAAATTTTACGAACACATCACAGGATTTTCTCTGATACAATACACGCCGGATTTCGCTGAGCTCAGGACGGCAACAGCAACTTTAGCCATCGGAAGCATCCGAACATTACAGTTCTTTGGCGGTGATGATATAGCACAACCGCAACAAAACCGCAGCATCATTATTGAATTTAAGGTAGAAGATGTTGATAAAGAGTATGAAAGATTATCTGCCTATCTTCAGGGAAGCATCGTACAGAAGCCAACAATAATGCCCTGGGGAAATAAATCACTTTTATTCCGTGATCCTGACGGAAATCTTGTCAATTTCTTCACCCCCGTTACTCCTGAAGCAACAGTAAGATCAGAAGGAAAATAATATTGGATATGAACCGACAGAGACCGTCAGGAAAATTAAGTTTTTCGGCGGGCTTTTTTTCTTCTTATTCCATTCCGTTCAAAAATTCCTACTTTTGTTATATGTTCAGCAAACAGGAAGCACAACAGCTAAAAAAAGAATTTTGGACGGCCTTTGGAAAATCTTTTCCGAGAAAATGGATTTTATACGATACCAAGATTAAGGATATGTCGTTCAAGTTTTATGCGGATAATAAAAAGGCGGAAGTCTCTCTTGATATCGAAATGAAAGATGAAGTTTTCAGAGATGCCTATTACAATAAAATCTGGTCGCTTGAGGATATTCTGAAAGATTTTATCGGCGATTTTCATAAGGAAGAATCTTATACGTTGGAAAACGGGAAAATCATCAGCAGAATCTGGGTTGAAAAACATGACGTTTCCATTTTCAATAAAAATACATGGCAGGAAACTTTTCAGTTTTTCGTTGATAAAATGGATGGTTTTGAAAGGTTTTATTATGAATATGAAGATTTTATAAAAGATGTCTAATTCTATAAAAACCAACCTTTTATTTGCCAAATGACAAATGCCACAATATTTTCTTTCCTTACCTTGCATTTATGAAAGAACTATTTGATTTTATCCTGAGATTCGGCAATCTCAATCAGCAGCAGATGGATTTTATTGCAGGTAAAGCCATAGAATTAACTCTTCCGAAAGAAGAATATTTTTCCGAAGCCGGTAAAGTAGCCAAACAGGTGGGATTTGTTGTTGACGGAATCCTGCGCGTATGTTACTACAACAATAAAAGCGAGGAGATCACCAAATATTTCATTGAAGAAAATAACCTGGTCGTAGATCTTGAGAGCTTTGATAACCAGATTTGTTCCAGCGCATATGTTCAGGCAGTAACCGACTGTAAGCTTATCGTTTTTGAAAGAAAGGACTGGCTGGAGCTTTTACAGACCATTGTGGGATTTGATGCTATCGTTCATAAAATCATTTCAAGAGCTTTAATACAGAAGGTGGAAAGAAGGAGTCCGCTGGTTACAGAAGATGCTACAACACGTTACCTCAAGTTTCTTGAAATTTATCCTACGGCAGTCAACAGAATTCCGCTTTCATATGTGGCTTCTTATCTGGGCGTGACACAGTCTTCTCTGAGCAGGATCAGGAAAAATATCACGTTGTAAATTTTTATCTGAATACTCATTTTTAATTTATTTAAAGAGTCTTTGCTTAAACAATTCTGTCAAAATTCATTCATTATTGACAAAATGCCTCAATGTTGTTTATAATTTCTCTCTTTTTGCCAAATGGCAAATGTCATGCTGTTTTATTATCGGAATTTTACATCAGTTAAAATAAAAAAAATGAAAACAGTATTAATTACAGGAGCCAACAGAAGCATCGGTCTTGAAACCGCAAAACAACTTTCAGAAAAGGGATTATTTGTTTATTTAGGAAGCAGAAATCTTGCAAAAGGAGAAGAAACTGTAAAAGAATTGACAAAGCAGGGATTTCAGAATATCAAAGCAGTTGAAATCGACGTTACCAATCCTGAATCAATAGCCAAAGCAAAGAATTTGGTTGAAAAAGAACAGGGAAAACTGGATATCCTGATTAATAACGCCGGAATTCTGGGCGTAAATCCTCAGACCGCTTCCGAGACTTCGGTGAATGATATCCGGGAAGTTTTTAACACAAATTTCTTTGGAGTAATCAATGTTACCCAGGCATTTTTAGATTTGCTTAAAAAATCAGACAGTCCGCGAATCAGCAATATCACTTCAGGATTAGGTTCTCTTACTTTGCATACCGACCCGGAATGGAAATATTATCATGTAAAAACAGCAGCTTACGGCCCTTCAAAGTCAGCATTGAATGCGTATACCATTACGCTTGCGTACGAACTGAGAGAACTGCAATTCAAAGTTAATGTCATTGATCCCGGTTATACGGCAACCGATTTCAATGGCCACAGCGGACCAGGCTCTGTGGAAAGTGCAGCATCATTCATCGTAAAACATACATTAACGGATGAAAACGGACCGACCGGACAATATTTCAGCAATGATATTGAGGATGAAAACGGAATCAGTCCGTGGTAGATTTTTAATACTAAAAGAGAGACTTAGCGTTTCTATTTTATTAAGCTATAATTTCTGCATCCTGCTTTGCAAGAACTAAAGATCATTCACGATTTGGTTACATCATTCGCGGATTCGGCTACTTTTAAAAAAGCTCTTCTTACCATCTTTGTACCATCATTTAAAACAATAAAAATATTAAAAAATGGAAGCAAAAAAAGTATGGTTCGTGACAGGAGCGTCTAAAGGTCTTGGGTTCGAACTGGTAAAAAAATTATTATCAGATGGATTTAAAGTGGCTGCAACAAGCCGCACGGTAGAATCTTTAACAGATGCATTCGGAGAAGTTTCCGAAAATTTCCTCCCGTTGAGTATGAATATTACGGATAATAATGATGTAAAATCTGCTCTGGATAAAACGGTAGAGCATTTTGGAAATGTTGATGTGATTGTTAACAATGCAGGATACGGACAATTGGGAACGCTGGAAGAATTGAGCGATGCCGAAGCAAGGGCCAATTTCGATGTTAACGTATTCGGAACACTGAATGTGATCAGGAATGCGATGCCTTATCTCAGAGCGCAGAAATCAGGAAATATTTTCAACATTTCATCTGTTGGAGGCTATTACGGTGGTTTTCCGGGATGGGGAGTTTACTGTTCCACAAAATTTGCAGTAGCCGGATTTACGGAGGCTTTGGCCGAAGAAGCGAGAGATTTCGGAATTCACGCAACGGTTGTTTATCCTGCTTATTTCCGTACCGATTTC
Source organism: Chryseobacterium cheonjiense (assembly GCF_012927265.1). GTDB lineage: Bacteria > Bacteroidota > Bacteroidia > Flavobacteriales > Weeksellaceae > Chryseobacterium > Chryseobacterium cheonjiense. The sequence goes on along the minus strand of NZ_JABBGF010000001.1, from coordinate 815,563 downwards.
CTGACAAAAGATTCGGTAAAAACGCCTGAAAATTCTATTGAAGCCTATGAAGCGGCAAGAAATTCGGAGAAAGCACACTTGGACGAGATCAACGGAAACCAGCCGAATGATCCGGTAAAAGCAGCTGATGTTCTGATACAGATCAGTAAAGAGGAAAATCCGCCGGTACATCTGCTGTTGGGAGTTGGAGCTCCGGAATTCCTGAACAATAAGATCGAAGCGATTACAAAAGATGCGAAAAACTGGGAAGATTTAACTTTATCTACAGGAATCTAAAACCAGAATCCACAATTTAAACAAAAGCTTTATACCAAAAGGTATAAGGCTTTTTAGTTATCAGAACAAAGAAAGCTGGATTGGTTTCGGAGGAGAGGGCTTTTGAGCATCACCAAAAACAGTTTTTCCGCCAAAACGCCATGAATTCTGTCTTTCTTCCTCAATCACTTCCTGGATATCAAAATCAGGGGTAAAATTCTGTTCGGTTTTTACAACAATATCGTGAAGCTTGTTCAATGTTTTCAGTTTATCGGAATTTCCAAGTTTTGATTTTTCAATTCCTTTTCTGATGATATTAATACTTTCATCATAGACTTTAGTGGGAACTGGGAAAGGATGGCCGTCTTTTCCGCCGTGGGCGAAAGAAAATCTTGCAGGATCGGTAAATCTTGACGGCGCTCCATGAATCACTTCACTTACCAACGCCAGTGACTGCATGGTTCTTGGCCCTACCCCTTCCAGCATCAGCAGGTCTTCAAAATTCTGAGGCTGCTGTTCGCGGGTCACATACAACAATGCTCCGAGGCGTTTCAAATCAACATCGGAAGCCTGTACATCGTGGTGTGCGGGAAGAATTGACCTTGCAAAATCACTCATAATTTCCGCAGAATCAGTATGGGAAATTTCCAGAATACCTTTCCTGTTTTCGGAAGCATCCGAATCAGTAAGATTTAAAATTTTACCTCTTGAAATACCGTTGATTCCCGTGTGAGGCTCTTCTACAAAAGATTTTATATTTTCAGAATGCCAGTGATAGCGTCTCGCCGTACTATCGGATTCATGCATTCCCTGCTGTACGACACTCCAGTTTCCGTTGTCTGCCAGGATAAAATTATGCAGGTATAGCTGATAACCATCCTGAATGGCCGTATTATCGACTTTTGCCGAAAGCTTGCTGGCTCTTACAAGTTCGTTTCCGTTTAATCCTGTTTTGTCGGCAATCCTGATGAGTTCCGAAGGTGTTTCTCTTGAAAATTTTCCCTTTCCGCCGCAGATATACAATCCAAGAGTCTGGGAATTTGGGTTGATGGAACGTTTCAGTGCTCCCATAACCGAAGTGGTAATTCCGGAAGAGTGCCAGTCCATCCCCATCACCGCACCAAAGCTCTGAAACCAGAACGGATCTGCGAGTCGTCTCAATACTTCATCTTTTCCATAATCTGCGAGAATGACCTCAATAATGGATAGGCCGAGAACAGACATACGTTCATATAACCAAGGCGGTACTTTGCCATAGTGAAGCGGTAAATCTGCTGTTCCGGAACGTTTCATGATGTAAAGGTAGGATTATTAGAATTAAATTTTGATGATTGAGGTCAGTATTTAAGCATGAATATTTTTCACGAATATTCACTAATTAAATTTATAAATTTTGGCTAAAGCCAATTGAATTGCTATTGGATTAAATGGGCTAAAGCCCGTTCCTATTGATAGAGGTTTGTGTTATCCGTGAAAAATACTCGTGACATTCGTGTTTAATTAAAAAAAGCCCTGCGGAAGTCCACAAGGCAATGATTAAAATATAATTTTTAATTATTTCAATGCAGCTAAAGCAGCTTCATAATTTGGTTCGTCAGCGATTTCCGAAACCTGTTCTGTGTACACTACTTTATTGTCGGCATCAGTAACAATTACGGCACGGCTCAAAAGACCTTTCATCGGAGAATCGGTGATTGTTACTTCATAATCGTCCCCAAAACTGCTTCTGAAGTCTGAAAGGGTTTCTACATTGTTCAGACCTTCGGCAGCACAAAATCTTCCTAAAGCAAAAGGTAAATCTCTGGAAACGTTGATAACAACAGTATCTTCCAGTGCAGAAGCCTCTTCATTGAATTTTCTTGCTGATGATGCACATGTAGGCGTATCAATGCTCGGGAAGATGTTGAATACCTTTTTCTTTCCGTCGAAATTTTCAAGTGTTTTTACCTGTAACCCTGAATCTACCAGTGCAAAATCCCTGATCTTGGAGCCTACTTCCGGTAATTTCCCGATTGTGTGCACTTCATTTCCTTTTAAAGTAATGGTTGTTGACATAATTCTTTTTTTAGTTCATCAAATTTAATTAAAAAACAGCGCTTTTTATGCGGTTTGGGGTTAAATTAATCTTAAAGCCGAAAATATTGGCTTATAATCATCTAAAAAATTAATTTTTACCTAAATTTGTGAGTCTTAAAAAATCAAATAATAAATAACAGTATAATGTCAGACAAATCAAAAATCTATTACACCCTTACAGATGAGGCTCCGATGTTGGCTACACACTCGTTTTTACCGATTGTAAAAGCTTTCACAAAATCAGCAAACATTGAGATTGCAGTACCGGATATTTCTTTGGCAGGAAGAATTTTAGCCAACTTCCCTGAGTTTCTGAAAGATGATCAGAAAATCGGTGACGCTTTGGCTGAACTGGGTCAATTGGCTACACAACCTGACGCTAATATTATCAAATTACCTAATATATCTGCTTCGGCACCTCAGCTTGATGCGGCAATCGCTGAACTTCAGGCTAAAGGTTTTGCCGTTCCTGATTATCCGGCTGAGCCTAAAAATGATGAAGAAAAAGCAATCAAAGCTAAATATGCAAAAGTGCTCGGAAGTGCTGTAAATCCTGTATTAAGGGAAGGAAATTCTGACAGACGTGCTCCTAAAGCTGTTAAAAACTATGCCAAGGCAAATCCTCACAGAATGGGCGACTGGGCTTCTGACAGCAAAACAGATGTTGCGCACATGGAAAGCGGAGATTTCTATGGGACGGAAACTTCAACTACACTTGAAAATGCTACAAAATACAGAATCGTATTCAAAGGAAATGACGGTTCTGAAACTCAATTAAAAGATTTCGCCAATCTTCAGGCAGGAGAAGTTATTGATTCATCCGTAATGAATTTAAATGCTTTGAAAGCTTTTGTGGAAAAGGCAATTCAGGAAGCTAAAGATAGAAATGTATTGTTATCCGCACATTTGAAGGCAACGATGATGAAAATTTCTGATCCAATCATTTTCGGAGCTATCGTAGAAACTTTCTTTAAAGAAGTTTTCACTAAATATGCCGAAACGTTCAAATCTTTAGATATTAATCCTAACAATGGTCTTGCAGATCTTTTTGATAAAATCAAAGGAAACGAGCAGGAAGCCAATATTAAAGGAGACATCGAAGCTGCTTTGGTAAACGGGCCAAGAGTGGCAATGGTAAATTCTGACAAAGGAATTACTAATTTCCACGTTCCTTCTGATATCATCGTTGATGCTTCTATGGCTGCTTTGGTAAGAGGCGGAGGAAAAATGTGGAACAAAGACGGAAAAGAAGAAGATACGGTTTGTATTATTCCGGACCGTTCTTATGCAGGATTCTACCAGTCTGTAATTGATGATATGAAAGCGCACGGAAAATTAGATCCAACGACAATGGGTTCTGTTCCGAATGTTGGTCTGATGGCTCAGAAAGCTGAAGAATACGGTTCTCACGACAAAACATTCCAGGCTTCTGCTGACGGAACAATTGAAGTTCAGGATGAAAACGGAAATGTTCTTCTTTCTCAAAAAGTGGAAAAAGGTGATATTTTCAGAATGTGCCAGACGAAAGATGCGCCAATCCAGGATTGGGTGAAATTAGCCGTAAACAGAGCAAGATTATCTGATACGCCTGCTATTTTCTGGCTGGATAAAGGAAGAGCGCACGACAGGGAAATCATCAAAAAAGTTGAAAAATATCTTAAAGATTATGATACTGCAGGTCTTGACATCAGAATTATGGATGTAAAAGACGCAATGACAGAAACTTTAAAGAGAGCAAGAGAAGGAAAAGATACGATTTCCGTTTCAGGAAATGTATTGAGAGATTATCTTACTGATCTCTTCCCTATTCTTGAGCTTGGAACTTCTGCAAAAATGCTTTCTATCGTTCCATTGATGAATGGTGGTGGTTTATTTGAAACAGGAGCCGGAGGTTCTGCTCCGAAGCACGTTGAACAGTTCGTTGAAGAAGGTTATTTACGATGGGATTCTTTAGGTGAATTCTTGGCATTACAAGCTTCTTTGGAACATTTAGCACAAACTCAGGGAAACACAAAATCTCAGGTATTGGCAGATGCATTGGATGAAGCAAACGCTAAATTCTTAGCAACTGATAAATCTCCTGCCAGAAAAGTAGGACAGATCGATAACAGAGGTTCTCATTTCTATCTTGCGATGTATTGGGCTGAAGCATTAGCGAACCAGACTGCTGATGCGGAGTTGGCTGCACAGTTTGCTCCTATTGCAGAGGCGATGAAAGAGAACGAAGAAGTAATCAATGCTGAGCTAATTGGCGTTCAGGGTAAACCTGAGGATATCGGAGGCTACTACAAAACAGATACTTACAAAACGTATACTGCAATGAGGCCAAGCACGGTTTTAAATGAAATTATTGACGGAATTTAATTTCCCAGGTTTTGATATAAATGAAAGCTCCTTTTTTAAAGGAGCTTTTTTTATTGGTTTAAAAATAACTTAACTATCTTATCGTACACAAAAGGTTCCATCTGATTGACATTGGCTACGCCCGCTTTTGATTTGACAAACGCAGAAACTGCATCACCCAAATATTAAGTTTGGCTAAAGCCATTGATTGTAATTTAATGTAAAAACGAGCTTCCTTCGACAAGCTCAGGATGACATTGACCGTTCCTAATGATGCAAAAATCTTTAACAATTAAGCATGCGCCCTTCTAAATTTAATCATGCTTAAAATAAACAGCCCTAAAATTCCCAGCACGAAATATCCTTCTGCAACCTCAAGCTGAATCTGAGGCTTTATCACGGCTACAATTCCGTAGCTGATGGCCGAGGTGATGATAAAGGCAACACCACCGGTAAGCCCCCCAGCAATTCCCGCAGAATTTGGAAATCTTCCGATACAGTAGGAGAAATAATTGTTAAAGATAAATCCTGCCGTAACATGTATCAAAAACGCAAAGGCAACCAGACTGTAGATATTATTCGAGAAATAGGATGCAACAAACATTAAAATAATTAAAAATAACTGGATAAAGTTTGCATAACGTATTTTTGGCAGAAATGCTTTATTGATCAAAGCCTTCCCTAAAAACCCGCCGGTCATCCAGGCAAATCCCAGAATCAGCGATACATAACCAGCCACTACTTCAGAATAACCCATTTTATGCTCTATAATGAAAGATCCGCACAGATTAAAGAACATAATCATGGAATAGCTCAGTCCGCACATAATCATTCCGTAAAAGAAATCTTTAGCTTTGAACATCGTATTGTATTCTTTAATGAGAAATTCCAGATGGAAAGGATTTCTTTTCTTCAGTGTTTCGCCTGAAAAAATAAATTCCAGAATTAACAACAGTAAACTGTAGCCTGCCAATACATAAAAGTTCGACTGCCATCCAAAATTTTTCTGTAAATATCCTCCGATAAACGGCGCAATAATAGGACCTACCGACCAGACAATTGTCATGATGCTGAGGTAATGTTTCCGCTGCTCTCCTTCGTAGACATCTACAAAAAATGCCCTTTTGGCCACTACGGCAAACCCCGAAAGTATTCCCTGCAAAACACGCATGGCGTAGATCACAAAAATATTGTGAGTGGTTGCCGTAATCAAAAAAGATGCGACAAACAAACCAAGCGAAAGCATTGTAATTCTATACCTACCGAATGAATCTACAATACTTCCTGCAAAAAACTGCGTCAGACCGTAACTGATTAAAAATATGGAAAGCGTCAGTTGAATATTGCTTTCCGGCTGCTGAAGCTCTGTTGCCATACTTGGCATAGACGGCAGATAAATGTCTGTTGCAAGACCCGACATCGGAATGACAGCGAATGCCAGAATTGTAGCAATAAACTTATTTTTTTCTTTAAGTGTAACCATTTTTATAAAATCGTAAAATCCAGATTATGTTTTTATATTGAAATCTGAAAGGAAATATTTTAGTTATTGACCAGTTTCAGGGCACCTTCGCTGTATCGTGCGCCGACATTTGGATATTTTTTTAAAATCGAATCAACTGTTTCCAGATCAGCAGTAGAAAGTTCAATATTTGCAGCTGCGATATTCTCTTCTAAGTATGGGATGCGCTTTGTTCCCGGTATAGGAATAATGTCTTCTCCCTGATTCAGCACCCACGCTAATGCCAGCTGAGTTCCTTTAATACCTTTGGATTGGGCAAATTCATTAATTTCTTTCGCAAGATTTTTATTATTTTCAAGAAACTCTTCCTGATACCGCGGCAGGGATTTCCTGAAATCATCATCACCGAAATGCTGTGCTTCATTAATATTTGAAAATAATCCTCTTGCCAGCGGAGAATACGGCACTAAGGTAATTCCCAGTTCCCTGATTGTTGGAAGAATTTCTTTTTCAATATCTCTTGTCAGCAGAGAGTATTCTGATTGCAGGGCAGTAATCGGATGAATTTTATTTGCTTTTTTGATAGATTCTGCAGAAGCTTCGGATAATCCTAAGTAGCGCACTTTACCGGCTTTTACAAGATCTGCCATCGCCCCTACCGTTTCTTCAACAGGAATATTCGGGTCGACCCTGTGTGCATAATACAAATCGATTTCATCAATTTTCAACCGTTGAAGACTCAGATCCACGGCTTTTTTAATCCAGTCCGGTGAGCCGTCAAAATACGTTCCCGGAGATCCGCTGTGTCCCGCCGTTTCATTTTTAAAACGAAATCCGAATTTGGTAGCAATAAAAATTTTATCGCGGTTCGGCACCAAAACTTTCGAAATCAGCCTCTCGTTATCGCCGTTGGCGTACATATCTGCGGTATCCCAGAAGTTTATTCCCGAATCAAGTGCTTTATGAAGCGTGCTGATGCTTTGTTGCTCATCCGCAGGTCCATAAGCAAAGCTCATTCCCATACATCCTAATCCAATGGCAGACAGCTGCTCTCCTGTGTTCCCTAATGTTCTAAATTTCATGATAGCTTGTGATTTAAAATTTACAGTACAAAATTATAGAAGCCGGGCTTTCTATTTAATATACAATTCAAACGAAGAATTATAAAATTCAAACAACAGCAGTTCTTACTGCATTGGGTGATATTCCGGTCTGTTTTTTAAAATAATTGGTAAAATAAGCAGGCTCTTCAAAACCCAAACCATACGCAATTTCTGAAATATTCCAGTCCGTATGCTTGAGCAATGCATTAGCTTCCTGGATAATCCTCGCCGCAATCTGCTGACTTGTTGTTTTTCCGGTGATCTCTTTTACGGAACGGTTTAAAGAATTAACATGAATGGATAAGCTTTCGGCATAATCAACCGGACTTTTTAATTTAAGAAACCTTTCGGGACTGTCAATAGGAAACTGTCTTTCCAGCAACTCCATGAATAAAGAAGCTACCCTCTGTGAAGCGTTCTGGTAAGGTTCGAAATTTTCTGCGGGATGTATTTTCATGGTTTCATGAATCAGAAGATGAAGATAGGCCCTTAGCATGTCGTATTTATGAAGATAATCCGATTGAATTTCGGCCATCATTTTAATAAAAATATCCGCAACGGTTTTCTGCTGTTCTTCATTGATAAAGAAAACCGGAGTTCCCCCTATTTTAAAAAGCTGTGAATCCTGAAGATTTCCCAAGCGGTTCCCGTCATGCACAAAGTGATCGGTAAAAAGACAGAAATATCCCTTCTGGTTATTATCTTCTGCTTCCCAGGAATACGGAATTAGAGGATTAGAAAACAGTAATGCCGGACGGTCTACGTAAATCCATTTATCAGCATAATGAAGCTTTCCCTTCCCTATGATCAATGAAATTTTATAATAATCCCTTCTGCTGTACGGGGTTATTAAAGAACAGTTCTCACGTGAAAATACATTGAAATGACCTACTCCCGGTGTTTTAATACACTGCAGTCCTACGCGTTTGTAAAAACCTTTTATTGTTTCGTTAAATTCCATTTGTCAAAATTATAAAATTCAAACAATACTGTAATATTAAAATCGAAAGAATAGATAAAATAAAATGACCGATACTGCTACCGGCCATTGAAAAAATTGAATGTATAGTTGGATGATGATAATTTTCTTAGATATTATATATCATTTTTAATTTGTAATTTTAAATGAAGAAATTCTCACATCATTTCATTAACACCGAAAATCCCAATACTATGGAAAATATAAAATTTGAAGTATCTCCGTATCAGGATGAGTTGCAGATGATAATAGAAGGAAAAAAGTCCGGCTATATGTCTATCGAGGTTGATGGCAGACTGCTGATCGTTTACTATACCAAGCTTAATGAAGATCTTGAAGGCCAGGGCTATGCCAAAATGCTGCTGGATGAACTGGTGAAGTACGCAGAAGAAAAAGATCTTCTTATAGATCCGGAATGTGATTTTGTACGGCAACAGTTTGAAAATCATCCTTCACGCTACAAAAACATCTGGCACGCATAACTATTCGGTTTCCCACCATTTCTCAAAATGATGCTCTGCCGCGTTAAGATCTACGGGTTGCCCGATCATGGGTGTTAAAACTGAGAGATGTTTATTTTCGGCAAGACTGGTTACTTTTTTCAGAGGTTCATTCCATGCATGGAGTGCAAGGGCAAATTTTGATGAATGTACCGGAATGATATTTCGAGCCTGCACATCTATACTTGCCTGAATCACATCATCCGGTAATGCATGAATATATTTCCAGGCCTCATTGTACTGTCCGTTTTCAATAATAGCATAATCAAACGGACCGTAGTTCTCCCCGATCTCTTTAAAATGAGTATCATAGCCGCTGTCACCGCCGAGAAACAATCTTTTCGTAGGAGTGATCATAACATAGGACGTCCATAAGGTAACATTTCTTTTTACCTTCCTGCCTGAAAAATGTCTGGCTGGAGTAAATATTATTTTGATATTATTTTGCAGGTCAACTGCAGTTCCCCAGTCTTCCTCAATAAGCTGTTCGGCCGTATACCCCCACCGTTCCAGATGTGCACCTACTCCCAAAGGCAGAATAACCTTTCCCACTCTGTTTCGGATCGATTTTACAGTCGGGTAATCAAGGTGGTCGTAATGATCGTGGGTGATGATAAGATAATCAATGGCAGGAATATCTTCAGGTTTAAAAATATCCGCTCCCGAAAATGCTTTATTAAAAAATTTAAACGGGGAACCGTATGGACTCAGCACCGGGTCAATCAGAAAAGAAATGCCGTCTGTCTGAATATAATACGATGAATGACCGAGCCAGATAAAAACATCCTGATCTTTGGAAAGATTTTTGAGGTCCGTATGTATCGATGGAATTTCAGACAAAGGTTTAAGATGGGGATTCTTTTTATTAAACAGAAAATTAAACATCACTTTGGGCATAGAATACCCCTCTGCCAGCGCCGGAGTATTAGAAATATTCTGGAACTGCTTATTATTATAATGTTTGGAACGCTGTATTTTGAGCAGTCGCTCTCCGGTTGCTTCCGAACCGAAGACTGGCTGTCCCGTAACGACAAAATACAATACAATGGATAGAACAGCCAGGCTGATAATAATGTAGATCATTTTTCAGATAAATGTTAATGAGTGATAATATTCTATATGACGTTCGGTCGATATAAAACCTTTAATTTTACATGAAAATATTACGCCTTTTTTCGGAATGTAATGACGAAAACTTTAATTTTGAACTAAAAAAAGTGCAGAAAAAATATTTCTTCCTGCTTTTTCTTCTGTTAATCACGGCCTGCGGATCGGTGCGGAAACACAACGAGCGGCAGAAAATCTGTATTCCGCCGGAAAAACTGAAGCAAGATGTGGATTTCGCATATTCAAAGATCAAAGAAATGCACCCTCATCTTTTCTGGTATATTTCAAAGCAGGATCTTGACCGTAAATTTGACAGTCTCAAAAATACCATTGATAAGCCCCTTACACCGCTTCAGTTTTATTTTAAGCTGCAGCCGGTGGTTTCAGATATCCGGGAAGGACATCTTTCACTGAGAATTCCTTCTAAAAGGATTACCAAAAAAGAAATCAAATCCCTGGAGAATAAAAAAGGAATGTTCAGCCGCTTCGATTATTACATTCAGGATGACCGCCTTTTTATTAGCGGAAATAAAGATTCTGTTGAAAATATTAAACCCGGAACTGAGATTCTTTCCATCGATCATACACCTGTTTCTTACTACATTAAAAGATACAGGAAGCTCATCAGTACCGACGGATTCAATACCACTTTTAAGCCGTATTTCCTGAAAGACCTCTTTTTCAGTTATTATGTTGCAGAGAAAGGCTTTCAAAATCAAGCCAGCATTAAAACAGTTTATGAAGGAAAAACAAAAACCTATCAGCTTACCCGGGAATCCAAATCCGGTGATGACCTTAAAAAAGAAAAGGAAAACAAAAAAAGAACCGACGAGAAAAAAATCAACGATTATGTGGCTTTAAGTGATTCTTATAACAGAAATTTTAAATTCCTTGATAAAGACAGTACGATTGCTTACATCCAGGTAAAAAGTTTTTCTGGGGTTTATTCAGGTAAATTTTATAAAAATGCCTTTGAAAAAATAAAAGAAACCCACTCATCGTATTTAATTATAGACGTAAGAAACAATTATGGAGGCTCACTGGAAGAGATTCATAAACTGTACTCGTATCTTTCTCCCGAACCGTATATTTTGATTAAACCTTCTGAGGTAAATTCTGCAACAACACCTTTAAAAACCAATTACTTCCGCAAGAGCAATGTCTTGGAATACACATTTAAAACCCTTACCTATCCTGCTTTTTTCTTTGCACAGACTTTCAGCACTTACAAAAAAGACGGAAAGGTTTACTATAAAATAAAAGCGGATAAACGATCAAAACCCGATAAGAATGCTTTCAGAGGTAAAATATTCGTATTGATTAACGGAGCGAGTTTTTCAGCGTCATCGATTCTTACTTCAAAGCTTAAAAATGATAAAAGAGCAACCCTTGTCGGAGAGGAGACAGGAGGCGCCAATGACGGAACGGTAGCCGGATTTTATTCGTACCAGACACTTCCCAATTCCATGATCGATCTTCCCATAGGGCTTGTTTTTGTACAGCCGGATATCACTCCTACCAATACTAAAAAAGGTGTGGTTCCTGATATTGCCGTTCAGGAAACAATGGAAGATATAATCCATAAAAGAGACCCTCAGCTCGATTGGATCCTCAATGAAATTAAAAAAGAAAAAACCGCGAAATAATTACAGTAAGCCAGTGGTCAAGAATATATTAAAAGTAATTAAAATATTGGTCTTTACAGTTGCTGTCTGGTTTGTGGGACACACAGTATTTATCATTTCTGACGGACTTTCCGACAGTAGAAAAAATGCAGATCTTGCCGTGATACTCGGAAATAAAGTTAATGAAGACGGCACTTTATCCAAGCGGCTCGAAATGCGGCTGAAAACCGGAGTACAGCTATTTAAGACAGGACGTGTCAAACAAATTCTGGTAAGCGGTGGACTGGGAAAAGAGGGCTTTTATGAAGGAGATAAAATGAAAGAATTTCTTATTATTCAAGGCATTCCCGATTCGCTGATTATTGTCGACAATCTCGGAAATAATACCAGAGCTACCGTTGAAAATACATTAGCCTTACGAAAGCAGATTCGTTTCAAAAGTGTGATCGTCGTTTCACAATACTTTCATGTATCCAGAACAAAAAAACTGTTTCGGGATCAAGGCTTTGAAAATGTAAGCAGCGTCAGTCCGGATTATTTTGAATGGAGAGATATGTATGCCCTAATAAGAGAATTTCCTGCTTATTATACACAATAAAAGGTTTCGGCGGGCTTTCGGCCCGCCGAAACTATCGTTTAAGCTCATTCACAAGATTCTCAATCTGGATGATGTATTTTCCATATAACCACTTAAACCACCATTTTCCGATTACAAAAAGCAAAGGCATGACAATTACAATACTGCCGATAAGAATGCTTGCAATTTTCGTATCTGACAAAGGTACCGGCCGTGGAATAAATTCGAGAACAATAATGATCTCACATACCAGAAACGGAACAAAAGAAAGATAAAAAGAGAGATAATACTGCTTATTCAGCTGGAATTGGTGCAGCAGGTCTTTCAGGCTGTCGTAGGTTTTCATCATGGGACTGCTCATATTTTTATACAGTTTAAAAAACTGACTGAAAAAAAAGAAAGTCACAAAAACCATCGAAGCAATAAGGATGGTAATATAAAATTTAAACTTAAATGGTCCGGCAGAAAGGGCTATAAGGGTAAATGCGAAAACAAAAATTCCTACGGTAGACCAGAATTCCATGCGCATATTGCGGCGGATTTTTTCAAGCGGAAGGTTGATTTTATTCTTCTGTTCCATACTTATTTCCGGGGTTTCTTCAAAAGAATCGTCCTGATTCCAGGTATTTTTCAGTTCATCGATATTCATGACAGTTGATTTAATATGGTGTTTGATTTGAGTTTAAAATATCTTTAAGTTTATTCTTGGCGCGGTTCATTTTTACCCGTACATTTCCTTCCGAAATTCCCATCTGTTCTGCAATCTCTCTTCCGGAAAAATCTTCGAGATAATAGAAAATAAAAGCTTTGTCAATAGGATTCAGCTGGTTGATGGCTTTATACATTTCATTCAGCTTTTCTTCTTTATCATTACTAAATTCTTCATGGGCAATCTTGTATTCGGTGTAAGAGCCGTTACTGATGAAACTTCTTTTTTTCTCATTTTTAAGAAAGATAATCGCCGTATTCAAGGCAATACGGTACAGCCACGTAGAAAATTCACTCTGACCTTTGAAGCCGGGATACGCCTTCCAGACCTGATAGGTAATTTCCTGAAAAAGATCGTCACGGTCGTCTTTATCGTCCATGTACATTTTAGAAATCTTGAAAATGATTCCTTTATGCTTTTCAATTTTATCTAAAAAATCCTGTTCTGTTGAGACCATAATTTCTAACGCTCTGTGAGGTTAGTAACAACCCTTTAAAAATGTTACAGCGAATGTCAGCTTTTTTTTAATAATAAATTTAGTTTTTACAACAATATACTGGTCAAGCTGGTCAACAAGCTTTCGGTACATCTTCTTTGCTACACTGCAAAACCCCTGAACTGGCGGACAATTAACGGATATAGTATAACAAGAACAATATAGACGAAATGGTATTTATGGCTTAATATTTGTGTCTTCTGTGGTACACCAAAAAAATATCAATATGCCTTTTATTACGAAACAGGACGATAAAAACGTCGAACTTTACTATGAAGATTTAGGATCCGGACAACCCATTATTTTAATTCACGGATGGCCGTTAAGCGGAAAATCGTGGGAAATGCAGATTCCTGTTCTGCTGGATCTCGGCTACCGGGTTATTACCTATGACCGAAAAGGATTCGGGAAATCATCGCCAAGCCTTAATGGTTACGATTATGACGGGCTTGCGCAGGATCTTCATGAAATCATCACGCAGCTGGATCTTAAAAATGTGATCCTTTTCGGATTTTCAATGGGTGGTGGCGAAGTCGTTCGGTATCTCACCAATTACGGAACCGAAAACATCGATAAAGTCGCGTTAATTTCATCCATTATTCCTTTGGTAAAACAGAAAGATGACAATCCCGACGGTGTTCCTCAGGAAAAGCTTGATGAAATTATGAATGCCCTGAAAACAGACCGCATCACCTTCCTGGAATCCTTCCATAAAGATTTTTACAATGTAGGACTGCTTTCAAAAGCAGTAAGCCAGAAGCAGTTGGATTACGACTGGGCCATTGCATCATTTGCCAATCCCATCGCTACCATAAAATGTGCGGAAAGCTGGGCCAATACCGATTTCCGTCCCGAATTGAAAAACGTAACCGTAAAAACACTCATCGTACATGGAGATTCAGATAATATCGTTCCTATTGACACTGCCGGAAAACAAGCCGCCAACGGAATTCTTAACAACGATTTCATGATTATTGAAGGCGCACCTCACGGTCTCAACGTGACCCATGCTGAAGAGCTGAACGCGATCATCAGCAGATTTCTTACTTCGCAATAACAATTCTCTTCAATATATGTTTTGATTTCATCAATCAAAAATCCGCAGCACCTTTGGTGCTGCGGATTTATTATATAGTATAATGATGTAATTCTTTAAAATAAAAGTTACTCAACCAACCATCTACCCCATCTTAAATCGGTCGAAGCAACTACTGAACTCACAATAAAGCGCTGTAGAGATGCTTTCAGCATGACAAACGTAATGGAAATAACTGTTCAGAATACAGAACAACATATTCCACTAACACGATACAATTCCCCTCCCTTGGAAATCGAGGAACGAGATTCGCCGATTCTATTTATAAATAATTATAAATAAAAAGCACAGAGGCACTGGTGGCGAAAATTCAAAGAATTTACGACGAGGTGGTTTAAAAAGATCACAACATTAACAATTCACTCAAAACAAGCATTCACTGCTTCAACAAACCCCTCCCTGTGTCATTATGATGAAGGAAGAATCTCCCCATGATAACGCACCATCATCCGTGTAAATCCGCGAAATCTGTGCTTAAAAAAAACTCTTCACGCCGCACTGCTCTGTTCAAATCAAAGATCCGTGCAAACCCGCGAAATCTGTGCTAAAAAGATTCCTCACATCACCCCGCTCTGTTCAAATCACAGATCCGTGCAAATCCGCGAAATCTGTGGGAAAATAGATTCTTCACGCCCCTCCATTCTGTTCAAAATGACAAAGCCCATCACTTAATATTAAAAAATATAATCCGTACTCAGGAAATTAGAATCATGATCCCGCACAATCGTATTCAGAAGATTCTTATTCGATTCCGTTACTTTCGCAGCTACCAGCGAACGAATAGAGAAAGAACGTAACGCATCAAATACCGAAAGCGTTCCTTCCGCACTGTCTTTTCTTCCCGTAAAAGGAAAAACATCCGGGCCACGCTGTGCCTGACAGTTAATATTCACACGGCTTACAAGATTAACGAAAGGATCGATTAATTTCGATACTTCCAATGGATCTTCACTGAAAATGCTCACCTGCATTCCGTGGTCTGCATTCACCTGGTACTCGATCGGCTCATCAATACTCTCGAAAGGAACCACCGGAATCACCGGCCCGAACTGTTCCTCATGATAAAGCTTCATATCGCTGTTTACGGGATAAACCACCGCCGGGAAGAAGAAAGAAGCCTCATTAAAACCACCATTCTCATTAAGAACTTTGGCGCCTTTTGACTTCGCATCATCTATACATTCTTTCAGGTAAGGCGGCTTATTGACTTCCGGAAGCGGGGTTATTTTAACATCCTTTTCCCACGGAAGCCCTGGCTTCATCGCTGCAACAGCAGCTGTCAGCTTTTGCGTAAACGCTTCTGCTACGTCTTTCTGTACAAAGATCAGCTTAAGAGCAGTACAACGCTGTCCGTTAAAAGAAAGCGATCCCAGAATACACTCATTCACCGCAACGTCAAGGTTGGCATTTTTGGTAACAATCGCAGCATTTTTTGCATCAAGGCTTAAAATAGCACGTAAACGATTAACCTTCGGATGAAGTTTTTTCAAACCATTGGCCACTTTGCTGGAACCGATGAAAGCCAGCACATTCACTTTTCCGCTTTCCATAATCGGGGTGATAATTTCAGAGCCCTTTCCGTATAATGTATTAACTGTTCCTTTCGGGAAAGCTTCCTTAAAAGCATTCAGCAAAGGATAATGTGCGAGAACACCATGTTTAGGAAGTTTAAACAGAATCGTATTTCCCATAATCAGCGCAGGGATAAGCGTCGTAAATATTTCATTTAAAGGATAATTGAAAGGTCCCATACTGAGAACAACTCCCAAAGGCGCTCTTCTGATCTGTGCGATGGTACCTTCCGCCTGTTGGAAGCGGGACGACTCGCGGTCAAGATCCTTTAACGCATCAATGGTCTGGTTGATATAATCTACCGTCCTGTCAAACTCTTTGGTAGAATCTCCTAATGTTTTTCCGATTTCCCACATCAGCAGCCTGATGATCACGTCCCGCTGCTGAATCATTAGGTATACGAACTTCTGCATACATTTGATTCTTCCTTCCACCGACATCGTCGGCCACTCTCCCAACCCGTTATCATAAGCTTTTACGCAGGCATCCAGCACTTCCATTGCTTCCTTCGGGCCGATGTTGGGAACACTTCCCAGAAGCTTCCGCTGCGGACCGTTTTCTGTGGGAATACATACCGGCGAATAGATTTCCTGTACGTCTCCGCTCCAGGCTACCAGCTCACCATTGAGGAGGTATTCGCGCTGGTGGATTTCGGGAACTTTATACTCTTCGGGAATTTCGTTGTAGGGTTTGAATATTTCGTGAAATAAAGGGGTGCTTGATGATTCCATAGATCTTTTTATTGTATTACTGTTTAATGTTATTTATTTGAATAGAATAAAGGTAGACCTAAAAATTGATTTTAAAAAGACTGAATTAATAGATTTGCTCTATTTGAAATAAAATTAACATATAACTGCTGATGCTTTTACTCTGCACATTCAGAATTCATACGCTCCGATTGTCATCCCGCAAAGGATCCCAACCAACACAATAAAAATTCCCCTCCTTTGGAGGGGTGGCAAAAATTTGAAAAATTTTTGACGGGGTGGTTTCAAACCGTCCATCACTACAATCCACCGAAACACCAAACAATTATTCATTGTTTAAAAAACACCATCCCTGTTTGTCATCCTGTAAGAATCTAAACCAACCATCAGCACACACAACAAATTATTGTTTAAAAACTACAGCATAACAAGCTTAATACAAGCAGGAACACACATCAATAATGCGATGTCATTCTGACGAAGGAAGAATCTCATCCGCCAAGATAACACACAATCATCCGTGTAAATCCGCGAAATCTGTGGTTAAAAAGATACTTCACGCCGCTTCGCTCTGTTCAGAATGACAAAACAATATACCACCAACACAATAAAAATTCCCCTCCTTTGGAGGGGTGTCGAAAATTTAAAAAATTTTTGACGGGGTGGTTTAAAAACATCCATCACTACAATCCCACAAAACACCAAACAATTATTCATTGTTTTTAAACGATCATTTCTATTGTCATCCTGTAAAGGATCTAAACAATGCAACAGACGCACAACAAATCATTGTTCAGATGCTTCCAGCATGACAAATTAAACGGAAATAAAATTAAAGATTCTTCACCTCATTTTTGTCGTCACGACAACCGCTCCGTGTTTTGCTTTCCTACCATAAGCGGCAATCGCAACCTCTCCCCTTAACACCCGTACACTATCAATATGCTGTGAATCGATTTTTCTGAATCTCTTCTCACTCATTATTTTTCCATCAACCACATACACAGGAACATTGGTTCTGATGCTTACCGCTTGCAGCCCTCCTACCACCATACTCATGTGTTTAACGGAATCTTTACGACCACCGACTGTACATTTCCTTTCGTCTCTTCCGGTCTACTGTCTTTCTTAGGCTCGCATTGCTGGGCTTTAACAGCCGTAAATCCGCCTGCGGTCAGGATAAAACCTACCGCAAACTTTGCCAACAGCGTGTTGATATAGGAAAACTGCAGGTCGCGGTTGAGCTGTGACGTTGTAAAACGGCCGCAGACATTTTCAGTGCTGTGCGAAAGGGTTTCCATAAGGTGCTCATCGGGAAGGGCGGTAAAATCCTGTACGGTTTTTACGCATACGGAGCAGAATCTTCCCCGTTCAGCCGGAGCCATCTCTTCCCAGTTTTCATGACATGGGGTCGGTATCGTTAATTTCATAGCATACTTTTCTTATAAAGATGCAGTACCCGCTGAAAAGGTTGGAAATGGTGACATTTATTTCCCATAACCCTTCCGTACAGTCATAAAAAAACCCAGCGCGGTGCTGAGTTGATGAAGCTATTCGCTTTTAGGCTGATCGTCGTCTTTGCCCTTTCCCGATGAGGAATTTTTAGCGGCTTTTACCAGTTCGTTCACATCGTTGTAGAAAAGCTCCCATCCCGATACTTCCTTCATGGCCGTCAGCAAATTGAAATACGATTTGAGGTTTTTCTCAAGGACCTTTCGGATGGCTGATGCGCTGGACATCTGCCGGAGGTCAGCATTGGCTTCAGCCTGACCGGCAAAGATCAGTTCAAAAGCGTCATGCTTGGCTTTCATTTCGTTAAATGCTGCATTCAGGGAAAGTGCGGTGATTTTCTGGCTGTTTTCAGGACGTTCCAGCTCCTCGATCAGCTTTTTCATCTGGGCGGTCTGGGACGAATAGCTCAGCCGGTCGAGATCCAGTCCGAACTGCTTAAATACCTGGTACAGTTCCTCTGCCAGCTGATAATTGACCGCTGTGGAAAGCTTACGGTAACCGTTTAAAAATGCTTTGAGGCTTTTGTACGCAACGTCGCGTTCATAATCTGCGCCGGCAACATCTGTTCCCTTCCCGCTATAGATCTGCTTGGTGTACACCTCATCATACGCTGCATAAGAAGTCTGTATCGCTGATACAAGAGGATGGTTGGAAATAACAGGATATTTTCCCGATTGGGCATTCGAAATAATTCGCTGGGCAAGAGTAGCCAAGTCTTTGGTACTCAGCCTCACTAATGAGATTTTCATACTTGAAATGTGTTTTTATTGTTAATTATTTATGAATTGAGACGAACAAATATAAAAAATTCTACATTTAGTTTAAAACATTTTGCGGGAAACAAAATGCAGTTGCATGAAGTTCCCCACAACTTGCAGGAGACTTCATGCAATTGCAGGAGGTTACAAACAGACTTGTTTTAAACAAAATGCAGATGCAGGAGGTTTCCCGCAACTTGCAGGAGACTTCATGCAGTTGCAGGAGATTTGTTTCAGGGTTGTTTTAAATTCCGTAGAAATACGGAATGGAATGTGGTGGTGGTTTTTTATTTTAGCACTTAATTATATACTTATATTTAGAAGTATTTGAAATAATAATACAATTGTTTGTAGATAAGTGGCATTAGTCTAAATATAAATCTGTTTTTATATCATTTGTCTACTTTAATATTTAATTTATTTCTAAATTAGAAAACTAAAAATTAAACTACAAAAAAATAAAAATGGAGTCTACATTGTTCTCACTTTCAAAAATTTTTAATGAGAGGCTATTTCGAATACCAGATTATCAAAGAGGTTATGCTTGGACAGAGAAGCAATTAAAAGATTTTTGGAATGATTTAGAACAACTAGAAGATGGTAAAAATCATTATACGGGTGTGATAACTTTAGAACCTGTTGAAGATGTTATTTCAAGTAATTGGCATGATGACACATGGATTATTAGCAGTAAAAGTTATTATCCATATTATATTGTTGATGGGCAACAACGCTTAACAACTTCATTAATTTTGATTCAGTCGATTATAGAAGCTTCCTCAAAAAAGTGTCAAGAATTAAATTACACACCCATAAGCGATATACGAAAAAAATTCATCTTTGATTCTAAGGATAATGGTATATCAAGATCATATATTTTTGGTTATGAAAAAGATAATCCAAGCTATGAGTATCTTAAAACAGAAATATTTTTAGAGCACTCTGAAACAAAATCTCAAAAACAAGAGACAATATACACTCAAAACTTAAAAAATGCAAAAAGTTTTTTTTTAAGCCAACTTGATGCTTTGAGTATAAAAAAAATAGAATTACTATATCGCAAGCTTACACAAAATTTGTTTTTTAACATTTATACAATTACTTCTGATATAGACACATTTGTTTCGTTTGAAACAATGAATAATAGAGGCAAGCCATTATCCCACCTTGAATTATTAAAAAATAGATTAATTTATTTAAGTACAAAACTCTCAAACGAGGATTATGAGAAAAATAGTTTAAGAAAAAAAATAAATGAATGTTGGAAATCTATTTATCATAATTTAGGTAGAAATAAATCCAAACCACTTAAAGATGATATATTTTTGTTCAATCATTATATAATTTATTTTGGTTCTGAATTATTCCCAAAAGAAGAATACGTTGCAAAAACACTTAGAATTCCAAGTCTAAATTCTCCGCAGAGAGACGAATATGCAAATTTTTTGCTAGAAAAAAAGTTTACAACAAAAAATTTAAATGATTCAAAGATCGACTTAATTTCAATTAACAATTATGTCGAAAATTTACAAAACTCAGTAGATATTTGGTATCAACTACATAATCCGCAAGATTCCGATTATTCTTCTGAAGTTAAAAATTACCTAGACAAAATAAATCGAATAGGAATAAATGCAGTTTCTCCTTTGATAATGATATTTTTCAAAAATGAACATAGTAATAGAAAGAGATTGCAGTTTTTAATTGAAATTGAAAGGCTGATTTTTATTGTTAGTTTACATAATATAAGATTTTACTATTTAGATGTTGATGATTTAAATTTTTTAAAACTTTCAATAGAGTTCCATAATAGAAAATTTACGTCTGAAGAACTTATAAGAAAAATCGAAGACAATGCTAACAAGTTTTTAAATACTAGGGAAGCAAGAGATCTGATGATAAAGTTATTTAGAGATAAAGGATTTTATCAATGGGCTGGAATAAGGTATTTTCTCTATGAATATGATTTAACATTGAGCGAGAATTCAAAGACAAAAAGAGTTAAATTAGATTGGGAAATTTTTGATAATTTTGACTATAAAAGTATTGAGCATATTTATCCCCAGTCATCGAGACAACTTTGTTGGAGAGAGAAATTTAAAAATTTCACATCACCACAACGAAAATCTTTGCGAAATTCCTTAGGAAACCTATTACCTATTTCAAAAGAAAAAAATTCATCATTAAAGGATAAATGTTTTGAAAATAAAATTAGTAATAATCTAAATGCTGTCGGCTATAGGTATGGCTGTTACTCAGAAAATGAAATTACAAATTATACAGAATGGACATCAAAAGAAATTCTTGAAAGAGGTTTAAAATTAATAGAATTTATGGAAAAAAGATGGAAAATAAGGTTTAGTAATGAAAATGAAAAAATTAAATTTTTAGGTCTTGAATTCCTGCGTAAAAAATAAATTCTTATACCAATCTTGCAAATTTTCAATCCGTGAGCGTTACAAAACAAAGCACAGATTACAATCCACTCTAAAATAAAACAAAACCTGCCGTAAAGCAGGTTTTCTTATTTTTAAACTTTGCCAAAGATCAGAACTTTGACAAAGTGTGTGTAAGAAAATTTCTGTCTGTACAACTGATATTCAATGTTGCTATAATTTGGATATATTTGTGCTGACCTACATGGTTATTAAAAGTTCAAATAAAACCATTGAAAACTTATGCAGAGACAGACGTTACATGAAGTACAACCGGCAACCCTAAACTGGACAGGAAATCATCTGGTAGACTGGGTAAATGGAGGAAGAGTACTTTTTCCAATTGACGGGGATGATCATCTATTAATCAGGTATTATCATGCTTTTTCCTTTGATGGTGCCATCAGCTCTTCAGACGGTGTCTATTCATTCCTCTATAAAAAATTAGGAACAAAAGGACTTTTGCTAAAAAACGGAGAAATATTGAGAGAAATCAACCGCTCTTATTATCATGCTCACGTATATGAATATCCTGCTGCTTTTGCAAAGCTTAAAGACGGAAGAAATATCCTGATTCATTGTCCGAACGACTTCAACAGACTGGAATTCGAAGAGGTAGAAACCGGAGTCCTTTTAACCAATACCAGCGACAGAAAACCCGGCCATTTTTTTCATTCAAGACTCGAGGTAAGTCCTGATCAGAAAACCTTATTGAGCAAAGGCTGGGTATGGCATCCTTATGATTTTGTAGAAGTATTCGACATCGAAGAATGTATTAAGAACCCGAAAGCATTAGATAAAAGCAGAATAAAACCTGAAACTTGTGCAGAAATAAGCACGGCGAGTTTTATCAATAATGAACTTGTACTCATCGGTGCTCCTAATGAGACCGAACCTTTTGATGATGAGTTTCCCGATGAGCTTCAAAACGGGCAAATCGGCATATGGAATATTGTTACGAATACCGTTTCGGATATCATTACACCGGAATGTGCCATTGGAGGAAACCTGATCGCCATCGACGATACTTTCGCTTGGGAACTCTACGAATATCCTAAGATTATTAATTACAAGACCGGGAAAGTTGTGGACGAAATAAAAGAAATTTCATCAGGAAAACAGGTTTCTTCAATTGTTTTCAGCACTCAGAAAATACCTCTTATTGCTTTTAACCAAATAACAAAACAGGTAGCCATTGCCAATGAGGATACCATTGAAATTCTCGGTAAATAAGAAGAAGTCCTTTAATAAATTTTGTCACTGATATGAATCAAAAAAAGACCGGAACTTTGACAAAGCGGAGTTACCATACGGAAGTCACTCCGTCAGTTGGGTGTCCGATGCAATCGGATGTATCGAGACCGCATCACCAACTTCTCGATACGCTTTTGCAAAGCTACTCGAAGTGACGACTGTCTCTGCAAAGAAGTAACGGCTTCCGTCAGTTCGAGTGTTTTTCGCAGCGCAGCGCCGAAAAATGTATCGAGAACCCATCACCGACTTCTCGATACGCTTTTGCAAAGCTACTCGAAGTGACGGGATTTTTACCATCTAAAAATATTTTTATCCTAAAACCTATATTACCTACACCTGATTTTTAAGAAGAATCATTTGTAATCAGGCAACCATCAAACTCTTTTTTCGTCTTGTATATAGAGCGTACCGTTTTTAAAGATGTGCAACCTTTAACAATAGTACGGTCATAGCCAATATAACAGTAAATTATATCCGTATGAAAAAAGTGATTTATATTTTGGGATTTTTATCAACCTCTAACCTGTTCTTTGCACAAAAAGATCATATTGCCGTTTTTGCAGGATTACAATTACAGCCCGGTTTAAAAAAGCACCTGCCAGCTTTTCAAATGAATGGAAGGATATACGTGAATGACCGCGTTTCGTTGGGTGGCGAACTGGCGTATACCCAACAGAATCATTCGGAAAATTTTGGATATCCGGCCAA
The DNA here is from genome assembly GCF_012927265.1 of Chryseobacterium cheonjiense. Lineage (GTDB taxonomy): Bacteria > Bacteroidota > Bacteroidia > Flavobacteriales > Weeksellaceae > Chryseobacterium > Chryseobacterium cheonjiense. The sequence goes on along the minus strand of NZ_JABBGF010000001.1, from coordinate 792,286 downwards.
CAGAACCAGATCTTATCATACTACCTTCAACGTACTTGCCCAAAATGATCTGATCAAAAAAGAAAACCTCACTTTAAGCGCTTATATTTCTACCGGGATCTATTTTCTAAGCCTGGTAAACCCTGATGAAACATATACGGAAATGTCTTACAATCAAATCCGGGGAGTATGGTTTGTAAATGAATATGAAGTTCCGAGAAGATTAAGCCGGGATCTGTTTTATAATATACAGCCGGGACTGGATCTTTCTTATAAACTGGGAAATATCACCAAAGAAAAGGTCGGAGTCTATCTTACGTCGAGGGTCGGTTATCAGTTTGTGATGGGAAACGGGAGTTTTATCAACGGAACGCAACTGACCAAGCCTGTTTTTTCTCTCGGAATAACTTTTAACGGACCAAAATAGAACGATAAATTAAAAACGAAAAACCTGCTCAAAAGCAGGTTTTTTTATATTCCAGTATCAATTATCCTGTTGTCGGATGTATCGAGAGCCTGTCATCAAACTTCTCGATACGCTTTTGCAAAGCTACTCGATGGGACGGTTTTCTTGTTATAGATAAAAACCTGCCTTACAGCAGGTTTTATTATTGTCCGTCATTGCGAGCAAAGCGAAGCAATCCGTTCAAATAATTTTCAACCATTCAACAGATTGCTTCGTCGTTCCTCCTCGCAATGACGTTAGAATAAACTTTCATCCACAAAATTAGGGAGCGTCACTTTGAGTTTCGGTTCTGCTTCCATCGCTCTTTTGATGGCGAAAACAGCCCCTTCATTTCGGGCCCAGCTTCTGCGGGAAATTCCGTTGTTAACATCCCAGAACAGCATGGATTTTAATCTTCGGTCGGCATCATCGCTTCCGTCCAGCAGCATTCCGAAACCTCCGTTGATCACTTCACCCCATCCTACGCCGCCTCCATTGTGAATGGAAACCCACGTAGCCCCCCGGAAACTGTCACCGATCACATTGTGGATCGCCATATCTGCGGTAAATCTTGATCCGTCATAAATATTGGAAGTCTCGCGGTACGGCGAATCCGTTCCCGAAACATCGTGATGGTCCCTTCCCAGCACTACCGGTCCGATCTCCCCGTTTCTGATGGCTTTATTAAATGCTTCGGCGATTTTCATTCTTCCTTCCGCATCGGCATAGAGAATTCTGGCCTGTGAACCTACGACCAGATTATTTTCCTGCGCGCCTTTGATCCACTGGATATTGTCTTTCATCTGCTGCTGGATTTCTTCCGGAGAATTCTGCTGGATTTCCTCTAACACCGCACAGGCGATGTCATCCGTTTTCTGCAGATCTTCCGGTTTTCCGCTGGTACATACCCAACGGAACGGCCCGAAACCGTAATCGAAACACATCGGTCCCATAATATCCTGAACATAGGAAGGGAACTTAAATTCTCTTCCGAGCGTAGGATTATCTGCCATTACATCTGCTCCGGCTCTGGAAGCTTCCAATAAGAAAGCATTTCCGTAGTCGAAGAAGTACGTGCCTTTGGCGGTATGTTTGTTGATGGCTTCTGCGTGTCGTCTCAGCGTTTCCTGAACTTTTTCTTTGAATAATTCGGGATCTTCAGCCATCATTTTATTGGATTCTTCAAAGCTCTGCCCGGCAGGATAATAGCCTCCCGCCCACGGATTGTGAAGCGATGTCTGGTCCGAACCGATGTCAATTCTTATATTTTCCTGGTCGAATTTTTCCCAAACCTCAACGATATTTCCGAGATAAGCTAATGAAACGGTTTCTTTGTTTTCCTGCGCTTTTCTTACTCTTTCTACCAATTCATCAAGATTTTCATGGATTTCGTTCACCCATTTCTGATCGTGGCGGATTTTGGTAATTTTCGGATTTACTTCCGCGCACACTGTAACACAGCCTGCAATATTTCCCGCTTTTGGCTGCGCCCCGCTCATTCCGCCCAATCCGGAGGTTACGAACAATCCGCCTTTCGGTTCTTTATTGATTTTTCTGAAAGCATTGAGAACGGTAATTGTTGTTCCGTGAACAATTCCCTGCGGCCCGATATACATATAGCTTCCTGCCGTCATCTGTCCGTACTGCGTAACGCCTAATGCATTAAACTTTTCCCAGTCGTCCGGTTTGGAGTAATTGGGGATCATCATTCCGTTGGTTACGACCACTCTCGGCGCATCTTTATGTGAAGGGAATAATCCCATGGGATGCCCGGAATACATGACGAGAGTCTGCTCATCTGTCATTTCGGACAGGTATTTCACCGTTAGAAGATACTGCGCCCAGTTTGAGAAAACCGCTCCGTTTCCTCCATAGGTAATCAGCTCATGCGGATGCTGCGCCACGGCATAATCCAGATTGTTCTGAATCATCAGCATGATCGCTTTTGCCTGCTCCGATTTTCCGGGATATTCTGAAATTGGCCTTGCCTTCATCTCATAGTCCGGACGGAAACGATACATATAAATCCTTCCGTATTTTTCGAGTTCCTCTCTGAATTCAGGCAGAAGTTCCGCATGAAACTGAGGCTCAAAGTACCGCAAAGCATTCTTTAGGGCGAGTTTTTTCTCTTCTTCCCCCAAAATCTCTTTACGTTTCGGAGCATGGTTGATATTGGTTTCGTAAGGTTTCGGCTGTGGCAGTTGGCTCGGGATGCCCTGCTGTATCTGTTCCTGGAAAGTCATATTGCAGTTTAAAGTTCTATGTTTAATGTTTACAGTTGGTTGAATTCAAGGTTTTAAAGATATTCAAAATAAAAAATACGAAGCAAATTACAGATAAAGGAATTAAGAATCTATTCTCTGCATTGACAGAAAGCAAAATAAAATTAATTATAAATATACTGAAATGTATTATGGAATAATTAAAATCTGTATGTTTTCGAATTAAAAAAATAATAAAGTAGCTTAGGAAATACACTGGATATGTAATAAGAAAAAAGGAAAAATTGTATATCGTATTTCCAAAAACAGTGTCAATTTTACTAAAATTTACAGTTCTATTGACTCCAAAATATCCAACTTCAAATTTTGTCGTAGGAAAATTAAAAATAATTACTATTATTATAATCGGAAGAATAAACCATAGAAACAGGTACTTTGTAAAGAGTTTTGTCATACATAAAATGTTGATGTAAATATATTGTTTAAAATATGAACAGCAAAAGCGTCTAATCTCAGAGTTTTTTGTAGATGGAATCTTATGAGTGGTTAATTCCCCTCGTCTGGAGGGGTGGCGAAAATTCAAAGAATTTTTGACGGGGTGGTTTTATACGGTAAGGTTTATTGGTTTGTCGTTGTTCTTTTGACCACCCCGTCTTCTCCCGTTGGTCGAATCCACCAATGCCTCTTTCATTTTTATTTATAAATCGGAATCGGCGAATCTCGTTCCTCGATTTCCATGGGAGGGGAATATTGCCTGCTAATATTTATAATGTTCGATAAGGAAATTTTCTAAGTCTTTCATTACTACAGCGAGGTTATTCCTTACATCAGAATCTGTTATTCTGAATATTGTTAAACCTAAAGATTCGAGATATTGCTGTCTTACGTCATCGTAGATTTCTTTGTTATTGTGGCTCCAGCCGTCTATTTCGATAACAAGACCTAATGTTTTGACATAAAAATCAACGATATAATTTCCGATAATCCGCTGTCTGTCAAAATCTAGCTGGTGGAAAGTTTTCGCCCGAACCTGCTTCCAGAAGATAACTTCGCTGAGGATTCCGGCATTTCTTTTTCCGTTTAATAAGGGTTTTAATTGGGGATTATAAGGCAGGTCTTCTACGAAGTTTCTGTAAATCGGAATTCCATTTATTTCGGTGAGGATTTTTTTCATTATTTGTTGTTTGTTGTTTGTTGTCTTATTTTTAACCACCCCGTCTTCTCCCATCGGTCGAATCCACCCCTCCGAAGGAGGGGAATTTTTGTTCGTCAATGGATGTAAATTATGTTTATTTCCGAGGACTTTTAATTGTTTGTTTTTTTTATTTGTTGTTATGCTTTTCACACCCGTCTTCTGCCTTTGATCGAATCCACCAATGCCTCTTTTATTTTTATTTATAAATAGGAATCGGCGAATCTCGTTCCTCGATTTCCAAGGGAGGGGGACTTACTGTCCGTTAAAATACTTCCACATAGGGAAATTTTTGAGCGCATGAAGAGTGTTTTTCAAAAATATAAAACCTCACTGAACATTCAATGAGGTTTCTATTTCTGATTTAAGGTTTAATTATTATTCTTTACCAGGATCCAGCCGGTGGAGGTTCTGCCGTCAGGAAGGGTAATGACATACCAATAGCTGGAAGTTGGAATTGCACGTCCCCTGATGGTTCCGTCCCAGAAAAACTGGGTATTGGAACTCTGCTCAAAAACCTGATACTGGTACCGGTCGTAAATTTTAACGGTTGACATTCTGCTACCGAATACCTGAAGATCCTTCACGATCCAATGGTCATTCAGGCCGTCTCCGTTTGGTGTAATGGCATTTTTAATATCCAGAACAACACCCTGTTGTTTTACGATACAGTCGCTGTTTACATATTTTACATAGAATGTAGTGATCCCCGTCGGTAAATTGTAGAACGTATTACCGGCCTGCCATGTTATTCCATCGATAGAATAAAGGATGGTCTGCAGTCCTGTAGCATGAACCACGGCTGTATTCCCGTTGAATTCAAGCTGCTCAATCACCGGAACATCATAGTGTTTGATTTCGAAAGTATCGGTATAGGTACATCCGTTTTGGGCGGTGACTGTCAGCGTATAGTTTCCGACCACTGTAACTCCGGTAATGGTGTCTGTGGTTGAAATAACCTGTCCTGAAGGATTAGTCCATACATAGCTGATGATCGTATATCCTTCAATATTTACCGTATAATCCAGTGATCCTTCCGGACAGAAATAAAGGGTCGGAATATCAAATATTGGTGTCAGTTTCAATGAAAGATTGATCTGAGCAACATTCGGGCATGAACCGGGAACACTTACTTTTACATATACGGTATTGAGACCCGGTCCCTGAGTGTAATTAAAACTCGAAGGAGACGTAATTGCATTGGTTCCGGCGTTAAGATCAGCCAGAGAAGGATAATAGGTAAATGTTACATTTGTTCCTGTATAAATCTGGTTTTGAAACTGTGTGAGATCAACGGTTTCCGTTCCGTTATTTCCCGTGTCACAGACCGCGATCTGGAAAGGGCCGGCGTTCTGCAAGACCACTTTGTTTCCCTGGGTAAAGTTAACGGCTGCAACATCGTCACATCCCGGGATGTTCTGAACTTTCACCCATATCTGCGCAGGAAAAGGATTGGCTGAAAAATTTGCCGGATTGGCTATAGCATTGGTTCCATTCATAGCATCCTGCTGCGTAAGATAAAAAGAAAATGAATTGGCAGGATTCGGAATATCCACCATGAGGTTGGTAAAATTCAAGAGATTTACTTCGTAGCTTCCGTCTAAATTTTCATCGCAGACGGTAATGGTTGAGTTAATAGCTTTCGGCGGAAAATACGTTTTGAGCTGGATTGGCGCTACGGAATAACACCCGGTAGTCTGTGACTGAAATCTCGCCCATACCTGAACGGAGGAAACCGTTGTGGTTACGGACGGCCCGATCTGATTGGCCGGACTTCCGGCATTGGCCTGAGCTGCTGTATTGTAATAAGTGATTGTCATTGCCGACAATGGGTAGGTATTCTGCGAAGCAACAAACAGTTGGGGAACTGCATCGCTGAGCTGGAAGGTTTCATTCAGGTTAAATTCTTCGTCACAGGTCTCTAAAACGGCAGGATTCAAAACTACCGCCGGTAAAAATGTGATCTGAATATTGAGTTTTGAAACCGAAAAGCATTCGCTGTTATTAAATTTTACTTTTACATAAACTGTTGCGCTTCCTGCAGAAACAGGAAATTGTGCCGGGTTTGCGACCTGATTGGAAAATACATGGGTGGCAGGATTATAATTCAGATAATAGGTAAAAGTTACATTAGATCCTGAATAAATCTGAGGCTGCGCCTGCGTAAGATTGTAATTTTCGCTGCCGTCATTATTATTGTCGCAAATAGTATTAAGGGTAATATTCACTTCAGGAGTTACTGCGGGAGTTGAGGTAAGACTCAGATTTACCGGATATATCTGCTGACAGTTGTATGATGTTATTTTTACGAAAACCTGCTGGGTTCCGTTTACCGTAATACTGGTTATGGGATTGGTTCCCGCAATGGCATTGGCAGAAGTCTGATAAAAAAGCGTTGTCGCATTCTGGTTTCCGATAATCGCCGGAGAAAATTCAGCAAGCTGTACATTTTCAGTATTATCATTATTAAAATCACATATTGTGAAAGAAGACTGAACGATAACAGGATGTACAAGATTTACCGCTAATGGCCGCACCGTATAACAGTCATCAGAATTTTCAAAACGTACAAAATATGTCTGTGTGACGAGGTTTCCGTTTGCCGTAATCGTCTGTATGGGACTGATAGGATTTACTCCCGCATTGGCGTTGGCTGCTGTGGCGTAGAATTCCGTTACAGGAACAGAAGCCGGAGAAACCAGCATTCCTGCTGACAGGGTAATGAGATTTACGGTTATATCATCGGTGCCGTTAAAGCAGATGTATTCGTTTTTATCATTAGCGACAATCTTCGTGAAGGTTACGTTCATATTGACGGTAGCCACGGCAAAACATCCGTTCGGGATTTCTACTCTTACATAAATGGTATAAACCCCGCTTTTAATGGTGTTTAAAACCGTTCCGGTTCCGGTGAGTGCTTCATTCAGGGTATTGTATGCTTCAAACACTGCTCCGGTCTGGGTTGTAATAAGCGGACCGATAACAGTTGAATAATTAAAGGGTTCCTGGTTATCGGCATTAACATCACAAACCGTGTAAGTGAAATTCACAGGTGAGTTAATATTAACGCCTGGTGTTAACTGAAAAGTTACAGGGCCTAAAATATAGGTACAGCTGCCTTCCTGAAGCCTGACCCAAAGATTGGTGGAAGATGTAATGTTTACTGTCGTAAGAGCATTGGTATTGTTCTGGGCATCAGATTGTGTAGGATGGTAGGAAATTCCGGTGGTTCCGGGTGCGAAAAGCTGCGCATTAAGCGAAGTCACATCATACGATTCTACTCCATTGTTATTGGTGTCACAGATCTCAACCGTATTTGTAAGCAAACTTTTAGAAACAAGATTGAGTGTAAGTACCGCAATTCTGAAGCATGAAGGCGCATTCGGATTTTGTATTCTCACATATAAAACCGTATTGCCCGTAAGGGTATAATTATTCGGCAGCGGATTGACGTTGTTTTGCGCATCCTGCTGACTGGTATGAAAGCTGAACTGAAAGTTTGCAGGGTTCTGCGTGGTCACATTTCCCTGAAAGCTGCTTAATGTTAGGTTTACAGATGTATTTCCGCAAAAATTCTGGGTATAATTTTTTGCTACGGGATAGGTAGGATCGAATGTTATCGGAAAGGCATCCGTTAAAGTAAGCTCACTGTTTCCACAGATATTAAATTTTACGTTTGCAGTATAAGTATCGTTCTGGGTAGGACAAACGGTTGTCTGGATTCCTGTTCCTACAGTTTGTCCGGCAGCATTTGTCCAGGTAACCTGAGGCTCGATCACGTTTCCCAGCGGACTGAACTTCCATCCTTCCTGAAGAGCCTGCCAAACGCCTGTGTTGCGGTTTGCAGGAGATACTCCCTGTGTTCCGTCGCTGTTGAGTACGCCGATTAAAGCATTTTCAAATTTTCTGGTGGGACATGGGGTAAGTTTTTTTTCAACAAATATTTCGATGATATTGGTTGTTTCATGCAAAACGATCTGTGAGGAAGATCTGTCGGTACATCCTGATACGCGTCCTTCATAAAAATTGATAACAAATTTTCTGTAAGGAGCGGTTCCAATGGTCGAATAGTAGATTTCGGAAGCATCTCCCGCAGAAAAAACAATATCATGATAGACTCCGAAAATAGAATTTTTCGGGAGATTGGGACTTGGGTTTGCCCACTGAACATTGGGATAATTGATATTCCCCAGCTGAGCCAGGTCAAAGGTGACCATTCCGTTTGAACCTACAACAAGTGACTGAAAGTACTGATTGTAAAAGCAGAATTTGAATGGCATATCCAGTTTAGCGGCAAAAAGATCGTCATAGTTGGCGTTAAGTGGAGTTCCCTGATTAAGGGGAATCGGCGGACTGTATGTTTCCTGGCTGACCTGGTAGCTAGCCGTCTGTCTGAGTACAGGATATTCTACATGTAAAGCAATACATCCGTTTGTATCGAGATCGTTGTTACAGGTAACATTGAAACTTTCGTTTCCTGCAGCATCTTTTACCTTCACATCAACAGGAGCCTGGGAAAATGTGAATATACTTATGGAAACTAGTAAAATTTGTAAATATTTCAGCATAATTTTATTATAATTAATCACTAACCAATGATAAATTTAATAATTAAAACTATAACATTTCCATCCGCAATCATTATTTATGTTAAATTAATATGTATAACATTTTATATTGATTTTTTTCTACCCAATTAGATTTTTAATTAAAAAATTTAAGAATTTGTAAAGTCAGGCAATAAAAAAACCTTACCGGTTAGGCAAGGTTAGCGTATCAAGTCGTCATTTTGTTCTTCGTGATCGTCTTCGTTATCACTGTATCCCCAATAGCTGTTTTCTTCATCTTCTCCGATGTCATCGGTTCCGGCTTTGTCGTCAGCTCCTGGAATGTCAAGTCCTTTATCTAAGGTATCGTCATCTGTACTCTCGTTAAAGATTGGTTTTCCGTCTCCGTCTAAAGAAATATGCTCTTCCTGATTAAAAATATCTTCTCCAGGTTGATAATCTCTCTGCTCCAGTCTTCTTTCCTGTTCCTGTTCGCTGTTTTCGGGTATCATAATATTTATATTTAGTGTAAATTGATACAAACAAAAATAATTCCAAGTTTAAACAGGTGGTTTTAATTGTGGGGCTCTATAACAAGCAAGTTTCAATGATTCTCGTGTTCTGAGAACAATTATATTAATATTTGATCTAATAAAATTAAGAATAAAATCAATTGGTTTGATGATTTTCTGAATAAATTTCAGGATTGGCACAAGCCGGCATTTTTTCGCCTTCTGAAACGGCAATAAGGTTTTCAGCAGCTATTTTAGACATACCGCTTCTGGCCTCTACTGTTGCCGAGCCAATATGTGGAAGCACACAAACATTTGAAAGTTCTAAAATCGGATCATCCTTATAAATAGGTTCCGGATTGGTTACATCAAGTCCGGCTCCCCAGATTTTATGCTCTGCAAGCGCATCATAAAGATCTTTCTGATTATGAAAACCACCTCTTGCAGTATTAATAAAAATGGCATTGTCTTTCATTTTTTCAAAAACCGATGCATTGAAAAGCTCTGCCTGTTCTGGCTTAAAGTTAGCATGAATACTCAGTACATCCGATTGTGAGATCAATTCTTCGAAGGAAACATATTGTGCATGCAGTTCATTTTCAGCTTCTTCGTTTCGGTGACGGTTGTGATAGATAATATTCATATCAAAGGCAGCTTTCGACTTTTTAGCCATTTCGTATCCGATTCTACCCAATCCGAAAATTCCCAAAGTCTTTCCGTAGAGTTCCTGCCCTAAAGCGTGAAGCGGATCAAAATCTCCCCAATTCCCTGATTTTACTTTTTCAAAGTTATAGCTTGCCCTCCTCGCTACTGACTGCATCAGGAGAAAAGCAATATCTGAAGTCGCTTTGCTTAGTACATCCGGAGTATTTCCTACGGGAATTTTTCTGCGGTTCGCTTCCTGAATGTCAACATGATCAAAACCTACAGAATACAGAGCAATTGCTTTTATATCCGGACATTCATTAAAGAAGTCCTTATCAAATTTAAATTCTGATCCCACACTTAAAATCATATCATGACTCTGGCAGTACCCTATCCATTCTTCTCTTGACAAATTATCGTGATCAGGAATAAAAACTTCAAGACCTGCTTCCTCCAGCATGTGAATTCCTGTTTCCGGAATCTGCTTATTGATAAATACCTTCATTCTGTAATTGTTTTGAAATTTGAGATATTGATATTCATCAAAAAACAAACCATCAAAGAAAAGTCCCATTAATTAATAATGAGACCTAATATTTAATTATGAATTTTAAGATGAAATTATAAATTTGTATTTCCCAACATCGGAACAAATTTGTAGGCTCCGAATTCTTCTTTTTCAAATTCCGTAGGTGAAATTTTGGTAAATCTGTATAAAACCTGCTCGTCTGTCGGTCCTAAAGGAATAACCATTTTACCGCCTACTTTGAGCTGCTTCAGCAATTCTGTAGGCAAAACGGAAGCGCCGCAGGTTACGATGATTTTATCAAAAGGAGCAAATGTAGGAAGTCCGGCAAAGCCGTCACCAAAGCTCTGGAACTTAGGATACAGTCCCATTTCGCGAAATTTTTTCTTAGAAAAATCAAAAAGGTCTTTCTGCCTTTCAACGGTATATACCAAGGCTTTCATAGCCAGTAAAACGGCAGTCTGATACCCGCACCCGGTACCGATTTCCAGTACTTTTTCGCTTTCCTTGACCTGTAAAATTTCAGATTGTTCCGCCACTGTAGAAGGATGGGAAATAGTCTGATGGGCAAGGATAGGAAATGCCCTGTCTTCATATGCAAAATCTTCAAAGATGCTTTCTATAAAGAGATGCCGCGGAACCTGATTCATTGCAGATAGCACATTTTCATCTGATATTCCGATTCTGTTTCTGAGATAATCTACCAAAATCTTTCTCTTACCTTTGTGTACAAACGAGTCTTGCGCCATTTAAATTTAGTTTAGATTTTAGGTATTTTTTACAAAAATAAAAAAACATTCAGTATTTATCAACCTAAAACCTATCATCTCTCTTGCGTTCTCTAAAATTCTTATATTTACAGAAATTTAGTAACGTATGTTAAAAGCAGGTTTGGTAGGTGCCGGACATCTGGGTAAGATCCATTTAAGGCTTCTGAATCAATCGGATAAATATGAATTTATAGGTTTTCATGATAAGGATATAGAAAACGGGAAAAAATTAGAAGCTGAGTTCGGATATCCCTTTTTTGAAAATTTTGATGAATTGCTGGATAAAATTGAGATGCTGGATATTGTAACCCCCACTGTTTATCATTACGATTATGCTTTACATGCAATAAGCAAAGGTCTTCACTTTTTCATTGAAAAACCGGTCACCCAAACGCTTGAACAGGCAGAAGAGCTTCTAAAACAATGCCAGGAAAAAGGAATTAAGGCACAGGTAGGCCATGTTGAAAGATACAATCCCGCTTTCATCGCCACCAAGGAATATATTAACAATCCGATGTTTATCGAAATTCACAGACTGGCGGAATTTAATCCTCGGGGAACGGATGTTTCGGTAGTGCTGGATTTAATGATACATGATCTGGATATCCTGCTCAGCATTGTAAAATCTAAAGTAAAAAATATCCACGCAAGCGGTGTCTGTGTGGTGAGCAAAACTCCGGATATTGCCAATGCAAGAATAGAGTTTGAAAACGGATGTGTTGCCAATCTTACCACGTCAAGAATTTCTATGAAAGCGATGAGAAAGAGCCGTTTTTTCCAGAAAGATGCATATATATCTGTTGATTTTCTTGAGAAAAAGGCCGAAGTTATCCGAATGAAGGACGCCCCGGAACATCCGACGCCATTTGATATGATTATTGAAAATGCAGAGGGTGAAAAAAATCAGATTTTATTTGAATATCCTGATATACAGCCGAATAACGCAATTCTTGATGAGCTGAATTCTTTTGCGGATTCTATTACCGAAAATAAAAACGTGGAAGTTTCCATTGAAGACGGAACGGAAGCACTGAAAGTTGCTTTACGGATTATGGAACTTATTTCCTGATTTAAGAAAATAAAAATATTACGGCGGCCAATTCTTGGCCGCCGTAATATTTTGTCATTATTTTATAAAATTATACAGTGCTTTCCAGAATTTATCGTACACTTCAATATGAGGTAAATGGCCTACATTTTCCAACTCTACTAATTTTGAACCTTTAATTTCCTGCTGTGTTTTTTTACCCAATATCTGGTACTGTCCCATTTTCGGCTGAAGTTCCTTTGGCGCCCTGTCTTTTCCAATAGCGGTCCGATCTCTGGTTCCAATGATTAAAAGTGTCGGAACCTGAATATTTTTAAACTCGTAGCACACCGGCTGATTGTAAATCATATCTGAAGTTAAAGCTGCGTCCCATGCTACTTTCGGGTAATCCGGATGCAGGGTCCAGCCTGCTATCAAATCCAGCCACGGCTGATATTCAGATTTCCATTTGTTATCATAATAGAATTTAAGCTGATAATTTTTGTAAGATTCTGCCGTATTCTTTAATTCCGACTGATACGCCTCATCAATGGTCTGATAGGATGCGAATCTTTTATAATCTTCCAATCCGATTGGGTTTTCCAGAACTAGTTTTTCTACTTTTCCGGGATACTGAAGGGTAAACCTCGTGGCTACCATTCCACCCATTGAATGTCCTAAGACAATTGTTTTATCGATATTCAGATGATCCAAAATAGCTTTTGTATTTTCGGCAAGCTGTGAAAACGAGAACTGATAGCTTTGTGGCTTCGAGGATTTCCCGAATCCGATCTGATCAGGAATGATTACCCTAAATCCTTTATCAGAAAGGTCTTTTGCAGTCTTTTCCCAATAGGCTCCGTTAAAATTTTTACCATGAAGAAGCATAATGGTTTTTCCGTTGGAGTCTTTTGGTTTCACATCCATGTATGCCATTTTCAAATCGTTATTCTGAGATTTAATATTCAGAAAAGATACTTCAAAAGGATACTGATAATTGGTGAGCTCAGCATCAAGAGGTTTGATTTGCGAAAAAAGTACACCGGAAACGATCAACATCACAGCAGTAAGAGTATTCTTAAAATATTTCATAAAGATTTATTTTACTATTTAAATTTAAAAAAACTGCCTCAAAAGAAACAGTTTATATTGTTTTATTCAGTTTTATAATTCTTCAAACACTATACCACAGCAGCGTGTTTTCTGGATGGAAGGTTCATTAAAACAATTGCAAAAAGAATCAGTGCAATTCCGGCCCACTGTATAAAACCTACTTTTTCACCCAACAGTACAAATGCCATCGTCACGGAAACCGGCAGCTCCAGCGATGAAACAATACTACCTAATCCCAATCCTGCATTTGGAAAACCGATATTAAATAAGATGGGAGGAATGATTGTTCCGAATAAGGCCAGGACAAATCCATATTTCCATAAAATTGAATACCTGAAAGCATGAATGTGTTCTGTATTTTCTGTAAAGTTGAGATAAAAAGCTTGTAAGCTATTGAAATGCAACGGCCCGATCTGAGCAAAGATCAGGAATAAAAAGATCACCACCGAACCTCCGGCAAGCATGATGATGCTTTTTCTGAAAACCGGGAGATGCGTTGCCAACTTGTTTGAAGTAAACATAGTAAGCGTGTATGATGCCGCCGCCATTAATCCCCAAAAAATACCTTTGATATCAATTTCAATTTGGGTATTGATAAGATTCGTAGCCAAAACCGTTCCTGCTAAGACGATAATTACCGACACAACCTTCCGCATCTGCGGCAGTTTTCTGGTCATAAAGCTCTCGGCAACTACACTGAACCACACCGACTGCATCAGCAGCACAATGGCAATTGAAACATTAATATACTGAACGGCAATGTAATAAAATAAACTCGTACACCCTAATGATGTACCAGCCAACAGTAAATTTCGTACTTCTCGACGACTGGGTGATGACAGTTTTTTTGTTGAAGTGATGGTCTGTATAAAGTTCAGTATTAAAAGTCCGATTAAACCTAAAACAAACTGTGATGTTGTAACTTCCGAGGTAGTATAGCCGTCTTGGTAAGCGAGTTTTACAAAAGTAGCGAGCATTCCGTAGATGCTTGCTCCAATTCCCACAAACACCACTCCTTTCAGTACATTTTTCTTCTGCATGATTCATTTTTTAAAAGCCTGCAAAGTTACAGCTAATAAATGAAATTATATGCTATAGTGATTATAGATAAAATATTCCGGCGCAAGCTTCGCTTGCGCCGGAATATTAATGTTGTTTTATCTTAATTTATTTTTTTACGATCAGTTTTGACGTTGTCTCAATACCAATCCCTTTTACTTTTACAAGATAAGTTCCGTTGATCAGCTTATCGGTAGAAATCGATTTTTTTGCATCAGGTGAAATTTTATCTTCAGAAGAAATAAGCTTTCCGGACATATCATAAATTTCAACACTCACCTTACCCATAATTTTACTTGGGAAGTTAATGAAAAACTCATTTTTAGCAGGGTTAGGGTAAATAGAAATTGTATTATCTGCCGCATTAACTTCTCCGGTAGCTAAAATACAGTCTACCGGAGTCGTGAAATCTTCTGCCTGGTCATTAATATCGGTTTTAGATCCTGCTGAAGCATTTACCCCTAATCCTCTTTTTGCAAACGTTCTCCAGATCATGCATCGGTCTGCACCTTGTGTAGCCGCTAGCTCTGCACTAAGTATTGCATTTCTACCGTCTATGAATGTAGGATTACAAGCCTGAAGCTTTAAAGCGTTGGTTACGAGCTGTAATACTCTTGAGCTTCCATTGGTTGTATTGGCGGTAACATCAGATGAATAACCATATTTTGCTACATATTGCCAGTGGAGATCCCAAAGCATTGTTGCCCATACAAACCCAATAGAGTGTACATCCGGAACTACCTGCCCATTCGAATTTGTATATTCCATACCATTTGTATCCCCATAAGTAAAGTCATTGATAGCGAAATCCGGTGAATATTTGGCAGGTCTGATCCCTCCCCCTGTTATGGGTTGTCCTACCGCATAGGTTCCGATACCTCTTGGTACCGAAGCATTGTCTCCCGGTTTATTGGTAAGCATTAAGGCAAAGAAGTCTGACCAGCCTTCACCCATTTGTTCTTTACTGGCAGTAGAACTTAAGCAATTGGAGCCTGTTCCTGTTAATCTGTTTGAAATTCCGTGTCCATATTCATGAACAACGATACCATTATCAAAACTTCCATCTGGAGTTATACTGAGCGCAGGATCATTTTTTAATGTTACATTGACGGTGGTATTAACAGCAAGCTGACTTTTGATATACTCTCCCTCTGTATTTGATATTAAAACAGACGGAATGGTTATCGTAGCATCGGTACCAGACATATTCCCAACAGTATCGCCATTAGCTGAATTATTATAAATAATTACTGCAGACGCTCCAGCATTCTGTGCATTTTTAACCTTTACAGAAAAGTTACAGGTTCCTCTTTCTATTAAGCCTATTTTTCCGGTAAGTGAACCTGCTGAAATTGCTGTACATCCATCTAATACGGATGACAGCTTAACATTACCAGTAACCCCCGTTGGATCCAAGGGATTTCCGAATGTCGCTGTTCCGGCTAACGGCTGACGATTGACTGCTGAGCTTGGCGCATTATAGAAAAAGATCCTGTTTACAGTGGACCAGAGATACATTTGCATTCTTGGTCTGCTTCCATCAGCCGGACTCGCAAAATTTGCATTGTTGGTTCCTCCACCATCTTGTGCTTCAGCCTGTACATAGTCATTTCCTATACCTCCCAATCCAAAATTTGTGTTTTGAAAGTTTTTCGCTGCAGGAGTAAAACCAAATAGGTAAAAGACATCATGTATCCTGTTGTTCAGATAAAATAAATTGGTAATGGCAGCACTTTGATTTATAAAAGGATCATCATTAATGTTAAAAGAATAGTCAAAATTCCGGGCAGTTCCAGCATCCGGAGAAAATCCGGGTATATTTGTTGTGGTAGTGTCTTCATAAGCATATGCATTATTTCCTCTTGTAATGGTATATCGTGTATTACCATCATAATGCCAGCCTTCCGGAGAAGCCGACAAAATCCACGGGTTGCTCAAGATAGATCTGGAGCCGAAAGTAGGAGCTTCAATTGGCAGAGGAAAAACATTATAACTCGCATTGTCCGGAGCTAAGAACGAAAAATTATTTTTATAAGGTTCGAATACCGGACCAATCAGATGGGCGTAAGAATTCTCTTTATTATGAGAATAAGCATCGTGACGGAAATTACAAGATAAATTAATATCTGTTTTGCTGATCACATTTCCATTGGCCGCATCAATCAGAATGTCCCAGTAATTTGAAGCATTGGGTTGGGGGAAAGAGAAATGATAAGCCAACTTTAAAATTCCGTTATCAAGAACATATACCAATCTTTGCTTTACCATCTTACCATTTTCCGGTTCGGGTTCTTTAAAATCTAATATTGGATATGATTGTATTTCCGGCAGCTGCAGATCCTGAGAAATCTTTTGTAATGCGATGCTTTTTGTAATTGCAGGATTATCTGATGCTGCTGAACTATAATCTTTGAGAAAAGTATCTGAGTAATAAATAATTTTATGATCTCTTACAAGTGCTGTTCCTTCGGAATTATAAACAGGAAATCCATTATATACCTGCTGAAACTTCACAATATCTCCGTTCATTGATTTTGAGTTATCAACATTATCAATGATGAAATTTGCAAGATCAGATTTTTTGTATTCTCTGATTTTATTTTGAGAGATATAATCTCTTATTAAGCTTTCATTATCCTGTCCGAAAACAAAAGAAGGTAAAGATGCACAAACTGCAAATAAAAGAGGTAGAGTCTTTTTTCTCATATATATAATTAAAGCCCCGAATTTACAAACAAACAACAACAAAAACAACAACAAATAAAATCATTATTAATAATATTTAATTTTAAATTTTAAATCAGTAAAATCACATAATTATGAATTATTTCAATTCATTCAATCGACTTAAAATTTTTAGTTAAATATCATAAAATAAAAAAAGCCACTCATAAGAGTGGCCTATTTCAAAAATATGTGAAGATTATTTACCTTCTTCCATTTTTCTTTTTAATTCTGCTAATGCATCGATATCTCCAAGAGTTGATCTTTCTTCGTTATTAGAAGATGATGTATTATTAGATCTGTTGTTAGAAGATTCTCTTGCATTCTTTTTCTCCTCATCTCTGAAGATTCCTGTATGAGAAACTACTACTCTCTTGAATTCTTTGTTGAACTCGATTACTTTGAAATCAGCTTCTTCACCTTTCTTGATTTTAGATCCGTCTTCCTTCTCTAATAATCTTGATGGGCAGAAAGCTTCCACTTCCGCATCTTCGAACTGTACAGAAGCTCCTTTATCGTGTACTTCTACCGCTTTACCAGCGTGGATAGTTCCTTCAGCATATTTCGTTTCAAATGCATCCCAAGGGTTTTCTGTCAATTGCTTGTGACCTAAAGATAATCTTCTAGCCTGGATGTCTAATTCAAGAACTACAACATCTAGTTTATCACCAACTGCACAGAACTCAGATGGGTGCTTGATTTTCTTAGTCCAAGAAAGATCAGAGATGTAGATTAATCCGTCGATACCTTCTTCTAATTCTACGAATACACCGAAGTTAGTGAAGTTTCTTACAGTTCCTACATGCTTAGATCCTACAGGATATTTAGCTTCGATATTTTCCCATGGATCTTTGCTTAATTGCTTGATACCCAAAGAAATTTTTCTTTCGTCTCTGTCTAAAGTTAATACTTCCGCTTCTACTTCATCACCTACTTTCACGAAGTCTCCTGCAGATCTTAAGTGAGTAGACCAAGACATTTCAGAAACGTGGATTAATCCTTCTACACCAGGAGCGATTTCTACGAATGCACCATAGTCAGCAAGAACTACTACTTTTCCTTTTACTCTGTCTCCAACTTTAAGGTCAGCAGAAAGAGCATCCCAAGGATGAGCTTCTAACTGCTTCATACCTAACTGGATTCTTGTTTTTTCATCATCGAAGTCAAGGATAACCACTTTCACAGTCTGTCCGTCTTCAAGGATTTCAGACGGGTGGTTCACTCTAGACCAAGAAAGGTCTGTAATGTGGATCAATCCGTCTACACCACCTAAGTCAATGAATACACCGTAAGAAGTAATATTCTTAACAGTACCTTCAAGAACCTGACCTTTTTCAAGCTGAGCGATGATTTCTTTTTTCTGACCTTCGATATCTGCTTCGATCAATGCTTTGTGAGATACAACTACGTTTTTGAACTCAGGGTTGATTTTCACAACTTTGAACTCCATAGTTTTACCTACGAACTGATCGTAATCTTTGATTGGCTTAACGTCGATTTGAGAACCAGGTAAGAATGCTTCGATTCCGTGTACGTCTACGATCATACCCCCTTTAGTTCTTGATTTTACAAAACCGTTTACGATTTCACCTGTTTCGTGAAGTTCGTTTACTTTATCCCAAGCTTTAAGCGTTCTTGCTTTTCTGTGAGATAATTGTAGCTGACCGGTTTTGTCTTCTCTTCTGTCTACCATTACTTCTACCTCGTCCCCTACTTTAAGGCCTTGGTTGTAACGGAATTCGTTAAGAGAAATAACACCTTCAGATTTGAAGTTGATGTCTACGATAGCCTCTTTGTCAGTTAATCTAACTACTTTACCAACCAATACGTCATTATCGTCAAGGTTGTTTAAAGATCCGTTGTAGATTTCTTCAAGATCGCTTTTCTCTTTTCTAGCATCAGCATCAAGACCAGATTCGAAAGAATCCCAGTCAAATTGTTCAGGTGCTACGTTTTGGTTTAATAATAATTCTGCTGAATTTGTCTCTTTTGACATAATTCTAATAAAATTTGTATTCCTTCTCTTTCAACGGTTTGAATGAATGTGAATTGAAAAATACGGAAGTAATTAATTTATAGTTATTTACTTTTCAAACCTTTTCGCCACAAAAGTGGGTGCAAAGGTACGAGTTTTATTTTATAATAACAAGCAGATTTTCTTTCTGTTATGATTAAAAAAGTTATACTTAAAAAAAGGCGTGATTTAACTTAAATTTTGTTTAAGCATTTAACAACATTTATTTACAACAATCAAACAACTAATATAAAAACTATAAATTATGAATAAAATTATTTTTTTAATAGTAATGAGTATCCTTATATACGGCCCAGGTACGGCAAAAGCATGCACTATTTTTTCATGTTCCAGAGGCGGAGAAGTATACGCAGCGGCTAATGAAGACGATACTACACCTTTTAACAGAATATGGTATAACCCGGCTACCAAAGCCCGCTATGCTTCTGTTTGTTTCGGAGCGCCGGATATGCAAATTGCTTCAGCAATGAATGAACATGGGCTGTTTTTTGATTATGCCGCAGCCAATTATGATTTAAGTAAGCTCAACCTGACAAATCCTTATAAAGGCGATATTATGTGGGAGGTTTTAGGAAAATGTAAAAACGTAAAAGAGGCCCTCGTAATCTTAAAAAAATATGATTACATCTCCCAGTCTCAGGTCTTATTAGCTGATAAGGAAGGAAACTCCGTACTGATCAATCCAAAAGGTATTATTGAAAAAAAAGGAGACTTTCAGATCAATTCAAACTGCAATATGATCAATGGAAAACTAGCATGCAGAAGACCTGAAATCGCCAATGAAATGCTCTCGGAATCTAAGGAAAACAACATTAATTTTCTAAAAACCATTCTGGATAAAACCCATCAGGAAGGAGAACTGAATACTCTATATTCTACGATATGCGATCTAAAAAAAGGCATTATCTACGTCTATCTTTTCCATGATTATAATACAGTATATAAAATTGATTTAAAAGCTGAGCTGAAAAAAGGATACAGAATAGAAAATCTGGCAGATCACTTTCCTCCTTCCTTTGCTTATGAAAGTTTCTCAAAAAATCACGCCCTATACCTTAAAGAATCTATTTTCCAGGAAATGAAGGATAAAGGAATGGAGTCTATCATTGATCGTTATATTGAGGAAAGCAGAACATCTCCTTCAAAAAATAAAAATTTAGATCCTGCCTTACTGGAAGTCGCCTTACAACTTATAAAGTATTCATGGAATGAGCACAATAACGGCAGCATGTGGGATTATTGGTTCAGCAAGCCTCTTGGATATGAAATTAAACAATATAAAGATCCCAAAATTGATGCAGCACAACGGATTTTAACGTATTTATCTGCTCAGAACAATCCAGATTCCAAAATGCAAAACTTTTTATATGAAATCTTAGGATTCATTAATCTTGTGCAGGGAAATAATAATTTAGCCAGAGATTTATATGAAAAAGCAATACATAATCCCGAACAGACTTACAATGTTACTCTTGTTCGGGGGAAAGAGATTCTTAAACGGATGAATGATCTAAAACAATAAACAAAATCCCGTCTCTCAAACTCCTTCATTGTCGCCATGTAAATTCACTATCTTTGCACCCATGGAACTACAATCTATCTACGAAAAACTGCAGATTCAGGATATGAATCAGATGCAGAAATCTACTTATAAAGCAACGGAAAACAGCCAGGATATTATTCTGCTCTCTCCTACCGGTTCGGGTAAAACGCTTGCTTTTTTATTGCCTGTACTTAGAAATTTAAAGAAAAATACATCCGGAATCCAAACTTTAATTTTAGTTCCGGCAAGAGAACTGGCATTGCAGATTGAACAGGTTTTTAAATCGATGGGAACAGACTTTAAGGTTTCGGTTTGCTATGGCGGTCACGACAAAAAAATCGAAGTCAATAATCTCATCGAAGCTCCGGCAGTGTTGATAGGGACTCCGGGAAGAGTAGTTTACCATATAAGAAATAATAATTTTGATCCGAAAACGATTCAGACACTTGTTCTGGATGAGTTTGACAAAGCATTGGAATTGGGATTTCAGGATGATATGGAATTTATCTGTCAGTCATTAAAAAGTCTTTCGCAAAGAATTCTGACATCTGCAACCGCGATGGATGAAATTCCGGACTTTACCGGACTTAAAGATGAAAAAGTTATCAACTTTTTAAAATTAAATGAAGCAAAGCCTGATATTCAGTTAAAAAAAGTAATGACGACATCCGAAGAAAAGCTCGATACCCTATTTAATTTAATCTGTAAGATAGGAAATAAGAGAACCCTGATTTTCTGTAATCACAGGGATGCCGTTGACAGAATTTCTGAGCTGCTGCGCCAGAAAGGAATTGACAGGGAAACTTTTCACGGAGGTATGGAGCAGGATGAAAGAGAACGTGCGCTTTTAAAGTTCAGAAATGATTCGGCGAGAATCTTAATCACAACCGATCTGGCAGCAAGAGGGTTGGATGTTCCTGAAGTTGAATCCATCGTTCATTACCAATTACCCCCGAAAGAAGATGCTTTTATCCATAGAAACGGCCGTACAGCGAGAATGAATGCGAAAGGTTTTGCTTACCTTATCATGACGGAGGAAGAGAATTTTCCATTCATTAAGAATGATACTCCCATAGAAAGTGTTGCCGGATTTGAAAAAGTTCCGGAGAAAACACCGTTCCAGACCATTTACATCAGTGCCGGAAAGAAAGACAAAGTGAACAAAGTGGATATTGTAGGATACCTGCTTAAAAAAGGTGAACTGCAAAAAGAAGACGTCGGCTTAATCGAAGTGAAGGACTCCACTTCCTATGTTGCGGTTTCCAGAAATAAAGTAAATTCTGTTTTACGCAAGCTGGCCAATGAAAAATTGAAAGGTAAAAAAGTGAAAATGGAAGTAGCTTATTAATACAGTCACTGCAAGGAGCGAAACGACGAAGCAATCTCGATCTATTTAATTAATCAATCATTTTTGAGATTGCTTCACCGTTGGTTCGCAAGACCTTTATTTATTCCACCCCTTTTACCTTCGTGGGCAGAATATATACGGATTTGGATGCCGTTATAAACAATACATTGTTGTCTTTTCCGCCGAAAGTAATATTACCCGTCCAATCTTCATCGATCGGAATATGGTAAATTTTCTTTCCTTCGTGATTGAAAACGTGCACGCCGTTTCCCGTAAGATATACGTTTCCATGCTTATCCAGAGTCATTCCGTCTGAACCCATTTCACAAAACAGTTTCTTTTCAGATAACTTTCCTTCACCCAACATATCGTAAACATAGGTTTTTCCGGCATCAATATCCGATACGTACAGCTTTTTGAATTTTTCGCTTCCTATAATACCGTTAGGTTGCGTAAAGGTTTCTATTTTTTTTACCGCTCCGTCTTTGCTTCTGTAATACAGACTTTTATGCGGCGTTTCTTTTTTAAAATCTACCCAGTAATCTCTTTCATACAAAGGATCTGTAAAATACATGCCTCCGAATTTGTCATTCCATATGTCATTTGGACCATTCAGCCTTTTACCATCAACATTTTTCAGCAATACTTCAATCTTCTTATCTTTTGAAATTTTCCAGATTTCACCTTTATTATCAGAACAGGTGATAAGATTATCATCTTTGTCGAAATGGGTACCGTTGGCTCTTCCCGTATTGCTTAAAAATTCAACAATTTTATTGGTTTTCCAGTCCCAGTAGTAAATCTTATCATTAGGCTGGTCTGTAAAATAAACATTTCCTTCTTTATCTGAGGAAGGACCTTCCGTAAAAGTAAACTGATCCGAAATTTTTTCCGGTTTTACATCTTCATAAAACATAGTATTGGTATTTACTGATTTGCAGTTGACTACTGCTAAAACCAAACCAACGGAAGCAAACCGCAGAATATTTTTCATACAACATTAATTTTAAGGCCACAATTTACGATTTGTAAAATCAGATTCAAAGATTATTTCTTTATTTATGAATGATATCAACAACTTTAAAAATGTCCTGATAATCCTATTTAAAGAGCATATCATATTAGGAAAGAAAATCATTATTAATGAGCTTTGCATATCCGGAACAGTCACTCTATCCGGCTCATAACGTAATCATAAAAAAGATGAATATGCAATCTAACAGCTTTCAGACAGTGGTAAAAGACGATGAGAATTTCAGAAATTCGGTAGGCACAATGGATGAAAGCGGAAAAAGAAAATGGGTATATCCCAGAAAGCCTAAGGGGAAATTTACCAATTACAGGAATTATACAAGCGTGCTTCTACTTGCTCTTTTCTTTGGGTTGCCTTTCGTGAAAATCAATCACAATCCGTTTCTGCTGTTTAATGTGATCGACCGAAAATTTTTCATTTTCGGACAGCCGTTTTATCTACAGGATTTTTTTATTCTGGCATTGGGAGCGGTAACATCAGTTATATTCGTTATGCTTTTTACCGTAGTTTTCGGAAGGATATTTTGTGGATGGCTCTGCCCGCAAACCATTTTCATGGAAAGCGTATTCAGGAAAATAGAATATCTTATCGAGGGTGACCGCAACAAACAGATGAAACTCGACCGACAGGAATGGGATGCCGAAAAGATCAGAAAGAGACTTTTGAAATGGTTCATATTTGCCATTATTTCAGTAACGATTACCAATTTTATGTTCATGTACATTGTCGGCTATGAAGAAGTTTTTAGAATTATTTCTGATGGGCCCGTCGGCAATCCGTTGAAATTCCTGGGTATGATTGCCTTCGCGGTTACTTTTTATTTCGTATTTGCCTGGCTGCGTGAGCAGGTCTGCACCCTCGTATGTCCGTACGGGAGACTGCAGGGTGTCCTGATTGATAAAAACACCATTAATGTCTATTATGATTTTAAAAGAGGTGAAAACCGTTCGAAATGGAGAAACAATGAAGACAGGAAAGCCACAGGAAAAGGAGACTGTATTGACTGCAACCAGTGCGTTATCGTATGTCCTACCGGGATAGACATCAGAAACGGCCAACAGCTGGAATGCGTAAACTGTACCGCATGCATTGACGCCTGCGATGAGGTAATGGAAAAAGTAGGTCTGCCGAAAGGGCTCATCCGCTACGCTACAGAGGCTGAAATTGAAAACAGGGAAAAATTCATATTTACTTCCCGAATGAAAGCGACTGCTGTTTTCCTGGCGCTGCTGATCGGATTTTTAGGATTTCTGATGTATGATAGAGGCTCGATGGAAGCAAAGTTCATCAAGCCTGCAGGCTCAACATTTTTCGTTAAAGATGGCAAAATAACAAATACTTTTATTTATACATTTTTAAATAAGTCCAATGATAAGAAAACATTAACCATAAAAGTGCTACAGCCTAAGCATGCAGAAATACAATTTTTCGGTAATGAAAAAATTAGTGTGAAAGGAGATCAGATATTAAAAGGAAATATTAATATTTCTTTCCCTGAAGAAGAGATTAAATTTTCAAAACAAAATATAACCATCGGTGTTTATGATGAAAAAGGTAATCTTGTAGATGCTTTCGAGACCGTTTTTGAAGGTCCTTTCCGACTGGTATTGTAGCAGGATTATGATGCATACATTTTAATAAACTGTGTAGGAGTGGTTCCCGAAGATTTCCTGAATACCCTCACAAAATAGGAATACTCTTCATATCCTAAACGGAACGCAATTTCCACCAGGCTTTCATCAAGATAGATCAGCATTCTTTTGGCTTCCAAAACGACTCTTTCGGTAATGAGATCTGTTGCCGTTTTATGTACAACAGTCTGAATGATCCTGTTTAAATGTTTCGGGGAGATTTTCATGGCTGATGCATAAAATGCAACCGACTTTTCCGCAGTAAAATTTTCTTCCAGCAAATCTTCAAAATCCTGATAATGCTTAAAATAAGAAAGTCCTGCCGAAGACGAGAGATGATCGAAATCTTTCGAAAAAAGCCTCGCTGAAGAAATAAAGATCTGTGACAATAGGGACAAGATCAGTCCGTTTTTCATATAATACTGAGAATGATATTCTTTTTCGAGCTGATGTATAACGGAAATAAACTCCTGTAAATGACCGCCATCAAGCTGAAGCTTCCTGGGAAAATGCACCGATCCGAAGAAAGGAAAACTCCTGAGCTTCTGATTCACATAATGCATTTCATAAAAATCCTGGGAACAAAAGAAAATATAGCCGTCAATATCAGGAGAAAGCTCCCAGCTGTGGATCTGCCCCGGAGACATGAAAAAGAGACTTCCCGAAGAAACCTCATATTTCTGAAAATCTATTTCGTGAAAGCCTCTACCTTGTGTAAAAAGAATAGCAGCATAGAAATCGTGCCGGTGAGGCTTTTCCAAATGCCGGTGACCGACAATCAAATGGTTTTTCAGAGTGCTGAAATAAAAATCTGAGGTATTTCTGCCTCCCTGAAATAGATCAATATTGAGAACTGAAATAGATTCCACGCCGGATGTAATTTAGATCAAAAATAGTAAAAACAATAATAAGTATCGTTTCTGAATATGATTTGCACCGTAAAACCAGGCAAAGATTAACTTTTAAGACCCAGTATTGCCGAAGAAAATCAAAAAATTTTTATCTTTGAAAATTAGGATTCTAAAAATGAAGATAAATTTACCCGATAAGCTGTATTATTCCATAGGAGAAGTTGCGAAAGCATTTGATGTGAACACTTCACTGATACGCTATTGGGAACAGGAATTCCCCATTATCAAGCCTAAAAAAAACAAAAAAGGCAACCGTTATTTCACGCCTGAAGACATTAAAAATCTTCAGATCATTTATCATCTCGTAAAAGAAAAAGGCTATACGCTCGACGGCGCCAAAATTGCCCTTACCACCAACAGTAAAATTTCTGAAACCATTACCCTTATCGACAGACTGGAATTTGTAAAAGCAGAGCTGTTGAAACTTAAGGATTCTTTGGTGGAAAAGGATTCTGAATAAGTAAATTTTAAATTCATTTTATTCTACCAACTTATTTTTTTCAATCATTTCTCTGAATTTATATTCTGAAATCATTCAATTGCAAACCGCTCATTGCTATTAATTGACAGAATTATTAAGTTTGGTGCAATGAAAAAAAATTATTACCAACAGCTGGCATTTATGGGCTTTCTGCTCATCATCTTATTTGCTTTTCAAAATTACAGAAGCAAACCGAAAGAAAATTTTTCAGATGTACATTTCATCACGAATAACATAGCAGCTTTACAGCTGACCGAATTTAACCCTAACGATCTGGATGAAAAGCAATGGAAGAATTTAGGATTTACAGAGAAGCAGACCGCTACCATTCTTAATTATAAAAAGATCGTAGGCGGGAAATTTCTCTCCAAAGAACAGTTCAGAAAATGTTTTGCCGTTTCTAAAGATAAGTTTTCGGAACTGGAGCCTTTTCTCTTATTACCGGACAGCAACCGTGAAGCAAAAATTAACCGCTTTAAATTCGAAAAGAAATCAATAGCTGTTCACCGAAAATTCAATCCGGATCTTTATACTAAGGATGACTGGATAAAAATGGGTTTTTCAGAACGTCAGGCAGAAGCAATTATTAAATATAAAAACTATCTGGGCGGCAGTTTTGTAAGCAAAGAGAAATTCAGGGAATGCTTTATCATCAGTGAAGAAAATTACCAGAAGCTGTCGGGTTATCTTATTCTTCCCGAAAAGACAGCTGCCGGATTTAGCCGTTATGCTAACAATTCAATTTCTAATACATCCAAAATTCAATACCGCCCTTTTGACCCGAATACCTTAGATACAGAAGGATGGAAATCTTTGGGCTTTTCAGATAAGCAGGCACAGACAATTGTGAATTACCGCGACCGCAATTTAAAAGGAAGCTTTAAAAGTATTGAGGATATCCAGAAGTGTTTTGTGATTTCTGCCAAAAAGCTCAATGAGATGAAGCCTTTTATCAGATTAAATGCCGCATCTATGGGTACTGTCGACAATACGCGTCCCGAAGCGAAACAGCAGGAAAAAACAGACTTTTCAAAAGTTGATTTGAATGCGATTACTTTCAGACAGCTTTTAGAGTTTGGATTTGACGAAAAAGCAGCCGGTTCCATGATCGGTTTCAGGAAAAAACTGGGCGGATTTATGAATAAAGAGCAGATCTTAACCACCTACAATATTGATATTCCACTGATGCAGAAACTGCTTTCCACAGCGCAGCTTAATACTTCTAATATTGCAAGATATACGATTTACGAAGCTCCCGAAGACTGGCTGAAGAATCATCCTTATTTCAAATATTCCGCAGATAAAATCATTTTTTACCGTCTGAGTGAAAAAGACGAAAAGAAACTCTGGAAACTTTTAAAGATCAAACCGGAATATGAGGCTAAGATGAAACTGTACCTTAAATGATTTGGTAACCTCAATTCAATTATTGAATTAGGTATCCGGAGCGATGTGCTTTAGCCCGACGCTTCAATAGGGAACAAAATAAAGGCTTTAGTTAAAACCTATAATTAAGTTTGGCTAAGCCCGTTTTATTCATGATCTGAATGGGCTAAAGCCCATTTCTATTGATGTTACAAAATTATCTTATTCCGAACTGAGGTTAAAAAATATACTTCGGTTAATACCTTAGCTAATCAAAAGTTTTACTGGAATCTTCAACAAGCTTCTGCAGTGTGGCAAGTTCGACATCGGTAAGGTCTCTCCATTTTCCAATGGGAAGATCCAGCTTGATATTCAGCACCCTGATCCGTTTCAGTTTTTTAACTTCATAACCGAGATATTCGCACATTCTGCGGATCTGGCGGTTTAAACCCTGTGTAAGGACAATCCGGAAGTTCATTTCATCAATTTTTTCAACTTCACATTTTTTGGTAACCGTATCTAAAATCGGAACACCATTCCGCATTTTATCTAAAAATTTAGGTGTAATCGGCTTGTCGACCCTTACGATATATTCTTTCCCGTGGTTGTTTCTTGACCGCAGTATTTTATTGACAATATCACCGTCACTGGTCAGAAGAATCAGGCCTTCACTCGGTTTATCAAGCCTCCCGATAGGAAAAATTCTTTTCGGATGGTTGATGTAATCGATGATATTATTTTGTTCGCGCTTGGTATCTGTAGTACAGACAATTCCCACAGGTTTATTAAATGCAATATACACATGGTCTTCCTGCGGCTCACGAATCGGCTTGCCGTCTACTTCTATCACATCTTCATCGGAAACTTTGGTTCCCATCTCCGGAACTTTTCCGTTGATCTTGATTCTTCCTTCCTCCAAAAGTTTATCCGCCGCTCTTCTCGAGCAGTAGCCGACTTCTGATAAATATTTATTGATACGCGTTTTTTCCATTAATCTTCTCCGTAACCTGTATAATTTTTATTGCTGAAAATCGTCACCCCATAGCTTATCCCGACAAAAAATGGATTTGAATTCCCTAATTTATGACTCTCCAGGAAAATACCTCCTTCCTGGCTGATCCTTTTTGAATAGGAAACCTGTATTCCCAGTCTTGCTCCCCAAAATTCGGCATCGGAAACCACTGCATGATTAAGCTGTTTTCCGTAATTCAGTTCAACATAAAATGGTCTGTCACCGGGATCAAATATGAATTTAGGCTGTACCATCAGATAAATTAAATGATAATTGTCCTCAATAAAACTGTACCTGAATCCGGTTCCTAGTGCAAAGTTAGGAAGAAAATTGTAACCGCCGATTGCAGTAATCCCATAGGTAAATTTCCGTGGTGGTGTGGTTTGAATGTATTGTGTTGTATTCGGGGCTTCTTTTTCCTTATTCAGTTTAAAACCCAGATTCAGAGACGGATTAAAATAAAAGCCCATCGTCTGCTTTGAAATTCCGGCTTCCTGAGAGAAAGCTGCTGAAAAAGAAATTAAGGCAAATATTATTAGTAATCTTTTCATGGTTGATTAAATCTAAAATCATTTTCTAAAAAATCGGCTGTGGCCTCCTCAATAGTATACTCTCCGATTTTTGTTCTTCTCAATTGGGTAAGGTAAGCACCAACACCAAGTTCCTGTCCTATATCATGTGCCAGGCTCCGGATATAAGTTCCCTTTGAACATCCTACAGTAAAACTTATCAGCGGAAGATCAATTTTAAAATCGTTAATATAGAAAATTGTTGTTTTCCGTGATTTCATTTCTACTTCTTCTCCTGCCCTTGCCAGATCATAGGCTCTTTTCCCTTCAATTTTTATCGCAGAAAAAACCGGCGGCGTCTGGTCAATTTCTCCTACAAATTTTTCCAAAGCGTTATGGATCTTTTCTTCCGTAATATGCGAAAAATCCTGATGAAGGATTTCGGGTTTTTCGGTATCGTAGGATTCGGTCTGAACACCAATTTTTATCTCTGTCCAATACTCTTTAGGCGCATCCTGGATTTCCGGAATTTTTTTTGTGAATTTTCCACAGCATACGATCAGAAGTCCGGTAGCTCTGGGATCCAATGTTCCGGCATGCCCTATCTTGAATTTTTTGGGCAGGTTAAACTCTCTTTTGAGCTTGTATTTCATTTTATTGACCGCCTGAAAAGACGTCCAATCCAAAGGTTTGTCCAGTAAAAATATCTGTCCTGACTGTAAGTCTTCAGCTGTCATGGTCGAATGATAATGAGTAATGGGGAATAAGTAATGAAGAATTTATTTAAAAAAATAAAAATAAATCAGTAAAGCCACGCCAACGAAGATACGGTACCAGCCCCACGGCTTGAAACCATATTTATTCAAAACACCGATGAATGCTTTAATCGCAATTAACGCAACAATAAAAGCGACAATATTCCCGACAACAAAAATGATCATATGG
Source organism: Chryseobacterium cheonjiense (assembly GCF_012927265.1). GTDB lineage: Bacteria > Bacteroidota > Bacteroidia > Flavobacteriales > Weeksellaceae > Chryseobacterium > Chryseobacterium cheonjiense. Next base: position 762,712 of record NZ_JABBGF010000001.1, on the reverse strand, counting down.
TCCTGTGAAGACATGATCATCTCATATCCTTTCTGTGGATTTGCCGTTTCTTTTCCCCACGTTTTTACAAAAACAGAATATACCGTAACCGCCAACATTGTTGGAACGGCAAGAAAAAAGGAAAATTCTGCAGCAGCCTTTCTCGTTAAGCCCTGAGTCATCCCTCCAATAATAGAGGCTGCACTACGGCTGGTTCCCGGCATCATGGCAAGACATTGCCAAAAGCCGATGGTAACCGCTTTCTTTATGGTAATCCCTTTTTCATCGTCAATTTTAGGATTTTTAAACCATCGATCTGCAAATAAAAGAACAACTCCACCCAATACTAAAACTGAAGAGATTGCAATCTGGTTGTCCAGCACAGCTTCAATTTTATCGTCAAACAGATAACCCAGCACAAGAGCAGGAATCACTGCAAAAGCGAGTTTGAAATAAAACTGTAAATTTTTAAGATCAAAAAACTTTTTCCAGTAGGCAACGACCACGGAAAGTATCGCCCCAAACTGAATGGAAACCTGGAACATTTTTAAAAATTCATCTTCGGGCAAACCCATTAAACTGGCCGTAAATCCCATATGTGCCGTTGAAGAAATCGGGAGATATTCTGTTAATCCTTCGATAATCGCAATGATTATTGCTTTGATTAAATCCATAATTTTCTGTATTTATCAAAAAAAACTTTGTCAAAGTTTTTAAACTCTGACAAAGCTAACATGTAAAATATTGTTTATTTTCTTTTTAAAATCGCATATACTTCGATGGCAAAACCAATCACCACAAACAGAGGTGCAATTCTGATTCTTCGGATAGAAAATATCCCGTCGTTCCAGGAATTCGGGTCAAATTTCCCATCTACCGTATTGGCATCAGACCCCATCATCAGAAGAAAACCTACGATGATAAATGCCAGACCTATCAGCATCCACTTAAAGTTTTCCTTTCTGAAATAAAAGGTATTTTCCTGAGGAACTTCATTAGGCTCATTTCCGAAGTCGTCTGCGGAAAATTTATTTGTTTTTTTGCTCATTTTAAGAATAATATAAATCGTCAACGTTTGATCTTAAGAATCTCCAGGTAGCAATCACGGTACTCAGCACGGTAATGAATATTCCCACTCCAATTACCAGTAACACCAGCCAGAAATACTGGTTATTGTCCTGTACAAAGGCAGAACCGATCTGGCTTGTAAAGTAATACCAAACTCCAAACAGCGCCAGAAGTCCGATTAAGGAACCAATGGCTCCCAGAATCACTGCTTCAATGATGAAAGGTTTAAGAATAAATCTTCTTTTGGCCCCAACAAGCTGCATAGTCTTGATAATAAATCTTTTGGAGAATATCTTCAGACGGATCGAGTTGTTAATCAATACAACCGCCAGAATCAAGAACAGAATGGAAAAACCTAAGATCCACTTTAAAATTCTGCTCAGGTTATTGTAAACATCCACCATCAGGGTGCTGTCGTTTTTCACTTCAGCAATTCCCGGAACGGCTTTAATCACCTTTAGAGCCTGATCAATTTTGGCAGGATCTACATATTCCGGTTTAAGGGCAATTTCTATAGATGAAGGAAAGATATTTTCTTCGAAAAGTGCATCAGTATCAATACCCATGCTTTTTTTAGCTTCCTGAGATGCCATTTCCCGTGAAATATAAGTTGCCTTTTTCACCGGGGCAAGTGTCTGAATTTCCTTGAAAACCTCAGCTTCCATTTTCGCAATCTTTACAGAATCTTTAGCGTTATAATTTTCAGCAAAGTACGCATTGACAACGAGCTGCTCTTTGATATAATCGGAATATTTCTGGGCATTGATTAAAATAAGCCCCATTAATCCCAATAAAAATAACACTAAGGCAATACTTATTACGACTGTAATATTGCTAGACCTAAGCCTTTTCTTATTAAACTCCTCTACAGATTTAGCCATTAATATTAAAATTTTTGGCTAAAATAGAAAAAAACTTCCGAAATTTGGGAACGAAAAAGAGAAAATCACTGTTAATAAAATCATAAAAAACATTGAGTGTAAAAGCAAAAAAGCATCTTGGTCAGCACTTTCTGACAGATGAAAACATCGCAAGAAAAATCGTGGAAGGTCTGAGTTTTGAAGGCTATAAAAATACCATGGAAGTAGGACCGGGAATGGGAGTTCTTACCAAATATCTGCTGGAAAAAGACCAGCATATCTACCTCGCGGAAATCGATAATGAATCTATTGAATATCTTAAAAACAATTACGATAAAGTTACGGAAGAAACTTTTGTAGGTGATTTCCTGAAACAGGATTTTCAATTTACCAAAGGTGAGCAAATCGCTATTATCGGGAATTTTCCGTATAATATTTCTTCGCAGATCCTGTTCCAGATTGTGGATCATTACGAACTGATTCCTGAAATGGTAGGCATGTTCCAGAAAGAAGTAGCTGAAAGAACTGCTGCTGTACCGAGAACCAAAGATTACGGAATCCTTACTGTTTTAATACAGGCCTATTATGATACTGCATACTTGTTCACAGTTCATGAAAATGTGTTCAATCCGCCTCCCAAAGTAAAATCAGGAGTTATCCGCCTGACGAGAAATCCTAAAGAAGGTCTCGCAGGAAATGAGGTATTGTTTAAGCAAATCGTGAAAGCAGGATTCAACCAGCGAAGAAAGAAATTATCGAATGCCCTGAAAGTACTGAATATTCCTGAAGCGTTAAAAACCCATGAATTTATGGATAAAAGAGCGGAGGAACTGAGCGTTGCAGATTTTATATCTTTTACCCAGTTGTGGAAAAATAACCTTTAGAAAAACAGCTAAGCAAGCAAAAAACATCCCGAAAAGTTTTACTTTTCGGGATGTTTTATTATTAATTTTCCAGCTTGTGGACTTTCTTTGTTCCTTCGTACATTTCATACTGTAAAAAACGTGTTTCCAGTTTCCCGTTGAACAGTTTGATTTTTCTGGATGGCCGAAGACCTATTTTCTTTACGGCTTCCAGATCGGAAGAGATCAGCCAGGCTAAAGTATTCGGATAATTTGTTTTAAAAGTGTCGCCTATTTTCTTATAAAAATCGTCATCATTAATGGAAATCCTTTCATCATAAGGCGGATTGAAAACCATCAGTAACGGGAAAAGCTCTTTTTTAGAATCAAAGAAATTCTGCTTTTTCACTTCGATAACGTCTTCCATCTCTGCGGCTTCAATGTTAATTCTCGCGGCATTCAACATTCTGGCGTCAATATCATATCCTACAATCTTTCCGGCAAATTCTTTAATCCTGTTGACCCTGAATTCTTTTATTTTGGAAAATAAATCTGCATCGTAATTTTTCCAGTTCTGGAAAGCAAATCTTTTTCTGAAAATCTGTGCCGGAAGATCCATAGCAATCATTGCTGCTTCGATCAAGAGCGTCCCGGAACCGCACATCGGATCAAGGAAATTTCCTTTTCCGTCCCATCCTGCCAACTGAAGCATTCCGCTTGCCAACACTTCATTGATGGGTGCCTCACCCTGCTCTCTTCTGTAACCTCTTTTAAACAGAGGATCTCCGGATGAATCAAGTGAAATAGTAATCAGCTCCCGGTCAATATGTAGATGGAATTTAATATCCGGATTTCTCGTTTCAACATTCGGACGTCTTTTAAATTTGTCCTGGAAATAATCAACAATCGCATCTTTCATTTTCAGGGTGACAAATTGTGAATGCTTAAACGTCTCCGAATTAACCGTAGAATCAATTGCAAACGACTGCTCAACATCCATAAATTCTTCCCAATTGAATTTAAAAAGCCTGTCATAGAACTGATGTTGATTAAACGCTTTAAATTCATGAATCGGAACCAAAATTTTCAACGCTGTTCTTGCAGAATAGTTTATTTTGTATAAAAAACCGAGGTCACCTTCGCAGTTAACGGCCCTATTCTTCACTTCCACCTTTCTTCCGCCAAGTTTTTTAATTTCCTCTGCTAAAACCTGTTCTAATCCGAAAAATGTTTTTATCTGAATTTCTATATTTTCTATGTCCATATCTTATTATTAAAAGTTTAAATATTTAAGAATTAAAAGATTAGGTATTCTGATTATTGCATCATTGAATGTTTCAATCTTTCAATGTTAAATACTTTTTCCTTTTACCGCACAAATTTAGTTATTTTTGCATTATGGAATGGTTTGAATCTTGGTTTGATACCCCTTATTATCATTTGCTTTACAGTAACAGAGATTATACGGAAGCAGAAAACTTCATCACAAAACTTACGGCTGACCTTCAGTTACCGCCAAATGCCAAGATTATCGACCTTGCCTGCGGAAAGGGAAGACATTCTGTTTTTCTCAATAAATTAGGATTTAATGTTCTGGGGCTCGATCTCTCAAGAAAAAGTATTGAGTTTGACAAACAGTTTGAAAACGAAACATTAGTATTTGGTGTTCATGATATGAGAAATCCCATCGATGCAGATCCTAAGGATGCCGTATTCAATCTTTTTACAAGCTTTGGGTATTTCGATAATGAAAGTGATGACAAAAAAGTCTTTCAATCGGTGTATGACGTTTTGAAACCCGGCGGTTTTTTTGTTCTTGATTATCTGAATGAAGAATTTGTACGAAAAAATATCGTTCCCGAGTCGACCCTAATACGCGGAGATATTGAGTTTAAAATTACCAAGAAGATAGAAGGCAGACATGTGATTAAAGATATCCGGTTTGAAGACGATGGAAAGCCTTTTCATTTTTTTGAAAAAGTAAAACTTCACACGCGGGAAACGATCAATATGTACGCCGAGGAGTGTGGTTTTGAAAGAGTTAAAATCTGGGGAGATTATCAGCTGAATGCATTTGACAAAGAAAATTCGTCCCGTTGTATTAATTTATTTAAGAAAAAATGATAACTGCTCTTTTACTTATTTTAAGTGTTATTTCCGGGGTTTTTCTGGGAAAACATTTCGGCAAAAAGGAAAAACTGGCCAAAAACTTATTGATATTAAGTGCGGGATTTCTTATTACCATTTGCCTTAATGAAGTTTTTCCGCAGGTATATGCTGCAGAAACAGGAAGCAGCCTTGGAATCTTCGTAATCATCGGGGTTTTATTGCAGATGATCCTGGAAGCTCTGACCAAAGGTTTTGAGCATGGTCATTTCCATCATCACAGCGATCATAACATTCTTCCGGCGGCTTTAATGGTGGGACTATTCATTCATGCATTTATTGAGGGAATTCCTCTTGCCAGTGAAGAACATGAGCTTTCACCTTATCTCTGGGGAATTGTTTTTCATAACCTTCCGATCTCTTTTATTTTGGGAGCTTTTTTATTTAACAGAAAACATGAATCCAAATCTGCACCATCATATCCTTCTCTTCTGATTGTGGCGCTGTTTGCACTAGCTTCACCCATGGGAATGTTGTTGGGGAATTATTTTAACCCAGATTTACAGCCTTATTTTCTGGCAATTGTAGGAGGAATATTCCTGCATATTTCTTCCGTCATTATTTTTGAAAGCAATAAAAACCATAATATAGACTGGTTAAAGATCGGTCTTGTTATTCTGGGCGTTTCATTAGCTTTGGTAATGCATCTTTTCCATGATCATTCTCATTTGGAACACCATCATTAAAAAATTATTTTTTTAGATAAAATAAAAAGCTTCGAAAAATTTCCGAAGCTTTTTTTATCTGATTGTACTATTTATCTTAGAATTTCCATCCGAACGTAATAAAGAAATTATTTCTTACGTTTTTCACATCGGATACTGCATACGCATCACTTGTAATCAGACGGTTCGGAGAATAGTATCCCGCTTCATAATTGTTATCAACAACACCATACAAAAACGGATTGCTGTACTTTGAAGTTATATTCTGATAAGATGCATCAATATAAAAAGATTTGAAATCATATCCTAAACCTACTGAAAGTGCATTTCTGTCATTAAGTATAAGTTTGTTATCGGAATATGCTGCTGCTATGCCACCATCATTGGTATATCTGTCAGTAGCAACAGCATCAAACGGGCTTGAAGAATAAGCATAACCGCCTCTTAATCTGAACTGTTTAATTCGGTATTCTGCTCCGATTTTTAATTCTGAAAGATTTTTATAATTGTCCTTAAAGAAATCGTTAAGTTCAGATTCTGCATCTCCGTATACTTTGTATTTAGGTTTCGTAAGACCTAAAGTATAATCAACATTTAAAGCAAAACTTTTGCTGGCGATAAAAGCAGCACTTACAGTAGCTTTCATAGGTGATGTCAGCTTTCTGTCTTCAACAGCATAATCATCTCCGTAAATCGGGTCGTTGTAGAAATTATAGCTTCTGTCAATATTCCAAAAAGTAGGTGTTTCAACTGATGCACCCAATCTGAAATTCGGGCTTAATTTTCCGATTACCCCAAGTGAGGCTGAGAAACCATTCCCCCTTTCATAAAAAGGAGTGTTCTGCTTACTGAAATATTCTGAGCTTCCGTTTGCTAAAGAGTTGAAAATAGCCGTATCAGACTGATCAATTGATGAATTGAAGAAGTTCAATCCGGCTCCAAGGTATAGATTATTGTTATAATTTGCTCCTACACCAAAACTTGTTTTAGACATATAACCGTACCGGTCATAAGCATGTCTTCCAAATGAAGAAAGTGATGTATCAGGAAATTCATAAACCAAATTAGCATTTCCCGGAGTTTCAATATAATTATCTATTGACTGATTCGAATAGTTCACCCCGATATTGATAAACTTCCATGCACTTTCTGTCATCAACTGAAAAGTCATTACTGCTCCTATATTTCCAAGATCACCTTTATTGATTGTGTATCCGTAAGATGATCCGGCATAAGATGATGTATTTTTATTGCTCGTGATAGAAAGCGTTCCCGAAACTTCCCCTGAAATAGCAACTCCTAAACCGGCTGGGTTGGTAAGAAGAGAATTCGCATCCCCTCCTAAAGCTCCGTTGGATCCGGCCATGGCATTAAATTTCGCTGAACCTACATTCAGTGCATTAGAATAAACGTCCACCGTATTTCTTATCACTGAAACATCTTGAGCCTGCGCAAAAAATGCAGCAGAAATACTCATTATTGCTAAAGATTTTTTTAACATTATTTTTTGAATAGTTTTAATTTAAATTATCTGCCACCTCGGAAGCCACCGCCTCCGCCGCCACCGGATCTGAAACCACCGCCGCCGCTTCCGCCACCGAAACCACCGCCTCCTGACCGGAAGCCGCCTCCACTGTTGGAATTATTGTAACCGCCGTTATTTCTGAAGCCGCCGTCATTTCTAGGTTGAGATGGCTGTTGATAATTGTAATTTGGTCTCGGCTGCCCCTGACTACGGAATCCACCTTGAGGTCTTACACCATTTTGACCTCTAAATCCTCCATTAGCAGTATTTCCTTGTCTGAAACCACCATTGTTGCCAGTCCCTCTGAAACCGCCATTATTTGAACTATCTCTGAACCCTCCTGTAGTGGTACCAGTATTGCTTCTTCTGAAGCCTCCTGAGCTGGTTACCCCATATTTATTGGCAAAACTTCCGTTGTAGGTATTAAATCCTCTTCCGTCTGCACTGCTTCTTCTGTAATAAGGTGCGTAATAGTTACCTCCCCAGTAGCCGCCATAGCCCCAGTACGGATATCCTCCCCATCCCCAGTAAGGATTATAACCCCAGTAAGGTGAGTATCCCCAGCCCATATTCCAGCCGCCGCCCCAACCCCATGAGCCTCCCCATGAAAGTCCGATGCCCCAGCCGCCGCCGTAGCCCCAATACGGATTATAGCCTCCGTACCAGCCACCCCAGCCCCACGAATTATCGTAGTAGTTGGTCTGGCTTCCTGCATACATTCCCCAGTCTGAATCAGTTGCCGTAGAATTCCAGTTGTAGTTATTCCAGTCTTCATAACGGCCTGTTCTCGCATTTGTCTGTGCATTTTGAATAAGATTGGAATCATCCTGATAATAGTTATAATCCTGTCCTACTCTGTTTCCGCTGTCGTTAATAATAACTCCCTCCGGAAGGGTATCTTTATTTGGGTCGTAATAAACGCCATCTGTCTCGCTGTATCCACCCATCTGGGCGCCGCAGGACACAAGTAATAATCCGCCTGCCACCGCCAAAATCCCTTTGGACTTTATTGCACCAAGCAAATTTTTATGTATATTTCTTTTCATGATAACGTAAAAATTTTTTATTTAAATTATATTTGCAAAATGTACCAAAAATGTACCATCACCAGAGGTACAAAAATCTATCAAAAATAGATTTTTATTTTTAGATAACAATAATAGCGAAAAGTTAAAAAAATTAAAAAAAAATTAATGGCAAAATTAACCTCAAGAAGCGAAGATTACAGCAAATGGTATAACGAGTTGGTTGTAAAAGCCGATTTAGCTGAAAACTCAGGAGTAAGAGGATGCATGGTGATCAAACCATATGGCTATGCAATCTGGGAGAAAATGCGTGACGAAATGGATAAAAAATTCAAGGAGACAGGTCACGTTAATGCATATTTCCCGCTTTTTGTGCCCAAGAGTTTGTTTGAAGCCGAAGAAAAGAATGCAGAAGGTTTTGCCAAAGAATGTGCTGTTGTTACACACTACAGATTAAAAACAGACCCTAATAATCCTTCCAAACTTATTGTAGATCCTGATGCTAAGCTTGAAGAGGAACTGATTGTACGTCCTACATCCGAAGCGATCATTTGGAGTACATATAAAAACTGGATTCAGTCTTACAGAGATTTACCGATATTGATTAACCAATGGGCGAATGTTGTACGTTGGGAAATGAGAACACGTCTTTTCCTTAGAACTGCTGAGTTTCTTTGGCAGGAAGGACACACCGCTCACGCCACAAAAGATGAGGCGATTGAAGAGGCTGAAAAAATGAATAAAGTATATGCTGATTTTGCAGAAAACTTTATGGCAATACCTGTCATTCAGGGATTAAAAACACCTTCCGAAAGATTTGCCGGAGCTGATGAAACCTATTGTATAGAAGCATTAATGCAGGACGGGAAAGCCTTACAAGCGGGAACATCCCACTTTTTAGGTCAGAATTTCGCTAAAGCTTTTGATGTAAAATTCACTAACAAAGAAGGTAAAATTGAGCACGCATGGGCAACCTCATGGGGAACTTCAACACGTCTTATGGGGGCATTGATCATGACTCATTCTGACGATTTCGGATTGGTACTTCCTCCTACTCTAGCGCCAATTCAGGTTGTTATTGTTCCTATCTTTAAAGGAGAAGAGCAGCTGGAGCAAATCAGTGAAGTTGCTTTAGATATTCAGGCTAAATTAAGAGCGAAAGGAATTTCCGTGAAATTTGATAACGATACGCAGAATAAGCCGGGATGGAAATTTGCAGAATATGAACTGAAAGGTGTTCCTGTAAGAATTGCAATGGGACCAAGAGACCTGGAAAACAGATCTGTGGAAATCGCAAGAAGAGATAACCTTACGAAAGAAGTACGGTCTATTGACGGTTTAGATTCTTACATTGAAGAATTATTGAAAACTATTCAAAAGGATATTTACAACAAAGCTTTTGAATTCAGAAAGAACAACATAACAAAAGTTGATTCTTATGATGAATTCAAAAAAGTTCTGGAAGAAAAAGGCGGATTTATATATGCACACTGGGACGGCACTGCAGAGGAAGAAGAACAGATCAAGGAAGAGACTAAAGCAACCATAAGATGTATTCCTTTGGATGATGATATCGAAGAGGGAGTTTCTCTAATTTCCGGAAAACCTTCAAAAAGAAGAGTTCTGTTTGCAAAAGCATACTAACTTATCTTAAATAAGATTTTGAATCAGCAAAAATCCGATGGATTTTTGCTGATTTTTTTTTATCACAGCCTTTTGGACGAGTTTTTGATAGCATTCTACAACATTAATCTCAAAATAATTTACTATGTCTCTAAACATTATTGATCTTATTAAAGGACAGCTGGGACCGGCTTTCGTAACCCACGCTGCTTCACAGTACGGTGAAAGCGAATCCGGAATTTCAAAAGCGATCGGAGGAATGCTGCCTGCTGTAGTAGGCGGACTGGCCAATAACTCTGATAATCCTTTAGTATTGGATGCTATCATGAATTCCTCTTCACCGGATATCCTGAATAACCTCTCAGGAAATTCCTCAAATAATTCATCGATTGCCAGTGTACTTACACAGATATTCGGCGATAAGCTGAACGGATTGATTAATTCTGTTGCTACATACGCCGGAATCAGTAATAATTCTTCAAATTCTCTTTTGAATCTGGTTACCGGAGCAACAGTGGGCACCATCAGCAGATATGCTATAGATAATAATCTGGATAAAGCAGGAATTTCAGGTCTTCTTAATGATCAGCAGGGAGTTGTTTCTACATTATTACCGGCAGGTCTTTCTTTCGCTTCTTTAAGTATGGGCGACTGGGATGCAAGATATAAATTTGATAATGACAGAGATGCCATCAATATGCCTGCTCAGGAAGAACCAAAGCCTGAAGTTACAAGAAGCACCACCCTTAACGGAACTTTTCCTGACAGGAATAAAGATAAGGACGGATCTATCTGGAAATGGCTCCTGCCTCTTTTATTGCTGATCGCCGCAGCTTATTTCATCTGGAGACAGTGCGAGGAGAAAGAAACTACAACGACTACCATTGTAACTGACTCGGGAGAAGTAGTTACCGATACAGCTACAACCACTGTTAACAATGCAGCAGCAGATATGTCGTCAACTAAGGTAGATGAAGATATTGATTTAAACGGTACTCCGTTAAAAGGCTACAAAGGCGGTATGGAAGATCGTATGATTGCTTTCCTAAAGTCTGACGGTTATAAAAATGCACAAAATGATGACGCATTAAAAGATACGTGGTATAATTTTGACCATGTAAATTTTAAAATGGGAAGCGCCAACGAGCTTGAAGCAGGATCTGAAGGGCAACTTCAAAATCTGGTAGCTATTTTAAAAGCATATTCTGATGTTAAGGTTAAAATAGGAGGTTACACGGACAAAACCGGAGATGAAAACACTAACCAAAAATTATCTGACGATCGTGCAAAATTTATAAGATCATGGCTGGATAAACAAGGAGTAGGATCACAAATTACCGGGGCAGACGGATACGGAAGTGAGTTTGCAACCGTTGATGCGTCCGCTTCTGATGCTGAAAGAGCCGTTGACCGTAAAATGGCAGTAAGGTTTGCAAAATAACCTTAATATAAAATATTTATAAGTCCCGAAGTATTTCGGGATTTTTATTTATGATTTTGTAGTTTTCATTTATTTAATTACATTTGTTAGTCATTCCTAACATTTATGAAGCTGAATTTAAAAAACGCCTGGCGTAGAGATAAAACATCCAATTCATTGTCTGAAGTCTATTCTTCGGTAAAAGTTCCTCAAAACGGAAGTTTCTGGAGAAAATACCTGGCTTTTGCGGGTCCTGGGCTAATGGTTGCAGTTGGATATATGGATCCTGGAAACTGGGCAACCGATATTGCGGGAGGAGCGCAGTTTGGATATACCCTTCTTTCGGTGATTCTGATTTCAAATATTTTTGCAATGGTTTTGCAGCATTTATCGGTGAAATTGGGTGTTGTTGCAGAGAGAGATCTTGCTCAGGCATGCAGGGACCACTTCGGTCCTACCACTAATTTCATATTATGGATATTCTGCGAAATTGCTATTGCAGCGTGTGACCTCGCAGAAGTGATAGGCTCGGCTATTGCACTTAATCTTCTTTTTGAAATTCCTCTTACCTGGGGGATTGTAATAACAACTGTCGATGTACTGATAATCCTCCTGCTTCAATCAAAAGGATTCCGTTGGATCGAAAGTATTGTAGGAGGGCTTATCTTCATTATTCTTGCTTGTTTTATCTATGAACTTGTTATTTCAAAACCTGCCATTAACGAACTTCTGGGAGGCCTTGTCCCTAAAGCGGAAATTATTCAGAATCCTGCGATGCTTTATATTGCTATAGGAATTCTGGGAGCTACGGTAATGCCTCATAATTTATATTTACACAGCAGCATTGTTCAGACAAGAGATTACCCGAGAAATGCCAAAGGAAAAAAAGAAGCCATAAAATTTGCCACGCTGGACAGTACTTTTTCCTTAATGCTGGCTTTTTTTATCAATGGAGCCATTCTCATCCTGGCAGCGGCCACCTTCCACATTTCGGGAAATCATGATGTAGCGGATATTCATGATGCTTACAAATTACTGACCCCTATTTTAGGAGCTTCGATGGCAAGCATTGTTTTCGCGATTGCTTTATTGGCTTCGGGACAGAATTCTACCTTAACGGGAACTCTTGCCGGGCAAATCGTAATGGAAGGTTTCCTGAATATTAAATTAAAACCCTGGCTGCGGCGCCTTATCACGAGGTTAATAGCGGTAATTCCGGCGCTGATTGTAGCCATTCTGTATGGTGAGCAGGGCACTACGGATCTTCTGGTGCTGAGCCAGGTTATATTATCCATGCAGCTGAGCTTTGCGGTGGTACCTTTAGTAATGTTTACCAGTGATAAAGCGAAAATGGGAGAGTTTGTGAATAAACCTTTCTTAAAGATCTGTGTCTGGATTATTTCTTTTATTATTATAATCCTGAATGTTTATCTTTTGTATCAGACTTTTTTCGGAGAAGGAGTTTAAAGTGAATTTGTTAAGAACTTTTTATATTTAAAAATTCTCAGTTTTACAATTAACATTCTATTTAATTAATTTTAAACCACCCCGTCTTCTCTCATTGGTCGAATTCACCCCTCCAGAGCAGGGGAATTTCGCTATACTAAATTATTAAAATAATAGATTTAAACAGACTGCAATTTCAATAGTGGTTGAGGCTCCCGAAGTCACCAAGCCTACTGTCCTAGCCGCGATAGTAACGGATACCCCACAGCACGCGTTGGCAGTGAAAACATGCGGCTGCGCGAGGAGTATGAGTGGATAGCGCGAAAAAGCTCCTAAAAAAGTCAATGGTGAGTTGTGAATTTAAATCACAATATCTGCCTAAATGTCACCCTTTCCCCTTTGGCAGAATGTTTGTCAATACTAACCCAAATAAATATTGAATTATGGAAAATCAGGATATCAACGAAGAAAGCATCAATAATCAGGAAGAAACGAATATTCAGAATGAAGCGGCATCAGAAGACAATGTGACAGCAAAACCTTCTGCGGAGGAACTTTTGGCAGAGGAAAAAGACCGTTACATCAGACTGTACGCTGAATTCGAAAACTATAAAAAAAGAACATCAAAGGAAAAAATGGAATTTTTCCAGTATGCCAATCAGGATATGATGGTTTCCATGCTGGGCGTTCTGGATGATTTTGAGAGAGCTTTAAAGGAAATTGCCAAAAACGGTAATCCTTCGGATCTTCAGGGCGTTGAACTGATCTACAATAAATTTAAAAGTAAACTGACCGAAAAAGGACTAAAAGCAATGGAGGTAAATGCAGGAGACAACTTTAATGTGGACTTCCATGAAGCAATCACTCAAATACCTGCACCATCGGAAGATCTTAAAGGTAAAATTGTAGATGTGATTGAAACAGGATATACTTTAGGAGATAAAGTGATCCGTTTTGCAAAAGTAGTTACAGGAAATTAAAATTTATGAATGATAAATGATGAGTGATAATTGATGTATATTCATTTATTTACCCATTTTAAATATCTATTATCATTTATCAATAATCAATTATAGAAAAGAGATGTCAAAAAGAGATTATTACGAGGTTCTTGAGATCAGCAAATCTGCATCAGCCGACGAGATAAAGAAAGCATACCGTAAAATGGCCATCAAATATCACCCGGATAAAAACCCGGGCGACAAAGAGGCTGAAGAAAAGTTCAAAGAGGCTGCTGAAGCTTACGAAGTGCTGAGTGACGAACAGAAACGTGCGAGATACGATCAGTTCGGTCATGCAGGAGTGGGCGGAAACGGAGGTTTTGGAGGCGGCGGCTTTGGTGGTGGAATGAACATGGAAGATATTTTCAGTCAGTTTGGGGATATTTTCGGAGGTGGTTTCGGCGGATTTGGCGGTGGCGGAGGACGTCAGCAGGTGAAAGGTTCCAATTTACGAATCCGAATCAAGCTGAATCTTGATGAAATGGTAAATGGAACACAGAAGACCATCAAGGTAAAAAAAATGAAGTTAGCTGAAGGGGCGACTTCAAAAACGTGTCCTACCTGCGGAGGTTCAGGAGTTCAGCTGAAAGTTATGAATACGATGTTCGGGCAGATGCAGACGCAGACTACCTGCGGAACCTGTCAGGGAATCGGGAAAGTTGCCGATAAAATTCCTGCCGGAGCTAATACACAGGGTCTTGTTAAAGATGAAGAGGAAGTTACGATCAATATTCCTGCCGGAGCAAGAGACGGCATTCAGCTTAATGTAAGAGGAAAAGGAAATGATGCGCCTTTTGGCGGTATTCCGGGAGATCTTCTGGTAATCATTGAAGAGGAAATTGATAAAACTATCAAGAGAGAAGGAGACAATCTTCACCAGGAACTTTATATTTCTTTTGCTGAAGCAGCTCTGGGAACAAAAAAAGAAGTACCGACCGTTGGCGGAAAAGTGAAGATCACTATCGATGCCGGAACACAGTCAGGCAAAATCCTGAGACTGGCAGGCAAAGGTCTACCAAGCATTGACAGCTATGGAAAGGGTGATATGTTTATCCATATCAACGTATGGACACCACAGAAGCTGACAAAAGAACAGAAAGACTTCTTTGAAAAACAGATGGACAGCGGTGAAATGATTGCAGAACCATCCGGAAAAGAAAAAACTTTTTTTGATAAAGTGAAAGACTTATTCAATTAATATAAAAAGAGGCTTTAAAGCCTCTTTTTTAGTTTCGGGGGGCGGCTTCTTCGAAGCCGCCCCCCGAAACTAAATGATTTATAAAAATAAATTAATTCCTTTTAAAAGCCAGCGAATAAATCCCCTTACCAGCTGTAAAAAGAGCTACCGCAAGCAATCCGCCACTTAAACCAAAGACAAGTTCTTTCAGAATAGAAGGCCAGGTTGGAAACAGGTGATGAAAATAATCGATTCTGTGGACAAAAATACCTCCCGCAACAAGAATCAGAGCGATGGTACCGATGATTCCCAATGCTTTGATGACGATCGGTAACGCTTTTACCAAAAGATGACCGAGCTTTCCAAAGAATCCTTTATCATTGCTTTTCTTGATCAATTTGAATCCGGCATCGTCCATTCTTACGATTAACGCAACAATTCCGTATACGCCTACGGTTGCGATAAATGCTACCAGACTGGTGACCAGAATCTGGGTAATGAAAGGATGGCTCTCTTCCAATACTGTTCCGAGCGCAATGATAACGATCTCAATGGATAAAATAAAGTCTGTGGTAATGGCTGATTTTATTTTGGATTTTTCAATTTCTTCTGGGCTCTGCCCTTTTGTATCTTCCATCTCTTCTTTTACGTCATGACCTTTTTTGTCGCGGTGAAATAAAAATTCAATAATTTTTTCCATTCCTTCAAAGGAAAGATACAGTCCTCCCAGAATCAGAACATAATTAATCGCCGGAGCATACAGCCAATTCAGCAAAAATACAATGGGAAGAATAATCAGTTTATTAAGGAAAGAGCCTTTGGTGATTGCCCACAATACCGGAAGTTCGCGTGACGAAAGAAAGCCGGTTGCCTTTTCAGCGTTTACCGCAAGGTCATCCCCGAGGATTCCTGCTGTTTTTTGAGTTGCAATTTTACTCGTCACCGCTACATCATCCATCAGTGCTGCGATATCATCCAAAATTGCAAAAAAGCCAGATGCCATATATTTTAATATTTTTTTAATAATTGTTAAACAAAAATAATTATTTAATTTGACTTACTCTATGATGAATTCGCCTTTTAGAAAGAATTACTATCATTTAATTTTAATAAAATTGATTGTGAACATTTTAAAAGGTACTTAGCCAATCGCAAGATCAAATCAACATTCTTACATTATCAACTTCCATGCAAAAGAAAATAGTGATGTAGTTTAAATCCCGTACGGATATTATTTTTGTAATTTTTATGTACCTTTAATTTATGAAAAAGCTGATTTTAAAGTATCATTTTTTCGTTCTGGGATTAATCAGCTTTGTATTCCAATCGTGCAATACAAAATTCAGAGTCTGGGTGGGAACGAATAACGAACAGAAAATATACAATCTTAAATACGGTGAACATAAAAGGCAGAAAATGGATATTTTTCTTCCTTCGGATTATCCTCAGGATGCTCCTGTGGTTTTGCTCGTTCATGGCGGCGCATGGAAATATGGAAAAAAAGAGCATATGATCCACATTCAGAAAATGCTTTTTAACTACAACATTCCGAGCATTAATATGAATTACCGGCTGGTTTCAAAATCAAAAAAAATCACCTACCGGGAACAGCTGGAAGATATTAATGCTGTAATTGCAAAATTCAACGAATTGGCACATAAGGCCGAGCTGCAACCCGACAATTATATTCTCTTAGGCGAAAGTGCAGGCGGACATCTTGCTTTGCTCTACGGATATCAGAATCCTGAACGGATTAAAAAGATTATCTCTATGAGCGCCCCCACCGATTTTTACTCCCCGGAATATTTAAACTCATTTTATTCAAAATATTCATCGCCGACTGTTCAGAATGTAGTAGGCACCAAATTTCACAGGAAAAATATGTCGGAGGAATTCAGAAAAGCAAGTCCTATAGCCAATGTTTCCAATGTCCCCACGCTGATATTTCAGGGAAATCAGGATTTTTTGGTGAATAAGCAACAGGGATTGACGTTAGATTCGGTATTAACAGCACGAAACATTCCGCACAAACTTATCTTTATGAAAAATACGGGGCACGCTCCCAGGTTTTTTAATAAGAAAAAAAGGAACAGCATTATTTATCCGAATATCAGGGAATGGATAAGATCATGAGTGATGAGTAATAAATGATGATTGATAATTGATGGTTGCTTGTTGACGACAACGGAAGATTGTGTTTTGAAATTGCATTTTTGCAGGCTTTTAGATTTTTAAATATATTGCATAAAAAAGCCCGCTCTTTCAGCAGGCTTGTATTATTTAATCTTGTATTATTTAATTTTAATGAATTTATTCTTCGTCTTCGTCAAATTTATGATTTTCATATTTCGAAAAATCCTCTTTTTTCCCGAATAAAAATTTGATAATTACCGGAACTGTTGTAATCAGAACAATAACGATAATAATGAGTTCGAGTTTCTTCTTAAGGTCGATCCCGAATTGATCGATGAATAGTTTATCAAGATAATGCCCTGCGAAAATCAATAAGAAAGACCACAAAACAGCTCCGATAATATTATCTCTTAAGAAATCTTTTTTGTCCATTTTTACGATTCCGGCTACAATGGGTGTAAATGTCCTTACGACCGGCAGGAATCTTGCCATAATGATTGCCAGTGCTCCGTTCTTTTCAAAAAAATCGTGCGCCTGGTACAGGTATTTCTTTTTAAATAACCAGGTATCCTGCTTTTTGTATAAGGTAGAGCCTGCTTTTCTTCCAAAATAATATCCTACTTCATTTCCGATAATAGCCGCCAATGCCACAGCAGAGGCCAGGATAAACGTATCTAAGAAGTCACTTCCCGTAGATCCGAAAGTTGCGCTTATAATGTCAATGGAATAAATTCCTGAAACAAAAAGAAGCGAGTCTCCCGGAAGGAAAAAGCCTACAAAAAGACCTGTTTCAGCAAAAATAATAAACAGAATAAGCCAAAATCCGCCAAGTTTGATATAAAACTCAGGATTTAATAAATCTTTCCAACTATTGAAATCTTCCATACGTTTTGATAAGTAACAAAAATAGGATTAATAAACGTCATTCCGAAATTTATTATAAGATTTTAACGAAAATTAAACATCAGTTTTATAAGTCCATATCATCGTCTGAAACCGCGGTTCCATCGGCCATGAGAAATGCTTTCAGGAATGGGGTGAGATTTCCGTTCATGACAGAATCCACATCTGAAGTTTCATATCCAGAACGTACATCTTTTACCAGTTTATAAGGGTGCATTACGTAATTTCGGATCTGGCTTCCCCACTCGATTTTCATTTTGTTGGCTTCAATTTCATTTCTGGCCTTCATTCTTTCTTCGAGCTCCATTTCATATAATCTGGAACGAAGCAACTGCATTGCTTTCTCCTTATTCTGAAGCTGTGAACGGGATTCGGAGTTTTCAATGATAATTCCTGTCGGCGCGTGACGTAAACGAACAGCTGTTTCCACCTTGTTGACATTCTGCCCTCCCGCTCCGGAAGACCTCATCGTTTCAAAGGAAATATCGGCAGGATTGATGTTGATTTCGATCGTATCATCTACTAAAGGATAAACATACACCGAAACAAAACTTGTATGTCTTTTGGCATTGGAATCAAAAGGTGAAATTCTTACCAGCCTGTGAACACCGTTTTCGCCCCGAAGATATCCGAATGCAAATTCCCCGTCAATTTCAAGCGTTACGGTTTTTACACCCGCAACATCACCTCCCTGATAGTTGAGTTCGCGGATTTTATAACCCTGCTTTTCCGCCCACATGGTATACATTCTCATCAGCATGGAAGCCCAGTCGCAGCTTTCGGTTCCTCCGGCTCCGGCCGTTATCTGCAATACGGCAGAAAGTTCGTCGCCTTCATTAGAAAGCATGTTTTTAAATTCAAGATCTTCGATCTTCTCTACCAATTGAGGAAAGTTTTCATCAAGCTCTTTTTCAGAATCAGGATCTTCTTTGGCAAAATCCATCAGTACCTGAATGTCTTCAAACTGGGTATGGATTTCTTCGTAGGCTTCTACCCATTTTTTCTTGGAACGGAGCTGTTTCAGGAATGCTTCAGCTTCTTTTGGGTTGTCCCAAAATTCCGGGGCTGCGGTCTTCTCATCATCATTCGCTATTTCAATCTTCTTTTTGTCGATCTGAAGATATTTATGGAGGTCGTCGATTCTTGACTGAATTTCTTTTATCTGCTCGTTGTTTATCACGATTTTTATTTTTGCAAAAATAAGAAATTTTTATTCCTTTTATCTCTTGTCTTCACCTTGAGTTTTATCTTCCTCCTCATTGTGAGGGAAACCGATAATTCTTCTCGGTTCTTCAACAGCGCGGTAAGAATCCAGCTCTTTTTTAAGATCTTTCGCCCTATTCTGAAACTGGTCAAAATTATTAACGATCACATCCGTTAAAAATCTGGCAATCTGGTCCAGGTATTCTTCCGTCAGTTTTCCTGCAGCATCGCGCAAAGCGGCTTTCAGGAGAGTTTGATCGATCTTAAGATTTTCATTCCTGGTTTTCTGATATAGATTTTTAATTCTTTTCTTAAGACTTTGTGTAAAATCAATCAGCATGGTATTGCTGAAAACCTTCATCTGGGAAGAGATTTCGTGCCAGAAAGGAATTTTATCGGCTTTATTATTTTTTAAAATTTTAAACAAAAGAGAATCACTTTCCAGATTTTTGGTCATCGCATAAAGGATTATTTCTGATCTTTCTGCATGGTTAGGCGGAAAAACAGGAATCATGACGTCAAATCTTCCGGGAGCCAGGATTTCTTCGTCTATTTCTGAAACGGAATTGGCAGAACCAACCATCAGCAGTTCTTCCTGCTCAAATTTTGAAATATAATGTAAAATGATTTCCTGGGTTTCAAGATTGCAGGAAGCCACATTGTTTTCAGCTTTTCTGGCCATCATAATATTATCAAAATCTTCCAGAAAAAGCAATACTTTTTCTTCTTTCATCATGGCAACGAGAAAATCATTAAAATTGGTCTGGTTTCCGTCTACAAAGGAGGTTCCGAGATAATGCTTTTTAACTTCTTTGAATTGATAACCGATAATTTCTGCGATTTTGGTAGCCCAGAAAATTTTCCCGCTTCCTGGTGGACCGTACAATATAATTCCGGAAGGTTTGTTGATTCCCCAATCTTTGATCTGCTGCGGATTAAGAAAAGGTTCCAAGATACCGGAAATATAGAAAAATAAGTCTCTGTATCCTATAAAATCTCTTTTCTGAAGACTTGTTTTATGCCCGAAGTAATCATAAACGAATTTATAATTCCCTCCCAGCCTGTTATCGATCCCGTAGCTGGAAACGGAAGATTTGAAGAAGCCATTATCAAAAATATTGGGATCTGCTTCTTTGATTGCCTTTTCTACTTTTTCTTTAGGCTGATTGATCTTTTCGGCGATTTGCTCAAGGGTTTTTGCCTTGTCGAGGTCTTTTTCGTAAAGCCTTAAAAACTCTATATTTTCACGGGCAAACTTTTCAAAGTCTTTTTTTATTTCAAAATTGGTACTGATACATTCTACAAGATCAAGATCAAAATCCTGAATGAACTGTTTTATTGCTTCCGCGGAAATATTCAGTTCTTTTGCCAAATCAATTAATTTCATAACGATACATTAATGCTAAACTGTTTTAAACTTATTTTAACCACAATAACAATAATTTTCTAAATCTGTTGAATCCGTCGAACTTTCGGTGTGGTAAAATTTAAATTATTTTAAACAGATTTAATACCAAAAATAGCGTATTTGAAATTAAATTTAAATTGATTTATCGTAATTTCTGTAACAATTCAGTATTTATATAGACTACTACTATGTAAAACAAATTACATGGAAAAAGTTTTGTCAGTAAAGAATTTGACTAAAAAATTCAAGAGAATCGTTGTAAACAATATCTCTTTCGATGTCGAAAAAGGTAATGTTTATGGTCTTTTGGGCCCTAACGGAAGCGGGAAATCCACGACTTTCGGAATGCTGCTCTCCACGATTAATCCTACCAGCGGAGAATGGTACTGGTTTGGTAAAAAGGGAACCGATTCGGATACGCTCAAAAAAATCGGCGCCATTATAGAGCAGCCTAACTTTTATCCGTACCTGAGTGCGGAAACCAATCTAAAAATTGTAGCGGAGATTAAAGGAACTCCTTTCCACAGAATTGATGAAGTTCTGCAGACAGTAGGCCTCCTGGAAAGAAAAAAAGATACATTTAAAACCTACTCCCTGGGAATGAAGCAGCGTCTGGCGATTGCTTCTGCGATGCTGAACAATCCTGAGGTAATGATTCTCGATGAGCCAACGAATGGTCTCGATCCGGAAGGAATTATCCAGATCCGTGAGATCATCAGCAATATTGCAAAGCAGGGAATTACCATTATAATTGCAAGCCATTTGCTGGACGAGATCGAAAAAATATGCAGCCACGTTATCGTGCTGAAAGAAGGAAATTCCATTTACTGCGGAAGGGTGGATGAAATGACCGCCAATAATGGTTATTTTGAGCTGAAAGCAGACAACAATACATTGCTTCTGAATGCCTTAAATTCGCTTGGGTGGTTTACAGCCGTTCATCCGGAGGGAGATCTTCTGAAAGCTCAGATTCGTGATGATGCTTCTATTTCCGCATCTTCTCTTAACCAAAAGCTGGCTGAACAGGGCATTTTCCTTTCTCATTTAACCAAGAAAAAAATGTCTCTTGAATCTCAATTCCTTGAACTTGTAAAAAACACCAATTAATCATGATCAAATTATTAAAACTAGAATATTATAAAAATCTGAATTACAGACCGTTCAAGATTTTCACCATCCTTTATTTTGCAATTCTTATCGCATTGCTTTTTATCGGACTTGTTGACTTCGACCTTTTCGGGGGAACCATCAACCTTAAAGAACAGGGCATTTATAATTTTCCCGGAATATGGAACTTTACGACGTGGATTGTTGCATTGCTGAAAATTTTTCTGGGACTGATTATTGTTTTTTCGATTTCACAGGAGTTCAGCAACCGGATGTTTAAGCAGAATACAATTGACGGATTAAGCAGAAAGGAATTTATTTCTTCAAAATTGCTAACGATCAGCTTTTTTACTATTGTTTCAACAATTATCGTTTTTGGCATTACAATCTTCCTGGGATATAAATATTCTGACACCACGGAATCTGCCAAGGTTTTTGAAGAGATCTTTTTTATCGGAAATTATTTTGTAAAACTGTTCACTTTCTTTTGTTTTTTAATGTTTCTCTCTGTTTTATTGAGAAAATCGGTTTTTGTTTTTCTTGCTCTTTTTGTCTTCTGGATAGGAGAAGCGATTTTATCAGGAGTAGAAGTTTTTATGAAAGTACGCGGACTGCAGGAAGCTCAAAGAAATGCAGTACTTCAAAATGATTTCTTTATTACCCATCTTTTGCCACTGGAAAGTATGTCCAGCCTGATTCCGAATCCGATAATGAGGCTGAAAATGGCAAAAATGATAGGCCTTAAATACGAGTTCCACTATCCTACAGAAAGCTTAATTGCCTGTCTGGTTTGGTGTGGTATTTTTATTTTCGGATCGTATTGGATTTTAAAAAGGAGAGATTGGTAATTTTTGATTCAAAATTCAAGGTTCAAAATTGAAAGTTCAAGATTAAAAGTTTAGAATTTTATTCATTACATAATTAAGTGATCCGTTTTTCGGGGTCACTTTTTTTATTTTTATTGAAGTTTTATTTTATTTAATAAAATTAATCCCATGAAGAGAATATACTACGTTCCCGGACTCATCAGTGCTTTGCTGATACCGGTTTTATTTTGGTTTTACGGGAGCCAAAGAACCCATGAACCATACACCGTGATAGATCTGGGGCTCCCCGCAAAAGTAAAGAAAGGAAGGGAAAATTCATTGAATACTTTTGAACCCTACCGAAAATGGAATTATAAAAAAATCATTGTTCAGCCTAACACCGCTCTTCAAAATCGCGCATATTATGTTTCGGAATTAAAAAAGCTTCAGGCAAGAAATGAAAAAGAAACAGGGATTGAATTTGTAATTGGTGATAAAAATAATTATCAGGATTTTATCGCCTTAATTGATGCAATGAAGCTGGCAAAGCAGGAAACTTATGGAGTCGATGTAGAAAAAACCAATCATTTTTTCGCCGTTCATATGTACAAAGATCCGAACGCTATAGAGCGGGAATATATTTGTGGAGGCGTTGTAGGAGGCGAATATAATAAAGAGAAAATCGCATTAAATTTTCTTAATCCTGAGACATTTATTGATCACATACCCCAACAGACGTGTTATATTATTTTTGGATTTTTATTATTTTTAAATATTTCCATGTTCAGCATTAAGGAAAATCTTCAACTCAAAAGAACATTTGCATGAAAAAGATCTATTATTTTCCGGGACTTATCAGTGCTGTAATTGTGCCTGTTTTATTTTGGTTCTATATTAATCCATATGTTGATAAAACGAAGTATAATGTAATTGATATCGGAATTCCTGCCAAATTAAGGGAAGATAAGAGCAATGATATATACAGTTTTGAATCTGTACGAAACTGGGATTATAAGAAAATAAAGGTTGATTATTCAAAAGCTAAAGAAAATTCGAAATTTTATGTTTCGGAAATTAAAGCTCTTCAAAAACGTAATAAAAAAAATACCGGAGTAGAATTTATTTTAGACAATAATAATACCTACGGTGACTTTGTGTCTTTACTAAATGATATGGCGATTGCAGGACAGGAGACGTATGCTTTAGATCTGGAAAAAACAGGACATGTATTTGCCACTGTAAATTATAAAAGTCCAAAAACTGAAGAAGAAGAAAAAATGGGGTGCCTTTTATGCCATGATGTGATTTATACTTTTGTGGATGTAAAACCAGATTTTAAACAATATTATCTGAGTATTTTTCAAAATCTCTCAAAACTTCCAGGCGGAGCTTATTATATCTTTTTCGGTTTTCTCTTATTTTTAAATATTTCCATGTTCAGCATTAAGGAAAGGTTTCAGATCCAGAGATGCCGTTTCGTATAATGAATCCGTTTTTAAAAAAAATGGGAAGATTTATTTTACCGCAAAGTTTATAATAACCAGCATTCTTATTTAAGGAGCAAAGAATAATCAACAAGTTGATTTGCTAAAGTTTATGATTAAAACTATATTAAACCAGTAAAAAAATCTGCGTAATCCGTAAAATCTGCGGGATAATATATTTTCAAAACTTATTCTTAATTATTTAAAGATTCTTCACTGCACTCCACTTCGTTCCGCTCCATTCAGAATGACATTTTCAAAACAAAATAAAGAGAAAGGGCTGCCTTTCGGCAGCCCCCTCAATCACTTCACTTAAAATATTACTTTTTATCTTTATCCAAAAGAGCAATATACTCTCCGTAGCCTTTTTCTTTCATTTCCGCTTTCGGGATAAACTTCAGGGAAGCACTGTTGATACAGTAACGAAGTCCGCCTTTATCCTCCGGGCCGTCATTGAAAACGTGTCCCAAATGCGCATCTCCTGTTTTACTTCTTACTTCTACCCTTGTCATTCCGTGGGAACGATCCAGCTTTTCTTCTACCAGTTGCTTGGTAATTGGTTTTGAGAAACTCGGCCATCCACAACCGGATTCAAATTTGTCTGTAGAAATAAACAGCGGTTCGCCAGTTGTAATATCCACATAAATTCCTTCGCGTGTTTCGTCCCAGTATTCATTTTGGAAAGCTCGTTCCGTACCATTTTCCTGGGTTACATTATACTGTTCGGCAGTCAGCTTTTCCTTTAAAGCTTTTTTGTCCTGCTTCTGGTATTTTAGTTCTTTTTTCTTAGGAGGATTTGCATTTCTGGCCATTTCAAATAATCCCGGTTCAATGTGGCAGTAACCTCCCGGATTTTTATCCAGGTAATCCTGGTGGTAGTCTTCTGCTTTATAAAAATTCTTTAACGGAATCGTTTCTACCAGTACAGGCTTGCTGTAATTTTTAGCCAGTCTCGCCACTTCGGCTTTTACAATAGCTTCCGTCTCTTTGTCAGTAGAGTAAATTCCTGTTCTGTACTGATCTCCCCTGTCATTTCCCTGTTTGTTTAAACTCGTAGGATCAATGGTTTTGAAATAAAGGTCAATTAACAGCTTAAGGTCTACTTCTTCAGGATCGTATTTTACTTTTACCGTTTCGGCAAAGCCTGTGGTATGACTTACTACTTCCTCATATGTAGGATTCTTTTTATTTCCGTTGGCATAGCCTACTTCTGTTCCTACGACACCGCGTATCTGTTGAAAAAAATGTTCAGTTCCCCAGAAACATCCTCCTGCAAAATACACTTCTTTTAGATTTCTATTGTCCATAATGGTCTCATTTTCTTTTTTTGTAGCTGTAGATTTCGTTTTTGCATCTCCGCAACTTGTAGCAAATACTGCTATTCCCAGAACCACGCCGAGTAAAATCAATATGTTCTTCATTTTTATATTTTTTTTCATTTTTTCAGATTTAAAATCATTAATCCAAATCCTAAAAGCATGATATCTTTTACGATAAAGAAGTCAGTTATCAAAATTCCGTCGACTGTTTTCCAGAGTCCCGGAGTCGTAAACAGATAGCTCAGTGTTATCAGGAAGGTAATAATCATTCCGATGGCGGCGTACTTTCTGAGTGATGCAAATTTCACACTAAACAGTAACAATAATGCAATGATAATTTCTATGACTCCGATAGTATCGGACACTGCCTGAATGCTTACAATATCATATACGAAAAAAGTAAGAAAATGGTTTTCCACCAAAGGTTTTATGGCATTTGCTTCCGTTGGCGTGAATTTGAAAATTCCGATCCACAGCAGAATAATGACGGTTCCGAAAAGGGAGAGATAGTACCCCGTTTTTCCGATAAGGTTTTCATTATCAATTTTTAGTACAGTTCCATTCATTTTTTAAGATTTTGATTGAATACTTTATTATTTTCAAAAGTATAGTCGGAACCATTTCAAAATCCTGACAAATTATTTTATGAAATATCTAAATTTTTCAGAGCTCTTTCTTTAACATTATGAATATCAGAGTCATTAATTTCAACATTACTTTCATCCGAAAGCTTTCTTTTCAACATTTTATCCAATATTTCCAGCTTTTCTTTGTAGGCTCTGCACCATTTACAAATGGCAAGATGCAGGGAAAGCTTACGGTTTTCTTTTGGGGAAATATTTTCCGCATTCCGTTTTTCCATGAGCATCGTCGCTTCGCTGCACGGTAAAAAAATAATATGAATCAGTTTTTTAAGCATTTTTAGATCAGTTTTGATTGGCAAACCAGTTCATTTCCAGGCATTCTCTCAATTGCATCCTGCCTCTTTGCAGAATCTTCCATAAATTAGTCGTGGAAATATCAAGTTCCTGACTCACTTCCGGTGCTTTTTTTTCTTCAAGGTAATACAGCTTCATCGGAATTTTCCATCTGGAAGGCAGATCTTCCAGGCATTCCTCCAGGATTTTATTGAATTCTGCATTGTCTAACAGTTGTGTTTCCTGATTGCCTGCATTCCAGTCATTCAAAATATCATTGTTTTTCCAGGCTCCGTCTTCATCAAAAAAGTGATCCAGTTTAATATTGGGTTCAGATTTATATTTTTTACGGTAAAAATCGGCCACTTTTCTGTTTAAAATAGTCATCAGCCAGGTGAGCGGCCGGCTTTTCCCTTCAAAAGATTCATAGGACGAAAAAGCGGAAATAAAAACTTCCTGAACAATATCTTCCGCCTCAACTTTATCAGACAACAGATACACTGCCCTTCTCATCAACGCTGCCGAATACTGCTCTATCCAGTTTTTGAATGTTTCGTCTTTGGTCATTCATAAATTTATTAAAAAATTTCAGCACATTTTCAAATTTGAAAACACAAATACAATCCAAACAAATATCAGTGAATAAAAAATGGTAATAATTAAACCAATATATGCTAAAGTAGTTTTTTCAAATCTTAGACTTCTTATTATTAAAAACCAATCCAGAAAAAAAAGGGGAATGGAAATATAAATGCAAATATTGGCAAACACTTGATAAGCATAATTTGTATCAATACTGTCTGATAAAAACAAAAAAATAAGTAAAATAGGATAACAAAGAGTAAGTCCAATTACCCACTTCGCCGACAATTCTGATTTTGATTTCAAACTTCAAATTATTTGAAGAAATTTAATCATTTTAATTTTATTTTTGATAAGAAAATTTTACTATTTTTTTGGTTTCGGCGTGGCAAAGCCACGCCGAAACCAAAAAGCCAGCAAAGAATCAGAAACCACTCCTATTGTTCTTTACTTTACAATAATAACATTTTGTAAAAGAAATCACTTAAAAATCTTAAATTTGCATCTTATCAAAAATTGTAAAAAGCAAAGCAACATAAATTATGACATCACAAGAGATTCGTCAAAAATTTTTAGATTATTTTAAAAGCAAAGGCCACCTCATCGTTCCTTCAGCACCAATCGTTCTGAAAGACGACCCTACGCTTATGTTTTCCAATTCGGGGATGACGCAGTTCAAGGATTTTTTCCTGGGCTACAAAACACCTACTGCACCTAGAATTGCAGATACACAGAAGTGCCTGAGAGTATCCGGAAAACATAATGACCTGGATGATGTGGGCCGTGATACGTACCACCACACCATGTTTGAAATGTTGGGGAACTGGTCTTTTGGGGATTATTTTAAAAAAGATGCTATTGCTTTTGCCTGGGAATTGCTGACGGAAGTATATGGAATTCCTAAAGAAAACCTGTATGTAACCATTTTTGAAGGAGATGCTTCCGAAAACCTTGAAAGAGATCAGGATGCTTATGATTTCTGGAAATCCCATATTTCCGAAGACAGAATTATCAATGGAAATAAAAAAGACAATTTCTGGGAAATGGGGGAAAGCGGACCGTGCGGACCGTGCTCAGAAATCCATGTTGATTTGAGAACTGAAGAAGAAAAAGCGAAAGTTTCCGGATTAGAACTGGTGAACAACGATCATCCGCAGGTGGTGGAAGTATGGAATCTCGTTTTCATGGAATTCAATAGAAAAGCAGACAAAACCCTTGAAAAGCTTCCTGCACAGCATGTGGATACGGGAATGGGCTTTGAACGTCTGTGTATGGCGCTCCAAGGTAAATCTTCCAATTACGATACTGATGTTTTCACTCCTTTGATTGCTAAAGTTGAAAAACTTTCAGGAAAAAAATACACCGGGATTTTAGAAGACGAAAAAGATATTGCGATTCGCGTGGTGGTAGACCATATCAGAGCGGTTTCGTTTGCAATTGCTGACGGGCAGCTGCCTTCCAACGGAGGAGCAGGCTATGTGATCAGAAGAATCTTAAGAAGAGGAATTTCTTATTCTTACCGTTTCTTAGGCATGAAAGAACCTTTCCTTTACAAATTAGTTGCTGTTTTGCAGGAGCAGATGGGTGCCTTCTTTCCTGAACTTGAAAAACAAGGAAAACTTGTTTCTGAGGTGATTAAAAGTGAGGAGGAATCTTTTTTAAGAACTATTGAAAACGGACTGATCCGCGTTGAAAAATTAATTCAGCAGACGATTGCCAATAATGCGAAGGTTTTACCAACGGAAGAAGTTTTTGAACTATATGATACGTATGGTTTTCCTGATGATCTAACGAGAATTATTGCGGAAGAAAAAGGTTTAACCATCGATGAGGAAGGCTTTAAACAAGCTTTAAATGAGCAAAAGAAACGTTCGAAAGCCGATTCTGCCCAGAAAGTATACGACTGGGTAACATTAGAAGAAAAACCTGAAAATTTTGTAGGTTATGATCAATTTGAATCTCAAACCTATATTACCAGATACCGAAAAGTAGAAAATAAAGACGGAGAATTTTACCAGGTAGTTTTAAGCGAATCTCCTTTCTATCCGGAAGGCGGAGGCCAGGTCGGAGATAAAGGAACCCTGGAAAACGCTGTAGAAAGCTTTGAGGTATTAGAAACAAAAAAGGAAAACGGACTGATTATTTCTTTAATCAACGGTCTTCCGAAAGATGCAGGCGCTGTTTTCTATGCTAAAGTAAATGTTTCGGAAAGAAAAAATTCCCAGGCCAACCACTCGGTAACGCATTTGTTGCATGAAGCATTAAGAGAAGTTCTGGGAACACACGTAGAGCAAAAAGGATCATTCGTCGGTCCGGATTACCTTCGTTTCGACTTCTCTCATTTTAATAAAATGACGGAGGAGGAACTGGCTTTGGTGGAAAATAAAGTAAATGCCAAGATCAAGGAAAATATTGCCTTACAGGAATTCAGAAACATTCCGATCCGGGAAGCATTAGACAGAGGCGCTATGGCTTTGTTCGGGGAAAAGTATGGGGACAATGTAAGAATGATTCAGTTTGGAACTTCTATGGAACTCTGCGGAGGAACCCATGTGAAAAGCACCAGCGAAATCGGGCATTTTAAAATCATTTCCGAAAGTTCCGCAGCAGCAGGAATTAGAAGAATTGAAGCGATTTCCGGAGATAAGGCTGAAGAATATTTCAAAAATCTTGAAAAGCAGGTTGCCGAGCTTTCACAGTTGCTGAAGTCAAAAGATGTCGTACGTTCTATTGAGAAATTGATGGAAGAAAATGCAACATTGAGAGCTGAAGTAGATGCGATGAAGAAAGAGAAGGCCAAAGGAGAAATCGGCGAATGGAAAGGAGCTTATGAACAAAAAGGCGATAAATTACTTCTGGTAAAAAGGACTTCTCTGGATGCCGGTTCGGTAAAAGATATCATCTTCCAGTTAAAAAAAGAAATCCCGACTTCCATTACGGTTATTCTGTCCGACGCAGACGGAAAACCAATGATTACCGTTGGTGTTTCTGATGATTTAGCCGGAATTTATCAGGCGGGAGCATTGATTAAAGATTTAGCTAAAGAAATCCAGGGCGGCGGCGGCGGAAATCCGGGCTTTGCCACAGCCGGAGGAAAGAATCTTGACGGCCTTGAGAACGCGTATCAGAAAGCGTTGAATCTTTAAGCTTCAATAAAACATAAAGTAAAAAAGCAACTGTCGTCGTGGCAGTTGCTTTTATTTTTAATAACTTTTATTATCAATAGAAATGGGCTTCAGCCCATTTACCAGATTAAATAATGTGATTGGCTTTAGCCAAACATAAATCATTTTGGCTAAAGCCAATATTGAATAATCTTCTTTTATAGCTGATTCCATTTTTAACAAAACATTATATTTTCTTCTGTGGTATTGTAACTTTCTTATCAATAGTTTTGTCTAACTATTAAAAAAGACTAATGACAAAACTTTTATCCACCCTGTTTTTATTGTTAACGGTACTGGTTTTCGGACAGACTCAATTGAAGGTTTTCAGTAAAGCTTCCCAGCAGCCTATCTACAATGCGGCCGTTTACTGCGATGATGAGCTTTTAGGAAAAACCGATCTCAATGGAAATGTCTCCTTTAAAACGAAATGTAAAAAAGTTGAAATTCTGGCCAGTAATTTTGAAGATCTAACGGTGGAGGTAAAGAAAAGCATGGAGGTTTCCATGCAGCCATTATCAGAGAAAAGAGGAAATATTGACCGTGTTGTTATTAATGACAAAAGTGATCCGCGTGCCCTGAAAATTCTTGACGAGCTTAATAAAAGAGCGAAAGAGAATTCCCCAAAATCTTTAGATTCCTACAATTTCAAATCGTATGCTAAATTTTCCATTGACCTGGATAAAGACTCGATTGACATGTACAGGAATTTTTTAGCAGTCAGAAAAGATTCCATCTCAAAGGTGGATCAAAAAGGTTTTAAGCAAAAAGAAAAGGAAAAAAAGGATTCCCTGATTGCTGAAGATTTTATTGACGCTTCCGCGGAAGGCCAGATGTTCCTCTGGGAAAAAGCTACCGAATACAAATATTCTAAAAAATTCGGTGAAAAAACCAATATTATCGACAACAGGATGTCGGGTTTTAAAAATCCAATTTACGAGGCAATGGCCATTAATATTTCCAATCTTAACAGAACCCCGAGACAGCTGAGGCCGGAAAACAGGGAATTATTTAATTATTATCTTTCAGACACCATCCAGCTGGACGGAAGGCAGACCTTTGTGATCAAATTCAAAGAAATTACCGATAAGAAGAAGCAGAATCCGAGAAAATTCAACGGGAAAATATATGTTGACGCCGAGACTTTTGCGCTGAAAAAGTTTGAAAGCATCAGCAAGAAAAGAAATGAAGGAAATATTGTTTCGGTCTGGAAACCGATTAATAATAAATGGTTTCTGGATTATGAGGATCTTAAGCTGAAAATGGGCGATACAAGTTTTGATATTTCTAAAAAAGACAGTATAAAGCCCGGTGAAAAAAGTAAATACAACCAGAAGAAATTCGGAAATTACCTGTATGTAAAAAACAGGTTCTTTGATTTTGAGATTAATGAACCCCAGAAAGCTTCTGATTTTAAAGGCTACTCGCTTGAGATGAAAAACTCCGACGGAAGCCTGCTGCAGCAATACAGAACCGACAGCCTTACTGCAAGGGAAAGTAATACTTACACCAAAATCGACAGTTTTGTACAGAAACATGATTTTGAAAAAAAATTAAATACTTTAACCCAGCTTTTAAGAGGAAACCTCCGCTATAAAATGATCGATTTTGATCTTACCAAGTTCTTCAGCTACGACAAATACCAGGGAATTCGTTTGGGTGCGGGCATTAAGCTTAACGAAAAATTCAGTAAAACATTTTCTCCGGACGGATATTTTGGATATGGCTTTAAGGACCACCGCTGGAAGTACGGCCTTGGGCTGGATGTAAAACTTTCCGAAAAAAGAACGTCAGTTTTCCGGGTTGAATATCTTGATGATGTATTTGCAGCAGGAAGATTCAGCAACCACATGTGGGATATGATGATGAAGGTATCCGACATCAATCTTGATCTTCACAATGCAGTTTTCTATAAAAACCAAAAATGGGGCGCTTCATATCTTTATGACATCTCCAATTCTTTAAGCATGAAAATCGCGGTGAACAAAGAAAAACAGAAAGCCCTTTTTGATTATCAGTATAAAAACATGGGCAACAGTTTTGATAATACCAATGCTATTCTGTCTTTAAAATTTGCACCGAATGACAAGAATATCATGACGCCTTCCGGAAAGTTCACGTATGAAAAGAGCTATCCGCAGGTTTTTGTCAATTATGAGAAAGGTTTTAAAACTCTCGGCGGCGATCTTGATTATAACAGGCTGGACGCATTAATCATCCATCAGTTCAGATCGAAACTGGGAACCACCAATATTAAATTATTCGGAGGAATTTCTTCAGGTAGCGCACCGATTTGGAAGAACTTTGAAATTGCAGGGCAGAACGATGCCAATGTTGACAAATGGTACTCCAACATCAGTACGCC
Source organism: Chryseobacterium cheonjiense (assembly GCF_012927265.1). Classification (GTDB taxonomy): domain Bacteria; phylum Bacteroidota; class Bacteroidia; order Flavobacteriales; family Weeksellaceae; genus Chryseobacterium; species Chryseobacterium cheonjiense. The sequence continues at coordinate 730,524 of NZ_JABBGF010000001.1, read as the reverse complement.
TTCAAATCTCGGATTTGCCACGATGCCATCGGGAACATTCTTTGCAGACAGATTTGCGGCATTTAAACTTTCACAGTACCTGCCTTTTAGGTTTAAAACGCTGGGCAAAAGATATTCGTCCATTGAGCTTGAATATCAGTCGGCCATCGGTGGCTTTAAAAACAGACAGGATCACCAGTTTGAATTTGTCGTCCTGGATCATTATTATCAGGAAGTCGGGCTGATCTGGAACCAATTTCTGGGAACGAATTTCGGGGTAGGCTTTTCTTACAGACTCGGATATTACCAGACTTCGGAATTTAAAGACAACATCGGAATCAAGATAAAATTCAACCTGTTGAACTGATATCAATTATGTTATTAAACTTTTAACCGCAGTGCAAACTCAAATCAGATAAGGAATATTAAAACATTTTTACCGTTAAAAATAAACGGTGTTATTTGTTAAGAATTTAAGATAAAAATATAATAAGATCAGAAATAATAATCCCGGAATTTCCGGGATTATGTCGTTCAGCAACACCATCAATGAAAGCGGCTGTTAATATCAATTAATAAACCTTTTACAGCATCATAAATATTACTAATTTTGCCATCTCTTTATGAAAAGGATTGCCTTGTTTTTATGTTTCTGTATGTGCATTTTTGGTTTCTCACAATCAAAAGTCACTTCTATTGAAACGGTTGTGATTGAAGATAAAAGTGATCCCCGGGCACTTGAAATCCTGAAAAAAGTGAATCAGCTGTTCCGTGAAAACTCACCGAAAACATTGGATTCCTATTCCTACAAATCGTATGAAAAAATTTCTCTGGACATTGATGAAGACAGCATTTTACAATACAAACAGTTTTTCGAAAATGCCGATCTATTCAGAAAAAAAAGAGAAAAAGATTCCCTGAACAACATTTCTGCCAGAAAAATATTTTCGAAAAGCAAATTGTTTCTCTGGGAGAGAGCCCAGGAATTCTTATTTACCAAAAAATACGGCGAGAAAATCAATATCCTTGATAACAGGATTTCCGGATTAAAACAGCCGATCTACGAAATGATCGCCCTCCAGCAGAGCAACAGAGACCAGCTTCCCGCACAGCTTAAAAAGGAAAACAGAGGACTGTACAGATTCTTTTTGACAGATACCATTGAAATAGACGGAAGAAAGAACTTCGTGATCCGTTTCAGGGAGGTCAATTTTAAAAATCCTGATAAAAAAAGAAAGTATAACGGTGCTATCTATATTGATACCGATACGTACGGCATTAAAAAAATTGAAAATTTCAGCAAAAATAAAAATGACGGCATCATTACAAGTACCTGGATCTATTTCAATAACAAATGGTTCCTTGCCCATGAAACCGTAAAGCTGAAAATGAGCAATATGGTCATGCAGGAGGATAACAAAGAATATCCCGATGAAAAACATGAAAAAAACAAGAAGCAGAGCTTCGGAACATATGCTTTCCTGACTTCGCGGTATTTTGATTACCAGTCGCCTGCCGATCATGATAAAAATGATTTTAAAGGGTATACTTTTTCTGTACAAAATATTGACGGGAAAACTTTGGACCGGTTTAGAACGGATCCTTTAACGGAAAGGGAACGAAATACCTATAAAACCATCGACAGCCTCGGAAAAATATATAATATTGACCGTAAAGCAAGAGTTTTAAGCGGACTGCTGTTAAACGGACAGATAAAAATAGGCGTTGTAGACTTTGCGGTGGATGAAATCGTGAATTATAACTTATACGAAGGCTTCAGGGTAGGTTTAAAAGCAAAACTTAATGAAAATTTCAATCCGTATTTTTCACCAGACTACACTTTTGCCTATGGTTTTAAGGATGATAAATGGAAATACAGAATCGGACTTGATATTAAGACGACTCTTGAAAAAGATTCTTATTTCAGGATCGATTATTATGATGATGTAACTGCTTCCGGCGAATTTTACAGAAGACTCTGGAACTTCAAAATGAGAACGGCCAACTATGGCAATAATCTGAATAACGACCGTTATTATCATTACAGAGGAGGTTCTGTTTCTTATCTTAATGATGTTACGAACGGATTAACGCTGGTTTTTGCAGCCCGCACAAATCTTGAGGAAGCCATGTTTGATTATTCTTTCCGCGACAGAGGTTCTTCTTTTAATAACTTCAATACGCTGTTTACGTTAAAATATTCCCCGAATTCTACCAATATCATGACACCGCAGGGAAAATCCCTTATTGATCAGAAATATCCGGAGCTGTATTTTAATTATGAACAAAGTTATAAGGCATTGAGCGGTGACTTCAATTATACGAGGTTTGATGCACTTTTCGTACATAATTTCAAGACCATGCTGGGAACAACCGGATTCCGGCTGTACGGCGGAATGGTCATCGGAGATGCACCGATATGGAAAAATTTTACGATGAACGGACTGGCTTCGCCAAGAAGGGATTTTAACTTCAACCTGACCTCATTTCTTGGGTTTGCCACGCTTGAAGGGGGGAAATATTACAATGACCGCTTCGTAGCCTACTATTTTACCCATAAGCTGCCTCTGTATTTTAAAAGTTTCGGACAGAATATTTCAAGTTTTGATTTTGTTTTGAGAGGTACCATCGGAAATATGAAGCATCCGGAATATCACCAATTTAAATTTAAACCGCTCGACCATTTGTATCAGGAAGTCGGCCTGGAATGGAATAATTTCCTTTCCACTTACTTTAATCTGGGATTATTTTACAGAGTGGGCTATTACACTACACGGAATTTTAAGCAAAATTTTGCCGTTCAGTTTAAGCTGAAGCTTCTGGAATTTTAAAGTAAATAATAAAAATAAAATTAAACAAATGCAGACTATCCAAATACAGGCAGAACAGTTTTTTGAATTACTAAAACTGAAAGACACTTCCATGTGGGAGATTTTTGCCCAGATGATCGACGGAAATGAGAAAGAAATTATTTTCCTGAATGAGGAAGAAAAAATATTATTCAGCTATATTTTGCCATCGAATCAGGACAAACTGGAAGAAGACCGAAAGGAATTTTCTAAACAGTTCGCAGATAAGCTTGCGAATCTTAATTGAGTTTTAGAGTTTTAGAGTTTTAGAGTTTTAGAGTTTTAGAGTTTTAGAGTTTTAGAGTTTTAGAGTTTTAGAGTTTTAGAGTTTTAGAGTTTTAGAGTTTTAGAGTTTTAGAGTTTTAGAGTTTTAGAGTTGAAAGTTAAACGGTGATTTTCAAAGTAAAGTTAATTTCATATTAATACTAACAAAATTTATCATTAATAAACGATTTATGGTTGTTTCATATCTCTAACCCTAAAACACTCCTATTCTCAGACCCTTCCACTCTTAAACAAGTCAACCGTTTTTTTTGCTGCTGCAACATCATGAACTCTGAGGATTTTTGTGCCCTGCTGTAAAACTTTCAGGTGAAACTTTTGTGTTTCTTCATTGATGTCCAGTGGAGATTTACCTAAAGGTTTGTAAATAAAAGATTTCCTTGAAATCCCTATCAGTAAAGGGAATTTTCCAAAACCCAAATATTTAACCTCATCAATCATTTTCATCTGGTCTGCTACGATCTTACCGAAACCGAAACCCGGATCAAGGATAATATCTTTAATTCCTTTATTGAGTAACTCTGCAGTTTTTCCGGAAAAATACCGGTTAACCGAAAGTGTAATATCTGTGAATTTTATTTTATCATGCATGGTTTCATAAGAAGGATTCACATGCATTAAAATGTAAGGAAGCTTTGTTTCGGCAGCGGTATCAAACATCTTTTCATCATAATGGCCTCCGGAAATATCGTTGATGATATCGATTCCTTCATTAAAACCAAACTTTACCGTTTCAGCATAAAAAGTATCTAACGAAACAAGAGCTTCAGGGAATTCTTTTTTGATGAATGAAATGATACTCCCCAGTCTTCTAATTTCCTCTTCAGCAGTCAGAAATTCAGCGTTTGGTCTTGTGGATTGCGGACCGATATCAATGATTTCAGCGCCTTCTTTCAGCATTTTGTGCGTCTGCTCCAGTGCGGCCTTCTCCGTATTGAATTTTCCGCCATCGGAAAATGAATCCGGCGTGAGATTGAGAATTCCCATGATCTTAGGAACCGAAAGGTCTACCAATCTTCCGTTACAGTTGATTGAGCTGGAGCTTCGGGGAGCTGAATAGTCAGAGAGTGAAGGTACTTGCAAAACTTATAGTTATGATTAGACTTAAAACAATATAAACTGAAAATTATATTACAAAAATAGAGAATAAAAACTTTTGTCATTCAAAAAAAATCCATTCAAAACTCAACTCTTATACGCTCCTACCCTAAAACTCCATACTCTAAACGCTGCGATCAAACAACGCAACACACAAAAATTCGTATATTTGGGAGATTAAGAAAATTTATGTCAGAAACATCAATACAGTTTGAGAAAATTATCAATCAGTGCCGTGAGCTTTTCAGCAAGAAACTACAGGATTACGGACCGGCGTGGAGGGTTTTAAGACCAAGCTCTATTACGGATCAGATTTACATTAAAGTCAACAGAATCCGCACGCTGCAGATGACCGGAAAAAAAATGGTGGATGAAAGCGAAGAGGACGAGTTTGTAGCAATTATCAACTATTCGATTATTGCGCTTATTCAGCTTGAGAAAGGTTTTTCCAATGATTTTAATGAAAATAAAGAGGAAATTCTGAATCTTTATGATCATTATGCAACTGAAGCGAGACAATTGATGGAGCGGAAAAACCATGATTACGGCGAAGCATGGAGAGATATGCGGATTTCCTCAATTACAGACTTGATTTACCAGAAAGTTTTACGAACCAAACAAATTGAAGATAACCAAGGGATTACGGTCGTATCAGAAGGTCTTGATGCCAATTATTTTGACATGCTGAATTATTCCGTTTTCTGTCTCATTAAATTTTCTGAAAAGAAAAACAGTATTGAATCTCAAAACTAATTATATATGATCAAAGGTTTATTACGTTTCGTTATTGCCGTTATTTTCATTCTTTCGGGTTTTGTAAAAGCGGTGGACCTGGTTGGTTTTTCTTTTAAAATGGAGGAATACTTCTCTCCTTCCGTATTCAACATGCCTTTTTTTGAAAAGTTTGCACTGTTGTTTTCGGTAATTGTGGTGACTCTTGAACTTCTGCTAGGCTTTATGCTTCTGCTCAAATTAAAACTTAAATTCACCGTTTCCGCGCTCATTGCTCTTTGTGTATTCTTTGGTTTCCTGACCTTTTATTCGGCATATTTCAATGTAGTAACGGACTGCGGATGCTTTGGTGATGCTATTAAATTTACACCGTGGCAAAGCTTTATCAAAGATATTGTACTGCTCTTCGCTTTAATTATTTTATTTATTCTTTATAAAAAAGAGTTCAGAAAAAAAGATGGATACAGCTATAGTGAAAAGAAAGAATCCAGTAAGGTGAGATATATCCTTTTAGCAGTATTCTCCTTAGTAATGCTCGGGATCGGAGCTTATGGAATTTTGTATGAACCAGTGATCGATTTTCGTGACTATAAAATCGGCACTGATCTGAAAGCTGAAAAAGAAAAAATCAATAAAAACCCTTCGGAATACAAGACGTTTTATTCGCTTAAAAATGAGAAAACCGGAGAAACGCTGAAAGTGGACCAGGATGCTTATATTAGAGAGAATAAATACTGGGCAGAAGGATCTCCATGGAAAATTGAGGAAGGCAAAAATGAATCTATCCTGATAAAAGAAGGCTATAAATCTGAAATTGTAAAGTTCAAGATTGAAGATCCTACGGGAATGGAGGTTACGGAAGAGATCATTAATGCACCGAAAGCCATTCTTGTTTTTTCTTATCATCCGAAAGATGTTTCCCCGGAATTATTAAAGCAGGTGGAAGCCAAAGTAAAAGCACAAAAGGCCAACGTTGTATACGGGATTTCTACAGAACCGAATACTTTCAAAACCCTTAAAAATATGATGATGGACGGCACCGCGATTAAAACAATTGCAAGAAGCAATCCTTTCGTACTTGTTTTGCAAAACGGAAAAATTATCGACAAAGAGCCGGCAAAGGAATATATCAAATAACTTTTGAGACTTAACAATAAACACTAAACTTAATATATTTAAATAATGCAGAAATCAAATAAACCGATTGCGGGATACCACTTATTGATGATCTTATCTTCAGTGGACGGGGAATTTGCTCCGGAAGAAGGAATGCTGGTGCAACAATATCTGGCAGATGAATTTCCCTTTAAAACGGATCTTGATAATGAGCTTGAGACCATCGCACTTTTGAAACCCGAAGAATGGAAAGGTCATTTTGAATTCCATGCCCGTTGCTTCTACGACGATTCTATGGAAGAGGAACGTCAGAACTTTATCCAATTTGCCAAAACACTTATTAAAGCCGATAATAAGGTAACCGATGAAGAACACTCTTACTATACACTTTTGAAAAAAATCTGGAACATTAATTAATTGACAAATCAGACTTAAAAGTTAGAATTACTTCTGACATGATTCTGAATCTACATTCAAACAATAAGAAACTATGAGAAGAAAAATAGTTGCAGGAAACTGGAAAATGAACAAAAACGTAATTGATGCACAACAGTTGATGGTTCAGTTACTAAGCTATAAAAACAACAATGCGACCAACTGTGAGGTATGGATTGCGCCGCCGGCTTTATACCTGATGATGGCAAAAGATATTTTTGAGAAAGATGAAATCGGCGTTTTTTCACAGGATATGAGCGAGTATGAAAGCGGTGCGTACACCGGAGAAATTTCTGCAGACATGCTTGAATCAATTGATGCATCCGGTTCTCTGATCGGACATTCTGAAAGAAGACAGTATCATGGTGAGACGGATTCTCACTGTAACAAAAAAGTGAAACTGGCTTTAGATAAAGGTTTGATTCCGGTATACTGTAACGGTGAAACGCTGGAACAGAGGAAAGCAGGACAACATTTTGAAGTGGTAAAAAACCAGACGGAAGTAGCTCTTTTTACGCTTTCTGCGGAGGAAATTAAAAAAGTGGTTATCGCTTACGAACCGGTTTGGGCCATCGGAACCGGAGAAACAGCAAGTCCTGAGCAGGCTCAGGAAATCCACGCGCACATCAGAAGCATTATCGCTGCAAAATACGGACAGGAAGTAGCTGATGAGGTTTCTATCTTGTACGGAGGTTCCGTAAAACCGGATAATGCAAAGGAAATTTTCTCGCAGCCTGATATTGATGGTGGGTTAATTGGCGGTGCTGCTTTAAAACTTGAAGATTTTTCAAAAATTATTGAGGCTTTTAACTAAGGTGAAAAAGTTTATCCTCTTATTTTTTGGAGTTCTTCTGTTTGATATTGTGTATACTTTCCTGTATGATCAGTTTTTTATTGGGATTCAGCCTGAGTTTTTACAATATCCATTGATTGCGGTTCAATATATGGCTTGTGCACCGGCAATTTTCTTTGACAAACTATTGCCTTTTTATGCACCGATACCTATGTATCAGTCAATATTGATATTTTTGGGAAATGTATTTGTACAGACCTTATTGGTATATACTATTTTCTTTAAAAGAAAAAAGGTTATACAGGAAGAATAAAAAATTCGGCGGCATCTTCGATGCCGCCGAATTTTTTTTATTTTATTTAATTAGTGAGTTACAAAGTCTGCTCCTCATGTTTCCCTTCCTTGATTTCTTCCACCATTTTGGCATTGAAAGCAGGAAGATCTTTTGGGGTACGGCTGGTAACCAATCCGTTATCAACAACCACTTCACTATCTTCCCACTGTGCTCCCGCATTTTTAAGATCCTGGCTGATAGAATTTACGGAAGTCATATTTCTGCCTTCCACTACTTCAGCATTAATAAGGATCTGCGGTCCATGACAAATAGCGGCTACCGGCTTTTGCTGCTGGAAAAAATCTTTTACGAAAGACAGTGCGCTTTCATTTGTTCGTAATTGGTCAGGATTGATGACACCTCCCGGTAAAACCAAAGCATCATAATCGGAAGCGTTTGCTTCATCTAATGTTTTATCAACAGGATATTCCTGCCCCCAGTCTTTTTCAGCCCATGCTTTGATGGCTCCTGATTCCGGACTGATGATGTGAGCAGTCCAGCCCTGCTGTTCCAAATGTTCTTTTGGAGATTTCAATTCGCTTTCTTCAAATCCGTGTGTTGCTAAAATTGCAATTTTCTTTGACATAATTTTAATGATTTAAGTGTTATGTCATTTTAATTGGAAAAATGATGCCGTTTAGCCCCCTGAATTTATAAAGTTTGTTAAAGTCTTGATTTTTGGATCAAAATCAACCTTATTGACTGTAAATTTCAACAAGGCTGCTGTTTTAGCCCGGATTGCAGCAATTGTCTGAGCTCATTTTGAGGATTTTGGCGGCGCGGCTTCGCCGCGCCGCCAAAATCCTCAAAATAGCGAGTGCGGAAAGCCGGAATAGCTCCTAGTAAAAAAAGCGCATCAAAAACTAATTGATGCGCTTTTCTATCTTTAACAAAAATTATTTTTTGTCTTTTGATCTCTGTAATACTTCGTCTACCATTCCGAAACCTTTGGCTTCTTCGGAAGTCATCCAGTAATCACGGTCTGATGCCTTTTCTACCCACTCGTATGTTTGTCCGGAGTGTTCGGAGATGATCTCGTACAATTCTTTTTTAAGTTTTAACATCTCTCTTAAGTTGATTTCCATGTCAGAAGCTACCCCTTGCGCACCTCCTGAAGGCTGGTGAATCATTACTCTTGAGTGCTTCAACGCAGAACGTTTTCCTTTTTCCCCTGCAACCAGTAATACAGCTCCCATTGAAGCGGCAATTCCTGTACAAATCGTTGCTACATCCGGCTTAATGATCTGCATGGTATCGTAAATACCCAATCCGGCATACACACTTCCGCCCGGCGAGTTGATATAAATCTGAATATCTTTGGATGGATCTGCACTTTCTAAGAAAAGAAGCTGAGCCGTAACGATATTCGCTACCTGGTCATCAATTCCAGTTCCTAAGAAAATGATTCTGTCCATCATCAGACGTGAAAATACATCCATCTGAGCAACGTTCAATCTTCTTTCTTCCATAATGTATGGTGTAAGATTGGTAGGACCATACATTCCCATATACTGATCGGTAGCCAGACCGCTGTTTCCTAAATGCTTTACAGAGAAATCTCTGAATTCTTTTTTGATGTCCATATTTCTGTTATGTATTATTAAATTTTACGAAGTTTAAATTACAACTTTTATTCCTAAAATATTATAGGACTTTTTGTCACAGACTTTTTTAAAAAGAAAAAATAATTATGGTTATCTGTCAGAATAAATTCCGGTAATTGCAGAATAATTCAGTACTTTGGATAGTTCTACTGACACCAGAGTGAGCATCTGTATCTTTTTGATCAGTTCAAAATATTTTCCTTCATCAGAATCAGCATGGTCTGCAAGCTCCTTTTTGGTTTTTAAAATCAGGAAATTCACATAGCGGAATTTATGAATCAGAATATCACCGGCAACCTGTTCGGGAATTTTGTCACCGTAATTGGGTGAAATAATATTCCGTGTGGACCAGTCATTCAGCTCACTGTAGATATTCATAGAATTAACTGCCGCTTTACTGAGTTCTTCATCCATTAATCCGAAAAAGAAATTTCCTTTTCTCAGCTCTTCTTTTTCAATTCCCTCTTTAATATAATCTACGATTTTTTTGTTGAGCTCCACCTGAAATTCATAGCCGTCTTCTTCAAAATGATGTAGAATTTCCTCGATGACCGTAATTTCATAATTCTGCTCATCGGGTGTTGTACGCTGCAGTACCACATCACCATAGTTCAGCATATGGTTGATCAGGTCGTTTTCCATCTTGGTAACATTAAAAACAATCGGGTCTACCTGATCTCTCGGTTCGTCTACAATCTGCAGTTTGGCAGGCTGCTGCGCTTCGGCTTTCACCTGGGCTTTCTGAGTCTGGTTCTGTGTGATCTGCTTCTGAACATCGAGTTCATTAAAAAGGCTCTGCTCCGAAAGTCCGAATTTATTGGAAACTTCCTTAAGGTACACTTCTCTTTTGAGGGCATTCTGAACAAATGATACCGATTTTACAATATCCCGGATGGCTTCCGCTTTTTTGATAGGATCGTTACCGACTTCTTTCAGCAAAATCTCTGCTTTGAAGTCAATGAAATCCATTGCCTGGTTTTCAATGAATTTCTCAACATATTCCTGCGGATGCTTTCTGGCAAATGAATCAGGGTCATCTCCGTCTGGGAACAGTAGAACACGGATGTTCATTCCTTCGGTAAGCAGCATGTCGATACTTCTGAAACTGGCTTTTATTCCTGCGTTATCACCGTCAAAAAGAATGGTAACATTCTCGGTAAGCCTTTTTATTAATTTGATCTGCTCCGTAGTAAGTGAAGTTCCCGAACTGGCCACCACATTTTCGATTCCCGACATGTGCAGCGAGATCACGTCCATGTATCCTTCCACCAAAAGGCAGACATTTTTTCTTGAAATGGCCTGCTTACTCTGGTTCAGACCGTAAAGAACATTGGATTTATGGTAAATTTCCGTTTCCGGAGAATTGAGGTATTTGGCCGTTTTAACATTATTCTTGAGAATTCTCGCTCCAAAACCCAATACTCTTCCTGAAAAGCTGTGAATCGGAAAGATCACCCTTTCACGGAAACGGTCAACTCCGGAAGGTGTATTTTCGGGGAAAATCGAAAGTCCGGACTTTTCCAGGATATCTTTTGCATAACCTTTTTCCAGTGCATAAGCCGTAAAAGCATTTTTCTGTTCGGGAGAGTATCCGAGCTGGAATTTTTTAATGATGTCATCTTTCAGCTCACGCTCTTTAAAGTACGAAAGCCCGATCGATCTTCCTTCTTCAGAATCCCAAAGTATTTCCTGGAAGTAATTATTAGCTACTTCATGAATCTTATAGAGTAAATCTCTTTCTGTATGTGCCTGCTTGGCTTCTTCAGAGTATTCACGCTGATCTTCCTCAATTTCAATTCCGTATTTTTTTGCGGCATGACGCAGCGCTTCAGGATAGGTGAAATTTTCAATTTCCATCAAAAAGGAAATCGCCGTTCCTCCTTTACCTGTAGAAAAATCTTTCCAGATCTGCTTACTCGCGGAAACTACAAAGCTCGGCGTCTTTTCATCATGAAACGGACTGAGTCCTTTGTAATTAGACCCTGCCCTCTTCAGCTGCACATACTCTCCCACAATCTCTTCTACACGGATTGTTGAGAATATTTTATCAATGGTCTGCTTGGAAATCATGATGCAAAAATATACAAAAAAATGTTCTTAGTACAATACAGCAAAGTAACAAGATTAATTCCTGCTTAAAGTGATTTTAGAGTTTTATTTTAATTATTTTTGAATAAAATAGCTCCATTTATATGATGAAATATTTTAAAATCTCTACAGCTTTAGCATTTACAGCACTTGTTTTACTGTTTTTGTATGTTGAGTTTGCTGGAAGATTTATCATCGGTAATTCTGATAAACGAATGATTACTCACGAAATAAAGACCAGCGAAAAACTTCCGGAAAATTTCACCAATTTTTACAATACCCTCTACCCGAATGCTTTGCATGAAAATTCGTGGCATACCGTATTACAATTACTGATAGGTCAGAATGCTCGGATAAAGGAATGCCCTTGTAAAGCTGCCGCTTTTCAACTGACACCTGTTTTAGCAATTAACAACAAAAAAAGTATAGATCACTTTGTTGTTGCAAGATATCTTGAACGTCATTACAGTCAGGAAGAATGTCTTTCATTTAATTTTAGCCATTTCGACTTTTTGGAAAACAGAAAAGGTATTTCGAAACTTTCGCAATCCTTATTTAAAAAGGATATTAAAGAATTGCAATCTATTGAAATAGCAGAAATTGTATCGCTTTATGAAAACCCCGTAAAAAATAACCGTTACAGAAATCCTGAAAGAGCAAAAACACGGGCAGAATATTTAAATCAGGTTTACATTAATAATCTAAAAAATGACAAATAGGCTTTAAAATTGTATTCAGATCGTAAATAAAACGCCGAATAGAAATAAGAATTTCTTCAGTATTTTTTTGTTTATAAAAAATTTATTGTAATTAATTATCTTTGTTTAAAAATATGCAATTCACGATTCATGATATGGACGACTGGCAACATATTGCGGAAAAAGTCGCTTCAGGATTACAACACAACATCCTTCTTCTGAAAGGGAATCTCGGAGCGGGGAAAACTACTTTCACCCAATTTCTCCTTAAAAAGCTGGGAAGCGAGGATGAGGTAAGTTCTCCCACATATTCTATTGTTAACGAGTACAATGCCCCTCAGGGAAAAATATTTCATTTTGATCTTTACCGTTTAAAAAATATTGATGAAGTCTACGATATCGGTATGGAAGAGTATCTCGATAATGCCTTTTTGTGTATTATTGAATGGCCTGAAGTATATGAAGATGATCTTTACGGTCTTAAATACCACGAAATGAGCATCATTAACACAGGTGAACACAGAGAAATCTCATTCGAGTAAATATTATGTATCTTTGTTTCTGAAATTGAATGTAAAATAACGATCTGTTAGAATTTAATTATTTAAAGGATGAGTACGACAAATATTTTTACTCCTTTTACCGAAGAGGAACTGATGCCGAAAGAAGAAAAGCTGGAGGTCATCAAAAAAGGAAAACAGTTCAGCATAGGAATCCCTAAAGAAACTTCCCTGAATGAAAGAAGAGCTTGTATCACTCCGGATGCTGTACAGGTTCTGGTAGAAAGTGGTCATGAAATCATTATAGAATCCGGTGCCGGTGTGGGTTCTTTTTTTACAGATCTTCAGTACTCCGAGTCGGGCGCAAAGATTACCAATGATCCTAAAGAAGCCTTTTCTCAGGATCTGATTCTTAAAGTAAACCCTCCCACCGATGAGGAAATCGATTATATGCGTCCTAATACTTATCTCGTGTCTGCTCTTCAGATCAATCTCCGGGATAAAGATTATTTCCTTAAACTTGCAGAAAAGAAAGTAAATGCCATAGCCTTCGAATTTATCGTTGATGAATACAAGCAATTAGCTTTAGTAAGGCTTGTAGGCGAGATTGCAGGAACAGTTTCCATACTGTATGCCTCAGAATTATTAGCTTTATCAAACGGGCTCATGCTGGGAGGAATTACAGGAGTAAGGCCAGCCGAAGTGGTTATCATCGGAGCCGGAATCGTGGGTGAATTTGCAACCAAAGCAGCCATCGGTTTAGGAGCTAGCGTAAGGGTTTTTGATAATTCACTTTCAAAGCTCAGAAGACTTCACACTTTAGTAGACAGCCGGGTTCCAACTTCCATCATTGATCCTAAAGAACTCAAAAAAGCATTAAGAAGAGCCGATGTGGTGATCGGAGCGTTACCAAGACTCAATATGACACCGATTGTGACCGAAGATATGGTCATGAAAATGAAAAAAGGCAGCGTTATTATCGATATTACCATTGACAATGGAAAAGTAATCGAAACATCCGAGCTGACCACCATGGAAGATCCTTACATTATTAAACACGGCGTGATTCACTGTGGACTTCCCAATCTAACGTCAAGAATGCCAAGAACAACAACGAAGGCCATTTCCAATTTCTTCCTTTCCTACATTCTTCATTATGATGAAGAAGGCGGTTTTGAAAATATGTTGGTCCGCAAAAATGAAATGAAACAAAGCCTTTACATGTACAAAGGACGACATACGAAGAAAATCATCTGCGACCGTTTCGGGCTTACCTATCACGATATCAATCTTTTAATCTTCTAATGAAAAAACTCAAATTTTATATGATAGGTCTTATTCCGGGACTTATTATCGTATTTTTTATTTTAAACAAAAAAGGGGCAAGCTGCAGCGGATATCTTCCCAACAGCCGTGTCATCGCAGAAACACTGTCTAAAGATTTCACCTATTCCGATCAGTTTAAAGCTGAAATGGCTGCATCAAAGGTTGATGAAAAATTCCTAAAAGACAGCATCATCACCAAAGGAAAAATTGATTTTGATAAAAGCCATGCCCAGAAAAAACCCTGTCCTGATTATCTTTTAGTTTATCCTGACAAAAATCCGGCATATGAGATTACATTTGAAAAGTGTGAGGAAAAAGCAACAATGACATCTCTGAAAAAACTGAAGTAGACTTTTTTACATGAATTTAAAATGAAAATAAGAAACAGATTATCCGTATTTCTTTGTTTTTTATCTGCAATTATACTCAGTTCCTGCGAGGCTGTACTACATTACGAAGGAAATGTTTATAATCATAAACACGAACCGATAGAAAATGCTTATATCGCTTTGATTCTCAACAATAAAGACACCATAACAGAAGCAGGAGATAAATTTGATACCATTTCGCTTGCGAAAAGAAAAGAATTGCGAAAAAAAGGAGTAAAAGATAATTTCAGGTATACTGTTAAAGGACTTTCTGAACCGGTAAGATTATACACCGATAAAAATGGATATTTTACAACAAGTCCTTTTTTAGTAAGCTGTCTTTTTAAGTGTCCTAAAGTAAAAATGCTTGTGCAAAAAGATAAGCTGTCAAAAGAATTTACAATAGAGTCCCTTGAAAAAATTCGTGTAAAAAATGATTCTATAAAACGCGGATCTTTCAGAGAAAATATATCGGAAAAATATCTAATTTTTTTATAAAACTTAATGGACGGCAATTACTACATGATTCATGATTATCTGATATTCATCGGGGTGTTTGCCATTTTCTTTTTTGTGACAGTAAGCATTTACCTGTTCAGCCAGAACCAGAAGTTCAGGATTAAAAATGCGAAGCTTGGCGAAGCCAATAAGATGATCCAGCAGCGGCTGAATGAAGTACAGCTGGAACACATCGGTACAAAACTAAATCCGCATTTATTCAAAAATATTCTTAATTCAGTACAGTCACATGCCTATCAGACGTATATGTCGCTCGATAAGCTAGCCAACGTTCTTGATTATATTCTTTATGAAAGCAACAATAAATTTGTAAGCCCCAAAGAAGAATTAAATTTCGCTTTAAGCTTAATTGAGATTAATAAAATAAAGGTAAATCCCCTCTTTGATTTCAGAATTAAATCTAAAATCGATAAATTTGATGCTTTGTTTGAAGAAAGAGTTTTTGCACCGCTGATTTCCGTTGATCTGATTGAAAATGCTTTTAAACACACCGATTTTCTTGCTCAGGATTCTTTTATTGCCATTCACATGGAACTGCAGCAGGGAATTTTTTCAATGAAAGTAAGCAATAAAGCTTCGCTCAAAAATGTTCTTGAAAAAGAGAAAAGCGGATTCGGAAGCCAGTCGCTTGATCAGCGTCTGAAAATGATTTACAATAATTTCTACTCGCTGCATAAAAATTCAAAAAACGGTATCTTCACCGCAGAATTAACCATCAATTTAGGAGAATTTTATGATAAAATGCGTTATTCTTGATGATGAATTACTGGCTATCAGCTACCTGAAACTGCTTTGCGAACAGATTGATAATGTTGAAGTTGTGAAAGCATTCAATGATCCGAAAGCTTTTTTAAATGAGATCGGAAATATTGACTGTAACGTTTGTATTTTAGACATCGAAATGCCGGGAATCAATGGCCTTCAGGTTGCAGAACTGATTCATGATTCAAAAAAAATTATTTTCACCACAGCCTATAAGGAGTATGCAGCAGAAGCTTTTGACCTTAATGTAGTAGATTATGTAAGGAAACCTATTAAAATAGAAAGGCTCATGCAGGCATTTGAAAAGGCGAAAGAACTCGTGCAGAAAAGTCATAAAAAAGATTTTATTGAGTGGAATACCAACATCGGCAAAACCGTAATTTTTACAGACCAGATCGCCTATATTAAAACTTCTGAGATCGACAGCCGCGACAAAGATATAATCCTCAACGACGGCACCGGTATCGTACTGAAAAACCTTAATTTTAAAACCCTTCTGGAGATGCTTCCTGCAAAAGATTTTGCACAGGTGAATAAAAAAGAAATCATCGCGCTTTCTTCCATTAAAGTTTTTTCTACCAACGAAATTATCACCACTATTCCTGTTAATGACAACAGTTTTCTGAAGCTTCAGATTGGAGAAATATATAAAAAGAGGCTTTCCGAGTTATTTGAAAAATAACTTAACTGCATTTTTTATTGCTTTCATTACATTTAAAAAAGAATAGTATATATTATAATTTTATTCTTACCAATTTTGCAAAAAATCGGAGTATGAATCTGGGAAAATATAGGAATATTATTTTTTACGTAAGCACCATTGCATTCTTTTCGATGCTGATGTACTGGTTTTTTGTGGAAGGAAGGACACTGGAAATCGGGGAGAATATTGCACCTTCCAAAAACACAGGTTCTGGCATGTGGGAAAGCTTTACAGAATCTTTCACGGCTAATCTTCACCACCCGCTGGCTTTGCTCCTTGCACAGATCGTTACCATCATTTTTGTCGCAAGACTTTTCGGTTGGATCTGCATCAAGATCAAGCAGCCCTCCGTAATCGGTGAAATGATTGCGGGAATCGTTTTGGGGCCTTCACTTGTAGGAATGTATTTCCCAGAATTTTCTGCATTTCTCTTTCCGAAAGAATCTTTGGGAAATCTACAGTTCTTGAGCCAGATCGGACTAATTCTCTTCATGTACATAGTAGGAATGGAGCTTGATCTCAGCGTACTGAGAAAGAAAGCACATGATGCCGTAGTGATCAGCCACGCCAGTATTATCATTCCTTTTGCTCTGGGAGTAGGTCTTTCGTATTTTATTTACCGGGAATTTGCTCCGGACGGAATTCAGTTTACCTCTTTTGCTCTATTTATCGCAATTGCCATGAGCATTACTGCTTTTCCGGTATTAGCCAGAATCGTTCAGGAAAGAAACCTTCAGAAAACCAAGCTCGGAACAGTAGTTATTACCTGTGCCGCAGCAGATGATATTACAGCATGGTGTATTCTGGCAGCGGTAATTGCTATTGTAAAGGCCGGGTCTTTTGCCAGTTCTATTTATGTGATTTTAATGGCGATAGCCTATGTATTTTTGATGATAAAAATCGTAAGGCCGTTCTTAAAAAGAATCGGAGATCTTCAGGCCGGTAAAAATACGATCAACAGACCGATGGTCGCTATCTTTTTTTTAACATTAATCCTTTCGGCATACATTACGGAAGTCATTGGTATTCATGCATTATTCGGTGCTTTTATGGCCGGTGCCATTATGCCGGAAAATGCAAAATTCCGAACCATGTTCATTGATAAGGTAGAAGATGTTGCGCTGGTTCTTTTACTCCCGCTATTCTTCGTTTTCACCGGACTTCGTACGCAGATCGGACTTTTGAATGACGGACATCTCTGGATCACAGCAGGGTTTATCATCCTTACCGCTGTTGTAGGAAAGTTTGCAGGCAGCGCTTTAACGGCTAAATTTTTAGGTATCAACTGGAAAGAAAGTTTAACCATCGGAGCATTAATGAATACAAGAGGATTAATGGAATTAATCGTCCTGAATATAGGATATGATCTTGGCGTTTTAAGTCCTGAAATCTTTGCCATGATGGTCATTATGGCCTTATTTACCACTTTTATGACGGGACCGGCGCTGGATTTTATTAATTTTATTTTTAAATCTAAAAAAACAGAAGATGAAAGTAATGATAATGATACTGCCCGGTACAGAGTTCTGCTTTCCTTCGATAATCCCGAATCGGCAAGCACTCTGCTGAAGCTTGCGCACGATTTCACAAAAAAAATGAATGCCAATAAGAGCATAACTGCTATCAATATTGCCCCGGTAAACGAAATGCACGCTTATGATATCAATGAATATGAAAACGAACAATTCCGGAATGTAATCGAAACCTCTCAGGAACTTAACCTGGAAATCACCACTCATTTTAAAGCTTCTACCGATATCGAAAGCGATCTTACCCAGATCTCAAATAAAGGAAACTATGACCTCCTGCTTATTATGCTGGGAAAATCAATGTATGAAGGAAGTTTGCTGGGAAGGCTTTTAGGTTTCACCACTAAAATCATTAACCCTGAAAAACTGCTCAATACCGTAAAAGGGAAAGGCAATATCTTCAATACATCTCCTTTTGACGATTTTACCCTTCAGATTTTAGATAAAACCAATATTCCGGTAGGGATTATGGTGGATAAAAATTTCAGCGCCGCAGATAAAGTATTCGTTCCGATATTCAATCTCAGCGACTTTTATCTCCTTGAATATGCCAAAAGGCTCATCAACAATAACAATTCCCAGATTATCATTCTTGATGTTGCCGGCCAGATCCGGAGCAATATTGAAGTAAAAGAACTCATCCGGAGTATTGAGCAGGTAGCCCCCAATCACATCACTTTATATAACGAGAAGAAAATTGAAAAAGAATTTCTCACTTCTCAGGACCTGATGCTGATCAGCAATAAAAGCTGGAAAAATCTGATTGACAGTAAAAGTCTCTGGCTTTCGGATATTCCTTCCACGTTGATCATCAGCAATCCTTAATAAAGGTGAATGGTGAATCTTAAAAGGCAATTAACTTGTTATCATCACGCAAATTTACAAATTGACAATTGACCTGCAAATCAAAATTCACCATTCATTTTCTTAATTTCAATTAAAAAAATTTACCTATCTTCGTGTTATGATTATAAACATCGGAACATATTATTATGAAATTTTTAGCTCAGATTTGGGATAAAGGATTTCTGTATAGATAAACATAACCTCGTCCCCGGACGGGGTTTTTTATTTTTAAAATTTAAATAATGAAGATAAGTATTATAGGAACAGGCCTCATCGGCGGATCAATTGCCTTAAAACTGAAATCAAAAGGAATAGCAGATTTTATTTATGGAATCGATAACAACACTGACCATTTGAATGAAGCGCTGAAATTAAATATAATTGATGCCCATGCAGATCTTGAATATGGAATCAGAAATTCTGATCTCATCATTCTTGCAATTCCGGTAGATGCTGCACGGAAACTCCTTCCCCAGATTCTGGATCTCATCACCGAAAAGCAGGTTGTAATGGATACGGGATCTACTAAAGCAGGAATTGTACAAGCCGTAAAAAATCATCCAAACCGATCAAGGTTTGTCGCTTTCCACCCGATGTGGGGAACCGAAAACAACGGTCCGAAATCAGCAATTTCTGAGAGCTTTGCCGGAAAAGCAGGAGTAATCTGCAATAGAGAAGAATCTTCCGAAGATGCCCTCAAAACCGTAGAAAAAATTGTTGAAAGCCTTGATATGCACACAATCTATATGAATGCGGAGGATCACGATGTACACACTGCCTACATTTCCCATATTTCACACATTACTTCCTATGCGCTGGCCAATACCGTTCTTGAAAAGGAGCGTGAGGAAGAAACCATTTTCCAGCTGGCGAGTTCGGGGTTTTCCAGCACTGTCCGGCTGGCAAAGTCACACCCGGAAATGTGGGTGCCCATCTTTAAGCAAAACAGAGAGAATGTTCTGGATGTACTCAACGAGCATATCTCTCAATTAAGAAAATTCAAATCGGCTTTAGAAAAAGAAAATTACGGGTATCTTGAAGAATTGATTTCAAACGCCAATAAAATCAGGGGAATTTTAGATAAATAATGTTTGATAATTAGTTCTTTCTTAAATTTGTTAAAAGCATCTTAACTATGAAAAATATACCTGTCAGAATCGGATGGGAACTTTTTATTCCTGTTTTTTGTATTATATTTTTCCCTGTTATTCCAGAAATCAGAAACAACAATTGGGAAATAGTTTTCGTACCTTCTGCCGTTATCGCTGTGATATTATTTCTAATATATACGATTCGTTATCAGCTGGATTCTGACTTTTTATATGTCAAAAATTCAATATTCGGCACAACAAAAATCAACATTAAAGACATTTATAAATAGAAAAAACATGGAATATGATTTCGTCTCCTGCCCCTTCGATTATGGGTAGGGTAGAAATCTATTACCAATCCGGAAGTATTGTTATTTCGCCAAAGGATTTTAATGATTTTGAACGGGATCTTCTTGCGGTAAATCCTGGGATTACGGTGAAAAAATAACTTTAAAGTAACCTAAATTACAATATTAATTGAAAATCCTCAGAACTATTTCATTCTGAGGATTTTTATTCTTTATAAATTAAGCCAATCTTAGCATTCCGCTACATTCACTGCAATTGCCAGTCCGCCCTCGGAAGTTTCCTTAAAGCGGTCGTTCATAGATAAAGCAGTTTCCCACATTGTTTGGATTACCTGGTCTAGACTTACTTTTGCTTTCGCAGGATCACTTTCCAATGCGATATTAGCAGCGGTAATTGCCTTTATGGCACCCATTGTATTCCGCTCGATACATGGAATCTGAACCAAACCTTTGATCGGGTCACAGGTCATTCCCAGATGATGTTCCATGGCGATTTCTGCAGCCATAAGAACCTGTCCGACACTGCCGCCGAGAATTTCAGTAAGTCCTGCCGCAGCCATTGCCGATGAGACCCCAACTTCCGCCTGACAGCCGCCCATTGCTGCAGAAATGGTTGCATTTTTCTTGAATAAAGTTCCGATTTCACCTGCTACCAGCAAAAAACGTACGATATCATCTTCACTCGTAAAGGGTGTAAAAGCCTGAGCATACATCAGTACGGCAGGAATAACGCCGCTCGCCCCGTTTGTAGGCGCAGTGATAATTCTTCCGAAGCTTGCGTTTTCTTCATTCACCGCCAGTGCAAAGCACGAAATCCACTTGTTGATATTGGTGAAATTTTCTTCTGCGTCAACAACCTGCTGAAACCATTCATCTTTATTTTTATAGATCTTATCTCCTAATAATTTTCTGTTGATTCCGGCAGCACGGCGCGAAACATTTAATCCTCCCGGAAGCACTCCTTCTTTATTAACACCTTTATAAATACATTCTTTGATCTGTTGCCAGATATATAATGCTTCCTGTCTGGTCTCTTCCTGTGTTCTCCAGCTTTCTTCGTTCATGAGAATCAGGTCTGAAATTTTCGTAAGACCCAGTTTTTCACAATATTTTACAATATCCGAAGATTTATGACAAGGATATAAAGTACGGATACAGTGTTTTTCAATTGACTTTTTTTCCTGGCTCATAATGAAACCTCCTCCTACGGAATAGAAGTCCTGCACAAGTTCAGTTCCGTCATCGAAAATGGCTTTGAAAATCATTCCGTTAGGATGATAATCCAGCGACTGTTTCATATTTAACACGAGATGATGGCCATAAATAAAAGGAATTTCTTTTTCGCCCCCGAGATTAATTTTTTGCGAGCTTTTTATTTCAGCTATTTTTTCATCAATTTTTGTGGTATCAATGGTTTTAAAATCTTCACCATTTAAACCCAGCATTCCGGCAATATCGGTTCCGTGTCCGATGCCCGTTTTGGCAAGAGAGCCAAAAAACTCAAGGAAAACTTCTTTCACTTCCGCAATTGACCTTTCCCTTTTTATAATCCTGATAAATGCAGAAGCTGCATTCCAGGGTCCCATTGTGTGTGAGCTGGACGGACCAATTCCCACTTTTATGATTTCAAAAACCGATATTGATTCCATATAGAAATTCTTCCTTTTCTTTAACGCAAAGATACATGATAAATCCAAATGCAAAAGCCGGAGATGAAAAATCAGCTCCGGCTTTCTAATTAAAACTATATGAACACTAGTAGATTTTTTTATATCAATGATGAATAGTCAATTTGCTTTCGCAGTTAATTTAAATTTAAACCTAATAGATTCAATATTGACCATTCACTTTCACCCTCATTATTCACTTTTCAGCAAAGGCTTTCTTCATGCTGAGAAATGTCCAGGCCGAGATTTTCTGATTCTTCCGAAACCCTCAGTGTAATTATTCTGTTTGTAATTTTATATAAAAGCAATGATCCGAAAAAGGTAAATACGGAAACCAACAACAATGCAGCCATGTGATGGGCAAAAACTTCCAGTCCGCCATGAAGAAGGCTTGCATTTTCTCCGTGGGCAAAAATCGCAGTGAGGATCATTCCCATAATTCCGCCGACGCCATGACAGGCAAAGACATCAAGCGTATCGTCTATTTTTTTCAGCGCTTTCCAGTTCATCATCATATTAGAAACAATTGCAGAAATAAATCCGATAAATAAGCTTTCAGAAACCGAAACAAAACCACATCCCGGTGTAATGGCGACCAAGCCTAACACTGCACCGATGCATGCTCCCAAAGCAGAAACTTTTCTTTTATTGATACGGTCGAAAAAGATCCAGGTCATCATCGCAGAAGCAGAGGCGATCGTTGTTGTTCCGAACGCTGTGGCTGCAGTAGCATTGGCACTAAGTGCAGAACCCGCATTAAAACCGAACCATCCGAACCAAAGCATTCCCGTTCCCAGTAAGACATAAGAAATATTAGAGGGCTCATGATGTGGTCTTTTTCTGTTTCCTACAACCATTGCACCGGCAAGTGCCGCAAAACCCGCGCTCATGTGAACAACCGTTCCTCCTGCAAAGTCTTTCACGCCGAAATATTTATTCAGCAATCCGTCCGGATGCCAAACCATATGACAAAGCGGCGTATAAATAAAGATACTGAAAAGCACCATGAACAAAAGGTAGGAAATGAAACGTACCCGTTCGGCAAAAGACCCTGTAATCAAAGCAGGCGTGATCACGGCAAATTTCATCTGAAATAAAGCAAAAAGAATAAACGGAATAGTAGAGGCCATCTGTTTGTGAGGCAACACCCCTACCCTGCTGAAAAACGGGTAGCTCATCGGATTACCTATAATACCATAATGTTCTCCATTTATAGTAAAGCCAATGGAATCGCCAAAGGCTAGGGAGAAACCAATCACCACCCAAAGGATAGAAATTACTCCCAGTGCAATAAAACTCTGCAGCATAGTTGAAATTACGTTTTTCTTTCCTACCATTCCTCCGTAAAAGAAGGAAAGTCCGGGAGTCATAAGTAAAACCAAACCGGCAGCAGCAAGAATCCAAGCGACATCGGCGCCAACAATTTTATCTTCACTAAGAAATTCTCCGGTATTCGGAAAATCTGCAATAGGACTCCAGAATAAACCGCCTACTGCAACCAATGTTATAATGGAAAATGAAACAATCCATTTTAAACCAACTGTCATAAATTCATGTATTACCCCTTCAAAAGTAAGAATAAATTTTCAAAAAAAAACATATAAAATATTTTTTAACCCCCTAAAAATTATGGCATATTTTAAATTTTAGTAATAAATTAATCAAATACCCCTTTTAAAATATTTGATACTTCTTTAGATTTAGTTGCAGGAAAAAGATGAGTTCCTCCTTTGATAATATAATCTGGCCGACAGTTTTTAATGGGAAAAACAATGTCTTTATCCCCCAGAATCTGGATAACATCCGGATTTTCATCAAATTTCCAGTCGGATATTTTTTCAATAGACCATTTAAGGTAATACGGATCTCTTACCTGAAAATATTGTAGGATTTTAGGATTTTTAGGATCAAAAAATTTTCTGAACATCGAATAGATACTGGTTGTCTTTTCATTGAAAAGCCTTACCGGTAAGAGTTTCGGAATCCTGGTAATCTGTCCGGTCTTTATGAGTACTGATTTTTCCTTATCCGATCTGATGCTGCCCAGGATGACCACTTTCCGGGCTGGCTTTAGTTTATTTATTTCCTGAACCAGAATTCCGCCAAAAGAATATCCCAACAGATAAAACGGCTCCGAATCATCAATTTTTTCAGCCATTCTCTCAACATAATCCAGAAATTCTTCATTCTGCTCAGGAATCAGCCAATCGATAAAAACAACTTCATGATGTTTGGGAAACTGTATTTTTTCCAGCACTTTAAAATCTGCGCCCAGTCCGCTTACTACATATATTTTCATACTACTAAAATAAAAAATTAAGACAAAAAAAATGAGCGGTTTCAGAAGAAATCGCTCATTGATTTATATAAAGACGGATGTCTTATTTTTTCTTTTTAACAGGGGTTCTGTTTTCGTTATCCAATTTCTCTGTTGAAATCTTAAACTGAATATCCATTTCGTTCTTAATAAAGTAATCTTTAAGAGAAGACTGATAGAATACTTTGAAATCTCTTCTGTTCAGAGAGAATTTTGCAGATTCTATTACTACCGTAAACTGTGTGATATAAACGTTTGCAGGGAAAGTAATTGTTTTTCTTACTCCTTTTATCGTTATATCACCATAAACTGTAGAGTTATAATCGCTGTTTGCCAGTGGAATAATCTTCGTTAAATGGAATTTCGCCAACGGAAACTTTTTAACATCGAAGAAATTGGTGCTTTTAAGATCATTCGTTAGTTTTACCATATCTTCATCCTGGCTTGAAACATCACCTGCCATAATCGACTTCATATCGATCACAAATTCTCCGTCTACAAGAACGGTTTTATCAAAAGTAAACTTTCCGCTTTTCAGCTTTACGGTCCCCGAGTGCGTTGTAGGAACTGTTTTCACTACTTTATATCCCCACCATCTGATCTCCGACGATGTTACTTTTACCACTTTATCTCCTTTCTTCTGACCGAAAACAAATGACATGCATACACACATCATAGCAAACAATAGTAATCTTTTCATTCTTTTTTATTTACAATTCAACAAAAATAAAAAAAAGTGTAGAACTTCTACACTTTTAACAATCTTTTTTTGATTAAATTATTTTGCTGTTACTTTTACCTGCAAATCCATGTCATCTTTCACAAGAACATCCTGCATGGTAGATTTGTATGCAACATCAAATTTTTGTCTGTCGATTGAGAATTTATTTGACATTAAGCTTACTGTTCCGTTGGCATACGTAATTTTTGCAGGGAAAGAAATCGCGTTTGTTTTTCCTTTCACCGTTAAATTACCTGTTACTAAAGAATTGTATACTTTATCATTATTCTTTTTCACACCTGTAATTTTGAAAGTTGCAGTAGGATATTTTTCTACCTCAAAGAAATCTCCGTTTTTAAGGTGCCCGTTCAGCTTCTGCTGATATTCGCCGGAAAGATCGGTTGAATTGATAGAAGTCATATCTAATACAAATGTACCTCCAACCAACTGGTTACCTTTCATTACCATTTCACCGGATTTTACTTTTACGGTTCCGTTGTGAGAACTCGCTTCAGATTTTGCGATTTTGTAACCCCACCACTGAACATCAGAGCTTACTACTTTTTTTGCCTGTCCGAATGCTAAACCACTCGCTAAAACTGCTAATAGGAATATTTTTTTCATTGATAAAAAATTATTTGCTTGTTTATTATTTACTGATGCAAATGTAATCAACAGAAACGATAGATTTCATTGATGTATATCAATTAATGCAATAATTTTTATAAATAAAAAACTCCGGAAATCCGGAGCTTAAAGTTAGTCTTGATAATAAGCGGTGTATAGCGCTGCGCCATTCAAAGCTGTATTTTCATTTTTATTCAGATAAATCGGAATGTTTCTCAGCATTTCTTCCATTTTATCACTGATCTTGAATTTTTCGTAGAACTTATCCTTATCAATGTAGGACCTGATTTCCTGTGGAATATCGCCGGAGATTAATAAACCTCCTGTTGCCTTCAGTTTTAAGGTAAGGTTATTTGCCTCTCTTGCAAGAAACTCTATAAAGGTATCTAAAGCGATTTTACAGATCAGTACATCATCTTCCACGGCCGCTTTATAAAGTTCCTGTACGAAATTTCCTTCTGACAGTCTTTCGGCAAGCCATTCCGGTTCGGGATGTCTTTTTACGTCTCTTAAAAAACGGTAGATATTAAATAATCCTGTTTTGGACAATACATTTTCCCAGCTTACAATTCCATAGATATTGTTCAGGAACTGGTAGAACTCTACCTCTACATTGGTTCTCGGGGAGAATTCGGAGTGTCCGCCTTCCGTTGCGAAAGGTCTTATGTATTTGCCGTCGAAAAAGTACCCTGCTTCTCCAAGTCCGTTTCCGGGAGCGAGGATGGCAACATTTCCTTTTTCAAGATTTCCGCTGGTGTAGATAGGATCAAGATCGGAATCTTCCAGAAGTCCCATTCCGTATGCTGAAGCTTCCTGATCGTTAAGCATATCTGCTTTTTCAAAATTAAAATCTCTTTTAAAATCTTCAATATCAAGATTCCACCCCAGTCGTATCGGATTACTCTTCCCGTTAATCACCGGGCCGGGTACAGCCACACTAAGTCTCTTTACATTTTCCAGCATGTTATCCTGGATAAATTTCCTTAAAATGTCTGCAAATGAAGCATATTCTTTGGTTGGATAACTGTTTTGGATTTTAACCTCAAGGCCTCCGTTGGCGGAAATAAAATGACCTAAAGTTGTAATATCTTCACGAAGGTTTGCGCCAATGATTGAAATGTTATCATTGCCAGCATTTTTTGCTCCTGGTAAATAAAGCGGAAATTTCGGATTCAAAATCATAACCTCAAATTTTATCAAATATAATAATACTTTTCGTAAATTTTCGTTAGAAATAAAAAACCTTCTCAAAAACTCGAAAAGGTTTGGCTAATAATTGCTTATATTTAAATCTAACTACTTTCCTAATGGAATGTTGTAGGAAAATCCTACACCCAGGTTGCCAACATTATAGTCCTGACCCGGCAAATCTCCTTTGCTTCCTACAAATACTTTCTGGTACTGCACGAAAAAGTTCCAGTCCTGGTTATGATATCCGATCTCCGGCTTGATGTAAAAACCGCCATCCGGTCTGTCAAGAGAAGCATTAGAAGCTACCTTATCATTACCAACAAGGAAACCATATCCTAAGTCAGTCCCAAAATAGAAACCTGTCTGTTTCGGATAAATTCTGATCAGCGCACCCACAGGAACTACCCCTACATCGTTATTGCTGTATCCGTTGTTATCTTTTCCAAAATAATGAGTATATCCTGTAGCAATCCCCAATCCGAATCCCGGAGTCACAAGGTTTTGATATGCTACATCCACACCTACTGCCATTGATGTATTATCAGAAGGAACTGCTAAACCAACATTTGCTCCTACTTTAATCATATTATTCATCTGTGCACTCTGCGCACTCAAAGCTCCAGCAGTAAAAATTCCGGCAAATAAAATTGCATGTTTTAACATTTTCATAACTCTGATTTTTTAATTTTACTAAGCTGAAAACTGTAAAAATCGTGCCAACCAGGGCGTCTACAACAGTTTTACATTTAAACATAATTACAAAACAATGATTTTCAATACATTAAATTTATTAAAATTTAAATGATTGTTTAATTATATGACAAAAACCCATTTAAGCTTGTTATATTAACAATTGTTAACCGTTGTAATTTTTAACCTTATCACCATAACACCATCCAAAAACAAAATACAGCTATGACAGTCCTGTCAATTATCCACAATAAACATCTGCTTTGGCGCGCAGGCTTTGGAGCAGCAATCAACCAGTTTGAAGACCTGAAAAACAAGTACTCCAAAACGTTATTGGATGAACTTCTGAAAGAAGAGACTTTTACGTATATCAATTATGATACGCCCGATACCGAAATTGTAGATTATATGAACGATAAATCTCCGGCAGAAAAGAGAAAAGAAATCCAGAAGATCAACCGCCGGCAGAATGAAGAACTAAACCTGAATTTCCTTTATAAAATGGTAACCGGTACGGAACAGCTAAGAGAAAAAATGGCTTTTTTCTGGCACGGACACTTCGCTTCAAGAGTACAGAATCCAAAGTTCAACCGGCAAATCCTGAATATTATCCGAAAAAATGCGCTGGGAAATTTCAGGGATCTTTTATTCGAAGTAAGCAAAGCTCCTGCTATGCTGGGTTTTCTTAACAACCAGCAAAATAAAAAAGATCATCCCAATGAAAATTTTGCACGGGAAGTAATGGAGCTGTTCACAATGGGCAGAGGAAATTATACGGAGAAAGACATTCGGGAAGGTGCAAGAGCTTTTACAGGTTGGGGCTACGATAAAGAAGGAAATTTCCAGGAAAGAAAAAAACTCCATGATGAAGGATCAAAAACATTTTTAGGAAAAACCGGAAACTTTACGGGGAATGATGTGTTAGATATTATTCTTGAACAGAAAGCCACAGCCAGATTTATTACAGCAAAAATTTACCGCTTTTTTGTCAATGAAACTGAAGATAAGGCCATTATTGACCAGCTTGCAGATCATTTTTACAAATCCGGTTATGATATCCGGAAACTGATGATCGAAATATTTTCAAGCTCATGGTTTTATGATCAGAAAAATATCGGAAACAGAATAAAATCACCGATAGAACTGATGGCCGGAATCATGCGTACATTACCGATGAATATTCAGAATCCGGAAAATCTCATTGTTTACCAGAAATTACTGGGACAGATGCTTTTATATCCGCCGAATGTCGCGGGCTGGCCCAACGGAAAATCCTGGATCGACAGCTCTACGTTGATGTTAAGACTCCAGATTCCCCAGATCTGGTCGGGATTACGGCCCTTAGAATACAGACCACGGCCGGATGATGATATCGATATGGGAATGAAATCCCCGGAAAATGCAATGAATAAATCGTTTAAAAATCCAAATATTACGATTGACTGGCAACGTGTGGAAAAATTTTTCAACGGAAAAAATCCTGAAGAATATCTGATTCAGAGCTCAAAATCTTTAGACTTGGATTCTGTGAAAAACTTTTCAGACAACAGTATTAAAATGAATGTTATTAATCTGATGTGCACTCCTGAATATCAGTTGATGTAATGTAACCTAAAACCCAGCCTTATGCTAATCAAAAGAAGAGAATTCCTGAAAATAAGCTCATTAGCGACCGCTTCATTACTGATGCCGAATTTCCTTAAAGCGATGACGTTCGACGAAGCGCTGGAGCCTAACCAGAAAATACTGATCGTCCTGCAGTTCACAGGAGGAAACGACGGCCTCAATACGATTATTCCGGTGCGGAATGACATCTATTTTAAAGAAAGAAACAGCATTGCCATTAATAATTCGCTGGCTTTGAACGATGAAACAGGAATCAATCCTGCTCTTTCTTATTTTAAAGAACTGTATGACAGCGGCGAACTTTCGGTCATGAACAATGTAGGGTATCCTAATCCGGATAAATCGCACTTCAGAAGCATGGATATCTGGCATTCCGCCAGCAAAAGCGATGAATACCTGGACACAGGCTGGCTCGGAAGGTTTCTCGATGAAGAATGTTACCGTTGCGAGCATCCGACCCAGGCTTTGGAAGTAGATGATATGCTCAGTCTTGCGTTAAAAGGTGAAAAAAATAAAGCTTTTGCATTTAAAGATCCTAAAAGACTGTACCAAACCAGCCAGGAAAAATATTTCAAATCGCTCTATGATCATCATCACGACGATGAAACGGTTTCCTATCTCTATCAAACACTGGGTTCCACCATCAACAATGCCGGATATATTTTTGAAAAGAGCAAGGCGAAACAGACAACACAAGCCTACCCCAATTCACAGCTCGGAAAAGATTTTAAAACAGTTGCTTCTTTAATTAAATCTGATATTAACACAAGGGTTTATTACCTTTCCATCGGAAGTTTTGATACGCACGTCAATCAAAATGAAAGACAGCAAAAGTTGTTCAGTGATATTAATGAAGCCGTAAAATCTTTCGTAGCAGATATGAAAAGCAATGGCCTTTTTGATAATATTTTACTGATGACGTTTTCGGAATTCGGACGGCGGGTTGCTCAGAATGCCAGCAAGGGAACTGATCACGGGACAGCCAACCAGATGTTTTTTATCAGTGGCGGACTGAAGAAAAAAGGAATTCTGAATCCACTACCCGATCTCACAAAGCTGAATGAAGGCGATCTTATTTACTCTGAAGATTTCAGAAAAGTCTATGCAACTGTTCTTAAAAACTGGCTGAAGGCAGATTCGTCAAAAGTATTAGGCTGGAAAAACGGTATTTACGATTTTGTATAAAAAAAAGAGGTGTTGTTCATAACACCTCTTTTTTCACAATATTAAATTAGCTACTCCCAATTTTGTACAGGAACCCGCCTTTTATCTTCAGCTGGTTTTTCATCAAACTTTTCAGCTATTTTTTTAATTACAAATTCTATCACCAAAGGTGCTACCACTGCTACCACAGCTTTTAATATTCTTGATTTCATATTATTATTTTTGTATTTTGGGTAATACAATTTCCAAGCCACAAAGAATTTGTTCTAGTCCCCACCTTCTAAATCCAGGTTATTATAATTATTAAATCCCGCTCTGAATTTCTCCTGCATTCTCATTCTCAGTTTCTTTGGCTGATGCACGATAAGACATTCACCAAAGCCTAATAACAGGCGCTCCAGTTCATAATTGATCTGCACACAGATTTTAAACAATGTCCCCTCTTCTGTTTCACTAACAATTTCCTGACTTTTATGAAATGGTTTTGTTTTCACATAAGGCGCGTTGGAGGCATCAACAAAAAAAACAACATTCCGGGGTTTGATTGTCTCGGAAACGGTGACGCCTACGATATCCTTGAAGTATTCATCTCCGTCAAGATTCCGTTCCATATACTCTGCTTTTTCTTCCTGTTCAATATGCTCTATGCGGTCCAGAGCAAGGTTATACATTTTCCCTTTGTAGACACATACTAAGAACCAGCGGTTATTGTATTCTTTTAGAAGCTGCGGATGAACGGTGAAAATATTCGCGTCTCTTGCGGTAAAGCTTTTGTATAAGATGCGGAGCACCTTTTTGCCGATAATGCTTTCGTAAAGAATATCGATATGCTCAAGGCCTTTCAGCTGCTCGTTTTTATCGAGGTGAATGATCGATTTGTGATGAGTTGCATGAATTGAATCTTCCAGTTTCTGGATGACCCCGTTCATTTCTTTAAACATGGAAAAATCTTTGAACTGCTTCAAAATCTGTACTGCATTATTCATTGCTTTGAGGTCACTTTCATTGACGGAAATGTTGTGAATGCTGTAATTGGGATCGCTGTATCGGTAATATTTCCTTTCGTACACTTCAATCGGAGCCTCATACCCGAATTTTTCACTGCGCATATTCTGCAGGTCGAGCTGCACCGTGCGTCTGCTTACAAAAGATTCTTTTCCCTCGTACTCAAACAGTGCTTCAGAACATTCATCGATAAGATCTTCCAGCGTGTATTTCCGGAATTTGTTTTTTAAGCATTTATCAAGCGTTTTGTAGCGGATCAGGGCGTTTTTGTTGGATGACATTGTTTTTAAATTAATAAGTGCTATATTTCAGGTCAAACCTTATAGGTTTTAAAAACCTATAAGGTTTCTCCACCATAAAATTAAAATAAGATGGAGTTTCCTAACCGTATTTACCTGAAATCTTCCCCAGTAATGGTTTTATAAAAATGATCGGTTGAATAAATCCTTCCTTTATATTCAAATCTTTTATAAAATGGATTAACTTCGACTGAATAATCTTTTGAGCCATCAGGATAAATCCTAAACTTTATTTTTAAAATCTCTTCATTCACTTCTTCAATAGTATCAAGATTAAAATGGGAAAGTAGTGGAAGAATTTCCTCACCTGTCGCTGCATTTTCCAATCCGAAACCGTTAATCCATAACGACATTCTAAACTCATTCATCTCTGTAATAAGTTTGAAGTTTCTGTTGCACAATATTTTCTCTTGTCTGTACCTCATTTACAATTGGCTTTTTTCGAAAGAGTTATAAATCCTATATATAAATTTCTATTTTCTTTGCAGAGCTTTTCCTTCAAAAGAAACTCCGTCCCATCCAAACTCCATAAAGTTTCTGATATTCTGATGATCACTTCCGTCCGGATTTTTTAATACATCTTCCCTGTAAAATTCACCGAAAAGATTCAGGGTCTCCTGTTTACTTAAATCAAGCAGTTGCGCAAAACCAAACACTTTGCACGAACCGTTGTTTTGATTGGCTTCATTTACTGTATTTCCATTGGTGAATCTTGTAGGGGTGAAATCATAATGCTCGTCAATAAAGGCTATGACATTCTTAAACTGAATTTCTTCGGGCGCGTTTTCTAACTGTTCAAACAACATTTTATCTAAATTTTCTCAAAAATAATCAAAATAATCCCAACTGCGCAAAAAGATTGCACACTTGTACTCTTACTTTGCATCAATAAAAAGATAAGAACATGGAATTTAACGGAACTCATTTAATCGAATTAGGATACAGACCTGCAAAATGGTTTAAAGAAGCAATCGAATTCATTAATGAAAATAATTTAGACGAACATCAAATCAAAATATACCTGGAACAATTTAAGCAGCCTGAACTGATTCCGCTTCATGAAACGGCCAAAGATTTTGTGATCAACATCAGAGCCGAACACGAAAGCGAAAATGACAATGTGGAAAAAGTAATCAACACCATGAAAGTTTTGATGAAAACACCTACGCTAATTGACGGAGCGATCATGCCGGACGCCTGTCCTACAGGTCCTGCAGGGCATATTCCTGTCGGAGGAGTGGTTGTGGCAAAAAATGCCATTCATCCCGGATTTCATAGTGCGGATATCTGCTGTTCGGTCATGTTGACGGATTTTGGAAAGGCAGATCCTAAAGAAGTATTAGATATCGCCCATTCCGTTACTCATTTCGGATACGGAGGAAGACCGAGAGGTGAACAGATGCCAATGTCTCAGGAATTAATGGATGCTTTCAGGGAAAATGATTTCCTGAATGACGAAAAACTGATCAGCATTGCCCGTTCGCATATGGGAACACAGGGAGACGGAAACCATTTCCTGTTCGTCGGAATTTCAAAAAATACCGGAAACACCATGTTGGTAACGCATCACGGTTCCAGAGCTCCGGGTGCGGCTTTGTATGATAAGGGAATGAAAGTCGCCAACAAATTCAGGATGGAAATTTCCCCGGACACATTAAAGGAAAACGCATGGATTCCCTATGATACGGAAGAAGGAAAACAATATTGGGAAGCTTTACAGCTGATCAGACAATGGACCAAGGAAAACCATACATCCATTCATGATGCAGTTTTAAACAAAATGAACATCGAGAAAGAAGACCGGTACTGGAATGAGCATAATTTCGTTTTCCGAGATGGAGATCTGTTCTACCACGCCAAAGGAGCAACACCATTGGATGATAAATTTTTACCGGATATTACCGGACCAAGATTGATTCCACTGAACATGGCAGAACCGGTTCTGATTGTACAGGGAACAACAAACGAAAGAAATCTTGGTTTTGCGCCGCACGGAGCAGGAAGAAACTTCAGCAGAACCCAGCATAAAAAATCGCTGGCCCATAAAACGATTGAAGAAGTTTTTGCAGAAGAAACCCAGGGGCTGGATGTCCGTTTCTTTACCCATGATATTGATATTTCAGAACTTCCAACCGCTTATAAAAGTGCCAAAAATGTACGGGCACAGATCGAAGAATACGGATTGTGTGAAGTGCTGGATGAAGTGATGCCTTACGGATGTATCATGGCGGGTGACATTCAGAAGAATGCGCCTTGGAAGAAAAAGAAGAAGTTTAGGAAAGCGTAAAATTTCTTTTGTCTTGAAACAAAAGAAACAAAAATTCAAAACCTGGAAACTTCCGCTAAAAATTAAAACTTAATCCTAAAATTCCCAAAACTTGCGCGAATTCAAGATAAGTTCTTAGGTTCAAAAGTGCAGTCGCACTTCAGACAGTGGAAATTTTTTAACGGATTAAATTTTAATATTCTTAACGCTACATTTTCCTAAGTCGGATTATTAAGATTAAGAATTCAAAATTATTCGTAAAAACAGATTAAGAGCAATACGTTAACAAAAAGAAAACTAATACCCGAAGAACCTTGCAGGTGTAAAAGCCTGTAGGTTTAATGAAAATATTAATCATAAGGTAGGAACAGTAGCTCAGATGGTAGAGCAACAGATTACTTTTCGCTTTTTGGCAAATAAAGTTCCTGTAAACGTCAAAGTTGTGGGTCGCAGGTTCGAGTCCTGCCTGTTCCTCAAAACACAATTTAGGTAAAATTTAAAGAACTTTAAGGCAAAGGGAGTTCCTATATTTTTGGAAAATTACTCCCCGCTTTTTTAGAAACTATAGGTAAAAGGAGTTCCTATAATACCTCACTTTTAATGTATCTTACTCCTAACTTATTTTTTAAACTAAAAACAATGAAAACATTAAAATTATTCAACGCTGTACTGGCAAAAGAGTCGGATGCCGGATTATTTATTTCACAGGATGGTTTCATCATCGAACCTCATGCAATGTGGGCAAAAAAAGAAATTATTTCTTACTACGCTAAAGAAAAGCTGAATGGAAATGATCTCAACAAAACCTTCCATAAGTCGTGGCAGAAGATTAAAGAAAGTACAAGATTCGAACTGTTTATGGAACAGATATTTCATTATTTTTCAACGTACGGAAGTAAATTTCAGGGCGAAGTCTATATTCCGGATGAAGTATTGAATATCCCGGATCTGAAGCTGAATTTCAAAGTAATTAAAGCATATTCCGAAGAAGAACTTCAGGAAAAATGTCTTGCTATTCTGAGATCAGGAATTGCATTGAAAGAAGAAACGATTGATGATTTACTATCCATTCTGCACAACGAACTGGAATATGATTTCACAGGAAAAGAAAATATCAGAAACAAAGAAGCCATCATAAAAATTGCCGACCGTTACGATGTTTATCCCGAAAATAATGTTGAATTTTTGCGTTATGTGATCTACAAAACCACTAGAGAAACATTATTAATTAAAAACGATGATTTAATTAATGATATTAAGCAAAGTAAATTCAATCCGACTTATCTTTTTGAAAGTTTCGGACTGGAAAAAATGGCGGAAATTTTTAACCGTTTCAAACCTTTATTTTTAGCTTATAAAAACAGAGCACCAAAGGTGATTAATAAAATTTCAAAATTGTCGAAAATTTATCACAAACCATTAATTTCTAATCCATTGAATAACGCAACCAATATATTACTGGAAAATAGCGATCTGCAATGGTTGGAAAATGCCACTCCGTTTGCATTGTTTAAAGCTTTATCGGCTTGTTATTCAAGAATGTACGGTCAAGATACTTTTGTGTACAGAATCCGAAACGGAAAATCATGGACGAAAAAATCTATCGGAACTTCCGTGAATGAACTGAACTACGATTTTATCTTAAGCTATTTAAAATCAAAGTATCGTTTTGAAGGAAAGAAATTCTATTTCCCTGAAGACATAGAATTTGCGTTACCGACTTCTGAAAAGATGTTTGTAGGAAATATTCCGACGGGAACAAGATTCTTTGGTGAAAGATTAGCTATAGGAATTTACTGGGAAAACGCTTGGGGAGCTTATGATCTTGACCTTTCGGGATTAAATATTGCCGGAAAAATCGGATGGAATGCAGCTTATAACCAAAATTCATGTCAGCTGATGTATTCCGGAGATATGACTTCCGCGCCAAAAGGTGCTGTAGAATATCTTTACGCAAACAGAGGCTTAATGGCTCCGACTCTGGTAATGAACAACGTTTTCAACGGAAACAGCGACTGCGGATATAAAATTGTTATCGGAAAAGGCGATGCTGTTTCTTACGATTATATGATGAATCCGAACCATCTTTTTGCGGAAGCAAAATGTAATTCCGTACAAAAGCAGACCGTTTTAGGAATGTTGTTGCCAAAAGATGGAAAACAGTGTTTCGTATTGCTGAATTTCGGAGCGGGACACGCTCATGTTTCAGGAAATACAGAAATCTCCCTGATGGCGACGAACGCATTGTATCAGCAATGGTACGAACCTATGTCTTTTAATCTTTTGATGTCGGAATTGGGGGCCAAAATCGTTTCTGATAAAGAAGAAGCTGACTTTGATTTTTCTTTGGAAAGTCTGGAGAAAGATAGTTTTACAAGAATTTTCGCATAGTAAATTCAGGCTAAATCTGCATAATATTGTATCACAAGAATGTAACGCAAAGTCTTATGTTCTACTGTATCCATTAAAGAGAGCAGAGAATGGATCAGCAAGCTAATCTGATTAGGCAAATGTCTATAAGTAAGCTTCATCAAAGGCTTTGCCGTCATGCTTTGCTCCTTATAAGTAAAAGATTTTAGAAAAAAACTTTGCGTTACAAAAAGTATAAAATATAAAAAAATAATCCTGCGTAAAAAGATTGCGCAGGGTGTTTTTTATTTTGTATCAAATTTGAAATCATGACACCAAAAATAATAGAAAAATTAAAAGAAGTCGAGGAAAAACGCGGTATAGAAATACTTCTTGCCGTAGAATCCGGGAGCCGTGCCTGGGGATTTGCATCTCCCGACAGCGATTACGATATACGCTTTATCTACCGTCACGAAAAGGATTGGTATCTTTCCCCTTGGGATAAGGATGAAACAATAGAATTCATGACAGAGGATGATCTGGATGGTTCCGGATGGGATCTCAGGAAAACTTTTCACTTACTGCTGAAGTCAAATGCGGCTTTGTTAAGCTGGTTTTACTCTCCTATCATCTATGTGAAAGATGAAAAGTTTTATGAACTGTTCAAACCTTTGGCAAACGAGTGTTTTTCTCCGATAGCCGTTTCTTATCATTATCTGAGCATGAGCAAAAAATATCTCGAAGCCTGCAGAAACGACGAAGTAAAACTAAAATCTTATTTCTACTGCCTCCGAACAACATTAACCGGAAAATGGATATTGGAAAAAGGAACGGTTCCCCCTGTTTTGTTCAGTGAGCTGCTTGTGTTGGTAGATGATTTAACCAGAATAAAAATAGAAAATCTGATCGCCTTAAAAGCTATGAAAGGAGAATCATATTACCATCCAAACGACTGGGAACTTTTCGGTTTTTTAGAAAAAACACTACTGGATAATGAAGAAAAAGCTAAAAATCTGAAGGCAGCAAATATGGATAAGAATGAAATGGAAAGAGTTTTCAGAGAAATATTAAATAGTACTACATAAGTTATGACCATAAGAACATTAACATCCCGAAACCTCATCCTTTTCGAAGCGATCTCCGGAAGCCGGGCTTTCGGACTGGCTACGGAAAACTCGGATACTGATATCCGTGGTGTATATTTTGTTCCGAGGGAAGATTTTTTCGGGCTAAACTATATTCCGCAGGTCTCCAATGAAACCAATGATATTACGTATTACGAAATCGGAAGGTTTGTTGAGCTTCTGCAGAAGAACAATCCGAATATACTGGAAGTACTGGCTACTCCGGAAGATTGCATACAGTCTAAACATCCGTTAATGGGTTTGTTGAAACCTGAAGATTTCCTATCCAAATTGTGTAAAGACACATTTGCGGGATATGCGATTTCACAGATTAAAAAAGCAAAAGGACTCAACAAAAAAATTCTGAACCCGATGGATAAAGAAAAGAAATCCATTCTCGATTTCTGCTATATTTTGCGGGATCAGGGTTCCGTTCCATTGAAAAAGTGGTTGCGGGAATTCCCCTCCTCTGGAGGGGTGTCCGAAGGACGGGGTGTTTTACAACAGGAAAAATGCGGGCTGGTAAATATAGATAACACCAAAGGAATGTTTGCGCTTTTCTCTGATGAATCGGGAGATTTACACTATAAAGGAATTATTCAGCATGAAGAGGCCAATGAGGTTTCGGTTTCTTCGGTTCCGAAAGAGGAAAAACCTATTGCCTACATGTTCTGTAACCTGGATGCGTATTCTGCCTACTGCAAAGACTACCGCGAGTATTGGAAGTGGGTTTCCGAACGCAATGAAGACCGCTACAATGTCAACCAAAACCACGGACAGAATTATGACAGCAAAAATATGATGCATACCATCCGTCTCCTGCAGTCATGCGAGCAGATTTTCAAAACAGGCTCTCTGAATATCCGTGTAGAAAACCGTGAGGAACTGCTGGATATTAAAGCCGGAAACCGTTCATACGATGAGGTTATGAAAAAAGCGGAGGAACTTATAAAATCTATAGAATTTTATTATTCAGGCTCAAAGCTTCCGGAATTTCCAGATATCAAAAAAACAACAAAGATACTTACAGAAATCAGGGAAGAACTTTATATAAAAATATAATCATTTTATCTCTGAACACTTAAAATTAAAAGCCCCGAAAATTAACTTTTCGGGGTTTTATTTATTAAATACTAACTTTATTATTCTCTGTTTTTGAGCATAATCCAGCCAGACTGGCTCATATTGGTTTTTGATTTCGGATACTGGAAGTTAAACTTGTACCAGTACGTTGCGGTAGGCAATTTCTTTCCTCCAACGGTACCGTTCCAGATCGGGTTTTCTTTTGAGAATCTGAACATTTCCGCACCATAACGATCGTAAATAGATCCTGTAAAGTTGTTGAAGCCTCCAAGGGAAGTAAGATCAAGCGTATCATTAATACCGTCATCATTCGGAGTGATAATATTTCTCACCTGGAATGTAAAGAATTCCAGCGCTCCTACACAATGAGTTCCTACTGTTCTCACCTGGATATTATAGGTTGTATTGTCCAGAATTCCCGTAAATACATTAGACTGCTGCCATGAAATACCTCCGTCAACAGAATATTCTGCAGTCTGAGGAATATTATTGATCATCGGCACTTCTGCGGTAATTGTCAATGTACTGTTGCTGTAATCAACATTCGAAACAAATGGAGATGCTGCTCCCATTACCTCTGCCGTGAATGTTCTCTCACAATATCCGTTGTTGATTTTCACCGAATAAATACCCCAGTTATCTACATTGATGGTTTGTGTAATTTCACCTGTACTCCACAGATAGCTGTAATTAGGTCCCGCTCCCGCATCAAGAGTAATTCTGTCTCCCTGACACATTTCCACATCTGTCAGTGGGGACGTGATCTCAGGTACCACTTCTACCGTAACCGTGGCAGGTAATGAAGACTGACATCCTTTTGTGCCTAAAGCATATACAGAGAATGTTGTCGTATGATAAACCGTTGCCGTCTGTGTACCGCCGGTTCCCTGGAAATTAGCCCAGTCGTAAGTAACCCCTCCGGTAGCGGTAAGATCTACTGTTGAGCCTGGGCATACTTTAAGCTTTGATGCTACCAAAGTTACCGTAGGCCGTGTTTCTTTCAATAGGGTTAATTTTGCCATTTTGCTGCAGAATCCTCCATTAGAAACAACAACGTAGAGAATCTGTCCGTCATTTCCATTATAATGTAAAATATCCTGAATATAATTGTTATTCTGAGCCATCGCATCAGCCTGATTCACGTAAAAACGGAATACCGCACCCGGAGTCGTACTGATAGACGGCATAGCATCCGTCAGATCAAACCATGTCACATCCGGTGTGGAACAAAGCAGTAATGATGCATCAACTGCAGAAGGAGTTGTTCCTCCGTTAATTTTAATATTTGCTTTTCCGGGACAAGGATTTCCAGGGAATGATACCTGAATTTCATAGTTCCCCGGCTGTGTAGCAGTAATCGTAGGCGTTGTTGCTCCCGGAATTGCAACTCCGTTGAAGAACCACTGGTAATTCATATTCGGATCACTTACAGAAGCTGTAATAACCTGAGGCACATTGTCACATACATTAATTTCTTCCGGTAAAGTTCCTCCATTAGGATCTAATAATTCAACCCCGATATTAAATGAACCTCCTTCTAAAAATACAGCAGAATCATAGCTGCTGTCAATAGCATCAGCCAACACCATTTTAAAATGGTAAGACTGCCCGGGAACTACTGTTGCTGTAGCCTGTAAAGGCACTGTTCTGCCATTAAAGTTAGTTTCAATATTAGCGGTATTATATCCTCCGAAGAAAGAAACATTCGGAGCTCCGCATCCCATATCAAATCCGCTAAAACTGTTCTGTGGGTGAATATTCGTTACACTTACCGGCCCCGTTCCCGGAGCAGGCAATACTGCCATATTTACATAAGGACCTCCACTTGTCGGTCTTAACAGTAAAGCAAAAGCATCGGAGAAACTGCAAGGAAATGACCCGGTGTATTCTTCTGATGCAAATAAATAATTAAATTTCACCTGAGAAGAGGTCGGAATAAAATCAAACTCTAAAATAACAGCATCGTTAAGTGTTCCGGATGGATTAGTAGCCGCTACAAGATCCGGATCACTTCCGGTAGGTAAATCATCTCCTAAAGTACTACTATTATAACTGTTACCTGCTTTGTTTGCGTAGCCTGTTGTAAGCACGATACCATCTTTAAAAGGAAAATTGGTGGTCCCTTTATGAAAGTAACCCCAGGATCTTTGAACATTACTTGCCGGTAAGTTCGGGCTTACCTGAACGTTGGATACACTTGGCGTTACACAAGAGTTTGTTCCTGAAGAAATCAATACATCTTTTACCAGCTGCAACGGAGTATAATCCGTCGGCGCATAACCGGCAGCATTTACATCAATAAAAGCACCTGCTTTCATTGTTAAACTGGATGCCTTTTCTTTTTGAGGCTTTCTGGTTGTAATGTTCTGTGAATAAAAGAGACTCGACGACGAGACCGCGAATAAGGAAAACAATAGTAAGTATCTCTTCATAAATAAGTTGTTTGAACAAATTTAATTGTTTTTTATAAATATATACACATATTTAACTTTTTTATATCAAAAAAGCAAATAAACCTCCCAAATTGAGAGGTTTATTATATTTATGACTGTTAATTTCTATTTTTTAACAAAATCCATCCGCTGCGTTGCTCAAGTTTCCTGCTTGCAGGATTTTCCCACTGTACACGATACCAGTATGTCGCCGTTGGAAGTATTAAGCTTCCTCTCAGCAGTCCGTTCCAGCTTGTCTGATTTTTGCCAGCTTTAAATACTTCCTGTCCGTATCTGTCAAATATAGAGGCTGCAAAATTGTTATACTTGCTTATTCCTGTAAAATCTACGGTATCATTTCTACCATCAGAGTTAGGAGTAATAGCATTAATTACGACAAATGTAAAGAAGGATAATGTAGTTCCGCACTTCGCATCTTTTACCCGTACCATAAGATTATAGTTATTATTATCCAGCATATTGTAAAAGATATTTGAATCCTGCCATGTTACTCCCCCGTTTGAAGAATACTCTAAAGCTCCCCCTGTCGGATTGGTTGCTGATATTGTTAAAACATGATTATCATATGTAACGTTGGTAAACTGAGGAAGTGCAGGATTGATCAACTGCGCACTATAGACTTTAGAACAGGTACCGTTACTTATCGTTACGGAATATGTTCCCGGAGTATTTACAGAAATTGTCTGTGTAGTGGCTCCTGTATTCCAGAGATAGGTATAATTTGTTCCAGAACCGGCATCCAGAATTCCGGAATCTCCGGCACAGGCATAGACATCCTTCAATGTTGATTCAATTGCAGGTACAACCTCAATGGTAATGGAAGTAGGATTTGCTACTCTACATCCGTTTCCACCCAAAGCAAAAACAGAATAGATAGTTGTAGCGGTAGGAGATACAACCTGAGTACTTCCATTCCCTGGCAGGCCTACCCATTCATAGGTAATGCCACCTGTTGCTGTTAATGTAACCGACTCACCTACACAAATTTTAGATTTTGATGCTGCCAATATGGCCACAGGCGGACCAACCACAATGGTAACAGTAGCCGGGGTTGCCGATACACAGCCATTGGCACCTACAGCAAAAACCGTATAAACCGTAGTATTCGTAGGAGAAACGACCTGCGTATTTCCATTTCCCGGAAGATTATTGCCCCAGGTATAAGTAGCACCGCCGGATGCTGTTAATGTCACCGATTCTCCGGAGCAGATTTGCTGAACGGTTGATGTTAACGTTGCCACAGGTAGTGTGGTATTCTGTGTTACCGTAACGTTCGACGTATACGAACAGTTTAAATTGCCCGGCTGATTAACATTAGTCACTGTCAATGTATACACTCCTCCTGCATTTACAACAGGTGTCAATGTATTTCCTCCTGAAACAATATTTCCTCCGCCGGTTGTCGTCCATGCAATGGTAGAACCTGTAGGAATTACAGACGCAGATGCATTGAGGGTTACCTGTGGTGTATTACAGGTAATCTGTTGAGGCTGAGCAATAGTTAATGTTGTTTGAGGAGTTGCCAACAGCTGTAAATTCACAACATATCTGCATCCTCCGCTTACCACCAGAACATAAATTGTCTGATTTCCCGCACTGTTAAATGCGGCGGGATTTGCTATGGTATTGGTATTTCCTGCATTGGCATCAGCAAGATTCAGATAATAAGAGAATGTAACTCCGGTTGCAGAAGTAATCTGAGATTGCGCTTCCGTTAAGTTATAATTGATTCCTCCAGCCTGATAGCATTTAAACAATGTAGCATTCTGAACTGTAATTGGTTGTGAAACCTGTATGGTAATGGTTGCAGGAGTCTGAGATACACAACCGTTGGCCCCAACTGCTGTGACCGTATACGTTGTTGTGGTAGTTGGTGAAACAGCCTGAGTATTTCCATTTCCCGGAAGTCCCACCCAATTATAGGTAACACCGCCGGATGCTGTTAATGTCACAGATTCGCCGGAGCATATTAGCGTTTTAGAAGCCGTTAAAACAGTAGTTGGCGGAGCACTGTCGCCGGTTACGGTAACGTTTGCTGTTCCTGTACAAGTTAAGTTACCCGGCTGATAAGTATTTGAGATTGTTAAGGTGTAAGTTCCTGCCGTGTTTACCACCGGATTGAGGGTATTGGCGCCGGATACAATGTTTCCATTTGTCGTTGTCCACGCGAATGTAGATCCGGCAGGATAAGTGGAACCTGAAGCATTCAGGGTAGTTTGCGAATTGGTACATGTTAAAATAGATGGTGCTGCAATTGTAGCAATTATCTGCGGTGCCTTCACAAGCTGCAGTTGTGCAACCTTCGAACAGAATCCGTTTTTTACAAGAACATATACTGTTTGTCCGGCGCTCTGGAATGCTGCAGGATTGGCTATTGTATTACCGTTTCCGGCTGAAGCATCCGACTGATTGACGTAATAACTAAATGTTGCTCCCGGTGTCGTACTTATTGAAGTTTGTGCAGAAGTAAGGTTGAATGTTGCATTTCCCTGTGTATAGCATGCCGTTAAAGTAGCATTTTGTACGGTAGGTGAAGTTCCTCCAACAATTGTAACGGAAGCGGTTCCGGGGCACGTATTGCCGGGTAGAAAAACCTGAACGGTATATAATCCGGGCTGGGTTGCCGTATAGGATGAACCTGTTGCTCCCGGGATAGGAGTAGTTCCTAACAACCACTGATAAGTAGCTCCTCCTCCCTGAACAGAAGCAGTAAGAACCTGCGGCGCATTGTCACAGACGTTTATGGATGAGGGCAGCTCTACACCGGCAGGATTGAGAAGCTGAACTCCAATATCAAAAGATCCCGCTTCAAGAAAAACAGCCGAATCGAAGTTTGAATCCTGATAGTCTGCAAGAACCATTTTAAAATGATACGTCTGCCCCGGAATTACCGTCGCTGTTGCCGTAAGAGGAATAGTACGTCCGTCAAAATTGGTTTCAACCTGAGGGTTATTAATTCCTGCAAAATACTGAAC
The DNA here is from genome assembly GCF_012927265.1 of Chryseobacterium cheonjiense. Taxonomy (GTDB): domain Bacteria; phylum Bacteroidota; class Bacteroidia; order Flavobacteriales; family Weeksellaceae; genus Chryseobacterium; species Chryseobacterium cheonjiense. The sequence continues at coordinate 687,007 of NZ_JABBGF010000001.1, read as the reverse complement.
ATTTTTAGGGCCGCAAGGTAAATTTGCCGGAATAATATTGGTAACACTCACAGGATCACCATTGGGAAGAATCGCTAAATTGGTGTATGTAGGATCTCCTACTTTTTTCAGTAATAAAGCAAAACCATCTGAAATACTGCATGTAAAGTTACTCTGATATTCTTTGGAAGCAAACAGATACCTGAACGAAACTTTCGTGGAAGCAGGTACAAAATCAAATTCTATATAGGTTGCGTCTCTTAAGTTTGTATTATTTACATTTAAAGCCGTTGCAAGATCTGTATCTCCTCCGGAAGACAGCACATCGCTTAAAGTTCCCTGGAAATTATTTCCCGTTTTTCTGGCATATCCTGTGGTAAGAACAATTCCTTTGGCAAAGGGGAAATTAGTGGTCGCTTTATTAAAATATCCCCAGCTTCTGTTCTGGTCGGTAACTGCAAGATTGGGAGAGACAACCACATTGCTTACATTGGCAGCCGAACATGTGGAACCACCACTGATAAGCACATCCTTTACCAATTGTGTAATACTAAAGGCTGATTCCGGATAGCCGGCAGCATTCACATCGATAAAGACCCCGGCTTTCATACTTGCAGCTGTAGGTTTTTTAGCAGAAACCTTACTTTGCCTGTCCTGTGCAAATAGCAAAGATCCCGTAAAAACTAAAAATAAAGCCAAAAGTAAATTTTTCGTCCTCCTATTTAACATTTTTATATTATTTTAAACAAAAATACTATTTTTTTTGATTGAATATCAATTCAGCCCAAATTACATTATCATTAATACAATAAGGCCGATTTTACAATATATCTTCAATTCATATTATTAACGAAAAAAAGACCAACAAATTATTGGTCTTTCTTTGAATATTTAAAAATTATTCTTTTTCTTTTATTCTATGTTTTTAAGCAAAATCCATCCCGTCTTCAGTGCCGGTTTTTTACTTGCAGGATCTTCGAAGCTTACCTGGTACCAGTATGATGCCGTAGGCAGGCGTTTTCCCTGGAAGTAACCGTCCCAATAAGGCTGAAGACTGCTTTCTTTATAAACCTCTTTTCCATAGCGGTCAAAAATGGAAGCTTTGAAATCTTTGTTTTGATTTACTCCTCGGAAATCAATAATATCGTTAATGTTGTCTCCGTTCGGTGTAATTACATTCTGCATCACGAAAGTAAAATACTGAAGGAATCCTACACAGCTTGTTTTCTTAACTCTCACTCTGATGGATATTACCGTATTTCTCGGTACATTGCTGAATGTATTGGAGTTCTGCCATGTAAGACCGTTATCAATAGAATATTCCAATGCTCCGTTGCTTGGGTTGCTTGCCGTAAGAACCATCGTTCCGCTCTCCGTGTAGTTTACGTTAATGATTTCAGGAATAATAGCCTGAATAACCTGTGTTGTAAACACTTTTGAACAAACCCCGTTATTGATTGTTACAGAATATGCTCCCGGCGTTCCTACAGAAATAGTCTGCGATGTATCTCCGGTATTCCATAAATATGTGTAGTTCGGTCCTGATCCTGCATCCAGAGTTATCACGTCACCCTGACAGATCATTCCTCCTGAAAGATTGGATGTAATCGCAGGTACCACTTCTATGGTAAGAGATGCCGGCTGCAAAGATTTACATCCCTGTGCACCGATAGCATATACAGAATAGGTTGTTGTCTGAGTTGGAGAAACCGTCATTGTCGCTCCTGTAGCAGTCATTCCTACCCATTCATAGGTAGCACCGTTCGCTGCTGTAAGAGTGGTAGATTCTCCTACGCATAATCTTACTTTTGTTGCGGTAAGCTGTGCGACAGGTGTGGCTTCTTTTCTGAGGGTTAATGTAACCATCTTGCTACAGAAAGCACCGTTGGAAACAACAACATACAATACCTGTCCGTCGGTACCGCTATAACTGCTTACGGCAGCTGCATTTAGAAAATTATTGTTTTGAGCTACCGCATCAGCCTGGTTTACATAATAATGAACAATAGCGGAGGTTGATGATGTAATCAAAGGTCTAGCATCATTCAAATTAAATGTGGAAACGGAAGGTGTTGTACAAAGCTTCAGGGTCGCATCCTGAGCAGGAGGCGTTGTTCCTCCCACAATAGTAATCTCCGCTGAACCGGGACATTGATTTCCCGGAATCGTAACCTGTATCCCATAAACTCCTGGCTGAGTTGCTGTATAACTAATATTTGTTGCTCCTGCAATAGCAACTCCATCTTTAAACCACTGATAGGTTGTTCCAGGTGATGTTACCACTTGAGCCGTTAAAATCTGTGGAGTATTGTCACACATATTGATTGTACTCAGCAAAACCGGTCCTCCCGGCCCTGCTGTAAAGCCAATACCAATATCGAAAGATCCTCCCTCTAAGAAAACTGCAGAGTCTAGTGAATTATCCGTATAATCTGCCAGCACCATTTTAAAATGGTAAGCTACTCCCGGAGTAACCGTTGCTACAGCTGTTAAAGGAACTACTCTCCCGTTAAAATTTGTCTCAATACTTGTTGTATTATAACCTCCAAAATAGGTTGGATTTATAGCCGGACAATTACTTGGAAACGGATTACCGTTAAACTGATTCGCGGGATGAATATTTGTAACACTTACAGGTCCTGCATTTCCCGGAAGAACAGCATAATTTACGTAAGGACCTCCCGAAACGGGTTTTATTAATAAAGCAAATGCATCAGAATAACTACAAGGGAAAGTACCCGTATATTCTTCAGAGGCAAACAAATAATTAAATTTTACCTGATTGGAATTAGGTACAAAATCAAATTCCAATGCAACAGCATCACGCTGACTGCCTTGGTTTGTACCAGTAGCGGCAGCAAGATCCGCATCTCCGTTTTGAGAGATGACACCGGACATATCTCCTGCATAGGCTGTATTTCCCGCCTGTGATGCCACTCCTGTCATCAAAACAATTCCGTCTGCAAAGGGAAAGTTTGTGGTGCCTTTATTAAAGTACCCCCAAAATCTGTTTGGGTCGGTTTGAGATTGATTTGGGCTCAACGTAACATTCGTAACGTTTGGAGTTGCGCAACTTGACTGTCCATTGATAAGAACCTGCTGAACAAGCTGCTGAATACTATAAGAAGATGCAGGATATGATGATGCATTGACATCAATAAAAGCACCTGCTTTCATACTTTCTGAAGTCAGTTTTACTTTACCGTTTTTTCTTGATGCTTGCTGAGCAGCAACAGAACCTGAAACCAAAAGCAACACTAAAAAAAAGAAGTAGTTTTTCAGTCTATAATTTAACATTTTGTTGTTGTTTGTTCAAAAATAATAATTTTTCACTTAAAATTTAACAAGAAATGAAATAATTGCAACAAAAAAGCCAATCTATTTCACCAAATCAGTACATATCAGATAATATATCTGTCATAATACAAAAAAGACTAAATTTTATTAGCCTTGTTTGTAGAGTTATTATGTAAATTCACTTGGATTATCATTCATTTTTAAGCTCATCAATTTTACTCTGAAGTTCCTGAATCCTATCCTTCAGCGCTTTGATTTCGTTTTTGTTTGAGCTTACATTACTTTTCAGCATGACATTTTTTGCACGTTCACTGTGGTCGTCCTCATCTTCTTCTTCATTGATTTCCTCAATATCCTCCTGTATATCTTCGATGTCTTCATTAATCTCCTCAATATCCTCACTGATCTCTTCAATATCCTCGCTGATCTCTTCGATATCTTCCTGGATGTCTTCAATATCTTCCTGAATATCTTCAATTTTTTCATGGCTCTTGTTTACCGACATCTGAATAAAAATGGCAAGGTAAATGGCTTCAAGAGATACTACCGTTGTGAGAATGAGAAGCATTTTATCAAATTCCACAAGCCCCAGCAGAGGAAGCAGGAATGAAATAATAAAAAACAACGTATGTGCAATAAGTGACGGAATAGAGCCTATCCACCAGGTTATTCCGTTGGCGATTTTTTCTAAAACCTCAGTTCTTTCTTCATGCTTTTTCATTGTACTGCTTTTATAATAATTCTTTAGTAACCCCTAACCCAAACAATGCAAAATCATATTTTGCAGGATCATTTTCATCAAATTTCCTGATGACAGCATCCAGTTCTTCTACCGTTTTCCAGTCGTTCTGCGTTCTTGAAATCAGCCCTAATTTCCTGGAAATATTTCCTGTATGTACATCCAGCGGAATGGAAAGATACCGCTGATCTATATTTTCCCAGATGCCAAAATCTACACCACGTTTGTCTTTGCGTACCATCCACCGCAGAAACATAATTATTCTTTTGGTGGACGAATTTTTATACGGTGAGCTTACATGTTTATGACTTCTGTGCTTTTCAGTTCCGAGAAAACTGCTTCTGAAGCGTTCTACCGAATGCAGGAAACTGGTTTCCGACTCATTGAGCCTGAATAAAACTTCAAGACTTTCATTTTCATTATAAATCCGGTTAAACTGTTTAATAAAATACGTAAAATCTTCTCCATTAAAAGTACGGTGTATGCTTTTATTTTCAATTAATTTCAGGTCTTTTTCCGAATGATTCAAAACAAAATCATACGGTGTATTTCCCATAATATCCAGCATTTTCTCCGCAGATTTTATAATTGCTTTGCGGTTTCCCCACGAAATGGTAGCTGCCAGGAAACCAGCTATTTCAATATCCTGTTTCAGCGTAAATCGGTGCGGAATCTGTATAGGATCATTTTCTATAAATCCCGGGTGATTATACTGATCTGCTTTTTCATCCAGGAAAATTTTTAATTCTTCAAATTTCAACATCATTTATTTTAAATTTTCACAGGCTCCAATGCTTTCGGCAAGAAGGTATTGGGAAAAACAGTTCTTGCTTCATCGGTGAAAACCGTAAGATCTGCATATCGATTGGAAAAATGTCCCAATATCAGTTTTCCGACTTCAGCTTTTTTAGCAATCATTGCCGCTTCTAGCGCGGTTGTATGGCCTGTATAATCTGCCATTTCCTTTAAATCATGCAAAAATGTGGATTCATGATAAAGGACCGTCACATTTTTAATAACCGGAATTACATTTTCAAGATAACGCGTATCGCTGCAAAACGCATAAGAAACCGGAGGAACGGGATCCGTTGTAAGAATTTCATTTTTAAGGACGTACCCATCGCTTAATACAAAATCCTTCCCTGCTTTAATATTGTGATAATCACAGGTCTCGATCTCATTGTATTTGGATATTTCCTGCATATTAAGATGCCTTTCTTTCGGCTTTTCCTTAAAAAGATATCCGTTGCAGTAAATTCTGTGATCTAAAGGAATTGTATGCACCTCTACCCTGCTATCTTCATAAATTTTTTCGGAATAATCTTTATCAAGCTCATGGTACACTACCTCAAAACCACGATGGGTTTCGGTAATGGTGAAGATGGTTTCCAGCATTTTCTTTATTCCTTTCGGGCCGTATACATGCAGCGGCGTTTCTCTTCCCAAAAGACGGAAAGAAGCAATGAGTCCCGGCAAACCGAAGCAGTGATCTCCGTGAAGGTGGGAAATGAAAATATGATTAATCCGTGAAAATTTCGCTTTTGCTTTTCTCAGCTGTACCTGTGTTCCTTCTCCGCAATCGATAAGAAAAGATCTTTCTTCCATTTCCAGAAGTTGTGCGGTAGGAGAAGAATTGATGGTAGGAATTGCTGAATTAAAGCCTAATATCGTTAAATAAGTACTCAAATCTATCGTTTATTGTATAAACAAATGTACGGAATTTAGGTAAGAGTGAGGTTGAGATTTTATTAAGGTTGAGGTTAAGATTGAGACTAAAGCAATTATTTTTAAAAATTATTTAAAAGATTTATCTCGTTTTTAATATTAATTAAATTACGTAACCTCAGCCTAACTAATCTTTCAGAAAATCCAGAAACAGATCCAATGCCTGTTTTCTGTGGCTGATCTTGTTTTTATCCTGGGGATCCATTTCTGCAAAGGTTTTATTATATCCTTCAGGAACAAAAATAGGATCGTAACCGAATCCTTTAAACCCTTTATTTTCATTAAGCAGATTTCCGTGCACTCTTCCGTCGAAATATTTTGCTCCGTTTTCGTCATAGTAACATAAAACAGTGATGAAATAAGCTTTTCTGTTTTCTACACCCTGCATTTCCGACAATACTTTTTCAATATTTCTGGCAAAATCATGGTCTCCGGCGTAACGTGCTGAAAAAATCCCAGGTCTGCCGTCCAAAGACTCTACAACCAGTCCGCTGTCGTCTCCAAGGCTTGGAATTCCTGTTTTTTCAAAGCAATATTTAGCCTTAATCAAAGCATTGGCATTGAAAGAGTCGCCGTCTTCCACAATTTCTTCATGTATATCATAGTCCGTAAGGCTTTTTACAATAAAACCATCACCCAAAATCTGCTGAATCTCTTCTTTTTTGTGTATGTTGTGGGTGGCTACCAATAACTCCATATCCTTATTCGTTTATATTTATTTTTTTAATTTAAATAAACAAATGCGAAACACATGTTCATTTATTAATTTTATTTAAAAATCAGTTTATATTTAAATTTCAGAATAATGCACTTTATATTTCCTTGTAAACAGGTAGTAAAACATGGAAAAAAGCAGAATTCCGACTGTAAGTATTACCCATTCGGGAATTTTAAAAGCATCTGCAAAACTTTCGTTTTTCGTATACGCAATCAATATGGTTGAACAGAAATTATTAAACCCATGCAGCAGCATCGGCAACAATAAAGATTTTGTTTTATAGTAAACAACACCGAGCACACATCCCAATAAAACCGCTCCTACAAACTGCCAGGGATTCCCATGAACCAGACCGAAAATTACGGATGCGGAGATAATAGCCTTCCAGGGCTCCACCCCTTTATTGATGAGGCCTTTCTGAATAATTCCGCGGAAAACAATTTCCTCAAAGATAGGTGCACATATCACTGCAGTAATGATCATCACGACCGGGTCATCGGTAAGCTGCTCCATCAGTTTTGTAAAGAATTCATAATATTTTCCGAAAAAAGGACCTGTTGTAGGAATTTGTGCTGCAATAAATTCTGCAATAAACATCATTCCGAGCATCATAGGAAAAATCAGAAGATAGGTATAGAAATTTGTGGGCGAAAAATTGAAATTCAGCTTTTTTCCTGTTTTTGGTCTTACGATAAAAAAATCAAAAAAGGCGATAGCGGTAAGAAATCCTGCGGCATTGGAAAGCATTAAGAACCATTCTTTATACTGCAGACTTTCTTTGAAGGCAAACATCCAGAAGATATTAAAAAATGATACCGCCATGGTACCAACTACCATCCCAGCCACTAATAGAAGTCCGCCTATCCATGTAAATGTAAACTTCGGATATCTGCTGTTTTCCATACTTTATACTCAGATTTATCGGACAAAGATAAAAGTTTTTAAGAAGTTTCTTTATTGTTTGAATAATGAAGTACAAAAAAACAACTGCTTTTTTTGAGATACAGATCTCTTCCTGAATGAAATCATTTTCAGATTCCATTAAAAATTACGATTTTTGCAACTTCAAAATACGATATGTCAGACTTAATCAAAGAAATAGAGAAAAGAAAAACTTTCGGGATTATTTCTCACCCCGATGCCGGAAAGACGACGCTTACGGAAAAGCTGCTTCTTTTCGGAGGGGCCATCCAGGAAGCGGGAGCGGTAAAATCCAATAAAATAAAAAAGGGAGCTACCTCCGACTTCATGGAAATTGAAAGACAGAGAGGGATCTCCGTTGCAACTTCCGTACTTGCTTTTGAATACAGAGATCATAAAATCAATATTCTTGATACTCCGGGACACAAGGATTTTGCTGAAGACACATACAGAACTCTGACGGCCGTAGACTCGGTAATCGTTGTAATAGACGTTGCAAAGGGAGTTGAGGAACAGACTGAAAAATTGGTACAGGTGTGCAGAATGCGAAACATCCCGATGCTCGTTTTCATCAATAAGCTTGACCGTGAGGGTAAGGATGCATTTGACCTTTTAGACGAGGTTGAGCAGAAACTGGGATTAACTGTTGTTCCGCTTTCATTACCGATTGGTATGGGAAGTGATTTCCAGGGAATTTACAACATCTGGGAAAATAATATCCAGCTGTTCCTGGAAGAGAAAAAGCAGAAAGTTGGTGAAGCTATTAAGTTTGACGATATTAATGATGCTTCTATTGATGAAGTAATCGGCGAAAAAGCAGCTGCTACTTTAAGAGAGGAACTGGATTTGGTACAATCGGTTTATCCCGAATTTAATCGTGAAGATTATATGAAAGGGGATCTTCAGCCTGTGTTCTTCGGTTCGGCATTGAATAATTTCGGAGTACGTGAATTGCTTGACGCCTTCATCGATATTGCACCGATGCCTCAGCCAAAAGAAAGCGATACGCGTCTGGTAAAGCCTGAAGAGAATCTGTTCACCGGTTTTGTGTTCAAAATACATGCGAATATGGACCCAAAACACAGAGACCGACTGGCTTTCGTGAAAATTGTTTCAGGAACTTTTAAAAGAAACGAAAATTATCTACTGGTAAGAGAGGGTAAAAAAATGAAGTTCTCTTCACCCAATGCATTCTTTGCAGATAAAAAAGAAGTGGTGGAAGAAAGTTTTCCCGGAGATATTGTGGGACTTCATGATACAGGAAATTTCAGGATCGGTGATACACTGACAGGTGGTGAAAAGTTGAATTTCAAAGGAATCCCGAGCTTCTCTCCTGAACATTTCCGATATATTAATAACAGCGATCCGTTAAAGGCAAAACAACTGGCAAAAGGCATCGATCAGCTGATGGATGAAGGTGTTGCACAGCTGTTTACGCTGGAAATGAACGGCAGGAAGATTATCGGAACAGTAGGTGCCCTTCAGTATGAAGTAATCCAGTACCGTCTGGAACATGAATATGGTGCAAAATGTACTTACGAACCGCTTTCTATGCACAAAGCGTGCTGGGTTGAGGCCGACGAAAAGTCTGAAGAGTTCAAAGAATTTGCGAGATTAAAACAGCGATTTTTAGCGAGAGACAAATACAATCAATTGGTTTTCCTTGCTGATTCTTCGTTTACCATTCATATGACCCAGGAAAAATTCCCTAATGTGAAACTGCATTTCATCAGTGAATTCAGGAATGCTTAATTAAAAATAATTAATTTATATATTTAATCCGCGGAATTTTCTGCGGATTTTTTGTTTTATTTTAGACTTGTTTTATTAGATTATATATTTGTAAAATCTTTAAAAAGGCACCATGAAATATTTACAATTGTTAATCTTCTTATGCATTTTATTTTCTTCCAAAAACTACAGTCAAAAGTTTAACCTTAAGGAAAGCAAAATTAAAATTAATTTAAATGGAATTGTCAGGCCTGCTTCAACAATCAGCATGTTGACATCCACAAAATTTAATGATGATTTTTATTCAATTTTTGAAGAAAGGCAAATGAACCATTTTGGGCAAACTCAAAAATATTTAATTGTTTATAATACTCTGGGTAAAATTTTACACGCAGAACAACTACCGAAAGAATTACACGACAGTTTTTATCTGGACCTGTTTGAATATGAGGGAAAAATCTACATAGTAGATCAGTTTAACACAAGATATGTTCTTGACTTTATAACACATACATTTAATAAAACGGTTAAAGGAAATGATATTGTTTATGAAGATCAAAACTATCAGGTAATGTACAAGGACTTCGGAGAATGGGGACAGGCAACATGGTTTATAAATAAAAAAGATAAAAAGCAGTATTTTACAAGCATTAATGGCACCAATACCAATTTTGCAGATGGAAAATTTTATCTCACCAGCTTTAATTCAATCGCTGAAATTTCGGATCCTAAAAATCTCACAGCGTGCAGCTCCGGACAAAATTATTATTACGTCAACAAGCATGATAAAATATTTGATTCTTATGATTACTTCAAGGGCGTGAGTTTTATTTATAAAGACTCTATTAGCGATGATTCGTATCATTCAGAAAAAGTTTATGATAATCTTAAATATAGATTTTTATCTTCATTTCCAACAGATCATCAGCTATATCATATTACACAATTAAAAGATAAAACTGCCATTACAAAAATCAATAAAGATCAAGTTGATATTGTTTATAAATTTAACGAAAAATACAATATATTTAAATGGTATAATCAATATAGGACTTCAAAAAGCAATTATAGATTTCTCAGATTCAAGAATGGTTATAATTCGGATGGTTTTATTGAAGTTGCCAATAAAAATATAGATATAACAAAAGTCCATTATATATATGACACTCTACAATATGTTAAGTCAGATAGTATTACAAAATTGATATCTAATTTATATGAAAGAAAAAACATTTTGAAGAAAGATGTTACTATGTTTGAAGAATCAACCAAAGGTACTGACATTTTATTCTACAGAAACAACATTAATCATAATGGTTATTACCCAGAAAAGTATAAAAATATAAATATCAACACTATTAATTATATAAAAAGTGAAAACGAATTCTTAACTCAAAATATTGAATATTTATTTACAACAGATGATCAATTAAAAGCAATCTTTATTGAATGGGATAAAACAAAATTCTTTAATAACAGTGAAAAAAAATATTTCCCAATAGAAAACGAAAATAGTATTGAAAGTGATAAATACTTCAAAAAGAAATATAAAGAGATTCGACAAGCATTCATTGAAAAAGGAGAAAAAGTTGATGTAAAAATTCCCTCTGACAAATTGGATTTTGAATCATGGATTTTGAACGGATGGCAATTCAATCTTTATAAAGTCTCTGATAAAAACATTAATGGCATTACGTTATATATTTGTAAGCAAGAAGATTTCAATGGAAATGAATAAATTACTATTTAGTTTAGATATGTCAGGCCTCTGTAATTTCATGACAAATGTTTTTTGTAAAACAGCATTCTTTAATTTTACAAAAATCTAAAAATCAAATCTTTACCAATTTACATCTTCAAAACAAACCTTTTACAATCTTTACAACAATTCCACTCCTAATTTTACTTCATCGAAAAAATTAATCGTATGAAAAAATTAATCTTACTTGTTGCCGTATCGGGAACATTCATCATGTGTAAAAAAGGAGAAGCGGTTTCACAGCTGGAAAATACAATCAGTTCGGCAGACAGCACTATTTCTGATGCGTCTGAAAAAATCAATGCAATTGATGATAAAGCAAATGCTGCAATGGATTCTGCCCATGTAAAAATCAAAGACTTTCAGCAGGCCGGAAATGAAATTAAAGATCATATGGAAAATACTTCAAAAATGGTGGATTCTCTTTCTGAAAAAATTTCATCGGTAAAACTGGAAACGAAAGCTGAAAAGAAGGATTCGGCAAAAAAAGAAAGCAATATTGTGGTAAATGTTCCGGCTCCGAAAGTGATTAAAGAAACAAAAATTGTTTATAAAGACAAGCCAAAAAATGAAAATTTTGAACTGAATATTCCTAAAAATAAATTGGTAAAAACAGGAGTTTTGGAAGTAACGGTTGATGATGCTGAAACTGCAAAAGAAATTGTAAAGGAAGAAGTTTCAAAATACGACGGATTTATCCGAAGTGAAAATATTTCGTTAAATAACAATGAAAAAAAGATCGCTTATTTAAAAATAAGAGTTCCGATTCAGAAGTTCGACTATCTGATGGAAGATCTGAGTTCTAATCTGGGAGAAGTTGAAAATAAAGGTATAGAAGTTTCCGGACAGGATTTTGTTCAGAATACCATGTGTGAAGTTGACATCACACTTTACGGAAAAGACGGAGCCTACATAAAAGATGACGAACCCAAAACTTTCGGCGAACAATCCTTTGCCGCGATATCTTCGGGCTGGAATGTTATCACTTCCATATTCCTGTTTATACTTCCGCTATGGCCATTGTTTCTTATCGTAGGAATAGGCTATTATTTTTATAAAAAACGAAAGACTACGGATAAAAATTTGTAACCAAAAGCGGGCGTATTATTTATTTTTAATAATATTTTAATCGAAATTCCGTTTCTTCAATAATTGTTATGTATAACTTTGTATTGTTGAATTAATTAAATTCATAATTTAACTTACGTTAAAGAAATCAATCAAAACAATAATTAAAACAACATATTATTAATATTTTGTGGTTCGTGTGAAAGTAAAAAGGCTCCCATTTCTGAGAGCCTTTTACTATTTCATTTTTATTATTAAGCAATTACTTTGCAATGCTTCTTGAGATTACGATCTTCTGAATCTCAGAAGTTCCTTCATAAATCTGAGTGATTTTTGCGTCTCTCATCATTCTTTCTACGTGGTATTCTTTCACATACCCGTATCCTCCGTGGATCTGTACCGCTTCTATCGTGGTATCCATTGCAACCTGAGAGGCATATAATTTAGCCATTGCACCGCTTTCAGAAATGTCTTTTCCGGCATCTTTTTCTACTGCCGCTTTAAAGCAAAGCATTCTTGCCGCTGTGATCTGGGTTGCCATATCTGCCAGTTTAAATGCGATTGCCTGGTGATTGATGATCTCTGTTTTAAAAGCTTTTCTTGTTTTAGCATATTTCAATGCCAGTTCGTAAGCCCCTGCAGCAATACCCAATGCCTGAGATGCAATACCGATTCTTCCTCCATTCAGAACAGCCATCGCAAAATTGAAACCAAAACCGTCTTCTCCGATTCTGTTTTCTTTCGGAATTTTAACGTTATTAAAAATCAAGGAATGAGTATCACTTCCTCTAATTCCTAATTTGTCCTCTTTAGGACCGATCTCAAATCCTTCCCAACCTCTTTCTACGATGAAAGCGTTGATTCCTTTATGCTTTTTCTCCGGATCCGTTTGAGCAATTACGATATAATATGTTGCCGTACCACCGTTGGTGATCCAGTTTTTAATTCCGTTCAGCAAATAATGATCTCCTTTATCTTCTGCAGTGGTTTTTTGTGAAGTCGCATCAGAACCTGCTTCTGGCTCGGATAAAGCAAACGCCCCGATCACCTGTCCGCTTGCAAGAGGAGTAAGATATTTCACTTTCTGTTCTTCAGAAGCAAATTTTTCAAGCCCTGCACATACCAATGAGTTGTTTACAGACATTACTACGGCTGCAGAAGCATCTATTTTAGCAATCTCTTCCATGGCCAAAACGTAAGAAACACTGTCCATGCCTGCACCACCATATTTAGGATCTACCATCATCCCCAAAAGCCCCATTTCACCCATTTTCTTTACCTGTTCTGCAGGAAACTTCTGGTCGCGGTCTCTTTCGATTACTTCAGGTAATAATTCGTTTTGTGCAAAATCCCTTGCTGCCTGCTGAATCATCAGCTGTTCTTCCGATAAATTAAAGTCCATAAAAATTGAATAATTAGATGGTCGCTAATTTACACTTTTTGATCAAATCTGAAAACAGAATTAAAATTTAAGTCTTAGATTCTGAAAATCAACAATTAAACAGATTTTAAAAAATAAATATATTGATTATATTATTGTTAAAATTTTATCTCAAAAACATATAAAGCAATATATAATTCAGAACAATCTTTACTGATTGTTAATTTCACTACACCATGTCCCCAATTAAAAAAAATGCTTATATTTAAAATCCTTTAACCAATTACTTAACATCATGACCATAAAAAGATTATTCGATATTCCTCATTACGCATTAGAAACCTATCCAAAAGCGGATATGTTTGTAACAAAATATCAGGGGCAATGGAAGAAAACATCTACTCAGGAGTTTATCAATCAGGCCAATAAAATCTCACGCGGACTGTTAAAGCTTGGCATAAAGCCCGGGGATAAAATAGCCCTTATCACCACAAATTCCCGTACCGAGTGGGCAATTATGGACTTAGGACTTTCACAAATCGGCGTCGTTTCGGTACCTGTTTATCCGAGTATCTCTCCGGAGGATTATGAATTCATCTTCAATAATGCGGAGATCAAATACTGCTTTTTATCTGATAAGGATCTTTTGAATAAAGTAACCAAAGTAAAGCACAATATTCCGTCGTTGCAGGGTGTATTCACCTTTGAAAATATTACCGGGGCCGCAAACTGGAAAGAAGTAATTGATTTGGGAGAAGACGATTCTACGCAAATTGAGGTCGAAGATCTCTCCAATACAATTAATTCTGAAGACCTGGCAACAATTATTTATACTTCCGGGACTACGGGCAGACCAAAGGGCGTTATGCTTACGCATCACAATATCGTATCCAATGTCTTAGGATCCATTCCAAGAATTCCCAAGAAGAATAACCTTGATTATAAAGATACAAGGGTACTGAGCTTTTTGCCGATATGTCATATTTTTGAAAGAATGCTTTTTTACCTTTTTCAATACAATGGTTTCTCGATTTATTTTGCAGAGAGTATTGAAAAAATGGGCGAAAATGTAAAAGAAGTAAAGCCTCATTACATGAGTGTTGTACCAAGACTGGTAGAAAAAGTATATGATAAAATATATGCAACCGGCTCATCAGCAGGCGGTCTGAAGCAAAAAATATTCTTCTGGGCACTCAATCTTATTTCTAAAAAGAAAACAGTTTCCAAGCCTTCCGGATTACAGGAGATAATTGCAGATAAATTGGTGTTTAAAAAATGGCGTGAAGGACTCGGTGGTGAAATTATCACCCTGGTTTCAGGATCGGCAGCTCTTTCAACGCGTCTGAATCTAATGTTTCAGAATGCCGGAATCCCTATTTTGGAAGGTTACGGACTGACGGAAACTTCTCCCGTGATTTCCGTTAATGCTTTCGGAAAAATGAAAATTGGAACCGTGGGTCTCCCTTTGGATAATGTTCAGGTAAAAATTCAGGAAGACGGAGAGATCACAGTGAAAGGACCTTCCATTTTTAAAGGCTATTTTAAAAATGATGAAATGACGAAAGAAGTCTTTACAGAAGACGGTTTTTTCAAAACGGGTGACATCGGGCATATTGACAGTGATGGTTTTCTTCAGATCACAGACCGTAAAAAAGAGATGTTTAAAACTTCCGGCGGTAAATATATTGCTCCCCAAACCATTGAAAATCTTGCGAAAGCATCTAAGTTTATCGAACAGATCATGGTAGTGGGTGATGGCGAAAAGATGCCTACTGCATTGGTGCAGCCTGATTTTGAATTTGCCAAAAGCTGGGCCCAGAGAAACAACCTGAATGTAGGATCAACGCCTCAGGAGATCGCAAAAAGTAAAGAGCTCAAAGAAAGAATTGAAAAAGAAATCGAAAATACGAACGAGCATCTCGGAAACTGGGAGAAAATCAAAAAAATCGAACTTACTCCTGAAATTTGGAGCATTGAATCCGGGCTTTTAACGCCCACTCTGAAGCTTAAACGAAAGGCTATTAAAGAGAAATTCATTGATCTTTACAACAAAATGTACGATCATAAGGAATAAAATAAACCGCCTCTGTTGAGGCGGTTTTTTACTCGCTTAGTTCAAGCGGATTTTTATATTTTTCATTTTCCTCTCTTGCTTTTTCTCTTTCCTTTAACATTTCCTGCCCATGTATAATCGTGGTTCCGTAACTTGCCAGTACAGCGGCAGCATTGTCGTCAGCATTTTTTTGCGCTTGTTTTAATTTAGCCTGTGTTGTTTCTATAGCTCCGGCATATCTGTTTCTTCTAATATTGATAAATTTGCCTTTCAATTGAGAAACGGACAAGGATTTTACCAGTTCAAAATCGTAATCCTCTTTCTCGTCTGTTATTTTGATGATTAATCCCGGTAAACCACTAAACTTCATTGGACCGTACGGAAGTGGAATTTCCGGAGCATACCATGCGATCCAGTTTCTTCCTTTAAACTTTACTTTCGCTTTTTTACAGATAATGGTATTAATTATTTTGGTTTCATCTGCAAGCTCCCAGTTTGATATTACAGGTTGTTTATAGGTAAATAATGACATACCTGCGGAATCAAAAAACTGTATATTTTCATTGGTCTGGATGATCGTAAAATTGAAATTTGTTTTTGGAATAACCGCATCGTCATTGTAGCTAAGAGTTATGCTGCCATCATAATTTTTGGTCGTAACTCTTGAGTTTTGCATTACCGAATCTCCTTTCAATGATACAGCACTTGCAAAAAATGCACGTCTGTTTCCTACCTGTAAGGCGAATAATTCTTCATATCGATTGTCTGTTCGTTTATCGAACTTAGCTCTTAATCGATAGGTAAATTCACCTCTTAAACCATCCTCTTTGTATGATTGGGTATAATATAGTACACTATATAATAATATTAAAAGTTGAAATATTTTTTTATGGTAGTTCATAAGAAGTATGATTAATCTATAAATACACTTATAGTAGAATAATTCCCACTATAAGTGCTTTGTTTTAGTTAAGATTAGATGCTAAATGTTGAGCATCAGACCCCGAATAAGTAGGAGTTTTACAGTAATTTTTTTCAATTTCATCAACCCAAGCATTTGCTTGCTCAGCGGTCCAATCTTGAGTAGTCGTTGCTGTAAAACCACATTTGGTAACTGCAATCCAAACCTGTCCTGCTTTTACTGTTTTAAGGTCTTCACGGGTTAATTTTTTAAATTTTTTCATTTCTTAAATAATTTTTTTTCACCTACTTATTTTGCCAAATTTTCTACAGTGAAACTTCGGCTTTCCTTTCGGAGACAGGTTTTCGGTTTAGTCCTGCCCTTCTGTTGCAACATATTTTAATAATGAATCAACAATGAATATTAATCCAATACCTTTCATTTATTTAACAGCTTGAGAAAATAAGCGATTGTGTTTTTCGGGAGTAAATATAAAGAGAAATCAAATGCTAAAAACAATAATTCCTTGTAAGGAGAATTATATTCGTGACTTTATTATTTTTTAACTTTATTTATTCATTTAAAATTAATTATGAATGTAAAATATTATTTATCGAAACTTAAAAAAAACAAAAAAGCCGCCTCAAATGAGACAGCTTCATATTCTGAAAAAATCGTTGTAATTAAAATTTAATGACCGATTTCATTTTTTCGTTTTCTTCCATTACCAATTCGTCATCCACAAGAATTTTTCCTGAGTGCTCATCGATAATGATTTTCTTTCTCTGGGCGATCTCCATCTGCTTTTGAGGTGGAATAGTGAAGAATGATCCTTTCGGAGCACCTCTTTCCAACCCTACTACTGCAAGACCGTTCGGAGAATTTTTTCTGATTCTGTTGTAAGAAGCCAGTAATCTTTCGTCGATTTTAGCAGCAAATTCCTTAGACTGCTCAATCAGATATTCTTCTTCTTTCTGCGTTTCAGAAACCAAACCTTCCAGCTCTTCTTTTTTGAACTTCAGGTGATTTTTAAGATCGTCGATTTTTCCGTTCAGCTCATCAAGCGTTTCGTTTTTGTGGCTGATCTTGGCACCGAATTCTTTAATTCTCTTTTCAGCAAGCTGAATTTCAAGTTCCTGATATTCAATTTCTTTACCTAATGCTTCAAACTCTTTATTGTTTCTTACATTATCCTGCTGAGATCTGTATTTTTCAATTAAAGTTTTTGCATGGTTGATTACTTCATGCTTGGTTTTGATCTGATCATCCTGATCTTTTATGTCTGCATGAAATTTTTCAGCTCTTTTTTCAAGACCTTCGATTTCAATCTCAAGATCCTCTACTTCGATTGGCAATTCTCCTCTTGTATTTCGGATTTCGTCCAATCTGGAATCAATGATCTGCAAATCGTATAAAGCTCTTAACTTTTCTTCAACTGAAATATCGTTGGTTTTTGCCATATTTTAAATGAAATAATTTACCGGGTTCGTTTTCTCAATAGATTTTGAGATTGCAAATGTACTAAATTTTTGTGACAAAATTTCAAATAATTGTTGAGTAACAAATTGCTCTGATTCGAAATGTCCTATGTCACAGATCATCATTTTGGATTCTGCCAGAAAAAAGTCATGGTATTTCACGTCTCCCGTAAGATAAGCATCACATTGTTTGGAGATTGCAGATCGTATACCGCTTGCCCCGGAACCTCCTAAAACACCTACTCTTTTTATCTTTTTATGTGTAAAATCAGAATGCCTGATAACCTCAAGACTGAATTTTTCTTTCACAAAACTAAGGAAATCACTCTCATCCATTGGCTCCTCAAAATCACCGTACATTCCCAGCCCGGTGTAATGATTGGTGTTATCCAAACTGTAAATCTGATGTGCTACTTCTTCGTAAGGATGTGCCGATTTCATTGCCGCGACAATCTGCCCCTGTTTATAGCCTTCAAAAATAACGGAAACCATATCTTCATCGGCATTTTCCCGGATATCCTGCTGTCCCGAAAACGGATCAGAACCTTCTTTTGGCCGAAAAGTTCCGTTTCCATTCACTGTGAAACTGCATTCATCATAAAATCCAATACTGCCCGCTCCTGCTTCGAAAAGTGCTTCTTTTACTTTTCCCGAATATTCTTGAGGCACGAAAACGGTCAGCTGCTTTAAATCATTTTTTTTAGGCTGAAGGATTTTAAGATTTTTAAGGCCCAACTGTTGGCAGATTCCTGCATTTACACCAAAAAAATCATTATCAAAAGCGGTATGAATTGCATATATCGCTATTTTATTTTCAATTGCTTTGATAACTGCTTTTTCAACATAGTTTTTCCCGGTGAGGGATTTTAACCCTGAAAAAATAATCGGGTGAAAACATACGATAAGATTGCAGTTTTTACGGATTGCCTCGTCCACTACGTTTTCCAGAGCATCATGACACACCAGTATTCCGCTTACGTTGCGGTCCCAGGAACCACAGAGCAAGCCAACATTATCAAAATCTTCCGCCTTCTGCAAGGGAATACGTTTTTCTATCTTTGAAACGACGTCTCTAATTTTCATTTTATTCTGTATGTTTGTCACGAAAATAAGGATAATTTGTTATATTTAAAAAAACATTAAAATGGAAAGAGAACATAATCTTGTTCCGGAAGATGCATGGTGGAAACGATATCTCTATAGAATCATTTACCGTTCCGATACAAAGCTCGGAAAACTGTTTGATATCATTTTACTACTCCTGATCCTGATCAGTACGGCGATTATCATGATGGAGAGCATCCCCAAACTTGATAAGCGCTTCCACTATACATTTATTATTTTGGAATGGATTATTTCCATCTTTTTCTCTATAGAATATGCCTTAAGAATTGCTGTTGTAAAAAATAAACGCCATTATATTTTCAGTTTTTTCGGAATTATTGATTTTTTGGCGCTGGTTCCTTTTTACCTGAGTTTTTTCTTCCCAGTTACCAAATATTTTCTGATTTTCAGAATGTTGAGAATGTTGAGGGTATTCAGGGTTTTTAATCTTATGGATTTTATGAATGACGGTTTTGTCATTGTAAGAGCACTCAAGAACAGCTCCAGAAAAATTTATATTTTCCTTTTATTCCTGATTATCTTTTCAGTAATTGTAGGCTCTCTGATGTTTATGGTGGAAGGCGGAAGGCCCGGATTTGAAACCATCCCTCAATCAATTTACTGGGCGGTGGTTACGGTAACTACGGTGGGGTACGGCGATGTTTCTCCGATTACACCTATGGGAAAATTTTTTGCAGTTGTTCTAATGCTTGCCGGTTATTCCATCATTGCTGTCCCAACCGGGATTGTGACTGCGGAAATGCGGAACAAAAGACAAAATCTGGAAAAAATATGTGACCGTTGCGGAAATGAAGATATTGATGATGATGCCAGATACTGCAAACAATGTGGCAAGAAATTAGCTTAATGTAAAACATTAACATATCTATTAACTAAATACTCACATCATGGAACCAAAAAAGAAAAATAAGCCAAATACTTTAGTAGTTATACTGTTTTCTTTAATTGTATTAATGGTCATTGTTTATTTTATTCTTGTTACTTTCTTCCCGGCTGTTTTTGAAAGCCTTAATAGCGGAGACTTGCAGCCTGTTTCTCCAAACAGATAATATTATCGAAATTCTAAAAAAGCAATAAAAAAGGCGATCTGTGAGATCGCCTTTCATTGTATGTATGATGTACTGCTATTTTTTAATCGTTTTGATAGTTTGTTTGGAACCATCTTTCATGATAAGTGTCAGCAGATACATTCCCTGTCTTAATTCTCCTAAATGAACTGAAGATCCCGGATTATCAATTACTTTAATCAATCTTCCTGAAAGATCAGAAACAGAAATTGATTTTACATTCGCAGCATCCGAAATATTGATTACATCAGTAAAAGGATTTGGATATGCTTTGATGTTTTTCTTTTCAGGCTTCACATCTGAAGTTCCTAATGTACCTTTGCTAATATTAATGGTGAACGCGCCTTCAGGCTCATCAGAAAAACCACTATACTGACCTACGTTTACATAATAGGTATTTCCGGCAAGAGTAGGAATAGAAATTGTCTCAGTGCCACCAGTTCCTCCGTCATCTACAGTATCTTCACATGATAAAGCTGAACATGTTCCGCTGTACACTCCTATCTGAGGATCAAAATCACTTCCCGCAGGCATTGTAACGATAATATTGAAAGTGTCACCGTCACCTACGAAAGAGAACCATGTACCATCATTCATTTCATTGGGGCAGGCACTTATTATTCCGGCATTATTCGTTGCTCCTCCTCCATCACTTTGAACATAAGTATACGGGAAAGCGGCTGCTACAAGAGCTCCGCTGCATTCATCATTAGCAGGCGGCGGTGGATATGTCCCTATACAGATATCAAAACTTTGATTACTTCCTGTACCATAATAACTGTACACTCTTACCAAATAGGTTTCTCCTACGGTAAGACCGCTAACAGTACCTGAAGACGGATCTGAACAGTAGATGCTTGACAGAGCACCGCATCCTCCGCTGAAAACCTGGAAGTAAGTATCGGTATCATTAGGCTCGCTTCCTACCGACTGGATGTTCAAAAGAGATATTTTATGACTAGTAGCTGTTGCGACGAACTTGAACCATACATCATCATCAGGGTTTCCGTAGCATGGGTCCGGAATCATTCCTGAATCAGTAGCACCAATAGTGTAACCAGGAGTTACGGTTCCACAATTGAGATCAGGGTTTACCGTTAATGTAACTGCAGTAGCACATTCATCATTAGTAGGTGCCGGAGGCGCTGTTGTAAACATCATTTCCGAGCATCCGGGAGAATCTCCTCCAGGCCCTACTGCCACAACTTTAACATATAGAGTTGTATTTGGTGCAAATGGTGCTGCCGGTGTAAAACTGTTTGTTGTTACAGATACCTGGTTGGCCACGTCGGTTCCTCCGGAAGTTGTTCCTATAGAAACTTTATAACTTGTTGCCCCAGCAGAATTAATCCAGGTAATTGTTGAAGATAAAGGGATAAAAGTTGAATTGTTCGAAGGATAAGAAACCATCGGACAACTTGGAATCGGATTTGAAGTAAGCCCTTCAAAAGTGGTAACTGATTTGTAATTTTTCAGATCACCTGAAGAAGGTGGAGAGGCAGGGTCCGGATCGTTATAGTCATCTTTAAAGTTAAGTGTAGAATTTGCCGCCGCCGGATAAACGTACATTACTTCATCATAATCGTTACTGTCATATCCTGATGAATTTTCTTCAGCAGCTACGACAAGATTAGCAACATTGTCATAAGCAAAAGGAGTTGCGAAGGTAATTTCAACAACACCATTGTTATTGGTAACGGTTCCTGAAAAAACCTGCGTAAGCTGAGAGAGAGGGATCCAGTCTGAATCTGATGCAAATACCGTTTTCGAGGTTTGTCCCAGATATACTACCCATTGCGATGAGCTTGCAATAGACATAGCAGGATCCAGATAAAATTTTAATCCTGTAATGTTTCCTGCGGCATTGGCATTGATTTCCTGTTTTGTGAAAATCTGTTGTGTGTAAGAATAGCCGTAATACGTACTTATCGGAGCGGTTCCGACATTAGTGCTTCCTGCGCCCAAGGTTATCTGCGCATTAAGCATCATGCTTAAAAACAATAAGCATGAAAGTAGAAATTTTGTCATAATTTATTTTTGCTGATTAATACACTAATTTATGAATAATGTTGCGATTTAATCACAATAAATACCAATTTTTTTAAATAATTTTAAGAATTAATAAAATAAACCCGTTTATGAATAAAAATTTATATTTTAATTATTCTTATAAAATACAATAAATACTAGTAAAATTCATTTTAATTAGCTTTTATGACAGTATTTTTATAAAGTAAAAATTTCGCATTTTTCCCTTCAAACTCACGTAAGTTAGAATTAAATTGAATTATTTTATAAAAAAAAGCGGCTAAAATTAGCCGCTTATAATTTTTACAATTTAAAATCTATTTTTTAATTGCTTTAATGGTTTGCTTAGAACCATCTTTCATTTCTAAAGTCACTAAATACATCCCTTGTTTCAGTTCTCCCAAATGAAGTTCTTTACCAGGATTTGCAATAGTTTTTACCAATCTTCCTGAGAAATCCGTTACTAAAACATTTTTCACATTCGAAGCATCAGAGATGTTCAATATTTCACTGAACGGGTTTGGATATATCTTAATTTCATTTTTGCTTAATGAAATATCTGATGTCGCTAAATTAACTTTTTCAACAATACTGATATCATCTACAAATAAATAAAACTTATTTGCTGCCGAGTATGCATTGAATCCGAAATAGTAAATCCCAGAGGAAGGCGGTGTAAAGTCAATTGATACAGAATTTGGTGTAGCATTTGTAACATTCGGATAATCTGCGATAGCATTTGTCATTGAAGTACTGGAAGGGGATGTACCGTAAGCAACTTTCAACTTCTCAGCAAAAAAAGTACCCGTACCTCCATATTTATACGTAATAGTGTATACCTTGGTAGCATCTAAATTAATTCCCCTTGTGTAAAACCATGTATTAGCAGCATTACTTGAATTATACACATAATTTAATGCATTAGTCGTAAATCCGTAAGAAGCACCATTTGTACTGCTGGTAATCCAGTTATTTCCTGTTCCAACATTCTCGTTGGATGTGCATGATGGTAAAGCCGGATTAGCTGTTCCTTCAAAATCCAAAGTATAAGGAACACTTGTATCAGTACATGCCGTTGTAAAAGAAGATGAAGCAACCCAAATACTCTGATCGGAGCCGGAACACTTAGATCTTACCCAAACATAATATGTTGTAGCAGAAGAAAGACTTCCTAAAGATTGAGAAGTACCTGTAATTCCTGTAATAGTTGGAGTTGTTGAGCTTGCTGGAGCCGTGTTTGATGTGCTGTAATAGATTTCATATCCATTAGCCGGAGCTGTTGCCGGAGCCGTCCATGAAACATTGGCTCCATTTAACGTAATACTGCTTACTGATGGTGCTGTTGGACTTTCACAAGAAGGAATTGTCTCGACTACAAAATTATCAATAAAGAAATCATAATCTTGAGTATCATCTACCGTTCCATCACTACCATACATTGCAAAAATTACGTTGTTGCCTGTATAAGATGTTAAATTAAGAGTATAAGTGTTTGAAGTATTAGTAGGAGCATTAGCAGCATTCCAGGTTTGAAGAACAGTCCAAGTAGTACCTCCATCGGTTGAAACGACAAGCTGAACAACATCATCAGACCCCATGGCACTTGATGTAGTTACATCATAGCCTGTTAAGCCATAATTAAATTTAAGTCTATAACCTCCCGCAGATAAATTAAATGCCGGAGAAATTAACCAACCACTTCTTCCTGTTGAATAAAGATTAATTCTTGCTGCG
Source organism: Chryseobacterium cheonjiense (assembly GCF_012927265.1). Taxonomy (GTDB): domain Bacteria; phylum Bacteroidota; class Bacteroidia; order Flavobacteriales; family Weeksellaceae; genus Chryseobacterium; species Chryseobacterium cheonjiense. The sequence continues at coordinate 663,303 of NZ_JABBGF010000001.1, read as the reverse complement.
CCAGTTGAACCTGAATTTAAAAATCCGTCCTCAACCCAGTAATTGGTAGTCCCGGTTCCAAGTCCCGTTGCTGGTGATCCTCCACTTACACGAGACCAACAAATCCCAGGAAAAGAAGAAAAATTATTTGTATAAGCTGGTGTATAAGCTGCACAAACTGTCGTAAAATTCCTTACTGTACAAGATGAAGAAGTCAAACTTCCACTATAGGCATTTACCGTATAATAATACGTTGTAGAAGTATTCAATGCTGTAGCGAATGTATAAGAGGTAACGTTTCCTAGATCAACATTATTCAAAACATCTGTTCCTCCCGAAGTCGTTCCTACAGATATTTTATATCCTGTAGCTCCCGGTGATGCCGTCCATGTGATAGTAGGTGTAACGGAAAGACCAACAGCTGCAGCTGCCGGAGCGGTAACAGCCGGACAGGTAATGTTTGAAGTTGTAAAAGATCTCTCTGAACATGCTACAGAAGGAATAGCACCATTATAAGAACTTAAGGTATAGTAATATTGAGTATTAAATTGCAGAGATGATGCAAGCGTATAAGTGGTAACGTTGCCAAGATCAACATTATTTAACACATCAGTCCCTCCTGATGTTGTACCAACAGAAAGCCTGTATCCTGTTGCACCACTTACGGCATTCCAGGTAATGGTAGGCAGTACAGAAACTCCTGTGGCAGCAGCCGTTGGAGCGATAACTGTAGGACATGCAGGAACAGGATTAGGAGCAAGCCCCAATAATGTCACCACAGACTGAGTGGCAGATCTTGTACCTGTCTGCGTAATGGATGCAGGATTGGGGTTAGTAAAATCACTTCTGTAATACAATGTTTTGTTTGTCCCGTTGGTATAGGTATAAAAAAGCTCTCCTCCATCGTCACCAGCTTTATTTTCATCTATTGCAATAACAAGATTATTCACATTGTCATATGCAAAAGGCGCTGCAAGGGTAATCTCTACAACTCCGGCATTATTCGTCACAGTACCACTGTAAACCTGGGTCATTGCACTTGTAGGAACCCAGTCCGTAGTTGATGAAAAAGATGATTTTGTAGTCTGACCCAAATAAACCACAATATCATTCGAATTCGAAAGACTCGCAGAAGCCCCTAAAAAGAATCTTAATCCTGTAATATTTCCAGCACCGGCAGCATTAATATCGGTTTTAAGTAAAATCTGCTGTGCATAACTGTACTCGTAATAGGTACTCCATGGAACCGTGGCTACCGAAGTGGAGGCACCACCCGATGTCGTTCCAGATCCCAAGGTAATCTGAGCCGACAGTAATGTACCCAGAAATAAAAGGTACGTAAGTAAAAGTTTTTTCATACTTAGTTAAATTAAAATTAGATATAAAAATATTAATTTATATAACATTAACTAAAAATATTATAAAATTAATAAAAAATATAGCTATAATTATTGGAATAATTAAAAAAATTAAACAATAATTTAATTTATTACAATTTTTAAACTAGTACAACATTTAAATTAATATTGATTTTCAAATACTTACAAAAAAAATTTAACATAATTAAATCCCTACCTTTACATTTAACATAAAAAAATAGCAGCCAATTTTCTGGCTGCTATTCAATAAATAGTGATAAAAAAGTTATTTTTTAATCGTTTTGATTGTTTGCTTAGAACCATCTTTCATTTCTAAGGTCACTAAATACAAACCTTGTTTCAATTCTCCTAAGTAAAGTTCCTTACCCGGATTTGAAATTGTTTTAACCAATCTTCCGGCAATATCTGTTATCAAAACATTTTTCACATTAGAAACATCAGAGATGTTTAACACTTCAGTGAATGGGTTTGGATAAAGTTTTATTGCTTTTGCATTGGATAAAATTTCACCTGTACCGAGTGTAGGAGCTAATTCTGCATAAGATAGATAACCTGTATAGCTACCGGATGCTAATGCCGTAGTAGACTGTGTTGTGTTTGGTGTTCCGGCAGCATACGTTCCCGTAGTACCAAATAAACTGTCATAAATTCCGCTGGCAGATTGTGCCATTACCGGGAAATTAACATTTGCAATAGCATTATCTCCCAATCTTACATTGATTGTCGAAAAAGCACCGGACACTAAAGGCGCTTCCCATCTTCTCGCAGATAAATTCTGAATACCTGAAGATACCGTTCCAGAGTTAGTATCAAAAGCTTCTGCTTTCATATTCGTTACCGCTGTAGTTACAGGAGCTAACCAAACAGGAGCATAAGCAGTTTTACCTATAGGATATAGTATATAGTTAGTAGCTGCATTTGCATTTGCTATTGTTCTCGCAAAAGGACCATTAATGTAAGCTGTTGTACTACCTCCAGATAACGTACCTGCTACAGTTGCCGTACCCAATGTTAATAAATTGGTATTGGTAGTATTAACTATACCTGTTGTTAAAGTTAAAGTTCCGCTTACCGACAAAGGAACGTTTAAAGTCACACCTGCTGCGTTAGAATTATTAACAATTAACGAATTTAAATTGGCGGTTGGAGAAGCTGTTAAATTTCTGAAGACGCCGCTTCCCGATATAGCCTGAGTATTTGGCGAAGCTATTGCAGTTCCCGTTGTGTTTCTACTGCTTAAACTTAATGTAGTTATTGCTGTAAATATACCATTATTAATTATGTTTCCTGCAACACTTAATGTTCCTCCACCAGATATATTTCTTAGTTCAGAACCTGCATTAATTGTTAAATCACCTCCTATAAAACTTCCATTTACTGAAGCTGAAGAAGTTGAAACCCATCTATTGGTAACATTTCCACCATCTACTACAATATTACCTGTAAGAGATTGTGTACCAGAACTACCAATATAAGTATCGAATTCAAAACCGTTTACATTTGCAGAAGCATCTGTACTTATACCATTACCAAATCGTATGGTATGACCTACCCATTGCACATTACCTGAAGTAAGATTAAATCCGAAACTTCTGGCAGTACCCGTAGCTGGCGGATCCACGATCGTGATCGTCCCTCCATTTACAGTACCTAAAGATGATTTTACTTCAAATAAAACAGTTCCGCCGGCAACCGATGTTGCTACAGCTCCATTATCGTTCCCATCAACATTTATTTGCCCTCCTGATTGATTAAATGTAGCTCCGGAATTAATTGCAACATTTCCATTAACATTTAATGTACCTCCTGAAACAGTTAATGTTCCGTTATTGGTAAGGAAATTATTATACGCTGTACAACCTACTGTTAAATCTCCTGAAGCATTTACCAATGTCCCTCCTGTGTTAACTGTAACATTTTTAGATACATTTCCTAATGAATTTACTGTTACTGTAGTACCCGTTGCAATTTGCACTATATCTGTACAAGTAGGTATTGTTCCTTTGTTCCAGGTTGCAGGTGCACTCCAATCACCATTTGCCACAGACACAAAAGGAATATCTGAAGTCGAAATACCTAAATAATAGGTGTCAGCCAAATTAGCTAATGGCATTGCTGTTCTTTGTGCATTTACATAACTTGTTCCAGTTTGATGGGTTCCCGCTGCTGGAGCTGAAGCTAATGTAATTCTACTGTTTCCATTACCGGCAGTATAAATATTTTGTCCGTTTATTGCCATACTATAAGCAGGCGTCCCTGTAATCCCTGTTTGAGAAACCACCCAATTGGATTTCGCCTGTGTATCTACCGTATAAGCTCCGTCTACAATGCTTACAGTATTTGTTCCTGCAACATCATTATATTGTACAGCAATTCTTCCTCCGGTTGCCGATACTGTTGTTTGATTTAAGAAAAGATTTCTTGCAACAAAAGCGGCTGATGTACCTACAGCAAAAGGATAAACTCCTGTTGTTGTCGTCGTTGTTGAAGTTGCACCTTGTGTAATAGCTGCTCCTCCAGTTGTTGTAGGCCACCATCTTGCAAAAGTACTTCCAGCGCTAAATCCACCTGCTGTATAAGATAAAGTTCCGTTGGATGTAGCTGACGTCCCTAAAACAAAGGTATTAGCACCTGTATTGACAAAACCAGTTGTCATAGTCAAAGTTCCCGAAACTGTTCCCGTATTAGCGCCGCTTAACAATGAATTAGCGTTAGAGAAAGTAACTCCTGTTGCAGAGCTATTATTGATCGCTATGGAAATAAAATTCGCAGTAGAACTTGCTGTGACAATATTATTTCTAAACACACCTGTACCAGAAATAGTCTGAGGTGTAGTAGAAACTGAAGCAGTTGCATTTTTGAAATTCTGGAAACTCAAGGTAGAAGCAGTGTGTGTAAATGTACCGTTATTGGTAAAATTACCCGCAATACTTATTCCTGATGTCGGCATTCTGAATTCTCCATTTGCATTAATAGTTAGTGTATTAATACCAATCGTTGTAGACGAATTTGATACATATCTGTTTGTACCTAATGCTCCATCTATTATAACATTGTCAAAATAAATTTTACTTCCTGCATTGTTCCAGATAAATCCACCTGCAGCTGAAGCAGTAGCTGTAGTTCCTCCCGCATCCGTAGAAGATCCGTCACCAAACTTTAACGTCCAGCCAACGGTGTTATCAATGGCAGTTCCGCCTGAATAAGAGAATGCGTATGAAGTTGTACTATTAGCCGCATGAGGATCTACCACCGTCATTGTTCCACCGGTGAGTGTTACGTTTCCGGTAGCTATATTTACTATATTTGTACCTGATGCTACACTTGTTGCCGTAGCTCCTGCATCATTTCCGTCTACATTTATATTTCCTCCCGTTTGGGCAAAAGTGGAACCTGTGGCACTGTTAATATTTCCATTTACATTTAATGTTCCGGAAACACTTAAAGTACCATTATTATTCAAGTAATTATTTTTATTTGTACAACCTACATTTAAGGTAGATCCATTAGTAACACTCAATGTACCATTGTTTATTACAGAAGATGCATTTGCTGTACCAGTTGTTCCGTCCAACGTAACCGTATGTCCGGCAGATACTATTACATAATTAGTGCAAACAGGCGCTATTCCTGTTGACCATATGGCACCATCTTCCCATTTACCAGAAGCAATTGTTAACAATGGAATTTCTGTCCCAACCACACCTATGGTATAGGTACCTGCTATTGAAGCTGCAGGAACTGCCAACCTCTGTCCCAGTGGTAAATTGGTACCCGCTTGATGTGTACCTAACAATGCCGCTCCAATTAATAGTCTGGCATTAGTCGTAGTAGCTATATAAGCACCTTGTGCTGCTGCTGCAAAAGTATGCGCAGCCGTAGCTGCATACCCAGCGGAAGTAGATACTATCCAGTTACTGTTGCTTTGCTTGTCGAAGGTAAGTGCATTTTCTACAACAGGCGTAATGGCGCTAACGCCTGTTCCTGCCGTAAATTTAACAGCCATTTGCCCCGCCGTAGTAAGTGCAGCAGTAGCTCTATGGAAATGATTAGCATTATAAGAACCTGAAACTCCGGTAACAAAGGGATAAGAACCCGCACCGGGTGTAGGATTTGCACCAGCGGTAATTGCTGTTCCCGAACCTGTTGTTCCATACCATCTGCTAAATGTGGAACCTGAGCCAAAACCTCCGGCAGTATAAGATAATGTTCCTACTGTTGCACCACTAATACCTAATACAAATGTATTAGCTCCTGTGTTTACCACACCATTTGTAAAGGTTAATGTTCCCGAAACCGTACCTGTATTTGTACCGCTTAGTAAAGAGTTGGCATCTGCAAAAGTAATACCACCTAAACTTGAATTATTTATTGTTAAACTACTAAAATTTGCCGTTGAGGCCGTTGTTGAATTTCTGAAGACACCGCTTCCCGATATAGCCTGAGTATTTGTTGATGCTATAGCTCCTCCTGTAGCATTTCTACTGCTTAAACTTAATGTAGTTATTGCTGTAAATATACCATTATTAATTATGTTTCCTGCAACACTTAATGTTCCTCCACCGGATATATTTCTTAGTTCAGAACCTGCATTAATTGTTAAATCACCTCCTATAAAACTTCCATTTACTGAAGCTGAAGAAGTTGAAACCCATCTATTGGTAACATTTCCACCATCTACTACAATATTACCTGTAAGAGATTGTGTACCAGAACTACCAATATAAGTATCGAATTCAAAACCGTTTACATTTGCAGAAGCATCTGTACTTATACCATTACCAAATCGTATGGTATGACCTACCCATTGCACATTACCTGAAGTAAGATTAAATCCGAAACTTCTGGCAGTACCCGTAGCTGGCGGATCCACGATCGTTATTGTTCCTCCATTTACAGCACCTAAAGATGATTTCACTTCAAATAAAACAGTTCCACTTGCTACACTCCCCGTAGCCGAACCTGCATTATTTCCGTCAACAGTAATTGCTCCTCCACTTTGGTTGAAAGTAGCCCCTGAAGCAATTACAACATTTCCATTGACATTCACATTTCCTCCAGAGACAGTAAGTGTCCCTCCTGCTAAATTTAATGTAGAGTCAAACGTTCCCGCTTTACTTACGGTAAGCGTATTTGCTGCAACCGTTAAACTTCCGCTATTAATGGTAAGCTGCCTGACTGAAGCATTACCAGGCAGTGTCATTACAGAAGAATTTTGAATAACAAAATTATCTGCATTACTGATAGAACCAGGAGATGTACCCGTACCATCCGTATTGGTTCCCCACGAAGCCACACTTGTAAAATCCGTCGCTGAAGCTTTGGAATAGTACGTGACCTGTGCTTTCATCGTTGCAAAACAGCAAATTAATAAAAGCCAAAGATAAGTTTTCTTCATACTTAGTTAAATTAAAATTAGTAAGTAAAAATATAGATTAATTATTAATTAGCAAAAAATATAATAAAGTTTATAAAAAATTATCATAAAAACTATCAATATAACCAATAAAACCAAACAAACATTTAATTTTTAATAATAAATATACACTTATTAATTTAATTTTTATAACTGAATATCATATATTTAATAAAAACAATCTAATATAATCAAATCCCTACTTTCACATTTAACATAAAAAAATAGCAGCCAAAAAACTGGCTGCTATTCAATATATAGTGATAAATACTATTTTTTAATTGCTTTAATGGTTTGTTTAGAACCATCTTTCATTTCTAAAGTTACTAAATACATCCCTTGTTTCAGTTCTCCCAAATGAAGTTCTTTACCAGGATTTGCAATAGTTTTTACCAATCTTCCTGAGAAATCTGTTACCAAAACATTTTTCACATTAGAGGCATCAGAAATATTCAATACTTCACTGAATGGGTTTGGATAGAGTTTAATGCCATTATTTGCATTTACCTTAACATCACTCGCAGATAATATATTGCTTAATTCTACAACAAAATTATCAATATAGAAGTTATAATCCTCCGTATCATCTACCGTTCCATCATTTCCATAGAATGCAAAAATTGTATTAGCACCTGTATAACCTGTTAGATCCAAAGAAAAAGTATTAGATGTGTTAGAAGGAGCATTAGCAGCATTCCATGTCTGAAGAATAGTCCATGTATTTCCTCCATCCTGTGATACTACAAACTGAACAACATCGTCTGAACCCATTGCAGATGCAGCAGTACCTGAATATGTTGTTACAGCATAATCGAATTTTACTTTGTATCCTCCTGCTGACAGATTCAAAGGAGCCAGTTTCAGCCAGCCTGCTCTGTTAACAGAGTATAAGTTCATTTTCATAGAACCTGTTCCTGTATTCGCTGAAGGCGTATTCAACCAGTTACTCTGTACCCAATAAGCTGTTGTTCCGGTTGCTGCACCTCCCGTAGGAGAACCTCCTGAAACATTAGAAGTACATGATCCCGCTGTTGAAGCAAAGTCATTGGTATATGTAGGCACGGCCGCAGCACAAGGCGTACTAAAACTTACAAAATTACTTGACCAGCTGCTTACCTCATTTGCAGAACATTTTGATCTTACCCAAACATAATATGTTGATACAGGAGAAAGATTGCTTAAAGCCTGAGAAGTACCTGTAATTCCTGTAATAGTTGGAGCTGTTGTACCCGTAGGAGCAGTATTTGTTGTACTGTAATAAATTTCATATCCGTTTCCAGGAGCTGGTGCCGGTGCAGTCCATGCAACATTTGCAGAAGAAGCTGTAATATTGGAAGATACTAAAGCAGTAGGTTCAAAACATGTAGGCGTAACATCAATATTGATATCATCTACATATATCCTGTTCATATTGGCAGCAGAATATGCGTTAAATCCAAAATAATAAACACCAGTTGATGCAGGAGTAAAATCAACGAAATCATTAGTAATAACACCTCCCGTAATAACCGGATAGTCTTTTAAAAGATTGTTCATTCCGGCAGCAGTAGCTGAACTACCATAAGAAACTTTCATTTTTTCAGGATACTGTGTGGTTCCTGTAGCATTTGAATATTTATACTTAATTCTATAACTTACTCCCGCTGTAAGGTTAATTCCCTGAGTAAAGAACCATGTATTTGCAGCATTACTGGAGTTATAAGTATAATTCAACACATTTCCGGTGAAGCCCGTTGCGGTAGAAGTATTCCATATATTACCTGTTCCTAAATTTACGGCTGATGTACAAACCGGTAACGCAGGCGTGGTTACACCGTCGAAATTTAAAGTATATGGTATGTTAACAGCATTACATGCCGTGGTAAATGTTGCCATTGCCGTCCAGACACTTTTATCTGAAGTACTGCATACAGAACGAACCCAAACATAATAAGTTGTGGAACTTGTCAATCCAGATAAAGGTGCAGAAGTAGTACTGCTTGTACCGGATGCTGTAGTTGAAGCCGTTGGCGCTGTATTTGTCGTACTGTAATAAAACTCATAGCCATTGCCTGGGGCTGATAAAGGAGCAGTCCATGAAACAGTTGCATTATTTGCACCAATAGCTGAAACTGTAACAGCCGAAGGCTCTATACATGAAGGCATTAATTCATAAACAACATCATCAATCAAAATACTGTATCCCGATGGACCAATATGCTTGAATGCCATTGTGGTAACACCAGCCGGTGCAGTGATATTGTTAATGGTATAATTATCTATTGCTGTTATGCTGTTTGCAGTATAAGTAGATCCAAAAGATACAAACGTAGATGCGTCTGCAGGGTCTGTAAGATATCCTACATCTATTTTATCCCCAGCTGTAAAGTTTCCTCTCATCTTAAATTTCAAACGGTACGTTCCCAGCTGAAGGGTACTTACCGGAGGCATAGAAACTACTGCCGGAGTAGAAGCTGTCGTAGTATAAATATACATATTATTCGGAGCACTCATTACTGTACTGGCTTGAGTGTAAGCAGAGCCGTTTGCTCCTACTTTTGCCCAGCAATTCGGCCATGTCCCTGCTGTAACTGTGTCAAAGTTTTCAGAGAAAGATGCTACAGGAGTACAGATAGTCGTAAAGTTTCTTTCTGTACAACCTGATGAAGTTGCAAGCGCAGAGTAAGAGTTTACAGTATAATAATACTTGGTACTATTCATCAAAGCGGAAGCGAATGTATAAGAGGTAACGTTTCCTAGATCAACATTATTCAAAACATTTGTTCCCCCCGCAGTTGTTCCTACAGATATTTTATATCCTGTAGCTCCTGGTGATGCCGTCCATGTGATAGTAGGTGTAACAGAAAGACCAACAGCTGCCGCTGCCGGAGCAGTAACAGCCGGACAGGTAATGTTTGAAGTTGTAAAAGATCTCTCTGAACATGCTACAGAAGGAATAGCACCATTATAAGAACTTAAGGTATAGTAATATTGAGTATTAAATTGCAGAGATGATGCAAGCGTATAAGTGGTAACGTTGCCAAGATCAACATTATTTAACACATCAGTCCCTCCTGATGTTGTACCAACAGAAAGCCTGTATCCTGTTGCACCACTTACGGCATTCCAGGTAATGGTAGGCAGTACAGAAACTCCTGTAGCAGCAGCAGTTGGAGCGGTAACTGCAGGGCACGCAGGAACTGGATTAGGAGCAAGCCCCAATAATGTAACTACTGACTGAGTGGCAGATCTTGTACCTGTCTGCGTAATGGATGCAGGATTCGGGTTTGTAGTATCACTTCTGTAATACAATGTTTTATTTGTTCCGCTGGTATAGGTATAGAAAAGCTCGCCTCCATCGTCACCAGCTTTATTTTCATCTATTGCAATAACAAGATTATTCACATTGTCATATGCAAAAGGCGCTGTAAGAGTAATCTCTACAACCCCTGCATTATTCGTTACAGTACCACTGTAAACCTGGGTCATTGCACTTGTAGGAACCCAGTCCGTAGTTGATGAAAAAGATGTTTTTGTAGTCTGACCCAGATAAACGACAACGTCATTGGAATTCGAAAGACTCGCAGAAGCCCCTAAAAAGAATCTCAATCCTGTAATATTTCCAGCACCGGCAGCATTAATATCGGTTTTAAGTAAAATCTGCTGTGCATAACTGTACCCGTAATAGGTACTCCATGGAACCGTGGCTACCGAAGTGGAGACACCACCCGATGTCGTCCCAGATCCCAAGGTAATCTGAGCCGACAGTAATGTACCCAGAAATAAAAGGTACGTAAGTAAAAGTTTTTTCATACTTAGTTAAATTAAAATTAGGCAGTAAAAATATTAATTTAATTATACATTATCAAATATTATAATAAAATTTTTAATATAATTTATAAAAACAACTTAATAATTTAATAAAAATGAATAAAATTTAGATTTTTAATAATTTATCTCAAAAAGATGAATTATTTAGATAACTGATTATTAATAACATAAAATTTAAAATCATTTCATCTAATCTCAACCTATGCAATTTTACATCATAAAAAATAGCAGCCGAAAACGGCCGCTATTCAATATATAGTGATAAAATTACTTTTTGATTGATTTAATTGTTTTCTGAGTTCCGTCCTTTAAATATAAGGTAATCATATACATTCCGGATTTCAGATCAGACAGATTAATTACAGATTCAGGTTTTTCAAGTGTTTTAACTAATCTTCCTGCAAGATCCATAACAGCAATTGATTTTACATTTTCTATTTCAGAAATATTCAGCATGTCGGTAAAAGGATTTGGATATACTTTGATACTGTCTTTTAAGCTGGAAGTTTCTGAAGTCCCGAGACAGGCAGCATTTACAGTTACATTCACAGGTTGTCTGGCACTTTCGCAGCTGGATGAAAATTTCCAGTTATAGATATAATACCAGTAATTCGGACCTGAAGAGAAGTTATTCCCTGTAACACTTATAGCACCAGATGTATATGGGTAAGTTGCTCCGGCCGTATTTCTGTTCAGATTGATTCCTACACCCTGCCCTATTCTGTATCCGGTCCCTACAGCCAAAGGATAATTAATGGTAACCGTCTGTGGCGTAACTCCATCATTTACAGCAACAGTATAAGGAACGGAAATTAATGTTGTTCCTGCATTGTTCCTGATCTCTACAGCAGAAGCCGTACCGATTGTAACAGAAGAAACCGGGAAAACATCTACACTTACCAAAGTAGTAGGAGCAGTAACATCAAAAATCTGATAATAGGTACCAATTGCATAATTAGTTGCACTCACACTACCTAAAACAGATGGGCTTGCAGGGCCTACCTGCCCGTTTGCACCAGGAGTTTTAGCCGAAACATAATATGTAGTATTGGCTGAAATTACAGGTGTCGTATAAGAGCTTCCGGTATTTAATACATTTCCACCCGTCGGAGAGTCGTACCAAGTAACGACTGCCCCCGAATCTGCAGTAACAGATATAGCAGCAGAACCCGATGCACCACAAACAGTCGCACCACTTACACTTAAGATAGCAGGAGGCTGACATGATGTCACAAATGAAGAAGCCGAAGTCCAAACACTTTTATCCGATCCCGAACACGCCGATCTCACCCATACATAATATGTAGTGGATGGCAATAAACCACTGATAGAAGCTGAAGCCGTTGTAGAAGTCGTAGAATTTGTTGTACCTAAAACAGTAGCTGATGTAGGAGCAGTGTTTGATGTACTGTAATACACTTCATATCCAGTTCCAGGCACTACTGAAGGAGGCGTCCAGGATACAACAGCTCCATTTGGGGTTACCGTAGCGGCAGGAACCGTTAACGCAGTCGGAGGAAAACACGTAGGAGGCACCCAGTTAAATGTTAATCCTGAAGCAGGGAAATTCGTATTATCTCTTGAAACCGTCGCACTATTACTGGTACCGGCTATTGTAGAATCCCAGAGAATACCGGCCGCACTCGATCTGTTATTAAAATCAGTGTTTGAAGATCCTCTCAGGCCAACCTGATTGGTTCTGACCGTTGTATTGATATTGTAGCTGGGTCCATAAACAATGGAAACACGATTGGAAGTCTCAGCCAGTCTCAGCTGAAAGTTAAGATAATTACTTCCTGTTGCAGCAGTACTATAATCATTATAACCGATCCATTCAATAACAAAAACCCTGTTCGGCGCAGTTCCCTCCACTGCAGTAAGCACCTTACCAGTTCCGTATCTTACTACAGCAGCCGAAGAACTTGATGTAGCCGGAGCAGACATGGTAATTGTACCTGCCGTTTCATCAAAAGCCGTCACGGTAGCATTAGCGGGAATACCATTAACACTATTCAACTGCTTTCCTATTTCAATTCCTTTGAATGAAGCCACATTGGTAATTACATCAGATCCACTTGTGGTAACTCCCGAAGTAATAAATACCCCCCATAAATCTCTGTTCATAACAGCTACAGCCCCCGAATAACCGGTAGTTGAAGATATTAAAGTACTTCCCGTACTTGTTGTAGTGCCAAACGTAGCTCCTCCGTTGGAGTTTACATACATTGAGGTATAATCGGTTCCGTTGAAATTAAAGTTAAAAGGAATGGTAACCGCCCATCCGGATGTATCATTAGTGGTTGATGTTGTAGCATCACTTCCGGAAACAAGAGCACCGGAAGAGGCAATACTGTTGAACGTTCCTGTAGTTTGTGCAAATGTATAGTTGCTCACCTGCGCATTCATACTCTGCATAACTCCAAAAAATGCAAGGGCAATAATTCCCTTTCTTTGTAAGCCACGACACCATTGCCACGTACCCGTGTAAAGTTTTTTCATAAAGACTTGTTTTAAATTAGACCTTAAAAATAGAAAATAAAAAACATTTAATACACATAAATTTAAATTTATGTAAAAAATAAATAAAAATAATGCAATTAAATTATTAAAATAACAAATAAAATCATACTAAAGTGAATAATATATAATTTAATGTGGTATCTTTTTATATTAAAAATTCGTATTTCCAGGATTACCACTAAGCAAAAAAAAACGGCTTAATAGCCGTTTTATAATATATCTTTTAAAATTTAATTTAAATAAAATTCATACTTATTGAGCAGTTGAATTTCTTTAATCAACTCACCGCTGAGATGCACCGAATGCTTCATCGACTGGACTTCAAGATGCTCTTCACGCTCCTCTTCCGTACTTTTAATATAAAACTTAAGTTTCTGACTGCCCTGATTACGATCAAGAACAGTTCTGAAAAAGGTAAGATCTTCAGGCCTGAAATCCATCACATCCATTACCAGAGAAATACTTTTGGCAAATCGCTCAAATGCTTCCTGAAGCTCAATGACATCTGTTACATTTACAAAAACCCTTCCGTCTTTAACCTGAGCAAATTTGATCTTAAAGATCACAAAACGCTGTACTTCCAGCTTTTCTTTCAGTCGCATGTAATCACGGTCTCCCAACCTGAAAGAATAAGATCCCGAATAATCTTCAAGCGTTACGAAAGCCACCTTTTCACCGCTTCTGAAGCCATCTTTGACCACATATTCAGTAATCAGACCCGCAACGGTATATTCTTTTCCGCCACCGCCATTCTCTCTTTCTTTCTGTATGGTTTTCCAGTCTTTCTTTTTTTCTTCAAACAATTCTTCCTGAGTACCGGAGAAAGCCTGCTCTTTATAAGCATCCACCTCATCGAGATTCAGAAAATGAAACACGCCTTTAGGTTCTGCCTTCTTAGTAACTTCTTCAATAAGCTCTTCTTCTTCGCCCGCCACTATATCATCGGAGACAATTTCTACAAGTGCAGTCACATCTTCAGGAGCATCCTGCTCAAGAACTGGAGTTTCATCTACTACCAATTTCACTTCTTCTTCTTTTTCAAGAACGGCTTTTTTAGAAAGCTGGCCCTGCATAAACTGATATTGATATTTGAATTCATCCAGTGGGTGAGCAGAAAGATAGAATCCGATAATTTCCTTTTCCTTATTTAATTTATGCATATTCGGCCATTCCGGGCAGGGCGCCAATTTCGGCTGTTCAATCTGAACCTCTTCCGCAAAATCAGCAAAAAGAGAATTCTCCATCTCATTCTTACTTTCCTGAAAGCTCTGCCCGTAGCGGATTAATCTTTCCAGATTTGTTCTTCCAGCCATGTCGATGTCAAAATACTGGCCTCTGTGGAAAGAATCCAATTCATCAAAAGCTCCGGCCAGTACTAAACTTTCTGCTACCCTCTTGTTCATTTGTGAAGGAAGAATTCTTTCAAAAAAATCATAAATATTTTTGAATCTCCCATTGGCTCTTTCTCTTGTAATAGCTTCACTGGGACCTTCTCCAATTCCTTTTATCGCTCCCAGACCAAAACGGATCTGCCCCTTTTCGTTTACCGAGAATTTATATTGGGATTCATTAACATCGGGCCCTAAAACATCCACGCCCATACTTTTACAATCTTCCATGAACATGGTAATTGATTCGGTATTGTTAATGTTATTACTCATTACGCTCGCCATATATTCAGCCGGGTAATTTGCTTTCAAAAAGGCTGTTTGATAGGCAATAAATGCGTAACAGGTAGAGTGCGATTTATTGAAAGCATACTCTGCAAAGGCTTTCCAGTCATTCCAGATTTTTTCTAATCGCTCTTCATCAAGATTATTTTTTCTTCCGCCTTCGATGAATTTTGGATACATCTTATTAAGAACATCAATCTGCTTTTTACCCATTGCCTTTCTCAGCGTATCGGCTTCACCTTTGGTAAAGTTGGCCAGCTTCTGGGATAAAAGCATTACCTGCTCCTGATATACGGTAATACCGTAAGTTTCTTTTAAATATTCTTCGGTTTCCGGTAAATCGTAAACAATTTCTTCGATTCCGTGTTTTCTGTTGATGAAATTCGGGATATACTTAATCGGGCCGGGACGATATAATGCGTTCATGGCTATAAGATCTGCAAAAACCGTAGGTTTCAGTTCTCTCATATACTTCTGCATCCCCGGACTTTCATATTGGAAAATCCCGATCGTACGCCCTTCTTTAAATAACTGATAAGTTTTTGTATCATCAAGCGGAATCAAATCGGGGTCAATATCCACACCGTGCTTTTCTTTCACCAGCTTTAATGCATCTTTAATGATCGTAAGGGTTCTGAGACCCAAGAAGTCCATTTTCAGAAGACCCGCACTCTCCGCAACGGAGTTATCAAACTGGGATACTAAAATATCCGCATCTTTTGCCGCAATAGTAACGGGAACCAGATTACTTACGTCTTCCGGCGTGATAATCACCCCGCATGCGTGAATTCCCGTATTACGGATACACCCTTCCATTTTTTTCGCACTTGCCAGAACATCATGTCGAGGGTCTGCAGGACTATCCAGAACAAACCTCATTTCATCAACGAGCATCTGCTCTTCCGGTTTTAATTTATCATATTTTGCCAATGCTTTCGCAATATTCATTCCGGGTGTGGAAGGAATCAGTTTGGCTATATTATTGGTGTCAGGAATTGGTACATCCAGTACTCTTCCGGCATCTTTAATCGCAGATTTCCCTCCCAAAACAGAATAAGTAATAATCTGGGCAACCTGGCTTTGACCATATTTATCAATTACCCACTTAATAACCCTGTCACGACCTTCGTCGTCGAAGTCGATATCAATATCCGGCATGGAAACCCTCTCCGGATTGAGAAAACGCTCAAAAAGGAGATCATATTTAATAGGATCTACATTTGTAATTCCGATACAGTACGCCACCGCAGACCCTGCAGCAGACCCCCTTCCCGGGCCTACCCATACTCCCATTTTTCGGGCTTCATTACAAAAATCCTGTACAATAAGGAAATATCCGGGATAACCTGTATTGGCAATTACTTCAAGCTCGAAATCAAGACGTTCTTTAATTTCTTCTGTGATTCCCGTGTCTTTATATCTATTTTTAGCGCCTTCATACGTTAAGTAGGTAAGATAAGCCATTTCTCCACGTTTTCCTCCGTCAAGTTCATCTTCAGCATGCACAAATTCCTGAGGAATATCAAACTTCGGAAGCAAAACATCCCTTTTAAGGGTATAAGGCTTGAACTTCGCAGTAAATTCTTCATACGCATCAAAAGCATCAGGATAAGCAAGAAATGCTTCCTTGATCTCATCTGAATTTTTAATGTAATATTCGCCTGTGGCAAGACCTCTTCTTTTACCAAAGCCTTTACCAACGGGCGTTGACAGCTTTTCACCATCTTTGATACAGCTGACAATATCCTGAATATTAGAATCGTCTTTGTTGGTGTAAAACGTTTCGTTCTGCGCCAGAATTTTAACATTATATTTATCTGCAAAATGAAGGAGTACATCATTCAAATGTTCTTCTTCAGGCAGTTTGTGGTTTTGTATCTGAACATAAAAATCATCTCCGAAAGTATCTTTCCACCATTTGAAAAGCTCCTCTCCTTTTTGTTCACCAGTATTTAAAATAGCATCGGGAATATCTCCGTTGATTCCCGAAGTTAAAGCAATAACTCCTTCTTTATATTGAGCAATCAGCTCACGGCTAACCCTGGGAACTCCAAAATAAAATCCTTTCAAAAATCCGATACTTGAAAGTTTTGCCAGGTTTTTATATCCGTTAAAATCTTTCGCCAGCAGCACAACTTGCGTCCTCCGGTCCGGATCATCTTTGGTAAACTGTTTCTGCTCGTAACGGTCTGAAATATAAAACTCACAGCCAACAACAGGAATTAATGGCTCCGACACAGGTTCAGCTTCATTGAATGCATCGCCTTTTTCTTCGGCTTCCTGTTTTTTTGCTAAATATTCCTTATGTTTTTTAGCACGATCTGAATTAGCACCTTCTACTGCGGAAACAAATTTGAAAGCGCCCATCATATTTCCCAAATCCACCATTCCGACAGCCGGGAAGTTATCATCGGTGGCTTTTTTAATCAGATCATTAATGCTGGAAGTCGCCGATAATGTTGAAAAAACACTGTGATTATCAAAATTGAAATATTTTCCCAGATCAATTTCATCAATACTTCCAAAATCCTGCTGTTTCTTTTTATTATGGAAATCCGCAACCTGCCTTCTGATAACAATATTGAAAGGATTAATCGGTTCGGGATAGAGCGTCTTGAAATAAGCAAGCTGATCTTCGGAAATCTTTAAAATTTCTGCCGGAATCACGCCTATTCTCATCATCTCAAAGAACACCTGAGCCGTAGCATTTACGTCAGCTGCGGCATTGTGAGCCTCATCAAATTTATGTCCGTAAAGCTTTTCGTAAAGCTCCTCCAGTTTCGGAGGTTTGAATCTGCCTCCCCGACCTCCTCCAAGCTGACAGAAATCGGTTCCCAGCACCATGGTATCTGCTCTTGGTTTCTCCTGAAGGTTGTCTTTAATATTTTTACGGTAAAATTCGGCTCCAACGATATTGTAGTCGAACTCAACATTATGTCCGGAAACCACTCTTACTTTTTCTAATACTTTAGAAAATTCATTTAAAATTTCCGTTAGGTCTCGTCCTTCTTCATTGGCTATTTTAGTAGTAATTCCGTGAATTCTTGCAGCGTTGAAAGGAATATCATATCCTTCCGGTTTTATAATATAATCCTGATTTTCAATAAGTGTTCCATCATCATCATGCAGCTGCCATGCAATCTGAACCATTCTTGGCCAGTTGTCTGAGTCTGAAAACGGAGCGTTGAAATTCTTTGGTAAACCTGTTGTTTCTGTGTCAAAAACTAAATACATGTACTTTCTAGCTTTTATTAAAAGAGTATGTAAAGTTACTTTAATTTTTCCGATGTCAGTCTCAAATTTAAGTTGTTTTGAAGACAAACGACATTTTTGGCTTATCAATATTTACAAATAAAAAAGCATAATTATTATATTATTTTAAGATTAATTAAAATTTAGCAGTATCATTCAAAATATCATCAATTAATTATGTGAATTAATGAGTTTTATATATATTTGCCAATTAATTATTGTAATTATTAATTGGCATGAAGAGAAATCTAATCTTGATCAGTACGTTGTTATATTTATCAGCGTATGCACAAAAAAACAATGAAAATTTAAGAAGGGAGTTTGAACAGCAAAAAGTTGAAAATGAAAAAAAGTTTGATACTTATGCTGAGAGAGTATATGGGAAAAATCCTGATCCGGAAACAAAGAAAAAAATAGATTCATTAAAGTCACGTTTAGGAGGATTTAATTTTGACGTACCTTATTTTTTACAGGAACAAGATACAAGACAATTAATGAATTCCAATTCTGATCTGCTCAATACATCCGGAAACATTACTGGACTTACGGGTGCATTTAACGGCGAAAATATTAAATATACGATATTTGATGGCGGAAGAATATATGAAGCTCACACAGCGTTCAATAATGCAGCAGGAAGAATTAGCAATAAAGAAGCAAGCACACAAAGCTATTCTGATCATTCAACAGGAGTAGGGAGCTTTATCGGAGGGAAAAGCGTTAGTTTAACCAGTGGAGGTGTTACTGTAGGAAATGCGAAAGGTGTTGCAATAAATTCTACAATGGACAGCTACATGTTCAGCACTACCACTCTGCCTGGAGATCTTTCGACCAGTAATGTTTTCCAAAAAATACTCGTTTCCCAACCTAATATTTCCAACCACTCATATGGAGTAAATTCAGGGTGGACAGAAAATTACGACACCAATGGAAATATCAGTTCTTATGTATACAATGGCTCTAAGGCAGGAAATATATTCTATGACCTTCAGGGTACTTACAATACAAATGATTATAATTATGACATGCTGGTAAATAATAATCCATCCCTTATAATTGTAAAATCGGCAGGAAATTATTTCAACATGGGCCCAGCGAATGCTTCTTCAGCCATTCCCAAATATTACGCATCTTCAGGGAGTGCAGTAGCATTCACCGCAAGCGATACCATACCGCCTAATAACTGTTCTCAAGGATACGACTGTATAGGAACCGGATCTCTTGCAAAAAACATTATTGTGGTAGGGGCTACTGATATTATTTCCAACAATAATTTTCGTTATACAGATTCATTTGATGTAGTGCATTCAGATTACAGCAGCGCTGGTCCGCGAGATGATGGAGGAATAAAACCGGATATTTCTACTGTAGGAACAAATGTTTTGTACGCAGCTACTTCGGCAACAGGAAGTACTACATGGTCATCTGGAAGCGGTACTTCTTTTTCCGCACCTATTGTAACAGGAATTATCGGACTTTGGACACAAATTAATAAGCAGCTTTTCAATAATGCATTATTGAATGCTGCATCAGCGAAAGTACTTACCATTCACTCTGCATCCGAGGCAGGAAATATCGGGCCAGATCCATGGTTCGGATGGGGATTTATTGATGCTAAAAAAGGAGCAGAATTACTGGTAGGAAAGTCTAACAATACTGTTATTTTTGCTGATGAAACCTTAAGCAGCGGAGTTAAAAACAGTAAAACGGTTACTGCAAAAGGTGGCGAGCCATTAAAAGTTACTATCAGCTGGATTGACCCTAAATATACGCCAAATTACCAGCTTGTATCTGATGTGTACAACAACAGAACATCAAAACTTATTAATGATCTTGATCTGAGAATTATAGATCTTACTACCAATACTATATATTATCCTTGGAAACTTGATGCCAATAATCCATTAAACCCTGCAACAAAAGCAGATAATACAGTGGACAATGTTGAGCAGGTTGTCATTGATAATGCTGTGGCTAATAGAAATTACAGAATTGAAATTACAAACAAAGGTACGCTTGTTAATGATGCAGGGACCCCTGCACCACAGAATTATTCGATTATGGTAACCGGACAAACAGCATCCGTACTGGCAACCAATGATCTTACAAAAGAGGATGGATTAGTTATTGCACCGACTCTTACAAAAGATTTTGTAAAAGTATTAAAAGCTCCTAAGAAAGCTGTCTTTAATGTTTATGACCTTTCAGGCAAAAAACTTCAGACCGGAACGATTAAAAATAACGAAGAGATTATCGACCTTAGTTCTTATACAAAAGGAATATACGTAATAGAGGTTAAAACAGATAAAGATACTGTATCGAAAAAAGTAATTAAAGAATAACAGTTTTGTTATCTAAATTAAAACAATAAGCAAAAACACTAACACTTGTTAGTGTTTTTGTTTTTTTGTTTATCTTTGCTTTCTATGGAAAATACACTTCACGAAAAAGTTTCTCAGGAGATTCTGCTTAAAGCTTACAATCATATGATGCTGGCCAAAGCAATGGCAGATATTTACGAAGAAAACAGAAATGTTACCAAATACGTTCATAGCACGTCAAGAGGCCACGAAGCCATTCAGCTGGCCACTGCCTATCAATTAAAAAAAGAAGACTGGGTATCACCTTATTACAGAGACGAAAGCATTCTTCTGGGAATTGGTTTTGAACCTTATCAGTTGATGCTGCAGTTGCTCGCAAAGGCTGAAGACCCGTTTTCCGGAGGAAGATCTTATTACTCCCACCCTTCAAGCAGAGACGAAAACAAACCTAAGATTATTCATCAGAGCTCTGCGACCGGAATGCAGACGATTCCTACCGCCGGTGTAGCTCAAGGAATAAAATATATCGAGAATTTTAATCTTCAGCAGTTTGAGAACAATCCTGTTGTTGTATGCAGTCTCGGAGACAACTCCGTTACAGAAGGCGAAGTGAGTGAAGCGCTTCAGTTTTCAGCATTACATCAGCTTCCGATTATTTTCCTGGTTCAGGATAATGAATGGGGAATTTCCGTTACCAAGGATGAAGCAAGAACCTGCGATGCTTACGATTTTGTAGCCGGATTTACAGGTCTCAGCAGAATGAGAGTAGACGGCACCGACTTTATCGAAAGTTTTGAAGTCATGAAAAAAGCGGTAGATTTTGTACGTAATGAAAGAAAACCTTTGGTTGTTTGTGCAAAAACCGTTCTTATCGGACACCATACTTCGGGAGTAAGACGAGAATTTTACAGAGATGAGAATGATTTAGCAAAACACAGGGCCAAAGATCCGGGAGAAATCCTCAGAAACCAGTTGCTTGATTCTGGCGTTGATGAAGAATTATTAAAACAAATAACCAAAAAAGCGCGGCTTGAGGCAGAAGAAGCTTTCGAAAGAGCTAAAAATGCAGCAGACCCGAAACCTGAAACCGTAATGAATCACGTTTTTGCGCCTACTCCGATTACAGAGGAGGTTGGGACACGCGAACCGGAAGGCGGTGAAAAGATCGTGATGGTAGATGCTGCCATTCATGCTATTCAGGAGTTGATGTGGAAACATCCGGAAGCTTTGTTATACGGACAGGATGTTGGAGAAAGAATTGGCGGAGTTTTCCGTGAAACCGTGACATTAGGAAAAAAATTCGGGAGCAAAAGAGTGTTCAATACTGCCATCCAGGAAGCTTATATCATCGGTTCTACCACAGGGATGAGCGCAGTAGGACTGAAACCGATTGTTGAAGTTCAGTTTGCCGATTATATTTATCCGGGAATCAATCAATTGATTACGGAAATTTCAAAGTCGAATTATCTGAGCCAGGGAAAATTCCCGGTAAGCAATATCATCCGGGTGCCAATCGGTGCTTACGGTGGAGGCGGGCCTTACCACAGCGGAAGCGTGGAAAGCATTCTTGCCAACATCAAAGGAATAAAAATAGCATATCCAAGCAATGCCGCAGATTTTAAAGGTCTGTTAAAAGCAGCCTATTATGACCCGAATCCGGTTATTATGCTGGAGCATAAAGGCCTTTATTGGAGCAAAGTTCCGGGAACCGAGGATGCAAAAACAATAGAACCGGCAGAAGATTACATCTTACCTTTCGGGAAAGGAAAAATCATCATCGAAGCGGATAAAGAGGAAATAGAAAAAGGCAGAACTTTACTGGTTGTAACTTATGGAATGGGTGTTTACTGGGCTAAAGAAGCCGCAAAAAATTTCGGCGGAAAAGTAGAAGTGATCGATCTAAGAACATTAATTCCGCTTGATGAAGAATTGGTTTTTGAAAGAGTAAAGGCACACGGAAAATGTATCGTTTTAACGGAAGAGCAGCTTAACAATTCATTTGCAGAAGCTTTTGCCCACAGAATTTCCAAAAACTGCTTCAAATATCTTGATGCTCCTGTGGAAACTATGGGCTCCCTTGATGTTCCGGCAGTTCCTATCAATCTCATTTTAGAGAAAGAAATGTTGCCAAACGCAGAAAAGCTAAGCGCAAAAATCGACGAAATGCTGAAATATTAATTCAGAATAAAATAAAAAATAAGCCTCTAAAAAATTAGGGGCTTTTTTTGTATGCTTTTTGTTACATTTAATCATCTTTAGAAAATGTGTAACAATTATGATCACTACAAAATACGTCAATTACAGGCAGGTTCTCAATTTATCAGGATTTCATCTTATTCTTATATCTCTTTGGTGCACGCTGATAGCTGTTCTTTTTCACTTTTTTAATTGGCAATGGATGATCATACCTTGGGTTCCCGTCGCATTGATCGGTACAGCGGAAGCTTTCCTGGTTGGTTTTAAAAATAACCAGGCCTACGACAGATTGTGGGAAGCCAGAAAAATATGGGGCGGAATCGTGAACTCGAGCCGGATGCTAGGTTCTATGGTTTCTGCTTTTGATACCGGTAACGAACAGGTTGGAAAGTTTGATCTCGAAGACCACAGAAAGAAAATAGTATACCGACATATTGCGTGGCTTTACCAATTGCGTGAACAGCTCCTAATCCCCACTGAATGGGAGCATATTAAAGTAGAAGAAGATCAGTTAAAAAATGTTGACCAGAAAAGAAATCGCTTGATTAAAGCAGGATTTCCCGATTATGGAAGAACTCCTATATTCCTCAATAAATATTTATCTGAAGAAGAAGCAGAACAGCAGGCCCACTACAAAAATTTTACCACCTACCTTATCGCACAGCAGTCGAAGGACATTAATGAACTAAAGAATATGGGGGTAATTTCAGGATTTAATCACATGCAGCTACAAGATTGCCTGAATGAATTTTATACGTTACAGGGACAGGCTGAGAGAATCAAGAAATTCCCATTGCCGAGACAGTTTGCCAGTACTGCTTTTGTATTTAATGTTATTTTTATCATGCTGCTTCCGCTAGGTCTGGTAAGCGAATTCGCCAAACTGGGCGATTGGGGAATCTGGGCGTCTATTCCTTTTTGTATTACAATCGGATGGATTTACATCATCATGGAACTGGTTGGTGATTATTCGGAAAACCCTTTTGAAGGGCTCATGTTTGATATACCGATGCTTTCGATCTGCAGAACGATAGAAATAGATTTACTGCAAATGACCGGAGACACAGAACTTCCGGATCCGATTGCTTCTAAAAATGGTGTTTTGGTATAGTTAAAACTTTTATTGAAATAAAAGACTGAGGCCTAGCCCCGATTGCAGCTTTGTCTGAGCTCATTTTTTTGGTTTCAGCGCGGCGGCTTCGCCGCCGCGCTGAAACCAAAAAAATAGCGAGTGCGGAAAGCGGGAATGGCTCCTTAAAAATAAAATCAGGAACAATTCGAGTTAAAGGATTCTGGAAATACTATATTACAATTACAAAACAATGGCCGTTGTATTTTTCACTTCAGAGATCATAAACGAGCTGTGGGTGCTTGCAATATGCTGCAGGGTAGTAAGTTTGGAGAGCATAAAATTCCGGTAATCTTCCATATCTTTTACGGCAATTTTCAGGATATAATCGTAATCACCGCTTACGTGGAAACATTCCGTTACTTCGTGCAGATTCATAATTTCCCTTTCAAACTGCAGGACGTATTCTTTTTTGTGCTGTGTCAGTTTCACGTGGCACAGCACGATAAAATTCCTGTCAATTTTATGACGGTCCAGAATGGCAACATATTTCGAAATCACGCCCGTGTTTTCCAGTTTCCGTATGCGTTCATAAACAGCGGTTACAGACAAACCCAGTTTGTAAGACAGCTCTTTGGTGGTCTGCTTAGAATCTTCCTGCAAAAAAAGGAGCAGTTTCTTATCCGTATCATCAAGTGCCATAGATAATTTTTTGTTAAAAATTTATATTCATCAAATATAATAAACTTTATTTCTACCAAAATACAACTTAATAGATTTATATTCTATAAAATTCATTTTACCTTGTAAAAAAATGGGAATACTTTCATATTAGCAACGGAAAAATTATATCATATGAAAGATTTTAACGCGGCAAACGAAATTCAGGATTTACAGTATTTCGGTGAATTTGGTGGTGTGAACCCATCAATCTCAGACAGTTCAACCTATACATTTCTTTCTGCAAAAACAATGTTCGATACATTTGAAGGAAATGCGGAAGGCTGTTATTTGTATTCAAGACATTCTTCTCCCATGAATCTGTATCTTTCCGAGGCCCTTGCCAAAATGGAAAATACGGAAGCTGCAAACGTTACGGCTTCAGGAATGGGTGCCATTACTTCTGTTCTTTTACAGGTATGTAAATGCGGAGATCATATAATCTCCAGCAGAACAATTTACGGAGGAACGTATGCTTTTATGAAAAATTTTCTTCCGCCATTTAATATTGAAACAACATTCGTAGACATCAATAATTTTGACTCTATTGAAAATGCCATCCAGCCAAACACAAAGATTATATATTGTGAAAGTGTGAGCAATCCGCTTCTTGAGGTTGCTGACCTTAGAAAATTATCTGAAATCTGTAAAAAACATAACTTACAACTGATTGTTGATAATACGTTTTCACCACTTTCCATCTCACCTTCTTTACTGGGAGCGGATATTGTGATCCATTCCCTTACAAAATTCATCAACGGGAGCAGCGATACCGTTGGTGGTGTATACTGTGGAACTCAGGAGTTCATCAACGACACCAAAAATGTGAATACCGGAGCATGTATGTTGTTGGGACCTACCATGGACAGCCTGCGTTCTGCAAGTATCCTGAAAAACCTGAGAACCCTTCATATCAGAATGAAGCAGCACAGCCATAATGCCATGTATCTTGCTGAAAGGTTTGAAAACGACGGGCTGAGAGTTTCTTATCCCGGACTGAAATCTCACAAAAACCATGAACTGATGAAAAGCATGATGCATGAAGAATATGGCTTTGGAGGTTTGCTGACTCTTGATGCCGGCACTACTGAAAAAGCCAACGAACTGATGGAGATGATGCAGCAGGAAAACCTGGGATATCTTGCCGTAAGCCTGGGATTCTATAAAACTTTATTTTCATGTTCAGGAAGCTCAACTTCTTCTGAAATTCCGGAGGAAGAACGTGCAGAAATGGGAATCTCGGACGGACTGATCCGGTTTTCCATTGGTCTCGACCATGATATCGAAAGAACTTACGAAAAGATGCGGGAATGCATGCTCAAAACAGGCATTCTCAACCATGAAACCATATTTACATCTTAATTTTATTGTCAAGGCTGTCGTGATCACGACAGCTTTTATTTTTTAATAAAGTTTAACGCTTTGACGTTATCTTAAAAGCATCCAGACATAGTTTTTGAAATGCACTGATGAGATACTTCTAAGAGAGAAACTTACTGCATTAAATGAAAATTAAACCATATCTGCAAAATCTATGTAATCTACGGAAGAAAAATCAAGAATTTGAAATATTAAACAGCAAAAGACGGATGATTAAGGTTGAAAGCTAAAGCCAACAAAATTTTAAAATTTACATTTTTGAAGTGAAACATTTTAAATATAAAAAATTGTTGCTCAGATTCTTCCAGAATGACAATTTGAATGTTTATAAAGTAATTAAATTAATTTTTATGAAAATGCTTCGGAAACGCGTCTTCCGGTTTCATTCTGAAAACATTCAGCAAGACCCAGGATTTTAAAAATCCGTACCCGTATGAAAACATCTGGATGTATGTAGATATTACCGCCATTCCGGCAATGCTGATATTTTTGGTAACAAACAGTGCATGAAAAAGCACCGTGAAGGTGTACAACCCATAAAAGGCAAGAATAATGCCTTTTCCCATGAAGAAATACTCAAGGAAGCCCATGATATAACCCAATAAAAACAAGGTTGGAAAAGCAAAGGATATTTTCACGTAATTTGGATGTCTCTGGTTCAGGATGGGCCTTGCACATCCGAACTGATACACCTGTTTTGAGAATTTTCCGAAGTCTACCCTTCTCTTGTGATAAACGGCAATATTATCGAAGAAAGCAGTGGTATATCCGTTTTCCCAAAGCGTCATGGAAAGGTCCGGATCCTCTCCTATTCGCATTTCAGAGAAACCACCTACTTTTTCAAAAACTTCTTTCTTTACACCCATATTAAAACTTCTCGGTTGAAACTTCGATACAGCCTTTTTATTCCCTCTGATTCCGCCGGTAGTAAAAACGGAAGTCATGGAATAGGAAATGGCTTTCTGCATCAGGTTAAAGCCTTTATGCGCCTTATCTGCACCGCCGAAGGCATCACACGGGATTTCGAGAATATCTTTTTTAATATTTTCGATATAATCTTTCTCCACGATCACATCACTGTCAACAAAAACCAGCCATTCATTGGCTGCCCTTCTCGCCCCGTAATTCCTGGAAAGTCCCGGCCCGGAATTGTCTTTCCTGAAGTACCTGATCGTTAAAAATGTTTTAAAATTTTCAATCACAGGCCGCAGATCAATCAGCGAACCATCATCTACAATGATAATTTCGAAATCTTTATCAGTCTGTGAAGTAAGAGAAGTCAGGAGCTCAAAAAGCTCATCTTTACGGTTAAAAATAGCAACAACTATGGAAATGGTAGGACTCAAATCTGAAAATTTTTCAAAATTACTTATTCACGAAGGAATGCGCAACGCATTTATGATAATTTATAAATTGAAAGGAGGATTTAACAGAATTAGATCAGGATGCTAAAAAACATTTTTTCTTGTGAAATTTTAAACAAAATAAATTGACATTTTAAACAAAACGAAAAAACGCTGGCTAATCTACCTTTGTCTCAGTTAATAAAAATATTTAAAAATGAGACTTAGTAAATCACAACGTCCTATCAATTCGGGATTTAACGCACAATCAACAGCAGAAGAAGTCATCACCGAAATTAATTTATCCGGAAAAACCGCAATCGTAACGGGGGGCTATGCCGGAATAGGACTTGAAACAGTAAAAACACTCACAGAAGCCGGAGCTTCCGTCATAGTACCCGCAAGAGACCTTGAAAAGGCAGAAAAAAATCTTTCAGGTTTAAACAATATCAAAATTGAAAAACTGGACTTAATGAATCCGCAATCTATCAGTAATTTTGCAGACCGGTTTTTAGATTCGGGAAGAAATCTGGATATGCTGATCAATAACGCAGGCATTATGTGGGTTCCTTTGAGAAGGGACAGCCGCGGAATCGAATCGCAACTGGCAACGAATTACCTGGGGCAGTTCCATCTTACTGCAGCATTATGGGAAAGCCTGAAAAATGCAGACGAAGCAAGAGTAATCAATGTTTCATCTTACGGGCACCAGATGTCGCCATTTGACTTTAATGATCCCAATTTCGAGAACAGGACCTATGAAACGCTGCTGGGTTACGGACAATCGAAAACAGCCAGCAATCTTTTTGCAGTGGCTCTTGATGAAAGAGCAAAAAAATTCAATGTTCGTGCCTATGCTGTACATCCCGGCTCAGTATACGGCACAGATCTGGGAAGAGAGGAACCCATCGATCTGTATATCCAGATGGGAACTCATGATGCAGACGGGAAAATAAAACCCGAAGTTCAGGCTCAATTAAAAACCATCCCGCAAGGAGCTGCCACAACAATTTGGTGTGCTACAAGTCCTGAACTGAAAGATATCGGTGGCGTTTATTGTGAAAACTGTGATATCGCCGAAATTGATCGCGGACAAATTGAACACAGATATGACGACCCATCCACAATCAGGGGAGTTCAACCCTACTCCATAGATTTGAATTTGGCAGAAAAGCTCTGGATCCTCAGCGAAGAGATGACCGGTATAAAATTCGAAACGGAATAATTCTTTTAATTAAATTTACCCAGGAAAATGTTTACCTATGGATTTTCAGATTAAATACATCACTCCGGATATTAAGCTTTCAACGTATAACGACAAACTCTTCAAAACAGAAACGGTTTTTGAATTTCACATGCTGGTCTGGTTTATCTCAGGGGAAACAAAAATCATTCAGGCAGACAAATCGTATCTTTTCAAAGCCGGTGACATTTTCCTGATTCCCAGAAATCATCTCGCAACCATCATCAATTATCCAAAAGACGGACTTCCGCACAAAGCGGTAGTCATGCACCTCACCACAGAACGGCTGAAGGATTTCTATTCTAATATTGGAATCCCGAAAAAAGATTCATCTGAAAAAAATACCATTCGTAGTTTTGAAAAACATCCTTTATTGGAAAGCTGTCTCGCATCACTCATTCCCTATTTCGATCTTACGGAATCTTTCCCCGAAAATATTGCAGCATTAAAAATTACGGAAGCCATAAGTATTTTAAGGGCGATCGACAAAACCATTGATTGCATTCTCGGTAATTTTGAAGAACCCGGAAAAATCGATCTGGTGGATTTTATGGAAAAAAATTACATGTTCAATATGCCGCTGGAGAGATTCGGGTATTTGACGGGAAGAAGCCTGTCTACCTTTAACAGGGATTTCAGAAAGGTTTTTCAGGTAACACCGCAACGGTGGCTTACCCAGAAACGGCTGGAACTTGCATTTTATCATCTTTCTGAAAAAAGTAAAAAACCGTCGGATGTTTTTATGGAAGTGGGCTTTGAAGATCTGTCGCATTTTTCTTATGCCTTTAAAAAACAATACGGCTTTGCTCCATCACTGGTAAGATAATATGAAAAAAGAGAAATTTACGGATTTCTTTTTTTTATTTACTTTTACCATTAAATTAAAAGACATGAATGGTTTCAAAGAGTTCTGGTATTCAATGAAAGTTTTTATCATTTCATTACTTACTAATCTTACGCTTCTCACTTTATTTTATTATATCTTTAACATCCGTCAGTTCCCCCCAAAATTCGGAAGGGAATTTTGGATAATTACCTCTGTAATCTCGTTGTCTGTAACCTTTTTTGTAAAAAAAAACAGAGTAATGCGATCCGGTTACTCTTCTTTCCGAAAAAGTGTTATTATTTTCTCTTCGATGTTCTGTACATTTATGATCATGCTGTTTAGTATAGATTTATTATCACTTTATAATACGAAAACAAAAGAAATAGCAAATATTGAAGAAGTATACACTACCAATAGCAGAGGTCTTACAATCCGGAATTTTGATATTATCATAAGTCCTATGATTTATTCTGGTATTAAAAGTAGAAAAAAACCGGTATCCAAATATGCACAGGTTGTTTTCACATATCCTTTTCAATCAAAAAATCAAGATATCTTTTATTGTCTCATCTTTAAAAAACAAATTGACCGAAATTCTGATGAGGAGAATCGAAAACAGCAACTGAATGAACTTGTTGTATACACAAGAGATACGATAATGAAAAATTATAATTTTCAAAAAATAAAAAACTTTGAATACATCACCAAAATGTCTCCTGAATATCGCGATATTTCGGAAGCACTACCGGAAGGTCAAAAGGCAGTCCTTTTAAAACCCGTTATTACGCCTGTAGAAGAAAAAGCAAAGGAGGAAATAATATCCATGATACGGGCTATACTCATTGTATTTTTTGGATATATCGCTATTTTTCTTCTCAGCAGAGTGCCGAACTGGAAATGATCAGAACATCACCGATTTAAAATAAATCCACAGAAATAAAGATACACACAGCGTAGCTATCGAAAGACTGAACAACAGCCACTGAAAAACACTTTTAAAATAATACTTCCCAAAAAGATACAACACAAAGAAAATAACCACCGAAACAGCAAAGCCTAAAACCGAAACTATAGCAACGGACTGGATATAATTTCCTGAAACAGGAGGATTTCTAAAAACAAAAAAGAAAAGAACAGCTGAAATGATATACAATACTGCGCTTATCTTTTCAAAGACATATTTTCTTTTCTTCTTCTTATCAGGCAGATCATAATGAATCGAGTCTGAAGAACCACCGTTAAACAGGTTAAGCGCATTACTACACAGGTCTAAAAAATTAAAAAAGTCGAAATTCATAGGTTGAATTTCGACAAATTTAAAAATTTATTCGGTACACCGGAAGAAGCTTCCGGGTAATTTTATTTCACCAGCTGAATTTCCGCTGCGGAAAATCCTTTCGGTGATTTTTCTTTCTCGTAAGAAACTTTGTTTCCTTTTTTCACAGGTTCTGCACAGTTGTTACTGTGGAAGAAAATATTTTCCTTCGTTTTGTCTTCCGTGATAAAACCGTATCCTTTTTCGCTTAAAAAAGTAACGATTCCTGTTTTTCTGAGTTCCTCCGCCTCGATAGGAGCTGCACCCAATTGGATGTCATCAATGTTGATCTCAGCTTTTTCCCCCTGATCCGGTGGAGTTGAAGTCAATTGACCGTTTGCGTCTACATACATAAACATCTCGTCAAGACTTTTACCTTTGTTGTTGCTCGATTTACGCTCTTCACGTTTCAGAGCTTTTTCCTTTTGTTTTTGAACTTTCTTTTTGAAATTTTCTTTTTTAGAAAAAGAATCCGCCATATATTATTATAAAATTTAGTTGTTACCTGAATACATTTTCCGTTGCAGGAAAAGAAATAAAAAGTTTGAATAAGATCTCTGATTATGCCTTACAATAAGCGCTTAAAATGAAATAGTATTAAAATCTGTCAGCTGTAAAAGCAAAAAAAACCGATTGAAAATAGAAATCTAAACTGTTACAGAGAAAGGTTGTTTCCTTTTATTATCATACAAAGATACGAAAAAACATCCAAACTTCCTATTAATGAATTGGATCTCAATTTGTTTTTAGGCTAAAGCTTTATGAAATAGTATACATATGAGCAAAAATTAAGTGAATGAACTACCTCAAAAGTCAAATCAATTTTTACGCGTTCTGTCATTACGAGGAACGAACGATCTCTTATAAATAAGATTATGGTTTTCAGTATCTTTTTGTTTATAGAACTATATATTTGAAAAAACTAATTTAAAACTTTTAAAAACCATAAAACTTAATGTTAGATCAGTCATTTCAAGCTCAAATTTTAATCTTATCTTTTTTAAAGTAAAATAGAATAAGGAACTATAAAGAATTAATATTCTTGCGCGGTAAAATTTATTTCTCCCAACGAAAATAATCTTACTCATCCATACCGGTTCATAAAGCCGTATGGCAAAAAGAAAATCCCTCAGAAAATACTTCTGAGGGATTTTTATATTTAAGATCATAACGTCTTATGCTTCAGCTGAAGGATCATTGTTTTCCGCAGGCTTTTCACCCTGAGGTCTTTGTCCTTCCGGTCTGTTCGGTCTTCCTTCTCCTTCCGGCCTTGGTTTCCCTTCCGGCTTCGGAGGTCTTGGCAATAATACTTTTCTGGAAAGCTTCATTTTCTTACGGTCGTCATAACCCATAAATTTCACTTCCACTTCATCTCCTTCTTTATAAGGAACCTTATCCAGACGCTTCCACTCGATTTCCGAGATGTGAAGAAGTCCTTCCGTTCCTTTTGCGATCGCTACGAAAGCACCGAAATCCATGATCTTCACTACCTTTCCGTTGTATACCTGTCCTACAACCGGTACAAAAGTGATCTCATTGATCTTCGCCACAGCAGCATTGATCTTCTCTCTGTCGGTACCTGCAATTTCAATACGTCCGATTTCTCCGATCTCTTCAATCGCGATAACCGTATCCGTATCTTTCTGCATCTGCTGAATGATTTTTCCACCAGGCCCGATTACAGCACCGATGAAGTCTTTCGGAATTTCCATCACCACCATTTTCGGAGCGTGTGGTTTTACGTCTGCTCTAGGTTCAGCAATCGTTTCCGTGATTTTATTTAAAATATGTAATCTCCCGTCTCTTGCCTGCATCAACGCTTTTTCCATGATGTCCATAGAAAGCCCCTGGATCTTGATATCCATTTGGCAAGCTGTGATACCGTCTGCAGTTCCGGTTACTTTAAAGTCCATATCCCCAAGGTGATCCTCATCTCCTAAGATATCAGAAAGTACGGTAAATTTACCGGATTTCGTATCGGTGATCAATCCCATTGCAATCCCGGAAACAGGTTTTGTAATCTGCACCCCTGCATCCATCAATGCCAATGTTCCTGCACAAACCGTTGCCATGGAAGACGAACCGTTGGATTCAAGAATATCGGAAACAATTCTGATGGTGTATGGGTTTTCTTCAGGAATTACAGCCTGTAGTGCTCTTTGAGCCAGGTTCCCGTGTCCTACTTCTCTTCTGGAAGTACCTCTTAAAGGTCTTGCTTCACCTGTTGAGAACGGCGGGAAATTATAATGTAAAAAGAATTTCTCATCGTGCTGAGAAATCACGCTGTCTACCATGTTGGCATCTTTTACGGATCCTAGTGTTACAGCCGTTAAAGACTGGGTTTCCCCTCTTGTAAAGATCGCAGAACCGTGAGCTCCCGGAAGATAGTCAATTTCAGACCAGATCGGACGGATCGTTTGCGGATCACGGCCGTCCAGACGGATATTGTCTTC
Organism: Chryseobacterium cheonjiense; assembly: GCF_012927265.1. Classification (GTDB taxonomy): domain Bacteria; phylum Bacteroidota; class Bacteroidia; order Flavobacteriales; family Weeksellaceae; genus Chryseobacterium; species Chryseobacterium cheonjiense. Next base: position 630,408 of record NZ_JABBGF010000001.1, on the reverse strand, counting down.
AAGGATCATCTGGCGCATTGCTTCTTTTTCTACATCGTGGTAATATACTTTGGCGAAAGGCGTTACTCTTTCCAGCTCTTCAGCATTTTCAACATACTGAGCCAGGAACTCGTCAAACACCGCCTTGAATTTTTCGTGTCTTTCTTCTTTTCCGGATGGTGTTTTTGCTACTTCATATACTTTATCATAGCATTCTTTCCATACTTTTTCGCGGATCGCTTCATCATGAATTTCATGTGAATATTCTCTCTTAGGGAAGGCTTTTCCAGCCTTCTCGGCAAGTCTTTCCTGAGCTTCGATCTGCTTTTTGATTTCAGCGTGTGCGAAGATGATGGCTTCCAGCATTTCCTGCTCAGAAATTTCCTTCATCTCCCCTTCTACCATTACGATAGAATCTTTGGTAGCTCCAACCATGATATCCAGTTCAGAATCCTTCAACTGTTCATAGCTTGGATTAATGGCTAATTGACCGTCAAATCTTACTACTCTCACTTCAGACATCGGTCCGTTGAAAGGAATATCGGTAATGGCAATAGCTGCAGAAGCGGCCAACCCTGCAAGATCATCAGGAATTGTTTTTCCGTCATAAGAAATAAGTGAAATCATCACCTGAACTTCAGCATGGAAATCTTCAGGGAAAAGCGGTCGCAGTACCCTGTCTACAAGACGCATCGTTAAAATTTCCTGATCTGAAGGTCTTGCTTCTCTGCGGAAAAAGTTTCCTGGGATTCTCCCTCCTGCATAGAATTTTTCTCTGTAATCTACTGTTAATGGTAAAAAATCCACTCCCGGATTTGCTTCCTTATTGGCAACAACAGTGGCTAAAAGCATTGTTCCGCCACATTTTACAACTACGGATCCGTCGGCCTGTTTTGCCAGCTTCCCCGTTTCAATAATAATTTCTCTGCCGTCTGCAAGAGTAATCGTTTCTGTAAACGCTTGAGGTATACTCATAAAAATTGTCTTCTTGTACCCCGTATTGAGTACGATTAATATTTAAACTTTTTAAATTTTCGATGCAAATTTAATGTAATTATTTGGATATAGCACCTCATTGAGCCAAAATCCGTATGAAAATGGCGGCTAATTTTATGTTTTAATAACTATATTCATTAAAACGGATTCCAGAAAAACAGATTTCGGAAGACCGGAATTACATTTTGCAAAGTTCATCATTTTGCGGCTCATTACAGAGCAAAAAAAAGCAACTTCTTTCGAAGCTGCTCTTTTGAAAATCTTTGTAGATTACTTTCTTAAACCTAGTTCAGCAATAATTGCTCTATATCTTTCGATATTTTTATTTTTAAGATAATCTAATAATCTTTTTCTTTTACCTACCAATTTCACCAAAGATCTTTCTGTGTTGTAATCTTTGTGATTGCTCTTTAAATGAGCAGAAAGGTGGTTGATTCTGAAAGTGAAAAGTGCAATTTGTCCTTCAGCACTTCCTGTGTCTTGTGCAGATTTTCCGTGTTTTGCGAAAATTTCCTGCTTTTTTTCTGTATTTAAGTACATTCCAATATTATTTAAATGATTATTATGTAACGGCTGCAAAAGTACGACATTTTTTTAATTCTGCAAAAATTATTGATTTCATAAATTGATTTTGATAGAAAAAAATGTTAAATATTTCTTAAAAAAATTATGTAATTCTGTTAAAAGGCAGTAATTTTGCATGGTATTTCATGATGAGAAAATCTACTGCTTTCATACTACTCGCCATTATTATCTTTTCAGGCTCTTCTTTGCTGAAAGCGCAGAACAACCATGAGACAAAGATAAAAAAAGTTTTATACTTCAATCCGCAGGTTGAACCTGATATCGAGGAGATTAAAGAACCTACCAATACGGCATTTTTCAGTGCTGTTTCCGATAATTTAAGCGAAAGAAAAAACAGAATGCTGAAAACTGAAACCCAGATTTCTTTTGACAGCATTGATAAAAAAACCATCGCAGATTACTGTCTGAATAATGATGCTGATTTTGCCGTTATCCCAAAAGTAAAATATTTCAAAGTGGGAATCGGAAAATATGTTTTTTCCAATCAGGTAGTCGTAAGCATGAAACTTTTTGATGCCCACGGAAATCTCATTACAGAGACCGATTACGACACGTACAGGAAAAACATGAGACTTTTAGGGTCTACGGTGAATTCTGTAAAAATCGGCACCAACGGAGCGATTAAAGATATCCTGAAACAGCTGCGCAAGATCAAACCTTCTTCTGAGAATGGTTTTTAACTCTGATTAATTCAATCCGACTAAATCTTACCTAAACCGATTACAATAAATTGTATGCACATCATTGAATTTCATTAAATTATATTCAACATTTAGTGAATAATTAAATTTATTTTATTATTTTAGTTATACAATTCATTTCAAACTATCTCAATTCAAAATTCTTCTTACACTCGCAGTATTGTGGGTGTTTTTTATTTAACCGGAATGTGCAATTTTCAATTGCAGGAGTTTAATAAATTCTTAAATTTATAGCAGTATTGCCTTGTTTTAAAAATTTGAGTTATTTTTGCATATCCAAAAAAACAACGTGTTGAATTCTAAAGACGAACTTATCTTCAATCCCGCCGATATTGCCGAAACTCTTAGCGAATTGCACGCTGACGAGAGGCTTTTGGCGTTCCTGAAAGTTCCGAAAGAATACAAAGCTGAAGTTTTTTCCCACCTTGATCCTGATTTTCAGGAAGAAACGATCCGAAGCATCGGAAGTGATGAAGTATCCGAGATCCTCAATGCCATGACTCCCGATGACAGAACGGCGTTATTTGAAGATTTTCCGGATGAGCTTATCAAATATTCCATTAATCATCTGAATCCGCAGGAAAGAAGGATAGCGCTGAAGTTATTGGGATATGATTCCGATTCCATTGCCCGGCTGATGACGCCTTATTATATTCAGATCCGTAAGGAATGGACGATCAAAAGATGTCTTCAGCAGATCAAAAAAGTGGGCAGCAAGGTGGAAACGATGAATTACCTATATGTCGTTGATGAAAGAAACCGGCTGATTGATGATATTGCGTTAGGAAGTTTACTTCTTGCCGAAGAAGATACTTTGGTTTCTGAAATTACCGATAACCATTTCGTTGCCATCACTACCACGACTTCAAAGGAAGATGCCGTTCAGTATTTTGAAAAATACGACAGAGCAGCTCTCCCGATTGTTACGGAAGCCGGAGTTTTGGTAGGCATTGTAACGATTGACGACATTCTCGACCAGATCGAACAGCAAAACACGGAAGATATTCAGAAGTTTGGGGGTCTTGAAGCACTGGATCTTCCATATACCCAGACTTCACTGATCGAAATGGTAAAAAAGCGAGGAATGTGGCTGATTATCCTTTTCTTCTCCGAAATGCTCACTGCTTCAGCGATGGGCTATTTTGAAGATGAAATTCAAAAGGCAGTTGTTCTGGCACTTTTTGTTCCTCTGATTATATCCAGCGGCGGAAATTCCGGTTCTCAGGCTGCTACACTGATCATCAGAGCGATGGCGCTCCAGGAGATCGGACTGAAAGACTGGTGGTATGTGATGAGAAAAGAGATATTCACCGGGTTATTTCTTGGCGGTATTTTGGGGATTATAGGATTCCTGAGGATTATGATCTGGCACAAAGCAGGATTTTTTGATTACGGGATGCACTGGGCTTTTGTAGGTTTAAGCGTAGGATTTTCCCTGGTCCTGATTGTTCTTTGGGGAACGCTCTCCGGCTCTATGGTTCCGTTTATTCTTAAAAAATTAAAGCTTGATCCCGCAACTTCTTCGGCTCCATTCGTAGCAACGTTAGTGGATGTTACCGGACTTATTATCTATTTTTCAGTTGCCGGGCTTTTCTTAACGGGCAAACTTTTGTAATCTAACAATAAAGTCTTAAGTGACTGCTCCTAAGTTTTAACTTTTGGAGCAGTCTAATAAAAATTTCTTTTACAACAGGGTATGTGACATATCCGGTAACTGTACATACTGTGAAGTTTCAGTTGCCGTAGATTGAATGATTACATTAGGGTTAAAATGATACTGATTAAAAATCTCCATCGATGGAATCCATCTCAATGTATTTCCTTCTCTAAAGTAAATCCTTCCATTATTGGGATTTTGAAGCAACCCATTATCAATATAAATTGGAGAACCAATTTCTGTCTGAGTACTTACTGATAAAGAGCTAATTGAGCCAAAATCGTATCTAAAACTCTTATCAATAAACAACCCGTCCCAAGTGGCCTGATTATCAATATGTCTCCACTTACCCATAAATTTCACATAATATAGAACGCTTACTAAACCATTAGGATTTTGATCTGTCACTTTAGCGAAATCTCCATTGTAGGCAATGTATGGAGAGGGAGGAGCACCTTTTGATATTACTTTTGGAGTAACATTATCAACGGTCTGTTGATTATCCATTAAATCATCGTTGTTTGAGCAAGAAACCACCAACATAAATAAAACAGGCAGTATTAAAATTTTTCTCATAAAAAATTATTTTATTTCACTATACAAAGATATGTTTTAAATAAAAAAAGACTGTAATTTAAAATGAATTAATTATTAAAATTTGTTATTATCATTGATATATTCTAGTATTGTCCTTTTTTAAAACTTTTGTAATTTTAGGCAACCTCTAAAATATCGTTATGAAAGTTGTTTCTCTTGTCCCTTCCATTACCGAGGCTCTCTTTGATCTGGGTTTAACTGAAAATGAAGTCATCGGCAGAACAAAATTCTGTATTCACCCTTCTGAAAAAGTAAAAAATGTATCTGTTATAGGCGGTACAAAGAATATCAACATTGATAAAATAAAAGCTTTACAGCCTGATCTGATTTTGGCCAACAAGGAAGAAAATGTAAAAGAGCAGGTTGAAACGTTAATGGACGACTTTAAGGTAATTGTTACGAATGTTGAAAATATAGAGGACAATTATTATTTGCTGAAAACGTTAGGCAAGCTGTTTAATAAAAAGGAAAAAGCGCAATGTTTTAACCTCAAAATTTATGAAATTCTGAATGAAACAAAAATTCAGTCTTCTGTAAAAGCAGCTTATCTTATCTGGAAAAACCCTTATATGACGATAGGATCAGATACTTTTATTCATAAAATCATGGATGAGATCGGTTTTGAAAATATTTTTAAAGATCGGAAACGCTATCCTGAAATTACAGTTGAAGATTTAAGCGATGTCGAAGTCATCATGCTTTCTTCAGAGCCTTTTCCTTTTAAAGAGAAACATATTGAAGAACTGAAAGCTTTTTATCCTGATAAGAAAATAATGATTGTTGATGGTGAAGCTTTTTCCTGGTACGGAACGCATATTGCAAAATGTGAAAATTACTTTAAAGAACTGATTACTGAAGTAGAAGCAATTAAATGTAATCGGTAAAATTGCAGCTGTTTCTTTATTTCCCACAGATTTCACGAATTACACAAATATAAGGGCAGCTTAACTTATTTTTATAATCGATAATGCTTTATAAATAGTATTTACACGGATTTACTGATTTACACGGATTGTCTTAGACGTATGATTTGTGTTGTTTTTTTAGCTCCCGCGGATTCAGTGATTACGCAGATAATAATATTAATATAGAAATTAGTCAGGTAAAAATTCGAAAGAAAAAAAGAACGAAAACTAAGAAACTCCGACCCTTCGGGCCGGAGTCAATATTTTAAACAAACTAAATTTGATTACAAAATCTTGGAAACTTCATTACAAAGCCATTCCAACAATTCTCTGTCTTCCGCTGTGAAAGGATCAACGGTATGAGAATCGATATCAATTTGACCGATGTTTTTTCCGTCTTTGAAAATAGGAACTACAATTTCCGCTTTTGTATCGATGGAACAGCTTAGGTAATTGCTTTCCTCATTCACATCAGGAACTACAAAAGTTTCATTGGAAACAGCTACCTGGCCGCAAATCCCCTTTCCGTAAGGGATAATAGTATGATCGGTAGGAGCTCCTACGTAAGGACCTAATTTCAATTCATCTTTATCTCCGTTTTTAAAGTAAAAACCAGTCCAGTTGAAATAAGAAATTTCCTGATCTAAAAGATGACAAACTTTTTCAAGCTTTTCTTCCGTATTATGTTTTGGACTTTCCAGAATGGATAAAAGTCTTTTTTTTAATTCTGACATTTTTATATTGTTTAAGAGAATTGTTTTAGCGAAAATTCTTCTTTATATCCGAACATTCCGCGTTCTTTAATCATTTCTGCGACTCCCTCGGGAACCTGTGTTTCCCAGCCTTTGATATTGCATGCGATCTTTTTCAGAATATCTCTTGAATAGATCTCCAGATATTCCGGATTGTAGCTGGTTATATCTACGATACGTTCGTTATGTTTGAAGTATTTATATAGTTCTTTCAGGTTTTCCTCTACTTTCAGGGTGGAAGAATCCAGCAGTTCATGTGTCTCTGGATCTTTATAAGGATAAAGATATACCCTCATTCCGTTTCTGAAGAACTTTCCGAAAGCTTCCAGTATTCCTCCGGAGAGATTTTTATAATACCTTTCATCAAAGACCATCAGAAGGTTATTTACTCCCATGGCAACACCTATGTTCCCGCTTGTATAGGAAGCAAAATAATCGATAAGACGGTAATATTCAGAGTAATTGGAAACGATAACAGTATATCCGAGTTTACCCAGAATATCTACCCGGTCAAGAAAGTCTCGTTCGTCAATATCGCCGTCTGCACGAAGGTTTGAAATGGTAATTTCGATAAGAACTTCCGTTTCGTCGGGTGTGCATATGGCATCTGTAAGAAACATATCCAGTCCGTTTTTCAGCATATCAATATTTACCTTCGTTACGGGTCTGAAGCTTCCTCTTACGGCAAAAATATTTTTCTTATATAAAATATCAGCAGGAAGCATATTGTTTCCTTCGGAATTGAAGATCACCGCATCCGTCATTCCATTTTTTACCAGCTGTAATGACATCAGCCTGTTATCGACATAGGTAAAGGCTGGTCCGCTGAAGTCGATCATATCGATTTCAAGGTTGTCTTTGGCTACATCGTCGTATAGAGATTCAATTAAATTTCTCGGATTGTCGTAATAATGGAATGCCCCGAAAATAAGGTTTACCCCAAGATTCCCCAGCGTTTCCTGCTGTAATGTGGCATCATTTTCTTTAAATTTTACATGAATAACAATTTCATTGTAATCTTCATTTTCCTTCACCTGAAAACGGATACCTACCCAACCGTGGCCTTTAACCGTTTTGTCAAAATTAATGGTTGTAACGGTATTTGCATATGAAAAGAACTTCCTGTTCGGGTTATTTTCCCTGGAAATCCGTTCTTCAATCAATGCTACTTCGTAGCGAAGCATTTTTCGAAGCCTGTTTTGGGTTACGTATCGGTTTTTAACCTCTTTTCCGTAGATTGCATCACTAAAATCTTTGTCGTAAGCCGACATTGCCTTAGCGATTGTACCTGAAGCTCCCCCTGCTCTAAAAAAGTGCCGAACAGTCTCCTGCCCTGCTCCAATTTCCGCGAAAGTACCATAAATAGTAGGATCTAGATTAATTGTTAATGCTTTTTGTTTAGGAGTTAGTTTCTGATACATTAGGACATTAAATTTTTCGTAAATTTACCAAAATTAAAACAACCTCAAAAGAAATGAAGTTGAAATTTTTAGGAACGGGAACTTCCCAGGGTGTACCCGTGATTGGCTGCACCTGCGAGGTATGTACTTCGGAAAATCCAAAAGACAGCCGACTCAGATCTTCTGTCATGGTCACCACGGATGAAAATAAAAAAATACTGATCGACTGCGGTCCCGATTTCAGGCAGCAAATGCTTTCCCAGCATGAGAATACGGTTGATATTGCATTGCTTACGCATGAGCATAATGATCATGTAATCGGGCTTGATGATATGCGTCCATTAATTTTTAAAAGCGGAAAAGATATGCCGCTGTACTGCTATCCAAGAGTGGGAAATGAAGTAAAAAAACGTTTTCCTTACGCATTTGCCGATGAAAAATATCCGGGCGCTCCGGCTTTTGAATTACATGAAATTGAGAACAAGCCTTTTACTGTATTGGATACTGAAATTACCCCGGTTGAAGTGATTCATTATAAGATTACTGTTTTCGGTTATAAATTTAAAAATCTTGCTTACATTACGGATGCCGGCTTTATTTCTGACACGGAAAAAGAAAAATTAAAAAATCTTGATATACTTATTTTGAACTGCATCAGAAAATTTGACCCGCATCCTGCGCATTTTATTCTTCCCGATGTAATCAGGATTTTCGAAGAACTGAAGCCCAAACAATTATTCCTGACACACATCAGCCATCATCTGGGTCTGCATGATGTTGAAGACAAACAGCTTCCGCCCGGAATGCACCTTGCCTACGATGGTCTGGAGATAAATTTTTAATTTTTTTCCTGATTTTTTTTCGGTATTAAGAAAAAGTTTCTATATTTGCACACCGATTCAAAACAAGGTAACACACTTGCCCAGGTGGCGGAATTGGTAGACGCGCTGGTCTCAAACACCAGTTCTTAGGAGTACCGGTTCGATCCCGGTCCTGGGTACAAAAAAACCTCTGAAATCATTTGATTTTCAGAGGTTTTTTATTTTAAAGGGAGTCTGAACAAGTAAAGTACTCATTCCTTAAAATTAAAGGTTGGGTAAAGCAGATAGCGTTGATAGGTTCCTGAATAAATACAAAAATTAAGCACGCATACTCAACACATTAAGAAATCGTATTTTTCCGGAATTCTATTGGAGAAAGACCGGTTTGTGATCTGAACATTTTGCTGAATGACTGCGGATGTTCAAATCCAAGTTCATATGCTATTTCGCTTATTGTCAGATTGGTGGAAGCCAATCTTTCTTTTGCTTTTTCAGTAAGCTTTTCGCGAATATATTGCTGTGTATTCTTCCCGATCACTGAGCGTAAAACATCACTAAGATAACCCGGCGAGATGCCCAACTGATCAGAAAGAAACTGTACGGTAGGAAGTCCCAGTTCTAAAGAATTCTGATCATTAAGATAATTATCAAGAATCGTTTCTAATTTATGGAGTATATCATTGTTCATTACTTTTCGCGTTATGAACTGCCGTTTGTAGAACCGATTGACATAGCTCAACAGCAATTCAAGATGCGCAATTACCACTTCCTGGCTGAATTCATCTACTCTGCTTCCAAGTTCCTGCTCCATCATTTTGTAAACGGAAAGAATGATCTCTTTCTCCGGATCGGATAAATGCAGTGCCTCGTTCCATGAATATGAAAAATAAGCGTACTGTTTGATCTTTTTGGACAAAGGGTAACCCAACAGAAAATCAGGATGAATAAGCAAAATATAGCAGTATGTCTCGCTGTTATAGTCGGTGCTGCCAACTAATTGATTGGGCGCAAGAAACAGCATGCTGGCTTCATTATAATCATAATAACTCCGTCCGTACTTCAGTCTTCCCTTATTTCTTGTGATGAAAGTGATTTTATAAAAACTTAGGATATCGTAGATAGGCGCCATGTCCGTATTGAAAGGATTGTCTTGATTGAAATGTACGAGACTGATAAGCGGATGCTGCGGCGCAGGCAACCCGAAAGCTCTATGACTTTCCGATATGGATATAAAACGCACTATTTTATCCTCTTTATTTTTCATGACTTAAATGTATAAAAAAACCCATGATCAAAGATTACAGGTTTCAGTTTAAAATTTACCAGGGAAGAACATGATCCTTTCCGCTAAAATCGGCCGGGCCTGTAAAACTTCCATTCGGGAGATCTTCTGCCAGTGCTACACGGATCGGTTCTTTTGAGCCTTCTTCCACAGAATCTGTTCCCTGAAAATTATTAAGTGCTGTTGCGGTAAATCCTGGACTTACCAGATGTACTTTAATATTGGTTTTTTCCAGATCTATGGCCAATGAAAGAAAAATTCCGTTGAGTGCTGTTTTAGAAGCACCATACACCGCATCAAAATTTTCCCGGTATGGATTTTCCGGATTGGCATTGATTCCAAGAGAGCCCAATGCACTGGAAACCGTTACAATGCGTGCGCCCCGCGCTTTATGAAGCAGCGGTAAAAAGGCCTGTGTTAATGCAAGTGTTCCGAAAACATTCGTTTCCCAGACTGATTTCAGTTCGCTGATGGATGCAATGCTTGCACGCTGTGAACCCAGAACTTCTTCCATAGTTCGGCCTTCTTTACCAACATGGGAGATCCCTGCATTATTGACTAACAGCGTCAGGTAATTATATTCATTTTCAATGGTTTCCACTGCCCTTCTGATCGACTCTGTGTCCGTAATATCCAGCTGGATAGCTTTTGCTTTTTCGCCTAATTCAGCTGCTGCAACTTCTCCTTTTTTTACATCACGAGACCCTAAATACACAATATAAGCGTTTTCTGTAAGGGCTTTTGCAATCTGAAAACCAACGCCCGTATTGGCACCCGATACCAGCGCTATTTTAGTTTCATTTCTATTTACCATTTTCAAATTATTTTAAATTTACATTACAAAGATGCATCCATAAAAAACAATTGATGTATCCCAATTGATGAAATATGAAGCCAGATTGAGGGTTTTGTCGCGTGAAGCACGACTTATGTTACGATCATTACTACTTGTAAACTTCGGATGAGGTCAATTTGCAGTAGATCGTTTTATCTGCCAAAGCGAGCAAGACGCTTCTCCCAACGGAGAGAGTCGCTGAAATGCCAGAAATATTAGTGCTAAATGACTATATGAGCAGGGCTTAGGATATTAAGAAAAGAAATTATCCGTATTAGCTTTTAATGGATTACCGTTTGCATTGGTTTTTAAGAATATCATACAACAGCGTTATGAATGACGATAAAAACAAGACCGGCGACTACCTCGCCAATGAAAGGACCTTCCTGGCCTGGCTCAGGACCTCGGTAGCACTAATGGGTTTCGGGCTGATTCTCGTGAAGTTTTCCGTATTCCTTAAACAAATCACCCTACTGGACTCGAATCGCGTGATTATCCATACTCAAAAGGACTATTCCGGACTGACCGGCATGGTTCTGGTTGCCGCGGGTATGGCAACACTGTTCCTCTCCTACCTCAACTACCGGAGCACTCACAGGAAGATCAAAGAGAACATTTTTATCGGAAATAATACGCTGATATTGACCGTGACAGTCCTGATCATGTCTGTCAGCATTTTTCTGATCGGCTATCTTTTCACCAGTCTATAGATCAATGTTTAAGTGTATTCATTATATAATTTTTCACTTTATGCTAAATTTTATACAAAATGGCCAATAACCGCAAGTCTATCTACAGTGCACTCGCTGCCAACCTGCTGATCGCCTTGACAAAGTTTATAGCAGGAGCATTTACCAACAGCTCCTCGATGATTTCAGAAGGAATACACTCCACCGTTGATACCACCAATCAGCTGTTGCTGCTCTATGGATTAAAGAGAAGCCAAAAAGCGCCGGATGAGTCTCATCCTTTAGGATACGGAAAAGAGCTCTACTTCTGGTGTTTTGTGGTCTCAATCCTGATATTCGGGCTGGGCGGAGGACTGTCTGTCTACCAAGGAATATTACATATCAGGGAACCTGAACTCGTGACAAATATTTTCTGGAACTATGTCGTTCTTATCCTTTCTCTTGTGTTTGAGGGTACGTCGCTGCTGATTTCCTCAAAGGAGTTCAACAAGACCCGTAATGGTAAGAGATGGTGGGACTCCATCGTCAAAAGCAAAGATCCTGCAAGCTTTCTGGTCGTCTTTGAAGACGGCGCAGCCGTAGCGGGTCTGGTGGTGGTTATGATCTTAATGGGAATCGGCTATTATTTCCATATCCCTGAACTGGATGGTGTCGCCTCCGTTATTGTGGGATTGATTCTGGTGTTTGTCTCGCTGATTCTTGCAAGGGAAAGCAGAAGCCTGCTGATGGGAGAAGGCATCGCACCCGAAACAAGGGAAAAGATTATAAAGCTTAGCGAACAGGATGCCGCTGTGGTGAAAACACGGAACATTTTATCCACCTACCAGTCTCCCGAAGAAGTGGTTCTGATGCTCATCATCGACTTTAAGGACCATCTTGATACGGAAGAGATTACACAAGCCATACAGCGCATCCGCGAGACGGTAAAACGTGAGTTTCCACTCGTTCGTTTTGTCATCATCCAACCTGAATAACTGCATATTATAAATGAACTGCTGAGAATTTTCGACCGGAAAAATTTAAAAATTTAAAAGATTTAAAAAATAAAAATGTTATTATTATGAATTGTAATCTTAATAATTTTAACACGTTAAATATTTAGAAAATTATTAAAAACAAGTTGGGGAATCGCTGTATTCTACGAAATATAATTTGTTACTTTGCAAACGTGCCAGGATACTTTTAAATGAAAAAATCACAGGAAACACGGCTTCATATTCTTCAAACAGCTTTTGGCCTCATCTACAATAATGGTTACCAGACTACCAGTGTGGATGAGATCATTGCAAAAACTAACGTTACAAAAGGAGCATTCTATTATCATTTCAAGACTAAGGATGAGATGGGCCTTGCCATTCTGAACGAACTGTTAAAACCTATTTTTTCAACCAACTTTATCGAACCCTTAAAACGTGCAGATGACGCATTGGAAACTATTTATAACCTAATCTATCATCTTTTGATTAATGATCCTTTGATGACATTAGAAAGCGGATGTCCTGCATCCAACCTGACTCAGGAAATGGCACCCTGGAACAGGGATTTTACAATGACTTTGAACGAACTCTCGCAAAACTGGGAACAGGCCATGATCCAAGCCATCAAAAACAGCCAGGAGAAAGGACTCATTAATACCAATGCTGATCCGAAAGAGATTACTGTTTTTGTATTGTCAGGCTATTGGGGCATTAGAAACCTGGGAAAGCTGGAAACGTCCAAGTCGTTGTATCTGGTTTTCCTTAAGGGACTTAAATCATATCTTAACAGTCAGAGATAATTTTTTTACTCAAAAACATACCAGTTAGTATGTTTTTTATTTACCTTTGTCTCATTATTAAAATATAATAATGTATCAGACACTGATTTTTTTACATTCTATTACGCGTTGGTTAGTTCTTGTAAGCATAACCTTCTCTATCTTCAGATCATGCAAGGGCTATTTTAATAATCAGAAGTTTTCAGGAAATGACAATACGTTACGACATTGGACTGCCACGATTGCCCATTTCCAGTTGATTCTTGGTATTATCCTGTATTCCCAAAGTCCATTGGTAACCTATTTCTGGAAAAATTTCAGAGTAGCTAAAGAATCACTCGATCTTCTTTTTTTTGGATTGATTCATATGATTTTAATGCTCTTTTCCATTACCTTAATCACCGTTGGATCTGCGCTTGCAAAAAGAAAAGTTTCTGATAAAGAAAAGTTTAGAACCATACTCCTCTATTATGGTATCGCTCTGGTAATTATATTTATTGCCATTCCCTGGCCATTTTCGCCTTTAGCTAATAGACCTTATTTAAGATAATATGATACATTTATTAAAAACTAAAATCGGAAGATTAAGATTGATCGCCATTCTTGAAGGTATCTCTTTATTGGTGCTTGTGTTTATAGCAGTACCTTTAAAATATGGATTGGGTAATCCGGCCATGGTAAAAACAATGGGGCCTATTCACGGTTCTTTATTTTTGCTGTTTCTGTTCAGTACGCTGAGTGTAGGTGTCGAACAAAACTGGAAATTTAAACAAACAACCTGGATCGTACTGCTCGCCTGCATGATACCGTTTGGCACATTTTATATTGACCGGAAAATATTAAGCAGGCTATGAAGAGCGTTTTATTAGGCTGCGTAATCATTATTGCCTTATATATTGCCTACAGAATTTATAAATTCCAAACGCTGGACAACGGACTTGACCGGCTGGTGGAAAAAGGAGCTGTAATCCTCGATGTAAGAACTGAACGAGAATATAGAACAGGACACATAAAAGGTTCAAAAAACATTTCTCTGGGTACGATCCGGGATCGATATATTGAGCTGGATCCTGCTAAAACTTATATTACGGTCTGTTCACATGGATTAAGAAGTGTAAAGGCAGAGCAGATTTTAAAAGAAAGAGGCTTTAAGCATGTGTACAACGGAGGAGCCTGGATCGATCTGCAACATGATCTTAATCTCACCATGACCCAGTAATTATTTTTGTAATCACTTATACTTAGTTACCCGTCAGCATTTTACCGTAAAACCCTCTACGGTTGTTGCAAAATCAAGAATCATATAGGAATTAATATATTGGTAGCTTAACGATTCCTGTTCATAAACTACACCGGTCAGGTGTAGGATACATCGTTGCTGCTGAATGAGAAAATAATTGTTCTTAATTCAGAAAATCGACATTTGTTTATCATTTTAGGGTGAAATATCACGGCAAGAATTACCTGAATGAAGAGAAAAATACTTATAAAAACCAGATTTACAGCATTTTAATTTATATAAAATAACTCTTGGTAATATCAAATAATGTTACTAGATTTGATTTTAATGATATTTGTCAGTATAATTTATTTGAATGGCATCATTTTAATTACAGTTCCTTTAAATTTATTCTATCATGAAAAAACAAATCTTTATCGCTGCACTGTCTTTGGGAGCAATCGCTTTAGGAACCAACCAGGTTCTGGCACAAAATTCTGAACAGGCAACTACATCAGTAAATATTATTTTAGCAGATGTTATTGCATTGGATGCAGGCACTGTTGCGTCAGGAGGCACTATAGATTTTAATTATGGGAGTACGAAAGATTATAATTCATCAAAAAATGTGACGGTTCCCAACAGTTTGGTCATCATTTCCTCCAAAAATTTTGATGTCAAAGTAAAATCTGAAGGCGCAAACTTTGTAAGTGGCGCGAACGTAATTCCGGTAGATATATTACAGGTAAAAGCAGTACCGGGCGGAAGTTTAGTGGGAACCCTGAATGAGGTTACCTTATCTACAAATGATCAGGTACTGGTAAGTAATGCAGCTTCAGGCGCTAAACAATCTTTAAATATTGCTTACTCTATTCCGGCGGAAAAAGCATCGAAGGTGCTTCTGGGGAAACCTGCCGGAACATATACGCAAACAGTTATTTATACCGCGACCGCTTTATAATTATATCAAACAACGATTTGAGGAAAGCCCTCAACACTTAAAAGTGTTGAGGGCTTTCTTATTTAAACGAATAAACGAAAATACTTGTGGCGATTTCACTACATCAACTTCCATGTTCCACTACAAAGAAAAGTTTATTGCCGATGTACATTTGTAATGTTCAAAAGAGAACAATTAAACAAGAATAAAAAATAAAATAATATCATTATGAAAAAGCAAATCGCTATCGCAGCATTAACTATCGGAGCATTCGTACTAGGAACAAACACTATCCAGGCTCAGAATACTACGGCAACTACAACCGTAAATATTACCCTGAATGATGTGATCTCTATCGACGCAGGAAGTACGGCAATCGGCAATACAGTTGACTTTAACTATGCTACTGCAGCAGATTACAACTCTGATCAGACGGTTACTAAAGCCAACTCTTTAAAAGTGACTTCAACAAAGAATTTTAATGTAAAAGTAAAAGCAGGAGGTGCGAATTTCATGAATGGAACCAGCACAATCCCTGTAAATGTTCTGACAATTAAAGCGGCGGCGGCCGGAACCATGGGCGGTACGAAAAACGCGGTTGTGTTATCGGCAGCTGATCAGACTTTAGTAGCAAATGCTCCGCTGGGAAGCGCATTGACACTGAATCTGGACTACACGATTCCAGCGGCAAAATCATCTTCTTCTGATATTTTAGGAAAACCAGCAGGAACGTATACACAAACAGTAACGTATACTGCGACTGCTTTATAAATTGCTGAATTTTTTCTGCAAATCCAGATTCAGGATGCTAGCAAAATTATTTCCTGACTGAAAAGTTAATTTTATCATATTAATATTTTGTGATTTGGTGTTCAAAGGCTTCCTACGGGAGGTCTTTGATTTTTGTATGTCTTAATTGATATAGAGAAATGTGCCTTAAAAAGAATTATCATTTAATGACGATTTATATTTTTAAACGAATAAACGAAATATCTGTGGCGATTTCACTACATCAACTTCCATGTTCCACTACAGAGAAAAATGTATTGCCGATGTACATTTGTAATGTTCAAAAGAGGACAATTAAACAAGAATAAAAAATAAAATAATATCATTATGAAAAAGCAAATCGCAATCGCAGCATTAACTATCGGAGCATTCGTATTAGGAACAAACACCATCCAGGCACAGAATACTACGGCAACAACCACTGTAAACATTACCCTGAATGATGTAATCTCTATCGATAACGGAAGTACTGCAGGTGGTGGTGCAGTTGCTTTTAACTATGTTACTGCAGCGGACTATAATTCGGAAAAAACAGTGGCTCAAGCCAACGCTTTGAAAGTGACTTCAACCAAGAGCTTCGATGTAAAAGTAAAAGCAGGGGGTGCGAATTTTATCAATGGAACCAACTTAATTCCTGTAAATGTTTTGACCATTAAAACTTCAGCAGCGGCCGGAACCATGGGTGGTACAAAAAACGCGGTTGTGTTATCCGCAGCTGATCAGACTTTAGTAGCAAATGCCCCGCTGGGAAGCGCATTGACATTGAATCTGGACTACACGATTCCAGCGGCAAAATCATCTTCTTCTGATATTTTAGGAAAACCAGCAGGAACGTATACACAAACCGTAACGTATACTGCGACTGCTTTATAATAAAAAAAAGGGAATTTTATATAAGCCCCCAATGCTTTCAAGGTGTTGGGGGCTTTCTTTTTTAAACGAACTTCCTTATAAAATACCTATAAGAAAGAATGCAAATGTATTATCACTATAAGAAATGGTATTAAGATCTACATTAAAGATGGTAATATTTAGATATAAAAATAAAGAAATTTCCATTTCGTAATTCTTATAAACGAGTCCTGGCGACTGGATTATAAAAGTTTCAAATCACTGTCTTCAGAATATTTCTGCGGACACGCGATAATGTTTCCCTCGAAAGCCCAAGATAAGAAGCTACCATATGCAGGGGAACCCGGTTGAAAATATCAGGATACGTATTGATGAAATCCAGGTATTTCTCTTCCGGACTGCTGCTGATATTCATCAAAAGCCGTCTATGGATTTCCATGGACTTTCTTGTCAGGATGTTCTCTACAAAAATATTGAGTTCAGGGATTTGTTTTCGCAGTACAGCAAAATCTTCAAGATTAAAAGCGAAGATTTCCGAAGATTCCATTGCTTCAATCGTCAGCTTAGAAGGTGTATTGTTGTAGAAACTTTCGGGGTCGGTTGTCCATGACATTTCGTTAACAAACTGGAGAATATGTTCATTGCCATCTTCAGAGGTTGAATAATTTCGAAGAAGTCCTTTGGCAACAAAGATTTTCAGATTACAAATATCACCTTGCCGGCATACAATCTCTTTCCGTTGAAGTTTTATCAATTGACTTTTATACAGGATGAAATTGAACTTTTCATCCGTGAAATCGGGAAGAACTCTCTGAAAGTAATTTTTAAGAATCTCTGACATTTTCAAAAACTGAAATTATATTTAAAATTAATCCTTTTTATTGGATTAATATGAAAATTGTGTCAAATGACCTCGTTTTCGGGATTTATTCACAACTAAATTTGCAGTAGAAATTATTACAAAAACAAAATTTAAGAATATGAAAGTATTTGTAACAGGAGCTTCAGGATTTGTAGGCTCAGCAGTTGTAAAAGAGTTGTTATCAAACGGACATCAGGTAGTTGGACTGGCGCGTTCGGAAGAATCTGCAAAATCCATCAGAGAAGCCGGAGCAGAAGTTTTAAGAGGAGATTTGGAGACTCTCGATATTTTGCAAAAAGGAGCAAGAGAAACGGATGGTGTCATTCATACCGCTTTTATACACGATTTTTCAGATTATCAAAGCAATGCGCTCAAAGATCAGAAAGCTATTGAAGCAATGGGTGAAGTGTTAAAAGGAACCGACAAACCCATTGTGGTAACAGGCGGGACTTTAGGGCTTCCCCTTATCAACGGACAAGTCACGGAGGAAAGTAAAGCACCGGCAGAATCAATCAGATTTTCTGAAAAAGCATTTGTAAGTCTGTCGGAATCTGGTGTCAGGGCATCTATCGTTCGTCTATCCCCAAGTGTTTACGGAAATTCTGAATCAGGTTTCAAAGGAGGTTTTGGAGTGATGCTTGCGGAACAGGCGAAGACTAAAGGACTAGCAGCTTACATTGGAGAGGGAAATAACGTCTGGCCTTCTGTTCATCGTACAGATGCCGCAAAACTATTTCGTCTGGCCCTTGAAAAAGGAGAAGTTGGAGCGCGATATAATGCTGTTAATAATGATCAGCCCTTGTCAATGAAAGATTTTGCAGAATTAATCGGTCAAAAACTTGATATTCCTGTTAAATCTTTGTCTCAGGAAGAGGCATCAGAATATTTCACCTGGATGACGTTTTTTGTTGGGGCAAATTGTCCGGCAACAAGTGTGAAGACTCGGGAAAAATTAGGATGGGAACCTTCTGAAAATAGTTTTATTGAAGAACTGGATCAATATTTCTTCTAATATCAGGGAAAGTTTCTCTGAAAATTAGAAAAATAAGATCAAAAATTTAGAATCCCGGCAAACAAAGCCGGGATTTTTAGTAATTATGGTCAGTTAATCATTTGATTCTCGAGGTTTATGGGCTTTAAGTCTGGTTAATTATCCATTTTGGTTAGAAATAACCATTGACCTATTGTGGTTGATTATGATATATTTGTTCTTAGAAATAAAGTCTGTGAATCTTCCTATTGCTAGGGCCATTAATCAATATAATTATTTGTTTATGAAAATTTTCTTTCTCCGCCATATCATGCTTTGTGTTATGCTATACTCAGTTCAAAGTAAGGCATGCTCCGCTTTTTTGCTTACTGGTAAAAATTACAACATCGTTGGCTTCAATGAAAACTGGAAAACAATGCCGGGAATGATCGTGGTCAATAAACGTGATGTTTATAAAAGGAATATAAGCTGGCAGAATTTAACAACAGATCAGCTTCAGCCTCATCAACAGTGGACCTCAAAATTCGGGTCTGTTACCTTTAATCTTTTAGGATACGATTTTCCCTGCTATGGAATCAATGAAAAAGGTCTTTTCTTAGTTGAATTATACCTGGAAGAAACCAGTAAGGTATATAATCCAAAACAAGCCAATATGTTCTGGGCGCAATGGATCCAATACCAGTTGGATAATTACAAAACGGTGAAAGAAGTAATCAACCATCTTAATGACGGGCCCAATATCGACTGGTGGCCTAACGCGGCCGGCAGTCACTTTTTCCTCACCGATGCAGAAGGAAACTCAGCAACGATCGCTTTGCTGAATGGTAAGTATACGGTTCTGACCAATAAGGAAATGCCGATGCCGCTTCTGTGCAATAATCAATACCAAAAGGATTTAACTGCGGCCAAAAAATTTGATTTTCTCGGCGGACCTGAAAAGTTTGATGTTAAACAAAACCAAAACTGGGAAGATCGCTACAACCGTGCTTATTACATGCTGAAAAATTATACGTATGATGAAAAGCCTGTAGACTATGCCTGGAATATTTTAAATTCGATATATCCGGGCGAATGGCAGACCGTTATCGATACCAAGACAATGAATCTGTATTTTAGATCAGATCTCAAAAAAGAGATAAAGACCATCAATATCAGAAAGCTGGATTTTTCTAAAAATGCTGCTGTAAAATATTTAGATATTCACACTGATGAAACCGGAATGGTCAACAATGAATTTCAAAATCTTACGGTTGAGAAAAATAATCAATATGTTGAGAAAGGATTTCCGATAGGATATGACAATAAAGAGTTTGAAAATTCAAGTATTTTTGAGAAACTGAAAAAAAATATTGCTCAATTTTTTGAAACCATTTTGCCGAAATCGTAAAGCCAGTTAAAAATTTGCTGATACAGCATCATTTATCCTCTTATTGCAGTAATTGTAGCTGATGACTCTTAAAACCCTTGCCGGAACGTATACGCAAACAGTTATTTATACAGCGACCGCTTTATAATTATATCAAACAACTATTTGAGGAAAGCCCTCAACACTTAAAAGTGTTGAGGGCTTTCTTATTTAAACGAATAAACGAAAATACTTGTGGCGATTTCACTACATCAACTTCCATGTTCCACTACAGAGAAAAGTTTATTGCCGATGTACATTTGTAATGTTCAAAAGAGAACAATTAAACAAGAATAAAAAATAAAATAATATCATTATGAAAAAGCAAATCGCTATCGCAGCATTAACTATCGGAGCATTCGTATTAGGAACAAACACTATCCAGGCTCAAAATACTACAGCAACAACCACTGTAAACATTACCCTGAATGATGTCATCTCTATCGACGCGGGAAGTACTGCAATCGGCAATACAGTTGACTTTAACTATGCTACTGCAGCAGATTACAACTCTGATCAGACGGTTACTAAAGCCAACTCTTTAAAAGTGACTTCAACAAAGAATTTTAATGTAAAAGTAAAAGCAGGAGGTGCGAATTTCATGAACGGAACCAGCACAATCCCTGTAAATGTTCTGACAATTAAAGCGGCGGCGGCGGCCGGAACCATGGGCGGTACGAAAAACGCGGTTGTGTTATCGGCAGCTGATCAGACTTTAGTGGCAAATGCCCCGCTGGGAAGCGCATTGACACTGAATCTGGACTACACGATTCCAGCGGCAAAATCATCTTCTTCTGATATTTTAGGAAAACCAGCAGGAACATATACACAAACAGTAACGTATACTGCGACTGCTTTATAAAATTTATTTCCTGACTAAAAGTAAATTAATTTCATATTAATATTTTGTGATTTGGTGTTCAAAGGCTTCCTACGGGAGGCCTTTGATTTTTGTATGTCTTAATTCGATATAGAGAAATGTACCTTAAAAAGAATTATCATTTAATGACGATTTATATTTTAAACGAATAATCGAAATATCTGTGGCGATTTCACTACATCAACTTCCATGTTCCACTACAGAGAAAAATGTATTGCCGATGTACATTTGTAATGTTCAAAAGGGAACAACTAAACAAGAATAAAAAATAAAATAATATCATTATGAAAAAGCAAATCGCTATCGCAGCATTAACTATCGGAGCATTCGTATTAGGAACAAACACTATCCAGGCTCAGAATACTACGGCAACAACCACTGTAAACATTACCCTGAATGATGTAATCTCTATCGATAACGGAAGTACTGCAGGTGGTGGTGCAGTTGCTTTTAACTATGTTACTGCAGCGGACTATAATTCAGAAAAAACAGTGGCCCAAGCCAACGCTTTGAAAGTGACTTCAACCAAGAGCTTCGATGTAAAAGTAAAAGCAGGGGGTGCGAATTTTATCAATGGAACCAACTTAATTCCTGTAAATGTTTTGACCATTAAAACTTCAGCAGCGGCCGGAACCATGGGCGGTACAAAAAATGCGGTTGTGTTATCCGCAGCTGATCAGACTTTAGTGGCAAATGCCCCGCTGGGAAGCGCACTGACATTGAATCTGGACTACACGATTCCAGCAGCAAAATCTTCTTCTTCTGATATTTTAGGAAAACCAGCAGGAACATATACACAAACCGTAACGTATACTGCGACTGCTTTATAATAATTTCTTTAGTTTGTGAAGGTTCCTTTAGTTAAGTTTCAGTAGTTTTGGGAATCTTTATTTTTAAACAATTTACACCATGCACAAGTTTATTCACCTTTTCATTTTCTTCATCCTTACAGGGTCTTCTTCACTTCTGGCACAAAGTATTTCTATGTCGCCTACACGCTTATTTTTTACCGGTAATCCAGGAGAAAAAGTAACACAGACAGTCACACTTCAAAACAGCTCGGATAAGGATTATGTTTTTAATCTCAACTATAAAGACTGGGTTAGAGATGAGGATGGAAATAAGGTATATCTTGATGCAGGCAGTTCAAAAACCTCCAATGCTTCTTGGGTATCTACCTTAGAAAACGCTATCACAGTTCCTGCGAAAAGCACAAAGGAGATCGTAGTAACCATGCAGATTCCGACAAACGCATCAAAGTCTGCCGTGACGAACAGCATGTTGTTTTTTACGCAGCTTCCTCAACAGGCAGATCAGGTACGGGCTCAAAACGGGATTGGTATTATCACCTTATTCGAAGTGGGACTTCACATCTTTTATACTCCACCAGGGAACAATGTTAAAAGTTTGGATATTACCAATATTTCAGAGGTGAGTAATGCAGGTGCAGCGAACAGAAAAGTCGCCGTAAGCATTCATAACGATGGAAACACCGTCAATGATGCCACCGTTGAGCTTGAACTAACCGACACAGATCATGGTAAGGAAATAAAATTACCCGCAATTTCCATCTCCATGCTTCCCAATACCGATCAGGTGGTTCATTTTTCTTTACCGGATAACATTTCCGGGAACTTCCTTGGCGTGGCTATTATCAAAATGGCAGGATCCAACGATTTACGCGTAGGCGAAAAAAACTTTAAATTTTAAAAATTAAGTCTTGAAACCCCAAAATGGAATGTCGATGTCAATCATAAAAAGAACAATCTTACTTTTTGCATTTGTTCTTCTGAACTTTTCGTTAGCTTTTGCGCAGGAAAAGAAGGATGTCGAAATCCATTTTGAAAATGACAGTGTAGCTGTTGAAAAGGGTTCGACTTTTACTAATTTCCTGGTTGTTGAGAATAAAAGCTCTGAAGAAATTACAATTCAGAATATCATGCCTCAGGAAAATTACCCGGGTTTGCTTTTCTATTCTAAAAATGACTTTACCTTAGGTGCGGGCCAGTCTAAAAATCTTCCCGTAAAACTGATCGCCAACGTAGATTTTATGAAACTGAGATCCAATGAGATCAGATTCCAGGTTTCGTACACCACTCCATCGGTCACCAGAACTGAAAGTGCCTCGTTCTTCATTAAAAAAGAAGAGAACAATAATATCGCAATTTATACGGCAGCCTACGAGAATTTTATTAATCCTGCTGCGCCGGACTCCTCAATTCTGCTGATAGTAGAAAACCAAGGCTATAGTAAACGAACCGTAAAGATTGATTTGCAATCCATTCCTGACGGTTTGGAAATGATGCCAAAACAACAGACCGTATCGCTGGAAGGTTTAGAAAAGCAAACGGTTGAGATCAAAATTGTGGTCAGAAAACAGAATATGCTTTTTCCAGAATTTAATATTAATGCAAACGCCACAGACGTGCTTAATAATGAAATTGTGGGAGGCAATACGCTCCACTTAGTCATTTTATCGAACAACAGACAAATTGCTCGCGAAAATGAAGCGTCAAACGGAAGTAATTTTGCAGAATTTAGCTATAACGAAAACAGTTCAGGTTTCAATTTTCTTCAATTGAGGGGAAACACAGTGTTCCGGATGACGGAAAATCTAAAATCGCGCTTCAATATTGGTGCGGATTACTATCTTGAAGACGGCCGCTATAACCTGTATGATACCTGGCTGGAGCTGGAGAGAAAGAATACGGTATTACGGTTGGGAAATGTTAACAGCAACGATTACGATTATCCGGTTTTCGGGAGAGGCGGAAAAGTTTCTACCAAATTCGGTCTAAATAATCAGATTGAAATTCTTGCGCTGGAAAATAATTATAACCTGTATGGTACATATTTCCAACAAACAAAAGGATCCACCATAGCGGGTGCAAAATATAATTTTGGGAATGCTAAATCTTTCAGTGGAAAAGTGTCTTATCTATTTGAACATGATCCGCGCCTTAACGTAGATACACAGGTGGCAAATGCGGTAACATCATTTTTAATTAACGATAAGCATACCATCCGCACGGAGGCGGGCCTGAGCCACGAAAAAGGCCTTCTGAACAAAGATGAAAATGCAGGCGCTTCAATGGGAGCCAATTACGAAGGAAAAGTAGGAAAATGGGATATACAATCTGTTAATTCTTTTGCCACCAAAAGTTATGCAGGAATCAAACGGGGATCTTTTTTCTTAAATCAGCGGATCAGCCGCCAATTTTCTCCTACGCAGCGCGCGTTTATACAATATCAGAATTCGCAGATAGATCCGGAGTTCCTGAGTATTCAGAGTGCGCCTATCGAAACGGGGAATACCGATAATCTACGTTATTATTTCAACAGTACAGAGGCTTTGGGATCAGGGTACCAGTTTTCTTTAAATAATTGGAATTTTCTACTTGCTCCAAAGGTTGAAAGACAAAAAACAGCTAATTTTTACAACTCACAGGAACTTTTTTCTTACCGTATTGAGGCCAACATAAGCACTACATTGGGTGCTCACGGATTGAATTTAACTGCGGAATATTCTTATTCCAAAGAGAATAATAAGGCCGATTGGTTCAACAGTCTGAAAGCAACATTATCTTACAGGTATAAATCTTTTTCCCTCAACGGAACAGCCCAATGGAATGCAACCAGTGTATTTGATTTAAATTCTTATTACGATGCAGACCGTAATTTCGCCAACTACAATTTATACGCTTCGTATAATTTCCATATGCTTAATAATAACCTGACGGGATCTTTTTCAGCCGGAACGTCCTATTCGCAACTTTATAAAAACTTAAACAGCAATGTGAGCGGTAACCTGGAATATAAGATTTCACCTTCATGGTCCACCACAGGTTATTTTAATTTATCCGGTTATAAATCTACGGCTGCTTATGCCAGCAGTGGCAATTATTACCAGTTCAGAGTGGGGATAAAAAAATATTTTGCCGCAGCAACGGCTCTGGGAAATCATAAAGTGACGTTCCAGTTATTTGAAGATAAAAATTTCAATGGACTTCTGGATGCGGGTGAATTGGTTCTTGCGAATGAAATAGTGAAGCTGGACAATTATGTAGCGATGACGGATAAGAACGGAAAAGTAGTCTTTCAAAATGTACCTGAAGGCATTTACAAATTAAAGGTGAACGAAAGTGCGGGTTCCCGATTGATGATGGATCCTGTAATTATGGTAAATAACAATATCAACCGCAAAGTGGGCTTGGTAAAAAACATCAGGGTAAGCGGAAAATTAAAAGAGATCAAACAGGACTATGATGTCGTGGAAACGGATGTAACCGGAATCGTGGTGTATGCAAAAAGTGAAGATGGGATGATCTATACTGCCGTGGTTAACCAAAAAAATGAGTTTGAGTTTTTCCTTAAAGATGGAAAGTACGATCTCTATATTGAAAACGACAAATACAGCTATACACAACCTACCCAAACTATTCACGTGACGAAAGAAGGTTATTCAGAAACCGTGATTTTTGAATATAAAAAGAAAGACACCACCATTAAGGTGAAAAAGTTTTAAATTTAAAGGTATGAAAACGATGAGGGCATTTTTAATAGGAATTTTTACAGTGTTCTGCGGGTCAGCATTCACGAACGCTCAGGATGTGTACCTGACGATTCCTGAAAATAATATTTTTAACAGGAGTGAATTTACCTCAGTACCGACAAGGGTAATGGTGAACGCCTACAGAACAAACTGGGATTATGCCTTTTTCGGATTGGCGCCGATAGCTCCTACATTTACTTCTGTGTCGGGACCAGCTTTTACGCACTCTTCGTCTTCATCTACTTTACCCAGTTCCGCTCTTCTGTGGCAGTTGGAAAGTATGGGCGGGCAGCTGCCATCTACCGGATATTCGGGTTCTTTACCAGGTTTTCAATCATTCAGTACAAGCGCTGTAAGATGGTTTGAACCGCCCGGGTCCATTATTTTTGGAGGAGGATTCAACAAGGGAAATATCAATTTCACGTTTAAAATCCCTGCCGCACAGTTTGCTGCCAATACCTTCCGGGCCGGGAATTACTCTATGGATATTACTCAGAATTATAATGATTTCACGCCCCGTAATTTTAAAACAATTTTAGTCATTCCCCAATCCATCAGATGGCTTACAACATCGTTAACAAAATACATAGAAATATCTTCTTTGAGTGACTACCGAATTACAGGCACTCGGGTTCTGAATTTGGATAATGCGGAGATCGCACATACCGTCGATTTTAATTTATGGGCGAAAGCTGCTGCTGCTAATATTCAGTTTACTTCTTCCAAAGGCGTTCCTGGAACCAGAAATATAGCAAGCATTAAATTGGGCAGTAGTGGATCTGCACTCACAACCAAAGCCTTATCTGCTGATTTTCAGAATTTCTCCCCAGCCGGCTTCAGTGTGGGAGCAGGAAACAGAAACAGCTTCATGCCGGAGCTTTATGTGTCTGCAGAAGATTTTAAAAACTATTTTTTTGAAGCAGGAACGTATACGTTTGAATTGAACTTCAGTGTAAGAAGTACTGATAACTCAATTAACAGTTTACAAAATACGGCGGTTCAGCTAAAGGTGCTTCCCCGGTCGGAGATCACCATTCCCAGTTCCGGACGAAATGTAAACTTCAATTTTAATACCGCTTCACATTACGCCAATGGCCAGTCACAGGTCATACCAAGCCAAATTATATTGTCTAATAATGAAAGTTTTGAATTGTACGTAAAATCAGACGAAAATTATTTCAAGAAAGGCGGTCTGCAGACTGACATTAACTCCAACATATTACAAATAGGCGTGGATGGAAGTTCTGTAAATGCTCCCTTATCCAAAACGCCTCAAAAAATACTTTTTAACGGAACCCCGGTCCTGGACAGGCAACTGGACGTAATGTACACCATACCGCCTGCAGGTGCCCAAAGTTTGGTAGGAAAGGAAAATACCACGTACTCTATCAATGTTTATTATAGCTTTACGGCAATTTAACAATACTTCTAAAAAGCTCTTTTTTGCTTTTTTAACAGCAATAATAGGAATAGACGAAAAGCATTTATGAGCGATTTACATTTTTGATTATTTTAAATTCCGGTAACTATTGCGGGAAAGGAGCTGGACTAAGTTTGAAAAAATTGTGAAAATTTTATATCCTTAGTGCGCAGAAATGTGGTATTCTTTCGTCTGAAAGTAATAGAATCATATCTCTTTTTTTGCCTAAATTTACCGCATGAAGGATTTAAAATTAAATACCCGGATTGTGGTGGCAGATGATCATGGTATTGTCCGGATGGGTCTGGTACAAACGATCAAACGACTTAGTCCCGAAGCAGTAATTTCAGAAGTAGAAGATTATAAATCACTCTACAAAGTAATTCTGAAAGAAGAGTTTGATCTGGTCATTATGGACGTCAATATGCCTAATGGTACTGTTCAGGAAGCAATACATTACATAAAAATTCATAAACCTGAATTAAAAATTTTAATATTTTCTTCACAGGATGAAGAGTTGTATGCAATGCGTTACCTAAAGATGGGTGCCGGTGGCTATTTAAGCAAACAAAGCTCTTCTGAAGTGGTTAAGACTGCTGTAACGGCAATGCTCGACAAGGGCCGATATTTCAGTGACCAGGTAAAGGAAGCGATGTTTTTAGAATCATTAAACGGTGCTGCAAAAGATTCGCCCTTTGAAGCGTTATCAGACCGCGAACTGCAAATTGCCAATAAGCTTGCAGAAGGTCTTCCCCTCAAAGAAATTTCTAATCAACTGAACATCCATTCTTCAACGGTCAGCACTTACAAAAACAGGCTGTTTGAGAAGCTGAAAATACGATCCGTCCCCGAATTGGTAGAAATTCTCAGACTGTACAATAAGTAAACCTTCTATTATTTCCCGCTTATCATCTTGAGCAACCGAAAAATCTTTAATACGAAAAACTGACTTATCATGTTACTTTGCAGTTCATGTCAGTTTTAGATACACTTTATATTTAGAATCTAAAATTAGGTTCAGGTAAGATATTACATTGTACCTTATCGATATTTCTTTACCCAAAAGCCAGGTATACATGCCGTTAAATTCTGTTCACGACATAGTCAACA
Organism: Chryseobacterium cheonjiense; assembly: GCF_012927265.1. Lineage (GTDB taxonomy): Bacteria > Bacteroidota > Bacteroidia > Flavobacteriales > Weeksellaceae > Chryseobacterium > Chryseobacterium cheonjiense. Next base: position 602,433 of record NZ_JABBGF010000001.1, on the reverse strand, counting down.
GAGACATAATTGTTGTTCACGATAATTAAATCACCGCTTCACAAGAAAATTTTAAACATCTTACCAATGAAAATTATACAGTAATTTTGAATAAATCAAACAATTTTCAAAACTAATTATTAAAAAGATGGTTATTGTTGAGTAATATAAACGTATTCATCAAAAATAACATCTGTCATAGAACAAGCCGCACTCCACCCAGCTCGTCAACTCTGTAGCTGAATCTTTCTCCGGGACTGCTTATAAACATAAAGTTTTTTGGGATATTCCATTTTTGGCTAAGTTCCTCCACAAGTTCGGGGGTAAACCGACCTACAAGAGTTATATATTCCATATCGACATCCGGATATGCCCTATCCAGAACTTCGAAATCGGCCAGAAACTTAGGATCGGGATTTTGCTCTTTTTCAAGAACAGTAACAATTTTCATTTTATTAGTCACTTCATTCTCATGAAGATACATCATCACTTTATTTAAGGTAGCAATATCATCTCCTTTTGAGAAGAACACAAAATTCTGCTCATAGAGTTTTTTAAGTTTCCTGTTCAGAAATCGTTGTCTTGTAACCGTATATTTTTTATATCCTCGGGATACAGATTCCAGCATATCGACCACAAAGTGCATAATATCTTTTCGCATCAGCATCGCAAGAATAATCAACACAGAAGGAATAAAATATTGCAGAAAGGTAACCAAATATTGGGGTTTGGTCTTAATATTCCCATAGAGAGCAATAATAATGGCAAACAAAGCAATGATTACAGCTCCGGGTCTTGCACTCTCAGGTCGCGGAAGGCGTGAGCGTCTCAGCTTCAACAAGATATTCCCTAAAGCAAACGAAGCCATCACCGTTAAAAAAGATAATGCATATACCGCTGCTAAAGGCCCAAGCTGACCACGGGTAACCAACAATACCGAACAGCAGAGAAGAAAAAATAAAATGAGAATCCTATATGTGCTTCCTCTTCCGTTTTCTTTCAGGAAATAATTGGGAAGAATTCGGTCCAGAGTCATTCTTTTAATCAACCCGTTTACTCCTACAAAAGAGGTAAGAACAGCTCCACTTAAAACAGATACTGCGTTGATTGAAATAACAGTGGCCAACCAATTACCACCCGTAAGTGTACCAACATAGCTTAAAAAAGAATTCTGATGTGATTCGACTTGTGATATAGGAATAATGCAGATGGCAAGAAATGCAATCAGCGGATTTAATATGGAAACAGCAATCCACATATTACGTAATGTTTTGGTAAATACTCCTCTCTTCTGCTCTTCAACAAAATTCGATGAACTTTCAAAACCAGAGATTCCCAGCATTGCAGCTGAAAATCCGAAAAAGATAGCTGTCATGATGCTTCCGTTCCGTACCGGCAGGTGGAAATTTTCCCTCAATATGGAGAACCCGTTTTCAAAAACAAAATATGCACATGAGCCGATAAGCAGGGCCATCGTCGTGAGATGGAAAATAAAAATGACCAATGCAACAACTGCGCTCTCGGAGATTCCAAGAATGGTAAGTCCCAGAAATATCAATAACAGCACAAATGTAGCAATGTTCACATTGAAATAAGGCAGAATGTGATGAAGATAATGCATCGCTTCACTGGAGGAGATAACAGCCGTGGCCATATATGACAGGATGGTAAGACATGCTGCCACCGATGCATTGCTCTTCGATGTCGTATTCAGCAATACATTGTAGGCCCCGCCATTCAGAGGCAGCGCACCTACGACTTCCCCATAGATCTTTCTGAATAAGTACAATACCGCGGCTACCAGTAAAAGGGCAATCCAGGCATATTGGCCAGCTGAAACAATTGCCAAAGCAGAAACATATAAACAGGATGAAGTGATATCATTCCCGCAGATTGCGGTGGCATACCATTCGCCAAGTTTTTTTGTAGACATTATCTTTAATTTATATTTGATCTGTAATATTATAAATTAATTTATTGCCAATGCTATTTTTTATTTCGAAATTATTGTTTAAATTTTAATACGCAACGTTTTAAAAATCAAATTATTCACTGAAACCTTGTATATCAAACAGACCTGATAAAATTGGCTACAGCGGAAATCACATCCAAAAATCGTAAATTTACAATTATATAAACAAGAAACGATGAGCAATAACTACAATCAGAAACCGATAGACAAGATCGTGCAGCCTATGCAAAGATTTATTCAGCAGGAAAAGTCTGGAGGACTGTTATTGGGAATCAGCGTTATACTGGCCCTTATCTTGGCAAATACACCTCTGTCTCATAGCTACCATGAAGTTCTGGAACAATCTTTTGGCTTCCGGTGGAACAATGAAACCTATTTTAACTATACCATTCACCACTGGATTAATGACGGTCTGATGTCCATATTTTTCTTTGTAGTCGGTTTGGAACTGAAACGGGAGATCATCGGGGGAGAGCTTTCCAATGTCAGAAAGGCTCTTTTACCTATTGTTGCCGCAGTCGGAGGTATGGTTATGCCGGCCCTTATTTATCTTCTTTTCAATCCTTCAGGTGAACCTCACCAAGGCTGGGGAATCCCGATGGCTACAGATATTGCTTTTGCATTGGGAGTTCTTTACCTGCTGGGAAATAAAATACCGTTGGCTCTCAAGGTCTTTTTAACAGCCCTTGCTATTGTTGACGATCTTGGGGCAGTACTGGTAATCGCATTTTTCTACACCGCTGAAATCAATATGACGTTTTTACTGACCGGGCTTTTCATTCTTGCTTTAATGTATTTGGGAAACAAGCTTGGCATACGATCCATTATTTTTTATGCAGTGCTGGGAATTGGTGGGGTCTGGACCTGCTTTCTTGTATCGGGAGTTCATGCTACGATAGCCGCCGTATTAGCCGCATTTACAATCCCGGCCGACGTGAAGATCCGGGAAAGTGTTTTTATTACTAAGATTAATTCCTACCTTGAAAGATTTAAAAATATTGACCCTGATCAAAATACACCTACCCTCACCAATGAACAGCTACACGTCCTGGAAAAAATGAACGAGGCAACCTTGGCCGCCACTCCTCCATTGCAGAGGCTTGAACATGCCATGCATCCCGCCGTTTCATTCCTGATTATTCCTATTTTCGCTATAGCGAATGCCGGCGTTTCGCTAAGTATTGATATAGAGAGTCTTTTTAACAATAATATTGCAGTGGGTACTGCTTTAGGTCTCTTACTGGGTAAAGTAATCGGCGTTGTAGGGTTCAGCGTTCTGTTTATTAAACTGAAAATTGCCAGAGTTCCTTCAGGAATGACGATCAAAAACCTTTTCGGACTTGGATTTTTAGCCTCTATAGGATTTACGATGTCACTTTTTGTAACGTCACTGGCCTTCAGTCATGAGGAATACCAGACTCAGGCAAAAATAGGTATATTTGCCGCATCACTCATTGGTGGACTTTTAGGATATGTGATTCTCAACCGATCTTCAAAATAACTAAAGATGATCAGAAATATATTCAATTTTATTACTCTTCATAATGGTGAGGAAAAAAAAGATAAGGTTCTTGAGAATGTAATTTCCAATATCTCTTTTCGGGGTTCAAATCTGTGGATTCTTGCCTGTGCCATTATTATTGCCTCCATTGGACTTAACGTTAACTCAACGGCGGTTATCATTGGTGCGATGCTGATTTCACCATTGATGGGACCAATCGTCGGTGCCGGGTTTGCTCTCGGAACTTACAACTTCTCATTGCTTAAAAAGTCATTTAAGAATCTTCTGATTGCAACCTTTGTAAGTCTTACGGTTTCTGCGATTTATTTTTATGTAAGTCCCTTCAAAGATGTCCAGTCGGAACTGTTGGCAAGGACAGCCCCCAATATATATGATGTTTTGATTGCATTTTTCGGTGGATTGGTCGGTGTAATAGCCATTACCAGAGTTGAAAAAGGAAATCCTATTCCCGGAGTAGCCATTGCAACCGCATTGATGCCCCCGCTCTGTACAGCAGGCTTTGGATTGGCGACCTTTAATTTTTCATATTTTTTCGGAGCATTTTATCTATATACCATTAATTGCTTTTTTATCTGTATTGCTACCTTTTTCGTGGTAAAGTTTCTTCAATACCCGTCTTCGCTTATTGAAAGCAAATATGAGAAAAGAATCAGATATGGAATTTCGATCTTAATTGTTGTTATGATTGTACCAAGTTTTTATCTGGCTTACAACCTGTATAACGAAAAGAAGTTTACAAAAACAGCGGAGCATTTTGTCCAAAAGGAATTTGAAAACAACGGCTATACGGTGATCTACAAAAAAATAAACTACAACGTAAGTCCAAAGACAATCGACCTGGCTTTTCTTAACAAGAAATTTACAGAAAAGGAAATTATTTCTTTTAATAAGATGCTTGCAGACAATGGTCTTCTGGATACCAAGCTTACCATAAGGCAGAACGATACCGATATCAAATCTGAGATCCTCAGCGAAATCAATAAATTTGACAACAATATTTCCGAAAAAGATATTGCCATTTCCAAACTAAGACAGGAACTTGATACATACAGGGTTGCTGATTCTACCCTTTTGCAAGAGATAAAAATCCTTTATCCTGACATTAGTAATGTTTCTTACGGAAAAATTGAGCAATATCCCCGCACAGACAGTGCAAAACTGCAGTTTACTTTACTTTATTCAGGTCGGGAAATTGATCAGAAACAACTTTCGCAGTGGCTGCAAAAAAGACTTCATGAAAAAAACGTCAGAATAATCAAAGATGAAATAAATTAGAACATCTGCTTACTGATCTAAAAATTGGAACAGAAAATCTATCACTTCTTTACATGTCCTTTAATTTATTTCTGTGATTTCTGATTTTCATATATTTTAATATTGTCCAATGAACTGGCGTTGCTGTCACTTTCAGATTTTTTTACAACACTCATGTCTCCATTTGCTTCAATTACCACTGCAAGCACTTCTGCGGTATTGCCTATTCCCTGCCCGCGAATGGCCACGAGAATCTCTTCTTTGGTGACCAACTCCTTTTTCATATTAGCTTTTAGGTAAGCCCCTTTATAAAATAATAATGTGGGTGAAGCATTGAACACTTTTTCCATAAATTCTGATGTGCGTGAAAGCTTAGCAAATAACAGTTGCAATGCAATGATTATCGACAATACGACAACGCCTTCGGCAAGGTTAATCTGAGCAAGCATCATATAGGCCAAAACAGATCCAAGCGTTACGGTTACCACAAAATCAAAAGCGTTGAATTTGGCGAGTGTACGCTTTCCTGATATTCTAATGAATACAAAAAGTGTTATGAAAGAAATGATGGTAAGCAATGTTACATGCCAGATGCCGGCCCAGCTTTCAAAAAATATATTGGTCATAGTGTGGTTTAGTGCAGGTTGATTCTATTATATTCTGAATATACCTGCAAACATCTCACCATGTTTAAAAACAAAATATTTTAATTATCTTAAAATTACCGGAATGCCGTGAATCTTCCTAAGAAAGAATTTTTAATATACTATTACCTATTTTGTTTTTTCACTACTCTATTGAGACATTTGAAATTTTATAATCACTGTTCTTTCACTTAAAACGGTGATTGGCATCACTGCTGATAAACATCGTATTCTTTTCCTCGGAAACGATATCTACAAAACGTTCATAATGTTTTAATACATCCGAGATCAATTCATTCTTCGTAAACAGCTTGACGTCATATCCTTCCCTATTGTCACCGAAATAGGATTTAGGATAATATATAAGCTCTTCTTCCAAACCGGGTAAGTTATCTTCATTTAAAAGATATTCCGATACCATTTTTGATTCCTTTTTTACTCCATATTTAAAGTTATTGATTACACCGTACTTGATCTCAATTTCTATACTTTGCGGACTATTCTGAGAATTGATCTTAGCTTCGATACCATTTTTGGAAAATTCTTCTGCCAATTCTTCAAACGCCTGCTGAACTGTAGTTTTTATGTAAAATTCTGTCGATTTCGCATCATTGAATGATACGATTTGATGCAGCCGTTCTTTCCAGTGCTCTCCAGACCAGGGAACGGTAGTTGAAGAAAAATCTTTTTCATAGTAACCCTTGTCAATAACCAGTGCTTTGGAAAGGCTTACAATAAATAAAAGCATAATGATTGAAAAAGGCAAAGCAGTAATGAGAGTCATACTTTGCAGAGCCGCCAAACCTCCGGCATTAAGAAGCATTAAAGCCAAAACCGCGAGAAGTGCTCCCCACCCTGCAGTCTGCCATTTCGGGGATACTCTGGCATTTTTGGTTGCGATGCTGTTCATCACGAAAATACCACTGTCTGCAGAAGTGACAAAGAAAATAATAATGATACCAATAACAAGGAAACTGATTGCCTTTGTGAAAGGAAGATATTCCAGAAACTGAAACATCAGACCATCCGGATCGTTGGCCATTTTACTTAAATAGCCATTAGCAATATTCATATCAAACCAAATCGCACTATTTCCAAAAACCGACATCCATATAAAGTTGAAAAGCGTAGGCAATATCAATACGGCAGCTACAAACTCTCTTATTGTTCTTCCCTTAGAGATTCTTGCGATGAAGAGTCCCACATACGGAGACCATGAGATCCACCACGCCCAGTACAATATCGTCCAGTCGTGAAACCAGCTTTGGGTGTTTTCCTCGTATATATGGGTATTGAAAGTAAGGCTGAAAAAGCTATTGATGTAGGTTCCTATTCCTTCTGTAAAACTCCCAATCAGATACACCGTCGGCCCGAATATCAGTACAAAAAGTAACAGTACTACTACTGCTGTGATATTAATATTGCTTAATATTCTAACGCCTTTATCCAATCCTGATACTGCAGAAAAGATTGCTAACGAGACCAAAACAGTTACGATAAGAACCTGATAAGGAAAACTTGTTTCCGGTAAAATATGCAATGTTACCAGGCCGGAGTTGATCTGTACAACACCGAACCCCAAGGTTGTGGTAATCCCAAAAAAAGTGCTGCACAGCGCAAAAATATCAATAAGATTTCCCCATTTTCCTTTAATTTTGTCTTTAAGCAAAGGATAAAAGCAGCTTCTTAAGGATAAAGGCAAACGGTAACGGTATGAAAAATATGCCAGTGCAAGCCCCACCACTCCGTAGATGGCCCATGCATGAATTCCCCAGTGAAAAAAGGTGTATAGCTGCGCATTCTGAGCTCTCTGAACAGGTGTCTTGGAAGCAAAAATTTCATTGGAATAATGCTGCATCGGCTCGGCAACACTGAAATACATCAACCCGATTCCCATTCCTGCAGCGAAAAGCATCGACAGCCATGAAAAGAAGCTGTAGTTCGGCTTACTGTCATTTCTCCCAAGCCGTATATTTCCGTATTTGCTGGCCATAATATAGATCAGGAATATGACAAACAGGGTCACCGACCAGACGTATACCCAATTGAGGTTGATAAAGATGAAATTTTTAACAATATTCAGAAGATTCTCAGTTGCAGTCGGATATACTGCTGAGATTAAACAAACTCCAATGATAAAGATCAAACTCGGAATGGTAATCCCCGGTTTCAGGGTATTTCTTATTTTATTCATTGCGGTAAAGTTCATTCCTTAAAAATACAATGAAAAATTTTAAAAAGCTAAATTATCGAATTCAATGAATATTAAAATTCATCAGCCGAGTGATCTTATTCGGAAATGTAATAGTTGTTTAAATAAATAAGGAGGTAAAAAAATAGTCCTTTAAAAAATCGTATTATACTGCAAATCAATACAATTACAATTTAAAAGGGTATAACGGTCAGTATTGCAGATTAAACAATGTTAATTCTTGCTATTTTTAAAACCGTCAAAAACCTTTTCTTCCAAACGCTCAAGTCGTGATAAAATATCCGCAAAAACATTTTTACTTCCTGTTGAAACATGCCCGATAATTCTGTAAAAAGACAGATTTTCATTTTTTTTACTATCACCTGCGAATTGCAGATAGCCTTCATTATCCAAAAAGACACAATCTGCTGAAAAACCGGATTTCTCCACACTTAAAAACAACAAATCGCCATCCTGATAAAAATTTTGCACATTCTGTCTACTTTTATACTCGTAAATCAGATCAACGTTTGCTAATAATTTTTGCAAAATATCCTCCTGAACAATGTTTCCATTCTTATAACGACTGACAACAAGTGACTTTTCATTAATTTTATCCGATTCAAACATCAGATGGTCAATATCAGAAACACTTACTAACTGATTAACCTGTAATATTTCCGTTAATAGCTTATCCAGATTAAGGTTAAAATAATTGGCAACCTTCAGAATGGTTTCAATCTTAGGCTCGGCCCTTCCTTCTTCATAAGAACTTATAACTCCCCTGTTCAGATCAAACAAATCAGCAAAAGCCTTTTGACTTAAACCCTTAACCTGCCTTATTTTCTTAATGTTGGTTCCGAAAAAACTCATAAGCCTATTTTTTTAGCAAATATAAGAATTAAAACAAAATAATGCTAAAAATATTTGCAATTTTAAAAATTTGCTCTATATTTGTCTAACAAAATTTGAAGCAAACTTACGATCATGAGAAATCAAATATTCAGAACGGTTAAAGAATGGTTGTTAGATTATGAGTTCAACATCACGTTGGAAGATGAAACTCAGAGAATTCTAATCATTGAAAAAGAATCCAGCGGAATAAAGAATATGATTCTGATTATTTCAGACTCTATACTTATTATGGAACAGTTTCTTTTTGAAATAAAAACCCCTTCGGAAGCCATTTATCGTTCACTGTTACGAAAAAACAGGGATATTGTGCACGGAGCATTCGCGCTGGACAATACCGGCAAGAGGGTTATTTTCCGCGATACTCTTCCTACTGATAATATGGCGCAGAATGAAGTCATTGCCTCCATCAACTCATTAGGAATTCTGGTGGGCGAATTTAGCAATGAAATGATCGAAATGAGTAAATAAATCACAAAAAAAATTATCATGAACATTTTCGCAAGATTATTCAAAATAGGAAAAGCCGAGATCCATTCAGTGATCGAAGGCTTCGAAGATCCCATTAATATGACCGAACAGGGAATAAGGGAAATGAAAGAACAACTCGCCAAAAGCGTTGAGGCACTCGCCCAGCTGAAAGCGCTGTCTATACGAAAGAAAAACGAATCGGAAACAGAAAAGCAAACCGCGAATGACTATTACAACAAAGCGGTGATTTTAGTCCAGAAAGCTGAAAACAGAGAACTTGAAGCGGCTGAAGCAGACCGACTGGCAAAAGAATCCCTGAAAAAGCAGGGAATTGCTCAGGAAAATGCTTTACACCTCGAAAAAGAGTATGAAAAACTACATGGAGAATGTGAAAAAATGCAGGCTAACATCAATAATCTGAGATCCGGCATTTCGAAATGGGAAAATGAACTGCAGACGTTGAAAGCAAGAGTCCAGATCAGTGAAGCAACCAGGGATATTAATAAAAAAATGACCCTCATGGATACAGGAAGCACAGTAACCATGCTCGAAAAACTAAAAGAAAGAGCAGAACAGCAGGAAGCACTGGCAGAAGCATATTCTGATGTTTCAGGTGTCGGAAAAACAATTGATGATGAGATTGATGCGATCATAAAAAATAATGACAGGCAGGCTGAAGAAGCTTTACAAAAATTAAAAGAAACACTTAAAAAAGACTAATATGACCTTTCAGGAATTTTTGCAGACAGCTTTTTCACCGGTGAACACCGTTTTGAGCATACTGCTGATTCTGGCTGTTATATATTGGCTTTTCACTATTGTTACGGGCTTGGATATCGATGTCGGTTTAGATGCTGATATGGATGTAGACATAGATGCTCCGGATGGTCAGGTTCATGTTCCGGAAAATCCTTCTCCCTGGATTCAGTTTCTAACATTCCTGGATCTTGATATTGTTCCGATTACGTATTTTCTGACGATATCGCTATTCTTTACATGGCTGGGTTCGTTTTACCTCGAAGTATTTGCTTCCTTTCAGGTTTGGGTATCTGCGATGTTTGTTTTTCCGATATTTCTGGGAAGTATCTTATTAACAAAACTGCTTTTAAAACCATTGAATCCTTTTTTCAGGGAAATCAATCATAAAGGAGAAAGACCGCATGATTTTCTGGGCCGAACGGGAAGATTGAAATCTACGATTCACGGAAACAAAATCGGAATTCTCGAAGTTTTTATCGGCAGCGATCCGATGACCCTGATGGTAAAAAGTAAAGACGGCGAGAAAATAGAATACGGAGAAACGGTATTTATCGTAGACGAAGACCCCAACAGAAAATATTTCTATGTAGCCACAGAAATACGCTTTTAATCATATTTTGGACTACTTTTTCCGATGGTGATCAGACATTATGAACATCCATTATGCTTTATGCTTATATAATTAATAAAAAAAACACATTTCAAATAATTAAACTTTAAAACTATGAATTTACCACTAATTGCAGGGATAATTGTTGCTGTAGTAGCTTCAGTTGGATTAATATTCTGGATTCTGTCTATGTACAAAAAAACAGTACAGGGAATCGTTATTCTCAGAACCGGATACGGAGGAACAAAGGTATTTTTTAATGCAGGAATCGTAATTCCTATCATCCACAGAATGGAATCTATGGACATTTCCGTAAAAAAACTGGAAATAGCCAGAGAAGGAAAAGCAGGCCTGATCTGTAAAGACAATATGCGGGCAGACATTCAGGTGGCTTTCTTTATCAGGGTTAATAAATCGGTTGATGATATTGTCAATGTTGGCCAGACGATCGGCTGCCAGAGAGCTTCGGATATTCATACCCTGAGAGAACTTTTTGAAGCTAAATTTTCGGAAGCGCTAAAAACAGTTGGTAAAAAATTTGAATTCATCGAACTGTACGAAGCGAGAAGCGAATTCCGTCAGGAAATCCTTGATATTATCGGAACAGATCTTAATGGCTACGTTCTGGATGACTGTGCGATTGATTATCTGGAACAGACTTCCATCGACAGTTTAGATAAAGACAATATTCTGGATTCTGAGGGAATCAAAAAAATAACTGAATTAACGGCAACACAAAATATTAAAGCCAATCAGGTTCGCAGAGACGAGGAAAAAACGATTACAAAACAAAACGTTGAGGCCCGTGAAGCGATTTTAGAACTGGAAAAACAGCTGGCTGAAAAAGAAGAATCTCAAAAAAGAGAAGTTGCCAATATTAAAGCCCGAGAAAATGCAGAAATATTAAAAGTAAATGAAGAAGAAAGGCTGAAATATGAAACTGTTCGTATTGCAACGGAAGAAAAACTTCAGATCGCTGAAGAAAATAAGCTGAGACAGGTGGTTATTGCCGCTAAAAATAAAGAACGTGCCGATTTGGTAGAGACTGAAAGAGTACAAAAGGACAAAATGCTGGAAGCAACCGAAAGAGAAAGAATTGTTTCTCTGGCTCAGATTGAAAAAGAAAAAGCCATCGAGCTGGAAAAGAAAAATATTCAGGATGCGATCCGCGAGCGCCTAACCATGGAAAAAACCGTTGTGGAAGAACAGCAGGGAATTAAAGATCTTGAAGCGTTCAAAACAGCCGACAGAAATAAGCAGGTGGAAATCACCCTGGCAACACAGGAAGCTGAAAAGAAACTGATCGAAGAAACAAGAGCTGCAGAAGCCAGAAAATTGGCGGCAGAAAAAGACGCTCAGAAATATGTAATTGAAGCTCAGGCTAAAAGAGATGCCGCAGAAAAAGAAGCTGAAGCCCGTAAAATCATCGCCGATGCGAAAGCAAAAGAAGAAGCAACGGTAGGTTTATCTGAAGCTCAGGTTCTTCACGCAAAAGCAGATGCAGCAGAAAGACAGGGTATTGTAGAAGCTGTTGTGATTGAGAAAAAAGCTGATGCCATTAAAAAAGAAGGAATTGCCCAGGCTGAAGTCATCAAAGAAAAAGCACTGGCCGAAGCCGCAGGAATCACCGAAAAAGCTGAAGCGATGAAGAAACTAAACGACGCAGGAAAAGACCATGAAGAATTCAGACTGACACTGGCTAAAGAAAAAGAAGTGGAACTGGCTCAGATTGCTATTCAGAAAGATATTGCACAGGCACAGGCCGGCGTTCTGGCCGAAGCTTTCAAATCTGCAAAAATTGACATTGTAGGCGGAGACAGCACATTCTTTGACAATGTTGTTCGGCAGGTTTCTGCAGGTAAAGGTTTGGATAAATTTATCAGCCACAGCGAAAATGCAACATTGGTTAAGGAAAACCTTTTGGGCGACGGCGAAAATATCATCGGGAAAGTAATGGGAATGGTTGATAAATACAACATTTCTTCCGAAGATATCAAAAATATGAGCATTGCAGGTCTTATTTTTAAACTGAACAGCGTTGCCAACCAGCAGGAAAGAGGACTGCTCGACAGAGCATTGGACATGGCAAAAAGCCTGGGAATAGATCACAAACCGGTACAATAAAAATAATAACCATCCTTATATATGATAAACTCTCATTGTCTGATTCTATTAATCCTTTGAGAGTTTTTTCTAATAGTATTTTTATTGAATAAGTAATTCAATAGAAACAGGTGGTTTTAATCCGTTCAAAATAAAAAAGCATTATTAAAAATTTGCTGAGTATTAAAACCTTTGCAAACGAAAGAATATATTCATAACAGAATGATGAATAAGATCAATGATCTATCATCATTTATCAAACATATAAAAACCTATGTCAGAACAATTAAATTCAGGGACATACGAAATCATACAAAGCCGTCTGAATGAGCAGAAAAACAATCTCATTCAAAAGCTTCAGCAGCTGAACGAAAATCGTAAAGAGATTTTCGGCGGAGTAGATTTTTCGCTTATCGCCAACGAAAGAATTTCTACGGACCACAACTGCGTGGCCAAAGATATTTTTTCGCTGAAAAACGCTTTGATCTTCGGTTCCAATGCACATCTGGGTTTACAGACAGAAATCAACATTACAGATGTTTTTTCAATATATACGATCAATAACAACCGTTTTGAACCACAGGATTCTTCTCTCATTTCGGATGCAACTTTTATTGAAGAATTCAAAAACCTGTATAAGTACTACAGAAATACTTTTTTCGTACGTTTTTACTTTACCGAAAACTATATGTATATGGTTTTCCAGCTTTCTGAAAGCACGTCGGACATCAAAGCATTCAAATGGCTTATTAAAGACAGCCAGCTGACTTATGTCGATTCAAGGAGCGCTTCCGAAGTTTCTTATCCGCCCCAACATGGCTTTGCATGGACAAAAGCAACAAGAGACATGCAGCGAACCGGAAAATTCCCGCACGTTTCTTTAGCTGATAAAGTTTTTGTGGAATCTATTCACGGAGATCTTACCATAAAAATTGAAGACAATACCGATACCGGAAAAGGGATTTACTCCGAAGATGTTGTTCATAAAGATCAGAACCTGGATGATGCGGAAATTCACTTCTGTGATCTTGATAATTTGGTTTTATTTAAAATTAAACCTTACCAGGAAACAGAAAGATATTTCATATACAATCATAAGGAGAAAACAGTTTCAAGAGTTGATACTTTGAAATATTCGGCGGTTTTACTTCCGGAAAATCAGGGTGTTTTGTTCTCGAACGGTTATGCTTTGCAGACCGGAGGTCTGAAGGTAATTTCTCAGGATGCCAACCGGCTTCACTATCTGAAAACCATTCAGGAGCCGAATGGCGAAAATTTCATGTATGTTTTCTATGATGATAAAACCAATAATTATCAGCTCATTTCATACAACATTATTACCCAGACGATTGAAACCCCGATTCGCTGCAGCGGATATTCTCTGTTAAACGAAGGAAAACTTATTTATCTAAGAGAAAGTGTAGAAACGACAAAACATCATTTAGCTCAAATCTGGCAGACACCGTATTCTAAAGAATTACAGCCGAATACCGAAAAGTCAGGCACACTTCTTTACAAAATCGGGAATAAAGATATTGTAAGAGTAATGGCGGAAAGTCAGGAGCTGATTACACTTTTAAACAAAAAAGACTCTTACAGTGGACTGTATGACGATATCGTTAAGCTTTCCACAACCATTCTGGATGCGTATTACTTTTTGGGTGATAATGAAGTCGAAAATCTCGATCAGCCTTTAAAGGAAATCAGGAATATCGCACATTCTGCCATCAATGAATATGAAAAAGTAATTGAGCAGAAAAAAAGCACCGGTGAAGCGGTCGAAAAACTGAAAGCTGCCTGTGAGAAAATTTTGGATGATACCAAAAGAATCAACTATTCGCAGCTGACAGATTATATTGATATGCTTTCGCGAATCAGAGCTTTGCGGGGAGAAATTACAGGGGCAAGGGATTTGAAATATGTGGATGTTGCAACTCTTGATTCTTTAGAAAAATCTTTAACGGAAAGATCGGAAGAACTCTCCGGTGCGTGTGTCAATTTCCTTCTTCAGGATGATGCGCTGCTCCCCTATCAAAACAGAGCACAGCAGATTTCCGAAAATATCATCAATTTACAGAAAGCTATTGATGCGAAATCTATTGAGGAAGAAATCAATAATCTCTCGGGACAGCTTGAGCTTCTGGTGGATATTGTTAATAATTTAAAGATTGAAGACACTTCACAGTCCACACAGATCATTGAAAATATTTCGGTGATTTTTGCGAGATTAAACCAGGAACGATTAGAGCTTTCGAAAAGAAAAAGAGAAATTTCGGGGAAAGAGCTTTCTGCAGATTTTCAGGCGCAGATGACCTTGTTTGACCAATCGGTGATTAATTTCCTTGAATTGTCTCAGACGCCGGAAAAATGTGACGATTATCTTACGAAGCTTTCCATCCAACTGGAGGAAATGGCAACAAAGTTTGTTGACTTTGAAGAATTTATCCGGAAAATTGAAGAAAAAAGAGAAGAAGTTTACGGTCATTTTCAAAATAAAAGAGTTCAGTTAACCGAATCCAGGAACAAGCGTACGCAGAGTTTGTATGATTCTGCACAACGGATTTTAAAATCAGTTCAGACAAAATCCGAGTCATTCGACTCTGAAAATGAAATCAACGGCTATTTTGCGACCGATTTGATGGTAGAGAAAGTTCGGGATATTGCGAGGCAGCTTATGGAAATGGAAGATTCTGCAAAAGCAGAAGAAATCCAGACTTTGTTGAAAACTTCTCAGCAGGAATCGGTTAGAAAACTAAAAGATAAAAAGGAAATCTATGCGGACGGAGACAATATAATTGCTTTGGGCGATTATAAATTTGCAGTGAACCGTCAGAAATTAGACCTGACTCTGGTGATGAGAAATGCACAGTATTATTATCATCTTACAGGAACTTCATTTTATGAACCGTTACATTTTGAAGCCATTTCAGATTATAAAGAAGTCTGGAATCAGGAATACATTTCAGAGAATTCTACGGTAAAACGTTTTGAATATCTGGCATGGAATGTTTTTTCAGACAATAAAAATATCAATACTGACGAACAAAACAGAACTACCATTCAGCAATTTATGACAGAACATTTTGGCGAAGGTCTGGTAAAAGGAATCCACGATGAAGATGCGTTAACGGTTGTTTCAAAACTTCAGCAGATGCATAATGAATTGGGACTGATGCAGTTTACACCGCAAGAAAGAGCTTTGGCGCAGCTGTTCTGGTATTTCCTGGATGAGCAAAAAAAAGACAATTATCAAAAGCAGTTTGAAGCAGTTCATCTAATTTCAAAATCGTTTGCAACAGACAAAGGTTTCCAACATCTCAATCAGGAACTGTCGAATGAAATACAATTATTCGCTCAGAACGATCATTTTTTTGCTGATGTAAATCATTTGAATGCAGCAATTTATCTTAAAAAAGAAAATAAAACGGCATTTCTGGTTTCGGAGAAAGCAGGAGTGCTTTATGAATCATTTTTTAAAGATTTAAAAGAAAAAGGAAAAGATTTAGAATTTATAGACCAGCTGAATGCGCTGAAAAAATATCCTGCAGCCTGTTTTTCAATTGCAGAAAGTGCTTTGAATGCATTCCTGTTTAATTCAGAATCAAATTTTGAAGATGATATTAAAAAAGAAGCAGCAGTATTTTTTGTAACGCAGGGTTTTGATGCTAAAAATATCCTGCATATTTCTTATGAAACGATCCTGAAAGGATTGAAGTCACTGGAAAAAGATGCTGATTATGTATTAAATTATTATGAATTTACCTCCCGTTTATCTCATTTTAATGAAACCGTGGTTCCTAAGTACAAAAAGCTTCAGGAGATGAAAGCAAAATGGGTAAACGACAAGAAGAAAGCTTTGAAAATCGACACTTTCAAGTCTCAGGTGTTAAGTTCTTTTGTGAGAAACAGATTGATTAATGATGTGTATTTTCCATTGATTGGAGCCAATCTTGCCAAGCAGCTGGGAACCGTAGGAAATGACAAACGTACCGACAGAATGGGGATGCTGCTGTTGGTTTCGCCACCGGGTTATGGTAAAACGACATTGATGGAATACATGGCAGACCGAATGGGACTGGTTTTCATGAAAATCAACGGTCCGTCAATCGGCCACGATATTGTATCTACCGATCCGCACGAAGCGAAAAATGCAGGTGCAAAACAGGAACTCGAGAAACTTAATCTCGCTTTTGAAATGGGTGACAATGTGATGTTATATCTTGATGACATCCAGCATTGCAACCCGGAGTTTTTACAAAAATTCATTTCACTGGCAGACGGACAGAGAAAAATTGAAGGAATTTATAATGGTGAAAGCAAAACCTATGATTTAAGGTCTAAACGTTTTTGTCTTGTCATGGCCGGAAATCCATACACGGAAAGTGGTGAAAAATTCAGGATCCCCGACATGCTGGCCAACCGTTCCGACACTTACAATTTAGGTGAAATTTCGGGCAGTAAAACGGAGTTGTTTGATCTAAGCTTAATTGAAAATGCTTTGATGTCAAACGATTATCTTACCCGGCTGACCCAAGCCGGAATGGAAAATCTTTACCATCTGTACGAAAGCATCCTGTCCGGTTCCGCAAATGTGGATCTGGCAGGAAACTTCAGTTCAAATGAAATTTCAGATTTCAGAAAAGTGCTTGAAAACACGCTGAAAGTGAGAGATATTGTTTTAAAAGTTAACAAACAGTATATTGCTTCTGCTGCCATGTCAGAGGAATACAGAAATGAGCCTGCTTTTAAGCTTCAGGGTTCTTACCGGAATATGAATAAGCTTATTTCCGAAATTCAGCCCATTCTGAAGGATGAAGAAGTTACTCAGATAGTTTTAAATCACTATCAGAATGAATCTCAGACTTTAACCACGGGAGCTGAAGCAAACATGCTGAAGCTAAAAGAATTAATGAATCTCATTTCAGAAGATGAGAATTTCCGTTGGAAAGAGATCAAAAAGACATTCATTAAAAACAAAACCATCAAAGGTTTGGGCGAAAGTGACCGGATGACCCAGGTGATTGCTCTGCTGGCCAAGTTCAGCGAAGGTCTTGAAGGAATAAAAGATGTTTTGAAAAATAACGAGTAAATATTATAGATTAACTGCACAGATGTGCAATTAGTTTTCTTTATGAGCTTGCTATTGCAATTTATTATCATTTTAATTTAATTATTTTTGTACATAACTATACCAATACATGGAGCTATTTATACTATTCTCCAGCTTAATAACGCTGGCTGCTTTTTTTTCTTATCTGAATGTAAAATTCTTCAGAATTCCTTCCGGGATCAGTCTTATGCTGATGGGTGTCATTGTTGCATTGGGCGTTATTGTTGCCGGCTATTTTTCCACAGGGTTTACTGAAATTATCAGAGAAAAATTATTGCTGATCGACTTTTCTGAGTTCCTGTTGGGCATTCTGCTGAGTTTCCTGCTATTTGCGGGATCATTGCATGTATCGATTCCCGACCTTCGCGAATCTGCAAAAAGCATCATCAGCTTTGCGACGTTGGGAACTCTCATCTCAACAGCTGCCGTAGGCTTTGCCTTATTTTATATTTTACCAATATTCAACCAGAATATACCTCTTATTTACTGTCTGCTGTTTGGGGCACTGATCTCTCCTACCGATCCGATCGCCGTGATGGGCATTCTCAAAAAGGCCGGACTTTCTAAGAAAATCGAAACCAATATTGTGGGAGAATCCCTTTTCAATGATGGTATCGGAGTGGTTATTTTTGCCACATTAATGAAAATAGCCGTTGCAGGAACCGAGAGTTTCGGACCGGCCGATATTACAAAGCTCTTTCTACAGGAAGCAGCTGGGGGAATTTTAGCGGGTCTTGTTATTGGATATATCGGTTACCGCCTTATGAAATCTATAGATCATTTTCAGACTGAGATCCTGATCTCCCTGGCGATGGTTATGGGAGGCTACAGCCTCTGTCATTCTCTACACGTCTCTGGTCCGCTTGCCATGGTTGTAGCAGGTATCATGACCGGAAACCGCGGAAAAGAGTTCGCGATGAGCGATATCACACGTGATTATCTGGGGAAGTTCTGGGAAGTAACCGATGAAGTGCTCAATGCTGTTTTATTTATGTTAATAGGTCTGGAAATTGTGGTTGTAGCCTTTGATATCAATTATCTGATCATCGGAGTGATTATGGCATTCGTGATTATTTTAGCACGTTTCTTTTCACTTTATTTTCCATCTCTGCTTTTCAGCTTTAAAAAATCGTTGGGCACCAAGTCTTTGCTTATCATGACATGGGGAGGTCTCCGTGGAGGAATATCAGTCGCGTTGTCATTGTCTCTGCCACCAAGTCCTTTTAAAAATATAATTGTTTCTATTACTTTCGTGATCGTGATTTTCTCGATTATTATCCAGGGTATAACTGTTGAAAAAGTGATTAAAAAACTTAGTAATTAAGCAAAATTCTTTCAGCGGATCTCAAAAGCTGGTGTTTTGCCGAAGTTGCCGGGAAAATTTTCTGGAGAAATATAATACCGCGTCAATATTTTCTGATATTGCCGCTACATTATAGCGCAGAATTATAATATGAGCTGGTATTAATGGATTAAATTAAAGGCGATCATTTAATTTTTTGCGTATCAATGGGGCAAAACAAATGAAAACACAGTGCCTTCGTTTTGGGAACTTTGCACCTCAATAGTACCGTTATGAAGCTCAATAATCTCTTTACAAAGATACAGCCCGATACCAAAGCCTGCTATTGATGTCGTGTTAATATCCTTCACCCGGTAATAGCGTTCAAAGATGCGGTGCTGGTCCTCCGCTGAAATTTCTCTCCCCGGATTGTGGACCTTAATTTTTAAGCTGTTGCCTATTGTAAGGTATTCTATTGTTATTAATGATCCTGTAGGAGAATACTTTACGGCATTGCCAATAAGATTATGGAGTACCTGAGAAATCTTATCACGGTCTGCCGATACTTCTACAGGTCCCGAATCTTTAAACAGAAAATGATGGGTATGTGTAATTGAAAGTACCTCATCTTCAATTTCAGAAAATAACAGCTGAAAATCAAAGCGTGTTTTATCAATATACATTTGGCCCGAATCTAGCCTGGAAACATTCAGGAAACCGTTGATCATCCCCGTCATATTATCAACCTGTTTTAGAGATTTTTCCAATGTATTTTGCTGTAAAAGATTTTGATCCTTTGTTGCCATACGCTGTAAAACCTGAAGGTATGCTTTAAGTGACGTAAGCGGCGTTTTAAGCTCATGACTTACCATTGCCATAAAATCATCTTTTCGTTCTTCCTCTCTCTTTTGTTCGGTAATATCACGGAGCGTTCCGTTAAGACTAAGCGGATTGCCTTTAGTATCATAAAAAACCCTGCCATTGGCCTGCAGGAGCCTTATCTTATGATCTGTATTATTTTTGATCCGGTATTCTATAAAGTAATTTCCGTCTGAATTTATACTAAGCGATTTCTTAATAGCGGCAATAACCCGTTCCCTATCCTCAGGCAAAATCATCGCTAATGCCAGCGACAGGTCCAAATCTTCGTTAGAAGAAAGTCTGAACCAGGTTTTTAGCAAAGCATTTCCCGAAAACAGGTTTGTTGAGGGCTGATAATAAAAAGTAGCAAGTTTTCCCGCATCAATTGCCAAGGCCAACATTTGCTGGTCATTTTCATTTTTACGCCGTTCCAGGACCTGTTGAGTTATTTCTTCAAGAATAATAAGAACACCGGAGATGTCACCATTATCAGAAAATATAGGTTGATAAATAGAATTTACGATAGCATCCCTCAATCCGTCGTTGCGTCGTAATTTGACAAGGAACTCCGTATTTATTTTTGGCTTTCCTGTATGATAAACTTCTCTAAGCCATCCGTTTACAGGCTGATCTTTCAATTCCGGGCGGGCATTCTCATGAGGATACCCGATGACTTCCGCTTCTGTTCGCCCCCATATTGAAAGAATGGCCGGGTTGGCAATTTCAATAATATGTTCCGGGCCTTTTAACATGGCAATGCCCACAGGAGCCTGCTCAATGATTGTCCGGATATTTTCCCGGCTTTGGGCAAGCTGCCTTACAGAATTATTGAGTTCTTCATTTGTAAAACTCAATGCTTCAAGTGTTGCAGCCATCTCCTCATTATGGATTTGTTCCCTTTCTTCTTTCTTTTGTATTTGCTGTAAAAATTCACGGTCTGAAGTGACATTGAGTGCCGTATTCAATATACACCATGTTTTGTTATTATGATCCGTCAGTGCTTTATATTCATAGTCAAAATAATCAAGCGTTTCTTTCCCGTTTTTTATCAGTTTTGCAGGAGCTTCGGATACCGAATATGTTTTACCGGAATACCAGACTTCTCTCAAAATATCCAGAAAAGGCTGCCCTTCCAGCTCCGGAATCGCCTCCATTAATGGCTTGCCTATTACTGATGAATCTTTACCCCAAAGCGCCAGCATGCCTTCATTTGCAAAACGGATGATCATATCTTCGCCTGAATAAATGGATGTCGGTGAGGGAGATGAGGTTAAGGCCTGGATAATTAAATCCGTACTGAAGCTGGTATCAGACAAATTTTCTTGGATAATCATAATTTTACAAATATATGGAAAAGCAGGTGTATTCCGTGATGCCATCGGCTTTGAAGCGGCGATAATGAATACTTTTTAATAAGAGTGAACGTGGCGTTTTTGGTATAGTATTCCTTTGGCCTTATTAAAAGAGTTCAACCTTCTAAGAGCTTTATACAACAAAGGCTTTTAATTCTGCCATTTTTCCATTTTCAAATTTCCATACATCACAATACTCAAAATCCTGCCATTCTGAATTTTCATTCAATAAGCTGATGGTTCCCATGGCAGTAAGATAATCGCCCTCTTCAATCATGAGATCAACTTTAAATTTTGGCGGAGTTTGATAGGCTTCAGATATGTATTTTCTGACTTCATCTATCCCTTTTAATGTTTGGTCACCAACAAAAATCCATCGGGTATCGGCAGTACAATAAGACAGGAATTTTTCATGATCCCCTTCTGTTATTGCTTTATTAGCTTCAAGCAGTATTGATTTATGATCCATGTAATAAATATAATAAATCAGGGCTATCCAAAAATATGCCGCATTGAAAATTTACGTATGAAAAATTACTTTTAAAAAAATTGGTAAATTTAAAAGGTAATTCTATATTCCGGGGACGCCTAAAAAATTTACTACAAAATAAGTTCTCTCTACTTAAAGCTCAAATCCATTCTTGTTTCTCCAGTCAATCTTCTCCTGCGTTTTAGGAAGCAGCTTATCAAGAGTGTGTACTGCAGCGCTTTGTACTTCGTCTATGTAAGGTCGCAGATCTTTGTTGTACTGATCAAAAGCCTTTCTGAAATTGTAATCGTTTTTTTCAAAAGCATCGGCCACTGCAGCAGCTCCTATGATCGCAAGCGAACCGCCCATTCCCGCCGCCGGGGAAGCACAATATCCGGCATCACCCACCAGTGCGACCCTGCCTTTTGTCCATGATGGCATTTTTATCTGGCAGAATTTATCAAAGTAAAAGGATCCGGAATGTATCAGCTCTTCTTTCAATTCAGATGCTCTCCAACCCATACCCTGCATGTATGTAACAACGATCTGTTTCATTTGCTCGCGGTTCCGAAAATCATAAGAAATCTCATTCCCGGAACGAAAAGAGAAGATAATATCGGTTTTATTGTTGTAAGCATACAGTGCAAGACCTTTGTTCGGTTCAGCATACAGCTGATAGGTACCCTCTTCCACCAACAACCTGTCTGCAATAGCAACACAAAAATACTGCCCGAGAAAATGAGCGTATCTGGATTCTTCGCCAAACCAGATTCTCCGAACGGCCGAATGAATTCCATCGCAGCCAAAAACGAGTTCAAACTGATTTTCAGTACCGTCTTTAAATTTCACATTTATGCCATCTTCTTTTTCCTCCAAAGCTGTTATACTGTTGTTAAACATAAAGCATACATCTTTTTCAATAAGATCAAACAGCATGGTCAGCAAAATATCTCTTTCAATCTCGAATTCGTTATCGGATTTTTCCAGTGAAACTGTTAGCTCACTTATGTCATCAGCATTTTTAAATTCCCATTTTTCGGGTCCTATTCTATGGGCTTTAATCTTCTCAAAAAGTCCCATTTTTTTAACAACATCTACCGTTCTGTCTTTAATATCTACGGGAGTACCGCCCATTTTAAGATGATCACCAATTTCCACAACCGTAACATTGCAGCCCATTTTATTCATCCAGTAAGCTGTTGCCAGCCCCGCGAAGCTCGCCCCGGAAACCAGCACACTTTTATTTTGTTTCATTTTTATTGTTTTAAATTGTAATACAAAATTCTTAAACAAAATACATCCTCAAAATAAAGAAATGCGGTAAAGATTGGATTAATCGTGGTTCTTTCTGCGGAAAGAGAGCGCAGACATTCCCGTTATTTTTTTAAAAAGCTTTGAAAAATAGGTATGATCATCATATCCTAATTCAAAGGATATTTCTTTTACGGATTTGCGGGTGTGATAGAGATATCGTTTTGCTTCAAGGATAATCCGCTCCTGAATGTGCCGGGATACCGGCAAACCCGTTATATTCTTTATACACTCATTGAGATAAGCGGTAGAAATATGCAGCTGATCAGCATATTCGCCGGGTCGCTTATTTATACGGTAATTCTT
Organism: Chryseobacterium cheonjiense; assembly: GCF_012927265.1. Classification (GTDB taxonomy): domain Bacteria; phylum Bacteroidota; class Bacteroidia; order Flavobacteriales; family Weeksellaceae; genus Chryseobacterium; species Chryseobacterium cheonjiense. The sequence continues at coordinate 579,325 of NZ_JABBGF010000001.1, read as the reverse complement.
TTCTAGCAGCAGCCTGAATGATTTTGTAATGATTTCAGGTCTTGAAAGATGGGCTTCAGGTTTTTCTTTACCTAAAAACTGCCGGATCATAAATGCAACCAGCATATTGCAGCTGTCTTTTAATAATGAATGCTGAAGCGCATCATTTTTTTTAACGGAAAAACTAAGGCACAGATCACAGATGTTGGTAAGAACAGCATTGGCAGTATCTTCAAGTTTCAGAGGTTTTACGGGTGTGATTTGCTCTAGCAGCTTAAGATAATCAGGATTCAGGCTTTCATCTTTTACAGACAGAGAGCAGATTGTAATATTTTCAAAATGTAAGATGCGGTGAACCTGAGTGGGATGAATATAAACAACAGACGGCGAAGAAATTGAATATTTATTAAAATCGATTTCGATATCTACGGTTCCTTTTTCCAGGATATGAAAAGTATATCCTTCATCACGGTGAGAATGTGGAAATCCGTTCTCTTTAAAACTGATTCTTTCAATGGATATACCGTTAGAATCTGCTTCGTCCATTGCATTGAAGAGTATAACATTATCTTTTTTTTGCATTCGTTATTTCTATTGTTTTTTAGGCCACTGCCCTGTTTAAATAAAAATACAAAAAATTGAATAGGTATGAACCCAATATCCGTAAGTGTTATTAAAAACCATTCAAAACTTCCATTGCAGGATTGATTTAAACGCAAAAAATGCCACAATTCCTTGTAGCATTTTATCTTATAATCAATACGCCTTCTTTTATTTACTTCCAGGCAGAGGCATCAGCCTGGCGTGCTGTATGGCAATTTTTTGTGAAGGAACAGAAGTACTGTCTGTGATTTCAGAAAACCTGGCATTCATTACCCAGTATTTATCTTTTGATTTAAATAAAACAGACTGCCATTGGCAGTCTTATAAATTGTTTTTATTCCTATTCTTCCGAAGCTTCAAAATTAATAGAATTGTATGCCGATTCTGTGAGCAGGGCATCAGCCTGCTTTTCTTCCGCCAGTGTCTCTTCGAGTAGTGATGCGACTTCGGTTTCGCCCAACGTTTTGGCAAAAGCAGCCAAAGTTCCGTAGGAAGCAATTTCGTAATGTTCGATTTTCTGTGATGCTGAAATGATTCCTGCATCTCTCACCGGGCCGGCTTCGGTCTCTTCCATAATGCTTTCTCCTTCTTTGATAAGGCCTTCCATAGCATCGCATTTTTTACCACGGTTGGATTCTCCAAGCAAATCGAATATTTTTTCCAGACGTTCTACCTGTCCTTCGGTAACAGCCACATGTTCTTCTATAGCAGCAATAAGTTTCGGCTCTGTTGCATTTCTTGCCATTTTCGGTAATGCTTTCACTAAGGCTCTTTCCGCATAAACAATATCTTTAAGCTCATCGATAAAAAGTTCTCTGAGTCCGTCAGCTGCAGAAGATTTGGCAGCTACTTTTCCGGCACCACGGCCGTTTTGGTTTTCTGTTGTTTTCATAATATTAAGTGTTAGTGTTTTGCTGTAACGGTAAAATACAAATACCAGACCTTTAAGGGAATATCCGGTACCACATTTAAGTTTTAACCTCTAAGAATGTAATTACAGAGTTAGTACAGTAATATTTAAAATAAATAAAAGCCGGATACAGGATGATATTAAACAAAAAGAACCCATTCTAAACCGGAATGGGTTCTTTTTTATTTCCCAGAAATATTATTCTTCTGAAAATTTAGAAATAATTTTGATCATATCAATACCTTTTCCTAAAACCGGTTTAAAGATATCTCCAACACTTTCCAAGCGTTCCAATGCATTAAAAATGTTAAAGTCATTCATTTTAAGCCCTTTTTTAACCTCATCCCATTCCAGCGGCATGGATACGGTAGCACCCGGCTTAGGACGCACTGAATATACCGATGCAATGGTGGCGTGTGGTCTGTTCTGGAGAAAATCAAGATACATTTTTCCTTTACGGTCAGAAATATGTCTCTCAATGGTAGTTATTTTCGGTAATTCTTCATGAACAAGTTTCACAATCACTCTTGCAAACTCTTTACTTTGCTCATAAGTGTATTTGTTCCCTAAAGGAATATAGATATGCAGTCCTGTAGAGCCGCTTGTCTTACAGTAGCAGGGAACGCCCAAATCATCGAGAATCTGTTTTGTTACCTGCGCCGTCTCAATTACCTGGTCGAAAGTATTTTTATCAGGATCAAGGTCAATAATACAATAGGTCGGATGGTCAGGTTTTTTTATTGTGCTGTTCCACGGATTCATCTCAATACAGGCAAGGTTCGCCATGTACAGGAGCGTTGCTTCGTCACTTCCTACTAGATATTGTTTTTCTTTATGATCGGTATCGCTGTGATACGCATATCTTTCAATCCAATCCGGAGCTTTGCCTGTAATATCTTTAAAATAAAAACCTTCTTCAGCGATACCGTTCGGGAACCGGTTCATGCTTTGGGGGCGGTTTTTTAGATATGGTAATATATACGGCGCCACCTGATAATAATAATTGATCAGGTCGCGTTTTGTTATTTTTTCATCCGGCCAGAATATTTTGTTAAGATTGGTAAACTTCAGCTCGTGCCTGTTGATTTTTTTAACCTGTGTAGATTCTGTAGGATTAAGCAGTGTTTTTCTTTTCCTGCCTGTTCGGGGTTGGATAAGCGTTTTTCCGCCAACGATATCCTCAGTTCCGGCTTCTTTTTCGAGAATTACGGTTTCGGGGTTTTTGTCAGACCTCATCCCTTCAAATGAAGGATGGCGCATCACTCCGTCACTGGTAAGTTCCGTATAGCTTACTTCACCGATGAGTTCGGGCTTAAGCCATGTTACTGTTGCGTGCGGCGGATTGGGACGAAATCGTGAAGGTTTGTTAACATCCGGCTCCTCAGAAAATGGCACTTTATCGGTAATCAGCAGTTTGAACTGCATCATCATTTCTTTTTGCATTTTTGCGTTGAATCCGGTACCGACTTTTCCGGTATATACTAATTTTCCATCTTTGTAAACACCGACCAGAAGGCTGCTGAACAGTTTTTTTGAATCATCATTAAGGGTAAATCCTCCGATGACGACTTCCTGTCTCTTATTCGCTTTGATCTTCAGCCAATCCCTGGTTCTGTCTTTAATATGGTATAAACTGTCTTTCTTTTTAGCCATGATACCTTCAAGGCCCATTTTTTTTGCCGCTTCCATAAATTCCAGACCGGAAGTATGAAAATCCTGACTGATCAAAATAGACTCATTTTGTGGTAATATATTTTCCAGAATCATTTTGCGTTCCGTTAAGGGCAGATCTTTTAAATCTTTCCCGTCATACCAGAGAATATCGAATACATAATAAACCAAATCTCCGTCTGCTTCACTGCGCCAGTTTTGCAGTGCCCCGAAATCTGCCGATCCTTTTTCTTTCAATACAACAATTTCTCCGTCGAGAATTGCGTTCAGATTCAGTTTTTCCAGCTCCTTTTGTATCGTATAAAATTTTTCTGAGAAGCTTTTATCGTTACGAGATTTCAGTTCCACGGTTTTACCGTTCATAAAAGCTACTGCGCGATAACCGTCCCATTTAATTTCATACAGCCAGTCATCACTGTCAAAAGGCTGGTCTACCAATGTAGCCAGCATCGGCTCAACATTGTGATAAAATGCCTGGTCAGGAGTATTTTTTAATAGGGGTTCAACTGTATTTCCGGATACCTTTTTCTTTTTCGTCTTTTCGCTTGATTTAGAGTGATTATCTTTGGCTTCTTCTCTACCGGCCTGCTCATCTTTTGCGGCATGATCTGTTTTAGCGCTATCCTTACCATATACATGATCAGGTGCTTTTTCCATTTGTTCTATGGTTTTTTTAGAAATTACAGATTTATCCTTTAAGGTGACATCATCAGCAGTGGCATATTTGTCATCCAGCTTCATCAGCAGCCATCCGTTTTCTCCTCTTCCATAGGCTTTTACTAATGCAAACTCTCCTTTAAGCTTTTTACCGTTGAGTTTTATTTTAAGCTTACCGGAATAAAGCTGATGCAGAAGGTTTTTCTCCTGCTTTTTAAAATCGCCTTCCACAGGTTCTGCTGCGGTATAGGTTCCTTCATCCCATACAATCACCGTTCCGCCGCCATATTGCCCTTTGGGGATGATTCCTTCAAAATCTTTATAATCGTAGGGATGATCTTCCACCATCATGGCCAGGCGCTTGATGGCAGGGTCGAGTGAAGGCCCTTTGGGAACAGCCCAGCTTTTCAATACACCATCCATCTCAAGACGGAAGTCATAATGCAGGTGAGAGGCATCGTGCTTCTGGATGACAAATCGCAGTTCTTTTCCTGACGAAACTCCTCCAAAAGGTTCCGGTGTCTTTTCTGCGGATCTCTTTTTTTTGTAGTCTGATAAATCCATTAGAAATATTTTTAGATGAAAAATGATCTTTCCGCTTCAGAAAGATCATGAACAAAAACGCTCTGGTGTTGAGCGTATTTTACTATTTCTTGTGCTTATCTTTTAAGTAGGCTTCAAGTGTTTTTCTGTCGTTTGAACCCGTCGCACGAATTGCACCGGTTACTGCCTGCGATGTTACGCCAAGCTTGTCTTTGAAATATTGAATTTCGTAGTTTTCCGAACCACTTACTTTACTGCGGTCCCTCTGGTCTTTTTTGATTTATTATCTGCCATAATTTTATTTTAGCTATAATAAACAAATAAAATGCCAGCAAATAATAGATTATCAACACCATATAATCATTATGAAAGATAACTTTCATATTAATTTATAATAGAATTTATTCCCGTTGTGCATTTCGCAAATACATCCAAATGACTGATAATTAAACATTTGCCTTTTTTATTAACTGAAATACCATTATTTTTCTTAAAAAATAAATATTTATTAAAAAAAATGCATTTCCTACCAATAAAAACGCAAGGTTATACAAAGAATTATAAAAAAAATACTTATTATAAAGCTAAACAAAGCCGTTTCACTTATTTTCGAAAAACAATAATTCAAAATGCACAACGGGTAATTTATATTAAAAATAAGAACTCTTCCCGATAAGAATACGCTTAATTAAAATTACAATTCGGTACGCTGATGACTTTAGACTAATTTATTTTGTGTTAAAAAACAGGTTCGGAAGATGATTCAGCCTGATCAGGAAGGGTAAACCAGAAGGTGCTTCCCGTGCCTTCGGTGCTTTCAACACCAATCTTGCCGCCGTGGCGCTGGATAATATCGGCACTGATATACAGTCCCAATCCAAGCCCGGAAGCCTGTATCCCTTTCGGATCAACCCTGTAGTAGCGCTCAAACAGATAGGGCAATTTATCCGCCGGAATTCCGGGACCGGTATCTCTCACCGAAACTTTTACCGAACCTGCCCCTTGTTCAATCTTCAGGAATATTTCGCGGCTCTGGGGAGCATATTTAATGGCGTTATTGATAAAATTAATGATTACCTGCTGTATGCGGTTTTCATCTGCGATGATTTCAAGGTTTCTTTCACCTTCCACTACCAGTTCATGCGTTCCCAGCTGAAGGACATGTGAGCAGCATTCGTCTACCATATTTGTCAGATTAAACTTCTTTTTGTTTAACATAACTTTGCCTTCATTTATTCTGGTTACATTTAACAATTCTTCCACCAGCTCAGAAATTTTTTCCATACTTCTGTTAGACTGGTCAATTAACCGCGGAAGCAATGCTGTCGGGCTGCTCTTCATCCTTTCCAGCAGCTGCAAAGAAGCTTTCAGGCTGGTAAGCGGTGTTTTAAGCTCGTGACTGGCGATAGAAATAAAATCGTCTTTCTGCTGCTGGATTTGTTTTAAGGCAGTAATATCCATCACAGTACCAAGTAATTTTTTTACATTACCCTCACTATCATAATGAACATTCCCCTGCAGGCGAATCCATTTTACAGCATTGTTGGCAAGCACAATACGGGTTTCATAGAAAAGTTTTCCGGTTTTTCTGGCAATGTCATGAGCCTGGTCGCTAAGATGTGCATCAAGAGGATGATACGTAGCAAGCACCTGCTCTCTTGAAGCGGGACTGGTAACACCAAAGATTTCATCAAACCGTTTTGAGCCAATAACTAATTGTTCCTCATAGCTAAGTTCATAGGTTCCGATTTCTGCTGCTTCAATAGCAAGACGGTTACGTTCTTCAACGTCTTCAATCTGCCTTCTGGCCATTACTTTGTCGGTCACATCATTTCCTACTACCATAATCGAGGTAACTTTTCCTTTCAGGTCTGTTACGGGTTCGTAAACAAAATCGACAAACACGGTTTCGTCTACTCCATTTCGGTTCAGAACAAGTTCATGTTCTCTTCCATGAAAAGCAATTCCCGTTTTAATTACCTGCTGCATTATCGGAGAATATACTTCCGCTGCTTCGGCTACCCCACTCCAGATAAAGCGTTTTTCCAATTGTTCCCTGGATCTGCCCACCAATTCAAGATAACCGTCATTAACTTCAATAACAATAAGATCTTCGGCCCGGATCACGCAGATGGCAACCGGTGCCTGCCTGATGAGATTCCGGAAACGCGCTTCACTGCGCAGCAGTTCTTCATTGGATTCTGCAAGCTCTTCATTGGTTGTTGCAAGCTCTTCATTAAGCGCAGCAAACTCTTCATTGGAAGCTGCTAATTCTTCGTTTAAATCCTGTAGCTGCTGTTCACTCAGTTTTAGCTGGGTAATGTCTACACAGGAACTGATATAGCCGGCAAAGCTTCCGTCAGAAAGAAATCTTGGCGTTCCTTTCTTTAAGAGCCAATGATAAGATCCGTCAGATCCCAGCAAACGCATCTCGGCACTGTAAGAAATTCTTCTCGCAAATGCCTGCCGATGCATATCTAAAAATTTTTGTCTGTCATTTGGATGAATCAAATCATGCCATCCTCTGCTGATCAGCTGATCTGCAGTTCGCCCGCTAAGCTGTGACCATGCTTTATTAAAATAAATCAGTTGCCCCGTCTCATTACGGACACCTATAAGCACATCGGTATTGTCTGCCATAGATCTGAAGCGTTCTTCACTTTCTACCAGTGCTTTTACGCGATCCTGAACGATGTTTTCCAGCTCAACATTCATTCGTGAAAGTTCTTCTCGGCTTGCCTGAAGCTCTTCATTAATTGCACTCAATTCTTCATTGGCTGCTGCAAGCTGTTCGTTGAGCGATTGCTCCCGGATAAGAAGCTTTTTATTCTGGCTGGCTTCTTCCAGTTCACGCCTGTTCAGGTAACGCTCGGTTACATCAGTAGCGGTATGCAATACGGCTATTACCCGACCATCTGAGTCTTTTATGGCGCGATATTCAAAATCAAAGTAATACGTATCCAATACACCATCCACCAATATTTCTGCGGGGGTGTCATTTCCCGAAATAATAATACCTTCACGCCATACTTTTGCAAACATTTCAATAAACGGCTGATCTGACAGTTCAGGCATGGCCTCACCAAGACCTTTTCCGATTACCTCCGAGCCGCGACCCCAAATGGCTAACATTGCCTGATTTGCAAATTCTATCCTTGCATCTTCACCAACATGCACAGCAGTGGCGGTGTTTGTAAAAGAAAGCACATTGATAAGTTGTTCAAAATCTAAGGGTGGTACAGGATCTTTCATCGTTGCTTAAAGTTTCGGTTCACGAAAATACAAAAATAGCAACGATTTCTCTCTTTGCTTTGTTGAAAAGCGTACCACAACAGAAAATTAATAAATGAAGACGCTTTTAGATATGGATATTGGGTTATGATACGACATTATTAATTAGTACCACCTAAGTCTTGAAAAAAGCTTTAATGGAACTTCTTAGTTTAAGATTCCAAGCGAAATAACTATTAAATTAAAGAGGCTGTTTCACTTGAAACAGCCTCTTTAATTTTGACAAATAAATCTACAATACTTATTATTGTGCAATAATCGTGTAGGTAAGTTCAGTTGTATATACGGTAGGATCCTGTCCTGCGATATAATTGTCAAGGTAAGCATTTGCTCCTGCACCTTTGTATTCGATACTGATTTTTTTATCAACACCTCCTACGGTAGAAGTTACCAAGGTTGTTTCGTTTGTAGAAAGGGTGGCACCCTGTGCATATTGTGCTCCGTTTACAGCATCTGTACCTGCACTGGCTTTAAGCTGAATGGTATTCGCCTGGATGTTTTTACCACCATTTTGTAAAACAGCGTTAGCGCTTTTTACTTTTACCTGGAAACCTCCGGTACTAAAGATGGTTAAATGATCCGCATTAAGTGAAGAAACTCCGTTTGCGTAATCATCTTTCGTTACATAGTCTAAGTTTACGATTTTCTGAGAATTGTTAACCACCAAAGTCTGGATTGGTTTTAGTCTTACGTTTAACGTAACGTTTTGTTGTGCTCCGATTGTGATGAACCCTAATAAAGCAACAGAAGCAAGAATACACTTTTTCATAAACGATTGGTATCTTTTTTTAAATTAATTCTAATTTTTATGGTGCAAATGTATAGACTTGCCACGAAACATTTCTTGTGAAAAACAACGAATCTTTTGTACTTTTTTATTGCTGATAATAAGCTATATATAAGTCTATCTTTTGTGGAAATTTCAAAATTTAATTTCCTGAAATAAAAAAAATAACTCTACTAATAGCGATATATTTTTTAACACTTAAAAATTGCTTTATTTACTCGTATTATTGGGCATAAAAAAATTAAATTTAAATCACCAAAGAATGAGGGTGTGAAATTTTAATCCATCTCCGGACAAAAAATAAAAAGTTAATTAGGCAAATAAGCCGCTTTTTTATTTTTAAAAATTAGTAACTGTCGTGTTTTCTGCTGCGAGTTCGGCAATCATGTCGTCCGATTTTACAAGTCCGCTATTAATGGCATGAATCAATGAATTCAATAAATAATGGAGCGGCTGATTTTCTATGACGGTATCGGAGAATGTTTTCGCTACAATTATCTTTTTAGAAATCATATTAAGCGTAACAAAATATTCGTCTGCAATTGGAAGTTCTATGCCGAATGTATTCCTAACGTTCATCAACAAATATTGGTCTACTAAAGCTTTATAATCTTTGCAACAGCTGCCTGTTTCCGGAAGTTCCATTTTAGTTAAATTACCGTACTAAAATACAAAATTAGTTTATATATCAACTAATTTTTATTTTATAGTATATATTTAACCATTATTAAACTTATATATTGTAAATACATGTATATGAATATGATGGAATAATCTTTGCACATATAAATTACCAATTGATACTAAGATTTTCGTCACAACCATTAAATGCAATATATGATTATTAATGAGAATCTTTTGTTAGAAAACGGTGCAGAATACGTATCCTATGAAATCAATCAGGAAATATTTCAGGAAGGATATGCTCCCAGATTCTATTATCAGATTGTGGAAGGCACCGTAGAACTTACCAATTACAACGAGTCCGGTAAGGAATTTACCCAAAACATCCTTTCAACGGGGCAATGTTTTGGAGAGTCTGTGCTCTTTACGGAAAAGCCGTATCCCATGTCGGCAGTGGCAAAGTCTTACTGTGTTATCCTGAGATTATCGAAACCTGCATTTTTTAAGCTCCTGTTACTCAATCCCGAAGTTTCCCTTAATATATTCAGATGTTTAGCGGAACGATTATATTACAAATCGATAATGCTCTTTACCATTTCTTCTAATGATCCCTCCCATCAGCTACAAACCGTAATGGAGTATTTTAAAGAATACAACAGCACTTACAGCAGGCAACCGAGGCCTATTCCCCTTTCAAGGAAGCAATTGGCAGGATTAACCGGGCTGCGCATTGAAACTGTTATCAGAACTATAAAAAAAATGGAAAAGCAGCACATTCTGAAAATTGAGGGCGGAAAAATTTATTATCACAAGTAATGAATCTGATATCATATTTTTAATGTAAATCATTAGCAGCAACAAAGGGTTCGCCAATGAACTTAACATTTATTCCAACACTAGCTAATATTTAAAAAAAAGGGATAAAAGCATCCGTAACACATGGCCACGCGTGTCCTGCACATTAATGCTGTCAATCAAATAACTCGGTAGGTCACGCTGAAAACTGTTTTTCATTCATTATTATGATAAATATTGTAACTTTGTAAGTTCAATCTTGTATCATTTCATAATGCCTAATCACTAATGCCCCAACCTTCATTTCCTCTGGACAGCAATTCGATTGTCGAAATATTACAGCAATCCACTCAGGCTATAGCAGTTTATACAGGAATAGAATTCTGCATTGAGCTGGCAAATAACGAGATGCTTACAATCTGGGGAAAGAATGAATCGGTTATCGGCAAGACACTCCAAGACACTTTATCTGAAGCGAAAGAACCTTCCTTTTATAATATATTGCTGAAGGTTTGGAATACACGCGAACCTTTTGAAGCAAAAGAAATTCCCGTAACGCTGGAAAAGGATGGGAAAACAGTCAGTTCTTTCTTTGATTTCACGTACAAACCCATTATGAGTGCAGACGGCGCTGTAATCTGCATTATACATACAGGAAATGATGTCACCGAGCGTGTTCGGAACAGGGATCTGGTAAGGCAGATTAATGAACTTAAACAGGTAAATCAACAGCTGCAAAACTCTACCGAGAAACTCAATGCTTTAAATGAAAAGTACACGACAGCCAACACCGAGCTAGATGATTCCAGCAAAAATATCCATCAGCTGAATGAAGCTCTTGAACAGCAAAATAAAGACCTGATTTCTGACAATCATGTCTTTAAAGATGATATTGCACACCTGGACCACTCCAACAGAAACCTGGAAGTTAAAAATAAAGAACTAATTGCATTAAACAATACAATTTCAATATTAAACAGAAAACTTTCTGAAAGCGATATAAGTTTCAGCAACCTTATTGCTCAGGCTCCCGTTGCCATGATGCTGTTAAAGGGAAATCATTTGACGGTAACCATGATTAATGATGCCATGCTCGAGCTTATCGGAAAAGATCATTCGATCATAGGCAAGAATTTATTTGAAGAATTCCCCGAACTTAAAGGGCAGCCTGCCGCCGATATGCTGATGGAAACTTTTCATATTGGCAAAGCTCATTCTGAGCATTCAAATCCGGTAAAGCTCAAGCGCAACGACCAATTGGAGCAGCGTTATTTTAATTTTAACTATACCCCATTTATTGAAGATGGTGTAATTACCGGAGTTATTGATATGGCGGTAGAAGTCACACCACAAGTGCTTGCAGTTCAGGAACGTGATGCGACTATCCATGAAAAGAGTGTTTTGGCAGAAACTCTGAAAAAAAGCGAGCAGCGCCTTCAGGGTATTCTTGATACCATGGCAGAAGGCGTAGGAGTGATCGATGCTACCGGACAGCTGGTGTATGCCAACCCAATGGCTCAGCAGATCCTGGGCCTCAACGAAAGCGCTATTAAGGAAAGAGCTTATGATGCCCCGGAGTGGCAAAATCTTAGAATTGACGGCACCCTGCTTCCTTCCGAGGAACATCCGATGTCTATTATGCTGGCAACCGGAAAACCTGTTTTCGATCATGAAATCGCTGTGCAGGCTCCGGGAAGAGAACGTATGTACATTTCGATTAATGCAGCGCCTTTATTTAATGAAGACGGTGTATTAACGGGCGGAATCGGCACATTCATGGATGTAACGGCAAGACGTCTGGTGATGCAGGGAAAAGAAGACTTTATCAGCATTGCCAGTCATGAGCTGAAGACACCGGTTACAGCGCTCAAGGCTTCATTACAATTATTGGAAAGGTCTTATGATAAACTTCCGGCTGACTCCCGAAGCCGCTTGCTGACTCAGGCTATTAAAAGCGTCGAAAAATTATCAGTTTTAATAACAACATTACTTGACGCAGGCCGTTTGGAGCATGGACATATCAAATTGGAAAAGAAGTCCTTTACGGTATCCGAACTTTTTGATGACTGCTGTAGCAACTTTGCGCAGATTACCGATCAGGAAATTATTTTGGAAGGGGATATTCATGAAATTATCACGGCGGACAGCCAACAAATAGGACAAGTGATGACGAATTTCATTACCAATGCCGTAAAGTATGCGCCACAATCTGAAAAAATCATTATTGGAGCAGAGAAAATCAGCAATAACGAAATAAAAATAAGCGTTCAGGATGAGGGGCCCGGGATACCCCCTGAAAAAAAGGTGCATTTATTTGAACGCTATTACAGAACCAATTATGAGGGACAAAGATTTACAGGTCTTGGATTGGGACTTTATATCAGCGCTGACATCATTAAAAAACATGGCGGAGAAATAGGTGTAAAAAGTACTGAAGGAGAAGGAAGTACATTCTGGTTCACCCTTCCTATAGGATAATCAGGGAACATTTTAAAACTGCTTTTTCTGATTATCATATTTCTTAAAATTTAATATCACTTCATCTCGTTTATTCTGCGAGGACACCTATCTTTTAGCATTATTTAACGATAATTTTTACAGTAGGGCTAATGTCATGCTATTATTTCTGTAATATTTTATCTAATCTTTACCTCAAAAAGTTCTTTATCACTCTGTTTAATTTTAAGTGCAAATAACAGGAGCTAAAATCACACAAAAGTGCTATGGACTGTTATTCAGGTAACGAATAATTTTACCATAAATAATTCGGGTCATATTATGCGAATGAACCATGTTTATAAGATTCAGGCATCGGCTGTAAGCATAATAATTTCCGGTTTAAAAAATAAAGTCATGAAAGCACCATTCCTGCTCGTCTTTTTAGCTACACTTTCTTTCACATATTTTTCTGCGCAAAAAAATTACGAGATAACGATTGAAAGAAAAATATCATCTGATGCCTGTATCATGGGATACTTGAGCATTAATAATAAAGCGGTTTGCTATACTTTAGAATTACCCTGGGAAAACAATGCAAAAAACATCAGCTGTATTCCTTCGGGATCTTATAAAGGAATTTTACGATATGATAAAAGTGACGGATGGAGAATACAGCTCGAAAATGTACCCGACCGGGATGGGGTACAGATTCATATGGGAAACTATACCAAGCAAATTAAAGGATGTGTATTGGTAGGAATGAGAGCTAATCTTTCGGAATGCAGTGTTCAGCAAAGTGCTGGCGCTTATGCCCAACTGAAGGAAGCATTTTACGGAACTTCTGATCCCAACAGCACGCCCAATAAAAACATTACCGTAACCTTTAAATAAAATCATCATGAAAAATTTTCTAATTATCTTTTTGATACTTATTGCCAGTACCGAAAATGCTTATTCACAACCGATCCCTCCCAATACGAACAGGTTTTCCGTAGTCAATTACATTGCCTTAGACGGAAATGGAAAATACATACCCTACACAACTCACGGCTTTTATGAGAGCGTCCCAAAAGGCAGTATCGGGAGAGTGTATATCTTGCCGATCCTGAAGTTTGATGTGAATAATATTAAATATATAGACAGTAAAGGAAAAGAGACTTATAAAAACTCTGATGACATCCGAACATTGGTGATCCCTGTCACACAGGAACTGGCGCTACCCAATGAAAGCCAGAAGGCATCCATTGACGCAGCAATAAGAAGCACCACCCTATCGGCATATTATGCTCCTATTGTTAAAAACATGAACGGACAGCCGTTGCTGAGCCCCTTGGTAAATTCAAATCCATCCCTTGTCAATTACTTATTTTCATTGGCCAGTCAATATGAAGCAACGGTAATTGCACCGCAGCAACAGCTCATTACTGATTTTAATACCAACTTCCAGAGCCAGATTATTTCTCCCAATGAGGTGGAGTTTACGGTGGAAGCCGGTGGGCAAACGGTATATAACAAAAGTATTCCCGGCACCTACATTGTGAATGGCACTTTCAAAAATATCAGGATAGAAAATCCTACAGAATATACCAAGAATGTCTTAGCAGACGGAAATGCAGATATATCGGTGAGCTATAAGTTTAAGAATTCTAAAGTAAGCTCAATCAGCGCTCATATTGATGCCACTGCAGTTATAAATCAGGTATTGAATGAAGCCTACCAGAGCAGTACCAGCCAAAAGTCCAGCGGATGGGCATTTCTCGGATTCGGAAGCAGTAAAAAATCAATGAAATCTTCTTTTAACGAACAAGTGAACTCTCAGTACAAGGATGAAACTATCAATGCTACAAGAATAGAGATGTATGATGCGGATGAAGAGATGATTGATGCATTTGAAAAAATATTTTTTCCTGAAATATCTGCAACGGAGGCCATCCAAAATCATCTTGCTGCGGCTGAAAAAGCTAAAGCTGAAGGTAACGAAAAACTACAGAATTTCCATCTCCAGTATGCGGAGGCTTTATCCAAGAATGACCCTAACCTTACTCCTAATATTGAAGCGGCAGTAGCAGCATTGGGTAAAAAAGATTATGTGGGCTTTATTGCCAATGGTGTACGATGGGGAAATAACAGCGGAAGTGGCAAAACATCCATAAAAAGAGTACTGAACAGCACTGAAATGACCAAAATGGCAAAAGACTACAGTAGCGTCAAAACAATATCTGTACAGCATGCGGTTACCCAGCCGGTTATCGCTAAAGAAGAAGCAAAATACAAACCATCAATCGGTATGATTGATGCCATGCCGTGGGAAGGCCAGCTTTATATGTTTAACGGATATAGCACCCCTTTACAAAATGTAAAATGCCTGCTGGCTGGACCCATCACCGTGGGCGGCGCCTTACACCGCAACAATATTTTACCGGGAACACTCATTAAATCGGTGGGATCTCATCCGGTATATGACATACAGTCTTTTTCAGACGCTTTAAAAAATTACGAACCGTATGAAAGAACCTATTTAACCTTAATTGTACCTACTGCAGAAAATCCTAATGTTTACAAGGAAAGAAATATAGAATTTACTCTCGGAGCTGTTCCGGACGTTGAATAATCACAAATCAATACAAAGGAGTTTAGTACATAAACTCCTTTGTATTTTGCAGCTGTTTAATGTAAAAAAAGAACTCGAATCCGAAATATTTTGTTGCATATCTTAAAAAACCCTGTTTCTCGTAAAAAGGAATGTTTACCAGTGTGGAAGTCTCCAGACACATGGCTTCTTTTGAAGGTCTGTAATGTTCGATGAGCTTTTTTAAAAATAAAGTGCCTATTCCATTGCCCTGCATTTCAGGTGCTACCCCCAAAAACCATAAATGAATATAATTTATATCCTGAGGAAGCGTTTGCTCGGTAATCATTTCTTTCTTACGGACTTTCTTCATTCTGGACAGCCCAACAACCTGAAAAACCAATTTAAGATCAAGCAGTTTTGATCGTAAACCCGATTGTTTTTTCTTCGGATCCAGTAAAATCGCACAGGCGGTTTTATCTTTATTCATCCAGACATCACCAAAAAGAAATCCTTTGGCGATTGAATACTCAAAAAGCCAGGGAAGTGACTTTTTGTTTTTTACAGCAAAATTTACAGATTGGTTGTCTTCAAAAGACTCTGTCAGTATTGCTATCATTTTGGGAATATCATCCTTTGTTGCCTTAATCATTACTCTTTTTTCAAAAATTACACACTATATATAATAATCACCTTGTCAATTCCTTACGTAATTAAATTCAGGAATATTTCACTTTTAACGGCTCAAAATTATCTAAAAAAACAAAGCATTTCCATTTTTATTTGTTAAGGTTCATTAACAAAGGATCAACATTATGAACATTTAAAGTTAACAATTTATTATTAACTGACAATCAAACAGATAATATAGAAATACACATTTTTTTATTATTCATATTAATAATATGGAACAAAATCAATTTCGGAAATCTGTAATTATATGGAGAAAGCACCCACATTTTTGTGAGTGCTTGCTGCATTAAATGTTTTATTTTTAATAAAATTTTACGGATTGTTTTCCCGTTTTTTGCTTCGAGCTGATGATAGAGCCTTTACTTACTGAAGAAACATCAATTTAATACGTCCCCTTCATTTTCAATATCTTGGATATTTAAGTCACTAAAAACCATCTGGATTCTCTTCTGCTTTTAATAGAACTGCTTTTTTGTTGAGTTTTCTTTGTTTCAGAAACTGTAAAACAGAAACTGCAATGAAAAGAATAAAAAGAACAAGAAGTGTCTGTCCGATCACGGGATCTTTAATGTCTTTCGCAAGCGGATGCCCGATGGGAACTCTGGTGAATGTTTCATTAACCGTAGGGACGAGCGATAGAAAAAAGCTGAATGATAATAAAAAGTTCTCAAAATATGCAGCTTTCCGGTTTTCTTTTTTACTTGAAAACAGAAAATACGCAACAACAATCAAAACAATAATAAATAAAGAAAAAACATGTCCCGCATTGAAACCGCCATGTTTTGAAATCCCTAATGCCGTAACTGAAGTGATGAGCGTTGCATAAAAGTACACTTTACCTGAAAGCATGGCAAGATTGATTTTGCCATATCTTATGAACCCGATTACTGCCGCTGCAATTGCTGAAACACCGATGATGGTATGAAAAAGTCCTAAACCTGATAAATTCATTTTGTTTAATATTTGTTTAACTAAAAATTCTGTCATACAGGGAATTTTTTCCCTGAAATAACAGGACAAAGTTGCAACAGATAGACAAGAATGGTTTTGTGATTTGGTTCAGATATTTGAGATTTTAGTTCAAGAAAGCATCGCCGATGTATTCAGAAATACTTATTCAGAGTTGTGGAATTTATTTTTAATTGAAAAAGCTGTTTAAATTTTACTAAATAATTTTTTTATAGGTTCTTCTTAATTTCTAAATTAAATAAACTTGTTTATTTTTAAAGTTAACTTTAAGAATTTCAGCAAATTAATTTGAAATAAAGTAAGAAATCAATAAATTGTTTTTATTAAGTTTTTTTAAGACAACTTCTAATATTAAAAATAAATTATAATTCAAAAAGGCTCTGTAATATATTATCAATTCGACTTTTCTTTATGATTGAGCCTGTAATTTGAAGGACTGCTGTGGAATTTATCCGTAAAGTTCTTCGTAAAAGTAGCCAGATCATTAAAGCCGCAGTCATAGGCGATATTGGTAATTCTATTATCGGATATCTGGAGCAGTTCGGCTGCTTTCTCAAGTTTTTTATTCCTGATATAATTTGCAGGCGTATCATTATAAAGTCTTGCAAATTCTCTTTTGAAAGAAGAAACGCTGAGATTATTTTGTTCGGCCAGCTGCTCAATAGTGAGCTGTGAAAATACATTAGCTTCAATAATCTGCTTAAAAGTATACGTTGCCGGAGAAAAAAGCTGTGACAAAATCAGCTGAATGGAATCTGCATTCTGAGACTGCGCCAATAATAAAATAATCTCCTTCAGCTTAAGGACCAGAATATCTTCATTAACGAGTGACGGATTTTCGAAATAGAAAAGCAGTCCCTCAACATATTTTTTTATCAGAAAGTCGTTATTGATCTTCTGATTAGATTTATTTGAGACTACATTTTCCGGTTTTTGAAAAAGCGAAGGCAATTCCCGGTCATAAATCTTTTTTAAAATATCCGGATAAAAGGTAACAATAACAATGTGACAATTTTCCTCCTGCCCTGAACTATGAACATGTTTTCCTGAACTTATACAATTCAGAAATAAAGAATAATCCGCAGGAATATCAAAAGCTGTTTCATCCGTCCTGTATTGAAGCTCTCCGTTTAAAACGTAAATAAAACAGGCTTGCTCAGCAACTGGAAAATCATACCTGAAAGGCCCCGTCAACTCAATTCTCTGCATCAGGGTTTTCCCGAATAGCTCATATTTTTTGTAATCATTTACCATAATCCGTTTGATGATTTAATGGTGAATAGTTTTATTCAGCTTCATCAAATATAGAAAGTTTTTAATAAAATGATTATTGTATAATGGTAATTCGGGAAAAACCGATTCAGCTTCAGATCATCAGAATCTATTTTTCTTCTGCTTTGCTTTTAAGATTCCGCAGCCAGACTTGCAATGAATTTTCCAGACCTTCCTGAAATGTTTTACCCATAAGAGATACCAGCCATCCTTCCATGCTTTCTTCGACTTTCACAGTTGTTTTTCCATTCTGTTCTACAAAGGACCAGTTGTGTATGGCAAATGCTCCGAAAGCTTTACCAGACCAGCCAATTTTATGTCCGGGCAATACGGTATGTAAGGTTGAATGAATCGTTAATCCCCCGCTTTTCCAGTCGAAAGAACTTCCCTTTTTAAATGGTCCGTTCAGTTTAGGATCTTTAACGTCAGTATGCCACTCGTTCCAACGATTGATATCACTCATCAGCTGGTAAACTTTTTGCGCAGGGGCATTTATCGTAATTTGCTGATAGGTCTTTACCGGAGCTTCCTTATTAATAGATTCTGACACAGTATATGAAGTGAACATTTCCAGGCAGGTAACGGCTATTGCAATGACTCCTGCTATTAAAAGCAGACTATAAACCAATATTTTCATTTCGTTAATTTTTAGAGATTAATAATTATTTAAAAAACTTTTGATAATCGTGAACAAATTGTTCAAAGCTTACCGGCAGACTTCCGGTTACATCCTGAACGCTGCTAAAAATCTCAGAAGCCTCTCCTCTTGCATAATGTGCATAATCTTCAATAAGGCCGCCTATCTGCCATTCCGGAAACCGGGCAGCGGTTAATGCTTCCTGCATCTGGTCGGAATTTAAATCAATGTAAGTAACTTTAGTATTCAATACACGGGAAAATATTTCTGCCATTTGAAAATGTGTAATGGATTCCTGTCCTGTTATATTATAGATCTTATTTTCATGACCCGGCTCCGTCAGTACTTTTGCAGCTACTCCTGCAATATCCCGAATATCAACTGCACTAACAGCTGCATTTCCCAATGATCCGTAAAATTTTCCTTCGTATTTAATCGAATGTCCGAATGCAATAAGACCCTGCATAAATAAATTGGGACGTAAAAACGTGTAATCCATGCCCAGTTCTTTAATTCTTTTTTCAACAGCGGCGTGATATCTTAGGAAACGGACCGGTGAAGTTTCTTCAGCAGCCAGCTGGGATAATTTTACAATGTGCTTTACTCCTGCTTTATATGCTGCATTAACAAAGTTAAGCTGAAGTTCTTCGCTATGCTCTGATGAGTTTGTCAGCAAAAATGCTTTTTCAATTCCCCGCAACGCATGAGCAAGGCTGTCGGGATCCGATAAATCACCAATTGCTGTTTCAGCCTGCGGCCAATTGGCCATCAAATCTTTCTGATCATTGTTTCGGACTAATGCTCTAAAAGACACATTCATATTCACTAATTCTTTAACAAGCTGTGTACCTACACTTCCCGTTGCTCCTGTAATTAAAAGGTTTGTCTGTTTCATAAAACTGTTTTTTTTAATAACCCAAAATTCGGTCTAATAGAGGAGCTAAAATTGTAAGAAAACGAAGCCTCTTTACAGATTAACACATGTAAAGCAATAATAAAAGCCGCCAACTCGAGAATCGGACGGTATGGAATATTTAAAAATCAATGGATATGACCTTAATTTTTAGGGTCACATATTGATTCCTGAAATTTCAGGTATTTGGAAGGACTGAGATTAATATAATGTTTGAAATCTTTAATAAGCTGACTTTGATCGTAATAGCCACATTCATTGATTACCTCAAACCAATCTAATTTCATATTTCGGGAAGAATGGGTCTGAATAATCTGAAGTGCTTTTAAAAAACGCTGGTAGCGGTACAATTCCTTCGAGGTATAGCCAAAATGCTTTTTGTGATTCATCTGAAGTGCCCTTTCTGATAATTTATTTTTCCTTGAAATCTCTTTGATAGGGCTGAAGACTGCTCTGTCGAAGTCAGCAATTTGTTTTGCGATCTCGTCACGGCTCCGTAAGTAAGGCTTGCAGAAATCCAGCAATGTCTGAACCCGGCTTTCGGCAGTATTGATCTTATTCAGTTCTGACCAAAGTGTTGTAAAGCAATTTTGACCAAGCAGCTCATCCGGATTCGCTCCTAAATCATCTTCAAAAGCTGTATTTCCGAAAAATCTGAAAAAAGCATCATCTTTGAGATTACAGACCAGGATCTCTGCGCCGTCCGGCAGAATATAATCAAAAGCCTGTTTTATAGGACCTAACACTATACATTTTTCAACAATAATTTCGGTATTATTTTTAGAAATAAAAGATGCGGAAGTACCGAAACTAAAAATCAGGATTGTCTGGTATGAAGGCAATAGCGTTTTTTCCACCAGTGCTTCCGATTTGTTTTCAGCATAATAAAAATGCGAAAAAACTTCTTCAAATTCTGTTGGCACGGGTATTCGGTAACTATTATAGCCATTCATATGTATAAGTTTTGGAATCAAACCGTTATCATTTTAAAATAAATGATACAATTGGTTATAGATGATTAACCTATACAAAAGTATTTAAATTTTTATAATATACCGCACCATCAAAAAAGCCGCTGATGAATTTCTCATCAACGGCGATCAGGTAATAGTGTGAGCAATTAATCCCAAGACATAAAACCTTCATAGAGGAAATAAACCAGAGCGAGATAAAAACTATACTTAATTAGTTTTTTAACGGTCTTATAGCTTTTAAACAATACCGGATTGTAAGCTGACTGGTCGAATTTTACCTTTGTTGTTTGTTCCATTTTTCTCGTTTTTTATGGTTGTTGTAAAAATATTTTCAGACTGGTAATTGATAAAAGAATATTCTTTTTCAGACATTTGATTGCCGACGAGAGCACTGGTCAGCAATATATACGTCTTACTTTCTATATTGTTTTTTAAAAGCGAGTGCGCCTTCACAACCGGCTCTCCATAAAGCTTTTTAAAAGGTCCGATCGTATATTCTGAGAAAGATCCGTAATGCGCTACTAATTTTAATGATAAATTGAGTGTATATCCCACCACAGACTCAATCTCTTTACGTTTTATATTAAAAGCATTAAGCATTGTTTCATACATCTTTAAAATTTTATGTACGGGAGGTTTTTTGCCAAATTTATAGAACAAGATGGCATCGCCTTCGATTTCTGACACGCTCATCCCGATTGTATCGGCCTGTAAAATCGTGGAAAGCAGTTCTCTGGTAATGTAACGTCCGGCCTCAATACATATACCGTTTACAAACTCCGTATAGCCACTGATGTCAGGAATAATTATGAGCCCCTTTTCGACCCGGATGTTTTTATTTTCGGATAAATATTTTTTGTATAAACAGTTCATAATGAAATATTTTTACGTTCTTTTATGATGCAAATGTAGATACCCTCATGAACGATAAATTGTAAGAAAACGAAAATCAAGACATTTCAGTTAACCGCTACCTTTAGATAACAGAAGTTCCTGCTTCAGCTAAGATTTATAATAGCGATAGTTTAATGATATTTTATTACCTTAGGAAGAGGAACAGAAGAACCGTAAAAAAATGTATTAATATACAGTTTGCTTATCATTAAAAAATATAACACTACGGTTGCTTTGTCTAAATTTTTTAAAATGAAAAAACGACCCCACTTTAAAGCACTGATCACCTATAACAAAACCGAAGACGGCGGTATTGTTACGCCAGTTTCGTCCGGGTTCAGAGCTTCTTTTATATTTCCTTTTGAAAACAGGATGTACATCGCCAGCCAAACTTTTCCGGAGACGGAACTGGTATTTCCGGGAGATGTCATCAATGCTGAAATTACCCTGATCGGCGACGATATGTTAAACGATAAACTTTATGAAGGAATGGATTTTGAGGTGGCCGATCAGTCGGGAACCATCGGAAGCGGTGTCATCACGACTGTTTATCCGGGGCAGGCAAAATAATTTTCGCAAAACAACAGTATTTCCTTCTGCTTAGGGCATAATATTTGTTACATGATTTGCTTTTTAAACAGTCCGTTCCTGAGGATATTATTATGATCAGCAACTGTATTTGTAGAATTATACTTTCATTTAAATCTATAGATTCTATTTGCCGGTCTGCACCATTCTCAGTCCGGGTCATTCAACAAGAAGAATTTAATTTGATATGAAAAAAGGATTCATCGGATTTTGGGGTCTTTTCATAGCCTATTTTATATTTGTGCATCCGAGCATCATTTATTACAATACTTACCATACCAGCAATAACACTGAAAATGGCATGCTTGCCCTGTTCTATCTGGGTTTAAGCTTTGCTTTGTGGACCATTGTACTGGGAAGCACGTTATGGCTTATCCTGAAAAACGGCATTTTAGCCCAAAGAAATCTTATCTGTATTGACCGCCACGGAAGAAGAATCCAGGCGGTGATCATCAAATCGCAGGTGCTTAAAGAACATCAATCCTGGGTATCCCGGCAAATCGGTCTTGAGATGAGCAATTTTTCCGGGGAAACCGTTCATCACACCATGATCATGAATGACACACGCCCCAACGAAAAGAGATTTGAAGCCGGAAAGACTATTTTTCTAAAGGTCGATCCCGATTTTAAGAAGAATCCATATTTGCTGATGGAAGGGTCAAAATCTAAAATAAATTATATTCTGCCTCTGATATGGCTTGTTTTCACAGCCGGAGTCATTGCATATTACCAGTATGCCTATTCTACGGAAAGCGATGGCTTAGGATGGCGTTTTCTTGAGCTTTTCCATCCCCTGCTTGTTATTCCTGCATGTTTTATTCTGTTTACGGGTGTGTTTTATCTTATTTTCAGGATATTCATTATGGGAAACAAAACCGGAAGGGATCTTCTGGAACTGAAATTCAAAGGAAAAAAGGCAACTGCCGAAATTGTACAGGTAAGGCAGACCGGAACGTACATCAATGAGCAGCCGCAGGTTGAATATACCCTGCAATTTGCCGATCAAAACGGGAAGTTATTTCATATATCCAAGAAAGAAATTGTGTCTTTGCTTGATATTGCTAAAGTTTCGGCTTTAAAACAGAGGGAAATTATGTATCTGCCGGAGCGGCCTGAAAAATTCGTGTTTTATGATGAAATCAATAACGACTAGACCATGAAAAAAAATATTTTAATAATGATGCTGCCTTTTATTTTGGCAGGCTGCAAAGATTTTAAGAAAAGTATTGATGATACGCTTAGTGCTAACCGTTCTGCCGGAGATTCTCTCCAAGGTACCGCAACTTTAGAAAACGGTTCCGTTAACCTGGAAGATACAAATAACAGTAAAGAACAAGATGCTCCTTTCGCCTCAAAACCGGAAAAGCTTAATCTCGCCGAACAACAGCTCCGTGATCTGCCGCGTTTTAAAGGAAAACTGATATACATTTACCAGGATATTCATTTTTATGCAGACGGAAGAATCATTGTCAAGCTTCAGACTCCTGAAAATCCGAATTTCGTAGATGAATATACTTACAGCAACGGACAGTGGCAGCAGCCGGAACCAGTACTTCTTTCCAAAAATGATGATGTACAGGCAGATCTTATAAGTTTAGACAAAATTCCTTTTAAAAATGCAAACAATGTATACAAAATCCTTATAGAAAAAGGAAAAGAAATAGGAAGCAATAATGAGAACCAAGTAATCAATGCAGGCTTACGGCGAAATAAAATTGTATGGCATCCGGGAACCATCAATAGTGAGCGGTACCGGTATGATATCGAATATAACGAAGACGGCACGCTGAAATCTTTTGAACAGCAGTAATATAGCTAAATTTAAAGCGTGAGCTATTATGTTAAATACGGTGGTACAGTTTTTGGAAATCTAAATGAGCATATGGCTCAACTGATTATTCTATGGCTAAACAAATTACACAACAAAAAATAGATGAACTTAAAAAGTTAAGATCATCACTCTCTTCCCTGACATCTATCGACTATACGATTGGAACCATTGTTCACATCAAGCAGGTGTTAGCAGATTTAGATCTTACAAGTTCGTTTAGCTTTAGCATTACCACAGAACTCAATAAGCTGGAGGTTTACCGCGATAATTATTCCAATTTTTCTACAACAAAATCCATAATCGATCATGCAATCGATTACTATTCGGCACAATTGCGGGCGTAAGCCATTTATTCCCTCAATAATTAAGGTACAACACTTATAAATAAATACATTAAAAAGATCCCGACAAGCACCACACCCTGCATAATATTCGTTTTACCGGTAGCCAGCGATACCGTAATAATAAAAAGCGACAATCCCAGAAGAACGGTTGATTTTATATCAATACCTAAAGTCATTCGTATGCCGGTAATCACCGATATAATGGCAATAGCGGGAATACTTAGCCCGATGCTTGCCAACGCAGAACCGAATGCAAGATTTAGAGAGGTCTGGATCTGATCATTTTTTGCAGCCCGGTACGCCGATAAAGCTTCCGGCAAAAGTACGATTCCGGCAATTACTATTCCTACTGCTGATTTGGGAGCTCCTACAGCGATCATGATATATTCAACATCTTTAGAAAGGAGTTTTGCAATCAGCACCACAATTCCCAGGCAGAGCATCAGAAAAAAGCTGCTGATATAGATGTTTTTACGAGAACCCTTCTTATGATCATCCGTTTTTGCATGATCTTCCAAAAGTTTGTTTTGGGGCGAAATAAAAAAGCTGCGGTGCCTTATCGTCTGAACCATAGTAAAACCGAGGTAAAGCGACAGGCAGATCAGCGCAATAAAAAGCAGCTGAAAAGAGGTATATTCTCCACCGCTGTGGCTTACGGTGTAATTCGGTAATATGAGCAGAAAAACAACTACCGCCGTAAGTGTGATTAAAGCCGTGCTTACCCCTTTAAGAGTAAAAGACTGCTCTCTGTATCTTAACGAACCGATGACAATACAAATCCCGATAATACCGGTAAGAATTATCATCACTGCCGCAAAAACAGTATCTCTAGCAAGGGTAATTGTCTCCAGACCTTTCGCTCCCATCATAATGGAAATGATAAGCCCGACCTCTATTACCGTAATGGCAAATGCAAGCAGCAAAGTCCCGAAAGGTTCGCCAATGCGGTGAGCGATAACTTCGGAGTGATAAACTGCCGACAGAACGCTTCCCAGCAGCAATAGAGTAAGAATAACCGAATAATAGCCCGAAGAGATGAAAGCACTTCCAAAATACAAGAGCCATGCTAAAAGCGGAACAATGATTGTCCATGTCCGCAAGTATTTGTTTTTAAACATAAAGATTTTTTTACTGTGCTTCCTATAAAAGTTTTTAATGAGAATTTATTTTTAAATGAAAATATTTATTTGAATTGATAAAGAAATACCACGTCGCCGGTATAGGCAGGTTTAAGCTCGTTTTTAATAAGAAGTTTGGCCCCGACAATTACTTTAACCGTTCCTTTAAGGTCAATCACAGATCTTACAGTAGCCTGAAGAGAAACTTCGGAATCAACTTTTACAGGAATCCCGAATCTGAAATTTTCTATTCCGTAATTGATCTCAAGATTTACATTACGTACTTCCGCGATCTGTTTCCAAAGATAAGGTATCAGAGAAAGCGTCAGGTAGCCGTGTGCAATCGTTGACTGATAAGGTCCTTCGTTCTCTGCTCTCTGCTTATCGACGTGAATCCACTGATGATCCAGCGTTGCATCCGCAAAACGGCTGATCTGGTCCTGATCGATGGTATGCCAGGAAGAACTGCCTACCATTGTACCTTCCAGCAATTTATATTCTTCGTAATTGTTGATGATAACCATTGTTTTTTATTTTAATTGTTAATTAAAAAGCCAGAAGCCTCATTTTCGACTGTATGTTGCCTAAACTGTTAAAAAGCCTCCTGCATAGAGCGAGAGGCTGATGATATAACGAAAAAAAAGTAATATACTGATTTTATTATGCAAGTTTTACGTTGACAGCATTTAAACCTCTGTCACCTTTCTGTACATCAAAAACAACCTGGTCGTTTTCACGGATCGATCTGGTATTAAGTCCGGTTGAATGTACGAATATATCGTTACCTCCTTCTGAAGGAGAAATAAACCCGAAGCCTTTTGCTTCATTGAAAAATTTTACGGTGCCTTTTTGCATTGTAATTATTATTAAAATTAAATAGTATGTTATCTGTACACATTACAGATCTTATTTTTGAAAATGTCTGACCGGCATGGTAAAGCCTATCAGTTTTTGAATGTTTTTTAAATCTGCCTGCTCTTCTGCATCACAGAAAGAGATTGCCGTTCCTGCGGCTCCCGCCCTTCCCGTTCTTCCGATTCGGTGGACGTAAGTTTCCGGAACATTCGGAAGTTCATAATTTACGACGCGGGGCAAATCATCTATATCAATTCCTCTTGCTGCAATATCGGTAGCAATCAGCACATTGATTTTGCTGTTTTTAAAATCATTCAGTGCATTTTGTCTGGCAGCCTGCGATTTATTCCCATGAATGGCCGCTGCAAAAATTCCTGCATTTTCCAGCTGCGTAACCAGTTTGTTGGCAATATGTTTTGTACGGGTAAAAACCAGTGAGCGCTGTACATCTTTACTCTGAAGGATGTTGATGAGCAAGCCGGTCTTGTTATGTTTTTCTACAAAATAAACGGACTGCTGTACACTCTTTGCGGTTGACGATACCGGATTTACCGTTACCTCAACAGGGTTCTGAAGCATCGTTTCTGCAAACTTCCGGATACTTCCGGGCATGGTCGCAGAAAAAAACAGGGTTTGTCTTTTCTGTGGGATCATCTTCAGGATTTTCTTTACATCATTGATAAAACCCATATCAAGCATACGGTCTGCTTCGTCCAATACTAAAATTTCTATTTTAGAAAGGTCAATATGTCTTTGTCCCGCAAGATCTAGAAGCCTTCCTGGCGTTGCCACAAGAACATCCACTCTCTTCCTTAAAGCAGCAAGCTGGCTGCCTGTGGAAACGCCCCCGAAAATAGAAAGCTGGGAAAGAGGAAGATATTTGCTGTATATCGCAAAATTTTCTTCAATCTGTATAGCAAGTTCCCTTGTGGGAGTTAGTATTAAAGTTCTTATTTCGTTGTGGTCCGGAGTATGTTTTTTCAACAGCTGAAGAATAGGCATTGCAAATGCGGCAGTTTTTCCGGTGCCGGTCTGCGCACATCCGATGATGTCTTTTCCAGCCAGAATATGAGGAATTGCAGAATACTGTATCTCGGTAGGCTTGGAATATCCGGCTTCTGTTACAGCACGGATGATGGGGTTAATTAAATGTAGATTTTTAAAACTGATCATAATTGTTCGGGAGTTCCCGGTATCTTGTGAGCAGATCCGATCTGAGGATCTGAATAGGCAATATTGTAAGGATAAATAAATTAAGTTCTACTCTTTCCATTTATCAGCTTTTGCTTGGCATCCATACTCTTTCAAAAATATCAGACAGCCTGCAATAACGTAGCATTTCTTATCATCTTGGGAATTGAAGTTCCGTTTGTTAATTCGAAATCGGATTAATAATTGGGCAGCTGTAGAAGCAAGACTGAGAGATCTAAATATGATTTAAACGATGCCAGTTTTAGCGAAGGCAGGAACCTGTCTTATGAACACATGGCAAAGGTACGGTAAAACAAAGTATAAAATAGCAAATATAATTAATTGATTATCAAAATTTTATTCGTAGCTTAGAACTCAAACAAATTGTTTGCAAAAATGCGGATGATTTAAATTCCGTACCGATGCAAACCTATATGAACTTCCCGCAAACCCAATCCGAAACACAGGATAAGCATTCTCCCCGACAGGTCAGGATTGCCTATTTTATTATGGTACACCATAAGCCTGATGTTTTCAGGGCCATGTTCGAAAAGATCTATACCCGGGATCAGTTTTACCTTATCCATATCGACAGAAAGGCAAAACCGGAAATAACAGAAGAAATTCAGGTATACCTGATGCAATATCCTAATGCATTCATCCTGGAAAGCATGAATATCGTTCCGGGAGGTTTCAGCATGATACAGGCAGAGCTCAATGCAATGGAATACCTGCTGAATGTAAGCAGAGACTGGGATTATTTCATTAATCTAAGCGGAGAAGATCATCCGCTGAAATCTCAAAATATCATCCGCCAGTTTCTTACAGCCAATAACGGCAGAAATTATCTTTTTTACTACGACCAGAAATATTACAGACCAGATACACTTCAAAGAATACAAAATCATTTTACGGAACTGACACATAAAATTTCTTCTTTAATTTATAAAAGAGAGTTTATGGATGGCGTCATCCCTTATATCGGTGGAAAATGGTTTATGTTTACCAGAGAAACCTGTACTTTTCTTATCAATAATAAACGGGTGATGGACTTTGAAGACTATTACCTGCATACTCTTTTACCGGCAGAATCATTTTTTCAGACGGTCCTGATGAATACCGTTTTTAAAGATATTATTGTAAATGATGATAAAAGAGCGTCCATCGAAAAAAACTTTTTTAATAAAAATCAATATTATACCCATCTTATTGAATCGCTTAAAAAAAGCAATCAGCTTTTTATCAGGAAAGTGAATCATACCACCAACGAAAGTATTCTTCAATACATCAATGACAGTTTTCTTTTTCCTCTCACAGAAATTGATGAGGTACAAAGAGAGCTTAAAAGAGAAGACCGCGACAACAATTGGTCTTAATATTCAGAAGCACAACAAGTATTAAAATTCAAATATTTAAAAAATAATATAATTTAATAGGATCGTAAATACATTAATCGTAATATTGCAATATACAATTATTCGATGGGAGCAACTAAAACAGATCATTTTACAGACGAACAGAACAGAATAGCCATTATCGCTAAAGCATTAGGACACCCTGCAAGGATTGCCATTATTGAATATTTGCTGAAAGTAGACACCTGTATCTGCGGTGATATTGTAAACGAATTACCGCTGGCGCAGGCAACTGTTTCCCAGCATCTGAAAGAGCTGAAAAATGCCGGACTCATCAAAGGAAATATTGAGGGAACAGCGATCTGTTACTGCATCGATGAAAAGACTTTTGCCTTACTAAAAGATTATTTTTCAAATATCATTGTTACGGTTGCCAACCAAAAGTGCTGCTGAGCATTTTTTTATTTTTAATTATCGCAATATTGCATTTAACCAATAAAACATACATTATGAAGTTATCAGAAATTAAAGAGATCTTACCATCATTAGACAACGTTGAATTTCAGCTGGAAGACGGATCTTTTGTTCCGGAACATTTCCATGTAACCGAAGTTGGAAGCGTTATCAAGCACTTTATTGACTGCGGCGGCACAATCCGGAAAGAGAATACCGTCAGCTTCCAGTTATGGAATGCCAATGACTTTGAGCACCGCCTGAAACCTGCAAAGCTTTTGAATATCATTGCATTATCTGAAGAAAAGCTGGGTCTTGAAGACGGTGAAATTGAAGTGGAATACCAGAATACGACCATAGGAAAATACAACCTGGAATTTAACGGAAAAAATTTCGTCCTTACCAATACAACCACTGCGTGTTTAGCTCAGGATGCCTGCGGAATTCCTGCAGAAAAGCAAAAAATTAATTTATCTGAACTTATTGTTAATAAGTCTTCCTGCTGTACGCCAGACTCAGGATGCTGCTAAAATTTTAAACCTATTCAAAAATAATAACGATGTATTCCAAACTATCAGAAACAGTAAAGCTGCTGGAAAAGCATGAAATAAGCGCGGAAAGAAAAATTACACTTGCTCCATTAATTGATTTTATTCAGAAAAAGGTGGATGAAAACAAAGAAATACGTATTAATTTTATCTGTACCCATAATTCGAGAAGAAGCCATCTGTCACAGGTTTGGGCGCAGGCAGCCAGCTTTTATTATAGCGTTCCGGGAGTCATCTGTTATTCCGGAGGAACGGAAGAAACCGCATTGTTTCCGAAAGTAGCAGAAACGCTTGCAGAACAGGGCTTTTCAATTTCAAAAATTTCTGATTCCGAAAATCCGGTGTATGTCATTAAATATGATGAAAACAGTCATCCGGTCATTGGCTTTTCTAAAAAATACGACAGTTCTTTTAATCCCGTTGGTGCATTCGCAGCAGTGATGACCTGCTCCCAGGCTGACAGTGGCTGTCCTTTTATCGCAGGCGCCGAAAAACGCATTCCGATTACATTTGAAGATCCGAAGATTTCTGACGATACTCCGGAGCAGACAAAAGTATATTATGAAAGAAGTTTAGAAATCGGAGCCGAAATGTTGTATGCCTTTTCACAAATAAAAAAATAAAATGGAGATTCTGTCAATCAATAAAAATAATTATCCTGATATCGCTGAAATATATCAGCAGGGAATCAATACAGGAATGGCAACCTTCGAAACTTCCGCTCCTTCCTGGGAAAGCTGGAATGAAAATAAATTACAGCACAGCGAGATCATAGCCTTTGAAAATAGCGAAGCGCTGGGATGGGCCGCCTTGTCGAAAGTAAGCAGCCGCTGCGTGTATGAAGGGGTGGCCGAAGTAAGTATTTATATAGCCGAAAACCACAGAGGAAAAGGTGTCGGGAAAATCCTGATGGAACATCTTATCAGAGAAAGTGAAGACAATGGAATCTGGACCCTGCAGTCGGGAATGTTTCCTGAAAATAAAGCAACCATAGCCTTACATAAACTGTTCGGATTCAGAATTATCGGATATCGTGAAAAAATAGGTAAGCTGAACGGAGTCTGGAAAGACAGTGTAATCATGGAAAGAAGAAGTACAATTGTAGGAACAGAGTAACAATATTATGCAACCAAAATTAAAATTTCCCGACAGCTTCCTGACCCTCTGGATCTTCATGGCTATGTTTTTGGGAATAAGTTTAGGATATTTCTTTCCCGGTATCGCCCAAATTAATGATGTTCTGTCCGTAGGAACCACAAATATTCCTTTGGCCATCGGGCTGATCGTCATGATGTATCCGCCATTGGCTAAAGTGGACTACACATTATTACCTAAAATTTTCCGGGATAAAAAAGCGATCGGAATTTCTTTGGCTTTAAACTGGGTGATCGGGCCTGTTTTAATGTTTATCCTGGCCATTATTTTTTTAAGAGATGAACCGGACTACATGATCGGGCTTATTCTTATTGGCCTTGCGAGGTGTATTGCTATGGTGCTGGTCTGGAACGATCTGGCAAAAGGAAATCGCGAATATGGCGCATTGCTGGTGGCAATGAACAGCATTTTTCAGGTATTGAGCTACAGCTTTATGGTATGGCTTTTTATCAATATTTTACCGGAAAAGCTAGGACTTTCACATTTTAATGTAACCGTATCGATGGCCGATGTTACCCAAAGTGTTTTGACATACCTGGGAATTCCTTTCCTGGCCGGTTTTGTAACCCGTTATTATTTAACCAGATTAAAAGGAACCGAATGGTACAACAGAAAGTTCATCCCTGCCATTTCTCCCCTAACATTATATGCTTTATTATTTACGATCATATTGATGTTCAGCCTTAAAGGTGATACTATTGTAAAACTGCCCCTGGATGTTGTAAAAGTGGCGGTTCCGCTCATTGTCTACTTTGTGCTGATGTTTTTTGTAAGTTTCTTCATCAACAAATCATGTAACATTCCGTATGACAAAAATGCTTCCATTGCATTTACGGCTACGGGAAACAATTTTGAGCTTGCCATTGCCGTATCCATTGCCGTATTCGGTATCAGTTCCGGCCAGGCTTTTGTAGGCGTAATTGGTCCGCTGGTAGAAGTCCCGGTCCTTATTTTGCTTGTAAGGGTAAGTTTATGGCTAAAAAAACGGTATTATAATTAGAACAGTTCAAAGTTCAAAGTTTAAATAAAACAAAACGATACTGCCTAAAAGTTACATTGCGTATATCAATCATTAACCTCAACATTTATTTGTTGAGGTTTTTTAATCTAAAATAAACGTCAAAAGTTCCAGTGTATCCGTATTTAAATAAAATATATTGCATTGCAGGGTAGAAGTTCCAAGTTCCTTCATTATTAATTTATTCTCAATACAAATTCAGAAATCATTTTCCAGATTTGATATTTAAATAATATCTTTGCAGTGATGTTAAAATGGTTCTCCATACTATGTTCAATGATTTATGTGCTTGCAACGACCAATGTCGCAGAAGTACTGAAAGTACCTGTCTTCATAGAGCATCTTATGGATTATGAAGGAAACCTGGCAGAGTTTGTAGCAGACCATTATGACAACCACCCAAAAGATGCAGACTGGAGCACAGACCAGAAACTCCCGTTTTTCAATCCTCCCATCGTCATGATGGTATATGCCAAACTTCCCGACACTACTTTTCATTTTGAAAAAATCAAGGAAATAATCATTTCTCATAAACCGGCTGTATACCAGGAAAAAGATTTTTCCAGCAGCTATCTTTCCACTATTTTCCAGCCTCCACGGTTTTGTTAATTGTTTAATTAAAATTTTATGCTTCAGGATCTTCCGCGAAGCAGCTATTTTCATTTCATTCAATTAATAAATTTTTATGCTAAATAAAATCATTGAGTTTTCTGTAAAGAATAAACTCATTATCGCTCTTTTTACATTAGGGCTGATTCTCTTTGGAATTTATGAAACCACCAGGCTTCCCATTGATGCACAGCCGGATATTACCAATAATCAGGTTCAGATAATTACTGTGGCTCCATCTTACGGGGCGGCAGATATTGAACGGCTGGTAACCTTCCCTATTGAACAGGCCGCCAGTAATATCAACGGAATTACAGAATTGAGGAGCTTTTCGCGTTTCGGATTGTCTCTCGTAACAATCGTTTTTGACGATGATACGAATGTATACTGGGCCCGCCAGCAAGTACAGGAACGGCTGCAGCTGGTGCAGGAAAATATTCCGGCAGGTATCGGCAAGCCGGAATTAGGACCCATTTCGTCAGGTCTGGGAGAAATTTTCCAGTACGTGGTGAGACCTAAAAAAGGATATGAAAACGTGTATGATGCCACCGAACTGAGAACCATTCAGGATTGGGTGGTCCGGCGGCAGCTTCTGGGAACAAAAGGTGTTGCCGATGTCAGCAGTTTCGGGGGCAAATTAAAACAGTATGAAATTGCAATTAATCCCAATCAGCTTCAGGCTTTTAACATCAACATCAACGATGTTTTCAACGCTTTGGAAAAAAATAATCAAAACACGGGAGGTGCTTATATTGAGAAAAGAGAGACCGTACTATTTATCCGCAGTGAAGGGCTTTTAGGCAGCCTGGAAGATATCGGAAATATTCAGGTTTCTACAACACAAGAAGGAATTCCTGTCCGTATAAAAGATGTTGCTAAGGTAAATATCGGCTTTGCCACACGCTATGGAGCGATGACCTACAATGATACCGGAGAAGTGTCGGGAGCCATTGTTTTAATGCTGAAAGGAGAAAATGCCAATGAAGTTATCACTAATATCAAGCAAAGATTAGAAAAAATTCAGGAATCCCTGCCGGAAGGTGTGGTGATAGAACCATTTCTCGACCGAGCCAAAATGGTAAATAACACCATCAGTACCGTAAAAACAAACCTGATGGAGGGCGCTTTGATTGTCGTCTTTATTCTGGTATTATTTCTCGGAAACTTCAGGGCCGGCTTATTGGTAGCATCGGTTATTCCATTGTCAATGCTTTTTGCGGTCATCATGATGAATATTTTCGGAGTCGGAGGAAATCTGATGAGCCTCGGAGCGCTGGATTTCGGGTTGATTGTAGATGGAGCCGTCATTATCGTGGAAGCCGTTCTTCATCAGCTCGCCCACAAAAAGCATTTCGGAAAAGACAATATGCTTTCCAAAGCTGAAATGGATCAGCAGGTTTCAGCATCTGCTACGAAAATGGTAAACAGCGCGGTTTTCGGACAGATTATCATTCTTATTGTTTACCTGCCCATTTTTACCCTACAGGGAATTGAAGGAAAAATGTTTAAGCCCATGGCGCAAACCGTGGCGTTTGCGTTAATCGGGGCATTTTTACTTTCGTTAACGTACATTCCGATGATGAGTGCCCTGGTACTCAGCAGGAAGAAAAAAATAAAAGATACGGTCTCTGATAAAGTAATGGCAAAAGTGGAAAATGGCCATCAGAAACTTTTAATAAAAGCTTTGAAATTTAAAAAAACAATCATTGTGACAGTACTTATTCTGTTTGCCGGAGCTGTTTTTGTGCTTTCCAAAATGGGCGGAGAATTTATTCCGTCCCTTGAAGAAGGAGACTTTGCCGTAGAAATGCGCATTCTGCAGGGCAGCAATATTGAAGAAACCAAAAAAGTAACCACTCAGGCCTCGCATATTTTAATGAAACAATTTCCAGAAGTGCAGAAAGTAGTCACTAAGATCGGAAGTGCTGAGATTCCTACAGAACCGATGCCGATGGATGCGGGGGATATGATTATTGTTTTAAAGCCTAAAAAAGAATGGACTTCTGCACACACATTCCCGGAACTGTCCGAGAAAATGAGCAATGCATTAAAAGTCATTCCCGGTCTTACCACCGGTTTTCAGTTTCCGGTGCAGATGCGGTTTAATGAACTGATGACCGGAGCAAGGCAGGACGTCGTGTGTAAAATTTATGGTGAAGATTTGGACAGCCTGGCTTCTTATGCTAAAAAGCTGGGCGGAATTATCTCAACCGTTAACGGCGCACAGGATCTTTATCTGGAACCTGTCGTCGGCGCACCTCAGCTTGTGATCGATTATAACCGGGCTGAACTTTCACGCTACAATATTTCTGTTGGAGAAATAAACAGGGTAATTAATATGGCCTTCGCAGGGCAGACGGCCGGCGTTTTATATGAAGGAGAAAGAAGATTTGATCTGGTGGTACGGATGGATAGCCTTTATAAAAAAAATGTAGACAATATTCAGAATGTACTTATTCCGGGGCCTGGCGGAAAGCAAATTCCATTATCACAATTGGCAAAAGTACAATTAAAGGAAAGTCCGAATCAGATTCAGCGCGAAGATACCAAGAGAAGGATTGTGGTGGGCTTCAATGTTCGTGGAAGAGACGTTCAGAGTATTGTAGAAGAAGTTCAGCAGAAGGTTGATAAAGATTTGAAATTATCTCCGGGATACAGCATTTCTTACGGCGGTGCTTTTGAAAACCTGAATGAAGCGAAAGCCAGGCTGGGAATTGCAGTCCCCATTTCTCTGGTTATGATCTTCCTGTTGCTTTTCTTCGCATTCGGATCTGTAAAACACAGTTTGTTAATCTACACAGCAATCCCGTTATCAGCCATTGGCGGCATTTACTTTCTCGCTTTGAGGGGAATGCCTTTCAGTATCAGTGCCGGTGTCGGGTTTATTGCCCTTTTCGGGGTTGCCGTTCTGAACGGGATTGTTCTGATTTCCGAATTTAACCGACTGAAAAAAGACGGAATCAATAATCTCAGCAGGATTGTGCTTTTGGGCACAAGAATACGTCTGCGACCGGTTCTGATGACCGCTTTTGTGGCATCATTGGGGTTTTTGCCAATGGCAGTTAGCAACGGCGCCGGAGCGGAGGTTCAGCGGCCTTTGGCAACCGTAGTGATCGGCGGTCTGATGCTGGCTACTTTTCTCACCTTATTCGTTCTACCGGTTCTTTATGTGCTCTTTGAAAAAATCGGTAAAAAGAAAAAGAAATCTTCATCTCATCAATTTTAATTACATCAGTATGAAATTTTCAAACTATCATAAAAAATTTACCGCGATATTA
The DNA here is from genome assembly GCF_012927265.1 of Chryseobacterium cheonjiense. Taxonomy (GTDB): domain Bacteria; phylum Bacteroidota; class Bacteroidia; order Flavobacteriales; family Weeksellaceae; genus Chryseobacterium; species Chryseobacterium cheonjiense. The sequence goes on along the minus strand of NZ_JABBGF010000001.1, from coordinate 543,762 downwards.
TTTTTAATTATCTCGGGAATACTAAGCGCTCAGGAAAATATTACCTATGAACAGGCTTTGGAAAAAGCTTTTCAGCAGAACGGTGCTTTAAAAAACTCCAGATTACTTTCCGAATATCAGGAAAAATTAAAAGAAAGCTATCTGGACATCCCACAGACAGAGCTCAATACGCAGATCGGGCAGATGAACGGTGTGGAAACGGATAATTCCTTCTCTATTTCACAGCGTTTTAACTTTCCTACAGTTTATACTAAGAGAAAACAGTTGCTGAATGCAGAATGGACTGCCAGCATCATTAACCAAAAGCTTACGAAAGCTCAGCTTAAAAAGGAAATTGCTGACGTTTTCTACAGAATTCTTACCCTTCAGGAAAAGAAAAAAGTAATTGTCTATATCGGCGGACTGTATAATAATTTCGCAGATAAAGCAGCGCTGAGACTGAAAAAAGGCGAAACCAATATTCTGGAAGAATCTACTGCAGAGATTCAGAAGCAACAGGCGGAAATCCAATTGAATATGCTTGAAAATGATCTGAATACCGCAAAACTTCAGCTGCAGTTACTCTTACAGTCTGAAGAACAATACCAGCCGGTTTCCGATAAGCCTACTATGGATATTGATCTGCAGGTTTCAAAAGAAATGATCCGGCAACACCCTGAACTGGAATATCTCAATCAGCAGATTACCATCAGCGAGGCTGAAGCACAGTTCGAAAAATCCAGGCTTTTACCTGATCTTTTGGTGGGATATACCAACCAAAGCATGAAAAACGTCAATAGCAACCGTTTTAATACCATTCAGATCGGGGTGGGAATTCCCCTGTTTACAAAAGGACAGAGAATGCTGACAAAAGCGGCGAAAGCAAAAGTGGCGATTTCTGAAAATCAATATCAGAGAAAAGAAATTGAACTTAAAACCAGGCTTGCCCAGCAAATGAATACGTATACCAACCAGATGAAAATTGTTGAAAATTATGAGCAAAAACAGCTTCCTAAGTCGGAAACAATATTAAAAACAGCCCAAAGACAAATGGAAGCCGGAGAAATCGATTACCTGGACTGGGTCATTCTTACCAATCAGGCGGTTAAAATAAAGGTTGATTACATCGATAGTATCGAAAAACTAAACGGGATCGCATCCGAGCTTAATTTTTTATTATTAAAATAAAACAAAATGAACTTAAAATATATCATAATCTTCAGTGCAAGTACAATCCTGGCCTTATCTTCATGTTCCGGAAAAAAGGATGAAGAAAAAACAGTGTATGAAAACACAAAATTCAAAGAGGAAGAACATAATATTGTACAGCTATCCGATCAGCAGATCCGGTCCGTCGGTGTAACAACGACTACCGTTCAGGAGAAAACTATGCAGAAGCTCATCCTGCTGAATGGTAAAGTGGAAATAGCGCCCTCCCACATCAGTTCCGTCTCCAGCATTATGGGCGGGCATATCAAATCGATCAACGTAATCAGCGGGAGCCGTTTCAGCAAAGGGCAGGTTCTTGCCATAGTGGAAGATCCCCAATTCATTCAGCTTCAGCAGGATTATCTTGTGACCAGAGCACAGCTCGAATCCGCAAGACTGAACTTTACCCGGCAAAAAGAACTGAATGCCAGCAAAGCAAGCAGCGACAAAACACTCCAAACCGCCCAGGCAGAATACACAACCTTTGCCGCTACATTAAAAGGTCTTGAACAGAAGCTGAAAATCATCGGAATTAATGCTCAGGGATTAACTTCATCAAATATCAGGAGCAGAATCAATATTTATGCACCGTTCAGTGGTTTTGTAAGCAAAATCCTTGTGAATAACGGACAATATATCAATCCTTCGGATACGTTATTTGAACTCATCAATCCTGCCGGCTTACTGCTTGAATTAAAAGTTTTTGAAAATGATGTGAATGATATAAAAAACGGACAGGAAATTCTGGTTTACAACAACCAAAACCCCGATAAAAAAGCCAACGCAAAAATTGTAAGTATCGTTCCGAATATCGAAGACGGAGGCTCGTCAATCGCAGTAGCAAAGCTTTCTGCCCCAAATCCTGAATTCATGAAAGGAATGTACATCAATGCGGAAGTTACCGTAAGCAGCCTCTACACACTTTCTCTGCCTAATGAATCCGTAATTTCTTTTGAGAATAAAAACTATGTTTTTGAAGATCTCGGAAATAAAAAATACAAAATGATTCCCATTAATACAGGAATATCGGATGACCATTTTACCGAAGTGGTAAAGGCAGATCATTTTAAAAATAAAAGAATAGTACAGAAAGGAGCTTACAGTCTTCTGATGCTGCTGAAGAACAAAGCAGAATAATGATAAAAGAGCTGTTTGAAACAGCTCTTTTTTTTTATAATTAAGAAACACTTACTCCAAAAAGATGCCCAATCAATGCTGTAACACCCATCGCCACAGTTCCCCAGAAACATATTCTAAGGATTGCAATACCGGTCTTTGAGCCTCCGGTCCTGGCAGAAATAGCACCAAGGATCATCAGAAAAACAATTGAAAATCCGTATTGGAAATACACCATCTCTTTGATGGGTGCCACCAGCGAAACAATAAAAGGAAGCAAAGCACCCAACGCAAAAGAACCGAAAGAAGCGATGGCTGCCTGTAACGGTTTGGCCTGCGTAATTTCATTGATTCCCAATTCATCGTGAGCGTGTGCTGCTAAAGCATCATGTTCCGTAAGTTCGGTGGCCACGCGCAAAGCTGTTTCTTTACTTACACCACGTTTTTCATAGATTTTAGCAAGTTCCTGGAGTTCGATTTCCGGCATTTCTTCAAGTTCGCGCTTTTCCCTCAGAAGATCTGCTTTTTCGGTGTCTTCCTGCGAACTTACGGAAACATATTCTCCTGCTGCCATAGACATCGCGCCGGCAATCATTCCGGCAAGAGCAGCCAGAATAATGGTATTTCTTTCCGGCGATGCTGCTGCAACTCCAATAACGATACTGGTGGTGGAGAGTAATCCGTCATTGGCTCCCAAAACCGCTGCACGAAGCCACCCTACTCTGTTTACGTAATGTTTTTCTAAAAGATGATGCATAATTAAAAGTTTAAAACCATTCCTGCCCCAAAATTTTTACCATCCGCAACCGGATAAATCATGGTAAAACTTTTAGAATCTTTTTTATTAAATAATGTACTTATTCTCGGAAACAGCCAGTAGGCCAATTCTGTACTTAAAATCCCGAATCCTGCGCCAGCCACAACATCGCCCACCCAGTGCTTGTCATTGAGCGTTCTGTAAACTCCTGTAAAAATTGCAATCGGATAACCGGAAAGAGACAGCCAGAAATGTTCGTCTTTATATTCCCTGAAAAGGAAATGAGCCGATGAAAAAGCGGCCGTTGTATGTCCGGAAGGAAATGAAAGATGATTGGAGCCATCCGGCCGTTCTTCTTTCACCAGATGTTTCAGAGGAAGAACGAAAGCTGCGGAAATTACTTGTGAAGTCCCGTAGATGATTGTCCGGTCTTTAAAATTATGTTTTCCTTTAATTCCGGCAAGATTGTATCCGTACACCATTACTGCCGGAAGATATTGGGTGTAGTTATCCAGCTTAATATGTCGCGGCTGATGCTCCCCGATTTCATATTTGGTAGATCGGTTAAGGTTTTTCAAGGCATCAGAAGTAAGGCTTATGCTTGCATACCCAATAAAAACGGCCGGAACGATGAGCTTTTTATAGCTTGGCTGATAGGCTCTGTCCTGATATTTAAATTGTTCAGCGGATGCGGAAGAATCTGCTTTGATCTGTCCGTTCAAAGAATAAGAAAAGATCAAAGCAGAAAAAATTGTGATAAGTGGTGGTTTCATAGGTTATTATCTGAACCTTAAATTTAAGGAAATAATATCAGATTTCATACCTACCGATTTTGTATAATGCCCATATCTTATTTCCATCATGTTCAGCCGTTCCACACCGAATAATCCGTTTTTCGGACTGATGCGGATCCCGGCCCCGTAAAAATGGCTGTCGAATTTTGACAGATCATAATTACTCGTATAGAAATCATCGAAAGCCGTATGCTGCTGGTAAGGTGCAAAATATTTTGTTGCAGTTTGGGAATAATACCTGTAAAACGGACTTACCGAAACAAAAGGTGAAATCTTCACCGGTGTTTCCAGGCTGAATGTGTTGGATTTTAATCCCCAGTCGTCAGTGTAATACCTGTAGTAAGCTCTTAGAATTACTTTATCTCCCAGGAAATAATTAGCTCTCAAACCTACAGGAATTTTAAACCTTTTATCCGGCAGTGTTTCCTGATGCACCGAATTATCATTAAAATACACCCTGTGAAATGGCAGGCTTAAATAGCCTGTCTGCTGAACGGCATCTCCCAGAATCTCGATCTGGAAATTCTGATTGATAATCTGAGAATATGCCAGAGAAAGCGCAAAAGTGTTTCTGCCACTTGTCCCGTAATTTTCATTGGCTCTTAATTCGATAGGAGCAATAAGCTTTACCTGATCCAGATAAGCCTGGAATTTTGCCGTAAACTCTCCCATTCGGTTTGCTGTTTTCTGTGAAAAGCCGATATTGGCACCATAAGACTGATAATCAAACTCGAAAGAGGTAGAAACTCCCGCCATCAAAGTGGTACCTTTGGATTCATTTTCGCGGCTCCAGCTTAAAGCAGGATAAATCCTATTGTCTGCATGGGATGCGGACGAATTGGCCTTCAGATCGATCATATCGGATGATGCAGAGGTGTAATGGTCTATTCCTACACTGAAACCAAATTTGTTTTTTCTGTCTTTTTTATCGTATTTTACCATCGTTACATCAATGGTATTGGAGATATCGGTAAGTTTTTCAGTACCCGTGCCACCTGTAACAGCAGAGTTATTGCCGTCCTGTTTATAGTAGCTTGAAACCAGGTTGGCTTCATCAAATGTCAGTTTTTTAGGCTGTTCATTATTCGTGTTTTCCTGTGCTTTTGCATTAAAAATTCCGAAAAGGGCAACTGCACTTATAATCAATTTTTTCATTTTAGATCACTTTAAATTTTACAATTCCTTTTAATTACATCCGCAACCGCCGCCCACTTTTCCTGCGTTTGCTCCGGAAGAGCCTTCTCTGTAAGACTGGAAGCTGAGCTCAGTTTTTTCGATGGGCCTGTTTCCGAGTACCATTTCGGCGTCGTTGAGCTTATTTTTTTCGTACTCTTTTACGGTGGTGCAGGAGTTCAAAAACGGAATTGCTAATATTGAAAGAATAGCAATCATTCTGTAATTTAAAGCGCTGAATCTTCGCAGCCCGGCTTGAACGGACTCTTCGACAAGCTCAGAGTGACAAGCGGGAGTGGAAGACATAAATGAAGCAAAAACGAATGTTTTTTCGAAGTTTATGAACGAAGTTCTTAGCTGTCCAAATAAATATTTGATAAGCTTTTGACTATTTTTTATAAGGTTTTTCATTTTAAATTAATGTTTTGAGATGAATAAATTTTGTCCCGATCGTCTATAATGATGCACTCCAAATGGTTGATCTGATTGATCATATTGAGCGCGGCATCAATTCCCATAATACTTACGGGCGTTGCCATGGCATCGGCAATTTCGGCATTGGGACAAAAAATGGTAACACTTTTGACGCCTGAAACAGGCATTCCGGTTTTGGGATTGATGGTATGCGAGTATTTTTTTCCGTTGATGATGACGAATTTTTCGTAATTTCCTGATGTTGCAACCGCCATGTCGGTGATATTCATATAGGAAAATGGCTGTTTGGCGTGGTCAGGATCTGCAATTCCTATGGTCCAGGGTTTTCCGTCCGCCTGATTTCCCCATGTCGTAAGATCACCGGAAGCATTGACAATTCCTGAAGCCACGCCTCTTTTCTGAAGAAGCCTTTTTGCCATCTCCGCAGCATATCCTTTTCCGATTCCTCCGAAACCGATCCGCATTCCTTTTTCTTTCAGAAAAACGGTCTGTTGGTTACGATCAAGAATAATATTCTGATAATTAACGAGTTTCAGGTGATCTTTAATGAGCTCAGGATGGGGAAGCTTTTTCATTTCACAGTCGAAATTCCAGAAGCTTTTATCAATTCCGCCATAGGAAATGTCAAAATACCCGTCTGTAACAGCACTAATTCTTATACTCCTTTCAATGAGGTCGAAAATTTCCAGATCTACCTGTACAGGAGTTATGCCTGCATTTTTATTGATAAGGCTGGTCTGGCTTTCTTCACTGAAAGTGGTGAGAAGTTTTTCGATTCTCTGTATTTCATGAATGGCTGCATCGATATGATCTTCAGCTTTTTTTTCATCATTCTCTACCACGGTGATTTCAAAAGCGTTCCCCATCAGTTTTTGAGGTCTTTTGAATTCTCTTAGCATACGCGTCAATTTATTTTTGATTTTCTTTTACCGAACGGATTTCTTTACTGAAGGCCAATGCATTTTCAGAGGGCAGTCCTTCCCAGCTTTTCAGAATTTTTCCTTCTGCATTTAACAGAATTGTATAGGGAAAAAGCCCTTTCGGGTTATACTGATCCGCCAGCGCCGCATTTTCTTTTTTCAGTTCGGCAGAAAGCTGATTCTTTTTGTTTCTGGGAAAATCTGCATTGATGTAAAGAATGACGTTTTCAGCTTCAAGCTTTTTAAAGTCTTCGGTTTCAATGATATTTTTATGCAGTTTGATACACGGAATACACCAGTCTGAGCCTGAAAAGTTAAGCAGAATAAGTTCTTTGTTTTCTGCTGCTGTTTTTTTGGCGGTTTCCAGTCTGCTCTGCGCATGGAAACCAACGGAAAATACAACCATTAAAATGGCTGATAATAATGTTTTCATTATTTAATGTTATAATAATTTAGAATTGACGATGGGTTTGATTTAGATTAAATCAAATTTTAAACGGAATTATAAAAAATACTTTGGAGGTTCCCATACGGAGCCCGCAAATCCTTTGTAGCGGAAGTCTTCGTCCTTTGCCTGTATTTTATTTAACGTTAACTGCTGTAGGGTAGAATTCCTGGGTTCAAAGCTGAATCCCGGATTGATTACGGTAAATACCAAAGCCAGCGGTGTGGAATGAATGATGAAAGGCAGCTTCTGGTCTTTGCCGTCATCTCCGTCTTTCACCGGATGGTTGTAATGGGTTTTCAGGAATGCGCTGAACGGCATTTCCGGATTGAGCTTTTTATGCTCACAGTAGTGTTCTATTAAAGTCGGGATTTTCAAAAGCTGATACAACTCAGTTGTAGAAACCAAATATAATGAGAGGAACAGTATGGAAATCAACTTTTTCACCACTCAAATTTATAAAATGTTTCGTTTAGAATGACTTTAAATTAACATTTTAATTTTTTTTTAAGTTGCTTTTATACGGCTGTATTTTCTATACCGGAAGGCTCCGAAGGGTGTTTAGATTCCCGCAGATTCCAAGGAATCTGCGGGATTTGCAGGATTATACTGCATTTACCATAGCTTCCTTTTCTTCAGATTGAGAATGCGATTTGGAGAGTGTACTGAGAAAAGTGATGGTTGTTCGGGTACCGTTTTTGTCTACTTTTATCACAATGGATTTGCAGCAGGGAGATGCACTGAAATGGTTTTCGTAGCGGGTTCCACATTTAAAGCATTCGGTAATTACGGTTTCGTTTTTTTCCATAGTTATTGTGTTAGTTTTTATGTGTTCGTGATAAATATAATATTTTTTTCAATAGGATAATGGTTGTGATCAATTAGTTCTCAGTCTGAAGCTTATTGATAAGGGATACTTTGTAAAGTGCGTCGATAACTTTGTTATCATTTACTTTTTTCTTTCTTACTTTTCTTATATATGCGGGATCTTTCGGTTCTTCTTTCAGAATGATATTGACTGATGTGGTATAGCGTGCTGGTAGCCATTGCTCAATAAAATCGAGCTTTTCGCCGGTTTTCTCCTGATGAGAGAGATTCATCAATGTGCTCATAGAAATGAATAAAATTTTGTTTAACCTTTTTTCGTAGTTTTGTGTCTGTCGGGATAGACATTTTAAAAGCAAATATACAATTATATATTAAAAAACAACAAATTATTGAATTTTTAACAATATTTTATTGTTTTGTTTTATTAAAGAAAAAAACTCAATATGAAAATTTACGAAAAGATCCGCGAATACAGCAAGAGTAAAGGTGAAACCATGAAGGAAATCGCAGACGCTTATGGCGTAACACCTCAGTCGATTCAGCTTTATTTTTCGGGAAAAAATGCAATGCCTCTTAATTTTCTGGTTTGGTATATTGAAAAACATCCTGAGCTGGATCTGTATGCGCTGTTCAATAAAAATCAGCCGAGCATCGTTTCTGAACCGAAGTCTGCATATAATAAGAAGTCGAAGAAGCAGGATGTGATTGACAGAATTGTGGAAATCCTTGAGAAGGAGCTTTAAAATAATGTAGCGAATGCAAAATGTAAAGCTGGTTGCATCTTCCCCACCGGCTTATTTACCTGTCAAAGTTTTCTAATTGTGAAAATTATTATTCTATGAATGTTAAATTTTAGTAAATTAAGAGCATTTATAGTAGTTTTCATTTTTAATGAACTACCTTTATCGTGATATAGAAAAAAACTACAATTTTTTATAATTATGTATTACATTTTTGTATATCTATTGTTTTAATGATCAGGATTCAACAAATATATCAGAAGATTTGTAATCAGGATTCCGGTATTCAGGCGAATGTTCGCCGGCTACGCTGTAAACTTCATGTATTATCATAAGTTTATGAATTTCGGAGTGAACAGTTATTTCAGTTATTTTATTTTAGTTAAGGATTAGAATCTTTTTTTTGGTATGACAAGCAAAATCATCGGTGTAGGGAATTACATACCCTCAGAAACCATCAGCAATTTATTTTTCGGTAATCATGTATTTCTAGATGAGGAGGGCATCTTATTGAAAGACAGTAATGAATCTATTACAAAAAAGTTACAAAAAATCACAGGCATTGAAGAGAGAAGATATGCCGGCAGCACGCAGGTAGCTTCTGATCTGGGTCTTATTGCGGCACAATCTGCAATAGAAGATTCGGGTATTGATCCTGAGACTCTAGACTATATTATTTTTGCCCACAATTTTGGCGATGTGCGTTTTGGCACCATTCAGTCTGATACGGTTCCGAGCCTTGCTTCCCGCGTAAAACATTCTTTACGGATAAAGAATAATTTCTGCGTGGCATATGATGTTCTTTTCGGATGTCCGGGGTGGATTGAAGGGATAATCCAGGCGAATGCCTTCATCCGTTCGGGAATTGCTAAAAGGTGTCTTGTAATAGGCGCTGAAACGCTTTCCAGGGTAGTTGATATTCATGACAGAGACAGCATGATCTATGCAGACGGAGCGGGAGCAGTCATTCTTGATGCCAATGATGCGGATGATTCCGGAATCAGGTCCCATTTGTCGGCTTCTCATACGCTGAACGAAAAAGATTTTCTGTATTTCGGGAAATCATATAATAATGAGCGCTGTCCGGATACGAAATATATCAAAATGGACGGAAGGAAAATCTATGAATTTGCGCTTTCCAATGTGCCGACTGCGATGCAAAAGTGCCTTGACAGCAGCGGATATTCAATCAATGATCTGAGTAAAATTATTATTCATCAGGCTAATGAGAAAATGGATGAAGCGATTGTGGAAAGATTTTACCAACTCTACGGGATGAGCGCGCCTCCGGGAATTATGCCAATGGTAATCAGCAAACTGGGTAACAGCAGCGTTGCAACGATCCCTTCTCTGCTTACTATGATCCTGAAGGATGAACTGGAATCCCACACGATAGAAAAGGGTGATGTTGTGCTTTTTGCATCCGTAGGAGCGGGTATGAATATCAATGCGCTTGTTTATAAATTTTAATTGAGAATTGTATCAGTTTTATAATATAAAAATATATTTTTGATAATCAATCATTTAAATTAACTGTAGTATATATATTTTTTGTATATTTGCAGAACAAAACAGGTTTCTGCCTTTGCTATTCTGTAGAGCATAGATAATATTTTCTTTCAGTTTACTTTTTCAGCCACCATTTAGTTTTAACAATCAAGTCAGAGCACAAGGCTTTTGACTTACCAATAATTTTTTAATACCATTTACAATGCAAGAAGGCACAGTAAAATTTTTCAATGAAGCAAAAGGCTTCGGATTTATCACTCCTGCAGACGGAAGCAGAGATGTTTTCGTACATTCATCCGGATTAATTTCAAGATCTATCCAGGAAAATGACAGAGTAGTTTTTGAAGTTCAGCAAGGCCAGAAAGGCTTAAACGCAGTGAACGTAAAGTTGGCGTAATGCCGAATGTCAAGGTATTGACAGTTGAGATAAAAAGGTATTGACGAACTTTCTCAGTTAGCCAAATCTAGATAATATCCGATTTTATCGATTTTTCTCATCCTGAATATATTACCTGAAACGACATTATTGAATTGATTTAATCTTATTTATATATGTCATCAGCCTCCTGCAGAAATGTAGGAGGTTTGTTTTTTTCTATTGTGGGATAAAATAGTTTTCCTGTTTTTAGCAATTTATTTATCTTCGTTTTTTCAACTATAATATTTTAATTTTGCCGCAAGAAACTTTACATATGCCAGTCAGTTCTCATAAATTAATTCCTATGACAGATTTTGTTATAGAATATTATTCCCATGAAGGATATGCAGATCTTCAGACCCTGAAACTGATGAATAATTATGCAACTTTTCTTAAAAAGCCTTTGAGGTTGGGCATGTTTGTGCCGGTAGATGGCAAAGGAAGCATCCTTAAAGAGCCTAAAAACTATTCTTCATGGAAATCCCTTGAACACAACAAGAAAGGAACTAAAACTGACGGCACGGCATTCGAAGAATATAAAATATACCGAAAGGCAGAAGATAAATGCCTTTTCGAAGGATTTACAATTGCGTATAACGGTTATTCAGTAGTACGTATTACCGCAACATACAATCCTTCCATTGAGCTTTCATTCAATAAAAATAATAAAACATTTCAGAGCTTCAGCAATGTGGAAGCTCTGACGTCATTTGATGAAATATTTTTAAATGCGAATGCGTTGAAAAAACTTGGTTTACGTCCATAAATATTATTAAAACTTAAAAAGAATTTAGAGCCTTTTTAAATTTTAATTTTTAAACATTAAGGAATTAAGTCTTTTAAGCTCAACGTACTAAAATTATTACTGTTAACTTAAGAATAGACAAAGTTTTTTAATTTCGAAATTAAGAAAAAGCTATCAGAAATGTATTAAATAAAATTTAAAACAAGCTCTTAATTTTTTACCGCTTTTCCGTAAACTTCGAGTGCTCTTTTCCTGGCGAAAGTATGTTCTACAATTTCCTCTGCGTTGATTTCATCTTCAGTAAGCCATTTTCTAATATATTTCTGATCTTTGTCGAATTTTTTCGCCTGCTCAGACGGATTAAAGACCCTGAAATATGGAGCTGCATCGCATCCACAGCCCGCAGCCCACTGCCAGTTGCCATTGTTGGAAGACAGCTCATAATCCAGCAGCTTTTCTGCGAAGTACGCTTCACCCCATCTCCAATCGATTAATAAATGTTTAGTCAGGAAACTTGCCACCACCATTCTTACCCTATTGTGCATGAAACCGGTCTCATTCAATTGACGCATTCCTGCATCAACCATGGGATATCCGGTTTTCCCTTTGCACCAGAGATCAAATTCTTTTTCGTTGTTTCGCCACTGTATGGCTTCATATTTCTCTTTGAAAGAATGATTGACGACTTTCGGGAAATGATACAGGATCTGCATGAAGAATTCTCTCCAGATCAGCTCGTTCAGCCAGGTTTCATTGTGTTTCACGGCAAACTGAACGCAACTGCGCACCGATATGGTTCCGAAGCGCAGGGCTACACCTAAATGAGTCGTATGTTCCATTCCCGGAAAATCCCTGTATTTATCGTAATCGTCAATAATCGATTTATTTAACGTAGGATGTTTAAAATCCAGACCGGTCTTCTTAAATCCGAGATTTTCAAGACGAGGAAAACTAGCAGGTCTGTACGAAAGAAAGTTAGAAAAATCTGTTTCAAAATTTTCAATGTTAGTTCTGTTAAAGAGTTCTTTCCACTTTTTTGAATAAGGCGTATAAACCGTATACGGCGTACCGTCGTTTTTCATCACCTCATCTTTTTCGAAAATTACCTGATCCTTGTAACTTTTAAAGCTGACCTGATGGTCTTTGAGAAAACCTGCTATTTCCTGATCTCTTTTAATTGCTTCAGGCTCATAATCTGCATTACAGAAAACCGTATCAACCTGATATTCTTTTATAAGTATTTTAAAGGCATCGAGTGGTTTTTCATGGAAAACAGTGATTCCGCTGCTGTGCTTTTCAAGTTCGTGATGAATTTCTTCCAGAACCTGGTGGAAATAATCTACTCTTTTATCGTATTTGTTTTCCAGCTGATCTAAGATCTCTTTATCAAAAATAAAAACAGGAAGCACCTTATGCTCTTTCTTTAAAGCATGATAAAGACCGCAATTGTCATGTAGCCTAAGATCCCTGCGGAACCAGAATATATTTACTTTATCCTTTACTTCAGTCATAAATATTTTATTGATTGAAGTATTTTTCGAGTACTTTGAAACGATAATCGAAGATATGTTCGAGTTTGCTTTTTACAAACAATACATGCGCAATATCTCCGAGAAATCCTAGAGGAAGTTCATAATCAACCGTATCTTTCATTAAGACGCCTTGTTCATTTTCAATAAATTCATGATGATGATTCCAGAGTTTATAAGGTCCTTCCTTCTGAAAATCGGTAAAGCTTTTTCTGAAATCTACCTGAGTAATTTCTGTTTTCCATTTCATTTTAATGCCCAAAATGGGTGAAACGAAATAATCGATGATCATTCCTTCGTATATTTCATCATTTTCAAACTTTGTACGCACCACGAAGTTCATGTCTTTGGGGGTAATTTTAGAAAGATTACCAGGCGCTGAGAAAAACTCCCAGGCTGTTTTTATGTCACAATGCAGCTGCTGCTCGCGGAATAATGTATGTTTCATCTTTTTCTCAATCAAATACAATTAAAGTACCACAACATTAAATTACACAGTAAAAAAGTAAAATAAATTACTAATACTGCAAATTTAATATATTATTTTTAATACAGTAATTTTTGAATTGAGAAGCAGTAAAATATCGGGCATATTTAATGGTAACTGTATCATTATCCAGAAAATAAGTGGGTTCAAAATAACATCCCTGAAACAGATCACTTACCGGGTATACTTTGAATTTATATTTTTTGCCTAAAACGATTTCTTTGCATTTCTTTCCTTTTTCATCTTTGAAAGTTTCAATAATATCATTGTTGTCAGCAACGAGGACTTTAACGCTGTCGTTTTCGTAAACTTTTATGATTCTTCTCTTTACAGTAAATTTACCAGAACCACAGCCTGTAAGAAACAAAGCAATAATCAAGAGAAACACATGATTCTTCATATTAATTATAAATCCACATCAGGACAGGAGTTTTGGATTGCTGCAAGAGCGGATCGATTTCTTTCATAGCATTATTAGATACCGTAGGGCAGCCCCAACCTTCGGGAAATCCTTTCGGAAAAGATTCTTGATCACCCATCATTTCCCACGAATGAAACACAATAACTCTTTTCAAAGCATTACTGTTGGTATTTTCCAGTCCGTGCATTAGATATTTGATATTTATTCCCCAGTTACTGTACCCTCTTCCTTCAAGCCTGTATTTCCCTAAAGAAGAAAGATGGCTGCCATCCTCATTACTGAACTGAGGCCTATTGCGTGATTCATCAGCGCTCCAGCGATTGTTGCCGCAACCGTGGCCTACAAGATAAGATGCAGTAATACTTTCCTTTTTAAAATCCCAAAGAAAAAGCCTTTTCAGTCCCGAATGCATACTCATGTCGATCAGAATACAGAAATCGGTATTCAGTTGATTCTTTTTACAGAATTGCAGAGCTTCACGGGCTTTTAGACTTATCTTTTTAAGATCAGCCTCAGCCTTATATGCAACAGTCTTTTGTTCAGTTAAAGAAGTTCCGGAGCTATTTTGCTGCTGTTCTTTCTGGCAGGAAAGAGATGCGTACAAAAATACAATCCCAAAATAAAAGATCTTTCTCATTCTTTATAGTGCAGAAATATCCCGTAGTCAGTAGGCGTCCACAATGCAGCTTTTTGTCCGGCCGCTTTCAGTGCATTATTTGCCCAGGTATTGCAGGTATCAAGGAAGCTGTATCTGCCTTTAGCATCATAAAATGCATCATTTTCTCCGTAGACCGCATTGGTGGGAATCAGGATATAGTTTCCATTCGCATCTGTATCAAATTTACTTTCTACAAATTGTACCAGATGCTTATACTGATTTTTGCTGATCATGATCATTTTGCAGTCGTCTCCTTCCTTCATTTTCTTATAATAAGTACAATGCATGGCAGATTCGCTGAGCCAGAAAGCAGCTTTGAAAGCAGTTGAAAATTTAAGGTCGGCCCAGGTAGGCGTATCAAGATAAAACCCTTTATCACCCCAGCCAATACCTACATATTGAAAATCGGATTTTCCGGATTTTGTATTGGTAAAAGGAATTTTGGAGCTCCAGTCGTGAAGCTCATTTTTTACGGGCATTACAATATCGGTGTGCACGCCATTGGTATAAATATAAATAGGAATCTCTTTCTTTTGCCCATCCTCTTTTTCCGAAACTTCGATAAAGGGAATCAAATATCCTGATGCCACATACAAAACAACAATTCCTACAATAATCCCTACAATTTTCAGAATGATAAACACCATTTTTTTCGCAGTCATGCTTATAAATATAGTTAATAAAATTTAATAATAATTTTCACAAAAGTATTGGATGTAAGTAAATTTTTCTCTAAATTTAAGTACAAAATGTTCACAAATATGCAGAAAAACGCTAAATCCAACAAAAGATTTAAAATAAGAGTAAAAGTAGCTCCAAAAAGAGTTCAAAAAAAACGTTGATTTTCGATGGGATAAAATAATCTCAGGAAGTCAATTTTCTTTTTTAGAAACTATTCTATTTATTAAGTCTTGCCTCTTTAAATACTGATTTAAGGATTGGCCGTTTACCCTTTTTACTTTGGAACCTCAATAATTCCAGACAGGAAATTGTCTCTAAAAATTATCCAGCATATTCTTGTTTTCCAGAAATTCGATATTCCGCTTCAGTCCTGCAAACTTTGTCCTTTTAACGGGTGATTTCCTGAAGATTTCCGAAAACAATTCTTGTGTAAGCTCTTTCCACTCTCCTTTTTTAAAGTTTTTCAACGCTTCATTCGGAGCAAACTTCTTTTGTTGTGTTGGTACTGAAAACCGGTTCCACGGACAGACATCCTGACAGACATCACAGCCAAACATCCAGTCGTCCATTTTATCTTTAAAATAATCGGGAATTTCATTTTTCAGCTCAATCGTAGCGTAAGATATGCATTTGCTTCCGTCAATAAGCTTATCGGAAACAATAGCGCTTGTCGGACAAGCATCAATGCATTTTCTGCAGGTTCCGCAGTGGTCTGTTGTGGGATGATCGGGAATCAGTTCCAGATCACAAATAATTTCTGCGAGGAAATAAAATGATCCGTTCTGTTTGGTAATGAGGTTGGCATTCTTCCCTACCCAGCCAATTCCTGACTTCCTGGCCCAACTTCTTTCCAGCACCGGTGCAGAATCTACAAAAACCCGAAAGGCAAATTCGCCGATCTCTTCCTGCAGCCCGGAAACCATTTCCCGAAGAATTTCTTTAATAACCTCGTGGTAATCTTCCGCATAGGCGTATTTTGAGATTTTAAAATTGTCCAGTGTCGAAATTTTCTCTTCCGGAAAATAATTATAAGAAAGAGAAATCACCGATTTTGAACCCTCAACGAGCAGCCTCGGATCCAGTCTTTTATCAAAATGATTTTCCATGTATTTCATTTCGCCATGAAAATTATTTTTCAGCCATTGTTCTAGAGGTTTTGCATCTTCTTCCAGAAAATCGGCTTTAGAGATACCACAGCTCTGAAAGCCAAAACTTTTTGCCCTGGCTTTTATCAACTGTGAATATTTTTCAGCGTTTGAATTCATGATTTTACCTTGCAAAACTAAGATTATTTTATAAATTTGCGCATTCAAAATTCACTATAGAATCTAATTATAACCATGAAGAAAGTCATTCTATCTACATTTCTTGCTGCAGCAGGATTTTTCAATGCACAAATCAAATTCGAAAAAGGGTATTTTATTAATAATTCGGGCAAAAAGACTGAAGTTTTAATCAAAAATATCGGTTGGAAAAACAATCCTACAGAATTTACTTATAAAGATTTAGGTTCTGAAGATGTAAAAAAGGAAAAAATCAGCAATGTTCAGGAATTCGGAATTGAAAATACAGAAAGGTATATAAGAAAAACGGTGATGTTAGACAGTTCACCTAATCAACTAGACAATCTATCTAACGATCGTAAACCTGAATTTTCTGAAAAAACAGTATTTCTGAAATATATTTTAGATGGTAAAGCTGATCTTTTGTATTATGAAAATGAAAATACCAACAAGTTCTTCTTTAGTATTGATGATTCCGAACCAAAACAATTAGTATATAAGCCCTATTTCGTTAATAATGGTCAGGTTGCATACAATGATGATTACAAAAACCAGATTGCCGAAATTCTGGACTGCGGTGTTGACAATAAAAAAATTGAAGCTGCAAAATATCAGATAAAAGATTTATCAAATTTGTTTTCGAATTATAATTTGTGTAAAGCAGGTAATAATATTGAAAATAAGTACAGTGCAGCTCAAAAGGAAGGAGAAACATTTCATCTTAACATAAGACCGGGAATTAATTTTTCTTCGCTTGAAGCGACAGGTTCATCTTCCTTTTCTTCCAGAACTACTAAATTTGATGGTAAATCAAGTTTCAGAATTGGCCTTGAAGCTGAATTTACATTGCCTTTTAATAAAAATAAATGGTCACTTTTTGCTGAGCCAACTTATCAGTATTACAAAGCCGAAAACGAATCTTCTATATATCCGGAACAACAATATTCCGATTTAAAATATTCAAACAGTATTGACTATAAATCTATAGAAATTCCCATTGGGATTAGATATTACATATTTCTCAATGATAAGTCTAAGATTTTTTTTAACGCTGCTTTTGTACTTGACCTTCCATTGAGTTCTACACTCAATGTTTATTCTACAGACAATAAGATTACTTCCGGTAGCAATCTGGCCGTTGGCGCAGGCTATAAGTACAATGATAAGTTTTTGATTGAGATTCGGGTAGCAACACAAAGAGACCTTGTGAAAGAAAGCTCTTATCTCAGCACAAAATATCAGACCGCCTCGCTAATTCTCGGTTACACTTTATTCTAAAACTCTGGCTATTTATCAATATTTTACGTATTTTCGTTTAATATTTAATTAAAATAAACGATCATGTCTTTATCAGAAGTTTTAAAATCAGGAAATTATGCATTAATCGACGTTCGCGAACCTATGGAACTGGAAATGGACGGAAGCATTGATGGTGCTAAAAATATTCCTTTGGGAGAAGTAGAAGACAGGCAAGAAGAGATTTTGTCTATCGAAAAGCCGGTGATTATTTTCTGCAGAAGCGGAAACAGAAGCGGAAAGGCTTTAGAATATCTTAATTCTCAAGGACTGAAAGAAGGCTATAACGGTGGAGGCTGGGCAGAGCTGAAGCAGGCTATAGAAGCAAATCAGGGAACTTTTTAAAGTTCCTTTTTTTATTTTAATATTATCTATGCAACTAAAAGAAAGATTTTCACTGTTCTGTTTACATTACACACAGGATCAACATCTTATTGAAAGTCTATGGATGGAAATTGAGAAAAAATATTCCGAAAAGGGCAGATATTATCACAATTCTGAACATCTGGAAAACATGTTTCGTGAACTCAATAACGTGACAGCCGCTTTAGAAGATTATACTACCATTGCCTTTTCGGTGTTTTATCATGACGTGATCTATAATGCTTCTTCAAAATCCAATGAAGAAAAAAGTGCGGATTTTGCAGAGAAACATTTGCGGCAAATTGGCGCAGAAGAAGGATTTATTGAAAAAGTTTCACGGCAGATTATCGCTACGAAGTTTAATCAGGAATCCGGAGATGCTGACACCAATTATTTAGTGGATGCTGATCTCTCGATTCTCGGCCAGAAACCCGAAAAATATTTGGACTATAATCAAAAAGTAAGAAAGGAATACTCCATTTATCCTGATTTCCTTTATAATCCGGGGAGAAAAAAAGTATTGCAGCATTTTCTGGAGTCAGAAAGTATTTTTAAGACGGAATATTTTAAAGAGAAATATGAGGAACAGGCCAGAAAAAATATTACTTCGGAAATCGAATATTTAAATTTTGGCTAAAGCCAAAGTTGCAATTTTAAATTAAAGCGGGCTAAAGCCCGCTCCTGTTGATATTCTGGCAATTCTACCCGGTCTACTGAATTGTATTAACTTCACATATAAACTCCATCGATTTTTTCAACACCAATCCAGGAACTTCTTTATGCGGTGTGTGGCCAACATCGGGAATAATGAATTTTTCGGAAGTTCCGCTGACACCGGAAAGTGTTTTCTCAACCTGATGCAAGGTTCCGTACTCATCATTTTTACCCTGAATAAATAATAAAGGAGCCTGAATATCCTTAAGCAGATATTCTATATTCCAGCATCTGAACCTGTCACTCAGCCATATTTCCGTCCATGCTTTTACTAGCATTTCAACTTTTTCACCGTGATATTTGGCAAGACGTTCGGGAAGATTAGTTGTTGTATAAGCATCGAAGACATTCTGCACACCTTTTACGGTAATATCTTCCACGAAAATATGCCCGGCTTCACAGATGACGGCTTTTATTTTTTTCGGGAATTTTGCAGCTGCTATTAAGGCAATGGTTCCGCCGTCACTATGCCCGAAGAGAATCGCTTCCGTGATATTTAGTATTTCAAGCAAATCGTTCAGGACATCTGCTTCGGTTTCCATGTAATCATTATCCCTTTCATGAGTAGACATCGGGAAGGATTTACCATAACCTAAGCGATCGTATATTAAAATATTACATTCTGTTTCTGCAGCCAACTTTTCAGGAAAATCCCTCCAAAGCTGTACTGATCCCAGTGAATCATGTAAAAAAACAATTGTTGGCCGATTTTCGAATGAATCATTGTATTCTACATAGAGCTTTTTACCTTTTACATCAATAATTCTTTCCTCCATGAATTTAATTATATCACCGGATTTCCTGTGTTTCTGAATTCTTCCAATAAGTTATTGAATACGGTTCCTACAGGAAGCACCTCATCAATCAACGCTGAAACCTGCCCGATTTCAAGCTCGCCTTCATCCATATCACCTTCGAACATTCCTTTTTTGGCTCTAGCCCGTCCCAGGGAGGCTATGAGAGATTCTTTATTTCTTCCGTTATTATAGATTTCCTCAAGTTCGTTAAAGAATTTATTTTTAACCATCCTTACGGGAGCCAGCTCTTTTAGGGTGAGATGCGTATCTCCTTCCTGTAGCTCGGTTATTTTATGTTTCCAGTTATCGTGGGCGCTCGCTTCGGTAGTTGCGGCAAAGCGGGAACCGATCTGTACTCCGTCTGCTCCGAGGATCATGGCTGCTTTCATCTGGGAACCCAAAGCGATACCTCCGGCTGCGATCAATGGTTTTGAAATATGTTTTTTCACATTCGGAATAAGGCAGAATGTCGTGGTTTCATCACGCCCGTTATGGCCTCCGGCTTCAAAACCTTCTGCAACTACAGCATCAACACCGGCTTCTTCACATTTGATAGCGAATTTGGTGGATGATACTACGTGAGCTACCTTTAGCCCTTCTTTCTGTAACATTTCGGTATAGGTTTTGGGATTTCCGGCTGATGTGAAAACAATCTTTACACCTTCTTCGAGGATAATCCGTATTACCTCATCCAGATTCGGGTAAAGCATGGGAACATTAACCCCGAAAGGTTTATCTGTTGCCTGCTTACATTTCCTGATATTTTCACGTAATATATCGGGGTACATGCTTCCTGCACCAATAAGTCCCAGGCCGCCGCAATTGGATACTGCAGAGGCGAGCCTCCATCCCGAATGCCAGATCATCCCTGCCTGAATAATAGGATACTGAATATTAAAAAGTTGTGTAATTCTGTTTTGATCCTTCTGCATATCATGAAGTTTTTTTGCCGAATCGAAATCTATAAAATTGCTCATGCTGTAAAAATAATAAAAACTAAGATTTAGCGGGAGTTTTAAGCATAAAAAAAACTCCAGAAAATTCTGAAGGTTTTGTATTATTTTTTGATTGAATCTTTCTTCCAGTTCCCTTTAAAAGCGCAGCTGTCGTAACGGCCGTCTATGGAAATGAATGTTGTAGTCAGTTTAGAATTTACAAATTTTTCAACCATTTCATTTCTTGTTTTGTTGAGTGCCATCTGCTTAATTCTGTCATAATCTGTTTCCAGGGTAATCTGGTGTGAAGGGATTACATCTTCTATTTTAATGATCTTTACAACTTTCCTGTCTCTTTCATCCTTATCATCAAATGCGTTGGTAATATCGCCCTTATTGAGGCCCGCCAACTCATAGCTTATAGTTCCGGGAACCGATTCTCTTTCTATTTTGCTTGAACCATCTGCCCCTGGAATAACTCCGGCATTGAATTTTGTTCTTTTATCGTCAGAGAATCTGAACGCAGCATCTTTAAAAGTTATTTTCCCACTGGTAATTAATCCTTTGATACTGTCTAACTTTACTTTTGCCGTTTTGATCTCTTCATCCGTAGGTGTCGCCATTAAAAGAATATGTCTTGCATCATAGATCTTTCCTGATCTTTTTACCAGCTGTATAATATGATATCCGAATTCCGATTCTACTGGTTCTGAAATTTCGCCTTCCTGAAGATTCAGGGCGGCGGCTTCAAAAGGTTTTACCATCTGGCCTTTGGAAATATTTTTCATGAGCCCTCCGTTTGAGGCAGATCCCGGATCTTCGGAATAAATTCTTGCCTGGCTTTCGAAGCTTTCGCCTCCTTCGATATCTTTTTTAATCTTCTTCAGACGGTTGATAAGATCTTCTTTATGAGCCTCCGTAAGTTTAGGAAACATCATAATCTGCGACAGAGAAACCTCATCTTTCACTTCCGGAAGCTGGGTTTTGTACATGTTATAGAAATCCGTTACTTCATTAGGCGTAACGTCTGCCTTTTCCGTAATTCTCTGGTATTTTGCCTGTCCGTAATATTGATCGGTATCAATTTTTTCAATGGCATTTTTCATTTCATATGCGTTACGGAATTTGTAGGCAGCCAGCATTGTTTTCTCATCAGGAAACTGTGACACCAATTGCTGATATTTTGCGTTGGCCTGCTCTTTAATGGCAGCAGAACGGTTTTCGATCAACGTATCTTTTCTTGCTTCATACACGAGAAGCTTATTGTTGAGAAGGTTTTCCAAAAACTCACACTTATCTATATTGGTTGCTCCCTGCTGCTTGGCGTAGTTCATCTGTTCATTTACATCTGACTCCAGAACAATTTCATCACCGATCACAGCAGCAATACCATCCACTAAATCTCCTTGTTTCAGCTGAGCATTCATCGTATTTGCACCAAACAAGATGATGAAAATTCCAAAAAGAAAAGTGATCTTAAGTTTATTTATCATTTTACTATTTTAAACAAGTTGCAAATTTAGAATTCTTAATGAATTACACTAAATTTTTTATTATAAATATTTCTTAAAAAAGACCTGTTTATTGTAGTTCGACATCAAAAGTGGTCAATTCTTTAAACTGTCTTAATCTCTCGAACATATCGGCTTCGTTTACTTCTTCGATTCTTTCCGTTCCGAATTTTTCAACAGTGAATGATGCCATTGCAGAACCTACGATAAGTGCAGATTTCATGGTTTCGAAATCCGTTTTTCCTTTTTTGGCCAAATAAGCTGCAAAACCTCCTGCAAAAGTGTCCCCCGCTCCGGTAGGATCAAAAACCTCTTCCAAAGGAAGCGCCGGAATGGCAAATACTTTACTGTCGTGGAAAAGCAAAGCACCGTGCTCCCCTTTTTTAATGATGACATACTCCGGTCCCATTTGGTGGATCTTTTTGGCTGCTTTTACCAACGAATATTCTCCTGAAAGCTGTCTTGCTTCTTCATCATTAATGGTGATCACATCTGTTTTGGCAATCATATCCATTAAGATATCCCATGCAGTATCCATCCAGAAATTCATGGTATCAAGTATTACCAGTTTCGGACGGTTGTGCATTTTTTCCAATACGGAAAGCTGTACACCCGGATGAAGGTTTCCTAATAATAAAATCTCTGCATCCTGCATAGACTCAGGAATTTTAGGATCGAAGTTTTCCAGAACGTTCACTTCTGTTGCCAATGTGTCTCTTGTATTAAGGTCATTGTGATATTTACCGGACCAGAAGAATGTCTTTCCCTCTTTTACAATTTCAATGCCTTCGATATTTATATCTCTGCCGGTAAACATATCCAGGTGTTCCTGCGGAAAGTCTCCTCCCACTACTGAAACAATCCCTGATTTTACCCCAAGAACAGAAGAAGTGATCCCGATGTATGTTGCTGCACCTCCTAAAATTTTATCTGTTTTACCAAACGGTGTCTCGATTGCATCGAATGCAACACTTCCTACAACTAAAAGTTTCATATTTTTTTCAAAGTATATTTAAGAGTAATTAATTTTTCCATTCAAATGTATCGAGCAGATGTTTCATATCTTTTTTGATATAATCTACTGCGGGTGCCAGAGAATCCGGCTTCGGTCTTGTGTTGAAATATAAATAGGCCGTCACAAAATGTTTTGTACTGTCCGTAATGTAAAACTGTAGGTTTGAAGCACTTTGACCTTTAAGCTCATAGAAATTTCCGTAGACTTTTTTATCGGGATATTCGAATGACTTGGTATCAATGGCGCTTGCTTTTATAGTATGTTCGTACACCATTTTTTCAGCTTCCTGAATGTGGGCGGCAAAATCGTTTTGTATCGGGTAATATGTTACAAATATTTTGGCTTTCATTTTGGGATAATTCAGGTAGTACCAGCACGGTCTTTTGGCATCTGTAATTTTTGCAAAATCAGAATATTCAAAAGTATAGGCACAGTTGTTTTCAAACTTCTGATATTTCGGTGCAGGATATTCCAGACGAAGTTCGCCGTAAGGCTTCGGAACCGGGTCTTTGGAACAGGACACCATTACCAGTGCAATAAAAATAAAAATGGCGTTTTTAAACATTTTGCAAAAGTACAAATTAGATTTCAGATTTCGGAAGACAAATTTCAGCATTTCAATCTGTAAGAGCAATTTTACACTGATGTTTTAAATACACCGTACCCTAAAACTTTAATTTAAACCAAAATTATTTAACATTAAATTTTATAAGGTTTTAAAGAACATATTATTTCAAGTGCGTTTCTTAAATCCGGATGGTGAAATGGGGTTAATTTCGTCAACAAGTTTATAAACAAAAAACGAACTTCAAAAAGTCCGTTTATTATTTAATTGATCTAAAACTTCATTACATCCTTTACAACCCCGTTGTTCTGCGTATGCTGCAGCAATTCCGTTTCAATAAATGATTTTATTGTTTCTTCGGAGCCGTTATTAGGAAATAACAGGTGAACATTGGCTCCTGCATCCAGTGTAAAAAATAAAGGCAGACCGGCTTCTTTTCTGAACTCCCATATTTTATTAATCACTTCCAGGGTTCCTGTTTTCATCAGGATAAATGCAGGATCACTCATCATCATCATCGCATGGAGGGTTAATGCTTCATGCTCTACGAGTTTAATAAACTTCTGTAAATCTCCTGCGGCGAGGATTTCTTTCATGGGTCCAAAATTTTCTCTTGCTTCCTGAAACCTCCTATCGGCGTAGGGATTAGTGTTCATCAGGCCGTGGCCTACTGTTGAGGAAACGCTTTTCTGTCCTTCATGGATCAGCAGAACCCAGTCATTAAAATCTTTAAAAATTTCATGAATTTCTTCGTTAGGATACTGAACCGCAAAAAGATCCGAGCTTTCTTTTATCTGACATTCTCCCCAGACAACAAGTCCGTTGTATAGACTTCTGCAGGCGCTTCCGCTTCCCAGTCTTGCCAGGAAAGACGCTTTTCTCAGGGATTCTTCTTCAGAAATTTTTCCTGAAAAGTTTTCGTCCAGTTGCATCAGACATTTAGCAATCGCCCCGAAACCGGAAGCGGAGCTGGCAATTCCTGAGCTGTGAGGAAAGGTATTTTCCGTCCTGATAATATATTTTCCTTTTAAAATCCAGGGAAGATATTGTTCGATATTGCTGAAATATTTTTCAATTTTCTCTGCAAATTTAGGTTCTTCGTTACCTGCTAAGAAAGTCTGCACGGAAAACGGTTCATTTGCTGAAAATTCTATGGTGGTATTGGTTTTACAGTGGCTTAATGTATAACTAATGCTCGGATTCGCAGGAATCTGATTCTCGTACTTGCCCCAATATTTGATCAGTGCAATGTTGGACGGACAGCTATCTGAAACCGTCTGGTTGTGTATGGTAAATTCGTTATTTCCTAAAAATTCCTGTGTTGTCATAATTCTGTTTTTGTCAATAAGCGCCAATATTCAATTCCTGTTTTCAGTACATTTCATCAATGAGGTCTGCATATTTTTTAAGAACCACATTTCTTTTTACTTTCAGCGTAGGTGTGATCTCTCCTGTATTGATCTCAAATTCTGCCGGCATCAGCGTAAACTTTTTCACTTTTTCGTAGTCGGAAAGATGTTCCTGCAGTTCTTTGATTTTCTGTTTATAAAAATCGTTCACCTCTTTGCTTTTCACCACTTCTTCCCAACTGGTAAAAGGAATATTATTCTTTTTAAGGTAATCTTTCAAAAACTCAAAATTGGGTACGATAAGTGCCGAAGCAAATTGTCTTCCTTCCGCGATCATTACGATCTGCTGGATAAAATTATTGTTGGTGAGGAGATTTTCGATCTGCTGCGGAGCAATATATTTCCCGTTGGATGTTTTCATAAGGTCTTTCAGACGATCGGTGATGGTAAGATTTCCTTTTTCATCGATCTTTCCGGCATCACCGGTTTTGAACCAGCCGTCTTCGGTAAAAACTTTCCGGGTGTCTTCGGGGTTATTGTAATACCCTTTCATAATTCCGTTTCCTCTGGCCTGGATTTCATCCTGATCTCCAATGCGGATTTCCACTCCCGGAAGCGGCTTTCCGCTTGTTCCGTGTTCGAAATGGGTGAATGGAAAAAGAGTGAGTGTAGCGGTAGTTTCCGTGAGTCCGTATCCTACCGTAACATGAATTCCTACGGATTCAAAAAAACGGGTAACTTCAGGAGATAAAGAAGCTCCGCCACAAGGCAAAAACCAGAGCCTGCCTCCCATTTTATTTTTAATTTTGCTGAAAACCAGCGTTTCAGCAAGAGTTTGTTTTATTTGTAAACTGAAAGGAACTGTTTTTTCATTCCGTTTCAATTCTGCAGTCTCCCAACCTGTTTTTACGGCCCAGTCGAAGATTTTTTTCTTTAATGCCGAGCCTTCTTCCGCCTTTTCCAGCACACCGGCATAGATTTTCTGGAAAAATCGCGGAACGGCACACATCATTGTGGGCTTTACCTCTTCTAATGTGTTTGCAATATTTTTAGGATCTTCAAGGAAATATACTTTTGCACCGCCATACAGACAAAGCAGGCTCCAGCTTCGCTCGAAAACATGGCTTAACGGTAAAAATGCGAGTGAAAGTTCTTCTTCAAAATTTTTAAATTTAAAAAATTCAAAATGCGCATCAAAAGCTTTAATGAAATTTCCGTGGGTAAGCATCACCCCTTTCGGCGTGCCGGTAGTTCCGGAAGTATAAATAAGGGTTGCGACATCATCGTTTTCTTTAGCACAAAATTCTGCTTCTGCCGGCAACTTTGCAATAAAATCTTCAAGGTAAAAACTGCTGAATTCTTTTTTT
The DNA here is from genome assembly GCF_012927265.1 of Chryseobacterium cheonjiense. GTDB lineage: Bacteria > Bacteroidota > Bacteroidia > Flavobacteriales > Weeksellaceae > Chryseobacterium > Chryseobacterium cheonjiense. The sequence goes on along the minus strand of NZ_JABBGF010000001.1, from coordinate 517,723 downwards.
ATCCAGACTGCTTTTTTAGAAACAATGATGGTTTCAAGGCTGCATTCCTTTTTCTGTACAATTTCAAGGCAGGCATCATACTGAGCCTGATCTCCTACCAAAATAATTCTTGACCCGGAATCTTTGATGATATACTCTGCTTGCTCTGCATTATTGGTTGAATAGATGGGAACCGTAACCGCACCCAATGACAACGCCGCCAGATCAAAGATCATCCATTCCGAAGAGTTGTCGGAATAGATAGAAACTTTATCGTTTTCTTTTATCCCGGCTTCTTTTAAAGCATTGGCTGTTTTAAAAATAATTTCCGAGAATTTCTTCCAGCTGAGCTCTTTCCATCCTTCCTTCTTTTTTTTAAAACCGATTGCAGATTTCAGGGGATGTTTTTCTATATTTTTTTGAATGATTGCCTCCGCAAGATTCATTGTTTAGCCTTTTTATCGTTAATATAATTCTTAAGGTGGAAGTCTATGGTTTCTTCCAACGGGATAAAAGTATAATTCAGCCTTTCCTTTATTTTACTGTTTGATATTATATTCATCCGGGAAATCGCTTCCACATTTGATTTGGTGACCATTTTAAGTTGTGGAATCAGCCATCCGAAAAGCGTATTGGCTACTATTCCTATATTAAGCTGGAATTCTGAAAGTATTTTTGCTTCTTTCAGGCCAAGCTCTTTTCTGATCTGTTTTGCCAGATCCGCATATTTTTTGTTTTCAGAAATAATAATAAACCGCTCTCCGAAAATATTTCTTTCCATCAGTTCAATTGATATTTCAGCGACATCTCTTACATCTGCATAGCTGGTTCCTCCGGAAAAAGTAAAGCTGTTTTTTTCCATCGTAGGAAATATGTCACCGCTGCTGTTTCCCCAGTTTCCGCTTCCAACGATCATTCCGGGATTTACGATAACAATATTCATTCCTTCGGCAGAGGCTCTCCAGGCTTCCATTTCGGCAAGATGTTTTGAGATGGCATAGGCAGAATGGTCTTCTTTGGGATTAAAATCCGAATCTTCGTCGAGTTCACCGTTTTCATTGTAAAGATCAAGAACAGCGATGGAACTTACGAAAAGAAATTTCTTCACTTCCGATCCTTCGCAGGCGTACAAAAGATTTTGGGTTCCTTTTACGTTGGTATGATACATTTCCTTATCATCCTTCGGGTTAAAACCTACTTTGGCAGCGCAATGGTAAACCTCTTCAACACCATGCAGTGCATTCTGAATCGACTGAATGTCATCAAAATCTACATTCACCCATTCTATTTTATTAAAAAAACCATCGGGATTCTCCGTATAAAATGAATAGGAACGTTTTACATCGTCTAAATTGCTTGCGGCCCTCTTTGCAGCGCGAACGTTTTTCCCTTTTTTAAGAAGTTCCAAAACGATGACCCTGCCGAGAATCCCGGTAGCACCCGTTACAAAAACCATCCGTTATATTTACTTGGTTGACTCATTTATGTTCACATTCTCCGTATTTGCAAATTTGCGATTTTTAACGGAGAATTCCATTTTTAATTCGTTCTAAATTATATTATCTTCAACAATATCCAAAATAAGAATAATGAAAATTTTTTGCAGATAAAAAAAACGGGCAATGCCCGCTCTATCAAAATTAAAAAAAATCATTTTTATGTTATGCTAAAACGGCATTGCTTCTTCTGGGAGCTTTATCACAAAGAAGGTCTGCGATACTCCTGGAAATCAGGTTTTCCTCAGTAAGATTATCCAGCCAGAAAAATTCTCCCGCTGCATTAATTTCAATAAAATAATATTCGTCTTCCGGAGAAACGATAATATCGATGGCTCCGTAATCTACATGATAGACATCAAGAAGCTCCAGCAATTTCATTTCAACATCAGAGGGGAGTTCTGTTGGAACCCATTTGTCAATAAGGTTGACCCCATCTTTTCTCCAGTCGATTTTTGCCGCATCCGACTGTTGGGAATCAATTTCAAAAGCGAAAATATCTCTTCCCACAACAGTTATCCGAAGCTCTTTTTTCTTTTCAATCTTTTTCTGAAACTGCATCGGGCAGTATAAAAGGGTGTCCAGCTCATCCAATTTGTCTTCATTGACAACGTTGGTAAACACCACACTTTCTACCCCATCTTCATAAATGGCGAAACCGGTCTGCATTTTTGCTACGACGTTCCGGTGTTTTACAATAAACTGTTTTGCTTCTTCGGGATTATTGGTAATGCAGGTCTCAGGGATTTTAAGGCCTATTTTATCTGCAATTTTCAACTGCTCTTCCTTACTGTCAAGCCTTCTGTAAACACTGGGCTTTCCCAGGGAATAAACATCAACTGATTCTAAAAAGCCAAACAGGGTATTTCTGATCTCTCCCATTGCTGCACCGTAGAACTTCCCATCAATTTCTTCTCTAAGACCCTGACCGATATTGTAAGCCCTCCTGTACCAGACTGATGAAATATCATCAAGACGGTGCTTTTTTTCAGGTGTTTCAAGAATGGTGGTCCATTTTCCATCCTGAAAAGTGGAAGATAGTTTGTTGGTTAAAGGATATTCGTCTACATTAAAGCGGATGACTTCACATCCGTTTTTGTCAATATATTCGGTTACTTTTTCGACTGAAAAGTTATCTGCGGTATGGGTAATTATTAAAATTTTATTCATTGGTTTTCATTCTTTTTATAAGATTATCGGCAATTCTCTGTGCGATAGGAAAGTTGAGATCTTTCTGCAGCATTCCCCACTCTCCCTGCGGATTTACTTCCAGAAAGTAATATTTCCCGTCCTTTCCTCGGATCATGTCTATGGCTCCGATATAAAGACCCATTTCTTTCATCATTGCAGTAAGGCCTTCCTGTATTTTTTCGGGAAGATGATATTCTGACCAGAAGTAATTTCCGTGTGCAATTCTCCAGTCGGCATTTTCACTGTTATTGATTTTACCGGTAAAGAATTCTCCGTCGAGATAAACAATCCTCAATTCATATTCTTTGTCAATGTATGGCTGAAAGATCATCGGGCAATATTCGATATCCGCAATGCCCTCAATTGAATCTTTATCAATAATCTGGGTTGAAAGAAAGTTTTCTCCGCCCATGGATTTTGAAATGACACCATGAAGCTTGGCCACCATTTTTCCGTTGCAATGGCTGTGGAAAAATGCTGTAATAGCGTCTGCATCGTTAGAAAACAAGGTTTCAGGCACTGTTAAACCGTTTTTTTCAGCAAGGTTAAGCTGAAGCATCTTATTGCCGTCTATTTTGTTTTCAATTTCGAAAGGATTAATCCACGGAACATGCTCAAGTGCTGTGAAAAGGTTGTATCTCAGGGTTGAATATTCTTTAAGAAAAATATTTTTGTAAGCCTCATCCAGCTCTTCAGGAATATTAATCTGCCACGATTTTCTGTGCCATACCGCTTTAATATCTTCCGATTTTACGGTATTTCCTGAATCGTCTGTGATTTCAAATGAGTTCTGACCAATGCTGATCTTCTGACTATGGTTCAGTTGATCGGAATTCAGCCTGAAATAAGGAGTATTTTTTCCCTTAAGGTATTCGAAAAAGATGTCAATATTATAAAAATCCCGGGAATGTGTAATGCAAAGAATCATTTGCCTTTTTATTAAAAAAGGAAACTTATGGTGTAAGTTTCCTTTTAATTATTGATTTGTTAATGTATTCTGTATCAACAAGTTTATTATACAGTAGGAACATCATCGTCACCATCTGACGGATATTTCATTGTATGGGCCATGTCATAGATCGGCTTAGTTACAGTATCAGCTTCTTTTGTCGTAATTACGCCATCTTGTGTAGCAATGGTAACATCACCTCCACCTTTGATTTTTTCGGGATCCTGAAGTTGTTTTTCAAGGAAAGAAGCAAAAAAAGGTTTCTTTTTTGAATTTTTGTTTTTCATAATAATTAATTTAGAGTTTTAATTTGTGGGTTGCTTAGTTTTTAAACTGCCGTTGCATCTTCGTCACCATCTGAAGGATACTTCATGGTCACATGATCGCCTCCCGGTTTCGTAACATTATCCAGAGTGGTTGAAGTACCGCTGTCCTTCAATACTCCTGTTGTACTATCAAGTAATACAGAAGTTACAGTACCTCCTTTTATTGTTTCCGGATCCTGAATTTGCTTTTCAAGGAATGAAGCAAAGAACGGTTTTTTTGATTTTTTACCTTCCATCGTATTAATATTTAATGATTTAGAATGGCTCTAAAGTATTAAAAAAAAATCACCTAAAGAAGAATAAAATAATTTTTAAGAAAATTTTAACAAATTAAAACAAATAACAAAATTATTTTAATTGATACGTAAAAATTCTTTAACAACCTTAGCAAAATCTACGGGATTTTCTGCCTGAACCCAATGTCCTGCATTTTTTACTGTTACAAATTCAGCTTTTGGAAACTGCTGCCTGATCGCAAAATGATCCTGAGGAAGGATGTAGTTCGATTTTTCTCCGGCAATGAATAAAGTTTTGCCTTCAAAAACACCGAATTTTATAGCATTGGATACAAATTCATTATACTTTTCGGACAGGGTTTTCAGATTGAATCTCCAGTTCAGTTTTTTATTATCGTCCCAGTATAAATTTTTTGTCAGGAACTGAATGGTAGATTTTTCAGGAATATATTGACTGAGCACTGCTTCCACGTCATTTCTTGAGGAAACCGTATTAAAATCAACCGTCTCCAATGCTTTAATAATCCCCTGATGGTGCGGAGGATACGCTTTTGGCGATATATCAACTACAATGAGACTTTCCACTTTTTCCGGAAATTTTACAGCAAACTGCATCACCGCTTTTCCACCCAGCGAATGTCCTAAAATATGAGATTTAGCGATTCCGTAATGGTCCATATATCTCAAGATATCTTCTGCGAGGTCATCATGAGACATATCTTCCGAATGAAAACTTCTTCCGTGATTGCGAAGATCGATAAGATGTACGGGCAAAAATTCACCCATATCTTTTCCGAAAGTACCCCAGTTATCAAGCATTCCGAATAATCCGTGGAACACCAGAAGTGGTGTTGACGAAAGGTCTTCGCCGAATATTTTTGAATTTAAAATTTCCATAATTTTTTAATTTTTAAGGAGAAAGCATTGAAGGTGCCAAAAATTTAAACAACAGTATACAAACGCAAGTTCGTCTTAATGCTTCAAGTCTTCATTTTTACCATTTTGCCAGTCTCTTCAGATAGGCCTGAACCGTATTTTCCAACCCCATGTATAAAGCTTCGGAAATTAAAGCGTGACCGATGGAAACTTCCAGTAAATTAGGGATATTGTCTGCAAAATATTTGAGATTATCCAAGCTCAGATCGTGGCCGGCATTCAGTCCAAGACCAAAATCTGCCGCTACCACTGCCGTATCATAATAGGGTTTTAAAGCTAATTCTTTATTTACCGTATAGTTTTTTGCATACGCTTCCGTGTAGAGTTCAATTCTGTCGGTTCCCGTTTTTGCAGCATATTCTACCAATTCCGGATTAGGATCTAAAAAAATTGAGGTGCGGATTCCTGCATTTTTAAACTCAGCAATAATTTCCGTAAGAAAATCAAGATGTTTTTTGGTATCCCAGCCCGCATTGGAAGTAATGGCATCATCAGCATCAGGAACCAGGGTTACCTGTTCAGGTTTCACTTCTAAAACCATATCGATGAAGGGCCCGTGCGGATTTCCTTCGATATTGAATTCTGTTGTTACAATCGGTTTAAGGTCATAAACATCTTTTCGGGTGATATGTCTCTCATCCGGCCTTGGGTGAATGGTAATTCCCTGCCCTCCATATTCCTGAATTTTTATTGCAGCTTCCGTTACACTTGGCGTTTCACCTCCTCTTGCGTTTCTTATGGTTGCAATTTTATTAATGTTTACACTAAGTTTTGTCATTTTACTGATAAGTTTTTGAAGTACAGTTCTTAAGGATAAAGCAATTAGCAGAAATTCAAAATGACGCAGCATGCTCCCGATAATACCGTCAGACCTGTGATAAATTTTACAGATACAAAGCTATTGATAAAATCCAGATTTGAGAAACGAAAAAACCAAATAATAAACAGCTACAGCGTTATTTATTTTGAAAAATCAAACTTTTACCTGCATTACTTCCAGATCAAATTCTTTTGAAGCAACCAAGAGATGATCAAAGATATCAGACTGTATTTCCTCAAACCGTACCCACTCGGTATCGTTGGTAAAGGCATAAATCTCCAGAGGAAGACCCTGCGGCGTGCTGTTCAGCTGACGGACCATAATCGGGCCTTCTTTATCAAGCTCCGGAATACGCTCTATATATTTTTGAGCATAATACCTGAAAACTCCGATGTTGGTAAGCTGCCTGCCGTTGATGATCTCTTCCTTATGCGCCATATTTTCTTTTTCTTTTTTCAGCTCGACAGATCTCTGCTCGAGATAGTCAGAAATAAGATTAATACTTTTAAGACGTTCTATATCTTCTTCCGAAAGGAATTTAAACGAGTTGATATTAAAGAAAATAGATTTCTTGATTCTTCGGGCATTGGTTTCGGAAATAACCTGCAGGTTTTTAATCTCCGTGGTCAGCAAATCGTAGGTAGGAATGGTGGAAAATGTTCTGTCGAAATTATTGATTCTTGTTGTCAACAGGTTGATTTCAGCAATATTACCCTCTACATTGTATTTCGGAATGCTTACCCAATCCCCTACTTTAAGGTTTTTGGAAGTTGCCACATGCAGCCCGGTAACGAATCCTAAAATCGTATCACGGAAAACCAGAACCAGAACAGCAGTAATCGCTCCCAAGCTACCGACAATGGTTGTTCCTTTGATCCCGAAAATCACACAGATCCCAAGTACCGAAAAGATGAAAATCCCAAGAATCTTCACTGTTTCAGAAATAGCATTGAGTGCCATGATTTTGTAAAAATCCTGCTTGATGACGAAATAATTCCTGAAAGCCGTCAGACCTCTGTACAACATTCCGGCAAAGATCATTACCAGACCCAGATTTACACATCTGATGATGAATATGGTCGTATTCTTTAGAGCTCCGTAGAATATAGATTCGTGAATACTTCCGATAATGAGGAGCGCGAAAAGATGAGCAATAGAATTGGTAATTTTTGATTCGTAGATGGAGTTTACTACCGGATATTTTTCTTTATTCCGAAAAATCCTGAAAACGCTGTTGATTATAATTTTAAAAATAAAATCAAAAACCAGAAAAATAGCAATAAGCAAAAGAATCTTTACAATAATATGAAATACAAACTCAAAGCCGGATGGTGAAATGCGGCTGATGTATCGGTAAAGAGGCTCGCTTAATCCCTGTATGAGATCTTTTGTTTCTTCTAGTTGGTCGTTCATTACAGCAAATTTAGGAAAATAAGTATGATTTTTAACAGAATATAGTGCAGCAATTTTTATCCCAAAACAAACTTCCGGTTTGAATTTGACAGAAGTTTTTTTAATTTTTTTTAAAATTAAGACCTGTCCACAAACCCGCTTCAATAAATGAAAAATTTAAATATAATACACAATATCAATAAATTATTTTAAAAATAGTCGCTATTTTATGATTTTATATTCAATTTATTTTTAAATTTGATATAAACTAAACAAATCAAAACCTGATACATATGAGAAAACACTACTTCTTTATTTTACTGTGTGTATTCACACTTTTAGCTAACTGTTCCGGAGGAGAAGATGCCCCGGTAATTACCGAAAATACAAATACGGCCGTAAAAACCGGAAAGCTTACCGGTAAAGTAATGTCACAAAACGGAACCAAACCTGTCGGCGGGGCTTCTGTTTTTACTTTTGATGACAAGTATAAAATCTATCATACCACTTCTGATTCCGGAGGTAATTTTACACTTGACGCTCCGGCCGGAAACCGTACCATCTACATCCAGACCGGTAACGGTACCAATTTCCGCACTGAAATTCCTGCAATGGTAAAAGACAACGAAACGGTTGCGCTAGACGCGAGCCAGACAAAACTTAACCAGGTTGCAAAAATCGCTTATGTAAAAGGAACGTATGATAAGATAGAAGACATCATTCAGACTTTAGGATATACGGCTACCGAGATCAACAATAATGATCTTGCCAACATGAACACAATTGCGCAGTACGACATCATATTTCTCAACTGCGGCTCCAGAAACAGCTACTATACCAACCCTGCGCTATACGCTGCCATTGATGCCAATTTGGCGATCTTTGTTGCCAACGGAGGAAGTATTTACGCTTCAGACTGGGATGTTGCTTATTTAGTAGGCGGAACCACCAACACCAACAACTGCTCATTGCCGGGAGGATTTGTACCTGACTCAAAACTGTGTTCTAAAAATATCGGAAATTCAGGCAACGTAAGTGCTACGGTAAACAATGCCGGACTTACCTCTGCTTTAGGATTTAACAACCTCAACATTGACTATGATTTGGGAACATGGCAAAAAATAATCAACTACGATCCTGCTTACTGGGAAGTTCTGGTTAAGGAGTCTTCTACCAATGACGCTTTAATGATCAGAACCAATCATTTTGCAGCAACGGGAATTCCTGTTACTCCTATCGGAAACGCTCCCAACACAACATTTGTAACGGTTTGCGTTACGCTTCCGGGAAATATCCAGATCAGCCTTTCTGTTCCTCAAGCGGTAGTTCCTTACCTGGTGGCATTAGGTGCAACGGTAGGGCCTTGTTCAGGATCTTCAAACAGCGGTTATATTTACTATACCACTTTCCACAATCACGCTTCCGGAAATATAGGTAATGCCGGCACTATTCTACAGTATGTAATTTTAAACCTTTAATAAAACTTCATCTTAAACATGGAAGTGGCTTTTCTGAAGCCACTTTTTTTTATATCTTTTCATTAAATTAAAAAAATGGACACAGCCTTAATTGATATTCTCTGCCTTATCCTTTTGTTTTTAGGGATTTTAGGAACTTTTCTACCCGTTTTACCCGGTTTGCTTCTAAGCATCTGCGGACTTCTGATCTATAAATTCGGTACTGACGCAGATCTTAGCATGATCTACATATGGGCATTTGTAGTTCTTACGATTGCTTCCGTGATTCTTAATTATGTCATTCCGGCGAAAACGAATCAGAGATACGGAGGAACACGCTGGGGAAGCATCGGCTCAGTAATAGGGACAATTGGAGGAATCTTTTTACCTATTCCTTTGGGATTTTTAGTGGGAATGTTTGCAGGGGTATTTATCGGAGAACTCCTGCATGACAGTAAAGATATGAACAAGGCTCTGAGATCCACAAAAGGAGCTTTCATAGGTTTTATATACGGAACAGGATTTAGTTTTGTAGTAGGTGTGGCAATGTTTTTGGTGGTAGTACTGGATATGCTTGCTATTATTTAAAAAAGAATCAAAATGTTATACAAAGCCATTATATTAAGTGCAGGATTATTATTAATCAACTGCAAAACACAAAAAGGAGCGCAGGTTCCGCCAAAAGACAACGTGGAAACTTCAGGAAATCTTACAAAAGGCACTACCGACGGGTCTGTAATCTACTTCAATGAAAGTGAAAACAGATTTCTGGACGAATACCAGATGAACGTAACATTCAAAGGCATCTCGGAAGACAGCCGTTGCCCGAAAGATGTCAACTGTATCTGGGCGGGGGTTGCCGTAGCTCAAGTGGAAGTCATGGGAACCGCAACAAGACCGATGACCCTATCTCTTGCAAGTTTGGACAATAAGGGAAGAAATTATCATCAATCGGCTGATTTTAACGGATACACCATCACCTTAACGGAAGTAAATCCGTATCCCGGATCAGCAGAAGGATCCAAAGGTCTTAAAGGAAAATATAAAATAGGTATCACGATTAAAAAAACCGATACTAGCTCTACCATGAAATAGGTTTCTTTCCCTTAGAACTCAGATATTCATTAATTTTTGAAAAAGGTTTGCTTCCGAAGAACCCCCTGTGAACAGAAAATGGAGAAGGATGCGCAGACTTTAATATAAAATGCTTAGCCGGATCAATGAGTTCGGCTTTTTTTTGTGCAAAAGCACCCCACAATACAAACACAACGTTTTCTTTTTTATCAGAAATTTCTTTGATAATAAAATCCGTGAATTTTTCCCAGCCCAGATCTTTATGAGAATTCGGAGAATGGGCACGTACGGTTAACGTTGCATTTAAAAGCAGAACTCCCTGTTTTCCCCAGTCATCCAGTTCTTTTGAAGTTCGTTCTACACCAATATCATTTTTAAGCTCTATAAAAATATTCTTCAGCGAAGGCGGTGCAGAAACCTGCTCGGAAACTGAAAAACAAAGACCATTTGCCTGATAGTCATTATGATAAGGGTCCTGCCCTATAATCACGACCTCTACCTCATCAAAAGGAGTTATTTCAAGTGCCCTGAAAATCTGGCTTTTGGGAGGAAAAACTTTTGTTGTTGCGTATTCCTGTTTTACTTTTTCCCAAAGATTGGTAAAATATTCAGTGTTTTTTATCGGGGCTAATATTTCTGTCCAGGTCATATTCTAAATAATTTGTCGGATGATTTTATTTCTATTGAATTTCCAAAGCTGATTGATAAGATCAAAAGTATTGCCAGCTTAGTACCTTCTGCCGTTCCTGATCAGGAAATACTCTGTAAAAATCAAGCTGGTATTATTTTCAAATATAAAAATATATCGTGACATCTCGAAATGCGGTTCTGCATCATATGTATAAACTAATTATTTCTTGTATTACGAGCAAGAAATTACCCCTGACTTTCATCATCATTTACCGTCCTGCTATTTACATGATTTATTTTTTCTGATACGTTTAAGCAAATAAACGGACGAAAAATCACAATTATCGCCCAGGCTTTAACAATTTTCAACATAAGTACTGTTTTCAATAAAAATTATATAATCAAACCTACGGTAAAGATTTATATCATATTCAAAAATTATGATAAAATTAACATAAACTCTACCTTTATATCATAAAACAAAGGAATATTACATAACATAATTAATAAATATTTGTCGATATGAAAACTTTAGGAATTTTCTTGAATGCTACAGTGCTATGCGGAACATTATTTTTTTATCAAAATGCAGAAGCTCAAAAAATAAATCAGAAGACAACAGTAATTGCCGTTAACGGAACTTCTCCTTTACACGACTGGGAAATGAATTCTTCAGCAGCTTATTTTACAGGAACTGTCAACGGAAACAGTATTTCCAACGCCACTTTTACCATGCCCGTAAAAAACCTGAAAAGTAAAAAAGGAAGCACCATGGATAACAAAGCCTACGAAGCCCTGAAATCTTCACAATATCCTACCATCAGCTTTTCGGCAGCTTCCATCAATTTCGGCAAAAGTAATGTAAGCGGAAAACTGACTATTGCAGGAGTTTCCAGAAATGTTTCTTTTCCCGTAAGCGTTGCTAAAAATGAAAACACTTACACCATTTATGGAACCGAAACCTTAAAACTTTCAGATTTCGGAATGAGCAGACCCGGATTCATGGGCATCAAAACGGGAGACGAAGTTACCATCAAAGTAAATATTACGGCACAATAAACTACAATCAACATTAAAAAAATAAAACGTTATGAAAACTATTTATATAAAAGCAGCTTTATTAGGAACCATTTTACTTGCCGGTGCCGCACAGGCACAGCAGTTTCCTTTAGACAACCTTAAACCGAGAGACCAGAGAGGCATTAATATTTTTGAAAACCCTAAAGATTCTGTAACAACCTTTGAAAAACTTAAAGTAAGAATCGGTGGAGCGTTCGCACTGCAATTCCAGGGTCTGAAACATGAAAGCGGCGCCGACCAGACCGTACCGGCAACCCAGCTTTACGACATCGGAAACAACTTTAACCTCGCTACAGCCAACCTTGATATTGATGTGGCTTTATATGACGGTATCAATTTACACTTAAGAACCTTTTTAAGCTCCCGCCACCATAATGAAACCTACGTAAAAGGAGGCTACATTCAGATTGATAAGCTTGATTTCATCAAAAAAGACTTTCTGAGCGACTTTATGAAATATTCAACCATAAAATTCGGTCATGACGAAATTAATTACGGGGATGTGCACTTCAGAAGAAGCGACAACGCCTACACTACCCAAAACCCGTTTGTAGGAAATTACCTGATGGACGCTTATGCAACAATGGTTTTTGCTGAATATTACTATCGCAGAGACGGCTTTATCGGAATGGGAGGTATTACCAACGGTAGACTCAACCAGAATGCCAACGGCGGAACCAGCCCTTCTCTGTATGCTAAAATAGGCTATGACAAGCAGTTAAACAGCGATCTGAGAGTACGCATTACCGGTTCCGTTTACAACACTGCCAATACCCAAAGACTCGACTTTTATGACGGCGACAGAGCCGGATCACGATATTACTATGTAATGGAAAATGCAGCTGCCACTTCTTCTGCCAACTTCAGATCAGGCCAGGTAGTGCCGGACTTTAAAAACAAAGTTACCTCCATTATGATCAACCCGTTTGTAAGATACAAAGGCCTTGAATTCTTCGGAACTTTTGAAAATGCATCCGGCAGAAATACTGCAGAAATCGACCGCAGAACCTGGAACCAGTATGCCGCAGAACTTCTCTACCGATTCGGAAATAACGATAATCTGTATGTAGGAGGAAGATACAATCTTGTAAAAGGTGAGCTTGCCACGGGAGACAAAGTGGATGTTACCCGTTACAATATTGGCGGAGGATGGTTCATGACCAAAAACATCCTCACCAAAGTGGAATATGTGAATCAGAAATATGACGGCTATCCTGCTTCAAGCATTCTGTATGACGGCAAATTCAACGGATTTGTTCTGGAAGCTGCGATTTCTTTCTAAATGTTAATGTAAGAAAAGCTCAAATAGAGCCTTTTTCAAAATACCACCTGAATTATGAAAGCTTTTTTAACAGTTGTTCCGCTCTTATTCGGAATATTCATGAGCGCTCAGGACAACTATATTCAGATCAGCGGAAGCACCAATATCAATACATTTAAATGTACCAACAATACATTCAGAACACCAGGAGGAAATTTTAGCATCAGCGAAAGAAACCTTCCGAACATTGCATTAAAAGTTGATGATTTCGACTGCCGCAATAAAATGATGACCTCCGATTTTCAGAAAACCCTTTCCGCAGAAGACCATCCTTATCTCAATATCAGATTTCTTTCTTTAGACAAGAATAAAGCAGTGTATAATGCACAGATTGAAGTAAAGATGATCAACCGGAGCAAGATATACAATATTACGTTCTGCCTTGAAAACGGAAAGCTTACCGGAAAAAGAAGCGTGAAGTTCAGTGATTTTAATATTTTGCCACCGACAAAAATGGGCGGAATGATTGTAGTAAAGGACGATCTTAATCTCGTTTTTGCGCTGGCAGCAAATACTCAATAAAAAAATCCCGTTTAGTTCATAAGGAAATGTTTAGAGATTGATGAAAGTCTGCAGAAAAAAATACTGCAGACTTTTTTATTTTTAATTTCAGCTATTGCTGCGCTTCAGACTGAATACAAGATTATCCGGAGAACCTTCATCTTTTTTATCCTCTTCCCAAATAAAACCTTGACGTAGAAGAAGCTTTTTGGAATCATCATTCATTCTGTGTGTCATGGCTACGATTTCATCCAAAATTAAATCCGTAAAAGCAAAATCCACAACAGCTTTCAAGGCTTCAGACATCATTCCTTTACCGTGATAATCGGGCAGCAGTTCGTAACCGACCTCCGCCGTTTTGCGGTCTTCCGAAAAATTATAGAGACAAATCGTTCCGATAAGATCCGGCTGATCTTTTAAAGAAATCCCCCAATAGAATGTCTGATTATTCTTCGTTCTTTCTTTAATCATGAGAATAAACTGCAGTGCATCATAATTGTTTTTGGGAGAATTCCTTTTAATAAATCGATTGATCACCTCATTGCTCCTGATTTTTAAAATATTTTCGGCGTGGTGCTCATTGATTTCTTTTAATTGCAGTCTTTCGGTTTCCAGTTTCATAGGTCAAATATAATAAACATGATTAATAGATATTTCAAATCCTCAAATTAGCTCATTTTCAAATTAAAATTCACATTTTCTCACTAAATTTGCACTGTGTTTATAAATAAAGAAGATTTAAATGAATTAGAGTTTCCGCAATTACTCGCGGAGATCTCTCCTTTTGCATATTCTCCGAAGACGAGAGAAAAAATTCTTCAGCTTCGTCCGATGGAAATTGATGAGGCCGAACTTTCCCTGAAGAAAACTTCAGAATATTTATCCAGTTTTGAAAGCTCCAATGCCGTTCCTTTCGACGAGTATGAAGATATCGAAAGCGAACTGAAACTAATGCTGATTGAGAATTATCGCCTTGAAAACAGCGCTTTTATCAAAATAAAAACCCTCACGGAACAGATCGGAAAACTTCAGAAGTTTTTCCCAACCATGCCAGAAACATTCCCTACATTGATGAATGATGTTGCTGTACTGGAATTCAAAAAGGAAATTATTGATAAAGTAGATAAGGTTTTTAACCGTTTCGGAGAGGTAAAAAGTGAAGCTTCACCGGTTTTAAAAGTTCTGAGAACTGAAATCCAGCATGCTAAAAAAGCGATTCAGGAAAACTTTAACCGCGCTCTATTTAATTACGGGCAGAGTGAATTTTTAGATGACATTCGCGAAACGATTATTGATGACCAGAGGGTTCTAGCCGTAAAATCCGGATTCAAAAAAAGAGTTCCGGGAAGAGTGCTGGGATTATCAAAGACCGGTTCTATTACTTATATCCAGCCGGATTCTGTGGTGAAGCATTATTTTAAGCTTAAAGAAAACGAAGAGGAAGAAAAGAAGGAAATTGATAAAATTTTACGACAGCTTACTGCAGAATTGGCCGAATACCAACCTCATTTGTGGAGATACCAGAAATATATTTTTGATCTTGATTTAACAAGAGCTAAAGCCAAATTTGCCGAACTTATTAACGGTATTTTACCGAAAATCAACCGCCATAAAACACTGAGGCTAAGAGATGCTTTTCATCCTTTGTTGTTTTTAAGAAATAAAGCAGAAAATAAAACGATTTATCCTCAGACGCTTACCTTCACGGAACATAACAGGATTATCTGTATCTCCGGACCGAACGCCGGCGGAAAATCAATTACCCTGAAGACCGTAGGATTGCTTCAGCTGATGATCCAGAGCGGAATCCTGGTTCCTGTGCATCCAAAATCCGAAATGTTTTTCTTCGAGAAAATCATGACTGACATCGGCGATAACCAATCTATTGAAAACCATTTATCGACTTATTCTTCAAGACTGAGGAAAATGTCAGGCATTATCCGTGAAGCCGATGCCAATACACTTTTACTGATCGATGAATTCGGTACAGGTTCTGATCCTGAATTGGGAGGTGCCTTAGCGGAAAGTTTTCTGGAGTTTTTCTATGATAAAAAGAGCTTTGCAATTATCACCACGCATTACACCAACATCAAACTGGTGGTAGAACAGCTTCCGAATGCACAGAATGCAGCCATGCTCTTTAATGAAGATACTTTGGAACCTATGTATAAACTGGAGGTGGGACAGGCCGGAAGTTCATTTACTTTTGAAGTTGCAGAGAAAAATAAAATCCCAAGGTTCATCATTCATTCTGCCAAGAAAAAGGTGGAACATGACATTGTAAATCTTGATAAAACGATTGTAAAGCTTCAGCAGGAAAAGTATGAGGTTGAAAAACTGAAATCTGATCTTGCAGAAAGAAAGGAATCTGTTGAGGACAAACGCGACAACCTTCAAAAGCTGAATGAGCAACTTCAGCAAAAATTGTATAATTTCCAGAAATTGTATGAAGAGGAACACCGTAAACTGCAGTTCGGGAATAAGATTGAAACGTTTATCGACAGCTATACCAAAGGCAAATCGAGAAAAGATGTGGTGAAAGATTTTGTGAAACTCCTGGAGCAGGAAAAATTCCGTAAGATTGGAGCTGATAAAGACGAAAGCAAGCGGCTGCAGGTGGTGAAGCGCAAAATAACGCAGCAGCTGAAAAAAGAAGACGTGATTGAAAAAATTGCCGAAACGAATGAGAAGTTGGAAGAAAAAAGGCAAACTGACCGTTCACTCTGGATGAAAGTGGGACAAAGAGTTCGTATCGCCGGAAGCACAAGTGTGGGAACCATTGAAAAAATTTCCAAGAAAAAGGTGGTGGTGAATTACGGAACGTTCAAAACGACCATTGATGCGGATGAACTGGAGAGAATTTGATGTTAGATGATGACTGTAAAGACGCTGATTACTTTTCAGGATTTTTTGATGTTTCATTTAAAAAGTTCACTAGTGAGGCTTATTGCTTTTCCTTTGATGATTTTGTTGTTTTTCATCATGAAGCAGTATGCGGATGATTATTCTGAAAAAGAGATTTGGCTATCGGCTTCGATGTGGCTTGTGATCATGTTTTTATTTGTTGTGATCCGGTCATTTTTTCGTTTAAAGTTTGCGTTCAAATCCAATAAAAAGATTCAGGAATATATTTCCTACAATTTTACGGATGAAAAAATCCAGATGAAAGGGGAAACTTTTGATGAGGATTTTACATGGAATTCAATTTATAAAGTAAAGGAAAATAAAGATTGGTTTCTGATCTATCAAACTGCCCAGACCATGAATATGGTTCCTAAAAAGTTTTTCACAAAAGACCAGATTTTAGAATTTAGAGATCTTATCAGAAAGAATAATGTGAAAGCAAAACTCAGAAACGATTGAAATAAAATAGTAAAGAGTGCCGGAAAAGCACTCTTTTTTTTATTCTAAATTAGCATGGTATTCTGTTATATTGCTACATTTGAAATATGATCAAAACCCTAAAAATTCTTTGGATTTTCTATATAAAACTATTGATCCCTGCGGCACTATTTTCTGTAGTGCTGGCTTTTCAGACGGGGTTTAGCATGGGCAATTTCGGATTTTGCTTTCTGGTGATGTTACCTGCATTTCATTTTTTGATTTATGAATTAAGACTGAAAAGGGAATATTTGTTTTTTGCTAATTTTGGATTTTCAAGGCAGCTTCTCTGGATCACAACCGTTTCAATCGGATTTATAATCAACCTTATTTCCAAATTGTTATGAGTAAGCTTCACGTTGACAGTGTCACAAAATCGTACGGTTCAAAGAAAGTCTTACAGGATGTTTATTTAAACTGCGAAACAGGAAAAATTGTGGCTTTATTGGGACCTATCGGCTCCGGAAAATCTACATTGCTGCAAATTATTTTTGGGACTCTGAAAGGAGAATCTCAGTTTATTAAATTCAATAATCAGGTTCTCACCAAACAGTCTGAGAGAAGGAATAAGATTGCCTATCTTCCCCAAACACCCGTGTTTCCAAAAGATATTAAAATTAAAAACCTGATTTCTTTATTCTGTAATGAAGCGAACACTCAAAAACTTTTTAATTCAGATCTTATTCAGCCTTTATTAAGCAGAACGATGAGAAATCTTTCGGGAGGTGAAAGAAAAATGGTGGAAGTATTAACGATCATCCACTCTAACGCTGATTTTATCTTACTGGAGGAGCCTTACAGCGGCCTGTCACCTATTCTTACGGAAAAGGTAATGAGAATGATAAAAGAAATGTCCAGAAAGAAAGGGTTTATTATATCTAATTTTATGACTGAATATGCACTGGAGCTTTCAGATGAAATTTACCTGCTTTCAGATGCTTACTTAAGACAAATTAAAGATTTAAGAGAATTGCGGCTCCATTATTATCTTCCGAAAAACATTTAATTTATATATTTGACAATCCAAAAAATTCATGATGTCCATACATAAAACATTATATATAGCCGTTTTTACTTTTCTTTTTGTGTTTTTTGCCAAAGCCCAGAATAAAGTTCCTTTCGGAGTGGTAAAAGCAGAAGAAGGTTACGCCATGGTGCGCGTCCATAAAGACGATTACCGTAAAATCATCGATAAGATCCGTATGAAAACCGGCGATGTTTTTATTTATGTGAAACCCGCTCCGGGAGAAACAGAATGGATCTGGATCAAATATCCTGAAAAAGATGATACCGACAAACCTTTTGTACGCTACGACAGTATTACTAAAGAAGGTATGGTGAATAAAAACCGGGTGGTATTCATTGATAAGCTTCCACCATTCACTCCGTCAAAATCTAAAAACGGAAAGTCGCTTATTTTTACGGATGATACCAATCCTAAAATTCCGGGAAATCAGAGAACGAAAGTGATTATCGACGTTTATCCTTCGTATGCCAAGCTTAAAAAGCAGGAAAAAGATGCTGATGGAAACATCATCAAAATCGATAAAGTAAAATCCTGGGGTGTAGGCAAAGAAATCCCTGAAGGAATAACAGAAATAAAATCAGTAAGGGTTCAGCAGCCCGGAAGAGGTTCTGTTTTTGTGAGAGATGCTATTAAAAATATGTTTCAGCCGACCATGGATTTCAATAACGTTGGCGTAACAGCCATTGATAACGACCATATTTTTCTTTATATGACCAATGGTGCCGGTGAAAACCGATATACGACGATCTGGACCATCAAACAGGGGAAGGTACAAAGCCAGATCATCTACAAAAACCCGGAATAATTCAGTAATATTCATTATTTTTGCTGCCGAAAGTCGAGCTTTTGGCTTTCAGGAAATTGGTTTTGCTTAACTGCAGATTAAAAGGGAATCGTGTGAAAATCACGAACTGTCGCGCAACTGTAAGTAACTGAAGTCTTTATTAATAATCCACTGTAAAATGTTACGGGAAGGAAATAAAGATGTTACAAGTCAGGAGACCTGCCTTTTTCTTACAATAAAACTTTCGCGATTTGAAGTTTGTTGATCTATAGAACCCAGGGATTTTATGCTCTGCTTTTTCTGTTGTTTTCAACTTTCATTTCGCTTTAATTTAAATGAAATATGACTACAGAAGAAAGAATTAAAACCTCGGAAACCAGAATTTTCAAAGCCGTTTTCCCCAACACGACCAACCATTACGATACTCTTTTCGGAGGCACTGCCATGCAGCTCATGGACGAAGTCGCTTTCATTGCCGCAACACGATTTGCCCGAAAACGCGTGGTAACGGTAAGCAGTGATAAGATCGACTTTAAAAGATCAATTCCTGCCGGAACGATCGTAGAGCTGATCGGGAAAGTAGTACATGTCGGGAAAACCAGTATGAAAGTGAATGTGGAAATCTATACTGAGCAGATGTATTCTTACGAAAGGGAAAGAGCAATCGTCGGGGATTTTACTTTTGTGGCGATTGATGAATTCAAGAAACCAATCCAGATACTATAAATACTATTCTGAGCTTCGGCGGCCAAAGGCCGCCGAAGCTTTATTTTATTTCCCGCAGATTGCACAGATTCACAAATTGTATCTATACCAAATTTTTAGCTGAAAATATATACAATCATCAGCGTAATTTGTGGGAAACTTATTGTGGAAGATATTGTTACAAACCACAAATTGCACAGATTTTCACAGATTCATCTTTTATATTATTTAAAATACAGAGAATCATTCGAGAAATTTGTAAAATCTGTAGGATATTTTTTAAAGTATAAAAAAATGAGTTAAAACTTACTTCAACACCTTTTCGGCTTCCAGATTTTTAATTAAAAGCAACTGAAAAGCTTCGCCAAGTTCATCAGATGCCCTGCTGATCGCATTCTCAAGCATATTTCGGATTTGTTTCTCCGTAACCCCTGCTTCCGTCCAGCTTTTACCGGAGGTATGCGAATTCAGGATGAAAGGCATGATTCTGTCGATCGCGCAGGCAAAAATAGCATCCGGAGTCTGTTCTTCTTCAAATTCAAGCCAGAGGTTAAAAAATTCAGAGCGTAAAGGTTCATCTAAAATTCCGAATATCTTTTGAGCGGAAACTTTTTCTCTTTCAAATTTTCCGGCCATCGCCGCTTCATCAAACAGGAAGGTATCTCCGGCTTCAATTTCTACTAGGTCATGAATGGAGAGCATTCTGATAACCCTAAGCAAATCAATATCTGCTCTGTTTTTAGCATAGGGATATAAGATTTGGGCAAGGATAATAATCTGCCAGGAATGTTCCGCAGTATTTTCCCTTCTGGAATCGTCGGCATTAAAGTTTCTCCGTTGTACATTTTTAAGTGCATCCACTGCGAGGATAAAATCAATTTCCTTTTGGATCTTCATTGGTCTATGTATATTATATATGTATTGAATTGAAATTAATTCAAACTATTTATGTTAAAAAATGACTAATTTCATTAGTACAAAATTAAAACTTTAAAAGTAAAGTTTTCTTTATTAGAAGATTAGTATTATTTTTATTATAAATATTTTTTATGGCAGTACAATATAATTATCCACCAGAAATAACGGGAAAAAGGAAACTCTACTCTCTCGTTAACGGAGTAAAGGATCCTTTGGGTGTTATT
The DNA here is from genome assembly GCF_012927265.1 of Chryseobacterium cheonjiense. Taxonomy (GTDB): domain Bacteria; phylum Bacteroidota; class Bacteroidia; order Flavobacteriales; family Weeksellaceae; genus Chryseobacterium; species Chryseobacterium cheonjiense. The sequence continues at coordinate 497,296 of NZ_JABBGF010000001.1, read as the reverse complement.
AATGGAAATCATGCCATTGCAGGAGACAGCTATCATTTAAGAACTGCCATTACCAATAAGCATTTTATTTTTTCCCAGGATAAAGAATTCATAGAATATATTTTAAAACAAAACCACAAAAACTATTTCAAATCTGAAATACAATCGGTCACTTTAGGGAAATATCTCGGTAACGGTTTACTTACCAACAACGGAAAAGACTGGCTGAAACAGCGGAGACTGATCCAGCCAGGTTTTAGCAAGGTAAAAATCACCAACCTGGTTTCTATTATGGAAGAGGAAATTGATAAAGCATTCCTGTCTTTTAATAATGAAACGGAAATTGATTTATATGAATTTTTCCATACACTGGCTTTCAATATAGTTGCCAAAACCCTCTTCAGTTCAGATATTGATGAAGAAAAAGTAAAAGAATTAGGCAAAATCATTACCGAAATTCAGGAAATTTTTGCAAAAGAAGTAAGAATCCCTTTTTATACCCAGGCTTTAAATATTCTGGGAATAACAGATAAAAATATAAGAAAAAGTAAGCAGGCAAAGCATATTATTCAGGGTGTTTTGGATAAAAGAAAGAATTCAAAATTAGAAAAGAACGATTTGCTGGATATGCTGATTCACGCAAAATATGAAGATACACAACTTCCGATGTCCGACGAACAGCTTGTGGATGAGATGCTGATCCTCTTCATTGCCGGCCATGAAACAACAGCAAATGCTTTAACCTTTATTCTTTTCGAAATCAGTCAAAATCCGGAAGCAGAAAAAAAATTAAAAGAAGAAATTGCAATAGAAGACGAAAATGTCTTTACCGCAGAAAGCTTAATGAAAAAATCTTTCACCATCAATGTCATTAAAGAAGCGATGCGACTGCATTCTCCGGCCTGGGCTATTGACCGGCAAGCCTTGGAAGACGACAGCTTTAAAGAATTCTCGTGGAAAAAAGGCACTTTAATTATCCTTTACATTTCAGGACTTCACAGAAATCCAAAATATTGGGAACAACCCAACGCTTTTCTACCGGAACGTTTTGATAGTGAAAATGCAAAGAATTTTGCCTACTACCCTTTCGGGGCAGGTCCCAGACTTTGCATCGGCGAACATTTTGCGATGATGGAAATGGCTCTTATTATCCGTAAATTCTACAAAAACTACAGCTTTATATCTTACCAGAAAGAACTGCAAAAAAAAGCATTGGTTACGTTAAGAGCCGTAAGCTTAAAAGGTAAAATCATAAAAAATCAGCTGTAATTAACCGATAACTTCCGCGTCTTTTATTTAACACTAAAAATAATTTAACTGATTTTCAATTAGTTACATATAATTATAAAATTATCCCACTACTTTGTATTGCATAATACCATTTTAATTACATATCTTTGTAATGTAAAATCGAAAGAGGTTCATCTAGCTAGGTTCCGAATTCGAAAATTATGTAACTAATTAACAAAACTTATTAAAGATGAATACCGAAAATACCAAAGCGCAAATGCGAAAAGGAATTCTGGAATTCTGTATTTTAAGTCTCATCAATCATCGCGAAATGTATGTTTCCGATCTAATAGATGAACTGAAAAAAGGAAAACTGGATGTAGTGGAAGGAACACTCTACCCTCTTTTAACAAGATTAAAAAACGGCGAGTTTCTTTCGTACAGATGGGAAGAATCCACAGGAGGACCTCCAAGGAAATACTACCAGATCACTGAAAAAGGTAAACTGTTTTTAGATGAACTTCAGAATACCTGGAACGAATTAACAGATTCAGTAAACCAAATTACTCAAAAAAATTAAAAAACAAAGCTATGAACAAAACACTCTCAATAGGACTTGCAGGTTTTTCTTTTACTATAGAAGAACACGCATATATAAAGCTCAGCGATTACCTGAACGCTCTGCGAAGCTCTCTGGATGCTTCTGAAGCGGATGAGGTAATGCACGATATAGAAATCAGGATGGTAGAAATCTTTAAAGATTCTATGGCAAAACGTGAAGTAATCAATGATTCTGATGTGGAAAGAGTAATCGCCCAGATCGGAAGCCCTGAAACCATTGAAGAACAGGAAGAAGCCTATTATTCTGAGAAGAATACCAAAAAAACAGGTACTGCCGGGACCGAATATTCTGATAAAAAACAGCTTTTCCGTGATCCTGAAAGACAAAAAATTGCAGGTGTTTGTGCAGGATTAGCTCATTATGTAGGAATGGATATTACGGCCATGAGAGCGATCTGGCTGGGAATCTTCATCCTGGGAATCTTTACGGCTGCGGTATCATCCACATTGGTGTTCTTATTATATATCATCCTTTGGGCGGTATTGCCAAAAGCAGAAACAGCAGCAGATTTCCTGAAAATGAAGGGAAAGCCTATGAACTTCGACAATCTTAAGAATGAGTCTAACAAATTGGTACAGTTTGCCAACGAATCTACTCAGAGGGTCGGAGAAATCTATATCGAAAACAAACCTTATATCAACAATGCAGGAAGCGGATTATGGAACGTTGTACGCTATATATTAGGTGGAATCTTTGCATTCATGTCATTATCCTGTCTGATCGGAGTATTCGTAGTATTCGGATTCATGGGAGCCGACAGTGATTTTCCTCCTGTAAGCGAAATGAACTTCTATTTTGACAATGATAATATGAAATACGTAATCATGGCGTTGATTACCATCGGAAGCTTATTGCCTGCCATGTTATTCGGATTATTAAGTATTAAACTTATCTCTCCTAAAACAAAATTAAGAAATACAGGCTGGGTAATCGGAGCATTATTCCTTGCACTGATCGCTCTCGGCAGTTATTTCGGATTCAGCATGGCTCAAAAAGAAATGTTCCTGAAAGGTCATAAGGAAGATACGGAAGAAGTTTCTATTGATACAAAGTCCGATACTATTTATGTGGATTATAAGCAGGTTACTATTCCTCAGAATTTCAAAGGGTACGATGACGATATTTATTCTGATAAAATCTCGGTGTACAGAAAAGACTGGATCCATGTAGATGTTACTAGAAAAGCAGATGTTAAAACACCGTACCTGATCATCAAAAAAGAAGCTAAAGGATATAATCTTCCGCTTAACGTAAGTGTTCCTGTAGAAGTGGTAGATAACAAAATTATCCTTCCAAATTACATCAAATATCCTTACGAACACAGATTCAGAAGCTATAATATTGATTATGAACTGGTACTTCCATTAAAAACAGTAGTAATTCCTGCTAAAAATGACATCATTAACTTTGATGGAGACCTTAATGCAGATGGAATCAGTGATAATGATCAGGAAAAAGACGATGACGGAAACATTAGAATCGAAAATAATAAAATCACGGTTAACGGTTCTACCATTGAATATAATTCTGATGATAAAGACAGCATCATAGTAAATGGTAAAAAGGTTCCTAAAAAAGAAGCAGATAAATTTATCGATTCTATAAAGCAGAATATCAAAAAAATGAAAGGTGCCAATATCGACTTCAAAGTTGATGAGGATAAAAATGAAATTTCCATACAAACTAAATAACTAAACTGCAGAGAGTGGCAGAAGGTGTGAATGGACAACCCAACCGTTTGAAATTCACATCCTTCTTCTCTCACGAACAGGCAAAAAAAATCAAATTTTAGTTCGTTATGTAAATAAAATGCTTTACATTTGTGTAAATAAAATTATAACCAAAAACACTCAAAAAATATTAACTAATCATGATACAACTGGCACTAGAAATTGTAATGAAAATCGTAGATTTAATCAGCGGTTTGTTTTAAGAGCGATAATATTTCAATATATTTGTAAAGTATAACCATTTTGGTTATACTTTTTTGTTTTTAATTCAGATGATATGAGAAAGCTTTTGGGCAAAATACTATTAAAATTAATGGGCTGGAAAGTCGTTCTACAGGGCGATGAGAACAGCCTTAACCGATGTATTCTTGTGGTAGCCCCGCATACTCACAATATGGAGTACATTTTGGGAAACCTTGCTTACTGGTCGCTTAAAAAGCCATTGAAAATAATCATTAAAGATGCTCATACCAAGTCCTGGTACGGAGGGCTTGTAAAAGGTCTTGGCGGGATCGGGATCGACAGAAGCCAGAAGAACGATCTGGTGAATTTTGTGGCAAAACAATTCGCAAAGGATGATTTCAGTCTCGTTATTACGCCTGAAGGAACAAGAAGCTGGGTCCCAAAATGGAGGAAAGGATTTTACCATATGGCATTGGCGGCTAAGGTACCAATCGTTCTCGCGGCAGGAGATTTTAAACGCAAAATTATTTATCTGGGCTATACCATTCCTTATGAAAGAATAGCTTCCGCAACTTTTGCAGAAATTATGACCGAAATTCAGGAATATTATATTAAAAACGATATTGTCCCTAAGGTTCCGGCAAACTGGAATCCTAATATCATGGGAAATGATTCCGAAAGTAAAGATTAACGTTAGAGATAACAAAATTATTAATCATCATTAATAACTTACTATTCACATCAATTATCATCTATAATCAGCATGTACATTAAAGATAAAAACAAGGAAGATTTATTGCAATTTATCAATGATTGGGGCGGAGAAACCTTTGCTAAAACTTTAGATATTAAATTTACCGATATTGACGTTGAAAATGAAACATTGACGGCAACGATGCCTGTTTTGCCGAGAATTCACCAGCCTTTCGGGATTATGCACGGCGGTGCAAGCTGTGTCTTGGCAGAAACAATGGGTTCAAGCCTTTCTAATATCTTTATCGACGGCGAAAAATATTTCGGAGTGGGCACCAATATCAATACCAACCATTTACGAAGCAAAAAAGACGGAATGGTAACTGGTGTAGCAAGATTTATCCGGAAAGGAAAATCCATGCATGTTTCCGAAATTGAGATACGGGATGAAAAAGGCCAGCTCATCAGCCATACCACCATGACCAATACGATTATCAACAAATAATATAAAGAAGCTCAAAAAAATTTGAGCTTTTTTTATTTTTAGCTGCAACCTTTTTACAATACTGCATCTTATAGGTACAAACTTAAAAACAATTCTCTATGAAAAAACTACTTTTATCTTTTTTTGTATCTGTTTTATGGGTTTTTAATTCTTGTACTAATACTACCGGCATTAATGACGAAACAGCTAATAATTTACCGCAATCCTACGATGTTTACATTGCGGGAAGAGAAAACAACAAAGCCTGCTATTGGAAAAACACCATTAAAACGGATCTTACCGGTGGTGAGAATCTAGCAGCTATTGAAATTAAGGAGGAAAACAATAATGTATACGTTATGGGAAGCTTGGGTGTTACACCGACTTCTTTTAAATCGATTCATTATTTCTGGAAGAACGGTACCAAAAATGAGATCAAGCAATACCTTGGGATTCCATCCGGTGCACAAAATGACATCACTGCATTTGGCGTAAAAAACGGAGATCTCTATTTTGCCGGTTATGTTGAAAATTTATCTTCTGCCAATCCCAATCAACGGTATGAACTGTGTTATTGGAAAAACGGAGTAAAAACACTGCTTCACCAAAGTCCGTATATCCCTTCTGCAGAAGGACTTTTCATCAATGATTCAGACATTTACGTATCAGCGCGTGTTGTTGACAACAATCAGAATGTCGACAGAGGATATTTTAAAAACACAACATTTAATTCTCTCGGACAGCCCGAGTATGTATTTAATTTTGCTAAAAACAATAACGGATTGCAACTTCTTTTTGAGAATAACAATAAATATTATTCCAAAAATATTACGGCAAATACGGAAACGCTTATTGGCAATTATGGTTTACCTGTACCATTCTACGGAAAAATTGCCGCTGACGCGAATGCAGCCGATCTTTATACAATCTATTCCAACGCAGGTTACAATTATTTCAAGAACAGCAGCATTGTGTCTCCTTCGTTTTCATCTTTACCACTTATTCAGGATCTATTTGTACTAGACAGCAATCTGTATATGATAAAGTACAGCGCGACAAATAATGCGTATCTTGGCAAAGTATTTATCAATGGTGTGGAAACACAGAGTATCAACGGTACACCAAACGGAACTGTAAATTACACCTCAACATTCAATTCAATATATGTTGTAGAAAACTAAAAACTATGTCTAAAATAAAGCCGGACTGGAACAAAATTTATTCAGGCCTATCCCCAAAACTTTTGGGGATTTGCCGCAGATATATACAGGATATTTATACTGCAGAAGATATTGTACACGACAGTTTCATTACGGCCATCCAGAAGAACGATCAGCTGAATGACGAAAAGGCATTATTTGCCTGGCTCAAAAAAATTGTTGTCAATAATGCGCTTCAGCACATCCGTAAACACAGCAAAGATACCTTTATCTCTACAGAACCCTCAGAAATTCCAGATACCTCCACAGAAATGGACTACCCTATTTTGGAAGATAAAAACGTCTTCATCTACGATTTCACCAACGAACAGCTGTTGTCATCGATCGATAGCCTTCCGCCTCACCATAAATCTGTTTTCAATTTATATTTCATTGAAAATCATTCTCATGCTGAAATTTCCGGTTTATTGGGAATTACGGTCAATACTTCAAAATCGCATCTGCTCAGAGCAAAAAGATCGGTTCAGAATCATCTACTGAACAATTTTGTTAATCAGAATACCCCGAAAAATAAAATTGCTCAGGTTCTTGTTATTTTCGGACTTGGCGGTTTGTTGTGGGCGCAGACTTTCCAGAGTAAATTTGCCAATTTTAAAATATCCCCTTCCAAAAAACTGCAGATCCCTTCGGATACAAAACCCGGCAGCATAATGATCTCTTCTTCAAACAGAGCTTCAAAAAATAAAATAGTGATTGGAATTACTTTTCTTCTCATCATCATAGCTTCTTTATTCTTAATAAATCGTAAAAAAGATCTGTCCCTTAAAAATTTTACAGGTTCTTCATCCGGACCAACTGATGTGAATAAAAACACAAATGAAAATACTTTACATTATGAAAATGTGACATCAGTAGGTCCAGTCCCTGCAAAACCCACAGTTCAAAATGCAGCCAATACTAATACAGTAATCCAGGAAGTAAATCTTCTTTCAGAAAAACAACAGCCTGATGAGCAGAAAGTCATGAAAACCTCAAAAAACAATAAGAAATTAATCGTCAGGGATTCTTCGGATGACAGCCGCCAAAAGGTGATTGTAGTGAAAAAAGTGATCAGAAGAGACACAATATTTATTGAAAAATAAACGGAAACCATGATTTTCAAAAAGATTTTTTTTCTTTTTCTTATACTGTTGATGAGCATTTTTCATGCGCAAAAGCGGAAGAAAGTAGATACCGTCTATGTTTACGAAAACGTTGTCGTTTATGATACGGTATATCTTCTTAAGCCGATCCGTATTAAACCCAATAAATTACTGTTATTAAAGCCTAAAGTAGAAGAAAAGTTTGTCCGCAATATTTATAATGAAGAATTGGAAAAACAGCGCACAAAAAACAGAATCAGGAAACAAAGATCCGGTATCTTCGAGTACGGAATTGAGGCAGGATTCGGAATAAAAAACAGTGGCTGGACAAGAGCTGTTTCCACTGAAAGAGTACAGTTTGGAGAAAATGTGAATATCTGGGTTTCAAGAAATATTTTTTCTCCACAAGTATTTATGATGCTATCTGCCGGTATTTATCGCTGGAATTCGACGTTCGATATTGATGCCAGTAAAGACGACACAATCCTCAACGGATTTTATTTTGCACAAGATCATCAGCCTTTGCTGTTTCAAAGGTTTAATAACAAACATTTTGAGTATGCATTTCAAATGAAGCTTGTTTACGAATGGAAAAATATCCGTCCCTTTGCCGGAGTTCTAGTTAACCGGAACACCTACAAAATGCAGTTTCTAGTTCCTGAAAATAATGTTTTGGACAAATTGGATGATTTTAAAAGTAATCAGACAAACCTAGGATTTTCCTTTGGAATTCAATACAGACTTTTCAGAAAGTTGCTTTTATCATTAGAATATCAGCAATATAGGATGAAAAATGTTTCCTTAAAAAACAGCACTTTTGATTTTGACATTTTTAAGACTAATAATACCTTTGCAGAAAGAAAAGTAAACTTCGGAATTTCGTATGTTATCTCCGGACGCTGATCTTCGAAAAGTACCATAAGATGATCTATTTCAAACTTCCTTTCGACGAAAATCTGTATTCTACAGATCGTAACCCCAATGAAAACCATATTATTTTTCATCCTTTCGAAGGCATGGAAACCGTTGAACATCATGGGAAAATTATTACAATTAAGACCGAAGAAACAGATTTCAGCGAACTTATTAATACTTCATTGCCAAACGACAGTAATCATTATATCGCTGAAACCAAGGACGAATACCTTAAGAATCTTGAAGATGTAATTGATGTAATCAACAAAAATCAACTTCCCAAACTGGTCTATTCCAGAAGAAAAATAATTACGGATTTCGGAAAGATCGATCTTAAAAAAAGCTTCACTAATCTCTGTAATTCCTATCAGAATGCATTCCGGTATATTTTTATCAATGGAGAAACTTCATGGATGGGTGCATTTTCCGAAGTGTTGGGCAAGTTCAATAAAAACACATACGAGTTTGAAACCATGAGTCTTGCCGGCACGCTTCCGGTTTCGGAAAGCTGGTCGGAAAAGGAAATTGAAGAACAAAAACCTGTAACGGAATATATCCGAAATATTTTGAAAAATTATTCAGAATATCCTGAAGAATCTGAAACTTACGATCATATTTCCGGAAACATTAAGCATCTGAGGACAGATTTTAAAGCCAGAATTAATCCTGAAAATCTTGACAGCATCATTCAGCAGCTTCACCCGACTCCGGCAGTATGCGGTATTCCGAAAAACTTTTGTAAAGAAAAAATCAGGGAGCTTGAAAAATTTCCCCGTGAGCTATATGCGGGCTATATCAAAGTTGAAACTGAAGAAAGTATTCTTTATTTTGTTAACCTTCGTTGCTGCAAGCTTTATCAGGATAGCGTACATGTTTTTGTAGGTGGTGGCATTACTGCCCAAAGCAGCCCTGAAAAAGAATGGCAGGAAACAGAACTGAAATCAGAAGCGATTCTGAAAAATCTCGAGGTTATCACTGACTAGATTTATTTGTAATCAGCACCGTCAAATTCCACAAAAAAACCTCTCTCAATAAAGAAAGAGGTTAATATAGTTTAATATAATTCTTATTTTTTAACGCCTATTTTACTCCATGTATTCATTACGAAAAGTAAAATAATACCAATGAAAGCTGAAGCTGCTGAAAATACAAACTTCAGGTTATCTTCTGACAATAAGTCTGTCTGCCAGTCCAACGCATACAGATTAATGGCGATGAACACTACAAATACTACTAAAAATACTTTATAAAACTTCTGCATGATTCTTAAAAATTAATATATGTCTTTACCAATTCGGCAAAATTTGCGGTGAATAATTTAATTGAAATTGCCAGCAAAATGATTCCGAAAACTTTCTGCAGGATTGCCAGTGTGGCATCACCTATTTTCCGCTCAAGCCAGTTAGCAGATTTCAGCACCAAATATACGAAAATTGTATTGAGAATAATCCCAAAAATGATATTAATATCGTGAAATTCAGCTTTAAGAGATAATGTGGTGGTCAATGTTCCCGCTCCTGCTACCAAAGGAAAAGCAATAGGAACAATGGATGCAGATCTCGCTTCGGAAGTTTTGTTGATTTCAATTCCCAGGATCATTTCCAAGGCAATGATAAAAATCACAAAAGCACCGGCAATAGCAAATGAATTGACATCTACCCCAATAAATTTCAGGATTTTATTTCCTACAAAAAGGAAAACAAGCATAATCAGACCTGCGGTAATTGTTGCCCTCTCGGCTTCAATTTTACCGAATCTCTGCTGAAGACTTACGATAATGGGAATAGATCCTATGATATCGATCACAGCAAAAAGAACCATAAAACAGGTAACGATTTCTTTAATAGAAAAATCATTGAAAATCTCCATGCCTTTAGAATTATTAATTTCGCAAAAATATGAAAATAAATTAACTATTTGCTAATTTGTGAGTACAAATTCACGATAGACTTTAAAAGCATATCTATCCCTTCCGAAGATTTTACGGGAGCATACTTCTCGATCTGGATTTTCTGTGCGAGATTTCTGTATTCTTCGGCAATAGCAGCCCCTTTATAATTTTCAAGAAATAAAGCGAAATCTTCTGCCGAACTCTGGAAATACTGGTTTCTTACTTCAGAATCAAGTTCTTCATAGGTTTGAAAGAACTTTTGATAATCTTCTTTATCTTTGAGATTTTCCAAATAGCTGAAATAATCATTGACATCCGTCTTCAGCCGCTCTCTGATTTCTTTTTCTGTTTCAGCTACAGAACCCAGCGGTTTTACAGGCTCATCCTCTTTAGGTAAGCGACGTCTTTTCTGCCAGTTTTTGAACAGAAGATACGCTATAAATAAGGCAATTAAGATAGCAATATTTACGAAAAGAGTATTCCAGTGCAGCCTGTTCTTTTCTTTAACCTTAAAAGACGTGGTTTTTAAAACAGGTGTATTAACGGTTTCCAGGAAAGTATTCGTATACTCATTTACTTTTTCAACGGCAGTACGCGATTCCAGAATCTGATCATGAGAAAACGTATTGACTTTGAGTACTTCCTGGCCAAGGTCTACATATTCTTTTTTAGCAGGATCAAAAAAAGCAAAATTTTCAGTCTTAATAGAAAGCTCTCCGGCTTTTTTGGGGATGACAAGATAATTGGCAAGAATTTCACCTTTCATTCCTGTTATTTCCGTTGATACCTTAGAAGTTATTTTAGGAGCGAAGACTTCATAATCCGGAGATTCGGCAAGTTTAGGCAATTCCATATTTTTCAGATTACCTTCACCGCTTACTTTTACAAGAATTTTAATCGGCTTTTTAACCTCAGCTTTTTCTTTGGAAATATTGGAAATGCTTACTTTAAAATTTCCCACCGCATTTTTAAAATACTCGGGCGAACCTTCAGGAAGCTTTTTAACATTGATTTTAACTTTGTTTGAAACAATTTTATTTTTACCTGCATAGGAACTTACTGAAGCTGAAGCTCCCGGTACTTCCACATATCCGGACTCATTAGGAAAAATCATAAAGACCGCAAGAACCTGAGAGGACATATTTCCGTAATCGGAAGGGTCTATTTCAGATTTCGCAAAACTTACCGGGTATACATCTACATTATTATTTTCAGGAAGATGTATATTTTTCACCCTCCTCAGATTGTCCATATTCCTGGAATACACTTTCAGAACAGCAATGGTAGGCTCATCCTGATAAACCTCACGGTCCTCCACCTCCATATTCAGGTAGACATCCTTAGAGATATTAGCTGCCACGGCTGCTTTTTTATCGACATCTTTTATAAGAATATCGAAAGGCTCGGTTTTGTAAATTTTATTATTAATGGTAATCAGGAACGAACCGATTTTTACTTTTCCTTTTTGCTTTGGCTCCAAGGCAAGACGGGTCACGGACTGGGAAATGACTGTATTGGTTTCCGGGTCCATAAAACCATTGGTTATGGAACCTGTACCGATAAGATTGAATTTCGAGAAATCAGGGAGTCTCAGCTTCGTCTGCTGGCTGTTGTATTCACTGCCTTCAATTTCCAGGACAATGGTGAGGTTGATAACATCCTTTGCAGTATAAGAGGCTTTATCGGAAGTAACACTAAGATTTACCTGTCCATAAGAGATTATGGATATTAATAGGAACAATATGTAGGTAAGTCTGCTCTGCATCACCAATCTTTCTCGTTGCTTTCGGGCATCGAATAAGAATTTTTATTTAAAATTCTTCTGGCGGTTTCTTTCTCTTTATCGCTTACTTTATTGAGTATCTGATTTTCAAGTCCTTTCGGGATTTTTCCTTCATTATCAGGTTTCTGATCAGGATTGTTGCCCTGTCCTTTTCCCTGATTCTGCTGCCCTTGCCCCTGATCCTGTTTTTGATCTTTGGGACCTTTTTGATCATCATTTTTCTGCTGGTTTTGGCCACCGCCTCCTTTGCCGGAGTTATTTTGTTGTTGTTTTTTTTGCTGGTTTTCTTTTTCCTTCAGTTTGGCTATCTCATAATTTTTTCTAGTAGCCTCGCTGTAAGGATTTTGTTTCAGAGATTGTTTATAAAATTCTGCTGCTTTTTCCGGTTGTTTCATCTGCATATAAGCATTACCTAAATTATGAAGTGCCGCTGCTTTATCGGGAATTGTCTGAGAAAGTCTCTGGGCTTTTTCAAATTCCGCTTTTGCTTCTTCGTATTTTTTACTTTTATAAAGTGCATTACCTAAATTGTAATGTGCTGCAAAATCTTTATCATTAGATTTTATGGCTTCCATGTATTTTGCGGATGCCCCATCATAATCTTTGCCGTTAAATCTTTCATTGCCTTCGTACACGAGTGTACGGTAATTTTTCTGCCCAAAAAGAAGTCCTGAGCTTAAGAAGGCAGTAATAAACGACAAAAAAATGATTTTAGTATTCATCAGATGCAAAATTATTCCTTTATATGTTAATAAACAGCGCCTTATTTGTTAAAATTGGGTTAAAGTAGGCGTTTGGACAAGCTTTACTTTTTGGTTTAGACATTGAAGTCTCGTTTCGGATTAAACATATAGATCAAAAAGAAGAAAAATAGCGAAACTGCCAGAAAATATTGATAGTAGTGATTGGCATTCTGTGATTTTACCATCGTTTCGGAAGATCCCGTTTTCTTTTTCAGAGCATCGATGATTCTTTCGGGAGCTTCATTAATATTATTTCCGTCGATATACGTTCCACCTGTAGATTCTGCCATTTTTTTCAGAGCTTCAGTCTGTCTTTTGGATATTACCGTTTGTCCGGACATATCTGCTTTATACCCCATCAGCTGCCCAAATGCATATTCCGGAACCGGAGCCCCTTCATCGGAACCTATTCCTACGGAAGTGATCATAATCCCTTCTTTTTTAGCCAGTCTTATTGCTGCATCATCATTCCCTTCATTATCTTCTCCATCACTTAATAAAACGACTTTCCGGGCATCTTTATTTACATTTTTAAATTTCTGAACAGCGACTTTCATTCCATTGAGAAAATCGGTTCCCTGAATCTGCATGGAATTGGTTTCAATGGCGCCAACATACGTTTCCGCCGAAGTATAATCTGTGGTAAGCGGCATAATAGAAGTCGCCTGTCCCGCAAACATTACAATTCCCACCTTGTCATTTTTCATTCGCTGCATGGTCTGGATTATCAGATTTTTTGCTTCCGTAAGACGGCTCGGATCAATATCTTCAGCATTCATCGAATTGGAAACATCCAGCATGAATATTACATTATTCAGTTTCTGATTGGTTTTGATTTCTTCGGAACCGCTCAGCAGGTCAATAGTGGAAAAGATAAGAAAAAGCGTTCCCAACAGATACAACGCCGGAAAAAACTTAGTGAAACCTGAGCTTTTTTCAAAAAGATGCTGATGGAACTGACTGTCTGCAAAAAGTTCCCTTTTTTTCTTCTTCCACTTTAGGTAACGGACCAGAAAAATTGCCAGCAGCGGTAACAGCAGCAGCAGTAGTAAATACCAATAATTCCCTAAATACCAATCCATTAACTTAAAATTTTATATAATACCCATCTCAACAATGCATCCAGAAACAGCATTCCCAATGCAATCCACAGAAAGATTTTAAAATATTCCTGATAATTAAACAGTTTAGCCACTTTTACATCAGATTTTTCCAGCTGATTAATTTCATCGTAAACCTCTTCCAGACTTGTGTTTGATGTTGCCCTGAAGTATTTTCCGCCGGTCATCTGCGCTACTTCTTTTAAAACAGGTTCGTCAATCTTAACTTCGGTTTCGGTAAAAACAAGATCACCGAAAATATCAATCTGTGTAGGCATCAATGCATATCCGTTGGTTCCGATTCCTATAGTGTATACTTTAATGTTGTTATTTTTTGCCAGCTCTGCAGCAATAGGAGGAGGCATTGCATTTTCAATGGTATTGACTCCGTCGGTCATTAAAATAATGATCTTACTTTTGGCTTTGCTGTTTTTCAGGTGATTTACGGCTACCGAAAGCCCCTCTCCAATGGCCGTTCCCGGCTCCAGCTCCTGAAGATTAAGATTTTGCAGCTCATCGATAACCACCTGATGATCGGATGTTACGGGAACTTTTGTAAAGGCTTCTCCGGAATAGGTTACCAGCCCGATTCTATCATTGGGTCTTTTCTGGACAAATTTAACGGCAATATCTTTTAAAGCTGTAATACGGTCCGGAGTAAGATCTTTTGTAAGCATACTCAATGAAACATCCACCGAAAGCATAATGTCTATTCCTTTTGTATCGTCGCGATCCTGAGAAATGGTAAAGGTTCTGGGCCTTGCCATTGCAATAATCAATGCAGAAAGGATAATATACTTTGAAATTTTCAGCAAAAACATTACGACCCGGATTCCTCCGCTTTCGCCCATATTTTTAACGGTTGGAACTTTAATTCCTTTTCTTTTCTGGGTACTGATATCCCTGATCAGAATAGGGATCAACAATAGGAAAAGCAGCAAAAACCACGGACTGTAAAACTCAAAATCAAACATCTTTTCTCAAATTTTCGAATTCCAAATCTTTTGATGAGCGCTTTACAAATTCTCTTATATCAGCAAGGTCTTTTTCCATTGTTTCTTTATCCGGGAATGTTTTCGCAAATTTCACAAGATCACCTCTCACAAATACATCTTCTACTACCCTTTCATTTTCCTGAGAAATGGTATTGTTTTTCTTCATAAGGTCCACAAGATCATCCGTTAATAAAACATCTGCCGGTAAACGGTATTGTTTTGCAATGAATTTTCTCGAAATATCGATCAATTCTACATAAAAAGAACGATAATTTCCGGTTTCCACGTATTTTTTCTTCTGAAGAGAATCAAGCTCCTTAAGCGTCTGATTGGTTGCTACAACCGGAGAGTCCTTTGATTTCCTTCCGTATTTTATAAACATCACCACAGCAATGATCAGCGCAATAACCGCAATGGCTGCGAGAATATAAAACTTATAGAGCTGCCAATAATCGGTAACTTCAAGCTTTACTTCTTTATTATTCATGATATCATTAATCGGATCATCTTTCTGAGCGGCATTGATGACATCAATTTCATAAGGAATTGTCTTCAGTATTTTGCCTCCGACCTTGAATTCAAGCGCAGGAATAGTAAATTTTCCTTCTTCAAAAACAGCAAATTCTATCCTTCTGTAATACACATCCTGAGTCTGCGAGATACTGTCTTTCACTTCTTCAAAATGAAAAGGCAGCAACTCATTTTCCGCAGCTGCAGAAACTTTCTCGCTCTTCAGATCATTAATGGTCACTACAATATGATCTACCTCCCCGAGCGCAATGGTTTTCTTCTCCACACTGGAAGAAAGAATCTGTGAAAAAGCGCTTGCACAGAGTAAAAAACAAAATATAAATAATAATTTTTTCAATTTCAATTTAATGATTCAAAGTTTAAAGTTCAATTAAAGGTTCATAGACATTTAATTTTAGCTTTTAATTTATTTTTTCTGAAAATAATTGTACAGTAATTTCGAATAATCGGAACCTGTATCGATATTAAGAAAACTGGCTGAGCTGTTGGCAAAATCATCTTCCAAAGCTCTCAGTTTCTGCTTCTGAGCCTCTGCGAAATTATACCTCCATCTTGCATTTGATGTATTCGCCCAGACCTGATGCCCGGTTTCAGCATCATACAACAGCATATATCCCGCATCCGGAATTTCATTATCTTTTTGATCAAAAATCCTCATGCCCAGCAGCTGATGCTTTTTGGCTGCCGCTTTCAGCATTTTGGAATCATATTCATCTTCAAAATCGGAGAACATAAAAACCAGAGATTTTCTTTTAAAAATACCCATCATATACTCTAACGCTTTATCGATTTTTGCTGTTGCCGGAATATATTCCGCTGTAAGAATCGTACTGATGATTGAAAGAATATGCTTTCTCCCTTTTTGAGGAGGAATTACCCTGTATACTTTATCAGCAAAAAGAATTAATCCTACTTTATCATTATTTCCCGCGGCTGAAAAGCCAAGACTTGCCGCAATTTCTGCCACATATTCACGTTTCAGCTGATTCTTTGTTCCGTAATCCATTGAAGCGGAAATATCAACCAAAAGCATCATGGTGAGTTCTCTCTCCTCCTCCATTACTTTCACGAAAGGTTCACGGAAACGGGCTGTCTTGTTCCAGTCGATCCTGCGAATCTCATCTCCGAACTGATAAGGGCGCACTTCCGAAAAAGTCATTCCCTGTCCTTTAAAAGCACTGTGATATTGCCCCATCAAAGTAGCTTCCGTCTTCTTTCGGGTACGGATTTCTATTTGTTTGACTTTTTTTACAATATCTTTTATCTGCATATAATTGTTTAAGGTTTTTGGTTCAATGTTTTTGGTTTAAAATATTCCATTTTATTAAAAATTTAAATTGGCTTAATGGCATCAATAAACTTTAAATCTAAAACATTAAACCTTAAACTCGATTGAAACATTAAACCATTCATCATCAAATTTCGGGCTGTACTTTTTATAGAAATTAATCGCCGGCTCATTCCAATTTAAAACCTGAAAGACCATTCCGCAGTAGCGACCGGACTTTCCATATTCCATCGTAGCTTCAAATAATTTTCTCCCCACCTGTTTTCCTCTGCACCTTTCGGTCACCACCAGATCTTCAAGATAAAGTCTTCGTCCTTTCCATGTTGAATACCTATCGTAATAGAGTGAAATTCCTACAATTTCACTATTATGTTCAGCCACAAAAGCTCCCCAGACAGGAGATGCCCCAAACCCGTCTTCGATGAACTGATCTAGTGTGAGGATAACTTCACCCGATGCTTTTTCATATTCCGCAAGTTCTTTGATAAGTTTCAGCATAGAATGACAATCTTCCGGAACTGCCTTTCTAATAATCACATCATCCATTACGGAGCCTGAATTTTCGCTAAGATTCTGTTGACGATTTCTTCTGATGAAATTTCTTCCGCTTCCGCTTCGAAGGTAAGACCGATTCTGTGTCTTAAAACATCTTTTGCCAATGATTTTACATCTTCAGGAATGACAAAAGCTCTTCCTTTAAGGAATGCATACGCTCTTGAAGCGATAGCCAAATTAATTGATGCTCTCGGCGATGCCCCGAAACTGATGTAATTTTTAAGTTCCGAAAGACCATAATTTTCAGGAAAACGGGTTGCAAAAACCATATCCAGAATGTATTTTTCTATCTTCTCGTCAAGGTAAATCTGGTTAATCAGTTCTTTTGCGGCAACAATATGTTCAAGTGAAATAACCGGTTTCACGGTAGGCTGATGAGAGGTTGATACCATTCTCATTACCATTCTTTCATCTTCAAATTTAGGATAGTCGATCGTACATTTGAGCATAAAACGGTCGCTTTGTGCTTCCGGCAAAAGATAAGTACCTTCCTGGTCAATTGGGTTTTGGGTTGCCAATACCAGGAACGGCTTCGGCAGCTTCATCGTTTCGTCACCAATGGTTACCTGCTTTTCCTGCATTACCTCTAAAAGAGCAGACTGAACTTTCGCAGGTGCACGGTTGATCTCATCTGCCAGTACGAAATTGGCAAAAACAGGACCTCTTTTTATGGAAAAATCATTTTCTTTAACATTGTAAATCATGGTTCCCACCACATCGGCAGGCAACAGATCCGGAGTAAACTGAATTCTTGAAAATTCACCATCAACAGCATCTGCAAGTGTTTTTATGGCAAGTGTTTTCGCTAATCCGGGAACACCTTCCAAAAGAACATGTCCATTCCCTAAAAGACCGACCAAAAGACGGTCTATCATATATTCCTGACCGATGATTACTTTATTGATTTCTTCGCGGAGACGGGAAAAATGGAAGTTGGCTTCTCTTACCTGCTCGGTTAGCTGACGAATATCTTCTGCTTGATATGTATCTGACATAGTCTAATTAAAATAATTGGTAAATTTCTAATAAATACTTGCATAAATCAACCCAAACAATGCTATTTTTGAGTTAAAGTTTGTTAAATATTCCGGCATTACTGCGAGATTGAAAATAAATGAAACCGTAATTAAAGGTAATAATAAAATAGATTTTCATAAAAATATATAAATTTTGGTGGAATCATCTGTTCAAAAATTGTCATTTCCAGTTTATTAAACTATTTTTGGTGATTAAAAATTTTGCAAAGTGAATTATCATTTTCAGGCCCACAGACAAGTGCGGAAGAACCTTCTGGATATTTTACAGAATACTTCTCATGAAGATCTTTTGCTGATTCCGGACGGCTTCAACAACAATATTTACTGGAACATTGCGCATACCGTTGCTACTCAGCAGCTTCTGCATTACTACCTGAGCGGTAACCCTTTCAGAATTGATAAATATTGGATCGAAACCTACAAAAAAGGAACTTTACCAAATCTGAATGTTCAGAAGTCGGAAGTTGAAGATCTTGAATTTCTTTTGACAGAGACTTCAAAGATTTTAATGAGGGATTATGACAGCGATTTCTTTTCGGATTACACTCCGTACACCACAAGTTTCGGAATGGATCTTAAAAGCATTCAGGATGCCATCATTTTCAACAATATGCACGAAAGCCTGCATTACGGCTATACAATGGCACAAAAAAGAGCAATTTTAGGAGAAAAAGGAAGATAGTTAAGGTGAATTGCTTCGCAGTGAATGGTAAATAGTGAATTTTTTCTAACACCGACTAAGAAGCAGATTGACAATGACATTTCACAATTTAAAATATCAAAATGACAGATAAAAAAGACGATTTTATTTTCGGGCTGCGTCCCGTAATTGAAGCTATTGAAGCGGGAAAAACAATTGACAAGGTCTTTGTGCAGAATGCACTTCAAGGGCCTATTTATGCTGAGCTTAAAGCCATTTTAGCCAAAAATAAAATCCGTCCCAATTATGTTCCGGTTGAAAAACTGAACCGTTTTACCAGAAAAAACCATCAAGGTGTGGTGGCTTTTATTTCAGATGTGCCTTTTCATAAAGTGGAAGATATTGTTCCTCAATTATTTGAAGAAGGGAAAACGCCTTTCCTATTGATTTTAGACCGGTTAACGGACGTCCGAAATTTCGGGGCCATCTGCAGAACGGCAGAATGTGTGGGAGTAGATGCCGTAATCATTCCTGAAAAAGGAGCAGCACCAATTAATTCCGATGCGATAAAAACATCTGCAGGAGCTCTTTACAACGTAAAAATATGTAAGGCACCCAATCTTGCTCATGTGGTAGATTTTCTTCAACAGAGCGGCATATCCGTATTTGCAGCTAGTGAAAAAGCAGAAAAATTAATTTATGATGTTAATTTTACAGAGCCTTGTGCAGTCGTGATGGGTAATGAGGAAACAGGAATTTCAAAAGAAGTACTTCATCATTCAGATGAGAAAATAAAATTACCGATAGAGGGAAAAACCCAGTCGCTGAATGTTTCCGTGGCTTGTGGAGCGATCCTGTATGAAGCGGTAAGACAGAAAATGACTGCAAAAGCAGGACTATAGCAAATTATATGAAAGTAGTAAAATTTAAAAAAAATTCAATGAAAAATATAGCAGCATTAGCGCTGATCTCAACAATAGCTTTGGTTTCTTGTAATAAAAAAGAAACGGCAAAAATCACGAAAATAGATCCTAAAACCGGGAAAACAATTACAGTGGAAGTTCCTGCCGATTCGGTTGCAAAAGTGGAAGAAAATCCGGCGATAAAAGATTCTGCAGGAATTTACAAGCAGACGTTTAAACTGGAAAAAGGGAAAACTTATCCTTTGACTACTTACCAGAGAGATACAAAAACCATGACTGACCCTACAGGGAAAACGCTGAACGGAACCAGTGAGGCAACAGATGAAATGTCTTTTACCGTAAACGATATCAAAGGAAATGTGTATGATATTACCCTGAACCTGATTTCAAAAAGAAACTCTCAGACCTCACAGGGAAAAACAATCGTTGTCGACACCAAATTGCCGATACCGAAAGAAGACGACCTGAAAATGATCTGGAATATCAACAGAGCGCTTACCGGAAATAAGCTGAGCATGAAGATGGATACCAAAGGAAACGTTATTTCAATCACAGGCTTTGATGCGGTTTACAACAAAGTAGGTAATTCTGTAGGAACACTTGTAAAAGATAAAAACCAGAAAGAAAGCATTATTGAAAGTCTTAAAGAATCATTCAACGAAAAGGTTCTGAAAGACCAGTTCAATAAAAACCTTACCATCATTCCGAAAAAAGGAGTAAAAGTTGGAGAAAAATGGACCAACAGTGAAAATGCCGATGCACAGGGCAAAATCAAAGTAACCTCCAACTATGTACTAAAAAGCGTAGGCAACGGTATTGCTGAAATTGCCGTAACCGGAGGGATTCCTAAAAAAGTAGAAAAGCAGAATCAGGGTGAGGTAACGCACAGTTTAAGCAGTGAACTCAGCCAGAGCGGAACCATAAAGTTTGACCAGAATACAGGATGGATCAGTAATCAGAATATTTCTGTGAAAACAACACAGATCGAAACCATTTCAAACGGTAAAGAATCCCAATCCATGAAAAGTGTTTCCAATTCTTCTGTGATGGTAAATCCGTCTGCAAAATAAAAGTTTCAAATTCAAGGTTCGAGGTTTAAGTTTTCAATTCTGTAAATAAAACTTTAAACCTTGAACCCAAAACATTTAATTATTATGAAATATATTTTTGAGCTGGTATTGGCCGCCATTATTATTTTCTTTGTATGGAATATTCTTAAAAGGATATTCTTTAAAACATTTTATAGTTATAGATTTAATAATAACAATCAAAATAATAAGCAGCAGGATATACAAAACTCAAATAAAAACAATATCAACTGGGATGCTGAAACCGTAGATTACGAAGAAGTAAAAGACAGCACTGATAAAGGTAATTCCGAAAATAAAAGATAATAACCATCACATGGCGAAAAATAAAAACTTGATTTATATTGCGATTTCAATAATTGCATTTATAGTTTTAGCATTTTTATACTCCACTCCTGTTTTTACGGGAAAACAGCTTTTCCAGCATGATATCGTGCAATATCGAGGTGGCGCAAAAGAACTTATTGATTACAGAGCCGACACCGGAAAAGAAACCTACTGGAGCGACTCTATGTTTGGAGGGATGCCTACCTATCAGATGGGAAGCCGTTTTAAAGGAGATATTATTAAAAATATAGATTCTGCCCTCAACTTTTTCCCGAGGCCGGTCAATTATATTTTTATGCTTTTCGCCGGCTTTTTCTTATTAGGAATGGTTGCCGTCAGAAACTGGAAATATGCTCTTTTGGGAGCGTCTTTTTTTGGTCTTTCCACCTATTTTTATATCGCCATTGCGGCAGGACACAACGGTAAAATAAATACCATTGAATATTTTGCGCCGCTTCTTGCCGGAATTTTACTCGTCTACATCCGGAGACAATATATCTGGGGATTCATTGTAACTACCCTTTTTATGGGACTTCAGATTGCAGCGAACCACCCACAGATGACGTATTATCTGTTCCTGGCGTTAGGATTTTTATTCTTGTCTGAATTAATTCGCGCCATTCAGAAAAAAATTCCGATGAAACATTTTCTGATTTCATCAGGAATTATCGCTGCTGCATGCATTATCGGTGTCGGAATGAACTCCCAGAGAATCATGGCCAACTCCGAATATGTGAAAGAAACAGTTCGAGGAAAGCAGATCTTAACAAACGACAGCAACACCGGAGGAAATTCGGGGATGGATAAAGAAAGTATGCTGATGTGGAGCTACGGAAAACTGGAGACCCTGAACCTTTTCATTCCGAGACTGATGGGCGGCGGAAGCCAGGAGCCGGAAGGAAAGGAAATGATGACCAGAGTACAGGAGCTTGTTCAGGAAAATGTCGGCTCTCAGGCTGAGATGGACAGAATTTCCAAAGGTTTCGGAAGCATTACCTATTGGGGGGACCAGCCGGGAACTTCAGGACCTGCCTATCAGGGAGCAATTGTCTGCTTTTTAGCGCTTTTAGGTTTTTTCTTTGCCTGGAAAAAATACCGTTACTGGATTCTTGGAGCAACGGTTCTGACGATCTTTTTAGCCTGGGGAAGCAATTTTATGGCGCTTTCCGACTTTTTTATTGACTTCGTTCCTTTTTATAATAAATTCAGGGCTCCGTCATCTATTTTGGTGGTTGTAGAGCTTTTATTTCCTTTAATTGCAATTATCGGATTGTACAGATTTTTTAAAGACAATGAATTAACCCAGGAATACAAGCAGAAAATTCTTCTTTATGTTGGAGGCGGAACGCTTGGTTTTGTACTGATTTTACTAATTTTTGGTAAATCTTTATTAGGATTCCATACCGAGAATGAAAAAACATATCTTCCCCCTTTCCTACTGGATTATCTGGTTGAAGAACGGTTCAAACTATTCAGGATTGATGCCATTAAAGCCTTTATTTATGTTGCAATTGCTGTAGGTGCTTTATTTATGGTTTTAAAGCAGAAACTCAATCAGAATATTGCTTTGGTAATCATTGGAATCGTAAGTTTATTTGATCTTTGGACCGTCAACAAACGTTACCTTAATGATGATAATTATGTTGATAAAATATTTGCAGAAAATCCTTTTCAGACGGAAAGCTCAGACCTTATGGCAGACAAAGTTCAGGGAAATCCGAATCTTGAACCGATCCTGGCAAATGTAAACGTCAACAAGACATTGGAAACCATTGCTGAAAAAGACAAAACGCATTACAGAATTTTCAATAATATTTTAGGAACGTTCAGCGAAACCAATACCTCTTACTTTAAATCTTCCATCGGTGGATATCACGCAGTGAAACTGAGAAGGTATGATGATGTGATCAATGAATATTTCCAGATTATGGATTCTGTAAAAGTTCCGAATATCTTGAATCTTCTGAATGCAAAATATCTGGTGTTGGGTGGTCCGGAGCAGCCACAGGCCATTCCAAACCCGAAGGCCAACGGCAACGCATGGTTTGTAAGCGACCTTAAATTTGTAGAATCGCCCAATCAGGAAATCAAATCAATTGGTGTAATCGACAGTAAGAAAACCGCAGTTATTGCTTCATCTGATAAAAAATATTTTGACGGAAAAACGGTTCAGCCAGACTCTACAGCTTATATCAATTTAACGAAATACCAACCGAACGAACTGGAATTTAAATCTCAATCAAAGACACCGCAGCTCGCTGTATTTTCAGAGATTTATTATCCTCATGGATGGAAATTCTTAATTGATGAAAAAGAAGTTCCGTATATCAAGGCAGATTATCTTCTCCGTGCGGTACATGTTCCTGCAGGAAACCACAACATAAGGATGTTTTTCGAACCGGAAGTCATAGAAAAAGGTAAGTGGATTTCATTAATTTGCTTCGGATTGTTTATTCTTTTGAGTGGAGTCGGAATTTATGTTCTTTACAACAAAAGAGACAAAAGACAAGTTGAGGCTATTTAGTATTTTAGAGGTTTAAATTCTGAAAAGCTGTATATTGATGATTACCCAAAAGTACATAACCGATCTTACCTATAGAATTAACGGAGCCTGCATTGAGGTTCATAAGATCTTGGGTGCAGGACTGGCAGAAATTGTGTATCATAGAGCTTTGGAAAAGGAATTTAAATTAAGAAATATTGAATACAAATCTGAATTTCAAATTCCTGTGGTTTACAAAAATGAAAATTTAAATTGTGATTTTAAATGCGATTTTTTAATTGAAGATTTAATTGTTCTGGAAATAAAATCCGTATCATCTATCTTGGAAATACATAAAGCTCAGGTTATAAATTACATCAATTTATTAAAAGCTCCAAAAGGAATTCTTGTAAATTTTAATGTTAAATATTTATCATTTTGGTCAGGAGACATTTATAAATAAGTACTTTGATCAATATGACTAAAAAATAATATATCATTTAACCGCAAAAGAAACAAAAGAAGATAATATTGAAAAGTTTATTCAAAAGTTTGCAAAATGTATTCTTTGAGTTTTGCTCTCTTTTGAACACTAAAACAACAAGCATCTTTTGCATCTTTTGCATCTTTTGCGGTTAAAAATAATTATAAATGAACTCTCCGAAAAAAATACTCATCATCACCTATTACTGGCCGCCGGCGGGAGGTCCTGGTGTGCAAAGATGGTTGAAATTTGCGAAATATCTCCCTGATTTCGGGTGGAAACCAGTGGTCTACACTCCGGAAAACCCGAGCTATCCTTTATTGGATGACAGCTTAATGAAGGATGTTCCAAAAGATCTTGAAATCGTAAAAACAAAAATCTGGGAGCCTTACCAGCTTGCCGAAAAACTCAACAAAAGCAATAAAAAATTCAAAGCCGGGCAATTTGACGTCGGTAAAAACCAGAGTTGGAAGTCTAAGCTTTCGATCTGGGTAAGAGGTAATTTTTTCATTCCGGATGCAAGGGTTTTCTGGGTGAAACCTTCCGTTAAATTTTTAGAACATTATTTAAAAGAAAACAAAATAGATGTCGTTGTAACCTCGGGACCGCCGCATTCGCTTCATCTGATTGGTTTAAACCTCAAAAAAAAGCTTCCCCACCTAAAATGGATCGCCGATTTCAGAGATCCGTGGACCGAGATTTCCTATTACAAACATTTGAAATTAACCAAAAGCTCCGACCGGAAGCATCGCCAACTGGAAAGTGAAGTTTTCAGGAATGCAGATATTACTTTGGCTACAAGTTACACCGACGCAGAAAATTTCAGGAAAAACGGAGCCAATTCGTTTTGTATTACGAATGGATTTGATGAAACCGATTCACAAACAATAAGCTCAGACTCTAAACCGATCTGCCCCTCAAACACTTCAGCTTTCACATTGAGTTATATCGGTGTGCTCGAACAACTGAGAAATCCGGAAAATCTCTGGAAAGCGCTTAATGATCTTGTGTGTCAGAATGCAGATTTTGCCAAAAATTTTGTCCTGAAATTTGCAGGAAGAATTGATGATAAAATTTTAACTGATATAGAAAATTCAGCCTTAAAAAATCATATCCTGAATCTTGGTTATTTGTCGCACGATAAAGCAATCGAAGAAATGCAGACCTCCGATATTTTATTGATTACCAATTTCCCGAACGAATCATCTAAGGGAATCATTCCGGGGAAAATTTTTGAATATCTTGCAACCGGAAAACAGATTATTTCTTTTGGTCCGGATGATGCGGATGTTTCAAGAATATTAAATGAAACTCAGGCAGGAATGCATTTCAGTTATGATGATACCGATACAATCAAAGATTTTATACTGGAAAAATTCAAGCTTTGGAAAAATGGGAATCTTTCTGAAAATACAACAAACATTGAGCAGTTTTCCAGAAGGAATCTTACGAAGAGGCTGGCTGAGATTTTGGAATAAGGCTAAGATTTAATTAAGGCTAAGATTAAGGTTAAAGTTATACCTAATTTTTAAATCGTCCACTGGTCATTAATAACCCCGACCAGATAATATTTGCCCTGATATTCTTCAAAAACAAGACGGAGACATTTCCAGTCCATGCCTGCATTTGCTTCGGAACCCTTGATAAAATTTTCCGTAAAATCAGCGTCAGGATATATTTTCTTTAAATTATTCAGTGAGTTTCCACTGCCCTGAAATTCGTTTAATGAAAATTGTCCCATCGCAAAATCTGTTGAATAGACCCATTTTCCGAGATAATCATTAATGGTGGTTTTGTACAGATCTCCGCTCCCGTCCATAGAGCCCCACGTAAAAATGGTTTTGCCAGGCTGATATTTTTTAAAATCAGCCTTAGAAAATTTTTTATCCTCTGCAGGATTTATAAAAGCATACATGGAAAAACGAACTCCTTTCTGAGGATGTATATATTCTGAAAAATTGTTGTAATTTTTCTCTTTCAGAGAATGAATAATTCCCTCATTCAACTTTTTGAGCGATTCTTCTTTGCTTACCAAGGCATTATTCAGGATTGTGTTTTTGGCACTGTCAGTAACTTTTCCGGAAGAATCTGTATGATCATTGACAAATTTCTGAGGGTTTTTCTTACAGGCTACCGAACTTAGGATAATGATCAAAAAGAATATCTTTTTCATGATTTTAAAAATGTCTTTCTGAATTCTCCAAAAACAATACCACCTTTCAGATTAGGCAGTTTCTCATTATACAAATTCGGATAGATATTAAATATCGGAAGTATTGTTTTTTGTGAGTTCTAAGACCGGTTTTCCTGCTTCATTTTTGTAATTTTGTGTTATGGAAACGTTGGATATTCTCATCATCGGAGGTGGCCCGATAGGACTGAACTGTGCGCTGGAGGCCCAGAAAAATAATCTCAGCTATGTTATTATCGAAAAGGGAACAATTGTTAACTCGCTATATAACTACCCTTTGTATATGCGGTTTTTCTCCACTGCCGAGAAGCTTGAAATCGGTAGAATTCCTTTTATTTCTACAGCCCCGAAGCCCGGAAGACAGGAAGCATTGGAATATTACCAAGGCATTGCAAGGCAAAGGGATGTCAACATCAATCTTTATGAAAAAGTAGAAAAAATAATTCGCCAAGAAGAGTTTTTCAATATTGAAACAACCAAAGGAAAATATACGGCTAAAAACGTCATCATCTCAACAGGGTTTTACGATATTCCGAATATGATGAATATTCAGGGAGAAAATTTGCCTAAAGTAAAACATTATTATACCGAACCTTACCCATACGCAAAACAGAAAATCGTTGTCGTTGGATCCAGCAATTCTGCGGTTGATGCTGCCCTGGAAACATACAGAAAGGGCGCTGAAGTAACGATGATTATC
The DNA here is from genome assembly GCF_012927265.1 of Chryseobacterium cheonjiense. Taxonomy (GTDB): domain Bacteria; phylum Bacteroidota; class Bacteroidia; order Flavobacteriales; family Weeksellaceae; genus Chryseobacterium; species Chryseobacterium cheonjiense. Next base: position 470,400 of record NZ_JABBGF010000001.1, on the reverse strand, counting down.
CGGCATTCTGAAATTTCCAAGAGTGTAAAATATTGGGTAAAGCCTGATATTGAAAACAGGATTTCAGAAGGAAGTATTAGCGCTCATTTCAATTCTGAATTAATGGAAATCAAGGAAAAAACGGTTATTTTTAAAGACGAAAAGGGTAAAATTAATGAAATCGAAAATGATTTTGTGCTGGCGATGACGGGCTATCTTCCCGACTTTGACTTCCTGAGAAATTCCGGAATTGAGCTACAGGGAGAATGTCTCAACCCTTTGTACAATAATGAAACAATGGAAACCAATATTCCGAATTTATATCTTGCCGGGGTTGTATGCGGAGGAAAAGACACGCATCTCTGGTTTATTGAAAATTCCAGAATTCATGCGGAAATGATTATTGGGGATATTCTCTCAAAGTAGTTCAAGCAAAAAGCTTCCGCAAATTACACAAATCACTCAGATTTTCTGACTTAAAACTGTTTGTGTAATTAAAAATCCATCTTTACTCCGAAAATAAAATTCCTTTTAGCAGCCGGATTATAATAGCGATTCCCGAAAGCATTGATATCAAAGCCGGAAACATAATCTTCATTATAAAGATTTTGTATCTGCAGGAACAAATTTAGTCTTGTTCTGTCAAGCTCAAATGGAAATCTGAACTGTATATTTCCCACAAGACTGGGTTCCGACCACACGGAATTGGCATCGTTCAGTGGGATTTTTGAGGTGTAAAAATGTGAATAATCTACAGCAAGTTTTTTAAACAAAACAAAGTTCAGCAGGCTGTTTACAGTCGTCCTTGGGACACCAGTCAGATCATTTCCTGAATAATCAGCATCGTTCTGGCGGTAATTTTCAAAGGTAAACCGGTAAAAACTTCCCGACATTCTGAATTTAAAAAAGCTGAAAATATTATTTTTAAGATTAAAACTTTTAGATTCCAACAACAACTCTATACCTTTCTGAACAGTTTCTCCGGAATTAACAAAAAATTCCTGACCAGCATCATTCTGTCGTCTAACAATGGCATCTTTCATCCTGAAATCAAAATAACTTCCTTCCAAGAAAATTGAATTTCCGAACTGTTTCCGTATTCCGAATTCTTTATTCCACCCGTATTCCGGCATAAGATCTACGTTAAACTGCTGATCGGATGCACGTATTTCTTCATTGGTCGGTGCAGAATTACCCTTCCCTATTTTTGCACGCACCGAAAAGCCTTTTCCTATAAGATAATTTAATCCGAAGTTAGGCAGCCATTGGTTTTTAAACTGAACCCTTCCGTTTTCGGGACGGGGAAACGTTCTTTCCCATTCATAAGCATTTGAGTTCAGGCTTAAAGAAATATCAGTGAAAAGTTTGCCGGCAATATTGAGCTTTTGCGAAAGGAAATAAAATCCGGAGGTATTTTTAATCTTATCGAAATTCTGTGGATTACCTTCTGTTCCGCGATTATTATCATAATTCTTAACCTGAATATCATTGATTCCTCCTTCAAAACCGAGACGGTACGCCAAAGAGATATTTGTCCAATTTTTCTCATAATTAAAGTGAGTACGCAGAGCGATATTTTTCTCAAAACGGTTTTCAAAATTGGTGATAAACGGATTTTCAAAATCTACGTAAGATCCCTGAACAAGAATGAAATGTGAAAAATTCCTATTAAAATTATACTCGTTTGAAAGCCCTGCTAAAATCATCTTATTACGAATTCCTGCATCCTGATCTTTAGCACCGGGAACTGTTTTTGTAGCGGGTCTTGCCTGCTTCCTGTTGAGTTCCATCTGCTCTAAAGTGAGTCCGCCCGGCGTCTGGTAATCAAGATCAGCATACAAAATCATGGCTTTTAAAAGACCTTGCTCTGAATATTGAAAATTATCTTTCAGGAATATTTGTTTTCGTAAAACTTTAGACTGTTCGCGGTAGGAATCTGTCTGGTAATAATTCTGAAAAATTTCAACAAAATGTTTTCCCAATTGTCTGGAAAGGTTAAAGCTTTGATTAAAAGTTCCATAGCTTCCCACCGCGAGATTAGCGGACGTATTTTCGGAACTTGTGGTTTTCAGGAGTACGGTTCCGCCTGTAACGGCTCCGTAATCGCCACCTTCAGGTCCTTTATAAATTTCCATTCTTTTGATGAGCTCCGGAGAAATCACATTAAAATAGGTATTTCCCGAAGCATCTGAAAAAATAAAATCATCCAGATACACTTTTACATTCCGCACACCGAACGGAGAACGGAGGGTGCTGCCGCGAAGAGAAATGCGGTAACTTCCGGGAGAGCGTTCTTCCATCCTTGCACCGGCAATCTGGTTGATAGATTCCAGCATTCTTTCCGGTGGATTCTGGTTGATCAGATTTTCTGAAACGACAGACACTGATTTAGTGGAAGAAATAAAAGCTGCCGGCTTTTTGTAGGCATCAATCTGCACTTCTGAGATCAGTTCTGCAGAGTCTCTTTTCTGTGCCGATAATAAAGCTGTAAAAATTGTTGGCAGAAGAATGTAGATTTTTTTCATTGCTGTTGTGTAAGCAAAAATTGTTCTTTTTATTCTAATATTTTTAAAATTTTATGGTGGTCTTGTGATTTTTTTACCACAGATTTCCACGGATTGGCGCAGATTATTTTATCCTAAAAGCTTATGTTAAAAATTGTTGAGATGCTTAGGAATGAAATGTGTTGGGTTGATGATGTAATATTTTGATTTTCCCGCAGATTTCACGGATGGCGCAGATTTTTTATACTGTATTTTACACGCAGGAAGAAATAATACATAATTATTTGTGTGAGCTGTTTAATCTGTGCAATCTGTGGGAAATTATAAAATAGTTCACTGTTATCAAATTTATATCTGAAAAGCTTTTTTTGAATTGCCACCTTCGCGTGAGGGATGCGGCGGGCGGCGACGAAGGAGCCGGTGCGAGCGAGGAACGAGCGAGTACGGAAGCGAAGCGTACCCCAAAGCAGCCCGACCCGAATTGTCAGGGGAAACCTCATAGGTTTTTAAAACCTATGAGGTTTAGCTTTGAATGAGGGACACGCCCAAAATCTAGTCAGCCTGCTTTCTGTCGCCCACCATCCACGGAACGATAAAGTAAAATGCAACAGCAATCACTGTTGCCAAAATCCCGGTCCCGATCCATAATGTTGTAAATCCAAGTTTTTCCGCTATTAAAGTTCCCAAATAAGGGGTAACGATAAATGCGATGGAAAAAGAAATACCGTTCAGTCCCATGTACGCACCTTTGTTGTTCTTCCCGGACCGCAGTGCGGTAATGGTTGACATAAACGGCAGTGCCCAGATTTCACCGACACACAGCAGGCTCATGGAAATAACCAGCGTAATAATACTATGATCAAATCCCAGCATTGCATAGGAAAGTCCGCAGATAAAAGTTCCCAGAAACATTGTTACGGCCAGGCTGAAATATTTTTCAGCAACCTGAACGAGACCCATTTCCAGCAAAACCACCAGAAATCCGCTATAGCCAAGAATGTAACCAATACTTTGCTGGCTGAGATGAGCGGTGTCTTTATAAAAAATAGTTAATGTACTGAATAACTGAAAAAAACAGATGGAAAAAAGCATGCAGAAAAAACAATATATTAAAAATTTGCCATCGCGATACGGCGAACTATCTTTTTTAATTTCGATTATTTCTTTTACTTTTTTAGCTTTCAGTCTGGCGATTTTGTTCCGTTTTTTAAAAAATATAATGTATAGAATACCCGCCGATAAAGCTGTTAAAGCATTAGCAAAGAACAGGAATTCGTAAGAAATAGCCGACAGGATTCCACCCAAAGCAGGACCAATGGAAAATCCCAAATTGACGGCCATCCTGTTTAATGAAAATGCCCGCGTAATGTTTTCGGGTTTTGCATATTTGGTGATGGCTACAGAGTTAGCAGGACGAAAAGCGTCACTCACAATACTTTGCGCCAATATAATAGCTGCAACACCTATTTCTGTTTTGAAAATAGGAATCAGGCAGAATAAAGGAACACTCAGCAATAAGCTGAAAGACTGCACTTTGTACTCACCGATCTTATCTGTGATGAATCCGCCTAACCAGGAACCGATAACGGAGCCTATTCCGAAAAAGCTCAGCACAATTCCTGTATTTTCTATGCTGAAATGCAGATGATTGGTCATGTAAACTCCCAAAAAAGGAAGTACCATCGAGCCGGCCCGGTTGATGAGCATCACCAGCGCCAGCATCCAGCTTTCTTTTGAAAGCCCTTTGAATGAGTTTGTATATAAATATATAATTTTCATGATTTTATATTTTAATAGGACTTTATCCTATTTTGGTTTATATCGTCTCTTCGGGACTATTTTCTTTACTATTATCATTGTTTAAACAAAAAAACAGGACTTAAAAAATTAAGCCCTGTTTCATTTATATTAATATAAATAATTTATTACTCCGGCTTATAAGAGTCTTTTAAGGTCACAGTTCTGTTGAAGACCAAATTGTCTTCGGTAGAATCCTGATCTTTTGTGAAGTAGCCAATTCTCTGGAACTGAAGCGGTGCTCCTACTTCCACATCTTTAAGGTTTGGCTCTGCGAATCCTTTTACCACGGTTACGGATTCCGGGTTAATGAAATTAAGGAAATCAACATCCTTTTCTGCATCCGGCTGTTCTACGGTAAACAGTTTATCGTAATTCCTGATCTCTACAGGAATCGCATGATTGGCAGAAACCCAGTGAATGGTTCCTTTTACTTTTCTTAAGCTTTCTTCCGTTCCGCTGCCCGACTTGGACTTTTCGTCGTAGGTTGCATAGATGGTGGTGATGTTTCCGTTTTCATCTTTTTCTACTCTTTCACCCTTAATGATATACGCAGATTTTAAACGGACTTCTCCTCCCAGTTTCAGTCTGAAAAATTTATTGTTGGCTTCTTCCTTGAAATCTTCACGTTCAATATACAGCTCTCTTGAGAAAGGTATTTCTCTTGTTCCTGCATCTTCCTGCTCCGGATTGTTTTCCGTTTCCAGCCATTCTTCTTTTCCTTCCGGATAGTTTTCAATAATTAGTTTTACGGGATCAACAACGGTCATGACACGTTTTGCTACTTTATTTAAGTCTTCACGAACGCAGAATTCCAACAACTGAATCTCAATAAGGTTTTCCCTTTTGGCAACTCCTACTTTTTCAATAAAATTCCTGATCGCTGTTGCCGTATATCCTTTTCTTCTCATTCCTGAAATGGTAGGCATTCTGGGATCATCCCAGCCGTTCACTACTTTTTCAGCAATCAGCCTCTGAAGTTTTCTTTTAGAAGTGATCATGTAAGAGACATTCATTCTTGCGAATTCTCTTTGCTTATTCCTTACTTTTGTTTCATCATATACCTGATCCAGATACCAGTCATACAACGGTCTGTGATTCTCAAATTCCAAAGAACACAAAGAATGCGAAATCTGTTCGATATAATCAGATTCTCCGTGCGCCCAATCATACATCGGGTAGATCTTCCAGGCTGTTCCCGTTCTGTGGTGAGGTCTTCTTAGGATCCTGTACATCACAGGGTCACGCATGTTCATATTCGGAGACGTCATGTCTATTTTTGCACGGAGCGACATAGAGCCTTCCTCAAACTCTCCGTTTTTCATTCTTTCGAATAAGTCTAAGGATTCTTCAACCGGGCGGTTTCTGTATGGAGATTCAACACCTGGTTCAGTAGGGTTTTTCCGCTGTTCGGTAATGACTTCAGATGGCTGCTCATCTACATAAGCCTTACCTTCTTTGATCATCTGAACAGCCCAATCGTAAAGCTGCTGGAAGTAATCGGAAGCATACAATACTTTATCCCATTTAAAACCTAACCATTCAACATCTTTCATGATAGAATCTACGAATTCCTGTTCTTCTTTTTCAGGGTTCGTATCGTCGAAACGAAGGTTCACGGGAGCATTGTATTTTTCGCCAAGCCCAAAGTTGATGCAGATCGCTTTTGTATGACCTACATGCAGATAACCGTTGGGTTCAGGCGGAAAACGGAAACGGATCTGATCTCTTTTCAGTCCGTTTGCCAAATCATCTTCGATAATTTGCTCAATAAAATTGAGTGATTTTTTTTCTTCTTCCATTGAAATTCGCTTTAGAATGCCGTATATACGACAATTTGCAAATTTAGGAAAATTTAAAGTTCTACGGAAATTATAATTTAAGGGTTTATAAGACTGCTTATTCGATATTTTAACTTATCTTCGCACTAACTAAAACCAGAGCTAAAATTATACATTATGTCCAAACTCTTCTATATTCAAAGAGACTTCTATCTTAAAAGAATCCATATTTAATTTCTAAGTCTAAGATTAACCGTAATTTAATTTTCCGTTAAGGAAAAAAGAGCAAAAACAGCCAATCTCTTCTTAAACAGGCATTTAAAATATTCTATGAAATATATCATACCCGAAGATGCCGGAGATACCATGTTATGGCACAAAGATTGCAACCAACTAAGCGCACACAATACTAAATAATATTATTATGAAAAAGGTTAAAAGAACGTTTTCTTCATTTTTAGAATACATCAGAAAGGCAATTTTCGTAGAAGATGTTATCTAGAAAAAAGAAATTTCAGGGACAATGTTATTTATCCTAATATTATTTGAAGGATAAATGTAAAAGAGTAATCTGACTGGCTCCAATCTTACAACTACATTTTAAAATATAATAATTCTCCTCTCAAATCAAGATTGGATTCGAAATTATTCACAAATAATGATCCGGTACCCAGACCCTGTGGCATCGGATTTTTTTTGGTAAAAGTGTACTGCGCGATAGCGTTCAGTCCAATGTTACTTTCCAGCGCAGAGGTGATCCACCAATCAATATTACGCTCTTGAGCTAATGAAATCCACTCGTCAGAACCTGAAAATCCTCCGATCAGCGATGGTTTTAAAATAATATACTGAGGCTTTACCCTATCCAGGAGATTGATCATTTTATCCAAATCAACAATTCCTATCAACTCTTCATCTAAAGCAATAGGTGTAGGAGTTTCCGCACACAATTCTGCCATATCGTGCCAGTTTCCTGCTTTTATGGGCTGTTCTATCGAATGAATATGTAAATCTGCCAGCTGCTGCAAAACAGTTTTGGCTTCATGTTTTGAAAAGCCTCCGTTGGCATCAACACGCAGCTCCAACATCTCTTTTGAAAATTTCTGTCTTAATTTCTGAAGAATTTCATGTTCTGATTTCCAGTCGACTCCAATTTTTAATTTGATACAATGAAATCCTTGATCCAGCTTATCCTGAATCTGTTCTTCCATATACCCTACACCTCCCATCCAAATCAAACCATTGATTACAATCGGAGTTTTACCTTCCGTAAATTCACCCGGAAAATAAAGGTTTTTACCATTTTTTACATTGAGCACCGCCTGCTCATAACCAAACCAAATTGATGGGAATTCTTTTAAATTTTCCTTTAAAAAATCATATTCCTGATCAATATTTTCGCAAAGCCATTGAAGCTTATCTTCATAATCCGGTCTGTCGTCAAAGCTCAATCCTCGGAATACCGCACATTCTCCTACTCCTTTATTTCCATTTTCTGAAATTTCGAGAATAAAAGTCTCTTTTTCAAACAAAACGCCGCGAGATGTTCCACTCGGGCGTTTGAATTTTAATATATATCTAAAATATTCTGCTGTCATTATTTTACACTGTCGATTCGCATAAATTCTTCCGCTTTCTCTACCATATCAACGCTTCCGCAGAAAAAAGGAATTCTCTGATGCAGCTCTGTCGGTTCAATTTCGAGAATTCTTCTGAATCCGTCTGTCGCTTTACCTCCGGCCTGCTCTGCAAGGAATGCCATAGGATTACATTCATATAACAATCTCAATTTTCCATTCGGCGCCTGTGAATATGAAGGATAAATATAAATCCCGCCCTTCAGCATATTTCTGTGGAAATCAGCTACAAGAGAACCAATATATCTAGAGGTATAGGGCCTGTCGCCTTCTTCCATCTGGCAATATTTAAGGTAATTTTTTACCCCTTGCGGGAATTTGATGTAATTTCCTTCGTTAATGGAGTAAATTTTACCTGTTTTAGGAAACATCATATTCGGATGAGAAAGATAATACGTCCCTAAAGAAGGATCAAGTGTAAAACCGTTTACTCCGTTTCCGGTAGTATAGACAATCATTGTCGAAGATCCGTAGATCACGTATCCGGCAGCAATCTGGTTGACCCCTTTTTGTAAAAAATCCTGAAGCTGTACCGGAGTTCCGGGCTCGGTAACTCTTCTGTAAATAGAAAAAATAGTTCCCACGGAAACATTGACATCAATATTTGACGAACCGTCCAACGGATCAATTAATACAACATATTTACTTAAGTGACCATTTTCGCCGCATTTGATATCGATGAAATCGTCATTTTCTTCAGAGGCAATTCCGCAAACCACTTCTCTTTGAGACAGAGCGGTAATAAAAATTTCGTTGGCAATAACATCAAGCTTCTGCTGCTCTTCTCCCTGAATATTCTGGTTTCCGGCAGCACCTGCAATGTCTACAATCCCGGCTTTATTTACTTCTCTGTTTACTACTTTCGAAGCCAGTCTTATCGCGCTCAGAAGACGAGAAAATTCCCCGGTAGAATACTGAAAATCATCTTGTCTGTCAATAAGAAATTCTCCTAAAGTCTGTAATGGTCTTTCTGACATATTTTCCTTTTTACGTTTTCCTCAAATTTCGTAAAATTTATCACAATTTGAAAGAATTATTAAGAAAAGAGCTTATCATTTGTTTATCAACATCATACAGCGTCACCTCATATTGTTATCCGTATCTTATCATAAAAAACAGCTCCCGAATTACCGAAGGATATCATTAAAAATTCTACCAATTGGTGATTTTAATGAAATCTTAAGTTCTCTGTGATCCAACGCTATTTCATATCTCGTTGTAAATTTATAATTTTGTCACCCGTAAAATATTCCCACAAATTTTATCTAACAATTTTATTATTAACAATTTAATGAAAATTTTCAAGTTTGGTGGAGCATCGGTAAAAGATGCCGAAAGCGTAAAAAATGTAGCCATGGTATTACAAAGCCAGGGATTTGCAAAGTGTCTGTTGGTAATTTCAGCAATGGGCAAGACAACAAATGAGCTGGAAAAAGTGGTGGAACTTTATTTCAGGAAAGACAACTATCAAACTGAAATTGAAAAAATAAAACGAAAACACATCGAAATTGCAGAAGGCCTTTTTTCTGAAAATCATGCCGTATTTTCGGAAATCAACTTATTTTTTGATGATATTGATTCGTTTTTAAGAAGGAACAAATCTCCAAATTACAATTTTGTCTACGATCAGGTAGTAAGTTGTGGAGAAATGATTTCTACAAAAATTGTGAGCGAATATTTGAACGAAATACAGTTTACCAATCAGTGGCTTGATGCGAGAGATTATATAAAAACCGACAATTCTTACCGGGAAGGTGTGGTAGATTGGGTAAAAACCGAAGAATTCATTTCAAATTTAAATAAAGAAATCTGCTACGTTACTCAGGGTTTCATCGGTTCGGATGAAAATAATTTTACCGTAACATTGGGAAGAGAAGGGTCGGATTATTCGGCTGCTATTTTCGCCTATTGCTTAAACGCAGAAGCCATGACCATCTGGAAAGATGTTCCGGGGGTAATGACCGGAGATCCGAGAAAATTCAAAGATGTAACGCTTCTTTCCAATATTTCTTATGAAGAAGCTATTGAAATGGCTTATTACGGAGCAAGTGTCATTCACCCGAAAACATTGCAGCCTCTTCAGCAAAAAAATATTCCTTTTTATGTAAAATCTTTTGTAGATCCCACTAAAGAAGGGACTAAAGTGGGCGCTTCCGAGAAAAATCAGAGTGAAGAAACTTACATTTTAAAGGAAAATCAGACACTTTTAAAAATATCAACAAGAGACTTTTCATTCATCGCGGAAGATCATATGAGCTTAATTTTCGGATACTTATCCAAAAATAAGATTAAGGTTTCTCTGATGCAGAATTCTGCTATTTCACTGGCTCTGTGTCTGGAAGATAAGTTCCACAATATTGATGAACTGAACGAAGAACTTCAGAAAGTATTCCGTACAGAAGTGATAAAAAATGTATCTTTATTTACGGTAAGGAATGCGAAGATGGATCATATTGATAAATTTTACCAGGAAAAAAGTGTATTATTGGAGCAAATTTCGAAGAATACGCTTCAAATGGTAACACAATAAAACTAATTGCGACTAAACACACATGAGTTTAATATCGAAAAACGATTTGATAAAGGCTTCCGGCTTACATAAAATAGGATTTCTGAAAAATCCTGTGGCATCTGCTGTGATGAGCATTGCTAAAATAAATGAAGTAAACAAACTATACGATAAGCTAAAAGATAAGGAAGGTAAAGACTTTTTCGATTCATTTGTGAGAGAGCGGAACCTCAGCTATATAGCTTTTGAAGAAGATCTGGCAAAAATCCCTAAAACGGGTCCGTTTATTCTTGTTTCCAATCATCCGCTTGGTGCCATAGACGGCATTTTGATGTGCAAAATTCTTTCAGAGGTGCGTCCGGATTTTAAAGTTATGGGGAATTTCCTGCTGGAAAAAATAAAACCCATGGAGCCGTATGTCATCTCCGTAAACCCTTTCGAAAACAGGAAAGACGCATACAGCAGCTCATCCGGAATGCGGGAAACATTAAAGCATTTACAAAATGGAGGCTGTGTAGGTATTTTTCCGGCTGGAGAAGTATCCAATAAAAACAATCCGTACGGAGAAATTTTAGATAAAGAATGGGAAAAACCGGCCCTTAAGCTCATCAGGATGGCTAAAGTGCCGGTCGTTCCTATGTATTTCCATGCCAAGAACAGCAGAATGTTTTACCAGATGGCCAAAATCCATCCGAGCTTACAGACCCTTATGCTTCCGGCAGAAATGATGAACGACAGGGAAAAACCTATCAGAATACGTATCGGAAGGCCTATTGCCGTAAAAGCAATGGAAGATATGGAAAACACTGAAGAGCTTGGTGATTTTCTGAAACGGAAGGTGTATATGATGAAATCTTACTATGAGAAAAGAAAATCACTTGCCCAAAGCATTAATCTTAAAAATCTTTCGGTAAAATTTCCATTGCTGAAGGAAGAGAATATTGTTCAGAATATTATCGACGAAACACCTAAAGAAGATATTCTAAAAGACATCCGAAAACTGAAGGGTACCGACAAAATGTTCTTCAGCAACGGAAACTATGAGGTTTATTTTACCAAATACGAAGAAATTCCCTCTATCATGCGGGAAATCGGCAGACAGCGGGAGCTTACCTTTCGGGCCGTAGGAGAAGGCAGCAACCTTCCTTTCGATCTTGATGAATATGACAAACATTATCATCACCTCTTCCTGTGGGACAATGCCGAAGAAAAGCTTGTGGGCGCCTACAGAATGGCGTTAGGAAGAGAAGTAATGAAAAAATCCGGGATCAAAGGATTTTATACCAGCTCTTTATTTGAATTTGAACAGGACATTCATCCTTTCTTTAAAAAAGTGATTGAAATGGGGCGTGCCTACATCTGCCAGGAATATCAGCAGAAACCACTTCCTCTTTTCCTTCTTTGGAGAGGAATTGTACATGTATGCCTTAGAAATCCGGATCATAAATTCCTGATGGGAGGAGTAAGTATTTCCAATAAGTTTTCAGAGTTTTCGAAATCGCTGATGATTGAGTTTATGCGTTCCAATTATTATGATTCTGCCGTAGCTCAGTACATTACACCTAGAAATGAATATAAAGTAAAACTTCGTGACCGGGATAAGCATCTTTTTTTCGAAGAAATGGAATCGGATTTAAATAAACTTGATAAAATCATCGATGATCTGGAACCTGAACTGAGGCTGCCCGTGTTGATTAAGAAATATATTAAGCAAAATGCTAAAGTTATTGCTTTCAACGTAGATCCCAACTTCAATGATGCGATCGACGGATTGATGTACATCAGAATCAGCGATCTTCCTGAAAACACGATAAAACCGGTATTGGAGGAGATGAGCGAGCAGATTAGAAGAGAACAGGAAAATAATTCGGTTGAAAATCAATAGGTTTTTAAGTTTTGTTAAAAAAAGTAATATTAATACTTGCTTCATATACGAAAACTTACTACTTTTGCATCACTTTAAAACAACGAAGTAAAAGAATGGTTTCTTAGCTCAGTTGGTAGAGCAATGGATTGAAAATCCATGTGTCCCTGGTTCGATTCCTGGAGAAACCACAAAAACCACCTTCAAAAAAAGGTGGTTTTATTTTCCAAATGTTTTAAATAATTTGCAGGATGTGATAATTATTATTACTTTTGCACCACTTCAAAAAAAGAAGCAAAAATTAAATGGTTTCTTAGCTCAGTTGGTAGAGCAATGGATTGAAAATCCATGTGTCCCTGGTTCGATTCCTGGAGAAACCACTACAAAAGTCATCTCAATCGAGATGACTTTTTTGTTTTCTCACCATTCTTACGCTGAAAATAAGTATATTCGCTTCTCAAATTTTTATTGAAAAATGAAGAAGATTGTTTCCGTTTTATTTTTATTTTCAGTCATTACAGCATTTGCCCAGGAGGCCATTCAGTTTCAGGAACTGCCGTTTAAAGATCTTATTTTAAAGGCAAAAAAAGAAAACAAGCTCGTATTTATTGATGCATACACTTCATGGTGCGGTCCCTGTAAGATGATGGAGAAGAATACATTCACTAGAAAATCAGTCGGAGATTATTTTAATGCTAATTTTGTTAATGCCAGATTCGACATGGAAAAGGGCGAAGGAAGGGAAATTGCTTCAAAATACGGTGTACGCTCCTATCCTACTTATCTTTTCCTGAATGGTGACGGAGAGCTTGTCTCCCAAAATTACGGATATATGGAAGAAAGCATGTTTCTCACCATGGCACAGGGCGTAAGTTCACCCAACAATAAAAAGGGTTCTCTAAAAGAACGTTTTGAAAAGGGGGAAAAAGATCCTGAATTCCTGATCAATATTATGAGACTTAACTCTTCTTCGGATTTTAATTTCGCTAAAAAAGCTTCAGAAAGATATTTTGAAAATAAAAGCAAAACATCCGAATTTACAAAAGATGATGTGGGTTTTTTACTTTATTTCCTTAAATCGCCTGAAGACAAAAATTATAAAGTATTCACCGAAAGAAAATCAGAAATCATTAAATTTTTACCTGAAGAAACGTACCGGGAGTTTAATAACCAGATCAAGCTGGGAAAAATTGTTGAACAGTCTATTGACAACCAGAATAAAAGAATTAATGATGATTATTTCATGAAGACTGCCGAACCTCTTGTAGGAAAGCATGATGCAGAAATAAAACTCAACCAGACCAAATTAAGCTACTACGAGCAGAACGCCAATTTTCCGGAATACGAAAAAGCGGCACTTGCCTACTATAGAAATTCAGAAGCTTTTGAACCTAATGAACTGCTGAAAGCGGCATGGATATTTTCCGAGCATATCACCACTCCCTCATCATTGAAAAAAGCAGCTGAGTGGGCTGAAAAGTCTGTAATGAGAGGTGAGACCTCTGAAAACACTTACATTTTGGCAAAAATTTATTTCCTGACCGGCAATAAGGAGCAGGCAAAAACATATGCAGAAATGTCCAAAAATATAGCATCACAGGCACAGAAAGATTCTGCGTTGGCAGATGCATTGTTACAAGAAATTAATAAGAAATAATGAAGATCAGACTATTAGCAGGGTTTCTTACTCTTTTTATATTAGGAAGTTTAAATGCCCAGGAGCAGGCAAACAGTAATGAAAAAAGCGTTTATATAAAAGGCAATGCACTTTTCATTCCTATCGGAATCGTAAATCTTGCAGTTGAGCATCAGATTAGCAAGAAATTTACCGTACAGGGAGATGTTTTTATATCTCCATGGAAATCTTTTGACGGACACGAGTTGCAATATTATTCGGTATCGGCAGAAGGCAGATATTATTTCAACGAAGCATTCAGACATTTTTATGTGGGAGCTAATATTGCAACCTCAGCTTTTACCTTGCAAAAATGGAATTATTGGCCGGACGAACCCTATTATAATGATTATGGAGAAGTTTTTACAAGTTCCAATCTTTACCAGAAAGGTTACTCGCTCATATTAGGTGTTACTTTAGGGTATCAGTTCAAGGTTTCCGACAGATGGAATATTGATGTGTACGGAAGTCTGGGAAGCTCACAGGACTTTTACAAAGGGTACGACAGAACTACCGGAGAGCGCTACGACAGAAAAGATAACAAGTTCAACAGAAGTGGTGAAATTCTTCCTTACAGAGGAGGTGTCATGATTTCTTATAAATTAAAATAAATTCTAATGAAATTATTCGGAAAAAATCATCTGATCCTTTGTGCCATTACTTTCATGATCCTTTTTCTTATGAATTACCTGGGCAATGACCAGGCTGATAAGCTGGAAAGAGCCTTAATGATTGGTGGTGCAGGGGTAATCGGTTTATCTATCGGTTTATTGATTATGAATAAAGGCAAGAATGACAAAACACCGCCGCAGGATTTTGACTAAAATGTGAATTGTCAATCAGGAAGCCGCTAAACTTGTGAATTAAAACTGATTACTATTGACGATTCACTTGTCAGTTTTCATAAATAATATACTTCTTTCTGATTTTCTCAAACCTTTCCAGTCCGGGTTTCCATGAGGCTTTGATTTCGGCAATAGACTTTCCGGCAACAATCTGCTTCCTCAGCGTATCATTTCCGGCTAAGGTGTCGAACCAGAAATTTTTACCTGATGCAGGCTTAAGGAAAAAGTCCAGATCTGGGTTTTTATAACTTTGATAAGCTTTAATAACCCATTCCATATTGAGTTCTGTTAAATCTTTCGGATAGCCTGACAGGTTTTCTCCGTAACAGAGTTTTCCGTTTAAGAATGGATCTTTTGCTCCGAAATTAGGTTTTGGTGTGAATTGATACGGCAAACTTTTGGTCCAGGGCGAGCCGTAAACCTGAAAAGGCAGATCGGTTCCTCTTCCTACAGAAACCTGTGTTCCTTCAAAAAAACATAGGCTTGGATACAGATTGATCGATTTATCATTAGGCAAATTGGGTGAAGGTTTATCCAGCATCGGATACCTTAGTCTTTTATGATAATTTTTCATTGGGATTAAGGTGTATTTGGCCTGAATTCCTTTTTCCAGCCACTTTTCCCCGTTGACCATTTTTCCATATTCGCCGATGGTGAGACCATACACTACGGGTACTTCATGCATTCCGACGAAACTTGTCCATTTTTTATCCAGAACAGGACCGTCAGTATAGCCGTCATGAGGATTCGGGCGGTCGAGCACCATAACCTCAACGTTATTTTCCGCACCAGCCTCCATAAGGTAAGTCAGTGTAGAGATGTAAGTATAAAAACGCACTCCGACATCCTGTATATCAAAAACCACAATATCAATTCCTTTCAGTTGTTCGGGTTTTGGTTTTTTATTGTTTCCGTATAATGAAACAATAGGAATTCCGGTCTTTATATCGATACCGTTTTTCACTTTTTCACCTGCATCGGCATCACCTCTGAAACCGTGCTCAGGAGCAAAAATAGATTTAATTTTAATACCGTTTTTAACTAAAAAATCAACCACATGGGTTCTGTCACTCATCAATCCTGTCTGATTGGTCACCACGCCAATTGTTTTACCTTTTAACAACGGTAAATATATTTCCGGCTGGTCGGCCCCCGTTTTAAAACCTTTCGGAGCCTGAGTCTGAGAATAATATTGATGGAATACTCCTAAAAAAATTAGGCAAATCAGAAGTAAATTTTTAATTTTGAAATCTAAATTCATAAGCTTGAAGTTTCCTTTATATTTCTCTAGAAAAATAGCGTTTTCCAAAGATAACAAAAATAACCTTTCAAGGGTTATCATCTTCATTGGCAGACTTTCTGTAGCGCTTGGAATTATTGTTTCTTTAATTACCGTATCTACAGGATTTGGTTCTAAAAAAGCAATCAAAGAAAGACTGGCAGATTTCAGCGGCCATATTACCGTAAGATCCACAAGATCAAACTCTTCATACAATACTTCCGTACTCGACAACCAGGGCCTGGATGTCAAAAAAATACGCCAGATTTCCGATGTGGAATCGGTACAGAAATACGCCATGATTACCGGTATTATGCGAAACGAGCATAATTTTGCAGGAATTATTTTTAAAGGTATCGGAAAAGATTTCGACAGTCTTAGATTTAAGAAATTTCTGATTGCCGGAACCACACCGCAGGTCACTGAGAAAGGCTACAACAACGGTGTCGTTATCTCTGAAAAAACAGCGCGGGATCTTCACCTCAAAGTAAAAGACAGTATTGTTACGGTATTTTCAAAGGCCGACCAGCAGCCAATCTACAGAAAATTTGAAGTATTGGGAATTTACAGAACGGATATTAAGATGATTGATGATCAGTTCGTTATTGGAGATATTAACCATGTGCGTAAAATACAGGATATGAAGCCGGATGAAATTGGCGGAATTGATATTTTCTTTAAAAACGTAAATGACGCGGATGCTGATTTTCCTGAAATTGAAAAGCTGATCGGGTATAAAAACTATGCTGAAAAAGCGACTGAAAAATTTCCGCAGATTACGGACTGGATCAGTATTTTCGACACCAATATTGCGCTCATTATCATTATCATGCTGATTGTTGTTGTCATAAATATCATTATGGTTCTTTTAATTCTGATTATCGAAAGAACCAATTCCATCGGTCTTCTTAAAACCCTGGGCGCAAGCAATGGCCAGATCCGGGCAACCTTTATCAATTATACATTGATTATTATGATTCCCGGGCTTTTATACGGAAACCTAATCGGTCTGGGATTGATTTTGATCCAGAAGTTCTTCGGAATTATTAAACTTAATCCTGAAAATTATTACGTAAGCACTGTTCCGGTAGATCTTAATCCGCTGGTGATCATTTCCATTTCATTAGGTATTCTGATCATTTCAGGACTTGCCCTTATTATTCCGAGCTATCTTATCAGCAAGATTTCTCCGGTAAAAGCCATTAAATATAATTAATTGGAAAGTGAACGGCAAATTGTCAAATACCTAAATTACAATAGATGTAATTGATCGCATCTTCATCCTGATAAAATTTAAAGCCGTATCTTTGCCGTGCTTAAAAAACATTTATGAAATACGCAAATAACATCCTCGAAACCATAGGAAATACTCCGCTGGTAAAACTGAATAAAGTTTTAGGTGAAGATTTTACGGCAATGGTTTTGGCAAAGGTGGAAACATTCAATCCAGGAAATTCCGTAAAAGACAGAATGGCCGTGAAAATGATTGAAGATGCAGAGAAAGACGGAAGACTGAAGCCTGGAGGAACCATCATTGAAGGAACTTCGGGAAATACGGGAATGGGGCTGGCTCTGGCAGCGATCATCAAAGGATACAAATGTATTTTTGTAACCAACTCAAAACAATCAAAAGAAAAATGCGATATTCTGCGCGCTGTGGGTGCTGAAGTAATAGTTTGTCCTACAGACGTAAAACCTACAGATCCGCGTTCGTACTACTCCGTATCCAAACGACTGGCTGCAGAAACTGAAAACGGATGGTACGTTAATCAGTACGACAATTTATCCAACAGAGCGGCACATTACGAATCTACGGCTCCGGAAATCTGGGAACAGACAGAAGGAAAGCTGACACATTTTGTGGTGGGAGCAGGAACAGGAGGCACCATCACAGGCTGCGGAACATTCTTTAAGGAGAGAAATCCCAATATCAAAGTGATTGGTGTAGATACATACGGTTCTATTTTGAAGGAATACCATGAAACCGGCGAGCTTCATTACGATCATGCTTATAGCTATATTACGGAAGGAATCGGTGAAGATATCATTCCTGAAAATTATGATATGGCTGTAATCGATCATTTTGAAAAAGTAACGGATAAAGACGGTGCCCTTTATGCAAGAAAATTAGCAAAAGAAGAAGGAATTTTCTGCGGATATTCTGCAGGAAGCGCGATTGCTTCTTTGGTTCAGATGAAAGATCAGTTCACAAAAGATGATGTGATCGTTGTACTTCTTCACGACCATGGTTCAAGATATGTCGGAAAGATCTACAATGACGAATGGATGAAAGAAATGGGATGGCTGGATTAATCGGTCACTCTTAAATAATAAAGAACTCAGAACATTTTGCTCTGAGTTTTTTTATTTTATATTGAATTTAAAAATTTACTGTTACTCTTATTCCTTAATTTTTTTCTTTAAAACCTGTTTTAAAAAACTGTAATCTTTTTCACTCATTGATTTCCTAGGGAACATGTAGTTATATTTACCCTCAATGCTGATGAACTCATTATTGCTGTCGAAAAAATCAAAATCTTTCCATTCGCTGGTTTCTTTATCACCGTCGATATTTACGGTAAAAAAGTTTTCATCCATTCTGATTTCGTAAATTTTGCAGCTTTCAAGTTTAGTTAAATAATGTGCCACCTGTTTTTTCCATCTGGAAACTTTATTAATGCTAACGGAAAGAAAAACAGCACAAAGAAGAAACAGAAAGCTCACAAAATACAGGACTCCCGATTTTTCTTTAGTGAAATCATCTTTGAAAAGAAATAAAATCACCAGAATAAGACCGATTATAATTGTAGTCACCGTTTTCCCTCGCGTGGTAGGCGAAAAAAACAGGCTTCCCTGATTTCCTGTAAAATATATTTCTTCAAAATCCTTTCTATTCGGTTTCAGAAAGATTATTTTCTCTTCAGTCATATTTATTAATTCTACAGCAAAGATAAGTTTTTCATTCTATCATCTCA
This sequence comes from Chryseobacterium cheonjiense, assembly GCF_012927265.1. Lineage (GTDB taxonomy): Bacteria > Bacteroidota > Bacteroidia > Flavobacteriales > Weeksellaceae > Chryseobacterium > Chryseobacterium cheonjiense. The sequence goes on along the minus strand of NZ_JABBGF010000001.1, from coordinate 451,555 downwards.
CTTTTACAGGTCACCTCAAAACTCTAAAACTCTTTTTACTCTCTAACGTTACCCTCATCATATTTGGCGATCATGGAAAGTTTGTTCATCAGCTCGCGGTTTTTCTGCCTCAGTTCTTCCATTTTATTCAGCATGTCGTGGATTACTTCAAGTCCCGGGAGATTGATCTCCAGATCATAATGCCAGTTGGTAAACCTTTCGAAAGATGGCAGATCTTCATACATGAGATAACGGATCTCGTTTTCAGTATGGATATTCAGCAAACCGGAAGCTACAAGTTCATCAAAAAAAGTAACCTCAATATTGTAAATCTTTACGAGTTCTTCGCGTGATATTCTTTCATTCATGGCTTAGGAATTTTTTAGTTGTTCAAAAAGTTGCTTCTGCTTATCGGTAAGATTGGCAGGCAGTTTCACATCGTAGGTCACAAAGAGATCGCCAAACTGGCCCTCTTTTTTGTATACAGGAAAACCTTTTCCCTTTAGCCTTACAGTCATTCCGTTTTGTGTTTCAGGCTTTACCTTCAGGTTTACATTCCCATTTAATGTATTTACTTTTACATCGCCGCCCAGAACAGCCGTATAAAGATCGATGGTAACGCTGGTTTTTAAATCATCGCCTATTCTTTCAAAGTTAGGATCTGCCGGAATATTGAAGGTTATATAGAGATCACCGTTCGGTCCTCCGTTATGGCCGGGACCGCCGTGTCCTTTCAGTTTAATCTGCTGTCCGTCATATACTCCTGCGGGAATAGTAATTCTCACCTTTTTTCCGTTGATGTCAAAAGTCTGCTGATGGGTAGTTGCCGCGTCACGCAGGCTTAGGTTCAGTTCTGCATGAACGTCCTGTCCTTTGAATTTCCCCGAAGAGCTTCCCCTGGAACTCCGTCCAAAACCTCCCGCTCCACCGAACATACTTTGGAAAAAATCTGAAAAATCTTCACCCTCACCGAAGTCTGCTCCGGAAAATCCGCCACTGTGATCATTTCCGTAATTTTGATACTGTCTTTGCTGCTGTTGCTGGGCTTTTTCGTACTCTTCACCATGTTTCCAGTGTTCGCCGTATTTATCGTATTTAGCACGGTTTTCAGGATTGCTGAGAACTTCATTCGCCTCGTTGATTTCTTTGAACTTGCGTTCAGCCTCCTTATCATCGGGATTCAGATCGGGGTGCAGTTTTCTCGCGAGTTTGCGATAGGCTTTTTTAATATCTTCCTGCGTTGCAGTTTTATCTACGCCTAAAATTTTATAGTAGTCTATATAAGCCATAGAAACGTTTTACTCAAATTTAAGAATTTTTGAAAGGAAATTCATATAACGGAGTGTTAAAAATAAAGCTATCTTTGAGTAAAAAGCGCCCTATGAAAGACGTATTGAAAAATTACTCGGGAATTCTGCTTTTACTTTTCGGAATCATTATCGGAAGTATTATCGGAATTGTCGCACCCCAGATTGTAAATTATATAAAACCGTTAGGAGATATTTTCCTGAATTTACTTTTTGTAAGTGTTGTTCCCCTTGTTTTTTTTGCGGTCTCCAATTCTATCGCTTCGCTGGAGCAACAGTCGAAGTTCGGAAAAATCATGGTTACGATGGCGTTTACTTTTTTATTTTTTATCTTAACAGCAGCTGTTTTCACCATTTGTGCCGTCTATCTGTTTCCGGTTTCGGGAGTTACTGCAAGTAAGGAGCTGGTGGAAGTTACCTCGGAAGAGAGCTGGGGCAACAGAATTGTGAGCTTTTTTACGGTGGGCGAATTTACCCAGCTTTTTTCACGGCAAAATATGCTTGCGCTTCTCATTTTTGCTTTTATGACAGGATTTTCCGCAAGGAAGGCGGGAGAAAAAGGACATCCTTTCAGAATGTTTATTGCTTCCGGGTATGAAGTGATGAAAGAGCTTTTATTATTGATTATGAAAGCTGCACCCATTGGTTTGGGGGCTTATTTTGCTTACCAGGTCGCCACGTTGGGACCACAGCTTTTTGGGTTTTATGCCAAGCCGCTCGGGCTTTATTATATTGCGGGCGTCATTTATTTCCTGTTGTTTTTTTCCATTTATGCTTTTATGGCCGCGGGGACAAATGGTGTTAAAAGTTTTTGGAAAAATGCTATTTATCCTACAGCCACGGCACTGAGCACCTGCAGCAGCTTCGCTACCATGCCTGCCAACTTACAGGCTGCATCCAGAATCGGAATTCCAACTCAGATTTCAAATATTGTGATCCCGATCGGGACTACTCTTCATAAAAACGGATCTTCGATGTCATCGATCATTAAAATTTATGTTGCGTTTCTCATTATCGGGAGAGATTTTTTTGATCCTGTGAATTTGCTCCTGGCTTTAGGGATCACTGTTTTTGTGAGTATTGTAGCGGGCGGAATTCCCAATGGCGGCTATATCGGGGAAATGCTGATGATCTCAGTTTATAAACTGCCGCAGGAAGCAATTCCGGCAGTGATGATTATCGGCACTTTGGTTGATCCTTTAGCAACCGTTCTGAATGCGGTAGGACAATTGGTGGCTTCGATGTTTGTGAGCCGATTTGTGAAAGTCTGATAAATTTGACTGATGTATTAATGAAACCAGCCCAGGTTATACAAAAAACCTGCGCAGCTTTTATGCAAAAGGTGCGCAGGTTTGGGGCAACTCCTGCTTAGGTTTAGGGTAAAACCTGCGCAGGTTTTGTACGCTTACCTGTCTTTGGTAAATGTAACTGTATTGAGGGCATCGGTAATACGCTTACCGGGACGGTAGTTTACCTTTGCGCCTTTGATAAGACTTACATTAAATTTGTCGGCACTTTCGGCACTTGCACTGCTGAGACTGGGATAGAAGCTCCCTAGTTTGTCGAGCCTGATGATTTTGCTGTTGGCAAGCTCTTTCTGGATTACGTTTTCGAGAGCAATGATGACTCCCCGGATATCTGCTTCACTGAGGGCAGAAAATTTTTCGATTTCCTTCACCAGGTCATCAATAGTCATTTCACCATCGGTTTTCACCTGTGCATACCATCTTTTTGTTCCTCCGCCAGTTACGCCTGGCTCACCACGTTCAATCACTGTGTATTTAATAGACATTTGCGTTAATTATTTAGATTACGGGATAAACTTAAAAAAAAAATTAATACCAAAGTCCTTTGTAAACAAACATCTACAAGCCAATAGAAATATTTCTATTACCGTTGTGTATTTTGATTCATTTCGTCATTTCGGGTAGATTCTGAAAAAAATTATCTCGAGAAGTTTGTCAATTTTAAAGACAACCTGTTCCCGGTATATTTTTTCTTTACCTTGTTACGAAGAAACAGTCGAATTGACGAATCCAATTCAGCAAGAGGTATCTATACTATTTCCCATATTCTGAAGACAAAGCCATATTATATTGTGAACATGAGACCAAACGTAATTTCAGTGAACCTAGTCCTGATCAATTTTCATTCACTGCGCTGTACCGGCTCTAAATTTTCCAGCTCTTCCGGTGTGAAGAGTGTATAAATAACTTTAAATGTTTTTCCCAGTGGAGTTTCCAAAGAAAATCCTCCCGGTCCGAAACCATCAGTAACATCGAGCGTAAAATGAGAATATTGCCAGTATTCGAACAGATCACGGTCGATCCAGAATTCATGGCCATTGATGGTTCCTATCATGGCATCGTTCATTCTGGGGTAAAACCCGCCTTTTTCGAAGCATTGCGGCTGTGTTCCTTCGCAGCAGCCTCCTGCCTGGTAGAACATCAGGTCCCCATATTTTTTCTCCAGCTCCCAGATGACTTCTAAGGCTTTTTCTGTAGCTGAGAGTCTTGTTATTTTGGATGTCATAATTTCTTTTTTTATTAGTTGCTTTTTGTCTTGAAATCGAAGATTATCTCCTTTTAGTCGACGAATGTTATTTCGACGTAGTCAAACAAAAGAACCAAAGTTCAAGACCTGGAAGCTGCGGCTAAAAATTAGTTCTGTTCTCTAAAAATTCTAAACTCGCGCGAATTCAGGATTTGTTATTCTTTCCAATATGGTTCTCGCGCTTCAAACACTAGAATTTTCTTAACGTTCACAGAATTAATTTTCTTAACGCCTACCCTTCCTAAGGCTTTTATAAATTTAAAAAGTTTCGGCGAAATTTCATTTTGCCGAAACCAATATTAATATGTCAGCTTGCCTTTCCGGCTATATCGAGAACAATTCTTCCATCAATCTGTCCCTTTTTCATTTTATCAAAAACATCGTTGATGTCTTCCAATTTTGCAGGGGTCACGGTTGCTTTTACCAAACCTTCGTTGGCAAAATCAAGGGCTTCCTGAAGGTCTTTTCTTGTTCCGACAATGGAACCTCTCACTGTGATTCTCTTGAGTACCGTTTCAAAAATCGGGAGTTCAAATGATCCGGGCGGAAGGCCGTTCAGCGCAATAGTCCCTTTTCTTCTCAGAACGTCAATTCCCTGTTTGAAAGCAATAGGAGAAACGGCCGTAATGAGCGCGCCGTGCATTCCGCCAACTTCTTTATGCAGGTATTCTCCCGGATCCGTGTTTCTTGCATTGACAACCAGATCTGCCCCGAGTTTTTTCGCCAAATCCAATTTATCATCCGCCACATCAATAGCAGCCACATGCATTCCCATTGCTTTCGCATACTGAACGGCTACGTGTCCCAGTCCTCCGATTCCTGAAATGGCTACCCATTCTCCGGGTTCTGTTTCTGTTTCTTTTAATCCTTTATACACGGTAACTCCCGCACAAAGGATGGGTGCGATCTCCAAAAAGTTGACATTGTTTTTCAGATGCCCAACATACCTGGAATCTGCAATGACATATTCTGCAAAACCACCGTCCACGCTGTATCCGCCATTTTTTTGTGCTTCACAAAGGGTTTCCCATCCCGTAATGCAATAGTCGCAGCATCCGCATGCTGAGTAGAGCCACGGAACGCCTACCGCATCTCCTTCTTTCACGTATGATTCCGGACCACAGGCTACCACAATTCCTACGCCTTCATGTCCTGGAATTAAGGGCATCTTGGGTTTGGCCGGCCAATCGCCATCAACGGCATGAAGATCTGTATGACAAACGCCACAGGCGATTACTTTTACCAATACTTCATATCTTCCGGGTTCTCTTACGGGAACTTCTTGTATTTTTAATGGTTGTCCGTAGCCCTGAACAACTGCTGCTTTCATTGTTTTTGGTATCATATTCTCAGTTTTGAATTAGTTTTTATTTATTGGAAATCGTTGTAAATCTGCGAAAGGATATTGTGATATTTTGTAATGAAATGTTGTTTTTATTTCCCGCGGATTGCGCAGATTTCGCAGATTATTATGCTTATTCTAAAATCTCGCACAAAGATTTATTTGTAAAAATTAAAAGACAAAAATGATTAGTAAAGCTTGGTCTGCTTCAATTTCTATTCAAATGAATTTATCTGTGTAATTCGTGAAATCCGCGGGAGCCAATTTTTCAAATCTTTTGTTTTCGTGTATATTTTTATTTCCCGCAGATTTCGCAGATTTTCACGGATCATTATGTTTTTTTAAAAGAGTTCCGCACCCATTTGCAATATTTATTTTGACAATTGAATCTCTGTCATAATATCAATGCTGCGTTGTCGCGTGAGGGATAGGAAGGGCGGCGAGGAACGAGCCGGTGCGGAGCGAAGCGGAGCACCGAAACGAAGTGCAGCCCTGGATAGCCCGACCGTTTCTCCCCGGCCTTGGCCGGGGAAAACGGGCACGCCCTGATATTTAATTACTATCATTCTTCTTCAATATTCTTTTGTCTTGAAACAAAAGAACCAAAAGTTCAAGACTTGGAAACTACGGCTAAAAATTAAATCTTAATCCTAAATCCCCAAACTTGCGCGAATTCAAGATTTATTCTTCGGTTCAAATTTCTATCGCGCTTCAGACAATGGGAATTTTTTAACGAATTAAGTTTTAATTTTATTAACGCCTTCGCTTCCTATGTCGTTTTCCTTTGAATATGATTTCTTTTAGATCTAACTTTATTTAGCCTAAAAGAAACCTAATTTGTTTTTGTTGTAGGAGATCAGCATATTTTTGGTCTGACGGTAATGATCGAGCATCATTTTGTGGTTTTCTCTGCCGATTCCTGATTGTTTATAGCCTCCAAACGGTGCTCCTGCCGGATAAGAGTGGTATTGGTTTACCCAAACTCTTCCTGCCTGGATGTGTCTCGGGATATTATAAAGCTGATGGGCATCTCTTGTCCAGACTCCTGCTCCCAGTCCGTAAATGGTGTCATTGGCAATTTTAAGGGCTTCTTCTTCGTCTTTGAAGGTTGTAAAAGCGAGTACCGGACCGAAAATTTCTTCCTGGAAAATCCTCATCCTGTTATTGCCTTTGAAGATTGTCGGCTGAATGTAGTATCCGTTTTCGAGCCCTTCGCCTACATTATTAACATCTCCTCCTACAAGTACTTCTGCGCCTTCTTCTTTTCCGAGTTTGATATAGGAAAGTATTTTGTCTTTCTGGATCTGTGATGCCTGAGCACCCATCATAACGGTTTTATCAAGCGGATTTCCAACCTTGATGGCTTTTACTCTTTCGATTACTTTTGCGATGAATGCATCAGCAATATCTTCCTGAACAAGCAGTCTTGAAGGACATGTACAGATTTCTCCCTGGTTCAGTGCAAACAGAACGGCTCCTTCAATGGCTTTATCCAAGAACTCATCATCGGCATCCATCACGGAACTGAAGAAAACATTCGGGGATTTCCCTCCTAATTCCAAGGTTACCGGAATAATGTTTTCCGTTGCATACTGCATAACGAGACGACCGGTTGCGGTAGATCCTGTAAAAGCGGCTTTAGAAACTTTTGGATTGGTAACAAGCGCGCGCCCTAGTTCTGCTCCGAAACCGTTAACGATATTTACCACTCCTGGGGGAAGAAGATCACCAATGAGCTCCATTAAAACCATAATTGAAATCGGAGTACTTTCTGCAGGTTTCAGCACGACACAGTTTCCTGCAGCCAGGGCCGGAGCAAGTTTCCATACTGCCATAAGAATGGGAAAATTCCACGGGATGATCTGTGCAATTACGCCAAGCGGTTCATGAACAATAAGGGAAACGGTGTCTTTATCCAGTTCGTTATGCGAACCTTCTTCAGCTCTGATAACCGAAGCAAAGTATCTGAAATGGTCTATCGCCAAAGGAATGTCTGCTGCTAATGTTTCTCTTACGGCCTTACCGTTATCAATGGTTTCAACGGTTGCGATATATTCTAAATTCTGCTCGATTCTGTCGGCAATTTTATTTAAAATAATACTTCTTTCTGTTGAAGAGGTGTCTTTCCAGGTCTGGAATGCTTTTTCCGCAGCATTGACAGCCATCTCCAAATCTTCTTTTGAAGAGTGTGCAGCCTGCGTAAACTTCCTGCCGTCAATGGGTGAAACCACATCAAAATATTCTCCGTTTACAGGTGGTGTAAACTGGCCGTTAATATAATTTTCATATCTGTTTTTGAATTCAGGCCACTGAAGTAACGTGGCTGATTGCTGTTGGGTTGTTGTGCTCATATTTGTACAATTTTTTAATTTTCCTAAAGCCAAGTTAGATTTATCCTGTATATTCGAATAGCATTATCGTACAAAAAAGCTTCAAAATCGTACAGAATAATAATTTTATAATTCATTAACAGTCAGCAAATACCATATTTTTCTTATATTTGAGATACGTGTAAACATAAATTGTTTAGAAATGAATGATCATAAATTTTTATTGAAAACTCCTGAACTGAAAAGGGAAAACCAGCTTTTGAGCATGGTTGAAAATCAGACCAAATTCAATCTAAACAATTGTGAATTCAGTATTTATGAAACGCATAAAGCGGCTTTTGATGTAAAACTTCATTTCGAAACAATTGCTTTTACGGCAATGCTCCGCGGAAAAAAGCATATGAAGCTTGATAATAAAACCGGCTATTTTGACTACTATCCAGGAGAATCTGTTCTGGTAGCTCCCGGCGAAACCATGATCATCGATTTTCCTGAAGCGGATGAAACACCTTCGCAATGCATCTCACTGAGCCTGAATCCTGAGTTTATTGAAAATTCTTTAAACCATCTTAATTACCATCTTCCAAAAGCAGATGAAACATCTCAATGGAATATTGAGCTGGACGAATATTTTCTTTTCAACAATCAATCTTTAGCTTCAGCCACAAACAATATTATGCGTATTGCCATGGATGATAATTCGCAGAAAGATATTATGGCTGATTTTGCTTTGAAGGAACTTCTGATCCGTTTGATGCAGACCCAGGCAAGAAGCATGGTAGAAAAAAATATTGTAAAAAATAAATCAAGAATAGGTTTTGCAGTAGATTATATCCGTAAGAATCTTCATCAGAAATTGTCTATCGAAAGTATTGCAAAAATGGCATATGTAAGCAAGTCGAATTTCTTCAGGATGTTTAAGGACGAGCTGGGAACTTCACCGAATGAATTTATTCTTCAGGAAAGGATCAGCAGGGCAAAGGAACTTTTAAGAAACCGGAGCAGCATTAAAGAAACTGCTTACCAGACAGGGTTTTCTGATACCAATTATTTTACAAGAGTTTTTAAGCAGCTGGTAGGGGTTACGCCGAAAAGTTATCAGGATAGAAATACTTTCCTGGATTAACTTCTTTAGCATCATTTATTATCTTCGTAACATGAAAGCTGATAAATATATGTATTAAAATCCGCATTAATTTCTTCTGTTAAAAAAGGAGATATTCTTTTTAGCTGATCTTCGCTAAGAAAATAAGAATCGTATATTTCATCATGATAGTCATCATCATATAAAACCAGATCATCCAAGGTTTCTAAAATCTTTTCCGCACTAATATTTACAATATATTCTTTAACGAGGCATTCATCCTCTTTTCTAAATTCTTCTATAACTCTGATTAATTGCATACTAATAAAAAAAACACCCTAAAGATAGAGTGTTTTTGTCAATTTATTTTTGATAATGATAATATCTTGCTCCTTTTAAGACCGGGTTTTCCAATTCCACATATTTTAATCCGAATCCTTTGTAGTTTTCATTAACAGAATTTTCCAGCTGTTTTCTGTGAAGTTTTTCATAGGTTGCAAAGTTGATGGGCATTCTATTTTTTAATCCTTCGAAGAGATTCCATTTTGCAACAACCGCTTTCCAGTTTTGTGAAATTTTTCCGGCAAAAACTTTGGATTTTGAACCGCTTCCGTAGCCTAAAAAGCCAATTTCCTTTCCTGCCAGTTCTTCATTTTCATTGAAAGAAATCTGTAATGCAGAAAGCAGGGCCATAAAAATGGAAGCCGTGTACATATTTCCGATTTCTGAGGATGCGCGTTGGGATTTTTCAATTTTATCATTAATAAACTTAATATACTCCTCAGATTTTGCAACCGCTTTTTGCTCTTCCGGAGTTGTATAGCTTAGTCCGTTTTCGAGGCTGTAAATTTCTGTAAAAACTCTTTTTCCGTGAAAGGCATACGGAAGATGGAAAATTAAGTATTTCCAGTCTTCATAAGGTTTATTTTTTTCGGTAATTTCTTTATAATGATTGTACGCCTCTTTGATTCTGTCCTGATAACATTGATTGGAATAATGCCCGTCGAACACCGGTTCATCGGTAAATATTTCAATTTTATCGGGAAAATTTTCCGGAGCGTTCGTAAGATCTTCTTTTTTGAAATGACGCCTTAGCTTGAAGAAGTCAAAAACAGATTCTGTCGCCACTCCCCAATTGTTTTCAATTTCGATTAAATCCGGTTTTGAAGAAACCAGAACGGCGACCGCTCCTCCGCCTTGCGTATATTCTCCGGAAGACGCCAGTTCGTATTTTGCATAATCACTTGCGATAACAATTGCTTTTTTATCCGGATTTACTCTTACAAAATCTAGTGAATTATGAAGCGCATCAACTGCCCCGATACATGCAAAAGTCATGTCTACTACATCACAGTTCCTGAAACATCTTTCTCCGAATTTTGCTGCCAGAACTTCTTCTGCCATCTGCATCGCGTAGGAAGCGGTGGGTTTTGCAGCATCCAGGGCACTTTCTGTTCCGAGATAAATTCTGGCTATTTCTTTTGGGTTGATCTGATAATCTTCAATTAATTTTAAAAGCGCTTCCGCCGCAAAAGTTGCGGCATCTTCATGCACATCGGGAAATCCCATTTTATGCAGACCCAGCCCTTTTTCAAGCTTTGCAGGATCTATTCCTCTGTTTTCCGCTAATTCTTTAATTTCCAAATATAATGACGGCACATAGTAACTTGCTGCCTCAATTCCAAAAGTCATAATTCTTTAATTTTATACGAATTTAAAAAATGTAAACGTTTAATCAATAATGAAGTCAGCTAAATTTCATCATATTTTTTATATGTCTAATAAAAAAGACATCTTTTAAAAAGATGCCTTCGTGTAAATTATTAAATTAAATAAATAATTCTTAGCTGATTCGAATCAATCAGTTCTTAATTATTTTGAAGGATTCTGTTCCGCTTTCCGTTTTGCCTGAAATAATATATAAACCGCTATTCAGAGCTGAAACATCTATATTTCCCTGTTGTGAATTTACTTTATGGGTCTGAATTCTTTTTCCAGCCGCATCATAAACGGTCATCTCATTCACTTTTACTTTTGCATTATAATGTAAAACATTTTTAACCGGATTAGGATAATAGGTGATCGATGATTTTGAAGGAGCTGCTGCATCATCTACACTTAGAACGTCATTGCTGATCGTCACATTATCGACCAATGTAGAATATCCCTGTGCATTTTCACACTCTATGGCAACCTGATAAATATTCGGTGGCAGATTGATATTTCCGAAGAAATACCACGAACTGAAAGGCGGCTGAAAGCCCATCACCGTACTCCATGGATCAGAAGCTGACATCCGGTAGTAAATTCTCACCCAGTTTGCATTAGATCCCTGTTGGGGATTGATAAGGTAAAAGCTTAGTTTGGGTGAAGAAAGTGCTGCAGAGTTTAGTGGCGGCGTTACGAGTTTGGTTTTTTCTGCACCGGAAGTGTTAGCCGGAAAGTTGGCAAATTTTGTTCCCGCAAAAGCTGTTACACCATTACTTCCCGTGGTCGCAGAAGATGCAAATGTCCATGACATATTGTTTGCTTCATAAACCTGTGTCCAGGCGGATCGTGTGGGAGAATTATCTTCAAAAGTTTCCGTCCAGGGAAATGTTGAAATTTGAGCATGAAGCCCAATGGCGGAAAAAATGGTTAAAGCCGAAAATACATATCGGTTTTTAATTTTTTCAGAAAGTAGATTTGTTTTCATTGGCAATTATATTAATATTAATTTGATAACAAAATTATAATATAAAAACAAATAAATCAAATATTTTCAAATATTAATATTAAAAAAATAACTTAAATCGTTTAACCAATAAAAATAACCGTTATTCAAAATAACGGTTATCATATTTTTAATACTAAAGGATTTAGTAGGGAATTATTTAAAATCTTCAATCGCTTTATTTAGCAGATCGATCTGTTTATTAATGCTTGCCGCACTTTGAGGATTCTGTTTTAAAAGCTCCATTTTTTTATTCAGACCATCCTTCAGCATCTGGGTTATCATCATTTTTACCTGAGGATTTTCACCGATCTGACCTTTTGCCTGGCCGAGAATTTTTGTGATGCTTTCCGTAGCTTTTATATTATCGGAAGTCATAATCCAGTTGAATCCTTCTTCTGCAGATTTTCCAAGTTCAGGATTCTGGAATTTGATGAAGGGATAAAATGCAGCAAATTGTGCAATATTGCCCATTTGGGAAGCTACTTTATTCTTCACGATAATCGGAAGCATTTGTGCAGCCAGTGTTTCCGAAGCTCCCTCTAAATCAATTTTATCAGCATATGCAGCAGCTTTTGAAGGATCAATAGCAACAACAGCTCCCACAGAACTTCCTTTTACGGCGTTGGAGACCGCATTAATTCCTTTTTCAAAAATCGGCATGTACTTTTTATCCTTTGTTTTTGCCAATGCTGAAATTGCGGCTGCCTGTACCAGTGTTTTAGGATCATTGGAAGCTAACTTTTCAACATCTGAGCCTAAAGCCTTCAGCTGCTCTGCATTGGACAGATCCATAAGCTGCAATGCTTTTATCCTTGTTCTGAAATAAGGATCTTTGATCGCTGCAGATAATAATTTTGTTGCGGCAGGATTTTTTCCTACCTTATCTTTAATCCCGTTTAAGGCATTGTATCTGCTTTTGAATTCTTTGGAACCGGTAAACTGCATCAGGTACTGCTCAGGAGTTTTAGTATCATTGATATCTGCCAGCAAAACACCGTCTGCATTGATATTTACCAAATCTGCATTTTTGGAAACATCAAAGTTGAATGTGTTTTTCGCTTCCGCATTTACCCATACGTTGTATCTTTTAGGTTTTCCGTTCTCATAAACATCGATTGCAAGCGGAAACTGGAACGGTTGTTCCTGAGTCTGCTCGATGGTTACTGCAACCTGCTTTTTTACGGGTTCAAAAGTGTACGAGTAATTGATTTTCGGGTTTCCGCTTCCGAAATACCATTGATTGAAGAACCAATTCAGGTCTTTTCCGGAAACTTTTTCGAATGAAAGTCTCAGCTGGTGCGCTTCCGCATTTTGGTATTCGTTGGTTTTAAGATAATCCTGCATTCCGGCAAAGAAAGCCTCGTCACCCAAATAGTTTCTGAGCATATGAAGAATTCCGCCTCCTTTCTGGTAGGTTACGAGGTCGAAAACATCTTCGCGGGAAGCATAATCAAACCGTACGAGATTTTTTTTGAAATCGGTAGGATTGTGGATGTACATATTGACATCAGTCATCTGGTGGTAATCGGCCTGATCTTTTCCATACTTAAATTCATTCCACAGATACTCAGAATAGTTGGCAAATGATTCGTTTACCGTAAGATTGCTCCAGCTTTCCGCTGTGACAAGATCACCAAACCAATGGTGGAATAATTCGTGGGCAATGGTATCTTCCCAGGTGTTTTCATCAATTAATTGCCCGGGTTTCTGCAGGATATCACTTCCGTGAAGGGTGGCCGTTGTATTTTCCATTGCGCCGCTGACGTAGTTTCTTCCGGAGATCTGCGCATATTTTGCCCAAGGATAATCGTAGCCTAGTTTTTTAGAAAAGAACTCAATCATCTCCGGTGTATTTCCGTAAATCTGCTTCGCATACGGCTCATATTCTTTTTCGATATAATAATCTACAGGAATATTCTTCCATTTGTCTTTTACAATAGCATATTCTCCTACTCCCATGAAAAACAGGTAGGTAGAATGTCTTTTATCCATCACCCAGTGATCGGTTCTCAGTCCGTTGGATTCTTTCTGAGAATCTTTCAGGATTCCGTTGGAAAGGGTAACATATTTATCAGGAACCGTCATGTAGATTTCCTGCGTTGTTTTCTGATTCGGTTTATCAATGGTAGGAAACCATGCTGAAGAAGATTCGGTTTCGCCCTGCGTCCATATCTGTGTAGGCATATCGGGATCTTTGCCCTGTGCATTGATAAAATACAGCCCTTTTGCATCATTGATGGCGGCGCTCCCTTCCTGCTTCACTTCGTTTGGACGGGAAGTATATTTAATGTAAACTGTGTAATCCTGGTTTTTCTGGTAGGTTTTATCTAAAGTGATTTTAAGAACATCGTCTTTATAATCGTATTTTAAGGGAGATTTTTTACCGTTGCCCTCTAAAGCTACTTCATGAATCAGCATTCCTTTGGCATCGAGTGTGAGTTCGTTGGAAGGGTAAAAAAACGGTGATGCGGTGAGCCATTCTTCCCCGTTCATCTGCTCTTTCTGATAATCGAAATTTACCTTTAGCTTGGTATGTTTAAGTTCTGTCACTTTCGTATGAGTCGCTCTGTAGACCTTTTCTCTACCGGAAGTTTCAGTTTGTGCCGCTACATTGGTGGAAAAGAAAATTCCCAAAAGAGCGATCGATAAAATGACTTTTTTCATTATGATTAAAAATTATTTCTTGGTTAAAATATCAAAAATATCATTAACTAACGTTTCGTAATCCCCTTTTTTGAACTGTTCCTTTGTTTTGGCAAAAGCTTTTTTAAGTTCACTTTCCGGATTTTCGTCGTCAATGATTTCAGCCGAATCAACGCCTTTCAATTGAAGTATAGCCGTTTTGAGGACTTCAACGTCGGCATTTTTTTCGATATTTATTTTTAAATATTTCATATTATTTTTCTTTTGTGAAGGTATTTTCTGTTCCTCCCTGTTTGATGATGAACTGCTTTTTTTCCGGATAAAAGTCGATGACAATTCCTGCCATATCAAATTTAAAGCTGGTAGCAGAAGTCGCTTCGAGAGGAAATGCTCCTTGTCCGGTTGCCTGTGCCATCAGCGTTTTATCCTGGATAAAGATATTAATTTTCAGAGGCACATCCGGAGAAGAATAGGTTCCTGTATATTTCTGCAGTTCACCTTCATTAATTTCAACAGTTTTGAAAGATGGTATTTCAAAGTCCTTTCCTAATGCTGTTTCTATCAGTTTAATCGAAATGTCATTGGTATCCATAGCCGACTGATTTGTCGTAAAAGCAATGGCAACTTTCAGCGTCGGGAAATAGTACAATGCGGAGCTGAAGTTATCAATTCCTCCGGTATGACCAAATCCCCATTCTTTTTCAAACGGAACTTTTACCAGGCCGTATCCGTAACCATCCACAAAGTTTTTCATCTTTTTAAGGCTTTCTTTTTTAATAAGTTTTCCCTGTTCCAGCGCAAGAATAAAAGTTAAAAGATCTCTTGGGGTAGAAATGATATTTCCGGCACCGATAGGAATGCTCATATCCGTTTCGGAAGAAGCGATGTATTTTCCGTTGACAAACTGATATGATTTTGCCTGATTTTTTGAAGTGTCTATTTTTCCCCCGACTTCGGTTAACGTTAATTTAAGAGGTTTTGAAATTCTATCTTTAATCAGCTCTGCATAGGACTTTTTATATATTTTTTCAAGAATCAACCCCAGCAAAACATAGTTGGAATTGCTGTATTGATGTTTTGACCCCGGCTCAAAATCACTCTTGTATTTTTTAATGATATTTATTAAACTTTCTTCTGTCTGAGATTTTGTATAATACTCTCCGTATTCTGCTTCATCGGTAAAATTGTGAATTCCTGTTCTGTGCTGCAGCAAATTTTCGATGGTGATTTTTTCTGCATTGGGAATTTCAGGATAAAAATCTGACAGTTTTTTGTCTAAAGAGACTTTTTTATCTTCCACAGCCTTCATGATCAGAACTGCAGTAAAAGTTTTACTGATTGAGCCTATACGATATTGCGTATTTACGTTAGCCTTCTGATTTTTTTCTACATCAGAAAATCCGATAACTTTAATAAAAGTAGGACGATCATTTTCTGCTAAAGCAAAGCTTCCCATTACTTTATGGTGTATAAACAGAGAGTCCAGGTAATTAGACATTTTATCTTTCACTGTTTTTTGAGAGAATACCATGCCTGAAATACCGATTGCTGAAAGGAAAAGTAGTTTTTTAAACATATTTTGAGATTTACCGGATAAGTTGAAAATTTTCAGGAGATGTTACAAAAAAAGTGAAGTTTTAGGCTTCACTTTTACTGCTTATTTTCAGTAAGAATTTGTTTTAATTTTATTGGATCTCGTCTGCAATGCCAAAATAACTTAATAACTATCTCATCTGTTTTGACTTCATACATCAGCTGTACTTGTTTCTTTACGATCAGTGTATACTTGATGTTTGGAAATTGTTCTAAGGATGGATGTTTTACAATATCATCTTTTAAAGTTTGTCTGAATTTTTTAATATCATTTTCTAAAACAGTAATTTCTTTTATTGTCCATTTGATATTTAGAAAATCAATAATTTCTTTCAGCGATATTTTCGCAGTTTCCGAAATTGTTATTTTCATTTTCTTCCAAATATTTCATTCAGTACATCATCTGTAAGTTCCTGTGTTTTACCATTTTTATAGTCATTCTCACTTTGCTCCATTACTTTTGCAAAATATTCTGAATCTTCAATTTCTTTGCAGGAATATAGCTTCTCATTTTCAGAAATCTCAATATTTGTAACGCCTTTTATTTGAGATAACAGTTTTTTTATAAATGGAACATCTGCATATTCGTCTAAACTGATTTTAATTTCCATAATTTATGAATTTAAATCAAAGTTAATCAATTCTCTTTAAAACTAAATCGCCACCGGTGCCTTAATTCCCGGATGCGGATCATAATTTTCCAGCGTAAAGTCTTCAAAATCAAAATCAAACAGATCTTTTATTTCCGGATTAAGTTTCATCGTCGGAAGCGGTCTCGGTTCTCTGGAAAGCTGTTTTTTCACTTGCTCAAAATGGTTGTTATAGATATGAACATCTCCGAAAGTATGCACATAATCCCCAACTTCAAGATCACAAACCTGCGCCACCATCATTAACAGCAAAGCATAACTGGCAATATTGAAGGGAACTCCCAGAAAAACATCAGCACTCCTCTGATAGAGCTGTAAAGATAATTTTCCATCGGCCACATAAAACTGGAATAAAGCGTGACAAGGGGCAAGCGCCATATTCGGAATTTCTGCAACATTCCATGCAGAAACGATCAGTCTTCTGGAATCCGGATTTCTTTTGATCTGGTCAATCACGTCTGTAATCTGGTCGATCACTTTACCGTCGGCACCGTTCCAGCTTCTCCACTGCGCTCCGTAAACAGGTCCGAGATCCCCGTTTTCATCGGCCCATTCGTCCCAAATGGAAACTCCGTTATCTTTAAGATATTTAATATTGGTATCTCCTTTTAGAAACCATAAAAGTTCGTAGATAATAGATTTCAGGTGCACTTTTTTGGTCGTTACCAAAGGAAATCCTTTTGAGAGGTCATATCTCAGCTGATATCCGAAAACACTTCTTGTGCCGGTTCCGGTTCTGTCGGTTTTGTCTGTTCCGTTATCTAAAATATGCTGTAAAAGGTCTAAATAATTCTGCATCTGAAAAAGATTTTAAGGTTCAAATTTAAAGAAACTATTCTGAAAATTATATGAAAAAAGCGTCCATTTTGATGAACGCTTTCTATAGTTGAAATCAATTTTTATTAAACTGCTGTGTAGCCGCCATCTACCAGATAGTAGCCTCCCGTCATGAAGGATGATTTTTCTGAACTCAGAAATAATACAAGTTCGGCTACTTCTTCAGGCTTTCCTAATCTTCCCATAGGATGTTTTGCAACGAGCGCTTTTTTCATTTCGCTGTCAAGATTTTCGAGAAGCGGTGTTTCGATATATGCGGGTCCCACGGCATTGCAGCGAATGTTCTTCTGCCCGTATTCAGCGCCAATATTTTTGGTAAGTCCTACCACTGCGTGTTTTGCAGAAGTATAAGCTGATGAAAGCGGTGCCGCAACAGTCCCATGGATGGAAGCCATATTAACGATAATTCCTCCTCCGTTTTTCTCCATTTGTTCCAGCTCATATTTACAGCCGTAAAAAACGCCATCCAGATTGATGCTCAAAACTTTTCTCCAACTTTCAAGACTGTAATCTCCTGTCAAAGCCTGTTCGCCACCAATTCCTGCATTATTACATGCAATATCAAGTCTTCCGTAGATTTCTACTGTTCTTTTTACTAAAGCTTCCACTTCTTCAGGGTTTGAAGTATCTGCTTTTACAAATGATGCTTCTCTGCCTTGTGCTTTGATATCTTCCACAGCTTTATTGCCATGCTCTTCATTGATATCCGATACAATAACTTTAGCTCCTTCTTTAGCATACGAATGAGCTACTGCCAAACCGATTCCGGATCCTGCCCCTGTTACGAGCGCTACTTTGTTGTCTAAAATTCCCATATTATATTTATTAATTGGATACCACAATTTACAATAAATATTCCGTATTGCTTCTAAAGTAAGCAATAAAGTTTTCTTAAATATTGGTTAAAAATTCATCTGTATTGCAGGGAAAAAGGCTGAAAATTCAAAATCTTTTTACCAAATTTGTTTAACGGTTTGAGATGTATTGTTGATTGTAAAGCTTTGTCCTGTTATTAATCCTGTCATAGCTTTTGCTAAAGGAGATTCTGTGGAAACAGTCATCACTTTCCGGTTGTCATATATGATTTCTCCTATGGAAGCAGCGATATAAAATAACCCTTTGTCTGTCTCTATTAACGCTCCGTTCTGTACTTTTACTGAAGATTCGGTATTTACTTTCCGCAGCAATGATTGCTGACTCAGTGCTTCATTCAACTGTCTCTGCAGATTATTAATTTCCTGCTGGAGCATTTCCCTTCCTGTTTCGTACTTGTCGCCCATTGAACTTTTGGTATCGTTATTTGAAGCGCGGGTATCTTCAATGAGTTTTTCAAATTTCTGAATTTTCTCTGAAAGTTTGGTTTTTACGGTGTCCAGTAATTTTGATTTGTCCATACTACATTCATTTAACATAATGATTCCAAATGTATTAATAATTTAATTGCTATTATTATTCTAGATGCTATTATTGAAACAGATCACAATTTAACATAAAAACATTTTTATCACCATTATATGAAAATTTTCTAAATTTGACTGTTGATTTAACAAACTATTCAATTTCAAAAGTATAAATCATCTATTTTGTCTTTTATTTAAAAAAAACACTATGAAAAAAAATTTATTTACTACGTTATTAACGACTTGTCCTATACTATTTTTTTCACAAGTTGGGATTAATACACAAACTCCTCATCCTTCTTCTGTTCTAGACATACAATCCGACACCAAAGGATTGGTTGTACCAAGATTGACCACTGCAGCAGCTAATACCCTTGCTGCAACGGCAAGTGAAGGTCTTGTTGTATTTGATAAGGACAGAAAAGTCTTTATCGGTTGGGACGGCACAAAGTGGCAAAATCTGGGTTATGAAGAAATTAATACCGTTCCTTCTGCAACCAATGTCACAATTAGTGGGAATTATACAAGCGGTTCTGTACTCACAGGGAATTATACGTTTTCGGATGCGGAGAGTAATCCGGATAATGCAACTGCTTTAATCTGGAAAAGAGCAGATGATGCATCAGGAACCAATATGGTAACAATCGCTTCTGCGACAGCTCAAAACTATACTTCAACCTCTGCAGATCTGAATAAATACATTCAATTCTGTGTAACACCTGGGTCTTTAGTTGGTGCCTCACCGGGTTTACAAAAATGTTCTGCCTGGGGTGGACCCGTCGGCGCAAACCAAGCTCCTACCGCTTCCGGAGTGTCGATTACAGGAACTGCAATACAAGGACAAACTCTTACCGGAACCTATACTTATAATGATGCTGAAGGAAATGTGCAGGGAACTTCCACTTTCAGATGGACCCGTTCTGATAATGCATCGGGAGCTAATGAAACTACTATACCGGGAGCAACAGGTTCCAGTTATATCCTAGCTGCTGCAGATATTAATAAGTATATTAAGTTTTATGTTACACCAATAGCGGCTACCGGAACATTGATGGGTACAGAAACAGGATCAGGATTTACGGGTGCTATAGCTTCATTACCACAAACAAGTGTACAATTCAGTTCAGCTTCCTCTACTGTTTCTGAAGGTGTCGGAACTACTACACTGGTATTATCAATTACAAATCCCAGCACCACTAATTCAACTTCCGTGGATGTCTTTATTTCCGGAGGAACAGGTAGTTTAGCAGATATAAATAACTATACTACACAGACCGTAACTTTCCCGGCTGGTTCTTCGGCAAATCAGACCGTAACAATTACTGTTACTGATGACTCCTTGGTGGAAGGAAATGAAACAATACAGTTTGGTTTACAAAATGTAACTGGTGGCAATAATAACAGTGCTAATGCTTCAGGAATTCTTACAAATACTTTGACAATAACAGATAATGATGTTGCTGCACCTATTACACTGGCTGCATGGGATACCAATGGACTTTCCTTATGTGGCACCTCTCCTTTTGCACCAGCAACAATCGCTTCCAATATTTCAGTTGGGGGATTCACTTTAGGTTCTGGGGTATCTGCAACAGGATGTGCCTCCAGCACTTGGGGAGGAAGTAATTGGACAACAACATCAGTCTTAAATACAGCTATTAGCACTAATGATTTCTTTACATATTCAATTAATGCCAACACCGGAAACACTTTATCATTAAGTTCAATTGATATGTATGCGACCAGAACCAGTGCAGGGCCTACTTTATCGCAAATACAATATAGTATAGATGGTGGAAGTACTTATAATAATATAGGTTCTGCCATTACTATAAGTACTTCGGTAAGTTTATATACCATTGATTTAAGCCTTATTAGTGCTTTACAAAATGTTCCATCTTCTACCACTATACGTTTTAGAGTTGTTAATTATAGTGCTTCAGGTACAGGAAACTTTTATATCGGTAATAATATTGGTAATGATTATATAATAAAGGGTTATGTGAATTAGGTCACATTAAATATAATTATAAAGCCCATGCCTCCAGCATGGGCTTTTTTAAGGTTTATCTTCTTAACTAAGGATTTACTTTTCAAATACAGCATAATCGCCGGGCTTGAAATTAAAGTTCTTTTCTTCTCCAAAGTTTCGATTCATTTTGGTAAAAACATTTTTAAAGGATCCTGACAGATGTTCATCTTCAATACTGAAATCAACAGAATCTTTTGACATATTTAATACAACCAAAACTTCGTAATTGCCGTTTTTTCTCAAGTAAGAAAAAATCTTATCGTTGGCAGTCGTATTCAGGAGATAAGTTCCTACGTTGGGATCTCCTCCCCTTAAAGCGGGATTGGATGATTTCAGGTTTAATAAAGTCTTATAAAACTCCGCCATCTGGTAAGTATTGGTCCATTGTATAGGATCTTTTTCAAAGAACTCGAGTCTTTTCATGTTTGGGAGTTCCTGTCCGGAGTAGAGCAAAGGAATTCCGTTCCAGGTTGCTGAAAAAACAGCCATTGGTTTAGTAATTACTCCATACTTTTCATATTCCGTTCCGTTCCATGAGTTTTCATCGTGGTTTGAGGTAAACCAGGCTCTCATCGATCCGTCCCCGATATTGGAATACTGTATGAGCAGATCTTTGAGTTCCTGAATGGGAAGGTTTTTCTTATAATAATCTTCAGATTTGTGCATCCATTTCCATGAATAACTGGCATCAAAAACTTTTCCGTATTCAGGGTTTTCGAGTTCATCATATTCTCCGATCCAGAATAGTGGTTTTATTTTTTCTACCTCCGGGCGCGCCTGCTGCCAGAAATCTACTTCAACCCACGAAGCGAGATCACATCGGAATCCATCAATACCGGTTTCCCGGATCCAGAATTTCATGGCATCGATCATTGCAAGGCGCATTTCCTGATTTTTGTAATCCAGTTCTATAATATCATCCATTCCGGAAGCACGGTGAAAGCTTCCGTCAGGATCTTTGAGGTAAAATTCAGGATGTGTTTTTGTCCAGACATGATCCCATCCGGTATGATTGGCCACCCAGTCGATGATGACTTTAAATCCCAAACGATGTGCTTCGTTGACCATATGTTTGAAATCATCCATCGTTCCGAATTCCGGATTAATGGAAGTGTAATCTGCAGCGGCATACTGACTTCCCAAACTTCCTTTTTTATTTTGCTGTGCAATAGGAGTAACCGGCATAAACCAAAGGGTTTTCACACCCATCGATTTTAACCTCGGCATTTCTTTTTCAAACGCTCTGAAAGTTCCTTCTTTTGTATATTGTCTTACATTAACTTCATAAATATTAGTGGTGTGCTTCCATTCTTTAGGCTGTTCCGTCATTTTTTTTGTTGTATTTTGGGTGGCGCAGGAAATAATTCCCAAGCCCATTATCGCTAATAAAATTAATTTTTTCATATTTCTCTTTTAACAAAAATAGGAATTGTGATTGGAAAAAGTGAACTGTGAATGTTTAATTTTAAAATGCTGAGCATCTAAGTTAATATACCTGGCTGTTTCTGTTATGCTTCACTGATTTTTTAATACCTGACATTTCTCTATGTCTGAGATCCTAGCCGCGATTGCAGCAATTGTCTGAGCTCATTTTTAGTTTAGGTTTTGCGGCGGCGAAGCCGCCGCAAAACCTAAACTAAAAATAGCGAGTGCGGAAAGCGCGAAAAAGCTCCTGAAAAAAAATTAATTTTAACATCAATTATTCTGACACTAAATTTCTGGCTGCATCGCACAAAAAACCCTGAATGGCATTCAGGGCTGTATAATATTTGCTTTAATTATCTTTCGTCTTCGTTATCTTCTTCATCATCAAAGACATCGTCATTGTAATCTTCTTCTTCATCATCATCGAAGTTGTCATCATCCTCATCCGCAAAGTTTCCGCTAACATTGAAGTCTTCTTCAAAACTGAAATCATCATCCAGCAATGGCATGGCAGATTTTCTTTTAGATCCTCCCGTTCCGCTTTTGCTTGGCGCTTTTAAAGGAACATTTCCGAATCTATATACGGTGATCGGATAATTCACGCCTTTTGTCTCATCAATAATCTCAATCAATTCGCAGAAAAACTCCCACAGATCAAGAAGTCCGTACTGAAACTGAGCTTTATCACCGGTGCTTTCGAAAGCTTCATCGATATACACATCCGACATAATCTCTCCATCGCCATCGTCACTCATATCTTCCAACGGAACACTTTTTACGATCGTCCCGTCTTCTTCCAGCAAATTAAAAGCTGAAAGCTCGTCTCCCTGCAAGCTGAACGCACTTTTAATTCCTAAATGTAAGTTCCATAGCGTCTGTTTTCCTTTAACTTCGATATCCCGGAAAATATCTTCTTTCGCATCTAATATTACGCGGATTTTGTAAACCATCAGTTTAAAATTACTTTTTTGCCTTTGTTATTATGATAAATCTCTGTTGCAAATATAAAATAAATGAGATGTGACAAAAAAATATTTCAGGATTTTTTAAAATATTTTTTTTTCATACATTTTGCAGAAATTATTTACTTTTTTCAAGCATAAAACTGAATTTCGTGCCTTCAAGGTACACGCTTTCCACGGTGATGTTTTCGTTATGGGCTTCAAGAATATGTTTTACAATGGCCAATCCTAATCCTGAACCCCCTTCCCTTCTGCTGCGGCTGGTTTCTACGCGGTAAAACCTTTCAAAGATTCTTGGCAGGCTTTCGGCTTTTATTCCCATACCGTTGTCAATTACTTCGATCAGTACTTTATTTTTCAGGACGCTTGTTTTTACCACTACTTTTGCTTCCTGTCTGTTGGCATAATGAATGGCATTAGAAATAAGGTTAATAAAAACCTGTGAAATTTTCTGTTTGTCTGCCTCTACAAAAATCTGCGGATGCAGCGTCTGAATCTGCATGGTAGCATTGTGCTTTTCGGCTTCGAGATCAAGAAGATCGAAAATTTCCCTGATGAGAAGATTAACATCGAATCTTGATACGGTAAGGTTTATTTCTCCTGCTTCCAATCTGTTGATCATATCAAGATCGGTAACGATGGCAATGAGCCTTTCCACCGACTTATCAATTCTTTCAAGGTATTTGTCACGGATCGTAAGATTATCCACACCGCCGTCTCTTAAAGTTTCCACATATCCCTGAATGGAAAACAGAGGCGTTTTAAGCTCGTGAGATACATTCCCGATATATTCTTTCCGGTAACTTTCCATTTCTTTCATCATATCAAGCTCGGTAACTTTCTTTTGGTTGAGATCTGAAAATCTTTCTCCCAATTCTTTAATGGTAATATTCTCGTCATTGTCATGAACAATTTCCTGAGGCAACAGCTGTGAAAGACCTCGAACCTGTTTTTTACCGTAGTAATTGAATAACAGCTCTAACACGATATAATTAATTATAAATATAAGAACAAGGCAAATGAAAAGCCCTATTTTAAAGAAAGGGGTTCTGTAATAGATATCTTTTAGTGAATCGAAAATGATTACTAAAAGAAACATCACCAATGTCAGCAGACAAGAGGCGACGAGGGTAAGTCTGTAAAATTTCAATTTTACAATTTTTATGGGTTGATATGTAAAGGTAAGAAATTGAAATTGAGTATTAAACAATAAGTTTATACCCAATTCCTTTTAATGTCTGAATCGTATTGATTCCTAATTTTTCTCTCAATCTTCGGATATGCACGTCTATTGTTCTTTCTCCCACGATCACGTCATTTCCCCATACTTTTTCCAGGATTTCCTCTCTTTTGAATACTTTCTCCGTATTGGAAGCAAGTAAATAAAGAAGGTCAAATTCTTTTTTGGGAAGCAGGAACTGCTGTCCGCTTTTCGATACACGGAAATTGTCCTTATCGATGATCAGATCGCCGATCTCGATCAGCTTGGAGTTATCGGAAACCTGCGAAGTAAGCTGTAATAAAGCATTTACTTTGGAGATAAGGATTTTCGGTTTGATGAGCTTAACGATATAATCATTGGCTCCCGCCTGAAAACCTGCCAGCTGAGAGAATTCTTCGCTTCTTGCAGAAAGAAAAACGATAAGTGTTTTCTGAAGTTCTTTAATCTTACGGAGTTCCTGGCATGTTTCGATACCGTCTTTTTCCGGCATCATAACATCTAGCAATATAAGATCCGGAACAATTTCTTTTGCTTTGTCGATACCTTCGTTACCATTTGTAGCTGTATAGATATCATAGCCTTCTTTTTCCAGGTTATAAGACAGAATCTCTAAAATATCCAATTCATCGTCTATTAAGAGGATTTTCTTTTGGTTCATTTCTAATTTTTACGAGTCAAAGTTAATAATATTTTAATCACAGTTTAATAAAAGGGACATCGTTCACATAAAGTTAACAATTATATCCTTTTCTTAATGTTTAGTTAAGAAAAAATTAAATTTCCCTAAACCATTTACACCACAGATTCTTTCTTCCTTTGCACCGAAAGTTATATAGTAAAAAAGAAATGAATTTTAGAAAACTGAGTATCGCAGTTTTGTTTTTAACAACATCGGGAACTGTACTTTACGCTCAAGAGACCAAGAACGACACCGTAAAGAAAGAGAAAAAAATCGAAGGTGTAGTCATTAAAGGATCTACTAAAAAAGGAACTGAAGCCAACCTTATCAATTTGCAAAAGAAATCTGTAGAGGTAATAGAACGTGTAGGTTCTGTACAGCTTGCAAAACAAGGAGTCGGAGATGCGGCAACCGCTGTAACAAAGGCTACAGGAACCACTAAACAAGAAGGTAGCGGACAAATTTTCGTAAGAGGTCTTGGCGACAGATATAACAGCACTACATTAAACGGATTGCCCATTCCTTCTGACGATCCGGAATACAAGAACATTAATCTTGAAATCTTCAAGACTTCAATGATTGAATATATTTCCTTAGATAAAGTCTACAACCCTAAAATGCTTGGAGATTTTGGCGGGGCGAATGTGAATATCGTTTCCAGAGAGCATACAGGAAAACCTTATTTTAAAATAGGCCTGGGAAGCAGCATCAATCTTCAGACATTCGACAAAAAAGATTTCAAGGTACAGGACGGAGCACCGGGATTCTTTGGATATAAAGAAACTACTTTCACAAAAGGAAATCCTTATCAGAAATATCCTTTCCAAACTAACTGGAACTTTAAGAATGCACAAAATCCTTTCAATACAGATATGAATATTGAAGGAGGGGCAACTTTCGGTAAGCTGTCATTATTTGCCTATGCCGGATTTGAAAACTCTTATGAATACAGCCAGGGGCAGGAAGGATACTACTTCTTTGATAATACACCAAGCAAAAATTATACAAACGTAGAACGTTTCAATTATAAGACGAACACAACGGCTTTAGTTAATTTAGGATATAAAATCAATTCTAATCACAGAATAAGCTTTACATCAAACTACATCCATTCTTCTGATCAGTCGGCAAAGATTTACCAGGGATATTCTTATGATGTAGACAGAAATGTGATCATCAACAGAGGAGACAATAAGATTACAACCACTTGGGTAAACCAGTTATTAGGGACCCACAAACTGGGAGATACATGGTCAGCTGACTGGGCTTTAGGTTATAATATGCTAAACAGTAAAAGACCAGACCGTCTTCAGAACACGATTGATGCTACCAACTTACAGCTTATTGCAGGAAGTGCTATCAATAACCACAGATATTTTGATGAACTGAAAGATAATACGGTATTAGGACACGCATACCTTACCAAAACTTTTGAAAAATTTAAAGTAACGGTAGGTTACGATGGGCAATACAAAGACAGAAAATTTGAGAATACAACGATTGGTATGAACTTCAGTAATGTAGTACCGGTAGATCCTAATAATATCGACGGTTACATCAATGCCGGAAATAATTCATTATTCTCGTATATCACCTTCCAGCCGACTGATAAATTATTCAATCCTTTTTACTATACCGCAAAACAGAATATTCAGTCTGGTTTAGCCAATGTAGATATTACGCTTTCTGATAAATTCATCATTCAGGTTGGTGGTCGTTTTGATTACATCGACATGCAGATGAAATGGCTGGATCCAATTGCACAGGATGGTAAAAAGAATAAGCAGTACAACAAATTCTTGCCTGCTTTAAATGCAAAATACAGCATTAACGATAAGCAGAATTTAAGACTCGCTTTCTCTAAATCATATACCTTACCCCAGGCAAAGGAGATTATTCCTATTGCGTATTATGATGTAACTACAAATACCTATGGTAACCAGTTTCTTAATCCGTCTGACAACTACAATGCAGATCTAAAATGGGAATTGTTCCCGAAATCCGGTGAAGTTATTTCAGTAACGGCTTTTGGAAAATACATCCAGAATGCCATTGCCAGAACAAGCTATGCGAGTTCGGCTCCAAGTGATATGACCTATTTCAACATTTCAGATTGGGGATATATTGTAGGAGCGGAAGCTGAATTCAGAAAAGATCTTTATTCATGGAATAATTCAAAAGTTTATACTTTCCTGAACGCTACTTACATGCATTCTGAACAGGAATTTAAATCTGAAAACGAAATCGCAAAAGAAAACGGAGGCAAAACCATTGTATTCAACACTGAAAAAGATAAAATCCAAGGAGTTGCAGACCTTATTGCCAATGTAAACTTAGGATACAATTACAAATGGAATAATGTAAACAGTTTAGATTTCGTAGTTTCTTATTCACATATCGGCAGAAGCCTTTATTCTGTAGGAACAGGGTTTATCGGAAACTTTTATGAAGTACCAAGAGAAATACTCGATATGAACTTAAGTTTCACATTAAACAAGATCGGTATCGGAATTTCTGCAAAGAATTTACTGAATCCTCACTTCAAAATCGAACAGGAAAATACTACTAAAACTTTTATTCACAAAGACTATACAAAAGGTCGTCAGTTAGGATTAAACCTGTCATATAAATTTTAATAAAAATAAAAATCTATAAAAAGTTATGAAAAAAACAATCTTAAAAGCAGCTCTTTTCTTTTCACTAGTTGGAGCATTCTCATCAGTTTCCGTTTCTTGTAGCAATTCTGATGACGACGATTCAACAGATACAATCTCTACAATCGACCCAAGCAACTTTAAAGGAAATATTGCTGCCGGAACTACCGTAACACTAGATCCGTCAA
Source organism: Chryseobacterium cheonjiense (assembly GCF_012927265.1). Taxonomy (GTDB): domain Bacteria; phylum Bacteroidota; class Bacteroidia; order Flavobacteriales; family Weeksellaceae; genus Chryseobacterium; species Chryseobacterium cheonjiense. Next base: position 423,959 of record NZ_JABBGF010000001.1, on the reverse strand, counting down.
AAGTATACACAATCACCGGTAAAGTAATGGTGGAGAACGGTGCAAGCCTTATCATTCCTGCAGGAACAAGAATTACTGTAGCAGAAGGTGCCAATTACCTGATCGTAGACAGAGGAGGAAAAATCTTTGTTAACGGTACTGCTTCAAGCCCGGTAGTTTTCGAAGGTACTTCTCACAAACAAGGACACTGGGGAGGTATCGTAATCTTAGGAAACGCGCCTACCAACAGAACTTCATCAGGAACATCAACTTCTGAATTAGGGGATTTAACATACGGAGGAACAAACACTGGTGATAACTCAGGTATTATTAAATATCTTGTTATCAAAGACAGTGGATTCAAATATAATCCTGAAAAAGAATTCAACGGACTTTCTCTTTTCGGAGTGGGTAGCGGAACTACAATTTCTTATGTATATGTAACTGTAGGTGCTGATGATGGTGTTGAGTGTTTCGGAGGAAACGTTAATCTTGATCACGTGGTGGTAACTGGTGTTGGTGACGATTCTTTCGACTGGACAGAAGGATACAGAGGTACTGTAAATTATATCTATGCGGCAAGAATGAAAGCTTATCAAACTGCTGCAGAACCAGGAAACAGAGGTATTGAAGCAGATACTCAGGATACCAACCCAAATACTACTTTCGGAAACGGAGCTTCTAATCCAGTAATTAACAATGCAACTTTCTTAGGAAACACTGCAGGTTCTGAATCTCAGGGAATGAAAGTAAGAGCCGGATCAAATGGACAGTTTGACAATATCGTTTTAGCAAACTTTTCAACAGGGCTTGATTTTGAAACAGACAGAACCTTAACGTGGTTCCAGGGTGGTTCTTATCTTAAAAACTTAAGATTTGTAAACGTTGCTACAAAATCTAAAGCTAAAAACACTGCCGGTACAGCCGTAGATATCAGCTCAGTGTATACTGAAAATACTTCTGCTACAGGTGCAGGAAGCGGAACAGCTTTACCAGATTGGGCTAAAGGATGGACTGGTCTTTCAAGCTTCGACGTTACAGACGCTATGAATTAGTAATTAGTTTCTTCATATCAAATTAAAAAACGGCATCGGAATTTTTTTCCGGTGCCGTTTTGCATTTCATCAAATAATAATACACTCACCCCATCTTTAATTATGGAAAATACATGAAAAAATGGTAATTTGGTCTTTTGAAACAAAAACAGCATTTAAAAATTCTATTAAGCATAATAATGTGAATATTATGAGAAAAAAATATCTGAAGCTCTTCATTGCAGCTGTCATTATAAGCACTCCTTTTGTCTTACATTCATGTTCGGAAGATGAAGATACAGCTACTATTGCAGTTGTAGGAATTGCACAGGATCCTGCTAATTTCAAAGGAGAAGTTACTAATGGACAGGTGGTAACGCTTGACGCGACAAAAGTATATGTGCTCAACGGTGCAGTGCGGGTGAAATCCGGCGGGAAGCTTGTTATTCCGGCTGGAACAAGAATTGTAGCAACAGCCGGTGCAGAATCTTACCTTTTGGTAGAACAGGGCGGCCAGATCTATGCCAACGGAACACCGGCCTCGCCCGTAACGTTTAATTCATCTGCTGCCACTGCGGGAAGCTGGGGCGGAGTTATGATATGCGGTAAAGCACCCATCAATACCGGCACAACAGCTACTTCCGAAGTCGGAAATGCAGCCTACGGAGGAACTTCAGCTTCTGATAATTCAGGTTCATTAACCTATGTAAGAATTGAAAATGCAGGGATTAATTTTGCGACTGATAAAAATTTCAACGGTCTGTCATTCTATGGAGTGGGAAGTGATACCAAAGTAGAAAATATCGCTGTGGTAAACGGTGCAGAAGACGGCATCCAGATGTATGGCGGAACGGTAAATATTTCCAATATTGTTTCCATAAGCAATGCAGATGATGCTTTTGTATGGACAGACGGATGGATTGGGACAGCCACTAATATGTTTACGAAAAGAAGAACCAGCGGTACCGGAAATACCGGGATTAAAGGAATCAACAATGCAAATGCCGATGCTTCACCGAGATCCAACCCAACCCTTAAAAATGTTACCCTTCTTGGCGGAACTTCCGGAGAATCACAGGCTATAAGACTGTATTCGGGAACGTATGCTAATTTTGAAAATGTAGTCCTTTCTAACTGGACAGACGGTTTCAGTCTTGAAAGTAATTCTACAGTAACCTATATCAACGGTCAAAGCAAAATAAAAGATGTATTTTTTGATACCAATGTTACCAATAAGATGACAGCCAAGGCAACCGACGGTTCAGCCGTAACCATTCTGCCATCTACCTACACCGAAAAATCAGATGCTACGGGCGCTGGAAACAAGCTGGGAAATCCAACTTGGGCAACCGGATGGTCTACTTTACAGTAAATTAAATTAAATTAAATGATAACAAGCAGCGGCACCGGATTTTCCGGTGCCGCTGCTTTGAATACCCTTTCAAAACCTCTTCAGAATACGTGAAACAACCGGCTCAAGAGATAAGAAACTCCAGAAGGAACGTTTCCAACGTCAAAATATAGGTAGATTAACCTCTCGGAATCCGTTAAGAACGTCGGCTTAGACGCCTTAAACCCCAACAGACCTTTAAAACAACGATCCGAACCTATGATTTACCACTCTGGAGACGTAAAACACCACTTCGCTGCGGTGATGAACCCAGACGGTGACGTTTCGGACGGTAAAATACACGTTGAATGACATATAGAAACCCATAGCACACCTCATCAGTGAGGTTTTGCACCCCGTTGCATCCGTAATACACCTATCCGAACCTATGATTTACCCCTCTCGAGACGTAAAATACCACTTCGCTGCGGTGATGAACCCAGACGGTGACGTTCCGCACGGCAAAATATACGTTGAATGACGTATAGAAACCCATAGCACACCTCATCAGTGAGGTTCTGCACCCGTTGCATCCGTAATACACCTATCCGGATCTATCATTTATCCATCCGGATACGTAAGATACCTCTTCGCAGTGGTGATTATCCCCAACCGTGACGTTCCGGACGTCAAAATATACGTTCAGTAACCTATCGGAATCCATACAATACTTTAACAGAGAGGTATTAAAAAAGAAATATGATTAGAAGTATTGATATAGTAAGATCTTTGGCCAATATAACTAAGATATGCTAAAATAAAAAAGATGAAGTATTTACTTCACCTTTTTACATTTTATAATTTAAGAATACTCAAATTTTCTTACGGATTCCAGCGTCATATCAATTTCTTTATCTTTAATGGCGTCACTGATGAAATAGGTTTCGTAACCGCTTGGCGGAAGATAAATTCCGTTGGTGAGCATCTGATGGAAGAAATTATTAAACAATGCATGATTGGCTTCCTGAGCTTCATCAAAATTAGACACCCGGTTGGTGTGGAAAAATACAGACATCATCGATCCTTTACGGTTAATTTTATGAGCAATTCCTTTTTCATTTAAAATTTTTCCGATTTCAAAATCTAAGTTTTCGGTTGTTTTTGCCAATCTGCTGAAAAACTCAGGATCATTTTTAATTAACTGAAGGGTTTTCAATCCGGCTCGCATGGCTAAAGGATTTCCGCTCAATGTTCCTGCCTGATAAACTCCTCCTTTCGGGGCCAGGTGATCCATGATTTCGTTTCTTCCTGCAAACGCTCCTACCGGAAGGCCACCTCCGATTACTTTTCCGTATGTTACTAAATCTGCTTTTACATTAAAAAGTTCCTGAGCGCCCCCGAAAGCAAGCCTGAAACCTGTCATTACCTCATCAAAAATTAATAAAGCTCCGTTTTCATCACAGATGGTTCTCAGCTTCTGAAGAAATTCATTTTCAGGAAGCACACAGCCCATATTTCCGGCTACAGGCTCAATAATTACCGCTGCAATTTCACCCGGATTATGTCTGAAAAGATCTTCTACCTGCTCAAAATCATTATATCTTGCCAGCAAAGTATCTTTTGCAGTACCCGCCGTTACACCCGGAGAATTTGGGTTTCCGAAGGTGGCAGCACCACTGCCCGCTTTTATTAAAAATGAATCTGAATGTCCGTGATAACAGCCTTCAAATTTTACAATTTTATCTCTACCCGTAAAACCTCGGGCGAGTCTTACGGCGCTCATGCATGCTTCCGTCCCCGAAGAAACCATTCTGATCTGGTCGATATTCGGAACATTTTCCACGATGAATTTTGCAATTTCGGTCTCCAGTTCTGTGGGTGCCCCGAAAGAGAATCCTTTCTCTGCTTGTATTTTTAATTCCTCTAAAACTTCCGGATGCGTATGGCCTAAAATAGCCGGTCCCCAGGAATTGATATAATCAATATAGGTATTGTCGTCGGCATCGGTAAGATAGGCCCCTTTAGCAGATTTCATAAAAATAGGCACTCCTCCTACAGATTTGAATGCACGAACCGGAGAGTTTACCCCTCCCGGAATGTATTGGTACGCTTCATCAAATAAAGCTGAACTTCTTTGGTATTTCATATATAGTTGTTGGCTGCCAGTTGATAGTTGCCAGTTTAACAATCAACCAACAACTATCAACCGTCAACGATTAGTTTCTGGGTTTTTTATCAATTAAATAAATCAATTGTCCGGCGGAAGGCTTCTGCCCTTCATCCATTCTGTTTTTAGCGTACAATTTATTTAATTTAATACCGAATTTTTGGGCAATGTCATGCATATCTTCCCCGGCTTCGGCATTATAAGTTGCGGTATTACCGTCAGAGTTTTTAGATTCGAGGAAGACGATGTCGTTTTTGTGTAAAACCTCGCCTTCCAGCTCATTCCATTTAATAAGTTTGCTCTCGCTTATTTTAAATTTTTTAGCAATATATTCTACACTGGTATCTTCAGGAATGACAATATATTTCAACCCGTCGTTTGGATGGCTTTTAATAAGAATAGAATTAAGCACCTCCGCTTTGGTTTTGATTCTTTCCACTCTTTTCTGCTGCTGCGCGTAAGAAGTTTGCTTGTAGGGTACTTCAACCGTTACGGGATCTTTTACTTTTTTGGTATATTTTTCCGTCTCCAGCTGTGCCATGAAAGTTCTGTCGTCCTTAAGATTCGGATACATTTTCAATACTGCGTACAGTACTTCTTTAGAACTGGTATTATCGAATTCGTATAATCTGTATCTTTCAATTTTACCGATCAGTATGGAAGCATAGCGCGGATTGGTGGCATATCCTGCTTTTTTAAGCCCGGTCGCCCACGCTTTATAATCTTTCATATCGAGGTTAAAAAGATTGGCGTAGTATTTTCTTGTTGATAAAAATATAGAATGGTCTTCGTAAGACTGGCGGGGATCGTCGTACACCCGGAAACATTCATTGGGAGCATCATCGGTATGCTTCATGGTTTTTCCGGTCCAGTCTTCTTTACATTTGATTCCGAAGTGGTTTTTGCCTTCCAGCGCCAGCCGGCTTTGTCCGCCACCCGTTTCCAGGAGTCCCTGAGCGAGAGTAATAGAAGCAGGAATTTTATATTTTTCCATTTCTTCTACAGCGTATTTGGCAAATTTCTGGATGTATTGATCTTCAGTTGCCCAGGTCTGAGCCGAGAATTTTGATAAAACTAAAAGGCTTACAAGTAAGAAAAGTCTTTTCATCTTATAATTTTTATTGTTTTAAAATGAAAGATGGAACACTTAATGTTTCATGTTTTCAATTTACTTATATAATTAAATTTCTATTCTGTTTTTCCAGCAATACATTTGCGCCTTCAATCCCCTGTAATCCACCGGTGTGGAAGCACAAAACTTTACTGTTCTCAGGAAAATACCCTTCTTCGATCAACTCGAAAATCTTCTGCATCATTTTTCCTGTATAGATCGGTTCCAGCGGAATTCCGTAGTTCAGTTTAAAATCATTGATAAAACGGATATTCTCATCATTTATTTTACCATATCCTCCAAAGGAAGAATCTATTAGATCAAAATTTCTCCTTCTGGTTAATTTTGATATGCTATCTTCTAATGAATTATCCCTCACAGCCTTAAAACCGATAACCTTCTGATTTTCTTCACAAAATTTTGAGATTCCTGAAATAGTTCCTCCGGTTCCTACTGCGGTGCAAAGATAATCAAAATCTTTTGTATCGTCATTGAGCATCATTTTTATCCCTTCTACTGCTTCTTCATTGGTTCCGCCTTCGGGCACAACAAGGGCATGAGGAAATTCAGTCTTTAAGAATTCGGTAAGTTTTTCCTTGTGACGGTATTCTTCGCGGCTGACAAACTGGAGATTCATCCCGTTCTTTTTAGCAAAAAGTAAAGTGGGATTCTGAAGCCATTTGTCTTTAAGCTCTTCTCCCCTGATCATACCCAGAGTTGGAATGCCGGCCAGACTTCCTACCGCGGAAACTGCCGCAATATGATTGGAAAAAGCTCCTCCAAAAGTAATTACATACGGTTTTTCAGGTTTTTCGGCTAAATACTTATTAATATTAAAAAACAGTTTCCAATATTTATTTCCTGAAATCTGCGGATGGATGAGGTCTTCTCTTTTGATGAAAAGCCTTATTTTTTTATCAATGGGAATTTCCTGAATCGGGATCTTTTCTGCGGGAAGCTGTAATACCATTTTTAGCCTGAAATATGATTGTACAAAAGTACTGCTTTTAAATTTTTTAGTTAGATTCCTTCACCGAAATTTATGATATATGTAACCACCCCGTTAAAATTCTTTAAATTTTGCCTCTTCTCCGAATGTTACAGTAATTTAAAGATATTTTTTAAAGCTCCAGAATTTTCTTTTTTTGAGATAATTAAGATCATGCTCGTTGGCGTAAGCTTCTCTTTCAAAAGAAATTCTTCTATAGGCCTGATAAGGATTTTTTATTTTCAATAACCAATAATAGTATTCGATTACATAAAAAATATAAAAGAAAATCACTAACATTTCCATTTGCTGTCTTAAATGGATTTTTTCATGATTAATCAATATTTTATTTTTCTTATCTTCGGAGTTCCTTATGAAGATAAAGGGAAAAAGCGTAATGCCGCTGATTTTTAATATTTTTAAAGGTTTCTGGCATACAATTATCATGATAACAAATATAAAGTTTTTTGACTTAGCGATTTAACCTATGGCACTTTTTGACATCAAAGAAGGTGAAGATTTTTACTACAACGAACAGGGGTATAAGGTTTTTACAGAAAAATTTCATCTGAAAAGAGGGCATTGCTGTAAAAGTGGCTGTAGACATTGTCCTTACGGATACGATAAAAAGACGGACACATTTATTAAAAACGATAAAAAAAATAAATAAAATGAAATCACTGATTCGCGATTACAATAGACTAAATATTAAAAATATGAGCAAAAAATATATTTTTATTTTGTTAGCCGCGGCTACGATGGGTTTAACATCCTGCAGTCCTTTTAATGTACGTTCTGATTATGCAGATACTGCAAACTTTACTACCTACAAAACGTATAAACTCAGAATTGATGATCTGAAATTGAATGACATCGACAAAGACAGAGTATTGAACGAACTATCGAAACAGCTTCAGATGAAAGGTCTTCAGTCGGGAGAAAATCCTGATGTGATCATCAATGTGAAAGCCAATCATAAGAAAATCACGGACATTACCACCAGTTCCCCTTACGGAGCCTGGGGATGGGGCGGACCCTTCGGATGGGGAATCGGTATGAACAGAACGTGGACCAGCAATTATAATGAAGGAGCCATTATTGTAGACATGGTAGATGCAAGAACCAACAAACTGGTTTGGCAGGGAATCGGAAGCGGAATTTCGGTAGACCGTCCGCAAGCAAAGCAAAAACAAATTCCTGAGATTATGGGGGAAATCATGAAGAATTATCCGCCGCAGAGAAAATAAGATTTAAATTAATCATTATATATGAAAGCCGATACAGAAATGTACCGGCTTTTTTTAATTATATTTTTTTTAAAATAAATCAACAAACAAATTATTTTATTAAAAATTCAATATAAAAATTCGTTTTTTAAGAAATTATTTTCAAATTTGCAATTAATAAATCAGGAATTATTGCACAAGTTGACTTTTGAAAAAATATATCAATCTAATAAAAACCTCGTCTACAATCTTGCATTACAGTATGTGCAGAACATTGAAGACGCGGAAGAAATTACGCAGGATGTTTTTCTAAGTGTTTATGACAAACTGGACACCTTTCAAAACAAATCAAAAGTTTCAACATGGATCTATAAAATCACTATTCATAAGTGTCTGGATTTTATTAAGGCTAAAAAAGCAAAGAAGCGTTTTGGCTTCATAACGTCATTGTGGGATGAAAAACCTGACCTTCCAAAAGGTGAACTGGTAAATTTTGATCATCCGGGAGTTCTGATGGAACATAAAGAGTCGTTACAGGAACTTTTCGGGATTATAAATACCCTTAATGAGAAGCAAAAGACCGTTATCATCCTTACCAAAATAGAAGAAAAGTCAGTTTCAGAAACCGCTGAAATTATGGATTTATCGCCGAAAGCAGTAGAATCTCTGCTTCAGAGAGCAAAAAATAATATCAGAACCAAAGGAAATTATTAAAATTGTCGTCTAACTGAATATGAAACACTCACAAAATAATCTCGATCTCCTTTCATCCATTCAGAAAACGGAAGTTTCTGATGCAGTGTATGAAAATATTTTAGCCGTGATTGAAAGCCGGAAAAAGAATGAGCCCTCCATTCGTCAGCTATGGACGTACGGAATTACTGCCGGCTGCGCTTTAGCGCTGAGTGTGGGCACGATACTTTATCAGTTTAAGACTGAAAGCAACATTAGTCAGCTGGCCGAAAACATGAATATTATTCCGAATAATTCTTTATATAACTAAAAATGAAGAATCTCAAATATCTACAGTTCATTATTATCCTGCTGGTAATTTCCAATATCCTGCTCGTTCTTTTTATTTTTCTGAGAAAGCCGCCCCGGCCAGAAGGTCCGAAAAATATTATTATTGAAAGACTGCATTTTGACCAGAGACAAATTGATGAGTATCAGCAGCTGATTGATGAGCACAGAAATAATATTCAGCGGAATGAAGAGGAAATGATGACCTTAAAATCAGCATTATATGAAACACTCCTGAATGAAAATGCAACAGAAAAAGACTCTCTTGTTAAACTTATCGGAAAAAAACAGGAAGAGGCGGAAATGATCAATTATAATCATTTTATGGATATTAAAAAGCTTTGTAAAGGTAATCAGCAAGAAGACTTTAAAGCGCTTGCACATGATCTTGGAAGATTATTTTCACATAAAAGGCCCAGGTAAAATGCTTAAGATATTTTCATATTTTTTTCTGCTTTTCTCAGTATCCTTTTTTCCTCAGAGTATGAAATCAGTAAATCTGGAAGTACTGCCTTTATACAAAGAAAAACCAGTGACTATTTCTGAGGATAAGCCATTTGTTGCGGATGAACAGCAAGGATTAGAAATTTCAAAACTTAAATTTTATCTCTCTCATTTTGAATTTTATCGTGATGATAAGCTGGTTTTTTCAGAAGAAAACAGTTATCACCTGATTGATGCTTCTGATGAAAGATCAATGAAAATAATGTTTTCAATTCCTGAAAATCTGAAATTCAACCATATAAAATTTTATCTGGGAATAGACCGAAAAACCAATAATGAAGGCATACACGGCGGCGATCTCGATCCCACGAAAGGAATGTACTGGGCGTGGCAGACGGGATACATCAATTTTAAACTCGAAGGCAAAAGCAGTCTTTCTCCGGACCGAAATCATGAATTCAGATTTCATCTGGGAGGGTATTTCGATCCTTTTTATGCTATTCAGGAAATCAGCCTTCCGGTTTCATCCGATAACATACTATTGAATATAGATCTGGATCAATTTATTTTAAAAGCAAATCTTGCCGAAAGAAACAGCATAATGATTCCAGGCAAAGAAGCTGTAGCGCTCTCCGGCATACTTTCCACCATTTTCAGAACGGAGCGATGAAAAAATACTATCCCCTATTGGTTCTTGTCTGTTGTATTTTTTATGGATTTAAAAATGTAATAGATCCATTATTCAAGGTTCCTGAAAACTGGCCGAAACCAGTGTATGATTTCAAAAAGAATCCTTTATCGGCAGAAAAAATATTTCTTGGGAGAACCTTGTTCTATGATCCTGTTTTATCCAGGGACGGCACTATTTCGTGTGAAAGCTGTCATCTCCAGTATACCTCATTTACACATATCGATCATACAACCAGCCACGGAATTGAAGGTAAAATCGGGAACCGGAATTCTCCTGTTCTCATAAATCTGGCGTGGAGCAGAAATTTAATGTGGGATGGTTCTATTCATCATATTGATGCACAGGCTATTTCTCCTATCGAAAATCCACTGGAAATGGATGAAAAGTTAAGTCATGTCGTAAGCAAACTTAACCATTCTCAAAAATACAGGAAGCTTTTTTATCAGGCGTATGGAGACAGTACAGCGACAGGTGAAAGAACTTTAAAGTCTATTTCACAGTTTCTGCTTACGCTTGTAAGTTCCGATTCTAAATACGATAAGGTAATGCGCAAAGCGGAAAAATTTAACGAATATGAACAGAAAGGCTATGAACTATTCAAAGTAACCTGTGCAGTATGCCATACAGAACCTCTTTTTACCAACGGATCATTTGAAAATAACGGCTTGGAACCTGATTCTTTTTTTAAAGATGGCGGAAGAATAAAGATTACCCGGAACAAAAATGATTCACTTAAATTTAAAGTTCCTACTCTTCGGAATATCGAACTTTCTTATCCTTACATGCATGACGGAAGGTTTAAAAACCTGCAGATGGTTTTATTTCATTACACGAATACCATCTACAAAAGCAAAACTTTATCAAAACACCTGCAAAAAAAAATCATCCTTAATGAACAGGACAAAAACAATCTCATTGCTTTTTTAAAAACACTGACCGACGAGAAATTCATCAGAAACCCCGAATTCTCCTACCCTCAATAAAAACTTTTTATATAAAAGCGAAGGATTTGAGAAACAGTTTCGTCTAAATAGATAAACAAGAACTTTTATGAAAAGAAATTTATTACTATTGGTCTTTTTACTCGCTCAAAACGTATTATTTTCGCAATCTGTCTTAACCAGCTGGATAATGAATGCCGGTGAATATGCAAGTTACTGGCAGAATACAAACGGCAGCCCTACCAGTCCAACCTTTGTTTTCTATACTTCAACAGCATTAGCCAATGTAACTAAAGTATGCTATAATTCTACTTATGTATGGACGAAGTCTGAAGGGATGACTACCAATATGGGACAGTTTCTTAACCCCGGAGCACCTTCCGCACAAGGGTATACTTATCGGTTTCCCCGTACACAGACCGTACCGACAACCAAAACAATTTCCCCAAAAGTGGGATCTATCGGGCTATTAACGAATGGAGTTCCTGTATATGGATTGTCTAATGCCCATTATTATAACGGAAGCGGAAACAACGGCAATAGTGTAGGTACCTGGAACGTAGAAGTATATTTGGCTGAAGGATTCGTATTGGATGCTACTTTGGGCGCTCATCCTCAACAGCAGGGAGCCTATCACAGTCATGCAAAACCTTACCGATTGTATTCCAGCACTTCATCTACCGTTCATTCTCCCATCGTAGGCTGGGCTTTTGACGGATATCCTATTTACGGACCTTATGGATACAGCAGTCCTCTCAATGCATCAAGCGGCATTGCCAGAATGAAATCCGGCTATAGCCTCAGAAATATAACCACACGAACGTCCTTACCTTACGGAGTATCTTTAACTTCTGCCAATTATGGTCCTGCTGTGAGTACAACATATCCTTTAGGGACGTATATTGAAGATTACGAATGGCTTGCTTCCAATGGAGGAGATCTTGATAAATATAACGGCAGATACTGTGTAACCCCGGAATTCCCCGGCGGAACCTATGCTTATTTTGTAACCATTGACGCCAGCGGAACGCCGCAGTTTCCTTACTATATTGGCGTTGAATACTATGGTGCCCCAGAAACAGATGACATAACAATGGGAACTACCATCACGATTCCTTCTACAGGAACTACCTGTTTCACTTCAACTCTTGGTACGCAGGAAGAAACAATAAAAGCAGATAATATCTATTCGTATCCGAATCCTTCCAACGGTGTTTTTAATCTAAAACTTCCTCAGGTTACAGGAAATTCCGAAATAGAAGTATACAGTATGACCGGACAGAAAATATTCAGTAAATCTATTTCGGGAAATGAAACGCAGATTGATATTTCCGACAAAGCCAGAAACGGTATATTCCTACTGAAGGTCATCAATGGCGGAAAGCAGCATACAGTGAAACTGATGTTGAAATAGTTATTTAAATCTACTATTGAAGAGTTTCAATAAATTCGCTAGTCTTTGATTATTTTATATGATATTTCTTCTCCGCTTTTGAAATATAATGAGACAAAATAAGCTCCTTTTTCAAGATCACCCAATGAAATGGTATTGGAAGGCTTATCAATACTTTTTAAGATTCGCCCGACCGCATCTGTTAATTTAAATGTTACGACATTTTTAATATCAGAAATATGCAGGTTATCATGAACAGGATTGGGATATAGCTGTATTGCTGAAAGGTTCCCTGTTTCATGAGTTGCCAGATTAGGTATCGGCTCCCAAGCTACATCGTCCCAGTAATGTCTTGCAAAAGAAGTTCCGGGATTACGGATGGCCAGTCTTATTCCAGCAGGAATCGTTGTTGGTATGGTAAAAATTCTCTCCGAGGTATTATCATAAGATGTATTTGTAATCGTAATCGGTTGCAGCAATACAAAAGTATCAGGGATTGCATCTTTTATATATCCCAGTTCAAGGTAACCTGCACCGTTTGACTTCATTTTTACACGAAGACGGTGCGTACCATCCGAAAGATTACTCATTCTTGGCAAAATAACAATGGATATTTTTCCTGTACCATAGCCGGTCTGATAAATCTGGCTTGTTCCCGAAGCCGGCTGTGTACTTGAAATAATCTGACTTGCTCCGCCCAAAATCACACTGTCCCAGCATGCAGGCACTACTCCCATGTTGCAACAGGAATAGGCATCAAAATTTTCAGACAAGCTGCTTACCGGATTACACTGGGCATTTATAGAGAAAATGCCACCTAAAATGCCTAATATAGGCATACATCTTAAATATAAATTTTTAATCATTCTAAATAAAAATAATAATTGCGAATGTAGTTCTTTTCCATTTATCTTTAATTTATATTTTCATGATTTATATCAATTAATATTTTTTAAATTATATTTAATAAACCATTATCAACATGAATAGTTCACCGTTTTATTACTATTGATTTAAAATTAATAATACCGTAATTTCTTATTCGTAAATTTATTTTAATCTTATCACCTAAAATATTACAATGAAAAAACCACTAATCATCTTTGCATTTTTGTCTCTTTTGGCAAATGCCCAGGCACCTTCCGGCTATTACAATTCGGCCAACGGATTATCCGGAGCTTCACTAAAAACAGCTTTAAGTTCAATCATTACCAACGGACATCAGGACAAAGGGTATAACGGACTGTGGACCGGCTATAAAACAACGGACATTGACAAAAATTATGAAAATGACGGTTCAATTCTGGATATTTATTCCGAAAAACCGACCGGTACCGATCCTTACAAATACATTCCGGGCACAAACCAATGCGGAACGTATTCTGTAGAAGGTAACTGCTACAATAGAGAACATATTGTTCCTCAAAGCTTATTTAATGAATCATCGCCCATGGTTTCCGATATTCATTTTATAAGGGCAACAGACGGAAAGGTAAACGGTATGCGCTCTAATTATCCATTTGGAAAAGTAGGCACGGCAACCTTTACTTCTAAAAACGGTTCTAAACTTGGAAATTCCATTTCTTCCGGATATTCAGGAACTGTTTTTGAACCGATTGATGAATTCAAGGGTGATGTAGCAAGAATGATATTCTATTTTGTAACGCGCTATCAGAGCAAACTTTCCACTTTCTCTTCAGGAAATATGCTGGGAAGCTCTACTTTTCCAGGATTACAAACCTGGGAGCTGAATGTATTGCTGGCATGGCATAACCAGGATCCGGTATCCCAGGCTGAAATCAACAGAAATAATGCTTCCTATACTTTTCAGGGAAACAGAAATCCGTTTATTGACAATCCTAATTATGTGAATTTAATTTGGGGATCAGGATCTTCCACAGGAGGTGGAGGAACAACAACTCCTCCTCCGACATCAGCAGGCTGCGCGAATGAAACTTTCGAAACTATTCCGACAGCAAGTTCCGCTTCTTATTTAACGAGAACATGGAGTAACGGCGGAATTTCGTGGACGGCAACTGACGCCAGAACCGACCAAACCATTTCTACAAAAGCTATTACAGTCAGAGACGGCGCTTTAACATCCGGAAGTTCAGCCAACGGAATCGGATCATTAACCGTGACCAAACAATTGAAGTTTACCGGATCAAATGGAACTTTAACAGTAAAAGTAAACGGAACAACAGTTGGAACAGTGCCTTACAGCAGCAATGTAACGACTACAACGATCAGCAATATTAATATTTCCGGAAACGTAGCCATAACTCTGGAAAACAATTCATCCAGCAACAGAGTGGCCATCGACAACCTGAGCTGGACCTGTTATTCCGGAACGTCAAGACAGATTCAGAATGTTTATTCGGAACCAGCTTCCCATCAAAACGAGCTGCAGATTTCTCAGAATCCTATTTTAAATAATGAAATTTTTGTAAAAGGTGAAACAAAGAACATTACAAAAGCTGAAATTTATAATCTTCAGGGGAAAATGATGCAGTCTTTTGATCAGCCATTCAGGAACAGCAGAAATTCTATCAGAATAAAAAATCTTCCTTCGGGAGTTTATATTTTGAAAATGGATGGTGCGGCATTGAAGTTTATCATAAAATAAATCTCACTTATATAATAAATCCTTCTTATGATTAAAGAAGGATTTATTTTGTATCAATTTAATAGAAAGACCGCTTCATCAGCGGTCTCCTATTTTTATCCTCTTCCTCCCATTCTGGAAAGTGAATTGATCTGCTCCATATATCCGTCCCAGCCAACTGTTGCTAACATGAAAACGAAATAAACAACCTGAAGACATCCTAAAACAAGACCTATAATACATAGTATACGTCCTGTATTCAGATTCCCGAAATCAGAATACTGTCCGGGATTCGCATCATAAAGCACTTTATCGTTTTTATATTTGCTGAGACCGATAAGTCCGCAAATGATTCCGACAAGTCCTGAACAGCAGCAGGTACCTACTACCGAAATAATTCCTAGAATAAGCACCGTTTGTGCATTTGGCAATTTTTGTTCCATAGTTATAATATTTAATATGTTGTTTAATGGCTAAAATGATGTTTATAAAAGTATGAAATTACCATAATTACAGCATTCAAAGATGCTAAAATTATCAGCAGATTTCCGTAATTTCTTTTTTTATCGACAAAGTTCAGAATCACTGTGGCAAAAAAAAGCAAAAGTGTGTATATCGCAGGAAACATATGAAAAGCTTCAGCAAATCTGCCTTCAAAAACCATTACAATCGCTCTCTGGGTACCGCATCCGAAACATTCGACACCAAAGAATTTCTTGATAGGGCAAGGCAGCATGAAATCTTCTGCTTTCATATTTTATTTTTTGTAGATCAAATATATAAAAATTAAGATTATATTTTCGCTCTCAGATACTGATGTGGGAAAAAGCATTCTTCATTCATTTCAAATGATCCCTGGACTGCAAGATAAGGGTTTCTCAACATTTCCCTGGCAATAAAAATAAGATCGGCATCTCCTTTCTGAAGAATCTCTTCAGCATGGGAAACTTTTTTAATCAGTCCTACTGCTCCTGTTTTTACATCAGCCTCATTTCTGACCTGAGAAGCTAACGGAACCTGATAGCCATCGAAAAGAGGAATCTTTACGCCGTGAATATTTCCCCCACTGGAAACATCAACCAGATCAACAGAGTGATTCTTTAAGACCTTTGCCAATTCAACACTGTCGGTAATCTCCCAACCGTTTTCTGCATATTCAGTGCCAGAAATTCTAACAAACAGGGCAACATTGTCATTCAGTTCTTCATTTACTGCATCTACAATTTCAACTAAAAAACGAATTCTGTTTTCAAAGCTTCCGCCGTATTCATCAGTTCTGATGTTTGAAAGCGGAGATAAAAACTGATGAATCAGATAGCCATGAGCCGCATGAATTTCAATAACGTCAAAACCTGCCTCTACTGCTCTTCTGGCGGCGTCTCTAAAGTTTTGTACCTGTTCCTTGATTTCTTCTGAGGTTAAAACATGCGGAATTCTCTCCGTCGGATGATACGGAATAGGACTTGGCGCGATGGTTTCCCATCCTTCTTCAATAGAAATTTGTTTGGTATTCCAGGTAGATCCTTTTCTGCCGGAATGTGAAAGCTGGATTCCTATTTTGCTTTCTGAATGTTTATGAACAAATTCTACAATTCTATGAAGTTGTTTGGCCTGCTCATCATTCCATATTCCCATACAGTGATTGGTGATTCTGCCGCGGGGTTCCACACCGGTTGCTTCTACGATAAGAAGCCCTGCTCCGCCCTGTGCCCTGCTTCCGTAATGAACAAAATGGAAATCGTTCGGAAGTCCATCTTCACTGGAATACATGCACATTGGCGACATCACCCAACGGTTTTTTAATTCAACATTTCTGAAGGTAACTGGAGTATATAACATGTTATTTTTATTTTTTAAAAATTGAGAATTGCAAAGAGCAGGCCTTTATTGCCCACCTCGTGAAAAAAAAGTAATTTTATTCCCCTTTTTTTAACCCACAATATATGAAAAAAGAAACTCAGATCAGTTACGAGTATTTTAAGAATAGCAGCGAGCTGAACGATATAGAAAAAGAATTATTTGAAAAAGCAAAACAGGCGCGCGAAAATGCATACGCTCCCTACTCCAACTTTCTGGTAGGATGTTCTGTGCTTCTTGAAAACGGCGAGATGTATTCCGGGAACAACCAGGAGAATGCGGCATTTCCTTCAGGCCTTTGTGCGGAAAGAACGACCATGTTCTGGGTAGCTGCTAATTTTCCGGCTGTAAAAATTAAAAAGATTTTCATTGTGGGAGGCCACAGGGAATTTCCTGAGAAAAACCCTCCTATTCCGCCCTGCGGAGCCTGCAGGCAAAGTTTGATTGAATTTGAGACCAAGCAAAATGAAAACATTGATCTTTATTTCTCAAGCATGAATGAGGAGGTGGTGAAGGTACATTCGATTAAGGATCTGTTGCCGTTTTATTTTGACGGGACGTTTTTGTAGATGTTCTGGGTGAATGATGAATTTTAAAAATTGACAAGTGAAGCAAATTGACCGTTCACAATTGACTTTGGATTGGCTTTTTAAAACACCCCGTCTTAATTTTCTCTGAAAATTAATCCACCCCTCCAAGTGAGGGGAATTTGCCGTAAACTATTACCATAAAAAGACTGGTATTTCTGTGGTGGCTGAGCATGCCGAAGCCACCTGATCTGCTACCTAGCCCTGATTGTAACGAAAATCCCGGAATGGAGCGGCGAAGCCGCGGAATGAGGAATTGCAGTGGAAAGCAGGTTCCCGGCTCCTGAAAAATAAAACAACCTTTACAAAATCGTCATCAAACTTTAATTATTTCTCTGTTTTTGCTTTTTTGATGAATAAGTTTATCTTTGCAAAAAATTTTGGTTTCCAATCATTTGGAATGAAAAGGGAATCGGGTGTAAATCCCGGACTGTCCCCGCAACTGTAGATCGCAAACAAAATTTCTACGACAAACCACTGTGCAAACGGGAAGGTGTAGAAAGCGAAAGTCAGGAGACCTGCCAGAATTGTAACTAAATACATTGCTTTCGGAGGAAAAGTAACAATAGAATGGATATAAAAAAATCTTTAGTACTGATTTTTTCGGCTTACGGCTACTTTCTTTCTGCCCAGGAGAAAGCCATTGACACGGTTTACATCTTTGACAACCAGATGAATAAGGTAAAGCTTTTTCACAACGTCAATACCATCCGTCCGAAAGATTTCGAAAAAAACGCCACCAATCTTTCCGAGCTTTTGCGTTTCCAATCCCAGCTTTATATTAAAGAAAATGGCCGCGGTGCTGTATCATCTCCTTCTTTCAGGGGAACAAGCGCGGGACACACTGCTTTTGTATGGAACGGCATCAATATTAACTCCACTTTTCTGGGACAGGGTGATGTAAATAATATTCCGCTTTTCGGGTATGATGAACTTGAAGTGAAAGCCGGCGGCGGAAGTGTACAGTATGGAAGTTCTGCCATCGGAGGGAGTATTCATCTTAATAATAATCTGGAGTTTAACAAGGGTGCTCATGCTTTTCTTTATTCGGAAGCAGCATCGTTCGGGACCTTTAATAATTTTCTGAGAACGTCTTTCAGCAATGATAAATTCAGCGTGAAGGTTTCGGGAAATTATGTCATCAGCCAAAATGATTATGAAGTTCCCGAGAAGGAATATATTAACAGAAACGGCAGATTTTACAATTCGTCGATCAATATCGGTGCTTCGTATAAAATTGCACCGCACCAGACGGTTTCGTGGCAAAACCAACTATTTGACGGTTCGCAGCACTACCCCATTTTTACGGAAAACGGCAATAAAACTAAATACAACGCTCAGACACTGCGCAGCCTTATTTCATGGGATATTACCAGAAATGATTTTTCCAATAGTCTGAAAGCAGCTTACACAGAAGATAATTTCCAGTATTTTGGAGATATTGAAAAGCCGAAAGAAAGTGGCGCGCAGGGAAAAAATTATATTTTCAGAAATGATTTTAATTATTTCATTACTCCGAAGCTCAATATCAATGCCATTGGCGAATTTCAGGTAAATAAAGGTATTGGCTATCAGTCCGGCATTGGCGATATCAGCAGGAATGTAGGAGCTGGAGCGGGACTTGTACGATATTTTGTGACTTCTGATCTGCGCTTTGAAGCAGGTATCAAAAAAGATTTTGTGGAAAACCTGTCCTCCCCTGTCTTATATTCCTTTTCAGGAAAATGGCAACCGGTAAAATGGTATCAGGCGGGTGCAAGTCTTTCAAGAAACTTTAAGTTTCCGACATTTAACGATTTATACTGGCGGCAGGGAGGAAATCCTGATCTGGTTCCGGAGACTTCCATGAATATTGATATGGATCATGAGTTTACATTTGGGGATTTCAGACTGACGGTGAGTCCGTATTATATGGATATTAAAAACTATATCAACTGGCTTCCGACGGCTGCAGGATTCTGGGCTGCTTTCAACACTTACAGCGTTGAAATTTATGGGGTTGATTCACAGGTCACTTATCGTAAAAACCTAGGGAATCATCATCTCACGTTTAACGGCGGATACACGTATTCCAGATCTACCAACAAGCTTACTGGAATGCAGATGATGTATGTACCGCTGCATAAAGCTACCGGAAATATCGATTACCGCTACCGTTTCCTGAGTGTGTATGTTCAAGGGCTTTTCAACGGACTTACATATACTACGACTGACGAAAAGAAAGCTGATGCCATTGATCCGTATTTTGTAATGAATACCGGAATTTCCGCAAATTTTTCAGATCATTATACTTTAGGATTTAAGGTAAATAATCTCACCGACACTGTTTACCAGACCGTTTCTTATTATCCTTTACCTAAAAGAAATTACAGCATCTACATCAATATTAATTTTTAACATTTAACATATTATGAAAATAACTAAACTTCTGACCCTGGCTTTTGCTTTTGCATTGCTTTTCAATATTTCTTGTAGCAGTGATGAGAATATAAGCGAGGAAATGTATTACGGAAACGGATTTTTACTAAGCAACGAGGGAAATTTCGGAAAACCAAATGCAGATGTAACGTATATTACCTCTGACCTGACCCTGAAGCAGGATAATATTTTTTCTGCCAACAATGGTGATTCTAACCTTGGTGATGTTTTACAGATGATCAGCTTTAATGGAGATCATGCTTATCTGTTGCTGAATAACTCTAATAAAATTCAGATTGTCAACAGATTCAACTTTAAGAGAACGGGAGAAATTACTGCTCAGCTGAATTCGCCCCGTTTCATGGCTTTTGCCAACAATAATATCTACGTAACCAATGACAAATACGGAGGTGACAAATATGTAAGCATTTATAAAGCTTCCGACCTATCTTTTGTTAAGAAAATCAACTTCACAGACGCTGTTGAAAGAGTTGTGGAAGCAGGAAATAATATTTTCGTACAAAATGCTTCTTTCGGTTTCGGAAATAAAATCACTTATATTACAACATCTAATAACGAAATACAGTCTACGATCACGATACCGAACGGAAATATCAATAAGATGATCTCCAGCAACGGAACGGTATATGCGATCGCCGCAGGAACTGCAGATTCTTATATTTACCAGATTTCCAATACCGGAAACATCACTAAAACGTTTACTTTAACAGGAATTACCGATGCTACGAATCTTGAAATTGAAAAGGGTAAATTTTACTTTACTTCAGGGCTAAAAGTATATGCGATGGATTTAACAGCTTCTACCGTGCCTACTGCTCCATTGTTTACGGTAAGCAACAGCGTTGATCCTTATTCTAATCTGTACGGATTCAGCGTTGTAAACGACAGAATTTTTGTTTCTGACGCCAACGGATTTACTCAGGACAGTAAAATCAGCGTTTATTCTACGAGCGGTTCTCTAATGAAAACGTTTACTGCGGGTAAAGGTACCAACGGAGCATACTGGAACTAACAACTTTGTATTGATATACCAATACAATTTATTTTTTCATCATTTGTGTTTTTTTCCGGGCGGTTTCTTCGAAACCGCCCGGATTTTTATTTTAAGATAAAATTTTAACCAAATTACCTCAAGCAATCCTATCAGCCACCAGACCGGAAATCTGAAATACGTATACAACAATGTAAAATTATCAACAAACGGCTGGCCTTTTATCGCTCTCTGAACTTCGAAATAAATAGAAAAAACAGGAATAATAAAGCCGAAAAGAAAAAACGCAATCAAATAAAATATCCAATTGCGTTTCTTTATAATTTCATATTTCCAAACTACAATGTTGAAAATTACAATGATTATCAGTATGATATAATCAAATGGTCCAAAAAACATTTAAACAAGTGTTAAGCCCAGTTTTTCTCCTTCTGCAATGACGAATTGCTTTGCTTTTTCGCTGTCATTTTCAATCTCGCCTTCAAGGATAGCTTCTTTTACTTTTTCTTTTAAAATTCCTATTTCACGGCCGGGTTTCAGGTTAAACAGAGCCATAATTTCTTCTCCGGAAATTGGCGGCTGAAAATTCCTTACCTGATCTTTTTCTTCCACTTCTTTAATTTTTACCGCTACATATTCAAAGTTCTTTTTGAATTTTTCCTGCTTTTTAGAATTTTTCGTTGTGATATCGGCTTTGCAAAGGGTAAAAAGATCTTCCATATCTTCCCCGGAATCAAACAAGAGCCTTCTTAACGCAGAATCTGAAGCATCATCCGTAATCAGTGCGATAGGGCGGGAAGAAAGCTTTACCATTTTCTGAACATATTTCATATCCGGACCTAAAGGAAGTTTCAGTCTCTGAAATAAAGCTTTCACCATTTTAGAACCTAAAAACTCGTGCCCATGGAATGTCCAGCCCGTTCCTTCCACAAACTTTTTGGTCGGTGCTTTTCCGATATCGTGAAGCAATGCCGCCCAACGAAGCCATAGATTGTCGGTATTTTGTGAAATATTGTCTACCACTTCCAGGGTATGGTAAAAATTATCTTTGTGAGTCTGCCCTTCTATTTCTTCTATTCCTTTCAGGTCGATCAGTTCGGGGATAATCAGTTTCATCAAACCGGTTTCTTCCATCAGTCTGAGCCCGACTGAAGGTTTTTGGGAAAGCATGATTTTGTTAAATTCTACCATGATTCTTTCCATTGAAACGATTTTAATACGCTCTGCTTCCTGCTTAATGGCTTCCAGTGATTTTTCTTCGATTCTGAATTGCAAAGTAGAAGCAAAACGAATGGCTCTCATCATTCGTAACGGATCATCAGAATATGTCTGCGCAGGTTCCAACGGTGTTCGCAGAATTCCGTTTTCCAGATCTTCCATTCCGTTAAACGGATCGATTAATTCACCAAAATTATCTTTATTCAAAGAAATTGCCATTGCATTGATGGTAAAATCCCTTCGCTTCTGATCGTCTTCGATGGTACCGCCTTCCACTTCCGGCTTCCGGCTGTCTTCTGTATAACTTTCTTTTCTGGCACCTACAAATTCAAGTTCAAGGTCTTTGTACCTGATCATTGCCGTACCATACGTTTTAAAGACGGAAACTTTCATCTTCGGATCAATTTCCTTTCCGACATTTTGGGCCAGTTCAATTCCGCTCTGTTCAGTTACAAAATCAATATCGGTAGAAGCTTTTCTTTTCATCAGCAAATCACGGACATAACCGCCAACGATGTACACCGACTGTTCCTTTCCTGCTGCGACTTCAGAAATTATTTTAAAAAGTTTAAGGTTTTTATTTTGATTAAGGTTAATGAACATTTTTATAGATGTTAGATGATATTGATCAATAATAGATTAAAGCTCAACTATTATTTAATTTAAAACCACTAAGAAATCAGATTTTAGTGTAAAACTAAGTTTCCGACTTCTTAATGGCTGAATGATTTTGCAAAGATAATTAAATCTTTTTTCTTATTCGCGAAGTACTTTTATTCTGTTGTCGCTCCAGATTTTGATAACTGAAGAGCCTGAATACTGAGACACTTTTTCCCTGTCTTCTTCCACTGCATAATCTACCAGATCAATCATCTCCTGTGAAATGTCCGAAAACTTTAAAGGGCTTTTTTCACCACTGAAATTAGCAGAGGTGGAAACCAATGGCTTATTGAGTTTGGTGATGAGCTTCTTACAAAAATCATTTTTAACGAGACGAATCCCGATGCTGCCGTCTTCTGCCAACAGTTCTTTTGGCAGACCTCTTGGATTTTCATAGACGATCGTAACCGGTTTTTCGCTCAAATCGATGATTTCCCAAGCCATTTCCGGTACATCAACGAGATCCTGCAGCCTCTTTTCAGATTCTACCAGGATAATCATGGATTTGTTCTTTTCCCGTTTTTTAATGTCAAAAATTTTATTGACTGCTTCTATATTAGTGGCGTCACAACCGATTCCCCAGATGGTATCTGTAGGGTATAATATGGTACCGCCTGATTTTAGTATTTGTATGATCTTTTCCATAATGAATAGGGGCGGGCTTTAGCCCGTCTTCCAAAGATAAAAATTCAATTGGCTTCAGCCAAAGCTTATTTAAAATTAAATTTGTCTAAAAACTCCTGACATTCTTCAGCAAATGTTTTCTTTTGATGATGCTTTTCCTGATGTATAATATAATTCCGTACCGTATCAACCATAGATTCCGAAACGGAAACTGCAAAATACTCTTCCTGCCAGGCAAATTTAGTTTTTGTAAGTTGGTTTTTATTGATCCAAAAAGAAGATTCTCCTTTCAGGAGCTGGATAACTTTTCCGATATTCTGATCTGAACCTAAAGAAATTAAACAGTGACAATGATCAGAATAACCGTTGACAACATCTACAAAAATTCTTTTTTCTGAAGCATTTTCTTTAATATGCTTCCATACTTTTAGTCTTAATGCTGTAGTATTTAAATAAGGAATCCTGTTTTTTGTTGAGAAAACGACGTGGATATAAACTTTAATAAAAGGCATTTGTGTTGTTTTGCCAAAAATAAAAATTTATTTTAAGTTTAGGCTAAAGCCATTCGGAATTGTATTGAAAAGGCAAACGGGCTAAAGCCCGTTGCTATTGATGCTTTTAGGTCTGTTATTTTTAATTTTGAAATAGACTGAGGAAATAGTTAAAAATAAGATTGAAGCTAACCATAGAAAATAACCCATTTCGAAGCTATAAATCTCAGCTTCTCTACCACTTTCTGATACTAGTACTGTATTCCAGAATATAAAAGATCCCGAAATACATAATGCAATTATTCCTGTAATAATGGAAATAAAAAAATTATTAAAAAAGGCGAAAGTCAGTGACAGGATAAACCAGATGTTTGCAGACCATATAAAAAATTCTAAAATCCCGCCACCTAAAAAACTAATACTACCTACTAGTAAAAGTTCTAAAGAATGATAATCTCTAATTTCTTTAGGTTCCATCACTTTAAATGCAGTAAAGAAAAGAGAAGATATAAAAATGATCAGGCTTATGAGAATGGATGCATCTTTTGGTGAAAACTTTCTCATAATCCCGGCCAATACCTTTCTTTAATAATATTCAGGTGATGCAAATTGTGTCCGACAATTAACTTTCCGATGGTTTCTGCGGAAATTTGGTTTCCATTTGCCGTACCAACATTTTTCAATGCCGATAAATGAGCGGTCTCCAGTAAAATCTGGGAAGATTTTCTGATCAGCTGATATTCTTCCAACAGTGAGCTTATGGTTCTTTCATTGGCAAAAGACTGGCTCGCATATAGTTCTTCATCGAAACCCGGCAACTCATTTTGATCACCTCTTAAGAATGCTAAAGTTCGATATTGAAATACCCTTTCGGTATCTGATAAATGCAAAAGTAGTTCTTTCAATGTCCATTTTCCTTCTGCATAAGCAAACGAAGATTGTTCTTCCGAAAGCTGAGCGTAAAGTTCAGCCGTTTCTTCTCCGGTTTTTTTCAATTCTTCCAACCAGTTTTCGGAAGGAATTAAGTCTAAATATCGTTGTATGTATTTTTGAAAATTAGTCATTGTTTATAATTTATCAATGCAGCAATTTATTTCATTGTTACATAATTCATTCATTCGTCCACTCATAAAAATTCACTTCATCGTAGATTTTAAATCCACAGGATGGGTATAATTGATTTCCGATATCGTTGGATTTCCCGGTTTCAAGAAGAATTCCGCATGCATCAGAAGATTTCGCCATTTTCTTCGCTTCTTCAATTAATTGCTTAGAATAACCGTTTCCACGATGATTTTCGTTCACATATAAATCATTCAGCAGCCAGTACCGTTTCATTCTCGTAGATGAAAACAAAGGATACAGCTGTACAAAACCCAACATTTCTCCTTCATGTTCGGCAACAAAAATTTCTGAATCTTTATTTTCGATTCTTTCCGTTATGAATTTTTCGGCCGCAGGAATATCAGATTCTTTATGGTAAAATACTCTGTATTGATCGAACAATTCAGATAATTGCCTTACATCCTGAATGGTTGCTTTTCTTGTCATTTTTTTAATTTAAAACTTTGCCCTCCTGAAGAAATTCAGTGCAAACACTGGATTAAATCTTTCAGGAAGACAAAGTCTGTGGTTACAAAATTTAATTTACGAAAAAGCTCTTTCCAGATCTGCGATAAGATCTTCCGCATCTTCGATTCCGACACTTAAACGTACCAGATCATCGGTTATTCCCAGTTCTGCACGTTTTTCTGCAGGGATGGAAGCATGGGTCATCAAAGCAGGATGATTGGCCAGAGATTCTACTCCACCCAATGATTCAGCTAATGTGAACACTCTTACTTTTTCTAAAAATTTAATCGCATCTTCTTTTTTTCCTGATTTAAACGTAAAAGAAACCATTCCTCCAAAATCTTTCATTTGAGATTTGGCAAGCTCATATTGCGGGTGCGATTCCAGGCCCGGATAAATCACTTTATCTACAGCGGGATGAGATTCAAGATATTTGGCAACAGCCATTCCGTTTTCCGAGTGTCTCTGAACTCTTAATGCCAATGTTTTGATTCCCCTTAATACAAGATAAGAATCGTGAGGTCCTAAAATACCACCGCTCGCAAACTGGATAAAGTGAAGTTTTTCACCTAATTCAGCATCTTTCGCTACCAAAGCACCTGCAATAACGTCAGAATGTCCTCCCAGATATTTGGTTGCAGAGTGCATTACAATATCAGCACCCATGTCAATCGGTCTTTGAAGGTAAGGTGTTGCGAAAGTGTTGTCAACCGCTACTAAAATATCTTTGCCTTTTGCGAGTTCAACCACCGCTTTGATGTCGACCAGCTTCATCAAAGGATTTGTTGGTGTTTCCACCCAGATTAGCTTCGTTTTATCAGTAATGACATCGGCAATTTTTGAAGCATCATCAAAATTCACGAAGGTAAATTTCAGCTGATATTTTTCGAAAAGCCTGGTAAACATCCTGTAGGTTCCACCGTATAAGTCGTCTACTGCAATAACCTCATCTCCCGGGTTTAATAATTTTAAAACACAATCGATAGCCGCTAAACCTGACCCGAAAGCAAGGCCTCTTGCCCCGTTTTCAATGCTTGCCAGAGAATCTTCCAAAGCCTGTCTTGTAGGGTTCGCCGCTCTTGAATATTCGTATCCCGAATGTACGCCTGGACTTTTCTGAGCAAAAGTGGACGTTAAAAATACAGGAACGTTTACAGATCCCGTTGCCGATTCGTGGTGTTGCCCACCGTGTATTACTTTTGTATTGAAATTCATAATAATTTTGCTTTTAGCTTATTGCTTTTGGCATTTAGCATTAAACCAAATACCAAAAATTTATAATTATCTTATAATGCATTTAGTAAAGTCAATTGCCGATTGCCAAATGCTAATAGCTTTCTTACATTTTTATCGCCGATTTTACAGCAAACTCTTCTGCTATTTCCTCCATCCATTGTGCAACGTCTTCCTCACCTGTTGCTCTCTGATAGGTATTTCCAAGAGAAACTAAAATCTGATGGATAAACATTTTCATCTGGTCTACCGGCATTTCTTTGGTCCAGAGATCGATTCTTAATGCTTCCATTGTTTTATCATCCCACACTGAAATCATGGTTGCTTTTGTTGCTTCTTTTTCAATTCCTCCATCCTGAGCATTCCATGTGATATTTTCAGGGATATGGTTTTCATCCAGCTCAACATCTATGGTAATCTGAGTTTTTCTCATAACGTTCTGTTTTCTAAAATTTATATTGATGCGCCGAACATCTGCCGGCTTCGTTTATGTTGTTTTTTATAATTTCGGTTTGTATCCGGACTGATTAAAAATAACCGTAGCATCGGTGTTCAGAAAATCCTGAAGCTTAACATCCTGTTTTTGTTTCAGATATTCTTTACATATTTTCCACCCCGTAAAAATTCCGATCTGTGGTGAAGATTCATTATCGATTTCCGTATAAAATTTCGAGAAGGGTCCTGGAGCGATAAAACGGTCTTCCAGTCGGTGATCGTCCCCGAAAATAAGATTGTTCTCTACAAAATAGTTCCAGATATTGGCCTCATTGGCTGACGCCCATTCATATTGCTTTTGGGTATAGTTCATTTTGAGATAATCCGGATAGGTTGGCAGAAAGGCATCTTTCAGGATCATGATTTTCCCGTTGAGGATGATCATATCGATAAATTTCTGATGGTCGGGAGATTCTTTTACAAAACCTTCGGCAAAAATCTGCGCCACTTTCGGAACGATATTGTTGGGGTTCATTGATTTCTGGAAATACATTTCAAGCCCTTTATAATTAGGATTTCCTTCTCCCATAAAACCTGTAACATCAATGAACAGAAGATTTCCTTTCGGATCATAAAAAATAGGATCCTGAACCATCTGTAAGGCTGATGAAAAGAGAAAAACCTTAGGACTTTTAAATGCCGGGAAATAATATTTTATATGAGAAAAAAGATCCTGAAGATCTGCCTGAAGCTTTTTCTCATCTATTTTGGCAATCGCTTCTTTATAAATTTTTATTTCTTCCTTATCTGCTCTGCGCTTAACAAAATCAGCATCACTTACCGTTCCCTGGAACCACGGAAATTCCGACTGAAACTGTGCCAAAGGAAAATTCTGATCATAAAACTTTTTGGAAATATCAGTGATTTCTACTTTTTCCGCAGGATTTTTCACTTCAATTTTCCATTTATTTTCAGCCTCTTTTTTACAGGAATCCAATCCTAAAACGAATACTAATGAAAGTGCAATAATTCTGAAAATCTTCATATTTTTACATGAAATTAAGTCTACAAAAATAGTGATTTAAACATAATATGATGATGAAAAATAAAATAATATCCTCTGTGGTTTTCTTTTGGGGACTCCTGTATCTTAATGCCCAACAACTTGTATTCAAAGACAAAAATTTTGAGAAAGCCGTTATTGAAAATTTTGACCTCAACAAAGACGGGAACATCATTCAATCTGAAGCCGACCGTATTGAAAACCTTTTCCTGGTCGGGAAAGGCATCAGAGCAACAGATGATCTGCGTTATTTTAAAAATGTGAAAATAATTGTTCTGGACGACAACAATATCCCGGTAGTTTCCGTGAAAAATACAGATCGCCTCCAACTCTTTTCTTGTACCAACTGTAAAATTTCAACCTTTACTGCCGAAAACCTCAAAAACCTCACTTCCCTATACCTCGATAATAACAATATTGAAAATATTTCGCTGAAATCTACTCCTGCAATTAATCAATTAACCGTATCTTTAAATAAAATTAAAGCCATTGATATCAGCGGACTTAAGAATCTTAAACACTTAAACCTGGAACATAATCAGATCCGGAAACTGGACATTTCTCAAAATCAAAATTTAGAAACTTTAAATGTAAAACAAAATCCCATCCGGGAAACCGATATTAAAAAAGGAGCTAAAGACGTGACCATTTTTGGATTTCAACAACAATAAACATGCACCTCGAAACCGAAAGATTAATCCTCAGAAAATTTGAAAAAACTGATGCGGAACGTATGTTTCTTATGGATTCTCATCCTGAAGTAATGAAATATATCGGAGTTCCTCCACTTTCCGACATTCTCGAGACTGAAAATAATATCAAAATGATCCGGCAGCAATATGCAGAATATGGCATCGGAAGACTTGCCGTGATTGAAAAGGAAAGCGGACTTCTGATCGGATGGAGCGGACTGAAATTGCTCACCCAAAAAGTAAACGGCTATAAAAATGTTTATGACCTCGGTTATCGTTTCCTGCCTGAATACTGGGGAAAAGGCTATGCTTCAGAATCTGCAAAGGCTTCGCTGGATTTTGGCTTTAATGGTTTAAAAATTGATATTATTTACGCTCATGCTCATTCCGAAAACCATGCTTCCAATCATATTTTGGAGAAACTTGGATTCAGGAGAACAAGAGAATTTTCCGAACCCGACGGAATCTGCTTCTGGTACGAGCTGAATCGTAAAGATTATCTTTAATAATGTTTTCAAAACATTTAATTTTGAAAATTCTTAAATAAACAGATTAAAAAATATAACAATGCAGACACAAAAAGTAATAGATCATATTGTCAGCTGGCTGAAAGATTATGCGGAAAAAGCGAATGTAAAAGGATATGTAATCGGTGTCTCCGGAGGTGTGGATTCCGGAGTGGTCTCTACCCTTTGCGCGATGACAGGCCTGGAAGTTTTACTCCTTGAAATGCCGATCCGACAGAAAGAAGACCAGGTAAACCGTGCACAGGATCATATTGAAGATCTCAAAAGAAAATTCCCTAACGTACAGGGAAAAACTATCAATTTAACACCCGTTTTTGAAAGTTTTGAAGGAATCGTTCACGATCATGTAGAAGGGAGATGGAGCAATAATCTTGCTTTAGCTAATACAAGATCCCGTTTCAGAATGCTTACCCTTTATTATTTCGGGCAGCTTCATGGACTTTTAGTCTGCGGTACCGGAAATAAAGTAGAAGATTTCGGAATCGGGTTTTATACAAAATATGGTGACGGAGGCGTAGATCTTTCTCCTCTCGCTGATCTGTATAAAACTGAAGTGTATGAGCTGGCAAAAGCCCTGAATCTTATTGAAAGCATTCAGAATGCTATTCCTACGGACGGACTTTGGGATGCAGACAGAACTGATGAAGACCAAATTGGAGCCACATATCCTGAACTGGAAAAAATCCAGAAAGAATACGGAACAAAAACAGCAGAAGATTATGAAGGCCGCGATAAGGAGGTATTCATGATTTTTGACAGAATGCACAAGGCCGCTAAACATAAAATGGTGCCCATCCCAATCTGTGATATTCCGGAAGAATGGAGAGTATAATTTAATGTAACAATTTGATAATGTAACAATGTAGCAGTTTACCAATGTAATAAAGTGAGTTTTCAAACTCTGAGATATTTAGTTATTTTATTAAATATTATTAGCTCTTTTAATTGTTAGATTGTTACATTCTTAGATTGTTGTATTTTTTAAATTAAAACTATGAACAGTAAAACAAGATCTCTGTTTTTTATCTGTCTCGGGCTTCTTTTCGGCATGTCTGTGATGTACGTGTACCGGAATTTTATTGAAGATAAGCAAGCAGATGCTTCAAAGCCGGTGATTGAGTATAGTAGTGCTAAACCGGCGTCGGTAAATAGGCCACCCGTTCAGCAGCAGTCTATAGATCAACTTACAGAACAAAGTACTGTGATTCGTTTCGTAAAACAAAATCACCAACTTCCCGATTATTATATTACAAAAAATGAAGCCCGAAAAATGGGCTGGAATCCTTCTGAAGGAAACCTCTGCGAAGTATTACCGGGAAAAGCAATTGGCGGAGACCGATTCGGGAACAGGGAAAAAGCATTGCCCGAAGGACAAGCCTATTTCGAGGCAGACGTCAATTATCATTGCGGAAACAGAAATGCCGACCGCATTATTTTTACAGAAAACGGTGATGTTTATCTTACAAAGAACCATTACAGAAGTTTTGAAAAGCAGTAAATTTCAAATAAAAATAATGAACAGCGTTAATGAAATTCTCAGATTTAAGATTGTTTTAATTTATCTGTTGTTTATATATGTTTTATCTTCGTGTTCAGAAAAAAAAGAAGAAGTAATAAATGGTGAAGAAGCGATTACAATCCTGGTTCAGCCTTTTAAAGATATAAATTCCGGAGATGTAGCTGAGGTGGCAAAAGAGATCAGAAAACTTTATCCGAAAGTAAAAGTACTTGAGCCTGTTGATTTACCTACAAAAAGTTATTACAAGCCAAGAAATCGCTACCGGGCAGATTCCATTATTTCTTTTTTAAGCAAAAATACAAGGAAAAGCTTTGTAACGATCGGGCTAACGACGAAAGATATCAGTACCACGAAGGGAATATAAAAGATTTCGGTATTATGGGATTGGGGTTCAGGCCAGGCACGTCCTGCGTTGCTTCAAGTTTCAGACTGAAGCAATGAACAGCTGTTTAAAGTTACAATACATGAACTTGGACATACACAGGGGCTGAAACATTGCCCTGAAAAAAAGTGTTTCATGAGAAGTGCGGAAGGCAAAAACCCCACGGATGAAGAAACTGATTTTTGCGAAAAATGCAAGCAAATTTTAATTAATAAAAACTGGAAATTCAGTTGAATATGAAAACAATATATATTGATTTTACAGACATAGGAGATTATGAGGACTTCTATGCACAGCTAAAAGAAAAGCTGCCGCTCCCGGAACATTTCGGTGATAATCTGGATGCTCTTTCGGACGTGATTACCGGCGGGCTCGAAATGCCGCTGCATATTGAATTTGTCAATATGACCGTAGATCAGCTTGAAATTTTCGAAGATCTTCTTACGGTACTTGAGGATGCAGAAGATGAAATGGATGAGTTTACTTTTACATATTTTCTGGAACAGTATGACGATGAGGAGGATGAGGCAGAGCAGGAAGAATAATTGTCTAAAACATCATTTCGGAAGATATTAGACAGCACAACATAAACAGCAGTATACAGAATTTTAGAAGTTTGTATGCTGCTTTTAATTTTCGCCTTTTCGTATAAACAGCCTGTTATCATACCGTTAATAATCATTGTCATAAATTTTAGAGTTATTCTCTGTATCTCCCTGTATAAGGCATGTATGTGGTATTAATAAATTTTTAATCAACATGTTTATTTGTTAATTTTATCTCAAACAAATAACAGTTAGATTATGATCATATGCGAAAACCTCTTGTTTTCCCATGGCGCTGAACAACAAAATTATAATTCCGGTGATTATATCTTTGAAGAAGAGAGTACTCCGAAGTATTATTTGCAGATAAAAACCGGTACCGTAAAAATAAGCAGCTTCCTGGAAGACGGCAAAGAGTTTATCCACGGGATCCCTTTCGATGGTC
This sequence comes from Chryseobacterium cheonjiense, assembly GCF_012927265.1. Taxonomy (GTDB): domain Bacteria; phylum Bacteroidota; class Bacteroidia; order Flavobacteriales; family Weeksellaceae; genus Chryseobacterium; species Chryseobacterium cheonjiense. The sequence continues at coordinate 391,750 of NZ_JABBGF010000001.1, read as the reverse complement.
ATTGCCTAGCCGAGACTTACCTTTTTCAGGACAGGAAATATGCGGTGAGCGCAATTGCCGTTACCGACTGTGAAATTATAAAACTGGAAAAGAATAAACTGATTGAGCTTCTCCTGAAAAAACCACAGCTCATTTTTAATATGTATTCTTATACGGCAGACCGTATGCGGTACAAACACATTACCTCTGCTCCGTTTTCTTTTCAGGATCCTGTGACAAAGCTTCACCTTATCCTGAATCACGTAAAGAATCATTTCGGATTTAACGATAAATTTTCTTTTCATATTCCCTATACCCGGCAACAGCTTGCCTCACTCACGGGAATGCGGATAGAAACCGTCATCCGCGCCATTAAAAAGATGGAAAAACAGAATATGCTGAAAATAGATGGCACTAAAATATTTGTTTGAATTAAAAATCCTTAACAAAAATGCTAAGGATTTTTTATGCTAATTTATTTTTAACCGCAAAAGAGACAAGTTATTGCAAATCTTCGCTAATAAAGCTTTCAAAAGAATAAAGCCAAAGATTTTAAAACTTTGAGATTCTTTTAATCTTACGTAATGATAAGCTTTAAAACTATATTATCCTTTTGTACCTTTTGCGGTAAAAAGCTTAGACAGTTTTTCAAAAAAATTATTTTCCGATGGCCTCTGTAATAGGATTTCCTATATTTCCGCTCGGGAACTGTATTTTCAGCAAAGAAGAAACCGTAGGAGCAATATCTGCCATTGAGTATGGCTTGTTGCTCTCACCATGCTGAATTCCCCATCCCATAAAAATCAAAGGAATATGCGAATCATAGGAATTCCATACACTATGCGTAGTCCCAGTTTTGGAATAAGGCGGCAGCATGGAGTCATGTGAAATCAGCTGGATATCACCGCTTCTCTGTCTGTTGATTCCGTTGATGATTCTTTGTTTAATAGGTTCCGGAATGGTAGATTCCTGTACTTTTACTACCGAAACAGCATACAGATCAGTTGGATCATTCTCGATTTCTTTAACGGTAAAATCTCTTACAGCATCAAGATCAAGATTGTTTTCTTTCAGAAGCTTTCTGTCAAAATAGATCTGATAGTTATCAATGGCATTAATAAGCTTATCAACCCCGAATTTTTCTTTCAGTTTTTCATTCATATTTTTTTCCATTCCATCACCGAAAAAGCCTGTGGTAATTTTGTGTTCCTGTAAAAAGCCTACAGAATGTGCCCCGCCGTGGTCTGCAGAAAGAAAAACCGTGTACTGCCCTTTTCCTACTTTGGAATCCAGATAGCTGAAAAACCGGGCAAGATCCTGGTCCAGTCTTAAGTAAACATCTTCTACTTCAATGGAGTTGGGTCCGAATTTATGTCCTGCGTAATCCGTTGAAGCAAGATTTACCGCCAGCATATCCACTACATCATCGCTTCCCAGTTTTTCTCCTTCTACAGCCGCTTCGGCAAGCTTCAGGGTTAATGTATTCCCAAATGGCGTGTAACGGATATTATCTCTTTTATCTTTATAATCTGCGGCTAAATTACTGTATGGGAAAACAGGTGTTTTTGCGCTTCCCAGTAATCCTTCCCATGCTGAATTGTCCGGCGAACTTTCTGTATACTGGTCAATCGGGAGCAGTGTAGACCATCCGTTGGCAACCAGCTTTTCCGGCATCTTCTGTGCATTGAAAGATTTTACCCATTGCGGAAGATCATTCATATACCAGCTGCTTGTGATAAAATCTCCGGTAGAATCGTCAAACCAGAAGGCGCCGTTCGGGGTATGGCCGGCCGGTAAAATGGAAGCCCTGTCTTTCAGAGAAACACCGATTACTTTTCCCTGAAAGTTGGTAGCTATTCTCAATTCGTCGGTGATGGTGGTAGACCAAAGATTTTTCGGAGAATGGCTCCCTACTTTTGCATTGGTCGTTCCTATCGGTCTTACGGATTCATCTGTTGTACAATATACATTTTTGCCGGTTTCCTTATCGGTCCAGTCATTTCCGGCGATCCCATGAATGGCAGGAACCGATCCCGTATAGATGCAGGTGTGTCCCAAGGCCGTAACCGTAGGCACATAAGGAATATGAACATTATTCAGAGAATAGCCTGTATTTAATAATCTTTTGAAACCATCATTGCCGTATTTATCGTAAAAACGGTACAGGTAATCCCATCTCATCTGATCTACCACTAATCCTACTACCAATTTCGGTCTTTCCAACCGGGAATTTTTAATCTTCTGCGCGTTGATTGCCGTGACAGACAGAATAACTGCTGCTGCAATCGAAATTTTCCTAAGCATTGAGTAACATTTTATTGTGAGCAAATTTACGGGTTTTGATTTTTTGGTATGTGAAATTTTATTTAAATTTCATTCCCGGATTATTTAATATTGTGTATAATATCTATTTTTCCTGATATTGAAATTGTAAATAATTGTTTTAAAAAACTTTAAGGTATACTATTTGTATGGAATTTGTTTCAAATTATTTAAATTTGAAAATATCAAATCCTTATTAATAGACAGAAAATGAAACTTCTCCGCCCTTTCCTTTTATTAGTCTCCATCATTTTATTCGGTTGGCTTTTTATCAGCAATATCAACCTGATCAATGTAGCTACCACGCTTAATGAAGCTGAAATCAGCTCAGAGATCGAAAAAGTGAACGAGTTTACAGAAATCAGCCGTCTGAAAGAATTCGCAATCGAAAAGATCAATTACATGGAAACCATCAGGAATCGGTTTGCTGAAAATGCGATGATCAGGGTCGCTGTTATTTCGGTTCTCATTATTTTACAGATTTTACTATATGCTACCGCCGGTAATATGTTCAGTACCAAAACTTCCAGCTCTTCTTCGCATAAATCATAAATTAGAAACCTATTCCTGAAGATATCAATGGAAATCCGAAAACTTGAAAAACTGTCACTCAATTTTATTCCTGAATGGGAACTGAACGGCTACCATACCGACAAAATATTTGTAGTATCTGCTATTGAAACCGGAAACGTTTTTGAATTCAGCTTAAGAGAAAAAAAACAGCACTACCGTAAAATCTGGCATACCAGTGAGGAAGATTTCGACCGGCTGAATTCCATTATCAATCAGGGGCACTCTTTCGGAGTCTATCATGAAGATCTGCTTGTAGCCTGGGCAATCTGCGACTTCAGACCGAAAAACAACAGTCTGTTTATTGAAAGCTTTATGGTACGTGAAGAATTCAGGGGACAGAATATGGGTAAAATGCTTATAAAATCAATCAACCGGGAAGCAAAAAATCTTAAGTGCAGGCTGGTAGAGTTAGAAACTCAGAACACCAATTTCCATACTATAAAATTCTTTCAGCGTGCAGGGTTTGCAATAACCGGTATTAACACTAAGCTTTATAATGATTCTGTGGAAACGGCTTTGTTCATGAGCTTTGATATATTGATATAGAAACTGTTAGCCGATAATGATAATAAATATTTTTAATCAAAAAATATATGTTATATTTATAAACTACTTATTATCATGAAAAAAATAACATTTTTTATACTATTTTTAATAATTCAGCAATCTATTTTCGCCCAGAAAAATCAATATGCAGATTTCATTAAAACATGGAATTTCATCAAATATTATCATCATGATCTTGCCAGCAGAAAAATAGATGCCGATAGTTTATTCTTGGTAAACATAGAGAACGTAAGCCCGAAACAAAATTTCAACGAAATTATTACCCTACTGACACGAAATTTAGATACCAAAACTTCTTCAAAACCTATTGTTGAAGATCAAAAAGATATACTTTCCGTTAATCAAAATTTTGACTGGTTTCAAAAAAATAAGAAAATCAGTCCTGAAAATAAGAAATTACTGAATGACATCTATAAGAACCGTTTTGATTACGGGCTTTTAGAAGAAGGAAAATCAGTCAATGATGAGAAAAAATATCCGTTTTCAAAAGAAGAAAACCTTCCGCTGAAATACAGGCTGCTGACAATGGCAAAAATACAGGGCACTGTTGATTATCTTTTCCCACACAAATATTTAATGGATAAAAATTTTGACTCTTATTTTAATACTTTATTGGAGGAAGCTGTAAAATCACCGACACGAAAGGATTTTGAGACTGTTCTTGCCAAAGCAGTTTCACAATTTCAGGACAGTCACGCTTTTTCTTTTTACCGTCAGCTGAATTACAAAGACAAGATATTATTCAACGTTTCTTATTATTCACCATTTGATTTTCAGATTGTAGACAATCATCTTTTGGTGACGAATCTTATTTTTCCTGAGATATGTGGTAAGGCCCATATAAAAACAGGAGATAAAATAACGGAAATTAATGGAAAAAGCATCTCTGATATTATTAAGGAAAAAAGTAAACTGATCTCGGTTTCCAATCATCAAAAGCTTACATACGTTCTGTCAACCTACGAATACAATTTAATCTGGCCGGATAATCTTCCAAAAAAAACGTTAACTGTACAATCCGGTTCCAAACGATTTTCCACACAAATTGAATTGATTAATGCTACAGATAAATCATTAGTTTCTGTAATTTCTAAATATGTCAACAATAAATACAATAAAATAAAAAACCGGCGTTTAATTAATAAGGATATTGCCTATTTTAAAACTGATGCAACGATGGATTTCATGGAGAATGTTGATGATGATAAATTAGATGCCAAAATGGACAGTATTTTAGAAGATGCCTCCCGTAATAAGGCTATTGTATTTGATATGCGTGGTTATCCGGATTGGGGTGGCTTTATTTTTCATTATGTTTATAAATACTTCTCGCCTGTCGAAAATTATTTTTATAAATATTATGAACCTAATTTGAAAAATTTAGGAACCTTTAGTCTCAGGGATCCAAAATATAATTTTCCTGAAATTAAAGATAAAACCGTACATTCCTATTCCGGCAAAGTCTTCATACTTGTAAATCCCGATACGCGCAGTGCTAGTGAATGGTATTCTATGAGCCTGCAGAAAATTTTTCCACAATCTATAACAATTGGACAGCAAACTTCAGGTGCAGATGGAGATGTGGTTAAAATCAATCTTCCCGGAGACTACCTTCTGGAATTTACCGGAAATGGAATCTTTTATCCTGATAATACACAAACTCAGCAAATAGGGATCAGAATCAACGAATTGATAAAATACAAGGATCAGGATATTCTAGATAACCGGGATCTTGAGTTTGAAAGAGTATTGAATTATCTTAATTAATTTTACGAATCCGTATAATAAGACTTATGCAACAATTTCTTTGTTAGCCTGAAAGCGCTTTGTCTTTTGGAAACTAATTTTATTGTTCGTGATCGAAGCTTTATTTCATATTTTCCTCCAAAGTTTTTCTGAATATTTTAATACATGAATAATTCATTAAAAAACCCGGACTTTTCAACAAACAAAATTTGAACTTTACAACAAAGTGAAAACTTTAGATAAACCTCAACTTTGTATTGTAAAATTTAAATACAATGGAAAATACAAAAACAACAGTACTGGTAACGGGAGGAACCGGATTTTTGGGAGTTCACACCATTCTGCAACTTTTACAGCAGGGGTATGAAGTGAGAACAACCCTTCGTTCACTTTCGAAAAAGGACAACATCATTAAAGCGCTTGAAGAAGGCGGAATTACAGATTTTTCGAAGCTCACTTTTTTTGAAGCAGATCTCACCCGTGACGATAATTGGGGTGAAGCTGTAAAAGGCTGTGACTATGTGCTTCATGCTGCTTCGCCATTTCCGGCTCAGGATCCGAAAGATGAAAATGAATTAATCATTCCCGCAAGAGATGGTGCTTTGCGCGTACTGAAAGCTGCCCGTGATGCCGGTGTAAAAAGAGTGGTTCTTACGTCTTCTTTTGCAGCAGTCGGCTATAGCATCAATGTAGAAAATCATGTTTTTACAGAAGAGGACTGGACGGATGTAAATGCGGAACTTCCTGCATATATCAAATCGAAAACCCTAGCTGAAAAAGCAGCCTGGGAATTTATTGAAAAAGAAGGAAACGGACTGGAACTTTCAGTAATCAATCCTGTAGGAATATTCGGTCCTGCACTTGGCGGAATTACCTCTGCGTCTTTAGATATTGCCGTTACAGGAATTCTGAACGGAACATTGAACTATACTCCGACTTTCACAATGGGCGTTGTTGATGTAAGAGATGTTGCAGATATTCATCTTAAAGCAATGGTGAATCCAAAAGCTGCCGGTGAACGTATTATTGCCACTTCCGAAGGGGTGATGAGCTTCTATGATGTTGCCGAATTATTTAGAAAAGAAAGACCTCAATACACAGAAAATATTCAAAAACTGGAACCCATCGAAAAGGAATTCTACAAAGAAATGTCCAACGAAAAAGCAAAAACCGTTCTCAACTGGAACCCAAGAAGCCGTGACGAAGCGTTATTGGCCAGCGCGGATAGTTTGATGAAAAAATCATAAATTTGATTAATAATATTATTAAAAATTGAAATTCAACAATATACAATCCTGTCATCTCGGTCCCGAAATATCTCCGGAACAGTTTATTCCGGAGCATTTCTTTTTGTTTTTACTTAAAGGCTCAATGGTTTCGTACGACGGCTACAAACATTATGAAATGAAACCCGGCGATTACTGCATTGCAAGAAAGAATCATCTTGTGCGGTACACCAAATACAAAGACGACGGGAAGTTTGAAAAAGTAATTATCGCTTTTGATGAAAAGTTTTTAAAAAAATTTCTTGAGCGGCATCCTTATCAGGCAGAACCGACAGAGAATACAGATTCTTTTTTATTTATCGAGGAAGATAAACTGATCCATAATTTTGTACATTCTTTAGAGCCTTACTACAATGGGACAGAGCAACTCGACGATGCTTTTGTTGATATTAAAAGGGAAGAATTGCTGATGATCTTACTTAAAAATAATCCTGATCTTAAAAATATCTTCTTCAACTTCAATGTTCCTCATAAAATTGATCTGGAACATTTTATGAATCAGAATTTTAAGTTCAATATCAGTCTGGAACGTTTTGCTTTCATGACCGGCAGAAGTTTATCAACTTTTAAAAGAGAATTTAAAGCAATTTTCAATACGACACCCGGAAAATGGCTGATGAAAAAACGACTGGATGAAGCATACTTTCTTTTAAATAAGCAACATCAAAAACCAACTGACATTTATATAGACCTAGGTTTTGAAGACCTTTCCCACTTTTCTTTTGTATTTAAAAAAGAATTTGGAGTTTCGCCATCGGAAGTAGGAAGACAAAAAGTTTAGGGTCTGATTTTAAATGAAGTAAAAATTTCAATATAGTAAGAGCTGTTTTTCAGCTCTTTTTTGTTTATGAAACTATGAATTTTAAAAAAAATACAGCATCTTTGAAAAATAAAAGCTAACCGTAAAATCCATGAAATATACCTTATTTTTGATCATCTCAATAATTTCATCTCCGGTTTTTAACGCCCAGAAGAAAACTTTTAAATGTGAAAGAGTGTACGATGCTGTTAAATTAATTGACGATTCAAAATTTGATGAAGGAATTGCGATTTTAAAAGAATGCGAGAAAATCGATCCTGCGGATTATACGTATCCTTATGAAATAGCGTACGCCCAACTTAAGAAGAAAGATTATAAAAGTGCGATTTCCCAGCTGGAAAAAATAAAAAATTACAGTTCAATCCAGGCAGATTATTATCAGCTTCTGGGAAATACATACGACTATGATAATAATCCCGAAAAAGCCATTGCTACGTATGAAGAGGGCCTAAAAAAATTTCCCAATTCCGGCGGATTATATCTTGAAAAAGGAGTAATGTATGAATTCGATAAACCTGAAGAAGCCATCATAATTTATGAGAAAGGCATTAAAGCGGATCCCACATATCCCTCGAATTACTACAGAGCCTCCAATTTATATTTAAGATCCAATAATAAATTGCCCGGTCTTCTGTACGGAGAAATTTTTGTAAACCTGGAAAGAACAACAAAAAGAACCCAGGAAATGAGTGAAAAATTATATAATACCTATAAAGATGCAATTGATATAAAAGATGAAAAATCAAATAGTATTTCGATATGCAAAGTAATTTCTGTAGACGTTAATTCAATCAATAGAAATAAAGTGCCTTTGTGTATGATGTTTGAAGCCAGTATGCTGCTTTCGGCTCTCGGTCAGAAAGAATTTAATCTTAATAGTTTCGCTGAAATAAGAAATAAGTTTTTAAAAGAGTATCTTTCACGGATTAAGAAAGATTATCCGAACGTTCTTATGGATTATTTCAAAAAAATGGAAGACAATAAAGTTTTCGATGCTTATAATCATTATGTTTTTCAGATCGGTAATGAAAAAGCGTTTGCAGACTGGAAACAAAAGAATGAAGCGGAATATAAAAGATTTGTTGATTGGTATACGACCGATGGAAATGCGCTAAAGATCAATAAAACGAATCTTTATATCGCAGATTAAATATCAATTTTTATAGCTTGTGGCTACACAAACAGTAATTTATTAAAATAATTGCTGTTCAGGAAAGAAACAGAGTTTTAAAAATCAAGGGAAATTTTAAATAAAAAAGCCTGAAATAATTTTCAGGCTTTTCTTTATGGTAAGTTTAATTAAAACTTCAAATCTCCATTCACCTCTCTCACTGCATTTGCAGCTTCAGCGAATTTCAATTGCTCTTCAGCGGTAAGCGTTACGTTTACGATTTTTTCCACACCGTTTGCTCCGATAATTGCAGGAACACCAAGGCAGATATCGTTTTGCCCATACTCACCTTCAAGCATTAATGAACAAGGGATCATTTTTTTCTGGTCACAAGCGATTGCCTGAACCATTACAGAAACAGCTGCACCTGGAGCGTACCAGGCAGAAGTTCCTAATAATTTTGTAAGTGTTGCACCACCCACTTTAGTTTCTTCGATTACATATTTCTGCTGTTCAGCATCAAGGAATTCGGTTACAGGAACCCCATTTCTTGTTGCTTTGCTCAATAAAGGAAGCATTCCCGTGTCACTGTGAGCAGCGATTACCATACCGTCTACATCAGAAATCGGAGCTTCTAAAGCTTCAGCCAATCTGTATTTGAATCTTGCAGAATCCAGCGCACCACCCATTCCGATGATTTTGTGCTTAGGAAGACCGGAAGTTTTGTGTACAAGGTAAGCCATTGTATCCATCGGGTTAGAAACCACGATGATGATTACCTCCGGAGAGTGTTTTACTAAATTTTCAGTAACTTCTTTCACAATTCCCGCATTGATACCGATCAGTTCTTCTCTCGTCATCCCCGGCTTTCTTGGAATACCTGAAGTAATAACGGCTACATGAGAACCTGCAGTTTTGCTGTAATCTCCTGTTGTTCCGGTAATTTTCGTATCGAATCCGTTAAGAGATGCCGTCTGCATCAAATCCATTGCCTTACCTTCAGCAAATCCTTCTTTAATGTCTACCAAAACCACTTCTGAACAGAAGTTCTTCATAGCGATGTATTCTGCACAGCTTGCTCCTACAGCGCCTGCACCTACTACAGTTACTTTCATAATATTTTTATATTTATTTATTGTTTTTAAAGATATTATGGAACTTTATCGTTTCATAATATAACTTTTAAATTTATTTGTTTAGTTTAAAATTGAAAACTCCCAAATTTAACAATTCCTGAAAAATTGAGCAATCTTTCAGGAATTAAATATCTTTAAAAATGTTATTTAGAATATAAAAGCTGCTTAATTGACATTTAGCAGGAAAGTATAGAGTTTTTTGGCTCCGGATAATACCTCATCATATTTGTTTTCATGAACTTCAGCATCCAGGGTTTCTTTGAAATTTTTCCACATCGCTCCCGTATTTTCATGGTAACATCCGAAAAAATTGAATGTAACATCATCAAAGCCTTCTGTCCTGGAAAGTTGTTTGGCAATGACATTCCCTCCTAAAGTAGAACCTTCGATCACATACATGGCTCCCAATGCTTCATGATGGCTGAGCAATTCCAGTTCATGACCGGCTGCTGTTTTTTCCAACAAAAGACTTTTAAGATCTTTTTCGATTAAAGGAAGCTTTTTCCTGTTGTTAAGCTGAAGTTTCTCTGAGTACCTATCAAGTTTGTGAAAGATTTTGTCTTCAGAATGCAGAAGCATAAGGTAATTGGTATGGATAATTTTTTTGTAATCTTCAAGAGTAAATGTTTTATTAAAGATTTTACCTGAGTTGAAGAGCTTTTCTGCAGCATCATGATACACTGCCGTATTTTGTTTAAGATATTCTGATACCGTCATAAGGATTTGATATTCCACTAAAATAATTAAGGTTTTTTAAAAGTTAGGATAAATGAAGTGCCTTCTGTGGAACTTTCGTAGTCTACATTTCCGCCAATTCTCTTCATGATTCTGTGCACAATTGATAGCCCTACTCCATTTCCTTTGAACTTTTTGGCATTATCCATTCTGTTGAAAATTTTAAACATTTTATGTTTATTTTCTACAGGAATACCGATTCCGTTGTCTGAAATTCTGTAGATGACCATATCTCCCTTCGCATTTCCTTCAATCTTCACTACCGGTTTATCCTGCTTGGAGGAATATTTGATCGCGTTGTTGATGATATTTAAAAACACCTGGTGCAGCATGGTTTTATCTGCAAGAACTGCCGGACATTCTTTGATGATGACTTCACTTGTCGGAGTACCGAAAGTAATTTTTGCATTTTCACAAATTTTCTCGATAGTCTGTGCCGTTTCAAGTCTTTCAAGCTGAATTTCGCTGTGCTTGGCACGGCTCAGCTGTAAAACGTCATGCATCATTTCCGCCATATTGTCTATCTCTTCGATAATGGAATTGATCTTATTGCGGCTTTTCTCAGACTCATCGATAAGAGTTTTCAGGAGCATCTGTGCATTCAGCTTCATTACCGTAAGCGGAGTTCCGAGGTCATGAGAAATGGTGTAGGAAAAACTGTCGAGTTCTTCATTCACCTTTTTAAGCTCGTCATTGAGCCTTTTAATTGTATTATAATCTTTGTGTAATGCTTCCAAAATAAGATCCCGAACTGCCTGAAGAGCCAAGATATTTCTGGAGTTCCATCTCCTGGAGTTCCCTTTAATATCTTCCGTAAATATTTTGAAAGAAGTTCTTGGTGAAACCATCATCTTCTCTTCTCCATGGTCATTTACCACTTCAACTTTTTTCTCCGGATTTCCTGCCCAGTTGATGTGCTCATCAAACTCTCTCCTGAACCAGATCAGGATATTGTTTTTGTTTCTTTCCATGAAATAGATGACAACACCTGCCGCCTTTTCATCCAGTCCCAGTTCTTTACCGTGGTCTTTCAGAAAACTTCTGCTGAGGTAAATATGATCCTCAATGTTTTCGTGGGCCCATTTCGTGATCTTTTCAATAGTAGCTGTATCGGGTGTACTTCCATCTGTTATGGTTTGTTCCTCCGCCACAACTGCAAGACCGTCGGCATCAAGAAAATTTCTAATCTCTGTTTTGTTTTCAGTCAAAGATTCAAGCAGGCTGTCATATTTTAAAAATTCGGCCTTTAAGCGTAAAGCATCTTCGTTAAGCTGAAGCCGGTAATTCAGTTCATTTTTGGCCTTGAAAGATGAAAAAGCATTGGACGCCAATGCCGTAAAGATTCCGGCCTGTACACGGTCTTCCAAATCAATATGTTTCGGTTCGGCGTTCTGGCAGGTTACCAGACCCCACAGATAATCATCAATGATAATGGAAACGCTGAAACTTGAAGAAGCCCCCGAATTTTTGATGTACTGCCCGTGAATAGGTGACATTCCGCGCGAAGTTGAATATGTAAGATCAATATTTTCAAGTGTTTTGCTTAGCAGGGGTACTGTTTCCGCATACACATTGCTGAAAATTCTTTTTCTTTTTTTAAGGTAAAGCTCTCTGGCCTGAATCGGGATATCCGACTCGGGATAATGAAGTCCCAGATAACTTTCCAGATTGTCATTGTTTTTCTCGGCAATTACTTTTCCGGAACCGTCCATCATGAACTTATAAATCATCATCCGGTCGTAATTCACGATTTTCGATAATATATTCAGAAGCTGATCCCAGATTTCCTGTTCGTTTTCTACGATGTAAAAATTATCATATTTATTAGAAATCTGCTTATGGGGATTTACCAGAACTTTTTCAAATTCGAGGAAAATATTGCCTTTATTTCTAAATGCGGATAGATGGTACTGTTCTTTTCCGATGAAGATTTTATCAAAAAAAGTTTCGTTATCCCTTCTTGTAAAGTTAGCTAGGGATTTAAAAATATCAGAGCTGATAATACTGCCGAAAACTTCCGGAAAATCCATAAGTTTCTTACCGAAAAGCTGCTCCAGGCTCTCGATATTAAATATATCCTCAATATTCTTGCTGAAAAAAGTGATGGAATGAGATTCTGCGTCAATGCCAATCAGATACCCAAAACTTTGTACGTAGCCCGGAATATGGATAGGCTCTTCATGACACTCTACAAAATTCATATTATACTTTGATCAATCAAATATAAAGAAAATTTTAAAGTTGTGGTATTTTTTCGGGGGAAACAAATACCACATAAAAGTTATTAAATTTTTGAAATAAAAAAATATTCGAAAATCAAAAAACTAAAAAAACTCTCTCTGATTTAATATAATCGATTTACTTATAGCCGTAAGGCTTTTTATTTAACTTATTTAAAAATAGCTACCACGCGCGCCGGTGCAGCAGATCCTCCGACAATTTTTAAGGGAAAAACACATACGTCAAATCCTGAAGGAGGCAGTGCAGCAAGGTTTGTGAGCTGCTCTATGTGGAGGTATTCTTTCTCAATTCCTACACGGTGTGCTTCCCAGAAATATTCCGGGTCATTGATTTCCTTGGCCTTTTTAGCCATAAATTTCAACGGCAGATCCCATCCCCACTGATCGATTCCATTACTTTTACTCCCTTATCAATCAGCCATTCTGTTGCTTCCCGGCTCATCCCGGTACCTTTATTGGGAAAATCGGGGGTGCCCATGAGTTTATCGCGGTCCGTTCTTATCAGGACAATATTTCCGGGTTTAATGGAAATGCCGTTTTTGTCCAGATCGTTTTTCAGGTCATCAATGGTAATAGCTACAAAATCTTCCTTATGGCTACAGTCGATTACGATCCCTTCTCCGTAACACCACTCCAGCGGGATCTGATCAATAGTTTTGGCAGGTTTGCCTTCTACGACCGGACCAAAATGCCACGGCGCATCGATGTGCGTTGTTGCATGAAGGCCCATGCCTGTGATTTTGTCGTCTGCCCAGCCCGTCCAGTTTTTTGGGAACAGCCTGGCCGGAAGTCCTAATGCCAGACGGATCAGCCAATGCGATTTTTTATGGGATTTGTGCTTTATTTTCACTTTCATAAACCACGGATCTCCTGCATTATACTGAATCGGTTTTGAAAGATCTACGATTTTAGCGTGCATAAAAATGTGGTTTATTGATTAATTTCCGGTTTAAAATTAAACTTCTTTTTCGAAGTACAGCATATAATACTTCCCTTTTTCATCTTCTCCCTGCGCCAATTTCTGGCGGTCGCCATGGATATAGATATGGAAGTTCTTATCTAATTTAATGATGCTTTTAAAATGCCTTTGGGTTTTCTTTACGGCCGTTTCATTAATCGGGAATTCTTCAGCAATATTGATCTGCATATCCTGCTCGTAATCGGTTTTAAAATTTACGAAGCTTTCAATAACATGCTCGTCCTGAAGCACTTCCTTATTAAAATCGTCAAGATTAAATTCTTCTTTTTCTTTGAAGAAATTGATTGATTTGTTCAGGAAATCTGCCTGGTCCGCTCTTGAGACTTCAAATTCCTGAGGCAGCTGTTTGGTGATGTAATCTTTGTATACCATCAGAGCTTCCTGAGTGTGAAAATATTCATCGTCTCGCTGCTTTACCTTCAGAAAATCTTCAAACCAGTAGTACATATCGCCATTTTTATTGTTGTCGACTACTGAAAGTACATACCCGGTTTCTTTATCGTTATTGTAAATCAGAGCTGCTTTATCTATTTTGGAGAGGCCGATTCCCTGATCTTTTTCGATTATGAAACTGTCATCCTGAGGAGAAATCTTAAGGAAAGATTCTCTTTTTTCCATTTTGAATATCCCGATTTTATCTACTTTCTCGGTGCCTTCCCTTTCGTCTTCAAAATAAACGATAAATAATTCTCCTCCCTGAACCCTTGGATTTTCGGCTGCTTCAAAGAGATGTTTGGCGATATTTTCCGCTTCCCAGAGAAATTTAGCCTTATCATCAAAAATTTCCGATACGGAACTGTACACCGGATTGTTTACCAGGTAAGAATCGCTGTAAAAATGGAATGTTTCTTCGGATTTGAAAGATCCCAGAAAATAATTTTCCAACAGCTCTGCCATTCCCTCATCCAGCTGCAGCTCTTCCTGAGAAAGCATTAATGATTCTCCGTTGATTTTATTTCCTACTCTGTGTACTACAATTTTTGAAAACATCTCCTGAATATTTTTGGACTGCAAAGATATTAATTATATCAGACAATCAACCGCTTTCATTCTGATAAATAGCGCATCAATATGAGATGGTTTTTTCTTTCTGAATTATTAAAGGCTTATAAATAAAATATTGATAACCAAAAATATAACCACCAACATCCCACACGGGAACAGAATTTGGCATTATGGTTGTGAATATTTACAGACAGACAATAGACTTAAAAACCTTAATAGATTAACAGGAATCAGAGGCAGAGGACTTAAGTGTATTAATTAAAACAACACAACCAAATCACTAATTATATGAACTATTTACAAGCTACCCAGGAAATATCTGTTGCAATTCCGGAAATATGCAACGATCTGCAGCAAACTAGAATACAGAATTCGTATCACATCATCGGCTTTTTAACTGATAAGGTGAAAACCATGATCCGCCAGAATAATACCACATGCTTATTTAAATGTCTCGGAAAAATGAATGAATTATACAGTGACGGTGATGAGATGATAAAGAATGCGATTGAAAATTCTTTTGTGTATTCACTGGACAGCTGCACCGCTTTTTCCGGTCAGGAATACCGTGATCTAATCTTCAGTCACCTTTCGCCGGCGCTTCAGGAAGTGTATGTACGTCAGATTTACAGTCATAATATCTGATTTATTACATTTTTAGGCTGTTTCGTTACAAACGAATCAAAAATCACTGAAAAACAATTTATTAAAAATCAAGTATTTATGAAATCAAAAATAAGAAGAATATCTGACTGGAAAACCTGCAAAACTACGATAAAAAGACATAATTTCGAGATTTTGGCAACTCATATTGCCGTGATTATCGGAGTATTTATTTTTGCAGCATGTCTGTAAACTTTGGTACAGTTTTCGCGTAAACAAAAACACTTAGATTAATTATGATGAATGCACAGATGCAAACTATTGATCAAAAAATAGCTGTTGAATATTTAAAGTTTTTTTACCCGCCATTGCGCACCGAAATCTCCCAGCTTTCCGGACAGGATAATTTCGCAGGCATTATTCAGGCCACTATCAATTATTTGAAAAGTCTTCTGCTGGAGGCAAAAATAAACATCATTTCCCACCACATGAAACTCATGCACCTGATTTACCGAAACGGCAATTCTTATGTAAGGGATATTATTGAAAATCTTTTTGTACGTTCTTTTGAAAGTTTTAAGAAACATGCTAAAATACATCATTGGAAGCTTCTTTATCAGTATATGCCGGTAAGTTTTCAGCAGATCTACGATGATCAGCGGAAACAGGATAAAATATTTTTCGGGAAATAAAAATTTCTCAAAAGATTCGGGCGGAACCAAAGGTTCCGCCCGAATCTTTTATAATAGTAAAGATCAATTAACTAAAAGCCAATTCAGGTTAAGCATACATTGATAAAGCTTAAAAGTTAAGGGCTCCGTTTTCAGGGATAATCATTAACGGAATTTCCATTTCCCCAGCCTGTCTTACGGCATGGCTGCTCGTGGTGAAGCTTTCAAAAAAACTTCGGTAGTGATGACCCATAATGAGCATATCAATATCTTTATTTTTAAGTATGTCAAGTCCATAATCGACATTCTCGCTGTAGATACAGTCATAACAGAATCTGCCGTTAAGGTCTTTTAGAAACGCTTCTTTTTCATGTTCATATTTTTGGTCCTGTACTACGTCATTATTGCTTTGGATAATATGGGTAATCAGAAGTTCAGCATCAAAATACGCGGCAAAATTCAACAATGCCTGAGCCGTTTTGATATCTTTCCTGTGAAGTTCTGTTGCAAAAGCAATCTTTCTGAGACCTTTATACTGATGTTTCTGAGGAATAAGAAGAAGAGGGTGTTTTGCATTTTTAATCATGGCAATGCTGGTGCTTCCAAAGAAAAAACGGGTCAGTGGCGCGGTACCATGCATTCCCATGACAATAAGCAGAGCATTCTGTTCTTCCGCCGTATCATTGACTACCTGAACAACATCCCGGCCTTCACATACGTAATGTATGCCCGGATGAAACGGAAAGGCTTCATCACCCCAAAGGAGTTTAGATTGATGTTCAAGCATTGTTCCCAGTTTTTTCAGCTGCCTGCTGTTTTCCTCCTGAAGGGCAGGATATTCGTACAGCGCCCATGCTGTCTGTCCCAACAAAGGACTTTCAATCGGTATTCCGAAAGCATGACAAAGGTGAAGATCAGATTTGAGTGCATTTGCAAGATGAAGAGCGTACAAAGCAGCATTTTTTGCAGGGTCGGAATAGTCTGTAGGCACAACAATTGTTCTCATGATATGATTATTTGTTAATTACATTGAGCACACTTCTCTATAAAAATATCAACCACAAAACCTGTAACGGGTACTTTTATTGATGAGAGCAGATGATTTTAAAATGATATCCTTATTTGCATAATCTTTCGATTACTATTTACCATCAATTTCATATATCAAATTTCTGCAATAAATATCAACAAGCCAAAGATTTACATCTGAAAATTATCATCTTTTAGTATTAAATTTTAACCAAACAAATATGGTGTTTAGAAATTATCAGACTTTCTTTTAAAAAGCTTATAGATTTCAAACCAGAGTACTGAAATTGCAGCTGTACCTATTGCCAAACCAAGTTCATGAATGGTAAGATCGGTCACCTTAAAAAACATGGAAACAGGATTTATATATAAAATAACGGCCAGCAGCACTAATACCAATACGGAAATTCCGGTAAGGAGTAAATTCCGGTTTTTAAAGCTTTCTATGAGGCTGTAATAGAAAGATCTGTTCACGAGGCTGAGCAGTATATTGGCAAAAATCAGGGTACTGAAAACAAGTGCGCGGGTTTTTATCTCATCATTCCCAAGATATACGGAATACTGATAGATCCATATTATCCGGCCATTATTACCAATCCCTGGATAATGCTTATGGCAAGTTCTTTCCAGTTCAGGAACGTGTCTGTAAGCTGTCTTGGCGGTTTTTTCATAGTATTTTTTTCCATTGGTTCATTTTCATAAACAATGGAACAGGTGGGTCCCATCACCAATTCGAGAAAGATAACGTGCACGGGAGTGAAGATATAAGGAAATGCCCATCCGAGGAACAGAGGAAGGGAAACGGTAAGTATGATCGGAATATGAATGGAAATGATATACTGAACTGCTTTTTTAATATTGGCATAAATTCTTCGTCCGGCGGCAATCCCGATGACCAGCTTTTCCAGGTCGTCATTCATTATCACCAATGCGGCGGCAGATTTTGCAATTTCCGTTCCTTTATTACCCATCGCTACACCAATGTGGGCAGCTTTTAAGGCAGGCCCGTCATTTACGCCATCTCCGAGCATCGCAACAATATGCCCTTGTTTTTTCAGTGCTGTGATCACTTTTAGTTTTGCTTCGGGGAACATCCTTGTAAATAGGGTTGTCTTTTCAGAAATTTTTATTAAATCTTCTTCTGGAACTTCTGCAATATCACTTCCATTGATTGCGGCAGTGCTGTTTCTTATTCCGGCCTGCAAGGCAATGGCCCGCGTTGTATCAGCATTATCTCCGGTGATGACTTTTACTTCTATGCCGGCGTCGTAAATGTGTTTGAGTACATTTTTTATTTCTTTTTTAGGAGGATCGTAAAACACGGTTAGTCCCAGGAAATCAAAGATAAAATCCTGCTGTCTGTCGGGAAAATCATTTCCCTCGAAGCGGGACATGGCTACTCCCAGTACCCTATATCCTTCTTCTCCGAATTTCTTAACCACTTTGCGCATTTTATCTTTTTCGGATTCTGAAAGGGTGGAAACGCTGATGATGGCTTCGGGAGCTCCTTTAGCGGCAACAATCCGTTCTTTGTTTTCATTTTCAAAAAGATGCGTCATCATCGGTGGTTTGCCTTCCAACGGGTATTCATGAAACAGTTTGTAGTTTTTTCTTTCATCAGTAAATTGGGTTTGCTCATAGGTTTTATGGAGTGTGATTTCCATGGGATCAAACGGGACAGGTTCGCTGCTCCACATGGCATAATTAATGAGCCGGCTTAATTTTTCCGAATTAAACCCGTCCTGATCGTACACTGTGTCTGACTGATAATCATACAAGTGTTTTAGCTGCATGGCATTTTCGGTAATTGTTCCTGTTTTATCCGTGCAGATTACCGTTACACTTCCCAGTGTTTCCACAATACTGCTGCGTTTGATAATAATGCCGCTCCGCATCAGCTTCCAGGCTCCCAGCGCCATGAAAGTCGTGAAAGCAACCGGAATTTCTTCAGGAAGTACAGACATAGCCAGGGTAAGGCCGTTCAGCAGGCTGCTGAGAAAATTTCCCGTTTTAATGAAACTGAAGATACAAACACCCAGAAAAATAATGATTCCAATGATCGCCATCCCTTTTACAAAGTTCCTGATCTGTATTTGCAGCGGTGATTCTTCTTCTTTAATATTGATGATAGACTGCCCTATTTTGCCTACTTTAGTTTCTTTACCAATGTGTTCTGCCCTATAGACTGCAAGACCGGAAATGGTAACCGTTCCGCTGTAGACTTCATTATCTTCCGAGCTGCCGTCTTTAAATACGGAGTAGCTTTCCCCGGTGAGCGAAGATTCATTGACCGAAAAATCATTGCTGTGCACTATTTTTCCGTCTGCATTAATCAGACTTCCTTCTTCAGTAATACATAAATCTCCCACAGCGATTTCAGAAGTAGGAATTTCTATAATGTTTGAATTTCTGATTACTTTACTTAAAGGTTCATTAAGCTTTTCCAGTTCTTTGAGTGCTTTCTTACTGCGGTTGTCCTGATAAAAAGAGACAGCTGTCACAGCAACAATAGCTGCAAACATAAACAGGGCTTCCCCATAATCACCTATCAGAATATAAATAAAAGAGACGCAGATCAATAAAATAAGCATCGGTTCCTTCAAAATACCAATAAGCAGATTGATCCATGTCTCCTTCCGAACATCTCCCAAAGTGTTGTATCCGTATTTTTTTCTGGAAATTTCAACTTCAGCTTCCGTAAGTCCTTTTAAGTTTTCAGGTATATTGTAAGTCATATCAAATGAATAGATGATTAAAGTTAGCAATTGTTTTTTGTACGGAGCAAGATTATTCACTGTTATATCGTAATCGTCAGTTATCTTTTGGAATTAAACTGTAAATAAAAACAGGGACCGTCTAAATTAGACAGTCCCTGTAATAAGATCTATTAAAAAAAGTTTTAAAATTATTTTTTAATGAACTTGAAAGTTTGCATACCATTATCTGTAAATACCTGAATCAGATACATACCCTGAGGCAATGCATGAACATCAATGCTTCTTTCTCCTGACTGCATTTTCTTTTCAGTTACTTTTCTACCATCGGCAGCAATAATTATAGCTCTGGTAATAACTTCTTGTCCGCTGAAATTCAAAATATCTCTTACCGGATTAGGATAAATCTGAAGCTGAGATTTTGATTTTGTATTATCAGCAACACTAAGTGTACTATTGATTGCCAATACTGCCAGAGAAGCCGTTGATTCACATGATCCTACTGTTTGCGTAGCATAGTAAGTAGTATTGTTTACCAAGGCTGTGCTTAGCGGCAGGCTGTTTACATGGTTCTGTGCATTTACAGATGAAGAATACCATTTAATATTCTGACCTGTTACTACTAAAGCACTCAATGTACTTCCCGGAGCAAAATTTTGAGGTGAAGTTCCTGTAGGAGCAGCTACCGGAGCTGATTGCGTAATAGTAAATGTTCTTGTTAACGTACATGCGTTAGTATCAGTAACAGTCACTGTATAAGTTCCGGCAGATAAGCCCGTAGCCGTTCCAGCGGTACCTCCTGATGGTGACCATGAATACGTATAAGGTGCTGTTCCTCCTGAAACGTTGATTGTTGCTACTCCTGTAGATCCGCCATTACATGCGATATTCGTTTGGGAAGTAGTAGCACTAAGAGCCGTTGGCTGCGTTACAGTTGCGTTAACTGTTGCAGTACATCCGTTAGCATCAGTAATGGTTACTGTATACGTTCCGGCTGCTAATCCTGTTCTGTCTTCTGTTGTGATTCCTCCACCCCAGTTGAATGTGTAAGGTGCTGTTCCTCCCGCTGGAGTTAAGTTGATAGCTCCGTTGGAAGCTCCGTTACAAGCTACGTTTGTTACTACTGTTGTTCCGCTTACTGCACTTGCTGGCTGCGTTACAGTTGCATTAACTGTACCTGTACATCCGTTAGCATCAGTAATGGTTACGGTATACGTTCCGGCCGCTAACCCTGTTCTGTCTTCTGTCGTGATTCCTCCACCCCAGTTGAATGTATAAGGTGCTGTTCCTCCGGCTGGAGTTAAGTTAATGGCTCCGTTGGAAGCTCCGTTACAGGCTACGTTTGTTACTACCGTTGTTCCGCTTACTGCACTGGCAGGCTGCGTTACAGTTGCATTAACTGTACCTGTACATCCGTTAGCATCAGTAATGGTTACGGTATACGTTCCGGCCGCTAAACCTGTTCTGTCTTCTGTTGTGATTCCTCCACCCCAGTTGAATGTGTAAGGTGCTGTTCCTCCGGCTGGAGTTAAGTTGATAGCTCCGTTGGAAGCTCCGTTACAGGCTACGTTTGTTACTACCGTTGTTCCGCTTACTGCACTTGCTGGCTGCGTTACAGTTGCATTAACTGTACCTGTACATCCGTTAGCATCAGTAATGGTTACGGTATACGTTCCGGCGGCTAATCCTGTTCTGTCTTCTGTCGTGATTCCTCCACCCCAGTTGAATGTATA
>NZ_JABBGF010000001.1:0-370405 GCF_012927265.1 Chryseobacterium cheonjiense | reverse complement strand
CTGTACATCCGTTAGCATCAGTAATGGTTACGGTATACGTTCCGGCAGATAACCCTGTTCTGTCTTCTGTTGTGATTCCTCCACCCCAGTTGAATGTATAAGGTGCTGTTCCTCCGGCTGGAGTTAAGTTGATAGCTCCGTTGGAAGCTCCGTTACAAGCTACGTTTGTTACTACCGTTGTTCCGCTTACTGCACTGGCAGGCTCATTAATCGTAAACGTTCTTGTGGCCTGACATCCAAAATTATCCGTAACTGTTACAGTGTAGGTTCCGGCAGACAGACCTGTTGCCGTTGCAGCAGTGCCCCCGAAAGGTGCCCAAGAATATGTATAAGGTGCTACGCCCCCCGATGGTACGACCGTAGCCTGGCCATTAGAACCGCCATTACAAGAAACATCCGTTTTACTACCGGTTGTACTAATGCTTACAACCGTTAATGTAGCAGCATTAGAAGTAGCAGAACCTGCACCAATTGCCACTGCACGGTACTGATAACCGTTCATTGCTGAAGTAGCCCCTGTGATTGTTAAAGTATTAGTGGTAACTCCTGAATAAGGAGCGGTGTTAGTCAAAGCAATAAATCCACTACCAGAATTCTGATACCACTGGTAAGAAGTAGCTCCCGAAGCAGTAACCGTGAAGGTAGTGGTACCTCCTGCACATATCGTCCTGTTTGCCGGACTTGCTGTAATTACCGGATTACTGGCCAGAAATGTACACCCTGAATACTGCGATCCTGCAGCAGTACTGAGTGTCCAGTTGGCATTATTCATGACCGCTGTTCTTATATTAGCAACTGTTGATGTTGGAACACCGGTACAGTTAAACTTTCCTGATCTAGCTACTGTGACACCAGATACCGGTCCTGTATAAAATGCATTCGTTCCTCCTGTAAGTCCAGGTGGCATTAATGAAGCGTTAGGACTTCCAACGGCATCACTATTCCATGCAGCTGTTGTAGAGCCTGCTGTATAAAAATAGTTGATACCGGCAATGCAGGTCACGTTGGCACCTGTAACACTACCATTCCCTCCCTGGAAAGCTATAATCTGATCTCCCACAGATGATAAAACCAATCCATTAGAAGATGTTCCGTCGGTAAGCGCTACAGTACCATTGGGTATGGATGTAGTTGTCGCAGGATTATACACAGAAGCTGACAACGCGGAAATATACACTTCAGTACCGGCCGGCAACGCAGTACCGCTGGTCCATGTAATTGCAGATTCTGTTGATCCGGCTGCTTGCCAGGCATTGCTTCCCTGATATCCCCGATCGGTAAAGCTTATTTGTGTTCCGCTTGAAATAGGGGCAAGCAAAACAAATGAAAATACATCTACCGAAGTAGAGCTGGAATCGTAAGAGGTAAACGCGATCCCTCCGGGTGAGAGCGTCGTCTGTGCCTGGGCATATCCCAGCAACAACGCTCCCGTTGTGACGACTGTTTTCGCCAGCGTTTTGATTGTAGAATAAAAATTTTTCATTTTTAATTATATTTAAGTTATAAGTTTTGAAATTTCCCACCTGTTCTAAGCCCAAAAGCGGATAATTTATGCCCGCTCATGAAGCCTTCTTCGGTGTAGATTATATCTAATCTTAGATGTGAATTATGATTACATTTTACAATTAATCCGTTTTCCTTATTTAAAGAAACGATGGTCCCGGGAAGCCCTGTCTGAAGATCTGCATTATGAATGAGTGTAGCTTCCAATACCCTGATATTCCATCCGTTCCATTGGGTATAGGCTCCTTTATTCCAAGGGTTACATGCTCTGATTAATGCTTCAATGGTCTCGGCATCCTGCTTTTCCCACGAAATACAGACATCAGAAGCACTTGGTTTGGAATAATAGCGTGCCTTTTCTTCGCTCTGTTCCGTTCCCTGAAAATTTCTTTGCAAAAGATTTAGAAGTTCATTCAAAAGATTGGCTCCTAACCACGACAAATGAGTACATAATGCCCCATGTGTCATATCAGCATTAACAGGAATATTTTTTTTAAGAATAATAGCTCCTTTATCAATATATTTATCGATAATATGAACAGTAATTCCCGATTGCCCTGAACGACTTCTTATCGTTTCAAAAACAGGATCAGCCCCTCTCATTTCGGGTAGAAGCCCATAATGGAAGTTGTAGAATTTACCAGAATAAAGGGAGAGAATTTCAGAAGAAATTTTCCAGGGAAAAGTCATGGTAAAAACGGTATTGGCGCCGGAAATCTCCATCATATTTTTTATCTGACTGGTGCAGCTTTCGGATGTCATAATAAAAAGAGGTATTCCTGACTGCTTTGAAAGCATTGAGCAAAATTCGATGACTTCCGCATTCTTATCAGGCACTCCTAATGCACAAAGCCGGCCCGCAGCACGTAAAGCCTGCAAAGCCGGAAATGCCATCCGGTTGTTACATAAGACTGCTATTTTTAATGGATCTGTCATGATTCTAAACACGCATAAGCATTAAGCCATGTATTGGCTTCCACAGTCCTGATATATTCAATATTCTTTTCTAAGGCTGCTCGTTCCTGTTCTGTAACAGTAGCAGTATGAACTTCCTTTAAAAGACAGTTTCCTGTTTCTTCATCTCTTGAAACGGTAGCGTAATAAATTTCCGCCTCAGAAAATCCGTTTTCCTGATTCATATACACTTTCCCACGCGGTGAATGAATGGACATTCCATCAAACTCTTTATTTTCAAGCCCTATGAACTGTGCAGCTTCCCATCCCAATAAAGAGAAAAGGTTGGCTTTACCATATTTAATTCCATCCATTATATTTACAAAAATTTCATTTTCAGGAATCTTCAAATTTCTGGACCAGGCTATTGCCGCACTCCAGTCATATCCGGGATATGGTATTTTTCCCAGCCAGGTTTCATCGGAAGTAAAGCCTGTACCATAGACTTTATAATGACCTGCCATTTCACTGCTTCCTGCAAAAAAATCTTCCGCCATATCACCACAAAAAGTGGCAAGTACTGCGGTATCCGGTTCTTTTTCAAGAAATTCCGTAAGTGGTTTCAATGTAAAATCAGAACGCTTTAAAGAAGTAATGTGGTTAAAAACTATAGATCCTCCTTTTTCTTCAGCAGCAGCTGCATATACATAAGAAGGGCGGTATCCTGCATCATAAAAAGAGCAGCTGAATGCAAAATTCCTGAATCCGTCTTCAATGGCTTTATGTGTTATTACACGTGTACAAAGGCCACCCTGAAGAGAGATAAACCATGCATTTGAAAGCTTTTTGCTGAATTTAGGAAAATGATAACCACTATCAAGAACGATGAGAGTTTTTCCCGAAGATTCAAAAAGAGGATGTACAAATTCTGCTGAAAAAGGATTCATATATCCTATTATGATATCTGTACCGGCAAGCAAAAACTGTTCGCAATGATCATAAATTTCCTCGTTTTTTGCAGCAACCCCAATTCCTGCTGAAATGATTTCATGGTATCCTTCCAGTCCCATATTCTTAAGGGATTGTTTGAAACCGTCCATAATATCAAAAGAAATGGAGGGATAAATAACAGACCGCGGTAAAAGTAAAGCTATTTTCATATTCTTAATAAAGTCAGTCTGCGGCAAACTGTTTTGCCGCAGATTGAATTAATAAATGTTAATTAAGATCTTGACGGAAAAATCCCGTACATACAGATGATGTAATTCATTCCCAGATAAGGCTGACGAATACTCATCGGCTGCCCTGCACCTGAAACGCTTAACGCGAATGCATTAGGTATTGCTTTCATGGTGCTGTCTGGCTGCTGATTAGAATACAAACCCTGTAATGATGCAAGTGTACTGCCTGCCGGAGAACCTGTATTTCCTTCATCTGAAAATGTTTTTATTGAAACTGTTTCAGACCCTGCAGTGTGTGTATGCGTTGGCATGTGCTGTATATCGCAGGTTACCGTTTCAGTACCTGCCGTCATTCCTAATTGAAATACTTTGGTTCCTGCTCCGGTACCGGTTCCCACAGCTGTTCTTCCTGCAAAATTCGGAAGCATGAAGGTTGTTGTCCCGTTACCTCCGTACATTGTACCTAAAAGCGCAAAAAGTGCCTGGTTAGTACTAATCGATATTGTCTGCCCCTGACAAAACGCCCAATACTTGGGAGCAAAATTTCCGGCAAACATTCTTATTTCTGACATGGTTCCTTCCATAATAATCGTTTTTCTATTAATAGTTTAATGAATTAATCCTGTCTTGGCGGATAATATCCTTCAAGACAAATAATATAATTGGTTGCGAGCACAGGCTGTACAATACTAAAAGGAATATTATTTCCTACAGCGGATATGGAACCCGTTGTGGTAGCCGGTGCGATAAAAGTATCTGGTGCCTGAGTGGAATATGCTGCAGCTGAACCTGCGAGTACGTTACCTGCCGGAGATCCGGTATTACCTTCATCTGAAAAACATGGAAATGCAATTGTTGCTGCTGCGGTATGGCTGTGCGCAGGCATTTGCGCGGTAGTCATGGTAACCGTTTCAGTTCCGCCTACCTCTCCTAAATCTATAGGAGTAAGACCAGCTCCCTGGCCTGTTCCTACAGCAACTCTTCCTCGAAGATCCGGAACGCCGAACGTATTGCGGCCATCGCCACCGAAAGTAGTTCCTAATATTGTGTATACTGCCTCAAATTGTGAGATACTATAAAGTGTTCCGTCGCAGAAAGCCCAGCCAAGCGGAGCAAAATTTCCACCAAATAAACGTACTTCTCCTATATAACCTTCCATAATGATATCTTTAATTGTTATTAATTTTATTTTAAATTCCAGTAATTATCCTCTTGGAGGAAAAGTCCCGTAAAGGCAAATAATATAATTCATTCCAAGTGAAGGCTGAACAATAGTGAGTGCGTTATTCCCTCCCGAAACACCTACCTGCAATGCCAGCGGAACTGCTTTTGTAGTAGAGTCGGTACCCTGATTGCTGTACATTGATGCCTTTGATGCAAGGATATTGTTTGCCGGAGTTCCTGAATCTCCTTCATCCGAATAAGCAGGAATTACAACATTCCCTGATAAATTGTGGGTATGGGCAGGTAAATTTGACATGGTAAGGGTTACAGAGTTTGTACCTGTCATTTCTCCCAAACTGTAATAAGATAAACCAGGTCCCTGCCCCGCTCCTACAGCCGACCTCCCGGCAAGGTTCGGAAGACCAAAAGTCGTTATACCATCTCCACCATAGGTGTTTCCTAAAAGTGAAAATAAAGCCGTATTTGACCTGATGGCCAATAAGGCGCCATTACAATACTGCCATGATTTGGGAGCAAAGTTTGCGGCAAAAAGTCGGATTTCTCCAATTGTTCCGTCCATAATTATTGTTTTTAAAAATGAATATTTATTAAAATATAACCTACTCAGAATAATGATAAATGAATCCCAATCTGAATAAATTGATAAGTTGTTAGATGTTGGATTGAAGAAAAGCATCCATACAGGCAAATACAAAACCCAAGTTGAGAATGTATTTTGCACTTCTGTCAGTCACTAAACAGTGATATTAATTTGAAAAAAGAATAGTTTACAATGATTTTCATGATTATATTATTTAGTTTTTCTCTGCAATAGAACTGTTTCTACAGCAACCACATTTGATTACAAATTTAAATTTATTATTGACATAATTGCTATTTGTTAAGAAAAATTAGTTAATATTTTATTATTTCTAAATTTTCCTCACATTTAGAACAATCTAATTCCCCGATTATTTCATGATAAAATTAGACATTACAGCATTATCGGAATTAAGTATTTATACTGAATTTGAATAAAATTTTTGTAGCAATACTAACGATTATGGTTTTATTTTTTTGTTGAATTTTCTGAACTTACTAATTTTTAATTTTATAGATGATGAATTTAAGGCAATAGACTTTTTATAAATGAACGGCAATAAAAAACTGCTTTAAACTTACGTTTAAAGCAGTCTTAATTTTATAAGAATTATGCTTTTTACTTCCTCGAAGTCTGCATCCTGCACATCATCAGTTCCTGCATCGACACCAGGCTGCTTCCCTTCTGTATAACTTGTATTTTTATCATTATTTTACTTACCGCTATTTACTGCCAAAGTTGTTATCGGATAAACCAAAATTTTCTGTCCGTTATAACCTACCGCATATACTTTTTGGCTATTTAATGGGAAATCAACATATGTATTTGCTAATGTTGTATCTCCTGTTCCAACGACAGAAACACTAATCAGCTGACTGTTTGCATCATAGGTTTCGAAAGCAACGGCATTTGGCCACTGAGCATTATCCACCAATAGAAATTGTCCCTCTGCGTTCGTTATGATTTGTGCACCAACCCCCGTAACTCCTGAAACAGGAAGAAGATTTTTAAACGCATTCACACTATGTGCAGAAATATAATTAATTACCGGAGAAACCGGTTTTGCATAACCTTTCGTTAGAACATAGCTTTTTACATCATCAATCATAGCCTGGGTAATAACCAGCTGGTCATTGACATAGTCTCCAATTGTTGCATTAATCGGTTTCAAAAAACCTGTATTGGTAAAGAAATCTGTAAGGTCTTCCTGTACGGCATCGCAAGTATTTTTAACAAAATTCATTACCAATTGCCCTTGTGTAAGCTGAGACTCATTTGTATTTCTCACTTTTTCGGCAACAGTTGCAAACCAATGTGCATAATCTACACCACTTACCGGATTGGTAGTTTGAGTAGCCTCATCAGACATATCTGCATCAAAATCTAAAGTCGGAACACCTTTAGAAGCACCTGCCAACTGATAATATAATTCCAATTGCCAGAATGGAACCAGACTTCTGAAGTTTGCATCAAGCGGATTCACATAATCTGTTCTAAATTGATCCATAATACTTTTCCCATTGATCTGAGTCTGAATAATGATTTCTCCGAATCTGTTTCCTGCCACCCTTGGGAAAGAAGATTTATCAGCAACTTCTGATTCAAGCCTTGTAAACCTGTTTGTTCCTGTTGGTACATATAGGTTGTAATATGACCACAATGAATATAAATTATTGGTAATTTCTGTAGTTCCAACCCATTTTAGTCCCGGTCTTACCTGATTGATATGGCCTAACTCGTGTGCAACGCCCCAAATATCCAGATTTGTTGCCGAAACAGAATTGGCAAATCCCCAGCTAAGATCCAGATGAGCACCCAAAT
Source organism: Chryseobacterium cheonjiense (assembly GCF_012927265.1). Classification (GTDB taxonomy): domain Bacteria; phylum Bacteroidota; class Bacteroidia; order Flavobacteriales; family Weeksellaceae; genus Chryseobacterium; species Chryseobacterium cheonjiense. Next base: position 363,241 of record NZ_JABBGF010000001.1, on the reverse strand, counting down.
CACTGGCATACCATCCTCCTGAAGATTCGGTATAAGCAAACTGCCTGTTTTTTAAATTTTTATTAAATTTAAAGAAGCCCATCATTTCCCTTTCTGATTTTGTAATGGCGTCATATTTATCAATTAACGGCTGTGGATTCTGTAAATTCAAACTACCTACAGCAACCTTATCCATAAGTAGGTTTGAATAATAACCTTCCATATCTATCTTAGAGTAAACATCATTGGTAAGCATATCGGTCCATTCTGCGGAAGGCGTACCTTTTTTATAGATTCCGTTTACAATTCCGGCAGTAATATTCAGGGAAATCGGAGCCGCATTTGCATCATCAGTATAGTAAGAGATATAGCCTAATCCCGTATTGGTAATATTCAGAATGTTGATTCCGTTTTTTAATTCATAAGTTTTTTCGGGAGAAGAACCTTCTGTAGCAAAATCTCTCACTCTTAAATAAACCCTGTTTGTTGTTGTAATATCTTTAGCAAAAACAATCGCTGTTGTGCTGGCCTGAAATAAAATTCCAGTAGGATTTTCATAGTTATTATAATTAGCTAATTTGTATTGAGAATTGATGCTTTCAATTGTTTTATAGGGCGAAAAAGTCTGAACCCTGTATTTTTTATTATAGGTATTATCAAACAGACATTGAGCTAATCCCTTCATAAATGGAGAAGTAATTCCGTTGATCACTTGTTGCGTAACGGTAGGCTTTAAAGTACTGAAAACAGCGTCATTAAAAATATTAGAATATGCTGAGGAATTAAAACCATTAGGATTTGTCCGGAAAAATTCCATCTCTGCACAGCTTGCAAAATTGTTTTTACCATCAAGAACTTCAATCTTAACATTTTTAGGTTTAACATTAGAAGGAAACATTACTGTTTTTGTTGTGTTTGTCTGCCCGAAATTTTGTGTTGTAATAGTAACATAGTTCGCATTTGAATTCGTGTTATAACTAATTTTCACATTTCCGAAATGTCCGTTGGGATTTCCATCCTGCCTCGGTGTATATCGCATATAATTAATGAAGGTCTGTCCGCTGAATCTGTATATTAGTGTGATTGGGAAATTTGCTGCAGTTGCATTCCATGCACAATGATACATTGTACTTAGATTTCCGTCAAAAGATTTATCAATTTCCTGCCCCGGCTGAAAGCTTGAAGCCGAAGATCCTGTAATCTGAGGCAATACGGGGATATCCGCATTAGCAGCAAACTCACCGGTTGGAAGTGAACATTCTGTCTGTACCGGACTTATTTGCTCACTGGAGTAAAATTCCATTTCTGCACAGCTTGAAAAGTTACCATATGCCGAATAAACATCAACTTTAATTACTGCTGGTTTAATGATGGCAGTAGATAAATCAATTATTTTTTCTGTATTATCAGCAGCCCAGTTAATAACGCCTGTTGCATCGGTAAATACCGCTGGATTCATCTGTGTAGAATACGAAATCTTTACGCTTGTCCATATTCCATTCAATCCTGTAAGTCTTGGTTTATATATCAACCTGTTCACACTTTTGACACGATTTGAAAATATAAAACTTAACTGATCCGGCATTGCCGTTGTTAAACTGTATCCAGAATGATACAACGTATTCGTATTATTATCAACAGCTTTTCCGGCTTCACTTCCTGCTTGGGCCGGTTGTAGCGAAGTGACAAAAGCCACGGGCATCTTATATTGTGAAAAAACAGTCTGCACACATAAGATCAGTAAAAAAATAGCATAATTTTTTTTCATGGTGTTTAAATTAAAGTTAGAAATGAAGTGAACTAATTCTTAAAGTTACTTTTTTTAAATACATGAAATTTGATAAATTTTCGAAAACGGAAAAACGTTCCAAACTTTAACACAAAAAAATCCCCAGGCTTTCGCCTGAGGATTTATTTTTATGAAAATTTTAATGAAATGCAATTATTTCACTTCTTCAAAATCTGCATCCTGCACATCATCGGCTCCTGTATTGTTACCTCCAGGATTTTGAGCACCTGCATCGGCACCAGGCTGTTGTCCTGCTGCGTACAATTCTTCTGAAGCTGCCATCCAAGCTGCATCCAGAGCTTCTGTTTTAGCTTTTACGTCATCTGCATTTTTAGCTTCGAAAGCAGTTTTCAGTTCTCCGTGAGCGGTTTCAATGGCTGCTTTTTTATCTGCAGATAATTTATCACCAAACTCTTTCAATTGCTTTTCTGTCTGGAAGATCAATCCGTCTGCTTTATTGAAGATTTCAACTTCTTCTTTTTTCTTGGCATCCGCAGAAGCATTTTCCTGAGCTTCTTTCTTCATTCTTTCGATTTCTTCGTCAGAAAGACCTGAAGATGCCTGAATTTTGATAGACTGCTCTTTACCTGTTCCTTTGTCTTTAGCAGAAACACTTAAGATACCGTTAGCATCGATATCGAATGTTACTTCGATTTGAGGAACCCCTCTTGGCGCTGGTGGAATATCTGTAAGGTCGAATCTGCCGATTTCTTTGTTATCGTTGAACATTGGTCTTTCTCCCTGTCCTACTCTGATGCTTACAGCCGGCTGGTTATCAGAAGCTGTAGAGAATACCTCAGATTTTTTAGTTGGAATCGTAGTGTTCGCTTCGATTAGTTTAGTGAAAACAGAACCCATTGTTTCGATACCCAGAGAAAGAGGTGTAACGTCTAATAGAAGAACGTCTTTTACATCTCCTGTCAATACACCTCCCTGGATCGCTGCACCAATTGCCACAACCTCGTCCGGGTTAACACCTTTAGATGGTTTTTTTCCGAAGAATTTCTCAACTTCTTCCTGAATGATCGGGATTCTTGTAGAACCACCTACCAGGATTACTTCGTCGATATCTGAAGTTGATAAACCTGCATCTTTCAATGCTTTTGCAACCGGCTCCATAGATCTTCTGACAAGATCTGCAGACAACTGCTCGAATTTAGCTTTCGTTAAAGTCTTCACTAAGTGTTTAGGACCTGTAGCGGTAGCGGTAATATATGGAAGGTTGATTTCTGTTTGTGGAGAAGAAGATAACTCGATTTTTGCTTTTTCAGCTGCTTCTTTCAATCTTTGTAGTGCAATAGCATCCGATTTTAGATCAACACCTTCTTCAGATTTGAATTCATCTGCCATCCAGTTGATGATCACATCATCGAAATCATCACCTCCTAAGTGTGTATCTCCGTTGGTAGACAATACTTCGAATACACCGTCTCCCAAATCAAGGATAGAGATATCGAAAGTACCACCTCCTAAATCGTATACTGCGATTTTCTGGTCTTTGTGGTTTTTATCCAAACCGTATGCTAACGCTGCAGCTGTTGGCTCGTTGATGATTCTTTCTACTTTAAGGCCAGCAATTTCACCGGCTTCTTTAGTAGCCTGTCTCTGAGCATCATTGAAGTATGCAGGAACAGTGATTACCGCTCTCGTTACTTCCTGACCAAGATAATCTTCAGCAGTTTTCTTCATTTTCTGAAGCGTCATTGCAGAAATTTCCTGTGGCGTATATTCTCTGTCGTCGATTTTTACTTTTACGGTATCGTTTGGTCCGGATACTACTTTATAAGGTACTCTGGAGATTTCAGAAGCATCATCTTTAAAGTGTGTTCCGATAAATCTTTTGATAGAGTAAACCGTTTTTGTAGGATTGGTCACCGCCTGTCTTTTTGCAGGATCCCCTACTTTTCTTTCACCATCTTCTGTAAATGCAACGATAGACGGCGTTGTTCTTTTACCTTCTGCGTTAGGAATAACAACAGGGTCTTTTCCCTCCATTACAGCAACACAAGAGTTGGTTGTTCCTAAGTCGATTCCGATTATTTTACTCATAATATTTTTATTTTTCTATTTTTAATTTTTATTTACATTCTGTATTTCTCAATATTTATACCATATGTTTTTTTGTGACAAATTGACATACAACGTCGCAAGGAGCAATACAAAAGACGTCTCAGTATATATTAATATAACTATAATGCCTGATTTTGACGAAAATCAATTGAGCCTTTCTGTTCAATATGTCACTTTTCAGTTTATAATGAATAAAATTCAAACATCTGTTTCCATTAAGAGGATTTTTGATAACTTTAATCACTGCAAAAATAATTTTCAGGAGTTTTGATGTTAAATGAATAAAGCTTAACGTAAAAAACCTTCAGTAAAAAAAGGTGAATTATTATTTTTGATAAAAATATAAACTAACGAATGTCATTACATTTTAATCCGAGAGATATTACCTGGCTTGCCTTTAATGAAAGAGTACTTCAGGAAGCAATGGACGAGAAGGTTCCTTTGCATTTGAGAATCCGTTTTTTAGGGATTTTTTCAAATAATTTAGATGAATTTTTCAGAGTGCGTGTTGCGGGATTAAAACGTGCCATGGATTTTAAAGAGAAAGTAATTGCCGAATCTTTTTATCAGCCTCCTTCAAAAATTCTTCAGAAAATTAATGATATCGTAATCCGGCACCAGCAGAATTTTGATAAAACCTGGAAAAAAATCCAGGCAGAAATGGCGGACCATCATGTATTTATTAAAACATCAAAAAACCTAACCACAAAACAGAAAGAGTTCATAAGGAATTATTTTGATGAAGTGGTTGAATCGAATGTAATTCCTATTCTTCTTCATGAAAATACACCCATGCCTTATATGAGGGACAAAAGTCTTTATCTGGGTGTTGCCATGAGAAAAAAAGACTGGCAGTATTCCAGCAATTATGCCATTATAGAAATTCCGTCGCGTTTTGTAGGGAGATTCGTGCTGCTCCCGACCGAAGATCCTCAGGAAAAAGATGTTATGCTTCTCGAAGATGTAATTACCTTTAACCTGCCGCATATTTTCTCCTATTTCGGGTATGATGAATTTGCAGCTAACGCTTTTAAAGTAACCAAGGACGCAGAACTTGATCTTGATAACGATATCAGGACCAATTTTGCCGAAAAAATTGAAAAAGGATTAAAAAACAGGAGAAAAGGAAAGCCTACCCGTTTTGTTTTTGATAAAGATATGGATAAAGCACTTCTCGAAATGCTGATCCGAAAATTGAATTTAACGAAGAAAGACAGCATCATTCCGGGTGGAAAAATTCATAACTTCAAACATTTCATGGATTTTCCGGATGTTTTCGAAAAATATGAAAAGCCGGTTGAAAGAACTTCTTTTACCCATCCTGCTTTCGAAAACACGGAACGCGTGACGGATGTAATTTTAAAGAATGATGTTCTTCTAACGTTTCCTTACCATAAATATAATCCGGTTATTGACCTTCTTCGGGAGGCTGCGATGGACCCTGATGTAAAATCTATCCAGATTACAGCGTATCGTCTGGCAAGCAGTTCAAAGATTATCAATGCATTGATCTACGCGGCGCGGAACGGCAAAGAAGTGACGGTAATGCTTGAGCTTCAGGCGAGGTTCGACGAAGAGTCTAACCTGGAATGGAAAGAAATGCTGGAGCCGGAGGGAATTACGGTATTGATTGGTATTCCTAATAAAAAAGTTCACGCCAAGCTGTGTATAATCAAGAAAAGATCCCACAACAAAACCATTCAGTATGGATTTGTAAGTACAGGAAACTTCAACGAAAAAACGGCAAGAATATACGGAGATCATCTGCTGATGACTGCAGACCGCGGAATAATGGCTGACATCAATAAAGTTTTCAATGTGCTTAAAAAGCCGAAAGACGATTTTCTTCCTGTCCTTAAAACCTGCAAAAATCTTTTGGTGTGTCCACAGTTTATGCGGGAAAAAATTGTTCACCATATTGATAAGGAAATAGAGGAAGCCAAAGCAGGAAGGCATGCGGAAATGATCATTAAAGCCAATTCCCTGAGTGACAGAGCCTTGATTGAGAAGCTGTATGAAGCAGCCAAAGCAGGAGTTCACATCCGGATGATTGTAAGAGGGATCTATTGTGCTGTTAACCAGAAAGAATTTAAAGAAAAAATAAAAGCAATCAGTATTGTGGATGAATATCTGGAGCATGCAAGGGTGATGTATTTTTACAACAAAGGTGCTGAAGATATCTATATTTCCTCAGCCGACTGGATGACCAGAAATCTGGATTACAGAATTGAGGCTGCAGCAAAAGTTACTGATAAAAACCTGAAAAAGGAACTGAAAGATATTCTTGACATCCAGTTGAAAGATAACGTAAAAGCCCGTATTTTAGACAAAAAACTGAGCAATGAGTATATTCATAATGGCAAGGAAGAATGCCGTTCTCAGATTGAAACCTATCGATATTTATACGCCAAAAAGAATAAAAAATGAAGATCGCAGCTATAGACATAGGAAGTAACGCGGCCAGACTGCTGATTAATGAAGTGAAAATCAACAACAAACAGCCGGAATTCATCAAGCTTAACCTTCTAAGGATTCCTCTGAGGCTTGGAATGGATGTATTCACCCACGGAAAAATAGGTGATGAGCGTGAGAAAATGGTGATTGATTCTATGAAGATTTTCAGTGATCTGATGAAGATCTACAAGGTGGAACATTACAGAGCGTGTGCTACAAGTGCCATGCGTGACGCCACCAACGGACAAGAAATTATTGACGAGGTAAAAAAGACTTCGGGAATCAATATTGAGATTATCTCAGGAGATGAAGAGGCATCATTGGTTTTTGAAAATCACATTGCAGAAGGACTGGATAAAGAGTTTGCTTATCTATACATTGATGTGGGAGGAGGTTCTACAGAGCTTACTTTCTATGAAAACGGCAAAATGATCTACGAAAGGTCTTTTAATATCGGAACCATCCGCTTACTGAACGACCTGGTAACTCCGGATAACTGGAAAGATATGAAGGAAGAGATCAGAAAGAACATCAACAGCAAAAAGCCGATCGTTGCAATCGGCTCGGGAGGAAATATCAATAAAGTTTTTTCGATGAGTAAAACGAAGGATGGTAAACCCATGTCCCTGACTCACCTGAAAAAAGTTTTTAAAGAGTTTAATGATCTCACCGTAGATGAAAGAATGACGAAATACAACCTTCGTGAGGACAGAGCAGACGTTCTGGTTCATGCCCTGAAGATTTTCAACAACGTAATGTCATGGTCTGAGATCAACAGGATTTTCGTACCTAAAATATCTGTTGCAGACGGATTGATCCATAATATATACAATGCCTTACAGGATAAAAAGTAAGTTCATTGAAATGATAATAACCGATCTTGGGATCGGTTTTTTTGTGTCGATAAATGAAAGCGTTCCCGGATAATGGTAAGCTTATTAAACTTTATATTTATATTAGGTTTGAAAAGTAGTAACAGGTCTGCAAAACCCTAGCCCTGATTGAGCGGCCTGTTTGAGCTCTTTTTATTTTTAGGCTGCGGCGGCTTCGCCGCCGCAGCCTAAAAATAAAAAAGCGAGTAGCGAAAGCAGGAAATAGCTCCAAAGACAGAGTAAAATACATTCATCATCACATTCCCGCTAATCTTAAAAAAAATTATAATTTTTTATATTCTATAAAGTAAAATAGAAGTTTGGAACGTCAGCAATAGTAACAATATTAAAAAATGAACTCAATTAAAGTAATTCTTACAGGAGCCACAGGAATGGTAGGGGAAGGTGTTCTTATGGAATGCCTTGAAAACCCTAATGTTTCAGAAGTTCTGAGTGTAAGCCGGAAACCCTGCGGAAAAAAGCACGCAAAACTGAGGGAGTATATCGTCCCGGATTTCCTTGCCATTCCTACTCATGATGAAAATCTGAAAGGTTATGACGCTGTATTTTTCTGTGCGGGCATCAGCAGTATCGGAATGAATGAAGAAGAATACACCAAAATAACTTTTGATACAACGATCCATTTTGCTAAAACCGTATTACCTCAGAATCAGGATTTGGTTTTCAACTATGTTTCCGGTGCTCATACCGATGGCACCGAGAGTGGAAAGATGATGTGGGCAAGGGTAAAGGGAAAAACCGAAAATACTTTAAGAAAGCTTGGATTCAGGGCTGTATATAATTTCCGTCCGGGATTTATGAAACCTGTTGAGGGCCAGAAAAATGTAAAATGGTTTTTTAAGCCTTTTATTTGGATTTTTCCTGCCATATTACCTACAAAATCATTAACTTTACGGGAAGTGGGCAGAGCAATGATCTATGCAGTACAAAAAGGATACCCCACCTCAACATTAGAAATTAAGGACATTAAAAATCTGGCGATATGAAAGAAATGTTAAAAAGAATTTTTCTGGTTGCTTTTATTTTATTGGTTCTGACTGCTATTTCGGGATTTTTTTATATGCAGAAACACCCTCTTGACGGGAGAAAAGCAACTGGAAAGAACCTGAATTTTTCGGGCAATGTGTCTAAGTAGAAAAAACTAATATTAATGAAATTCAAAGATCGTTTTTAGATACTTCTGATAACGATACATTTCTTACGGTTGATTTTTTTCTTTATTATTCCTTAAAATAACCTATTTGTTAATCATTTATTAAAATTACCTTAAAATATTTAAAAGGTATAAATTCCATTTTTGCATAAATTTAATATCAGCAAAAATGACCAATCATTACTTTTTAAAAGGTTCTGTTATAGCCGCAATTTTCCTTCAGGGAGCGGTTTTCGGACAGACATCCCTTATTCACTACTGGAATTTTAACAACAATACATCAGCTGCTGCCATTACCACTCCTGCCGTGAGTTTAACCGGGGGATCAATGACAGCAGTAACAAGCGGAACAACAGAAATCGATTTTGCAGGAGGTACAGGGCAGAATTTCAGTGTAGAAAACCTGAATGCACGAAACGGAGATGTTGCAGGAACCCATTTAAGATATAATTTTCCTATTAACGGCAATTTGCAGTTCAACTTGCCAACGACAGGATATCAAAATGTTGTTGTAAAATTTACAACCAGAAGATCAGGCTCGGGCGCAGGGACACAAACCTGGTCTTATTCTACGGATGGAAGCACATTTCAGACGTATCAGACGGTTTCTCCGCAGGATGCCAATCCACAGTTGATTATGTTTGACTTTACCGGAGTAACGGGAGTTTCCAACAATCCCAATTTCAAGCTTAAAGTTGAATTCTCGGCAGCCGGCGGAGGAACGGTGGGAAACAACCGCTTCGACAATTTTACGGTGGACGCAACAGCAGTAAGCGGCGCAGATACTACCGCTCCAACGGTAAGCTATTTTCCTGTAAACAACACCAATAATGCCTCAACTGCTGTAAACCCTACCGTTTCATTTAATGAAAATGTAAGACTGGCAGACAATTCTGTGATTACCGATGTCAATGCGCAGAACCTTATTGATTTCAGATTGGGAAATGCTTCGGGTAGCCAGATTCCTTTTACAACAACCTTTGCCAACAACAAAATTACTGTAATACCAACTTCAGGTTTAGTTCCTAATCAGACGTATTATCTGGCGTTAAAGCCTAATATGGTGGAAGATACAAGCGATAATGCTGTAAGTACGCCAACCTCTTCCACTTTCACTACAGCAGGAACGTCCATTTCTTTGGATAAAAATTTTATTAAGGTCAATGAAAACTCCGGGACTTTAGCTTTTAAATTAAATATTGCCAATCCGGCAAATGCTACGGTAAATCTCGTAGTGAGACCGGCTCCTTTCAGCACAGCAGACAGTAATGATTTTACATTAGCCAATCAGACTATTGCACTTACTCCTTCCACAACAAACTATACCGTAAATATCCCGATCATTGATGATACGGCAGAAGAACAGCAGGCAGAATATTTTGTGGTGAGCCTCGAAAGCCCGGTCGGAGCAACTATTTCCGGGGACAATAATGCAACGGTTTATATTGTTGATAACGACAAACAGGCTCCTGTCCCGTCTAATCAGATTTCATTAAACTATATCGGAAGTTTTGATCCTTCCGGAAACAACAACAGCTCTACGGAAATTGTCGTTCATGATCCCGCAACTCAGAGATTGTTTACCATCAGTTCGATTACGGATGTTTTTGATATTATTAATTTCAGCAATCCTACAGCACCAACGGTAATCAATACTATTAATATGGCTCCGTACGGAGGTATCACAAGCATTGCCGTAAAAAACGGAATTATTGCCGCTGCTTCTCCAAATACCAATCCGCAAGAGAACGGCTCTGTGGTGTTCTTTGACATCAACGGGAATTTCCTGAAACAAGTTACCGTAGGCGCTCTTCCGGATATGATAACTTTCTCACCGGACGGCACAAAAGTAATGACCGCCAATGAAGGAGAACCAAATGATGCTTACACGGTTGATCCTGAAGGAACGATCAGCATTATTGATATATCGGGCGGAATTGCCAATCTCACCCAAAGTAACGTGACTACGCTTAATTTCAATGTGTTTGATTCACAAGTTGCCGCTTTAACAGCAACGGGGTTAAGAAAAGTAAGAACGAACAATACGCTTTCTCAGGATCTCGAGCCTGAATATATTACGATCAGCTCAGATAGTCAGAAAGCATGGGTGACGCTTCAGGAAAACAATGCGGTGGCAGAAGTAAATTTAGCAACAAAAACCATTGCCGGAATCTGGGGATTGGGTAAGAAGGATATGAGCATTCCCGGAAACGGCTTCGATGCATCGGATAACAATAATGAAATTTTAATCGCCAACTGGCCTGTAAAAGCGTATTATACTCCGGATGCTGTTCAGAATTATAAAGTGGGAACTACTCATTATATTGTGACGGCCAACGAAGGAGATGAAAAAGACCTTTCAGGGTTCAGTGAAAGAACAACGGTAGGAGCAAATAGCTATATTCCTGATCCTTCGGCATTTCCTCAATCGGATATTTTAAAAGCATCTTATAATTTAGGTAGATTCAGGGTTTCCAATGCTACAGGAAATACGGACGGAGATACAGATTTTGAAGAGATTGCAGCTTTAGGAGCACGATCTTTTTCCATATTCAATGCAGATACCCGACAGATCGTTTACGACAGCGGAGACCAGTTTGAACGTTATATCGCAGCCAATCATCCTTTGATTTTCAATACTGACAACGAGTCAAATACAATAAAAAACAGAAGCCGCGCCAAAGGTCCTGAACCGGAAGGAGTTGCTTTGGGAAATATCAATGGGCAGACATATGCTTTTATTACTCTGGAAAGGACCGGTGGTGTCATGGTTTATAATATCACAGACCCGAATAATCCTACGTTTACCGATTATAAACATTCCCGGATGACTTCTGCTTACGGCGGCGACAACGGCCCCGAAGGAATTATCTATATCACTCCCGAAAATACGACAACAGCTAAAGGATATGTAATTGTTGCGAACGAAATAAGCGGAACCTTATCCATGTATGAAGTGGCCGGCGCTCCTACTCTGGCAACAGGTGAGGTAAAAACAGAAAAAACAACCTTTAATGTATTCCCGAATCCTGTATCCAAAGGAAACACCCTTTATTTCAACAGAGCACAGGATTATGAACTGTATGATATGTCCGGAAAATTAATTGGAAAAGAAAAAAATGCTCTAACCATAGATACTTCCAAACTTTCCACAGGAATTTATCTTGTGAAAACTTCAGAAGGACATGTAAAAAGAGTCATTGTAAAGTAGAATATGATTTAGTTAATTGAAACAAGCCCCGTTTTAGGGGTTTGTTTGACTAATATTATTATTCTTCCAGCATTAAATCTACGATCCCGGCAAAATTCTTTCGCCGGGATCGTAGATTTAATGCATATCATCATAGATTCTTACGAGATCCACTACATTTTTCACCTGCAGTTTTTCAAAGATCTTTTTCTTATAAGTACTGATGGTTGACATTTTTAGATTGAGAATATTTGAAATTTCTATATTTCCGTTTCCCTGAGCGAGAAGTTTGAAAATCTGAAATTCTCTTTTTGAGAGCCTTTCTACAGAATGGCTTCCTGCAGTATGGGTAACGAGCTTTTTCATCATATTGACGGTATAGAAGTACCCTTCCTCAAACATAGAATGTACCGCCGTAATAATTTCAGCTTCAGAAGCTCCTTTGTTGAGGTATCCTGCAGCGCCCTCTTCAATGTATTGTATCCCTACATTGTCATCATAAGTAGAAAAAAATAAAATCTTAAGGTGCTTTTGCTTTTTCTTAAGATCTTTCACCATTGCCTTAAAAATACTGCCTGGTATATCAATATCAATAATCAGAAGGTCGTATGCCTTTTCGGATACCATATCCTTTGTTTCGGAATATGTTTCAGCGAAATCTATATTGCAATGATATTGAAGTTTTGAGTTGAGCACCAGAGCTGTACCTGTCCTTACCACATAGTGACCGTCAGCAATGAGTATATTTTTCATAGAGTTAGTTTTTTAAATAAAAGTCCCAGTAAGACAGGGAAACAGCTTCTCTTTATTGTTTATGTTTTCAATACAAGTTACAGACCAAATACTACACACATTCCTATCCATTAGCTTTCTATCAGGAGTTTTTATTTAAAATTTATTACACCAGTTTTCTGATTCCGGAAACTCAGGAATCTACGATTGAAAATAATTTTTATAAAATCTTTAAAAATTATTAAACATATAAATCAAATGAATAAAAAAGTATGTTACAAGCATTCATCCCCATATTAGTGCTGTAAATATTTTCTACAAAAATAATACATATAACATTCACGAGCATGTAGAAATATTACTATAAAATTTTCATAAATTCTCTAATAATTTCTTAAAAATCAATTATAAACAATTAAAATGAAAATTCAATAATGTGTGATAAATTATAAAAGAACGAAATCCCTGTCCAAATCCCTTCTTTGTAAAGATAAATCTGCTGTCTGCATTTTATAATTTAAATGAAAATACAACAGCCATCATAAATAAAAAACAGACCTTTCAAATTTAAAGGTCTGTCAAAAATATATATATTTAATTTTTCTTTATTCTACGCTTACTACTTTTTCTATCTCCGGCGCATGTTGTTTAATGGTATTTTCAACACCCAGTTTCAGGGTTGAAAAATTTAATGAACATCCGGAACAGTTGCCTAAAAGCTTTACATAAACCAGATTATCCTTCACATCAATAAGCTCGATATCGCCTCCATCTTTATTCAGGAACGGACGGATACTTTCCAGAGCTTCCAATACCCTTGTTACTGTATCTTCGTGTGTTATATTTGTTTCCATATTTTTTCAGTTCAATTGGGTTTCAATTTGTATTGAAATATTATTTCGCTTTTGGTGAGCAACCTGCCATTGTAGTGATCTTAACTGCTTCCGTTGGAGGCAGGTTTTTATTTCTTTCAACAAGACTTTCCACCATTTTACGGGCAGTTTCCGTATAAACATCTGCAATAACGGAGTTTTCCTGCAATGCTGCCGGTCTTCCGACATCACCAGCTTCTCTGATACTCTGGATAAGAGGAATCTCTCCCAGTACAGGAATTCCCAGATCTTCTGCCAGATATTGAGCGCCCTGCTTACCAAATATATAATATTTATTTTCAGGCAATTCTTCCGGTGTAAAATACGCCATATTTTCGATTAATCCAAGAACAGGAATATTGATGCTTTCCATCTGGAACATGGCAATACCTTTTCTTACGTCTGCCAGCGCTACATGTTGTGGCGTACTCACGATCACGGCACCCGTTACAGGAACTTCCTGAATAATAGAAAGGTGGATATCGCCGGTTCCCGGAGGAAGATCGATCAGTAAAAAATCAAGCTCGCCCCACGCTGCGTCTCTGATCATCTGGTTTAATGCTTTTGAAGCCATTGGCCCTCTCCATACAACTGCCTGATTGGCTCCTGAAAAATATCCTATCGAAAGCATTTTTACTCCATAGTTTTCAATCGGTTTCATCAGGTTTTTGCCATCAACTTCTACAGAGATCGGTTTTTGTCCTTCCGTATCAAACATGGTAGGAACAGACGGCCCATAAATATCTGCGTCCAGCAAACCAACTTTGAAGCCCATTTTTGCCAGTGTTACCGCGATATTTGCAGAAACGGTAGATTTTCCTACGCCTCCTTTTCCTGAAGCAATAGCAATAATATTCTGGATCCCCGGGATTTGTTTTCCTTTGATCTGACTCTGTTGGATCTCAGTCGGTTCCGGAGAAACGATTTTCAGCTTCAGATGAACTTCTTCTCCGAACTCACTTGCAAAAGCCTGCTTCATGGCTGCTTCAAGCTTTTTCTTTTCGTGCATGGCAGGTGAATGAGCGGTCATATCAATATAAACATCATTTCCCACGATCTGAAGATTGTTCACCAAATCATCAACTTCTATCTCTTTAAGGAAACTTTGTACCTTTTCTTTCGTCAACATAAACTAAATAAATTGTTTACAAATTTACGTATTTTTTAGCTATTTAGAATAAGTAAAGAGACTGATAGATATTTTCTTTTGCAGAAGCTAATTTTATAGTATTTTAGGGAAATTTTAATTTATAGATCATGAAAAGAATATTGATTGTTCTTTTGGGAATTTTATTTCATAATACATTTTCACAAAATTATTCGCAATATGTAAATCCTTTTATCGGAACCGGCGGCCATGGCCACACGTTTCCCGGTGCCATTGTTCCGTTCGGGATGGTACAGCTTTCTCCTGATACAAGAATCGATGGGAGCTGGGACGGCTGCAGCGGCTATCATTATTCGGATTCGGTGATTTACGGATTTTCCCATACGCATCTGAACGGAACCGGAGTTTCTGATTACGGCGATATCATGCTGATGCCGACGATGGGAAACCCCGACCTTACCCCAAAAGGATATTCTTCAAAATTTTCGCATAAGAACGAAAAAGCTTCGGCAGGATTTTATTCGGTTAAATTAGATAAGCACAATATTGATGTACGTTTAACCACAACCAAAAGAGTCGGTTATCACGAATATACATTTAACCAGGCGGGAAATGCCAATATTATCTTAGACCTAAATCACAGGGATAAATTATTGGAAGGTGAGGTAAAAATTATTGATAATAAAACGATCGAAGTTTTCCGCAGGAGCGAAGCATGGGCAACCAATCAATATATCTATGCCAGAATTGAGTTTTCAAAACCGTTGAAAATTTCAAAAAAAACAATTAATGGAAAAGATGAAAATAATATTTTAACAGGGACAAAGCTTGCTTTAGCACTTTCAGCAAATGTGAAAAAAGGTGAAAAAATCAATATTAAAGTCGCGATTTCCACTACCGGTTATGAAGGCGCTGCAAAAAATATGCTTGCAGAAGGCAAATCGAATGATTTTGAAACGGTAAAAAAGCAGGCTGTTGCCGACTGGGATAAAGAATTAACTAAAATCGAGGTTAAATCTTCCGACAAAGATAAACTTGCTGTTTTTTACACAGCGATGTATCACGTCTTCACCCAGCCTAATATCAATATGGATGTGGACGGAAAATACAGAGGCCGAGACAATAAATTCTATATGGCCAACGGTTTTGATTATTATTCGGTATTTTCACTCTGGGACACCTTCAGAGCAGCGCATCCATTGATGACATTAATTGACAGAAAAAGGACGGCAGATTTCATCAATACTTTCATCAAACAATATGAACAGGGCGGCAAACTTCCGGTTTGGGAACTGGCTTCTAACGAAACGGAATGTATGATCGGTTATCACTCAGTTTCAGTAATTGCCGATGCCATGGCAAAGGGAATCACTGGTTTTGATTATGAAAAAGCATTCGAGGCTTCCAAACATTCTGCAATGCTGGATATTTTTGGACTGAATGCCTACAAACAGAATAATTTCATCAGTATTGATGATGAGCATGAAAGCGTTTCCAAAACCGTGGAATACGCTTACGATGACTGGTGCATCGCTCAAATGGCTAAAATTTTAGGTAAAAAAGAAGATTACCAGTATTTTATGAAACGTTCCCAAAACTGGAAAAACCTCTACAATCCTAAAAACGGATTTATGCAGCCGAGAAAAAACGGAAACTGGTATGAACCTTTTGAGCCGCGGGAAGTGAATAATAATTATACAGAAGGAAATTCATGGCATTATTCTTATTCTGTTCAGCAGGATATTCCGGGACTGATTGCAGCTCACGGCGGAAAGGAAAAGTTTGAACAGTTTATTGATGCTATTTTTTCTGCTCCGGATAAAACTACAGGTAGAGAACAGGTAGACATCACCGGACTGATCGGGCAATATGCACAGGGAAATGAGCCAAGCCACCATATTGCTTACCTGTACAATTATGTTGATAAGCCGGAAAAAACAGATGCGAAGATTAAATTCATCCTCGATAACTATTATAAAAATACTCCTGACGGATTGATCGGAAATGAAGATTGCGGACAGATGAGCGCGTGGTACATTCTGAGTGCTCTGGGAATTTATTCTGTTACCCCGGGATTACCGGAATGGCAGACAACAAAACCTTATTTTGATGAGGTTAAAATTCATCTTGAAGACGGAACTACGAGAACCATCACTAAAAATACAGGAAAAGAAGAACTTAAAAAGCTAGGTTTTGAAAATGTAAGATCTTACAAAGATTTTAAATATGATGAATTAACGGCTTCACCCGTGATTGCAGCAGCAAGAATTTTTGATCTTAATACCAAAGTTGAAATCACCGCTCTTAATCCTAATGATAAAATTTACTATATGACAATGGATGAAGGAGATGCGAATGTGAGAAAAATGTTCATGCCTTATAAAGGTCCGTTCACCATTACCAAAACAACACAGGTGGCAGCTTACGCAGAAAGAAACGGAGAAAAAAGTTCCATTGTAAGAGCTGATTTCAACAGAAGGCCGAATAATTGGGACATTACCGTAGTTTCTACTCCTACTCCACAATATACGGCAAGCGGAAAATTATCCTTAATTGACGGAATCAATGGTGACACGAACTGGAGAAAAGGCGAATGGCTGGGCTACCAGGGACAGACTTTTGAAGCTATTATCGATATGAAATCTCCGCAGCAGTTCACCAAACTATCTTCTACCTACCTGCAGGACAGCAGGGCATGGATTTTAATGCCGAAAAAAGTAGAATATTATGTTTCAAACAACGGCAAAGATTACATTCTGCTGAAAACGGTAGACAATACACTTGATCCGAAAGACGAAACCGTTCAGATAAAAGATTTTTCAGCTGAGGTATTGCCTACACAGGCTCGATTTATCAAAGTAAAAGCTTATCATTTCGGAAAACTTCAGGAATGGCACCAGGGAGCGGGCGGCGATGCTTATATTTTTGTAGATGAAATTTCCGTGAAATAATACTGATCATGAAAAAACTGTTATTTTTCTTCTTTTTAGTTTTAAACGTTGTAACGTTGTACGCCTGCAAATGTAAAACAGATCCGTTAGCAGAAAACTATCTAGCTGCAGATGTTGCGGGAATTATCAGAATTATAAAGGTCTACGGCGAAAATGTGGAACAGAGAACTTATAAGGCAGATATAAAATTTGAAAAGATTTATAAAGGTAAGAAATTCCAAACACTTACTGTAAGGGGTCTTATCGGAAATCCGTATTCAGGAGCATGCGAAACAGATGTACAGCCTGGTGAAACATATCTTATTTTATTGAATAAATACAATGGTGAATATTCTATTTCGTCCTGTTCTCCGAAATACAGGTTTAATATGGAGAAGGAAAAAGCAACATCTGAAGTTTTGGAAAAAGCATTCGCCTATATTGATAAAAATAAATTTGCTTTCACAGGACTGCAATTTGCAACATGCTTTGATGAATTACAAAAAGGTGACAAATCTGATCTTTCCGCAATTAAAAACTTTATGCCGAAGAATCCGTTTGCAATTTATAAGGTAAAAGTTAATGATCATTCTAAAATTGAGAAACTGACTCCGTTCACACCTTTCGGAGATAAAGATCAGGAAATTGAAAATATTCTTAAAAGAAATATGATTATCGACACCCCTATGTTCTTCAATCATAAACCCGGAGAAGAATTTTTGATATTACTTTTATACCTTCCGGATAATATCAATACAAAATATGGAGAAATAATCAATTTTGAATGGTAAAAAACTAAACCTCTTCTTTTGAAAGAGGTTTTTATTTTAATTCATGTTTTCCGACCACTTCAGCTGTTTCGGCAATTGTCTGTCTGAAAATTCGATATGAATTACCCTTCTTTTCTTTCCGTTTGTAGTACGGTTTGATCCGTGAAGAAGTAAAGGCTTCATAATCATTATTCCGCCTTTTTCTACGTTGCAGATGGTTTCTGTTTCTACGGACCAGTCAATGGTTTCAGGTCTGTAAATTCCTTTCAAATGTGAGTTTGGAATTACTTTCAATGCACCATTGTTTTCATCAGTATCATCCAGGTGAATTCTGATGGTGAAAATATTTTCCAAAATATCAAGCGGCGGCTGAACGGCAAACTGGTTCTGTTTTGTCGTCCACGGACCAAAGCCCGGAAGTTCCGCTTTTTTATCCACGGAAATCGTGAGATCTTGATGGTAAGCAACATACCAGTTGGATTTTTCAGGTTTATCAAAATAAATGCTTTTTACCACAAAATATTTTTCACCGAAAACTTCTGCAATGATCTTCTGTATGTTATCATTAAAAATCAGATCTTGTACTTCAGGAACCTCCTTCAAAAACTGCCTTATGGCGAAAAGGTCTTCTGACTTCCTGAAGGCTTCTTTAGAAGTATCTATGTTTTCAATGACTTGCCCGATCTTTTCAATTTCTTCTTCTGAAAAAATATTGTTGATTACCGCAAAACCACTTTTCTGTATTGTGCTTTTATAATGGTCTAAATTCATTATCATTATTCTGAATGGAATAGCTATTTTAACCACAAAGATCGAAAAGATTTTCCTTTAATGAGGATATTTTCATTTCGTAAAGGTGTTAATTTTCATCCCATCTGTATGAATTTTGTCTCCCGCAGATGACACAGACTTCCCAGATATATAATTTTTTATTTAATTTATTACCGGTGTATTGCGGTACGTTGTCATCCTGAAAGAATCTCAGCAACAATATAGATGATGTTCAGGAATGACAAATTAGCCCCGATCGAACGGCATGTTTGAGCTCTTTCCGTTAGTTTCTGCGGCGGCGGAACCGCCGCCGCAGAAACTAACGGAAAAGCGAGTAGTGAGAGCGGGAACAAGCTCCTTATACAAAAAATGGCCATAATGAAATTCATCATGACCATTTTTATTTGTTATGTTAAACTATTTTACAAATCACCGCCGTGATTATCGAGCTGTCCTTCCCATTTAGAAACCGCAGACGTTGCCAGTGCATTCCCAAGAACGTTGGTCATACTTCTTCCCATGTCACAGAAATGGTCAATTGGCAAAATAAGGGCGATACCTTCCGGCGGAATTCCGAACATGGAACACGTTGCAACAATAATTACCAGCGAAGCTCTCGGAACACCTGCAATTCCTTTTGAGGTAAGCATCAGTACCAAAAGCATCGTAATCTGCTGCCCGATAGTCATTTCAATACCATAAATCTGTGCAATAAAAATCGAGGCAAAAGTCATATACATCATGCTTCCGTCCAGATTAAATGAATATCCTAACGGCAGAATGAACGATACTACTCTATTATTACACCCGAATCTCTCAAGTTCTTCCACAAGCTTAGGGAAAACGGCTTCGGAACTGGTGGTGGAAAAGGCAATAAGCAAAGGTTCTTTAATTCTTCTCAACAACTCAAAAAGGCGGTTTCCGATAATCAGATATCCTACTAACAAAAGCACAAGCCAAAGAATACCCAGTGCAAAGAAGAAGTCTCTGAGGTAAATAGCATAAACTTTAAAAATTTCAAACCCGTTGGTGGCTACTACTGCGGCAATGGCTCCCAGAACTCCGAGAGGTGCAAACCACATAATATAGCCGACCATTTTCAGGATTCCGTGTGCAATAATATCAAACAGCTTTACAACAGGCTGTGCATATTCGTCTCCCAAATTGGCCAGTGCAATCCCAAACATGATAGAAAATACCACAATCTGTAGGACTTCATTGGTGGCAAACGCTTCAAAAACACTTTTAGGAATAATATGTTTTACAAAATCTTCCATAGAAAACCCTTTGCTGCTTTTCAGAAGTTCTTCTGCCGAGGCAGCATCCTGGATCGGAAGAGTTGTTACGTGTCCCGGCTCCAGCCAGTTGACCAATACAAGACCAATAAAAAGCGATACGAGGGAAGCAGAGATAAACCATAACATTGCTTTTGTACCTACCCGTCCGATCATTTTGATGTCACTCATTTTGGCAATTCCCACCACCAGAGTTGTAAATACCAGAGGCGCAATGATCATCTGCACCAGACGAATGAATACCGTTCCTAAAAGTTTTATGTTTTTAGAAAAGGGTTCTGCACTTTCAGGATACTGTAGGTGCACAAATCCACCGATTGCAACGCCTAGAATCAGTGCGATGACAATGGCTATAAATAGTTTATTCTGTCCTTTCATATTGATAATTCAAGTTTGGCAAATATAATATTTTTAGAATTGCTTCCAATCCCACATCATACAGTTTAAAAATAGGCTTAATAAAGCTATATATACCTGTTTAATTTTCTGCTATTATTTCAATTGTATTTAAATCGTAAAACTGTTAGGTATTATAAGATTTAGTTTTACAATAAAAATATAGTATTTTAAAAATCAGAACCTTAACCAACGTTCTTTTAAAAAACTATTGCTTACATTCTATACGTGCTAATGTAATTAATAAAAATAAATCCTGATTTTACCTTTTTGGTATAAATTTTATTGTTATATTGATCATATTAAATACATCAAAATATACAACTATGAAAAAAACTATCGCAATGGCTGCCTTAGCTGTAGCCATATCTCTGGGATCAGTTTCTTGTAAAAAAAAGGTATCTGATACCGACCTTCAAACCCAGGCTACTACGGTAGTAACATCTAATCCGGGAGCTTCTGTAGAAGTAAAAGATGGTGTTGCACATCTCAGCGGCACATTTGAAACTCAGGAAGCAAAAGATGAAATGATCAAACAACTAAAAGCCATCAACGGAATCAAAGACGTACATGATATGGCAACGGTAGCTCCTGCAGCCGCAGCAACACCTGCTCCTGTAGAAACACAGTCTGCTGTAGACCCTGCCGTACAGCAAAAGGTACAGGATGCTGTAAAAGACATTCCCGGAGTAAAGGTAGAAGTCATTAACGGTGAATTAACCTTAACCGGAAATATTTCTTCTTCTGATGCAAGAAAGGTTAAAGAATCGGTAGATGCTTTAAAAGTAGGAAAAGTAAATTATAACTATACTGTTAATAACAAATAAGATGAGTACATTAGAAAACAAATATTCGAGTGTGGTTTCTGCTGCTCAGTCTGCAGGCATCTCTGATCTTAAAGTCCAGGAGCAGGACGGTATACTGTATGTTTCAGGAAGTGCTTCCAACACGGCGGCCAAAGACGCGGTGTGGAATGCTTTGGGAGCTATTGATTCTACCTACTCCGCTTCCGATATTAATATTGACGTACAGGTTTCCGGTCTTGCAGCCGGAACGGAACTCACAGTAGCGACAGATGATTCTAACCTTAATATAAGACAGGAACCATCCACTGATGCAGCCATTATCGGTAAAGTAAGCAAAGGCTCTTCTATATCACTTGTTGAGCAGACTTCCGATGACTGGTGGAAAGTAAAAACTTCTGATGGACAGGAAGGTTACGCTTATTCACGTTATCTGAAAGCATAAATTTAATTTATTATAAAAATCAAAAGCATCCTTTTCTCCAAATGGATGCTTTGTTGTATAAGAACAATAGCTTATTATTTTCATAATAATTATTTTCTTTTATAAAATTGTATTAAAAACCGGTTTATGACTAAATTAGCTGCAAATTTTAAAGCATGAAAACTTATTTTTCAATTGTATTCATTGTATGTTTTGTTTTCGGAAATTCACAACAGAAAGATCCCGAAAATACTTTCGTGAAAGATAATTTCGTAAAAAAGGAAATGTATATCCCAATGCGGGACGGGGTAAAGCTCTTTACGGCTGTTTACATTCCGAAAGATATTTCCAGTAAAAATAAATATCCTTTTTTGATGCAGAGAACCTGCTACAGTATTGCGCCCTACGGTGAAAATGAGTATCGGGAAAAACTCGGGCCCAATCAGTTTCTTATGAAAGACAAATATATTTTTGTATTTCAGGATGTACGCGGAAGATATATGAGTGAAGGGACGTTCACCAATATGACTCCACAGGTAGACCGCAAGACAAAGAAAGATGTTGATGAAAGCACAGACACCTACGATACCATAGAATATCTTCTTAAAAATATCAAAGGAAACAACGGAAAAGTAGGCCAGTACGGAACTTCGTACCCCGGATTTTATACTGCTGCAGGAATTCTGGCACAGCATCCTGCTTTGGTTGCTTCTTCTCCGCAAGCTCCGATTTCAGATTTCTGGAATGACGATTTTCTCCATAACGGAAAAGTAATGCTGGGTTATTTCAGAACGTTCCCTGTTTTTGGAGTTCAAAAAACAAAGCCTGAAAAAAAGGCCTGGTATACAGATTCTATGGTAAAAGTAACTTCGGAAGACGGCCTTAAGTTTTACAGAGATATGGGAACCTTGAAAGATGGTTATGAAAAATACTATAAAGATAATTTCTTTATGACAGAAATTATGAATCATCCGAGTTATGATGAATTCTGGCAGAAAAGAAGTCTTCTTCCCCATCTTAAAAACGTAAACCATGCGGTAATGACCGTTGGCGGATGGTTTGATGCTGAAGATCTTTCGGGGCCGTTAAATATCTATAAAACGATCGAAAAAACAAGTCCGAAAGCCAAAAACACGATAGTAATGGGACCTTTTTCTCATGGAGCCTGGGCGTACGAGCAAGGGAAACATTTCCATAATGAAATCTACTTCGGGGACAGCATTGCAACATATTACCAGAAAAATGTAGAGACGAAATTTTTCAATCATTACCTGAAAGGCAACACAAAAGAAGATGCAGGTTTACCTGAAGCTTTAATGTACGATACCGGTGCCAAACAATGGAGAGAATTTGCAGCCTATCCTCCTAAAGAAGCACAGAAAGTAAATTTCTACTTAGCAAATGGAACATTGAAAAATGCTGCGGGACAAGGCTTTTCAGAATATTACAGCGACCCTAATAATCCTGTTTTAAGCTCTGATAAACTAAAAGATTTTAATGGCTTCACCCCAAAGAATTATATGTCGGAAGACCAGCGTTTTGCTGAAGGAAGGCCGGATGTTCTGACTTTCACGACAGATGTACTGACGGATGACATCACTTTTGCCGGAGAGATTATGGCTAAATTAAATATCGCCTCCACTTCCACCGATGCAGATTTTGCCGTGAAGCTGATTGATATTTATCCCGAAGATTTTAAACCTGAAGCCAAGAAAGACGGTGTGGTCTACGGAAATTATCACCAAATGGTACGCAGTGAAATTATGCCTGCAAGATTCAGAAATTCAAGAGAAAAAGCAGAAGCATTAATCCCGAATCAAAAAACGGCAGTGAATTTCAAGTTACAGGATGTGGTTCACACTTTTAAAAAAGGACATAAAATCCAGATCCAGATTTCTTCTACCTGGTTCCCGCTCTTTGCGATCAACCCTCAGAAATTTATGGAAAATCCGAATTTTGCAACAAAGGAAGATTATACGAAAGCCTTTATCAAAGTTTTTGATGACAGCGCGATTGAAGTTGAGGTGTTGAAATAAAAATGCAACTGTGGCTTCGAGGGCCTCAGCTACCGACAGCGATATTGTTACATCTTAAAATTACACCTAAATGGTGGCTGAGGTTCCCGAAGCCACCATTTCTTTTATTCTTCAATCGTTCTGAAAGTAAGATTCACTCGCGGGCTTTTCACTTTTGTAGTTGGCGGAAGGCGGTGCAGCCAATGATCCTGTGTCGTTCCTTTCATGACGAGCAGGCTTCCATCTTCTAGAAAAATTTCGACTTTTTCCTTGGTAGATTTATGTTTAAATAAAAACTTCCTTTCTGCTCCGAATGTTAAAGAAGCAATAGCTCCATGTTTTTTCAGATCCTTTTCAGCATCGCTATGATATGCCATTCCTTCACTGCCGTCGTGATATAAATTCAAAAGGCAAGAATTATAGGTTTCGCCTGTAATTTCCTCGCATTTCTTTTTCAGTTCAAGCAGTTCAGGAGTCCACGGCTTTGCATATTTTGTCCGTTTGGAATAGGTGTATTCAAATGGTTTTTCTCCAAACCAGGCCACTTTTCTCTTGGTTAAGATCAGTTTCCCGAAAATCACCGCTTCATCATGTTCCCACGAAATTTCGTTCAGCAGATAATCATAATAAAAGTCTGATTTCTCTTGTGGAAAAATTTTTCCGTAATAGTGAACTGTTCCATCATGGGAAAGAAGATTTAAAGGATAATCCGATATGTCTTCGAATAAATTGAGCATGACAATCTGAGTTTTATGTTTAGATTTTATGTTACTCTCATCTTGTCATTCTGTAAGAATCTAAGCAAAGTAGTATTAAAATAAACTTAATTCCTATGCAATGATTAAGATGATTTGGCTAAAGCCGATTTGATTTATATCTCTAAAACGGGCTAAAGCCCGTTCCTATTAATGAAATTATTGACCTTATAAAATTTTAAATAAATCAATTTGTACTTATTCTTGAAAATTTGTACCATTATGTTTAAAATCCGAATAAACAAGAGAACTTTCCCAGCCGATCATCAGCTGTTTTCGATCGCTTCCCCACATATACCCACCGATTTTTCCCGATGACTGAATCACGCGGTGACAGGGAATCAAAAAAGCTACCGGATTACTGCCAATTGCTGTTCCGACGGCTCTTGATGCATTGGGATGACCTATTTTCCCGGCTAAACTTCCATAGGTAGAAAGTTTACCCATAGGAATGGTAAGCAAGCTTTCCCATACTTTAAGCTGAAAATCGGTACCTTTTAAATGTAATTTTATGGTATTAATATTAGTCCAGTCCTTATTGAATATGGAAAGTGCATTTTTCTGAAATTCGTCTTGTTTTTCAAAAAAAGAAGCATTGTGAAATCTGGCCTGCAAATCTCCCAACGCTTTTTGTATGTTGTTTTCAAAAGCCATATAACAGATTCCTTTATCTGTGGAAGCTGCAATAATTTTTCCAAAAGGGCTTTCGGAGAAACTGTAATTGATCTTCAGGCTTCTTCCGCCGTTTTTATATTCTGCCGGAGACATTCCTTCGATTTTCACAAACAGATCATGCAACCTGCTCGTACTGGAAAGTCCTGTTTCAAAAGCGGCATCAAATAAACTTGCTTTCTCTTCTTTCAGTAAAGATTTGGCATGCTCCAGGCTGATGAACTGTAAAAATTTTTTCGGACTTGTTCCTGCCCAATCCGAGAACATTCTCTGGAAATGAGCGGGACTCAGGTGTATTTTTTCTGCCACTTCATCCAAACCCGGCTGAAGCTTAAAATTGCTGCGAATATATTCTATCGCTTTGGCAATTCTTTCGTAATCTAACTGATTTTGTGTGGACATATCATTAATTTTACCATACAAATTTCCGAAGAAGATACGGCAAAAAAAATCCGATTCCTGCGGAATTTTAATTGTTTTTATAAAGATGATAATATGCAAGCATTTTGTAATAAAGCTTTGCCGCAAGGAATGCGCTCGGCTTTGCCATCGGAGAATCCATTAATTCCACAATATCAAACGCTACAACATTACATTTTTCAAATACTTTTCTCAACAGTTCCAACGTCGGATACCATTGCAATCCGCCCGGTTCCGGGGTTCCTGTAGACGGGACGATAGACGGATCAAAAGCGTCAAGATCAATCGTAATGTACACATTTCCTGAAACTTTTTCCAATACATCATTCACCCAATTTTCGTTATTGGCAATTTCTTGAGCAAAAAACACTCTTCCTTCCGGCAAATATTGGGTTTCTTCAATATCCATCGAACGGATGCCCACCTGTACCAGATTGTGTTTCTGATTGGCTTCAAAAACCGCACATGCATGATTGCAAACGGAACCTTGGTACTCAGGGCGAAGATCGGTATGTGCATCCAACTGAAGAACTGTTAAATTATCAAATTTTTCACCAACCGCACGAATGGAACCGATTGATACAGAATGTTCTCCGCCGATAAGGGTAAATAATTTATCTTTCTGGTTCAAAAGTTCTTGTGTCTTTTGGTAAACAGCTTCCGTCATTGCTTCCGGAGTCGAATTTTCTGAAACTTCTCCGGCAAGAAAAACTCCTTCTAAATACGGTTCTGTCTGGGTTTCGATGTCATAAAGCTCCATATTTTCAGAAGCATTCAGGAACAATTCCGGGCCTTTATCGGCTCCTTTTCCCCAGGTTGAAGTTCCATCATACGGAACTGTTAACAGCATTACTTTTGCGTTTTCCAGTGATGCTTTATCTTCAGAAATTCCTGCGTATGTTTTCATTGATCTATATTTAAGTGATTGGTTGACTATTACCAAAGATACGAAGAAGTTGGGAGATCTGAAAAATGAGGGATAGGTGGCAGCAGTTTACAAAAATTTCAAAAAAAACTGATACTAAATTTCGTTCATCGATTCTCCAAAGTCTCATTTTCAGCCAAAATCCTTACCTTTGTTAAAACAAAATTGTATGTCGTTAAAAGCTGTGCTGTTCGATATGGATGGCGTTATTGTGGATACAGAACCCCTGCACAGAAAAGCCTATTTTAAAACATTTAATCAGCTTGGAATTGATGTTTCCGAGGAGTTGTATACCTCATTTACGGGAGCCTCTACCAAAAGAGTCTGTGATACTTTGATTGAACATTTTGATCTGAAGCAGACATTTGAGCAAATCGCAAAAATAAAACGGGATTATTTTAAAGATTATTTTGACAATGATGAAGAATTTGATCTGATTTCAGGCGTAAAAGAACTAATTCAACACTATTACGAAAACGGCGTTACGCTGATTCTGGCATCCTCTGCAACAATGACTACCATCGATATGGTTTTTGAAAAATTCGATCTGGAAAAATATTTCAGCGGAAAAATAAGCGGTGCCGATCTAAAGGAATCCAAACCTCATCCTGAAGTTTTTCTGCTGGCGGCGGAAATGGCCGGACAACCTGTTGAAAACTGTATGGTAATTGAAGATTCTACCAACGGAATTTTAGCGGCACATCGGGCAAAAATTTTCTGTGCGGCTTACAGAAGCCCACATTCTAAAAATCAGGACTATACATTAGCAGATACGGTAGTTTCCGATTACGAAGATCTTCAGATTGATAAAATCTCACAATATTTTTAAACAGAAAAAAGCTCTCTAGATCTGAGAGCTTTTTTTGTTGTAAGCTTTGGCTAAAGCCAATTTGATGTTATGTTTTTTCAAACGGGCTAAAGCCCGTTTCTATCAATATAAAATCTACTATTTGTAACCCAGAATTTTCAGAACATCTTCCGGTTCCTGTTTTTCACGGAAAATTTCGTACTGCAAATCTCCGTTTTCGTCTTTCTGAATCAAAACGTGTCTGGGCTGCGGCATTAAGCAGTGATGGATTCCACCAAATCCGCTGATGGTTTCCTGGTACGCTCCCGTATGGAAAAACCCGATATACAAAGGCTTCGTATCGCTGAAAACCGGCAGATAGATCGCGTTGGTATGCTGTTCAGAATTGTAGTAGTCATCAGAATCACAGGTCAGACCGCCTAAGAAAACTCTTTCGTACGTATCTTCCCACCTGTTTAGAGGAAGCATGATAAAGTGTCTTGAAATTGCCCAGGTGTCAGGAAGTGTTGTCATGAAAGAAGAATCGATCATATTCCACTTTTCTCTGTCGTTTTGGCGTTTCTGGGAGATGATTTTATAAATGTTCGCTCCGCTTTCTCCTACAGTAAAGCTTCCGAATTCGGTGTAAATATTAGGTTCTTCTACTCCTTCCTCTTCGCAGAATTTTTTGATCTGGGAAACAATTTCCTCTACCATATACTGATAGTCGTAATCAAAGTTCAGGGAAGTTTTTATGGGGAAACCGCCACCAATATTTAAGGAATCGACTTCCGGTGCAATTTTCTTCAAACGCGCATACACGCGAAGACATTTATACAGTTCGTTCCAGTAATACGCAGTATCTTTGATCCCGGTATTGATGAAAAAGTGAAGCATTTTCAGCCTTGCATTTGGGTGTTCTGCAATTTTCTGGCTGTAGTAAGGAATAATATCCTTATATCCTATTCCTAATCTTGAGGTATAAAACTCAAACTTCGGCTCTTCTTCGGAAGCAATTCTGATTCCGATATCGAAAGTAGTGTCGATGCTTTCGGTTAATTTATCAAGTTCACGGTAATTGTCCAGAATCGGCGTAATATTTTCGAAACCGCTGTTGATCATATCTGAAATTTTCGCCAGATAATCGTCTGTTTTGAAACCGTTGCAGATAACTTCAATATTCTTATCTACTTTTCCGTTGTCATAAAGAGATTTTACGATGTCCATATCGTAAGCGGAAGAAGTTTCTATGGAAATATCATTTTTCAGTGCTTCTTCCAGTACAAATTTGAAATGACTTGATTTTGTACAGTAGCAATAGGTATAATTTTTTTTATATTCGGTTTTCTCAAAAGCTTCCTTAAACCAGCTTTTCGCTTTCTGGATATTCTGAGAAATTCTCGGCAGGTAGCTAATCTTTAGCGGAGTGCCAAATTTTTCAACAACTTCCATTAAAGGAATGTCGTGAAACAACAAATTGTTTTCAGATACATTGAATTCTTCTGTTGGAAAATACAATGTCTGATCAATTAGTTCCGAGTATTTTATTTTCATTTCTAAACAAGTGAATTAAGAAATGCAAAATTGCTAAAAAAGTTTGGTTTTTTAGCGTTAAAGTTATTATAATTTTTGATCGCATCCGGTACTGAAATCTATCCGGTTTATCAATACGTAAACCTGCGAATGTATTCTTCCCGCTTATTTTCATTAATTTTCAAAACCTGTTGAATATAAGCATCTGCAGAACCATATTTTTTATTGATTTCATTAAATGCTGCATCCAGGTAAGCACGTTCTACCCAACTTAGTTTTTCAAGGACCTTAACATCCATTCTGGGATACAGAAAATGGAGATCATGAGCGAGATTCAGCCTTTTGTTTATTAAATCATTTCTGTAATTATTTGACAGCAGATAATCGTTGTAAATGGTCTGCTTATCAAACTTTAACACCGTTAAAATAAGCGCTGTTATAATTCCTGTACGGTCTTTTCCGGCCGTGCAGTGGTATAAAACAGGCTGATCAGATTCTAAGATTTCTGTAATAATCTTCCTGATTATTTCAGGATTTTCTGTGACGTATTCCCTGTAAAAATCGAGCATTCGCCTGTCGGCATCCGTACCGTTTACTTTTCCCTTCAATACTAATTTTTTAGCCTGATCGAGCTGGTCGCCTTCATCCTCAAAAGCTGAATAATTCCTGTAACTGATTTCACCCGGAATATGATCCGGTTTAAGGGCTATTTCTTTCGAGTTCCGAAGATCAATAATTTCGTGTATTCCTAAGTTTTCAAGTTCTTTAAAAGAAGAATTTTTCAGTTTGTAAAGATTTCCGCTTCTGTAGAATTTTCCTTCTTTCAGGGTTCTTCCATCAATATTTGTGATATTTCCTATGGCACGGAAGTTATAAACCTTTTTAATTTTGATATTTTCTTCACTTATATTTCTTCCGTACTCAGGAGCAGAGAAGTTTTGCGTTTTGCATGAATTTACACAATATATTGAAACAATGAGAAAAAGTATTTTGATTAAATTTTTCATTTTTTGATTCTGTGAAGCTAATGGCTTTTTTAAATCCGCTAGTTTCACGGATTTACACAGATTAGAATTTATTAATTAAATAATAACAGTTAGTTCTGAACAAATTTTAATTTCCCACAGATTACGCTGATCTACAGATTTTTTCGCTTATAATTTGGCAATAATTGAATTATAAGTAGTTTTTTCCAATGAAGATAAGTAAATCTCCTTTTTCATATTCAACAGAAACTTCATCTTCAACGGCAAAATTCCGGGTTCCTATCAGGGAAGTAATATTTAAACTTCCATTTGTTAACGGCCAGTTTAATCCTGTGGTTGTAATATTTTCCACGGAAGGAAATGGATATAATGAAATCATTTTACTTTTTACATTTTCTACGGTAAACTTTTTCGGAATAAAATAATATTCAGAAAATTCATCATAAAACTTTATGCTTAACTGATCTTTAAAAACAAAAGCTACCGTAAGATTTCCTAAGAAATGATCCTGCTCCCCTCCGCTTCCTCCGAAAACGTCAACGGTTTTAAATCCTTTTTCTAAAATAATTTCTAAGGCTTTTTGAAAATCCGTTTTATCCTGATCCGGAGTGTAAATGAATTTATGCTGATAAATATTTTCATCCGAGCCCGAATGTGAATCAAAATCCCCTGAAATAAAATCGAGCTTTTCCAATGGAAAATTAAGGTTTTTCAGGTAATGGAAAGCCCCGTCGGTACAGGCAATGAGTCTATATTGTTCAGGATCAGGAAGAGATTCCGGAGGATCACCGTTAATGAAAAGTAGGGCTTTATCTTTCATTCGGGTTCCAGTATTCTTCCGGTTCGTTGTTGATTTTTGAAATATATCTCGCGAGAACGAACAGATAGTCTGAAAGACGGTTCAGGTATTTTATCAGTTCAGGTCTTACTTCTTCCGATTCGTTGAGGAAAACAAGAGAACGTTCTGCTCTTCGACAAATTGTTCTTGCTGCGTGCAAAAAAGTCGCTGCTTTTCCACCACCGGGAAGGATGAAAAACTGGAGCGGTTCAAGTTTTTCATCGAAATCATCCATCCAGTTCTCCAATTCTTCGATTTCAGTATCGGAAATAATTAATGGCAGACGTGATTTTCCGTTAGCCAGCATCAACTTGTCAACGGGAGTAGCTGCTTCTGAACCTACTGTGAATAAATCAAACTGAATTTTCTTCAGTTGTTTTAAAACTTCATCATCCTGAATATGGCTTTTGGCAATCCCGATAAATGAATTCAGTTCGTCTATATTTCCATAGCTGTCGACTCTTGCACTGGCTTTTGATACTCGTGTTCCGCCATACAATGCAGTCTGACCTTTGTCTCCTGTTTTTGTGTAAATTTTCATCGTACTAAATTAGTTTTTTCCTGTAAGGTTTACAAGTTTGGTTAAGAATGTGGCTTCGAGAGCCTCAGCCACCGGGCTGTAGATATTAAGTCAGCCATCGGCTGTTATGTTATAAAGTCAATCAATGATTCTATTCAAGATTTTCACCAGTATTTGTATCATTGACAAAACCCTAGCCCCGATCGCAGCGATTGTTTGAGCTCATTTCTAAGTTTCGGCGGCGGCTTCGCCGCCGAAACTTAGAAATAGCGAGTGCGGAGAGCGGGAATAAGCTCCTTAAAAAGACTTGTTTCCAAATGTTCCGAATTAAAATGATCGGTCTTAAAGACCGACCACTTTCAAGTTATTATTTACCTAACATTGCATAATACATAGTTGTAACGAAGAAAACCTGCAAAATATTTTAGACAACTAAAAAAAATTTCAACCCCGAAATTCCTACTGACAAACTGTTGTCATCAACCGGTTTTATCTTTGTATCAACAATAACAAACAAATTAAAATTATGACAACTACAGCAATTAACACCAAACAATTCATGACCTCTGAGCAACTTCTTGAACATTGGCAGGGACACCGAAACCTTACAAGAAGAGTAATCGAAGCTTTTCCTGAAAAAGAACTTTTTGAATTTTCCGTTGGCGGCATGAGACCTTTTGCAAAACTGGCCGTGGAACTGATCAGCATCGGCGGTCCGGCTCTGAAAGGGATTGTAGAGAAAAATATGAAAGCGTATAACGAAGAAGGTTTTAATCCTACAACGAAGGCAGAGCTGCTGAAGAAATGGGATGAAGAAACAGAAGTGATCAACCGTTATTTTGGACAAATCTCGGAAGAACGTTTCCAGGAAACATTCAATTTATTCGGACAGTATGAGTTTCCTGTTTACCAGAATATCCTGTATTTCGTGGATAATGAAATTCATCACCGCGGACAGGGCTACGTTTACCTGAGAGCGCTTGGAATGGAACCGCCTTTTTTTTGGGAGAGATTTTAAGCTTTCTGATGCCGCTCTACAGATTGCGGGCATTGATTAACCATACATCCAAAACATCAATTGTTTAAAATCTTACAATTCTATAATTAAATTTGCAACAACCTCAGCATCAGTTTGCTGGGGTTTTTTGATGTTTTGTGGAAATATCGGTAAGAAGTTCGGACAGTCTTATTTTAAGAATCTCCGGTTCCAGGATGGTAGCATAATCGGCAAAAGTAATCAGCCATCGTGGAAATCCGTCTGTGATCCATTCTGTTTCAAAAGTGAGTTCCATACCTTCCTCGGTTTCCTTTTCTTCAATTAAGCCGTAATATTTTTTGGAGTTGGAAAGGTGATTGATGATCTTTTTTTCAACCAAAAGTTTTACGATGGTTTTATTTCCGTTTGCATTTTGCCGGTAGTCATTGATCTGGCCATATTCCTGAAGAAAAGGATTCTGGGTTTTAAAAATCTGTAAAATCCTGTCGACCCTGAATTGTCTGAAATCGTTACGCAACGTACAGAAAGCCATAATGTACCAATAGTTAAACTCAAAGAAAACGCCTACCGCTTCAATGGTCCTCATGGAAATACTTCCGTCAATGGTTTTATATTCCATAGTCAGCTGTCGTTTTTCGGCAATGCTTTCCAAAATAATTGGGAGAATATCTTTGATGTGATCTTCTGTTTCAGGATAATAATTAAAGATATCAATCTGCTTCTCGATATTCTGTATGAGATTTTTATCTGAATATTTAAGAACGGAGCGCACTTTTTCCATGGCAGTTCTGTAATGGCTTCCCAAACTCTGATGGGAAAATTTCTGCATGAGCTTTTCAGCCGTGATAAAACTCAGCACCTCTTCTTTGGTAAACATTACCGGCGGAAGCTTGTATCCGTCCATCAAAGAATAACCGCTTCCTGCTTCCCCGATGATGGGAATTCCTGCATTTTCCAGTGTTTTAATATCACGATAGATCGTTCTTACACTTACATCGAACTTTTGGGCAAGATCCTGAGCTCTTACAATAGGTTTTGACTGCAATTGAGTAAGGATTGCAGTAACGCGGTCAAGCTTTTTAAGATAATGATCGTTCATTTTTTATAAATGATGATTGATAAATGATGATTAATCGTTGATGGCAGCAAACTATAAACTGTACAGTATTATTGTTATTTATTAAAGCTGCTTACAAGTTTGTCCAGATTAAGGCTTCTTGCAGAAGCATCAAAAATTTCACGGTACGTTCCATTGATCTGTACGAGTTCATCGTGAGTTCCGCTTTCCACCACCCTTCCTTTTTTCATCACATAAATTTTATCTGAATCTAAAATCTGAGATAAAGAATGCGAAATGATAATCACTGTTCTGCCTTCTTTGATGGCATCTAATGAATTTTTGATCTGTTCTGTTGCGATGGCATCCAGACTTGCTGTGGGCTCATCAAGGAAAATAATCGGCGGATCTTTTAAAAATAACCTGGCGATAGCAATTCTTTGCTGTTGCCCTCCGGAAAGCTGTGTGGCATCATGCTTATAGCCATCGGGTAAATCCATAATCTGCTCATGAAGATATGCTTTTTTGGCTGCTTCTTCAATTTCCTGAAATGTTGCATTCATATTTCCATACCGGATATTGTCTTCAATGCTGCCCTGGAAAATATGGTTTTTCTGCAGTACCAATCCAAGATCATTTCTGAGAAAAGTGTTATTAAAATTATTTAAATCAACTCCATCTAAAATAATTTCACCTGAATCAGGAAGATAAAATTTGCATAAAAGATTGATAATGGTAGATTTTCCGGCTCCGCTGAGACCGACAAGTGCCGTTGTTTTCCCGTTTTCAATTTTCATGGAAACATCATGCAGCGCCTGGGTTCCGTTGGGATAAGTAAAATTGATATTTTTTAATTCAAAATTTCCTTTGATCTCTTTTTCAACAAAATTACCATTGGGTTCTTTTTCATTGTCGGCATTTAAGATATCGAAATAGCCTTCAGCATAAATCATGGCATCATTCATATCATCATAAATCCTGTGAAGCTGTCGGATCGGCGCCGAAACATTATTAAAAAGCATGATATGTAGCATAATCGCTCCGATGGTCATCTGCTGATCCAATACTAAGTAAACCGTTAAAAGGATGATGAGAACTACACCAAACTGCTCGATAAATGTTTTTAATCCATCATAAATAAAATTCGTTTTCCGGGTAAACATCTGGCTTTCCATCAGCTGCATCTGAAGATCGTATTGCTTTTTCCCTTCAAATTTTTCCCGTACAAAACTTTTAATCACCATAATGGAATTAATCAGATTCAATAATCCCGAAGTTTTCTGCTCACGCTGGTTTCTCAATATTCTCCTTACGCCACTCAGTTTTTTCGCCTGTAAAGAACTGACATAAAAATAAATGGGAACAATAATCGTAGAAACTATTCCGACATACACATTCTGCAAATACATGATGATTAAAGCAATGATCGCGTTCGAAAACAAAGGCAGCATATCAATAAAAAAGTTTTGAACCAGCCTCGTTAAACTTTCAATTCCTCTGTCTATTCTGATCTGCAGTTTTCCCGATTCGTGATTTTCATCATTAAAATACGCAACACGATAGGTAAGGATTTTGTCGATGGCCGACTGAGCCAAAACTGAGCTTACATTAATCCTTATTTTTTCACCGTAAAATTTCTGTCCGAAATTGATGAAAATATTCAGCAATTCTTTGCCCAATAAAATAACCGAAATTATAAC
Source organism: Chryseobacterium cheonjiense (assembly GCF_012927265.1). GTDB lineage: Bacteria > Bacteroidota > Bacteroidia > Flavobacteriales > Weeksellaceae > Chryseobacterium > Chryseobacterium cheonjiense. Next base: position 328,407 of record NZ_JABBGF010000001.1, on the reverse strand, counting down.
AAGCACATGAATGCCTTCCGACATCGGATGCGGAAGACGGGTAAGCTTTGTAACTTCATCGACCGTATATTTTAGTACCAATGGGTTTACCTGGGCAGCGAGTGCACCCAGAAATGTAAGAAACAAGGTTCCGTAAATCATCAGGCGATATGGCCTGATAAAGGGAACCAACTGTTTATAAATTCCGAATAAGGTTACCGTTCTGTTGAATGGTTTTGCCATACAAATTCTTTTAATTGAAAAACGTACCGTTTTACAGAGAAAAGGTACGTTTTATTCTATTTTCAGCAAATATATGCTTTAATTAATTTTCGAATACATAAGTTGTAAGATAATGCAGTTCCTCTCTGCTCGCAGCTTTAGATTCTGCTTCAGCCTGCTCCAATGAGTATTGGGAATTGATTTCTTTTTTCTGAAATACAAAAGCATTATTGGCGGTTTTATCCACTACATCATTAAAAATATGCTGGATTTCTGAGTTTCCCAATGAAGCGAAGCTGATGTCTTCAAAACCGTACATTAACCTGAGGTCATCAAACTGCGCAAAGTTCTGGTTCACAAATTCCTGCAGCTGTGCTTTGGAATCGAAGTTTCCTGCCCAAATATTATAGGCATAGTTTTTCTTTTTAGGCTTATCCAAAATACTCTGATACACAAAGTTTTCTCCCAAATAAGCTTCCCTTACCTGCGGATCGTTGGCCAGCTCTTCTGGAAGGCCTTCCTTCAGGATTCTCCCTTCAAACATGATGTATGTTTTGTTGGTAATAGCAAGCGTCTGCTGCACGTTGTGATCAGTAATAAGAATTCCGATGTTTTTATCAACCAGGCTTCTTACGATTTTTTGGATATCTTCAACGGCAATCGGGTCTACTCCTGCAAAAGGTTCATCCAAAAGGATAAAACTCGGATCGGTAGCAAGGCAGCGTGCGATTTCGGTTCTACGACGCTCTCCTCCAGATAAAAGATCTCCTCTGTTTTTACGGACATGCTGTAATGAAAATTCCTCGATCAGTTCGTCACATTTGATCTGTTGTTCCCTTTTCGAAAGCTTGGTAAGCTGCAAAACCCCCATAATATTTTCCTCCACGGAAAGTTTACGGAAAACAGAGGCTTCCTGCGCCAGATATCCGATACCTTTTTGCGCCCGACGATACATGGCATCGGTTGTGATTTCCTGCTTATCCAGAAAAATCTTTCCCGAAGTAGGCTTAACCAATCCTACAATCATATAAAAAGAAGTGGTTTTTCCGGCTCCGTTCGGGCCGAGCAATCCAACAATCTCTCCCTGCTGAACCTGTACAGATACGCCTTTTACAACTTTTTTCGGACCGTATTCTTTGATTAAGTTTTCTCCTCGTAAAATCATAAAGCAAATATATAAAATGTAAACGTTTTACTTTACACAAACACTAAAATTTAAAAACACCTCAACTGAGGTGTTTTTCAGTAATTATCACTGATGGAATTATCTATTCAAAATCATTGCCGCTTCTTTGGCAAAATACGTGAATATCATATCGGCTCCGGCCCTTTTAAAGCACGTAAGGCTTTCAATAATGGTTTTATCATTATCCAGCCATCCGTTCTGTGCAGCAGCTTTTACCATGGCGTATTCCCCACTTACATTGTATACCGCTATCGGAAGGTCAATAGCCTCACGAACTTTAGAAACAATATCCAGGTATGGAAGCCCCGGTTTGATCATGATAATATCTGCCCCTTCTTCAATATCTTTAAAAACTTCGTTCATTGCTTCACGCGCATTATGAAAGTCCATCTGGTATGTTTTTTTATCTTTCGGAATTTCCATATTATCTTTCGGCGCACTGTCTAAAGCACTTCTGAAAGGACCATAAAACGAGCTGGCATATTTTGCCGCATAACTTAAAATCCCGACATCCGTAAATCCGCTTTCTTCCAATGCTTCACGGATTACCTGAACCCTTCCGTCCATCATATCACTTGGCGCCACAATATCCGCTCCGGCTTCTGCATGCGAAACCGACATTCTTGCCAAAGCATCATTGGTAGCATCATTGATAATTTTACCATTTTCGATAATACCGTCGTGGCCATAAACTGAATAAGGATCAAGTGCCACATCAGGCATAATTACCATTTCCGGAACTGCATCTTTTATAGCTCTGATGGTATTCTGCATTAATCCGTTTTTGTTCCAGGCTTCTTTTCCGGTATTGTCTTTAAGATGATCTGAAACTTTCATATACAAATTGACTGCTTTTACTCCTAAAGAAAATAATTCCTTACATTCTTTCACCGTAAGATCAATGCTTCGCCTGAAAATTCCGGGCATTGATGCAATCGGTTCTTCTTTGTTTTCGCCCTCCATTACGAAGATCGGCATTACGAAATCACTTGTAGTAAGGGAGCATTCTCTTACCAGACTTCTGACAGATTCATTTACTCTCAGTCTTCTATTTCTTGAATGTATCATTTGGAATACTTTTTGAATGAAATTTAATGCAAATTTACTACAACTTAAACAAAAAAATATTGCAGGAGATTGTAGAATTGTTTATTTTTGTTTTAATATATTTATAGAAATTGTAATTTGATGAAAAAACTTTTACTTTTATTTATCTTTTTAGGTGCTTTTGTTGGATTTTCCAACAATGCAAAAGCTCAGATAAAGGAGCCTTCAGCATTTTCTCAAAAAGCTGATGATGGTGTTCTTGTGGCTTATCCGAATCCTGCCAAGGATTTTCTGATTATTAAGGCAAAGGACTCTAATCTTAAAATTAAAAGTGTGACCTTCTATTCTATTTTAGGTACACAGGTTGCTAACTATACAGTAAATATGAACTCCGGTGAAATTAATATTGAAAAATTAAAACCAGGAAAATATTTAATACGCTATATATTGAGCGACAATACAATGAAGGTTACACAAATCGTTAAACAATAATAAATCCTGATAAGCATCAGGATTTTTTCTTTTAGATTATTCTGTTTTCAATAATTCCGTAACTTTCGGAACTTTTTCATACTAATCAGTAAAAACAATGTAATGCTAAAAGCTGAACATATCAGAAAGACTTACAATGCAGGCAAAAAAGTAGCATTGGACGACTTCAGCATCCATGTTCCGAAAGGGAGCGTATATGGCCTTTTAGGACCGAACGGTGCGGGCAAAACTTCATTCATCCGTATTATTAATCAGATCACTCAAGCAGATTCGGGTACTATTACCATTAACGGGCAGAAACTCAATCCGGATCATATTAAAGATATTGGTTACATGCCGGAAGAAAGAGGTTTGTATAAGAATATGACCGTTGGCGACCAGCTGCTTTATTTCGGAGAACTCAAAGGAATGACCAAAAATGATGCTCTAAATGAAGCAAAAAAATGGTTTGACAAGCTTCATATCGATCAGTGGTGGAAAAAGAAACTTTCTGAGCTTTCTAAAGGTATGGCGCAAAAAATTCAGTTTGTTGTCACCGTACTGCACAGACCCAATTTACTGATTCTGGATGAGCCTTTCTCAGGTTTTGACCCCGTAAATGCCAATCTGATAAAAGATCAGATCATTGATCTTAAAAATAACGGGACAACCATTATTTTATCCACTCACCGTATGGAAAGTGTGGAGGAAATGTGTGATTATGTTGCATTAATTAATAATTCCAAAAAAATCATCGACGGAAGGGTGTTCGATGTAAGGGAGAAATTCAAAAAAAATATTTTCGGGATTATCCTTTCTGACGTGAATGACATCCAACTTGAAAATTTCATCAAAAAATATGACACCTCCCATCCGGTATATGAAAATAATCTCATTTCCTTTGATCTAAAGAATGAAACCAATCAAAACGATATTCTTCTGGATCTTGTCCACGTAGGAAAAGTACGATCATTTGAAGAAAAGATCCCAAGCATGAACGAAGTTTTTATTAATGCAGTTAGCAGCAATTTTTAATTATGAATAATATCTTTTTAATTACAAAAAGGGAATTTCTAACGCAGGTAAAGAAAAAATCCTTTATCATACTGACCATTCTTGCTCCTGTTCTTCTTGTTGCTTTTGGGGCAGTCATTGGTCTCATGTTTAAAGCCAATGAATCTCACAGCGTTATTGAAGTCGTAGATAAAAGCGGTCTGTTTAAGAATCAGCTCAAATCTTCCGAACAGCTGAAGTATGTTTTTGTTTCGGCGGCTGACGAAAAGTCGAAAATTAATAACCTGAAAGGCAATGAATCGTTAGACGGAATCCTGGTTTTGCCGGAACTCAAAAATCAAAACTTTGATGATCTTCAGAAAAACACAAGACTTGTTATCAACAACAAAATTGGCTTTGACACAAAGCAGAAAATAGTCTCTGACATCACGGATGTTATTAAAAAAGAAAAAATAAAACAGTTGGGTATTGCAGAAAAGCAGCTAATTAATCTTGATAAAAGTTTTACCCTGAAAACGATCAACGTTTCTGAAAACAACAAGGAAGATTCCGATCTGGGATTTGGCGTGAAAAGTGGTCTGAGCATTCTTTTAATGTATGTTACTTTTATGTTTATCATTATTTATGGTGTACGGGTAATGCGAAGCGTTCTTGAGGAAAAAAACAACCGTGTAGTTGAAATTATTATTTCTTCGGTAAAACCTTTTGAACTGATGATGGGAAAAATTTTGGGCGTTACTTTGGTTGCATTAACACAGTTTTTGGTATGGATTACCATGTCTGTAATCGGAGCACTGGTTCTGAATACGGGCTTTTCTTCTATACAAAAGAATATTCCGGGAGGAAATGAAGAACTTGCCAGCAAGCTTGATATTGCACAGATTGCGACCCAAATCTCTCACAATCTGCTGGAACTTAATTTTCCGCTGATTATTTTTGTATTTATCGTATTTTTTCTTTTAGGATATATCTTCTACAGTTCAATATATGCAGCCATTGGATCAGCAGTAGACAATGAGACGGAGACCCAGCAATTCACTCTTTTTGCCATACTTCCTCTGATGTTGGGAATGTACGGCAGTTTTTCCTTAATGAATAATCCGGACGGACCGCTGGGGTTCTGGCTGTCGATTATTCCTTTCACCTCTCCGGTAGCGATGATTGCGAGAATACCTTTCGGTGTACCGGCATGGCAGATTGCTTTATCAATTGCTTTGCTCCTCATGACTACCATTTTTATGATTTTCGTTGCAGGAAAGATATACAGAGTTGGCATTCTGATGTATGGAAATAAAGCTACGCTTAAAGAGATCTGGAAATGGATTAAAGGATAATTTTAATTGAATAATTATTAGTATAAAATAACATTCCCGAAGCAAAGCTTCGGGAATGTTTATGTTTAGAAATTAAATTTCTTACCTGAAAATATAGTTCACACTTACACTGAGAACCTGTTCAGATTTGTTTTTACCAGTGCCATTCGGTTCATTGTCCAGTCCGGGATATGTATTGGAAAGTCCAAAATCATATCTTGCTGCAACTTCCAGCTGTCTTTTGTAGCTGTACCCAAAACCAAAGCCAATTCCAAAATTAAAGCTATTGGCTTTTCCATTGACATTAGGAAGGGATGCCACAGTAACATCAGGATCGTAATAAGGTCTTGATACAGGAGCATTCTTAACTTTCTGATCTATCAGGAAATTAAACCTTGGCCCTATCAATCCGAAAAATTCTGATTCTGCTTCGGAAAAATAAGCCTTAAAACTTACCGGTACACTGATGTAGTTATTTGCATATACCGCATCATAACCGTCTTTCCCTTTAGCATCTTTGTCTTTTCCTGTTTCTCCGGCCCCGAAATACTGTACTTCAGGCTGAATGAAAAACTGGTTGGTACTGCCAACAGGAATTAAAGCCAACACTCCAGCCTCTACTGAAAGTCTTCTTCCTGAGGGATTGTGAGCGTTTTTCACTGCCGAAAGGGTACCTCCGGCAGACACCCCGAATCTTGTACTGCTGAAGTCTATTTGTGCGAAAGACATCACCGACAATAACAAGGCGGAGGGTAATAAAAATTTTTTCATTGTGTATATTTTTTTAATTATGCTAAAACCTTAGCCACGGTAACACCAATGTCAGCAGGGGAATCTACTACATTGATACCGTTTTCCCTCATGATTTCCATCTTTGCCTGAGCCGTATCTTCAGCACCGCCAACGATAGCACCTGCGTGACCCATTGTTCTTCCTTTAGGAGCTGTTTGTCCTGCAATGAAACCTACTACCGGCTTTGTAGAACCGCTCGCTTTGTACCATCTTGCAGCTTCTGCCTCAAGACCTCCACCGATTTCTCCGATCATTACAACTGCTTCCGTTTCAGGATCATTAATGAATAATTCCAAAGCTTCTCTGGTCGTAGTTCCGATAATTGGATCTCCACCGATACCAATTGCTGTAGAAATACCGAAACCGGCTCTTACCACCTGATCTGCAGCTTCATAAGTAAGGGTACCAGATTTTGAAACGATACCTACTTTTCCTTTTTTGAAAACGAAACCTGGCATAATACCAATTTTAGCTTCTTCAGAAGTAATGATTCCCGGGCAGTTCGGACCGATTAATCTGCAGTCTCTGTCGGCAATGTAAGATTTTACTTTCACCATATCTGCTACAGGAATACCTTCGGTAATACATACGATTACTTTGATCCCTGCCTCGGCAGCTTCCATAATAGCATCAGCAGCAAATGCAGGCGGTACGAAAATGATACTCACGTTTGCTCCGGCTTTTGCCACAGCATCAGCTACCGTGTTGAATACCGGCTTTCCAAGGTGCTCGCTTCCTCCTTTTCCCGGAGTAACACCACCAACTACATTGGTACCGTATTCGATCATCTGGCTTGCGTGGAAAGTACCTTCATTCCCCGTAAATCCTTGTACAATTACTTTAGAATCTTTGTTTACTAAAATTGACATTTTATTATTTATTTAATTTATTTATTAATTTTTAAATGCACACAAATTTAATTAAATTTCTTTGATTTAAGATAAATCTAAACAATTTGTTTATTTGAGATTTCTCAGTTTAACCTCTTTTTTCAGATAGGTTCTGAAGTCTTCCGCAAGGAAACCAAAGTATGTCCCTTTAGTTAAATCTCTGTTTACTCCAGCTTTTGCAAGTAGAACAGTACCTTTTTCTATTCTGAGACCTGAAGCGATTCCCACCTGGCCCCAGATGGTAACCTCATCTTCAATAATGCAACAGCCTGCTATCCCTGTCTGGGAAGCAATAAGGCATTTTTTGCCAATTACCGTGTCGTGCCCGATCTGGATCTGATTATCCAACACTGAGCCTTCGCCAATAACCGTAGAATCTGTTACTCCTCTGTCAATAGTACATCCGTTTCCGATTTCAACGTTATTCTCAATGACTACATTTCCCACGGAAATGAGACGATCAAAATTTCCGTCTAATTTTCTGTAATAGAACGCATCGCCTCCCAATACGGTATTGGACTGGATGACAACGTTGTCTCCTATAACTGTTCTGTCCCCGATCACAACATTAGGGAAAATGAGGGTGTTCTTTCCGATTTTTACATTGTTGCCGATTACCGCTGAACGATGAATATGAGTTCCTTCACCAATTTCCATATCGTGAAGTTCTTCGGTAAAGTTGTAGATTCTTGTAAAGTGGGTGTTGATTTTATTAAAATCCCTGAAGGGATCTTCTGAAACCAAAAGGGCTTTGCCTTCGGGACATGCCACTTCTTTATCGATAAGAATGATTGTGGCAGCGGAATTCAGGGCCTTATCATAATATTTGGGATGATTAACAAAGACAATGTCGCCTGGTTTTACCATATGGATTTCATTGGTTCCCAAGACTTCAAAATCTTCAGGACCTACGAATTTGGCTCCGATAATATCAGCAATTGTTCTTAGTTTTTGCGGCTGATGAAACTTCATATTATTCAATGATGTTTAATGATAACAAAATTTGCCGGATTGGGCCCGACCTTATTATAAATCGTCCGTCCAGGGCTTTTTTAAGGTTTTATATAAAACAAAAATTCGGTTTGCTCTCGCATTCCGAATCTCTATTCATTGTATCAAAAATTATTCTTTAACTCTTTCTAAGTATGAACCGTCTTCGGTACTCACTTTAATCTTGTCACCCGGTTCAATAAACAAAGGAACCATTACTCTTGCTCCGGTTTCAACGATGGCGTTTTTAAGGGCATTGGTTGCAGTGTTTCCTTTTACCCCCGGATCAGCTTCCACTACTTCAAGATAAACTGATTGTGGTAACTCTGCAGAAAGTGGAGTTTCATCTGCTTCTTTCAGGATGATTGTAACTTCTTCACCAGCTTTCATAAGGTTTGAGTTTTCAATCATTTCTTTATTAAGGTAAAGCTGAGAGAAATCGTCATTATTCATGAAGTGGAATCCGTTTTCATCATCGTAAAGATACTGATACTTTCTGGTGATTACTTTTACTTCGTCGATTTTGTGACCTGCAGAGAAAGTATTATCAATTACTTTTCCGTTGGTTACAGATTTTAATTTTGTTCTAACGAAAGCAGGACCTTTTCCCGGTTTTACGTGAAGGAATTCGATAACTTTATAAATATCGTTGCTGTACTCAATACAAAGTCCTTTTCTGATATCGTTACTTGTTGCCATTAATTTTGTATATAATTATTTTCTTTTATTAAATTGTATTCCCTGCCCCTGCGGTGTCATCCTGTTGAATGTATTATTATTGAACGTATTCACATTATTCTGCAAACGGTTTACATTCATCTGCACCTCAGAGTTATACTGATTAGCCGTTCCAAAAATAGAGCTTGAATTATCCTTTTGCTTCAGGATAGAATTAAAATTACTTCTGGCAAGGCTGTCTTTGGACTTTTCAGGAATTTTTCTTTCCATGATGGAAGTCTTTGTTGTTTTTTGAGTTTTTAATCCTTCCGTTTGCTGTCCAAACACAGAAGTCGCTGAAAGCATGATAAAAAAGATTAAAATTTTCATATATATTTTATTGATTACTCTTTTCCGGTTCCGTAGCCTTTCACGATTCCCCTCGGAGAGTTCTGAATAAACTGAAGAATCTCATCTCTTTCTGCTGTTGGAAGCATTTCTTTTTCGATGTGAGAAATAGCCTGAGAAACATTCATTTTCATCTGGAAAATAGCTCTGTAGATTTTCTGGATTTCAAATATTTTCTCATTGGTAAACCCTCTTCTTCTTAATCCCACGGAGTTGATGCCCGCATAAGACATCGGCTCTCTAGCAACTTTTACATAAGGCGGAATATCTTTTCTTACCAACGTTCCCCCTGAGATCATGACATGTTTTCCGATTTTACCGAACTGATGAACTGCCGACAGCCCTCCCATTACGGTATAATCGCCAATTTCTACGTGTCCGGCAATACCGCAACCGTTTACAATGATAACGTGGTCTCCTATTACACAATCATGCGCAATATGTGAGGTTGCCATGATGAGGCAGTTTTTTCCGATTTTAGTAAACCCGAGCGCTTTTGTTCCCCTGTTTACGGTGACACATTCTCTGATTGTGGTTTCGTCTCCGATAATAACTTGAGTATCTTCGCCATCGAATTTTAAATCCTGAGGAATTGCCGAAATCACAGTTCCCGGAAAAATTCTGCAGTTTTTACCAATTCTTGCTCCATCCATGATGGTAACATTGGGGCCGATCCAGGTTCCTTCTCCTATTTCAACGTCCCCTGCAATGGTAGTGAAAGGTTCTACGATTACATTTTTGCTGATTTTCGCACGCTTATCTACGGCTGCTAATTGATGAATCATTTAATCAACTTTATTTTTTGCAACTTGAGCCATTAACTCTGCTTCTACGGCAATCGCGTCTCCTACATATCCGTAGCCCTGCATATGGACGATTCCTCTTCTGATCGGCTCGATCAATTCAATTTTGAAAATAATAGTATCTCCCGGCACTACTTTTCTCTTGAATTTTACTTTATCAATTTTGATAAAATAGGTAGAGTAATTTTCAGGATCCGGAACGCTTGCCAGTACAAGGATACCTCCGGTCTGCGCCAAAGCTTCTACCTGTAAAACACCCGGCATTACAGGCTCTTTTGGAAAATGTCCTACGAAGAAAGGCTCATTCATCGTTACATTCTTTAATCCCACAACATGGGAATCCGAAAGCTCAAGAATTTTATCAATTAACAAAAACGGGGGTCTGTGAGGCATAAGCTTCATAATTCCGTTGATGTCGAAAACAGGCTCTTTCGTAAGGTCGAAATCAGGCACGTTCTTCTTTTTCTGCAGTTTCCACTGTCGGTTCAGTTTTTTCGCAAACTGCGTGTTTACGTAATGCCCCGGTTTGTTGGCAATAACTTTACCTTTTATCTTTACTCCCGCCAACGCCAGGTCACCAATTACATCCAGTAATTTATGTCTTGCCGCTTCATTAGGGTAGTTTAAATTTAAATTATCAAGAATTCCGTTTGGCCGTATAGAAACATTGTCTTTGCCAAAAGCTTTTTTCAGTTTTTCCGTAGTTTCAGGAGTAAGATCTTTGTCTACATATACGATCGCGTTTGAAATATCACCACCTTTTATAAGGCCATGATCCAAAAGCATTTCAAGCTCATGCAAAAAGCTGAATGTTCTTGCAGAGGAAATTTCATCTTTAAACTCGGAAATATTTTTTAATGTAGCATTTTGGGTTCCCAAAACTTTAGTTCCGAAGTCAACCATTGTTGTTACTTCGTACGTATCGGAAGGAATAATTGTGATTTCAGATCCTGTAGCAGGATCGCTGTAGGTAAGAACTTCTTTTACCACGAGATATTCTCTTGCGATATTCTGTTCTACAACACCCACGCTTTCAATAGCTTCAACAAAATATTTTGAAGATCCGTCGAGAATGGGCGGCTCTGAAGCATCCATTTCAAGAATTGCATTATCGATATCACAACCAACCAATGCGGCTAAAAGATGCTCACAGGTTGTAATTTTTACGCCCAATTTTTCTAATGTGGTCCCTCGTTCTGTAGCAACTACATAGTTTACATCTGCTTCGACCTGCGGATGGCCTTCAAGATCTGTTCTTACAAAAACAAAACCTGTGTTTTCTTTGGCTGGTTTCATGGTAAGTTTTACTTCTTTACCAGTATGAAGTCCGATCCCGGAAAGTGTCACTTCCTGCTGAAGCGTTTTTTGCATATCACTCATTAGTTTTATCTTTTGAGTTATTCTCAAGATTTTTAATTCTATTAACGATTTCAGTAAAGTTTCTGAAATGAATGTAGTTTCTCAGATAATCATTATAATTGATTGCGGGTGATCCGTATAATGTTTCTTTGTCATTTACACTGGAATTAACCCCGCTCTGGGCCTGAATTCTTACCTGATTTCCTATTTTAATATGGCCTACAATACCTACCTGACCACCGATCTGGTTCCAGTCTCCGATTGTTGTGGATCCTGCAATACCGGCCTGCGCTGCAATGACATTGTTTTTACCGATTTTCACATTATGTGCGATCTGAATCAGATTATCTATTTTTGTTCCTTTTCCGATAACGGTAGATCCGATGGTTGCGCGGTCAATACTACAGTTTGAACCGATTTCCACATCATCTTCAATGATAACATTTCCGAGCTGCGGAATTTTTTTGAATCCTTCCGAAGTGGGTTGAAACCCGAATCCATCGCCTCCGATTACGGTATTGGAATGAATCACACAGTTGTCTCCGATGATGCAGTAATCATAAATTCTGGCACCACTGTCTATTTTACAGTTTTTCCCAATTTTAACACCTTTTCCGATGTATACCTGAGGATAAATCTGTGATCCTTCCCCTATCTTCGCTTTCTCTGAAACATAGGTAAAAGCGCCGATATAAGCTTTTTCACCGATCACGGCAGTCTCGTGTATTGAAGAGCCGTTCTCAATGCCTTCTTTTCTTCCCTGCATCTCCTGATAAAGGTTCATCAGTATCTGAAAGGAAAGGTAAGCATCTTTCACCGAAATAACGGTAGGATTATAAGAATCTTTTGTGATAAGACTTTCTGAAACAATGATAACGGAGCATCTTGAGGTATCTAAATAATGCGTAAATCTATCTTGTGCTATAAAAGAAAGATGCCCAGTTTCCCCGCTTTCAATAGGTGAAACTCCTGTAATAAGTGCATTGCCGTCACCTATTATTTTTCCGTCAATAAAACTTGCAATTTGCGAAGCTGTGAATTCCATATTCTGCAAAGATAAGAAATTCTGTAATTCGCAAACATTTTTTGGTTTTCGGAAAGTAAATTTTATTAATATTTAAGAATTGCCCCCCGAAATATCCCTTGGAAACATGAGAATATACCGTGTTGTCATATTGGTCATAAGGCCTGACAAAAGCTGGTCTTCCGATTCTTCAAGCCTAATTTTTTTACCGCTTTTCTGCAGAAGGTAAATGGGCTGTTTTTCGGTATCATACGGGAGAAGTTTTCTTTTGATCTCGTGTACCAGTTCGTCACCATTATCAATTCCGAAAAAATCATTTGTATTTCTTATTTTTTCTTCAATAAATTCCGGATCAAAAGGATGAGAAGAGATAATTGTTTTAGGAAGGTTTCTCTGAATGACACACCGGCACCAGTACGATAATATTTTATCTTCCGCACTTTGCCAGGATTTCATTGCCTGGATGACATCATTATCATCCAGCTGGGTAAACCTCATAACATCTTCATCGGTAGCTGCACTTTTTTCGCGGTAGAGGAAATATTTCAGATTATCACCTGCCGGAAGATCTACACCCTGCGAAACTAAATATTTGGCCCGGTCAAGAATTTTTACCAGCAAAAACTCAGCAAGTGCAGAGGTTTTATGATAATAAACCTGCCAATACATAAACATTCTGGCGGTCAAAAAATTTTCTATGGAATATACACCTTTGGCGTCGATTACAAGCTCACCCTCTTCACAGACATTCATCATGGAGATAATACGCTGGGTATTAATACTTCCTTCGGAAACTCCAGTGAAAAAGCTATCTCGATTCAGATAATCCAGACGGTCAACATCCAGCTGTGAAGAGATTAGCTGATTGAAAAACTTCCGGTGGTATCTTCCCTGAAACATTTCAATGGCACAAGACAGTTCCCCTTTGAACTCTTCATTCAGTCGATTCATCAGTAGCAGCGAAAGGGTTTCATGATGCCAATCGTCCATCAGCATGCTTTCCAGTGCATGGGAAAACGGGCCGTGGCCAATATCATGCATCAAAATTGCCAGCATTGCGCCTTTTTCCTCGTTTTCCGATATTTTAACCCCTTTTTGTTTTAATGTCTCAAGAGCCGTAAACATTAGATGCATCGCACCAAGCGCATGATGGAACCTCGTGTGGGTAGCTCCCGGGAAGATCAGATTCAGAAGGCCGGTCTGCCCGATTCTTCTTAATCTCTGGAAATAGGGATGCTCAATAATATCAAATAGGATTTCGTGTGGAATTCTGATAAAACCGTGAACCGGATCGTTAATGATTTTAAGTTTATTCTGCATTGAAAACGTCTGAATTTGTAACAAATTTAGGGATTTTAAAATTGAACGGAAATTAAAATAGTATCAAAAAATAAGTCCCGAAAATTCAAAGAATTATTATCCTGAAATATTGCAGTTTTCATTAACTTATATTTAACTTTACACGTGTTCATTTTGGCAGATTTTAATGATAGTTGGTCGGCAATTTGATACAATAACCATGTAAAAAAGTAAATTTATGTCGGAAAAGATATTATGGATAGATGATGAAATTGATCTCCTTAAACCTCACATTGTATTCCTTGAAAAAAAGGGTTATCAGGTAACTCCCGTAAATAATGTAAATGAGGCGCTGGAGTTAATGGACTCAGAAAAATTCGCATTAACACTTATTGATGAAAATATGCCCGGAATTTCCGGTCTTGAAGCGATACCTATGATTAAAGATAAAGACAATTCTTTAAAAATAGTTATGGTGACCAAAAGTGAAGAAGAGCATATTATGGAAGAAGCCATCGGATCACAGATTGCAGATTACATTCTGAAACCTGTAAATCCTAACCAGATTCTTCTTTCTTTAAAGAAAAACCTTCAGCAGGACAATCTTGTAGAGCAGAAAACTATTCTTCAGTACCAGCAGGAATTCAGGAACCTCTCTATGGAGCTTTCTTATTTAAGAACCTATCAGGATTGGGCGGAATATTATAAGAAAATCCTGAACTGGGAGATTAAATTTGACAAAGTAACGGATAATGAGTTTGCTGATCTTCTTCAATCTCAAAAGGAAGAGGCAAATATTCAGTTTGCCAAGTTTATCGAAAACAACTATGAAGACTGGCTCCATGATTCTGATAAGCCCATGATGAGCCACACCCTTTTTAAAGAAAAAGTAAAACCGGAAGTAGAAAAGGAAAAAGTTTTGCTGCTGATGGTCGATAATCTCCGCTATGATCAATGGAAGGTGATTGAACCGTTATTTACCAAATATTACAATAAGGTTTCTGAAGATTATTATTACAGTATTCTTCCGACGGCTACGCAATATGCAAGAAATTCTTTTTTTGCTGGGCTTATGCCTTCTGAAATTGAAAAGCGCTTTCCTGATAAATGGTTTAATGATAATGAGGAAGGAAATAAAAATGAGTATGAGCGTGATTTCCTTGAAGATCAGATGAAAAGAATCGGTCTTAGCTCCAAATCCATGAAGTATCTTAAAGTATTGAACGCAGATTTTGAGCGTAAGATTTATGATGATTTCAACCAGCACAAGAATAATGATCTTTTGGTGATTGTCTACAATTTTATTGATATTCTTTCGCATGCGAAGACGGATAATCATATCGTGGATCAGCTTATCCGTGACGATAAGACTTTCAGATCACTGACATTAAACTGGTTTGAGAATTCGTCATTAATGAAGATCATTAAAGTTGCTGCTGAAAACGGATTTAAACTGGTTATTACAACCGATCATGGAACGGTCTATGTAAAAAAACCGAGTAAAGTAGTGGGCGACAGAGAAACGTCAACCAACATCCGTTATAAGACAGGGAAAAGCCTTACGTACGACGACAGCGATGTATGGGCAATTACCAATCCGGAAAAACTGTTTTTACCCAAGGGGAATTTAAGTTCGAAGTACATTTTTGCCAAGAATAATATTTTCCTTGCCTATCCTAAAAACTATAATCATTTTGTGAACTATTATAAAGAGACCTATCAGCATGGCGGAATTTCACTTGAAGAGTGTATCATTCCGATCAGTGTTCTGGAGCCGAAATAGCAGATATCCTTTGGCATTTTGCTTTTTGACGATGTCTTTTAATTTTGCAATTTGGGTTGCAAAGATTAATTAAAATCTTTGAATCTTAATTATACTCATGTTTCGGGCGGAAAAAATCAAAGATTTTTTCCGCCCGAAACTATTTTAAGACACTATAAGCGGGCTGCATTTCGTATTTTTGAAAAAATTAAAGTTTTGAGATTAATTACCTACAACGTCAACGGAATACGGGCTGCTTTTACCAAAGATTTTTTGGGCTGGCTCAAATCTGCAGATCCGGATATCATCTGCATCCAGGAAAGCAAGGCGGGAAACGATCAGATTGATATCGAAAGCCTTGAAAAGCTTGGTTATTACAGTTACTGGCATTCGGCCGTAAAAAAAGGCTACAGTGGCGTCGGGCTAGCTTCTAAAATAAAGCCCAATCATGTTGAATATGGCTGCGGTATCGAAAGCTATGATAATGAAGGAAGAGTCATCCGTGCGGATTACGATGGTTTTTCTGCTATTTCGGTATATGTTCCGTCTGCTTCCAATATTGAAAGACTGGACTTTAAAATGCAGTTCTGCCATGATTTTTTAGAATATATCAAAAATCTAAAGAAGGAAATTCCTAATCTTATCATTTCAGGAGATTTTAATATCTGCCATGAAGCCATTGACATTCATAATCCTGTAGGATTAAAGAACGTTTCGGGTTTTTTGCCTATGGAAAGAGAATGGATGACTAATTTCATTAATGAATGTGAGCTGATCGACAGTTTCAGGTTTTTTAATAATGAACCGGATCACTACACCTGGTGGAGTTACAGGCAAAATTCCAGAGAACGGAATAAAGGCTGGAGGCTGGATTATAATTTCGCTTCTTATACCTTAAAAGATAAGCTAACAAGAGCGGTTATTTTAAAGGAAGCAGTACATTCGGATCATTGCCCTGCCCTTGTGGAGATTAGCTTATAACTTTTGAGCATAAAAAAAGCCAACTGCGAAGGTTGGCTTTTTAATTTAAATCATAAAATTAATCGACAATTTCATATTCCACCGGAATGGTACCGCGGCCGGTATCTCCGATTTCATCGAACGCAGCTTTAGACATATCTAATGCTCTTGATGAATGGTAAGGTCCTCTATCATTAATCTTCACAATTACCTCTTTACCATTGTTTAGGTTCGTTACCTTAATATTTGTTCCGAAAGGAAGCGTTCTGTTGGCTGCAGTAAACTTTGCGTTATCGAAAATTTCTCCGCTGGCCGTTTTTCTACCGTTAAATTTATCGTGGTAGTACGATGCATAACTTGTTTTTTTCGCATCTATGGCATTCATTTTGAACGAATAAACACCAAGGGTTGAAATCATCATTATGATTACGAGAATTAATCTTTTCATCACTTTGAACTTTTATTTGTTTGACGGGGCAAATGTATCAGGAATCTTCTAAAGTGCCTACTCGAAAAGTTAACAAACGTTAATAAACTCTTAAATTAATGTTAATAATTTATTTAACTATCTGATTATCATTACTATAAATGCTATTGTTAAAAAACGTTAAAATTAAAGCTCAAAAGTTAACTTTTTTAACTATTCTATATTTTGAGTGTTTTATCTTCAATTATAAAATACTAAAAATCAGTTACTTATATATTGAGTGTTTTGATAAACGTTTTAATTAATCTTCTAAAATAGGTTCAAAAAAAATAATCAACATTAAGTTCAGGCCCTGTAAGCAGGAGATTGTAACCAAATGTTAATTATTTTAAGTCTTTTGAAAATGATATTTTATATCAATTCACCATAAAGGTCAAATTCTTCAGCTGATGTTATTTTAACTTCTGCAAAATCTCCGATAGAAATATAAGTATTTTCTGCAGACACCAAGACTGTATTGTCAACATCTGGAGAATCATATTCTGTTCTGCCTACGAAATAATTCCCTTCTTTACGGTCGAAAATACAACGGTATACCTTCCCTATCTTCTCCTGGTTCTTTTCCCATGAAATCTGCGACTGAATTTCCATGATCTCTTCTACTCGGGCTTCTTTAACTTCCTGCGGAATATTATCTTCCAGCACATAAGCACCGGTATTTTCTTCATGAGAGTAGGTAAAACATCCGAGCCTGTCGAATTTTTGTTCTCTTACCCAATCTTTCAATTCCTGAAAAATTTCTTCCGTTTCTCCCGGATAGCCAACGATAAGAGTTGTACGGATGGCCATATCCGGAACTTTTTCCCTGAATTTTCCCAGAAGCGCATCCGTTTTTTCATGGGTGGTTCCTCTTTTCATAGATTTCAACAGCTCCGAATTGATATGCTGAAGAGGAATGTCAATATAGTTACAAACTTTCGGTTCTTCTCTGATGATATCCAAAACATCCTCCGGAAAGCCGCTTGGAAAAGCATAGTGAAGACGAATCCATTCAATTCCTTCTACTTTTACCAATTCTTTTAGTAAATCGCCCAATGCACGTCTTTTATAAATATCCAATCCATAGTACGTAAGGTCCTGCGCAATAAGAATCAGTTCTTTCGTCCCTTTTTTAGCAAGCTTTTGAGCTTCTAGAACAAGTTTTTCGATCGGTGTGGAAACGTGGCCACCTCTCATGAGAGGAATTGCACAGAACGAGCAGGGCCTGTCGCAGCCTTCAGAAATTTTAAGGTATGCGTAATGTTTCGGAGTTGTTGTCAAACGTTCTCCGACCAGCTCATGTTTGTAATCTGCTCCAAGATGCTTAAGCAAAATAGGAAGATCTCTGGTCCCAAAATATTGATCTACATCAGGAATTTCTCTTATCAAATCCGGTTTGTAGCGCTCCGAAAGACATCCCGTAACAAATACTTTTTCTACCTCTCCCCTGTTTTTTGCCTCCACATAATCCAGAATGGTATTGATAGATTCTTCTTTAGCGTTGTCTATAAATCCGCAGGTATTGATTACTACAATATCTCCTTTGTCTTCGTGAACCACCTCTTTACCATTGGCTTTGAGCTGGCTCATCAAAACTTCAGAGTCATAAACATTCTTGGAACACCCAAGCGTTACTACATTGATTTTCTTCTTCCCTACCGATTTTGTACGCATCTTTTTGATTTTGAGTTGGCAAAGATACAAAATATTGAAGAGTCCTGAATAAAAAATAAAAACCACCTGTTGCGGTGGTCCTGATATTGCTGTTTTTAATTTTATTCTTTATTAAAGCCTGGTAATATTTGATCCTTTTCAGATAAAACTGCATCCTGCTCTGGAATTCCCCAGTCGATATTCAAATAGGAATCGCTGTACAGTACTCCAGCTTCAGATTCTTTGTCGTAAAAGTTATCACATTTATAAGCGAAAACGGCTGTTTCACTTAACACCGAAAATCCATGTCCGAAACCTCTCGGTACATACAGCTGTGTTTTATTTTCTGCCGTAAGCTCGATTCCAAACCATTTTCCGAATGTGGGAGAATCTTTTCTCAGATCTACCGCCACATCCCACACTCTGCCTTCAAGACAGGAAACCAGTTTCGCCTGCGCATGCTCTCCTTTTTGTAAATGAATTCCACGGATGACACCGTAAGAAGATTTGGATATATTGTCCTGTACAAAATGACCATTCAATCCGGTAAGCTCCTCAAATCTTTTCTCATTGTACTTTTCAAAAAAATAACCTCTATCATCTTCAAAAATTGTAGGTTCAATGATGTAACAGTCCTTTAGAGGCGTTTCTTTTATTTTCATATTATTTAATTACTGATGATTGTACTTTCTTCTTTAATCTTAATTTAAGGAAGAGATAAACGCTGCCAAGCGGAATAAATATAATCGGAATAATTGCGTAAACAGGCAGTTCTGAGTGTATTAAAAAAAGATTTATTACCAGCTGGGTTAAAGCATAAACCGCGCTTATGACCAGATGAGACATTCTTTTCTCATTGGCAAGAAGCTGATACAGATGCCTTCTGTGAGCTTCAAATATATTTTCTTTCATCATGAGTCTTTCTATGATCGTGAGTACAACCTCCATTCCGTATACTGAAAAAAGAAGTATGTATCTATAATCCTGCGTTTTCATGATTAGTAAAGTAATCAATGCGATCAGCCAGAAACCGATTCCCATACTTCCCACATCTCCGGCAAAACACTTTGCTTTTTTTCTAAAATTGAAAAACAGGAATACTAAAGATGCCAAAAGTGCATACATGATAAAATTTTCCTGTGTAAATGTGATAATATCACGGTTTATGTAGAATAAAGTTAATAAGGTCACCAGGGTATAAGCTCCTGTCATCCCATTAATGCCATCCATAAAATTGTATGCATTGAGGGTACCGATAATCATGATGAAAAAAGCAGGCCACACCCAGACCGGCATTGCACTGAATGTTCCTGTGAAATTAAGTAAAAGTGCTACCGACAGGAAGTGAACAGTGATTCGTATTTTTCCGGACAAGGTCCTGACATCGTCAATAAAACTTACGAGACATATGGCCAATAACCCAAGTCCGAAAGACCAATACGTCTCCATTACCTCCTTATAATTGAATATGGAGAAAATAATAAAGGCAATAGGGAAAATTATTCCCCCTCCTCTGAGGGTGATCTGCGAATGGGCACTGCGATGATTCGGCTTATCGATAATATTATATTTGTCTGCAACTGCAAAATATGCCTGAATCAAAATGAACAAGGTTATGAAAATTAAGAGATATTCTATCATTTGTGTTGAAAGCTTTTTATAGTTTTTATTAATCCTTCTCTAGTGGAAACGGGAAGTTGCCTGATATTCAAAGCTAATTTTATCTTATTATTTGATACTTTATAATTTTCTGTAAGCTTTTTTAATCTTTCTGAGTTTAAAGGAAGTTTTACTTTATCACCTACTTTTGAAAATATATTTATAATATCCGGATATACATTCAATTGCTTTGTTTTTTTGCCTAATACTTCATCAATAATTTTAATCAGCTCATTGGTTGATAAAAAATCATCGTCTGCAAAATTATAGATTCCAGATTCAATTTTTTTGTTTTTAAGTATTTGTAATATTAAAAAATTAAGATTATCAATATTTAAAAAAGATCTTTTATTATCAAAGGCTCCTAATGGCCATGGAATTCCCATTTTGACAATTTTGTATAAAAGATTAAGGTTACCTTTATTTCCGGGGCCATGAATCATGCAAGGGCGAATAATAAAAAGTCTTTTTGTGTCAGGAATCTTTTTAGTAAGTAAATACTCTTCTGCAAACCTTTTAGATTTCCCATAAGGAGTCTTGGGTTCTGCAAAGCGATTTTCATCCAATATATCCTCAACACAATCGGCTACAGCCTTAACACTGCTAAAATAAATAAAATCTTTGATATCCGAATTTAAAAACTCATCAAAAACTTTTTTTGTAAGATCTGTATTAATTTTGAAATAATCTTCTTCTGCAGAGCTGTTTTCGACATCATGTGCTTTACCGGCCAGATGGATTACAGCATCTGCATCGTTGTCAAGAGTCCAGTCTGAACGCAATGATATTGCCTTAATATCGCAGTTTTCATTCTTTAGGTATTGTGAAAGATTCTGCCCTACAAACCCTGAAGCTCCTGTAATAATTGTTTTCATTTTTGGGAAATTATTTTTTCAAGATTTGAAATGCACTGTTCCATTTTATAATTCAACTTATAAAATTGTTTTCCATTTCTTCCTAAAATTGCTAAATCTTCTTTTTTCATTTGTGATATTGTTTTAATTTTAGCTGCTAATTCTTCACTATTCCCTGCTGGAACGGAAAATCCGCATTCGGCTTCAGCTATATTTTCTGCTCCTTCTCCATTCAGCATAGCCAAAATGGGTTTTCCGGAACTCATGTACGCCTGTACTTTAGCGGGAACTGTAATATTGAATATAGGATCATCTTTAAGACTCACTAATAATATATCAGCCTTATTAAAAAAAGATGCCATAGCTTCTACAGGATAACGTCCTAAGGTATATACTGTTTGCCCAAGATTATTTTCCTTAATAAATTCCTGTACAAAAGGCATTTTTCTGCCATCTCCCAATAATATAAACTTAATGTCTTTGTTTTCTTTAAGCATTAAAGCTGACTTCATAATATTATCCATATCCTGAGCTTCGCCTATATTTCCGGCAAACATAATCCTGAATCCTTCCGGAAGTTCAGGAATAGGAAATTCTGTATTTCCTGAAGATATGGTGTCTTCTGCCCAGTTGGGAAAATAATGAATTTTATTTTCAAAATTACCTTTTTGTAAAATAGATTTTTTAAAACCTTTAGAGGTAATCAATATTTTTTCTGATTCTTTATAAAAATTTCGCACCATTTTGGTGAAGAAATTGAGTATGAATTTATTTTTAATACCGCCGGCAATTTCAAGGCTTTCCGGCCATAAATCCATTACCCAGAAATAAATTGGTGTCTTTTGAAGTTTTTTTACAACCAGCGCGGGATAAAACTGGGTAATTGGTGAAGGTTCATGAACTATTACTGCGTCATATTTTTTTGAGGATAGCTTTAATGCTTTTAGTGAGGCAAAAAAAGCCCAGCTAAAATAGTTGATAAATAGCCTAACACCGCCGCCATTTCCTCTAGGCAATAAAAGTGCTCTTATAATTTTAACATCATTAATAATCTGTCTTCTTTTTTTGAAATATCCGTATCCTGAAAATATTTTACCTTCAGGATAATTGGGGATTCCGGTGAGCACGGTAACATCATGGCCTCTTTTTTTCAACTCAAAGGCCAAGTCATTACTTTTAAAGTTTTCCGGGTAAAAATACTGCGTTACAATAAGAATTCTCATTAGCTTTTACTCCAGACAACCCTGTTAATATAATCGGTATAACTTAGTATAATTCTTACCATCTTTTCGGAAACGTTCGGCATTGAATAATCTGCTACCGTTCTGTAATTTCTTTCCCTGCCTGTTTTTTGCTGCTGAAGCTGGGTCAGGCCCTGCAAGATTCTGTCCGGAGAAAGCCCTACCATCATTACGGATGCTTCTTCCATAGCTTCAGGACGTTCATGAGCTTCGCGTATATTCAATGCGCGGAAGTTAAGAATTGAAGATTCTTCAGAAATTGTTCCTGAATCTGATAAAACCGCATAGCTTTTCATTTGCAACGCATTATAGTCATGAAAACCTAAAGGTTTTAAAAATTGAATTTCCGGTCTCACCTCAAAGTTCATTTTATCAATCATATTTCTTGTTCTGGGATGGGTAGAAACAATAATTGGTAAACGAAACTTTTCAGCGATTGCATTCAGACTTTCTATTAATCCGTCAAAATTTTTTTCAGAATTAATATTTTCTTCTCTGTGAGATGATACTACGAAATATTTTCCTTCTTCAAGATTAAGACGTTTAAGGACATCGGATTTTTCAATTTGCGGAAGATAATGATGTAAGACTTCAAACATCGGCGAACCAGTTTTGATAATCCTGTCAGCAGGAAGTCCTTCGCGCAAGAGATATTCTCTGGCAATATCTGAATAGGTTAAGTTAATATCTGCCGTATGGTCTACAATTTTTCTGTTGGTTTCTTCAGGAACCCTCTGGTCGAAACATCTGTTTCCCGCTTCCATATGGAAAATAGGAATCTGCCGTTTTTTTGCAGGGATTGCACAAAGACACGAGTTGGTATCTCCTAACACCAAAAAAGCATCCGGTTTAAGATCTTCCAAAAGAGGATCTATTTTGATAAGGATATTTCCTACGGTTTCTGTTGCCGTTTTACC
This sequence comes from Chryseobacterium cheonjiense, assembly GCF_012927265.1. Classification (GTDB taxonomy): domain Bacteria; phylum Bacteroidota; class Bacteroidia; order Flavobacteriales; family Weeksellaceae; genus Chryseobacterium; species Chryseobacterium cheonjiense. The sequence goes on along the minus strand of NZ_JABBGF010000001.1, from coordinate 305,441 downwards.
TGCTGCTTCCAGAAAATAATCTGGTTTACGAAGTCCCAGATCTTCAAAAAAGATCTGATTCAGTTCATAATCATAGTTTTGTCCGGTATGAACAATAATATGCTCAACAGCTTCAGATGCATCTAAAGCTGATAATACTCTTGATAATCTGATGATTTCAGGCCGTGTTCCCACGACGGTTATTACTTTTAGTTTCTTCATTTGTAAAATTTATATATCCTAAACCGATTACGGCTGCTCCAAAATACCAAAATTCAAATGATGAATATAGGCTTCCCGAGGTTTGAGCTAAAATAAAATACTGCAGGAAAAAAAAAATCAATATCCCACTTTCCTTATATTTATAAATATTCTTTAATATTTTAAAAAAGCTTTCTGCTACAAATTTAAAATAAATTATAAACAGAGCCATACCCAATAATCCTGTCGACATAAGAATTTCTACAAATAGATTATGCGGGTACATACCATCTTTAAATAAAGCATTACCTCCTAAAAAAGGATGTTTTATAAATACATCTATTCCTTGATTCAAATAGAAAGATCTTCCTGATGCATTATTTTCAAAAATTGCGTCATTTAATCTTTTAAAAAAAATTAAGTCTTCACCAATTTTGCTTTTGTATATGAAATATAAAACCACTAAAGATAATAATAATAGACAAAAAAAACATATCCAATATTTTTTTTTGTTAATAAGTATTAGAAAAAGGGAAAGAATTATTAACAAAGCTAAAATGGGACTTCTTGCAGCAGAAACATATATAGGAAAAACTCCTATTAATATACCGAGTATATATTGATATCCTTTTCGTCTTAAAAATAAATACATATACAATGATAAGACGACCAAACTAAGACCATAATGACCTACAAAAATATAATATGATCTGAATATCCCACCTCTCCCATTACTATTATAATCTTCAAAAATAAAATTTGTATGCACAAAATTAATTCCTAGAAGAATTAATAGAAACCAAAATATTGTTTGAGAAAACTTATTAAAGTCAATTGTCTGGTAGTTTAAAGTTAAAATTGCTATTACCGGAACAGGTATTACAATAAGACCATAATAATAGACAGAATTTTTTAGATTAGAAAAAGCATTAGAATCTAATGCAATGCTTGGTAAAGTTATATACAATTTAAAAAAGTGAAACAAAAAAAATAATATAAATGCTAAAGCAATATTTTTTCTATTTTTAAGAATTAAAAAATTTTTTATTATAAAATATAGTGATAAAATAAACAAAATTCCTCTAACAAGTACATTAATATAAGGAGGAAATATTTTAGAATCATAAGGATCTATATAAATAAGCATATAGCCAAATAAAGCAAACGCCAAGAAATACATTTCCTGATGTCTAGTTATCAAATATTTTAGACGGATTGCTTGTTCCATTTAAACTATACTTTTAAAAAATAAGTATCTGCATCTTCAGGGTTAAAAGGTTCATTGATCCAGAAAATTGTATATAATTCCTCTTCTCCTATATTTTTAATGTTGTGCGTATACCAGATCGGCATATCTACGTAAGCAGGCTCTGTTCCATCAAGATAAAAATCCAGAACCTCATCTGTGTCTATTTTTCTCAGCTGTATTAAAGCTTTTCCTTTTATAACGGCAAATCTTTCTATTTTTCTTGTATGAAAATGATTTCCTCTTGTGATTCCGGGAACTGTTGTTGAAAATGAACACTGTCCTCCTATTCCAAGCCTTATTACCTCTACAAAAGCTCCTCTAGGATCTGTATGCTGCGTAAATTTTACAGGATAATGATTTTTAATATCAAAATAGCAGCGGAACGTATTGAAAAGGTTTAGATCAAATGTACTTTCCAAAACAGGGATTTCCCCGTTTTCAAAATACAGTTGTTTATAATTTTCTAATTTCTTCAGTACCTCCGAAACCTTATATACAGAAGTGTGCGGAACTTCGTAGAAATTCAGATCTTTTTCTGCTTCAATTTGGCTAATGATCTCTTTTACAAGTTCTCCTACATAGATTAATTTTACTTCTCCGTCGTTATCAATAACGGGGCTTTCTCGGTTTGTAAGCTTATAACAAAAAGTTGCAATAAAAGAATTGTAATTTGGCTTCCCGAATGGTCCGAATACATTTGGAATCACCATACCTGTAAATTTCCCACCTGATTTTTCTGCCCAGTCAGCCAAAAGTTCACGGCCTTCTTTTTTAGATTTTCCGTAAAGATTGTCTTTCTCTTCCTGAGAAGAGGAGGAGAATAGAATATGTGCTTTTGAATTTGTTTTTTCTAAGGATGCAATCAGTTTTTTTACCAGGTCAATATTGTTATTGTAAATAACTTGTGGATCAGAATTCCTGTTCATGGCTGCAAGATGTACGATCACATCGCATTGTCCGACAAATTCATCCAGTTTTTCTTCATTATTGAAAAAATCTCTTTGGAAAGGAATTCTTTCATATTTATCCGAGGATAAGCCCAGTGTATTGTATAGATATGAGCCTACAAAGCCATTCTGGCCGGTAATTCCAATTTTCTTCATTATTTTAAATTTTCGAAGTGGTTTATGGGAAAACGATAATCATCAGTAATTTCGCCGAGGGCATAATCTGCCATTACCAGCAATCTTGAATTTTCATGATGAGACTGAATCGCACTTGCATATCCCGGAGGAACATGCAGAATGTCTAAATTTTCTGAATTCAATTCAAACTTTAAAACCGGCAGATTTTCAGACGGTTTTTCCCAGTGGTCAATTTTAATCAGGTTTATGGTAAAACTTCCCTGTACCGCAGAAAACCATCTTTGTTCGATTTTATGACCGGTCCAGCCTCTTATAAACTGAGTATCTCTATTTTCTATATAGTAGATTCTTTTAATTTGTGATGCATTGAAATCGTTATTAAAAAAAAGACTTCCTCTGTCATCTGCAAAACTTTTTCCTTTAATAATCATTGGTCTTTCCATAAACAATATTTAATCGGGATATTGCATTATGTTGTCTTCTCCCAACACCTCTTTTCTTATGAGCGGCAGTTTCATTAAAAGCTTTTTCATTCCTTCTACATCCTGCTGCTGTGTGTTATGAGAATGGTAATCTTCAATTTTAGAAATATCTTCTGTACCTTCTGAAAAATATTGAGCATAATTAAGATCTCTATTGTCGGCAGGAATTCTATAAAAATTGCCCATATCTTCTGCCTTAATCATTTCTTCACGGGTACAGAGCGTTTCATATAATTTTTCGCCATGTCTTGTTCCGATGATTTTTACAGGATTATCAGCCTTAAACATTTCTTTCAAAGCCTGAGCCAGATCGCCGATTGTTCCGGCCGGTGCTTTATTGACGAATAAATCGCCAGGGTTTCCGTGCTCAAAAGCGAATAATACTAAGTCTACTGCTTCTTCCAATGACATCAGGAATCTGGTCATATTGGGATCTGTAATGGTTATGGAATCTCCGTTTTTAATCTGCTTTACAAACAAAGGAATTACCGAACCTCTTGAAGCCATTACATTTCCATATCTTGTAAGGCAAACAACAGTATCGTCAAGATTTCTGGAGGCTGCAATGGCTACTTTTTCCATCATTGCTTTTGAAATGCCCATTGCATTAATAGGATATGCAGCTTTATCAGTACTTAAACAGATTACTTTTTCTACATGATTCTGAACAGCCGCCTCAATGACATTCTGAGTTCCTTCAACATTGGTTTTCACGGCCTGCATGGGAAAGAATTCGCAAGAGGGGACCTGTTTTAATGCAGCAGCATGAAAAACATAGTTTACTCCTCTCATTGCAGGTTCGATGCTTTTATAGTCTCTCACATCACCAATATAAAATTTCAGTTTGTCATTTTTAAACTGATTTCTCATATCATCCTGCTTTTTCTCATCACGAGAAAAAATACGGATTTCTTTAAAATGATCTGTGTTAATAAATTTTCTCAGGACAGCTGTACCGAAAGATCCTGTTCCGCCTGTAATAAGAAGTATTTTATCTTTAATCTGCATTGTGTGTTTTAATTTCTAATTTCATGTTATAAAGCTTTTCCCAAACTGCGATATTATATAGACGCCATTCTAGTTCACGATCTGCTATAAAGGTAAATTTCTTTTTTGAAATTTCCTGTACAATTTTTGAATTATTGATCGTATCAATTATTTCCTGGGATCTCGGCCACCAATATTTCACTGGCGCATCGAAACCAATTTTCTTTTTATTATAGGTAATCTTATCTGGTAAATACTTTTCCAGATTTTTTCTAAGTATGTATTTTGACCAGCCATTTTTTACTTTATACTGATTATTTATTGATAAACATACTTCAACTAAATTATAATCCAGGAATGGGAGTCTGGATTCTATTGAATAGCTCATTGAGTTTTTATCTTCCCATTTTAAAAGTTCTGGCAATTGATCCCTTAATATTTCATCTTTTTGAAGGTTAAATATATTACCATAAGATTTTTCAAGACCAACATTAAAATTAAGATATTTAACATACTTGTTTTTTAGAAAAAAGCTATTCTTTCTTATCCAAAGCTTTCTGATATGAGAAGAAGAAAAAAAAAGGTATAATTGTAATAACTTAAATACTGAAATGTTATACTGATTTTTTATTTTAGAAATGAGACGCAATTTTTTGATTATATCAATATCTTTCAAGTAGGCTATTACATATTTATTATATCCCAATAATATTTCATCCGCACCCTGACCGTCTAAAAGTACTTTAACGCCTAATTTATTTGCTTCTTTCATTAAGAATTTCTGCATGTAGATTGAGATTCCACCGAAAGGCTCTTCGTGCTTAAAGATTACCTCTTCAAAAGTATCTTTAAATTCATCAATTTCCGGAACTATAATATCATGCTTTATTCCTAAAGAACGAGTGGTTATATCAGAAAGTTCACTCTCATCAATTTTCTTGTCTATTGACCCTACAGTAATTGCTACAATATTTAATTTTTTTTGAGGTCCCTCATTTACTTTATTTATAATTGAAGCTACGTATGCGCTGTCTAGTCCGCCACTTAACGCTGTTCCTATTTTAACATCTGATCTAAGTCTTAGATTTATCGATTTTTCAAATTCTTTCTCAAAAATACTTATAGATTCTTCCAGACTCAGATCATTAATTTCTTTCCTAAATTGAACATCATAATATTTATAAATATCAATCTTATTGTCTGTGAGGTTATATACAAGATTATGTGATGGAGGAAGTTTTAATATACCATCAAAAAAAGTTTCGTTGGACTGCTCAGATTTATTTGCAATAAGGTACTGTAAAAGCACCTGCATACTTATTTTTTCGATCTTTTCAATTTCTAAAATAGGTTTTATTTCCGAAGCAAAGATAAATTTATTTTTGTTTGTAAAATAATAAAACGGTTTGATTCCAAACCGGTCGCGTGAACAGAATATTTTATTTTTTTTACGATCAAAAATAGCAAATGCCCACATGCCGTTGAATTTTCCAACACATTCTTCACCCCAGCAATCATAAGCTGTAATCAGGACTTCCGTGTCGGAGTCTGTTTTAAAATGATAACCTTTTTTTATAAGCTCATCTTTCAGTTCAATATAATTGTAAATAGCGCCATTAAAAACCAAAACATATTGATCACCAAGACAAAACGGCTGATTTGCAGACTGGCTTGTATCAATGATTGATAATCTGCGATGTCCAAATCCTATATTTTTATTAATAAAAAAGCCTTCTGCATCCGGACCTCTGTGTGACATTTTATCTGTCATTGTTTTTAGAGTCCCTTCTTTTACCTGTGTATAATCCTTGTATATTATTCCGGCTATTCCGCACATAATTATTTTTGCCTTAGAGCTTCTTTTTCTTCGAAAGAAGGGTAGTTTATTAAAACGGCTCTGTACACGCCTTTAAATACAAACAAACTACCTGCTGCTACTCCAATAATCCCATGCCTGTCAATTACCTGTTTAATATCATTTAAAGAACCTGCCCCTCCTAAAACGGTGAGAGGAAGAGATATCTTTTCTCTTATCTTATCAATTAATGCAATATCATAGCCTTTCATTATGCCATCCTGATCTATAGAATTGATGATGATTTCGCCAGCGCCCAGTTTCTGGGCTTCTTCAGCAAATTTAAAAGGATTAATTCCCGTAGATTTTTTTCCGTTGTGAGTATAAGCTTCATGGCCGCCAAAGAGCTTTTTTTTGACATCGAGTACTACAATTACACTTTGAGACCCCACTCTCTCTGCTATCTGTGTGATGAGTCCCGGATTTTGAAGAACAGCTGATGAAAGTGCTATTTTTTCAATCCCAAGTCCGAATATTTTTTGTGCCTGTTCAACGGTTTTTACACCGCCTCCATAGCAAAGTGGCATTCTAGACTGATTGGCAATTCTTTCAATAAGGCTATAATTTGGTTCTAATCCTTTTACAGTTGCATCAATATCGAAGATGGCAAGCTCGTCAACTTCCTTTTCATTAAATATCCGTACCGCATTAATGGGATCACCAACGTATTTCGGATTTTTGAAGTTTACTGTTTTTACAAGTCCATTATCCTGTATTAGAAGACTGGGTATGATTCTGGGTCTTAACATTCGTGTTACAATGTTTTAAAGTTTGGCAAAATTATGAAGTAAAATTTCGCCGTAGTGGTGACTTTTTTCAGGGTGGAATTGTATTCCGTATTTATTCTCATGGTGTGCTGCTGATGCAAATTCTTCTCCATATTCTGTTACAGCCATTATGTCTTCATTGTTATGACAATGAAAATAATAGGTATGAAGAAAATAAAAAATTGAGTCCTTTTCCAATCCTTTAAACAGCTCCATGTCTTTTACAGGCTTTACATCATTCCAACCCATATGTGGCAGCCGCGTTACCTGATTAATTTTTGTTTCATCAAATTTTTTAACAGTAGCATCAATCCACTTCAATCCTTCTAGTTTTCCTTCATCACTACTGTTTGCCATCATCTGCATTCCTACACAGATTCCAATGACGGGTATTTTTTTATCTAATACTAAATCATCGAGTGTATCGCGCATTCCGGAATTATTAAGCTGGTTCATCGCATGGTCAAAGTGTCCTACTCCTGGAAGAATAAGCTTTTCGGCATCCAGTAAATCGTCTTTTGACTTTGCAATTTTTACGGGAACATCTACTCTTTTGTAAACATTTACAAATGCATTGATATTTCCCACCCCGTAATCAATAATTGTTATCATCTGAATAATCTTTTTTCTAATCCCAATTTTTGCATTGCCTGGGCGCCCAGTTTTATGATTCCCATTTTATTTTTATAGTCTTTGTATGTTTTATTTTCACCTTCAAAGATCTGCTGAAGTTCTTCTTTTGTAAGATCCAGTTTATTGGCTACATACTCAAATTCCCTCTGTAGGAATTCTTCTGATAATTCCGGTCTGGAAACTCTATCTAAAGCTTCTTCTCTGGTCATTTGACCTGTAAGAATAAGTGATGAAAAATGCGCTTTTCTTTTTTGATACCCGAATTTTCTCGGCAGCCAGTAATCTTCATAAAAACGTGTAAATCTGGATTCATGGTGCTTATGCTGAAAAGGCTCCCAACCGAATTTTTCCGTTAAAAGATTTTCTGCATCTTTTTTAATATACGGTACCAGGTTCAAGGGTTTAAAAACTTCCATACCATAAACATATTTATAGTATATTTTATAAGAAAGAATATCAACTAACGGAAAAGTTCTAAGTGGTCTTTTACCAAATTTAGAATGAATATCTTTAACCAATGTAGTATCAATCCCCGGAAAACCGCCCCATTCTTCAGGTTCTCTACAGCATTCCGTGGAGAAATTCCCTCCTGTAAGAACATAATTTATTTTATGTTTTTTTGCGAATTTGTAAAGTGCTGAGAAAAAAGCATAATCCTGAGGTAGATCCTGATCTGAAATCTGAGATTTTAAAAATGCAAGCTGCAAATCTTTCATTTCTTCCCAGTTGATGACTTCAGTAAATAAGTCCAGACCCAATCCATTGATAAGTTTTTCTATATTTCCAACTGCTTTGTCTGTATTCCATCCTGCATCAACATGGAAAATAAGGGGGCGTATTCCCATAATTTCTTTGGCTACATAAGCAGCATACGAACTGTCCAATCCACCACTCAGGCCGATAATACAATCAAAATCTTTATTTTTTGATGTTTTTTTTATTTTATCGGCAATTTTCATTAATTCGTCATAGCCTCTTCCATCTGTATGCCAATTGGGTTCAATATTTTCTTTAAAATTGGTGTAGTAATCACTTTCTCCTTTTTCATTGAAAATTATATGTGGATCTGTAGTATCCATTATTGTTTTGGTACAGATCTGATAGTTTCTATTTGTCATATGTGTCTTATTCGTCATTTGCAAATTTAATTTTTATTTTTTATTGCATCTATAAATTAAGAAACTGTAATAAAATTTATATAAAAAAATGATAATTCCGAATAATAAAGATGGAATTATCTTAAATTACTCCGGAGATAGTATGATAATTTATATTTTAGAGTAAAAAATTGTTAATAATCATATTCCTTCAAATCAATATGGATCGAATCGGAGAGAATTTACTGAAATAAACTAAGACACTCCGATTATTAAATTCACTATTATTTCGCAAAATACTGATTTAATTTAACATTTTACTATAAATCTCTCTAAGCCTTACCTTATAAAGTCTGTAATCATACTTTTCCAAGAAAAATTTTCTGAGTTCATCCTTGTTTATAGTTTGTTCGTTATTGATATAATCATTGATAATTTTATAAAGACTTTCTACATCATAGTAATCTATTGCCCATCCAAATTTATTGGCAATGATTTCGCGAGCAACATCTATTTGTCCTAAACTAACTACTATCGGAGTACCTACCATTAGACAGTCATAGTATTTTGTCGGTAGTGCATAAACATTATTTCTAAGCTCTGGATCATATAGCTGAGGTACCAGCAGAGCTTCTTTCATTATTGACAAAGCATCTATATAAGGTATTTTTTTCAGATAAGTTATATTGTTGTGCTGCTTAAAAAAATTCAAGTATTTCTCGTCCCTAATATCTCCTGCAAAAACAAATAATAATCTGGGGTCATTTTTTTTAATGAGATCAAAAAGAATTTTTTCACCTCTTGTTTCAGAAAAATATCCTATTACCGGAATTATAAATTTATCTTTTGGAAGATTATATTTTAAATATATATCATTTTGCTTTACTTGTTCAATGCTATCTTCAGTAGAATTAGGAAGAATTAGGAACTTATTATTTTTCAATTTAAATAATCCATAATAAATAAAATACTGTCTGTCCGGAAATATTACAAAATCCGAGGCCTTGATGAATATATTATCAATTAGCCTTATTAAAAAATTAATGGTCTTATTAATTCTATAACTATCTGCAGCATAATCTCTTGGATCGTAAATCACTTTACATTTCCAGTTGATAAAATACTTGTATACAAGTGCTGGAAATATTGTATAAAAAGTAAAAGCAACTATAAAATTTGATTTTTTCTGAAGCAATTGTTTAAACAACCACCATTGGAATTTAATAAATAATAAGAGCGCTGAAAAGCTCCTAGGACTAGCTGTTTCTGCAAAAGCATCGAATTGCAATCCTTTATAAAGTTCTTCATCAGGCGGATTTCTTTTTTCTCCCGAACGAGCCCAATACAGAAAATTAATTTCTCCAAATACATCTTTTGAAGCTTTTAAGACACGTATTATTGTAGTGGTAGAATCAAAATAATCGGCAAATAAAAATAAACCTTTTTTCTTCATCACATTAATTTAAGGTTGATTTAAGTTTTTTGAACCACTAAGTTTGGAGTCGAATTGATTCCCGGTAAATTCTTTAAACTTTGTTTTTTTCTCGGAAAATCTGGCACCAGAATCTCTGGCACCTATAAATTTATTATTTTTCAAGATCATTGTATTTTGATTTCCATAAGGAATATATAATGCGTATTGGGTGTATTTGGGATTACCTTGTACATAATTGTTTGTAATACTTCTGTTTTCTCCATTCTGAATAAAGATCCCGGAACTAAGTCCATTTTTATCAATACCTTCTATCCCTGTATTTATAATAATATTGTTGTCTATATTGATATTTTTCCCGGAACCCTCATCAAAAATACCATTCTGTTTTGTATCTTCTATCCTGTTTTGATAAATGGTAAGATTATGATTATCTTTAAGATATATACCTGCTCTTTTTGTATTTTGAATTTTATTACCTGAAACTTTACTGTTTTTCGAAACTCTCATATTAATACCATCCTGGCCTGTATTTTTTATAGTATTACTCTCAATTAAGACGTTTTCGGCATATACTTCACTTCCTTCGGTATTGGTAACCAGTATACCATCCCCTAATTCTGTATCTGAAACGCTATTGTTTTTTATAATTATATTTTTACTTATTCCAAAGCCTATTATTTTATTTCTATTCTGGATTTTTATTCCTGAGCCTTTGACATTAGTAATGCGATTATTCTCTATAGTAATATTCGAGCATGAGGTGTCAATATAAATACCGTGTTCAAGAGGAAGATTAAATATTTGATTATTTTTAAGAATTACCTTATTGCTTCCCTCCGCAATAATGATCCCTTGTGAGCTGTTGGTTATTCTATTATTGATAATTTTAATTTCTTCACCCCCCAAAGCAACACCTGTCATATCTTTCTGATAATTTTCAGCATTGTTTAATCCCGGACCTTCACAATAATTATTTTCAAAAAGTATATTTTTCACATTTCTTAAGCCAGATATAGGTGAATATGAAAAATTAAAAAAATTATTCTTTTTTATTGTCAGGTTTTTGGTTCCTAAACAATAGATACCTACGGCAAGGGAAGAAGAGGTTGGTATATAATCGTTACCGTATCCTTTCAAAATAATTCCGGTGATTGATATATTTTCTTTTTCAGCACAATCAAAAATAGGGCTTTCGGGTAATGACTGTATAATTGTTGTACCATTACCTATAATGGTTTGATTATCCTTCAAATAAAGAGTACCTTTAATTGTATAAATTTTATCTGATGGAAATTCCACTCGATTTTTACCGTAAAGCAAAGTCTGTAGATATTTGGTGTCATCATCAAAACCGGCAGCCAATATACTTTCTGATATTAAAAATATTAATAGTGTACAGATAATTTTCTTAAACATTATAGATTTTAAATTTATTTAAATTTAACAAACTTAATCATTAAATAAAATAATATATATCCGTTACTAAACAGATTTCCTATTAAGCCTGAATTAAAAAGACTATAAAATAATAAAGGAATGATACAAATAACAGCTATATTCTTGGTATTGATAAAGTCTTTTGCCATTTTTCCTACAATCAAAGAAAATACAAAAACACCGATGTAGCCGTAATTAATAAAAGCTTCTATGAGATAAAACTGATTAGCATTTCCGGTCTCACTCCCACCGAATTGACTTTGATACAATACTCTCTCAAAGTTTATCCTTTCCAGTCCGAATAAAGATGACAATAAGCTACTTGTTGCTCCATACAGATATTCACCATTAAAACTATTTGAAAAAAAGAGATCAAGCCCTTGATATGCAGTGATTACGGGCACCGCAACAATCCTCCAGATAACAGCCTCTGAAACTGTAGAAGGAATATGATAAATACTAAAAAATGGTTCATCTCTTATTACTTCAATAGCATCAAACTTCGAGAGGGTGAACATTAAAATGATAATTGCTATAATAGCACCTCCGCTTATTAGTAAATATGTTTTCTTATTTTTGGATTTATAATAAAAAAACAGAAAAAGAGGGATAGCAATCTTTAGAAAATATGCCTTTTCCAAAAAAGAAATAGAATATAAAATAAAAGCAATTAAGTATATATATCTGTTTTTATTTTTGTATAAAAAAGCCCTTATAATTACAAATGGAAAAAATGTACTGTCAATCAATGTTATTAAATAGCTAAAAATAATCTCAAACCCTTTTCGATCTTTTAGAAATCCTTCTCTCAGTCCGAAAAGATCCTCCTGACTAGCACCTCTTAAGGAAGCTAAAATAGGTAACTCACCTGCAGTAACTACAATCAGCAAAACTACTATGATATAAAAAAGGAATACATATCTGCTGAATATATCTCCATTTATAACCAAATATTTTCTTTTAACTTCGGGAAAAAAATTAATGTAAAAAGAGGTAAGAAAGCCTAAAATAGACAAAATTGTAATCCCCGCCAATGTACCGGCAATTTTGTCATTTGCAGGATTTCCCATAAAAAAAAGAGGAATTATACAATAAAAAATTAAAAATACTGCACTATATCCAATTGCAAATGATCGTTTAGTCTTTTTAATATTTACCTCAAGTGTACCAAGCATAATTATTAATTACGTTATTATATTTTTCATAATATAGTAATAAATACCATATAATATTGTTTCATGAATAACATATATCCACAATAATGTTTTAATTGGAAAAAAACTACCTATTATAAAAATCCCCATGGTTGTAAAAAAATAAATGGTTTGCCATTTAGCAACTTTACTCAATTCTTTTTTAACAATTAAAATTGTACTAAGTGGAGAAACGACAAATTTAATCATAGACGCCAAGGCGATAATTCCGATAAATTCTCCGGCTTCCTTCCAAGCATTTCCAAAAACAAAAACTGTCAATTCTTTACCTAAAAAAAATAAAGGTAAAAAAATAAAGATTGATATGAGACTTAAAATATACGTACTGTTTAAAAATGTTTTTTTAATAAGATCACTTTTTCCTTCATTATAATAATCAGAAAGATTTTTGAAATATACTTGTCCTATAGCAGTACTTATTACAGATATTGGGGCTGTAAGTACTCTGTTTGATATAGAATAAGAACCTAATGTTGATGATGAATAGAATTTCTTTATAAAAAAAACAGGTGCATAGCTGCTTATCGTATTCATCATGGATGATGGTAATATCAGCAAGGGAAATTTCTTATAAGTAATTGCCAGGCTTTTAATTTCACGAATATTAATACTACGAAAATAGATTAAAAAGTTCAATAAGAACATTAAACAACAAAAGAGTCCTCCCAATAGAAAGCCATAAATTAATCCATATTCATGGTTATAGAAAATAAAGCTTCCGGAAACAATTATTACAGATTGAAGAATTCTAACAAAATTTAGCTTTTTATATTTTTTGGTCCTATTATACCAATAGGACAAAATATTATAACAAGTCGTAAAAAAGATTGAAAAAGGTATTAGGTGATAAAATGTATCTAATTCAATAAAGAAACTAAGAATTAAAAAAACAGCTTCACATAAGCAGCTTATTGATAAAGAAATGAGCGTTATCAATTTTACTATATTTATCGCGTCATAATCTTTTTCGGGAAGAACAATTGCAAACTCATACATTCCTGAAGCACACATCCCAATAATGACCGAGAACGCCATAAAAATAGCTAGATCACCAAAATTAACCGGTGAATAAATTCTTGCTAATAAGGGACTAAAGAGTACCGGAACAAATTGGCTTATTCCGGTACCTATCATTAACTTAAGAGAACTCGTTATACTTGATGACCTGAGTACACCTTGCAGTTTTTCTTTCATGAATTCTTTTTAAAGGCATATATCCTTTCAATTATGTCTACTACTTTCAGACCTTCCAGCGCATTGGTAGTAATCGTATTTCTTTCCTTTAGAACATCCACTACATTTTCAATAATGTAATGATGGTTCGCAGCAGAGCCTTTATATGCTCCATAATCATTCCCTGGATTTGTAGGAGGCAACTCTGGCAATACATAATCTTTGACATTACAGATTTCTACCTTATCCATATATTGGCCGCCAATCTTTACGGACCCATTTTCTGCAATAATAGTCATTGAACTTTCAAGATTTTGGCTCCATACGGAAGTAGAATAATTTAAAGAACCCATTCCTCCTTCTACGAAATCAAAGTTTACAAAGCCTGAGTCTTCAAAATCAGTAAGATCTTTATGGTTAAAATCGGCAAATTTACCCTGAATATTAGTAATGTCTCCAAATAACCAATACATAATATCAATGAAATGAGAAAACTGGGTAAAAAGAGTTCCTCCGTCAAGCTCCAGCTTACCGTGCCATGATTCAGGCTTATAGTATCTGTCATCCCGATTCCAATAGCAATTGAGCTGAACCATATATATTTCTCCCAATCTACCGCTTTCTATCATCTCTTTGATCCAGACAGAGGGTGGCGAATACCTGTTCTGCATTACTGCAAAAATTTGCTTATGCTTATGTAATGCCTGAAAAATAAGCTTTTCAGCATGTTGTTTTTTTAATGCCATCGGTTTTTCTACAACAACATGTTTACCAGAAGAAATCACTTTATAAGCTTGTTCAAAATGAAAGCCATTGGGTGATGCAATATTTATAACATCCGTTTCAATTTCGGATTTTAAAAAATCATCTAACGATGAGAAAAAAGGAACATTATAACTTTCAATTCCTAAGACTGATTTTTCTTTTATATCTATAAGCGCTACCAGTTCACATTCAGGGTTTCTGGATATCATTTCCGCGTGTCTTTTGCCAATATGGCCACAGCCGACAACCGCAAATTTTATTTTATTCACCTGTATTAATTTTTTTTATTTCAAATTTTGTTGTGTTTCTTAAAATGCTGTAAGCGGAAATATTTCTTTGCACAATACATCCTGAGGCAATTATGCTATTGCTTTCAATATTAACTCTTGGCTCTATAAAGATGCCCGTACCAAATTTAATTTCATCGCCAATGGTACAGCTTCCGGAAAAAACAACCGATGGACCGAATGTATTATGGTTTCCCAGTTTGTTATGATGTTCAAAACTGCAGTAAGATGAAACAACATTATTATTGCCAATTTCAACGAATGGACCTATTCTGGTATTGGCAAAAAAGATATTTCCTTCACCTAAATTTACAAAATTGCTTATAATACATGTAGGATGAAAAATATTAGCTATAGAAAGGTCGTTTTCTTTAAGTAAATCAAACCATTTTTTTCTTTCAGCAATGTTTCCTGAGAAAGATATGATGATCTCATCAAACATCTGGTCTTTAAAATCTTTTACAATATTCTCAATAGAAAGCTGTTTTATTTCTATCCCTAACAGTTTTTTTCCTATGATATTCTGATTACCGTCGTACAATACAACAGGATTGATATTTTTAAGTTCAAAAACAGTATCCAAAAGCTGGAGGGCTGCTTTTCCTGCACCAATAATAGCCAGTCTTTTCTGTCCGTTATTAACTTTAAAGTCCAAAGTACCGGAGTAGTAAAATCCAATATCCTGAAAAGTATGTTTTTTATTTTTGCTTAGATAATCTGAAACAATTTCTTCGGAAACAATTTCCTCTGTAAAAACACCGGGATCAATATTGTTTTCTTCAATTAATTTCTGTGCTTTTTTAGTAATAATTCTATCCTGATTTATGTGAATACCAGATTCTAGTTCAGTACTATTATTTTCTGTGAAAATATTGTTAAAATCAGTTATTGGGTTTTCGGAAACTACAGCTAATAAATAACCTATTTTATAGTTTTTTCTAAGCGCAAGTGTAGGGTTATAATAAATATAACCTTCATGATCAGATTCCCCGTCAAAGTCTGCTTTAGAAGATTCATAAGAAAAAATTACATCTCCTTTATTTATTTTATCCCCGTTTTGGAACAATATGGAAGTAACAAGATATTCATTGTCACTTACGTTAATCTGCTCAATAAAATACTTATTCATAAATAAATTTTTTAATCTCGTT
Organism: Chryseobacterium cheonjiense; assembly: GCF_012927265.1. Taxonomy (GTDB): domain Bacteria; phylum Bacteroidota; class Bacteroidia; order Flavobacteriales; family Weeksellaceae; genus Chryseobacterium; species Chryseobacterium cheonjiense. The sequence goes on along the minus strand of NZ_JABBGF010000001.1, from coordinate 289,644 downwards.
AAAAATTATGTTCTTATTTGGGATGGTTGTTATTTCTGCTTCTTTGGCACAAGGAATTAAACTTTCATTAGAAATTCGTACTGCTTTGTTTATTTGTATTTTATGTTCCACAAAATATGAGAAGATTTCTCCCGACAATCCAGCGTATTTCGATCCTTCTTCAACAATACAAATGTTTTTTGTTTTTGCCACACTGTTTACCACTTCATTAATATTGAATGGAGAAATCTGAATAGGACATATTATCTCAGGGAAAATTTCCTCGATTATCAAATCATCAATAGATGCAAGTACTTCATCCAACATCCCTCCATAACAAAGTATTGTTACATTAGGTTTTATTTTTGTCGGACTGAATATCAAAGTCGGAAACTCCTCTTGTGTTTTAGAAATTTCATATCCTTTCAGATCTTTCCAAAATATTTCTTTAGTGTACGAAATTTTATCTTCGATAATTAAAGTTAAAATGTCATTATGCTGATATAAAGTTTTAAAAATATTTTTCGGATCATAAAACGAATTCAATGCTAAAACCCTTGTATTTGGGATAAACAGGAAGTGTTTTTCGATATTTTGTGAATGTGTAGGTCCGTATCCTCTTCTTCCTCCCATTGGGGTTCTAATAATCATAGGGAGTTCAACTTTTTGTCCGAACATTTCGGGAATTTTTGATCCTTGCTGTAATATCTGATCGAAAGCCAGTGTCAGAAAATCACCAAACATGATTTCCGCAATAGATTTATACCCATTCAATGCGGATCCTATTGCAAACCCAACAATGGAACTCTCACAAATAGGGGTATTAAAAACTCTGTTTTTATATTTTTCACTTAATTTCTCAGACACTTTGAAGGCTCCTCCGTAGTTACCTGGCGTATGTTCTGTAGTCTGCATAATGTCTTCACCCAAAAAGAGTGAATTTTCTTTTGCCAGAAATATGTCAAGCCCTTCATTGATAAGCTTGTTTATTCTTTTTCCTATTTTTTCTGAGGTTATCTTTTCCTTATCAGCTTTTTCATTGAAAATTGAAATATGTTTTCTCATTGAACTAAGCGACTCTTCAGCAGACAGCTCTTCAAGATATTTATATAGCAATTCTTTGGCAGAATTTTCATATTCGATTGCTTTAGCAGAATGATTTTTATAGAAAACATGTATTGGATCTATACATACAAACTTCTCAATCTCAGCAGCATCTCTGTTATCATCACCTTTTGAGTGTGAGTTTAGCCTGTAACATTCAATTTCCAAGAAGACGGGCTGTCCTTCTCTTGTTTTGGCTATTGCTTCCAGTACTGCTTTTTCAAAATCAGAGGCCCATATTGAAGTTTTTATATATGTTACACCAAAGCCTTCAACCCTATTCTTTATTTCTCCTTTCTTAATCATTTTAAAAGGAGTTGACTGTGCATATCCGTTATTTTCCATTACAAACAGCGTCGGTGAAGCATATATAGCAGCAAGATTAAGAGCTTCATATACAATCCCTTCTCCCATAGTGCCATCACCAAGGAAAACTATAGAAATATTGTCATTCTTTTTTAGTTTATTGATATAAGCATATCCAACAGCAACAGGCGCTAAGCCTCCTTGGATTCCATTACTTATAAAATTATCATTGTAAAGATGCTGGCTTCCCCCGATCCCTGATGAAATACCACACTTTTTCCCTAACATTTCAGCAAGCAAAAGCTTTACATCACCACCAACAGAAATGAAATGACCATGTCCCCTGTGATTGGAAAATACCCTGTCACCTTTTTTAAAGTTCTCAGAAATCGCTACTGCAATAGTTTCCTGGCCGACACATGTATGAACTGTACCATTAAGAGTTCCTTTTGAAAATTGATCCAAAAGGAGCTTTTCAAATTCCCTTATAAGTATTGCCTTAGAATAATCCATGATTAATTATTTAAAAAAGTTTTTAATCTCAGAAATTATATAATCTGAAACTTGCTGATTAAATTCTGTATGAATAGGGAGAGAAATTACTTCTGAACAAAGCTTTTCTGTAACCGGCAGGCTAAAGCCCTCTTCAACATATTGTTTAAAAGCCTCTTGACTGTATAATGGAAGAGGATAATAGATCATGCTTGGAATATCTTTCCCTGCAAGATATTGCTGCAGTTCATCTCTTTTCCCATTTTTCACTTTTAGCGTGTATTGATGGAAAACATGAGTAGCATTTTTTGCCCTTTCAGGAACCTGGATTTCAGGTATTTCTTTAAGGTTTTCATCATAATATCCAGCCATTTGATTTCTAGAAGCTGAGTAATGATCGAGATGTTTTAATTTTACATTTAATACAGCTGCCTGAATCGTATCAAGTCGGGAGTTACAACCCAACACTTTATGATAGTATTTTTTCTGCTGTCCGTGATTCGCAATCATTCTGATTTTTAAAGCCAGATCATCATCATTCGTCATTAATGCTCCACCGTCTCCGTAGCATCCCAGATTTTTGGATGGAAAAAAGGAGGTACAGCCGATATGACCTATTGTTCCCGTTTTATTTGAAGTTCCGTCTGAAAATGTATAATCTGAGCCGATAGCTTGAGCATTATCTTCTATAACATATAGATTGTGTTTTTCAGCAAATTGCATCACTTTCTCCATGTCCGCACTTTGACCATATAAGTGAACGGGAACAATGGCTTTCGTTTTCGGAGTAATATAATCTTCCAACCCTTCAATAGCAATATTGAATGTATCTTCATCAACGTCCACCATGATAGGTTTTAGTCCTAAAAGTCCGATTACTTCAGCAGTAGCTACGTAGGTAAAAGCAGGACAGATTACCTCATCTCCCGGTTTTAAATCCAATGCCATCATTGCGATTTGTAAGGCATCCGTCCCATTTGCACACGGAATCACATGTCTCACATTAAGATATTTTTCAAATTCCTGTTGGAATTCTTTTACCGCAGGTCCATTAATAAACGCAGTAGTATCAATACATTCCTGAATTCCGGCATTTACTTCATCTTTTATTTTTTCATATTGACTTTTTAAGTCAACCATCTGAATTTTCATACAATTTGTTTTTATCTGAGTGTTTTAAGTATTAGTTTTCTATTAATTCGCTGATTTTTTTTCCGATGGAGAGGCAGGATGTTGCAGCCGGTGAAGGTGCATTTCTTACATGAATTATATTGTTATTTTTTACAATATCAAAATCATCAATCAAATTTCCGTCTCTGTCGCATGCCTGTGCACGGACTCCTGCTCCTCCGGGAATAAGATCACTTTCCCGAATCTCGGGAATCAATTTCTGCAACGCTTTGGTAAAAGCAGATTTTGATAAAGAGCGATGCATTTCTCCCAGCCCTGTTTTGCCATATTTAGCTACAATTTTTCTAAAACCCGGCCATAAAAGAGTCTGCTTGGTTTCATTAAAATCAAAATCAAAAAAATGATAGCCTTCTTTTCTAAAGGCGAGAACAGCGTTAGGTCCACATTCGATATTTCCATCGGTCATCCTTGTAAAATGAACTCCCAAAAAAGGAAAGTTTGGATCCGGAACAGGATAAATCAAATGTTTAACCAAATATTTTTTCTCATCTTTAAGCTTATAATATTCACCACGAAAAGGAATAATAATGACATCATTCTTATTGTTGGTCATTTTAGTAACCTTATCAGAATATAATCCTGCACAGGAGATCAGCTTTTTTGTTTTGAATTCGGAAGTGCTGGTTGTAACAATAATTTCAGAATTTGTATCAATGATATTTTTAACCTCATTATTAAAACTGATTTCACCTCCTAATTCTTCAAAAAGTTCTTTAATCTTATTTGCGATTCCGGGATAATCTATAATTCCTGTCTGTGGAACTTTTATGGCCTTTATCCCCTCACAATGAGGCTCAATTTCACGAAATTCATCTCTTGAAAGATATTTTAGATTCTGAAGACCATTTTCAACTCCTCTTTTATAAATATTATCCAAAAGTGGTAATTCTTCCTGTGAAGTCGCTACAATAATCTTTCCGCAAAGATCATACTTAATTCCGTATTCTTTAGCAAAATTAATAACAGTGTTATAACCTTCGATACAGTTTTTTGCTTTTAAACTTCCCGGCTTGTAATAGATCCCACTATGAATTACACCACTGTTGTGTCCAGACTGATGCATGGCTACATTATTTTCCTTTTCTAAAATTAAAATTTTAGAATCTGGATTTTTAGTTTTTGCCTGATATGCTGTGGCTAATCCTACTAAACCCGCACCAATAATAATGACATCGTAGTTCATGCTTTTTTTATAATCTTGCGTCTACTAAGTTTCGGTCAAAACAAGCTTTAGTATCAAAAACTACGGCATTATTTTTTTTCAGCTGTTCAAGATCCAGCTGTATAAATTCATTATGGGAAACAGCAACGATAATGGAATCATACTTCTTTCCTTCAATCAAGGCATCTAATATTGTTACTCCATATTCGTGTATTATCTCATCTTTATCAGCCCAAGGATCATAGATATCTACATTTATCCCATATTCTTTAAGCTCTGTATAAATATCTATTACTTTGGTATTTCTTATATCAGGGCAATTCTCCTTAAAGGTTACCCCTAAAATAAGAGCTTCTGAATCTTTGATAATACCTCCTTTTGCAATAAGAAGTTTTACCACTTTAGAAGCAATAAATTTGGCAATAGAATCATTTACACGCCGGCCAGACAGTATCACATCCGGATGATAACCCAGCTGTTCTGCTTTATGGGCAAGATAGTATGGATCAACGGAAATACAGTGTCCGCCTACTAATCCGGGTTTATATTTCAGAAAATTATATTTTGTACCTGCTGCTTCTAAGACATCATGGGTATCAATCCCTATTCTATCGAAAATTAATGCCAATTCGTTTACAAAAGATATATTCACATCCCTTTGCGCATTTTCTATTGCTTTAGAAGCTTCTGCTACTTTGAGGCTTGGTGCTTTATGTGTACCTGCTGTAATGATTTTTCTGTAAAGACTATCTACTTGTTCTGCTGTTTTTTCCGTAGACCCTGATGTAACCTTTTTAACATTCGTAAGCGTATTTATTTTATCTCCCGGGTTTATTCTTTCCGGAGAATATCCTACAAAAAAATCTTTATTGTATTGTAATCCTGAATATTTTTCAAGTACAGGAACACATTCTTCTTCGGTACAACCAGGAAAAACTGTAGATTCATAAATAACAATGTCGTCTTTTTTAATAATGCTTCCCAACATTTTTGAAGCGGAAATTAAGGGATTAAGATCCGGAGCATTATACTTGTCAATTGGTGTGGGAACAGTTACAATATAAATATTTGATGAAGCAATATCAGACAATTCATTAGTTGCCCTATATCCTATTATTCCATTTGTTTCATTGTATTTTTTCAAGCTATCGTTAAGCTTTGTTCTATCTGCTTCAAGAGTAATATCACTACCTTGATTAAGCTGATGAACTCTTATAGGGTTAATATCAAATCCCAATACAGGATAATGACCCGCAAACTCCAGAGATAAAGGCAAGCCAACGTATCCCTGTCCTATAACAGCTATTTTATATGGTATCATCTTTGTGTAAATTTATCTTTAATTTTTTCTATCCATGTTTTTTCATGGATATTGTTATATCCATAGCCATATTTATTATTATATCCTAAGTTTTCCCTGTTTACATCATTCAGAACAAAACCTACATTTTTGATCTTATTCTGATCAATATTTGTATTAGCGAATTTCAATAAAGACTTTTCTGTGTATTTGGATCTTGAAACATAAATCGTCATATCAGCCAACTCTGCAATAAGGAATGTATCTGTAACAAGGAGCAGTGGTGCAGTATCCAAAATAATATAATTATATTTTTCTTTTAAGGCTTCAAGTAGTGCTTCGTAACGGCCATTGGAAAGTAATTCTGCAGGATTCGGCGGTATCATTCCTGAATATATAACATCAAGATGAGGATTAAATGAAGAAACGTGAACGATGTCATCCAATTTTGTATCATCGGAATAAAGATATTCTGTAAGTCCTACAAGACCTTTTCTGGCAGGATTATATCTTTGCAATTGCGGATTCCTAATATCTGACCCTATAATGATTGCTTTTTTCTTAGGATTAGCTAAAGTTAAAGCTAGATTTACAGAAGTAAATGTTTTTCCTTCGCCCTTTACAGTAGAAGTAACAAAAATAGTTTTCCCTTTATTATCTTTAGGAAGCATAAAATTCATATTAGTAATAAGAATTCTGAATGCTTCTGCCATAGGAGTAACATCATTTACTTTTACAATTTCAGAATCCTCACTTTCGAGGCTTGGTAATTCTGCAATAACAGGTGCATGTACCAGACTTTCCAAATCATGTTTTGTTTCAATTTTGTTATTGAGTAATTCTCTTAAATATATAATAATAAATGGAATCACTAAACCTATAAATAAGGAAGTGAGCAGTACAATATTTCTTTTTGGTGCAATAGGTATATCAGATGCATATGCTTTATCAATAACTCTTGCCTTTGGAGCGGTAATTGATTGTGCGATAGCCGTTTCTTCTCTTTTCTGTAATAAAAGAAGATATAAGTTTTCCTTTATCTGCTGCTGCCTTTCAATACTCCTGAACATCTTCTCTATAGAAGGAATTTTTGAAATTTTTCCGGCAACCTTATTTTGTTCTCCAATGTATTCATTTCTTGCAAGCTCCAATCCTGTCTTATTTCTTTGAAGACTTTGCATAATTGAATTTCTCATGGATTGAATTTGTTTGGTAACATCCACTATAACAGGGTTATCTGGTGTTCCGGATTCCAGCAACCGGTTTCTATGTATTACTAATTGATTATAAGAAGAGATTCCTGATACTGCTTCAGGGTTATCCAGCCCTACATTTGCTGGCAATACCTGATATTGTCCTTGATTAGAAACAAATCCGATCAATGAATTGGTAAGTTCAAGCTGAGCATCAATTTCCAGTTGTTTCGCTCTTGCAGTAGCAGAACTTTCAAGATTTATTTTTGCTTCAGTTTCAAGATCTGTAAGATTATTTTTTGATTTAAAATTTTCCTTCTGATTTTCAACTTCCCCCAACTCTCCCGAAAGCTTTTTTATTCTATCCTCAATAAAGTCAAGAGTTTTCTCTGATTCAATATTTTTATCCAATATGGCGTCGTTATTGTAAACTGTAACGAGATTATTCAGTATATCCTCTGCTTTCGAAATCTGGGGGTATTTAAACTCCATATTTAAAACAGTGGCATCTTTAGAGAGAAGCGAAACATTCAAGGCAGCCTGTAAACTATTAACAGCATTTTCTAATGATGAAATCTGAAGTTCCAGATTTTTTGTATCAATCCCTTTTACCGATAATGGGTTGAACTGAGGATTTTTAATAATAATAATATTTGCAAAAGGAAGGCCTATTGTTTTTCCATAGGTTGTAATAATTTCTTTTTTTAATTCATCTGAAAATAGAATAAGTTTTTCTCCTTCAATTTTAAGGTTTATTATATTAACAGGCGCATTATTCTGTTTTTCGGAAATAATTTTTACTTGTATCGGCGATGTATCCTTATATAATTCTACAGCGGTTATTTTTCCTTTTGCTATAACATTTGTCTGGAGATTTTTATTAATAACAACCTCCCGCATCATTTTTTTTGACTTTAGAATTTCTATCTCATTAGCAATACTGTTTGTCTTTAAACCACCAAAACTTGTTAAATCCGGTAATAATCCAAGCTCATTATTTACAGGAGAGGAGGAATTTTTTGCATCTTTAATCAATACGGTAGACTGTACATTATAAATAGGAACCATGAATTTCAAAGCAATATAGCCTATCACAAATGCAGTGAATGCACTTACTATAAACCACGGCCATTTTCTCAAATAAGGTCTTATAATCTCATTGATATCAATACTATTTGATTCATTTACTTGTAAATTTCCTGGAGTGTTTTGGTTATTCATCAATTTATTTCTTAAATAAGCTTACTACTACGGCAATGGCTGTAACACCTATTGAAATTGCAGTTAAATAAAGTCCGGTATTGGGGTTTTGTTTTGCCTGTATATCTTTTGCATTGCTGGAAGCTACGATAATAGCATCCCCCTGTTTCAGATAGTAAAATGGAGAATCAATAAGATTAGCATCCTGTAAATTAATTTTACCATGAGTAACCTGACCGTTTTCGGTTCTTACAATAAGAATATTATCTCTTTTGCCATACATCGTAAGGTCACCTGCCATTCCTAGGGCATTAAGAATAGTTCCCTGTCCGTTTGAAATGACATAATCTCCTTGTCTGTTTACTTCTCCTAAAACGGTTACTTTAAAATTAGCTAATCTGATGTTTATGGTAGGATTAATAACATATTTCTGCATTTTCTCTTTCAACTGCTCTTTCAGTTCTGCTAATGTTTTTCCTTCTGTATTCATAATACCTAGAATCGGAAAATCAATATTACCGTTGGCATCCACAATATACGTAGGTCCCGAAATTGTAGTCACCCCTTGATTAGGCGTGTTTCCTCCTGCAAATGAATTGGTTTGTACAATTTCTGATGAAGAGTAATTTTGGTTGAAGGGCTTTACAACATCCATATCCTTTGCAGTAATAAGAATAACAAGCTGATCTCCTTTCTGAATAGTATTAGCAGAGTTTTTGGCAGAAGATTCAATGGCGACTTTTTCAATATTCTGCAAATAATTAAGATCATTTTTAGCATTAGGATTAGTTTTACAGGAAACTATTATAAATGCTGATAGTATAACCAATATTTTACCTTTCATCGTTTTTTTAAAATTGTACAAATATATACATTTAAATTATTCTATTTATCCAATACTTCATATATTGAATTATTACTTCTGAATTCCGGAACAATGATCTTCAGAAGCTTTACCACTTCCACTTTATCCCTTCTCAAAGAAGCTTTAGTAATAGAATTTACGAGCGTTTCTATTTCTAAAAACTCTATTGTGGGATCTTTGGAAATCATGATTTTTTCATTATGCGTAGGTAATGTTTTGGCGTCGTCACTCAAGAGTTCTTCATAAAGCTTCTCACCAGGTCTTAATCCTGTATAAATGATTTTAATATCAATATTCGGCTCAAACCCGGAAAGCTTGATCATTCTTCTTGCAAGATCTAATATCTTCACCGGTTCACCCATATCAAAAACAAAGATTTCTCCTCCCTGCCCCATGGTTCCTGCCTGTAAAACCAGTTCGCAGGCTTCTGGAATCGTCATAAAATATCTTACAATATCTGGATGGGTAATGGTTACAGGTCCGCCAGCTTCAATTTGCCTTTTAAAATGCGGAATTACTGATCCATTTGATCCCAACACATTTCCAAATCGTGTCGTAATAAATTTAGTAGTGTTTCCTTCTACATTCTGCAATGACTGCACAAACAGCTCTGCTGCCCTCTTTGATGCACCCATTACATTGGTTGGATTCACTGCTTTATCCGTAGAAATCATCACAAATCTGTTCACATGATATTTACTGGACAGTGTTGCGATAATTTTTGATCCAAGTACATTTACCAATATTCCTTCGTGAGGATTCTCTTCAACAAGAGGTACGTGCTTATATGCCGCAGCATGATACACCATGGAGAAATTATAGGTCTGGAACAAGGGTTCTATTCTGTGTTTATTCGAAACATCGGCAAGTACAAATTTGAATCTGATATGAGGGAACTTCTCTTTCATTTCCAGCTCGATATCATACAAAGGTGTTTCAGCCTGATCCAGGACAACAATGAGTGAAGGATTGAACTGTGCAACCTGCCTTACAATTTCACTTCCAATTGAACCTGCTCCTCCGGTTACCAGTATGTTTTTATTGAAATGTCTTCTTTTGATTTCTTCATTTTCAATCTTGATAGGTTTTCTGTTAAGAAGATCTTCTATCTGAAGATTACGGATCGAACCCGCAAAATCACTATCCCTTAGTTTCTGCACCGATGGTGCTTTGAATATATTCAGATCTTTTTCAAGAAATAAGTTCACCCAAGAATTCATTTCATCTTTGGACATCATTTCCTTTATAATAATCACACCGTCGATCAGGAGCTCTTCTTTTGCATTTTCTTCTATTTTTTCTTTAGATAAGATAGGTTTTCCCAACAGATATGCTCTTCTGGAATCTGTACGTTGTGTAAGAAATCCTACAACGTGATAAGGAAGGCTCGGGTTGTCCAGAATAGCACGTGCAATGGCTATGGACTGCTCATCAATTCCCAGTACAAGAATTCTTTTTTTCAATGTGCTTCTTCTGTACTCTCTGACAATATGAAAAAACTCTTTAACATACAACCTGAACAGGAAAAGCCCCATAAAGGAAATAATAAAGTACAGTATCAGAAAAGGATTAAGAATAAATCCTTTATCTGTAACCCATCCGCAAATAACATTTGCTGCTCCCACTAGAAACAGTGTGCAAAAACACGAGATGAGCAGCTTGAAAAGATCTATAAATGTTGAATGCCTTATAATACCTGCATACGTTTTAAAAACGTACATAAAAATGACATTTGAAAATATAATTCCTGCAAATACCACAATCTTATCCTTATGATAGATAAATTCTGACTGTGTAATTTTTTCTATGATATAGGTAGATAAAAACAGTGATATCACCAGTATGATAATATCTATTACAAGAATTATCCACCTTGGCAGATATCTTACATCCGAGAGATTGACAACATTATCCCCTCCGAACATTTTCTTCCTAAAAGAGTTGTACATTGTCTTTAATAATATTCATGTGTATAAAAAAGTATAAACGAACCTTCATATTCGAAAGTATTGATGCAAATTTAAAATAAAATTTCATCTATTATCAGTATTTAAAAATTAAATTTAATTCAGAAATAATATTGTATCCGAAAATCATCGAGTAAGAGATATTCCGTAATTTGAGGAAACAATTGAGGCAAAAAACATACCACATTCCGACAATTTATGTAATCGTTTCACCAATTCATGAAATGTATTGCGAATCAATACAATTTTTTTAGGTCAAATTATTAATCATCATTTTTATTTAAATCTTATTATGTGTTTTTACTTATTCAAAAATATCATTTATTTTCTCATATTCAAATCCGCGGCTCATTAAATATTTTATTGTTTTCGATTTTCGCTGGTATTCTTTAAGCCCTTTTTGTTTTGAATAATAATCTTCATAGATCTTACGGATGGTTTTCTTATAATCATTTTCATCAATTTCATCAAAACATACATTAATTAATTTTTCCGGCACCTGCTTCTGCTTAAGATGAATTTTGATCTTTGTTTTACCCCAGTGTTTAATATAAAATTTTCCTCTGATGTAGCTGCGGGTAAATCTTTCTTCATTTAAGTAGTTTTCCTGAAGGAGATAAAGCATGATTTCCTCTTTCGCTTCATCAATAAGAAGAAATTCTTTCATTTTTTGTTCAACCTCATAATGACAGCGGTCCTGGTATACACAATAGTTTACCAGCTTCTGTTTTATCTCTTCGAAGGTGAACGACTTCTTTTCCATATTGCATAAAAAAGAATGAGCAGATGCCCATTCTTTATCGTTGAGTTTTGATATTAATTAATAGTTAAATAGAGCTTTGCCCTCCATTAATTCATTTACTTTTTTTCTTACGGATGTAAGCACTTCTTCATTTTTAATATTGTCTACCACTTCAGAAATTAGTTCCGCAATTGTGTCCATATCATTTTCTTTTAAACCTCTTGTTGTAATGGCTGCAGTTCCCAGTCTGATCCCGGAAGTTGTAAAAGGTGATTTATCATCAAAAGGAACCATGTTTTTGTTGCACGTAATATCAGCAAGAACAAGCGCTTTTTCAGTTTCTTTACCGTTTACGCCTTTGTTTCTGAGGTCAACCAGCATCAGATGGTTATCCGTTCCTCCGCTTACGATATTAAAACCTCTGTCAATCATTGCTTTTGCAAGAGCCTGTGCATTAGATTTAACCTGTTTTGCATACGTTTCAAATTGCGTATCCAAAGCTTCCCCGAAAGCAACCGCTTTTCCTGCAATCACATGCTCCAGCGGACCTCCCTGAATACCAGGGAAAACAGCACCGTCCAGAACCTGGCTCATCATTTTAGTTTCGCCTTTCGGAGTTTTGTGGCCGTATGTATTTTCGAAATCTTTCCCCATCATAATCATCCCTCCTCTCGGACCTCTTAATGTTTTATGCGTTGTTGTAGTTACCACATGACAATGCTCAAACGGTGAATTCAGCAATCCTTTTGCCACTAAACCGGCTGGATGTGCAATATCTGCCCAAAGAGTAGCTCCTATCTCATCTGCCACTTCTCTGAATTTTGCATAATCCAGATCTCTTGAATAAGCAGAGAAACCTGCGATAAGCATTTTCGGCTTTTCTCTTAAAGCCACCTCTCTCATCTGATCATAATCGATGAGACCTGTTTCCTGCTGTACGCCGTAAGAAACGACATCATACTGAATTCCTGAAAAATTAACCGCTGAACCATGTGTAAGGTGTCCTCCCATAGAAAGATCCATCCCCATAATTTTGTCACCCGGCTTCAAAACTGCAAGATAAATGGCAGCATTCGCCTGAGAACCTGAATGTGGCTGAACGTTTACATAATCCACTCCGAAAAGCTGTTTTGCTCTCTCAATCGCCAATGTTTCAACCTCATCTACTACTTCACATCCTCCGTAATATCTTTTTCCGGGATATCCTTCAGCATATTTGTTGGTAAGCACGCTTCCCATGGCTTTCATTACATTATCAGAAACAAAGTTCTCTGATGCAATCATCTCAATTCCATGAGTTTGTCTTTGTCTTTCTTTTTCAATCAGGTCGAAAATAATATCCATTTTACTTTTAGTTTTTGAAATTTTTCACCCCAAAAGTACGAAATTTCTGCCGAGATTTCAGTATCCGTAAATATGATTTTTGGACTTAAGATTAACAATACATCCTGAATATTTGCTACTAATGAGATTTTACAGCATTTTTAAATTCAGGCTTAAATTTAATACCGGTGGTAATAAAAATTCCTCACAAAATATTGAAAGGAATTTTATATACAAATTTAAAAGCTTTCTTCCGACAGTTCTTTGTTGACAATCGCTCCTGTGAAATTTCCCTGTGCGACTGCATTGGCAACAGACCTCATCAGAGTTGTATTGTCTCCGCACGCAAATACACCGTCTGCGCTGGTTTTGTGAAAATGATCTATTTTAATAAAACCATGCTCGGTAAGCTCAAGCTGAAGATCTTCAGGATTAACATTCTGCTCAAAAGGTATTTTCACATATAAAGCTTCCAGTTCTTTTTCACGTCCGTCTTTAAATATCACTTTCTGAATATGACCATTTTCATGAAAGATTTCTTTTATTTCAGATTCAGTGATTTCAATTTTATTTTGGTTGAATTTCTCTGTCTGTTCTTCATTTAATGTAGACTGTCCGTTAGTAAATAAGGTAAGATCTTTTGTAAGGTTAAAAACCAGTTTAGAAAATTCAAAGGCCAGATCACCGTTAGAAAGAAGCCCTGTTGTTTTGCCTTTCACTTCATAACCGTGACAATACGGACAATGGATTACGGAAATTCCCCAGCATTCTGCAAATCCTTTGATATCCGGTATCTGGTCTTTCACTCCGGAAGCCAGAATTATTTTTTTAGCTGAGAATTTTTTGCTGTTATCGGTCTCAACTTCAAAACCGCTTGAATTTCGGGAAGTTTTTGTAACCAAACCGTCGAAAAAGATTACTGTTTCATATTTCAGAACCTGTTCTTTTGCTATTTCTGAAATCTCATTTGGAGTTTTACCATCCTGGGTGATAAAGTTGTGTGAATAAGGAGTCTGTCTGTTGCAGGGTTTCCCACCATCGATCACAAGTACTTTTCTTAAAGATCTTCCCAGAGACATCGCTGCAGATAATCCCGCATAACTTCCTCCTATTATGATGACATCAAAGTTGTTTTCCATAAATAATTATTTGCTGTTTATACATACAAGTAATGAACCGTTCATTATTTAACAAAGATAAAAAATAATTATTAACGCAACTTAATTGCATTAATAATTATTCTTTTAAACATAATAATTATAATAATGGATACAAGTTGTTAGTAATCAGCTTTTACCGCATCTACTTCATTCTGAATTCTTTTATTGATATTAATTTTTGCACCCTGAAAGCTGAAAATTAAAGTACCTTTTTCTCTTGCAAAAGGATTCGTAATAGAATCTGAAATTTTCCCGGTCTTAAAGAAAGGGCTCGTTTTTTCCAGTTCATTATCCGAAAATTCTTTTATCCGGATTAAATTGTGATATGGCTTGCCCAAGTCAAACCAGTTGATATAATCGGCATTAAAAGAAACCGCCTTTATTCCTTTTTCAGAATAAAAATTAATTGCTCCTGCCTGACCGTAATTATCACAAAGCACCAGTGTCTTCCCGGTTTTTGAAAGTTTTTCATATTCACGGTCAGTTTTTTCGGCAAGTTCTTTCCAGCCCAGCATATCTGCAAAATCCTGCGGAAGCGGATGATCTTTGCCATCTTCCCACCGAAGCAGTCCTAATTTTTTATACGGCTCCTGATGAGAGACGATATACTCCGGACTTTTATTAGGAAAAGCGATACGGTACAAGGGAATAAAAGCGACAATTACAATCGATACAAAGGCTATTCTTAAAACAGCACCTTGTTTTAATCTTTCAAAACGATCTGCAAGAAAAATAGCTCCGAACGAAATATAAACAGGATAAACACCGATGGCATAATAGTCTTTAGCTTTTAACAATAAAAATAAGGCAATTGTAAAAATATAGGACCAGAAGAAAAACTTGAACTTTTCAAAAGGCCTGTAAAACAGCAAAGCATAAAATCCGGCCATAATCACTAAGATCGATCCTAAAAAGAACAGGAATTGAGATTTTATAAAATCCAGACGGCTGACATTGACAAGCTGCCTCTCGGAAAGTTCTTTCATATGATGAATGACCGGAAAATCATTTTGAAACTGCCAAACCATATTGGGTAAAATGATCAGCAATGCCAGCAGTGCCGCAAAGTAAAAATGTTTTTGCAGGAATATTTTTCTGTGAACACTCAATAATATAGCAGGAATAAGACCCAACAGCGAAAACACAATGTTGTATTTGTTTAAAAAACCGATGCCCAGAAATATGGCTCCTGCGTACAGCCATTTCACCCTGTCAGAATTTATATATTTAATGACACAAAAATAAAACATAGTCCACAGCAGCACCTCAAGCGAATTCGGCTGGAAAAGCATATTAAGCCTCAGCAACACCGAAAGCAAAACTCCCGAAGCGGCTAAAATACAGGCATAAAGACCACCTTTCAGTTCTTCCACCGTTTTCCAGACGGCAACGATCGTTAATGCACCGAAAAGAGCCGGAAAAAACTTAACCCAAAATACAGAATTTCCTAAAGCATTAATTATAAAAGCCTGCCATGAGCTCACAGGAGGAACCGACAAAAATCCCCAGGCCAGGTGATTTCCCTGATCCAGATGCAGATATTCGTCCCGGTGGAGTTCATATTCCGGATTGATTAATGAATATTGAAGGATAAATTTAAGTATTACAAATACGATCAGTATAATTCCGCTTTTTTTCATGGTCTTTATTGTTAAAATTAAGACATTTTCGAACCTTTATTTGTTACATCATTAACACAAATATACCGACAGGTCGTGATTATCTCAAAAAAATCCTGAGAAAATAATTTCCTCAGGATTACATCTAAATGTATAGTGTTAGTTTACTATTTCTTTGATTTTTCTTTTAATTCTTCCTTGTCTTTATCAGAAGGGTTCCAGACTTTCACATCTGCGTTTTTATCGATTCCGGAAAGAATTTCGACATTGATTCCGTCGCTTGCGCCCAGTTTCACATATGCTTTTTTGAATTTACCATCTTTTTGTTTCACCTCAACGAAAGGCACATCTTTACCGTTTTTCTTTTCGTATTGGATCAAAGATTCATCAAGTAACAATGCATTTTTCTTTGATGTAAGAACGATTTCACCGTTGGCAGAAAATCCTGCCCGGATGTATTCATTATTTGGGTTGAATACATCACCCTCA
This sequence comes from Chryseobacterium cheonjiense, assembly GCF_012927265.1. GTDB lineage: Bacteria > Bacteroidota > Bacteroidia > Flavobacteriales > Weeksellaceae > Chryseobacterium > Chryseobacterium cheonjiense. The sequence continues at coordinate 273,552 of NZ_JABBGF010000001.1, read as the reverse complement.
ACAGGGAATTTAATAGTTCCGTTATTGTCTTTCCCTTTTGGAGCAATCATAGTAAGTCTTCCAGGGAAAGTTTTATTCTGAAGAGCACCGATGACGATGTTCATATCCATTCCCTGTTTTAGTTTTCCTGCCTGTGCTTCATCAATTTCCCCCTGGAAGATCAATGAATTAAGATCAGCAATGGAGCAAATGGTAGTTCCGGCGTTGAAAGAGTTAGCTTCAATCACCTGGCTTCCTACTTTTACGGGTACCTCAAGAACTGTTCCTGCCGCTTTTGAACGAATCTGCGTTGTAGCAAGTCCCTGAAGCTCCGGAGTTGCACCTGTTTTTGCAATCAGCAACGCTTTCTGTGCCGTTACGAGCTGCTGTTGGGCATTTTTCAGTGCCTGTTGTGTTGTGTACAGCTGCTGTTGGGCATTCAGAAATTCCTGTTTGGAAGCAACGCCCTGTTTGTACAGTCTTTCCTGCATTTCAAACTGTTTGCGCATATTTTCAACATTCATTCTGGCATTGTTGATCTGAAGCTGCTGGTTACTCACATTTTGTTGTGCATTGTTTACCTCTGCAATATTCGGGACAATTCTTACGGTCGCAATCAGCTGTCCGGCTTCCACTTTATCGCCTTCGTCCACCAAAATTTTATCAATAATCCCTGCTATATTTGGTTTGATTTCAATTTCTTCCTTGGGAATAATTTTTCCTGTCGCCATTACCTTGTCCTCCATATTCTGAACAGTAGGCTTACGGGTAAGAAAAGCTTCGCTCTCTTTAGAATTGGATTTTACAAAATATCTGATTCCTGAGAAGAGTGCCACTGCAAATAAAAGCCCGAGAATAATATAAATGGCTTTTTTCCAGGTGAATTTCTTTTTCATATGTATAGTTTATTTTTATTTAAATATTAAATGATTAAAAGTCCTATTCTGTTCTTAATGCTTCAATAGGCCGTATCTTTACAGCTCTCTGTGCCGGAATCATCCCGATGATAAGCCCCAAAACCACCATAACACCCATCGCTGCAAAAACATTCCCGTAATTTACCGTAGGATTATAAAACGGAAATGAATCCTGTCCCTGAGTTAAGGTGTCCAAAAGCATCAAAACGAAAATCCCGAACATAAAGCCAAGAAGTCCCGAAGACAGCGTAATTACCACACTTTCCAGAAGAATCTGGTTTCTCACTTCAGAAGGCTTAGCGCCTAAAGCTCTTCGGATTCCTATTTCCTTTGTTCTTTCTTTTACGGTAATTAAAAGGATATTGGAAATGGCAATTACCCCTGCCAAAATCGTTAATGTTCCCACGATAATGGTGAGAAGCTGCATTCCCGTAAGAAAGCCTGTCAGTTTTTTAAATTCTTTCCCGAGGTTAAAACTTCCGAAAGCATTCGTATCTTCAGGAGAAACTTTATTTTTAGCTTTTAATTCGAGCTTTACGGTTTCTTCAACGGAATTCACGTTGGCATCAGGTTTACTAACAATAGCAAACATATCAATCTGATCCCCTGCATTATACATTTTAGTATAGGTGGAAAGCGGAATAAAAACAGTCTGATCATTTTCAAAACCTCCGTTTTTCTTTATTCTGAATACACCAATGACGTTAAAGAAAATTCCTTTAATGTTAATAGATTTCCCAAGTGGGTTTTCATTCTTTTTAGAGTCGAAAAAGTTTTTATAAATCTCTTCACCGATTACGGCTACATTTTTATTTCCTGAGACATCGGCATCGTTGATATATCTTCCGAAAATCAGTTTTTTTTCTGAAATTTTATTACCGACCGGATAATCTCCCGTTAATGCATAAGTCCCGCTTTTGCCATTTCTTGACATCGATTCTCCCGGAGTTCCCGTAAAACTTCCTCGTGAATTCTGCGGCGAGATATAATCAATTTCGGCCACTTTTCTTTTCAGCATATCGATATCGGAAAGGTGAAGATGCATCTGCCTTCCTTTAGGAAAACCTTCATAAGGAATTGAGGTATTTTGCGCCCAAAGAAAAATTGAATTGGTAGCAAATCCGGAAAAAAGCTTATCGAAACCGTTTTCCATTCCTTTGGCTGCACCAAGCAGACTTACATACAAAAACATACCCCAGCCTACACCAATCATGGTAAGAAATGTCCGAAGTTTATTATTCCTGAGTGAATAATAAATCTCCTGCCAGGTATCTTTTTTAAATAGTATATTCATTTTTTGACTGTCCGTTTTTTAATAAAAGTGATTTACTATGAATTTAATTTTTGCTAAATCAAAAAATTCATCATTCACGTTGTCTATTCCGTTCTTAATGCTTCAATAGGTTTGATTTTAGATGCCCTGTAGGCAGGAACAAATCCCGCAATCAACCCGGATAAGACAAGAGCGACGAACGCAGCAAAAATATGCCCCCATCCCACACTCGGATCTTTAATGAAATATTCTTCCAGGTTATTCCCTATTAAATACAGGGCCAGCACACCAAGGCCAACACCTATCAAACCGGAAATTACTGTAATTACTACACTCTCCTGAACAATAAGGGCAACAATACTCCTCGGTTTTGCTCCAATCGCTTTTCGTACGCCGATTTCTTTGGTTCTTTCTTTTACGATATAAACCATGATGTTACTGATTCCGATAATTCCGGCGGCCAAAGTTCCCAACCCGATAAAACCAACAATACCTGTAAGTACTGCCATGAAAGCGAATGTATCGTTCATATTCTGGGCATTGTTCCAGACTCTTACTCCGTTTTCATCATCGGGCGCCACATTTTTTCTGGATTTCAGTCTTTCCTTTAATTCGTCACCGTATTTTATGGCTTCCTGCGGCGTTAATTTATCATTATAAGCAATATAATTGATGCTGACCGTATCCGAACCCTTTTTCATTTGCTGCAAAGTGGTGATCGGCACGGTGATATGCCTTTCGTCCCAGTCGCCGCCGTCGTCTGAAAATACACCAATCACTTTAAACATGGTTCCGTTGATATTTAATTCTTTTCCGACAGGGCTTCCGTTTTTTATGAGGTCACGCTGCACCATTCTTCCAATCACGGCTACATTCTGCTTTCTTTCCAAATCGGTTGGCATAAGATATCTGCCTTCAAGTATTTTTCGGTTTTCAATAACCTGCTCTTCAGGTTTTGCACCATTAATCTGATAGTTTCCGCTCTCTTTGCCATATTTCACGAGTAAATTTGAGGTATATCTCGGTGTTGAGCTTCCAACTTTTTCTTTATCGATATTAACAAGGAAATCGTAGTCAGCATTATTCATGGTAACCTGCCTGTCAGACTGTAGGCCGTTATAGGCAATGGTTGTTTTTCCGGTTACAATGGAAATAAGATTCTGGGCATCCCTGGCAAATCCTTGTGTAAATGCATTCTGCAATCCTGTTCCTATTCCGAACAGAACAATGAAAATGAATAATCCCAAAGCCACAGTAAAGCCGGAAAGTACCGTCCGCAATACATTACTGCGAATAGAACTGAATATTTCCTGCCAGCGATCTAGGTCGAACATATTTCTTTAGATTTGAAACGGGAAGTATGATGATAAAGTCTCCACTCTTTCCGCTGATTTATTTAATTATTAAAATTTTCATTTTCCATCCCCAAGCTTCCATCTCCTATCTTCCAGCCTATAAAACCAGCTGCTTAATAAACTCATCACTTTCAATAATTCCGTCTTTCAGAATGACATTCCGTTTGGTTTGGGCAGCTACGTCCGGTTCGTGTGTAACAACAATGATTGTTTTCCCTTCATTATTAATATCCTGAAGCAGTTTCATGATATCGTGCGTGGTTTTAGAATCCAAAGCTCCTGTCGGCTCATCGGCAAGCACAACTTTGGGATCAGTGATTAATGCCCTTGCGATGGCAACCCTCTGTTTCTGTCCTCCGGAAAGTTCATTAGGTAAATGATTTGCCCACTGAGCAAGTCCCACTTTTTCCAGATACTCCATAGCTTTGCGTTCGCGTTCTCTTCTCGGGACATTCTGATAATATAAAGGAAGGGCAACATTATCCAGAGCAGTCTTATACCCGATCAGGTTGAACGACTGGAATATAAATCCCAAAAATTTACTTCTGTATTCTGCAGCCTTCACTTCAGACAGATGCTCTATCGGAACGCCATCAAGCTCATAGATCCCGGAATCCTTCTCATCAAGGATACCGATAATATTGAGCAAAGTAGATTTTCCGGATCCGGAGCTTCCCATAATGGAAACAAACTCACCTTCGGAAATGGTAAGATTGATTCCTTTAAGAACGTGAAGCTTACTTTTTCCGGTATCGTATGACTTATGTAAATCCTGAATTACTAACATTTAAACGGGATATATTTATCCAATAAGTAGATATAAATTTTAATTTGTTACGCAGAAAGAAAAATTCTTCAATTAAATTATTGTTTAATGTATTATGCCTTTATTTATAGCTATTTGCAGATAATTGTTTAATAATAATTCACTTATAACAAACATTTTTGTGGGACATGCCTTTGAAAGCCAGTGTCTAAGCGGTTTTCATGTAAATGTGGAAAACTTTTACGGTTAAAACTCAATCATTTAGTGTTTCGCCCTTTTAAATACAGTTCTTGTTTTCTAACTTTGTACTTGTACATCACCAAAAAATAAACACTTCGTCAGTTAATAACTTTTAAACGTAAGTGTCAGCAAATCAAAATGTTGAATATTTTTTGAACTTTATCCACATCAATCTAATAATTAATTTTTTAAGACATTCTAAAATATGGGAATTTTTGATAAAAGAGTAAGCTACAAACCATTTGAATACCCTGAGGTTCTTCAATTCGTGGAAGCGATCAACAAATCATTTTGGGTGCACTCGGAGGTGGATTTTACCGCTGATGTTCAGGATTTTCATTCACAGCTGGAACCCAATGAGAAACACGCTGTAAAAAATGCCCTTTTGGCGATTGCACAGATTGAAGTATCCGTAAAAACATTCTGGGGAAATCTATACAATCATCTTCCGAAACCTGAATTCAACGGTCTGGGAGCTACTTTTGCAGAATGTGAATTCCGTCATTCCGAAGCCTACTCCCGTCTGTTGGAAGTGTTGGGCTACAATGACGAATTTATGAATGTTGTTGAAATTCCTGCCGTAAAAAAGAGAATTGACTTTTTATCAAATGTTCTGAAGCATGCCAATTCTGCAACGCCTAAAGAATATGTTTCCTCACTTTTACTGTTCAGCATCCTTATCGAAAACGTTTCGCTTTTCTCTCAGTTTGCTATTATCCTTTCTTTTACCCGATTTAAAGGATATATGAAGAATGTTTCCAACATCATTGCATGGACTTCCGTAGATGAGCAGATTCACGCCAATGCCGGAATCTATCTGATCAACAAGATCCGTGAAGAACAGCCTGATCTTCTTACTGATTCTGATATTGAAGATATTTACACTTTAGTTGACCAATCTGTTGAGCTGGAAGGAGAAATTCTTGACTGGATCTTCGAATTGGGCGAACTGACTGTATTCTCAAAGGAAGATTTGCTGAACTTCATGAAATACCGTGTTGACGACAGCTTAAAGAAAATCAACATGACTACAAGATACAATGTCTCTCCTGAACAATACCGTCCGATGGTGTGGTTCGAAGAGGAAGTTTTTGCCAATTCAATGGATGATTTCTTTGCGAAAAGACCGGTAGATTATACAAAGCACGATAAGAGTATTACGGCGAATGATCTTTTCTAAATTGGTTTGATCATTTAAGGAGCGAGCGAAGCGAACGTCGAAACAGATAGTATTAGCGGTATCATGCTAAGCCTGTCGAAGCATATTTACAGTTTTTTAAAAACTTATTCTTAATAAAGCAACAAATTCCTGAACCTTAAAACCGTTCAGGAATTTCGAAAATATAAACAACTATGGAAGAACAGAATACAAATATATGGTGGCTCAATGAAGAGTCTGAGCAAATGCTTAACAGAGGCTATTTGCTGAAAGGGGAAACAGTAGAAGGTGCTATCGACAGAATTACTACTGCAGCGGCCAAAAGACTGTACAAACCTGAACTTCAACCCGCATTCAAGGAAATGATCACCAAAGGATGGATCAGCTTTTCTTCTCCGGTTTGGGCTAATATGGGAACCCAGAGAGGCCTTCCTATTTCCTGCTTCAACGTTCACATTCCGGACAGCATTGAAGGAATTACCCACAAAATGGGTGAAGTCATCATGCAGACCAAAATCGGGGGCGGAACTTCAGGATATTTCGGGGAGCTTCGTAACAGAGGAACTGCAGTAACCGATAACGGAAAATCTTCAGGAGCCGTTTCTTTTATGAAGCTTTTTGATACGGCAATGGACGTTGTATCTCAGGGCGGTGTAAGAAGAGGCGCTTTTGCAGCTTATCTTGATGTCGATCACGGGGATATTGAAGAATTCTTATCCATTAAAGATATCGGAAGTCCTATTCAAAACCTGTTTACAGGAATCTGTGTGCCGGATTACTGGATGCAGGATATGATCGACGGTGATATGGAAAAGCGTAAAGTATGGGCAAGAGTGCTGGAAAGCCGTCAGCAAAAAGGGCTTCCTTACATTTTCTTTACCGACAATGTGAATAGAAATAAACCGCAAGTATACAAAGATTTAGGATTAACGGTAAACGCCAGTAATCTTTGTTCGGAAATCATGCTTCCTTCCACCATGGAAGAATCATTCATCTGCTGTTTGTCTTCGATGAACCTTGAACTGTATGACGAATGGAAAGATACCGACGCGGTAAAATTGGCGATCTATTTCTTAGATGCTGTTTTATCTGAGTTTATTGATAAAACGGAAGGTAACTATTATCTCCAGGGAGCAAGAAATTTCGCCATGAGACACAGAGCGTTGGGCTTAGGTGTTTTAGGATATCATTCTTACCTTCAGAAAAATATGATTCCTTTTGAAAGTTTTGAAGCAACACAGTTTAATGCTAGAGCTTTCCGAAGAATTAAGGAACAGGCGGAGCTGGCTTCAAGAGAACTTGCCAATATTTACGGGGAACCGGAACTTCTTAAAGGATACGGGCTGAGAAATACGACCACTATGGCTATTGCTCCTACCACTTCAAGTTCTGCAATTCTGGGGCAGACTTCTCCGGGAATTGAACCTTTTGCTTCCAACTATTTTAAAGCAGGCCTTGCAAAAGGAAACTTTATGCGTAAGAACAAATACCTGGCAAAATTATTGGCTGAAAAAGGACTGGACAATGAAGAAACATGGAGAACAATTATGTTAAATCATGGTTCTGTACAGCACCTGAAAGAATTAACTGACGAAGAGAAAGCAGTATTTAAAACATTTAAAGAAATTTCTCCGATGGAAATTATTTCTCAGGCAGCGCAAAGACAGCAATATATTGATCAGGCTCAATCCCTGAATCTTCAGATTCCTTCTACCATGCCGGTGAAAGATGTTAACTATTTATACATTGAAGCCTGGAAAAAAGGTGTAAAAACTCTTTATTATCAAAGAAGTTCTTCTGTTTCTAAAGAAATGATGGTAAATTTTGTTACCTGTACAGCTTGTGAAGCATAAGACTCTCAAATAATAAACATTACATATTCACTTCAGCACGCTTTTCCGGCGTGCTTTTTTATTTTATATTTGTTAGAAGAGTTAATCACTAAAAAATTCAGATATGAAATTCGGACAAGTAGAAGATCCCTCGAAAATAGATTTTACGTTACCAAAAGATCATCCTGCAACCAAAAAGATTTTAAGCCAGAATAAGAAAGGTTTAAAGAATATTTCGATCGGGTGTGCCAAATGGAATAAAACCGACCTGAAAGGATTTTACCCGAAGGGAACGAAAGATGAACTGACCTATTATGCTACCCAGTTTAATTCCATCGAGCTGAATGCGACCTTCTATGGTATGCCTACTCCGGACCAGGTACAGACGTGGAAAGAGAAAACACCGGAAGATTTTAAGTTCTTTCCTAAAATAACGAATTCTGTTTCTCACTTCAGAAGATTAATTGACGTAACAGAGCCTGTTACCCAATTTGCCACTTCCGTAATGCAGTTTGATGAAAAGTTAGGAATGGTATTTCTTCAGCTCCATGATAATTTTAAGCCCAAAGATTACGACAGACTGGAAAAATTTGTCAAAGACTGGCCAAAAGAAGTTCCGTTAGCGATTGAGTTAAGAAATACAGAGTGGTTTACCAATGAAGAAATCCTGGATACGACCTGTGCGCTTTTCGAAGAACACAATATCACCAATATCATTGTAGACACTGCAGGAAGAAGAGATATGCTTCATATGCGGCTTACAACACCTACAGCATTTATCCGCTACGTCGGAGCTAATGCCGAAAGTGATTACGAACGTCTGGATGACTGGCTGGAGCGCCTTGCCAAATGGAAAGATGAAGGCCTGCAGAATCTTTACTTCTTTGTACACCAGAATATTGAAAAAGCGTCACCTCTTCTCTCAGCATATTTCATCAAAAAAATGAATGAAGAGTGGAAAACGGAGTTTCACATCCCTAAAATGGCAACAGAAAGCACAGGAACGTTATTTTAAAAATTGATAAATTTTAATTTTATTCACTATATAGTGTAATAAAGTTCATTGAAATTCACAGTTTTAAGAAAAATAATTCACCGGTTTTCCCTACAAAAAAAATTACATTCAAAGTATTTTTCGTATTGGAATAATTGTTAAATTAGAAAAGATGACAATTAAAAAAAAACCAATATGGAAAATGAAATTTGTAAAATAAGTATTTCAACAAACTGGCTGGGAGATGAATACATCTTCTATGAAGACGACAAGATTAAAAGGGTTTATGACAATAATAGCTTAAGCTCCGATGTCACAGAATGGATAGAGCCAAAACAGATCAGTAAACATAATAAAGATAAAATTATTAAGAACTGTCCGGAAGAATTTAAGGAAAGAATAATGATGATTTTAGATTATCCTTAATATTCGATAAATTCTTATAACATACATTAGTCCCGGCTTGCTTCGCAAGCCGGGACTAATTATTATTTCCTATTTCTGATCAGTAACATTATATTGAGGAATAAAAGAAGAAAATCCAGTGTAATCCAGATTCCTACTTTTATATTTTCATAATTATAGTCTTCCACCTGTTTTTTTGCCAGATCCGAAAGCTTTACACTCTGATTGATATAATTACGGACTTCAATAATCTGATCAATATTTTTATTAGGAAGCGAATGTTGTGAAAAGTAAACCAGGTTTTTCTTTCCAAGATATCCAACGATCCAGTATTCATCAGACTTATCCATTTTTAAATATTCGATACGATAATATTCAGGCCGGATTGTTCCGATATGTTTTGTATCAATCACCTTACTTACTTCAGAATCATTGAGTGTGACCACGTAAAAATCCAAGGGTTGCGGAAGCTTGTTGATTACCTGAAGCGCCACAGAGTCTTCTACGATTCCTATCACACTTTTTTTTATAAACCAATAGGTAAAAATAGAAACCGAAAAAACGATGGTAACAATACGGAACAGTTTTGCCCATTCGGCTCCTTTTCCTCTTTTAATTTTAGATAAAAAAAGAGAAATCACCAAAGCCCAGAAAATCGCCAGAACAATGAATACCATATTGCAAAGATACTTATTTTAAAGAGCTTTCTGAAGAAATATCAGCTGACGTTCCACTCTTTATAAAACTGATCAAGAAACTGCAGCATAAAATCATGTCTTTCAGCTGCAATTGCTTTTCCTTTTGGGGTATTCATAAGATCCTTCAGCAGTAATAGCTTTTCGTAGAAATGATTGATGGTGGTTCCGTCAGATTTTTTATATTCTTCTTTCGACATGTTGAGCTTAGGCTCAATTTCCGGATCGTACATCAGATTATTTTTAAAACCTCCGAAATTGAACGTTCTGGCAATACCAATAGCCCCGATCGCATCAATTCTGTCTGCATCCTGTACGATTTTAAGCTCAATAGGAAGATTTTCAGGCGCTTCTGCCATATTTTTAAATGAGATATTTTTAATAATGAATAAAACTTTCTCAATGATATCTTCTGAAGTGTGTTGATTTTCCAGAAATCCGCGTGAAACTTTCAGCGCCAGCGTTTCGTCACCATTATGAAACTTGGGATCGGCTATATCATGAAGAAGTGCTGCCAATTCTACTACTTCCATGTTACAATTTTCCGTTTCGGCAATTTTTTTTGAAAGCTTCCATACTCTTTCAATATGATACCAATCATGCCCGGCTTCGGCGCCTTTCAGTTTTTCTTTTACAAATTCTACGGTGTTTTCGATCAGATTCTTCATTTATATCAATTCATTTAAAATAATATTCCAGAGCTTTTTGTTGTAGCTTCTAAAAAAGTTAACGTGCCCTATTTCCCCTTTTTCAGATTCTGAGGTTTTGACTAGCCTGTAAGTCGGTTTGAGATTAGGATAAGTATCATTCAGTAAACTTTTCACACCTTTTTCAGTCAGCCACACATCATCTTCAGCCCTGATGACAAATACTTTTTGTGTTAACGATTTAGAATAATCATCGGTTTTATCCAATAAACCATTCGTTGATTTCCTGTTTAAAATTAAGGTTCTCCAGTCATATGCGCAATTTTTTGGAAGACTTTCTCCCAGTCCAAACCATTGCGCGGGAAAATATCCTAATAATGTTGTGGTTAACGGCTGCACAATTCCGAATCCCAGATAGGCTTCTATCTTTGTCCTGAGTTTTAAGTTTCCGACAAAAGCATTTTGGGTTCCTACAAAAACAAATTCCTCGAATATATGAGAATCTTTATTCATTCCTAAAATTAAAGCTCCCACAGAATGTCCCAGACCAAATTTTTTATAGTCTTTAAAATTTAGCTTAATATAATCTGTGATTGCTTTGAAATCCTCAGATCCCCAGATTCTCATGGACGCTCTGAAGTTTTTCATATTTCGGGGTTTTGAAAGCCCTATCCCGCGATAATCATACGTAATTACAGTGAAACCATTTTCCGCAAAATATCGGGCAAAAGAAAAGTAGACCTGCTGTTTTACTCCTGTTGCAGAATTGATAAGCAATAGTTTGTGATTATCATGCTCCGGTAAAAACAAATGAGCTGTAATAGCAGCCTGATCTTCTGTTGTTATTATTAACTTCTCCATAGATAAAGAAAAATCCACTATAAAAGTGGAAATTTTAGTTTGGATATGTGTGCAGTTTCGCACCTTTTGATATGTGACAAATAGTTTATGAAACGAAATCTGACAATCTGGGAAGTCCGGTTTGGGAACCTTTTTTCGCAGAAACCCTTGAAGAAACTTCATTTCCGAACTTTACGCAATCTTCGATATCATTGTTGTGGCATAATGCAATAGAAAATCCTACGGTAAAGGCGTCGCCCATTCCCATTTTGTAAATGGTACTGTCTTTCTCATTCCTGCAGTATTTCATCTCTGTTCCGTCAAAATAAACGGTAGAGTTGATATCATCTCTTACAAAAACTTTATTGAAATATTTTTTTAGAATTTCTTCTCTTTGATCTTCCCCGAAAAGAATATGCAGTTCGTTGCTTTTAACTATGATAAAATCAAGATTTTCAACGATTTTTTCTGATAGTTTTTGTGCAGGAGATGCATAAAGCCCTACTTTTTTACCATATTTTTTAGCCTTATCCACCGAAAATTCTACAACATCCATAGAAACTTCAAGCTGAAGAAGAATTAAATCTGCAGTCTGAAAATAGCGGTCCGCGGATTCTACATGTTTCGTGCTTAAATAATTATTGGCAGCGGGTACAACAACGATGGCTGAATTTCCGTGTGAAGTGGTAACATAAGCCGTTCCGCTGGATTCATGATCCGTCTCAAAAACGAAGTCAACATTCACATTTTCACTGATCATATTTCTCATGATCTGTTGTCCCAACGGATCCTGACCAACACAACCCACAAAATGCACACTTGCACCAAGCCTTGCCGCTCCTACAGCCTGGTTAGCTCCTTTTCCGCCAAAAAAGCTTTCGGATTGGCTGGCAATAACTGTCTCATTACGGCCGGGAACTTTTTCCGTTTCCAGGACAAGATCTATGGATGAACTTCCTATAACGATGATTTTGGGTTGTTCTGATGAAAAATTCATTGCCTTTAATACGTTTAATATTTGTGTTGGTTATGTCAGATTTATACTAGATCTAACTAATTTCAATAAACTCAGTTACGATTTTTACAGGCACCTGGTTTTTATCGTAAGCAATATAGCTTGCATAAAATCCCTCCCCGTATCCTGTTTCAAAGGCAAAAATAGTTCCAGGATGATCTTCTGAGGGTTTTAAAAATGCAAACTGGTCAATTGCTCCTTTTTCATCAAAGAAATATTCATGGAAAAATTCTTCGTAGATGCCCATAAAGTCTGCACCTTTGCTGTGATATAGTCTTTGCTCCAGTGCATTAAGATTATTTTGGGTATCAGTATCCATAAAACAGCCCATACCGCTTTCTACCGGATATCCGAAAACTTCACCTTCGGCCAGATCGCTGATATCCTGACCTTCTGTGGTAGCGAGATCCCAATCGATGATAGCTTCCTGGCTGAAAATGATTTCGGCATATGCTACGCAATTGCTTTCTCTTTCCTTATGCAGCAAAACGGAAAAATCTCCCTTTGGAAATACCGTTGTAAAGGGTTTCATGTCATTTGTAATCAAAGGATCACAGGCAACAAGATGACCGCTTGAAAGGTATATCTTTCCTACTTCGAAACTTTCCAGCAAAGGACTTTCCACGAAGTTTTTAGAAAATAGTTTTTGTATGTTTTCTATGTGTGTCATGTTATATTTAGGCTAAGATTAAGGTTCAGGCTAAGCTTGAGACTCAACCTTAACCTAAACCTTTTATTATAAACTTTTCAGCTTTTCTTCTAAAATTGCAATCTTATCGAGAGCATCTTTTTGTTTTTTGCGCTCAACCTCAACGATTTCCGGTTTGGCATTGGCAACAAACTTCTCGTTGGAGAGCTTTTTGTCTACAGAAATCAGGAACCCTTTTAAGTATTTCAGTTCTTCTTCTGTTTTCGCTTTTTCTTCTCCTAAATCTAAGTTTTCACTTAAAGGAATGGATACTTCTGTTGCACCCACCAGGAAGGTAAAGCTTGGCTTATCGGTCTTCGTTCCGAAATGAATTTCTGAAACATTCGCTAATTTCTTAATAACAGATTCGTTTGCAAACGCTGAAGCATTGGTATAAATTTCGACAGCTTCTCTTGGCGAAATTCCTTTTGTCTGGCGGTAATTTCTTACTCCCGAAATCAGTTCTGCCGCTGTTTCAAAATTATTAATAATCTCTTCATTAAATGCTCCTGCTTTTTTCTGCTGGGCAATAACCAAAGCGTGATCAGCATCTCTTTCAGAAATCGTCTGCCATAATTCTTCCGTCAAGAAAGGCATGAAAGGATGGAGTAATTTCATTAATTCTTCAAAGAAATAAATAGTCTGAGTATACACTTCTTTCGAAATTCCTTCTCCGTAATTAGGTTTGATGGCTTCAAGGTACCAGCCGCAGAAATCGTCCCAGATCAGTTTATAAATCAAATGTAAAGCATCAGAAATTCTGAACTTTTCAAACTGGTCATCAATTTCAGCAATGGTTTTATGCATTTTATTTTCAAACCATTCGATGGTCTGTGTTTCTGTTGAGTTAGCCGGCTTGTCTTCATGATTCCACATATTGATCAGACGGAAGGCATTCCAGATTTTAGTCATGAAGTTTCTTCCCTGAAGCATTAAATCTTCATCAAAAAGGAGGTCGTTTCCTGCTGCTGAACTTAATAAAATTCCTACACGAACTCCGTCTGCTCCATATTTGTCCATCAGTTCCAGCGGATCGGGTGAATTTCCTAAAGACTTAGACATCTTTCGTCTCTGCTTATCTCTTACAATTCCTGTGAAATAAACATTTTTGAACGGAACTTCTTTTCTGTATTCCAGTCCGGCCATAATCATTCTGGCTACCCAGAAGAAAATAATATCAGGACCTGTTACCAAATCTGAAGTAGGATAATAGTAATTAATATCTTTATTTTCAGGATCAATTAATCCGTCGAAAACCGACATCGGCCACAACCATGATGAGAACCAAGTGTCTAAAGCATCTTCGTCTTGTCTTAAATCCTCAATATCAGCTATAATTCCTTTTTGTTCTTCTAATATTACAAGAGCTTGATATTTATCTTCCGCAACGACGAAATCATTTTCTCCGTCTCCATAATAGAACGCAGGGATCTGCTGTCCCCACCAAAGCTGACGGGAAATATTCCAGTCACGGATGTTTTCCATCCAATGTTTGTAGGTATTCTTAAACTTTTCAGGATAAAATTTAACCTCATCATCCATTACAACATCCAGCGCAGGTTTTGCAATTTCAGACATTTTAAGGAACCATTGAACGGAAACTTTAGGTTCGATAACCGCACCTGTTCTTTCCGAAGTTCCCACTTTATTTACATAATCTTCTGCTTTCAGTAAAAGATCTTTTTCTTCCAGTTCTTTGGCAATCTGCTTTCTTACCTCGAATCTGTTTTTCCCGGCATAATGTAACCCGTACTCATTCAGATTTCCGTCATCATCCAAAGCATCTATCATTTGCAGGTTGTGCTTCTGCCCGATTTCGTAGTCATTGATATCGTGTGCCGGCGTAATTTTCAAAGCGCCTGTTCCGAATTCGATATCAACATATTCGTCCTCAATGATGGGAATTACCCTGTTTACGATCGGTACAATAACTTTTTTGCCTTTTAAATGAGCATATCTCTCATCATTAGGATTGATACAAACCGCTGTATCCCCGAAAATAGTTTCAGGACGCGTGGTAGCTACTGACAAATATTCTTCGGTATCTGAACCCGCCGGAGATTCAATTTTATATTTCAGGAAATATAACTTTCCGTTTTGCTCTTTAAAAATTACTTCTTCGTCGGAAATATTAGTTTTCGCTTCCGGATCCCAGTTTACCATTCTGTATCCACGATAGATCAGCCCTTTGTTGTATAAATCAACAAATGATTTAATAACCTGTTGAGAAAGTTTGGGTTCCATCGTAAAACGGGTTCTTTCCCAATCGCATGAACATCCAAGCTTTTTGAGCTGTTCAAGGATAGTTCCCCCATATTTGTCGGTCCATTCCCAGGCGTGTTTTAGGAATTCTTCTCTTGTAATATCAGATTTATTGACTCCTTCGGATTTCAGTTTAGCAACAACTTTGGCTTCCGTAGCAATGGAAGCGTGATCTGTTCCCGGAACCCAGCAGGCGTTGAAACCCTGCATTCTTGCACGGCGGACCAGAACATCCTGAATGGTATTGTTCAGCATGTGCCCCATGTGCAAAATCCCCGTCACATTCGGCGGAGGGATCACAACAGTGTAAGGCGGCTTTTTATTTGGTTCTGAATGGAAGTATTTGTTTTCCAACCAGTAATTGTACCACTTTTGTTCTGTTTCCTGTGGATTGTACTTTTCTGAAATCTGCATAAATTCTATTACTTTAATTTACAATTTGCAAAAATAGTCTAAAGAAAAAAAATTTTAAGTATGAATTAAAATAATTTTTAACTTTGTTTCTCAAAATTTATCTAACAACATATTTAATATTCAAGAATATGAAAAAATTAATCGCAGGAATTGCATTGTTCGGAACTTTCGCTCTTGCATCTGCACAAACGATCACGTTTGATAAAACAACTTTTGATTACGGTACAATCAAGCCAAGTTCAGACGGCATAAGATTTTTTACAGTAACCAACACCGGTGATAAGCCTCTTATCCTGTCAAACGTAAAGGCATCTTGTGGATGTACAACCCCTGAATTCAGCCAAGATCCTATTATGCCCGGGAAATCTGCTAAAATCAAAGTTGGATACAACACTGCCATCAACGGTGGTTTCAACAAAATGATCGAAGTATTTTCCAATGATCCTGCAAACAGCAGAAGCGTAATCTACATCAAAGGAAACGTAGATCCAAACGCTCCGGATCCAAAACCTTTAACTCCTGCTGAATTGAAGGCTAAAGCTAAGGAAGAGAAAAAAGCTGCAAAACTTGCTAAAAAAGCAGCTGCTGCAAAGTAATCTCTACTCAAAAAATAAAAAAACCGTCTCAGGGAGGCGGTTTTTTTATTATATTTAGGTAAGGTTTGGCTGAAATTTAGATGAGTTAATGTTTAATGTTTAATGTTTAATGTTTAATGTTTAATGTAATCTTTTATCTTTTATCTTTTATCTTTTATCTTTTATCTTTTATCTTTTATCTTTTATCTTTTAATAACTAAATAAAATATGGACACCAATTTCTCAGATGATTTTTTAGTAAAGGGAAAATTTTCGATTAAAAAAGCTCTTACCCAATTTAAGGGGAAACTTACCAAAGAAGAGGGCGAGCAATTGCTTATCCTTGAAAAGATAAAGCTTCGTGAGCTGCAGGAAAAACTGTATTCTGACGGCAGTCAATCTATTCTGGTTGTTTTGCAGGCCATGGATGCAGCAGGAAAAGACAGCCTTATAGAACATGTCTTCGGCGGGGTAAACCCCCAGGGATGCAATGTTACCAGTTTTAAAACGCCGAACCCGAAAGAATATGCTCATGATTTCTTATGGAGGCATTATATCGCACTTCCTCCAAAAGGTATGATCGGAATTTTTAACCGCTCTCATTACGAAAGCGTACTGGTATGTAAGGTACATCCTGAATATAACCTGAACGAAAAAACATGGAAATCTGTAAAGGATTTTGATGATAAGTTTTGGAAAAACCGGTATGAAAGCATCAGAAATTTCGAGAAACATCTTACTGATAACGGAACTACAATCGTAAAAATATTCTTACATGTCTCTAAAGATGAGCAGAAGAAAAGGCTTTTAGACAGAATTAACGAACAGGAAAAAAACTGGAAGTTTTCGGCGGCCGATCTTCCTGAACGAGCGTTATTCAGCAAATATATGGCATGTTATGAGGAAGCCATTAATGAAACTTCAAAGGATTATGCTCCCTGGTATGTAATTCCGGCAGATGACAAATGGTTCGCAAGAGTTGCAGCCATACAGATTATTATTGACACTCTGGAAAAAATGAACCTGCAATATCCTACATTATCTGATGAAGACCGCGCAGAATTGGAGAAGGCGAAAAAGCAACTTGAAAGTGAATAATTCGGAAAGATAAAAGCCTGAATATGATGTTCAACATATTTACGTTTAAATTTCCAGCTTTGCTACAAACTATAAAAACCACGAGAAAATCTGTAAGCCGGATTTTGTTCTTCCGAAGAAGTGCCTGTTATTTATCTGCGTCTTGCATTGCTGCAGGACTTTAGCTGATTACCCCTCGGCTTTCAGAGCGAGCAACTCCTATTTTCATTACTGAAAAGAACCGATATACTTATCATTGCACCACAAAGAGTTTACCTGATTTCACTACAGCCGAACTGTACATCCTTTCTGTTGCACTTGTCCTACCCTCACGGGTGACGGATGTTATCCGCTTTGCTGCTCTACGGTGTCCGGACTTTCCTACCTCCCGAAAACGGGAAATCAACAAGCCGACTTTCTCGTGGCTGCAAAGATACGATTAAATGTTACAATTCAGCAATGCACCAACACAACAATGGAAATTCACGCCGACTTTAATAATTGCTAGATTGTTAAATTATTACATGCTTAAATTGATATTTTCTTTATCTTCGTGCTACAAAAATTACACATCCACATTGGCCTCAAAGGAAAAAGAATTTGCGCAGCTTATCAAGGATAATCAGGGTTTGATTATCAAAGTTTCGCGTTTATATACCAATTCTTTGGAGGATGAGGAAGATCTTTTTCAGGAAATTGTGTTACAATTATGGAGAAGTTATGACTCATTTAAAGGAAATTCTAAAATTTCTACATGGATGTATCGCGTGGCCCTTAACACGGCCATTACCCTCTTCAGGAAAAAAGCCAAAAGTTTACCCACCAATGAACTGGACATCAATCATGCCGATTTTATTGAAGATGATGATGAAAAGCAACAGCAGGTATCACTTTTGTACACTGTAATAAAAACGCTTCCCAATGTGGAAAGAGCGATTGTAATGATGTATCTGGATGATTTGCCTTACAAGGATATTGCAGAAAACCTCGGGATCACCGAAGTTAATGCGCGTGTGAAAATGAACAGATTAAAGAAAACCCTTAAAGAAAAGATGGAAAAATATGCCTGAATTTGATTTAGACAGCTTTAAGAAGACGTGGCAGGAACAACCTGTTCAGAAGAAATACGACGACAATGAAATCCTTAAGATGCTCAACAGAAAATCACGAAATTATGTGAAATATATTTTCTGGATCAGCGTAGCGGAATTTTTGTTATTCTCTGTAATGGGGATCTTTTATTTCTTTCAGAGTGAAGAAGACAATGGGTTTCTCAACATCCTGGAAAAGCTGGGCGCACAGAAAACACCTCAGATTGAAAGCAGCTTCGATAACATTTACTGGATACTGAAGGTGTTGAGCATTATTGTAACAGCATATTTTGTATTTAAATTTTATCAGAATTACCGTAAAATAAGAATTGAGGAAAATCTTAAAGGATTGATAACTAGAATTATTACATTCAAGAAAACCGTCAATGCCTTTATTTTGATCAGTATTCTCCTGTTGGTAGCGTTTACCTCAATCTTTACCATCTTTATATTTTACTCTTTAAACGCCCAGAATGTAGAGCCTAAAAGTTCTGAGATGACCATATTTGTAGTCGGGGTCATTGTGACCACTGCATTTTCAGTATTGCTGATCTGGCTTTACTACAGGCTGGTTTATGGAATAATCATGAGTAAGCTTGATAAAAATCTTAAGCAGCTCAGAGAAATTGATTCTCAGGAAATTTAATATTTCTAATAAACTAAATATCATAAAAAAGCACTTCATGTTGAAGTGCTTTTTATTTTAAAGTTCTTTTCTTAATCTTGCAACCGGAATATTGAGCTGTTCGCGGTATTTGGCGATTGTTCTTCTGGCAATATTGTACCCCTGTTCTTTCAGGATCATTACCAGCGCATCGTCGGTTAGTGGCTTCCTTTTATTCTCTTTGCTGATCACCTCCTGAAGATGGGTCTTAATTTCTTTTGTGGAAACTTCCTCCCCGTCATCATTGGTAAGACTGTCTGAAAAAAGGTCTTTGAGATAGATAATTCCGTTGGGAGTATCGGCATATTTGCTCTTTACGACTCTTGAAATGGTAGAAATATCAAATCCTGTAATATCGGCAATATCTTTCAGAATCATCGGTTTTAACGATTTTTCATCTCCCGTGATAAAATAGTCTTTCTGAAATTTTACAATTGCAGTAATTGTCTGCAATAAGGTATTCTGACGTTGATTAATAGCATCAATATACCATTTGGCAGCGTCAAGCTTTTGTTTGATAAATAATGCAGCCTGCTTATGTTCAGACGAATTTTTATCGTGAGAATACGTTGTTAAAATATCTTTATATTCCTCAGAAACCCTTAACGTAGGAGCATTTTTACTGTTCAGCATCGGAAGTACCTGTCCGTCTTTTACCTGTATTACAAAATCCGGAATAATCTCCTGATTGATGGTAATGGTCTGAGTATCAAAATTTCCTCCTACTTTTGGAGATAGTTTTGAAATCTCATCCAGCGCATCTCTCAGATCTTCCTCCTCAATATCATATTTCTGAATAATCTTGTTATAATGTTTGTTGGTAAGCGCATCAAACTGATACCTCAAAATATTGGCAGCCAGAGAAACCGCTTTATCAGAACTTACTTTCTTTTCGATCTGCAAAAGAAGACATTCCTGAAGTCCTCTCGCTCCTACACCTGGCGGATCGAGCTTTTGGATATAATTCTCAAGGATATCATCTACTCTTTCCTTAGTGGTATAAATACCCTGTGAAAACGCGAGGTCATCAACAATTGATTTTATTTCCCTTCTGAGGTAGCCATCTGTATCTAAGTTTCCGATGAGATATTCTGCAATTTTTTCATCCTCTTCGCTTATGTTCACAAGATGGATCTGCTCCAGAAGATAATCGTAAAGAGACTGCCCTTCGGTTAAAAGGCTTTCATTATCAAATTCTTCGTCGTCAGGGGAATAATTGCTGGATGCTGTTTTATAGTTTGGCTCGTCGTCATAAAGATATTGGTCTACATCAAAATCCGTTTCAATGCTTTCCGTACCCTCACTTTCATAAGAGTCTTCCAGAGACGAGAAATCATCCTCTTTAGATTCTTCTTTTACAATTTCCAATGCAGGATTTTCTTCCAATTCTCTTTCAAGTTCCTCTTCAAATTCCAGAGTGTGAAGCTGGATCAGCTTCATCAACTGAATCTGCTGAGGCGCCAACTTTTGTCCTAATTTGAGTTGTAAGTGTTGTTTAAGCATATTACTAGATGGTGTTTTAACATAACATATTGCACGAATTTAGTAAAATATTCTGACAAAAATAAATTTTAGCACGATTTTTGCAGTAGTTACAGTATAATAAGCTATTTAAAATAAACAGAAAAGCCCTGACCAATGTTTGTCAGGGCTTTTTATTATTTATATTTCCAATTTATCAGGGTTTCTCCTGTTGCCCCAAAAAGCGAGAATTTCAACTGAATTTTTATTAACTTTGTAATAAAGAGAAAATTTTTATTAATTAAGACATTTTACAATCGTGCTCATTTCCAAAATTTTAGTAATGTCAATAAAAAAATCCTTCCGTTTTAAACAGAAGGATTTCAGTATTTAAGAATGTTTTTAGAATTCTGCGTTTTTCGGTGTTCTAGGGAAAGGGATTACGTCTCTGATATTCGTCATTCCCGTTACGAAAAGAACCAGCCTTTCTAATCCTAATCCAAAACCGGCGTGCGGAACAGAACCGAATTTTCTGGTGTCTAAATACCACCAAAGTTCATGCTCATCCACATGCATTTCTGCCATTTTCTGCTTTAATACATCCAAGCGTGCTTCTCTTTCAGAACCTCCGATGATTTCACCGATTCCCGGGAAAAGAACATCCATTGCCGCAACGGTTTTCCCGTCTTCATTAAGCTTCATGTAGAATGCTTTGATCTCTTTCGGATAATCAAACAGAACTACGGGACTTTCGAAGTGTTTTTCAACCAAATATCTTTCGTGCTCCGATTGAAGATCAGTTCCCCATTTTTCAACAGGATATACAAATTTGCCTTTTTTATTTTCTTTAGAGTTTAATAAAATCTCAATCGCTTCCGTATAAGAAACTCTCTTGAAACGTTTGGAAACTACATTTTCAAGTTTTTCGATAAGACCTTCTTTCGCTCTTTCTTTTTCCGGCTTTGATTTTTGCTCTTCTTCAAAACGTTTGTCCAGGAATTCAAGATCGTCTTTACAGTTATCCAAAACATACTGTATCACATATTTCAGGAAATCTTCCGCAAGGTCAATATTATCTTCCAAGTTGTTGAAAGCGACTTCCGGTTCAATCATCCAGAATTCTGCCAGGTGTCTTGTCGTATTTGAATTTTCTGCACGGAACGTAGGACCGAATGTATAAATTCTTCCCAATCCCATTGCTGCCGTTTCCCCTTCAAGCTGTCCGGAAACCGTTAGGTTGGTCTTTTTTCCGAAGAAATCCTGTGCAAAATCAATGTCTCCCTGTTCATCTCTCGGGATATTGTTTAAATCAAAGTTGGTAACTCCAAACATCTCTCCCGCTCCTTCCGCATCTGCACCGGTAATTACAGGTGTATTGATATAAAAGAACCGATTCTGGTTGAAGAATGAATGGATGGCAAAACTTACGGCGTGACGCACTCTGAAGACCGCTCCGAATAAATTGGTTCTGAATCTTAAGTGAGCCTGCTCTCTTAATGTTTCCAGCGAGTGTTTTTTAGGCTGAAGGATGGTTTTGTCTCTCTCCTCCGTAAAATTATCTCCTAAAATGGTAATTTTCTTCGCGAGGATTTCTACGGCCTGTCCTGCACCCTGGCTTTCTACCACTTCACCAACAATTTTAAGGGAAGCTGCCGTACTGATTTTAGAAATAATTTCTTCGTCGAAATTTTCGAAATCAACAACAATCTGCAAATTATTAATCGTAGAACCATCATTAAGCGCGATGAAACGATTGGCACGGAATGTTCTTACCCAGCCGTAAACCGTAATGTCATGATGTAATACTTTCTTGTAATCCTCCAGGATTTCCTTAATTGTCTGCTTTTTCATTTGTTGATTAAAATTTTTGTGTAAAAATTAATGAGTGCAAAGTTACAAAAAACAGAGCAATATAAAGATTGCTCCGTTTTAATTAAATCATTTATCAATTATTTAAGGTAAAAATATGTTGGGATGATTATCAATTGAACAATACCGACTTTCTCCTCTTTTTTCCTTTTCTGATTTTCCATGCGTGGTAAGAACTCGGAACATCATATTGCCATTTCGGAAGAATCAGAATGATCATAATTACGTCGATATGTGCGATAAATCCTAAAATGACAGATAAATAAAATGACCATCCCGCTTGTTGAAAGCCAATGAGATAAGTAAATGCCACGAGCAGACTCAATCCCCACATTTTTGACAGAAAGGCATGGGTACAGGTTTCTTTTCCGAATTTCACCCAGCTTACGATATAACATAAAGCCTCCATTCCCAGAATTATAACGACGCCAATCCATTCATCTTTTATTAAATCAGGATTTAAAAAGTATGCTGCGAATCCCAAAGAAAGCCAGAAAACCATATCGGTCTGACTGTCCAGTCTCCTTAATTTTTCAGAAGAAACTCCTGTTTTCCGGGCAATTATTCCATCGAAAATATCCGTTAATAATCCAAAGTACATCAATATTAAAATTAAAAATCTGGATTTTTCACCAATAAAATAAGATAAGGAAAGAATGACAGGCGCAAGAATAAACCGTAAAGAGATTAAAATATAAGGCAGTGTTTTCATAATAGTTTATTGATTTTTAAAATTATACTTCAAAAATATTGGTGAAAAGTAATGGGATAAATGCGGAAAAAAATTAAAATAAATTTCTAAATTTGTGAAAATCGCAAAATATGCATCAGGAACGTTTGCTTAAAGAAATCCGGAGAAAAATCGGTGATAACTCGTTGAATGACGAAATTGCCAATATTCTCCATATCAGCTACGATGCCGCGCACCGAAGAAGTTCCCTGAAAGCAAAATTCAGTTTTGAAGAAGCTCTGGAACTGGCGAAATATTTCCAGATTTCTTTGGATCAGTTTCAGATTTCCGACCATCAGATTGTTGTGAGAAAAACATCAGCAGTATCTAAAACCGAAGATCTGGAATCTTTTTTCAGGAATAACCTTACCGTTTTTGAAAATCTGCCGCTCAGTAATGAAATGACCATCTATTACTCCGCGAAAGACATCCCTTTCTTTTACACCCTTTCAGATACGCTGCTTTCCCGTTTTAAGGTTTATGTCTGGATGAATCTTCTTAATGCCCAACAGGTCTTTATCCCTTTCTTAGAATTTTCTCCTCCTAATTTTGAATTGAATACCAAAGAATTAAGAAAAATATATGAAGAACAGAACGTGGTTGAATTGTGGAATGACATGACTGCCGCCAGTGTTTTACAGCAAATTGTATATTATCACGAAACGGGTCTTTTGAAAAAAAATGAAGCAGGAATTATCCTTCAGGAACTGAAGGAATTAATAGAATATATTGAAAAGAAAACTGAGAACAACCCAAAATTCCATTTGTATGAAAATGAACTGATGCATCTCTCCAATGATATATTTTTCCATCATCCGCAACAGTCTCTTTTTGCCATTCCCACCAATATGTTCGGGTATTTATTGATTAATGACGAAAAGACCTGCAAAGAAACGCAGAATTACTTTGAACATCAGATTAAAAACTCAAAGTCGCTCAATACTTCCGGTAATCGTGACCGGAAGAAGTTTTTCAATAAAATATATGTGCAGATTGAAGATTTAAAACAAAAAATTGCGCTATGAAAAATCTTCGTAATGGTGAGTTCTTTGGACAAACTACCGAAACTTTGCGTTTCGGGGGATTAACAATTACAGATACTGAATATACGCATTCATTTGTAGACTGGCATTATCACGAAAATCCTTATTTCACATTTTTACTGCAGGGAAATATGACTGAAGGTAATAAAAAAGAAGTGTACGAATGCGAAGCCGGAACCTTGCTCTACCATCACTGGCAGGACTCGCACTACAATACAAAACCTGATGTTTTTACAAGAGGTTTCCATATTGAAATTTCGGAAGATTGGTTTAATAGAAATCAGCTATTAAAAGATAAATCGGAAGGAAGCTTTAATATTAAAAATCCGGCAGTAAAGCTATTGATGTACCGTATTTCCAATGAAACAAAAAGTATTGACCCTTCTTTTGAGGCATCAGTAGATCAACTCCTGCTCAATATTTTCCACAAAATAACCGGCTCAAAAAACAATACAGGAAAAAATCCTGTCTGGGTAAAGCAAATCGATGAGCTTCTTCATGAAACTTTTACTGAAAAACTGAATTTATCAGACCTTGCAAAAATAGTAAACATTCACCCAATCCATTTGAGCAGGGATTTTCCGAAATATTTTCACTGCACTTTGGGAGAATATCTCAGGAAACTAAAAGTGGAAAATTCTTTAAAAATTATGAATGACTTTGAGTCTTTATCGGAAGTTGCGCTGGAATGCGGTTTTTCCGACCAAAGCCATTTCATCCGGTGTTTTAAAGAAAATATAGGTATCACCCCTTTAAAGTATAGAAATATTCTGAAGAAATAGCTATGTTAATTTCATTCTATTTTCTACAAAAGTGAAAGTCTAATTTTGTCAGATAAAAAAAGATACTCATGTCTACATTCTCAAAACCATATAAATCCTATCTGACTTTATTGCTAGCGATAATGTTTCAATTTTTTTCTTTCGGACAAAAATTAAATATGGTCGAAACGGAAGGTATAAAAACAGAATTACAGAAAAAAAACATCGGGAAAATATTTTTTACTGATAAGAAAATCGGAAATGATATTTTACAGCAGAAAGACTTTTTGGATTCTTATACACTTACCAACAAGAGCAATCTTTTTTTTGTTACTTATTTTGACAATTCTCTGACTAATTACAAGCATTTTCTGGCACCTGAAATTCCAGTAGATTCTTTATTCAAAAGCGGAAATTATCAGTTTACATTGTTTGTGGACGGAAAAGAAATTTATAAAAGCAATCTAATGCCGGGAGCTCCACAACCAGAAATCCAGGATAAGGCTACTTCGTTAAACCGACCTTTTATAGATAATTTGAATGGTCAGGGTTCCTGGAGCGAATCTTTTTGGAATCGATTTATTCATAATGGCGGAGATCAAGCGCTTTCGGATGGCAGTCATACTCTGAAAATGGAAATCCGACCTTACATAAAAATTGACACTATAAATACAGGCGAAATAATTGCTACCGGAAGTCTGAAGCTAAACGTAATAAGAAATCCAAAAATTGACATTTCAACGATTACTTTAAATAAAATAGTTCCTTACAATGGATTTTTTGTATCTAAAGAAAAATACGATACAGAAAAAATAAAATTACTGAAAGGGTCTATAAATGAAGGAATATTTAAAAAGATAAACAGTATTGTTGTTATAAAAAACGGAGGAATATTAATTGAGGAATATTTCAATGACGAAACTAGAGAAACGCTTCACGACCCCCGCTCTGTCGGGAAATCATTTGCTTCAACATTGATGGGGCAAGCAATTTCCGACGGTTATATCAAAAATGAATTGCAACCGCTTAAAACTTTTTATCCGCTTCATCAATATGAAAATTTCAGTACAGCCAAAGAGCAGGTTACCATTAAAGACCTTTTGACAATGAGTTCCGGATTGGATGGAAACGATGAAGACGGTAACAGTCCCGGAAACGAAGAGAATATGTACCCCACTTCAGATTGGGTAAAGTTTGCGCTGAATTTGCCTTTTCAGGAAAAACTTAATCATCAATGGCACTATTTCACTGCCGGAGTGGTTGTTTTAGGAGACATTCTTGATCAATCAATTCCCAATGGTTTAAAGAATTATGCCGACGAAAAGTTGTTTAAACCTCTTGGAATCAATCATTATGAATGGCAATATACCCCACAAAATATTCCAAACACAGCAGGTGGAATTAAAATGAATGCATTGGATTTCGCAAAGTATGGCCAGCTTTATAAAAATAACGGGATTTGGAATGAAAAACAGATTCTTTCCAAAAAATGGGTCGACAGAACTTTTACAAAACAAAAACAAATATACGGTAGGGAGAACGAATATTATGGGTATCTATTCTGGAATAAAAGCTACCAATCAAAAGACAAATTATACGAAGCATACTATTGTGCAGGAAATGGCGGAAACTATATTCTGGTTTTTAAAGACCAGCCATTAGTGATTGTTATTACAGCAAGTGCCTATGGGCAGCCTTACGCCCATTCGCAGGTTGAAAAAATAATACAGGATTATTTATTGCCCGCAGTATTTGAGCAAAAGTAATTTGATAAGGAACTTGTGGATAAGTGAATGTTTAAAGCTGAATTTTTAAGATTATTCATCTTTTTTGGAAGGAACCAGAAAAACATCGATAAGGCCTTCAGGAAGGTGCATTTTGATGAATCTTTCATCTCTGTTCACTTCAAGAATCCAGTCTTTGATGATAGGAATTACCACTTCTTTTCCGTCAAGATTGGTAATAAAATAGGTTTGCGCGGTCTGATCATTTACAGATCGTATCACGCCGCAGTCGTTATCATTTTCATCAAGGACATTGTACCCGATGATCTCATGATAGTAAAACTGTTTACCGGAAAGCTTTGGCAGGGTTGAAAGTGGCAAATAGACATTCTTGCCTAACGACTGGTCTACCAGCGCTTCCGAAGAATTTTTGAAAGAAATATTCAATGCATCAGATTTGCTCCATGCTGTTCTTTCAATAAAAAAAGGAACCAATAATCCGTTGATTTCAACAAATATTGATTCCAATTTATTGTAAAGCTCGGGTTGGTCGGTATCCAGTTTAAGGATAACATTTCCCGCAAGTCCGTGTCTGCGTGTGATTTTTCCTAATAAATAGCAATCTTCTTTACGCATACGGGGCTTTTTTTACGCTTCAGTGTTTTCTTCTGTAGATTCAGCAGCAGCTTCTCCTTCTGTAGTTTCTTCAGCAGGTGCATTAGCAGCTTCTTCAGCAGCTTTAGCATCGGCATTAGCTTGTGCAGCAGCAGCAATTCTTGCTTCGTTTACTTTAGCTTCTGCGTCCAAAGCAGCTTTTTTGGCATCAGCCTGTGCTTTAGATAATCCTTCAACTTTACCTTGTACTTTAGCGTCTTTTGCTTCTACCCAAGCGTTGAATCTTTTTTCAGCTTCAGCCTCATCAAAAGCTCCTTTAGCAACACCACCTTGTAAGTGTTTTTTGTAAAGGGCACCTTTGTAAGAAAGAATAGCTCTTGCCGTATCAGTTGGCTGAGCACCGTTGTTTAACCACTTTACAGCAGAATCAACATTTAAATCGATTGTTGCAGGGTTAGTAATTGGGTTGTATGTTCCTAACTTCTCGATGAATTTACCATCTCTTCTAGCTCTGGAATCTGCAACCACGATGTGGAAAAAAGGTTTTCCTTTTTTACCGTGTCTTTGTAATCTGATTTTTACTGACATAATGTTTGAATTTTAAGGGAACTCGTCCCAGTTAAATATTTTAAGAGTGCAAAGATAACAAAAAAGTTTGAAGTAAAAAGAGCTGTGTAAAAAGTTTTATCAATTCAGGCAATTTTCAGGAGCCGGGAACCTGCTCTCGCTACTCGCTTTTTTAGGTTTCGGCGGCGGCAAAGCCGCCGCCGAAACCTAAAAAGAGCTCAGACAGACCGCTCGATCAGGGCTATTATTGAAGGTTACCCCAAATAAAATAAGCCTAAACACTTCTGGTTTTCTTCGATGCTCAAAGAATTTTTCAAGTGATCTACCAATTTCGGAGAGCTCCAGTAACATCCGATCTGATTTGCCGTACAGGTAAGATACATGTTCTGAACGGCCATTGAAACTGCTGCAATTTCCTCCCATTCCGGGACCATTCCGCTGAAATTGACCACAATAGAAACAACCGAATCTGCTTTATTGATCTTAAAACCAATATCGTTGTATTTCTTTTCTAAAAAAAGTTGTTCCGGCTGTGTTGCTTTATAGATTGCCTGCATTTCTAAGGCAAGCTTTGCTTTTTCTTCTCCTCTGAACACCTTAAATCGCCATGGTTTTGTACGTTTATGGTTGGGAGCCAATGTTGCCGAATGCAAAATTTCGTCAAGGATTTCCTGGGAAATCTCCGTATCGGTATAGTCTTTTGGGAAAATGCTTCTTCTTTGTGCTATGATTTCTTTTAAACCTTCTGCTTTATTCATAACACAAAATTAGGAAAAAGTTGGCGGTTGATAGTTTTAGTGATATACGTTTATTTCAAATTTATTTTAAGGATTCCATTCCGACCAATAGAGGATACTCCAGAACTACTAAAGACTCTTATGCATACCTGCTCGGAATGACAACCTTTGACTTACTTCACCATTCCTACTAAAGTACTTCAACAATTTTCTGATGAATTTTATTCAGGGTAAATTCATCTCCTGATTTCATTCCCATCATTTTTTTAGCCATCGGGCTTTCGGAAGAGATGGCGTAGAATCTGTCGCCTTCAAAAAAGAATTCTCCCAGTGATACTGAAATATAGAACCTGGCTTTATTCGTAATCACCAAAGAACCCAGCTGCACTCTTTCTGTGGAGTTATTCAGTACTTTGGCCATGTTTCTTTTCAAATCATTCAACGCTCCCAACTGACGCTGCATCTGGTAAATTTCTTCCTGCATTTCCTCACGCATGCTGTCATATTTCGGAGTTTTTTTTATATCCCGGCTTGCCTCCTGAGTGAATTCAATAAAATTCTTCAGCTTTTCAATCTTTTCAGCAATCACGGTTTTTACATAATCTCTTATGTTATTTTTCTCAAATACTGTCTTCTCCATACATCGAATCTTTATATAAAGATAATATTTTTTAAATAATTTTTACTTTTGTCTTTTAATTTTTAAAAACTAAGATGATGTTTAAAGATATTTTTTCCATACGCGGAAGAATCAGAAGAACTGAATTTGTATTATCCTGCCTCATATATGCCGCAGCATTATTTGGAAGTGTGTTTTTAGCGGCACTTACCAATCTTATCTTTTTTTATATTATCGTTATCACCACCTGGTTTGCAGGAACCGTTTTCAGAATAACCCAAGGTGTAAAAAGATGTCATGATGTTGGGAACAGTGGCTGGTTCCAATTCATTCCTTTTTATTTTTTTGTTATGATATTTGCTGATGGGGATAGAAGAGATAACAGGTACGGACCCAATCCGAAATATAAAGAAGATCATAACTCTATTAATCAGATTGGCCGGGAAAAATAGCAAGAAAAAAAGCCCTGCAGAAGTGCAAGGCTTTGGTTTTTTATTTTTCAACTAAGTTTTTGAGGTTGGTAAGACCTTCTTCATAGGATTTTCCCATCTGATAATCCATCATTGGCCGCATTATTTTCATCCAGGTCTCCTGTTCCGTATCCATCGTCCAGGTTACTTTTGTATCATTTCCTTCTGGTGACAAGACAATTTCGGAAGTAGCCTGCCCGTCAAATGGTCTTTTAAAAATCATCTCTGTTTTCTGTTTTTGGTTCGGCACCAGCTCTTTGATTTCCTGACATCCTGCCCCTGCATCATCATTCTTACTGTCCCAACAGTATTTATCACCAATCTCACCTTCATTTCCGGAATAAGCAAGCTTCATATTCGGATCAAGCTTCATCCAGGGATTCCACCGGTTAAAGGTTTTCATAGAGCTGATCTGCTGCCATACTTTTTCTTTCGGAGCCTTGATAACCATCGATTTTTCGTAATGATATTTGTTGCCGAAAGCCAGCATGGCAATCACTGCATATACAACAATAAGAAGAAGAATGACACCCAGAATTTTTAAAATTGTTTTCATAGTTTAAGGTATTTAAAATTATTTTTTCAACATGAATCGCGTTTTATTTTGCTGTCAAAAGTAATTAATTCTTCATCATCACCTCTTCGCATATGACAAGATTATTTGATACCGTTCAATTTTGTCACACCTTCTTTCTCAGGCATCATTTTTGAGCATTTTCGCTGTCGGTTCAGCAGAATCATTAAATTTACAAGAATTAAAAATTAGAATATGAATATTTTAACAGAAAAGTTTAACACACCATATCACTCAGCACCATTTAATAAAATCAACAATGAAGATTACCTTCCTGCATTCAGGGAATTGATAAAAAAATCGGAAGAAGAAATCGAGGCTATCGTTACCAATCCTGAAGATCCTACTTTTGAAAACGTTATAGAAGCATTGGCGTATTCCGGTGAGCAGCTTGATGTGGCGTCTAATATATTTTTCAATCTTAACTCGGCGGAAACAAGCGATGAGCTGCAGCAGATTGCACAGAAAGTATCCCCTATTTTAACGGAATATTCTTCAAAAATTTCCCAGAATGAAGCACTATTTAATAAAATTAAAAAAGTGTATGATGAAAAGGAAAAATATAACCTGAATGAGGAACAGCAGATGCTTTTAAATGAAACATATAAAGGTTTTGTAAGAAGCGGCGCTCTGCTGAATGAGGAAGACAAGGAAAAATTAAAGAAAATCAGCATGGATCTTTCTTTAAAGTCACTTAAATTCGGGCAGAATGTGCTGGCTTCAACCAACAGCTATTTTAAACATATCATCCATAAAGAAGATCTTGCCGGAATTCCGGAAGCCATTCTGGAACAATATGCAGAAGAAGCCAAAGAGAGAAATCTTGAAGGGTGGGTGATTACCTTACAGTACCCAAGCTATATTCCCTTCATGACGTATGCGGAAAACCGCGAATTAAGAAAGGAAATTGCATTGGCCAACGGTAAAAAATCTTTCGACGGCGGTGAGTTTGACAATCAATATCTAATTAAAGAGCTTCTCACATTAAAACAGCAAAAGGCCGAATTATTAGGCTATAAAAATTATGCAGATTATGTTCTGGAAGAACGAATGGCAAAATCTCCTGCAAAAGTTATTGACTTCCTGAACGAACTTTTAACCAAAGCAAAACCGTATGCCGACAAAGAGATTGAAGAATTAAAATCATTGGCAAAAGCTGACGGTATTGAAGAAATACAGGCTTACGACCATGCTTATTATGCAGAAAAGCTTCGTAAAGCAAAATTTGACCTTAATGATGAGGAATTAAAACCTTATTTCCCTTTAAACCAGGTTCAGGATGCCGTTTTTGGATTGGCTGAAAAACTTTTCGGATTGACTTTTGAAGAAAGAAATGATATCCCGAAATACCATGAAGACGTGAAAATTTATGAGGTTTCCGAAATTCTTCAACAAGCTCATAATGACAATCAGCAAGAAGCCAATAGCCAGAAGCCAAAGGCATTTAAAGCCCTGCTTTACGTAGATTACTTTCCGAGAAAAGGCAAAAGAGCCGGCGCATGGATGACGAGCTATAAAAACCAGTATCAAAGAAACGGTGAAAATTCCCGTCCGCATATTTCCATTGTCTGCAACTTCAGCAAACCAACGAAGGAAACACCGAGCCTGCTGACATTTCAGGAAGTGACAACCTTGTTCCATGAATTTGGACACGCGCTTCACGGAATGCTCGCCAATACGCAATATCCTACTCTTTCCGGAACTTCTGTAAAATGGGATTTCGTAGAGCTTCCTTCGCAGTTCTTAGAAAACTTCTGCTACGAGCCGGAATTCTTAAAAACCTTTGCAAAACATTATAAGACAGGAGAAGTTTTACCGGATGAAAAAATTGAAAAAATCGCTCTGTCGAAAAACTTTATGGAAGGCTACCAGACCTTAAGACAAATCGGTTTCGGATTGCTGGATATGAATTACCATACAAAGGTTGGAGAACTGGAGAGTAAGAGTGTGAAAGAATTTGAAGATGAATATACGAAGGCTACACAATTATATCCCGTGAATCCTGAAACAGCGATGAGTCCGAGCTTTTCTCATATTTTCCAGGGCGGATATTCTGCGGGATATTACTCTTACAAATGGGCGGAAGTTCTGGATGCAGATGCCTTCCAGTATTTTAAGGAAAACGGAATTTTCAATCCTGAAGTTGCTGCCAAATATAAAGTGCTTCTTTCTTCCGGCGGCACCAAAGACCCAATGGAACTCTATAAAAGTTTCAGGGGAAGCGAACCGAAAGTGGAAAGCTTACTGAAGAGAGCGTTTGGATAACAAGATTTTAAAAACCATTAAGTTAATCAGCTTAATGGTTTTTTATTTACATTCAAAATAGATTTGGTACACGGAAACTTTCGTAAACATTAAATGAGTGATGCAATCATTGTATTTTTTCACTACCTTAGTATCGAAACACCAATAAACAAGGGATTACATAGCATTATGAAAGACAAACTCTATTTCATTAAAACCAATCCTGTAAGCGCAAAGATCAACCTTTACAATAAACTCTGCGGCGAAGAGAACAGTATCCTTACCTTTCTGGAGGATGATAAAAAGGCAAGTCTTGAAATCATTAAAAAGAAAACACTCGATAACGTTGAAAATCTCTCAAGGGAAGAATTCATATGTATTTTCAACTGGTTCGATGAGCGCTACGGTTCGGACCCCGAAGAGCTGAAAGCCCAGCTTTTTATTCACGGAATTGATATTTTTTATGATATCTCAGATCCGGTGTGTATTGAAACCTTTTCTAAAATGCTTTCGGATTATGAGGGTTATCTGCAAAACAAATTTTCTTTTATTATAAACTCCGAAGGTTTTAGCCATTTTGTGATCTACGGTATTTTCTTCACCGGTATGGCAGACAGCGAAGAAAAGTATCTTTTTAAGTTCTTAAAACAAGATCACAAAGTGCTGTACACTTTGGCAGAAAAGGGTTACCATGAGAAAAGATACGGCTTGGTTCTGCACCCGGAAATGTATCAATACTTTTCTGACCTGTATGACTGCACCAAGTTTTATAAAGGTTCTATTATTATAATCTAAAAGAGACTTCTTACCGGAAGCCTCTTTTTTACGTTTATTTGATAATTTGTCCTTTATAGTATTTTTCCAGGAAAAAGCCTAAATCTGCTCTGTACCCAATTCCGGAAGCTTCAAATTTCCAGTTGCCGCCACGTTTGTACAATCTTCCGAATTCTATTCCCGTTTCTATGGAAAAATCTTCATCGAGTTCGTATTTGGCAATTTCCTGGTGGGTGAGGTTATCAATAATCCTGATGTATGAATTTCTTACCTGCCCGAAATTCTGTTTTCTCCGCTCATAATCTTCAATGGTGACCACAAAAAGAATTTGCTGAACTCTTTCGTCAACTTTTTCAAGATCAATAATAATCGACTCATCATCGTCACCATCGCTGTTTTTACCACTCGGGTCGTCTCCTGTATGCGTAAGGGCACCGTCGGGAGAGTTTAGATTATTATAAAAAACAAAATATTCTTCACTTACCAGTTTTCGTTCCGCATCAATCATGATTGCGGAAGCATCAAGGTCAAAATCATATCCCATTCCTTCATTCGGATCCCATCCCAGACCGATGGTCATTTTTGTGAATCCAAGATCAATTCTTTGTCCTTTCTGTAAATTAATTGCCATAATAGTACGAGGGGTTTTATTGTATTGGTTATCGAAGTTATGGCTGTTTTAGGAATTTTCCAAAATATTTTAAGACAAAAAAATAGGTATATTGCAGTTTATAAAAAATGCCTTTATTCAGACATAAAAAATCCGATCATTATGACCGGATTTTATATTTATTTAAACTATTTATTCTGCGAACTCTTTTTCTGCAACCGTCTCATTTCTTGCCTTCGCCAGCATAGGAATAGAAATTAATCCCATTACCAGCATAATGGCAATCTGCAGCGGCAATGAAATGAAAGAATAGGTTAACCCGACTTCACCTCCGACTTCACCGCTTTTTCCCATTGAGATAAATAAGGCCATGAAACCATACTTCATTGCCAGATTAAAGGCTCCGATTCCGCCGCTTGCGGGTATAATCATTCCGAAAGTACCGACTACGAGAATCAGGAATCCATCATCAAAGGTAAAATCTGAAGTTTCCGGTAATGCAAAGCAAACCAGGTAGGCTGCAAAATAATAGGACACCCAGATACCTATTGTATAAAGGATAAATTTTCCCTTTTGTTTTAGTTTGAATACGGATGTTAAACCTTGAAGAATTCCTTT
This sequence comes from Chryseobacterium cheonjiense, assembly GCF_012927265.1. GTDB lineage: Bacteria > Bacteroidota > Bacteroidia > Flavobacteriales > Weeksellaceae > Chryseobacterium > Chryseobacterium cheonjiense. Next base: position 239,248 of record NZ_JABBGF010000001.1, on the reverse strand, counting down.
TCCAAAATTAATCAGTTTTTCTTTTTTAAATTTATAAATAAGAACCAAACCAATTACAATCAATACAACTAAACCTAATTTAAGATAGAAATAAAAAGAATCAAAATCATTTATTCCAAGTTTCATCATCTGCCTTTCAAAAAAGTTAGGAACAAATTTTTCTTTTTCGTCCTTCTTCTCCATTACAAATTGATAAAATGATAAAATCGTATTGAATTTAAATATAGCTGTTAAACACAAAAATATAATCATACACACGAGATCCACCACCCTTTCCAGAATAATTGTCCCGAAAGACTGATCCACGGGCACTTTTTCAACACCGTAAAGAGCCGTTGCCCTTGCCACTTCGCCACTTCTCGGGATGGTAAGATTCATCAAATATCCGAAAGAGATCGACCACAGGGAATTGGAGTTTGATATACGGTGTCCCATTGGTTCCAGCATCATGTTCCAGCGTATTGCCCTGAACCAGTATGCCGCAATTCCGAAACAGGCTGCAAAAGCGACCCACCAGTAATTTGCTTTTGATAATGATTTCTGTATGACTTTAAAATCTAATCCCTTTAAGGCAAACCATAAAAAAAAGCCTGCAAAAGCAAGCGAGATTACTATTGTAAGAATTGATTTTAAAGGGTTCTTCGTTTTTTTCTCCATAGATTACGTCAAAAGATTTGTTTTTTCGTCCGGGAAAACAATTTTTGGCTGAAAATCTTTAGCTTCTTCAGGAGTCATCTGCGCATAAGCGATGATAATGATGATATCGTCTCTCTGTACTTTTCTGGCAGCCGGGCCATTGAGACAAACTTCCCCGGATTTCCTTTTACCTTTGATCACGTAGGTATCAAATCGTTCACCGTTGTTTACATTTACGATATATACTCTTTCTCCTACAACAAGACCTGCCGCCTCAATAAGGTCTTCATCTATTGTAATACTGCCGATATAATTAAGGTCAGAAGCCGTAACTCTCACCCTGTGAATCTTAGACTTAAAAACTTCTATTAACATAGTGCAAATTTATTAATAAAAATCAATAAAACAGCTTTTTAGATTGATTTTAAAACTATCAGAGCGACAGCGTTTTAATTGGTTAAAATACAATTTTTACAGTTTTTAATTAAAGAATCAGTAAATATATGATAAAAGTATTATTACTTTATACGAAATTTAGGATTTAATAAATACACAAAATAATAGCATACTTTTCATAAAGTCAATGTACATAAGCAATTGGCATGATTTTAGTAACGTGTATCGTACATTTTACGTAAAAAAGTAAATTATCATATTTTAACCAAATTAAGTTAAAAACGAAAAAATTACTTATTTTTTTATAAAAAAATTGCACATATAGAAAATAGTATTATATTTGCTATTATAACGAACTAACTTTAATATTAAAAAAATTATGAACAAGTCTGAATTAATCGACGCAATCGCAAAAGATGCAGGTATCACTAAAGTTGCAGCCAAAGCTGCCTTAGAATCATTCATCAATAACGTAATGACTACTCTAAAGAAAAAAGACGGTAAAGTTTCTTTAGTAGGATTCGGTACATTCTCAGTTGCTGAGAGAGCTGCAAGACAAGGTATCAACCCTGCTACTAAAAAGCCTATCAAAATTGCGGCTAAAAAAGTTGCTAAATTCAAGGCTGGAGCTGATCTTTCAAACGCAGTTTCCGGAGCTAAGAAAAAATAATCATTCAGATTAGTAAAATTAAAACCTCATCCAACGATGAGGTTTTTTTTGGTGGTGGCTTCGGGAGCCTCAGCCACCTTTCGGGAGCTCAGCCACAGTTTAGATAGCCTCAGTCGAAGTTTTGGAGCTTCGCCCATCAATTATTGCGCTGTTAACTTATGTACCTATAATTGTATAAGAATTTAACCGGATATTTCAGGGTCTGTAAGAAAAATTAAAATCCGGAATTATAAGAACCTACGGTGCTAATCTTGAAATTTTCCAATCCAAATCTTCCAAAGTGTATATAATCCTGTCGTGCAGACGGTTTGGCCTACCCTGCCAGAATTCTATTTCATAAGGTTTTCCGATGTATCCGCCCCAATTTTCCGGACGTGGAACTTCGGTATTTTCATACTGCTTTTCCAGCTCTTTAAGCTTCTGTTCAAGAAAACTCCTGTCAGGAATTTCCTGGCTTTGCGGCGACACCACTGCTCCCAGCTGGCTGCCTTTTGGCCGTGAATGAAAATAGCCGTCACTCAAATTTTCAGCAATACGTTCAAGATGTGCTTTTATGATAATCTGTCTCTCCAAAGCAGGCCAAAAAAAATGAAGACAGGCTTTATGTGTTTTCTCAATTGCTTTTCCTTTCCTGCTGTTGTAATTGGTATAGAAAATAAAACCTTCATAGGTATATGCTTTAAGCAAAACCATTCTTGTACGCGGGCATCCGTCTTCTTCTACCGTAGAAACCGCCATTGCATTAGCTTCTGAGATTCCGGGATTATCTGAAGCTTCGATAAACCAATCCCGAAACTGCTCAATGGGATTTTGTTTTATCTCACTTTCAATAAGTTGGGATCTCTCGTACACTTTTCTTTTGTCGTGCAGGTTTTCCATAAATATTTTTTATTAAATTTGAGTATGAATTACTCCTACAAAGGTAAAATATTAATTTCCACACCAGATATTTCCGGTGATATTTTTTCCCGATCGGTAGTATTGGTTATAGAACATAACGAACAGGGCGCATTTGGCTTAATTCTTAACAAGAAAAACAGCCAGATGAGTGATAAGTTTAAAGATATGTTCGAGTTTAAGATTGAAGTATATGACGGCGGACCTGTAGAAAATGACAAGGTTTTCTTCATCGTTAAAGGAAAGAAGGTAACGGAAACTTTTGTGGAAATTACTCCGGACTTTTATTTAACGGAAGATATAGAAAATATAATAAGCGCCGTTCTGAGCAGTGAACTAACCATCAATGACGTAAAAATATTTTCAGGATATTCGGGATGGACCTCCATGCAGCTTGATGATGAAATTCAGCGCAAAGTCTGGACTGTGGTAGATGTTTACAATCTTGATTACACCTTACCGAATGACCAGACACTGTGGAAATCCATCATGCAGAATCTGGGCGGTGAATATCTGCTTTGGGCAAATTCTCCGGAGGATATTTCTCTCAACTAAAATATGTAAATACTTAAGCCCTTAGACTTTAACAAACTTTAAGATACCTTAAATCTGTTTTAAACAAATAATTTCCGTTATTTGTCTTACCAAAAACTTAACCGATATGAGAGAAATCAAATTACCTGCTATCAGTATTTTCTCTACCATTTTTAGCTCAAAAAAAATTGATATTTCCAAATATCATTAACAATACAATTTTCTGATTATTCGGAATAAAAACCCGGTAAAGGACATTGGAACTTTTGTTGTTTACCGGGTTTGCCAATTTTAAAAACTTTTTCTCCAGGCCTCTGTTAATTCCAAAAAACGGTTGTTCCCGAAAGTTTTATTTCTTATCTTTCCTACTGAAAATATTCCTCTCTCATCCGAGATCAGTAAGATTTCTTCAGCTTTCTGAGATTCAAAAGCAATAATTTCATGCTCCTGAATATCTGCAAGATTATTTTTATGTAAAAAGGTAACAAAATTCTCCATTAAAGGCGAAATATAAGCTCCTTCAGTCTGTTTTGGAACTTTAATGACATCACCTTCCAGAAATAGAAGGTTGCCGGTTCCAGCCCTTGCAATTCTTTTTGCCGGATTTAAAAAGATGACATCATCCAAATCGTTTTCCTGTGCATAAATTTCACCATAAATATTTTCCGGACTGTGAACATGAATATTGCAGAGAAGGTTGTTGTTTACATTGATTTCCTTAATCATATCCAATTCCAGCGGTCTTTCATGAACCGACAGCAAATCATCCATCTGCAGGATTTCATAATAATAGGAAACTGAAGACTTTGACAAGGTAGTTCCGTCCATATTTCTGAACACCTGAAAACTGATAATGCCATTTTTCATTCCTTTTCCTTCAATGACATCTTTACTGAAAAGGGACTGGAAAAACTCCAGGGTATAGGAAAGCGGAATATTCATTCTCATTTTTCTCATGGAGGCCATTAAAAAGAAATAGCATTCTTCGTCCATGATAAGTTTTCCGTCTCTTACAAAGAACGAAACCTTCACTGCATCTCCCGCAAGAAATGCTCTGTTCTTAACGTTTAATTCGCCTGATGTAAAATATTGATTTTCCAATTTATTCTGATTTGTTATAAAAAAATAATGAACGATAAATCGTTCATCAGTTTTATCTGTAATACAGCTTACGTTTAAGCGGCACCCAATTTTATTCTAAGGTTTTCGATAAGATTTTCCCAATACATTGCATTTTCTTCTTCATCTCCTTCTTCGCAGAAGTCTGTAATATTGAGGGCAAGATCTTCTGTAATATCATCGATTGTAATTGTCATTTCAAAGAAATGTTTTGTTCCTTCATCTTCTTCCCATCTGAAACGCACGAAACCTTCTGGCTTATACCTAATTAAAGTTGCCTTTTCGGCAGGTCCTCCTCCCCAGCTAAAAAAGAAGTCATCACCTTTCTCTGTCACCTCATCCGCAAACCATTCAGACAACCCTTCCGCAGTCGCCAGATATTCGTATAAAATCTCTGATAAGCAATGCATTGGGAATTCGTAATGGACTTTATGTTTCGCCATATAATCTTTGTTTTAATCGTCCCGCAATATATAAATTAATTTTTTTATTACACAAAAATGTATTTACTTTTTTAGACAATCTTCATGATATTTATCAGAATTTTTAAATAATTATATAATTGATTTTTACCTTTAAAAAGCTTGTTAAAATGAAATGTTTCAGAAGTTCTTATCTGCAATATTCCCTTCACTTCCAGAAAGCTTCATATAAGAGAAAGGCATCGAATTTTTCGACACCTTTCCAAAGTATTTTTAATTTTCATTTAAAACCTCGAGAATTATCTGACACCCTTCAGTAATTTCTTCTTTTGAGATGGTGAGAGGAGGTGATATTCTGAGATATTCGTTTCTGTATAATTGCCAGAAAACAATAAGTCCTTTTTCCATACATTTTTTAGCGACTTCTAAGGTATATTCGGGAGCACCAAGATTGACAGCCAGCATGAGTCCTTTTCCATTGATATTTTTAATTTTAGGATGAACCAGAAGTTCGCGGTACAATTTTTCTTTTTCAGCAACTTCATCCATCAGTCCGCTTTCCAGGACTTCTTTCAAAGTAGCGTAACTTGAAGCAGCAATGAGCGGATTTCCCCCAAAAGTCGTAATGTGCCCCAACTTCGGAGAATACGTCAGAGTATCCATGATTTTTATTGAACTCATAAAAGCGCCTACGGGAACACCGCCGCCCATTCCTTTTCCCATAACGAGAATATCAGGTACAATTCCGAAATGTTCAAATGAGAAGAGTTTTCCGGTTCTTCCGAATCCCGGTTGTATTTCATCAAGAATCAGTAAAGCACCTACTTCTTCACATCTTTTTTTTAAGTTGATTAAGTAATCCCTGTCAGGAACTAAGAACCCTGCCGCTCCCTGGATTGTCTCCATAATGACACAGGCAGTTTTTTCCGTTATTTTATCGAGATCATTTTCATTATTGAACTCAATAAAACTCACCATAGGTAACAGCGGACGAAATTCTCTTTTGTGTGTTTCGTTTCCTGACACGCTCAATGCTCCGTGAGTATTCCCGTGGTATGAATTTTTAAATGATACTATTTCCTCTCTTCCGGTATATCGTTTTGCCAATTTAAGGCTTCCGTCTATAGCTTCTGCACCGCTGTTTACGAGATAAGTAATTTCGAGTGGATCGGGCGTAGATTCTGCCAGCAGCTTACATAAAGCTACAGGTTTCTCCTGTGCATATTCACCGTACACCATTACATGAAGATATTTCTCGGCCTGCTCTTTAATCGCGTTTACAATTTTCGGGTGTGAATGTCCCAGGGTATTTGCGGAAACGCCGGCTACAAAATCAAGGTATTTCTTTCCGTCTGTTCCAAAAATATAGCTTCCTTCTGCTCTTTCCACTTCAAATCCCGCTGCAAATTTTGTGGTCTGCGCCTGATAGATAAAAAAATCTTGTTGCATCTCCATTATATTGAAAAATTTCAGCAAAGCTAAAAAACATTCATTAAACACAGAAATTTATACTTATAAATAAAAAAAACGCTTACAGCAAAAATGCTGTAAGCGAAACCACCAAATCACAAAATATTAATATAGATTAACAATTATGGAGATAAATATATGCAAAAAAACAAATTAAAATACATTTTGTTCAAAAAAAATTAACTTTATTTTAAAATTATAAATCAATTCAACAATTAATGAAATGATTACATCATTAAAGCTCAATTCTGATAAGGATTTCACATTCACTAAAAAAGGAAAAATTATAACAAAAAAATTTGATTTTTCTTTGAAAAGAATGTTTTTAAAGGCTATAATTAAAGGTTTTTTAAAAAAATAACTCACCATTTTACAACAAAAATGGTGAGTAGGGATATGAATTATAGTTTTTTTGCTATTTATCTTCTGACTCTTTTCGGCTTTTTGGCTTCTTCTTTGGCTTTTTCGTTTTCAATAACTTTCTGCGCAGAGTCGTACAGAGAAGTATCTGTTTCGTATTTTATTTCGGGATAATTCGGAGTATCCACCAGAATATCCTGCCATTTTAATATGCGGTCTTTGGTATTCCAGTTGAAATCCGGAAATTTACGCTTGGAGGGCTCAATCATACTCATGGGATAGGTATCCGAATTTGCACCAATATTACATTCCACAACAAACAGTGCTTTTTCTTCAAAAATAGCATCAATAATTCCGCATGTACTGAGCGATATTCCTATTCTTTCCTTTTTCTTGGTTTCTGCGTTCACGTCATCTGAAAATGTAATTGCCTGCGCATTGCCGATCACCTTGGCTTCTTTGATATTGTTATCTTCGCCGTAATAAACCGTCATCAGCCTTCCTTTTACCTGATTGAATTCGTCTTTCATATTCAGGGAATCTACTTTACTGATGGCAAATGCATTACCAATTACCTTTAGAGAATCGATGTTTTCTTTTTCGGTATTAAAATATGCTTCTACCTTATCACCGGTTACCTGTTTTCCGTTACTCCATAAAATCGGATCTCTGTACATGTGCAGCACACCGTCTGTTTCATTAAAAGCAATGGAATCTGCCCTTCCCTGTGCATTGGATTTGTAGAATCTTCCTTTTCTAAATGCTCTTAGAAAGCTTTTTTTGACTGTAATATTTGCAGAATCCGGTTTTTGAAAGGATATGATTTTCTCAGCAGCAAAATACATAGAATCTTTTTCCAGCGCTTTTACGGCATAAGGGTTTTTCGTCATCATCGCAGAATCTTTCTTTTCAAAAATTTCTCCGTATCCTCCTTTTATCCATCTTCTTTCATTCGGATCATCGATAGTAACATTTCCCGTTGCCTTTCCGAAGCCTGTAAGCTGGTTATAATACATTTCATCTCCTGTGAGAATTTTGTCATTGTAATATACCCTGGAGTTCTTGTATAGAAAAGCTTCTTTTGTATTGGTATTGTAATTGCCTTTATCCGTAACGATACGGTTTTTAGGATTCTTTTTATTAATAATGGTAGTAGGACCGTTGATGTCTACAATATTGGTGTTCTGATTCTGCACAACATTATCGCCTTCCAGAACATATTGCGCATCTTCAATTTTCACTCTTCCGGAAAGATCAATCGTTCTTGTCGCCAGAAAATAGGTTGCTGTTTTGGAATAGGTGGTACTTTTACCATCATTGATTGTTCCGCCTGTATTGTAATATGCCTGGTTGGAAACCCGGTCGTAATACATCGTCTCGGTTTTGATCACCGTTCCTTTAGGATCTGTAAGTACTACATTTTTCCTTGCAATCCCTCGCTGGGTATTGCCGTCGTATTCCATTTCATCTCCGGTAATTACGGAACCGTCTGCATTCTGAAGCTTTACATTGCCAACTGCTTTTACAAAATTCTGTCCTTCATATACAATTACAAGATCTGCATTCAGCAATGATCCCTGATGCTCAAACTGAACATTTCCCGTAAAGTAATTGTTCCCGTCGTATTTTTCATCCTTTCGTAATTCGTCGGAGTGAATATGCTTCACCTTTTCCGGAGGCGGCGCATTTTTCTGCGGAACAGTTTTGGGCGTAAAATAAGGACCCTTCTGCAAAGGTTTCTGACTGTTGTCCTGTGCAAAAATAAACGAAGAAATAGTAAGAAACAGGCCGATAATAAGCCTCAATGATCGGTTAGTCATTCTTTGTACCATAAAAATACAGCGAATGAGAATCAATCTTTACTCCAAATGCCTCTTCAATAGCTTCTTTAATTCCCTGGATTCTCGGGTCGCAAAATTCTATAATTTCCTCAATTTCCTTATCAGAATCTTTTTTGTAGATCACAAGATGATCATGCTGTTTGTCGAAATAAGATTTTTCATAAGAAGAAGAGGTCAGTGTTTTCTCTCCGAACTGATGCTTGCGAATCAGCCCCGCATCCAGAAAAATCTCAATAGTATTGTAAATGGTTGCTTTGGAAACATGATATTTTTTCTGCAGCATTAAAAGGTACAGATCATCAACGTTAAAGTGATGATCCATACTGTAAATTTCTTCTAATATTGTATATCGTTCAGGTGTGTTTCGGAAACCTTTTTCAAGCAAATAGTTTCTTAAAACATCTTTAATCAGTGCAATATTTTTTTCTTTTTGTATTGTATCCATCAAAAAAATTATATACAAATTTATTGATTTTTATTTAAATAAATATTGTACCGGAGTGTTAAAGAATTTAACTATTGTGACGGATAAAACCGCATTGCTCGATTCTCGACTTACTTACACAGTCTTCCGTCATCGGTGCAGACTCTACCACCACATTGTGTGAAGTGATTCCCCAAGCCTTGAAATCATCGCTTCCGATGTACTTAACGAAATTATAAATATTAAGGATAATTTTCTCTTTTACGGTAAGAAGAATATCATTGATATAGGTATTATCTATTATCACATACTTCAGATCCGGAGGAATATTATGAGCTCTGAGTGAAGGATGGCTGCTTCGTGACGGGATAGTTCCATCTGCCATAAGATCTCTCAGCACCATATCAAAGTAATCATTGATTCTTCTGTCAATTTTAAATCCGAGCATAAAATTGATCTTATAAATTGTTCCCGGAAGCACCTCGTCGACAGCATATTTGAAAGTATACGGATCTTCCTGATTGGTAATGCTTAGGATGAAATAATGATCAGCTCTTTTAGGCTGTTTCTTGATGATGGAATAAATAATTTTCGATTCTATTTCGTCATTTCTTTTAGCCCTGCTGAGATACGCCAGGTTAGTAGCATATTTTGGTATCGTTTCGTCAAGCTTCATATCTTTAATGATCGGAATATAATTTTCCAGCTTGATAAACTTAATAAATTTTGTTTTGATCGATCTTCCGTTATACCAGGCATACATACATACTCCGATAAATCCTGCCAGAATTACGGTAATCCAGCCTCCATCAAAGAATTTAATGATATTGGCACTGAAAAATCCGAGTTCGATTGCCATATATACCAATGCGAAAACCAGTATGAATAATTTGTTCACCCTGTGTTTTAACAGCCAGAAAACAAGCAAAACGGTCGTCATGAGCATGGTTACGGTAATTGATAATCCGTAAGCCGCCTCCATTTTTCCGGATTCTTTAAAGTGAAGGACTACAATGATACAGAACAGAAGAAGCCCCCAGTTGATTCTTGGGATATACATCTGCCCTTTAACCCCTGAAGGATAATCAATTTTCTGATTGGGCCATAAGTTCAGTGACATCGCTTCGGAGAAGATGGTAAATGAACCGGTAATCAAAGCCTGACTCGCAATAATTGCCGCTGCAGTTGCCAGAATAACTCCGGGAATTACCATCCATTCTTCCATAATTCCGAAGAAAGGATTAACAACAGAAAAACCGGGCTTATTATAGTTTGTTAAAAGCCATGCTCCCTGACCGAGATAGTTTAGAATCAGCATAACTTTTACAAATCCCCAGCTTACCCTGATATTTTTGGCGCCACAGTGTCCCAGGTCTGAATACAGTGCTTCTGCTCCCGTGGTACAAAGAAAAACAGCTCCTAAAATAACAATGGCACTGGGAGAGTTAGCAATCAATTTATAAGCATAATATGGGTTAAATGATCTCAGGATTTCCATATTTTCGCTTAAGTGAGACACCCCTAATCCACCTAAAACCAGAAACCAGATGACCATTACAGGTCCGAAAAATTTCCCGATAAAGCTGGTTCCAAACTGCTGGACAAAAAAGATAATAATTAAAATTCCAATGGTAATAGGAACTACCGGTGTGTGCGGATTGTAAATTTCAAGACCTTCAATGGCCGACATTACGGTAAGAGAAGGAGTAATAACCCCATCAGCAATAAGTGCTGCCGCTCCTACAATAGCAATAAGATAAAGCCAGCCTTTTTTAAGGTTTTTCACCAATGAGAATAAGGCAAGAATCCCACCTTCTCCTTTGTTATCTGCCCGAAGTGCAATAATAACATATTTGATGGTTGTCTGAAGGGTAAGCGTCCATATAATACAGGAAAGAGCACCTTCAATATATTCGTTAAAAGGCATCGTGCTTCCGCTTTCTCTTGCGTTGACGATCGCTTTCATTACGTAAAGCGGAGAAGTACCGATATCTCCGAAAACAATACCCAGAGAAACCAAAACTCCAATGAAAGAAAGCTTCTTAATGTCAAAGTGATGACCGCCTTCTGCAACTTCTGCCATATCAGCTAATTTATTTTAAGAGCGCAAATTTAAATCAAATTTACAACCCCAAGAATTTTTCTTCATGAATATAATAAATGAAAAAACTTCCTTTCGGAAGTTTTTCTCTATAATTATGTTAATTATTTAACGTACATCGCTTTTTTGATTTCTTCTTTCACTTTTTCAAGTTTCGGGAACCATTCAGCAAACAAGGCAGCGGAGTAAGGTGCAGGAGCATCCGGAGTGGTAATTCTCTTAATCGGAGCGTCAAGATAATCAAACGCTTTCTGCTGTACCATATAAGTAATTTCTGAAGCCACAGAACCAAAAGGCCATGCTTCTTCCAGAACAACAAGTCTGTTTGTCTTTTTAACGGAAGCTAAAACCGTATCATAATCCAAAGGACGAACTGTTCTAAGATCAATCACTTCCACGGAAATTCCTTCTTTAGACAAATCTTCAGCAGCCTGAATGGCAAGTTTCATGATTTTACCGAAAGAAACCAATGTTACATCTGATCCTTCTCTTTTGATATCAGCCTTTCCGATCGGTAAGTAATATTCTTCTTCAGGAATTTCCATTTTATCGCCATACATCTGTTCAGATTCCATGAAAATAACTGGGTCGTTATCCTGAATTGCTGTTTTCAATAATCCTTTTGCATCATATGGGTTTGATGGAACCACTACTTTTAGCCCAGGAATATTGGCAAACCAGTTTTCGAAAGCCTGAGAGTGAGTGGCTCCCAATTGACCTGCGGAAGCAGTAGGACCGCGGAAAACAATAGGACAATTCCATTGCCCACCACTCATCTGGCGGATTTTTGCCGCATTATTGATAATCTGATCAATACCAACCAATGAAAAATTGAATGTCATATACTCTACAATTGGTCTGTTACCATTCATCGCAGCTCCTACAGCAATTCCTGTAAAACCCAGCTCCGCAATAGGTGTATCGATTACTCTCTTTGGACCAAATTCATCAAGCATTCCTTTTGAAGCTTTATATGCACCGTTGTATTCTGCTACTTCCTCCCCCATTAAAAAGATGGATTCGTCTTTACGCATTTCCTCGCTCATTGCCTGTGCAATTACCTCACGAAAAGTATATTCTGCCATATTTATTTGAAAAATTTAGAGTACAAAAATAGTGTTTTTTTATTATTAGATAACAAAAACGGCATTTCATTTCTGAAATGCCGTGTATTATTTTTTATTCGTGCTAAATTAATTAACCTTATGCCAGGTTTGTGTTCTTCCAAGAAGAGAAAATCCGAGATAACCTCTTACATTAAGATTATCGCCTTCTCTTTTAATGGTGCATTTATAGGTTTTTCCTGTTTTTGGATCAGTAATTGTACCTCCAGTGAATTCATCACCATCTTTTTTCAGTCCTCTGATGATTTCCATCCCAAGAATAGGCTTGTTTTTTCTGTCGTCTTTACAGTCTACACAATTCGGGTTGGCAGGTTTTATTAAAAGCTGGGAAACTTTCCCGTAATACTGGTCACCTTTTTTATAGATTTCCACAATAGATTTTGCCTGTTTTGTTTCGTCATCTATCGTTTTCCATTTTCCTTCGATCTGGGCGAACGATAAAACGCCAATGAAAGAAAGAATAAATGTTAATAATAATTTTCTCATATTTTTATAGTTTTAATTTTAAATATATTATTTCGTTGTCTATATATTGCTAAAAATAGAAATTAATTTTCATATAGCAAAAGGTTTTATTATCCCGAACATACATTATTATAGATATGCTTTCATTCGATTAGTTAAAATATAATTCCAAAAATTTTCAGTGTTAATGTAATTTTCTGTTGATCACCCTGTTCATATAATCCTGATACCATGCTTTGGCAGTCAGTATCCCTTTCTGTATTTCAGGCTTATTTTTCAACTGATCCATAAGATTTTTTTCCAGTCCGAGATCTGTTTTATCAAAAACGCCCACTACTTCTTTGCCGTCAAAACGGTAAATATAATTTCCGATAATGAACTGCTCCACAGACCCATCCGAATTGGCAATGATCGGCAATTCCTGTTTACCGCTTACCAGACTTCTTCCCCAACTCCTGATCTTCTTATTATACCCTATCAGATCAGCTAATGTAGGATAGATATCGATCTGCTGGGCGAATTCAGAATTTACTCCTTTAAGATGATATTCAGGATTGGGAGAATAGAAAATCAAAGGAACTGCAAATCGATTCATAATTTTCTCATATTCAGGATAATATACCTCATTGGTATGATCTCCCGTGAAGACAAAAATGGTATTGTTAAACCAAGGCTGCTTTTTGGCTGTTTCGAAATACTCCTTTATAGCATAATCGGTATATTGGATAGGTTCGTGCATCTGATTTTTTCCTTTCCTGAATTTTCCGTTATATTTTTCGGGGATCTTGAACGGATGGTGCGAAGAGGCTGTGAAAACGGTCGCCATGAATGGTTGCTTTTTCCCTGTATTTTTAGCAAAATATTGCAAAAACGGCTCATCCCAGATTGCCCACATCCCATCGAAATCATTGTCATTATTATATTCCGTTTTACCGAAATAATGTTTAAAGCCAAGAATATTTCCAAAGCCTAAAAACCCCATGGAGCCATTCGGAGCCCCGTGATAGAAAGAGGTATCGTAGCCCATCTCATTACAGACGGAAACAATTGACTGTATTTTCTGGTTGGAGTATGGCGAACTGGTAAAGGCATCAGTAAGACTCGGAATTCCGGCAAGTACAGAACTCATCCCGTGAATGGACTGCCGCCCATTGGCAAAAGTATTCGGGAAAATAAGACTCTGCCCTGCGAGACTGTCAATAAACGGCGTATAGGAAACATAATCTTTAATATTCTTATCCTTATTGAAGGCTCCGGAATATTCTCTTCCGAAAGATTCTACAATAAAAATAACAATATTGGGTTTTTCCGATACATTTCTTTCATATATTTTATATGGATGAATATTATCTTCTATAAACTTTTCATCTACAAAATGGACTTCTTTAAAATTGTTCGTATTCAAAGTCCTGAAAAACGAGAATGTGCTGTTCAGCACCATGTTTCCCTGGGAAGGCAGCTTAACAAAGCGGTTGGCATCCACCAGGTTGATCGGTCTCGTACTGTGCTTGAAATCTCCGCGTATTCCGCCGACAGCCAAAACAGCAGTTAAGCAAAGTGTTATAACCGACCACACGAAATACGGAACCAATCGATCAGGCTTATTTTCCTGAACTTTTATTTTTTTATAGAGAAAAATCCACAGTGCCATCAAAAGAACAAACCAAATAATTACGAATGGATTCTGAACGATTGAGGATGTAAAAACTTTGAAAATATTGTTTTCATGCTGTGCCACCTGCAGAGCGGCAGAAGTAAGCCTCATCTGGGAAAACCTGAAATACACCATATCACCGAAGTTCATAGCGTAAGCTATTCCGTTGGTGATGAAGTACAGCCAGAAAAGAACCCTTTGGTATCCTTTTTTTGTATTGATGACCACAGGAACAATACTTAGCAGGATAAAAAGTGCATTGACGTATAAAATTGCGGTGGTGTCGAAGGCAATCCCATGGAAGGAAAGACTAAAGTAATCGGCCAGAGAATCAATTCTTATTAAATCCCGGTTGAAATACCAGAATAAAAAACGCGCAATCTGATAGAAAAAATAGGCTAAAAAGATCCTGTACAAAAGCACCAGAACTTCCTGTTTTCTAAATTCTTTAAAAAATTTCATGCCGCAAATTTACATCAAAAATTGATGTGACAATATACCGATATACCTATGACACAATGAAAGAGTATAATATTGTTACATTGTACAAACTGTTACATTGGTAAATTAATTAATTGTTTTAATTTTGTGTTATGAATTTCATTAAAAACAATCTGGCCAACGCCATCACATTGGGAAACCTGTTTTCGGGCTGTGTAGGCGCAGTGCATCTTATATCAGGAGATTATCAGACAACAGCGGTCTGTATTATTATTTCGTTGATTTTAGATTTTTTCGATGGTTTTGTAGCCAGAGCCCTGAAATCAAACTCCAATCTTGGAGTACAGCTGGATTCTCTGGCAGATATGGTAAGTTTCGGGGTAGTTCCGGGATTGGCTATGTTTAAAATGCTGGAGCCTTTCGGAAGTGAGATTTCAGGATTTCATTTGCCTTTTGCAATTTCTTATATAGGTTTTCTGATTACGCTTTTTTCCTGCCTGAGACTGGCTATTTTCAATCTTGATGAAGAGCAGAAATACTACTTTAAAGGATTAAATACACCCAGCAATACAATACTTATTTTTGGATTATATTACGCTTTCAGACATGAAGAAATATTTGTTAATATAGTAAATAACAGTATTTTAATGCTTATCTTAACAGTACTTTCATCATGGCTTCTGATTTCACCGATCAAAATGATCGCCATGAAATTCAAATCAATGAAGCTGCAGGATAATTATCCCAAATTAGCATTGCTGATAGGTGCAGTTGCTATTTTGGCCATATTTAAAACGGTCGGAATTCCGGTGGTGATTATTTATTATATTTTTATCTCCATTATTTTTCAGAAACAATTAAAATAAAATGATTGAAGATGGGAGTTCCCGTTTTCAAACTCATATTCTCAATTTTTAAAATAAACACAGGCGAGAAGCAGGTAGCCCTTGCCATTAGCTAAAAGCAATTAAAATGAATTTAAAATTACATAAACCGCTTTGCATTTTTGATTTAGAAACCACAGGAACCAACATCGGAAGAGACAGGATCGTTGAGATCTGTATTTTAAAGGTAAATCCTGATTCATCAAGGGAAAGCAAAACATGGAGGGTAAACCCGGAAATGGCAATTCCAAAAGAATGCAGCGAAATTCATGGGATCTACGACGAGGATGTAAAAGATGCCCCTACTTTTAAGGAAATTGCTCCGAAAATTATGGAAATGCTTTCCGGAAGTGATTTGGGAGGCTTTAACTCCAACCGTTTTGATGTTCCGCTGCTTGCTGAAGAACTATTGAGAGTGGGTATTGATTTTGATTTAAGCAAGTTCAGACTGGTTGATGCACAGACGATTTTCCATAAAAAAGAACCGAGAAACCTGAGCGCCGCTTACCAGTTCTATTGTGGGAAAACATTGGAAAATGCCCACTCTGCGGAAGCTGATGTAATGGCGACTTTTGAGGTGCTGGACGCACAGGTCGGAAAGTACGATGATATCCCGAATGAAATCGGGCCACTGAGCGAGTTCTCCTTCCACAATAAACATGCGGATCTGGCGGGATTCATTGGATACAACGAGAAGCTGGAAGAAGTTTTCAACTTCGGGAAGTACAAAGGACAGTGTGTAAAAGTTATTTTTCAGAAGGATCTCGGATACTTCGGCTGGCTTCAGAACGCTGAATTTCCTTTATACACGAAAAAGGTATTTACAAAAATTCAGTTATCAAGCAGATTTTAAAGGATGAGATTTGCAGAGGTGCAAAATAAGATGATAGAACAGCTTTTGAAAAAATAATTTCAACAAATAAAGACTCCGCTAATATATTGTAGCGGAGTCGGTTTTTATAAAATGATGCCTAGAAATTATAGCTAAGTGCCATACCTGCACCTGCATTTTCCAGCTTAAAGTAAGGCCGGAAAGCCGTTCCTTTACCATTTTCTGTATCTATGGCTTTGTTCAGGTTCTTCTTTGAAGAAATAGCGAAAGGTATTGCTATGGCTACCAAACCCGCTCCTATACCGACCATGCTCCAGCCTTCGTTTTTGGTTTTTTCTGTACGGGCTACGCCATACTGGTCTACACTCACCAGCTTTTCGCCGCCGTCTAACACTTTTATCAGCCCATATCCCATACAGCCACCTCCTATTGCCCCGAAAATCTGCGATACGGTACTATTGGTTCTGTACTTTTTATAATATATCAAAGCCTGCTCATTTTGAAACACTTCTTTGTACTGAGAAGCCTTATAGGCCTGCCCGTCTTTTACAAGCTTATTTTTGGATAAACTTACTTGTGAAAATGCTAATTGAGACATTGCCACAAGACTTACTAAAATTGTTTTTTTCATAGTTGTGTAATATATTACGTCTTTCTGATAAAATGAATTACTTTTTGATAAATTCCCAGTAAAATGCTTTTTTATATTCTGGTTTAGATTCTAATAACAGTCTTAAACCCATACTAAGTTTGATAAATTGTTCTTTTTGCTGATTTGTTTCTATACATTTTGGAGGAAGTTTTTCATTTTCAAAATAAAAATTTGATATAAGCGTTACATTTTTGTTGGTTGTACATTCACCATAAACAAATTTACCAAATTCCTTTTTTAGCTTCCATATATCATTTTTTTCCTTTTTAGTTATGGGGATTATAATCTCTTCTTTAGAAGAATCATTTAAGTAACATTTGGTTCTATTATAAACTCCCGTTTTACTATCATAAGATTCTATTTTCACTATAAAACCATCTAACTTTACAATTCTTTCATAATAAAAATCTTCATATTGTTGAGCGAAAACCATATAGGAAAATAAAAAATTAAATAAAATTATTTTTTTCATAATATTTATTTTTTGTAGTACATAAATCTTTGAAAAACTGGTAATAATTTATTATAAGTATTATCTACTAAACTTCTCAAATTAATTGGCAGACTATAATACTGAATATTTGTTACCTCTATATAATCAATAAATAATTTTGGATAACTGCTAGTATTTATTAAATTATACTTAGCATACACATGTTCTAATTGACTTATTGCAAAATGTTGGGTTGTATCTAAACTACCAAAAGTTATGTTATATTTGACTCTATCTATCGAAGAATCAATCAATCCTAATTTGTTCCCGTAAGCATGACCTGTTTCATGTACCATTGTAAGAGCAAGAAGTGGCTTATTTTGTGCTGCAATTGGTGAATAAACAATATCAGATTTTCCTGTTAAGAAATCTTTAGGAGTAGTATAACCATATTGCTGCCCATTACCAGGATTTAGGTATCCTTCCAAATCTCCGTTTCCAATACGATCTTCTCCTACTCCATAAAACGCTTTATCATCCAGATTTCCTCTAAAATTATCAGATCTCATAGTATTTATGTTGTTTTGCATACTCTCATTACTTACCGATGGGTCATAGGCAAAATCAGAGCTACTGCCTACACTTTCTCGGGAAAAATATTTCGTCTTATAACTTCCACTTGCAAAATAGTTTATTGTATAACTTACAGCGCCCATTGCCGCTCCAACTAATCCTCCTGTATAAAAACCTTTAGCAAAACTCTTACCACTTACCAAGGCATCTACAGTTCCACCTATTGCACCCTGTACACTTCCCATGACCACGGCACCATTAAATCCCGTAGCGGCAAAGGTAGAAGAAAATCCGCCAGAAATAGCTCCTGTAACGGCCCCTACCAGCAAACTTTTACCAAAGCCTCCCCAAGTCCAGTTATTGGTTATCAAAGATTTTATCGTATAAATTCCGGCAGATATTACCGCGCCTACAATGGCACCATAAATTACAGGAACTACGTACGATAAAAAGAAACCTGCTGCCCATATTTCCCCAGTCGGGTCATTATACATCAAGGGGTTATTCATTACATAACCGTACTTGTTGTAGTTTTGGGTATTGGCAGGATCCTGTATATTTTCGTCTGCATTCAGGAATCTTCTTAGCAGCGGATCATACAGCCTTCCGTTCATGTGGATAAGCTCTACCTCGTGCAGATGCTCGTGGGAAGTATAGCCACGGTCTATCAGCATGGCTTTGTTTGTCAAAAACTCTTCTAATGCCTGACCTTTTAGTATGCCTCCTTCTTTTATTTGCAGATGGGTAAAGATTCCCCATGCATCAAAGTGCCTGCGTTCTTCGGCATTGCCTTCTTCATCGCTTATGGCAAGAATACTTCCCAGGTAATCTTTGTGTAGGAATTTGTAGCCCTTGTCGTCGTTAAAATCTTTAACATAGATAATGCTGCTTTCATACGGCGAGCCGCCGATGTACAGGATATGCTTTTCTTTTCCACTCTTCTGGTCAATAATAATCTCGGCATCGCCACCCTCATTGTAATACTTGGCGTATCTGGCTTCCTGCTCTTTCTCAAAGTTTCCTCCGTAGTACATGATCTGCCTGCTTTCAGACAATCCGTATTCGAAAGCATAGTCGCCACGGGTACCGTCTATTTTTACCGGATCGTTGTTTTCGTTGTAGGTAACTTTCTGAAGCACTCTGCTCTGCCCGTTGAGGTCATAATTCTGTATTCCTTCTGCATTCAGCTTCATTTGCGTAACCCGGTACGGATTTCCGCCAATACTGAACCCTATTTCTCCCAGCTGGTCGTTGTATCTTATTCTTCCTGTCTCATCATATTCGTTAAAAGACAATTGCCCTGTTTTAGGATTTGTCCAGTTAACCAGCCTGTTGTTGTCATCATATTGGAAAACTTCGTCGATGTCGAAATTCTTGTGGTAACGATGGTTCAGCTCATTCTTTATGGCATTAAAGCTATAATCCAGTGTCATCAAATCCGCACCTCCTGAAACATGAGACACCTGGGACAAGAAACCAAAGCTGTCATACTGATTGCTGATCTGGGTATTTCCCAGTGATGCATTCAGCACCTGCCCTTTGGCATTGGTTTCCTGCAATTGGTAAAGGGTTTTTCCGCTGTTGGCATCGGATAGGTTTTCCAGGTCTCCGTTCCAGCTGCTGTAGTTATTCTGTACGGTTACTTGAGTTGTACCACCCTGAGATTGCAGGCCTTGATGAAACTGCGAAACCCTGCCCAGTGCATCATACTGTATATCATCTTTAAAGAATGTTTTCCCCTCAAACTGTTCTGTATGCGCCGTAAGCCTTCCGTCTGTAGCATAAGTAAAGTTCTGCGCAAAATATCTGCCATTGGCTTCGCCATATTTTTTTGCGATCTGCCCGTAAGGATTGTACTCAAATTCATAATTTTTTTGAGTAGAAACACCATCGTTAGAAATTTCTTTTACGTGCACAGGTAATCCGTTGGATGCGTAAGTGTATTCTTTATATCCTTTCGGGCTGATCTCTTTTTTAATGGCTCCGAGGCCCGTATATTCATAGTTGTACAGACCGTTAGCAGGATCATAAAAGCTCATTTTCCTTCCCCAATCATCGTACCCTGTAACTACTGTATTATCACCATATTTTGCTTTTATCTGCTGCCCTGCTGCATTGTAAGAAAATACAATGGTTCCACCTTTGTCTGTAGCGCTTATTACGTTTCCTAAAGCATCGGTTGTTTTGCTGGTGGTTCTGTTATAACCGTTCAGCTCTTTTACAGTTGTGGTATAGCCCGAGATAGTGGTTTGTATCTTTTTACCGTTAAAAGAAGTCGCCGTTACTTTGGCAGGGTACACCGTATCGTCATAAGCAATAGTATTCCATTGAGATGCAGACTGCCCTTCAAAATAGGGTTCGGATTCTTTCAGTTTTCTTCCCAATATATCATATTGTATTTCTGCGGAAATATATTTCCCCTGTACAAATGCTTTAGTGGTTGTTTTATAGTTCTGTCCCAGCGTATTGGTATATACGATCTTCATATCCCCGTCCGGCAAAAACTCTGATACTTTCGTACCTGCATTACCGGAAAGCCTTTCGTAAGTATGGGAAGTTGTACCCCCGAGCGTACTCGTAGAGGAAATTAGCTTACCCCAGTTATCATATGCATTCGTAAGCATATTCCCAAAAGGATCTTTCTGGGTAAGGGTCTGCCCCCAATTGTTGTACGTAAACGATGTTTCCAGCCCCAGATTATCCGTTTTTTTGTTAACAAAACGCCCTTTGTCTTCGTACTGCGATTTTTCAGTAATGCTTTGGCCATCTACAGAATTGGTGCTTATTTTCTGAGTGATGTTTCCAAAACCGTCATATGAATAGGTGTCTAAGGTATAGCCTGTATTATTCTTATTCCATTTCTTAACTGTTTTCAGCAGATTATTATCATAGGTGTACTCTTCTTTGACAGATTGAGTGTCTCCGTACGCTGTAACCTGCTCTGTTTTGGAGAGCGGCCGCCCGGTAAAATAATTGCTTCCAACTCCTGCCAGATTATGGAGATATTCATAAGTCGTCGTATTGATGGCATACCCGTTGTTGATATTGGATACTGTTTGTGACGGAAGATAATAACTGCCATAAGAAATAGTGCTTACTGCAAGAGTATTGGTTATAAAATCTTTTGTCTTTGTGATTGTAGGAACAATAGCCGTTACAACTTTTGGCTTATCAGTATCCGGAACTGTAGTTACCAACTGCCCGTTTAAAAGCTTATCCGTTTGATAAATTGTTCCTTTATAAGAGAGAAGCTGAGTGTTATTTTCTGAAATATCTGCCGGGAATATTTTGCTTTCATCATTGGTTCTTATCGACCATTCTTTTACGGGAACGCTTTCATTTTGTGGATCTGTTTCTACACCAGACCATATTTTGGTATTCTCAAAACCATCTGCATACCATGAAGAGCGTGCCGACCGGTTAAACCCTAACATTCCTCTTCCCTGCAAATGCCCGGTCATACCCCTGTATCGGAAATCCTGTTTTCTGCCCGTCTGCTGTAACTGAACTACAGCATAAGACTGGTCAGCCCGCTGCATAGAAAAGAAAGGATAGTATTCTTTCTTTTCCTTTTTATAATAATTAGAATTTGTATCCGGATTTAGCTCTGCATAAGTAACAGAAGTAGTAAGCCCAGCTTGAGAAATCGATTTTATGCGGGCCAATTCTGCGATGGGAGTAGGTGCTTTGATTTTAAGCAAAACATCTTTTCTAAACAGGAAAACATTGTAATAATTATTATTTGATCTTATTGTATTGGTAATAGGCTGATATATGGAGAGGTCATCATAAGGCTGAATTAAGGTGTAAGTTCCCGTCGAAGGAAAAGAATAGATGTTTTCAAAATCGAAATTAATGCTGCCATCTGCCATATTGGTGCCATTAGAAGTAATTGAATTGACGGTAACACCAATTGACCTGTAACTGCTTCCTGATGAATTTGAATACGAATACACCTGTACTATATCTGATTTTCCATCAGAATTAAGGTCTGATATCGAATAAAATGTTTTACTGAATTGTAACCAGTATCCGTTATTTGTAGTGGAAACATTTTTATATACTAAGAAATCATTTCTTCGGAAGCTGTTATATCCTGTTCCCGTTCCTATGTAAAATCTCCAGTCATCTTTTCCCGTTTTTCCTTCAGTAAGGGGTAGTGTAAAATCCAGTTTTGAATCACCATTAAAATCACCAAAAAGTACCGGAAAGCCCGTTCCTTTGGTTTCAGCTAAATTGCCTGTGAATTTTATTCTTTTAAGGTATTCGGTAGCCGATATTTTTGCAAATTCAAATACTGTATAAGAAGTATTTGAAATATTAATTATATCAACTTTTCCATCACCGTCTGCATCCAAATATTTCTGATCGGTATATTGACTGTCGTTAATTCCTGAATCAAGAGTATAGGAATACAATGGATTGTTAGCATTTTTCAAATCAACTATAAAATTTCCCACTAATTGGGTATATTGTTGAAATCCGTAACATGGCCCTCCGTCATCTATTCCTACTCCAATTACAGGTGTTGTGCCATTGCAAGGCATCTCAACCCATTCCCCTACCCTTTTATTAATCGTTACAAATACATCCGAAATACCATCTCCATTAATATCCCCTTCGTTGAATGAAGCCATTTGTATACTGCAACTGTTATTACCCTGATTTATACAGCTAGAATCAGCATATACCAGTTTTTCAAATACTTTGACAAAATTATTTGCTCTGAAAATATACCCTACAACTTTCCCGGATTCATATTGAACAATTCCGTTTCCATTGTAGATTTGTCCTTCTTCATCAAGCATTGTGGTTACTACTTTTGCCTCCGTGTTAAAAACCTTATTGGTAGAAACCTCAGTATAATTATCGTTAAATGCACCTAGTTTTACCGTACCATTAGACATTATGAAATCTATGTATGAATCTCCGTTAAAGTCACCCGTCAGTTTTACGTCTTCTAATGTTGAAGAGCCAAAATTTGCTCCGGCAATACTGGTTCCTGTTCTATCAGGATATGTAAAGGTCACAGGATTTGCAGCTTCATTATTCGCATTATATTCGGTAATCTTATTCAGAAACTGGTAATTGGTACCATTACTTGTATATTCAACCAGATACTTTCTAAATTGTGAGCCGTTCGTATTTACGATAATACCTGATAAAATTTTATCTTGTATAAATCTTAATCCCTGAATATAGGCCTGTTCTTTTAAATTTCTTTCCGTATAAGTAAATTCGACCGAGTTATAGTGCGGTTTATTAAGGAGCTCATTTCCTCCCCAAAAGATAGAGGATATTCTAAGTGTCCCGGGAAAATTAAACCCTCCCGAATGAGCTGTATATTCATAATTGTATGAGATATAATTCCCCTGTGCATCCCTCCATTTTACAATATTGTATTCTGAAGGCGATGTTACTGTAACATTATTTCTGGTACCGGCTTTATAAACTCCGTACCACGCCTGCGAACCATCTTCAAATGTCACTTCAAATTCTGCGGGTCCGGCCAATTGCCCATTAACAGGATATGCTCCTAAAGACTTTATTTTTATATTAGAAAATTTTTCTGTTACATAGGTAGCACCATCTTGTCCGTAAGCAGCAGGGCTATTGGGCGCAAGAATGAGCCTCTGCCCGTTAAAGCTGTAAGAATCCGAATAATCCAGCTGAATTGTTTTAATGTCATCATCCCTTTCAATGCTTTTTCCTGTTCTGGTGATAGAGGTAATGCCTGACACTGTCCATCCATATCCAGCAATACCATTGCTGGAATTACTTAAATACATAAGACTGATATTAGGCGAGACACTTTTCACACCCGGAGGAAGAGTAATAGGAAGCGTATATTGCAGCTGCCCTCCGGCATTTACTTCTATTTTCCCTTGTGTGTCATGGAAACTGTTCTGCCCATATAGATTGTAAAACACTAACAGGACAGTAAGGAATATAATAATTTTTTTCATAATGTGCTTCTAATTTTTTGTTACTGTTCTGGTATAAACACTACCATCCGATAGATAGAATTTGAGATAATACACCCCGTACGGATAACTCTCCATCTGGAAAATACAGGAGGTACCGTGTAAGGTCTTCACATTTACAAAACTCAAAATCTTAAAGCTGTTGTAAGGCAGAAGTTCTATTTTCGTGATATAGTCATTCACCTCCTTATCCCATAATACAGTTAAATCTGTTTTTACAGGGACAGGAGCTGCACGTACACTATTCGCGACTTTTTGAGCAATAGTTTTGATCTGAGATGCCTGCGGTTGTGTTTTAGAAAATAAATCTGAATTAGAATTTTTGCAGCCGTCACATATTCCCCGGAATACCTGGTTGCCTGCTTCATCATATTCAAAAATTACGCTTTGTGCGTACAAGCTGCTTCCAAAGAAAAGGAAGAGTACAGCAGTAGAAATACTTTTTCTCATGTTTGATAATTTGAGTTTAAAATTTATGTTATAAGGACAAATTTTATTCTGAATATTAGCAATATTTGTGTGCGCCAAATTTGCAAATAATTTTTAAAATATGTTGTATCCTTTCGCTATAATTTTTTCACACATTGGTTGATATTTATTATTTTAGCAAAAAAATAGGTGATGAAAATATATTTTGAGTAACAGCAAAAACTTATAGAATAGATAAAATGCTGTTTTTAAGGCTGAATCTCTCAATTAAAAACTGGATACCTCAGCGGGACAGAAAGAACAATTCAACAAATTGTTTCATTTTTCACGCCAACAAAACGGAGCTTTCATCAATTATTCGTTACATGCATTCTGGTAATCTGATGGTTACATTAATGTTACAGTAGATATATTACAACCGGATTGAGTCTCTTGTAAATTTGTCACATGTTTCAAGACAATGCTAACATCAATAAAATATTAAAGAACAATCGATATTTTAAAACAACTATAATTATAAAAACATGGAAAAAGTAAAAAAAATTTATCTCGAAAAACTGAACAACAAAGATTTTTATCAACTAATAGAAAATGTAATTGCTATTTCTGATACCGAACCTCTATTGTCTACAATTTCGGCTGCCCTAAAAGCAGACATACCACAGATGAAGCTCTCATTTAAAAAAGAAAGTCTTACCGAAGAAACACAGCAAGTAGTTGCATTGGACAAAAAACGAGACAGAGCATTTATAAGACTAAGATCATTTTTGGAAAGCGAGACATATAATGATGAAGAACCCTCTAAAGCCAATGCTGCGAATTCATTACTTACCATTATAGAAAATTTTGGAGGAAGCAAAATTCCAAAATTCAACCTTAATGGAGAAACGGCTGTTCTTACTAACCTTATTTCTGCGCTGAATGCAAAAACAAACGAAATTACAATACTTGATTTATCTTCCAAAATTGTATATTTAAAAAATAGCAATGAGAGTTTTCAGGCTTTCTATAAAGATCGTGGTGATGCTGCAAAGGAATTGGCAGATATAAACCCTTTCTACAGACTGCGTAAACCTGTAACAGCGAAATACCGAAGATTTATTTCGGCAATAGAAAATATGCCGGAAATTTTACCATCTTCCTCTCCAGCTATCACAAGTATTATTACGAGATTAAATGTAGAATTGGATAAGTTTGATGCACTAATTTCCAAAGCAAAAAACGATAGTGAAAATCCCGCATCCGGACTCAGTTAATGTTGAAAAAACAATAAAATAAATTCAGTTATCAAGCAGATTTTAAAATGAGCGAACTGGTAAAATTCAAATTCTACGAAACGGCACTTCAGGCCAACAGAGATAAGCAGATCCTGGCGGAAAGCGGTATCAACAGCTTTATTGCGAATGAGCAGCTGATCCAGTCGGACTGGCTTTTGGCGCAGGCTGTGGGCGGCATTCAGCTGCAGGTTTTTGAGGAAGATCTTGAAAAAGCACAGCAGGCTTTGGAAGAGTATAAAGAAAATGAGCAGTTTTCTCTGGAAGTAGAGCATACGATTTCAGATCCTGAATTTGATTTTGTTTGTCCGAAATGCGGCTCCAACCATATTTACCGGGACGACAGCGCGACAAGCTTCTTTGGAATTTCGATTTTAACGAGCCATAAGTTTGTGTGTTATTATTGCGGAAACGAGTTTACGCATTAGCATATCATAGAGAAAATATAATATAGCTTTAATATTTTAACGCAAAGCTGTAAAGGATTTTTGATTTATTGTGGATATTTTTCGTTCGAAAGGGTACTTCCGCAGGCTCAGCATAAACTATAATACCCAGCAAATGAGCAGTGGACTTAGTTGTTACTGAAACAAGATTATATCACAACAAAGAGTTACCATTCCCCTCCTTTGGAGGGGTGGCAAAAATTCTTCGAATTTTTGACGGGGTAGTTGATAAAAGTGAACATGCTGAGTTTGTCTCACAATGAATTTCATGAAGGTTACCGTTCATAACTTCCCCACGGAAATTGAAACATTCACTTCTCCTAGCCCCGATTGCAACGGCATCCTTTTTTGTTTGCGGAGGCTTAGACAGGCTCAGCCTGACAGTTGGGGAACAAAAAAGATACAGTGGAAAGCGGGAAAAAGCTCTTAAAAAAGAAAGGAAGTTGGAAGATGGGAGATGGAAGTTTATCGTTGAAAATAAAATTGATTAAATAATGTGAGATGAAATTGCTTCGTCGCATTAGCTTCTCGCAATGACAAAATAAAAAAGTTATGAAAATAATCTGTATAGGAAGAAATTACAGCGAACACGCAAAGGAACTGGGAAATGAAATCCCGGAAAGACCGGTCATCTTTATGAAACCTGACACGGCAGTTCTGAAAGGAAATGATTTTTACATTCCGGAGTTTTCGGATGATGTTCATTATGAGCTGGAAGTCGTGGTAAAAATTTCAAAAGGGGGAAAATATATCCAGAAAGAGTCGGCCTACAAACATTATGAAGAAATAGGCCTGGGAATAGATTTTACCGCCAGAGACCTCCAGAGCGAACTGAAGTCCAAGGGCTTACCTTGGGAGCTTGCCAAAGGGTTTGACGGCTCTGCAGTGGTAGGAAGTTTCTTTAAGAAGGAAGACTTCAATCTAAGTGCTTTGAATTTTTCATTATTAAAGAACAAAGAAAAGGTTCAGGACGGAAATACGAAAGATATGATGTTCACGATTGATGATATTATTGCGTTCGTTTCTCAGTACTTCACTTTGAGAGTGGGCGACCTTATCTTTACAGGAACTCCGAAGGGTGTAGGAAAGATCGATGAACACGACATTCTTGAAGCGTATCTGGAAGATCAAAAAGTGCTTGACATCCGAATATTGTAAATAAATTAACACCACATTTGCCATATTTTTCTTAACTTTAGTAGACAAAATAAAGGTTATGGTAAATATTGTATTACCCGTAGATTTTGGGGACAAAACAGAGCAGCTTGTAGAAGGCGCCGTGAAATTTGCAAAGCAGATCAACGGCAAAATTTTTCTCATCCACGTAGCACCGTCAGACATTGGTTTTGCGATTGGTGACATGGGATTTCAGTATTTCCCGGAAGTTGAGGAAAATGAGATTAGAGAAGAACTGGTGCAGCTTAATAAAATCCAGCAGCGAATTCTCGCCCATGATGTAGATTGTGAACATATCCTGAAGCAGGGGATCGCCAAAGATATTATCCTTGAACATGCTCAGGATAAAAATGCAGACTTCATCGTCATGGGATCACACGGAAGAAGCGGAATGTACGATGTCTTTGTAGGAAGCTTAACGAAAGGTATCACCAAAGATTCAAAAATCCCTGTATTGGTATTGCCTATTCATGAATAAATCATAAATTTTAATCGTTAGTCATAAAAAAGCCGATCAAACAGAATTTGATCGGCTTTTTACTATATAACCAATTAATTAACCTTCTTTTTTATAGATGTTCGGATCGTAGTAAGGAAACTTACCTTCCGTTGGAGAATAGTAGTCTTTGTCTTTATTGTTACCAAGAGTAGACACCAAAACATAGCACCAGTAGGTAAACAATGCGCAGCAAACAATAAATAAAACCCAGTTTAATACGTTTCCGAATGTGTCAAAAAAACCAAACGACCATTTGAAAACTTTGCTTAAGAATAGAAAGAAAGACGTCATTATTTTCCTTTTTTAAATTAACTTTGTACAAATTTATAAAAAATGTTTAAATTACTTTCAAAAGAAAGCAATATTTTTTCAATCCCGGTTTATATTGGGTTTCTTCTTTTAATTGTAATAACTTTTAATTTCCTGAATTTCAACACCTATGAAGCTATTGTTGCCATAATTACTTTTTTGGGCATTGCCTTGGGATATTTTTGTTTTCACAGCATTGCTCTGAATTATCAGACCCATCTGCCTTTATTTTTATATACATTTTTTATTTTTGGTTTATATCCCGGAAAACTTGACATAGGACTTGCGGTAGCGTTGCTTACGAATTCTTTCCTGCTGTTGCTTCTTACCAGCACCAATGAAGACATCAGAAAGAAGTCTTACGTCCTGGTAGGTTCCATAGTAGCACTGAACTTTATTTTTCTTCCCGCAACCTGGCCCATGGCAGTTTTTGTGATGATTCACGTTATTGCCACTTCGGAAAGAATCGGCCTGAATATCTTCAGGTTTCTGCTGGGAATTATACTGATTGTTCTGAGCTATTTTTCAGTAATGTTTTTCATAGATTACACTTCCTGGAATACAGATTACTTCCCCTTCGGAAAAATGAAGCTGGTAACGGACTATGAAGGGTTGCTGCCATTAATCCCCATTGTACTGATGCTGATTTATGCAGTGTATGATCATTTCAGGAATTACAATAAGAAAAGCCCTGTCAGCAGGTACAAATATACTTTTTTACTGGTGTTCTCCGTTGCCCAGCTGATCACCATTATTCTGTACATGAATAAAGCCTATGAATACCTGTTGCTGCTTGCCTTTCCATCCACCATTATTATCAGCAGGATGCTGAGATTTCTTCCGAAATACTGGATGCAGGAGGTAAGCCTATGGTTAATTATATTCAGTTTAATCGGTTTTAAAGCCGGAACTTATTTTGATTTATTTTAAAAGATTATGATTCAGATTGACGATAAATTGATTTCCGAGGAGATTTTCTCCGAAGAGTTTGTTTGCAACCTTACAAAATGTAAAGGTGCGTGTTGTGTAGAAGGAGATGTAGGAGCTCCGTTAGATAAAGATGAGCTGGAAATTTTAGATAATATCTTTGATAAAATAAAACCTTATCTTACCCCGGAAGGTATAAAAGCTCTTGAAGAGCAGGGAACGTGGACCACAGATCCTATGGATGGCATGTATGTAACTCCAATGGTGGAAGACCGTGAATGTGCTTATGTAACGTTTGATGAAAAAGGCATTACCAAATGTGGTATTGAAAAAGCTTATGAAGATGGTGCTGTAGACTGGCAAAAACCTATTTCCTGCCACTTATACCCGATTCGTATCACGGAATATTCTTCTTTTACGGCCTTAAATTATCATGAATGGAGCGTCTGCAGCGATGCATGTACTTTAGGAAGAGAGCTTCAAGTTCCTGTGTATAAATTCCTGAAAACACCTCTCATCAGAAAATATGGCGAAGATTTTTATGAAGTATTGAGCGGAGCTGCTGAGGAGTGGAAGAAGGAGTATGGCTCGTGATGGAAGTTTAAGAGTGTTAGGGTTTAAGAGTTTTTTAGGTAATTTTTAATTATTTAATCTCAAATAAATAATTAAGCCCATTAAATAAAACTTGATTAACTTAAATTTAATTTGAATGAATATAACCCCCCGTCCGGTACGTTCACCGGACGGGATTTATTTAAAATAAGGATTGAATATTATTTTGCTGTTCCGGTTTTTACTGACACCGTTTCAGTTTTTGATTCTTCTTTTTTGGAATTTCCCAGCCATCTTCCTTTTGTAAGTAGTAATTCCCTATCGACGGAAGACTTATCAAATATGTGGTATTTAACCAAAAAATAATTCGCACGAAAAAGTTAAAGAAATTTTTATTGAATTTTCATTACATATGAATTCAATAAAAAAACCGGGATAGACCCGGTTTAATATGTAAAATAAAAAAATCACTTAAAATCTGCATCCGAAACTCCGGAATTAAGTGTGATTTTTGTAGTCTTAATTACTACTTTCTGTCCGTTGCCTTCTGCTTCAATTTCCTGTGGGAATTTCAAACCTTCCACTGTCATATAGCTTTTCACAACAGCCGTTCCTTCTGCTGCGGAAGACTTGTATAACAAACCTGTAGAAGCATCAAAGTAAAATTTACCTTTTTCTGAAGTTAATACATTATAATCTTTACCATCAATTTTTTCAACAGTAACCGTTGAGAAGGTTGCGGGATCGTAAGCCAATGCATCAATAACTTTGCTTTTCTTTAATTCACTGATTTTATCAGCCGGAATATCCATTTTCTGTCCTCCCTGTTCAAAATATCCTTTTTCACCATCGAAAAACTGAACCATTTTCTGTCCCATTACAGATTGCTCGGACTTGAATTTGTTGCCCATTTTCTTGGTGGTCATCATAATATCCATTCCCTGAACGGTAAGGGTGTTTTCGATAAGTGTTGTTTTGATACCTTCGAGTTTATCTTTTCCTCCTAAAGCTTTCAGGTAATTATCCACAACTTCTTTAGGTGTTAATTTAGATTTTACAGCTTCCGTTTTGGCGGGAGCGGTTGACGTCTGTGCAGCTACCGGGACAGCATAAAGCACGGCGCAAAAAAACGGAATGATGATCTTTTTCATATATAAATTTTAGAATGTAAATATATGAATATTGAATGATAGTTTCTGATGATATTATCATAAAAAAAACCACCAAAATTGGTGGTTTTAACATATTTATAATAAAATAAATTATTTTTTAAGCTCTTCTAAAAACTCATCGTGAGAGATTGCTGTTTCTTTTTTAGTTGCTTTTTCAAGAATGATATCTTTTAGTTTTGTCATAGCAACTTCAGAAGAGATCTGTCTTACCTGTTCCTGATCTTTCAGCATTTCAACAGCATATTTCTGGATTTCTTCGTCTCCTAAGTGGTGGATTCCGTAGATAGCCAACTGGTTTCTTACCAATTGCTCTGCCTGAGCCAAAACATCAGCGTAATCTAACTGGATTTCGTTATCCGTCATTAATTTACCTTCAATGATCTGGTATTTTAACTGGTTTTTCTCAGATTCCAAAATTTGCTTAGCCTGTTCTTCAGACTGGATGTTCTGATTAGAGAAAATTAACCATTTGATAAGGAATTCTTCAGGAAGTTTTACTTCTTCTTTTTCAGAAACCTGCTCCAATACTTTATTTACAAAGTGAACGTCTGCATTTTGCTGGAAGTACTCATCCAACTCAGATTTTACTTTTTCTTTTAATTCTTCTTCAGATTTAATAGTGCCCTCACCATATACTTTGTCGAAAAGCTCCTGGTTAAGTTCAGCAAGATTCAAAGAATAGAAATCTTTTACTTTCACTTCCACTTCATTGTGGTGCAAGTGCTCAACTTCTTCTTTAGAGAATCCTAATTCTTTAGCCAAATCTTCGTTTTCTGCAAGGGTTTCTTTAGAAACTTTTACAGACCCATCCATTTTCAGACCTTTTACCAATTTGAAAGCTTCTTTGTTTTCAGCAGTAATGGTTGCATTTTTAGGATGGTGGTGGTGCTCACCTTCCGCATCTTCTTCCACAACCTGAGAAATTTCTAAAGCGATGTAAGAATCTTTGGTAATTTTATCTTGAGGAACCTGCTCAGCGAAACGCTTCTGCATGTTTTCAATGCTCTTGTTGATTTCTTTTTCAGAAGCTTCCACTTTATAGTGAGGCGCTTCGTACTTAGAAAGGTCTATGGTAAATTCAGGCTCGAAACCTACTTCAAAAGCCACTTCCAACTGATCAGCATTGTAATCGAATTCGTTTACAGGCTGAGGAACAGGCTGACCCACTAATCTTAATTTGTTTTCGTTTACGTAGTTGTTCAAAGCATCAGAAACCTGTTTGTTGATTTCTTCAAATGCAATACCGGCTTCGTATTGTCTTCTAACCATACTTAAAGGCACTTTTCCTTTTCTGAAACCAGGAACTTGCGCATTTTTAGCATAATTAATTAATTGCTTTTCAACTCTTTCTTTATAGTCAGATTTTTCCAATGTCACTGTAAGCAATGCACTTACATCATCATGGTTTTGTGCGGTAACCTTCATTATTGATTAAAATTTTAGGTTGCAAAAATAGGAAAATTTTATGAAAATCACTCATTTAAAATGAACATAAAAGCTAAATAATGTTAAATATAAATTTCTGCCCGCGAGAGCTCGGAAGATGGATGTTCAGTAAACTTTAAAATTTCAGAACAGGTTTAATTTATATTATTGAAATTTATCTTAAATACAGAACCACCGGAAAATTCCGATGGTTCTGATAACAAGATTAAGGATATTAAAAGATTATTTTAATTCGTAATAGTATAGTTTGCCTGGGCATCGGTCTCACCGCCAACCTGCGTTCCAAAAATCACTCCGTTTCCGTTCGCCTGAGCATCTTCCGTTACGCTTGCAGGCTCATGGTATAATGTAAAGATCAGCTGGCTTGTAGCGGAAGGATTTTTAACAGCCTTATTAACAACCCATTGGGTTTTCAGCCCTACACGCTTTCCGTCTGCTCTTGTAGAAGAAGCATCATCAATACGTGTCAAAGCGATATCTGAATTTGGGAAATTGAAAATTAAAAAGTGTTCGTCTTTCGCATCTTTGATTTCCTGAGTCGCATCTTCATTTCCATTTTTAAATTCTGCAGTCACTTCATAGGTTTTCCCATCCTCCAGTTTTATAGACGGAGCTCCTCCGGCTCCCATACTGTAATTATATGCTATTGCAGAAGCTGTACTTCCCGGCGATATGTCTCTTACTTTCAAAATAATATTGGTAAGATCCTCCTGCGGAAGGTCATCTTCTGCCGCCGATCCGTCTCTCTGACAAGAAACAATGGTAATAGCAATAAATAAAACAGCTAATAATTTGATGATATTTTTAGTATTGAATAATTTCATTTTTCTAAATTTTAAATTGTTGATTTGTTTGATTGTTTTGAATCTTTAGAACCTGTATCTAAAGTTGACAATAAAGTTTCTTCCTGCCTCATCGGAGAAAAATCTCATCCTGTTCAGATAATCTCTGTACGAAACATTAAAGAGATTATTCACGATAAGTCCTGCAGAAAGATTTTTGCTGATATTAATGCCGGTCTGGATATTCCATAAAGAATAACCGTTGGGCGGTGTGCTCAGATCCACCGTTTTATCAACCTCTTCTCCATCGACATAGATAGGAATGGTTGCATTGTACACCGGGAATCTGTTTTGTTTTAAAAATGTATGATTTTCTACGGTAAAATAGAAATGATTCCAGCTTTCTTTGGTGAATTGCAGAGCATTGGAAAAATTCGGAGGCATCATTAAGATCAAAGGGACATTGTGGGTATCGTCCTCCCCGTAAACATAGCTTCCTCTTCCTACATAGGTAAGCTGGTCGGTAAGTTTAAAGTTCACATCCAGATCCACGCCATACATTTTGGCATCAATCTGCTGATAAGACCATACCGGAAACACCCCTCTGATGGTATTCTGCACTCCTGTTGGGACTTCATTAATGAAATTTTTAGTGACAAACAGGTAAGGATTCACAGAAACATTCAATCCTTTCAGCACATTGAACCTTGAATCAACGGTCAGATTAAACTGATGTCCCTGTTCATTCTTTAGCCCCATATCTCCAATTTCGATTACTGAAGCCGAGTGATGCAGTCCGTCTGAAAACAGTTCGGCAATATTCGGCGTTCTTCCTACTTTTGCGTAATTGAATTTCAGATCAATGTCTGAATTCGGACGATATTCCAGTCCTGCATTGAAAGAAACATTGTTGTAATTCAGCTGAGGACGTGTTAAAATCCTGTTTTGATCTGTTTTCACATAAAACTCCGGATAAGCATCTGCGTATCTTTTTTCCCAGTCGCTTTTATCATACCATTTCGTGACATCGTATCGTGTAAAATCATATCTTGCGCCCGCCTCTACATTAAAGTTACCGGAAATTTTATATTTAAAAATGGAATACACTCCCGCAGCATATTTATCATAATTCGGAATCAGGCGCCGCGCTTTTGTGGCCGGATCCGAATAATTGTTCTGAAAACTTGCATCAATCCCTGTTTCCAGAGAAAATTTTCCTCTTTCCAGCAAATCATTAAGATTGAACTGATGGGTCATCAGTTCCAGATCCAGGGAAGGCGTATCTTTCAGCTCCCCTCTTCTGATGTCATATTCCTGTCGGTGATTATACTGATAACTGTAAGTTGCGGAAACTTTCCCGATATTTTCAAATCTTCTGAAAGCAGAAACTTTGGCAATATGATGCTCAATTACCTGCCTCGGATTATCAATATCGTAACTGAAATTACCTGTATATACAGGAATCTTTGATGTTGTGGCATTATAGAAATCTTCATTGTTTCCAACGTGAGAACCTCTGTAAATTCCTATATTCTGGTTGGTAAGATAATAATCGAATGAAATTCCTTTTTCATATGTATTATGCTGAACGGTAAAATTGAATGAAGAAAAATCCATTCCCGTATTCATAAGATTATAATCCGGAGCATTCTGATCGCCCAGCTTTTTGATGCTTCCGCCGATTTTTACCGCCCATCCGTTTTTCCAGATTTTAGCAACATCGGCTTCCAGGGCCATTCCGCGGCCGTTTGAAATTCCCGTGAGACCTAATGATCCTTTAATGGTATCCTTTTTAGGAAAAACTTCAGGTTCCATTACCACGACTCCGCCAACGGCATCACTTCCGTATTTTAAGGCAGAAGCACCTTTGATCACGTCGATATGCTGAAAATTATTAATATCAACGTTTGGTGCGTGCTCTACTCCCCATTCTTGTTCGGCAAGTTTTACCCCATTGTTTAAAATGGAGACCCTGCTTCCGTAAAGCCCGTGAATAATGGGTTTTGAAATATTATTCCCCGTCTTCAAAGCACTTACACCTGAGATTTTTGACAGTAAATTCCCTAAATTCTCTGAGGAATTCCTCTCAATTTCCGATTTATCAAGCGTTTTAACGACCAGAGATCCATTGCTTTTATGGCTTCCGTGAATAGTTACGGTTTCGATATCCTGAATATGGTGTTCCAGGGTAATCGTCAAATGTAAATCCTGTGTAACTCCTACATTTTCAGTATAATCATTACAATCAGGATGCTTAGCAATGAGTATGTATTTTCCCGCAGGGATTTTACTGAAAGAAAACTTACCGTTTTTATCGGTTCTAGCAGAGAACTCTCCAATTTTCACTACTGTATTTTCCAGTGCCGTTTTGTCGTGAAAATCCTGAACAGTTCCTTCTACCGCGTAAGTCTGCTGTGCGTTGGTCAATGCAAACCCGCAAAAGATCAGCATTAAGCTATATATCAATTTCATTGTTAAATAGATTGATTATGTACTTTTCAAGTACTTTTTTCGAAAAAGTTTGTTGATTGGATTTTTTGAAAATGCATTAAATTTAAATCAACAGAGTTAACTATTAATCAATGCATTAAACTTACTATTACTAACAATTTAATTACCTCTTAATGATATATTTTCATCAGGAAATATTTTAAATTCTAAAATTTAAGTTCAAAAAATACGAAAAGAATCTATGAATTATGAAATTGCGGGCGGACCGCGAAGCTGAAACGTAAATTTGGTCTGAGACCATATTTTCTCCTGAATTGCAATAATCTGCTTTACTTCATGCGTATAATTCTCAAAAGAAAAACCAAATTCTTCAGGAACTAAAGTATGTCCCGTAGCTAAGAAGTGACAGGCGAGACAGTCTGCTGCTTTTTCCTTTGCTATATTTTTGGTAATGGTATTTTCTGATTTTTTAAAGCTGAAGTTTTTGAAAACTTCTTCAGAACTGTGACTGTGGAAATTTTGAGAAAACAGCGCAAGAAAATAAATCCCAAATAATAGCTTGGAAATAAAATTCTTCAGATTTCTGCTTTCTTTAAAAATCATGTGTCAAAATTATAAAAATAATTTAAAAACTCAGATTAAAGTTTTCTTAAAATATTTTGATGGATAAGTAGGACGAATTGAAATTTTGTTACAAACTGTTATTCAAACCTTATAGGTTTTAGAAACCTATAAGGTTTTTCCTAGCACAACCTTTAGAATCAGTTCAACTGTGAACCCAGATATTCCCACTCCTGCAGCGCAAGATCGAGCTCTTCTTTTGTCTTGTTATAATTTTCCAACGTTTCTTCAGAAGGATTCTCTTTGGTAAACGAAGCTTCAAATTCCTCAACTTTTGTTTCAAGTTCAGTAATTTTCTCTTCTACTTTCTTCAGTTTATTCTGAATATTCTTCTGCTCTTTGCTTACAATTACGGATGATTCATTAGAAACCTGCTTTTCTTCGGTCTTTTTTTCCTCAACTTTCGGCAGTTCATTGTGCAGTTTCGCCTTTTCAGCAGAAATTTCCCTGATGGATTCTTTCTGTCGGAATTCCAGATATTCATTGATATCCCCTAAGAATTCTTTCATTTTACCGTCACGGAACTCGTAAATTTTATCACAAAGTCCCTGTAAAAATTCCCTGTCGTGCGAAATTACGATCAAAGTCCCTTCAAACTTCTGAAGCGCCAGTTTGATAATTTCCTTAGACTGGATATCCAAGTGGTTTGTAGGTTCGTCCATGATCAGCGTATTGAAAGGACGCAACAACAATTTACAAAGCGCCAAACGGTTTCTTTCCCCTCCGGAAAGTACTTTCGTTTTTTTATTCACCGCCTCTCCCTGGAAAAGGAAAGATCCTAACAAATCACGGACTCTTGGTCTGGTTTCTTCAGTTGCAGCATCTTCTGCTTCTTCCTGAACCGTTTTATTCGGGGTTAAAACCTCCTCCTGGTTCTGAGCGAAATAACCAATATTTACGTTATGCCCCAGATTCCAGGTTCCTGAATAATCTTTGATATCGCCTGCAAGAATTTTTGCTAATGTTGTTTTTCCCTGTCCGTTCTGTCCAAGAAGCGCAATTCTATCTCCCCTTTGGACAATAAAATCCACATCATCAAAAATCTGTTTCTCTCCATAGGCTTTGCCGAGTTTTTGAGCTTCAAAAATTACTTTTCCGGGAACTACGGATTGTACGAAACGAATGTTGAATTTAGAGACATCTTCATTATCCACTTCAATTCGCTCGATTTTATCTAACTTTTTGATAAGCGACTGTGCGAAGGATGCTTTGGTAGCACTTGCACGGAACTTATTGATGTTATCTTCCATTTGCTTGATTTCCGCATCCTGATTCTTTTTAGCCTGAATCAGCTTTTCACGGCGGTCTTCGCGCATCACAAGATATTTGGAATAATTGGCTTTATAGTCGTCAACTTTTTTGTTGTTGATATCGAAAGTACGGTTACAAACCGCAGTCATGAACTGCTTATCGTGACTTACCAGAACAATTGCTCCGGGATAATCTTTTAAAAAGTTTTCCAGCCACATGATGGATTCCATATCGAGGTGGTTGGTAGGCTCATCGAGAAGCATAATGTCGTTTTTCTGAAGAAGTAGCTTCGCAAGCTCGATTCTCATTCTCCAGCCTCCTGAAAATTCATCGGTAATCTTCTGAAAATCATCCGCTTTGAATCCAAGCCCGAAAAGCACCTTTTCCATGTCGCCTTCGAGATTGTAAGCGTCGTGGTTCATCAAAAGATCGTTTAGTTCTGTCATTTTGTTGATCAGATCGGTGTAAGAATCACTTTCATAGTCGGTTCTTGTCGCCATCTGATGATTCACTTCTTCAAGCTCATTTTTCCATGCATTGATCTGTTCGAAAGCCTGCATGGTTTCTGCCCAAACCGTTCTTCCTTTTACGAAATCAAGATCCTGCTTTAAAAATCCGATAGTGATATTTCCTTCCGGAACTACGTTTCCTTCATAGAAATTAATTTCTCCGGAAAGCATTTTTAATAAAGTGGATTTCCCCGCCCCATTTTTACCAACCAAACCAATTTTATCATCCTTTTTAATCGTGAAATTCACGTTTTGAAACAAATATGTTCCTGAATGATGTAATCCTAAACCTTGAACCGAAAGCATGCTAATAATGATTAATAGTGAATAATGAATTTTCGGGTGCAAAAATACGGAAAATAAAAGAACTGGCTGTAAGAAAAATAACTTCTTATGAATGTGAATCTTAAAAAGCTTTTTTGGGGAACAGGAATAAAAAAAGAGCTGTCTTACCAGGACAGCTCCACACCTAAATTTAAAACTGAAAAAGTACTAACATTTATTGTATAAATTTTCCTTAATCAATATGGTTCGGTTCCAATTGTCGTTATTTGGGATATTGGTTCCGTATG
This sequence comes from Chryseobacterium cheonjiense, assembly GCF_012927265.1. Taxonomy (GTDB): domain Bacteria; phylum Bacteroidota; class Bacteroidia; order Flavobacteriales; family Weeksellaceae; genus Chryseobacterium; species Chryseobacterium cheonjiense. The sequence continues at coordinate 200,920 of NZ_JABBGF010000001.1, read as the reverse complement.
CGTAATCCACGACAGAATCTTCGATATGATGTATTTCCACCTGTAGTTTTGAAGTGTTGGCAGTAAACTGATCGTCAGAATTTCCCGGTACGTTCAGCCCGTTGTTGATAAATTCCGTAAGTCCGCCGTCTGCTGAATTTCTTGAAATTGCCGGATGATACAATCCAAAATTGGCGGAGATATGACTATAACCTGTCAGTTCTTTATAATGATAAACAGGCTTTAATTCCGGGGAAAGCTTTTCTGCATACTGCTTTAGTGCATTTGAAAGCTGGATGAGATAGGGATGTTTTCCGGCATCAATTAAAAAGTTGGAATCATCAAATTCCGTATTAAAAATCGGTTTTTCAGCATTTGATTCTTCGAGCATAAGTTTCCCGTAAACTTTAGAAAGTTCATTGTACACAAGATTTCTGGCAAGATAAGCCTGAAAAAATGCTTTTCCGCGGTTTATTTCATAATTTTCCAGTATATGATCCCATATTTTATTTCCTTCTGCATCGGCTGTTGTCCTGATATTACGGATGTAGGCTTCAACCTCACCCTCCTGAAGGAAATTCGGGGATATATATACTGACTGGGAACCTTCCAGATATCCGCCTCCTACGTCTGCATGAGCTCCGGGAACAAAAATTTTTTTCCAGACGGTATTCCCTGTATCTGCTATTTTATCTTCCATTAAACCAGAATCTTCAAAAAGACCTGTTAAGGGAAAGAAAAAGCGGCATTCGTTTGCGGCACAAATATGAAGTGCTTTTTCCGTTGCGGGATGCACCATCACGTTGTAATCGTGGAAGGGCGCAGATTCTACCGTATCAAAAACACCAAGAAATTTTACAGTGACATTTCCCTGAAAATCAGTATTTTCTTTCAGCAGTTCGTAGCAAAAATTTCTGGCCAGCATTGCTCCTCTGCTGAATCCGTAAATATATAGTTCATATCGACTTGTACAATCAGACATGATCTGCCTGATAAAAGAAAATGCTTTCTGTAGTTTGTCATCAGAAGAATATCCTTCTTCGCCTGCAGGATTTTTGCAGGTAGCCATGGCAAAATCGCTGTCTTCCTTTTGAGTAACGGTTCCAATGCCTTCTATATATATTTTCTCCTCACCGTTAAACTGTTGAAATAATTTATAAATATTGGTAATATTTCCGTAATAACTTTCGTTGTTTTTTGGGGGCTTTTCGGGAGAAGTTGCGTTTATCCCGTTATTTCCTGTTCCGTCAAAAAAAACTCCGACGGAGATTATGCTGCTTTTCATTGACACCTTGTGGTTTTAGTTTTAAACCTTATCAAAATTGATAAAGTGAACGAATTCTTCAAAGTAACGATGAAAAAAGGCGGGATTTTAGAGTAAAAAGCACCAAATAAAAAATTCCGTATTTCTACGGAATCAGATTCTTTCTAACGGATGGATATTATTAATGATAGCATAAATAACAATACCTACTGTATTTTTGGCGCCTATTTTTTCCACGATTCTCTGCCTGTGGCTTTCTACGGTTCTTGGACTGATGAACAGCTTTTCGGCAATTTCATTGTTGGTGCATTCCTGACAGATAAGCCTTACCACATCTTTTTCCCGGTCGGACAATTCATCGTCCATTTCGAAGAGTGTTCGTTTTTTGGTAGGGCTGTTCATGTAGGAAAAGATCATCTGATGATCTTCTGGTGTAAAGAAAATTCCGTTTTTATAAACCATAGTGATGGCTTCCATAAAGGCTTCCCTGTTGGAGTTTTTGGGTAAAAAAGCAGAAACACCCAGCTTCACCATATATCCCAGAATGGTTGTTTTGTAATGGGAGGATAGGATGATGATCTTGAGGTCCGGATATTTTTCTTTAAGAACCTCAACAAGCTCAAAGCCGTTCATGGGCTGCATCTGAACATCTACCAACGCGATATCCGGAAAGTCTTCTTCTGAAGTATTCTCTAAAACTTTGAGAAAATCCGGACCGTTGTTGGAAGTAAATCCTACTGAAATATTCTGTTCGGAGGAGAGGAGCATTTTCACCCCTTCGAGGATGAGCTGTTCGTCATCAATTAGTGCTACTTTGATTTGGGAATTCATTAGTGTATGGAATTTTAATGATTAGCCGGCTTCCTTTACCTAAGACGTTTTTCCATTTGTGTGCCGCGTTCATGGATTTTATTCTGGATTCTATATTTTTGATCCCCATCCCTTTTTTCACCTCTTCATATTCAAAACTTTCTCCGTTATCTGAGATTACTACCCCCAGATTATTACGATTGTCTTTAATATAGATCCAGACTCTTGATGCTTCCGAATGTTTGAGAACATTGGTGGTAAACTCCTGAATGATTCTGTAAAGCTGAACTTCTATAAAAATATCTTTTTTCTGAAATTTAGGGCTTACACTCAGTGAAATATTTATTCTTCCCGATAAGTTGGCAATGAGCTCTTCAATGTATAACACCAGTCCTACGGTTTCAAGATTTACAGGATACAATGAATGTGAAATACTTCGTGAAGAATCTATAAGAGAAGACATCTGGGTAGTAATATTTTTTTTTATAAGCTCATCTCCTTTGGTATCAAGGTTATTCAGCCATAATGATAAAATATTAAGCCTGTTTCCAATATCATCGTGAATCATTACCGCAATTCTTTTTCTTTCTGCTTCCTGGGCTTTTATATTTTCCAGCACCAGGTTTTTCTGGTGCAGGACCTCCGCTTCATGCTGTACATTTTTTTCTTCAATTATTCTTTTAATAAAGCTTCTGTACGCAAGCAAAATAAAAGACATGATAATTATCAAAACGACAATTAACGTAATAAAAAAGCTAATATTAAGAGTTATTTCTTTAATTTTAAAAAGGTATAAATAATTGATACATATAAAAAACTGCTGAGTATATTATTGATACTCCATATCATATTGGCCTCTTCTTTTCCCAGATCCGAAAGCTGCCTGAGAAGGAAAAATAAAAAAACCGACAGTGCATAGTATACGAAGATAAAGCTGTCTGCCAGTATAAATCTGTCGTTGATTTTACTGCTTTTAATGACAGTAAGCAGTGCATATCCGGCAAAGCAGATTACCACTATATTGGATATCACTTTTTTCACATCGTTGGTAAGCATTTGGGAATCTATAAAGAATAAAGCCGCAAGCAGGGCTACAGGAATATACCAGTAAACCGACATATGAAGCTTTCTTATATATAAAATTCCCAGCAGCAGAAGTTCTCCGGCAACGTAAAAAGGAAAGACAAAATTCACGTCTTTCAGGTTAAAAACATAAAGACAGAGTTTAACAACAGTTTCTATCAAAAAAAGAAAAATGATATAATAGACATACCATTTTTCTGAATTTTTAAAAAATTTGTACCGGATAAGTCCTATAACAGCACAAATAAAAAGTAAACTATTATTAAGATAAAGTATTACTTTGTATGTATCCACAATAAGTTAGATATTATAATTTAACGGACACAGGGGTGGGCAAGGCTGAGACCAGTCGTACGTATTTGAAATGGTATCGATGCTTCCCGAATTCTGCAGATCCTGATAAAAAGAGATAAAAATAAGCGTAGGCAAAACTCTCTGATACACTTCCGAAAACTTAAGTCCGAATGAGCATATTATTTTGTAAAGTCCCGGTTTGGAAGAAATAAGATCTTCAGAAGGCACAAAAAACTTTTTGAAAATCCTGCTTCCTTTAAACTCTGAACATTCTCTGTAGAACCATGTCATCCCGTCATTTCTCCAGGATTCTATTGCTTCAAGTGCTACATCCTGGTCCAGCATAGGTTTGTTGGAAACAGGGAAATAGGTATCTGAATCATAATCAATTCGCTGCAAGTCTTTAGATAGAACAGCATTTTTAATTACTTTATACTGCTCGGTTTCTACCAGTCTCAGATCGCCGTCAAGTTCACCGAGGACGCTGTAAGGAAATTGATCTACAACAAGCCTTTGTCCATTTGCATCCATGGGACATAAAATAGCCACCAACTGACCTTTAAAAACTCCTATTTCTGCACAAAATTCATTGTACTTATTTTGGCTTTTCAACCAGCTAACCTGTTCCGAGTTAAAGGTAAAAACGTAATTTGTTGGGATAAGGCTCTGGATTTTAGCATAATCTGCACAGCAGTTGGTCCACTCTGCAATGGCGACATCAAATTGATCTCTGTTGAATATATTCATATTTCACGGTTTTTTTAAAGTGCCATAAAATTATAGAAACTAAATTATCTGTGCAAGTATATCACATAGATTTGAAAACTATTTAATAATTCTTAACCGTAATGTGAAAGCAACTTTGCTGTCTTTCTTTAATATAGTAAATGCGGCCTGCATCATAATAATATTTCAACACTTTTTCCAGAGCAGCTTCCAGTCTTGAATTGTTCCTTAAAACCCCATCAAAACGCACATAGGATATATCGAAAGAATTGCCGTAATTATGTGAGCTAATCCCCAGTGATGCATTGGTATTAACTCTTCTTAACCTGCACTGATCTTCGAGGGTACGGGTAATGGATGAAACGGTAAATGTATTTCCTTTTGTTTCTTTGCTGAACCGTGCCCCAATTCTTTCCAGCATCAGTTTTCCTTTGGAAACCATCCATGCTCTGCTGTAGTCGAGTTTTTGTACACGATATCCTTTTCCGGATTTGCTGACCTTGTGGAATTTTCCGTTGTTGATGTATTTCTGAACAGCCTTTGAATCTTTCAAAATTTTGACCCCAAAACTTTTAGAGGCATCAAGGTGAGGTTTGTAAAGCAATGTAGGCTCTACTTTTAAAACTTCTGTAAGATCATAGCAGGGTAATATTTTTTTAGCTTCCTGGGAATGATAAGTCCCCTGAATAACGAAAGCAAATACCACGCATAAAAACTTTTTCATTAAAGAATGTTTTAATTTCCAATTAAAAATAATGAATTATCTATTATCAGTCAAATACCATAATAATACTTCATTACAGAAAACACAACAAAAATCATAAAAAATGATAATTTGATAAATAAAATAAAATTTAATTAAATTAATGATATTTAAATTTACTTTTTATTTCGATATATAAATTATAAATTTGATTACATTTAAAAAAATATAAATATGATGAAAAAACTTTTTGCCGAATTTTTCGGCACCTTCTGGCTTGTATTCGGAGGCTGTGGCAGCGCATTGTTTGCCTCCCAGATTGCACCTTCTGCCAACGGACAAATGGGTATATTACTGATAGGTGTATCCCTAGCTTTCGGACTCACTGTTCTTACTATGGCTTATGCTGTAGGGCCTATTTCCGGCGGACATTTCAATCCTGCCGTAAGTTTCGGATTAATGGCGGGAGGAAGGTTTCCTGTCCGGGAACTTGTTCCATATATCATAGCCCAGTGCCTGGGAGCTATTGCAGCGGCCGGAGCTTTATACATTATTTTACACGGTTCCGGAAGTATCGATTTTTCCGCACCGGGTGCTTTTGCTACCAATTTTTACGATGCTCCCGTTTATTTTGAGAAAAGCTACTCTATGGGCGCCGCCTTCCTGACCGAATTTTTACTGACTGCTTTTTTCCTGATCATTATTATGGGAACAACCGACAGGCATTCCAACGGAAAGTTTGCAGGAATTGCCATCGGGCTTGCTCTTACCTTAATCCATTTGATCTCAATTCCTATTACTAACACTTCCGTGAATCCGGCGCGATCGCTCTCTCAGGCAATTTTTGTACAGGGCAATGCACTTTCGCAGCTCTGGCTGTTCTGGGCCGCTCCGATTTTAGGCGGAATTTCCGGCGGACTTATATATAAGTTCTTGCTTCAAAAAGAACACGAAATTTCAGAATCGGTATAAACAAAAAAAAATCCTGTTGAACAACAGGATTTTTTGGTCTTACTTTAATTTTTTAATATCAAAAGGATTTTTAAAGATCAGTTCTTCGTGTTTCCCTTTGATCTCTAACTTTCTCTGAAGCAGGTTAAGCGCCATTTTCCGGATAAAAAGATCTTTATCATTTAGCTTCCAGTAAGCATCTTCATGAACCTTCCTAGGTTTTCTGATGGTATAAAATTCCGTATTCCAGGAATCTACATTATGATAAAACTCAATGATGCCGCAATGTTCCGGAATAAGCGTATGATCTACCATTCCCATCGGAAGCAGAAAGCTGAAGGCATTGCAGACATAATCGCCGCAGGAAATTTTATCATGCTTCAGAAACTTTTCGCCGGTATTGGAATTGGTATAGGATTTTTTAAAATCATTTTTAAAATCACTTTTTGAGAGCTTGATTTCTATTTCGTGACTGAATCCTTCCGAGTCCACAATTAGAATATCAGCTTCCCAATCTGCCTGAAAATGATTGGTCAGCACAATTTCCTTCTCAAAATCACATTGAGAATAAATAAATGCATGAACCAATTCTTCTATTTTTAACATTTTTTTTAATTTGACAGGATCGTATCTTGCTTCCTATTCTTACAAATCATTAATTGATAGGATTTACATCCTATTCTTATCTAGGTCGTCCTTTCAGGACTCCAATAGTTTTTATTTTAACAACCATTCGAGATCAGGCACGATAAGCAGCTATATTTAAAAACATTCACACACCCATCTTTTATATTTTACAACTCTTAAACCTAACTTACGAGTAAACTGCAACCCCGAACATCAGAGTGGTCAATTCTGCCCAAAACCTGAAATTTATCTCCGACAATTTCTCCTAAATCCTGGGTAGCAATAAATGCACAGGAATGAACGTTGGCAAGATCAATAATGTTGATAGCGCCGGTTCTTCCTTCTTTTTCGTAGTTAAAAGGATCTTCTGCATTCCGGATCATGATTTTCATCCAGCTTGGACATTGGTATTCATTATTTCCTAAAGAATATGCCTGTGAAAGGAGTTCCGTCATGGAATATTCGGAATAAATTTTTTCCGTTTTAAAACCTTCCTGTAAAATTTTCAGAAGTTCATCTTTGGTCATTTCTTCTTTTCTTCCTTTCATACCGCCGGTCTCGATCACTATTAAATCCTCCATAAAGTTCAAAGATTCGTCACTACGTTCAGAATGGCAATAGTCGATAAAATCCAGCAAGGCAAAGGAAACTCCAAAGAGAATAACTTTTTTGTCTTCCAGTTTATTTAAAAGAGCAAAGAGATCTTCATGATTGTAAAGAAAATACCCGTTTTCAGGTTTTCCTGATTTTTTCATTAAGTAATCAACCATATAGATTAACGAAGAATTTTGTCGCTCCAGATAGCTTGGCAGCAATCCAAGGAAAATAAAATCTTCCGGCTTTCCTATAAATTCTGAAAAGCTTTTATAGATGCTTTGTTTATAGAGATCTTCGTCCGCAATAAAATGCTTTGAAAGATTCATCTGCGTGGTTCCCGAGCTTTGAAAGAACAGATCTGCCTTCACATTTTTATCTATAATCTGATGATTCTTAAACATCTCGATTGGAAGGAACGGGATTTTGACCAGTTCATCCACCTCATCAGGATTAATATTAAGATAATCTACAAAACGTCTGTAAATTTCAACATTCTGATATTGATAACGAAAAGTTCTGAGAGATGCCAACAGAAAGTCTTTTCCGGTTTGTATGTCAAATATTGTGTCCACTGCGAAAGATATTTTCTCTTACAGTCTCATTATAAAGCAATTAATGAAACCATTGAGCTTTTTAATATTTTTTTAATATAAAATTTAAATTTTGGTCGGGTTATTGCAATTACAAAACCGGAATATGGATTAAAAACAAGAGTAAAATTCGTTTTGCTCGAAGAATTACCTCTTTATGGGGTAATTCTTTTTGTTTTCATTTCAAATGTTTTCAGATGAAACTCGTGTTCAAACACTCCGTAGGTAAAGTAAGAGATCCAGTCTCCCAGATTGATATATTTTGCTTTCCCCTCCAATTCCAGAATCATAGGAAGATGACGGTGGCCATAGATAAAATAATCTATTTTTTGTGTTTTAAGCTTTTCTTTAGAATAAATAATCAGAAATTCTTTATCCTCTCCCAAAAATTCTTTGTCTTCATCACCGGAAATCATTTTATTTTTCTGCGACATATACAGCGCAATTTTCATGGCAATATCCGGATGCAGCCATTTGAAGAACCACTGTGCAACAGGATTGGTAAAGACCTTTTTCATTCTCTTGTATCCTTTATCACCTGGTCCGAGGCCATCACCGTGAGCAAGCAGAAACTGCTTACCCCCCATTTCAAAATACTGTTTTGTATAAAAAACGGTACATCCTATTTCTTCTTCAAGATAATCTTTCATCCAAAGGTCATGGTTTCCTACAAAGAAATAAATATGAATTCCCCGGTCTTTGAGTTCGGCAATTTTACCCAACACCCGTACGTATCCTTTCGGGATCACGTGCTTCCATTCGTGCCAGAAATCAAAAAGATCACCCATTAAAAACAAGACCTGCGCATCATGCTTGATTTCATCCATCCAGCGGATAAAGTGTTCTTCACGCACTTTGCTAGACTTTGGATCCGGTGCACCGAAATGCTGATCGGAAGCAAAATATACTTTTTTTCCAGGTTCTAGATTAATGGTTGTCTTTAACACTTCTGAATATTTATTGATCTACATTACTGATTATCTTCCGCAAACCATTCTCCGTAAGAATTTTCTGTTTCGTGAAGCTTAAGATAAGCCAGAGAAATCCCTTCCGGAAGCTTAGATTTTATTTTTGCGGCAATCGCATACAACATGTTTTCACATGTTGGCTGGAACGTACAGTAAATTACTTTATGTCCTTTTCCTTCAAGATCTTCCCCCAGTTCTTTATGCGGGGAAAGTCCGTTGATCAGCACCGCATGATCCCAGACATCTACAATTTCAGATTTTACGATACTTTTTATGTCTCCAAAATCCACCACCATTCCGTTTTTCGGGTTTTCCAAATCATTTACGGGCTTTCCTTTTACCGTCACAAACAGCTTGTAGGAATGCCCATGCATATTTTTACATTTTCCATCATAATTGTACAGCACGTGGGCTGTTTCGAATGTAAAAATTTTTGTAATACGTATCATGGTGCAAAGATAAGGAATTTGCTTTGAGTTTGGGTTGGATAAATTGTGACTACAGATTTGAATGCATGTATGTAGATAAATGATATTTGCCATACATCACAATAAACAAAATCTTTAGCACGTTGATAAAGAAATTAATACCCGTTAGATGACCAAACTACTCAAATATTTTTTATCTTTTTTTCTTCTCTTTTGCGTGTCTTTAAACGCACAGCAAAACCATTTCCAGGCTCACCCTCTTCTGGAAAAAAAGATCGGACAACATTTTCCTATTGAAAATTTTAAAAATGGCGAAGGTGAAAATTTCAGCGCTCAGGAACTCACCGGAAAAGTTACGCTTATCAATTTTTGGTCAACAAACTGTGCGCCATGTATTGAAGAGCTTCCGTACCTCAATCAAATTAAGAAAAATTTAGGTGATAAAGTAAATTTTATAGCAATAACTCACGACCCAAAAGAGAAGCTTCAACAGTTTTTATTAACACATGAATTCAATTTTCTACATATTACGGATTCAATGAAAGAATTACAGTCCTACTTTTCATTAATAAGAAATCCTCTTACTTTTATTATTGATAAAAACGGAACCGTATCGGAGATCACAGGGACCATTGATAAAGAAAAATCGGACTTGGTTCTTACGATTCTTAGCGAAAAATTATAAAATATCCAGCCAGTCACTTTCCAGCCTGATAATCCTTTCCGTTTCCTTATCAATGAAAACCCAGAGCGTTAAGGAATCTACTACCAGCTGATCATTGCAGTAGAATTCTACTTTTCTCGGCTGACGGATTCCTTCAGGAGTTTTCGGATAGGTTTTTATCGTGAGAATTTCTCCCAGATAGACCTGCTTTTTGTATTGAATGTGATGATCCAGAAGCATCCAGATATCATCAGGATTGTTGGTTTTATGTTTCACGAAATCCCAATGTTCCCCCGCAATTTCTTCCACCCATTTGACGTACTGGACATTATTGACGTGATTGTTTCGGTCGATATGTTCTTCTGTTACCACGATCTGTTTCTCATAAATCAAGCTCATCTCCTTCAATATTTATTCAAAAATAAGACATAAAATTAAAGAATCTGGTTAAATCCCGTATTATTCAATGTTTGCACTTGAAATTACACTACGGAATAATGTACAAGTTAGTATATTAGCAAAAAAATACGCACAAATGATTCTGGATATTCTGTTTCCGAACCGCTGCCTGGGCTGTAACAGTATTATTTCGGCTGATCTTCTGATCTGTGAGCTTTGTTTCAGCCAGATTGATTTTATACATTCCGGCTATTCTGATGATAATTTTATAAAAGAAAAATGCAGACTCCTTTTTCCTGTTGAGAATACTTTTGCCTTAATGCAATTCGGAAAAGAAAATCTCAGCAGAAAAATTATCCATGAACTAAAATACAAAAGCAGGGAAATAGCAGGGGAAATTCTGGCACAGTGGACATCTGAACGTCTTGATTTCGGGAACCAGAAGCCTGATTTATTGGTCCCGGTACCGCTGCATCCTAAAAAACTGAAAGAAAGAGGCTATAACCAGCTGCACTTATTTACCGAAAAAATTTCTGAATTCTACAACATTCCGTTCGACCATAATCTGATCCGGAGAAATCATTATTCAAAAGCCCAAGCGTTGAAGAACAGACAACGCCGTCTGGAAACGGAAAATACTTTTTCCATTACCCAGACAATTACCGGAAAGAATATTCTGCTTATTGATGACGTGTTCACTACCGGGAATACGGTTGCTTCCATTGCATGGGAAATTCTTAAAGCCGGAAATAATAAGATAAATGTACTGGTAATGGCTATGGATGCGTAACTTTAAAGTGTAAAGTTCAGAGTATAAGGGCTTGAAAGTGTAAGAATTTTAAATAAAGCTATTTCTTTCACATATGAGATGTAATAAATTTTAGTAATTTTCCGGGAAAACATTACCATGTCAAATCTTATTTTACTCCATGGCGCATTAGGTCACAGCCAGACCTTTGATCCTTTCATAGAGGAGCTTTCAAAATATTTTACCGTTCATACCCCTTTATTTTCAGGGCATGGAAACTCCGAACTCCCTGAAGACGGCATCAGCATTGAAAAATACACGCGTGAATTGCAGGATTTTATCGAAGCAAATAACCTGTATGATGTTGATGTTTTCGGCCACAGCATGGGCGGTTATATAGCACTCTGCCATGCTTTGGAGTATCCACAAAGAATCAATTCTGTGATGACTTTGGGAACAAAATTCGACTGGACGGAAGAAAAGGCATTAAAGGAAAGTAAAATGCTTGATCCTGAAGTCATTGCTCAAAAAGTACCAAAATATGCCACTCTTATGGAAGCACAACACGGAAAAAAATGGAAAAAACTGATGCATTCCGTTGCTGATCTTATGGTTTCCTTAGGAAAAAATCCTCCATTGAAAGGTAACCTTTCAGCAATAAACATCCCCATTCAGATTATGGTAGGAGATCAGGATAACATGGTGACCCTGGAAGAAAGTATTGATGCCTGCAGAAGCCTTCCGGACGGAAGACTTGCCGTACTCCCTGGCACAAAGCATCCGATGGATAAAGTCAGAGTCAGACTATTACTGGATCTAATGAAAGATTTCTGGAAGATATCATAGTAATTTAAGGCTTATATTAACAAAAAAAGCTGCCAAACGACAGCTTTACAATTAAGATTCAAGATTATTTAAAAGGATTGCTCCATTTTTTATTGGTATACACATCGCTTCCGGATAGGGTTTTCAAAAATGCAATCACCGCATCTGTTTCCTGAGCTGTCACGTTAAGCTTTTGTCCTACACCATTCGGGGTGAGGCGCGGATCAAGATTGGTATTTCCGGCAGCAATGCTTATGGTTGCGTAATGACCGATTACCTGCTGCAGGGTTGTAAAACCTCCGGTATGCATAAATCTGCCGTTCTCCAGTCCGCTGCTATTGGTAACGTTTCTTAAACTCGGCGCCCTTGTATTGGTAATATCAATACCTGTTCCGCTTATTTTCCCTATAATCCCGTTATTTCTTGAGGTAGGATTAATATCAAATTCCGGAGCTGCATGACATGCGGCACACCCTAATCCGCCCCCTGTACGGTTTCCTGAACCATCGAATACGGGAGGAGCCAGAAATAAATTTTTACCCTGATTTTCCTGCGCAGTAAAATTGGCAAACGGCTGCTGGTCGTTGGCACTCGACGCTCTTCCTGCATCATATTTAGAATCAAAAGACTGAATGCTTCTTATAAACTGTGCCAGAGCATTCTGAATTCTGGTTTGGGTTACCACCGCATCTCCATACACAAACGTAAACATTTCCTGATAATATTTTATATTCTGAAGCTTGGCAATCAGGTCCTGCAGGCTGCCGTCACCATTGGTTCCGCTGAAACCCATTTCTACATGATCCTGAATCGGGAAAACAGTTTGTGCTTCTAAGGTTGATGCTCTTTCGTCCCAGAAAAATTTTGTTTCATTGCTGAATCTGGCGTTTACAAGTCTCATAGAATGCCTTCCTGTAGTTCCGTTAACACCGATACTTGCCACAGCATTATCTCCGAAAGCCAGCTCCTGTTTGTGACAGCTTGAGCAGGAAATGGTATTATCCTTAGAAAGATTTTTATCATAAAACAAAATTCTTCCCAGAGTAGCACCTTTGTCCGTTATCGGGTTTCCTGCGGTATTATCTTTGGTAATATAAGCCGGCTTGATTTGATTGGCATAATTTTCAAGACTGCTCAAATTAATATTAGCCCCGAAAGCAGCCGTAATATTGGGATATTCGTCTTTAGAAAGAGGTGCTTCTTCATACACGTCGTCGCCGGAACAAGAATAAAAAACAGCCGCTAAAAAAATTGAGGGAACAATAAGTGATGTTAAAATTTTTTTCATCATTTGGAATACGTTTTTATTTGGTTATCTATCAAGTTTTGTTGCATAAATTTTAAGATGAAATTTCTTCTTAATGCTTTCTATCTTTTAGACGACTTATTTTTTGTATTCCTTCTGTGATATTTATTTTTTTTAATATTTTTTATCAAACTAAGAATTAATAATAGGTTTGAGCCCAAATATTCTGATCAGTCAGGCACAAATATTTAAGGGTGACATTGCTGATGCCACCCTATTTTAAATATTAAGTTTGAACTTTTTAAAAACAGAAAAGTTTCACATATCTAATCTGTAATATTTACGAATATAAATTAGCGTTGTAGTTTTTCTCCATAGCTTAAATCTCCGGCATCTCCCAAACCTGGTGTGATATACCCCTTGGAAGTGAGCTGCTCATCGATGGCTCCAACCCATATTTTGGCTTCGGGATAAGCTTTTTCTATGGTTTCAACACCTTGTTTTGAAGCAATTGCAGCTACAATATGAAGCTGGCTTGGCTTGCCGTGGGTGAGTAAATCTTTGATCGCTTCAATTAAAGAAGCCCCTGTAGCCAGCATTGGATCACCGACAATTAAAGGCCTACCCTCGATATCGGGACACGTTAAATAATCCTGCTTGATCGAGAAATAATCATTAGCATCATGTTTTCTGTATGCTGCCACGAATCCGCAGTCGGCTTTGTCGAAATAATTCAGAATCCCCTGAAACAAAGGAACACCGGCTCTTAATATGGTCGTAATAACCGGCTGAACAGCAATTTCTCTGACTCTGATCTTATCTAACGGCGTCTGAATTTCGATCTCCTTTTGCTCGAGACTTTTACTGATTTCAAAAGCGGCTATTTCGCCGATCCGCTCCATATTTCTGCGGAACCTCATCCTGTCATGCTGAATATCAACATTCCTGAGTTCGTTAATCCATGAATTAACCAAAGAAAACTGTTCTGATAGTACAACTGTATTCATTGTTGTGAAACTTTTTATCTAAAATATGAAATTATATAGAATAAAATCCCTTCCAGGTTTTCCTGAAAGGGATGTTCATTATTTTTGTCTGAAATACACTTCAATTGGGACTCCGGTAAATCCGAACTCTTTTCTCAGCTGATTTTCAGTAAATCTTTTGTATGGTTCTTTAACGTACTGCGGAAGGTTGCAGAAGAAAACAAACTGTGGCGACGGGGTCGGAAGCTGTACGCAGTATTTGATTTTGATATATTTCCCTTTATTCGCAGGTGGTGGCGTTCCTTCAAAAATAGGGAGCATCACTTCGTTTAATTTTGAAGTTTTAATCTTTTTCTTACGGTCTTCGTATACTTCCATAGCAACTTCAACTGCTTTTAAGATTCTCTGCTTGGTTAATGCCGAAATAAACAAAATCGGGATGTCCTGGAACTGTCCGATCTTATCTTTGATCTGTCTTTCGAAATCACGCATGGTATTGGTCTGCTTGTCTTCAATAAGATCCCATTTATTCACCAAAATTACAATTCCTTTTCTGTTTTTCTGGGCAAGGCTGAAGATATTCATGTCCTGAGATTCCCATCCCTGCGTAGCATCTACCATAATGATTACGACATCCGAAAATTCAATAGAACGGATGGAACGCATCACGGAATAAAATTCCAGGTCTTCACTTACTTTAGATTTTTTACGCATTCCGGCAGTGTCTACAAGCACAAACTCATGTCCGAATTTATTATAAAGTGTCTGGATGCTGTCTCTTGTAGTTCCTGCAATATCTGTTACGATATTTCTTTCTACATCCAGCAGTGCATTTGTAAGGGTGGATTTTCCCACATTCGGACGTCCTGCGATAGTAATTTTCGGCAGCCCTTCAAAAGGGTCTTTATATTCTGTAGTCGGGAAATCTCTTACAATATCATCCAGAAGATCACCCGTTCCTGATCCTGTTGCAGAAGATAAAGTATAATATTTATCGATTCCCAACTGATAAAATTCCGTTGCAGGAAGTTCTTCTTTCGAAGAATCTACTTTGTTGATGACAATATAAATTGGTTTATTGGATCTTCTTAAAAGCCTGTAAATTTCGTAGTCTGTATCGGTAAGGCCTTCTTCCACATTCATCATAAAAATAATGGACGTTGCCTCATCTACAGCCAGCTGAACCTGTTTACGGATTTCTTCTTCAAAAATATCATCCGTTCCTACATCATAACCACCGGTATCAATTACGGTGAAATCTACTCCATTCCAATCGGATTTTCCGTAATGGCGGTCTCTGGTAACTCCTGCAGTAGAATCTACAATAGCCTCCCTTCTTTCTAATAAACGGTTAAATAATGTAGATTTTCCTACGTTGGGACGCCCAACGATTGCGACAATATTCGACATAAAAAATGTTTAATAATCCTTCGACAAAGCTCAGGACAAGTTATTAATGGGTTTCTCCAACTTTTGGAGCCCAATTTTTTTGCAAAGATACAGTTTTAATTTAAATTCGATTTACAGCATATTAAACATATGAAATTTAAGAAAAATAATTCTTTGAATATCAGCAAAAAAACGATTGTTATCCGCAAATATTCGCTATTTCATTTTTATTTTTAAAATAATTTATATAATTTCGCGACATAGAAATACAGACCCATGGTGTAGCGGTAACACTACTGATTTTGGTTCAGTCATCTGGGGTTCGAATCCCTGTGGGTCTACGGAAGCCTTGTTAATTATTTAAATTACAAGGCTTTTTTTATTAAGTCAATTTCCAATTTAAAAACTGATTTATCAAGCCGGAAAAAAGCTGTTGGAAAACTAAAATAATTTGTAATCAATAAAAAAAGACAGTTCATTTCTTAACTGTCTTTTTATCAATTTTATGATTAACTTAAATTAAACCAAATCAAAGCGATCCAGATTCATTACTTTTACCCATGCAGCAACAAAATCATTAACAAATTTTTCATGAGCATCTGAACTTGCGTATACCTCAGCAATGGCTCTTAATTCAGAATTAGATCCGAAAACCAGATCCGCACGGGTGGCGGTCCATTTTTTTTCTCCGGTTTTGCGGTTTATTCCTTCATAAAGTTCATTATCCTGGGAAACCGATTTCCATTGCGTATTCATATCCAGCAGGTTAATAAAAAAATCATTGGTAAGAATTCCCGGTCTTTGGGTGAAAATTCCATTTTTTGAACCGTCAAAATTGGTATTCAGCGCGCGCATTCCTCCTATCAGTACAGTAAGTTCAGGAGCGGTAAGCGTTAGCAGCTGTGCTTTGTCAATTAATAAAGATTCTGTAGAAACTGAAAACTTTTTCTTCAGATAATTTCTAAATCCGTCTGCCAGCGGTTCCAGATATTGCATAGAATCTACGTCGGTCTGTTCCTGTGAAGCGTCTGTTCTACCGGGTGAAAAAGGAACGATGATCGTATGGCCTGCATCTTTTGCTGCTTTTTCAACCGCTGCACTTCCTGCAAGAACAATTAGGTCTGCCAGCGAAACTTTTTTGCCCCCTGTCTGATTTTCATTAAATTCTTTCTGAATATTTTCCAAAGTACTTAAAACTTTCTGCAGCTGAGCTGGATTATTCACTTCCCAGTCCTTCTGAGGCGCAAGACGGATTCTCGCTCCATTGGCTCCTCCTCTTTTATCACTTCCTCTGAAAGTGGAAGCAGAAGCCCATGCTGTTGATACCAGTTCCGAAATACTTAAGCCTGAATCAAGAATTTTTGATTTTAACGCTTCAATATCAGAATTGTGAATTAATACATGATCTGCTTCAGGAAGAGGGTCCTGCCAGATGAGCTCTTCAGAAGGAACATCAGGTCCGAGATAGCGGGCTTTTGGGCCCATATCTCTATGAGTAAGCTTAAACCATGCTCTTGCGAATGCATCAGCAAAAGCATCAGGGTTTTCGTAAAATTTTCTTGAAATTTTTTCGTATTGCGGATCCAATCTTAGGGAAAGATCTGTTGTAAGCATTGTTGGCCTGTGCTTTTTATCGGGATCAAAAGCATCCGGAATGGTTTCGCTGCCGTTTTTTGCAACCCACTGATGAGCACCGGCAGGACTTTTGGTGAGTTCCCATTCGTTTTCAAAAAGATTTTTGAAAAAGTTATTGCTCCATTGAGTAGGCGTTTCCGTCCAGGTAACTTCAAGGCCGCTGGAGATTGCATCTCTTCCTTTACCGGAATTGTAAGTACTGTTCCATCCGAATCCCTGTGCTTCAATACTTTCCGCTTCCGGTTCTTTTCCAACATGATCTGCAGGTCCTGCACCGTGTGTTTTTCCGAAAGTATGGCCTCCGGCGATAAGCGCTACCGTTTCTTCATCATTCATAGCCATTCTTCCAAAGGTATCACGGATATCTTTTGCCGCTGCTATTGGATCAGGATTTCCGTCCGGACCTTCAGGATTTACATAAATAAGCCCCATCTGCACGGCTGCCAAAGGTTTTTCAAGATCTCGCGTATGGATATCTCCGTCTGCGTCATCGTCTGTAGGCAATACTCCACGACCTTCTACAACACCGTCTGACCCGTGCGAATAGCGAAGATCACCTCCGAGCCATGTTTTTTCAGATCCCCAGTAAACATCCATATCCGGCTCCCATACATCTTCACGGCCTCCCGCAAATCCGAATGTTTTAAAGCCCATAGATTCCAGGGCTACATTTCCTGTAAGGATCATAAGATCTGCCCAGGATATTTTCTTTCCATATTTTTGTTTGATCGGCCATAGAAGTCTTCTCGCTTTATCCAAATTCACATTATCCGGCCAGCTGTTTAGGGGTGCAAAACGCTGCTGTCCCGCACCGGCACCTCCTCGTCCGTCTCCAACACGGTATGTTCCTGCACTATGCCACGCCATACGGATAAAGAGAGGTCCGTAATGTCCGAAATCAGCGGGCCACCAGTCCTGAGAATCGGTCATTAAATGATGAAGATCTTTTTTTACCGCTTCAAGATCCAGGCTTTTGAATTCTTCTGCATAGTTAAAATCTTTATCCATAGGATTGGATAATGATGAATGTTGCCGGAGAATATCTACTTTCAGCTGATCAGGCCACCAATCTGAATTTTTGGTACCGCCACCGGCAACATTTTCTTTTTTCATGGATCCGTTGTGAAACGGGCATTTACTGATGTCATTCAAGTCTTTTTCCATTGTCGTTATTTTATGTTGATTGATTAAATTATTAGGGACAAACTTACATAAGTTTTTTAATAAACAAAATCTATTAAAAATATCTTTATAATAGTTAAAAACAATAATTAGTGATCTGAATGTGTTTCTGCTGCAGTTAAATTTAAGAATAACTTGTATATCAATTTCATAAAACACTTATAAATTTTCACAATAAATAATCTCTGTTGATATTAAAAAGTATTTTAGTGATTTAAAGCATATCCGATGTACGTTTATAAATCAAAATTTTATAGTACATTTATGCTTAATTAAACATTGAAAAATGAAAAAAGTTTTAACTGTTATTCTGGTAGCATTTATTATCATTCAGTTCTTTCCTATCGACAAAACGAATCCTGCACCTACACCGGGCATGGATTTTTTAAAAATAAAAAACACCCCGCCTGAAATTGCCAATTTAATAAAGGTCTCCTGCTACGATTGCCATTCGAATGAAACGCAGTATCCCTGGTATTCTAATATTGCCCCGGCTTCATGGGTTATGAAAAATCACATTGATGAAGGAAGGAAAGAACTTAATTTTTCCACATTTGCGATGTATCAGCAAAAGAATCAGGCACATAAATTGCAGGAATGTATAGAAATGATTGAAAAAAAAGAAATGCCTCTTGACTCTTATTTTTTGGGGCATCAAAATGCAAAGCTGAGCGATGAACAGAGAAAGATTCTGACAGATTACTTTAAAAGAGAAAAAACAGAAACAGAAAGGAAAATGCTTTATTAAATTTAACATCATGGAAGATAACTGGGAAAATAAGTACATTGTATTTTTTGACGGCGACTGCGGCGTTTGCAATTTCTGGGTACAATGGATCCTTGAAAGAGACAAAAAAGACCAGTTCATGTTTGCTTCCCTGCAATCTGATTTTGGCCAGAAATTTCTATCCGAAAGAGGACTGAATACAAAAGTTTTTAACACCATGTATCTTTGGCGGCCCGGCCAGTATTATCTGGAAAAATCCAAAGCGGTTCTAAAAATTGCCAATTTACTGGGCGGTATTTACAAACTCTCTGTATTAGGCAAAATTGTTCCGTCATTTTTAAGTGATAAGCTTTATGATACAGTATCCAAAAATAGGATGAAACTAGCCAACCAAAAATGTTACTTACCGACTCCGCATCAGCGGGCCAAGTTTATTCAGGTTTAAAAAAACGATAAAAATATCCAATTTAAAAAATACTGTTTCAGGAGAAACAGTATTTTTTTTAGTGTTTACTGATTCAGTGACCAAACGGAATATGAGTTTGGTGCACACTGGATTTTTACCCATTTATCCGATTGGGTTGTAGGATACCACGTTGAACTCCCTGTGAAATCCTTAATCTGCTGACTCGCCCAATTGGTCTGGATCCATCGTTCCTGCCAGCCTGAAGAGTTGTTGATATACACCACCAGTCCCGGATTTCCGTTGTATCCGTTTCTTCGGGAAATGTACTCATCATTATCAGTGTAAAGGATGGAAGTTGTTCCCGTTGCTTTATTATTGTGAATCCAGATAAGATTATTTAACCTTTCTTTGTTCAGCCATTCTTCATAATCTCTGTAAAAAATCGTAGGATATCCTTCATGGGTTAAAATATAAGCATACGCCAGCATTTTATTGTAGATAATATCCGTGTCATGATTGGCAACAAATGTTACTGCCTTAAAAGGATTTCTTTTCCACATCATATCGTCATTCAATACATTTAAATTCCCATTATCGAATGCATCATCCATTTTGTAATAGGCTGCAAAATCAAATACCGAGCTATTGGCATTATTGGCCCACCATTCCAGCGTATTAACATTGGAGTCCCAAAGTTCCCCAACGGAAAAACCGCCGACATTGGAATTCCAGGTATTTACCACCCATGGCCCGAAACCTTTTACATAATCGAATCTCCAGCCATCAAATTTCATGACGTTTTTATAGTATTTTCCGACAGAATCGTCCCTTCCCCAAAGCCAGTCCTGAACGTAAGGATTGGCGTGGCATAAGTCTGGGAAACCTCCGAAAGCACCTTCATCGTTATTCCCGTAAGCATTTTTATAAAAATCATTGTAGCTTCTTGGAAATTTTCCTGAAGCAACACCTGAAAAATTGGTCCAGGTATTTGAACCTACATAAGGATTGTACTCCGACTGGCCGCCGCTGTTATGATTGATGACAATATCTGCATATACCTGCATATTTTCTGCGTGGGCTTTCGTGATCAGTGCTTCAAGTTCTGCCCGTGATCCGAAACGCGTCTCAATGCTTCCGTTTTGATTATAATTTCCGAAATCATAATAATCAGTCGGATCATAACCCATAGAATAAGCTCCGTTCTGTGCTTTGGATGCAGGAGGCAGCCAGACTGCTCCGATTCCGGCATTCGACCAATCGGTAAGTTTTCCTTTCACGGTATTCCACCAGTTTCCTCCGTCCGGTACATCCCAATAAAATCCCTGCATGAGAACACTTCCACCGGGACCTGCGACAAATTTTGCATACGGAGATTCCCCGGTACTGAAAGGCCGTCCGTCATGACGGGTTACCTGTATGGTTTTGTTGTGAACTTCTTCCTTAGCCGAAGTTTCCTCAGCGATCGCATCATTTTCCCGGCAGGACTGAACGCATCCAAAAGCCAGGAATACAAATAGAAAGTGTGTTTTTTTCATATCTTATTTTTTTGATTATTAAAGTATTAACTAAATTACACTTTTATTAAAATAATATCAAATGATTGTGAAATATTTTTATTTTTAACATGAAATCTTTACTCGAGTCTTATTTGAAACATCATTAAAAAATCATAAACTTTAAAGATTTTCGTACACATTTTCTATTAATCCATATATTTGCATATTATGGAATACAACACCCAAAAAAACAAGCTTCATTTGCCGGAATACGGCAGAATCATACAACAGTTGGTTGAACGTTGCAAAGAGCTTTCTTCAAAGGAGGAAAGAAGCGAAATGGCGATGGGCATCATTGATTTTATGGGTCAGAGAAACCCTCAGCTTCGCGACGAAGAAAATTATAAGCATAAACTTTGGGATCACCTATTTATTCTTGCCGATTATGATCTTGACGTAGATTCACCATACCCTTTCCCTACGAGAGAACAGCTGGCTGAACCGCCAAAAAGGATGGAATACCCAAAACTTCAGGGTGATTTCAAATTCTACGGGAAAAGTATTCTTCAATTAATTGAAAAAGCAATAGAACTGGAGCAGGGAGACGAAAAAGAGGCCCTGATCGAGGTTATTGCCAACAATATGAAGAAATCTTATAACGTATATAATAAGGAACATGTAACGGATGACGTTATCTTCCGCCACCTGAAAGAACTTTCTGAAAACCGGCTGGATCTTACGGGAATAGATAGTCTTGAAAAAAGCAAAATCTATTACACCAGCAATAACAATAACCGTAACAATAACAACAGAAACCAGTCTAACAACAGAAACCAGCCCAATAATAAAAGAAGACATAACAATAGCAACAACAATCATAAAAACAGAAAGTAGACATGAGTGGAACATTTCAGATAAGAGGAGGAAAAAGACTGCAAGGTGAAATTACTCCACAAGGAGCAAAAAATGAAGCTCTACAAATTCTTTGTGCCGTCTTATTAACTGATGAGGAAGTAAGAATTAAAAATATTCCCGATATCCACGACGTTAATCGATTAATTGAAATTCTGGGAGACTTCGGCGTGAAGGTTACCAAGAACGGACACGGCGCTTATACTTTCAAAGCAGATAAAGTAAATTTTGATTATATCAAATCAAATGAATTCAAGAAAGATGGGGCGAAATTAAGAGGTTCCATCATGCTGATGGGTCCTATGCTGGCAAGATACGGTGAAGCGTATATGCCCACTCCGGGAGGTGACAAGATCGGAAGAAGAAGACTGGACACCCACTTCCAGGGATTGGTAGAACTCGGGGCTGAATTTAATTACGATGAAGAAGAGTTTTTCTATTCGCTGAAAGCTAAAGAACTGAGAGGCAAATTTATTCTATTGGAAGAAGCTTCGGTAACGGGTACTGCCAATATCGTAATGGCTGCAGCTTTAGCAAAAGGAAAAACAAGAATTTACAATGCCGCCTGCGAGCCTTATCTGCAGCAGCTTTGTAAAATGCTGAACAGAATGGGAGCAAATATCTCAGGAATCGGTTCAAATTTATTAACCATCGAAGGAGTTGAACATCTTCGCGGAACTGAGCACACCATGCTTCCGGATATGGTAGAGATCGGATCATGGATCGGTCTTGCTGCCATGACCAAATCCGAAATTACCATCAAAAACGTAAACTGGAACCAGCTAGGTGTTATTCCAAATATCTTCAGAAAGCTTGGCATCCAGCTTGAGCAAAGCGATGATGATATTTTTATTCCGGCTCAGGAAAATTATAAAATTCAGAAATTTATTGACGGTTCTATCCTTACGATTTCCGATGCACCATGGCCGGGATTCACGCCGGACCTTCTTTCCATTATTCTTGTTGTGGCAACACAGGCCAAAGGAAGTCTTCTGGTTCATCAGAAAATGTTTGAATCAAGATTATTCTTCGTTGATAAGCTAATTGATATGGGCGCCCAGATCATTCTTTGCGATCCGCACCGTGCAACGGTAATCGGACTGAATCAGGAAACTCCGTTAAGAGGAACCACGATGGTTTCTCCTGATATCAGGGCTGGAAATGCACTTTTGATTGCTGCTCTTTCAGCAGAAGGAAAATCAATCATTCACAATATTGAGCAGATCGACAGAGGATATGAAAATATCGATGGAAGATTAAAAGCAATCGGTGCAGATATCGAGAGAATTTAATGCAGAATCCGATTTTTGCAATCATATAAAAAGCGTCCGGTTTTTCCGGGCGCTTCTTTTGTAATTAAAAACTATATATGAACCTTTCTTATAAGTATTTCCTGCATACATATTCTACAGTCGTACTCAGAAGTTTATTTTTTTGAAGATACACTTCCAACTCATCATAATCTTCCGAATTTACGCTGATGTACAGCTGAACTGACCCGAAGCTTCTGCCGTTTACATATTCAACATTAGCAGACAACACCCTGTGACAGATCCCGAACTGACTGTAGATAGTATTCATCAGCTGTTCGAACTTCATTTTACCATTCAGTTCAATTTCAAGGATCAATTCTTTTTTAGGCAGATTTATTTTACCGTTTAAAACCTGCTGGCTTGGATTAGGTGTTATCATAACAGAAACTATTGGTTTAACGACTCATTTTCTATTGTTAAGCTTCGACAAAAATATAAAAAAATATTAGTCTACCAAATTAGTAGGATATTATTTTTTAATTTATTTAAATTTTTAATCTTCAGCCAAAAAAACGGATCCTTCCGAATCCGTTAATCGTCTATGTTAAGCTTTATTTCACCTCCTTTATTCTTTCAAGCTTTTCTGATGCAGCCAGACCATTGGGATTGCAGCCGGGTTCCCCTTCCGGAACCTTAAGATTTCTCTTTGCATAAAAGCTTTCCCAAAAGGCATTGGTTTTTCCTGTTGCCGGGTCAACAAAAGTCATCGGCTCCAGCTTAAAGATGTGATTTCCCCTGAAAGCTCTTTCAATATAATCTGAACAGTAATATGAGCCATCATCTAAAATATAATTGAAATTGTAAGGCTTTCCCAGCATTGCATTAGCTTTTTCAATAGCTGGAGGTATCGCGTCATGATATTGAGGTTTCAAACGGTAAACAACAACTTTCTGTCCGTCCTCGCCCTGATCTTTCAGGAAATCTTTTAATGGCTGTTTTTGAGAGCCACCTTTGGGGGCCGCATGCAAAACATACAAATTTCCATCAGTTTTTTCCAGAATTCCGATATGATCAAAAGAGGCATTTTTTTCTTTCTGGGTAACATTATTGATTGCCCCCGAAAGCCCGCTGTTTTTCGCAGTGACAAAAAGTAAATCGCCGTTTTGCAAACCTGAAATCTTATGACTTCTGCAGCTGAGAATGAGCACAAATGCAAAAAATGCAAAGAGAAAATTACTTTTTAAAATTTGCTTCATAACAATCGATCCAGTCCTGAACGGTCATTTTTTTACTTATTTCAGCCAATAATTCAAAAGGAATATCATCCATTTTTTTGAAACGTACACAAGATTTTCCCATATCCAGTTTTCTTTTGGAATATTTAGGAAATTCATTCACAAACCAATCCAGCAGATCCGGTTTCGCATACATTCCCATATGGTAAAATGCAATAAAATTCTTCTGGGAAGCAATACTTATAAAAGGTAAAGGCGTTCCCGGTGCACAGTGGTATCCCGCCGGATATATTGTCAATGGGACACCCCACCCGATCATGCCGTAACTGCTGCCCTGCGAAAAACCTTCCGGCAGATTGTCGTTAATGGTGTCAAATAGCTTCCTGAAAACCTCCTGTCTTTCTTCAGGAATTTTCGAAAGATAATCATCTAATGAAACTGATTCTATCTGCATTTTTTAGTCTTTATAATTTTTCAAAATAACGAAAAATTATAAAACTGAAGAAATGCCATCCAATAAAAACAACTCTGCATCTCACAACAATTCATAATTATATCAATTAAATGATTACTTAAATCTTCAGTTTATGACAGAATTAATTAACTAATTCTATTTATTATAAAATATCCTTATAAATAAATTCATTAAACATATACCACCAAAAACGAACAATTAATAAGAATTAAACAATAAATTCTCCTATTTAATTCTTTTTGTTATATTTGCCAGCTAAAAATTAATACAAATGATTAAAAAAATTACTTTCCTAAGTATCCTATTGGTATTTTATGGATACTTTCAAAGTCAAACTCCGGGAACTCTTGATTCTAGTTTTGGTACTGGGGGAAAAACGACCTCTAATTATTTTACTTCACAAAAAATTTATGATACCGCGACACAGATCGACGGAAAAATAGTTGCAGTTGGGGCATGTAGTACAGGTTCCAACAATAATAAGTTTTATGCAATAAGATTTAATTCTAATGGAGGGATCGATACCAGCTTTGGATCAAATGGATTTTTCAGTTTAGACATGAGCGGCTTAGGTTATAATAACTTTGCAAGAACTGTTGAGTTGCAGCCAGATGGAAAAATTATAATAGGAGGCGCCGTTGCACAGAATAATATCGGAGACAATTACCATTTTGGGGTACTTAGATTAAACGCAAACGGAACCGTAGATACTACCTTTGGAAACCAGGGAAAAAGTATTTTTTCAATGGGTTCTTATAGTTCTGTTTCGAATGAAATAAGAGACATAGCCTTACAGCCAGATGGAAAAATTGTTGTAGCAGGAATCTATTACAACTACCCATCAACAGATTTTGCTGTTGCCAGACTTAATATCGACGGATCGCTGGACTCCGATTTCAGCAATGATGGAAAGGTCTTAATAGGCTTTACTTACACTTCTAATAATAATGATGAAGCACACAAGATAAAAATTTTAAATGATTCCAGAATCCTTATCGGCGGCACAACAAATTATGATGATGGCGCATGGTGTATACTACAGCCAGATGGTTCACTGGATTCTACTTTCGGAACAGGAGGAAAAAAGACATTCACAACAGACAGTAATTTTTATTTTGGAACCTGCTATTTTCTTCCTGACAATTCAATTCTCATAGGAGGTCAATATTCTGGAAATAATGGTGACGCAGCACTTTACAAAGTTTCATTAAACGGGACATTGGATACAACATTTGGGAATAACGGTAAAGTAATCGTAGATCTTGACAGTTCTAGCTCAGATTATGAAATTGCAGATTTGGACATTGATAGTACAGGAAAAATTTATGCAGTAGGCAGGACTGATACCGGAGGTATTTCTTACTTTTATCTCCTCAACTTCAACGCCAACGGTACTTTGAATACAAACTTTAGTTATGATGGAAAAGTTTTGGTAAATTTTGGTACATCTTATAATTATGGCAATTCTGTATCTATACAACCAGATGGAAAAGTACTACTTGCAGGTTATCACAATTCACCTGATACAGCATCATTAGCGAGATTTATCAACCAATCTAATTTAAATACAAAAGAAATATCGGAAAAAAAATCATTCGCTATATATCCGAATCCAACAACCGATTTTTTTGTGATTTCGAAATCTGAATTAGTTGATAAAAATCAAAAAGTTGAAATACTGGATGAAGCCGGTAGAGTTATAAAAATAGTATTTATCACTGCTGACAACCTAAAGATACAAGTATCAGATTTAAATTCAGGAATTTACTATGTGCGTTTAAATAAGGATACAAAAAAATTGATTATAAAATAGTTGCTATTAAATCTTTATAAAATATAGCGTTCTTAGAAGAGCGCTATTTTTTTGCATATACTATCTATAATTACTATTAATTTCAGGCGATCATAAGAAACATTATTAAAGGTAGAATTATTTATTCAAAGAAACCGTTAACGTAAAAACATATAAAACTCTTTCTTTATAAGCTTTATTGTAATATTGCGAAATTAAATCTTATTTTTGCCATACAAATTTTTCAATAATGCCGAATATTTCAAACAGAGCACTGCACATGCCGCCTTCGCCGGTAAGAAAACTGGTTCCTTTTGCCCTTAAAGCAAAGCAGAAAGGAATAAAAGTCTATCACCTGAACATCGGACAGCCCGATATCGAAACTCCGGAAACAGCACTGAATGCTTTGAAGAATATCGATCTCAAAGTTTTGGAATACGCTCTTTCAGAAGGTAATTTAGAATACAGAAAAGCTTTAACAGACTATTATCATTCGTTAGGATTTAATGATCTTACGACAGATAATTTCATTGTAACCAACGGAGGTTCGGAAGCTTTAAATTTTGCCATCTCAACATTATGTGACGATGGTGACGAGGTAATTATCCCGGAGCCTTATTATGCCAATTACAATGGTTTCACAAGCACGTTCAATGTAAATGTTGTTGCCGTTCCTTCTACCATAGACACCGGATTTGCTCTTCCTCCGATTGAAGAATTTGAGAAAAAAATTACAGCAAAAACAAGAGCGATCGTTATCTGCAATCCTGGAAATCCGACAGGATATCTTTACACCCGTGAAGAGCTTCAAAAACTCGCGGAAATTGCCCTTAAATATGATATTGTTGTTATTTCAGATGAGGTGTACAGAGAATATGTATATGATGGAAAGCAGCAGGTTTCTATGCTCGCTTTTCCTGAGCTGGCAGAAAACTGCATCATTATCGATTCCGAATCAAAACGTTACTCTATGTGTGGTGTAAGAATCGGATGTATGATCACCCGTTCTAAAAAAATCCACGATGCCGCAATGCTTTTTGCACAGGCAAGGCTAAGCCCGGTTTTACTAGGACAAATTGCAGCAACAGCAGCACACCAGAATGACGGAGCGTATATAAGAGCGGTAAAAGAAGAATATACCCACAGAAGAAATGTACTGGTTGATGCTTTAAATGCGATCCCCGGAGTAATCTGCCCGAAACCGAAAGGTGCTTTCTATTGTGTTGCAGAGCTTCCTGTAGACGATACCGAAAAATTTGCACAATGGCTGCTTGAAAAATATTCGAACCAGAATGAAACGATTATGGTAGCGCCTGCCGGAGGATTTTACAGCAATCCTGAACTCGGTAAAAAGCAGGTAAGAATTGCATACGTTTTAAAAGAAGAAGATCTGAAAAGAAGTGCGGCTATTTTAAAAGATGCACTTGATCAATATAAACTTGAATTCAGTCTTTAATCTCAAAAAAATATAGTTATCAGCAATAAAAACCTGGATTTGAAATCTTCCAAGCTTTTATTGCTGATCTTTTTTTAACAATATTAATGGATTTGTTAAATGGTTGAAATGCAGGAAAATTTTTCACTCAAGTCACATAATACGTTTGGTGTTGACGCTAGAGCAAGATACTTTATGGAAGTACATTCCAAAGAAGAGCTGATCGATGCACTAAACTATTCAAAAACCAGTACTTTACCCTTATTATTTTTAGGCGGAGGAAGCAATATTCTTCTGACAACAGATTTTGAAGGATTAGCTATTAAGCTAGGCTTAGAAGGAATTCAAGAAGAATTTATCAGCGATAATGAAGTATTGGTAACCGCAAAGGCAGGTGAAAACTGGCACGAATTCGTGATGTTTTGCCTGAAAAAAAATTACGGCGGACTGGAAAATCTCTCCCTGATTCCCGGAAATGTTGGGACTTCTCCCATGCAGAATATCGGTGCTTACGGCACGGAAATCAAAGATACTTTCGTAAGCTGTACGGTTCTTAACCTTGAAAAAATGCAGCTTGAGACTTTCAATCTGGAACAATGCAGATTTGGGTACAGAGATTCTGTTTTTAAGCAGGAAGGAAAAGGAAAATATGTAATCCTGGACGTTACTTTTAAACTGACCCGAAAAAACCATCATATTAAAACAGAATACGGAGCCATACAGTCTGAACTGCAACACTTAGGAATTGAAAACCCTACCATTCAGGATGTTTCCCAAGCGGTAATCAATATCAGGCAAAGTAAACTCCCGAATCCAAAAGAAATCGGCAATGCCGGAAGCTTCTTTAAAAACCCCACGATTCCTTTACCGCAATTTGAACGGTTAAAGGAAAGCTTCCCACAAATCCCGGGCTATGCAAACGGAGATTTTGTAAAAGTTCCTGCAGGATGGCTGATCGAGCAATGCGGATGGAAAGGAAAACAGATAGGAAATGTAGCCTCACACCAACTACAGGCTCTTGTCATCATTAATGCTACAGGACAGGCAACCGGACAGGAAATCTTTGATTTTTCAACGGAAATCATTAATTCTGTGAAGGAAAAATTCGGGATTGAACTGGAAAGGGAAGTCAATATTATTTAAGATAAAATAAAAACTTGTCAAAGATCTTAATTGACAAAGGTAAATACAAGTTCATCTAAGCTAATTAAATTTAACCGCAAAAGACACAAAAGTTATCTTATAGTTGTTCGTTAAACAATAAAGCTTTAAAAGAATAAAAATCAAAGATTTTTAAAGTGAGCCTTAAAGATATCATTCAAATCTTTGTTTCTTTTGCGGTTAAATAAAAAGTTTAGACAATTTTTTAATTCATAAAACAAACACACAATATGAAAATTGCTATTCTCGGGGCCGGAAACATGGGCCTCTCCTTTTCAAAATCATTCCTGAAATACGAACTGATAAAACCGGAAAACCTTCATTTAATCACAAGAAATCAATCTAAATTCTCAAAAATATCGGAAGACTTTCCAAAATCTAAGATTTCGACTTTTGATGAAGTCACAGAATTGAATGCCGATTTAATCATCATTGCTGTAAAGCCTCAGGATTTCAAGCATGTTGCCGAAAATATCAAATTTAAACTTAGGGAAACCCAGATGGTTTTATCGATCATGGCAGGAATTAAAATCGAAAGAATTCAACAATTACTTGATCATCCTCTGGTGGTAAGAGCCATGCCCAATTCTCCTACTCTGCTCGGAATGGGAATTACCGGTTATACCTCTGCTCAAGGAATTTCATTCAGTCAGTTAATTAATATTGAAAGATTACTCAATTCGACGGGAAGATCGGTGTATCTGGAAAATGAAGAATTGCTTGATGGGGTAACCGCACTTTCCGGAAGCGGACCGGCATATTTTTATTACATTATAGATGCCATGATTAAAGCAGGGACTGAAATGGGAATTGATGAAAACCTGTCAAAACTTTTTGTAACCCAAACCATGCTCGGAGCCTATCACCTGATTAATAATTCTGATAAAAATCTGGAAGCACTGATTCAGGATGTTGCCTCAAAAGGCGGCACAACAGAAGCTGCATTAAAAACTTTTAACGAGAATAATTTAAAGGAAATCCTCAAAACAGGTATTCTGAATGCGGAAAAACGTGCTAAGGAACTGAATGGCTAAATCCTGCCATTAAATTTGAAGTTGAGGTCACGTTAAGATTACGACCTGGTTTTATAAGATTTCTTTAACATCGTATACAAAGTTATTCATTTCAAAAACATTAAATTTGTATATTAAATAAATTGAATGAAATACGTTTTACTTACGCTCATTTCAGCGATGCTATTATCCATTTCCTGGCCTACTTACGGAGTTCCGTTTTTTATATTTTTTGCTTTGGTTCCTCTTCTGATGATGGAACACGGGGTCTCCAAATTTTCAGATTATAAAAGAAAAAGCTGGGTAGTTTTCGGATTGTCCTATGCGTGTTTTGTTATCTGGAATGTAGTAACAACGGGCTGGCTGTATGGCGCAAAAAATCCGGATGGAAGCCACTCGCTATTGGCTGTTTTATTTCCTGTACTTGTTAATTCTCTTCTTTACTCTTTGGTATTTCAATGCTATCATTGGTATAAAAATGCACAGGGAACCTATTGGGGACTTGCTTTTTTAGTAGCAATATGGATGAGTTTTGAGAAATTTCACTTGGGTTGGGAATTTACCTGGCCATGGCTGAATCTGGGCAATGTATTTTCAGAGTATCCTAAGCTGATTCAATGGTATGACACATTGGGCGCTACAGGAGGAAGCTTCTGGATTTTATTAATAAATGTTTTGATTTTTTACACCGTAAGAATCTGGCAGGCTGGAAGAAAAAGAAAAGACCTGATCAAAAACACCTCAATCGTTGCTGTTTTGATTATCATTCCGATGATCATTTCGGTTATGCAGTACAATAACTTCAATGAAAAACCAATCGGCAGCGTCAACGTGCTGATGCTTCAGCCCGACCTTGATCCGTATGCTGAAAAATATTCCCAAGACAGTCTGGTTATTGAAAATGACCTTCTTGATCTGGCAGAAAAAAATTCAACAGGAAAAATAGACTATTATATCGCTCCTGAAACTGCTCTTCCGGGCAGAGGTTCTATTTCTGAGCGAGGTTTTGAAAAAAGCGTTATTCTGAACAATCTTAAAACATTTTTGTCTAAACATCCCGGCTCCGTATTTGCTACAGGAATTTCTTCACATAAATTTTATACTTCCGGAGAAAATCTTCCGAAAGAAGCCTACCAGCTTAATCCCGGACTTTGGGTTGAAAGCTTTAATTCTGCCGTTCAGGTTATTCCAAACAAAAATATTGAAGTATACCATAAAGGCAAGCTAGTACCAGGTGTTGAAATTTTCCCCTATATGAGCTATCTAAAGCCTCTTTTAGGCGATGCTATGCTTAATCTGGGAGGAACTGTTGCTTCTCTAGGAACTGATAAAGAAAGAGTGGCTTTTGCCAATCCTTTCAACAAAGGCAAAATTGCTCCCATTATCTGTTATGAAAGCATTTATGGGGAATTTACCGGCGATTACGTAAAAAAAGGAGCAAATTTTTTGGGAATTATGACCAATGATTCCTGGTGGGGCGTTTCGGAAGGACATAAGCAGCTTTTGTCTTATGCTAAATTAAGAGCCATTGAAACAAGAAGAGAAATTGCAAGAGCTGCGAACAGCGGAATTTCGGCTCATATTGATGCCAAAGGAGAGATCGTTGAAGATACTTTTTACGGAGACAAAACAGCCTTATTTGCAAAAATAAATCTGTATGATCAAATGACTTTTTATACAAGAGCCGGTGATCTGCTTTCAAGATTTTCAATTTTTGCGCTGGGGTTTTTGTTGTTTTATTTCTTAATAAAACGGTTTCAGGCGAAAACTAAAAAAAATAAGGGAGTATAAGCAGGCAAAACGGAAATTGTTTGAAGTAAATATCAGTAAGTTATTACAAATAATTTTCTAAAAGATTTGTCTATCTAAAAAATTCTTCGTTATTTTGCACTCTCAAATATTATAGTACAAATAAGAACATCGAGATATGTCAAGAATTTGCCAAATAACAGGAAAGCGTGCAATGGTTGGTAACAACGTTTCTCACGCTAATAACAAAACGAAGCGTCGTTTTGAAATTAACTTATTGGAGAAGAAGTTTTACCTTCCGGAGCAAGATAAGCACGTAACACTGAAAGTATCAGCTCATGGATTGAGAGTGATTAACAAGATTGGAATCGAGGAAGCTCTAGAAAGAGCAACTAGAAACGGATTGATTAAAAAGTAATTGAATCATGGCAAAAAAAGGAAACAGAGTTCAAGTAATCCTTGAATGTACAGAGCATAAAGAAAGTGGTATGCCAGGAATGTCGAGATACATTTCTACAAAGAATAAAAAGAACACAACTGAAAGATTAGAGTTGAAAAAATACAACCCTGTTCTTAAGAAAGTAACGGTTCATAAAGAAATCAAGTAATTATTAAAATATAATTTACCATGGCAAAGAAAGTAGTAGCAACCCTACAAAGCGGTCAGTCTAAAAAAATGACCAAAGTGGTGAAAATGGTTAAGTCTTCCAAGTCAGGAGCTTACGTTTTCGAAGAAAAAGTAATGAATGCAGACGAAGTAGACGGTTATTTGAAAAAATAATCTACACTTTATTTACAATATAAAAAACTACTCAGCTTTTGGGTAGTTTTTTTGTTATCTTTGCTTTAATCTAGCTGGAAGTCAGAAGCTGGGAGCCAAAAATTTTAATCATTAAATTGAACTAAGATTGGTACCTCAAGCTTCCATTACCCAACTTCCATCATTAATTAAATTCCGTAATTCATAAAGATGAGTTGGTTTAAAAAAATTTTTAAAAAAGAAGAGAAAGAAACCTTAGATAAAGGATTGGAAAAATCCAGCCAGGGTTTTTTCGAAAAAATGACAAAAGCCGTAGTCGGCAAGAGCAAAGTAGACGATGAGGTTCTTGATGACCTTGAGGAAATACTTATTGCCTCCGATGTCGGTGCCTCTACCACCATCAAAATCATAGAAAGAATTGAAGAGCGCGTTGCAAGAGACAAATATGTAAGCGTAAATGAATTGGATAAAATTCTTCGTGAAGAAATTTCAGGCTTACTCCTGGAAAACCCTCATGCCGGAACAGGAAATATAGATACTTCCAAAAAGCCGTACGTTATTATGGTAGTGGGTGTAAACGGCGTAGGAAAAACAACGACTATCGGAAAACTGGCGCACCAATTTACTTCAGAAGGTAAAAAAGTCGTATTAGGAGCGGCAGATACGTTTCGAGCTGCTGCGGTAGATCAGCTGGTTATCTGGAGCCAGAGAGTGGGCGTTCCTATCGTAAAGCAGGAAATGGGATCAGATCCGGCTTCCGTAGCCTTTGATACGGTACAGAGTGCGGTTGCCCAGCAAGCAGATGTCGTAATTATTGATACAGCAGGAAGACTTCATAATAAAATCAACCTGATGAATGAGCTCTCTAAGATCAAGAGGGTGATGCAAAAAGTAATTCCGGATGCACCACATGAGGTTTTACTGGTTCTCGACGGTTCTACCGGTCAGAATGCCTTCGAACAGGCCAAACAGTTTACGGCTGCCACTGAAGTCAACGCATTAGCAGTAACAAAGCTTGACGGGACCGCAAAAGGCGGTGTCGTAATCGGGATCTCTGATCAGTTCCAGATTCCGGTAAAGTATATCGGTGTCGGCGAAAAGATGCAGGACCTGCAGTTGTTTAATGGTACAGAGTTTGTAGATTCATTTTTCAAGAAGAGATGATGTAAAAATCATGTTTTCCCAAAACAGCAATAAACCAACTATAAATATTAACATTAAAAAATGCAACTATGGGATTTTTAACATGGATTATTTTCGGACTACTGGCCGGAGCACTCGCTAAAGCAATAATGCCCGGAAAACAGGGAGGCGGAATGCTTATCACGATGATTCTGGGGATCATCGGCGCTTTCATCGGAGGAGCAATCGGAGTATATGTACTTCATTGGGGAGATGTAGATTCTTTCTGGAATTTCAGAAGCTGGATCTTAGCCATCGGGGGAGCTTTGGTTGTTCTGTGGATCTACGGAATGCTTACACGAAGAAGCTAATTTTTAAAGCCAATAAAAATTAAAACGGCGGATTTGAAATTCAAATCCGCCGTTTCTTTGTACAATATAATTTAGTTAATTTTAATCTGGTAAGGCATCTCCATTTTTATTTCAGACTGCAGTTTTCTCTTTTCAACAACCTGCTGAAGGATTTCGTAATTTGATTTCCCGATTTTATTTTTTATCACTCTTTCAGAAATCTCATCCTGATTCAGATCTTTAAATATCTGCTCGAATGGAGTCATGCTTTTCGGATATGAAGCCACTCCGTATGATTTTAATCCCGCTTTTTGTGCGGCAAATTTTACAGCATCATTTAAAGTTCCCAGTTCATCTACAAGACCTATCTGTTTGGCTCTTGTTCCGCTCCACACTCTTCCTCCGCCGATATTATCGATCTGCTCAAAAGTCTGTTTTCTGTTCTGTGTTACGAAGTGTACGAATCTTTTGTATGTACTTTCGACGCTTCTTGTAATAAGGCTTACTCCGTAAGGTGTAACCCCATTTAATGAAGAATAATACTGCGAATTGGCATTTGTAGAAACAATATCTGCACGGATCCCGTTTTTATTGGCAATATCCTTGAAATAAGGAATAACCCCGAAAACTCCTATTGATCCTGTAAGTGTATTGGGTTCAGAGTAGATCTTATCTGCCGCCATTGCAATATAATATCCTCCGGAAGCAGCGTAATCTCCGAAAGAAACGATTAAAGGTTTTTTCTTTTTTAACTGCTGAAGCTCGAAAAGAATCTCATCGGACGCATTTGCACTTCCTCCCGGAGAGTTAATTCTGAATACAACCGCTTTTACATTGTCGTTATCCTGAAGATCTCTAATATACTTAATATATTTTTCAGAGTGAATATCATTGTATTCGTCACCTCCATAAATTGACCCTGAAGCATACAAAACGGCAACTTTATCGCCTGAGTTTTCGTCATCAGAATAGGAAGCAATATATTTTCCTAAAGAAATCTTATTTAATTTTTCATCATCCTTTAAGCTTAATTTGGATTTAATCAGCTGATCATATTCGGTTTTTTGGATCAGTTTATCTGCCAGTTTATATTTTAGTCCTAATTCAGGAATCATTCCGTACAGGCTATCGACCACCGTTCTGAAAGCAGCCGTATCAATTTTTCTGGAGGCCGCCATTTTGGAAGATGTATTTTTCCAGATATCATTCAGAAGAGTACTGAGCTGTTCTTTGTTTTCAGGAGAAATATCGTTTCTCAGAAAGGGCTCAACCGCAGATTTGAATTTTCCGTGGCGTATTACTTCAATACCGATACCGTATTTATCAGCAAAATCTTTAAAGAAGGTTACTTCCGTAGCAAGACCTTTCAGCTCGATCATTCCGGACGGATTCAGATAATATTGATCGGCGACGGATCCTAAGTAATACGAAGCCTGAGAAACAGCATTTCCATACGCATATACAAATTTTCCGCTTTTCTTAAAATCTGCGATGGCATTTCTAAGGTCATCAATCTGGGTAACTCCGGCATTAAGATCATCAGCTTCGATACTGATTCCTCTGATATTATCATCGGTTTTAGCTTTGCTAATGGCTTCAATCGCATCATAAATCAAAACATTTTTATTCTGCTCGCTGATATTAAACAATCCTCTCTGCTCTTCAGTGGGACTGTCAATAATATTGGTTTTCAGATTAATTGTAAGTACGGAATTCTTTTTTACAACTACAGACTTTTCATTTCCCATAGCGCTGAAGACCAGCATTATGATGAAAAAGAAGAAAAACACGACACATAATATGACAATAGCCACTATATTTGCCAGTACATTTTTAAAAAAGCTTTTCATAAACAATCATTTTTCAATATGTCGCAACATAAAGTCGTTTTGTTACTTGGAAGTAATCTCGGAGACCAAAAAAAAAATCTGCAGACCGCTCTGGATAAGATAGAACAGGCAGGAAATGAAATACGGGAAGTAAGTGATTTTTTAACATCGGAACCTGTGGAATTTGCCAGTTCCAATATTTTTTGTAATATTGCATCAATAATATTCACACATCTTTCACCATTTCAGCTTCTTACTCTTATTAAACGTATTGAAGTAGAAATGGGAAGAACAGACGATACTACTGTAACCGGAGAACATACCGACAGAGTTATTGATATTGATATCGTTACGTTCAATGGAATAAAATTTATATCAGAAAGACTAAAAATCCCTCATCAAAAACATCTTTCTGAAAGAGAATTTTCAAGAATATTATTAAAAGATTTTATCTAAAAAAACATAAAAAACATATTGTATGAAATTAAGTTTATTGTTATTGGCTGCAATGCCTGTTGCAATGTATGCGCAGGACAGTATTGCTGTCACCTCTAATGATATGTATCCCAATACATTTTCTTCAGGTTCTGCCAATGTCCAACCTTTCAACAATGCGTCCAGACGATTCAATGACTGGTCTGTATCGATAGGTGGAGGTGCTGCATTTATGGTTCACTCAGACCTTAAGTCGATTACAGATCAAAAGATTAACTGGGGATATAATTCGTATGTAAGCTTAGACAAACAGATTACCCATGTTTTCGGAATAAGTCTTATTTACCAGAGAGGTGAAACAACGCAGAAGGCTCAGCTGGAAGGAGCTGCAGGTATAGCTGCGGGAGTTGGGGAGGCAAAAACGAAATATAATCAGATTGCTTTAATGGGTGATGTTAATTTTTCCAATCTTTTAAGAAGAGTTGACAATCATTCTCCCTACAGATGGGCCTTGCATGGATATGCCGGTATAGGTGTCATGAACTACAATACCTCACTGCATGATAATAATGAGTTCAGATGGAGCACCGTTCCCGCAAGGATTCCCTTATTTATTAATCAGAAGCTGGATATAAATTCCATTTATTACCAACTGGGAGTAGGAGTTAAATATAATGTTTCCAAACTTATTGATGTCGAAGCAAGAACAATGTACATTATCAGTGGAGACGACGAGTTTGATGGCGGTGGCTATGCGGGTCCGGCAGACTATGATCCCAGCTCTGCTGTCTCTAAGTATAACATGATTAATAAAAGAAGATCCGATAATGCATGGACTGTGAATCTTGGTCTTTCTTTCAAATTAGGAAAACACATGACTCATCTTACTTGGCACGATCCTCTACAGGAAGCTTATTATAGAGCTTATGTGCTTGAAAACAAAAGTCCGGAACTGGTTGTATGCGAAAAAGGCGATGCAGACGGTGATGGAGTTTGTGACGACTGGGACAGACAGCTTGATACACCTTCCGGAGCACGGGTAGATGGCGCCGGTGTAGCTTTAGATATCGATATGGACGGAACTATAGATTTATACGACAAATGTGTAACGGTTCCGGGACCTGTTGAAAATCAGGGTTGCCCTACAAATAAATAACTATTATTAAAAATACTAAAAAAAATACATATGAAATTAAGTTTAGCAATTGTTGCATTAGCATTAGCTGTTCCCGCAACAGGCTTTGCACAAGACTCAATAGCAGTCACATCAGCCGGAGAATATCCAAATACATTCTCTTCAGGTTCTGCAAATATTTCTCCGTTTACAAATAAAGTAAAAAGATTCAATGATTGGGCAATTTCATTCGGTGCCGGCGTACCATTAGTTCAATCTGCTGACTTAACATCCATAAAAAACGGTAACGGTAAAAACGTATTTGGCTATTCTGCATACGTAAGTATCGACAAAGCGATCACCCATGCTTTTGGGATTAACTTACAATATGACAGAGGCGAAACAAGACAGGGATGGTTCAATACCAAAAAGGATGCACCTGCAAATGCCTCAGTATATCAGCAGGTTGGTGCCAGAACGCAGTATGATGCCATTTCATTGCTGGGAGATGTCAATCTTTCCAATCTTTTCAGAAGAGTGGATAATCATTCTCCGTACAGATGGGCGTTGCATGGATATGCAGGTTTAGGAACTCTGGCATACCGTGCTTATCAGAAGGATGAAACAGGAGAAAGAATGGTCACTGAAATCAAACCATTTAAGCTGGGTTCCATGTTTGCACAGGCCGGAGCTGGTCTTAAGTTTAAGGTAAACAGAAGAATCGATATTGAAGGAAGAGTAATGTACGCGATTACCGGCGATGATGAATTTGATGGCGGAGGCGACAAATACAGCACTATTAATCAGAGAGAGGAACAAGTATCCGACAACTTCTTTAATGCAACTTTAGGGGTTTCTTTAAAACTGGGAAAACACGAATCTCACCTGATGTGGCATGACCCGCTTCAGGAAATGTACTATAAATTGGATGTTCTGGCAAGTAAAAACCAGGATATTGAAGTTTGTAAAAAAGGAGATCTTGATAACGACGGTGTTTGCGATGATTGGGACAGACAGCTTGATACTCCTTCAGGAGCAAGAGTAGATGGTGCCGGTGTTGCACTTGATACCGATCTGGACGGTGTAATAGATCTTAATGATAAATGTATAACAGTTCCCGGACCTGTTGAAAACCAAGGCTGTCCTACAACTCCGGATCCTACAACAAGAGGAACTGTAATTGAGGATGAAACCAAATTAGAAGGAATTGAATTTGATCTTAATTCAGACAGAATTTTACCTTCCAATACGCCTATCCTGAACAATGCGGTTAATTATATCAACTCTTCCAACGGAACTTATACGGTAGTTGGAGCTACAGATACAAGAGCTTCTGAAGCCTATAACCAAAAATTATCAGAAAGAAGAGCGAACAGTGTTAAAAATTATTTAATTAAAAACGGTGTGCAGTCTGATAAATTAAATGCAATAGGAAGAGGCAAAAAAGACCTTAAGTATCCTGAATGTGACCCCGCTACAAAATGCCCTGAATGGAAAAACAGAGCCAACAGAAGAGTTTATTTTGAAGCTAAATAATAGAGTAATTTTATAAATAATAATAAAGTCACGCAATGCGTGGCTTTTTTTGTCAGTTAAGTTTCAGTATTTTTATCCCATGATTTCCCAACAAGATTTTCAAGAATTAAAATTCAAAACCTTAAAATATTTTTGGGGTTATGATAACTTCCGGGACTCTCAGGAAGCTATTATTGATTCTGTTATTAATGAAAAAGACACGCTCGTCCTTTTGCCCACAGGAGCAGGAAAATCTCTTTGTTATCAGCTTCCTGCTTTATTAAAAGAAGGAACATGCCTTGTAATTTCCCCACTTCTGGCGTTAATGAAAGATCAGGTTGGCCAGCTGAAATCAAGAGGAATTGAAGCAGAGTATCTGTCTTCGGAATTAGACGAATATGATGCTGAAGGAATCTATGACCGTTGCAAAGAAGGATTAACCAAACTGCTTTACATCTCTCCGGAAAGGTTGACCAATAAACAGTTTCTTCAAAATATTGAAGAAATCCAGATGTCCTTTATTGCAGTGGATGAAGCACACTGCATTTCAGAATGGGGACAGGATTTCAGGCCGAGCTATCAGAACATTAAAGAATTCAGAAGAAATAATCCTGAAATTCCGTGTCTGGCATTAACGGCAACGGCTACACCAAAGGTTCTGGATGAAATCAAAGCAAAGCTCGATCTTAAAGATCCTCAGGTTTTTCAGAGAAGTTTTAAAAGGGACAATATCAGAATTTTCACAGAAGAAGTTTCTGATAAATTTCAAAAAATCTATGATATCCTGAAATTCACTAAACAGTCGGGAATCATTTATGTAAGAACGAGAAGAGAAGCAGAGCTCCTCAGTGCATTCTTACGAAAAAATCAATTAAACAATGTCGATTTTTTCCATGCCGGGCTTACCACAAAAGAAAAAAATGCCAAGCAGACCATCTGGAATAACAGTGACAGCCAAGTTTTAATCTCCACAAATGCCTTTGGAATGGGAATCGATAAAGACAATGTCCGTTTTGTGATTCATTATTCCCCTGCTCCTTCCATTGAAAATTATTACCAGGAAATCGGGAGAGCCGGAAGAGATGGCCAGGAAAGCTTTGCTTTTTTACTTTGGGACAAACAGGAACTTTCTAATTTTGATGATATTTTAAAAAACCAGACTCCGGGTAAAACTGAGTTCTTAAAAATCATCACTTACCTCTACTCTATTTTTCAGGTGGCAGAATTTGAAATGCCTGAAAAGGTCTTTCAGCTCAATTTAAATGGAATTCAGAATTTCACAAAACTTTCTTCAGCAAAAATTAAAAATGTCCTGAACTTTCTTCACAACCAGGAAATTATTTATTTCAATGACCATAAAAGCCTTTCTTCCCTTCAGCTTCTGATGCAGGCGGATGAAATCGACCAGCTTCCGCACAAAGATGCTTATTTTATTGAGCTGATGCTTCGTACCATATCAGGAATTACTACCCATAAGGTAATGTTCAGCGAGCAGCAGGTAAGCAATAAGATCGGCGTAAGTGTTCATTTAATTAAAGAAAGACTGAAAGAGCTACAGCAGAAAGGATACGTAGAATATGTAGACGGAGCCCTATCCAGTATCAAATTTTTAAAACCAAGAGACGAAAGACTTAATACTTCACAATACTGGAAGCTTTTTGAACATATTCAGAAAAATAAAATCCAGAAATGGGAAGAAATGAAATTTTATATTGAGGATAGCCGGTACTGTAAAATGAAACTGATTCTCATGTATTTCGGTGAAAAGAAATCTAAAAACTGCGGACAGTGCTCTGTTTGTGAAACTAACAGGCAATCTATTTTCGGGAAGAATATTTCCGGAGAAATTTTGCAGGCACTTACTAAAAAGCCGTCAACCATAGAAGAAATTTCGATCCAGCTGAATTATCATCCTAAAGAAAATATCCTGGAGAATCTTATCTATCTGCTGGATTCAGGAAAAGTAAAAATGTTGAATTTCAGAACGTATGCTTTAGCCTGAGCAATGGCTTAAGGTTATACCTGATTTTTATTGATAAACCGCTTATCTTTGCATCATGAAATCATTGAAAGTTGTTTTTTTAGGCACTCCGGAGTTTGCAAAGACTTCTTTGGAAGCCATACATAATTCTCATCATAAAGTTGTAGGTGTTGTAACGGTTGCAGATAAGGCAAGCGGACGTGGTCAAAAAGTGAACCAGTCGCCTGTAAAAATTTTTGCGGCAGAAAATAATATTCCTGTTTTTCAGCCTGAAAAATTAAGAAATCCGGAATTTCTGAATGAATTGAGAAAACTGGATGCCGATGTTTTTGTAGTAGTTGCATTCAGGATGATGCCAAAAGTGCTTTTTGAAATGCCCAAAATGGGAACTTTTAACCTTCACGCTTCCCTGCTTCCGGATTACAGAGGAGCCGCTCCCATTAATTATGCCGTAATCAACGGTGAAAAAAAAACAGGAGCCACAACTTTTTTTATTAATGAGAAAATTGACGAAGGAAATATACTGCTTCAGGAAGAATTACCGATTCTGCCTGATGAAAATGCGGGAAGTCTTCATGACCGGTTGATGGAAATGGGCGCAAAACTCGTAGTAAAAACTCTTGACGGGCTTGCTGAAAATACCATTACCGAAAGACCTCAACCTCATGTTGAGCATCCTAAAAATGCTTATAAAATCTTTAAAGAAGATACTAAAATAGACTGGACAAAAAAATCTAAAGAGGTTCATCAGTTTGTTTTGGGAATGTCTCCTTATCCTGCTGCTTTCACTACATTACAAATCGGAAACGAAGAAAAAGGACTGAAAATTTTCGGAGGTAAATTCGAGGTTGCTAATCATGATAAGCCTGCCGGAACTATAGATATTTCTAAGAATGAATTTAAGATCTATACTGCTGACGGAATATATTTCCCTTTAGAACTGCAGCTGGAAGGAAAGAAAAGAATGAATATCAAAGACTTTCTGAACGGATTCAGAAGCTTTGAGGGTATAAGGATTATTTAAAAATAATTTTATTAAAAAGAAACCTTCAAGATTTTTGAAATCCTGAAGGTTTTTATATTAACTGATATCAATCACTTAAAACGAAGCCAATTCACAATTGACCATTGACTACAGCTGTACCATCTCCGTTACCTCAACATCATAACCTCCAACCTGAGGCTTAATGTTAGGATTTTGGGTGATTACTTTAAATTTATTGATTCCAAGATTTTTAAGGATCTGTGTTCCGATACCGTAATCTCTATAATTGTACGCTAACGTTGGGTGTTGAACCTGTCCGTCCTGATAATTCAGGAACTGCTGAAGCTTTCTTAACGTATTTTCGGAATTAGAAACATTATTGATAAAAATAATAGCACCCTTCCCTGCTTCGTTCACCATACTGGTTACTTTTTCCAACAAAGGCTTTTCACCGTTATTTAATCTTGTCAGAACATCAAAATAAGAATCGGAAGACTGCACTCTTACCAAAACAGGCTCATCAACCGTCCAAGCACCTTTTGTTAAAGCAAAATGAATCTGATCATTTGAAGTTTCCCTGAAAGCAAAGAAATCATAGTCTCCGTAAGCCGTTTTCACCTTTCTTTCTTCAATTCTTTCGATAAGATTTCCTTTTTTAAGCTGGTAATGAATCAGGTCTTCAATCGAAACAATCTTCATATCGTGCTTCTGTGCAAAAGCATAAAGCTCGGGCAAACGGGACATTGAACCGTCTTCGTTCATGATTTCACAGATCACCCCTCCTTCTTTCAATCCTGCCAGACAGGTAAGATCAATGGCAGCTTCTGTATGTCCTGCTCTCTTCAATACACCTCCTTTTTTTGCACGAAGCGGGAAGATATGTCCCGGACGCATAAAATCGGTCGGCTTGGATTTTTCATCCATTAAAGCAAGAATGGTTTTAGCTCTGTCGGCTGCAGAAATACCTGTAGAAGTTCCGTTTCCAAGAAGGTCTACCGATACGGTAAAGGCTGTTTCCTTTGGATCACTGCTTCGGCTTACCATTACTTCCAATCCCAGTTCATCGCATCTTTTTTCAGGAAGCGGCATACAGATCAATCCTCTTCCGTGGAGTGCCATAAAATTGATAATTTCCGGTGTCGTCAGTTCTGCGGCACAAAGAAAATCTCCTTCATT
Organism: Chryseobacterium cheonjiense; assembly: GCF_012927265.1. Taxonomy (GTDB): domain Bacteria; phylum Bacteroidota; class Bacteroidia; order Flavobacteriales; family Weeksellaceae; genus Chryseobacterium; species Chryseobacterium cheonjiense. The sequence goes on along the minus strand of NZ_JABBGF010000001.1, from coordinate 157,905 downwards.
CTCTCTGTCTTCATCATCTACTACTATGATTATTTTACCATTTTTAAGGTCTTCGATAGCCTCAGGAATAGTATTTAATTTAATATCAGACATTTTTACTTTAAGTTTTTGCAAAGATACTCAAAAATAAGCATCTCCCAATTATGATAAGGGTTTGTTATCCATTAAGAACAGCGTCTTTTGCTTTTCTGAAAATAGTATAGGAATTAAGTCTTTTCTGATGATCATAAATATGAGAATTTATCATCAGTTCATTGACATTAAATTTCTCCTGAAAACTTTTAATCTGTTCTTCAATTTCAGCCTGATCTCCAATGAAAGTATAACGCAGCTTTTGTAAAACCATTGATTTTTCCATGGGCGACCATATATCATCCATCTCATCAACCGGCGGCGCAAAAGGCTTTCTGTCATTACGGATGATATTGATAAAAGCCTGAAACAAGGTCGTGGACATTTTGTGAGCTTCTTCTGAAGTCTCTGCAGCTACCCCATTGATACAAGCAATAATATAAGGTTCGGTGCAGTATTTTGAAGGTTCAAAATTTTGTCTGTAAATATTGAAAGCCATTTCCATCTGTTCCGGAGCAAAATGCCCTGCAAATGCATACGGAAGACCAAGTTCAGCAGCTAAAAAAGCACTATCTGTACTCGATCCCAAAATATAAAGAGGAATATCAAGCCCTTCTCCCGGAATTGCCCGTACCAACGCTTCAGAATTTTCTTTAGAGAAATATTTCTGCAGCTCCAGGATCTGTCTTGGAAACTGCTGATTGATAATGGCCGGATTTCTTCCTAATGCCTGAGCGGTAAGACCATCCGTTCCGGGCGCCCTACCCAATCCGAGATCGATCCTCCCCGGGAAAAGCGATTCAAGGGTTCCGAATTGTTCGGCGATAACGAGAGAGCTGTGATTCGGAAGCATGATTCCTCCTGATCCTACCCTGATTTTTTTGGTTCCGTTGGCAATAAAGCCGATCAACACAGAGGTTGCCGAACTGGCAATGCTTTCCATATTGTGGTGTTCTGCAAGCCAGAATCTTTTATAATCTAAACTTTCGGCATGATTGGCTAATGAAAGACTATCCTGAAAGGTATCGTGAATGGTCTTGTCCTTTTTCACGGGAGCAAGATCCAGCACGGATATTTCGAAGTTTTGCATAATTTCAAATTTTAGGTTCTTAAAACCTCAGCAAATTTAAAGCTAATATTTTGCATTAGTTACTTTTTGTAATTGATAAGACTGATCGGTGAATTCAGGGAAAAACTATTGGAAAAATTTATTTTCCACTTATTTATCCAGGCGTATAATCTGTTCGAAAACTTTAGATCAATGAAATATATTACAAAACTCATAGCAAATAAGTAATAATATTCTATCTACTCATGCACTAGATTGTAAAAAATTTAATTAATAATTAATTTACAATAAAAATATACTAAAAATATATAATTTACATAACTAAAATACTTTTATTAAGAATTAATTCATTTTTATTACATTTGAATAAACATTTAACAATTATGAAAAACATTATTCAGACACAGTTTACCAATGATTTAAAAACACAAATTGATGCTAAAATTGCAGAATTAGAAGCTTTATTCCAAGGAAAACTGGCTGCTCTCAATGCAGACCAAAGAAAACTTTACGGAACCATAAACGAACAGAACAAGCTTTTCGTAAACAAGGTAAGAGATTATAAAATGAACCAGCCCCAGCTGAGTGCCGATGATGTGAATTGGGATGAGTTTGAAAATGATTATCAGGCCAGAATTTTCTTAGAAACGAGAAAAGAGAAATTAGCCAGCCTGGTATATCAAATGGAAAGTACCAAGATTTTACACGATTACGATAACTATAATGATGCATTAGACGATTATGCATACTCCCAATACAAAAAAGGAAGAGAGGTGGTTGGTTTTGCAGAAAAAGTAGCAGACCTGAAACAGTTTTTCCCAAGAACAGCCAAAAGTAACAGTACCGAAGCCGAAAATAATGCAAAATAGCATAGCCAGAACCCAAAACCTAAACGTTAAGGTGAATTGAAGATGTGTTTAAGTCTTTTTACCTTCTGTTTAAGTTTTCTTACTTTATGTTTAGGTTCATTGTCCAAAATTTTAAGTCTTTTGGCTAATATTTTGGCAAACCCGGTTAAAATTTCCGCTATTTCCATCAAAATTTTAAGGAAAACAAAATCAGACAGTTTATTGGCTGTCTGATTCTTTTAGGATCAATTTTCTAACGATTTTTATGACAAATAACAATAGAATGTTGTTTCATGATGGTAAGGATTAATCATCGAAATAAAAATAACACGCCAGGTTTTGACGCAGGCAGGATCTAGCTTTGCTTTTAGAAATATGTAAACCAAATTAATAATCATTAAAAACACAAAATATGGAACGAAGATTAGCCTATGTATTGAGTAGGGAATTTGACAGTCCTTTAGGGCAAAATAGTATGTTTTATGAAACTTTTGTAGTACCACCGGAAAAGAAGGTAAACTATCCACCATCAGAAAAATATACTATGGTTCATCATCAGGCTGTTTTTTGCGAAAGTGGAACCGAAGTTTTTGACAAATACGAAAAAGACACTATTGAGCCTGATTATTTTACCATTTATTACGAAATGGTTTCTAAAGATACCAGTAATTTTTTTGGAACTGCATGTAGAGTGAAAATGGGAGATTATGCAAGAGAGCAGTTGATAAAACATTATTACAGCAAAGGAAAAACAATCAATTACGACGGAAACACTTTAGACAGAAGCGTAACCGATTTCAGTAGTCTTATTAAAGTGATTGCAGAAGATTATGGCATTGATGCTACCCTTTTCAAGGGGGCTATATATTTGGAAATCTTAGACAAAAGCAAAATCAATGATGCCTTTACAAAAGTATCTTCATTGAATAACCTATTTGCAGATTGGTTGAAAGGAGGCATAGAAGCTACTGAAAAATGGAAGTTCACAGAGGAAAACTACGACTTTACAAAATATTATGTGTTGCCTATGTATAGCAACTACCAAAATAAAATAGGGGCGAGTGGTTTTCCACAACAGGAAGTTAAATACAAACCTATCATTCCTGTTCCATTCCCCAACAATCAATATAAGAATATGTCTGAGTCTCCACATATTGTGGCAGATGGTTTGAAAAAACTTAAAGATTTTGTTACTTCATTTGATGAAATTTCTACTGCTGCTGTTTTCAATATTGTAAAGGCTACCCCTACTATTTCGGATGATGTGCTTTTTGCTGTTACTTATTTGGTAAAGAACATTATAGAGGATAATATGCCTGAAAGTATCAAAATTATATACAACAAGCTGAAAGCTGTTTTTAATGATTTGCTGAATGTGGTTTCAGGAATTGAAAATTTTATAAAAGCAGAACTCAATAGCGAGATCGCTAAAATTAATGCTTTCTTGTGCGGTTTAATCAATGGGCTTATTTCACTGGTACAGACTATCATTATGCTTTTGGCAATGGTAGTTGAAAAATTTCCAATTTTTGAAATAGAAAAAAGCAGTCCTTTGCAATTGGCAAAGCATCAGGAGGAACTCGAATTTATCGAAGATTTTGTAGATTTATTTGCTAAAAACTCTAAAGAATTTTTTGAGGGTGTTAAAAATCTCTTTAGTGATGGGAAGATTTGGAAAGAAATTTCTGAGTTTTCTGATATGCTGAAAAAGAAATTTATTCAAATAAAAGACTTGAATGAATATTTCTGGGCTTACTTTATAGGAGGGGTTGCCCTCGAATTGATTCTGGATGCTTTAATTGCTTACTTCACAGGCGGAAGCTCATTAGTTGCCGAAGCATCTGCAAAAATCAGTCGATTAACAGCCAAAGCAGAACAGCTGGGACCCAAAGCTATTAATTTTGGAAAAGGTTTAGGGAAGAAAGTTGCCAATTCTGCAAAAGATCTTTATAAATGGTTGGAAAAGGAGTTCCTTGAAATGCTGGAAGCAATAAAAAGCGGTAAAGTTGCGGAATGGGTTAGAAAGAAAATTGATACTATATTTGGAAGTGGTAATAGGGTTCATGATGAAGTAGTTGAGGATATTGAGGAACTTTTCAGAAAAATTAATGATGATTTTGGATTCGATGGGGGCAGGTTGTTAACTATAAAAGAGATTAAAAAACTTCGAAAATTATTAAAGGAACTTTATGATGTAGATTTGAAAATCGTAGATAAGGACTTTGGAATGAAGCAAAAGCTTAAAGACTGGAATGCAAGAGGTGTAGTAGGTTCTTTCAATCCAAGACTTAAAACTATGTTTTTGCGTTCAGAAGTTTCAGAGTTAACCGTTTTTCATGAAATGGTTCATATGAAAACCTGGAAAAGATTGTCACCTGAAGAGTATGCCAAACTACCCTTGTGGGAAGATGAAACAATAGTTTGGGATGCTATCTGGAAAACAAAAGATAAATGGACTAAAAGAGAATTAGTTGATTCTTATGAATATGTAAATGATAGAATTAGAATACCAATGGGGCAACCGAAGTTAATTATTGACGAAATGGAAGAATTGGTGAAATTAAAAAAATTAGGAATGTTAAAATAAATTAGAAATGAAACATACAGAAAAACAAATAGAGCAAATTGCAAAAGATATTTTAGAAAAAACTAACTTTATCTATGACACTAAAGAAAAAATGATTATTCGTGAAAATGAAGATTTATATTTGGATGGTAAAAAAATTAACTCTTGGAATGTATCTATATTTTTTGGAGAAGAAGATTGGGGCAAAAATCAATTAGCAGGACTTGTAATTAATGATGATAATGGGCATCCTATTTATTTACAACATAGTTTTAATAGTTTCATATATTATAAAGTTAATGATAATGGAGAAATAATAACAGAAGTGAAACAGGGGAGCAAATAGAATGAAACATACGGCAAAAGAAATAATTGAATTATCTAAAAAAATTCTAAATAATTCCGGATTCGGTTATGATGACGAGAATCAAATAAAGTGTGTAGAATTAAATGAAGATTCTTTTTTTGGTTATAACAAAAATCAAAACATTTGGCAGATTTCTTTTTTATGGGGAGAAGAAGATTTTGGTAAAAGCAGAGGTGCTTTGCTATATATTGATGATGATAAAAAATTACCTCTTTTGTTAGTTCATTCACTCGGTCAATCTAAAATTACCTATTCTTTATTAAATGATGAAAAAACCATTGTTAGTAGCACTAATGTAAAGTTACTATTGAAGAGTAAAAATGAAACATATAGAAAAACAAATATTAGAAAAAGCTATCAAAATTGTAAAAGATTTAACAGATGGGGTTTTTGGAGAAGATAACATCATCAACGTCAATTTCCATGAACAAAATAATTATTATTTCCAAATGAGAAAATTATTGATGTTTGGGTTATTTCAGTAAAATCCCTTTTTGACAATACAGATTTTCTAATCCTTTCTGACGAAACGGGAGAACCTGTATACTATCATAATTTTAATCTTATTAAAACTGAAATTATTAAAAATACTGATGGTATTTATCGGTACAAAAAATAATATTTCAAAAGGGGGTTGACTTTAAAACCAATCCCCTTTTAATGATGTGTGCTGTGCAACTGGAAGACTTTAAACCGGATGAAAAAAATTACGATCCCGCGTCTAAAGATTATTCTCCCCTTATTCCTCTTTTTGCAGGTGCTGCAGTTCCTGTAAATATGAACAAGGCTGCACAATTTTTTGAAGATTTGGGCAGCAATCCTTTTGTACAGGGGGTAGAAACAGCTTTCAGCCAGGTTTGGGAATTGGTAAAGCAATCTGCAGGCAGGTTAAGGATGCTGCTATTGACCATCTGCCTGAATCCTTCAAAAAACTGGTAACCAGGATTACAGGAATTATCAATACCATTAAAACCTTTCTATCAGAAATTAATGAAATCGTTTCTGATCTGGCACAGAAAGGGATTGAGTTTTTAGAAATCCTGAATGCTTTTAACTGTGGGATCATCAATGGATTGGTGAGTTTGGTACAATGCATTCTGTATATTCTGGAATTTCTTTTACAGCCTACCACTACATTTTCTTACCAGCAGTATTTGGAAAGAAGAAACCTTTTGGAAAAAGCAGAAGATGTATTGGATTGGGTATATGAAAATGTGCCAGTGTTTTTAGAAGGGGTTAAAAAACTGTTTCGATCCAGTGTGAATATATCCCAATCTGACTTTGAGGGTATTTTTGACCAATTGAAAGAATACTGGGATAACACTTCTCGCTATACAGTAGCATTTTATACAGGGCTTATAGTCTTTGAGTTCATTATCAACATTCTACTTCTTATCTTTACCGCGGGGGAAGGCAATGTGGTAAAAGGAGCTACTTATGTACAGAAAGCATCCAGCCTGCTTCGGGTTATAACCAGAGAAGCTTTTTCAGCAGCAACATTTGGGCTTACTGATTTGCTGCTGGGGCTTGGTAAACTGATGTTAAGATTCTCCAAAGCCTGCGCAAAAGGTTTCAAAGGGTTTATTAAATTTATTGAAGAGCTACTGCAGGGCGCTAAAAATGGTGCAAAGGCGGAGGATTTGGCGGAGGAAGCGCAGGATATAGAGGAGGTAATTGTAAGGGGAAAGAAATTCCAAAAAGGAGGAGGAGATATTACCAAATCTTTTGCAGAAAATGCAGGTATTAAGATTGAAAGGGTTGCTAGTACAACCAAAGTCTTTGGGCAATCTACAGACCATACTTGCGTTGCTACTTCTTTGAGAATGGTGTTAGAAGATAAGAACATTATAAAAAGTGAAGATTATCTTGCAAATGCTTTGGACACCACTAGAGATGGAGCAAGAATTAAAGATATTCCAGATGCACTATATAATAATTATATAGATGATGTAGTAGCAGTCTTTGAGGAAGATATTAAATTTTCTAAATTATTAGAGAAACTAGAAGATGGAGACAAGGCAATTGTAAGTATTGGTACTCCAGAGTTTAAAGGACATGCAGTAGTATTTGAAAAAGTGGAAGATGGTAAAGTATTTTTACGTGATCCATTACCTATGAATCAAGGAGCTTCTTATTCTATGAAATTAGAAGATTTTGAAAAAATATTTAACAAAAAAGCAGTAATTATTAAAAAATAAAGTGATGACAGAATCAGGAAACATACAATATAACACAAAAGGAGAAAAACCTTTAAAAGGCTATCAGATTGTTAGGGTGAGAAATGTTACCCACTCAAAAGAAGTATTAGATAACTTCAAGAATGCAGTTTTAACAATCTTAAAAAACAAGAATTTAAGTGATGAAGACCCTAAATGGGAAAAACTTTTACCACAAGGAATTGTAAATAAGCTAAAACAACTGGACAGTGATGACAGGAGTTATGATGAATTTTTGTATAGTGTTAATTCAAGTATTGATGATTATCAAAGACTTAGAGATTGGGAATGGTACAGCTCAATAGAAGTAGAAAAAGGATTTGACATCATTGTTAAAGGCAAATTTAATAGTTGGAAATTTATTAATTTTATCCATTGTCAAAATGTTCCTTTAGATGATATTAGGATTATAGATGCTGATAAACAAGAAATTTATGAGCTAAAAACCATTAAGGATTATACAACATATAAAATTTTAAAGTAACCTTAAGAGGCTGTGTAAAAAACAGTCTCTTTTATTTTAAAACAGATCAATTACAGAACAAGGAAATATACAGTATAATATAAAAGGATAAAGCCACCCTGACAGGTAAAGCCTGGACGACTTATCCCAAAGATATATTGGCTAGTTGTAGAACCCATGAGATACCACCAAAAATGTTTTTACGCTACGATGCCACAGAACTTACTGTACAACATGAAGTTTGGCATATAGACGATTTCAAAAAGTTAGGTTTTGACGAATATCATAATACCCCAAACTGGAAATTGGAGGAACTTGTATGGGAGAGAGTTTGGAAACAAAAAAATCGTTGGACGCAAGAAGAAATTATTGACTCATACAAGTATTATAAAACAGAATGCGGAAGACAAGGTGCAGATTATAAAATAGTTGAAGAATTAGAAAAATTAATAAAGTAAATAAGTTATGAACTTAACAAAAGAGCAAGCTTTAGAAATAGGCATTAAAGTCATGCAAGATATTCGTTTTGAATATGATGCAAAAGATGAAATAAAAGTTGTTTATGATCAGGGTAAAATATACCCTAATCTTAATATATGGCTAATAGGATTTATGTATGGTAAAGAAGATTATGGAAGAAATGTTGGGGCAAACCTAATAATTAATGCGGATACAAAGCTACCCAAAGAACTTTTATTTCGCAACGGTTCTATAACTTTAAGTTACGATGCAGAAAAAGACAAATACTTTGTAAAAAGCAAAAGACCTTAATAGCTGCCAAAACCACTTTCGAAATATATCAGAAAGTGGTTTTCTTTTTACTAAAGCTTGCGCAAAAGGATTTAAAGGATTTATCAAATTTATTGAAGAACTCTTGCAGGGCGCTAAAAAGTTAAATACAAACCTATTATCCCTGTTCCATTCCCCAACAATCAATATAAGAATATGTCTGAGTTTCCACATATTGTGGCAGATGGTTTGAAAAATCTTAAATATTTTGTCACTTCATTTGATGAAATTTCTACTGCTGCTGTTTTCAATATTGTAAAGGCTACCCCTACTATTTCGGATGATGTTCTTTTTGCTGTTACTTATTTGGTAAAGAACATCATAGAGGATAATATGCCTGAAAGTATCAAAATTATATACAACAAGCTGAAAGCTGTTTTAATGATTTGCTGAATGTGGTTTCAGGAATTGAAAATTTTATAAAAGCAGAACTCAATAACGAGATCGCTAAAATTAATGCTTTCTTGTGTGGCTTAATCAATGGGTTTATTTCACTGGTACAAACTATCATTATGCTTTTGGCTATGGTAGTTGAAAAATTTCCAATTTTCGAAATAGAAAAAAGCAGTCCTTTGGAATTGGCAAAGCATCAGGAAGAACTCGAATTTATTGAGGATTTTGTAGATTTATTTGCAAAAAACTCTAAAGAATTTTTTGAGAGTGTTAAAAATCTTTTTAGTGACGGGAAGATTTGGAAAGAAATTTCTGAGTTTTCGGATATGCTGAAAAAGAAATTTATTCAAATAAAAGACTTGAATGAATATTTCTGGGCTTACTCTATAGGAGGGGTTGCCCTCGAATTGATTCTGGATGCTTTAATTGCTTACTTCACAGGCGGAAGCTCATTAGTTGCCGAAGCATCTGCAAAAATCAGTCGATTGACAGCCAAAGCAGAGCAGCTGGGAGCCAAAGTTATTAATTTTGGAAAAGGTTTAGGGAAGAAAGTTGCTAATTCTGCAAAAGATCTTTATAAATGGCTGGAAAAGGAGTTTTTGGAATTGGTGGAAGCAATAAAAAGTGGAAATTTTGTTCATTATTTGAAGAAAAAATTCTATGAATTAATAAATGATTTGGAGGGTTTGCGTAAATTGGCTTATAGAAGATGGCTCAATAAATTTGACAAAGGTTTTTTCAATCATCTTGAAGGAGAGTTTAACACAAACTTACTTGAGCGTATACAGCCCTCTGGTTTTAAATATCTTGATGAGTTTTTGGTTTCACAAGGTGGACACAGAGGGTCGGGAATCTTAAACGGATCAATAGACGTAGAGAAAATATTAGACCCTGAAGGAATTTATTCTATGACACAATTGGCCGATGATGTTCCTTTTAAGGCTAAAATCAGCATAAAATACAAAGATGGCTATTTAGTGAAAAATGCCGAATCTTCTATGTTCCCTAAAAATTGGGATGTCAAAAGAATACAGGAGGAAATAGCATATGTATATGAAAATACGGTAGCTAAAGGGTTAAATAAAAAAATAAAAGCACCTACTGACTTATTTGATAAGTACGAGGGTTCAACTTCAGTAGGATTTAAAATTAGAATAGAAGTTGACAATACGGGTAAAATCATGAATGCTTATCCAATTATTTAAAAATAGAAGAAATGAAATATAAATTTTACATTGAAGTAATAGAAGATATAGTTACTTTTGGAATAATGCCTGAAGAAGAAAAATATAATGTTTTGTTTAGGTTCGGAGATTCGGGTTGGAGTCCACAAAAAATTCAAAATTTAATTGATGGTGTAGAGCAAAGTAAAAACAAAGAACCCGATGAATCTTTTGACTGGCAAAACGAAGATGTTTTCTTCCGAAGCAATAAATATGGGGTTTTCTTTGTAGACCTTATGAAACAAAGGGCAGGTGAAAAATCTAAAAAACAAGACTTGGATTTAGAACACGATGAGTTTATTAAGTTTCTGCAAGACTTTAAAAAATTTGTTGAAGAAAACAGTTAGATTCTAACCGCCTACGATATTAGGCGGTTATTTTATAACAATGCAGAATCTTCTATGTTCCCTAAAATCGAGATACTAAAAGAATACCAGGGAAATAGAATATGTATATGAAAATACGGTAACTAAAGGAAAGGGACAGCTACCAAGAAATCCCAATCATAAATTCAATCAATTTCAGTGGAATCAACAGTGGGATTTGATATTTGATTGAAGTTGATGATGCAGGAAATATTATGAATGCATATCGGATGGTGTGCCGCGCAACTGGAAGACTTAAAACCGGATGAAAAAAATTACGACCCGGATTCTAAGGATTACTCTCCCCTTATTCCTCTTTTTGCAGGGGCTGCAGTTCCTGTAAATATGAACAAGGCTGCGCAATTTTTGAAGATCTGGGCAGCAATCCTTTTGTAAAGGGCGTAGAAACAGCTTTCAGCCAGGTTTGGGAATTGGTAAAACAATCTGCAGACAAGGTTAAGGATGCTGCTATTGACCATCTGCCTGATTCCTTCAAAAAACTGGTAACCAGGATTACAGGAATTATCAATACCATTAAAACCTTTCTATCAGAAATTAATGAAATCGTTTCTGATTTGGCACAGAAAGGGATTGAATTCCTAAAAATCCCGAATGCTTTTAACTGTGGGATACTCAATGGATTGGTGAGTTTGGTACAATGTATTTTGTATATTCTGGAATTTCTTTTACAGCCTACCACTGCATTTTCTTACCAGCAGTATTTGGAAAGAAGAAACCTTTTGGAAAAAGCAGAAGATGTATTGGATTGGGTATATGAAAATGTACCTGTGTTTTTAGAAGGGGTTAAAAAACTGTTTCGATCCAGTGTGAATATATCCCAATCTGACTTTGAGAGCATTTTTGACCAATTGAAAGAATACTGGGATAACACTTCTCGCTATACAGTAGCATTTTATACAGGGCTTATAGTCTTTGAGTTCATTATCAACATTCTACTTCTTATCTTTACCGCGGGGGAAGGCAATGTGGTAAAAGGGGCTACTTATGTACAGAAAGCATCCAGCCTGCTTCAGGTTATAACCAGAGAAGCATTTTCAGCGGCAACATTTGGGCTTACTGATTTGCTGCTGGGGCTTGGTAAACTGATGTTAAGATTCTCCAAAGCCTGCGCAAAAGGTTTCAAAGGGTTTATTAAATTTATTGAGGAGCTGCTGCAAGGCGCTAAAAATGGAGCAAAGGCGGAAGATCTGGCGGAGGAAGCACAGGATATAGAGGAAGTTATTATAAAAGGTCAGAAGCCTTTGAGCATCTATAAAATACCGATTTCTGTAATAAGAGGCTTACAAGGGATAGGTATTGAAATTATTGGCCGGGCAAAAGATTATCTCCTGAAATGGAAAGGCAAAAATATATTTATTGGAGATTGGGAAGAAGTAACTCATTTCTGGAGAAAGGCTTTAAAGCCTAAGTTAGGCACAGGAACAGGCGGGGTATTAAAATACCTTGAAGTTCTTTCCAGAAATATGCTTGCTCAAGAACATAGTATGTCTTGCGCAGCAGCTTGTATAAGGCAATTGGCTAAAGACCACGGAATAGAACTGCCTGAAAAAGTTATCAGAGAGTTTGCAAGAACTACTGAAGAAATGGGAACTTTTCCTGATGGAATTTTAGATGGATTGAAAAAGGTATTTAAGGATAAAGAAATAATAGGTGGTTGGATTTATGACCCTAATATATCAGACGCAAATATGGCAAAGTTAGTTTCTGAAAAAGGAAGTTGGATAGCAATTGTAAGACCATTTAATGGTAAGCCACACGCAATTATAGTAGATAAGATAATTGATAATAAAGTTTATATTCGAGACCCTTTGCCAATATCTTCAATTGGCCAAGGAAATGGTGTGGAAGCAATTATGGATTTAGATAGTTTTTCTCAAGCTTGGGCTCAAGGAAGTAATTATAGGTTTCAAATAAAAAAATAATAAATATGTTAAAAGAAATAAATGAACAATTATTAGATTTAGGATATAAATCTTTTATAAGAACAGTTGGAAACGAAGAAAAAATTTTTTCTTCTGTAACAGAATCATTAGGTCCTATTTTTTGGATTTTTCTCAAAAATAATAAAATTAATATTGATTATACAGTAGGTCAAATTCCTGTAGAAAAAGAATTTAAAACCATTGAAGAACTCTTAAAATTTGTAAGACAAGTTTTTCCGATAGAAGAATAACTTAACTTTTCTTATAAAACCACTTTTGAAATATAGTAGAAAGTGAATCACTATAATTCTATAATAACACAAACTATGAAATATATGCTTTTTTTAATTCTCACTTTTGTCGGGAATATTAAATTCTTTTCTCAAAACAAACAAACTGTAGAAAAAGATATAAAGGAGATTACCAATTATTTAAAAGAAGACAATTTAATCTCATTTTATAAAAAACATCAAAGTTATAGACAATTACTGGATGAATATCTTAAAAATGGCGATACATTGCGCTATAAGAGAATGTCTGATAGTTCAGACTATAAATACAACAATGCAATGTATGGTGATAATATCATAAGAAATTTTCTTAATTGTAAAAGAACATTTATGGTTGACGATAAAAAAGTTAAGATTGATTGGAAGCATTCTTTTATTAAAGAAATTTTAATCGAAGAAAACGGAATCTCAATTGATAAAAATAATCCAAATCAAGAAATGTTTGTCCCAGTAAAAGTTTTGGTCTCCAATACAAAAGGCAATAAATTGATTCTAGCTAATATTGGCCTAGTTTATGCAAAATCAGGAAATTTAATATCATTTAGAATATCAGAAGATATACATATTGGGTTTTCTTCCATAAAAGAATATGTCAAATCTGAGAATGAAAAAATGGAAAAATTGCTAACAAATGCTGTACAAGATGGAGTTAGAGGACACTTAAAAAGAATAGACGATTATCAGCCTGACCCTAACAAGCAATATCAAAAAACGTATATATCAGAAAACAGTAATGCTTATAAATTAATTTTCACTTTTGAAACTAGGGAAAATACTACATTACTAAAACTTGTAGATAGGATTATAAATGGAAATCTAAAACATCATAAATCATTTAGCGAATGGGAAAAATGGGAAGGGATTATTACTTTTAATCCATATGGCAGTAAAACCACCTGGTATATGTATGAGGATGAGCAAAAAATAAAATGCTTTTCCATTGATGCCTATATTACAGATATAGATAAAATGGAAATAATTACTTTCAGTGAAATCAAGAATGAAAGGTAGGGTTTTTATTTAAATATTACAACCACTTTTGAAATATAGTAAAAAGTGGTTTTTCTTTTTTACTAAAGCCTGCGCAAAAGGCTTGCATTTTCATAAAAATTAAGGTAACTACATACAAGTTTACAGCAAATAAAATCCCGTTAAAAATTTAACGGGATTTTTATTTTTAGATATTCTAGCTTTTTAAATTTCTTCATTAAAAACACGTTCACGTTGAGTGTCTAGTATAAGATCCATGTATATATCCTTTACTGTACCCTTCACGTCTGATTGGGCTGTTTTACAAGAAAAATATGCAATAAGTTGTAATCGTACGAAACGATTTTCTTTATTCAACTTGTTATTTAATATCATTTTTTCTTCTAGCTCAAAAGTAAAAAGGTCTTCAGCGTATCTATCTGAAGAAGTTATCATCAGTCCAACGTACATTTCGCAAATATCTGTGACTGATTCATTCGATAAAATTATAACAGGATGTAAATCTGATTCAGATTTGTCAGGAAGAATAAAATTATGATAAATTATTTGACCCCTTTTGAAGCTCATTTTTTTTGCATCATATTTTTCAATTCTATAGAATTGTTATTAATAACTAGATTTATTAAATCTGAATCATCTAATTTCGGCTTTCCTTTATCTCTCTGTTTTATTAGTATGGATTCAAGTCTAACCATTTTTTTTAGATTAGAAGAAAATAGAGTCTTTAATTTTTTTGATCTTTTAGGACTATAATACTCTGATTCTATTAAATCATCCATAAGCTCAATATGCTGATGAATAATTGACTTTAATTTTGGCAAAAAATCAACAGGATCTAAAATAATCTTATGGCCATTCCTATATCCGTCAATAACCATAGATAATGTATTAGACATAGTTTTATTATAACGTTCAACTCTTTTTAAAACGTAAAATTTACCTAATGCAGAATTATAAAATAATTCTACTAAAAATCCTTTACTATCGACTTTCGGTACATCGATATCAAAAGAATTATTAAAATCATTAGCGCTTAGAGTGTGCATTTCAACGTTTTTATGATGCAAATCTACATAAAAAATCATTCCAAACATCATTTAATACAGATTTATGATGTCTATTCAGTAGATAGTTTTTTTTAAGCTTTAAATAGGCCTTTAAATACTTTATCAAAATCTGTAATTTCTTGAATGTTTTCTGCGGTTATGTAAACATTCTTTCTAATCAGTATAATTTTCTTGATATCAACTTTTAGATCAGGATGATTATCTTTGATATCCTTAACATCAAAGTATTCAATTCCGTTTAGATTAACGCTTTTCACGTTTCTATCTTTAAGTTGTTGTAATTCCATTATTCAAATATACGATTCTGCAGCCAATTCTTTGTATTTGGTTCTAACATTACTATGTAAAAGTAAATGTTTGAATTTATCACTATCAGGCGTCTTTCTTAGATTATATCTATAAACAAACTCGTCAACGTATTTCTGTAAGTGTTTCCGGGAAACATGATTGTACATTCCACTTACAGCATTCTTTAGGATTTTCCAACTTCCTTCGATGTTATTCGTGTGGATAGAAGAGTCTTGCAAACTTACGTATTCTTTTTTAGAGTGATCTATAATTCTGTGGTCATAATACTTTTCTAGTCCATTATAACCCAGCCATTCGTCACTTATAAGAGTTGTAGTTTCTGGGTTTACATATCTACAAATTAAAGGCTGAATGCTGTTTCGTTTAGTATCGGAAACTACAAAAGCATTTATCTTTCCATCTCTTTGTAGCATTCCCATCACAGGCGTTTTATCTTTAAAGCTTCGACCCTGGGAGTTCTTTACTTTTTTATCTTTGTGTCTGTTCTTATTTTTGCCACCGATAAACGTTTCGTCACACTCTACAATTCCTTCCAGCTCATTATTATTTTCAACTACAAAACAAGCTCTTATTCGCTGCAGCATAAACCAGGCTGTCTTCTGTGTCACATCAATATCCTTGGAAAGCTGAATTGAACTGATACCTTTCTTATGTGAAGTGACAAGCCAGATAGCCAAAAACCATTTACGAAGGCTAACTTTGGTGTTTTCAAACATTGATCCGGTTTTAACATTAAAGTACTTTCCAGTATTCTTACATCTATACTTATTGTCTTTGCATTTGTATACAATAGATGTAGGATCAAAAGGGCTTTCTACAATACCATTCCAACGCATTTGCTCTAAATATTCGATGCATATTTGTTCCGTTGAAAAAGTATTCAAAAGTTCTAATACTGATTTTATATTTGAGTTTATCATAGCGGTACAAAATTACAAAATACTTGCATAAAGTTTTGGTATTTAACTGTATAAACTATTAATTTTGCGTTAATATTTATCGAAAAAAATAAAGCGTTTGCTTTTATTCTGTTGAAAGGAATCTGACAATTCATTGAAACACTACAGAATAAACAGTGGAATGCTCATGCCTATGGCGTGGGCTATACTTGTTTGTAGTGTTGGGTTTTGTCAGAACCTCTTTCAACAAAAAGTATAGTTCCACGCTTTCTGCATTAATAACCTTTCATTTTGGAACTGAGTGAAGACAAAACTTTTTAACTAATGAAAAAACTAATTTTTCCTATTGTTTTCTTTTTAAGTGGACTATATAGTTCTCAATCTAATACTATTACTGTAAAAATTGATGATAGTCAACGGTATATTTATGAAACAACTTTAAATCGACTTAGAGCGGATTCTTATAAGCGAGAGGTTGCAGATGCTATCAAATCACATGCTGACAGATATTTTACTGAACTTGAAAAAATTGCTGACTATTTTAAAGATATCGATGATATTCAGAAACCTACATTACAAAATGAATTAGAAAAATTAAAAGTTTACGGATACAATATTCTTAATTTATTACAGGAACTAGACAGAAACCAATTAACAGGTACAAAACTAAAATATACGGTCGAAAAAGCCTTTTCAGAATTAAATAGCACTGTCCAGGGACAAACATTTAAAGAACTAAATATTTATAAAGCTTTAGTAGACGTCAGAAAAGATGTATTAGCAACTGCAACTGATGACGTTTTGTTTACTATGGTTCAAGACGTTTCAGGTGTATCTCGTATTGATTTATTGAGACTTCATAAAAGTTCATTCACACATTTAACCCTGAGACAATTTCTAATTGAACAATATGAAAAATACTTTTTAATTAAGCATAAATATCAATAAAATAGCCCACTAATAAAAGCGGGCTAAGGTTGGTGAGATTCTAAATAATAAGAATCAATCAAATTTACAAACTTTTCTCAATATGGGAAAAGTTTTTTCTTATATTAGTGGAAACTAACAATGTATAATTTATGGCTAGAAAAAATTATCCTGTAAAGCAAAACACCCATCGCGACAGAACTTGACGCATTAAAATAGTTTTTAACAAAAATCTGAAGGCTGTCCCGATGAAATAAAATTTAAATCGATTTTATTGACTGTAAAATTTAATCTGCGTGCCAATGGATTGTGATTTTTTGTATTTTTGACGGAAACTAAAGCTAATGAATTCCTTTTTAAATTTTTACAACTCTAAAATAAGTAAGGAGATAAGCCGAAGTATTATCGTATTCTTGATAAGCGGTGGTATATCACTTTCGGTTTATTTATTTGAATCAATTCCTAAGGAGCGAGATGAAGTTTGGAATCAATCTAATAAATTACTTGTGGAAAGCAATTCCTATATACAATCACTTGATGAATATTTATACCATAATGATAACTCAAAGAAGTTAATGCAAAATATAGCAAGTAGACTGGATAAAATCACTCCTATAGTGGGTATTTATTGTCGAAATACTTTGCCGAAGGATTCAATTTTTTTTATAAAAAAATATTACAGCAATCGTTAATATCGAACTCATCTGATCATTCATTAGCAAAAGCCTTGATATTAGATAAAAACAAAAAAGAGGATGTTGAATTTCTTAATGTGCTAAACTCCGAAAAGGTTATGCTAAAAAATATGTTGGAAATAATTTCTACTAATAGAAGTGTTAGGGACAAGGATAATGAGATTTATGCAAATTTTGGAGAAAATTTATACACATGGGGAAACTATATATCTATAGTGCACGGGAGAGATAAAAAAAACTTTTCAGAGGGTCAAAATAATGATCAAATTTACAAAATATTAGCTGTTAATGAAAGATTAAAAATAAAGCGAATTATCGTCATCTCATTAATAATTTTTTGCTTTTTGTCATCTTTGACTTTGTCTTTAATAGCTATGAGAGTTGGCCATTTATAAAAGTCTATTAATGATTATTCCAACGTGACCAATGGAGATTATCTAATATTAAAATACACATTTTAATTATTCTACTTTTTCTTTAAAATTGAATCAACTTTTTCTGATGATCTTTTTGTGTCATTTTCGATTTCGTTTACAATGCTTTTAATTTGCTTACGATGCTGAACATTGTTTTGTTCTAAATTATCATAACACTGATCTAAAACGCCAGATGATATTTTATAAGTTGTGTTTTTTTCTTTTTTTTTAATTTCAAATTTTATATCATACGATTCAACGGCATAATCTAATAAGAATTTAACAGTTGATAATGAATCCGTAAGTATATCATTCTCGTCTCTTAAATCTTTATATGTTAATAGTTTCCCATTTTTAGTGCTATAGTTCAATGTACTACTTTTGCTATCAAAATTCAGTAAGCTGTCTTTTGTTGCTTCTAAGTTTACATCAATACTATTTTTAAGATGCAAATAACTATCAATAGATATAAATGTTACTATTGCTAATACAATGCTAATTATAACTAAAGTTATAATAGATATTCTTATACCACTCAAAGCACTTCTTAACTGTATTACATCCTCTTTTAATTGTAAACCAGACTTGGATACATTATTTTCAGGAAAAGACATAAGTGAATCGCTTTGCTTTTCAATATTTTTAAGATAGTATCCAAAACTCTTATTTTTTTTATTTTTTTCCATTTTTCCTAATGCTATCCCTTAAGTTATACAATTGCATTTTAAGCTGATTATTTTCTAAATGATTATCAGACCTCTCTCTATCAAATTCATTTTTTATAATATTTTGTTGACTATGAAGGTCATTATATTCTTTTTCCTTTTGAAGAAGTTCCCTATCTTTTATGAACTGGCACGAAAAATAGCCTGCTGTATAACCAGCTCCAATAAGCGTAGTTATAAGTGTTACTTTCGCAGTACTAGAGTTGATCCACTGGAAAAAAGGAAGCCAGTTTATTCTAAGTCTATTATTATTATTTCTTGCCATGATTAATGGCATCTAAAATACACAATAAAATGAATTATTAATAGATTATCAATCTAATTTGTTATACCAAAACTTAACCTCCTTGATAATTAATGATTTTGGTTATAAGTTAAGTCTAATTGTTTCACTAATGCAATATTAAATTAAATTAACTTATATTTCTAATTTTGTCAATGATTGTTCCTGTCTCTGCAGTAGATTACCTGAAAACAGTTTTGTAAAATTTAAGTTTATTGTCCGGTCTGCAACCAATTTGAGTGTGCGTATTTCGATGTTTCGCTTAAAAACTAGCATAGAATCCATTTCTTTGCGTCCGTCAGAAATCAAAGTAAATACGCGTGATTTTAATTCCTCAAACGATCTTTTTTAATTCTGCCATAGCTTTATTTTTGTGTTAAGTTACGGCGGGATTTATTTTTTGGAAGTTTTGCTGACTTCAGTCATAAATACCACAAAAATATACCCATAGTTTTGCTTCGAAATAACTTTCAAATTTCATCTAATATTTTGTGGTAATCCTTTTCTAACGAGAAGGATTTTTATTTAATCCGTATCTTTGTGTAATGTGGTATGTAGTTACCAAAATTAATATTTCAAAACCTGAAGAATTAGTAATATTGTGATAGATTTATAGAACCATGAAATCAAAAATAATGTATATCGAAAACAAATCCTACGGACATCACGGTCCGGCCTGGATTGGTTTCGTAGAATTTTCTAAATCCGGACAGACTGTTTACTTTCACAATAAAGCACTCAAAAAGCTTAAACCCTGGTATATCCGCAAATCATTTTGATATAGAAACCGGAGAAGAATATTGGGTTTCAGGTGTTAAGAAAAACGGACAGGACCGCCATTGGTGCGGTGGCGGAAAGATTATGCTTGATAAAAATTCCGTTGATGAATATCTTAAGCTAATCGACTTTACTATTCTGGATGAAAATCACTTCGTCATGGTGGAATTTGAAAAGACTGATAAAGAAAGATTCAGTACACTGGAAAATAAAGAGACAGAATTCCGGGACACAAGTCGTATGGCGAGCTTCTATGATAATAATCAGAGAAAATTAATCTTGGACAGCAAAAGTCCAAACTAAAATTAAAAAATTTACTCCTTTATAATTTCTTAAGGCATGAAATCAAAATTACTTTTTCTACTTGCAACATTGCTTATTCTGATAAGCTGCAATTTCAATCAATTTTATAAAGATCGTGAATCGGACAAGGAAGACGGTGAAAAAATTACGCAAAAATTTTATTGGGAGCTCCGGTATGGTGGAAATCAGGATGACATCTACAAATTGTTCGGTGAAAAGTTCTTTGAGGTAACCGATAAAGAAAAACTTGCAGAACTTTTAAATGTTACCGGTCAGATCGGCCCCGTTCAGGAATATAATCTTGCTCATTGGGAAACATTGGTTGTAAAGGGAAGCAACCCTAAAAGTGAGTATCTTTTCGCCTATGACGTGAAAAGGGGTACGGAAAAAACAGAGGAAACATTCACGCTGGAGAAAGACAAAGATGGTATTATAAAAATTGTAGGCTATCATGTGAATAGAGATTTGTTGAATAAATAATAAAAAAAGCTGGTAATAACAATTTACCGGCCTTAATATATGTTTAAGATAAATCCTGCTTATTTTTCATCCTTATACCGCTTATAAGTCTGTTTAGATTTTCCTTTTTCCTGGTTCTGTAAAACAAGTACATCATCAGTAAGCTCATGAATCTCAAAGGTTTTTTGCTTTCCTACCATTGTTATTTTGAGAATCTTCTTAGATTTTTCGATCTTGTAAGGCCCCTGCATTCCGCCAATCATATTTTGGGTTTTACCATCCCGCATTTCCAGAGTAGCTGTGCTGTCCTTTGCAAAGGTAAAAACACCAGTGGAAGTAGTGCCTGCAAAAGAATGCTGATACCATGATCCAATTAAAAGATTATAATTTAAATTCTCTTTTTTGTCAGAATTAAGAAATAATAAAAGAAAAAAAGTAAATAAATATTTCATAATAATCAGTATTTACTGATAAAAATACAAAAATATTTCTAAAACCTTATATTCTACCCTTTTCTTTCAGATAAGTATAATGATTAATCAAAATTCGGATTTCGTTGAATTCAAAATGACTTGGCAAAACATTTTTCCATTCGGTAAGTGTTTCTTTTGGATCCTTATAGAAAACATCTTCAAAAGCTTTGATTTTATCAGAAGTTACCACCCTTGAAATATCCAGCAGACCCTGTTCGGCAAATTTTGCAAGATGCCCGATTACGGTTTCTTTTACTAAACCCCGCTCAAGCGCAATTTCACCAATCGTTTTCCCCTGTTCAAACAACTGGAAAGTAAGAACCTGAGACGGGACTTTGGCAACTTTCATGCTGACTTCCTTATTATTGATATCATCCAGAAGCTTGGTTTCCAGTAAATGAGCCTCCTTTAAACTATTCAGGTATTCTTCAATATCTTCCAGCCAGTTCCTGAATTCTTCGTTATATTGCTTGAGTCCTTTAACTCCTTTAATTTCCGCATAAAAATCTTTCAGCGGACTGAAAACCTTATCCCTGATCTCCGTAAAAAAGAAATTAACGGCTCCTTTCGTTTTCTTCTCAATTTCAGACCATTCTTCTTTCTGCTCAATAAAATTGTTAACTTTCTGGGAGATTACCCGATCCAGTTTTTCAAATATTTTACCCAGATTTACAATATCCTGTTTCAGCTGCACATACAGCTGATTGGTCTTTACATGTTCTATGCTTTTCGTAGCAAGAGACAGTTTATTCCAATCTTCCACTTCTTTCAGCAACCATTGAGAATCTACAGTTCTAAGCACTTTTTTAATGCTGTAATCGTACTTTTCGTTATTCAGGATAACTTCTACCTTGTCGTTAGCTACCGTATCACTGTGAAAAGTAAGAATTCTGTTATCTTTAAAAATAACTTCCGGAGTAATTTTTGACTTTAAAACAATTCCTTCCAGCGTACGGCAACGCGAAAGCGCTACGTAAACCTGCCCTGCCGTAAAGCTTTTTCCGGCATCAATAATTACCCTGTCGAATGTAAGACCTTGGCTTTTATGGATCGTAACCGCCCATGCGAGCTTTATCGGAAACTGCTCGAAACTGCCCAATACTTCTTCTTTGATATTTTTATCGGTATCAAGGAAATATTTTTTTTGCTCCCAGACTTCTCTTTTTACGGTAATTTCCCTTTCGCTGCCGTCAAGAATCACTTTGATTTCATTCTCTTCAAGCGCGGAAATTTCGCCCAGTTTCCCATTAAAATATTTCTTCTCACCTGAAATATCATTGCGGATAAACATAATCTGAGCGCCTATTTTAAGATCAAGAAACTGTTCATTAGGGAATTGGTTTTCCTTAAACTCCCCAAAAAGTTTCGCTTCATATGTTTTTGGACTTACCTTTAATTCATCCAGCTTTTCCTGATTGATATCGTCTGCCATCTTATTGTGCGAACAGAGATAAACATAAGGCTCATCACCCATATCAAAATCAGGATCGTACCTTTCATTTAAATGTTCAAAATCAATATTCGCCACATCACCGTCACGGATCGCATTCAGTATGGCAAGGAAGTTTTCATCAGATTGTCGGTACACTTTCGTCAGTTCTATCGTAATTAGAGGAATCTCTTTAATGGCGTGGCTGTCGAAGAAGAACGGAGAATGGTAATACATCTTTAAAATATGTTCATCTCTTACCACCGGCGGAAGCTGATACAAATCTCCGATGAACAGCATCTGAACTCCTCCGAAACGCTGATTGTTTCTACGGATAAAACGCAGTGAAAAATCCATCATATCAAGAACATCGGCACGAAGCATGGAAACCTCATCGATAATGATAATTTCTACTTCTCGTAAAAGCTTCAGCTTATCTTTCCGATATTTGAAATGCGGCATCAGGTCGGCAATATTGTTTGCCATACTGGTATCTATCCGTTCGGTGGTAGGAAGGAAAGTCCTCAGGGGAAGTCCAAACATAGAGTGAATGGTAACGCCGCCTGCATTGATCGCAGCAATTCCGGTGGGTGCTACAACAATGTGTTTTTTGCGGGTACGCTTTACAAAATCATTGAGAAAAGTGGTCTTTCCTGTTCCTGCTTTTCCCGTTAAAAATACACTCCGGTTGGTATGTTCTATTAAGTCAAAAAAATGATTGTTCATCGCTGTCAAAATTACGGAAAATGAAATTTAAATCCTTACCTTGGCATAACTTTTGGAAATTCTTCTGCATAACGAGAGAAAAACAACTTATGAAAATCCCTGTATTAGCCTTATGTATGGCTCTTTTTATGGCCTCCTGTTCTTCAGTAAAAAATACGGATGCAACTTTACCGAAAGATATTTCGGAAAGACCTGCCGATGAAAACAGCCAAAAATATGATCAGGCGCAGCTGGATAAATTAAAAGCTTCCATAGAATCTGAAATTTCAAAAGAAAAATGTAGTGATGCTACAGAGTGGACATTTGCTCCGATGGGTGCAAAAGGTTGCGGCGGACCTCAACTCTACATTGCTTATCCTAAAAAAATGGAAACATCTATCTTACCAAAAATTAATGATTATACCGAAAAGGTGAAAGCATTTAACCAGAAATACGGAGTGGTTTCCGACTGTATGATGATCATGCCGCCAACATCTATTAAATGCGTCAACGGAAAAGCCGAACTGGTAAATTCTTAAGAATACAGCATATCAATAAAAAAACCGTTCATAACCTGAACGGTTTTTTGTAATTATCAATTCTGAAAAGTTAATTTATGTTAGTCAATTGACCAATTATAAACTGCTATCTTCCACGTGTTTTACGTTTTCTTTATACCAGGAAGAATATTTTACGTAATTATCGGCAATCCGGTTTACTTCTCCTTCGAGCAGCTGAGAATTGATATCTTTGATCTTTCTGGCCGGAACTCCTCCCCATACTTCTCCGGATTTAATGTGCGTTCCCTGTGTAACTACAGAACCTGCTCCTACAATAGAATTTTCTTCAACGAGGCAGTCATCCATTACAATAGCGCCCATTCCGATTAATACGTTGTCTTTAATGGTGCAGCCATGAACGATCGCATTGTGCCCGATGGAAACATTATTACCGATATTTAAAGGATACTTCTGATAGGTGCAGTGCAGCATTGCATTGTCCTGAACATTCACTTTATTCCCCATCTTTATATAATGAACATCTCCCCTGATCACTGCATTATACCAAATGCTGCAATCCCGTCCCATTGTTACATCACCGATAATGGTAGCCGTTTCTGCCAAAAAAGTATTTTCTCCTATCTGCGGTGCTTTTCCTAAAAGTTCTTTAATAAGTGCCATATTTAATTGAATTTTGTAATAGTGACGGAATTGGATTGTCATTCATAATTTTTAAATCATGCCGATAGCAAAAATCTAACTTCCAACCCCTAACTTCTAATTTCTAATTGCGTATTTTTGTATCTCAAATTTAAAGAAAAAATGCATACTATACTTATAGAGCCGACTGAAAACCCAAAAGTGATGAAATTTGTTGCGGATTACAACCTGATTCCCGGTTCGCTGGAACTGGACAGGGATTCGGACATTTCGGAAATTCCTTTGGCGCAGGAGCTTTTCAACTATCCGTTCGTGGAAAGAATTTTTATTACGGCTAATTTTGTGGCAGTTGCAAAACAGGATACTATTGAATGGGAACATGTAGCGGAAAGCCTGAAAAACGTTATTGAGGATGAACTTCTGGCCAACCCGAGAATATATCTTCAGAAGAAAAAAGAGCTTTACCAGATTTATGCTGAAATGACTCCGAATCCTAATGTGATGAAGTTTGTCGCCAACAAATTGCTGATGGAAGGTTTCGTAGAAGTAAAATCAAGGGATGCAGCAGAAGGAGTTCCTTTGGCACAGGCTATTTTTAAGGAATTTGATTTTGCCAAAGAAGTTTTTATTTCTGATAATTTTGTGGCGGTAACAAGAGATAATTCTGTAGAGTGGCACCAGGTTATGATGACCGTTCGTGCTCTGATTGCAGAATATCTTCAGAATGGAGGAGAAATTTCCAACATTGAAGCGCAGAAACACGAAAATCCTGTAGAAAAGATCATTAACAGAGATTACACCGCAGATGAACAGAAAATCTCCGACATCCTTAATGAATATGTTGCCCCGGCCGTAGAAAACGATGGCGGAAAAATATCTTTAATGGAATACGACCAGGAAAATAAAACAGCAAGAATGCTTCTGCAGGGAGCGTGTTCCGGCTGTCCGAGCTCTACCGCTACTTTAAAAAACGGAATTGAGAATATTTTAAAACAATTTGTTCCTGATCTCGTGGAACGTGTTGAAGCTGTTAACGGATAATTTAAAAACCAAACTAAGAATCCGAAGAAGAAGAATAGTAAACTAAAATTAAAAAATCTTGCAGAAAGAATCTTCCAACTCAAAAAAAGGAATTTTATTGGTAAATCTCGGTTCGCCAAGATCTACAGATGTAAAGGATGTAAAGGAATATCTTGACGAGTTCCTGATGGACGAAAGGGTAATTGATTACAGATGGATTTTCCGTGCACTTCTTGTGCAGGGAATTATCCTGAAAACACGCCCTCCGAAGTCTGCCGAAGCGTATAAAACCGTCTGGACGGATGAAGGCTCTCCTTTGATCGTTATTACTGAAAAAATCCGGAAGAAATTACAGAAACTGGTAGATGTGCCCGTGGAAATCGGGATGAGGTATGCCGAGCCAAGCATAGAAACTGGAATCCGAAGCCTTGTTGAAAAAGGTGTTACTGAAATTGTTCTTTTTCCGCTGTATCCGCAATATGCCATGAGCACAACGGAAACAGTGATCGAAAAAGCTGAAGAAGTAAGAAAGCAGAAGTTTCCGGAGGTGAAAATCAATTATATCCAACCGTTTTACAATCGTGAAATTTACATCAACTGCCTTGCAGAAAGCATCCGTGAAAAGCTTCCCGAAAATTTCGACGCGCTGCAGTTTTCTTATCACGGCGTTCCGGAGAGACATATTTTTAAAACAGATCCTACCAAAACCTGCAACCTCAACGACTGCTGTAGCAGGGAGAATAATCCCAGTCATCAGTTCTGCTATCGCCACCAGTGTTTTAAAACAACAGAAACTGTCATTGAAAAACTAAATCTGCCGAAGGAAAAGGTCATTGTCTCTTTCCAGTCCAGGCTTGGGAAAGACAAATGGATTGAGCCTTATACGGATGAAACGTTTGAAACCATTCCTAAGAGAGGAATTAAAAATCTTGCAGTGGTTTGTCCTGCCTTTGTATCTGACTGCCTGGAAACACTGGAAGAAATTTCGGTTGAAGGAAAGCACCAGTTTACCGATGCCGGTGGCGAAAACTTCCACTACATTCCCTGTTTGAATGACGAAGACCGATGGATTGAAGTCGTAAAAACATTATGTGAGGAAAAACTCAATGAATTTTATTTAGTTTAATTTAGCAATAAGCCTTCGAAATCGGAGGCTCTTTTTTTTATAATAAAATCCATTTTACCCCCTCAATTTTTACACATTAAATTTTAAAAAACATGAATTTTTAAAACATACCCCCTAATATTTATTATTTATATTACAAATTTTATATATTTTTATTACCTTTACCCCATCAAACAATATCATCACCCTTAAAATTAAAAAATGATGAGCCCAACTGCAGAAATTTTAAAAAGAAAGATTGAAAACTTTGGTCCTGATGCTTTAGAAGCTTTTGCAAAAATGATGGAAAGCTTTGAAGAAAGAAATACTTCTTCGATTTCACCATTCTATATGGATGAAATTTTATATAGGATCCGGTTTCATAATGAAAACCCTTCTACCAAACTGGATTTTTATGAAAATATTTCGGAGCTGAAAAAGTATTGTGCATAATGAAAGTTCTCCTTTCTTCTATTGCAAAAAATGACATAAGGCTTTTGATGCGGGTTTTTGGCGCAGAAAACAAACAAAAAGGAATCGATTTTCTGGAAAGTCTCAAAACCTCTATCAACGGTATAGCAGAGCATCCCGGGAAACCTTCAGGAATCAATGTGTACGCTATGGAAAATTTCCCGGCGAATATTCATTATGTTTTTGAAAATGAGGAAACGCTTTTTATAACAGCTATATTTAAAAATTAAACTGATTTCCAGACTATTATTATATTTAAGCCTTGCCGATTTGTCGGTGAGGTTTTTTGTTTTTATTATAAACTAAAAATCAAAACCTTAGGGTTTCGTTTTAGGCTGCTTTAATATTTAAATTAAATTTAGATAAAATATTATCTTACCGGGGTTCTGAATTCACCATAGCCTATCAAACCATCATAATTTCTTCCGAACGGTGCATAATACAAAAATGCCTGATATAAGTTTTCCGTCTGCCAGAAGTTACCGTTAACCTCGCCAAAATTAATGGAGCCGCCAGGATTTTTTGTAGCGAGAATATAGTTGTAGAAACCTTGTTTTAGATATATCCTGGCAACATATTTTTTGTTTTCAGCATCGTATTGCATCTGGTTTTCTTTACTGGGTTTGAAGTCATTGAAACCGCCCAATATATAAATTTCTTTATCCACAGGACCCGACTCCAGTGAAAAATACACCCAGGAATAGTCTGCTTCTCTTTCCGCATCCCTTTCTCTTCCCAGATCATTTCTCCTGTAGTACCATGCACCATTTACATCAGGCTGATATTGGTAATTCAGCGGAAAAGCCCAGACAGGATGAAGGTAAGTATTATTCACTCCGTCTTTTACTTCTGTGGCACGTACCATATCTGCTGCCATATTCATGTTTTTATTATCGAAATAATAAAATTCATTATTTCCGGGAAAGACCAGAGACAGCTGCTGAAACAACAATTGATTTCCGAGTGTCGCGCTTGGTCTTAAATTATTTACCGTAACATTGGGATTGTTATTCTGCATGACATTGAGCGTCATTGAGTTTACGTTGGAAGAGAGATCACCGCCTTTGGAAACCGCCTTCACCTCTACTCTTTGGTTGGCATCGGGATTTCTTGCATCAGCAAATCTTGAAACCCCCAGCGCTAATGTTGCAGCATCTTCCACAAGGTAAAACCTGCGTTTGAACAAAGGTTTGTCAGCAGAGTTTTTATAAACGATGATTTCATAATTTCCTGAAATTTTAAGCTGCATTTTATCATTCGGAAATTTCAGTTTGTAATGCGTGTACGATTGAAGGGTATTAAAAGAATACTGAAAACCATCCAACAAAGCATTTAAAGTGCCTGTTGCATATTCGGTAAAGAAGAGATTATCGTCTTCCCAGTTTCTGTTATAATGTTTGATGGTATATCTGTAAATTTCGCTGGCGTTGGAGAGGTCATCAAAGCTTAAAACCAACTGCTGGTTAAAGTAAATAACCGGTGTTTCATCATTGGTCTGGGGATTAAACAGCTGAATGCTCTGGATATTCTGTCCAAAAACAAATCCGCTCAGGGTAAGTAAAATTATTTGCAAAGTTTTCATTATGACGAAGATAAAGAAAAATAGGAGATTTTTGAAGTGACAAGAAGGCTTTTAATGACATTTTAATTTGAAATATTTAGATTATATTATTTTAAACCCAAATTTTTGTGCCTACATTTGTTTTTTTAAAAAATAATATCATATGCTCCAGATACAGGGTTTCGTATTCAATTTTGCCAGTGAGAATACTTATATTGTTTATAATGAACATAAAAATGCATGGCTGATCGATCCGGGAAATATGAGTGATTCGGAAACCAAATCCATAGAAAATTTCATCAGGGAAAATGAATTGAACATTGAAAAAATCCTTTTAACGCATGCTCATATTGATCATATCTTAGGACTTCAATGGGCTTCCGATACTTTTAAAGTACCTGTTTTTATGCATAAGGATGATAAAGAAGTGCTTGATATGTTCCAAATCAGCGGAATGCGTTTTGGGATGGAGCTTGAGCATATTCACGCCGATATTCGATATGTCAGTGAAAATGAGGAGCTGGAGCTGGATGGTGAAAGATTAAAAATTTACCATGTTCCGGGCCATTCTCCGGGAAGTGTGGTCTACCATAACGAGGCGCAAAAATTCATGATTTCCGGAGACGTTCTTTTTGAAGGAAGCATCGGCCGAACCGATCTTTTTAAAGGGGATTACGAGCAGCTGATTGAAGGAATCAGAACCAAACTTTTTATCCTCGACCCGGAAACCAAGGTTTTATCCGGCCATGGAAATCCAACGAGTATTGGGTTTGAGAAGGCGTATAATCCGTTTTTTAAGTAAGATTGGGTTTGGCTTTTGAATTTCCATGCAAAGGTTTTTGTTTCCTTCAAATCCCTGAGTTACTTCCTTAAAAGAAAGTATTTTGCATCCTGATAAATCTCCGAACTCGTCATCAAAATTTTTCCATCACTTGTGTTTAGCGATTAAAAATTCCAATTCATTTACGGGAAAAAGTTGTTTGGTTTTCATATTTCCGATGAATTTTTCGGTTTGTTCCTTGTAGTTTTCTGTTCTAGATTTTCAGAAAGTTCCTTTGCAGATTTCTATGAAATTACTTAGGTTAAAATAACGGCAACTTGAAGAAGCTGCCATTATAAATTAATCTAAGCCATTATAAAAATCGCTTTTACTATTACGTTTTTTTGCTAAAATTTCTGCTGCTTCATTTTCTAATTCCAAAGAAATCATAGTTACATCATCCGAAACCTGCGGTATCTTGGTAACAGTTCCTTTAGGTTTAGTAGAAGCACTCCTAACTTTACTTGGTTTTGTGTTATTTTCAATCCTTACCTCATCAATCTCTTTAGTCTCCGGTATCCTGTCTTCCAGTTCTTTTTCTGCATTATCAAAGGCTTCTTTGGCTTCCTTTTGCTCGGTTTTCTGTTCCAGCTTTTCAGAAAGTTCTTCTGCAGAACATCATTAAATAATTACAAACATCAATTACAACTAATAAAATAGAATTAGAACACATAAACATTAATTCTAAAATTAGAAAGATTTTAATCACGTTAATGAAAAAGTCCGCTTCATTAGTTTTGAAAACAGCTCATATTGTTATGGCTTTCTACCGTAACTATGTCTTAAGATTTTATAGTTTTCATCTACATAATCTAGTATTTCCTGCTTTTCGTCAGGAGTTAAAGTATCATTAAAATAAATTCTATCTTCTTTAAGTTCATATAATTCTGAAAGATGTGGACAGTTTTCAAATAAAATTTCGTATTTTGTAATTAACACTTCAAACTCCGAAAGATCAAGATAATCATTCTGATATTTCCCAAAAGGAAATCCTCTTTTTATTTTTTTATGCCATTGCATGAGTAAGTTTGTAAGAGCTGCTGAATCATTTATGCCTAATTTTTCGTCGGCTTTTGCCAATATTTCATACTTAAAGGGTTTTTTACCATTTAATGTTAATTCTATTAATAAAGTCTTTATTATTGTTTTCATTTTCTATAAAATTTAGTATTCATCATAACTTATAAAAATATTCTCCAACATTTCTTCTATGGTTTGAAAATCTTTTTTCATTCCTGTAGCTTCTTGCCATGATCTTTCATGAAAGAAAGCCCTTTTTTCAGAAGACCAATTATTTCCCATGATTTTTCTGATTTCTGTTTCAGTTTTTCCTTTTTTAATCAATTCTATAATTTCATGCATTTCTTTAGCATGGGTTCCTTCGTGAATCAGTTCGCTTAAAAAAACTTCTGGTTTTCGGGAAGCCCTGAAATACATATCTGTTCCATCCGCAAAAGCATGTGTATTTCTGGCTTGTTTTAAAGTATCTCCATAATCATTCATGCACATTTTAATAAAATCGTCGTCTTCTAAAATATGGATAAATATTTTTTCTTCCTCAATCATCTTAGCAATTTTATTACCTTGTTCAGTAAATCCTTTTAAAGCATTGGCAATTTCAGTTGTGGTAAGAGCTTTTATTGATTTGTCCTTCCATTTTTTCATGAAATCTTCATGCTGCTTTATTCGCTTTTTATTTGCTTTAATCTCCGGTATCCTATCTTCCAGTTCTTTTTCTGCATTATCAAAGGCTTCTTTGGCTTGTTGTTGGGCGGTTTTCTGTTCCAGCTTTTCAGAAAGTTCTTCTGCAGATTCTTTCATTACTTTTTCGGACACTTCTTCCGTGGCTTCCTTGGCTACTGTAGTAGCTATTTTTCCTGATTCAGCCACTTTTGCCGCTCTTCCAGCCTTTAATGCCGGTATCAAAATAGTAAGAATATCCGGCACCAGCTCTCCCAGGTTTTTATACCAGTAATAGGAATTGGTTCCGTATTTCATAAACCAGTCCGGAAATTCTGCAATTGCTGTAACGAATTTTTTCCAAAGCTTTCGAACAAAATCTTCACAATTAAAAACCAAATCATTCAGCAGATTTTCCAGTGCTTCTCCCAAAGTATCGGTAAGGGTATAACCTATCCCGTTCTTTGCAATTAGCATAACCAGGGCTATTAAATCTACGATACCAGCAACAAACTCCAGACAGCCATTCCAAATACCTACCAGAAAAGCATTGAGATTGTATATCTCGCTAAGCAGTTCTCCCTCCGGAAGTATATCATCGAACCTCTTGAAACCTTCATCCAAAACAGAAGAAAACGCATCAAACAAATATAATAAAATGGTATTTAGAATTTCTTTGTACACCTTTTCTACAATAACATCTTCTTTATCATACCGGGTGATATTTTCAATCTTTTCCCTAAAAGAATTTTTAATGGCTTCCTTTATGTTAGTCCTATTTTGAGGCACGGTAATATCCGGTAAAAATGCCGGCGTAAAACCTTTATCTATTTCGGCATTCCAGTATTTTTCATCTTCGTATTTTTTACTCCGGATCCAATAGGAAATCTTCATAAGATTTTTAGGAGTATTGAGGCCAATATAGTCTTCACCCTGCAGAAACAGCATAAACCAGGACATATCATCAAATTTTCTCTGTTCAAAGTCATACTTTATGGCTTTTATCAAAAGGTCTTTTAATTCATCTGTGGCCAATTTTGCTTCTTTACCTGCCTGAATAAAATTATAATTTGCATTGTTTTTTATTTGAAACGGCCTTTTAAGGAATTCTTCGGCGAGTTCTTCTTCATCGGTTTCTCCAAGATAAGGAAACTGAAAACGCATTTTTTCAATGGCTTTTTTCCCAAGCTTAACCCTTACAATTTTCCCGAAATCAAATTTTCCGTCATCGGTTTCTATAAAGAACAGCACCTCATTTTCTGTGGGTTGGTATTGCGAATCTGCATATTGTTTTAATATGGCCTCACCATCCGGATTTGCAAATACTTTAAAATGGATATCATCCCAGTTTTCAGATTGTAATGATGCGTATAATCTTGCTTGGGAATTTTTCAGCTTTTTGGATAAATCAAAAATCCTGAATGGATCCTGACCTAAAGCGAGTCCTGGACCATAAGTCAATTCTGCATAAACAGGAATTCTTTTTTTCCCAAAACTGTCCAAAAGGACTTTCTTTAAAAGCTGATATTTCCTCAAAAGATTTATTTACAATTCCCTTCAACGGATTTTTATTTCCATCAAATCCCTGGGTTACTTCTTCAAAAGAAAGTATTTTGTATCCGGATAAATCTCCGAACTCGTCGTCAAAATTTTCCATCATTTGTGTGTTTAGCGATTAAAAATTCCAATTCATTTACTGGAAAAAGCTGTTTGGTTTTCATATTCCCGATGAATTTTTCGGTTTGTTCCCTGCTCATAACCAATAGATCAAGATGGTAACCCCGTTCCACCAAAACGTGGGCATTCTTGAGCTTGCAGCCTGCCTGTACCAAAACATCCCAGTCTTTTCCTTGCAGCTCGTTCCAGCTTTCAAAAGGCAATCTGCCCCTGCTCCCGAAAAGGAAAATCTTTTCAACAGGAGTAATCTCCGCAATCTTGTCTTTAAGACTTGTGAGGATATAAGGCAGCACTTTTTCGTGCTGCCAGATAGCCCCGGTTTTTACCTGACTCATTGTTCTATTTTTTAAATGATCAGATTATACCAGAAATTTACTTAGAGGAACTTTATCAAGATACTCGGCTTGTGGAATGATTTGTCCATCTTTATCCAGGATTCTTTCATAACCGTATTTATTGTATTCCGGAGAAGCAATCTTTAAGGTCGAATTTTCCAGATCAACAGAGAACTTCAATAAATCGTGTCCTCCTACAAAATCATCTCCTCCTGGCTTTGTGAATGTAAAGCTTTTGATCTTACTTACATTGATCTTGAAAGTAATCCCATCATCTCCCAACACATAAGCTTCTACTCCCTCAATGGAGGAAACCTCATCCGCTAATACTTTATGTATTTTAATTACGGAATCATTTGGTTTCCATGACGCATCTCTGTCAATGGTAATGATATTGCCTAAGCATTCATAAACTCTGGGAAAGCATTGCTGTTCATCCATAAGTCCAATGAAACGAAGATTAGTATCCAACCCACTAAAACTAATTTCCATCCACTTATCATTAGACTGGCCAATCTGATTGGTATTCAGTTCAAAATTGCTTCCGCACATTTCGCCCAAGTTGTCATCGAATTTTACTCCGGGTTCACAGTTGCACGGCAATGCTTTTTCTACTCTCAAACCGATAGAATCTGCCTGAAGGATCGTAAGGGAAGTCGGAATTTTTTCTCTCCACGGTTCGCCTTCTTTGGTTGCTTTTGGTGAACGCATCTCATCTACAATCGATAAGAACAACGGATCATCAATTACCGGAACCTCACCGCCATTCCAGATCTGTCCGGTAGCTAAGAAATGCCTTACTGCTTCTTCAAATCCCGGGCGAACGGTAACGATTACCCTCGCCATTCCCGACTGCATAAAGGATCTGAATACAGGATCGTTATCATCAAACTGATACAGGTCTGCCCACGATTTTCTTTCTCCCCAATAGTACGGATAGAAATAATAGCTCATAATTTCCCACTCAAAAGCCTGCTCCATGAATTTAATGAATGCCGCATACCGGTCTAATTTTCCATCTACCAAAATATCGGTGTTGGTAAAAGTTTCTTCCAATGCCCCGTCATTCGTATAGTATCTTTTCTTACCGAAAGTAAGGTCTGCCCCCGTACTCTGGTTGAGCATGTACGAAATACAATTTCTTCTCAAAATCGTATTTTCAATTTTTCGATAAAAGCCCGGATTGGAACCTTTGATCTGAACACCCATCGCTTTTATTTCAGTGAGTGCCTGTTCGTATTTGGCAAGTTCTGTTTCGTAGGCTTCAATGATTTTGTTGAATACTTTTTGGAACCATGAGTTTTTATATTCCGGAAGAATGGTAAGCTGTACTTCAATAGCTACCGTACCCGCCCAGTACCTGTCAAAATAAACCGAAACAGGCAGCTTTTCAACAAATTTGTTTAAAGCTCTCTGCATATACCAAGTCTGATAGTTACTTCCACCTATATGAATATCATTACCAACGGAAATTCCCCAGTTTGAACCAGTATATTGACGCCCTGTCTGTCCGAAATTCCAGGATTTTGTATAATACCCTTCCGGAATATCTAAAGAAAAATCTTTATTGTTTGACATAGCGCCATCCGTTTCATCACTAAATCCATATTGCCACCCTATAGATTTGCTCTCTACCGGGAAATCATCAATTTCAACATTATATTTGCTAATCCAGTATTTCAATTTTGTTTCATCTTGCAGGGAAGAAAAGTTGTCTATTTTTTGTATTGAAGACTCTCTAGGGTCAATCGGTTTTACCAATTGGTTTTCTGAATTGTTGGAAACCTTCATCCCAAGATTGTGCAGTTTGGCAGGTTCCGGAATCATGAATTCAAACATCATTCTTTTTCCATAATTGTAGATCTGGTTTTTAACTACTTTATCTACCCAACGGTAAACGCCAACGACATGACTGCTCCCCTTGGTATTATCAAAGCCGTGTTTATTGTTTTCTTCAAACTCTTCAATAATTTTGTCGATACGCTCTTCTTTTACTTTGGTCACGATTCTATCCAAAGCTCTCGCCGTAATATCCTTAGCTTCCGTAACAGCCTGCCGGTTGCTTTCTTCTTTGGAATTGTGAGTTGCATAATTCGCTCCTGCATTTAAGCTGTATTTATTATCACCAAATCCCCATGAAGCATTAAATCCTGCCTGTGCGGCAAAATCTTTAGATTCCTGAAGGATTTTTGCAATTTCGCTCTGCATTTCGTGCCTTTCGGTAGACGTTGTATCGGTCAGCTTTTCTTTTTCCGTTTCGGAAGAAGTGGTAACCTGAGATTCACTGCGTTTTAATCTTCGGGTAGCCCTTTCTTTATATTCCCTTGCCATGATGTTTTCTATATGCGCCACATCTCCTTCAACATAGCAATACGTGGACTGCTCTACTTTCTTGTAATCTGTAATCCCAATATTTTTCATTCCGAAACCTGAAGGGATAAAGATATCGTCACTGTATTCGGTATTCTGTCCTCCGTTTTCAATATCTACCTGTGCAGGCCTGAATACACTGCTTCCTTTAAAAACGCCTTGTTTAAGAAACCTGTTAATATCTGAAGGGTCTCTTACCAAAGTAACACTCATGATGTACGTTTTACCGTCGGCCAATACAACGGTTCCCTCTAAATTGAACTCATTGATATGTAGCGTCTGGGAATCAGGAATGACAGTTCCGTTATAAAATAAAAGACTTGTTCCGCCAAAAGATGAAACTACTGTATTAGAAGTAATTTCTGTTCCGTTAACATTTGCTTTATAATTTGCAGAAACTATATTGGAAGCAAAATTTTCCAGGGTAAGTATAATGTACCACGCTGAGCTGGATACGTTATTTGTTTTTACACTATACCCTATAAGCCCAGTGGTATTTGCTGTATTATTAATTACAGGTACCACCACACCTCCAATAGTGGTAAAAGTCTGGTTATTCAAAACCGTATTTTGTAAAACTGTCTGCTGCAAAGAAGCATTATTCTGAACAATAGCCTGGTTGATTTCAGCAAAGGTTGAAACAGCTCTTAACGATGTGAAAGCTTCTTCCAAAATTCTGTCTAATGTATTCTGTTCTTCGGCTGTTAATGATTGTCTGAGTTTTTCTTCCTGAATTTCAGACTCGTAAATAAAATTAAAATCCGGCAGTTCCAGGGAAATAGGGCGAATTTCCAGAAGTTCTTCATATAATCTGTCCAGTTCATCTTTTAGCTTTTGATCTCTTTCAAGAGTATCAGGATTAGTGATGGTTAAATCAGTAATGTATTTGATTCTGCTTTCAACAACTGCTTTTCTATTGGCTGCTTCGTCTACACTTCTCTCATATTCTGCGCGGATAGGCTTTACTTCCCGTTCGTAAGCTTCTGTAGCAGCTCTATACGCTTCCTGATATTGCTTTTTGTAACTGTTTTCCTGGGCTTGCAGTTTTGTGGCTAATTCCTGATTTTTAGTTAATAAGATTTGGGCTTCTGCAAACTTCATATTTTTGTCGTTATACAGGATCTGGCTATTTTCTTTTTCGCTCATTCTAGATACGGCATTGTTTCCGGAAAAGTTATTTACCGGTTTGAAAAGCTCCTTCGGAAGCACAACTTTAGCCCTGATAACATCTTCATACTGCTCATCGCTATTACCATCATAATGCAACAAAATATGATTTAGATGCAAAAAATGCATTAAGGTTTCCTTCGCATAAAAATCTTCCTGAGTAACTACCTGATATACCAGATTGTCCCAAATTTTAGAATCTATGATAATAGACTGGTGCTGAAGGTTTTTATAGTCATTTATTTTAACGTCAAATTCTGCTTTTGTGGCTGATGCTTTATTCCTGGCAATCCAGACTGCCAGTTCGTAAAATGCAGTATCCCCTTCTTTTAAAGAATGTTCTGTTTCGATTGTTAAAGGTAATGTGGAAGGGTTTTCGCAAAGTTTTTTAAGGGTAGTAGATGAGTATAATTTTTCATCAAAGACACCTTTTTGCGCTTTATAGTCTCTGAAAATGAATCTTCTTTCTTTATTTTTGGGATCTGATAATTCAGCATTACGCATCGTTGCGAATCTGAATAGTGTTTGTGACGTATTGTTATTAGTAGTCATTTGTGTGATTTATTTATGTTTTATATAATTAACTGAAGTCTCTTTTTAGCAAAGTTACTTCAGATTTCAGCCTTATTTTTTTAGGTGGTTTCCGGCGAAGATATCCACCTTACTTTTTAATGGGAAGCATATCTGATATTTTATTTTAATATTAATTTGAAATTTTCGTTGCTATACTTTCAGCTTTGTGATTGTTCACTGACAAAGAAAATATACGATAACGTCAAAACGTGACGTAATTAAAAGAGTTTATAATTATTCAGTGACAACCAAAGACATAGTGCCGGAAACAGTTAAGATTTCGGATCACTTTTAAAATAATAACAGATAAGATTCTGTGTATCGGGAAACGATAGAATTACGATAAGATTTTGTATAATTTTCATGGTATGTGTTTTTGTTTTTCCAAAAATAAGATTTTTTTCATTACAAAGTGAGCGTGAAGAAAAATAATTATTTCCGACCCGAAAAATGTTTCATTTATTAAGAATATCACATGATCCGACAGGATTGAAAGATAATTTTATCATCCTTCTGATTCTTCTGAAAAAACCGCAACAGTGCTATCATTAATACTTGCATTATCTACATTAGAAATTTAGAAGGAGCATGTAATGGGTTCAGTTATATTTCCGCCAAAAAGTTCTGTAAGTTTCCATTTTATTGGTGAGGTATGTGATTTACAAGATATGAAATCTGTGATAATGGCAACCAATATTACCCATCACGATTAAAAAATAAAGCACAAAAAAAACACCTACATTTCTGTAAGTGCTTGATTTAAAAAGTGGTCCCACCTGGGCTCGAACCAGGGACCACCTGATTATGAGTAAGGGGTCACGGTATTTACTTTAGCTTACTTTTATTTACAATAATACTGTTTTTCAATCACTTATAGCAATAATTCATTTTGAATTTTGACTTATTTTTACTATTTTTGACTTTCAACCTTGACCTATAACTTGACCTATGGCAACAACACAACTAATGCTACGAAATAAACCTAAAGCAGACGGAAGTCTTCCAATTGTTTTTAAAGTATATCTAGGCAATAAATCTAAAATTTTGACTACACCATTTTCCGTACAGGAGAATCAATGGGATGCCAAAAATAAAAAAGTGAAATCGTCTCATGGCAAAGCACGTGAAATTAACGAAACTCTGAAAAAACTAGATACCCGTCTTAATGAAGCAATAATAGAACTGGAATCCGAAGAGCTTGATTACAATTTAAATGATATTGTTACAAAATTCTTAACACAATCAGCAGGTAACAAGATAAAATCTACTTCTGTGAAAGATTTTTTTCAGCAGAGAGTTGATTCATTAGATGAATTAACCAGATTTGGATATGCTAAAGCAATTAAAGAATCTATGCAAGCATTGTTCAGATTTGATAAAAACGAAGACCTTAGATTTAAAGATATTGATTTTGAATATTTAGTAAAATACGAAAATTTCTTAGCAAAAACGTGCAATAACGCAACTATAAGAATTAGAATGACTGATTTAAGGACATTATTTAACCTTGCCATACGGTCAGGATATGCAAAAAAAGAAGATTACCCATTCAAAAGTTATAGTATCCAGAAAAGATTAAAAATGCAATCTCGCAAAATCGCATTGAGTACAGAGCAGTTTGCAATGTTCAAAAGTTTTGATTGTGGAAAGTTCCCCAAATATACAGACACTTACAAAATGTTTCTGTTTTCTTACTATGTTGGAGGAATGAATTTTAAAGACATGGCATTTTTAGAATGGAATAGCATAAAAGGCGACCGCCTGCATTACACCCGAAGCAAAACAGGTCGAGATTTTAATGTTCCTTTACGGGCAGAAGCATTAGAAATTTTGGAATATTACAGAAGCTATGTAAGACCAGAAGCAACAAAATATATCTTTCCTGTTATCCTAAAAAATGGACTTGTTGATAAGCAGTTACACGGGAGATACAGAAGATGTTTAAGAATATTTAATTCTGGGCTGAAATTCATAGCAGAGCAAACAGGAATTGACGAAGATATAACCAGCTATGTAAGCCGTCATTCCTTTGCCACACATTTAAAATTCAATAATGTTTCTTCGGATGTGATTAGTCAAGTAATGGGACATTCTTCTGTTGCTGTCACAAACTCATATTTGAAAGATTTTGAGGATGATATTATTGATGATGCTTTCAGTAAATTAGCATAACCAAAGTATAGACAAAATGGAACAAAAAAGCCTTACAACAATATTAGCAGAAAAACTTGGACTTGACCCTGCACAAAATACAGACATTCGCTACCAAAAATTAAACACATTACTAAAAATCAAATCTGACGATGATTTGACCAGATTTATCAATAAAAATCTGCCTCCTGTAAGAGCAAATGATAAGCAGGAACTCTTAAAGCATTTTCAAAAATATCTAAGAATACACTATACAGAAGAAATCTTAAAATATTACGACCGACCTTTTACGAACAGAGCTTTGCAGATAAATCACTACAAAAACAGAATAACGGCTCATAAATTAGGTATGGAAAAACAACAACATAACAACAGTTATGAATATTTTCATGTTATTTTGGAAGAATTATCATTAATAGAACGCATTATCAGCAGGACAAAAAGCGATGATACGGCAGAAGTTCCACCACAATCTCAAGTCACGACTACAACTAGAACAATAAGACCTACTACTGAAAGGTCGGAAAGTCCAATAGAGCAAACTGTTTTTGGGTTAAATTTTGATTTTATCGGGCGACTGCATGAAAATCTTTGGTCAAAAAAATTTATTGATGAATCCTGCACCAAAGAAGTGTTTTTACAGCATTTTTATGTAGATACTGTTCCCGAAACTAGGATAAGATTAATCGGTAAAAATCAGTCTGACATAGGTCTTTTGATTAATTCATTACGGGATTTCTTCAAAGAAGATTATCAGGACAGTATGTTTTTTAATTCTTTCTGGGCAGAAAGATTCGAGTTTCAGACTAATGGTGATTCACAGAACCCAAAAACCAAAACCCCAAACGGCATAAGTAAGATAATTAGTGATGTGAAAACAGGCAATAGAAAGTCAACAAAAATCAATGCTATTAATGAAATTGTCGGAAATCTGCAAAATATTCCGCAGTAATTCCACATAAACTTAATACAAAACTCTTGAAACTCCTTTATACAGGGAGTTTTTGTTTTTTGCGGAATACTGTATTCCTCGACCTTTCCGCATTTCCTGCCATACTTTTGTAAACGGATTCAGCAACGAAGCTGGATAATAAAAAAGAAAAACAATGGTAAAAATTTTAACAGAATTTAAAGAAATGCTAATGAGCATTTTGAGCGAATTAAAGGA
Source organism: Chryseobacterium cheonjiense (assembly GCF_012927265.1). GTDB lineage: Bacteria > Bacteroidota > Bacteroidia > Flavobacteriales > Weeksellaceae > Chryseobacterium > Chryseobacterium cheonjiense. The sequence goes on along the minus strand of NZ_JABBGF010000001.1, from coordinate 117,586 downwards.
ACTGAAAGAAACAGTCCGAATGTCAACGATTTTAAACAAAGAAGTATTAGATGTAAATGAAGCTGCGGTACTCACAGGATATAAAGTAAGCTATCTTCATAAGCTCAGCAGTGTCGGAACAGATTTACCCATTTATTCATCTTCTGGCAATGGTAAACTTTACTTTAAAAGATTGGAACTGCTGGAATGGATGACAAAACACAAAAGAAATAATTTCAATGACTTTCAGAATCAAGTAGATGATTATTTCTCAAAAAAAGGTAAAAAAGTAGCCTAAAATCCTTTACTAGCAATATAAACAATTGCTTCACAGACATGGTTTTAATCGCGCGTAAAAAGCCTGTCTGCAAATCTTTTTAAATCTTCAAAAATTTTAACAATTCAAGGTGTAGCCGTAGTAAAGGAACTATGGAGAGCTATTGCTGTGCCTTTTTTTAATACAAGAAACAATATGAAACAAAGAAAAAAACAAACAAATATGCAACAATATAAAAGCAAAAAATCAAACCGTAAAATCAATGCATCAGCCTTTTATCATGAGGATTATAAATGGAAAGTAGTGTTACCTACAATCATAGTTAATTATCTTCAGGAAAAAGTTCAGGTAGAACAACCGTTCAAAGGGTTCAAAATGAATAATGCCCTATACTTCCTGAGTTTAGTTATCAGTATTCCTGCGTATCAAAAAGACAAAACATATCTTTGGGGGTACATACCTATGGATTCCCAACGATTGAAAAAGAAAGATTCCAATTACAGTAAGTATTTTGAGTATTTTTTAAAGATTGGTCTTTTGCAGGGTAAAGGTCACTCAAAAGGTCGTACCTGTAAACGCTACCGATACAACTATGAAAATATCAATCTTGAGGGTGTTGAATGCTTGGATTTTTCAATATTTGAAATGACGGATAAATTTCTGGTTAAAAATCTTTTGAAAGAAGACATCAGCAATGACTGTCCGCATCTTTCCAAATGGTTTGATGATGGGCTGTTCCTTGATTTTGACCGTCTGAATGATGATTTGTCATCTGAGTTCTGCTACAATAAATACAGTTTGAGCTACAACAGATTAAATCCTATAATGGCTAAAGCATATAGCTATTGGTACACTGCATTAATGTTTAGAGAGCAATGTTACCGTATTTCTCGCAAACCTGATTCGGATAACAGACTGCATACGAATCTAACCAATATGCCGTCTAAATTCCGCCCATATTTGACGTATTATGGTGAAAAAATCCAAAGTCTGGATATTAAGAACTCACAACCCTATTTTATGGTTTTGGTATTGGAAAGTTTGAGTAATAGTAAGATTTTAGAGATAATGAGTAGAGTGTTTGGAATAGTTAATATAGGTACTATCCAGCATAAATTACAACAAATCACGTCTAGTAAGGTATTTCAAGAGGAATTTGCTCCGTTGAAAAAAGCAGTATTGACAGGTAAATTTTATGAATTTTTAATGCCATTTTTTACAGATATTCATCCTGATTATGACGGTGTATTTAGAAAGAAATTTTACAATTCAGACACTGGTAAAGCAGAAGTAAAAGAGTTCCCGACTAAACGAGATTTGATGAAAAAACTCACATTACAGATTCTTTACACTCCGCTCAAAAAACCGTCAAAAGAATATCTGATATTTAAACAGCATTTTCCTTTGTTGTGCGAATGTATCGAAGTTTTTAAAACGACTTCCGATGAAAAAGATTCATTTAAACTGTTCCCCAAACTTTTGCAACAGGTTGAATCTGATTGTGTAATTGATACCATTACAAAACAAATTGCAGAAACAAATCCTGATATGCCACTTTGGACTATACATGATTCTTTCTGTACTACTCAAAGTTGGTTTCCCGTTCTGGAATCTATGGTGCAGGAGTTGTTTTTAAGCTATTCTCAGGGCGTTTTACCGAGTTTTAAATCAGAATTATGGTGTAATACTGATGAGTGCCTAAAAGTGGCTTAAAATCAAAATGATTGAATTGGCTTTACACCTACTATCGTGTAAAGTCAATCTTTCTATATCGCTTCTTCTTTTCTGTGAATCCTTTGAAATTGCCATTTATAATAATTATTTATCCTTTTGCTTATTATTAATTTTAAATTTAGCAGGTAAAGAAATATTTTTCTTTAAGCAATATTCAATGAATTTGCCATTTTCAATTGCTTCAAAAGCTGAGGATTTTGCAAGTTCTAATGAAGAATACCTTTTTTTACTTTTTTGGTTATGAATTGTAAGGCAAAAATAATCGTCAATTTCATCAATTTTTATTTCAAATAAATTTTTCTTAATAGAATGAAAATGTTCTGAGCTCTTCCATTTTATAGAATTAATAAAATTCTTTTTTCGACTTTCAAACCTTCTCACTGATTCCATTAGATTAGATGCTTCTTGGCTATCAGTTAAATTATCACAGCAAAGTGTTCCAACTTCTAAGGCTCCCCATTTTTCATGATAAATATGAAAAACATATCTAATATTACTCCCACAATTGTCGCATTCTCCAATTAAATCTCCTAAATCTTCGTCACCGATATATTCCCATCCATAATTAGGTTTTATTTTCCCATGCTCCATTGCATGACAACTTTTGCATAATGTTACGCAGTCTTCAGATGCGTATTCCCATAGATTTCTGCCTTTTATATATTTTGTATGGTGAACTTGAAGAATTGTTTTACTTGATTCTTTTCCACATATTGAACATTTATAACCGTCAGATTCAATAATGCTATCACGGAATTCTTTCCAAAATTCACTATTATAATTGTTCTTCATGACTTAGGGTTTAAATTGTAATACTAATCTCTTTCAAATCTTATCCACAGATACTCTTTTGACAAACATATAAAAGTAATACGACAAAACGTGTCGTATTTTATTTATATAATTATATAATTTATTGAAAATAGAATTGTTATAATCATTTCTCTAATAGATGAAAGTAATAGCTAAAAGGTTTTCCATAGTAATTTATATTTCTTTCTTTGTCCTTAAAGGATATTAGAGTTTTTAATATAAGTCGTTCATTTACAATATATTTATTGCTAAGTTTTAATTTAAAACTATCTTCGCAAATTTCATCGTATTTTGAAACTGTTAACTTAAATCTAGAAGTCAATATTTTGAGTGATACTAATTCTTTACGAATTTCTTCGGAATCAAAAATTGAAATCTTAGGAATACAACTAAATAAGAATTTAGGTATAAAAACTTCTTTTTTATTGTTTGTGCTTGAAAGTTCTCGTTTTAATCTAGCAATTTGTTTATATCTACATCTGTCTAAATTTTTTAGTTGTCTAGCGATATGATTATTTTTTGATAATCGATTAAATCCTTTCGCCCAACAAAAATCATTTTCAATGTGATAGTAGTTTCTCATGTTAACCCTTCCAACGGACATTCCTATCAATCTATTACATACTGATTCCATTATGGTATCTTTAGATTTTCTTTGACCTCGCTTAACACTTCGTAATGTCAAATCTATGAGGTTTTGTTGTTTTAGTTTTTCTTTTTTTAATGACCGTTTTCTAACTCTAATCTCATTATTAAAAGAAACTTCATATCCCACAAATCCAATCCACTTTGTTGAATTTAAGTATGAGTTTGACCATCTGTAAGGACTTTTGGATTTTGTTTCTTCTGACCAAAAAATTTTAAAAATTTCCTTATTATGAAAATTAAATTTTGTAGGTGAGTGAGGAACAAGTTTTAGTTTCTTTAGATTTTCAGTATAAATTTGATAATAATTTTCACATTTTTTCTTATTGGGATGAATAATTACCATATCATCACAAAATCTTACATAATGTAATTTCTTATCATTATTTTTCAACAATTCAATATCTGCGAAATGTAAAACCATATTTGCAATAAGTCCTGATATAGCACCTCCTTGCGGTACACCAATTCGATTATTATGAATATTTTTATAATATTTTAGTTCTTTTAGCTCTTTATCAATCCAACCAAAATAACCATTTTCAATTTTATGCTGTTTCCAATATTCAGAATACTTTTTATGATTAAAAATTTTAACATTATGTACAAAAGAATATGATTCTAGGTATTTATAAAATATTCTTTCAGCATTTGAATCAATATTTAGAGGATTTTGTGAAATTAATTTTTTAAAACATTTCTTTACAACAGTATGGTTTACTGAGTCATAGAATTTACTAATATCACATTCACTAACATATAATTTTTTGCCTTCATAATCTGATTTATATTTAAATATAGAGTCAATTGCATGATGGTGAGATGTAACTGTTTTTTTACCATTATATAATCTTTTTGGTCGGAATGCGTGTGACTCTGAGAAAAAATGTGTGTCAAAATATTCTGATAAATATTTATTTGTCAGACTGATGATGATTCTATCTTTTAAGTTGTAAAGCGCAATTGGTCGGCATTTTGATTGATTTTTTTTTGATAGAGGAATTATTTTTGGAACTGTAAAACTATAATTAGGATTCAAAATTGAATCTTGAATATCTTTTATAAAATTATTTAAGTTTATTATAAATAATTCGTTAGGGCATTTTTTTTTATAGTAACGTATGGTTTCGTATAAAGATTCAGCATTATTCTTTATATTATCTATCTTTTGATGATTAATATAACGTCTCTGCTTTTTTAGAGTTTTCCATTTTCTACGAGGTGGTAAAATAGAATTTAATAATTGTAAATCTTCATCTATCTTTTCTTGATTTTTTTTATGATTTACATGATAGTTTGTTCTTTCATCTGATGATAGAAGGTGAACCAAATGTTTTTTACTTCGGTGTCTGGCAATTCTAGCTCTGATTTTACAAATAAGAGTTAATATTTTTTCTTCAGAAAAATAACTTTGTAACACGATTATAGTTTTTATAAGCTATAGAGAGTCCCTGAATTAAAAAGATAAATACTGAACATTGTCTTTGAAGTTCCTGCCACTTAATTCCAATATTGATTACAGTGTCAACACTAACAACCTACTAAATAAAATTTAGCCGCTGTCTAGGTACTCTCTATTAGCTATTATTTGTAACCTTTTTCTTTTGCGAAATGAATTATTGTGTTAAAGTTAATAGTTCCTTTCGAATTATGGTAACAATCCTCTAATAATGTTAAACATTCCGACTCATTAAACTTTAATTCATCTAGCTTACTCAATTCAATAAAGTATTTTTTTCCTAAATCAAATGTAAATGTATTTGATATTGCAAATGCTACTCTTAACCATTCATCATAAGAATGAGTTATAGACTTTTTTCCTTTTTTAAGAAAGTTGATGACTTTTAATATTTCTCTTTTTTTGGATTGAGAGTTTTTTCCAATATCATTATGTAAAATAAATTTACTCTTTCCAATGACATCTTTATTAACACTTACTTTTGTTTTAAGTGTTGATTTACTTGTTAATTCTAGATATTCATTGTTGTTAATTTCAAATTCAAAAAATGAGTTTTTTAGGGTAATATTCTCATCCCATGAAATAAAGCATAACCTTGTATAATCATTACCACTTTTGTCAAGTTCAACATTGTATTTTTCTAGAAAATAAGCAGAAACTTTTTTGAATGCTCTTTTATGGTGAAAGTCTATATTTTCATTAGTTAATTGAACATCATTAAATTTTAATTTAATAATCCCCTTTAATCCCGCTCCCGATGGGGAGACCCAATTAGCAATTATAAAATTATCATTATCCAAGATATGTTTTATTGATTCAATCGTTTGAGTGTCTAGTTTATCAATATCAATTACTAATATATTGTTATATTTAATAATTCCCTCTTTCTTCCTATTATTCTCTTTAAACAAAGCACAAAAGGTAACCACAGGAAGATTCTTTTTCTTAATTGAATATAGCTCACTTCCAGATTTATATAAATCATTCAATTCAAGAGTGAATAACTTAGCTTTATCACTTTTAATTTCTTGAAAAATATCATGTAAAGTTGTAACAGTTGAATTTGAATTTCTAAGATTACTTAGATAGCTAATCTGTAAATCTTTCATCATTACCAATTTTTCTCTTTAGAGATACCAAGATAATAATTAAGATTGAATAATAAAATTACCGCAATGTTTCCTGTATTTTATTTAAGAGTTGCTTTAAGTCTTCTTTGTTTAGTTCAATAGTTACCAAGCCATTGTCTGTATTGGTGAAAATTTGAAACTTATCTGGATTTTTTTCAATAACTGAAAAATCAGCGCTACAATTCAAAACTTGATATGGTTCAAATTCAGTCTTTTGAATATTTGTAATAATAATTTTGCTCATATTTAAAGATTTTCAAAAATAGTTATGATATTGTGGTATGACGAAGAATTGTCAAAAGATGCTAAGATGTTCCCTTTATGTGTTTTTTCTTTCAGTTCAATTTTCTGTATAGCATGATTGTAGGTCAGGACATATTTTTTAGTGCCAATAAAAAACCAAATTATATTTGCAGGTTGTCCTGCATATTGTTTTACAAGTATTTGACCGTCAGCTCTCCACATAATTGCTCCTAATAATGCAAGTGAAACGCCTTCGACATTTCCTGCATGATGATTGGCTCTACCAAGTACTCCTCTTAGGTATGTTTGTAAAATGTTTATTGAGTTTATAGTTATAGCCATAATTAATTTTCTAAGTAAATAATATCGGATTCATCTTGGATGTTGAAGACATTAATAAACTTGTTGTTTTCGTCAGTCTTCATAATTAAAATTTGATTTGCAGAAGCTTTAATACCTCCATACTCTATGACTCGAACAACTTCGTCTTTATCAAGAAATTTCTTTAAGAGTTCACCAATTTCATGGTCTTGAAGTTCTCTACTTTCTAATAAGTAGTAGTGGTTATTGTCTTCTTTGTCTTTTAGTCTAATTTCTTTCATTGTATGTGTTATTTTAATCTCATTTCTACTTGTTGCTCTTTTATGGTTTCAATAAATGAATTAGTATTGAAATCAAATCCATATAGCTCCATAGCATATATAAATGCTGTATTTAATGCGTAAACATCTTCTTTATTTATCCAACTCTTAGTAGGCATATGTACCAACCAATCATATATGTTACTCCTGTCTTGCGGTCCAGATTCTGCCAAATCTTCCTTTGCAATTAAATATTCAAGTTCGTTTTCTTTATTCCAGCTAATGCCTTTGTCTGTGATTAGCCAATTTCCAATTTTAAAGTTTTCCATGATATTATTAATTTTTTATAAAATTTATTTACATTTTTCAATCTCATCTTTTGGTTTTCATAGCTGAAAATTAAAAAGTTAAATCTTTGCGTATTTACACTATACTTAAAATAGATATAAGATTATGTTTTCCACATTATTGGTTATTTTTTTTTGTCAATTATAATTTAAAATAATTAAAATAGCATAGGTGTTTTTACGGTATTTTTAATTTTTTTGCTTAAAAATATAATTCTACAAAATCTCACATCTTTACGTAATCCTTTTTTTTTTTTTTTTTCCGAATTTTCCTGATAGTGAGTTTTGATGTGGTTTGAGAGTAGAATAAGTAAGATAATAGTTTAGATAAATTTGTAGGATGTATTGGTACTATGTAGCAGATTTCCATATAACCCTTCTGTTCATGTCTGTTTGCATGAATAAAAAGTAAGCCCCAACACCATAATGTCAAGGCTTTGTTTATTCTACATTTTCACCAAGTCAAACCAAGTTCCGTTACTGTTATCTTTCCACTGAATCTGAGTTGCTGAAACTTTTCTGAACTCAAAACTTTGTGTTGTGGTTGTGATGTTATATTTAACAGTAAAGTTATACTGCGTATTACTGTTAACGGTTTCGTCAACACTTCCACCGTTAGGACTTGATTTGATTGTTTCCGTCATGCTCTGTTCGCTTACACCTGTTACGAGTAGTATAAAATCATCTGTTGTAAACTTGTATAGCTTGTTTGAGGTTGTTCCATTTGTTACGCCCCACGTTCCCTGAATCCACATGGGAGGGTGAAAATATTGAGTTGTTGCAGGGTTTGTTTGCTGTGTGTTGTTATCATCATCATTGTTGCTCGAGCAATTTACGGCTACTAATAGAGTTGTTAGCGATAATGCTGTAAAAAGCATACTTTTTGCGTTTTTTTTCATAATTGATTTATTTTTGAGATTAATTATAGTTTTGGTTATTTCTTTTCTGTTCCTCAACCCACATTTCATGCTCCATTTGTAGCTGTCGGGCTTGTTCGTGTTCTTCGGGTGTAATGCTTTTCCATTCTCTGATAATCTGCTCCTTTTCTTCTGTGGTCAAGGTTTTTGGAGTAGATGTTTGATTATTAGATACGGTGGTGTTACGGATTTTAGAGATTCGTTCTTTTTCCTGACTTGCTTCTGCATAGCTGTCAAATCTCATCATGTATCTTTCAAGAATGTTTTTGTCAAACAGATAGGCGTTGCATTTTGCCTGTGTATCGTCTAAAATCATGTATTCCTCATCCGTACTAATAGTGTAAGGGGTGTTAAATATTCCTGTTATAATTACAGATTCTTTCCCGAAGTATTTGTCTTTTACCTTGAAGACTACAAATGAGTGTTTTACGGCTGTTTCAGGTGGGTTTTGAGGTATTGCTATGCTTGGGTTATTTAAGGCTGTTTTTGTGGCATCTATGGCTGTTTTAGGGGTTGTAATTGGTTCTAGTTTAGTTTTGTCACAACTAATACCTAACATTGGCAGAATCAGAATCAAAACCTTTAGACGGTATCTCTTGAAAAACAAGACGATTAGTGTGTATGCTACCCAAAATAGCAGGAGATATTTGTAATCATTAAATACAGATTTTGCGTACAACACGCCTTTGTTGGAATAACTTTTAAACTCAGAATCATACAGTAGCTCACTACACATCATTCCGTTTGTAGGTAAGTCTATCTTTGTTCCGAAAGGTGTAGTTTGGTACAATGCACCTACGGGAGTTGTTCGGGTGTCGTATGTTCCGCTCAAAACAATCTTTCCGTTACTATCTGTACTAGGGATATTCAAATTGGGGATATATGAAAATGTACTAAAATGCTCTACTGCAAAAACACTCACAAATGCCAATATAAAGCCTATTAATATTGATTTAGGTATGTTGCGGTCAACCTGAATTGTTTTCTTTTCCATCTTAATAATATTCAGCTAATCCATCGTTATCCATAACAATAATTTTCTTGTAATCCTGAGAAACAAATACGTAAATGTTCTGTTTGGAGTTGGTGTTATAGTAAAGTGATTGTTTGAAAATTGTACCTCCAATTTCTTTATATCCTGATTTTTTTATTTCAGCCGCCCAATATGCTTCCTGTCCATTATCATAAACTGTGAAAAGTTGAGTGGCTCTTCCATCGGAAGATACTTCAAAATAAAACTTGTAATTAGAGGTTTCATCTGCAATAAGTTTGTATTGCGTTTGTCCATAGCTATCTGTATATTTTATACTTTCCTTTCTGTGTGAGAAATAATAGTTTTGGGAAAAACACAAGGTGCTCAAAAGTACCATTGCTCCTGATAATAATAATTTTTTCATAGTGATTTTGTATCACTCGAGCCTAAAGTGTGGTTTTGTTTGGGTTGTATAATAGAAAAAGGACGCAGGCTCGTAACTCTTATTTACCAATAGAGGCTCTGGTAAGCCATAAGGAATAAATAAGCGAAACCCACGTCCCGTAATATATGGACGTGAGCGTTCAACTTATCATTCTACTCCTTATTTTGAATTTACCAGATTCCTATTGGCAGAATAATTATTAACGCTTTTTCGTTTTCGATAAAATTTGAGGTACGAAGATATGAATTTTTGTAATTATATGACAGTTTGTTTTTTAGTGAAAATGTAACGGTTCGTGCATCATCACCCACAAAAAAAGAGACTCTTATCAAAGCCTCTTCTATCTTTAAAATATTTCTATAATAAACCTATAATAGCAAAAAAGCTAACGAAGCTGGAGTTTATCCTGAGCTGGTCAAAGGGGTGAACAAGATTTGCTTTGTTAGCTTTGAAAGCTTAATATTTCTGGGCTTAAAGTAAGTGTTGGAAATTGCAGCGAAAGTTTCAATCTAGCAACACAGTAAAGTAAAAGACAATTTATTGAATAAATTTAAGAAAAAGTCAATATAATTGGCTTTTGCGCAATAGAATGCCGAAACTTCAATTTTTTGCTTTAACCCGCCATTGCGCTAAATCCTTGTTAGCGTAGTTGTTTTATTTATTGAATTTCTACATTTATATATTCAAAGTCTAATTTTAGGTTTTGCTTTATAAATTCAATGTATTTTTTATCATTTTCGGTTGGTGGATATTGTCCTACTACTATATGATTTTTCTTACGGATATCACTATCATAAAATGAATAAAGTAAAATTTGACCTAGAGCTTCTTTTATACATTCAGAAGCGTAAGACGAAGATTTCACCTCATAAAAATTAGTGAATTCGGGTTGAATTAATTTGATATCAACAAAATTTTCTTCAAGTATTACATTTTCTTCTCCATATTTGTCAGAAAGGATTTCTACTAATGCTTCTTGGATTTTATTATGCTTTTGTTCAGCAACATATGAACGTGTAACAGTTCTTAACTGAGTAGTTGAATTCCTTGATTTTGTGGCTCTTCTTTTTCTTCTAGATTTCTTACCAGTACTTTCTATATCAAATATTTCATTTTTTTCATCCTCTTTGCCGAATTTTTCAAAGAGTTGCCACATAAATGCATAAACATCTAAGTGAGCAGGTTTATTGAGCATCATTAAATTTTGTATTTCCGAAATTCTAGTTTTTTTATTAACTGATAAACCATAATGATGTGCGATTTTGAAATGAACATCTCTTTTGTAGATAGGTATTAATCTTTCATTAGAATATAAAAATGCAACTTTCCATTTAAATAAATCGGGCAAAATTATTTCATCAATTTCTGAAAACTTTCCTAATTCTGATAATTTAATGATACTGATAATATCAGTCTTTATTTTTGTAAAAGCTAATTCTCTATTTTCTCCATAACCTTTTAACCACGAATATTTATCATCATTTTCGTAATTTTTTGGTTTTTTATTTGGGTCTTTTCTTTCATAGATTCCAAACTTAATAGATGTCATTCCTTTAATACTCCCAAGCTTTCTAGTTTTAGTTTCGACCCATTGACAAAATGTATCTTTGTTGTGTAAACCAACATATTGTTGAAGTGTTAAATTCTCAATATTTTCAATTGTCCATCTATTTAGAAATTCATCTAGGAGTTCTTTTAATTCATCTATTATCATTTAATAAGAAAGTTGGGTTTTACAATTACGGCTAACGGTTTGGCGATACTATGTTAGCTATTCGTTTTTATTATTATTTCTCGTAATTTTTTTCCTAGGTCTAATCTCATGTAATCATCTTGAGTTTGAAATTGCATTTTAATATACCTCTCTCTTACCAGAGTTGTTGGTGGTAATTCTGACTTAAACTTGCTTTCTGTAATCTTAATAAATTCTAAAAGTTCACGTCCCCTAACTGTTAATGGAGCAATAAATGTTGGCTGTAATTGTCTTTCTTTCCAGTCAATAAGATAGTCCGAATAGTCAATAGATGCAAGGTTTTGGTTCATCAAAAACTTTGCATACCCATGTAAAAATTCATATTCACTATAACCTAATCCCAGTCCATATTCTGTTTCATTATAGTATTCTGCAATTTTCAAGGCTAAATCCATACTGAAATAAACATGTCTGCATAAGTTTGTCAGCCCTTGTGTAAATAAATCTAGATAACTAATATGAAAGGTAGGGTTTGGACATATGTTTTTTGCCATTTTGGAAAATACTTGTTCAATGGGATAATAAGGAACATTTAAATCTCCAATTGTTTCAAAAATATTTTTCGCTGTCAGATTGTTTAGGAAGGAACTCTTATCTAATGTTATATACGTTTGATTTCGCTCTGGAATGTTAAGTTGATATCGAGCATCTGTAAAATATATTTTACCGTCATTTGGATAATATACCAATAATATTACTGGAAGTGGAAAAATTGACCAATAGTTTTTATGTTTTTCGTGTGGATAAAATACAAAATAGTCTCCCTTGTCTATTAGGTAAGAATTTCCTGATTTTATTTGCGCTGCAACTATTTTCCCTGTTGCTTCTCCTTGTTCGTTTACATGTTCTATTTGTCCGTCAATTCCGATATCACCATTTGAAGTTTCACGAAATACATACCCATTAGAGTTCAACTCTAAGGCAACCTTTAGAACGCCCTCACGCTCTTTGAAATAACTTTCTGTAACTTTCGGAGTATCCATAAATGACAGCTCAGGAGCCGCAGCTTGGCGAAGTACAGGATTGAATTGAGCGAAAGTTCAATTCAGACCCAAACGTAACCAAAGCTGTGAGCTTTTTGGTAAATTTAATAAAAAAACAAAAGCAAACAGCTTTTGGCGGCTAAAAAGGCGAGAAGTTCAATTTTGCACTTAACCTGCATTTTGCTAAGCCAATGTTGTAGGCAGTTTTTTAAGTAATTAACGTTCAAATATTGCATCGATATCATCTTCACTTGAACCTCCAAAATAAAAACCACCGTGACTATCACGGTCATAATCTGGCTCATAATTTTCTAAAAATCTATTTACTTTTGAATCTATATCAATATTTGATAATATGTCTGATGTGGAAAAAGAAATTTTATCAAGTATATTTTCATTAAAGCCATCTAAAAACGAATCAAGGTTTTGTCTTATTTCATCTTCGATACCATTTATGTCAACATCTGGCTCATAATAACCATCATAATAGTTGTAAGAATTTGTTATGTGTTTGGAATAATCGATATCCAAATCATTATCATTAACAATACTTAGCAAGTATTTATCAAGTAAAATATTAATTTGCATAAGGATACTTTCATCATCAATATCATTTTCATCAACAAAATCTAATAACCTTTTTAATGTATCTTCATCAGATACATCATCAATAAAACCATAAAGAAATTCGAAATTTTGAAATTTAATTTTGGGCTCAAATTCTGTTAAAATGAATAATAATTCCCATAATCTCTCACCACTGGGTCTATCCGCAGTTATTATAATATTTAAAAAGGTTTCTAATCTTTTATTGATTGCATCATTAAAAATGTCAATAGAACTTAGGGCAATTAAAAAATCCCAATCTTCATCATTAAGTTTACTTTCATAAAAGAAATCAAAAAGATTTTCGAGTATTCTACTTGTATAAACTTTGTTAATTTTGTTATTCCTCAATAAAGTATGTAAATAATCGATTGATACTTGTGAATTTAATGATTTAAAAATATTACAAATTAAATCAATTTCATTTGAGTACGCACCTAAAACAAAATCTGCAATAGAAGGATTAAATAAAACATATTCATACTTTTCGTTTCCAATTTGATTTCTATTTAATAATGATTTTGTAGCTAGTTTTCTTACCGATTCAAAACTTTTATCAGAATTGTCTCCGAAATTTAAAGGGTGTATTCTTAGATATGTATTATAAGAATCTCTCAAATATTCTTCAGATATTTTACCGTTATTAAAAACGGTTAAAAATGTAAGAGTTCTTACAAAATCATCAGTTTGATTTTGAAAATATCCTTCCCAGATAACTTCTGGCTTATTTAAACTTTGAAGAATGTATGTCCAATAGTTTTCTGATTTAATATTACCAATAACAGAAGAATCGGTTATAAATTCAATAATTCTTGGGTTAAAATTCCTGTGCTTAATTATATCTTTGTATCCTTTATCTTTATAAATTACGTCAATGAATTGTTTTGGCAATTTTGAATGATAAATATGATTATATAAAACTTTAGCTTTATCTATATTAGTTAAATTTTCAATTGTAAGAAGAAATTCGTTATCTCTTATTTTTAAATTTTGAAAAATATGACTTAAACTATAAGCTTTATTCAAAATATTTGTTCGTGATGTAAGAATAAATTTTTTACTATTATCTTTTCTAATTCTATTAATAAATTTGACAATATGAGAATCTTTTTTATTGTTAATAGCGTCATAAATATTACTTCCTAAGAAATCGTCACAGTAAAAAAGAATTTTTTTTTGTTCATTTTCTCGATACAAACTTTCTGCTTCGGTAATGTTTTCTTCTATATCACAGAACTCATAACCTTTTGCTGTATATAGAATTGCCAAATTATCCGCAAGAGTAGTTTTACCGATACCTGGTTCACCAGTCAGAATTATAACATTATTTTCTTCTAAGATTTTAAATGCTTTATTATGATTTTCAGTGACAACATATCTATAAGATTTCTCTTCAATTTCTCGTATTGTGAATTGACTTCTGCCTTTTATTGCGTTGTTAATTAGAATATCTAAAACACTTGTACTAGTAATCCAAAGTTTATAATTTCTTTCAACAACGTCCTGATTTTCTCTTTTAGATAGGAATGAATTCAAATCTTCTTGTCCCCAAATATCACTTTCATTTTGAATGTATGGTTTAAAAACATTTAGAATTTCTTTTTTATTTATTCTAGAAAGTGTTTTTGAGGTAATAAATATATATTTATTAGGATTTAGCTTTTTTACTTTAGCTAATTCTTCGTTTTTTAATTTTGAAATTAATTGAGAATAAGAAGTTGAAAAATAATGTTTGCATTGTATGATTCCTTCTTTCTTATCTCCAATCCAGAATCTACCATCAACGCCTCCATCTCTTCCAGACTTAAATATCTCAACTTTTAAGTTATATGTTTTTTCAATTACAGATGCCGCTAAACTTTCAAATTCTCTGTCATTTAATTTTGAGAAGTCATATTCCATTTCTTTAATTAGTTTTAACCAAATTTACGGAAATTTATTCGCTATTTTTTGGACAGCTTTTTGGTAAAATTGCTTATAACTTTCTAGTTTACGCATTGCGTCAATAATAACAATAGATATTGCGCCACTTGTTTTAATCTTTATGAATTAATGTGCATAATGGTTTGATTTTCAATAATAACGAATGAAATGTTTTTATGCTTTTTTTGATTAAAAACGTACTAATGGAAATTATATCATATCTGTAATGTGAAAAACTGAGAAAAAGAGGGTATCTGCAATGGTTTTATAAGTTATTATACATTTGCTGTAAACTACAAAGTTTGATTCATTTTGTAAATTCTTACAAGTCTATTGTGTCTTAGGTAAGTAATCTTTATGGTTTTGGTGGGGTGTTGAAAAATCAGATTTGAAACAAATACATTTTTGTCAATATATTATCTACCTATTTGCCCCAAAATGAAAAAAGTCTCTCAGGGAAATGAGAAACTTTTTAATGCTAAATTGCTAAATTTTTAGGAGCTCGGAATATTTAGCTTATCAAATAGTATTTTATTTCTCTCCCTCGCATTTTTAATTATTTTTTTGAAAGGTAAAACTTCAATATAGGCTTTATATGGTAATATTTCTTCGCTATAAAATCTGAAATATCCCATCCCGTCTGGCATTTTAGTAAAAGTTTCCTCAATTAAAATTGATTCCAATGTATTTGTAATATCAGCTATAATATAACAATAAAATGGTGTTGTTTTACCCGCTTCTATTTTTCGACCATTTTTTTTGACTTGTCCTTCAACAATTTCTTTCATGTATTTTCTAACCTGTTTCACTGGGTCTTTTTTAACATCACCATGTTGATAATCATTTCGATAAGGTTTTTTAAATTCAATAATAGTAAAACATTCTTGAGGATTCTTATCCTCTGAAAATAATGTTGCTTTATCAAACACTTCTTCTTGTTTTATGATTAAATCAATTCTATCTCCAGAATTTGAATTTAATTCCTGTACTTGTTTAAATGTTTTATCGGATGCCAATAAGTTATTAAAGGTTAGTCTTTCATCTAGTAACCACAAATTTTGTTTGTCATGAATCACACTTTTTTTATCCTCCTTAATAGGGAAAAATAAACTATGGATAATATCTTCATTGTAAAAATCTTGATTCTCATCCCATTCAATTAATCTGTCAAGTAAATCAATAACAGACCTTCTATGAACTACATACCTTGCCAAGTCAGTTTTGCCAATTTCATTAAATTCTGACCAAAATTTTTCATATAAAAAGTTATAATCTTCTAGCTTAGTTATGTCTTTTTTATCTTCTAAAAGTTTTTTGCCTTCCTTTTTAACATCTACTTTCCATTCACTTTCGATTTCATACAACTTTACATCTAATTCATGTGGTGTTAATCCTTGAGGAATTTTTTCAACCTTTTCTCTGTTGTATTCAATAACACTGCTATAATTTGGAAATTCCTTTTGAATAATTGGTAGATATTGTTCGATTTTTTCTTTTCTAGTTCTGCTTAAAAAATCCTCTAAAAGAGATTCTATTTTTTCTATTGTGTGTCTTCTTATTTTTGCAAGAGTTATTTCATCATCATCATCAATATCATCATCAGAAAAATGAAAATTAGTTCTTTCCTCGTTGACATGTTGATTTAAAAAATCACCTAAAACAAATACTTGAAAATGGTAGCTTTTGTTTTTGTCTGTATTATCTTCAATAGCAAATCTTAAATCTTCAATATATTTTGACAAACCTTCATCTTTGACAGCTCGTTCGTGAGCACAGTAAAGAATTTTGTGGCTAAGTGCATTATATGATTTGGTGATGTATACTTTAAACTCTGATTCCCCTATATAAAAGGTATCATCTAGAATTTCAGATTCAAATTCACGAGAGAAGAGGTTATTCAGAATAATTTCATTTCCATTTTGGTTTGTAACGGTTATTTTAGGCGCTATTTTTTCAATAAAATTTAATTGGAAATGTGTAATAATCTGTCTGGAGATATCAAAAATATCTCTAGGTGCTTTTAATTGATATTCTTCTTCAAAATCATTTAGGATTACCTTTGTGCCTGTTTTTAAATTTCCGAAAACTTCTTTTTCTGAATATTTATCAAACCCTTCTTTTGAATTTTTTTTATATTCAAAACTTCTTTCATAGAATTTATTGTTTTCTATATAAATACTATCAAATATTAATTTTGAAAATAATTTCAAACAAACTAATCTGCCTATTCCTTTTCCTCCAATTTTTGCTTTTTTTTCGGAATCAAATTCTTTAAATGAGTTTAGATTTTCATTATTAAATCCAATACCATTGTCAATAATTTCAAATGATTTTATAGGATATTTATCTAAATCATCTAATTGCTTTAATGCATCTGGAGAACCCGTTCTTATTAGATTAATATTTATTTCTCCTTCAAAAGTTTTATCTAAAATTCTTTTTTCAAGAATAGCGTGAATACTATTACTGATAACCTCAAATAAGGGTAACAGAGATTTTGTTTTAGGTACATACAACTTATTTACTCTGTTTTTTAGATTTGTTATATTGGAAATGGGACTTTCAATAATATCAGAACTCATGATTAAATGTTTTTTGCTAAAATACAATTTAAAATCACATGGAAAAAATTAGCAATATGTTATAAAGTATATCTATGCCGAGTTTCAAAATTTTTGTATAGGTATCGGCTGTGTACCTACTATACGGATTTCGTGCCCCGTTAGAGAGTTTTTTTCGGCATACCCCCTATGATAGGATTCTGTTTTTCTCAGACTTGTTTTACTTTTCCTGCGCTCCGACTGGTTAAAAAGTTTTTAACAGACGTTGATATTTTGGTTAAAAACTGCTGTAAACACTTGTATTTATCGGCTTTTTGTTGTATATTTATAACGCTTTTGTGAGCGACTTTTTACAAAAAAAATGCCTAGAAGTATTGGCGTACTGCTAGGCGAATCAATAAATTTTAAATGCAACTTAAAACTTATCAACATGACAAATTTACAAAATTGTCTTGATACTGCTAGTATCTATTGTGGCACGTATGCCAAGTATAACAACGGAAGCCTTTACGGTAAATGGTTAAACCTTTCGGACTATTCCGATTACGACGAATTACTTACAGCGATGTATGAACTTCATTCTGATGAAGCCGACCCCGAATTTATGTTTCAGGACTATGAATGTCCGATTCTGGAAAAACTAGGACTATTGAGTGAGTGCCATATATCAAAAGATATATACGATGTTCTGGAACAAATTAATGATTCAGGGCATGATGTAGAGGTTTACGAAGCGTGTTTAGATAATCTCGGGAAAATGGACTTCCAAAGCCTATACGAATATGTAAACAATTTTTATTACGGTGAATTTTCGGGTGATGAAGATTTTGTACAATACTTATATGAAGATGATACGTTTAGTATTCCAAATTGGGTTGTGATTGATTGGGAAGCAACCGCCAGAAGCATAATGTTTGATTATTTTGAAAGTAACGGGCATTATTTCCGTAGTTAAATAAAGATTGTTAAGTTTACTTGTGTTTACCTTTAAACTTGACCTGTACCTTGACCCATTACAAAACAAAAGCACCTACAGATTGTAAGTGCTTGATTTAAAAAGTGGTCCCACCTGGGCTCGAACCAGGGACCACCTGATTATGAGTCAGGTGCTCTAACCAACTGAGCTATAGGACCGCAAAATTGGTTGATTTTGTGACTGCAAAAATAACAAAATTTCCGGCACTACAAAATTTTTTATTGCTTTTCTTGACAAAGTTCTACCAAGACTCCATTAGTGCATTTAGGATGAAGAAATACAATTAATTTATTATCAGCACCTTCCTTTGGTTCTTCAGAAATAAATTCAAATCCTTCTTTTTTTAATCTTTCAACTTCTTGCAGAATATTATCAACTCCAAAAGCCAGATGGTGAATACCTTCTCCCTTTTTATCAATAAATTTTGAAATCGGGCTTTCTTCCTTACTCGCTTCCAAAAGTTCGATTTTACTTTCACCTGCTGCATAAAATGAAGTAACCACTCCTTCCCTTTCCACAGATTCTTTTTTATAAGATTCCTTTCCCAAGAGTTTGGCAAAAAGTTCGTCAGAAACTCCCAAAGATTTTACGGCAATACCGATATGTTCTAATTTCATAAATTATATAATTATGTCGTAAATTTGATAAACGTTCAAATTTTCAAAGTATCAATTCAAACAAAAGTACTAAATTTGCACAACTTATGGAAAGTAACAGACAACGAAAAGTAGCACAGATTATACAGGAAGACTTCGCAGAGCTTTTCCGCAAGCAGGCTGCAGAAAGCGGACAGGGTATTTTGGTATCGGTATCTGATGTAAAAGTAACGGCAGATCTGGGGATTGCTAAAATTTATCTCAGTATCTTCCCTCAGGAATTCCGTTCTGCGGTAATGAAGGAGATTGAAGAAAGCAAAGCGCAATACAGAAACTTTATCGGCCAGAAAATGGCAAAACAGGTTCGTGTGATTCCTAATCTTAACTTTTATTTGGATACTACCCTTGATGATGTTGAAAAATTAGACAGAGAATTAAGAGGCGAAGGCGATAATCCTATTCTGTAACCCTTGAAGAACATTGCATTTTATATAGCATCCCGGTACCTTTTAGCAAAAAAAGGGAGTACGGCTGTTACGTTCATTACGTGGCTTGCAGTCGGGGCTATGACGGTTGCCGTTACTGCAATGTTCGTGATTATTTCAGTATTTTCAGGACTTGAAGACCTCAATCAGGAACTCATTTCCAATCTCCACGCAGATCTTACTATTAAAAGTACTTCGGGGAAAACACTGAAAGATTTTGATAAGATAAATTCCGTTCTTAAAAACAATAAAGAAATAAACCACTTTTCAAGAGTAATTGAGGAAAAAGTTTATATCAGCTACAACGGAAAAGGTGATATTGCCTATCTGAGAGGGGTGGATTCTGCTTATACAAAAGTAAATCCTATTGATAAAGACATTTTCTACGGAGCTTACCCGGGTTTTAAATATTCCAATGAAGTTTTGATGGAAAATTCACTGGACAACAGGCTTTCCATCCCTGTATCTTCTAATTCCGATTATGCCACATTGTTTATGCCTAAACCGGGCACCGGAATCATTAACAAAGAAGAGGATATATACAATAAAAAAGATATCCTGGTAACAGGGGTATTCCCCGGAAAAGATCAGCTGGACAACTATATTATTTCACCGATTGAGCTCACAGAAGAATTATTGGATCTACCAAAACACTCTGCTTATCAAATTGTTATTACGTTAAAAAATTCAGACAATACCAATTCCGTAAAACAACAGCTTCTTTCTGCTTTGGGCAAAAATATTGAAATCAAAACCAAAGAAGAAGAAAACGCCGCTTTCTGGAAAATGATCAACACGGAAAAACTCTTCATCTATTTGATTTTCGCATTGGTTATTTTCATTACTACCTTTAACCTTGCGGGAGCTATCATTATTTTACAGCTTGATAAAAAGCAGCAGGCGAAATCTTTGGTATCATTGGGATTTCCTTTGAGCCATCTGCGTCAGATCTATTTCTATACAGGAATACTCATTGTTGTACTGGGAATTATTTCCGGACTTATACTCGGAACCGCATTATGCTATTTCCAGCAGTACACCGAATTTTTCAAAGCCAACGAAACACTGCCTTTCCCCGTAAAAATAGTAGGCAAAAATTATCTTATCGTAGCACTTACCGCGGCGATCTTCGGTTTCGGTATTTCATGGGCATTTTCGAAAATAAGCAAGGAGTATATTACTAAAAATTAATATCGTAACCTATCATTTTTTCGTACCTTTACGCCCCAATTTTTAAAAATGAAACGTACTTTATTCTCTTTATTAATGAGTTTTGCATTCATCAGTGCATTTGCTCAGATCCCAACCGGTTACTATGACGGAACGGCAAGTCTCTCCGGAGCTGCTTTAAAAACCAAACTAAAACAAATTATTACCAACGGTCATGTAGACAATGGTTATAGTGCCCTGTATAGTGGTTATGCAACAACGGATCGCGATAATATCGCAGGAATTCCGGGATTGGAAAACGATAATACTGTTTTAGATATGTATTCCGAGAATCCTAACGGAACAGATCCTTACTCGTACAGCTATCCCGGAGTGCAATGTGGAAATTATAACAGCGAAGGTGACTGTTACAACAGGGAGCATATCGTTCCTCAAAGTTTATTCAACAGCAACGCTCCGATGGTTTCAGATATTCATTTCATCAGACCGACAGATGGAAAAGTAAACGGAATGAGATCAAACTTTCCTTTCGGAAAAGTAGGATCGGCTTCTTTTACATCTCAAAACGGATCCAAACTGGGAGCGTCTGTTTCTCCCGGATATTCGGGGACGGTTTTTGAACCTGTTGATGCTTTTAAGGGAGATATCGCAAGAATGGTCTTATATTTCGTAACTAGATATGAATCTCAGCTTTCAGGTTTCGGAACAGGAAATATGTTAGGAGGCTCAGCTTTTCCGGGATTACAGACCTGGGAACTGAACCAGTTATTAGCATGGCATGCAGCAGATCCTGTTTCTGCAACTGAAATTGCAAGAAACAATGCCTCATATGTATATCAGGGAAACAGGAATCCATATATTGATCATCCGGAATATGTAAATCAGATCTGGGGAACTCCTACGGTTGATACTCAGGCGCCAACGGCTCCTACTAATTTAGCAACCAGCAATCCTACTTCAAATACTATTTCTTTAAGCTGGACTGCTTCTACCGATAATATTGGAGTTGTTGCGTATGACATTTACAAAGATGGCGCTTTCTATACAACCGTTACCGGTACTACAGCAACCGTTTCAGGATTAAATCCTTCAACAACATATAATTTCTACGTGATTGCAAAAGATGCAGCAGGAAATGCTTCTACGGCAAGCAACACGGCTTCAGGAACAACTCTTGCAGGAGGACAGCCAGGCGGAAGTTGCGGAACAGAGGATTTCTCAAATATTCCGGCTGCTGCTTCAAGCTACACAACTCAAACCTGGACCAGCAATAATATTACATGGACTGCAACGGATGCAAGAACAGATCAAAATATTAACGGAACAGGAAATAAAGCAATCACCATAAGAAACGGAAACCTTACAAGCTCTAGTATTTCCGGTGGAATTGAAAGCTTAACCGTGAAAGCTCAATTGAAATTTTCGGGTAGCGCGGGAAGTTTAAATGTTCTGATTAACGGTACAGTAGTAGGCACAATTCCTTACACATCTTCCTCTACTGCAGCTGTTACGATTAATAACATCAATATCAGCGGGAATATTGTTATCAGTATTGTAAATCCTGTAACAGATAACAGAATTGCAATTGACGACCTGAGCTGGACATGTTACAGCACATTGGGAACAGCAGAAACTTCAGGCAATAAAGCAGGTTTTATGATTTACCCAAATCCAGTAAAAAACAATGAATTATTTGTAAAAGGAGAAAATCTGAATAAAATTACAAAAGCTCAGATTTATGATTTTTCAGGAAAATTGATTGAAACAATTGAAAATCCTTTCAAAACAACAAATAAAATCAATCTTAAAGGTCTGTCTAAAGGAAATTATATCCTTAAAACAGATTCTTTCTCTACAAAATTTATAGTAGAATAACTCATAAAAATATTTATTCAAAAGGCCGGTTTTTTCCGGTCTTTTTTTTATTTTTATAGTATGGATTCCAGCAAAAAATTAGGCCTCATCGGGAGAAACGTTTCTTATTCTTTCTCTAAAAAATTCTTTGAAGACAAATTTCAAAAACTCATGCTGAAAGGCTATTCTTATAATATTTTTGATTTAACGGAAATTGACGAGGTGAATGACTTGTTCACCCATCCTGATCTGCTGGGTTTCAATGTAACAATTCCCTACAAGGAAAAGATCATTGATTACCTGGATGATCTCAGTGATGAAGCAAAAAAAATCGGGGCAGTGAATTGTGTTGTAATTGAAAACGGAAAAAGAATAGGTTACAATACAGATGCTTTCGGATTTGAAAAAACATTACTTCTTCACAAAAAGCCTCATCAGGAATCGGCAATCATATTAGGAAACGGCGGAGCGGCAAAAGCTGTAAAATATGTTCTGGATAAAAATAATATTCCATCCGTTACCGTTTCCAGGAAAACGGAAATTAATTATGATAATCTTGATGAAAAGACGGTTGAAGATCATAAAATCATTATCCAGTGTACTCCGGTGGGAACCTTCCCAAATGTAGACGACTGCCTGGATTTTCCCTTTGGCAGCATCACAAAAGAACACCTGATTATTGATTTAATTTACAACCCAAGCTACACGCAATTCATTATTAAAGCCTCCGAAAAAGGAGCAAAAACGGTGAATGGATATTATATGCTTGAACAGCAGGCAGAAAAAGCCTGGGAAATTTGGAACTTTCAAAAAAAATAACATAAATTAGTACTATATTTGGCTTTTTTGCTCTATATTTAGAGGATATATTTTAATGCCACTCACAATAAACGATTTGCTATGACTACAGAAAACAACCTTTCTGAAAACGAGGAAAACAAAAACTTTACTCCGGAATCTTTGGAAGAAAATTCAGAAGACGTTACCCCTAAGAATGAAAACTTTGAAGTTGAAGAACATGAACAGGATGAAGAACATGAAGAGGTAGACCTCTCCCTGGCTGATACGTTGAAGGAAATGGAAAAGATCATCAACGCTCCTAATGCCGGTGAGGATTTCAAAAAATTCAATCAGCTTAAAGAAAAAGCAAGTCATTACATCCATGATGAGGTGGAAGATAAAAAACACGAATATACTGATGCCGGAAACGCTCCCGAAAACTTCAGCTACGAGCACCCTTCCCAGGCAAGATTTTCAGCTCTGGTGAATATATTCAGGGAAAAACATGATGCTTACCAGAAAGGTCAGGAAGAAGAGCAGAAGAAAAATCTGGACCACCGACAGAATATTATTGAAAGGCTTAAAAATCTATATACTAATTCTGAACCCGGCACCAATCTTTTCAAATCGATAAGAGAAATCAAAGAAGACTGGTCGAAGGCAGGACAGGTAGCAAAGTCTGAGTTTAAAATTCTTAACAATAATTATTTCCATCACCTGAATCAGTTTTATCAGATGCTGGATCTCAACAAAGAATTTCTTGAACAGGAATACAGCCATAATCTTGAAAAAAGACAGCACATTATAGAACGTGCAAAGCAGCTTGAACAGGAGCCTGTGATTCAAAAAGCACTGAATGAGCTCCAGTACCTCCATAAACTCTGGAAAGAAGAAGCGGAACCGGTAGCCGAAGAATTCCGTGAAAAAACATGGGAAGAATTCAAAGAAATTTCCAATAAAATTCACGAAAGAAAATCAGAACTTTCGGCAGCCATTGAAACAGAGCAAAACGAAAATCTTGAGAAGAAAAATCAGATTATCGCCGAAATCAAAAAACTTTCAGAACCATCTGAAAATCCGAACCACAATTACTGGCAGAACGCCATCAGAAGAGTGGAAGAATTAAGATCGGAATTCCTGAAAACCGGAAGCGTTCCAAGAAAACTTTCCAATCAGAACTGGAATGATTTTAAAACAACATTAAGAGGCTTCAATACTACGAAAAATACGTATTACAAATCATTAAAAGGTTCTCAGCAGGCCAATCTTGAAGAAAAGCTAAAGCTTATTCAGACAGCAAAAGATAATCAGAATAATGAAGAATGGGACATTGCCGTACCTTTATTTAAAAAACTTCAGGAAGACTGGAAAAAAATAGGACATGTTCCTAAGAGCATGACCAATAAAATCTGGGACGAATTCCGTGATGCCTGCAACGCATTTTTCAACAACTACAGGGAAAAAAGCAATGCTTCTACCGATAACTGGAAAGAAAATTATAAAAATAAGAAAGTACTTCTTGATGAACTGAAAACAGTTACCAATGAAGAAGGCAGCATTGAAAAAATTGAGGCCATAAAAACCGCCTGGAACAATATCGGTAAAGTTCCGAGAGATAAAATTTCAATCAACACCGAGTTTAATAAAACATTGAGAGAAAAACTTAAACTCAATAAAATCAACGAACTTGAACTCAAAGAAGAAGGCCTATCTGAAAATCAGCTGACTGATAAAGCAAGAAAGATGAAGAGCCAGATTTCTGATCTCGAAGCTGAAATTGTGAAACTGGAAAATAACCTTGCTTTCTTCAAAAATCCTTCCAGAGAAAACCCGCTTTTAAAGGAAACTTTTGATTCTATTGAAGAGAAAAAAGCTCATTTGGAAACGTTGAAACAAAATCTTCACAGCATTATTGCCGGAGAATAATATAACTTAAAATCTAAAAAAGGCGGAGCAAAGTAATTTGTCTTCGCTTTTTTCATTAAACATGCAGGACGAATTTTATATTAAAAGATGTATCGAACTTGCCGGTAAAGCACTCGGCAAAACCTACCCGAATCCGCTGGTAGGAAGCGTAATTGTGCATAACGATATCATTATCGGTGAAGGTTATCACCAAAAAGCAGGAGAAAACCATGCGGAAATAAATGCTATTAATTCTGTTAAAGACCGCTCGCTTATCCCGGAGTCTACCATTTATGTATCATTGGAACCCTGTGCACATTACGGAAAAACGCCGCCGTGTGCCCTGAAAATAAAAGAACTAGGATTCAAAAAAGTTGTGATCGGCGCTATGGATTCTCACGACAAAGTCAACGGAAAAGGAAAAAAAATTATTCAGGATGCAGGAATAGAAGTCGTTTCAGGAATTCTTGAAGGAGAATGTAATGCTTTAAATAAAAGATTTTTTACCTATCATGAAAAGAAAAGACCCTACATTATCCTGAAATGGGCCCAATCGGGTGACGGTTTTATGGACAAGGACTTTCAGCCCGTTTCCATCTCAAACTCTCTGGTAAATCAGTTTGTTCACCAATTAAGAGCAGATGAACACGCGATTCTTGTCGGTACACAAACAGCACTTAATGACAATCCTGCCCTCACCGTAAGAAATGTAGAAGGAGAAAATCCGATCAGGATTTTAATTGATTTTAATTTAAAAGTTCCGCTGGATTTTAACATCTATAATAAAGAAGCAAGAACTCTAATCTTTAATACTGTTAAAGAGGAAAAAACTGAAAATCTGCATTTTATTAAAATTAAAAAGGAAAATTTTCTGAACGAACTGATGAGTGCTTTATATAAAGAGCAGATCCAGTCGGTCATTATAGAAGGTGGAAGATTCACTTTACAGCAATTTATCAATGAAAATCTTTGGGATGAAGCTATTGTTATTGAAAATAAGAATCTGAAACTTCTAAACGGAACCCGGGCACCGCAGTTTGAAAAAGACCCTGAAAGGTCAGAAGAATTACGTGATAACGCAGTTTTATTCTATAAAAACAAATAAATATCATAATAATTTGAATTATATTAATAATTTAATTAATTTAGTTACCAATAACGAAATCTAAAAAGCTTAGAAAGTAGGAAAACCAAAAACAAATTATTATGAAAAATTTAAAAAAATTCAAGCCTTTAACAAGAGCAGAATTAAAAAAAGTTGCCGGAGCCGTAAAAGCTCCATGGGTAGATGATGGCTGCGGCTGGCCGTTGTGTATGAACCAATTTGGCAGGTGTTCCGTGTTTGCATGTTAAAGAGTTCCATAGATTAATCCGCTGAATAAATTTTGAATAAATATTTATTATCTGAGCCTTTAAAGAGGCTCATTTTCTTTTTAGTATTTTTGTACATTAATGCAGACTGTGATGTTGTTCGAATATAAAACGATAGAAAAACCCGTAGAAAACATTTTATTAAAAGAAAAAGGAAGCAAGTTCATAGGATTTGCTTACCCCATAAATAATGAGGAAGAACTTAAAAATATCTTAGAAAAAATACGGGCTGAGCATCCGAAAGCAACGCATCATTGTTATGCATACAGAATGGGACTCAGCGGAGAAAATTATCGTGCCAATGACGACGGAGAGCCGTCAGGAAGTGCAGGGCTGCCCATTTACAATCAGCTTTTGGCCAACGAGATCACCAATGTCATTGTTATTGTTGTACGATACTACGGTGGCACAAAATTAGGGGTTTCCGGACTGGTAAAAACGTATAAGGAATCTGCTAAAATGACCTTAGAGGAAGCCAATACTATTATAAAGGAACTGGAAATTGATATTCAAATACAATTTAATTTTAATCAACAGAATATCATTTTCACTTTACTGTCGAAATTCGACGCAAAAATCGTCAATTTTGATTCCCGTGAAAAGGCTGCAATTACCGCCAAAATTAAATTAAAGCACCGCGAAGCGATCGCTGAAGCCCTTAAAAATATACAATTTGTAGATTATAAATTTTGAGACTAAAGCTCTTTTTTGACTTTTCTGTTGGGATTATAAAGAATGACTTTCACTTTATCGTTTCCATATTTTTGCTTTAAATAAACTGCAATCTTATTATATATTTCAGTTTCAGGAATTGGTGCAGATTTTATTTCCTGCAATGCCCAGTTTTGAAGATTGACAACTGATGCCGTTCCGCAAACATGATTAGCAGAGTGCTCAAAATAAGGCTGAAATTCTTTTTCGGTATCTGAAAAACAGATATACATCTGGTCACCCTTTCCTGAATATAAGTTAAAAGAGAAGTATTGGTACCAGCCGTCAAAAAAGCTTAATACGGGCATTAAGAACCAAAGAACCAGCCAATAAAAATTATGCGTGACGGTTCTGTAAGAAAATTCAATTGGTTTAGAATAAATAACAAGAATTATAAATATTATTGCTAAATTCCATGGCCAGACAACTGAATTATACTGTAAACCAAACGGACCGATAAAAATCAAAATGCTTATATGCATCGTAATTAAAAGATAACTGATAGTCTTTTTATAATTTGAAAGCAAAAGTAAAAGTGCTAAAGAGATTTCAATAACCGGAATCAGCAGTCCCATGAAAAATAGTTTATATTTTAAAATAAATTCCATTGACAACCCTAGAAAATCTATCAAAAACATATTCAACCATACCACAGAAAGAAAATCACGGTTGATTTTATGCAACCCACTAAATAAATAAATCGAGACCAGGAATAGATGACTTAATAATACAATATTTTCAGGTTTATAGAAATTGATAATCACCATAAGTAAAAAACACAAATACATATATTCCCAAGGCTGCCATCTTACAGTATCCAATAAGCAGCTTATCACTTCAGAAAAAAACAGGGCAATCAGCAACCAGCGATGTATTCTTAAAAAAAAGACTGTCAGTAAACATAAAAGAGAAAAACTAAATAAAAAATGGTGGAAAAAATTGGGAATATTTTCCAATTTTTCAATTGGTGGAATTACTGGATAAACTCTTTCTGTAACCCACGTTTTATAACTCCATATTTTAGTTAAAAACCAAAACAAAGCAATTACGCGTATCAAATAACTGATATCTTTTCTCTTCATCAATGTGTTTTTTCCAAAAATATTAAATTCAAGTGAATCTAGCTCATTATCATATAAGAAACACCTCAGAAAAAATTTCTGAGGTGCAATAATTTATTTATTTTATTAATAATTAGTCCCTTCTGCCTCCCATAAGCAATGATGCCCAGTATAAAAGCTGAGCCAGTGAACCTATCGCGGTAACTACATACGTTCTGGCTGCCCATTTCAGACTGTCTTTTACGCCTACATATTCTTCAGCAGTTACAGTACCTGTATCTTTCAGCCATTTCATAGCCCTTTCACTTGCATCATATTCCACCGGCAGAGTTACAAACGCGAAAAGAGTGGTAAAAGCAAACATAATTACTCCTATCGCTAATACCATACGATTACCCGTAGGATTCTCAATACTTTGTGTAGCAGCCATAACCATAATCCCGGCAATAAGAACAAACTGCATAAGATTAGAGCTGATTTGCACTACAGGCACCAGCTTTGAGCGCAGCTGAAGCATAGAATAGCCCACTTTGTGTTGCACGGCATGCCCGCATTCATGTGCAGCTACTGCCGCGGCCGCTGCATTTCTCTGCATATACACTGCTTCGGAAAGATTTACTGTTTTATTTTCCGGGTTGTAATGGTCTGTTAATTGTCCCGGAACCGATATTACCTGAACATCATTAATACCGTTGTCTCTCAGCATTTTTTCTGCCACCTCCTTACCGGAAAGCCCGTTTCGGAGATGCACTTTAGAATAATATTCGAATTTCGACTTTAGCTTCGATGATATCCACCAGCTTACAAGCATTGAAATCCCAATGATTATATAATAACCTATCATTTTAGTAACTTTACAATATATTTTCACCCCAAATGATGTAAAAACTGTGCCAAAGTATAACATTTAATTGGTTATATTTGCTCATTAATTTGCCTTTTAAAACTATGTCTAAAGTTTCAGTAATTGAAGTAAAAACAACGGATCAGTTAAAGCAATTCGTCAGATTTCCAATGGATTTGTATAAAAACAATCCATATTACGTCCCCTCATTTATCAATGATGAAATCAACATCTGGAACCCTGCCGAGAATCCTGCGTTGCAGTATTCCGAAGCGAAACAGTTTTTGGCTTTTAAGGATGATAAAATTGCAGGCAGAATTGCAGTAATGATTAATCATAAAGAAGAAAAGGAACTGGGAATCCGAAAAGTACGCTTCGGATGGATAGATTTTATTCACGACCGTGAAGTTTCAAAAGCATTGATAGATACTGTAATCGATTATGCCAAAGAAAAAAACATAGAAAAGATAGAAGGCCCGATGGGATTCACCAATCTTGATAAAGCCGGAATGCTGACAATGGGTTTTGACAAGCTTGCTACGATGATCGGAATCTACAACCACGAATATTATCCGAAACATCTTGAAGCTTTAGGCTTACAGAAAGAAAAAGAATGGGTAGAATTTGAGCTTCAGTTCCCGGAAATACTTCCTGATAAGATACACAAATTCAACGAACTAATCTCCCAAAAGTACAAACTTAAGGTTTTGAATTTCAGATCAAAAGAAGAGATTACTGAATATGTTGACCCTATGTTTGATCTTTTGGACGAAACGTACAAACATTTATCTACCTACACTCCTATTTCTGAAGAACAGCGCAAAACCTACAAAGAGAAATATTTTAAATTAATCGACAAGGATTATATTGTGTGCGTTGCTGATGACGCAAATCAGCTTGTTGCCTTCGCCATTACCATGCCCTCCTATTCAAAGGCACTGCAGAAATCGAAAGGAAAACTTTTACCCTTCGGCTGGTGGCACTTTTTGCAGGCCGGAAAAAAGAACGACCGGGCAAATTTTTATTTGATAGGGATTCATCCCGACTATCAGCGAAGAGGCGTAACATCTATCATTTTTAAGGAAATCTGGAAACTTTTCAGAAAGAAGGGAGTGAAGTATCTGGAAACCAATCCTGAGTTGGAAGAAAACAAAAGTGTCCAGTTGCTTTGGCAGGATTATAATCCCGTTAACCATAAAAGAAGACGTACCTACGCCCTGAATATTACCAACGGATAATAATTGTTAGATTATAAAATTAATTCCATCTTATGAAGCCACAGCTTATTATTTTTGGTGTTTTAGTTGCCGGATATATTATATACAATCTTTTCCTTCAGATTCCTGATGACCGCACTAATACCGTTGTGAATATACTATTCGCAAGCATTATCTTTGCCTATATCGCGTTTATGGCATTTTCGCTTCTTAAAAAGATGAAAAAGTAGAAGATCTGATATTGCTTACTATTTAATATTTCATCCGTTTAGCAATATTATTTTACAGATGATATTAAATTGTTAAAATGCTTTAAAATCTCAGATAATAACACGGTAAAACATTTATTGACCTTACCTACAAAAAAAGGGAAAATCTACATAATATAAACAATCATGAATAGCTAATTTTTATTGATTCTAAATTACCGGTTTAATGGATTTTAATTCCACTTTTAAGTCGATAAATTTCATGCTTTCTTGTTTATTCGCTAAATTTGCAAATTGAGATAATAATGCAAAAATGAATTTACCTGAAAGTTATATTCCAATCCTTATACAAGCAGGTGTTGCGATAGGTTTCGTAGCCATTTCTTTGCTTGGCGCACATTTTTTAGGTCCAAAACAGAAAAAAGGAAATTCTGTAAAAAACCAAAGCTGGGAATGTGGAGTCCCGGTAGAAGGAAACGCAAGAACACCATTTTCAATCAAGTACTTTTTAACAGCGGTACTGTTTGTATTATTCGATATTGAAATCGTATTTTTTTATCCGTACGCAGTAAACTTCAGAGAATTCGGAATGGAAGGATTCTTAGCTGTACTTATGTTCGTAGCGATTTTCTTTATGGCATTTTTTTATGTCTGGAAACGTGGTGCATTAGATTGGGATAAATAAAAAGAAATAGAAATTTTAAATGACGATTTTAGATAATTCAGTTTACTTTAATACTAACATTAACAGTAAATTGAAATCTAAATTAAAATCTTAAATCTAAAAAAATGTCAGATAACAAACCAATAATAAGAACAGATGCACCTGCTCCGGAAGGATTTGAAGGAGAAGGGTTTTTCGCAACGAAACTGAGCAGTGTAATCGGGATGGCCAGAAAGTTTTCACTGTGGCCGCTGCCTTTTGCAACCTCTTGTTGTGGCATCGAGTTTATGGCTACCCTCAACCCAACCTATGATGCTTCAAGATTTGGTATGGAAAGAAACTCTTTCTCACCAAGACAGGCAGATCTATTGATGGTTTGCGGAACGATATCAAAAAAATTAGGCCCCGTGCTTAAAGAAGTTTATACCCAAATGGCAGAACCGAAATGGGTAGTGTCTGTTGGTGCATGTGCATGCAGCGGCGGTATCTTTGATACCTATTCAGTATTACAGGGGATCGACAAAATTATCCCTGTAGATGTTTATGTTCCCGGATGCCCTCCGAGACCGGAACAGATTATTGAGGGCGTAATGCAGGTTCAGGCTCTTGCAGAAAGCGAAAGCATCAGAAGAAGAGATATGCCTGAATATCAAAAACTATTAGATTCTTACAATATAAGCAACTAACGGAAATGACAAACGAATTTGTATTAGAAGCAATCACAAGAGAATTTCCGGAATCTGTAATTTCAAGTTCAGAACCTTATGGAATGCTGACGATTGAGGTAAAGAAAGAAGACCTGAAGAAAATAGTTCATTACCTTAAAGACTCATCATTAGAAATCAACTTCCTTACAGATGTTTGTGGAATCCATTACCCGGAATTTCCTGAGAAGGAAATTGGAGTGGTTTATCACCTCCACAATATGATGACGAATTTCAGACTCCGTCTTAAGGTTTTCATGTCCAGAGAAAATATTGAGGTAGATTCCTTAGTTGATCTTTATGCGGGAGCCAACTGGATGGAAAGAGAAACCTATGATTTCTTCGGAATTAAATTTAAAGGACATCCGGATCTGAGACCTATTCTGAATATGGAAGATCTCGGATACCATCCTATGCTTAAAGAATATCGTCTGGAAGATGGTACCAGAACCGATAAGGACGATGCAATGTTCGGAAGATAAAAAGCGAATGGCCAATGGCAGTTAGCCAATAAGCCAGAAGCAAATAGCTAAAAGCAATCATTATGAAAGATAACTCATTATCCAATATACTCAACCAGTACGAAAGTAAGGAGCAAATTGACGGGCAACTGTATACCCTCAATTTGGGACCGACGCACCCTGCAACACACGGGATTTTTCAGAACATCTTAACGATGGACGGAGAAAGAATTCTTCACGCAGAACAAACCGTTGGATATATCCACAGAGCATTTGAGAAAATTTCCGAAAGAAGGAATTATGCTCAGATCACTACCCTTACTGACCGTATGAATTACTGTTCTGCCCCAATCAACAACTTGGGATGGCACATGACCGTAGAGAAACTGATCGGTGTTGAAGTTCCGAAACGTGTAGATTATATGCGTGTTATTTTAATGGAACTTGCAAGAATCGGAGATCATCTGATCTGTAACGGTGTAACGGGAATGGACTCCGGAGCAATTACCGGCCTTACCTATATGTTCATCGAAAGAGAGCGCATCTATGATATGTATGAGCAAATCTGCGGCGCAAGGATGACCACCAATATGGGAAGAATCGGAGGCTTTGAAAGAGACTTCACTCCAAAATTCCATGAGTTAATTAAAGATTTCCTTAAAACATTCCCACCAAGATTCAAAGAATTCTGTACTTTATTAGAGAGAAACAGAATCTTCATGGACAGAACCATCGGAGCAGGCGGAATTTCTGCAGAGAGAGCTTTAAGCTATGGGTTCACAGGTCCAAACCTACGTGCAACAGGTGTGGATTATGACGTAAGAGTTGCGCAGCCTTATTCATCCTACCAGGATTTCGACTTCATTATTCCTGTGGGAACTTCCGGAGACACCTACGACCGATTCATGGTTCGTCAGCAGGAAATCTGGGAATCAATTAAAATCATCAAGCAAGCATACGAAAATCTTCCTGAAGGTCCGTTCCATGCGGAGGTTCCTGATTTCTATCTGCCTGAAAAAGCAGATGTTTATCAAAAAATGGAAGCACTGATCTACCATTTCAAAATCGTAATGGGAGAAACGGATGTGCCTAAAGGTGAAGTATACCATGCTGTAGAAGGCGGAAACGGAGAGTTAGGATTCTATTTGGTAAGTGATGGCGGAAGAAGTCCTTACAGACTTCACTTCAGAAGACCATGTTTCATCTACTATCAGGCATATCCTGAAATGATTACAGGTTCTGTAATTTCTGATGCGATTGTAACGATGTGCAGCATGAATATTATTGCGGGAGAATTAGACGCATAATAAAATTTAGGAAAATAGATGGAAGATAAAAGGCTTTCATCACAATATATAAATTGAATTTAGAACATGATATCAGAGTCTATTCTCTTTTTTTC
The DNA here is from genome assembly GCF_012927265.1 of Chryseobacterium cheonjiense. Lineage (GTDB taxonomy): Bacteria > Bacteroidota > Bacteroidia > Flavobacteriales > Weeksellaceae > Chryseobacterium > Chryseobacterium cheonjiense. The sequence goes on along the minus strand of NZ_JABBGF010000001.1, from coordinate 83,807 downwards.
TATGTTCTTTAATCTTAGATAAAAAATGAGCGAAACAATAGCTTTTAAACCGGAAAGTTTAGCACAGGTACATAAAATTATCGCAAGATATCCTGAAGGCAGACAAAAATCTGCGCTTATTCCTGTACTGCATTTGGCACAGAAAGAATTCGGAGGATGGTTAGACGTTCCAGTAATGGATTATGTTGCGGAATTATTGAGTATAAAACCTATCGAAGTATATGAAGTGGCAACTTTTTATACAATGTTCAATATGAAACCGGTAGGTAAATATGTTTTGGAAGTTTGCAGAACCGGACCTTGCATGGTTTCGGGAAGTGAAAAAATCCTAAATCATATCAGAACTAAACTGAACATCAAAGACGGGCAGACCACTGAAGATGGAATGTTTACCCTAAAACCAGCCGAATGCCTGGGTGCTTGTGGATATGCTCCTATGATGCAACTTGGAAAATTCTTTCATGAAAATTTAACAATAGAGAAAGTAGACGAAATCCTTGATCTTTGCAGAGAAGGACAGATCGCTTTAGACTAATAAAAATTTAAATCTTAGGTTTAAATTAATTTAAATTTTAATAATTAAATGCAAGAAGCTAAAAGCCAATTGCAATAAGCAAATAACAATGAGTAAAAAACTTTTACTTAAAGACGCACATATAGAAGGAATCCGCTACTTTGATACCTACCGCAGACAAGGAGGATACGGAGCAGCTGAAAAAGCCTTAAAAATGACACCGGACGAAATCCTGGAAGAAGTGAAAGCTTCCGGACTGAGAGGACGTGGTGGTGCAGGATTCCCGACCGGTATGAAATGGAGTTTTTTAGCAAAACCGGAGGGTGTTCCGAGACACTTGGTGGTAAATGCCGATGAATCTGAACCGGGAACTTTTAAAGACAGATATTTAATGGAATTCCTTCCTCACTTATTGATAGAAGGAATGCTTATCTCATCATACTGCTTAGGCTCAAACACTTCTTATATCTACATTCGTGGAGAATACTCATGGATTCCCGATATCCTGGAAGAAGCGATTGAAGAAGCGAAAGCAGCAGGATTTTTAGGTAAAAATATTCTTGGGACAGGTTTCGATCTTGAAATCTACGTTCAAAGAGGCGCAGGAGCATATATCTGCGGCGAAGAAACCGCATTGCTTGAGTCTCTCGAAGGGAAAAGAGGAAACCCAAGATTAAAACCTCCATTCCCTGCTGTAAAAGGACTTTGGGAAAGACCTACGGTAGTAAACAACGTAGAATCTATTGCGGCAATTGTTCCAATTATTGATATTACAGGAGCCGAATATGCCAAAATAGGAGTGGGAAGATCCACCGGTACTAAATTGATTTCAGCATGTGGAAACATCAATAAGCCTGGTGTTTATGAAATCGATATGACCATTACAGTTGAAGAATTCATTTACTCAGAAGAATATTGCGGCGGGATCAAAGACGGAAAGAAACTGAAAGCATGTATTCCTGGGGGAAGTTCAGTGCCAATTGTTCCGGCTAATTTATTGTTAAAAACCGTAAACGGAGAACCGAGATACATGAACTATGAATCATTGGCAGACGGCGGTTTTGCTACCGGAACCATGATGGGTTCAGGAGGATTCATTGTATTGGATGAAGACCAGTGTATCGTAGAACATACCATGACCTTAGCGAGATTCTATAATCACGAAAGCTGCGGGCAATGTACACCATGCCGAGAGGGTACGGGATGGATGTATAAAATTTTAAAGAAAATTGAAAATGGACAGGGCAAGATGGAAGACATCGATTTGCTTTGGGACATTCAGAGAAAAATAGAAGGGAATACAATCTGCCCATTGGGGGATGCGGCAGCTTGGCCGGTAGCGGCAGCGATACGTCATTTCAGAGATGAATTTGAATGGCATGTGAAAAATCCAGAATTGTGTTTAACTCAAAATTACGGATTAGCCCATTACGCAGACCCGATTCCTGCGGTTGAGAAGAACGCTTAAAAAAATGAAAAAGGTATTAATTATTGGGGTGATGATGTCAGGTTTTGCCTTTGGTCAGGTAAAAAATGACACTATAGAAAAAGTGTATAAGTTGGAAACTGCATCCTATAAATCCGAAAAGAAAGAGAAGCCTTTACCTCTCAGCAGAAAAGGTCAGATGTTTGCTTTCTTCGGTTGGAACAGAGGCGCATTCAGCAATTCTGACATCCATTTTACAGGAAACGGTTATGATTTTCAGCTGAATAATGTGTCTGCAAAAGACAGACCCACAAAATTTGGAATTGTATATTTTGATCCAAGCTGGTTTACTGTGACACAGTATAATTTCAGGATTGGATATTTTATTAAAGATAACCTGGCTTTGGTTTTAGGGATTGATCACATGAAATATGTAATGAATCAGGACCAGACCGTTGGATTTTCAGGAAATATTTCGGATCCTACATATGCAGCAATGGTACAGAACGGACAGGTAAATTTAGCCGATGAAAAGTTCCTTACTTTTGAACATACAGACGGACTTAATTATGAAAACCTGGGACTTGAGAAATACAGAAATCTTATTCATAAAAAAAATATAGATTTGGTATGGTCTTACGGAGCAGGAATTGGTGTAATGTTTCCGAAAAGTAACGTAAGGCTTTTTGGTAACGAAAGAAGCGACCGGTTTCATGTAGCAGGTATGGCCACCGATCTCAGATCAAGTCTCAACCTTGTTTTCTGGAAAAACTGGATGATAAGAGCGGAAGCAAAGGCCGGATACATCAATATGTGGGACATCAAAACCACACTTAATAACAAGCCGGATAAAGCCCGTCAGGATTTTGTTTTCGGAGAAGTACTGGCAGGAATAGGATATACATTTAATACAAAGAAGTATAATTAAATATAGCTTAATTGCTAAGGCATAAGCGAAAAGCAGAGAATATGAGCGAAGAGGTTAAAAAATTCAAAATAACTATAGACGGACAGACTACCGAAGTGCTGCCTGGAACTTCTATTTTAGAAGCTGCCAGACAAATCGGCGGAAAATCTGTACCTCCTGCAATGTGCTATTACAGCAAATTGGAAACCAGTGGAGGAAGATGTAGAACTTGCCTGGTGGAAGTTTCCAAAGGGTCTGAAGCAGATCCCCGTCCTATGCCAAAATTGGTTGCAAGCTGCAGAACCAATGTAATGGATGGTATGGAAGTAAAAAATCTTACTTCGGAAAAAGCTCAGGAAGGAAGAAAAGCAGTTACCGAGTTCTTGCTGGTAAATCACCCGCTGGATTGCCCTGTTTGTGATCAGGCAGGAGAATGCCACCTTCAGGATCTGGGTTACGAATACGGAAACCCCGAAACAAGAACTGAGTTTGAAAGAAATACCTATGATGCAGATGATCTTGGCCCACATATTAAACTGAATATGGACCGTTGCATCCTTTGTGCAAGATGTGTATTGGCTGCAAACCAGCTAACGGGGCAAAGAGAACACGGAATCCTTTTCAGAGGAGATCATGCAGAAATTTCAACGTATTTAAATAAAGCTTTGGATAATGACTTCATCGGAAACGTAATCGACGTTTGCCCGGTAGGAGCATTAACAGACAGAACAGCTCGTTTTGCCAGCAGAGTATGGTTTACAAAACCAATGAACGCTACCTGTAACTGCGAGAAATGTTCAGGAAAAGCTACCGTTTGGATGAAAGGTGATGAAATTATAAGAGTTACCGCAAGAAAAGATCAGTGGGGTGAAGTGGAAGAATTCATCTGCGATACCTGTCGTTTCGAAAGAAAGAATTTGAGTGACTGGAATATCGAAGGTCCTAGACACATCGACAGACACTCTGTAATTTCATTGAATCACTACGAAAAGCCTAAAGATGAGCTGAGAGTTTTAGACAATCCGTTGGCTAAAGAAATCAGTGAAAAAGACGAAAAATAAAAAAGTTTGATGCTTGAAGATGGAAGATGAAGGTTTGTAACCGTAAAATTTTTCACTTCTACGTTTAATTTTAATTTCGTTAAAAATAAAATAAATTGGTAATGTGATGAAGAGTTGATGCACAAAGTGATACACTTCCAGCTTCCAGCTCCCATCTTCAAACATTTAAAATAAAAAATGGATTTACTTACATTTAAATTGATACTTGTATTAGCACTTTTCCTGCTTTCATTAACGATTGCAGCCTACTCTACCTGGGCTGAAAGAAAAGTAGCCTCTATTATGCAAGACAGAATCGGACCTAACAGAGCTGGGCCATTCGGTTTACTGCAGCCTCTTGCCGACGGAGGAAAATTTTTCTTTAAAGAAGATTTTACTCCTGCTAATGCAGAAAAATTCCTTTTTGTACTGGGGCCGGCTTTAGTAATGTTTATATCATTAATCACAGGAGCAGTAATTCCTTGGGGTAAAAGTTTAAATATTGCCGGTACTTCTTACGATCTTCAGGTAGCTAATATCGATGTTGGGGTACTTTTCATCATTGGGATGGCTTCCATCGGAGTTTACGGAATTATGATCGGAGGCTGGGCTTCCAACAACAAATATTCATTATTAGGTGCCATCCGTGCTTCTTCTCAGATGATCTCTTACGAATTGGCAATGGGATTAGCACTGCTTTCTATCATTATGATGACGGGAAGTTTAGATTTAAAAGAAATTACAGAAAGCCAGACCAATGGAAAATTATGGGGATTCATTCCCTGGGTTTCCGGACTGAACTGGAATATTTTCTACCAGCCGATCGCCTTTCTTGTTTTCATAGTAGCCGCTTTAGCGGAAACCAACAGACACCCTTTCGATTTACCGGAGTGCGAATCTGAGTTGGTAACAGGATATTCTACAGAATATTCTTCTATGAAATTAGGATTGTATATGTTTGGTGAATATGTAAACATGTTCATTTCCAATGCTTTTATGGTTGTTTTGTTTTTCGGAGGGTACAACTATCCGGGAATTGAATGGGTAACTCAACACTGGGGTGAAAACACAGCCGGGATTTTGAGTATTGTAGCATTTTTAATTAAAACAATCATCGGAATTTTGATCTTTATGTGGATCAGATGGACCCTTCCGAGATTCAGATATGACCAGTTAATGCACTTGGGTTGGAAAACTTTGATACCGATGGCATTGGTAAACTTATTAATTACAGGAGCTGTAATTTTAGCGTTTGGAAATTAATACAACGTACCTAAACCTTATAGGTTTTAAAAACCTAAGGTTTGTGTGAATAGAATATTAAAAATTAAGATAACAGACAAGATTAGTCTAAATCTAATGTCTAACATCTAACATCTATAATTAAATGAAACTTACGAACAGATCAAAAGTTGTTTCCAACAAAGAAATGACCCTTGCTGAAAAAATCTACCTTCCTGCTATTTTTACGGGAATGGGGATTACTTTTAAGCATGCTGTAAGAACCGTACTGAAAGGTGCACCCGCAGTATATTCGTATCCGGAAGTACAAAAGCCGAGAGCAGATATCTGGAGAGGCCAGCACGTTTTGAAAAGAGACGAGGAAGGCAGAGAAAGATGTACCGCTTGCGGACTTTGTGCAGTAGCGTGTCCTGCAGAGGCTATTACCATGACAGCTGCTGAAAGAACAAAAGAAGAAAAGCATCTTTACAGAGAAGAAAAATATGCATCGGTATATGAAATCAATATGCTGAGATGCATCTTCTGCGGTATGTGTGAAGAAGCCTGCCCAAAATCTGCTATCTATCTTACAGATCGTCTGGTAGATGTGGAAACCAACAGAGGGTCTTTCATTTACGGAAAAGATAAATTGGTGGAAAAAATAAACGAAAGGATTGATATTACTGAAAGACAATCCGAGAAACAAAAAAATGCGGTAAAATAATGGATCAGTTTTTATTTTTCTTGGTGGCGTTTTTAGCAGTGGCAAGTGCGGTATATTTTGTATTTGCAAGAAATCCTTTGTATGCTATTTTGTCATTAATTGTTACGATGTTTTCTATTGCTGGCATGTACATTCTTCTGAATGCACAGTTCCTTGCGATTATCCAGATTATTGTTTATGCCGGAGCGATCATGGTATTATTCCTTTATATCCTTATGATGCTTAACCTTAATAAACAAGACGAAAGTAAGAAGAACAATACTTTAAAATTTGTTGGAGTTTTTACGGCAGGTCTTTTATTAATTGGCGTTTTGGGCGTATTCAGAGGAGTTCAGCAGAACCAGATTGCCGTTGAAAATATAGATGGCAGCATCGGACTTACGAAAAATCTGGGAAGACTTTTGTTTAATGAATATGTTTTACCGTTTGAGCTTGCATCCATCCTTATTTTGGCAGGTATTGTAGGTGCGGTATTAATCGGTAAAAAAGAGTTATAAATTATGGGAGAAGTAAATACATTTATACAAAGCATCCCTCTGAATTATTTCATCATTCTTTCATCAGTATTGTTCTGTTTGGGAGTGTTGGGAGTATTGCTGAGAAAAAATGCTATTGTTATTTTGGGTTGTGTAGAGCTTATGCTGAATTCTGTAAACCTTTTATTGGCTGCATTTTCGGCATACAAAGGTAACGGCGACGGACAACTTTTAGTTTTCTTCATTATGGTGGTTGCTGCTGCGGAAGTAGCGGTAGGTCTGGCAATTATTGCTATGCTGTATAGAAATACCCGTTCTGTTGATGTAAGTATATTTAATAAATTAAGAGGATAAGAATGGAAAATTTAGTGTATGCAATAATACTTTTACCACTTTTAGGTTTTCTTATAAACGGTTTATTCGGAAAAAATCTGCCAAAAATTGTTGTGGGTAGCCTGGCTACAGCAATGGTTTTTGCATCTTTCTGCATTGCAGTAAGTATTTTCATGAATTTCGACTCCGAAAGCCAGCCTGTAATTGTAAAAGCTTTTGAATGGTTTAGAGTAAACGGTGTTCAGATTAATTTCGGATTCCAGATTGATCAGTTATCATTAATGATGATCATGATCATTACAGGTATCGGTTCTTTAATTCACCTCTACTCTATCGGATATATGAGCCATGATAAAGGTTTCTATAAGTTTTTCACTTATCTGAACCTGTTTATTTTCTCCATGTTACTTTTAGTAATGGGAAGCAACTATCTGATCTTATTTATCGGATGGGAAGGCGTAGGATTGTGTTCCTATTTATTGATCGGCTTCTGGTATACCAATGAAGAATATGGTAAAGCAGCAAGAAAAGCGTTTATCATGAACAGAATTGGTGACCTTGCTTTACTGATCGGAATTTTCATGCTGGCATCCCAGACGAATGCCGTAGATTATCTTACCATTAAACAAAACGCCGGAAAATTTGAATTGGACGGAAGTGTAATCATTTTCATTACGGCGAGTTTATTTATCGGTGCAACTGGTAAATCTGCTCAGGTTCCGTTATACACCTGGTTACCGGATGCGATGGCTGGGCCAACTCCTGTTTCTGCCCTAATTCACGCGGCAACGATGGTAACAGCGGGGATTTATCTCGTAGTAAGATCCAACTTCTTATTTACTCTAGCGCCAAGCGTTCAGGACGGAATTCTATTCATCGGGTTCTTAACGGCAGCGTTAGCAGGATTCTACGCATTGCGTCAGAACGACATTAAAAAAGTACTGGCCTACTCCACCGTTTCACAGCTTGGATTCATGTTCATTGCTTTAGGGTTGGGAGCTTATACAACAGCGATGTTCCATGTAATGACGCACGCTTTCTTCAAAGCATTACTGTTCCTGGGTGCAGGTTCTGTGATCCACGCGATGAGCAACGAACAGGACATGCGTTTCATGGGAGGGCTGAAAAAATACATTCCTCTTACCCATGCTACTTTCCTTATCGGAACATTGGCTATTTCAGGATTCCCTTTATTATCAGGGATGATTTCCAAAGACGAAATTTTAGTAGCTGCTTTTGCTAAAAACCCGGTTTATTGGGTGATTTTATTCATTTTGGCAGCAGTTACTGCAACCTATATGTTCAGATTGTACTATTTAACTTTCCACGGAGAGTTCAGAGGTACTGAAGAACAAAAACATCACCTTCATGAAAGTCCTTCCAATATGACCATACCATTGATCGTATTAGCTGTTCTTTCGGTTGTAGGCGGTCTTATCAATCTTCCTCACTTCATCGGTCACGGCCATTATGCCAAATTAATGGAATGGCTGAAACCAGTGCTTACTGAGGAAAGCTTTAACCAAATGGAAGCAACGCTTTCCGGCGTTCCTTTTGGTACAGAAATGATGCTTTTGGGAGCTACCGTTTTAATGTTCTTCTGTGTATGGTTTATTGTTAAAAATACCTATGTTAACAAGAAAAAACAGGCTCTTCCGGAAGAGCAGTACACAGGATGGGAAAAACTGTCTGCCAGAAAATTATATATTGACGAACTTTACAATGCATTAATTGTAAAAACTGTTGAAGGATTAGGACGCGGAGGAAAGATGTTTGATAATGGTATTCTTGACCGTTTTGTAGACTTTGTAGGTGATGGCGCTGAAGACAGCGGAAAAGCCATGAAACGTATTCAGAACGGAAATGTAGAGAATTACATTCTGGTTATGTCTTTAGCGGTGGGAATTATATTAATTGTTAACTTTTTATTACAATAATAATGTCTGAGTTGTTATTAACATTATTACTATTACCTCTCGTAGGTTCGGGATTAGTTTTTGCATGGAAAAACAATTCAAGCAAATATTTGGCATTGGGAATTGCATTGGTACAGATGCTCATCACTTTTTACATTGCGGCAGATTTTAATTACGGCCCTACTGTAGACAGTGTACTGCAGCATGAAATCAATTATCCCTGGTCACAATTCATTAAAAGCTCTCTTCACTTCGGTATTGATGGGATGAGCCTGCTTCTTTTATTGCTGACCAATATTTTAACGCCAATCATTATTTTATCTTCTTTTAATGAAAATGTAAGCTACAGAAATTCTTTCTACGGTCTTATTCTGCTCATGCAGTTCGGGTTGGTAGGAGTTTTCACTTCGCTGGACGGATTATTGTTCTACATTTTCTGGGAAGTAACCTTGATTCCGATCTGGTTTATTGCCGGACTTTGGGGCCAGGAAAATAAAAGATTTGAGTTTACTACAAAATTCTTCGTATATACATTCGTTGGGTCATTATTCATGTTAGCAGGATTGATCTATGTATACAATCAGTCTGCGTCTTTTGCGTTAACAGATCTGTATAATGCACAATTAAACGAAACACAGCAAACCGTGGTATTCTGGTTTATTTTCTTTGCTTTTGCAGTGAAATTACCGGTTTTCCCTTTACACACATGGCAGCCTGATACCTATACTTATTCACCGACTCAGGGCTCTATGCTTTTATCGGGTATTATGCTTAAAATGGCGATCTATGGGGTAATGCGTTATTTATTACCGATCACACCACTTCCGATTGCCGGAATTTCCGGACAGATCGTTATTATTCTTGCCATTGTAGGAATTGTTCACGGAGCATTGATTGCCATCATTCAGACGGATATGAAGAGAATTATCGCATACTCATCTTTTTCTCACGTAGGATTGATGGTAGCAGGTATCTTTGCTTCTGCAGTCATTACATTAAGAGGAACTTTCAATATTGAAGGTGCCGAAGGTGCTCTGGTACAGACTTTTGCCCACGGTATCAACGTGGCCGGTTTGTTCTACTGTTGTGATATCTTATACAAAAGATTCAAATCAAGAGACATCAGACAAATGGGAGGCCTTGCAAAAGTAGCGCCTAAGTTTGCCGTGCTGTTCCTGATCATTATATTAGGTTCAATGGGAGTTCCGTTAACCAATGGATTTATCGGGGAATTTATCCTCCTTAAATCGATATATGATTTTAACGGGTTGGCAGCAGTAATTGCAGGTCTTACAGTGATTCTTGCCGCAGTATATTTATTGAGATTTTACGGAAAAGCAATGTTCGGTCCCGGCGATGAGGCCGTTCTGAGCACAGCAAAAGATCTTTCTGCTGTAGAATTTTCGGTATTGGCAAGTTTAGCAGTTTTCGTGATTGTATTTGGTATTTTCCCACAACCGATCATCGAGCTGGTGAATAGTTCATTGAAGTTTATCTACACGGCGATGGCCAGTTAAAAATTAAAAGATTTAAAAATTAAAAAACTAGGAGATCGACGAAGAATAAAGACAAAAGAACAGATCTTAACTTTAAACTTCAAATCTCGAATATAAATTATGAGTGTTTTAATTATTGTTTTCCTAACGGCAGTTGTTGCGTTATTTTCAGGAGTTTTTGAACAGGGGAAATTCGCAAGATACATTGGGATTTTGGGATTAATCATCGCATTATGGGTAAGCTTTATGCCGGAAGCGGCATTCTTCGGGCAGTACAGACACATGTACGACTATACTGCGAATACTGCATTATTTACCAAAATATCCATCGTAACCACCTTATTGTTATTCTTTTTGGGAGGTTTTGCATTCAGCAATCACAGAACCCACCAGTCTGAATTATACGCTTTGATGCTTTTTGCATTGTGTGGCGGAATCATCCTTTTCGGATTCCAGAATCTGGTAACATTATTCTTAGGAGTTGAGATCCTTTCCATACCTTTATACGTAATGGCAGGAGCGAATAAAACCGATTTAAGATCCAATGAAGCTTCCATTAAATATTTCCTGATGGGTGCATTCGCAACAGGTTTCTTATTGTTTGGGATTGCCTTTATTTATGGAAGCGCAGGAAGTTTTGACTTATACAAAATTCAGGATTTCGGAGTTTCAAACCCAAAAGACGGCATGTTTATTTTAGGAGTCTTATTGATTCTTTGTGCATTGGCATTCAAAGTGGCATTGGCTCCGTTCCATATGTGGAGTCCCGATGTATATTACGGTTCGCCTTCATTAATCACGGCTTTCATGGCAAGTGTCGTAAAAATCTCAGGATTTTTTGCACTGTTCAGACTGATGACGATCGGGTTTGGCGGCGTTACGGAACAGTGGATCAATGTTTTCGGGGTATTCCTGATCATTACCCTGCTCCTGGCAAACGTTATGGGTCTTGCCCAAACCAATGCAAAAAGAATGCTGGCTTACTCATCAGTTTCCCATGCAGGATATATCGGGTTGGTGTTCTTCGGAATGACAAGCCTTTCAACTTATAATTTAGCATTCTATCTGTTTGCGTATGCATTATCAACAGTAGGTGTTTTCATGTGCCTGATCTATGTTGAAAAACTAAAAAGAGAAACTTCTTTCGGTGCTTTCAGAGGCTTGGCAAAATCTGAGCCTTTATTGGCTACGGCAGCTGCAATCTCAATGCTTTCTATGGCCGGTATTCCTTTAACAGCAGGTTTCATGGGTAAATTTGCATTGTTTTCCCAGGCTATGAATTCTGATCACGGTGTTTTCCTTGTACTGGTTGCCGTTTTAGGATCTGCACTCTCTATTGCTTACTATCTGAGGTTAATCATCTCTATGTTCTTCTTTAAAGAAAGCACATTCAAATCTTCAGAGAAAGTAACTATAACGTACAATATTGTTGCTGTATTTGTGATCGCTTCAATCATTGTTTTGGGTGTTTTCCCTGATCTTTTTGCAAGACAGTTCGGGCTCTAAAAAGTCCTCATAAAATATAAAACCACAACCTTAAAGTTGTGGTTTTTTTATAACTTTACTTCATGGCAAATCTTTATAAAAAAGACGCTCCATTTCAGGTTTACATTTCTTTCAAAAAGTATTTGGATGTGCTTGAGCATATCCGCTATAATGACCGTCTGGAATACCGGGTAAACTATGCTAAATCATTAATCGATAAAACCACAAACTTTCGGGAACTGAGAGACGGCTTTCAGGATGTATCACTGCTGGAAAAACACGAAGAACTGATCAGGCTTCTGCTGTCGGATCTGTTTCCAACAGGGCTTACCAATAATGAAATAAAAGCTGCCAGTATCCCGCTTTCCAATATCACATTCAACTATACGGAAAGATTTAAAAATATTCTTAAAGACGCAGGAAAAGATTTCGAAATAGAGCTCCGGAATATTGATGACGACGAATTTTATGTATTTTGCTGTTGTCTTATTCTGCAGACTTATTACAAAAGAGACATCAAAAGTTCGCTTCCGTTTTATTATGACATCCCGAACAGACAGGGAATCATGAAACATTACAAAATTACCGTGAACGCGGATTTTGCAGAAGTATATCCTACTGAAGATGCAAAGATTCCCTCTGAAGAGGTCGTGGATATACTGCTTGAAAACCTTGATGATTTTAAGCTGTGGAAAAGATACTTCCCTTCAGAATCCTGGGTATTGAAGGGTTTTACCATTATCTCTCTGGTTGACTGCACCTCTGAAGTAGCATTGTCCGACCTGAAATCAAGTATGATCAGTATCGATCCGGAAAACCTTGCTCCGGATGAAAACCTCATCGAAATCTTCAAGTCCTATTTTGATGTTTCCGATCTGAATTTTGGACTGATGCTTTTCAATAAAAAAGATCAGCGGCTGGAGAAGCTTCCCATCTATGAAAATCTTTTCACCAATCATATTCTGGATTTCTGGATCAATACTTTTGATGATGAGACAAGGAAAACAACATTTACCAATTTAAACCACAATTCTAAACCGATCGTGGTCTCCAACATCGAAAACCTGGATCATGAAATAAAATCGCTGCCGTCTTTCGGGATTTTAAGGGATAATAACATCAACAGCTTTATGGTTATTCCTATTGTGAAAGATAATGATCTGCTGGCGATTATGGAATTCACATCACCGGTAGCCAATAGCTTCAACGGGTTAAAACTTAAAAAAATGGAGTTCTTTTCAGATATGATCCTGTTTTCATTAAACAGATTCAGTTTTGAGAAAAATTATCAGATCGAAGCCATCATTCAACGCGAATACACTACTATTCATGACAGTGTGGTGTGGAAATTCAGGAATGAAGCCGAGAAATATTTCAATGCGTCACTGGCAAAAAAAATATATACTTTAAAACAGATTTCATTTAAAAACCTGACACCGCTTTTCGGATTTTCCGATATCCGGTCTTCATCTGAAAAGCGTTTTAACCTGATGCTTGAAGATCTTAACCAGCAGATTGAATGTCTTCATGAAATTTTTACATTAACCAATTCGGAATCGGAAAAATATCTTCTGGCGCTGGATATTTTCGAAAATGAGCTCAACAACGAAATAAAAGCAGACAGCGAACAGCGATTCCAGCGACTGCTGAGAGATGAGATACACCCGTACCTGCAGGCCAAGCTAGAAGTAAAATCTTCCAGTGAGGTTAAAGCAAAAATTAAAGATTATTTTGCACAGGTTTTCACACAGACAGATCTTTTTTATGCCAACAGGAAAAGCCTGGATGACTCAATAACTTTAGTGAACAGGAAATTGGCAGATGTTCTGGATGAAGCCCAGACACAGGCTCAGCAGATCTTCCCGCATTATTATGAAAGGTTCAAATCTGATGGAATAGAACATAATCTGTACATCGGCCGCAATATCGCCCCAGATCTTCCTTATCACTCAAAGGTTGTGCATAAGCTTAGATATTGGCAGCTGAAGACGATATGCAATATGGAACGTGAATTCCAGAATTTCAGGAAGGATCTTCCAATCTGCCTGGATATTGCCTCACTCATTTTCGTATATAATGAAAAAGTGGACATCCGTTTCAGGATGGATGAAAAAAGGTTTGACGTTGACGGCGCCTACAACTCATATTACGAAATCATAAAGAAACGTCTGGATAAAGCTCATGTAAAAGATTCTTCAGACAGGATAACGTGTCCTGGAAAAATAACGATCGTGTATTTTGGTATGGAAAATCAGAGAGAATATCTTGATTACATCGGTAAACTCCAGAAAAAAGAAATTCTTAAAAACGATGTTGAGTTTCTACGTGTTGAGGATCTCCAGGGAATTACAGGTCTTCTTGCTCTGAGAGTTTCCTTGGCTTAAAATAAAAACTCATCCAAAGCAGGATGAGTTTTTCATTAAAAAATGTATATTCTAAAGGCTTAAAAAAGCATATCCGAAAGAGAGTACGGAAATTATGATTCCTGCCATAAAAATCTTGTAGGTGATTGACAAAAGCCTGTATTTTCGGTCCAGCACTTTTCCGAGATAGTACAGATCCTTTACCATAGAATCATAAATGTAATCCCTGTCTTTGATCAAAACATTCATGGCACTCTGATAATCATCAAACAGCATTCTGTTAAAATTACCAAAGAACAGTAAGTTTACTTTTCTGTCAGCCACATCCTGAAGACTGAATTTAGTCTTTGTGACATTAGGCTTTGTCGACAAGATGGCAAATATAATGGTAAGAACCGCCGACAAAAGCAAAATAAAACTCGGAATAATAAGATGCGAATTTTTCGGGGTATCCAGCTTTGGAACCAATACCGAAAGACAAACCGAAATAATAATGGCATTTACAGAAAGCAGAATATTGGCCTTGCTGTCGGCAATATCACTCAGTCTTGTGTGATTACTCAGCGTAACCCTGAAAAGCGTATCAACACTTCTGTCCGGCTTAGGATCTTTTTCCTTATCCTTATCCTTTTCTTTTTTATTTTCTGAGCCGTCTTTTTTACCGTCTTCTTTTTCTAATTTCTTTTCAATTTTTTTGATATTTTTTTCCTTTAGCGGCTGCCAGGCGCTTTTTGCATAATCGGTATAAAACTGATGCCGGTTTTTCAGCATATCCAGATTGCCCGCATTCCATTCGTCATTAGAGAAACATCTTACATTGGTAAGCTCCCACTCTTTTCTTAGGGCGTCGGAAATATCATTGTAATCGTGGCTTGCAAAATGGCTGCAGTCTGCGTCCTTTACAATTTCTTCCAGAAGATTCTGGGGATCATAGGTAATCTTTGTAGCTAAAATCAGCTTTACAATCTCATTAATATCATTTTCAGGATAATTTTCTTTCTGAAGAAAACTTTTTGCTATCTCTGCACCCTTTTCTTCGTGGTCTTTGGCACATTCTATGTATCCAGTATCATGAAACCAAAGTGCAAGCAATACCTTTTCCTGATCTTTTTCAGAAACAGGCGTGTTTTTCAGGATCTCCTCAGCTTTATTTACCGTAAATGTTGTATGTATAAAATTATGATAAAAGTATACCGAAGATAGCTTATCTTTGAATAAGGTCTCAACATAATCTTTGGCTTTTTTTAAAATGTCCATCACCGAAATTTTGTTAATGTAAATTTATGAATTTATACTTGAAAACTCATCTAAAAAACACTTCTCTTGCTCTTAGGTTCGTATTGTCTGCCGGAGTGCTCTACTCCTGCGCAACATATAACGTAAAAAAGGGTAAAAACTTATCTGAAGTCAATAATTCTGATGTAAAATCCGAAAATGACTTTACCTTGTTTCTTGTAGGAGATGCAGGCAATGCCGATGAGCCTCAGTCTCAGAATACTTTACATTTGCTGAAAGACAGGCTTGAAGCTGCAGGAAGCAATTCAATGCTGATTTTCCTGGGTGATAATATTTACCCGCACGGAATGCCGAAAGAGTCTGATAAAGATTACGCATTAGCCAAACAAAAACTCGAAGACCAGCTTTCTATTGTAAAAAACTATAAAGGCAAAACTCTCGTTATTCCCGGAAACCATGACTGGTACAGCGGCCTTGACGGGCTAAAAGCTCAGGAAGATTTCGTGAAAAATTATTTAAACGATAAAAAAGCATTTCTTCCCAAAAATTCCTGCCCTATCGATGACATCAGCCTTACGAAAGATATAAAATTAATTGTAATCGATTCGGAATGGGCGTTGCTGAACTGGGACAACTATCCCGGAATCAATAAAAACTGTGACATCAAGACCAGAGAAGACCTTTTCACCGAATTTAAAGATTTAATTAATAAAAATCAGGATAAGCGGATCATAGTTGCACTACATCACCCCATCATCAGCAGTGGAACACACGCAGGATACAGCTCTGCAAAATCTCATTTATTTCCTTTAAAAAGTAAAATTCCGGTTCCCGTAGTTTCAAGCCTTATCAATGTGGTAAGAAGTTCCTCCGGAGCAAGTCCGGAAGACCTTAACAACCAGCATTATGCAGATCTTGCCAACCGGATAAAAAGTATTGTTCAGGAAAAGGAAAATATCATCTTCGTTTCCGGGCACGATCATAATCTGCAGTATCATGAGTTCAGCAATATCAGACAAATTGTAAGCGGTGCAGGTTCTAAGGTCGATCCGGCTACTATCGGAGAAAAAACCGACTTTTCCTACGGAGGAAGTGGTTTTGCCGTATTAAATATCAGAAAAGATAAAAGCTCGGATGTAGAATATTTCTCGACAAAAAATAATTCTTTAGAACAACTCTCGCATATCCAGGTGACTGAAAAACCGGCGAGTTTTGTAAACAACTACCCTGATTCTTTTCCTTCAACGGTAACCTCAACCGTATACCCGGAAAAACTGACCCAGAAAAGGAAATTTTACAGATGGCTCTGGGGAGATCATTACAGAAAATACTATGGGATGCCTATTGAAGCACCTACAGCTAATATTTCCACATTGGATGGCGGCTACACTCCTTTCCGGGAAGGTGGCGGAAACCAATCGAACAGCTTAAGACTGAAATCCCGGGATGGGCAGGAGTTTGTCATGAGAGGGGTTAAAAAAAGTGCTGTGCGCTTCCTTAACAATATGGCGTTTAAGAAAAGTACTTTTGGAAATGAGCTTAATAATACTTTCCCTGAAAGATTTCTTCTGGATTTTTATACAACTAACCATCCTTTTACTCCTTTTGCCGTAGGAAATATGGCCGATAAGGTGAATCTTTACCACAGCAATCCAAGGTTATTTTATATCCCGAAGCAAAAAGCACTGGGAGAATATAACATCAATTACGGGGATGAAATGTACATGATTGAAGAACGTTTTTCTTCAGATCCTAAGACCCTCGCATCACTGGATAATGCAAAAGATATTGTTTCGACGGATGATGTTCTGAAAAATTTTAATAAAAATTACAAATATTCTGTAGACCAGGAACTGTACATCAGAGCAAGACTTTTTGATATGCTGATTGGCGATTGGGACCGGCATTCCGACCAATGGAAATGGGCCGAATATCAGGAAGGTGATAAAGTAGTGTATAAACCGATTCCTAGGGATAGAGATCAGGCCTTCAGTAAATACGACGGAAATGCTTTCAAAATTATCATGAACATTCCGGCCATCCGCCATATGAAAACATTTAAAGATGACATTAAGAGCGTAAAATGGCTGGCAATGGAACCTTATCCTCTTGATCTCGTTTTTCTGAAAGGGGCCACTGAGGAACAATGGATGGCGCAGGCAAAATACATCCAGGAACATCTTACGGATGAGGATATTGATAACGCTTTTAGAAATTTACCAAAAGAAGTACAGGACGAAACCATTACCGATATTCAGAGAAAACTAAAAGCAAGAAAAATAAAGCTTGAAACGTACGCTTCACAATATTACGATGTGCTTCAGAAAAAAGTTCCGTTGGCAGGAACGGTGAATCCTGATAAATTTGTCGTTACCAAAACGGGAAATTCAGTTAATGTAAAACAATACAAATTAGATAAAAAGAAAGAAAATCCTGAACTGGTTTTTGAAAAAACCTATGACGATTCCAAAACCAAAGAACTATGGATCTACGGATTGGAAGACGATGATGTTTATGAAGTTTCAGGAGACGGCAGGCCAAAGATGAATATCAGGCTGATCGGAGGATATAATAATGATACTTATAATGTTGCCGATGGCAAGAAGGTGAAAATTTACGATTTTAAATCGCAGAATAATACCTACAACACCCACGGAGCAACAAAAAATATTTCGGATGATTATGACATCAATACCTACAATTACAAACATCCTAAATATAATTTCTTTGCCGGCTATCCCAATGCAGACTTTAACCCCGATGACGGCGTAATTCTGGGCTTTCTGGCCAATTATACGGTGAATAATTTTATCCGTTCTCCTTATACCCAGAAACACAGCCTGAAAGTTAATTTTTACACAGCGACAGGTGGCTTCAATGCAGCCTACAAAGGAATCTTTAAAAAAGCGATCGGAAGCTGGGATTTCAATCTTGATGCAGGTTTTACGACCCCCCGATTTGCAGAAAACTTTTTCGGACTGTCCAATGAAAGTGAATATGATAAAGAAAACACAGAACGGAAATTCAACAGGACCCGAATTTCCAAAATTAATTTTGCCCCTTCTATCTCTAAAAAAAGCTGGACAAATATCTTCAACCAGTTTCAGCTGACCTTTGAAAATAACAAAGTTCAGCGCAATGGAGACCGCTTTGTAGATCTTTCTCCTGATGTAAGACCTGAAGTTTTTGACAACCAGCAGTTTGCAGGCGCCAATTATACGTTCGGATATAAAAACCTGGATAATACGGCTTTCCCTACCTTAGGAATGGAGTTCAAAGTAAATGCAGACTGGAAAACCAATCTTAACGATACGAAGAGAAATTTTTTAATTTTAAAAGGAACTTTATCCGTAGATCATAGATTAGACAGCAGAGGGAATTTCGTGTTTGCCAATTCCAGCAATGTAATGTGGATTAACAATAACAATTTTGAATTCTATCAGGCTGCTGCTATTGGCGGTAATAATGGAATGAGAGCATTCCGGAACGACCGGTTTTCAGGAAAATCGTATTTTACCAACAACTCGGAGATCCGATGGGATTTCGGAAGGGTGAAAAATAATATTGTCCCTGCGAATATGGGAGTTTTACTCGGCTATGATATCGGAAGGGTGTGGAATGATCATGAAGATTCCAGAAAATGGCATCAGTCTGTAGGGGCAGGATTCTGGCTGAGCATTGTTGAAATGTTCTCCGCAAGACTGAATTACTTCTACGGAACCGATGGCGGAAGGATTTCAGGAGGTGTGGGAATGACTTTTTAGATGTAACGGCTGTACATTTTACATAAAAAACCGCAGAAATTTCTGCGGTTTTTATTTTATTTTAATTTGAACAATAAGATCTGTTTTTGAGTAGAAAGATGCTTCGGCAAGCTCAGCATGACATTCCTAATACCACCTGTTATTTTGTAGCTGTATCAGACTGAGCCTGTCGAAGTCTTTATAGTAAAAACAATATAACTACTGAAATTTCAGTTGCCGTCAAAATTATCTTATTTTAAGCTAAACTTATACACATTCCCTCCTTCTTTTCCGTCCTTTTCATCGGCAATGAGCACAGTTCTATCATCAAGATATACAATAGCTTCTTTTTGGGAATTATGGTTCAACGGAGTTTTTTGAATAACCGCTGTTTTAAAATTTTTATCAAAAAGAGATGAAAGCATATAAACATTCTTATGAGTAAGCAGTACAACCTGGTTTCTGCTGTTAATAGCCGCTGAAGTAATGGCCGCATCGCTGTATCCTCCCTGCAGCTTTAGTGTTGCAATTAATTTCGCTTCAAAATCACCGGCTTTATTAGGAATCTGAAAAACAAGAAAAGTCCCGTCGAAACCTTTGCTTCTGTTTTTGGTGAAGAGGTAAAAGTAGCCGTCTTTTTCTACGAAAGCTTCACAGTCATAGAGCCAGTGGGATTTTTTTGGCGGAAATTCCTTCTGTCCTTCATAATGAAACGTTGTGGTCTGGGTAACGTTTGTGGATTTTTGGGAAACCTCTTTTAAGTCAACTTTTAAAATCGATAAATTGCGCCTGTCGTTTTCATTATTTCCAAAGTCACCGATGTAAATATTTCCCTGAACATCTGTTGTGATATCCTCCCAGTCGTGGTTCTCGGCATTTTCTACAAGAACATCCGCAATCTGGTTTCCCTTTCTGTCGAGGCCGTAAATCACATTTTTATTGCCCTGGTCTTCAATAGCCCAGATTGTTTTTTTATCTTTCGATAAAGTAATGCCGGAAACTTCCTTAAGCTTTTTAGGCAAAGAAAACTCAACGGTAAGCGCATTGGCGGACTTCTGAGAATCCTGAGCTTTGGGATTGCAGCTGAGCAAAAGGAATGCTGATAAAACAAGAACGCGCAACATATTTATTTTTTTAATTTTTTAAACTGAAAATAAGAGAACCTGATATTTTTCTCTAAGTTATTAATAATCTGCTGATGATGCAGAAAAAATCCGGCCGCAAGACCAATGAGGCTGCCAATGACCGTATCGATCAGCCTTGCCTGCATCAGCGCTTCAACAGGATGATAAACCGGGCTCGCTGTTTCTGCCAGAAGAATCGTTAACGGCGTGATAAAAATGACTGCAAAACCGTAATTCCTTACAATGAGCAGTTCAATAATAAACTGTAATACTGTGATAATAACGATCATCACAATCTTTTCCGGGTTAAATAACAGAATAATCCACGCAAATCCGATTCCGATAAAGGTTCCTAAAATCCTGTGCATATTTCTTTGTCTTACGTGCTCAAAATTTCTGCCCTGAATGATCGCAACCGCTGCAATGGAAATCCAGTAAGTATTGTTAAAATGTAAAAGATGCCCAATAATTAACGTCAGCGCCATAAAGAAACCGATAATCGTACTTTCTACAAACTTGGTATATCTTCTTTTATTGAAGCTTCTTCTCGGTACGGCTACCACTTTGCTTTTTTCAATAAAAACCGAGTAAAAAAAAGCCAAAGAACAGGATAATATCGCTCCCATTGCCACAAGCCCTACTCTCGTGGGAATCATTTCCAGATCAAAGGTGTAAGTACTGGCCATCGCCGCAACCATGATGAAGAAAAAATTTCCCGGCGGCGGAATTTTATAGTAGGAAGATATAAAATGTGCTAAAAAAGACACTAAACCCAGTGACAAGGCTCCTGCATACGCATTAAATCCGAAAAATGAACTCACGGAAAACGAAAAAACAATTCCAAAAGCGCAGACAGCGAGATGAATCATTCTCTGCGTAATCGGAGCCGAAGTAAAATATAAAATCGTAAGCGCTCCCAAACTGGAAAGTGCGCCGTAGTTAGGCTTTCCGGAAAAATAACCGATGAAAAGGCAGCTTCCGATGCACAGCGCCGCGAGAAAAGGGAAATGCCATTTCCGTTCGGTTTGTTTAAATTCCAATAAATACTGAAACCTGTGAGGTGCCGGATTCTGTACTTTCATCTTACTGCAATTGTTTTGCTTCTTCCCAAAGAACATCCATTTCTTCCAGCGACAGATCGGCAAGCTTGAGATTTTTTTCCGAAGCTAAGTTTTCCATTTTCTGAAATCTTGAAATGAATTTTATATTGGTTCTTTCCAATGCAGAATCCGGATTGATGCCTACAATCCTTGCGTAGTTGATCAGGGAGAAAAACACATCGCCCAGCTCCTGCTCTTTTTTGTCTAAGTCTGTTTCATCGTGAAATTCGCGGATCTCTTCATCCACTTTTTTCCACGCATCTTCGGCATCGTGAAATTCAAAGCCGATTCCTTTCACTTTGTCCTGAATTCTGTATGCTTTTACCATACTCGGCAAACTCTTCGGAACCCCGCCCAGAATTGATTTGTTACCTTCTTTCAACTTCAGTTTTTCCCAGTTCTGCTTTACCTCTTCTTCATCTTTGACTTCGGTATCGCCATAAATATGCGGATGGCGGAAAATCAGTTTTTCATTTAAAGAATTAATGACATCTGCAATATCGAAACTTTCTTTCTCCGAACCGATCTTCGCATAAAAAACCAGATGCAGCAATACATCGCCCAGCTCTTTTTTGATTTCCTGTAAATCATTCTGCAAAATCGCATCCGAAAGTTCATAAGTTTCCTCCAGCGTCAGATGCCGAAGCGATTCCAGCGTTTGCTTCTGATCCCACGGACATTTTTCCCGCAGATCGTCCATAATATCCAATAATCTTCCGAAAGCTTCCAGTTTTTCCTGTTTGGTATTCATAGTTGAGAATTCAAGTCTTACAAATTTACGGGAAATCTTTTGATGTGCTTCCGTCTTGAAACAAAAGAATGGCTTCGAGAGCCTCAGCCACCTAATTCGAGAACCTCAGCCACCTAAGATGGGAACTTCAGCCACCGGACCGCTTATTTTATTATGCAAACGCATAAGTCACAGAAGAATTTTAACACATGAGTCACATTAGATAAAAGGTTAAAGCTTTTCACGTATTTCAGAACACATAAGTTTAAAAAAATCTTTGATTTTTTTTATTTGCATAATGAAATTTAACGGTCTGGTGGCTGAGGCTCCCGAAGCCACCGCATTATCTGTGGAAATCCGTGCGATCCGTGGGAAATTTTTAAGCCACAAAAGTGGCAAAAGATATGTATGTGGCTTAAAGAAGTCAAATGCTTGATGCTGAAAAGCTTTCAAAAGTTTAAAGTCTTTGATTTTTTGTTTGCATGATGAATTTAACGGCCTGGTGGCTGAGGCTCCCAAAGCCACGGCATCCTCTGAAAATCCGTGCGATCAGTGGGAGAATTTATAATACAGATTAGCACAGATTTTCACAGAGAATTATATATATTTATGTGTTACAAAAGTTTAAAAATCTTTGATTTTTCTTCTATGTTCTAAAATATGCGCAAAGCCTCATCTTTTATCTAATGTGACTCATGTGTTAAAAGCTTTTGTGACTTTATAGTTAAAAATCTACAGTTTATTTTGAAGTCCTTTCCACGATCAGCCAGGCGGCATCCAGCATTTTCATGAGGTGGAGATACGGAATAATGATCCTCTGTTCCTCATCACACGTTGAACTTCCCAGCGAGAAATACACCATCGCCGACAGAAACGCATCGAAGTCCTGCAAGTTGCAGATGGCAAAAGCACTCCGGATTATCTGCACCGGATTTTGGCATTCTTCCGCTGAAAGGAAAGTCAGGTTTTGAGAAAGGTTTTCCAGAGGAACTTTGAACTTCCCTTTCTTTGCTTTTTTCGAGATCAGAAAAAAGGCACGAACCAACGACCGCAACGACAAATACAAATGGAACACTTCGGCAGGATCTTTCCTGATCCGTGTTTGCTTCTGTAACACTGTACCATTAGGGTGAGGCTTTCTTTTACTTCGGTCAGGTTATTGAACTGGAAAAATGCCTCCAGCAATCCTGTTGCAGAATGTTTCCGGGAGCCGGACCAGAACCGGGATTCGAAGTCGGTTTTTTTCTTTTTCATCATTTTTAATTATCCGTTATTAAGCATCATAGTTTTTAACGCAAAGAGTCGCTAAGATTTTTTTTATAGCCATTGCTTTTAAGTTCGCAAAGTTGCTTCGGCAGGCTCAGCATAAACTGTTTTACTTAGTAAATGATACATGTGCTTCAAGAGATTAACAATTGAATACGCGTTGCTATCATTCTAATATTCATCAGTTATTTTATTTAATATCCCGCTGATTACACAGATTACACAGATGAGATAATGCGCTTCATCAAATTAGTTAGCAGATAACAATTGAATATGCGTTGCTATCATTCGCTGAACAGAGTGCCGTAACGATCGTAAATTAACAAGCAATAAAACATTGCTTTGCGATCGTAGCGTTAGATTTCTAATATTCATCCTATTTTTATCAATATCCCGCGGATTGCGCGGATTACGCAGATTAGATGCGCTTTAACTTATTTATCGCAAAGCAAAACAAAGGATCTTGACCTTTTGAAAGGTATACAAAAAATTTTCTCTTCTTAAGCATACCGGAGCCGGCCTGTCTCTGGGGCAGGCCATTACCGGATGTTACCGGATTTGATTTTGAATTTATAAATCATGTAAGAAAAATCCGTACAACCAAGAAACTTAGCGCAGAGCAGTTAAGTCTAAAAATGTGTGTAGCAAAAAGTTTCGTAAATAATGTAGAATCCTATACACAGCGTCATAAATATTCTACCCGCCACATTTCGTTGCTGGCAAAAGCTTTCGGCTTTAAAAATATTTCCGAACTGATGGACTTCCCTACTCCGCAACATGACCGCATAAAAGTTACCGTGAAACAGATTTATAATGAAAGCGGAACGAAGGTGATGGAAAGTGAGGTGGTGGGGATTGAGGGGATGGAATAGAACTCATGACGCGAACAAGAATAATAAATGGTTTTTAATGTAGAATATTAAGCATCATTTCAGATATAAATTCTATCTAATTTTGAGATTTATATTTATACAGTTTATAATCCATCATTAAAGAGATTATATCTAAAATCTAAATCTTCCATTCTATGAATTTGTACTAAAGTTGATAAAATCATACTATTTTTATTTTTCATCACGACTTCTGCATTATATTTATTGATATGTAGATCCTGCATAAATGCATTGGTATGAAGCAGGTAGCTATATCCTCCATAATAAAACTCATACAATCTATATTTTCTATGTAGTTCCAAATCTGACTCCGTAAAGTGAAGTTTAGGATTATCCAACTGCTCTTGATCAATAAGTAAAATAGGATATCGAGGCCTTAAGTAATATAAGGGCACATCATTTAAATTATATCGTGAAAACTCCCTGATAAAATTAAATTCGTCAGAATGAGAATCTCCACAGATTCTTTCTCTTTCTTCTAAGAATATTTTATATATACCTCGCTTGAAACTCCTAGCAAAATTTTCTTGAAATTTGCTTTGAAGTTTATACTTCATTTTGATATTAATCTGTCTTCGTTGCAGATTCACTTTAAAATATTCTGAGCTGAACCTTTTGTAAGAAGAAATATTTTTACTATCTGAAATTAAAAATCTTGAAAGATTAAAGATCTCCTTGACTGCCAAATCAACAGATGGCTGAAAGCTTTGTTTTTTCCCAAACTCAAAGTTGCAGGAGTCGCATACATTTAGGCAGATGTTTTTGCCTCCTAATGATTGAGGAAAAGTATGTGCTAAGGTATTAAAATTTACATCATTATCATTTCGGCTACACCAAATACATTTTTTCATTTCATCATAATTTAATTATGCAATCAACAAAATTAAGTTCCGTGCTTTAAAGATTAAACACTTACAAATCGTTTTTGAGATTATATTATCTTGTAATAGTAATTGCACCCAAACATTCAACAAACAATTTAATAAAAGTGGATACAAGTACTAATAATTTATACCAAATTCAAGTTTTCCTAAATAAATTGAATTATTTTTTTGCGCGTTTATCACCAAATAAATAACCTATCGACAATGTTATCAATGGCGTTATGATAGCCCAAAAATCTTTTATGGACAAATTTAAATCTTCGCTTTTGACCTGAGAAGTTGAAATTGTATAAATTATACCTACTAAGATTAAACATATTACTGTTAAGCCAGCAATATTATTTGGAGCATTCAAAGAGTTCCCCCAAATCTTTCCTAGCCAGCCTTGATCAATTGCTTTAGCAGCAGCTTCACTTTGTGATTCAATCACCTGCTTTGCAAGTTCTTTATCTTTTGGTAGAGTAACATTATTCATTGCCTGTTGATTCTCTGCGGTACCACGTATAATTCAAAACTTTCCTATCATTGCCATATATTGAGACATAAAAGTTCAAATATATATTTCGGCCATCAAGATGTCCTAAGAGTAACGGTTCAGCATTTCCTCCTCCAAGAGTTTCTGCAAAATTTATTAATAATATTAACATACAGGTTTCATCTAGTATTTTAAAGTCCATCCTGTCGCTTTTATCTTCGACATCTGTGACAAATTTGAGTCTATATTTTAAATTTTCAGCAAAATCAAAATTTATAGTTTCATCATCAAACGCGATTACTGTTCCTGAGGAAATAATATCAAAATTATTAATACCTGTTGTTATTTTCATGATTATTTTTCAAAAGAAATTAGTGAAAAGTTAATTAAAGTAAATATAATAAAAAGTAAAGTTATTGTTTTGAGATCAATTATAACAACACATGCATTTTATAGGTGTTATTATATTTATGGTAATAAAGCTCAAATCTAGCATTTTGCAAAAGTTTGAGTGAATAACAACAGTTTAGCTTTGCAGTTTCCTCCCGCTATTCCAAGACTTATAAGCTTAGGCATTTTATTGATAATTTTCAAATATTATAGGAAAAGAGTTATCAAGTTCAGATAAAATCTGAATAATACTCGTTGAAGCAATCGCATTATAAAAGGGAATTGAATTATTATCTTTAAAACCTGCTTTATCAGCGGACACAGATTCTGCTGAATTTGCATATTGAGTTACAATTCCAACGATGTAACCTTTATTAGAAATTACAGGGCCTCCGCTATTACCTGGTCGAACAGTTGACGAAATTGTTATACAATCACAATTCCCCCAATCTTTACTTAATGCATTAATTTCTCCTTTTTGTGATATTAGTGGAGCTTCTCGCATTCCTCTTAATGGTGGATATCCCATTGTTATTGTATTGTCTAACACATATGGTAATCCAAAATATGGAAAAACCGAAATGTTTATGTCGTTTTTTAATTTTACTATCCCTATATCATGTTTTTCATGATACTTGTGGTCAATTATTTCTAATTCTGTTTCACCAGAAAAGCATTTGTATTTTAGCAAATCTGTCAAATTGTGTCGACAAGTTAATATTGTATTTTTATTTATCAAAATACCAGAGCCAGTTCCAGATATATTATTTTGATATTCTCCCTCAAACCGTATTATAAAAGGTTTATATTTTTGCATTAGATATTCTTCACCTAAAATATTCCCAAGCCAAAAAATATTAGTGCTTTGAATTTTAGTTAATTCAAATTGAGCATAATAGCAATGATTCAATGGTGGAGATCCTGTAACAGAATCTCCTGCTCTTACGAAAAAACCATTATTGATAAACTTTTGAATTAATACATCTAAATGACGCACATATTTGTAAGAATCAATTTCTGTTTTTATTTTTAAATATCTCAGAAAATCGCCAAAAGTTAATGGTCTAATAGTTTTTTCATCAGCTTTAATTTCAAGCAAAGCACAGTTTTCTCTATAACTTAAGGGTGAAAAAAAGTTGCACATTTCAAGTGCAAATATTTCTTGTTCTGCAATTGTTAAAGGCCTTAATATACTGTATCTATCTTCCATAAGATCGTTTTTAAAAATTATTTAGTTATATAATCATATAACCAATATTTAAATAAATAACTAGCAATTACTTTATATGCATCAAACATTCAGCAATTTACCATCTAATTAAAATTTAATTGGCAATATACAGAAATTCAAAAGCATTGTTCTGATATTAACAAATTGTGGGGTGCCATAATTTATAACAAGTATGGTTGATATTTTATAGCAATCAATTCACAAATGTAATAATAAGAAATATTTCATATTTACGGCAATCCGTATTTACACTGAATTAATAATAGAATATTCTTCATTTCATCACAAAAACAAAAAACCTCATCAAATCTGATGAGGTTCATATTTTAAGTAAGATAAATCAATTATCCCTGTTTTCTGTGCGTGCTTTTCGGAGCTGCTTTGGCTGCAGAAGTGGCTTTTACTTTTGGAGCGGCTGGCTTTTCAGCTTTTGGAGCAGCTTTTTTAGGCGCTTCTTTTTCTACGTTTACTTCTTCCGTTGCCGGTTCGCCTTCCAGTGTTTCAGGCTCTGCTTTTACGAAGCTTTCCGGAGTGATGTATCCTGCTTTATGAAGGATGTTGTACCACTGTGCCAGTTTCTTGATATCGGAAGCATATACTCTTTCGGTATCGTAATTAGGAAGAGAAGCCGTCATGAATTCTTTCAGTTCAGCATCAGATGCTTTGTGGTGAATGGCTTCCTTGTAGTCATAGTTTTTGGCAATATTTTCAAAAACTTCGAACAAAGGAACTTCTTTATCAAAAGTGAACATCGCAATATTATCCAACAGGCTCACCTGGCTGGAATTCCCAATGCTAACTTTTTTCTTCGTAGTAACATCTTCAATGATAAATCCGTTTCTTAACTGAGAAACTAATTTGTAAAGTCCTGGTTTTCCTGAAATTGAAATTATTTTTTCTAACAGCATAATTTTATTTTTTGTAAATTCTGCAATCGGCTGTTCCACTTCGGCAAGCTTAGTGTGACAGCTTTTTTGCGCTTTCTTATTTTCTTTATTTTTAATGTAAACTATTTTGGAAATCTCATTTTGTAACCGATGCTTACGTCGCCCTGGGTAATTTTGGTCAGTTTTCCTTTTACCAGCTTCTTTTTCAGGGCGCTGAGGTGGTCTGTAAACAAAATCCCTTCAATGTGATCGTATTCATGCTGAATTACGCGGGCTCTAATATCGGAAAAAGTTTCTGTATGTTTTACAAAATTTTCGTCATAATATTCGATCACGATCGTGCCTTTTCTCTTCACATCTTCTCTCACATCCGGAATAGACAGGCATCCTTCGTTGAATTTCCACTCTTCCCCGGATTCTTCAAGAATTTTAGCATTGATGAACACTTTTTTGAATTCTGCCAGCTCATCTTTGATGTCCTCATAATCTTCATCTTCCGCCAAAGGACTTACATCAATGACAAACAGACGGATATCCAGCCCGATCTGCGGGGCAGCCAACCCAATTCCGTTGGCGCTGTACATGGTCTCGAACATGTTCTCAATCAGTTCCTGCAGGTTGGGATAGTCTTTATCAATATCCTTTCCTACTTTTCTCAATACGGGGTCACCAAAGGCTCTTATCGGTAAAATCATCTTGTTCTTTGTTCTAAAAAATTCTGCAATATGATGGTTGCACTTACTTTATCTATTAATCCTTTCTGCTGTCTCTGTTTTTTACTTTTCCCGCTTTGGGAGATAAAAAAAGAAGCCATCTTGGATGTAAATCTTTCGTCGAAGCGGCTGACTTTCACGGCTGGAAATTCTTTTTTAAAAATTTCGATAAACTGCAGAATGTCGGTTTCCACTTCGGAGATATTTCCTTTCAGATCTACGGGAAGCCCGATCACGACTTCATCTACTTTATTTTCGCCGAAATATTTCTTTAAAAATTCAGTAAGAAGCGGCGTCGATACGGTATCCAAACCGCTTGCAATGATCTGCATATCATCGGTGGCTGCAATTCCGCAGCGAGCCTTTCCGTAGTCTATTGCAAGGATTTGTCCCATAGGTTTGCAAATTTAGTAAATTTTAATGATTTTATTCTAAACACATTTTTTTTATAAATCATGTTTTTATTCCGCTAATTTTTTTATAATTTTAATTTTCTAAAAACGAAAATATGAAGAAACTCATTCTTGTAAGACATGCGAAGAGCGACTGGCCGGAAGAAACGGAAGACTTCGACAGACCATTGGCAGACAAGGGGTTGGAAGAAGCGATGCATATGTCCCGGTTTATGAAAAATAATAATGTGGCGATCGATTACTTCGTGTCGAGCCCGGCGGTGCGTGCACTGAATACCTGCAAAATTTTCAACCAGTCCTACAACATCAATATTACAACGAATGAGAAGCTTTATAACCCTTCAGAAAGCAATTTTGAATCTGTGATCTATGATCTTGATGATAATGTAAATTCCGTAGCGTTTTTCTCGCACAACAACGGGATTTCCAATTTCGCGAATTCTATTTCCGAAGACATCTTCCACTTCCCGACCTGCGGCGTTGCGGGTTTTGAAATCGACTGCAATTCGTGGTCGGAATTTGATGGTGCTAAAAAGCGACTGATGTTTTTCTACGATCCGGGGAAAATAAAATGAAACGATCCGGTGGCTTCGAGTGCCTCAGCCACCGGATCGTTTCAATTCTAAAAACTCATGTGTTCTAAAATATGCGCAAAGCTTTATCCTTTAATCTAATGTGACTCATGTGTTTAAAAAGCTTTTGCACTTTTGTGATTAAAATCTCCCACAGATTTCACAGAGACATTAACACATCAGTCACAGAAGAATTTTTTAAAATATCGAAAATATTTCAGAGCACATTAGAAAAAAAATCAAAGATTTTTTAAAGCTTATGTGTTCTAAAATAGACACAAAGCTTTATCCTTTAATCTAATGTGACTTATGTGCTTAAGAGCTTTTGTGACTTTTGTGGTTAAATAAAAAGTTCAAACAAATTAACCAATAATTTTCGGCTAAAGCCTTTTTTCTACATTCAAAACAAAAGACGGGCTTCCTTCGACAAGCTCAGGATGACATTGCCCGTCCCTATTGATAACCATCCCCTGAATGATTTTTTATTAATTATTTTCGTCTCAGATCCAGATCATCAAAGTCAAAACTGAAATCCGTAACATCGGAAATCGGTTTTAACCTCGCCGACTGTGCTTTTCCTGTTTCATCGTAATCAAAAATAATATAAGCATCGGCATCGTAGCTTCTGTCGTCCCATTTGATGATGAAAGAATTATTGGAATACGGAAGCAGCTCCCCTTTTAATCTTGGAGAACTTTTGCAGGAAATTCTGTAGGCATTTCCCTGCTGCGCAATTTCCACATCGCCGAACCATTGATCATGATAAGTCCCGGTAAACTGCTCTACTTTTGGCTGAAGGTTTTTATCTTTCCTGAAAGCTTCCGATTTGGCAAACGCTTCTTTTTTCTGTTGGTTAAAACTTTCTTCCATTTTCTTCATCCTTTCGCCGTAGGTTTTCAGCCAGTTTCTGTCGGCCATGCCTAGGTATGAATCTTTTACGGTATTGGTAATGGTATTAAAAGCCGCTCCGGATTGTTGGTTGGTCAATACTACGATTCCCAGCTTCATATCCGGAATTAAGGTAAACTGCGTCACCGTTCCGATCAATCCTCCCGTGTGCTGAATTTGCTTGTGGCCTTTCACATCACTTAAAAACCATCCCATTCCATATCCGTAGAAGCTGGTATCGTAAGGATTTTTAGCGGCAACTCCCGCCGGAATCTGCAGGCTCCACAGCTGTTGCACATTTTTGTCTGAAACTAATTTTTTACCGTCTTTCGTGGTGAAATTATTCAATAGAAATTCAGCCCATGTGGTCATGTCTTTGATGTTGCTCATAATGCCTCCTGCTGCATTCGCCGTTTCGTTCCAGTCGTGAGGAACGGCGATGGCTTTTCCGTCAACAGGAGCATGGGCGTCGATCTTATTGGCAACGGCTTTTGCCCTGTTATAGCTCCCGAAACTGGAAGTCATCCCAACCGGCTTCATGATCCTCTGTTCGATAAATTCGGCCCAGCTTAATCCTGAAATCCTGTGGATCACTTCTCCGGCAACAATAAACATGATATTGTTATAATCTAATGTTGTTCTGAAAGGATTTTCAGGTTTTAAATATCTAACATTATGCACAATATCGTTTACCGTTAAATTTCCGCCTTCCGGAAAAAACATCAGATCTCCCTGTCCCAATCCTAATCCTGCTCTGTGCGTTACCAGATCTTTAATGGTAACATTCTGTGAAACATACGGATCGTACATCTGAAATTCCGGGATGTATTTTGAAACGTTGTCGTCCCAGTTCAATTTTCCTTCATCCGCTAAAATTGCCAGGGCTGTACAGGTAAAACCTTTGGAGTTGGAGGCAATCCCGACCAGCGTGTTGTCGTCCATCGGCTGTTTTGTCGTTAAAGAGCGTACACCAAATCCTTTTGAGTAAATAACTTTACCGTCTTTGATGATTCCGACTGACATTCCCGGTACATCAAAAGTTTTCAGGGTGTTCTGTACGAGCTCATCCAGTTTTTTCTCTTCAACCTGCGCATTGGCGAAGCCAACCGTGAGCATAAGAAGGAAAATAGAAAGTTTCTGCTTCATTTTTTTAATTTTTTCAAATGTAGTAAATAAAGCCGTTTACCATCTCCTGCGCTGAATCATTTTTATAAAGGTTGTTTAATTAACTTTACTTTTACCGCAAAAGATACAAAGCTTTATTATAAGATTTCGTTAGATAATGAAAAAGAATAAAGATCAAAGATTTTAAAACCCGTATGTTCTTTATATGGTAAGCATTAAATTAATCTTTGCGTTTTTGCTTTTAAATAAAATCTGAACATATTTACAGATTCTTCATTTCAGAATGCTTCGCAAAATTTTATTCAGAATGACCTCCTTATCTATTCAATGAAATGAAATAATTTAATTTTAAACTTATCTTTGTACAAAATTCAATGATTCAATGACAAAAATCCTTCTCCTTTCCGATTCCCATTCATACATTGATGAACGGATTTTAGAATATGCCGGTGAGGCTGATGAAATATGGCACGGCGGTGATTTCGGCAGCATGGAGGTGATTGAGCAATTGGAAAAACTAAAACCTTTAAAAGGTGTTTACGGAAATATTGACAACGCAAAAATACGGTCTGAATTTCCTGAAGTCAACCGTTTCTTTTGTGAAAATGTGGAAGTACTGATGATTCACATTGGCGGTTATCCGGGAAAATATACGCCACTGGCTAAACAGGAAATTGCTGAAAAAGCGCCTAAATTGTTTATTTCCGGGCACTCTCATATTTTAAAGGTCATGTATGATCAGAAAAACAGCCTGCTTCACCTGAATCCGGGAGCATGCGGAAAGCAAGGATGGCATAAGGTAAGAACCATGATGCGTTTTGTGATTGACGGTTCTGAAATCAAGGATCTGGAAGTTATTGAATTGGGACCGAAGGTTTAGAGTTCAGGGTTTAAAGTTTAGAGTTTAGAGTTTATGAAAATTGGTGATAAAGTTTCTGTGGTAGATGAAGATTTGAGCGGGGCTGTAACTTCGGTTAAAGGAAATATTGTTGTTTTTAAAGATGAGTATGGCTTCACCCATCAATATCCGAAAGAAAAATTGGTTCCGAAAAGTTCCGATTTATATGAAAATATCAAAATTGTAAAAAAACCGGAACCCAAGAAAAACATTTCGAAAAAGCATCAGAAAAATGCTTTGATTCTGGATCTGCACTTTCATAACCTGGTCAAAAACCCCAATGATTACGACAGTTTTGAAAGACTGTTCATTCAGAAGGAAAGATTACTCGAAACCTTGAATTTTTGCAGGAAAAACAATCTTAAAAGATTGGAAATCGTTCACGGAATCGGCGACGGCGTCCTGCAAAGAATGGTTTGGGATATTCTTGAAAGCCAGACCGGACTGGATTTTTACAATAAGGACATACTTCATCATCAATCGGGTGCTGTAATGGTAGAATTTCACTAAATTTGCAGGAATTGGACTATGAACATACTTAATTTACTTTTCACCAAAGACGGATTAACCTACCAGATTGCTAAAAACAAAAGCATCGTGGAAGAAAAATCCTATTTCAAAGATGAAGAATCTCCGGAAAATCTTATCACAGATAAGCTGGATGAAGTATTGATCAAACAGCGATTTGATGAAATTCATGTCATTTCCGCGCTTAATCATTTTACGCTGATGCCGGAAGGTTTTTCCGAGCATGAAGCCGGATTCGACCTGATTGCGTTTAACGCTCCCGTTGATAAGGAGAAAGAAGAGCTGATGCTGTCGATCAATGAGAAATTCAAGGTTCAGTTTTATTATACGTTTCCGAAGAATTTTTATAAAAAGATAAAGGAGCTGGCTTTGCCTGTGAACTTTAATTTTTCGGGAGAGAAGTTCCTCAATTCCATCCAAAACAAAAACAATAAAGAAATTCATATTAATCTTTATCATAATCAGTGTGAATTTTTTGCCATAGACCAGAAGAAAATTATTTTATACAATAACCTGGATGTCAATTCGGAGGTTGATTTTCTTTATTTCATCATGTTTACTTTAAGCAAGATCGGTTTCGGAATCAATGAAACCCATTTCTTTGCGTACGGAGAAACAACGGAAAATGAAACTTTTATTTCAGAGCTTCAGAAATTTGTAAAAAATTTGAAAATCGTATACGATAATATTCCCAATAAAAATTTTATTTTAAATTAGACTTGAAAATCAGGTTAAAGCTTATTTTCCTGACAGTTCTTATCGTCTAAAACCCAACAAATATGTACAGAATCATTTCAGGCAAGTGGAAAGCCAAGAAAATAGCAGCTCCGAGAAATTTTGATGTAAGACCTACTACGGACTTTGCGAAAGAGGCGCTTTTCAGTATTTTGGAAAACACCTACGATATGCAGTCGGTTTCCGTGCTCGATCTTTTTGCAGGCATCGGCTCCATCACGCTGGAATTTGCTTCGAGAGGATGTCAGGATATTACTTCCGTGGAAATGAACCCGAAACATACGGCGTTCATTAATGCGACTGCTGCTGAACTCGATATGTCTTTGCAGGTGAATGTTCAGCGAGGAGATGTATTCGACTGGCTGAAAAAATTCAGAAACAAAAAATCTTTTGAAATTGTATTTTCCGATGCGCCTTTCGAAATGGAAGAAAAAAAGTATCAGGAAATTATCTCGCTGGTTTTAAATAATAAATACCTGAAAGAAAACGGAATTCTTGTGGTAGAGCATCAAAGCAGAATGAAATTCAATCATCCGAATTTAGTGGATACCCGAAAATACGGCAACGTAAGCTTCAGCTTTTTTGAACCGAATAAAGAAGAGGTAACAGAAATACAGAATCAGGAATAATTTCCTGATTTTTTTGTTTTAAACGATCGTTACTTTCTCAGAAGTTACCACCGCACTTTCGCCCCATTTTGCAATCTCCTTTAAAACAGGAATCAGGGTTTTCCCAAAATCCGTTAAGGTATATTCTACCATTAAAGGCGGTTTTTCAGTGTACACTTTCCTGTTGATAATGTGGTCTTCTTCAAGCTGCTTGAGCTGAAGACTTAGGGTTCTTTCCGTAATGGTAGGAATCAGTTTCCTCAATTCGTTATATCGTTTGGCTCCGTCTACAAGGTGATACAGAATCACCGCTTTCCATTTTCCGCCGATAAATCTCATCGTAACCGTTGTACAGCAAGGATATTCTTTATTGTCGATTGAATACGTTTTTTTCATACTATCATTTTAGACCGTTATTGCAAATATATAAAACATACATTAGTTTTGCAACTATAAAAAATATAGTATAAAAATTATGAGCTTTTTAGAAAAAATGAAATCGAGATATACTGTGAAAAAGTATAATCCAGAAGTAAAGATCAGTGATGAACAAATCGCACAGCTTAAAGAGATTCTGCATTTAAGTCCGTCATCCATCAACAGCCAGCCCTGGAATTTTGTGTTTGTATCTGATCCGGAAACCAAACAACGGCTTGCAGAAGTTTCGTATTTTAACAAAGAAAAAGTGTTGGAATCCAGTCACGTTATTGTTTTCCGGGTTCTAAGGAGTCCTGAGGATTTCGAAAGACAGATTGAAGAAAACTTGCCGGAAGGATCCATTAATTATTATAAAACTTTTGTAAAACCTAAAGGTGAAGCTGAGATCAAAGCATGGATGAAACACCAGGTATATCTTTCTCTGGGTGTGCTGCTTGCGGCATGTGCAGAGATGGGAATTGATTCCACACCGATGGAAGGCATTGAAAACGATAAATATGATACTATTTTAGGCAGCGAAAAATACGTAAGTTTATTTGCCGTAACCATCGGCGAACGATCCGAAAGTGATAAAAACCAGCCAGTGCATACTCCGAAAAAAAGAATGGAAAGGCAAAACGTGATTTTGGAAATTTAGAATATATCAACAAAATTCGATTCACATAATTGGGATATAACAATATTTATTATATTTAAACGATCTTAATTAAATTGAAATTGACATTCACATATCGATATAGTAAAAGAATATTAATTACTCTTTTACTATTTTTATTTTTAAGGGTATTCAGCCAACAGATTACTATTGTCAACAATAATAGTGTTTCACTTCATATTAAATATAAAACTAACAGCATAAAGCTAAATTCTAAAGAAAAAAAAACATTATTAAATACAGAAATCAATTACTTAACAATTGAATACGATAATGGGAAAAATGAAAGCCAATTAATTCCTATTTTCCTTAATCCGGACGAGTCTTTAACCCTAAATGTCGGGAATGATAGATCAATCACTTTCAAAGGTGATAAGGACAGTCTACATAACCTCATCGTTAATCAACAACATTATATTTTATATAAGGAAATTGGCAAATATCAAAACATATATTCTACAAAGAAAAATACTCAGGAATTAATAAATTATTCTGAACTTGTTTTGATCAATTACCTTGATAAAATTAAAGCATTACATACCTCAGCAAATCCTAATAAAGAAGATAAGGCATATGAAAGAATACAAAAATATGCAATCAATGACTGGATTGCGTCCTTATACCTTATTCTAACAGGAACAAAAAAATTAGATCTTCAGACAAAAGAACTTATTTTATATTACTATAATAAATACATCAGAAAAGACGTTGACAATTATAACTGCAATTATAAAATACAATACGATATTATGAGTGATTTAGCAAAATATATCAATCAGATTAATATCTCACTTCCAAAATATCCTATTATTGAAAGTACTCAGAATGACGTTTTTAATCAGTACTTACCCAAAAGCTGTCAAAAATATTACTTTATCAATAATTACAATTATTTGCTCCATATAAACAGCCCTAAAAAAGAATATTATAAAACCGTTTTAAAAGAAAAATTTAAAGATGAATAAAATGCTGAACAAATTATCTTTTTTAATAGTTTTATTTTGCGGGATTTCTATGTGCTTCTCTCAAAAATATCATGTTTTATATAAAGTCAGTTTCCGGCCAAAAAAAGAGAATGCTGATATGAAGACAGAATATATGCGCCTGGAAACAATAGCTAAATCACAAAGTATTTTTTACAAAGATTCTATAAGTAATCTAAAACAAAAAGAAATACCCTACTTACGGTTTATCATCACGCAAAAGGACAATAATTACAGCTATTATGGAAAGTTTAATGATTTATATTATGTTTATAATGAACCTTTAGAAAGAAGCTGGAAAATAATCAATAAAACTTCGATGTATAATGATTATAAAGTTCAAGAAGCACAAATAGAAATAGATGGAAGAAAATGGATTGCACAGTTTGCACCGGAAATTCCAATTACCTCCGGACCTTACAAGTTTTCAGGTTTGCCCGGTCTTATTTTGAAAATATATTCGGAAGATGGAGATTACAGTTTTGAAATGGTAGAACTTACTAAATATTCTTCTGAAAGTTATCTTAGTCTTTTTCAAACAAGCAGATATACTAAATTAAAAAAGAAAAAAGTAGAAACGTTCATTGCTAATTTCTTAAAAGATCCGGGATCACAAAATTTTAAATTGGTGAATAGTTATGGAGATCAATTTGATTATAAATTCAGTGGTAAAAGGGATAATTCTTATAAAGACATGAATGAATACGTGAAAGGAGTTTTTGAAAAATATAATAATCCTATCGATAAAAAAATTTATATCCTGATTTTTTAAAAAGATAAATATAAAACCAAAGCTGTCTCACCTTGAAACAGCTTTTATTTTTTTATAATACTTTTAATTCCAGATCGATGGTTTTACCAAAGAATTTCTTTGAAATTTTCTCAAAGTTTTTGGTGAGATCCGAAAGGTAAAAATGATAGTTCGGATTCGGGTTCTGATCGTTCAGCAGATTATATTTATCCAGAATAATTTTCAGATGATTGGCTACGATATTCGGAGAATCAATCACGCGGACACGGTTTCCGTAATATTGCTTTATTTCATCAATTAACAAAGGGTAATGAGTGCAGCCTAAAATTAAGGTTTCAATATTTTTCAGCTTACTGTTGCTGAGGTAATTATAAATGATCGCATGCGTAATCGGATGATTTTTAAAGCCTTCTTCAATAGCAGGGACTAATAGCGGTGTTGCCAGTTCATCCACTTTAATCCACTTATTATGCTTCCTGATACTTTTCTTATAAAGGCCCGAATTCACCGTAGCTTTTGTAGCAATGACTCCCACATTATTGTGAATTTCATAGGAAACCTTTTCTGCAACAGGATTAATCACGTCAATTACCGGAACTTTTCCCGCAACTGACTGCATAACTTCATTCAGAGCATTTGCAGTGGCGGTATTGCAGGCAATTACGATCGCTTTGCAGTTCTGCTCCAGCAAAAAATTAGTGATCTTCGTAGAATATTCAATGATGGCTTCCCTGGATTTTTCACCGTAAGGAAGGTGTTTGGTATCACCAAAATAGATCAGGTCTTCATGCGGAAGAAGTCTTTTAATTTCTTTGGCAACCGTTAACCCTCCCACTCCGCTGTCAAAAATGCCTATGGGCTGCTTTGGTGAAAGATGCGAATAATCTTGCTTTTTCGTTTTCAAAATTGAGCTGAAATTTTATACAAAAATAGTGAAATTGTCTTATAATATACTACTCTTTAAAGAGATGCTTCCACATGCTCAGGATGTCATCTAATACTATTTGATTCAATATCTTTAAGACAGACAGTAGATGTAATGTTTAACCGGAGTCGAAGTATTTAATAATAATTAAACGACAAACAAATCTGCAGCGATTCCGTCTGCCATAAACCAATTCTTCTCCGGAATTTTTAAATGATTTTCTTCGATGATTAAAATTCCTTCTTCAAGCTTCAGTTTGATTTCTTTCTGGAAATATTCGAGAATTTCATTATTGAATTTTTCATTAAGGCGTGCAAGATCAACTCCCCAGATTGTTCTTAGTCCAATCATAATCATCTCGTTAAACTGATCTTTCTGTGAAAGAATTTCTTCTTCTTTAGCCAGGAGATTCGCGTTTAATTTTTTAATATATTGCTGATTGTTGGCAATATTCCAGCTTCGTCGGTCGAAACCGTTATAAGAGTGCGCCGAGGGGCCGATTCCCAGATACTCTTTGTACTTCCAATAAGAAGAATTGTGTCTTGAATAAAAACCTGGTTTTGCAAAATTGGATACTTCATAATGTTCAAATCCGTTATCTTTCAGAAAATCTGACAGGTAATAGAATTCTCGGTTCTGCTCCTCTTCTTTCGGACTGATTACTTTTCCTTTTGATATCCAGTTTTCCAATGCCGTTTTGGGCTCTACTGTCAAAGCATACGATGAGATATGGGGAACTTCCAGCGCAATCGTTTTATTCAAATTTTCTTTCCAGATTTCCAGGTTAGAAGTTGGCGAGCCATAGATCAAATCTATACTCAGATTTTCAAAACCAAAATCCTGAGACCTTTTGATGGAGTCTTCCGCTTCATTTGAAGTGTGTGCCCGGTTCATCAATCTTAAATCTGCTTCAAAAAAGCTTTGAGTGCCTATAGACAAGCGGTTTACAGGAGATTCAGCCAGACCTTTCAGGAAATTTTTATCGAGATCATCGGGATTGGCTTCGAGTGTTATTTCGATGTCATTTTCAAAACTAAAATACTGTAAAACCTCATCAATAAGAGATTTTATTTCATCCGGTGAAAGAATCGACGGGGTTCCGCCTCCAAAATACAGAGACTGCAGGTTTTTGTTTTGCAATTCATCTTTACGGAGATAGATCTCCTTTTTCATCGCAGCCAGCATTTCATCTTTAAAATTCAGAGATGTGGAAAAATGAAAGTTGCAGTAGCTGCATTTTTGCTTGCAAAAAGGAATGTGAATATAGATCATAAAAAAAGCCCTGAAAAATTCAGAGCTCAAATTTATTTAAATTAAATCAATTAATATCTATAACCTCTGTGGTTAATGAAGTTATCGAAGTTATATCCTACCCCGATCATGAAGCTGTTTCCTCCATATTCCTGAATATCAGACAATCCCAGGTTATAAGTAGCTCCAATCATGAATTTGTTGAATCTTACTTTTACTACCGGTGCAATCTGCAACTGCTGGCTGTCGAATCTGTTCTGAACAGATCTGTAGCTAACCCCGAAAGAGAATGCATTGATATCATTAAAGAACGTTGCCATTAAGTTGTAATCAATCGTTCTTGTAGAGTTTGTATTAAGGTTAATTAAAGCTGACGGTGTGAAATAGATGTTATCTCCTACATGCCAGTCATATCCTAAGTTTAAGAAAAATTTGATCGGAGAAGGTTCACGTCCGTTTACAATTGCCTCATCATTGGTAAGGGCGATGTCATTAACGGAAACTCCTGCGAAAATATTTCTATAGGTAGCCTGTGCCCCAAAGTTGGCATATGCCATAAAAATATTGCTTTCACTTCCCTGTAATAAAGGATCTGAAGCATCTTGCGTATTAATTTTTGAATAATCAAAATTCATGTTGTAAAAGCTCACGCTTGTACCGAAAGAAAACTGGTCTTTTCTGTCTCCTTCGCTGCTAAGAGGAATAAAATATGAAGCACCAGCCGTAATACCTCCTGCAGAAATAGGACCATTACTGTCTCTGAATACAGACAAACCTGCTCCTACTCTATCAAAGATGTTCGCGTTGATCCCCACCGACTGTACGTTTGGAGACTCACTGAACTTCGAAAATTGCTGCTGATAGTTAAGATTAAGTTGCACATAGTCAGTTTTTCCGTATTGTGCTGGGTTGAACAGAAACTCACCATCCAAAAGGTATTGTTGATAGTATGGTAATGTTTCTTGTGCTTTGTATGCATTTGACAAAAGAGCTAAACATACGATAGCATATAGTTTTCTCATAACAAATCTTGATTTCAATTCAACAAATATAAAAAAATTCTCAATATATTTTTAGTTTTCTAAATAATTTCTCCATTTTTTTACAGCATCCGCCATATCTTTCGGCATTGGGCTTTCAAAATA
Source organism: Chryseobacterium cheonjiense (assembly GCF_012927265.1). Taxonomy (GTDB): domain Bacteria; phylum Bacteroidota; class Bacteroidia; order Flavobacteriales; family Weeksellaceae; genus Chryseobacterium; species Chryseobacterium cheonjiense. The sequence continues at coordinate 43,319 of NZ_JABBGF010000001.1, read as the reverse complement.
TAATTCCTTTTTTGTAGTAGGATGTACAAATCCTAAAGTATGAGCATGGAGCGCATGTCTGGGCAGAATTTCAAACACATTTTTTATAAACTGCTTATACTTAGGAAGATTCACCCCACGGAGAGGTGTATGCCCTTCGTATCTTTCATCATTGAAGAGGGTATGGCCGATGTGTTTGAAGTGCGCCCTTATCTGGTGCGTTCTTCCGGTTTCCAGCTTACATTCTACCCAGGTCATATATCTGAATCTTTCCAATACTTTGTAATGTGTCACTGCATGTTTCCCATGGCTGCCGTCTTCATAGGTATGCATCTGCATCCTGTTTTTCGGATGGCGGCCGATATGGCCTCTTATGGTGCCTTCATCTTCCTGTACATTTCCCCACACAAAAGCCCAGTAAAGCCGCTTCGTTTTCCTGTCGAAAAACTGTTTGGCCAAAAAGCTCAGTGCATATTCGTTTTTAGCGATAACAAGGAGACCGGAAGTATCTTTATCAATTCTATGAACCAGCCCTACCCTGTCGAGATCGGATTTTTCACCTTTCTTTTCAAAATGAAAAGCTAAAGCATTCACCAAAGTTCCGTCCCAGTTTCCGAATCCCGGATGCACTACCATTCCCGGATCTTTATCAACAACGATAAGATCGTCATCTTCATACACAATATTGATCGGAATATCCTGAGGAATAATGAAATTTTCCCTTGGCGGATGTGCCAGCAATACGGAAATCTGATCTCCGGGTTTTACACGGTAGTTTTGTTTTACGGCAACTCCGTTTACAATAACATTACCTGCCCTGCAGGTTTGTGAGATTTTATTTCTTGATGAATTCTGACGAAAGATCAATAAGAATTTATCAATTCTCAAAGGTTCCTGACTTTTGTCTACCGTGATATTAAGGTGTTCATACAGTCCTTTGTTTTCCTCATCGATATCAATGTTATCAATACTGTTCTGATCTGCTAATTCTTCATCGAAAAAATCTTCGTTATCTTCTGCCATTGTTTTGTTTTTTATACAAAAGGCTTCAACATAATGAAAGTTGAAGCCTGTATTTTTATGAAAATCTGTTATTATTCTACCACTATTTTTTTAGCTTTCGGCTTTTCTGCGGTTTTTTGTGTTGTTGCAGCAGGTTTATTAGCAGAAGCTGTATTTCCGGAAGTACTGGTACCCGTAGTTTTCGGCTTAGCACTTTCAGTTCCTGAAGAAGGTTTTACGGAAGATTTTTGGGCATCTGTCTTCTGTACATCCGTCGACGGCTTCGGGCTTTCTCTTTTAGGTGCTGCAACAGGCGGAGGAGCTTCATAAGCCGGCTCCTGAACAGGCATTTCCTGATACTGAATCGGAGGCAGCGCCGTGTCTACCTTCATTCTGTAAATGGAATTCAGCTCTTCTATTTTTGCTCTCAGCTCAGCCGGAGTTCTTTTACTGGCCCAGAGATCCATCTGCATTCCCTGATCTCTTACATCTCCTGCAGCAGGATCCTGATAATAAATAATATCCGATTCATCTTTACTGCCGTCTTCATGTTCTACAAGACCTACTTCAAACATGCTTCTTGCAATCACAGCTCTGGCTTCTTTTACGGTAAGTCCTACAACATTAGGTATCGTAATATTTCTTAACGGTCCTGAACCGATCACAACATCTACTACAGAAAATCTCGGAAGTTTTGTTTTAGGTTTTACAGCCGTTCCTTTATACAGTATTCTTAAAACCGCATCTTTCTGAATGCTCGGCTCAAAAATAGTATCTCCTACTTTTAATCCCACCTGCTCCAATCTCTGGAATGCAAGCCCCGAATATTTATTGATAACATCAGGAACTTCCACTCTGGCCCAGGTTCTCGGGTTTACTTTCAGCTGAATTGCTCTTCCGTCTTTTACACGCGAGCCGGGAGCAGGATACACCTGCAATACCTGGAATGGTCTGTATTTAGGATCATATTTAAAACTATCCACTTCATAATCCAGTCCGGAATCGTCCAATATTTTGATTGCTTCCTGCACTGATTTATTGACAATATTGGGAACGGGAATTTCCTGGCCGTGATTGGTGTGATACTCCAGCCAACGGAATGTAAGCCAAACCAATCCCACGAAAACACCGATGGCAACAACTAAGTTCAGTAAAACTTTCCAATTGAAAAGTGATTTAAGCATACTATTATTACTATAATTAGACAGCAAATATAATTAATATTTTAGAATGTGCTTTGATTTCCGTTGCGCATTTTCGTTTTCAAAATTTTGGAATTTCCAAAATTGCATGATATAAAATCATTAAATTTGCCCTAATTGATACTTTAGAAATATGAGCAAAAAAAGTGTTGCTGTAGTAATGGGAGGCTATTCTGACGAATATGTCGTATCATTAAAGAGCGGGCAGCTGATTTACGATTCTCTGGACAGAAATCTTTATGATGTATACAAAGTGATTATTCTTCGGGATGAATGGTATTTTTTAGATGAAAATAATCAGAAATTCCAGATTAATAAAGCTGATTTTTCTGTAACCATCGATAACAACACCCCGCTGAAATTTGATGTCTGCTTCAACATCATTCACGGAATACCGGGAGAAAACGGTATTCTTCAGGCATATTGGGATGCCATCGGCCAGAAATATACCGGCTGCGATTTTTACCAGAGTGCTCTTACCTTCAATAAAAAAGATACGTTAGCCGTACTTTCCAAATATGGAATTCCTTCTGCAAAGAGTGTTTACCTGAGAAAAGGCGAAGACATCCATGTGGATGAAATTACAGAAAATCTCGGTTTGCCTGTTTTTGTTAAGCCGAACCAGTCGGGCTCTTCATTGGGAATTTCAAAAGTGAAAGAAAAATCCGAATTAATTGCTGCAACAGAAATTGCTTTTAAAGAAGATGATGAAATTTTAATTGAAAGTTTTCTTAACGGCATGGAGGTTTCTGTGGGCGTTATTGATTATAAAGGAGAAACCATTGTTCTGGGCATCACGGAAATTGTTCCTAAAAATGAGTTCTTCGATTATGAAGCCAAATACGAAGGAGCATCCGAAGAAATTACCCCAGCAAGAATCGATGATGAAACGAGAATCCGTGTAGAAGAAATTGCAAAAAGAGCCTACAATTCTCTTGGGATGAGCGGTTTTTCAAGAAGCGAGTTCATTCTAATGGATGGAATTCCCTACATGCTGGAAATGAATACCAATCCCGGATTTTCTCCTGCAAGTATTCTTCCGCAGCAGGCCAAAATTTACGGAATCTCCATAACAGACCTTTGCGGAAATGAGGTTGAAAAAGCACTTAATAAAAAATAAAGTTAGATATTAGAGGTTCGAAGTGAGCGGTTGTAAAATCCGAACGCAAGACCTAAACTCAAAACTATTTTACGCATGAAAATTGCTGTTTTTCCGGGATCATTTGACCCGATCACTTTAGGACATTACGACATCATAGAACGGGCAGCTCCGCTATTTGATAAACTGATCATCGCCATCGGGCAGAACTCCCAAAAGAAATATATGTTTCCTCTGGAAAAAAGAATGGAATTTATCCAAAACTCCGTCGCTGAATTTCCGAATGTAGAAGTTGATTATTTTGAAGGCTTAACGGTAGATTACTGTTTTGAAAAAAACGCTCAGTACATCATAAGAGGACTTAGAAATCCCGCAGATTTTGAATTTGAAAAAGCCATCGCCCATACCAACAGAACGTTAGCCCATAAAAAACTGGAAACGGTCTTTTTACTGACCTCATCCGGAAAATCCTTCATCAGCAGCAGCATCGTAAGGGAAATCATCAACCACGGCGGAGAATACGGACTTTTGGTACCGGACTCGGTGAGAGTGGAAAAATAGATTATTGATAATTGATAAATGATGATTGATAAATCTTCACTATTATCAATTATCAATAATCGATCATCATTTATCAATCATACAATATGCACGAACAGTTCAATTTTGCCATAGAAGTCCTTGGGACGATATCTTTTTCGATGTCGGGAAGTTTTGCGGCAATGCAGAAACGGCTGGATCCGTTCGGGGTGCTGATCATTGCATTTGTCACTTCAGTTGGCGGCGGAACGGTAAGAGATTTATTGTTGGATATCCCGGTATTCTGGATGCACGATCTGCTAACCTGTGCTTTGATTATCCTGACCAGCATTTTCACTATGGTTTTTAAATCTTTTGAAAAAAACTTCAGGGTTACTTTATTTATTTTTGACAGTTTCGGACTGGGGCTGTTTACCATCATTGGTGTTCAGAAAGGACTTCATGCCGATATTCACCCTTTAATATGCATCGGATTGGGAACCATTACCGGATGTTTCGGAGGAATTATCCGGGACATTCTGCTCAACAGGATCCCTTTGATTTTCAGGAAAGAAATCTATGCAACGGCCTGTATTGTAGGAGGTGCTGCATTTTTACTATTAACTAAATTTACGACTTTATCATATACTGTTATTCAGATTTTTACCATTTTGCTGATTGTTTCGATCAGAACTTTAGCGGTAAAATACCATTGGCAGATCCCGAAATTTTATGGGTATGAAAATAATTCTGAGATGTAAAATTAATTTTAACCATTAAGGATATTTAAGCGGCTAAAAATATTAAGCTACTTGTTTAAAATAAAAAAAGCACCTGATTTCAAGTGCTTTTGTATTTTTATTAACGATATTGTTAAAAGAATTTCCCTCGGTTTCTCATATTCGGGTTATGCATATGTTTCTGCATAGTCGGCATTTTCAGCTGCTCTTTCATCATTTTGATCTGGTCGGTCATCATTCCGGCGCTGTCCAGTCGTTTTGCCTCTTCCAATAATTTTTGTCCTTCCTGCTTTCTTCCTTTGGAAATCGCCGCTGCGGCAAGGTTTAACGTAGCCATTGCACGGTCATGTTTCATGTTGAGACCATATTCCAATGCTTTTTTCATCAGAGGTTCCACTTTTGTCGGATGATCCTGAGCCTGCGTCAATCCTGTAAGGTAATGAAAATACCCATACTGAGACTTGTGAAGCTGTGCCTTATAATCTGTGACATTTTTCAGCCACTCCGCCGCTTTTTCCATATTCTGCTTTCTAAGCTGCCAGAAAGCCAGGAGGATATATTCATTTTTAAAGAAAAGCAGAATAGGTGCCCCTGCTAAGAGGAAAACTACAATTCCCCATCCCAGATTTCTGGTAAAAAACATCATATAAAGTCCCAGAAGTATCAGGACTGCAGCAACAGCAAGTTTTATATATTTATTCATTATTAAATTTTAGAAGTGCAAAGATAATAAAATTAAGGTTTAGAGGTTAGGGTTCAGTGGCTAAAGTTCAGGGTCAGAATGTAGAACTTCAAACTTGAAACCTCGAACTTCAAATTTTAAATTTTTTCGTAGGTCTGAAAACAGAAATCATATTGATTCTTTTCATCTTTTTCATGGCATTCTTCATTTACTTTCTTCCATACATTTGCATCAATTTCAGGAAAAAAAGTATCAGCAGTAAAATCAGCCTTTACCCTGGTTATCTCAAGCCGGTCGACCAAATCCATCGTCTGTTCATAAATTTTACCTCCCCCGATGATAAAAATTTCTTCATCTATTTTCTTCGCAAATTTTATGGCTTCTTTGATGCTTCCGACAATCAGAATACCTTCTTCAAACCAGTCGTTTCTTCTTGATACAACAATATTCGTACGGTTGGGAAGCGGTTTCCCGATACTTTCATACGTTTTCCTTCCCATAATAACCGGATGTCCGGAAGTAATATCTTTAAAGTGTTTCAGATCTTTCGGGAGACCCCAAAGTAATTGATTTTCAAAACCAATTTCGTTCTTTTCTCCCATTGCCACGACTATTGTTGTCATTAAAATTATTTTTCACAAAATTAGCACATAATTTGTATATTTGGTTAGCACAAAAAAATTTTAAAAAAATTAAACTATGAAAAACAGGGGCTGTCTGAGCGCCGGTACCATCGGCATTGCTCTTCTGATTATCGTTGCGGTTTTATTCTTCTGGGGAAAAAGCGGCTACAACAATTTTGTTACGAAAGAACAGAATGTAAATACAAAATGGTCTAATATAGAAACGGTTTATCAAAAAAGGGCAAACCTGATTCCTAATCTTGAAAGAACGGTAAAATCATACTCCAAATTTGAACAGGAAACATTGACAAAAGTTGTTGAGGCGCGCTCAAAAGCGACTTCCATCAATGTTGACCCTACCAATATGACAGAGCAGGATATGGCAAGATTCCAGGCTGCACAGGGAGAATTATCAGGTGCATTAAGCAGATTAATGGCTGTTGTGGAATCTTATCCCAACCTAAAAGCAGACCAGCAATACATTAATTTCCAGAGAGAATATACTGCCATTGAAAACAGCATCCGTACAGAAACGGTGTATTACAACCAGGCAGCTCAGGAATATAATACCGCTATCAAAACGTTCCCGAATAATATTCTGGCGAACTTTACCAACTTTAAAGAAAAACCTTATTTTAAAGCAGAAGCGGGCGCTGAAAAAGCACCTGAAGTATTCACAGAATAATGGCCGGTAATTTCCTAACAAGTCAGCAGATAGCTTCCCTTGTGGAAGCTATTCAGTCAGCAGAAGAACATTCTACCGGCGAAATCCGTGTGCATATAGATTCGAATTCGGATAATGACAGTGCGAAAACAGCATTCAGGGTCTTTGAAGAATTGTGCATGGGGAAAACTACGGAAAGAAATGCCGTGCTTTTTCATGTTAATTTTGAACGGAAATATCTTACCATCATCGGCGATACGGGAATCCATGAAAAAGTACGCCAGTCTTACTGGGATCATCTGCACGATTATATCACCTCGGAATTTGCCAAAGGAAATTATTACAAAGCACTGAAAAGTGCGATTCTGGAAACCGGTCTTGAACTCAAAAAACATTTTCCTGTAACGGGAGAAAACCCCAATCAGCTGTCTAATGAAATTACGTTCTCTTAAAATAGTATTTTCATTCATCCTTATATGCTTTTACACATTCGTATCAGCACAGTACTCTGTTCCTAAAAAGCCTGCGGTTCTATATCCTGTTTTTGATGAAGCTAATCTTCTTTCCGAACAGGAAAAAAACGACCTTAATAAAAAACTGATTGCTTTCTCAGATTCTACTTCCACAGAAATTGAGGTGATTATCATCAAATCAACAAATGGAGAAGATGTTAATTTTCTGGCGACCATGTTCGGCGAGAAATGGGGAATCGGCCAGAAAGGTGTAGATAATGGTGTTGTTTTTTTAATTGCAACCGAAGATCACACAATGTCGATCCAGCAAGGCCGCGCGGTCGAGCAATACTTAACAGCTTCCGTTTCAGGACAGATCCTTGATTATATCGTAACACCGCATTTCAAACATGGCGAATGGTTTGAAGGTATTGATCGCGGTACTTCTGCCATCATGGAAGCGGTACAGGGAAAATTCAAACCTTTAAAGCAACATCAGAAAAACAGTGATGGAGGTCTTGTCAGAATTATGATTATCGCCTTTATCATATTCATCATTTTCGTGGTACTTTTCGGAAACCGAGGCGGCGGAAGAGGCGGAAACGGGGATGACGATGATGTTATCCTGTCAAGAAGAGGCCGGAGAAATTATCCCGGTGGATTCTTCCCTTTCCCGGGTAGTTTCGGAGGCGGCGGCTTTGGCGGCGGAAGTTCCGGAGGAGGAGGTTTCGGAGGATTTGGCGGTGGCGGAAGCTTCGGCGGTGGCGGCGCATCAGGAGGATGGTAAAAACATTTCCCGCTATTTATAGTTTTTATGTATTCATTTCATAATTAGGAATTTTTTTCGATTTTTTTAATCTTAATAGCGAAAATCTCTATTATTAATGTTAAATAATCAGTAAGTTCCCTTTAAATCTGTTTTTAATCCAATTTTTTTTCATTATATTTACTGAAAACAGGTTTATGAAGAAGACGTTGGTAGTTTTTGCACATCCTTATCTAGAGCACTCAAACTCGAATGCAGAGCTCATCAATTTCTATGTTCGTCAACAACATTTTACCTTAAGAGATCTATATGAAGAATATCCGGATTTTCATATTGCCGCATTCAGGGAAAGAAAGAGAATAAAAAATTATGATCGTTTTATTTTCCAGTTTCCACTGATATGGTTTGGCATGCCTCCTCTGCTAAAACTCTGGATCGATGAGGTCTTCGACCGTGACTGGATTAAAGAAGGAAATTACAACCCGCTGGAGGGAAAAGAGGTTTATATTCTGGTAACCACAGGCGGCAAGGAAAGATCTTTCCACAAAGAAGGCACCTACAAATTTACGATTGAAGAGCTGATCAGCGGACTCATCGTATCACTGAATGTTTTTAAGGCTGATATCAAACATATCAAAACCGTTTACGAAGCCAACAAACTCTCAAAAAAAGAAATTATCATACATAAACAGGAGTTCACTAAACTTCTTAATCAATAAATTATGGAAACAAGCTTAGCCATGAATACCCTTTTATTTCTGGGCGTTGCCATTATTATGGTTCCGCTGGCGAGGAAATTCGGACTAAGTTCTGTTATCGGGTATATTGCAGGAGGAATAATTATCGGTCCATATGTATTAAAATTGACAGGTAAGGACGTTAATGATATCATGCATGCCAGTGAGTTTGGGGTCATCATGCTGCTTTTTTTAGTCGGGCTTGAGCTTGAACCGAGAAAATTCTGGGAAATGCGGAAGAAAATTATCGGGCTTGGCCTCACGCAGATGCTTCTTACCATTTCGCTGCTTTTCCTTGTTTTTATAATGGTGGGATGGCCGTTGGATAAATCCATTGCTATCGCTATGTGTTTTGCCCTTTCTTCTACGGCCATTGTTCTGCAGACTCTACAGGAAAAGAACAATTTAAAAACACTTGCCGGAGAAGCTTCATTTTCCACGCTTTTGTTTCAGGATATTGCGGTAATTCCTATTCTCGCTATTCTACCTCTCATTGCCAATTATAAGACCAGAGATCATGATAATGAAATCCAGGTATTGATTCAGACACTTCCGGAATGGATGCAGTTTGCAACGGTAATTTTGGGAGTGGTGATACTGATTCTATTGGGAAGATATGTCTTTGTCCCTTTTTTAAGATATGTTTCAAAATCGGGAATGACGGAACTGTTAACTGCTTCTTCCCTGTTTCTGGTTATTGGCGTTTCTGAATTAATGGTTGCCATTGGGCTATCTCCGGCATTGGGAGCATTTCTTGCAGGAGTAATGCTTGCGAACAGTGAATTCCGGCACGAACTGGAAGCCCAGATTGATCCTTTTAAGGGGTTATTACTTGCCGTCTTTTTTGTAAGCGTAGGTTCAACTATGAATTTTAATATTATCCGGGAAGATCCTCTTTTTATTTTCAGTACTGTTTTTGCGGTGCTGATTATCAAGTTCGTTGTACTTTTTTCTATCGGGAAATTTTTTAAGCTCGATAATCCTCAAACTCTATTTTATGCTTTTGCGCTTTCTCAGGTAGGAGAGTTTGCCTTTGTACTGATCAACTATGCATCTAACCTTTATCTGCTGAGCCCTGAACTTAATGCCCAGATGATGGCCGTTACAGCCATTACGATGTGTATTACTCCGTTTCTGCTGATTATTAATGATAAATTGATTACGCCCCGTTTTATCAGAGAGGTTCCGGATTCTGACAATGATTTTAACATTCTGGACGGCAATGTCCGACAAAAGAAAATCATTATTGTGGGGTTCGGGCACTTCGGAAGTACGGTGGGGAGACTTTTAAAAGCTAATAAAATTTCGGCAACGGTTTTAGACAGGGATTCTGACCGTGTTAAATTATTAAGGAGCTATGGTTTTAAAGTATATTACGGTGATGCTACTAAAATTCCAACGTTGCGTGCCGCAGGAATTGAGGACGCCGAAATACTTATTCTCTGCCTGGACGATCCGGATAATAATAAGTTTGTTGCCGATATTGTGCGTGAAAATTATCCTCATGTGAAAATATTCGTAAGGGCTAAAAACAGAATCGACGCGTACGATTATCTGAATAACGGAATTAATAATATTTACCGTGAAACATTGGGTACAGCTGTAGATATGGCCGTAGACGTCCTTCATGAAACGGGAATGCGGAAGTATGCCGCAAGACGTCTCGGGCAAAGATTTATGGCTATTGATAAAGAATCCATCCGCAAACTTGCCAAGGCAGAGGAAGATGATGAGATTCATCTTTTTACCACAAAAGAAATCCTCCAGAGAGAGGAGGAATTACTGGCTTACGACAATCTTAATTTTGATAATAAGCAATGGGAAGATTCATCAAATGATGAAGATGAAAGCGAAAATAATTAATGGATGCTTACACTTCCACCGCTGTTTTCCTGCTTCGTTACAGAAGTTACATTTCCTTTTTTGTAGACATCTACGCTTCCTCCGGAAGAGGCTTCTGCATTAATGGATGATGAAGCACTGATATCAATACTCGCTCCGCTAGATGCTTCTGCCTTTAAATTATCGGCAACGAGATTTTTAGCAGAAACGCTGCTTCCTGATGATGATGAAACTTCCGCTTTCTTCGCTTTTCCCGAAAGATCAAGACTTGCTCCGGATGAAGCGTCAATATCAAGATCTACTGCCCATATTTTTCCGGTAAAATTGCTTGCGCTTCCTACAGAAATTTCAAAGTCATTGGCTTCAAGGTCTCCGTTTATGGATCCTGAGCTTGAAACCTCGATATCAGTTTTGTCCTGAACGAATTTATCTTTAATAGTGATTCCTGCTGCAGAATTTGCATTTATTTTGGAGAAATCTTTAGCATAGATCTTTGCTGAAACATTATGGCTGTTCATTACCCTGATGCCTTTTTTATAGTGAATATGAAGCTTGCCTCCGCTGATATCCACCAATACCTCATCAATAATATTTTCCGGGGCGGAAATAACTACTTTTTCTACATCCGACTTGATAATCTCGGCTTCTATAGCCTGGGAGACTTCAATCTCATCAAAATCGCCCGTTACCTGTTTTTCTCTTACAGGTCCATGATCGGTACTGACTACTTTTTTCACCCAGTCGCCGTCACTGTTTTCGTGCTTTTCTTTTCTGCCATCACATGATGTCAATATAATAAATGCGGAAAAAATAAAAAGTTTTGTTGATTTCATATTCAATGGTTTTATGATTATCTTATTTATTGACACCTAATTTATAAAAAATATTACATCCTGTCTCAATATTATACGATCTGAATCATAATCTACATTTTCAAAATACTTTGTTTCTATTAATTCAAAAATAAAACACTCTAAAAATCAATAATTTATACCACGTTTTCTCATTCAATGGTATACGTATTGAACTGCATATGTTACACAACACAAAAAAATATATATTATGATTTCATCAAAAATACACGCAATGCTGGATTACCTTGTAGGTTTGTTATTAATTGCTGTCCCATGGTTGTTAGGATTTGCTGACGATAGTGCTGCTACTGTAATTCCTGTAATTCTGGGGGCTTCAACATTATTGTACAGTATTCTTACCAATTACGAATATTCTGTGGCAAAAGTAATTCCGTACAGGATTCACCTTACAATCGACTTTATAGCAGGTGCTCTTTTGCTGGTATCACCATGGCTATTCGGGTTCAGCGACAGGATTTACCTTCCGCATGTTATTTTAGGTGCTTTTGAAATTGTTGCCGTATTGCTTTCCAGAAAAGCGATATCAACAGTTCACACACCAAGACACATTTAGACTCATTTTAATTTTTCAATGCAATATAATAGAGCTTTTCCTAATTCGGAAGAGCTTTATTTCTTGATGATAGATGTAAATCCTGCATTTTTTAACGGAAGATTTAATATCTTTAGGCATTATTAATAAATCATTTATGAAGAAGATTTCATCAGTATTATTAATTTCTGCGTTAGCATTTAATCAATCCTGTACCACAATGAAAAGCACTGAAACTCAAAAGGAAGTTCCTTCACCGGATGCTTCCCTGTCGTCTAATCCTTTTATGAAGAAAAGCAAACTTCAGTATGAGGCCCCTGAGTTTGACAAAATTAAAGATGAACATTTTAAGCCGGCATTCGATTTCGGATTAAAGCAACATGACGCTGAAATTCTGAAAATAGCCAATAACCCGGAAGCTCCAACTTTTGAAAATACGTTGGTAGCCCTGGAAAAAAGCGGGGAAATTCTAAAAAGAGCCACCATTGTATTTTCTAATCTTACAAGTGCCAATACCAACCCCACTTTACAGGCGCTGGATGAAGAATATGCGCCGATTTTCGCGGCACATTCCGATAAAATGTATCTGAATGAAAATCTTTATAAAAGAATCAAGGCTATTTCTGAAAATGGCTTAGATTCTGAAAGCAAAAGATTATTACAATATTACAAGCAAAATTTTGAAATTGCCGGAGCCAATCTTTCTGCCGCAGACAAAGAAAAACTGAAGCAGATTAATCAGGAGCTGGCTTCTTTATCTACCCAATACTCCAATAAATTATTGGAAGCAAGAAAGCAGGGCGGCGTTTTCTTTACGGATGCAAAAGAACTTGACGGTCTTTCCGCAGATGAAATTGCAGCTGCGGCTACCGATGCCAAAAACGCAGAAAAAGAAGGCCAATATCTTCTGGCATTACAGAATACTACGCAGCAGCCTCTTCTTCAAAACCTTAAAAACAGATCAACAAGAGAAAAACTCTTCAAAGCATCATGGACAAGAGCGGAGAAAGGGGATGCTAACGATACCAGGGAAACTATCGAGAAGCTTGCTAAATTAAGGCTTAAAAAAGCACAGATTTTAGGCAAAAAGAGCTTCGCAGAATGGAAACTTCAGGATCAGATGGCCAAAACCCCGGAGGCAGCAACCAACCTAATGAATCAGATTGCTATCCCTGCCGTTGAAACCGCAAAACGTGAAGCTAAAGATATTCAGGATCTTATCAATCAGCAAAACGGAGGTTTTCAATTGGAGCCTTGGGACTGGAACTTCTATGCCGAACAGGTGAGAAAAGCAAAATTTGATCTTGACGAAAGTGAAATCAAGCCTTATTTTGAGATTACAACAGTTCTTGAAAAAGGGGTTTTCTTTGCTGCCGAAAAATTCTACGGACTTACTTTCAAAAAAAGAACAGACCTTCCAGTGTATCATCCGGATGTGGTAACCTATGAAGTTTTTGACCATGATGGTAAATCTATTGCGATCTATTATCTTGATTTCTATACGAGGGACTCTAAAAACGGAGGAGCCTGGATGAGCAACTTTGTTGAACAGTCTTATTTACTGGGCACAAAACCTGTGATTGTAAACTGCTACAATTACCAGAAACCTGCACCGGGAAAACCTTCATTAATCAGTTTTGATGATGTTTCAACGATATTCCATGAATTTGGGCACTCTATCCACGGAATGTTTGCGAGCCAGAAATATCCTTCTCTGTCCGGAACCAACGTACCACGAGACTTTGTGGAATTCCCTTCACAGATCAATGAACATTGGGCGCTGGATCCTGTAATTCTTAAGAATTATGCAATTCGTTACGATACAAAACAGCCGATTCCGCAGACTCTGGTAGATAAAATCAAGAAAGCGTCAACCTTTAACCAGGGGTATATGACTACGGAACTGGTTTCTGCCGCAGAACTGGATATGGATTGGCATACGGTAACTGACGAAAGCCAGTTAATTCCCGTTTTAGATTTTGAAAAAGAATCATTAACGAAGCACGGATTTACTTTAAAAACTGTTCCTCCAAGATATCATACGCCTTACTTTGCCCATATCTGGGGTGGTGGTTATTCTGCAGGTTATTACGCATATCTTTGGTCTGAAACACTGGATAATGATGCCTGGGAATGGATCAAGAATAACGGCGGGCTTACCAGAGAAAACGGTGACCGTTTCAGAAAATATATTCTTTCCGTAGGGAATTCTGTGGACCTGAATCAGGCGTTCAGAGATTTTACAGGACACGATCCGGATATTAAGCCTTTATTGAGAAGCAGAGGTTTTATAAAATAATTTTTAAAAGCATTCAATTTTTTTTTTTGGATGCTTTTTTTGTAAACATTAATGACTACATGAGTTCTTTACGCTGACTTTGCAAACGCACAGATTTGCAACATTATAAGTTTGGGCTAAAGCCAAATTGAATTGATTATTGTCAAGCCGGGCTAAAGCCCGCCTCTATTGATTTGGACATTATATGATTGGTAGAAAATATTCGTGTAAATTTGTGTTTTAAAATAAAATCAGAAAATGAACTGTCCCTGTTGCTCCGGAAAAACCTACGAAGAATGCTGTAAGCCCTATCATAACGGCGAGAAGAATGCTCCGACGGCTGAAGCCTTAATGCGTTCAAGATTTTCGGCGTTTGCTATTCCGAATGGTGAATATTTAATGGACACAACGCTGCCCAGCAAAAGGAAATATCACAATAAAAAGGATTTACAGGAATGGGGAGAAAGCAACAAATGGACACGTCTGGAAATTATAAACAAGCCTTCTTTATATAAAGTGGAGTTTAAAGCTTTTTACATTGATGAAAATAATAAAGCACAGATTCATCATGAATTATCAACATTTAAACTGATTCAGAACCGGTGGTATTATGTAAGCGGTGAATTTTTAGAATAAAAAAAATGTCCGAAAGAATCGGACATTTTATATTTAGTGAGCTTCGTTTCCGTCAACGCCGTGAGCGTGACCATGTGCAAGCTCTTCTTGTGTTGCAGGACGTGTGTTCAAAATTTCTACCTGAAAATCCAAAACTTTTCCGGCCATTGGATGGTTAAGGTCTGCTATTACTACATCCGGTGTTACCTCTACCACGAATGCCTGGAAATTATTCCCCTGGTTATCGGATAATGGTAAAATTGCACCAACCGGCGGTAATCCGGATTCCTGGAACATATCTACCGGCAGCTGTGCCATTGCATCCGGCTGTCTTTCACCATAAGCTTCTTCCGGCTGAATTACAAATGCTGCTTTATCTCCAGCCTGCAATCCCAAAATATTCTGTTCAAATTTTGGAATCATCATTCCAACACCGTACAAAAACGTAAGTGGATTTTCTGCTGTTGTCTCTTCTACAAGAGTTTTACTCCCGTCTTCTTCGATGGTGTGAAGTATGTAACTTACAGCTACAACATGATTGTTTTCGATTGTCATATTTTTTTCTTTTTTTCGTGAATTTTCACGATTAACGTTACAAATATACTGTTTTTGGATTCATTAGGAGAAAATAACGGGGTAAAGAAGCATCCTTTGCATCCTACTTCTGCCCTCTTGTTTCTTTTCTTTTTTTCTCTCTCAGCACAAAAAGATACAAACTTTCTACTTTTGTTCTGGCCCAAGGCGTTTTCCTGAGAAATTTAAGAGATGAGCTGATGCTGGGATTATCTGTAAAACATTTGATGCTGATCTGCTCACCAAGCTTTTCAAAACCGTTGTAATATTCTACCAGTTCTTCAAGAATGGCGTCAAGTCTTTTCCCGTGAAGGGGATCTTTAGGTTGCTGTTCCATGGTGTAAAAGTAGATATAATTTAATAATAATCAGATCTGAAATATACCGAAAAGACTTTTTGAAAGGATTATTTTAATTCTAAAAAATCCTGTTCATATCCTAATCAGAACTATTTTTCTTTTTCTCGGACTCAGATTTTTCCTTTTTATTTTTAAGAATATTCTCTGCAATACCTTTAAAATTTTCAGTTTTCATAATCATCAGGTTATTGCTGGGGTTCCATACGCTCACGAACTTTTTAGAAACAGTGGTATAGCTTTCCCAACCGGTAAATTTCTGATGTAACATCAGTGTACAGACATCGGTAGGGGTCATGGCCTGCCAGTTTTTGATGACATGACTGTGGACTCCGCTTATCGTATGCCCTATTTCCTCGTCATTAATCTTATGTACAATCATAGTATTGTGGAGCCTCTCAGCATTTTTCACCTGATTTTTGTGATCAAAAGTAATCAGATAATCATTTCCGAATATGACCGTATCCCCGGCTGAAGTTCCCGTTAAAACATATACTTTTTTAACTTTATTTCTAATCAGCGGAACAATATTAAGGTTGGTATCTTTATATATTTTAAAGATCGTATCATTCTGAATTCTTTCCAAAGCATTTTTTCTTATCGTAAAATATTCGGTCTCCTGGGGCGTAAAATCTCTTTCAGTAAGATCAAGTTTCGCATCTTTAGGGTTGTAGTTTGCAGGAAAACAAATGGTGCCGATCACTTTTTGGCTTTTAGAGAAAAAAATACATTTCGGGACACCTTCATCCAGATAAGAGAAATAGCCTCCTATATTTTCCCTGTTTTTATAATTTTCAATAAAAATATCGGTACCGTTCCAGCTTGTCATTTCGCTGTGATACAGGGCAATTCCTTCTTCATTGATTTCTTTGGAGAGTTTTTCAGGATTTTGGGCATTCACAAAAAGGATGAACAAAACAGCAAATACTGTCAGTATTGGTTTCATGGTAGTTAGTTTTTGCAAAAATAGCGATAATAATGTTGTATACCACAATTCTTACTTTTCATTTATCTTCTTTACATTTACAATATGAAAATTCTGCATACTGCCGACTGGCATTTGGGTAAAAGACTCGACCGATTTTCAAGACTCGAAGAACAGGTTTTGGTGATGGATGAGCTTGTAGAGATTGCTGACGAACAAAATGTTGATCTCATCCTGATTGCCGGAGATTTATTTGATAACTTCAATCCCGGTGTCGACGCCGTACAATTATTTTATAAAACGTTAAAAAGGCTGTCGCTGAACGGAAAGCGGCCCGTAATTGCTATTTCGGGAAACCACGATTCTCCGAACCTTATTGACGCACCAGATCCTTTGGCCCGGGAATGCGGTATTATTCTCATTGGCCATCCCAAAGCGATTATCACTCCTTTTGAACTGGAACATTTCAGCATTTCAAAATCTGACGAAGGATATATTGAACTTACTTTAAAAAGCCTGGATCATCCCGTGAGAATTCTTCATACGCCTTATGCCAACGAGATCAGGCTTAAGCAGTATTTCGGTGAAGAAAAGGAAGCCGAACTGAATAAAGTTCTGGCAGAACACTGGCAGAAAAATGCTGATGAATTTTGTGATGAAAAAGGGGTTAACCTCCTCATGACCCATTTGTACATGAATAAAAAAGGCGCTCCCCTTCTGGACGAACCCGAAGGTGAAAAGCCACTCAGGATCGGAAATGCAGACCTTATTTTTTCAGATAGCATTCCTCCACAGATTCAGTATACGGCATTAGGACATCTTCACCGTTTTCAGAATATCGGAACCGAAGAAAAACCTGTCGTGTATTCATCTTCTCCCCTTTGCTACAGCTTCAGTGAAGCAGGACAGACCAAATATATTTCTATCATTGAAGCGGAACCTGCGAAAACCGTTCAATTTAAAAGAATTCCGATTAAAAACGGCAAATGCCTCGAAAGAAAAAGCTTTGACTGTATCGAAAAAACGGTGGAATGGCTTACGGAAAACCAGGACACATTCGTAGAACTGACTTTAGAAAGCGAAACCTTCCTTAAAGCTGATGAAAGAAAACGACTGTATCAAACCCATACCGGAATCGTACATCTTATTCCGAAAGTTAAAAACCAGGAATTGAATGAAAATCAGCTTCGGGAGATCAACCTTAATCAGGATATCCAGTCTTTGTTCGGAGATTATTTTAAATCGAAAAACGGGGGCCAGGAAGCCAATGACGAACTTATCAATCTGTTTAACGAAATTCTTAACCCTAACCTATGATTCCGGTTCAATTAACTTTAGAGGGCATCTACTCATATCAGGAGCGTCAGAAAATTGACTTTGAAAATCTTACGGAAGCGGGCCTTTTCGGTATATTCGGAGCTGTGGGTTCAGGAAAATCTTCAATCCTGGAAGCAATTTCGTTTGCACTTTACGGAGAAACCGAGCGTCTTAATGCCCGTGACAGACGCGCATACAATATGATGAACCTGAAATCCAACCGATCTTATATCGAGTTTGATTTTATTAATTCCGAAAACAAAAAATACCGTGCAACACGCGAATTTAAAAGAAATTCTAAAAACTTTGAAGATGTAAAAACCCCGTCAGTCACTTTTTACGAATGGAAAAATGAAAACTGGATTCCGCTTGATCACTCGAATGCAGAGCAGATTGTAGGGCTAAGTTATGCTAATTTTAAACGGACCATTATTATTCCTCAGGGCCAATTCAAAGAATTCCTGGAATTGGGAGCCGCAGAGCGGACGAATATGATGAAGGAAATATTCGGTCTTCAGCGATTTGATCTTCAGAACAATGTTTCCCTTATCAATACCAAAAACCGTTCGGAGCTTGATCAGCTGGAAGGTCAGCTGAAAGGATTTGAAGAGGTAAATGAAGAACAGATTTCATCACAGAAAGAAAATCTGAGGCAGGAACAGCAGAAGTTTGAAGAAATATTGAAAAGTTTCAAAGAAACGGAAAACATGTATTCCAAACTGAAAATTTTAAAAGAAGACTTTGAACTGCTGCATCAGAAGAAAGCCCATTTTAAGCAGCTAACTGAACAAAAGGAAAATGTAGACTTGCTGGAGACAAAAACAGAACTGTACGACCGGGTGTCGCGAATCTTCACTCCCCTGTTTTCTGAAAAAAATAAACTGGCAAAAGAAATTGCTGAACAGCAGCAGCAAAAAAAACAACAGTTACTAGTTGTACAGAGCACGGAGTTTCAGTTTGAAAAGGTAAAAAGCGAACTTGCAGCGATACAGCCCCAGTATGAAGCCCTTCATCAGTCGAAAATTCAGGAAAACGATTTGAGCCTGATTCTGCAGATGATGAGGGTATCTGATGAAATTAAAATCTTAAAAGAAAGAACGGAAAATGGTTTCCAAAAAGTAAAAGAAGTTGAAACTCAGCAAAAGCTGCTTCAGCAGAAAATCGAAGCGCTTTCTAAAAAACACGAACTGTTAAAACCCGGAAAACTGGAACCCGGATTACTGGTGAGTGTAGGAAACTGGTTTCTGGAGCACAAAAAATTAACGGAAAACCTCAACAGCCAGATCCAAAAAGCTGAAGTTAAAAAAAATGAAATTATTGCCATTTCCAAAGAGCTTGAAGTTTTAAAGATTAATCCCGAAACCTTCAGAGAAGATTTTAAGATTCAGGCTGAAAATCTGGAAAATCAGAAAAAAATACTTTCTGAAAAACGTAGTCAGCTGGAGGTTCAGCAAAAGCTTTCTCATTTTGCCATTGAACTGCACGACGGAAAAGCATGTCCGCTCTGTGGCGCCCTGGAACATCCGAATATTGTACAATATGCCGATGTTAATTCAGAATTAGATGAAATTCAGCAGCAAATAGACCAGCTTGAACACCGGAAGGATCTTCTTCAGAAACAAGTGTCTGAAACGGAAAAAATCCTCGACCGAAAGAAAATCTTTGAAGAACAGCTAAAATATGAAGAGAGCCAGACAAAACTGATTCAGAATCAGATAGAAATTCATCTTAAAAATTTTACCTGGAAAGAATTTAATGCAACAAATGAAACTGATTTTGAAGAAAAAAGACAGCATTCTTTCACCATCGAAAAGCAGATGGAAGAACTGAATGAGCAGATCAGCGTAGAGCAGAAAAATCTTGATAAAGAAAGAAATACCCTCGACAGCTACAACAAAGCACTGGAAAAATTCCGCTTGGATGAAGCTAAAAAAGAAGAGCAGATTAAAACGAATGAAGCCAACCTGAAAATCCTGGAATGGAAGAATTATCTTGAAAAAGAGGCTTCGGAAGTAGAGGAAGCTCTTAATAAACTCAGCATTTCCAACCGCGAAACGGAGCAGCATTATCAGCAACTGCTTAAACAAGAAAAAGAAATTTCTCCAAAGCTGGCAGAACAAAAAACCATTGTGAAGCAGCTGGAAAAAAGAATTTCCGAGCTGGAGCAGGAAATTTCAGAAAATACGCTTTCAATTGAAAAAGCTATAGCAGAACAGCCGTTTGACCAGAATAAAGTGCTGGAAATTCTGGCTGAGAAAATAGATGTTCAGGAAGCCAAAAACCTCATCCAGGAATTCAGAATAAAGTTTGAAACCTTAAAAAACAGCATTCTTGAGCTTGAAATAAAATTAAAAGATTTCACTTTTGATCCTGAGGAGTTTTCAGCCGCTGAAATGCGGTTTGCCACCCTTGAGCTTGAAGTAAAAGCAGCCAATGATGCGGTTGTAAAAACAAAAGCGGAAATTGAAAGGCTGGAAAAAGAGTTTAAGAAAAAAGAAGATCTTTTAAAAGTTTCGGCGCAGCTTCAAAAACGGGCAGAAAATCTGAAAATCATGATGAACCTCTTCAAAGGGGCGGGATTCGTACAGTACGTTTCCTCAATTTATCTGCGGCAACTGTGCGACCATGCGAATGTACGTTTTCACAGAATGACAAGAAATCAGCTGAGTCTGCAGCTTAACGACAACAACGAATTTGAAATTATCGACTACCTCAACGAAGGCCGCAGCAGAAGTGTAAAAACCCTTTCCGGCGGACAGGCTTTTCAGGTGTCTCTGAGTCTTGCGCTGGCTTTGGCAGAAAGTGTACAAAGCAATGCAAAGGCAGAAAAAAACTTCTTCTTTATTGATGAAGGCTTCGGAACTCAGGATCTGGAATCAGTGAATATTGTTTTTGAAACCCTTGTGAATCTTCAGAGAGAAAACAGGATTGTAGGCATCATTTCCCATGTGGAAGAGCTCAAGGAGAAAATCCCAGTATCACTGAATATCATTAAGGACGAAGAAAAAGGCAGCCAGATTGAAATCGTATAATCTAATTAATTATTTTTAAATATAACATGCAAAATACACCTCTTATTTTAAAACCCGGAAAAGTAAAAAGCAGCATTTTATTGGTCATCAGCATAGGATTTGTTGCTTTAGGAATTTCTCTCCTAGACACAAATATGCTTATCGCGATCCTGAATATTGTATTTTTCGGAATTTGTTTTATTGTTTTTCTTCTTAATCTTATTCCCGGTTCCTCTTATCTTAAGATTGATGAAAAAGGAATTGAGATGAAAAATCTTTTCAGAATAACCTTTATTCCGTGGCAGGCGGTACATTCTTTCCGTACAAAATGGGTGGCTTTTAATAAGCTCGTGATTTTTGATCTTAATAAAAATCTTGCGGGAGAAAAATTAAAGCGCCGGCAGGGAGGTTTTCCCGACACCTACGGAATGTCTGCAGACAAGCTTGCCGAACTTCTGAATGAATATAAAGCGAAGTTTGATTCTACCATTTAAAATTAAAATTCCGCTGAAGTAACTTCAGCGGAATTCTTATTATCTTACCTGCGGACCAACTTTTTCACCAAATAACTCGATTGATTTTCTCATGATATCATTTTCCGGAGCTCCGACGTCCATGTGTCCGATGAATCTCGTAATCCCGAAAATCTCTTTCATATAGGCAATTTTGTCGGCTACTTGATTAGCATTTCCAATGAATAAAGCACCGTCATTGCTTCTTCCGCCCTCATATTGCATTTTGGTGTAAGGCGCCCAGCCTCTTGACGAACCGATCCTGTCCATCTGTGATTTATAATTATGAAAATATCCGTCTATGATTTCCTGGTCTTCACTTACAAAAGTATGCGAGTGAATGGCAATCTGCATTTCAGATTCCGGATGGCCGGCTTTCAGATATTCCTGCTTATAAAAGTCGATCAGATTTTTAAACTGTATCGGCATTCCGCCAATGATCGCAACAACTAGCGGCATTCCCAATTTTGCAGCACTCAAAACAGACTGTGGTGTGCCGCCAACGGCTCTCCAGATTGGAATCCTTCCTTCATTTTTGGCTCTTGGATAAACAGTCTGGTTCTGCATGGGTGCACGAAGTTTTCCAGACCAGGAAACGTTTTCTTCAGAATTGATCTTTAAAAGCAGTTCCAGTTTTTCATCAAAAAGTTCTTCGTAATCATTTAAAGAATATCCGTAGAGCGGAAAAGATTCAATGAAACTTCCACGGCCTACGAAAATTTCTGCACGCCCGTCTGAAATTAAATCAATTGTTGCAAAATCTTCATAAACTTTCACAGGTTCGGATGAGCTGAGAACCGTTACCCCACTTGCAAGCTTTATATTTTTGGTAACACTTGCTGCCGCAGCCAACACAATTTCCGGCGATGAAACTGCATAGTCAGGGCGGTGATGTTCGCCCATAGCAAAAACATCAATTCCCACTTCGTCCATCAGTTTTACCTGATCAATGATTTCACGGATTTTAATTCCTGCATCTTTATATTTTCCGGTTGACTGATCTACTGCCAGATCGCCAAACATTCCGATACCTAATTCCATATTGTTGATTTTATGATACAAAGATACTTCAGGCAAAAATCAGGCACATTGATCTTTGATAAGAAACAGGTTGCAGAATCTACAGTTTGCTTTTAAGTTTAAGAAACTGCTTTTCAAAAAGATGATAGGATAAAAAAGAAAAAATTACCGTAGCCATGAAGGATAACAAAACAATGACAAACCAGCTCCATTCAAAATAATTACCCATTTTCACAAACAGCATAATGAAAACAGGATGGAGTAAATACAGCCCATAGGTGTATTTTCCGAGTTTTGCAGGAATAGTTTTATCGGATATCTTAAAAACATTCTTCGTTCCCAGCGTAGATAAGATCAATCCAGAAAACAAAATACTCAGCAGCAATGAGATTACTTTAGGATCAGATATTATCCCGGTATTTGCCAGAAGGATAATTATTGCCAGAACGGACAACGCATACAAATATTTGTAAACTGCAGGAATCAATTCCAGCTTTTTAATAATATCTTTTCTGAAAACAAAAATATAAGCCGGAATTCCGCCAAACGCAAAGTAATGAATATTGGTAAAAAGATCCAGCGTAATGATCCCGTAATGTTGATACACTGTCTGCATCACGAATGAAAAAACAATACATCCCAAAAGCAGTTTCGGAATATTTTTTAAGGAAGTCCAATAAAAAGCCAGCCCCCAGAAGATATAAAAATGTTCTTCAATACAGAGCGACCAGATAACGTTTAACGGAGAAACATTGGGAAATGTGCCCGTCCACATCTGCATATAATTTTCCAGGAAAGTACAGGTTAAAAACCAATTGGGTTCATATCCTTCATTAGAATAGGAAATATGAAAAAAATCAAGAATAAAAGGCGTAAACATGGCAAATAAAACCATGGCATAATATAACGGCCAGATTCTTAATATTCTTCTTATGAAAAACTTTTTCAGGTCAATTTTCCCATGAGTATTTACTTTCTCAACCATCAGAATATAGGTAATCAGGAAACCGCTGAGTACAAAGAAAAAGGAAACGCCAATCCCGCCTTCTTTAGCAAAGTAATGAAGAAAATTATCTTTTGGAACCGGTGAATGATGGAGGAAAACCAACAAAAAAGACAGAAACCTCAACGAATCAAACGTATGAAAGTGTACTCTGTCTTTTTGTATAAAATTCATTATGCCGGAATAGATTATTTTTTCAGATATAAATCAAAATAATCTGTTACTTTCTGCATAAGGTGTACTCTGTCTTTTCCGATTACATTATGCGGATGTCCCGGATATACAAAATAATCTACCTGTACCCCGTTGTCTACAGCAGATTTGATAAATTTAACCGAATGCTGCCACACCACCACATCATCCTGTGCTCCGTGAATCATTAACAGCTTTCCTTTAAGATTCTGTACTTTATCCAGGAGACTGGCTTTTGCATAACCCTGCGGATTTTCCTGGGGCGTATCCATATATCTTTCTCCGTACATGATCTCGTACATACTCCAGTCGATTACCGGGCCGCCTGCAACGCCCACTTTGAAAACTTCAGGATGACGAAGCATAAAGCTGGTTGTCATAAATCCTCCGAAGCTCCATCCATGAATCCCCATTCTTTCAGAATCTACATAAGGCAATGATTTCAGGTAATCTACCCCTTTCATCTGGTCATTCATCTCGGTAGTACCCAGATTTCTGAAAACAGCCTGCTCAAATTTCAATCCTCTGTTTGCAGAACCTCTTCCGTCCATCGTGAAGATGATATATCCGTTCTGCGCCATATATTCGTACCAAAGATTCCCGGATGCCGGAAATGAATTGGTAATTAACTGTAAATGCGGGCCATTGTATAAATACACAATCACCGGGTATTTCTTAGATGCATCAAAATTAGTTGGAAGGATAATCTTTCCGTACAGCGGAGTACCATCGTCAGCTTTTAATACGACATCTTTTATTTCGGGACGCTGGTAATTTTTCAGCGGATTTTCAGCAGTCAAAATTGTATTTGATTTAAGACTGTTTGTATTGATTATACTTGCTACTCTCGGAGTGGTTGCATTGCTGTAGATATCATACAAATGGTTCCCGTCACTGCTTAAAATCCCGGTGTGGATACCATCTGCATTATCCAACCGCTGCATTTTGAAATTAGTCCAGTTGATTCTGTACAAATGCTTCTCCAAAGGAGTTTCTTTGGTGGAAGCAAAATAAATCTCTTTTTTCTTTTCGTTAAAACCTAAAATATCGGTAACCAGCCAATCTCCTTTGGTGATCTGAGCAATAAGACCTTTTTCCAAACTATAATGAAACAAATGGTTATATCCTGTTCTCTGACTCTGCCAGATGAAATCAGTATTGGAATTCGGGAAGAAGGTAAGCGGGTGCTGCGGTTCTACATATTTATCACTGGTTTCTTCAAATAATGTTTTCACAAAATTTCCTGTTGCCGCATCGTACTGATTCATTGTAAGGTGATTCTGTCCCCTGTTCAGCACGCCTACAAAAATATATTTAGAATCCGGGCTCCATGTTACCGCCGTTAAATACTGATCTTTTTCACCTTCAATCTTTAAAAATGTGGTTGACTGATTCTTGATATTAAACACACCTAACGTTACCTGATGGGAAGTCTGTCCTGCCATTGGGTATTTGATATTGTGGTTCACAGCAGGTGTTACGGACCAGTCGATGATCGGGTAATCTGCTACCATGGTCTGATCCATTCTGTAGAAAGCTACACTTTCGGAATTTGGTGCCGGGAAAATCCCTGTATCAATACCGAATTCATTGCGGTGAACATTGGATGCTCCGTTCAGGATATTTTCATCCGTATCATTTGTTACGGCAATGGTTTTACCATTCTTATTGACAAATAAATTATTCTTTACGGTAAATGCAAAAGTCTGGCTGTCGCCGAAAAGTTTCAGATCTGAAGCATTTTCGTCAATAGTGATTTGATCTTTTATTTTCCAGTCGTTACCGGATTTTTCAATCCAGGTCATCTTTCCGGCGGAATTGAAATATCCTCGGGAATTACTGATGAATTTGATTTGCGGAACCGCTTTTAATGTATTGTCTGCAAGGTTTCTTTTTAACTGTGTTAAAGATACCAGCGTGTCCTGCTTATTGGTTTTCAGATCTGTGACAAGATAGCCGCCTTTCACGGCCTGAATATATGATTTTCCGTCTCCGGACCATGAAAACTGGGAAATATTTTTCACTGCAAGATTAGTTCTCAACCCATTAACAGCTTCTGCCATCGTAAATTTCTGAGTCTGGGCAAATGCAGAACTTCCCAGAAGCACTATCAGTAAAGAAAATTTATATAATTTCATTTGATAAAAATTGAATCCTCCAAAAATAAGAAATAAATATGACCCGTTAAGAAAATGTTAAAACAAAACGCTGACAATGGAAATTGAGGCATTATCCTTACCTTTTTGTTATTGAACGGAAAATTAAAATGATACAGTTTTAAGCCAAAAAATCATTTCTTATCCTACGTCAATGAAACGAACCTGTATTCCGACATACATTTGCATCATTAATAACAATCAAAATTACAAAACAATGGCAACAAAATGGACATTAGACCCAGCACATAGTGAACTTACTTTTAAAGTAAAACACATGATGATCTCTAACATCAAAGGAAACTTTACCGATTTTACAGCAGAAATCGATGCTGATGACGATAGTTTTTCCAACGCTAAAACAACGGCTACCATTCAGACAGCTTCTATCTCTACACACAATACAGACAGAGATAACCACTTAAGATCTGCTGAGTTCTTTAACGCTGAAGCTAATCCTACGATTACTTTTGAATCTTCAGCCCTGAACAACGAAGTAACAGGAAATCTTACCATCAACGGAATTACAAAACCTGTAACATTAGACGTTGATTTTAACGGAATCAATGTAGATCCATGGGGAAATACAAAAGCTGGTTTTTCTTTTGAAGGGAAAATTAACAGAAAGGATTTCGGACTGAACTGGAATGCAGCTCTTGAAGCAGGAGGTGTTATGGTAAGCGAAGAAGTAAAAATCGCCGGTGAATTACAGTTTGTAAAACAGGCATAATTCATTAACGGAGTCCGGGGAGTCCTGAAGGGACGACCTATAACAGAATCGGATGCTAATCCGATTTATTAAAAAAAACAAATGAGTCCGCAAGGACGAACTATCCGACAACAGGATGCCAATCCTGTTTTTATTTAAATAACATAAAAGGTTCAGGGAGCAAAAGCCTTGAACCTTTTTAATGAATATGAGATAAAAAATGAACCTCAACGATCTTCAAAACATAAGTGGTCTTTTCAGCAATACGGCAAAAATGCCGGTGCTGTTTCTGGGACACGGATCTCCTATGAATGCTATCGAAGAAAACCAGTTTGTGCAGGGATTCCGCAAGGCCGCTTCTGAGATTCCGAAACCGAATGCCATTTTATGTATTTCGGCACATTGGTTT
The DNA here is from genome assembly GCF_012927265.1 of Chryseobacterium cheonjiense. Taxonomy (GTDB): domain Bacteria; phylum Bacteroidota; class Bacteroidia; order Flavobacteriales; family Weeksellaceae; genus Chryseobacterium; species Chryseobacterium cheonjiense. The sequence continues at coordinate 16,530 of NZ_JABBGF010000001.1, read as the reverse complement.
ACAGACGGAACTAAGGTGACCGCTATGTCGATGCCGAGAACCATTCATGATTTCGGAGGTTTTCCACAGGCGCTGTTTGATGTACAATATCCTGCTCCGGGATCTCCGGAACTGGCTAAAGAGACCGCTGAATTATTAGAGCCTGTTTTTGTAGAAGAAGACCACAGCTGGGGATTGGATCATGGTGCATGGTCTGTTATTAAGCACATGTATCCTGAAGCAGATATTCCGGTAATTCAGATGAGCATTGATTATTCAAAGCCTCCGCAATATCATTTTGATTTAGCCCAAAAACTGAACAAACTTCGCGAAAAAGGAATCCTGATCATCGGAAGCGGAAATATTATTCACAATTTAAGGCTAATTGACTGGAGAAATATCAATACTGTAGGAGCCGGATGGGACTGGGCTGTTGAAGCCCGTGAAAAAACCAACAATTGGCTATTGGATGGAAATTTTGATCCTATCATTGATTATCACAAACAAGGAATCTCATTGCAATATGCTGTTCCAACTCCTGACCATTATCTTCCCCTAATTTATACACTGGGACTGAAAACTTCTTCAGATGAGCTGTCTTTGTTCAATGATGAACTGATTGGAGGTTCCCTTAGTATGACGAGTGTAAGAATTGGCTGATATTTAAACAATAAAAAATCGAGGAATAAAATTCCCCGACCTTAGAATATGCATAAAGCTTTTTAGATTCTTGTGATACCAACAACGTGTGGCTGACCGTTAATCGGCTGATAGATTTCCACAATTGCCTGCCACATAACATCTGCAGGTGGCATTGAAGCGTCGCACTTGAAACGGTAATTGGTGCCATTTACCACTTGTGTTGATACTTCGTAAGGTGAATATTTTACCCCCACAAATCCTCTCATCGCTTCGTCAAATACTTTTTGATCTTCCGGAGTAAGAGGGTGAAATGCTGTCCAGCCTCCTACTAATGTTTCTTGTTGTTCTGTCATGATTAATATTTTTGTTTTCCTACTCTTATGGCCTTTCGGATACGCCCCGTTTGAATGGTTTCTGGCTCCATAGTTTTAGTTTTTAAACCTCCTCCCAAATACATAAATAATGGTAAAATTATCAATTGTAAAAGTCGAAATGTTTTGTTGTGATCACATGACAAAGCTACTTCAGAAAACAGATAAATGATAGAGTAGATATACTCAATTTTAGATTACGTAAAAGTACCTAGTTAATTATAATAATTAAAAAGACAGCAATAATTATCGCTGTCTCTGTATTAATTTATCAATGGAGAATTACTGTACTGCCTGGAGAACATTAATATTACCGTATCCGTAATCAGAATTCGGAGTAGGATAATAAGTAGCCGACTGCCGCATTTTGTTCAGCACCTGATCTCTCGTCCATGAAGGATTTTTAGACCATACCAAAGCGGCAATTCCTGCGGTGGAAGCTGTTGCTACAGAAGATCCGCCCACGTAATCCGTTTGTCCGTTATAATAACTCAATACGGGGACACTATTTCCAGAAGCTCTTTCCATCTGATACGTAAAATCAATCTCGGCACCGGAGTGACACACATCACATCTCTGATTGGATGTATTTTCTTTTACTCCTGTTATAGCCTGCGTCTCAGGCATCCAAGCCGGAAAAATCACTCCTACGAAATTGGTAAAGCTTGTTGAAGTTCCGCCTGCACAGAAAATCAATTTTCCTTTTGAATACGCATATTTCACTCCATCCTCAATTTTTCCTACGGAGAAAATATGACCCATCGACATAGATATAATTTTTACATTGGCATTGTTCCCTAATTCCGTGAAGGCAATTTTAACCCCGTTCTGTTCGTGATAGCCATCCAACACAACATTGGATGCCGCTCTATACGTAACCAAATTGGCATTATAGGCAACTCCTACCGGCTGCCCCATATTATTTCGTGGTGCTGCCATTGCAGAAGCCATGCTAGTTCCGTGTCCGCATTGATCTGCCGAACCATCATACCCTGTACTCCACGGCCATATGGAATCTACATAGACCCCGTTTTTACTGATGCTTCTGCCCGAAGACAATCCGTTGTTGAAACCGGAGCCTAAGAGAGACTGCTCTGAAGAAACGCCGCTGTCGATCACGCCGATGGTAATTCCGGCACCGGTGCTGTAACTCCAGGCATTGATAATGTTATGTTTCAAAAAAGACCATGGCGCTTTGGCATTGGGTGTAACGGTTGTATAATCTGGCGCGCTCAATGCTGTAGATTCAAATCCGCATCCTGATGAGGAGCTGCTGGATTTTGCAGTACCATTCAGTTTTCTTTCATTTTCAAAATAGCGGTAATCTGCAGGTTCCACATAACGGATATTCTTCATTTTACGTAAAGCAATCACCGTTTCCTGCTTTTCGATGGCAACGTCCATCTGGTTGAGATATGGGTCGGAAGACAATACGATCCTGTCTTTTTTCCCTTCATACTGCTCAATTGTTTTTAAAATTTCTGACTCAATAGATTTGCTGTCTGGTGTCTGGCTTCTGTCGAAAGAAGATCCGAAGCCTATCGAAGCAATTTTATTTCCCTGAAAAATAGCACTCCATACAAAATGATCGGATGATCCCTTCCACGAGAATCTTCCTTTTGTTTTAATGGTTTCATTAATTTTCTCATTGATCTGTTTTGCAGAAAGTGGGTCTTTCTGGGTGATTTCCATATCTGCAGATAAATTCTGCAGATCATCTCTGTTACATGCCGTAAAAACAAAAAACAGCATGAGTAAGTAGAATACATGTTTCTTCATATAAAATAATATTTGATTGGTAAACCAAGATATCACTTTACATTGAATTACAGAATATTAAAGTCTAAATTCTGGTGAATTTTTATTATGCTGAAAATAATATTCACTGAAAATTTATAGAATTTTCTCATAGCAGACGCTCTTCTCAATGCCTATATACTGCCCATAATTAGGGATTCTTATATAGCCACTTTTTTCATACACTGAGAGTGCTTCATTCTGTTCCAATGAAGATTCCAGAACCGCTTTTTTGTAATTTAACTCCTTTGCCCATTTTTCAAGCTCTTTTACAATAGCTGTTGCCAGACCTCTTTTCCTGAAATCAGGATGCGTGTACATTCTTTTAATTTCTACCGTATCGTCTTCAAACTTTTTAAAAGCGCCACATGCCGCAGGAATTTCATCGATGTAAACAACAATACAGTTTTTAATCATATCGATTTTATTAAACTGGCTATAAAATGCCTGGTCTTCACCATTACGAACTGCCAGATCAGCATCTAAAAGCTGTACCAAATCCCGAAAATCTCTGCCGGAAGAATCTGTTCTCTGAATTTTCATAACTAAATTTTTATTGAATTAAAAAAACCAAAAGCTCCGGACGAAGGAGCTTTTGGATAAATTATTATAAATGCTTTATGTTAATTTACTACGAATTTCCTTTCATTTATCAATTCTGCGATCGCCAGCATATCTTCTCCAATTAAACGGTCATCCTCAAGCTTTGTAACTTTTGATCGTAAAATTGCAACATTTTCTTCAATGATTTTTGAACATTTTGACGGTCTTCTGAATTCTAAGCCTTGTGCGGCAAACATCAATTCTACCGCTAAAATATTCACCAGATTTCCAAGAACCTGATTGAATTTTCTTCCTGAAATACTTCCCATCGAAACATGATCTTCCTGTCCGAGACTTGTCGGGATAGAATCCGCAGAAGCCGGGAAGCACAATGTTTTATTCTCCGTAACCAATGCTGCTGAGGTATACTGTGGAATCATAAATCCGGAATTCAGTCCTGAGCTTTCCGTTAATAATCTTGGTAAACCGTATTTTCCTTCTAACAATAAGTAGCTTCTCCTATCAGAAATATTTCCTAATTCAGCCGCCGCCAAAGTAGCGTAATCCAGCGGTAAAGCCATCAGCTGACCGTGGAAATTCCCTCCGGAGATGGATTCTTCGGCACTTAAAACAATCGGGTTGTCCGTTACGGAATTCAATTCCGTCTCCGCCATCATTTTCAGGTGCTCAAAAGCGTTTCTGCTTGCCCCGTGAACCTGTGGAACGCATCGCATGGAATACGGATCCTGAACACGCTCGCAATCTTCATGAGCCTGCAGGTTTTCCGAGCCTTTTAAAAATTTCAGCATTCTTGCGGCCACTTTTTTACTGCCTTCAAAAGGTCTGATCTCATGAAGTTCTTTCTTGAAGGGACTTGCAGAACCCCTATACGCTTCAAGGCTCATGGCTGCCGTCATATCCGCAAGATCCAGTAAATATTCAAATTTTTCCAGCCCTTTAATCGCATGGGCTAAAATAAATTGGGTTCCGTTAATCAATCCCAATCCTTCTTTTGGGCCCAGTGATAATGGCAAAAGATCGTTTTCTTCTAAAATTTCTGCAGTAGGAAATATATCGTTTCCAACCCATACTTTTCCTAATCCTAAAAGCGGCAATACCAAATGAGCGAGCGGGGCAAGGTCACCGGAAGCTCCGACAGAACCCTGTTCCGGAACAACTGGGATGATATCTTTTTCCAGCATCAGGATCATTCTTTCAATCACATCGAGAGAAACTCCCGAAAATCCTTTAGACAAAGCATGAACTTTGGCAATCATCATGATTTTTGAAAGTTCTTTATCAATAGGCTTTCCTACACCTACCGCATGGGAAATGATAAGATTATATTGTAAAAGTGCGGTTTCATCCGCTGAAATTTTCGTATCGCAAAGAGGTCCGAAACCCGTGTTGATCCCATAAACACAACGGTCTGACTCTACAATTTTCTGAACGTTCTTTTGTGATTTTAAAATTTGTTCTTTTGCTGCTTTATTAAGTTTAGCTTTATTGGGAGTTTTGCAGATCTCCAGAACATCATGGAAACTCAAAACATCTACGCCGTATATCATTCTCTAAATTTTGTCTTAAAATTACGCATTTAGCCATAATTGGGAAAACTAATTTTCTGCGATAAAAATTTTCTGAAAACAAGCAGATTAATTTCCTATTTTTACCGCCGAAATAAAAAAAATTAATATCCTTATGAAACTTAAAACATTACTGTTTGCGTTGGTTCTTTTCAGTACCGCATCTTTCGCTCAGAAAGTAAAATACTCGAAAGAAGAAATTAAAAAGATGGAACAATACCTTTTCAATGAAGGGTTCAATATGCCGTCACCAAAGAAAACTTCAACTGTTATTTTAAAAGACGGAAGCGTACACAAAGGTTTCTGCAGTAAAACGGATTCCAAAAAAGGACAGATCTTTGAAGTTTCCCTGAAAGACAGCATCACGAAAAAGACAGAGACTTTTGATGCCGATCATATCGCGGAAATGTACATTTACCCAAGCAATGCTGAGAAAATTGCAAAGGTGGCCAAATACATGGGAAACATTAGAAATTACAGCACCCGAAAACTTACCAAAACTACCAATAACGACAGAATATATTTTATCAATCAGACGGTTTCTTTAAAAAATAAAAAAGACGATAAAGAATTCCTGATGCAGGTAATCAATCCCGGATTTGATGATATTATTTCGGTTTACCATGATCCCAGAGCGAAAGAAACCGGAGGAGTTTCTTTCGGATACGGACCTCAGATGGGAGGCGGTGTTATTAAGTCTTATTATGTAAAAAAAGGCGATAAAGTGATGTGGCTTCATAAAGATGACTTTGAAGACAACTACGATTTTCTTTTCGGAGATAATGCGGAATTCATGAAAAAATATCCTAAAAATTCTGTAGAATGGGATTACTTCAGCTTTTTGGTGAATGAGTATACGTCAATGAGCAACGGATAATCTTACATCTATATTAAAGTATGCTGCCTTTATCAGAGGCAGCATTTTTTATGTGTTCTAAAAGCCGCGCAGGTTTCTTATAAAACCTAAGCACCTTTCACCTGAAACCTAAGCACCTTTTATCAAAAACCTGAGCAGGTTTTGACCGAAATATCATCACGTTTCCACACAATCACAATTAATACTGAAAATCAACACATTATACAACTAATATTTTAAGTATAATCGTTAACATGGCTTTATAAATAAATAACATGTAACCTGATCCTATTACACAGCTGTTTAAACAAAATAAACACAACCCTGTTACAATTTAATAGATATAGTAAATGAACATGGAAAACCCAGGTAGCTATTCGGCTTTTTTTTTGCCTTTAAATTCCTTAAATTTGTTATATGAATCCTTCCTTAGAATTACAGCTGAAAACTTTACCATCTGAACCCGGCGTTTATCGTTATTATGATAAAAACGATCAGCTGCTGTATGTGGGTAAGGCCAAAAATCTGAAGAAAAGAGTACTCTCCTATTTCAATAAGACCCTTTCCGGCTACCGTACAAGAATAATGGTCGGGAAGATAAACCGCCTGGAAACTACGATCGTTAATAGTGAATACGATGCGCTTTTATTAGAAAATAATCTCATCAAAGAACATCAGCCGTTTTATAATGTCATGCTGAAGGATGACAAGACCTATCCGTGGATCTGTATTAAAAATGAAGATTTTCCGAGAATATTTTTAACGAGAACCAAGATCAAAGACGGATCTGAATATTACGGACCTTATGCGAAAGTGCGTCCTGCAAAGATCTTACTGGATACCATCAAACATATCTATAAACTGAGAACCTGTAATCTTAATCTGGCTCCTGCGAAGATTGAGGAAGGTAAATACAAAGTATGTCTGGAATATCATATTAAAAACTGTGAAGGACCGTGTGAAGGACTGGAAAGCAAGGAAGATTATGATGAAAAGATCGATGCCATACGCGGGATTATCAAGGGAGATTTCCGCAAAGCAAAGGAATATCTGATGAATCAGATGATGAAATATGCCACAAATCTTCAGTTTGAAAGCGCACAGATCGTAAAGGAAAGACTGGATGCCCTTGAAGATTACCAGGCTAAAAATACAGTCGTCAATCCAAGCATTGATGATGTAGATGTTTTTGGAATGACCAGCGATGAGACTGCCGCTTATGTGAACTTTTTTAAGATCAGGAACGGGAATATCATTCAGAGTTTTACGACCGAAATCAAAAAAATCCTTGAGGAAACAGATGAAGAGATTATGGAAGAGGCTTTAATTGAGATCCGTCAAAAATTTGATTCAAATTCCAAGGAGGTTTTGCTGCCTTTTCACCTGGCTATTGAGATCCCGAATGTAAAACTGATTGTTCCTAAAGTAGGGGACAAAAAGCGTATTGTAGAGCTTTCAGAAAAAAATGCCAAAGAATACCGTCTGGAAAAGCTGAAGCAGGTACAGATTGTAGACCCGGAACGACATACCAACCGCATTATGGCAGAAATGCAGAAACTGCTCAGAATGCCTGTAGAACCGCGCCATATCGAGGGATTTGACAACTCGAATATCCAGGGAACGAATCCTGTTTCGGCTTGTGTTGTTTTCAAAGACGGAAAGCCCAGCAAGGCTGACTACAGAATTTTTCATCCTAGAACCGTAGAAGGTCCGAACGATTTTGCGACGATGGAAGAAGTCATTTACAGGCGTTATAAAAGAATGCTGGATGAAGGAGAAGACCTACCGCAGCTGATCCTGATCGACGGAGGTAAAGGCCAGCTTTCTTCAGCGGTGAAAAGCTTACGTCTGTTGGGATTATACGGTAAAATTACCATCATCGGCATTGCAAAAAGGCTGGAAGAGCTTTTCTTTCCGGAAGATTCTATCCCGTTATACCTTGATAAAAAATCCGAGACGCTTAAAATTTTACAGAGAGTACGGGACGAAGCGCACCGGTTTGGTGTAAAGCACCACAGAACCAGAAGAAAAAATTCTACGATAAAATCTGAGCTGGAAGAAATTCCCGGTGTGGGCGGAAAAACAATTGAATTACTTTTATCCCGGTTAAAATCCGTAAAAAGAATTAAAGAATCAAGCCTGGAAACCCTGGAAGAAATTCTTGGGAAAAGTAAAGCCAAAATTGTATACGAATTTTTTAATAATGAATAAAACAAAAAAGGTTGGAAAATTTCCAACCTTTTCACTATCTCAAATTATTTCTTTATAAATATCTCTTTTTCATACTCACCATTTGCTTTAGGCAATTCAATGACAATATTTCCGTTTTCATAATATCCTAGAGTCGCCTCTCCGTTCTGCAGTTTCACTCTGAAAACGTCTGCTTTTGTTGTTGTTTTAAACGTCGCATACGGCGAAGAACTGTTTGAGTTTACCAAAATAAACTGATGATTATCCAACTGCACTTTCATTAGATCAACTTTTCCATTACTGAATTTTATGGCATTATTGTCTTGTGTCATCGAGCTTGTAGTATCTCTTTGTTTTGTCTCTGTAACAGAAGATGTAGTGGTGACTGCTGTCGGTGTATGAACGATTGGGCTGGAAGGAGAAAGTGATATAAAAGTCTGTTGAAGGGCATCCTGAAAACCTTCCTTAAATTCTTTAATACTGGAAGCACCTTTCGCAGAAGACAATATTTTGTCATTACAGTCCTTAAATTGAAGCAATACTTTATTTCTGAGAAGACCGCTGTCGTTTACCACATCCGCCATTAATACACTGCATGGGTTGGCCTGTGCTTCAGCCGGCCACTGCAATTTGTCTGACGGTATAACGGTATAATTTTTACTTTTTAAGGTTTTGGCAAGCATATCAGCCAGACCATAATCCTGTTTAAAGCTTTCAAACTTTGACGGAATTGAAACATATTGATAATCGGAAACTTTTTGTCCAAATACAAATGTTGAGCATGCTGTCAGTATAACGAGTGAGAGTTTTTTCATTTTAAATAAATTAATCATTTCTGAATTGTCCCATATCCAGTTTCAGAGAAAAGAAGTTAGAATAAAAATTAGATCCTCCTATTCCGGAATTGGTAATGGCATAATCTAACGTAAGACCTCTGTATCTGATCCCGATTCCCGCGCTCGGCTGGAAGGAAACTTTTCTTCGAAGATCTTCAATATCTGTAATCGACTGGAATCTGTTGACCCCAAGTCTCACAAAAATCATTTTCTGATACCCAAGTTCGGCTCCCGCATAAGGAGTGATACTTGCAATATCCGAGGAAATAAGGGCTGCTGTTTTAGCAAAATCGATATTCAAACCCGCTTCTGGCAAAACATATACACTGCTGTTAATATCAAATATTTTACTGGCACCGATGTTCAGTTTTGGCATGGTAAGCTCCATTTTATCTTTAGGGGCAGGGTTAAATTCTTCTCCGTTGACCACTGTGGAAAGCTCTTTCTGATTAACACTCCAGAAGTTTACTGTAGTAGTGGCGTCTCTCAGCATACCTCCCAGCTTCCAGCCGTTGTCCATTTTATAAATGGCACCGACATCGAAACCAAAGCCGTATCCGTTGGCAAACTTTCCTACATTTCTGTAGACAATTTTCGCATTAATCCCGACATCCAGCTTCGTATTGCCTCCCGGATTGAAAGCATATGAAAGTATAGCCGCATAATCCGATTGTGAGAATTTTGTAATTTTATCGTAATCAATATTTCCCTCGGTATCGATAAGCTGTGTGGTATTGAGGATATTATCAACCCCAAGTCTTACGACAGATACCCCGAAAACACCGGTTTCAAGAACTTTGGCGTAAGCAAGATAGTCGTATTTGGCAATTGATTCAAAATATTCGGCGTGCATTGCTGCTCCCTGCCAGTCTTTTTCGATCGCCATGAGTCCTGCCGGGTTCCACATCGGCGAATAAACATCATCCTGGTTGGAAACTACTGCCCCGCCCATCGCCAGACCTCTGGCTCCGGCTCCGATATTTAAGAATTCGTTAGAATACTTTCTGATGATCTGCGATTGCGAAATCCCGAACATCAGGAAAAATACAGGTAAAAGATATTTTTTCATCATATAGTTGATGCTTAATTTATAGTTTTTTGTTTTTTAGCTTTTATTAATCCGTTGACAATGATTGCCAGTATCATAACTCCTGAAGCCACGTAAAAAACAGGACTCATATGTTCTGATTCTCCAAAGATAAAAAAAGCTAGTATAATTCCGTAAACCGGTTCTAAATTAACTGTTAAAATTAGTGTAAAAGGCGAAATATATTTCATCAGATTCACCGATTCCAGCATCGGAAAAGCTGTGAAAACACCTGCCAACAAGCATATTAACGCAATATCACGGTAACTTATTTCATTCATATGAAAAATTTGCCCCGTAAATAAATAAATCAGCATTAAAATGCCCCATCCACAGAAGATTTCATAAAAAATAATATTTCCTGAGCTCGTCTTGCCAAACATCTTACCATTGAACACTGAAAATATAGTCCCGAAAATTGCACACAGCACTCCATAGAAAATTCCTTCTTTGAATCTGAATTCGGTTTTGAAGATTAATAAAATACATGCAACAATAACGATTCCCATGATGACTTCAGAAACATCAATTTTTCTTTTAAAAATAATGGGCTCTAAAATGGAAGCGAATAAGGTAGAAAGGGAAAGACAGCTCAGCGCAATAGAAACGTTTGAGATTTTAATGGAATAAAAAAAACAGTACCAGTGAAAAGCCATAGAGAAGCCTATGGCAGCCAGCTGAAAAAAAATTTTCTTTGAGACTTTAATACTTTCTTTCCGGAATACCCTGATGTAAATAAAAAGGCATACAGCGGCAAAAAGCATCCGATAAAAAACCAGAATCTCTGCATTGGCATGAATCAATTTTCCCAAAATTGCCGTAAACCCCCATAAAAACACTATCAAATGCAATCTGAAAAGAGCCAATTTATGCATATCCTACTTCTTTTTATTTTTTTTGCAAATTTACAAATCGGTTTTACAATGCAGTTATTTATTGGCAACAAAATCAGCTTATTTCTAACTTTTATTTTACTGTGTTAAATTTTTATATGAAAGATAAAAACAAGATGCAGAATGTAAGCCTGTCAGTAAAATATTGATTTTACTGTAGAATGTATTGTCTGAGTTTAGGCAAAATATAAGAAAACAAAAACCCTGAAAATTTATTCAACTTTCAGGGCCTTCAAATAATAAACTATTAAAAAAATAAACTAGGAACTTAGAGAAAAGTGTAAGATTTCACTCTTACTTTCTCTATGGTAAAGTTAGCAAATAACGAACCATAAAAAATATATTTTTTGTTAAATATTTCATAAAATTCTGAAAACCAATTTCTTAAACAAATGTTTAGAGCAATTTTCATTCCATTTAAAAAATAGTATCTTTAAAACGAAAAAATTGTGATTTATGGACATTGAATTCAACAAAAGAGAAGATCAAAACAGATTAAAATTATCAGAAATAAATCGTTTACTCAGTGAAATTAAAAAGGGAGGCGGAGAAAAAAGGCTGCAAAAGCTTCGTGATGAAGGAAAAATGACAGCAAGAGAACGGGTTGAATATCTTCTTGATAAAGATTCTGATTCCATAGAGATCGGTGCATTTGCCGGTTATGAAATGTATGAGGAGCACGGCGGCTGCCCAAGCGGTGGTGTAGTGGTGGTAATGGGGTATGTATCGGGAAGACAATGTATCATTGTTGCCAACGATGCTTCTGTAAAAGCGGGGGCCTGGTTTCCGATAACGGGTAAGAAAAACCTGAGAGCCCAGGAAATCGCCATGGAAAACAGACTGCCAATTATTTACCTTGTAGATTCAGCGGGTGTTTATCTTCCGATGCAGGACGAAATTTTCCCTGACAAGGAAATGTTCGGAAGAATTTTCAGAAATAATGCGAAGATGAGTGCTGCCGGGATCATCCAGATTTCTGCTGTGATGGGCAGCTGTGTTGCGGGTGGAGCTTACCTGCCGATCATGAGTGATGAGGCAATGATTGTTGATAAAACAGGTTCTATCTTCCTGGCTGGAAGTTATCTGGTGAAGGCTGCTATTGGTGAAAGTATTGACAATGAAACATTGGGAGGTGCAACAACGCACTGTTCGATCTCCGGAGTGACCGATTATAAAGCGAAGGATGATAAAGATGCTCTGAATAGAATCAAAAATATTATGAAGTCTTTGGGAAGCACTGAGAAAGCCGGTTTCGACAGGATAGAAAGTGCACAACCGAAAGAAAAACCTGAAAATATTTTCGGAATTATGCCGGCTTCAAGGGCAGAGCAGTATGATACGTATGAGATCATGAAATGCCTGGTCGACAATTCGGAATATGAAGAATATAAACCTGATTACGGTAAAAGCATCATTTGTGCGACGGCAAGAGTCGACGGCTGGTCGGTAGGAATTGTTGCCAACCAGAGAAAGCTTGTAAAAAGTGGAAAGGGCGAAATGCAATTCGGCGGTGTAATTTATTCTGATTCTGCAGATAAGGCTACAAGGTTTATTGCGAATTGTAATCAGAGAAAGATTCCTTTGGTGTTTTTACAGGATGTAACGGGTTTTATGGTCGGTTCTAAATCTGAGCACGGAGGAATTATTAAAGATGGTGCCAAAATGGTAAATGCGGTTTCTAATTCTGTAGTTCCTAAATTTACCGTGATTACAGGAAATTCTTATGGTGCCGGAAATTACGCAATGTGCGGAAAAGCTTATGATCCAAGGCTTATTGTAGCCTGGCCATGGGCAGATCTTGCGGTAATGGGCGGCGCACAGGCGGCAAAAGTTCTGGCGCAGATCCAGGAATCTACGCTTAAGAAGCAGGGAAAAGAAATAACAGAGAAAAAGCATAATGAAATTCTGGAAAGCATTTCAAAGAAATATCAGAAGCAAACGGAAGCAACGTACGCAGCGGCAAGGCTTTGGACAGATGCCATTATCAATCCGGTAGATACAAGAAAATGGATTTCTATGGGAATTGAAGCGGCTAATCATTCTCCGATTACTGAGAAGTTCAATCTGGGTGTAATACAGGTTTAATGATTGATGATTGATTATAAATAAAAAAGATGCGGAAGGTTTCCGCATCTTTTTTTGGATATTATTTCGTTTGTGCCATATTGATTTAGTGCCATCAGCCTAGCCCTGATTGCAGCAATTGTCTGAGCTCATTTTTTTAGTTTTGGCTGCGGCGGCTTCGCCGCCGCAGCCAAAACTAAAAAAATAGCGAGTGCGGAAAGCAGGAAAAAGCTTCAAATAAAAATAAATAATAACTTTTCGACATAGTCAAATTGCTCCCGGAAAATTAATTCATTTATCAGGAAAAGAACACTCCGCTACGAAATCTTTCCTTGTTTAGTTTTTTATTGGCCGATAATCCCCAAAGAATGAACTCTTTCATAAACAAAAGATCTTCCTTCTTCGTATCCGGTTGGTATTTCTCTATAATTCTGTCGAGTGCATTAATTCGATTAAGTGCTTTAGCGTACGATTCATCCGATGATTCGTCGGTAATTTCTATGAAACCGTCATCTTCCAGGAACCAGTCGGTAATCTGTTGGAAAGGTCCTGCTGCATCTTTCTTTTCCAGCTTTTCCACTTTCGGAAAGTAAGAGGTAAACAATGTTTTAATGGCGTTGTCGATGAGGATCTGTGCCACTGCTTCTGCACCTTCCTGCTCACCTTCATAAACCAGTTCCACTTTTCCGGTAATGGCCGGAATTACTCCCATAAAATCGCTCAATCTTACAGATGTTTTTTCGTCTCCGGTTAGAAGGGACCTTCTTTCTGCGGTACTCAAAAGGTTTTCGAATGCCGTGATGCTCATTCTTGCACTCACTCCGCTTTTGTAGTCTACAAATTCACTGTCGCGTGCTTCAAATCCGATCTGTTCTAAAAGATCTTTTGCCAGTTCGGGAACATAGACTCCCTTTTGCTGTCGGCTGTCTAAGCTGGATTCATATTTTGTAATTTCCTTCGCCACATGAATGTTTTCCGGATAGTGAGTAAGGATTTGAGAGCCAATTCTATCTTTCAGCGGCGTCACGATACTTCCTCTGTTGGTATAATCTTCCGGATTGGCCGTGAAGATAAATTGTATATCCAACGGCATTCTTACTTTAAAGCCACGAATCTGCACATCACCTTCCTGAAGAATATTAAACAAAGACACCTGAATTCTGGCCTGAAGATCCGGCAATTCATTAATGACAAAAATACTTCTGTTGGCACGAGGAATCATCCCGAAGTGGATAACCCTGTCATCCGCATAAGAAAGCTTTAGATTGGCAGCCTTTATAGGATCGACATCTCCAATGAGATCGGCAACCGTTACATCCGGAGTCGCCAGTTTTTCAAAAAACCTTTCATCACGATGCAGCCAGTCTATCGGTGCATTGTCTCCTTCAGCCTCGATAAGCTCTTTTGCATAACGCGAGATCGGGCTTAAAGGATCATCATTAATCTCACTTCCGCTTACAAAAGGAATCCATTCGTCCAGCAATGTTGTCATCATTCTGGCCAATCTTGTTTTTGCCTGCCCGCGCAGTCCAAGCAAATTGATATTATGGCGGCTGAGAATAGCGTGCTCCAACTGAGGAATTACACTATTTTCATACCCGAAAATTCCCTCAAACACATTCTCCTTATTTCGGATTTTAATGATTAAATTATCTCTTAATTCGTCTTTTATGCTTTTAATGGTATATCCTGATTCTTTTAATGAACCTAATGTTTTTATATCTGGCTTTGCAGTCATTGTATGTATATTTATAGTAATGTTTTTAAACATTATTTTATTTAACGTATTCTTTTTTTACGGTTGGCCTCATAATCTTCAAAGATCATCTGCCCCAGACCATTAAGTCCGGTATAAAAGGCTTTCCCCTGGTTGGCTTCTGTAAATTCTCTGACAAACTGCTGAAGATAAGAATCCTGAGCGATCATAAAAGTAGTAACAGGAATATGAAGCCGGCGTGCCTGAGCCGCCATATTATAACATTTCTGAACAACATATTCATCCAAACCATAGGAATTCATATAGTAAGTACCGTCAGGTTCTCTTACGCAGCTTGGCTTGCCATCGGTAATCATAAAGATCTGCTTATTCGTATTTCGTTTACGACGTAATATATCCATCGCCAGCTGAAGCCCGGCAACCGTGTTGGTATGATAAGGACCTACCTGAAGATAAGGCAGTTCCTGAATTTTTACCGGCCATGCATCATCACCAAAAACAATAATATCTAATGTATCTTTAGGATATCTTGTTGTTATTAATTCAGCAAGAGCCATAGCCACTTTCTTTGCAGGAGTGATTCTATCTTCACCATATAAGATCATGCTGTGACTGATATCAATCATCAGAACAGTACTCATTTGCGATTGATGAACACTGTCTTCAACTACCAGATCACTTTCAGTAAGGTGAAAATCACCGATTCCATTATTGATCTGGGCATTTTTAATACTTTCTGTAATTGAGATCTTCTCTACCGGATCTCCAAAATTATAATTCCGAAATTCCCCTGTAGTATCTTCTCCAGCACCGCTTTTACTGGTTTTATGATTTCCGGTTCCACTTTTCTGAAGATTTCCAAATATTTGGTTAAGTGCCTGTTTGCGAATATTCTGTTCCATTTTAGCACTAAGACGTATCCCATTTCCATTTCCATTGGGATCAATTTCCTCGCGGATATATCCTTTTTTCTTAAGGTCTTCTATAAAATCATCAATGGTATAGTCCGGTGTTGTCAGCTCATACTCTTCATCAAGCATACGCAGCCAGTCGATCGCTTCATCAAAATCTCCTGAAGTATGGGTCAGCAGATCGGTGAAAATCTCCAGCAATCTGTCGAATACAGACATTTCCGGCGGTTGGTAATTACCAAATCTGAAACCTCTTACAATATGCTCTTTCATATCAATAAAGTTACAATATAATCTGCGCTTTCGTAAAAGATTTCGTCTATTTTAATTTTTACTAATTAGAATAACATATTATTATTTTCAGAAGCTTTCTCTCGCTATCCACTTTTACTCCTCGTTCCGGTACGTGCCTTACTAAGTCCACACATTCCCATCCTTACTGCGGGGTAACCGTTACTATCGAGGCTAGGGCAGTTGTCGTCACGAGAGCCGGTAGTCCTATCTTACATAAGTAATCGGTAATGAGTAATGAGTAATGGGTAATGGGTAATGCGTAATGTGTAATAAAGTATGGGTATAATCCAGGATATTCTATTTAAATAAACTCTGAGCTTTGAATTTTGAACTTTGAACTTTGAACCTTAAACTCTGAACCTTAAACTTTGAATTTTAAACTTTGAATTTTGAATCTTGAATCTTAAGTGGATATAAACAAAAAAAGTCTCATAGAAATTAATCTATGAGACTTTTAAATAAAAACTGGCGGCGACCTACTCTCCCGCGTTAGCAGTACCATCGGCGCTGGTGGGCTTAACTTCTGTGTTCGGAATGGGAACAGGTGAGCCCCACCGCTAAAACCACCCTAAAGGCTGTATATAGGTTTAAGGTTTTTTCAGTTTAATGTTCAAAGTTTTAACCTTGAATCTTAAACATTGAACCTTGAACCGTTTTTATCGGTAAATTTCATCACAAAGGCAAAACCTTGGTTGCACTTATAAGGCTTTATTGAGAACCAATAGGCAA
Source organism: Chryseobacterium cheonjiense (assembly GCF_012927265.1). Taxonomy (GTDB): domain Bacteria; phylum Bacteroidota; class Bacteroidia; order Flavobacteriales; family Weeksellaceae; genus Chryseobacterium; species Chryseobacterium cheonjiense. The sequence continues at coordinate 35 of NZ_JABBGF010000001.1, read as the reverse complement.
TAAATCTACGGGTAATTAGTACTACTCGGCTATGC